>NZ_JAPZPQ010000002.1:0-945359 GCF_040407505.1 Sphingomonas faeni | reverse complement strand
CCCCTCCCTTTCGAGAAGCTTGCAGCATCCGGTTTTTTGCGACCGCTCCAGAAGCCGGTGAGGCACTCCGCTGCGGTTCGACGTCTGTAAGAGAGCATTCTCAGAACGTCAACAGGAAATTTGCCGGGCCGATCAGCGATATTGTGATCATAGTCGTTCCTATCATACCAAGGACCGTAAAGCGTCGTAGCCCTAGTTCGGCTAGTCGCGTGATAAACCCACAATTGGCCTTTGGAAGGCCAGAAATGGGACTCGCTGCTGTTCCCAGCGCTTTCAGCAGTCGACTGTTTTTCAGAGGAAGACCTACCAGTATTCCCCAATTAACGCAGAGCGCATCGACAATGATCATGAGCCACCTCCGACAACGGGCGTATCTCACGAGATGCTTTGCTCGAAGCTTGCCGCGCGGGAATACCTCTTTTGGGACAAGGGGGCGGTGATGGTTTACCTTAATCCGCTAACCAATCGGTTGTGATCTCGCCACTATGCCCCTCCGGCGCAAGCACGGCGCGCAGGGCTTCTAGCAGAGGCGGCAGCGCCTGCATGAAGGCGTAGGGCGGATTGACGATATAAAGGCCCGCGCCATTATAGATGCCGGGCCGATCGCCATCGTACAACCAATGCTCCACCGTCAGCAATTTCGGGATGCCGAGCTTCCGCAACTGCTGTTTCCACCGCCAATGCGTGGTGCGGTCTTTCAGCGGATACCAGATCACCGTCACGCCATGCGCCCATTTGCGGTGAGCCGCGGCGAGCGTGGCTGTGATACGTTCACGCTCATCGGGCTGCTCGTACGGCGGGTCGACCACCACTACGCCGCGCGCGGTTCGGGGCGGCAGCATCGCCAGCCAAAGCTCGTAAGCGTCGCGCTCATGCACGGCAGCGGATGTGCCGCGCATCACGCCGCGCAAGGTATAGGCGTCATCGGGATGTTTTTCGTTCAGGATCAGGAAATCCTGCGGGCGCAGAAGCTGCGCCAGTATCTGCGGCGATCCGGGGTATAAGTGTGGCTCGGCCCCTACGTTCACCGCCTGTATGGCGGCGCGGTAGTCGTCCAGAAACGGGTTCGGAGCGGCAAGGGCCCGCAGCACGCCCTGCGTAGACTCGCCGGTGCGTTGGGCATCCTCGCCGTCGATGTCGTACAGCCCGCAGCCGGCATGGGTGTCGATCAGGGTCAGCGCGCCCTGTTTTTGCTGCAAGGCCCGCACGAGGGCGATCAGTAGGCTATGCTTCACGACATCGGCACTGTTGCCGGCATGGAAGGAATGCCGATAATTCATTGCGACTTAAAATCCTGACGATCTGCCTTTATGCGTGCTGCTGAGCGCGAGGCGACTGAAGTAACTGTTCCGGTGCTATTATAAAGTCGGGTGGAAACCTTCAACGCTCTTCTAAGCGAAGCCTCGAGCCCGCGTTAGCGGTCATCACCAGATGATGAAGCCCTCGCTGACGCTGGATCACACCCGATCAATGATCGAAGCGGCAGCGAAAGGACTCGGTATTGCGCGATTTAGGTTAGCGAGCGTCAATCTCCTTCTCATGCCGGCGGACTGGTGTCCGAAGATACCGGGCCTATGCCACTATCATGCGGGGCATCAGCATGTGCGAGCGACGCTTCGGGCGTTCATCGACACGCTGAGCACGTCACGCATGGGCTTATTCGGCGTATGTCTGGCGCTTTCCAACTTCTGGTTTCGTGCCTTGACGACACCCGCTTGGGATGACCCGCTGACCCAGTTGCGGCGTTCGTGTGCCCTCTCGCTCCCCAACTTCAGGCATTCATTCATCGCCGCACTATTACGCTTTCAGCTTGTGATTTTCGGTCATGAACGTCGTTGTGGAGAGGATTCCGAACGTCACTGACTTAGCAGAGGCCCGCATTCTTCCCCCACGATCTGATATCTCCACGTTTGCGGCAGGCTGGTCACATATCCGCTTAGGCAATCGATCTTGCGGCCATTGTCCAGAAGCAGGTGAACCTTTCCATCCCCCCTCGCATGAGATCGGCACAATCCAAATAGCTGGCCTCGCACTCGGTGGAGCCTATTCACGCAACCACAAATGTCTACGCTTGCAGAACGCGCCGATGTTGTCGGTCATAAACGTGGAACGTGTCGGCGGATCGCGAACACGCGCTTAATGCCAAGGACGGGATTAAGAGCATTAGCTTCGTCGCTACAGGATGCGCTTTGCGGCGAGCGCCTGCAATTGCGTGTAAACGGAATGGCCTGAATGGAAGGGAGCTGCACGGCTGGATCTCGGGTGAAATCTCAGGCTATCAGACTCACCGAAGCACCCTACCGTGCTTATTCCAAACAATAAATTTAGGGTTGTACTCGCCGACCTGCTTTCGGCACGAGCGCCATTCCCTGTTGTGTCCTCGTGCAATAACGGATGTGCAAATTTCGTGATCGACACCCAGAATGCGATCTTTAAGATGATTGAGAACTGCTTAAACCAGGAAGATCCACGAATGCCCAAAGCCAGAATTCGTTCGCTCTGCGTACTCGTCGGTTGTTCGATATCGTTAGTCGCATGCGGGGGTAAGGAAGACACGTCGCAGAACACGTCGCTGTCTGCGGGCGATAGTCAGGCGTCTATGATGATCGCCAGTTCGTTTCCCGGCAGTGGCAAATCCAAATTCACGTTGGCCGATGGGCCTGACGTCTGCTTCCGAGCAGCTGCCAAAGAGCTCGGCGATACCGCGAAGGTATCCGAACTGACGTCCTTCTTCAGCCTCGGCAAAGACATCGACCCCATGGCCTCCGCGCCATCAGGAGAAATGACGTCCTGTATCGTGCAGTACCAGAGCCCGCAGGATCCGAGAAAGCTTCAAGAAGTGTCCATGGACGTCACGACAGGCAGTTTTGGGCCCCCCAGACCCGTCGAAATCACGGTGATGGGCGGTGACGCCTCCGAATTCAGGCTAGAAGATCATCTGATCGCTTTTTCACACATCAACGCGGCAGGATTGAAGGCCATCATGGACGGCCAAAAGGCGAGCATGGACCAGGTCTACGGCAAATATGGCTGGTCTGGCGTACGGCTCCAGTCCCCCGACGCGTTCGATTCAAAGCACACGCTTCGTCTCGACCTCGATGGCCGTTTGGCCTCAAACGATATCAAGAAGGGGGGCTACGCGTCGATCTCGACCGATGGTAAAACGATCAGGCGCAATTTCCTCAAGCCCTGACGGATTCGAGCAAGGTCCACGGTCCGTTCGGCGATGATCAGGCTCGTCATCAACGGGACGTCATTGCAAGGGGGCGACAGGCTGCGTCTCGCGGACTCCGCCTCGATCAGTCCTAGCGGGCTTTCTAGGCCGTCTCCATGCATTGAAAGTAGACAAACCGGGATGGGACGTTAGCGGAATGGCCGAGATGGGGATTTGAGACCGTCCGCTTAGGCGTCGAGCAGGCTGCTATCGAACCGTACATCCTCATATTCCGGCGCGACCAGGAATCTCCAGCCTGGCGAGACAGTCGCTGGCAAGATGACGAGCATGTAGAGGTTGGAAAAAACGTCATGGTCCGAATACTCACCTGAGCAGATAAACCAACCTGAGGTTCCGCTTTCAAGCGAATGACGCAAGCCGTGGAGGGGAAAGCCCCCGCGCAAAGCGTCTTCCGAAATGCCGCCTTATAGATGTCGTCCAAGGGCATAAAACGGGCACCATATCGCTTACATAACGACTGTTGTTCTTTGTTCATGGCCTGTGCGTAGCGCGGTGAACGAGCGTCTGCGATCGGGGCCTTGCTGATTGCGCGTGAATGGCGACAATTGCGCAAACGCGCCCCTGTCCTACGGCTTCCGGCCAGCCCCACTTGCAGATACTCACGTCCCCTTCCCCGCCCCGGGACTGCAGACCTCTATTCCTCTCCACGTTACGATCTCTCCTGGCTGGGTACCCAGCCAAACATCGCCAATTTGAGAGAGTAACCGACGTGATTGGCGGCAAGGCATTGCGTTCTCCACGACGTCGTTGTTGGCGAACAACGCCCCATGATCGGCTTGGCAAAGCGAGCCCACATGATAAGTTCAGCGACGAAGGGGCAAGCGATGATTGCGTATCTGATAATGTTGCAAGCAGGAGCGAACATCATGGCCGCGCCCGAGCAGGTTACCCCCGCTAGTGTGGTCGCGACCCCAACAGCCGCGGCGCGAGCGTTATCCGTGGCAGGAGTGACGCTGCCCGCCACGCCCGTCTCCTTCACCTTCCAATGTCTGGTACTTCGGGGCGACATGCCGGGTAACTGCATCGATGCGAAGGACGGCGTCGTGCTTGATCAGAAGGCATTCTGGCCACGTATTGAAACTCTCCGGTTGGCTGCAGAGACCGATCCGTTGCTGCGCGCGGCACGTGCGAAGACTGCATTCTACCGCCTGCGTCCGGCTCCCATCGGCAAGCGGACCCGATCCGTACTAATTCAAGAAACGGTCTCCCTCGCCGATGCTCCCCCGAGCGAGCGGCCGGGGGCGGGGGTCGACAAGAAGGAATTGGCGATCACGGAACTCGATATAAGCGATTTCTATCCCCCCGCCGCCCTTAGAGCCGGTGCGCAAACGCGCGTAACTGCGACCTGCCGGGTACTTGTCGATCGCAGCCTGTTGTGCCGAAACGCTCAGGTCGACCTTCTGCCCGTTGTCGGCGCCCAGCCAATGTGGCGTGCGCCAGCGCTTGACCCGGAGTTCGAGCGCGCGACTGTTAAGGCGCTGTCGACTGCCAAGGTTCGCCCTACTTTGTCATCAGGCGGCAGCAGCATCGGGCGAGAGGCTCAGTTCACGGTCAACTGGACGCTACCGAACAACGCCGAAGACGGCTCGACCTACGCAACCGGCGGGAAGCTTCAATAGCCCATGTTCCCCTGAGTAGATGACGTCAGCTTGTTGCCGGACTGCCCGCCTGCGTCAAACTGGCGAGTTCCATACCCGGACATGCAAGATCGGCTGGCCGCTAACCAATTGCGGACGTTCGCTCATTGATCGTCAAGCACTTTCCATACTGAGGCCATACCGCTTCGTCCTGTCCGTGTTGAAGCGGAAATCAGCGAAGGGTCGAGCTCTTAAAATCCCATATCGCCCGCTGCAATCTTCTGATCACGCTCAGCAAGCTCACTCTCGTTGGCGGGACACATCATCGACATTCCATCGCTTGCCGCCCGCTCCTGCACTTCCTCCACAAAAGGTCGCAACGCATCTTCATAGTGACGGAAAGCTGCGGCGTGATCGCCGGGAGATTGTTCCAGCGCCGCGGCTAGGCGCCCCGCGCCGATGATCGCCATCGAGCCGCCAAAGCCGGCGAGTGGCGAGACGCAATAGCCCGCATCGCCGACCAATGTGACGCGGCCAAGTGACCAGCTCGGCATCCTGATCTGGTTGATTCGATCGAAGTAGAAGTCGTCGTCGCCGGCCGCGCTATCGAGCATCGCGGGCACCTTCCAGCCCAGCCCAGCGAACCGCTCCTGAATCAGGCGGCGTTGCTGCGCCCGATCGCGATAGTCGTATTCGATCTCGTTCTCGGTCCGAAAACCGAAACCGATATCAGTCCGGTCGTCATAGCCATTTAGCATCGCCATCCGGCCCGGCACGCTGAAGACCTCAGACACGTTCGCGGGCAGCAGTCCGGTCTCCCCGACCACCTTCAGGAAGAAGTAACCACCCATAAAATAGGTGAACTGGTCGCTCTCGCCGAAGAGCAGCTTGCGCGTGTTCGACCGATTGCCGTCGCACCCAAAGACCAGGGCGAAGTCGCGCCGCTCCCCATCGTTGAAGGTGACCGAGACAGCGCCCTGCCCTTCCTCCAGCCGATCGATCGACCGGCCAAACTGCAGCTCGACATCGTCCGCGACGGCGCCGAACAGGATATCCAGCAGATCGTCGCGGTGGATCTCGTATCGCTCGGACGATGCCTGGTCGCTGCCGGCACCGACGGTGCCCAACGTGATGTCGTCAACGTCCTTGAACGCAAAGCGGCGATGAGGGAGCGCCTTGGCGCGAACCGCGTCAGCAAGACCCATGCGAGCTAGAATGTCGATCGTCTCGCCCTCGATGTCGACGGGCGTCCCCCCTCGCCGAAGCTCCTTCGCCACCTCGACGATGGTGACTCGATAACCAAGCCTGTTCAGCCAATATGCGGTCGCAAGGCCGGCAAAGCTGGCGCCGCTAACGAGAACGGCGGTTGACGAAGTCATGAGAATGTCCCCAAACTGGATATAGCCCCATTATGTACTCAGTATAATTAAGTATGCAAGCCATGAGTAATCCCAGTCCGGATCGGAGAACGCGAAAGCGCCTCGCGACCCGTCAAGCAATATCCGATGTCGCCACGCGCCTGTTCATGGAGCGCGGCTTCGATCAGGTGACGATCGACGATATCGCCGAAGCGGCGGACGTCGGACGCATGACGGTGTTCAACCATTTCCCGCGCAAGGAAGACATGTTCTTCGACCGCGAGCAGGAGGGACATGATCTGGCGTTCGAGGCCATTCGATCGCGGGAACCCGGAATTTCGCCTATCCAAGCTCTGGGGTTGCTCGCGCACCAGATGATCGAGGAGCCATCGGATGAATTTCCACTGTTCGCGGATACCCGAACGTTCGTCGAAACGGCCCAGGCGAGCGAGCCATTAAAAGCGCGTGCGCGACAGATGCGCGACGACTTCGTGAGTGCCTTGGCTGGCATATTGGCCGACGGCGCTGGCCGCGCCGCTGATGATCCCGATGCATACCTCGCGGCCGGACTGATCGCAGCAACGTGGAGTATCGCGTTTACACGGGCGCATGCTGAACTGAGCGCCACCGGTAACATCGAGGCCGCAAAGGGCATCTTCCTGGGCTTGATCGATCGCGGGGTCATCGGCACGCATGCTGCTCTGGAAGGAACGCCATTCTTAGACGGCGCCTGATCCAGAAACCGCCATTCAGGCTTGTCCAACGCTTCTCCGGACCGGCTGCCCGTTCGTTTTCCGCTTCGACTTCGGCAGATGACAAGGCTTCTTCCATTGCGATGAAAGGATCGCCCCTTGAAACGCTAGCATGATTCATCCTGGGGGGCCGATACAGTCTGATTTCGACCACCGGCCTTGGCTGCATAGAGGGCCTCGTCTGCCCGCCGCATCATCGTGTCGATGGAATCGGTCTGCGGGCGTAAAGCCGCGATGCCGACGCTAGTAGTGATCGGCACGAATGCGGATCCGAGGTCTATGGGCGTCTCAGCCATCGCGTAACGGAGGCGTTCGGCGAGCAAGGCTGCCTCGTCCATACCGGTGTGGGGGAGCAGAAGCGCAAATTCTTCGCCTCCGAAGCGACAGAAGATATCACTGTCGCGCAGCGACGACCGGATAAGGCTGCTCGTCTCCTTCAGAACGGCGTCCCCTGCCTGATGCCCGTACGTATCGTTCACCCGCTTGAAATGATCCAAGTCGAGCATGATGAGGCTTAGAGGGACACCATAGCGGCGGCATCGCGCCAATTCCGATCGGAACGCGAGTTGGAACGCTCGTCGGTTGAGCGCCCCGGTCAGGTGGTCGGTGCTGGCGAGTACGCGTAGCTCCTCCTCGAGGCGGCGCTCTTCGGTAATATCGTGGAAGGTCCAGATGCGACCAACGAGGCCGTCGTCGATCCACTGCGTATCAACCTTGTAAGTGCGTCCATGATGGTGAGCGTAGAAGATCGCGGTTGCTCGTGGGTCTGCAGCCAATTGATGATGAAGGGCGGCATTCCCTTGGGATTGGATGAGATGGCGCAGAGCACTTGCAATCTGCTCCACACCCGCTTCGGTAGGCGAAAGCTTCAATAGAGCGCGGGCGTCGCCGTTGATCAGCGCGTCCGTCGCTTGCGCGTCTACGAACACGAACGGTACCGGCAAGCTGCGGATCAACGCGCTGATGCGCCCCTGCTGCAACCGTTCCAGTTCACTCTTGGCGCCGTGCCTGCCAAGTTCGGCCATCGTAGCAGCGGCTGCCTCAAGTTGGCGCTCGAGAAAAGGCGGGTTTTGCGAGCATAAGGCAACAAGCCGCAGGTCGGTGCCCGCTAGCTGCTTGGCCCCGACCCAGGACGGTCGCTTATCGGACATCAGAGTGAAGGCAGTTGGCATACGCAAGTCGGACGTTGATCGTCCCGCCGGCGGAAACGTAATTTCCGGTGCAAGCGCGATGCAGGAACCCACTGTTTTACCGGCACCAGTTGCGTCGACGATCTCGAAGAAAGGTCCGTCGACATGCGCAAGTAGAATGGCGACGTCCACCCCTTCGATCGCTTGCAGCATCTGGAGGACCGAACGCATAGGTCCGGGTGCGGGGGGCATCGGCGTGATGCTAGTAAAGATGTCCACGCAGCACCTCCAGTACCTGATCGGGTGCCGACATGTGAGGGAGGTGCCCCGCGGCCTCGATCCACTTGAGTTCCGCCGCAGGTATCTTCGCGAGAAGGTATGCGGCGACCTCTGGCGGGACGGCAACATCCTCGCGCGATTGCAGCAGAAGCGTCGGCACTTTCAACTGTGGAAGGATGTGTCGCGTATCGCCCTGAAAAATCATGCGAGCGATGCGCGTGCTCACGTCGGGGCGCATCGACAGCAACCCGGCTGAAAAATCGGCAAGCGCGCTTGGCAACCCTGCCGGCATGACGAGAGAAGAAAATCCCGCGACCCATGCCTGGTAGTTGCTACTCATCGCCTCAAGCAACGCTTCGATCTCGCCAGTTTCGAAGCCTCCCACATATCCGGGGCAGTTGATGTAGCGCGGCGAGGCGTTGAGGAGCACCAGCTTGCTGAACCGCTCGGGGACCTCGATCGCGGCTAGAACCCCAATCATGCCGGAAACGGAATGGCCGACATATGTGCAGCGCGATATTTCAAGCTCATCGAGGAGGTTCAGAAGATCGTCGGCATAGCCAGCGATCGAGCGGTAGCGCCGCTCGTCGAAGCTGACAGGCAGGAGTGGGCTTGCACCTGGTAGATCGAACAGAACGCAGCGCGCGCCGAAGGATAGCGGGCGCGCGATCTGACTCCAAGCTGCCTGATCCGTGCCGAATCCGTGCGAGAACACGATGTACTCCCCGGTCGTGCCCAGCATGGTCGCGCGCAACTGCGCTGCAAGCGTTCCGCCGATCGGTTTATCAACTGAACTCAACAAGCCTGACTCCTTGCGGCCATGCCGGCGTATGGCTGGTGCCAATGGCGCCGCTTTAAGAGGCGCATTCAAAGCAGGGGCGATTCTTGCTGACGGAATCAGTCAAACTCCCGGCGGTCGCACAACCATTGCAGGCGGTAGCTTGCGAACCCTCATCGAACAATTCACAATCGATAGAACGCATCCCGTCCAGCGACATGACGTCGAAGCTAAATTCCATGTTGACCAAGATATTTGATATTTGACCGAATAAGCAAGATCGAGAAGTTAGTTGCGTTGATTTCGAATGACACGGTAGATATTATCTAAACTTTTCCAGGAGTTACCGATAAGTACGCACGTCGCAGGCTTCTCTGCAACCGGAGATCTCGCCATTCGGCTTCTTTTCTCCTGAGGTCAGCGTGCAAAGCACGCTTTCCACCGACAAGCGGTAAACATTTTAATGTTGTGCTAGCTGATGTCACGCGGAGTAACTAGCGGTTATATTTTTATATAACACAAATAGATGATCCATCTTCAGTAAAATGTATTTTTAGAAATCGGTGGCATCCTCCTAATATGTAGCGTCGATGCTTGTTAGTTTTTGGTTCAAACCGCATATGGCAGAATGGTATGTCAAATCCTTGGGATACCGACAAGTGATCAGTCGGTGACTTTTTATAAAGTGCTAAACGCATGTTCAGTGACGTGGCGATCATGCGGAACGGTGATCAGCAAGACTTGCGGCCGTTCATATTGAGGCGGCCCTAGAATATCGATATTTTATCGCCACCATGAACGCGCCGACCTGGCGCGCGTCGAAGCACATCCTGTTCGGACAGCGCTAAGACCGGCACCTATTCTGGGACTCTTTCCGATATAGCTTTATCGACATGCGCACCACGAAGTTGGTCATAGGTAGCGAACGCAATGCGAACGCTACCTTTTCTGGCGAGAACTAGCGCATGGCGACCTGCGTCGCCACCCCGCGCGGGGTGATCGTCATCACGCCGTCCTCGATCGTGACGCGTCCCAACCGCGCGATCTCGGGTTGTCCGAGCAGCGTATAGGGGATGCCGGGCTGGCCGATGCGCATCGCCATACGGCCCAGGCTCTGCCCGCCGATCTCGACCGACGCGACGCGCGCGACGCCGACCCGGGTGTAGCCGCCGATACCGACCGCCACCTCCTCGCGCTCCACGAGACGGTCGGCACCGGTCTCGCGCGCGTCTTCCGGCGAGAGGATGCTGTAGGCCGCGCCGGTGTCGATGATGGCACGAATGGGTACGCCGTTGATGGTCATCGATGCAACGAAGTGTCCGTCCTGCGCATCGCGATTGATGCGCAGGACGCGTGGCGTCCCGAGGACGACCGGCTCGTCGAGGTCGGCCGGATCGATCTCGATGCGAGGTACGGGCGGCGGCGCGTACGCCACGACAGCGACCGTTGCACGCTGCGGCTCGATGCAGGTCACGATGGTGCGCGACAGCACGTGGCCCTCGCCGTCCTCGTCCGTGGTCTCGGTGGTGGTGATCGCCGCCATGCCAGGCGTACCCTCGCCGCCCTGCCATGCGGCGTCGACGACGCGCGTACGTCCGTTGACCGTGGTGATGGTCCGCACGGTGTTTGCGGGAACGTCCTGCATCCGTCCCCCGATCTCGACGCGGACCTGGGCGGCGGCGGGTGTTGCGGTGAGTGTAGACGCGAGGCTGATCGCGATTACCGCTGCGTGGACGGTTGCTCTGGTGGGCATCGCCTCCCTCGTTCTATCGTCCATGGACATTCGTCCCTCAGAATTAACGAGATTGTAGGTTCCGTTCGTTTACATCTGGTTAGCGTGTGCTGCGGGACGTGATGCGTCTCGTGTCGATGCACAGCTCGACCGGTGACAGCGCTCGGCGGCCGATCCGGTGCCTGGACGGCGTGAAAGGCGAAAATGGCATTCGGCCCTCATCGACCGGATCAGTGCCGAACTGTTTAACTTCTTCGCGGCCTGATCCGCGGCGGAATAGCGAACGGCATCGACACGCCGGCACCGAGCGACCATCGTCCCGGCCATCATGCAGATCGATAGCAAAGACCGGGCAATTCCCGGCATGACCCGCGCCGAGCCATCTCGGTGTAGATGGGCGCAAGGCGACCCACTGCTTGCGGCGTATCACGACGCCGAATGGGGCGTGCCCGAACGCGACCCGCGCGCGCTGTGGGAAAAGCTGATGCTCGACGGATTTCAGGCCGGGCTGGCCTGGATCACAATCCTGCGCAAACGCGACGCATTCCGGATTGCCTTTGCAGGCTTCGATCCGGACATCGTCGCGCGGCTCGGCGAGCACGACATCGCGACGATGCTCGGCAACGCCGGTATCGTCCGCTCGCGCGCCAAGATCGCAGCGACGATCGGCAATGCCCGCGCCTATATCGCGATGCGCGATGCCGGCGAGGATTTCGGCAGCTTCGTCTGGAGTTTCGTCGATGGTACGCCAGTGATCGGCGACGGTGCGAACGCGCTGACGCGCTCGCCTGCATCCGAAGCCCTATCCGCGGCGCTCAAGCAGCGCGGGTTCAAGTTCGTCGGCCCCGTCATCGTTTACGCCTGGATGCAGGCCTGCGGCCTCGTGAACGACCACGAGACATGCTGCTTCCGTCGAACCGAAGCATGAATGCGCCACCGCCGGGGCCTAGCAACCATCCTCATGCATGGCCGTCCGGACCACGGCTGTGCGCTAGCCTGCCTGGATGATGGCAGCGACGATGCTGACCTCGAGCATCACCTTTAGGGAGTGGAGCTTAGACGCCGTTACGATAGGCACAATCTGCACCTTCCCGAATAAGGACGCAGATCGGGAAAATGTTAAAAGATCAGTGCCCGCCCATGGTGAGGCTAGCAGCCAGACGGCCTTGGGGTCCGCGAGGGAACACTCGGTTGAGCGCGACCCAAGGAATGATGCAATAGTTAGGGCTACTACTTGGCACCGGACCGCGCCAATCCGGGAGGCTCCATAACCGGTGGTTCAGCCCCCCACCCGCTCCTCAGTGTCGGACACTCGCTCAGTTGGATTGGGCAGGATCCTGATCAAGTGTAGCAACCCCCATCAGCGGATGCATGACAAAGGTCCAGCCGTCACCGCCGACAATCATAAGGCGCAACAATTGGCGATCTGCGGTTCCAAGCAGAGATGCCGCTCCTGAAGAAGCCGGCAATGTCACCGTCGCACCATCCTGACGAATACCCGTTGCCCAGCCACGCCTTCCATTACGGATCTCATTGGCAAGGCGCTCGAGCGCTGTCTCGAGCGCAGTACGAGCCCGAGGGCCGGTAACCCAAGCGTGCCCACCCGCCCCCTGCGCCGGCGGCGCTGCGATGCCCTGGCTAGAGACCGGCAAAGGCTGATTTGCCAAACGGCGGGCTTTTTCCTTCGGTTGATCGAGAGGACGCACGCCCTCCATGCTCATCATGCGCGCAAATTCATCCATGCTCGTCCTTCCTCGTCTGCTTCCAGATCCCCACTAATTAAGGCGCTGGTTCCACGGTTACGGTTCCGCTCCCGAAAGCTGAAACTGGAACGCGAGCCGCGGGACAATTGTTCACGTCCAGCTACCTCATACCGCCTTCAGAGGCGGTGTTCCGGAAGACCAATTCTGGGGCTAACAGCACAGCCATCCGTCCCTCACATTCAACCGTTTACGCCGTTCCGATGCCGCAGGTTAGACTGCCATGAATGTCGAAAAGAGCGGTCACAATTTTTAGCGTGCGGTCGCGGCAGGACGTCGCGCTTGCACAATTTCGAACGTGTCCTAGGCTTAGTCCGATCGAGTCAACGGGAGCTGGCCAACATGCAAGGATCGGCGCTGGCGTTCTGCATCTTCAGTGCGGTTGCTCTAACCGCCTGCGATAGGTTTGACTCGGCGTCCATCAATGCAACCACCGTTGAGGGAAAGGTTCGCAGCGCACGAGAAGGTGGCGAGGAAATTCGCGTATGGCGCGACCCAGAGACGGGCTGCCAGTATCTATTGTGGGAACGCCGGCAGAGAGGAGCAATGACACCACGTCTTGCTTCCAACGGTCGCCCAATGTGTAAATCGTAAGATTTAATGCCTGCCTAAAAGCGTTTGTCTAGCTTGCGCGCAGCCGACGTCGCGGCATGACTCACGCTAACCGGTTCGCGAGCACCACATCGAAAGGTTGACTGCGAGGGTGTTGGGAAATGCGGAGATTGCCCATCAACCCGGCAGGACGAAGTCGACCGGCGCGGTGATTTCGAACCGCTCGCCGGGCAGGTCGCTCGGCGCAGGAGGATAGGGCGACGCGCGACGCAACATCGCCACTGCCTCGTCGTCGAGCGCCGCCCGCCCGCAGGCGGCAAGTACCCTGCCCTCGATCAGCCGCCCTGCACGATCGATCACGAAAAATACGCGCACCACCCCCTCCTCGCGCCGCATCCGCGCATGCTTGGGATAGGTTTTGTGCGCGAGCAGCCATGATCGCACCTTTGCCGCATAGGAGCGGCTGGTTCCCGCCGGCGCATTCGCATCGAGCCCGTCGCGCGCGCCGCGACGAGCCGGCGCAGTGGCGGGAGCAGCGGACGTATTCGCAGCCGGGGTCGCGGGAGCTGTCGCTCGGTCGGCCGGCGAGGCAACCGGCGCGGTTGAGGGCACCGGCGCCGACGGCGGTGCTGCCGGCGCCGGCATCGCCGCGGGTACCAATACCGGCGGCACGACGACAGGCGCTGGGACGTGTGGCGCAGGCGTCACCGTGCTTGCCGCGGCCGGCGGATCGGCCGCTTCGGCCTCGTCCGCGCCGTCTTCCGTCCCCTGCAGCACGGCGAGCTCCATCACGGTGAGCGTCGCCCGTTCCTTGCGTGGTGCGCGTTGTCCCACGCCGAGCGTCAGCAGCGCGGCGAGCAATGCTCCGTTGACGAGCAAGGCCGCAACCGCGGGCATACCGATACGGAACGACGCGCGCACCTCCGCCACCTAGAAGGTGTTGGCCACGGAGAATTTGAACGTCCGCCCCTCGGCCGGCAGCGACGACAAATGTCGCTGGAAATATTTGTCGAACACGTTGTCGACACCGATGCGGAACTCGAAGTCTTTCGCGTCGCCGATGCGCGGCTTGAACGCGAGAAACAGGTTCTGCACCGCATAGCCCGGTGTCGCGAGCGCCACGCTAGAAACCTTGGTCTGCTTTTCTGCGAACTCGCCGGTCCAGCCGCCCGACAGACCCGAGACGGGATCCGCATAGCCGAGCGTGAGGCGATATTCGTTCGCCGGCACGGTGTTCAGATACACGTCGTTGAGCCGGTCCTTGCCGTCGATGATCGCCAGGTTGCCGCGCGCGAAGAAGCCGCCCGCACCATATTCGGCCTCGACCTCGACACCCTTGAAACGAGATCGTCCGACATTGACGAAATAGGCGGAATTGGCCGTCCCGCGCGTGATCAGGTTCTTGATATCGTTCTGGAACGCGGTCGTCTTGATGCGCAGCTTGTCGCGGTCTGCGAGCACGCCGTTGAACGACAACGTAAAGCCGCCCTCGTAATTGTTCGATTCCTCGGGGCGCAGGTTGAGGCTGGTATTGGTCGCGGTTGCACTGGTGCGGCTGTAGAGTTCGTCGAGGACGGGCATGCGCACGGTATGCGCGACCGAGCCGAACAGCGAGAACCAGTCGGTCAGCGCATAGATCCCCGCGAGTTTCGGCGAGACGCCGCTATCCTTCACGCGTGCCGTGCCGGGAATGGGAACAAGCACCCCGCCGGTCAGCGTCTGGCCGGGCTTCAGATCGGTCCAGTCGACGCGCACGCCGGGGATGATCGTCAGCTTGTCGGACCACAAGACCTCGAGTTGGCCGAACACTCCATATTTGCTCATGTCGCCTTCGGGATGCGTCGGGCCACCGGGGGTGATGATCCCCGTCACCGAACTTTTGCGGGGATTGCGGCGTTTCTGCTCGCTCCACTGGCCGCCGAGGAACAGGAACGCGTTCCAGTCGCCACCGAGATCGAAGCTCGATCGGTTCTGCAGCTTGGCCTGCTTGGTCGCGTAGGAGAATTCGGAATAGTCGAGCGCGCCGAGGAAGGTCGTCTCGGTCTGGTGGATGTTGGAATCCGCGTAGGATGCCTGCGCCTCGACGTTGAACAAGGTGCTGCCGTTGAAGTCGTTTTCATAGCCGACCACCGCAGTCTTGTCGTGGACGTCGCGGCGCACAGGCGCGGTGCCGAGCGCTTCGGCCTGGTCGTAGATCTGCGTGCTGTCGCTCACCCAATCCTGGTACGACGCCCAGAACGCGTGCTTGCGATTGCCGCCGATGGCAACGCGTGCCTTGACCAGCCACGAGTCCGAGGTGGCGTTGGACGGGATGACGCGATTGCCGTTCCCATCCTCGTAATGATCGGCGCGACGACGGTTGTAGGTGCCGAGCAGTTCGACCGCCTCGACCGGCTGGAACGCAACGATTCCCGACAGCACGGTGGCTTCGGCGTTGGTCTCGGTGCCGGCCTTCAGGCGGACCGCGACCTTGTCATCGCCGCGCAGAAAATCCGACGCGTCCTTGGTCGTGAAGTTGACGACGCCGGCCAGTGCGCCCGCGCCGTACAGCGTCGACGATGCGGGCCCACGGAGCACCTCGACGCGCTTGTAGAGTTCGGGCTCGCTGAAGAACGCGCCCATCCGGTATTGCTCGAAGAATTTGGTCACGCCGTCGACCGTCATCAGGATGCGGCTGTCGGAATCGGCGAGCCCGGTACCAAGGCCGCGAATGTTGAAACCCTGGCCGAGCGCGCTGACACCCCCCTGGACGCTCACGCCGGGAATACCCTCGAGCATATCGCCGATCGTGGTGGCCTGCAGCTGATCGATATCGTCCTGGTCGAGAACCGTCACCGCCTGCGGCGTGTCGATCGCGACCTTCTCCGCACCGGCCGAGATCACGAGGCGATCGAGCGACAGCTGCGTGGTTTCGTCCGCAGGCGTGCCCTCGGTCTGCGTGGTCTGCGCGGTGGCAGACAATGGCAGCGTGAGCAGGGTCGCGCTGGCGAGCAGCAGGCTGGTGATACGACGCATGGTGATAACCCCCGATGGTGGCGGCCAGCGAATTCGCTGCCCCCGTAACGATGGCGGCTTCAATAGCGGTCGAAATTGATATTGCAACAGATTCTCATTAGCGATATTGAAGCGTTAGAACAGAGGGGCGATCACATGAAAACCATCAGAAACATCATCGCAGCGTTGGGCGCCGTCATGCTGCTTGGCAGCACGACCGGTGCGGGCGCGCATATGCCGCAGGTGCTGCCGAGCGCGTTCGACACGGGCCAGCGCGATCACGTCACGGTGCAGGCGACGTTCGGCGAAGATGCGTTCGTTCCCGAAATCGCCATGCGCGATGCGCCGTTCGCGCTCGTGCTGCCCGATGGCAGCGCAGGCCCCGTCGGCCCGATCATCTACCTGCGTGATCTGGCGATTTTCGAGGCCGATCTGAAAACGTCCGGCACCTATCGGATCACCAGCGGCCAGCGACTTGGCCGCATGGGCACGATGTTTCGGGTGGACGGCAAGTGGGTCATGGGCGGCGAAGACGGCAAGCCACCCGCCGGCGCCACGCCCGTCGCGGTTCAGAGCACGACACTGGCCGACGCCTATGTCACGCGCGGCCAACCCAGCAACGCCGCGCTGAAACCGCGCAACCAAGGCCTTGAGATACAGCCGATCACGCATCCCAGCAGCATTGCCGCCGGGTCCGACGCGGCGTTCGTGCTGCTGTTCGACGGCAAGCCGCTCGGCGGCACCGACGTCACGCTGTTCCGCGCCGCGGGCAACCACGACGGCCGCAAGGTCGCGGCGCAACTGAAGTCCGACGCCGCGGGCAAGTTCACGCTGAAACCCGGCGACGCCGGCGATTACCTCATCCTCGTCCGCCACCGGACGACCGCGCCGACGGGTGCCGAGACGCCATACCGCAGCTACACCTACACGCTCGCGTTCGACGCGGCGTGAGCCTTTCCACGGAGACCATGATGACCTTACGCCTTCTCGCCGTCGCCTGCGCCGTCACGCTTGCCGCCCCCGCCCTCGCCGCCTCGCACGACCCCAAGACGTTCCTGCAGGAGCACGATACCAACCATGACGGACAGGTGCCCCGCGCGGAATTCGACGCCGCACGCGACGCGCGGTTCAAGGCGACCGACGCGAACGGCGACGGCTGGGTCTCCGATGCCGAATATCTCTCCGAATATCAGGCGCGGCTCGAAGCCGATCTCGCGCATTCCGACATGACCGACGAGAAGAAGACCGAGGAACGCCAACGCCAAGTGCGCCAGACGCACGTCCGCTTCGGGGTACTCGACACGAACAAGAACGAGCGCATGGAAAAGGCGGAATACGACGTATCGGGTGCGCGCGCCTTCGCGATGAACGATGCCGACAAGAATGGCGTGATCACCGCGAGCGATACAATTGCTACCGAGGCGCGCCGCACAGCACGCAACGCAGAGACGCGCTGAGTTCTAGCTCGTAATTCAGATGGAGCGGAAGGAAACGCGTAGTTTACCGTTTCGGCATCATGAAGCACTTCCGTTCCACTGCACCAGATCGTCCATGCACAGCTCGACCAACGCCTATTAAACCGTTTGCTGGTGTGGCTCTCAACCAAAAGCTGGTCGGCGCAACCAAGTATCCGCCGCTGTCCCCGCTGTCTTACGTGAGATTGTCGTTAGCGACTTGCCCGCACGTTCGTGCGAGCTGGCCTTTTGAACCAGAAGCTCCAAACGCTCAACGTCCCGAGCAGGGCGAGTACAAGGCCCGACAGTGTCATTACCAGCCGATAGCCAAGCCCGCCGACCTTGGCCGCGTGCAGCGGATACAGGATGTTGTACGCCGCTACGACATTCGACAACCCGCCTGCATCACGCGCACCGATCAGACGGCCGTCATCGGCTGCAAACCATAGCGTCGTCCGCCCGTTCGGCAGCCATTCCTGCGGCCGCTTCATCCGGATCGTCACGAGGCCGCTCCCTTTGCGCGGCAGCGACAGGCTGCGCAGTTCAGCGTCGGGGAAACGCGCGCGCGCCGCGAATATCATGCCCTGCCAGTCGAGGTGATCGGCGAGCGCGACCTTGGGCCCCTTCGGCGGCTTCAATGCCGCGTCGATCGCTGCCGGTGCGCCGGGGCCCAGGAACAGCGCGCTGATCGGCCGGAACACGAGCGTCGCACCGGTCAGCAACGACAGGATCAGCAACGGTGCTGCGACGATCCCGAGATCGCGGTGATGCCGCACGATCGCCGGACGACTGAGCCGCTTGGGCAACACACGAAACGCAAACGTCTTGCGTGTCCGCCACCACAGGATCGTCCCCGTGACCACGAACAACAGCCCCGCTACGCCCGCGATGCCGATGATCGTCTCGCCGGTGTCACCCGAAAACAGGTGATGATGCAGGTCGAACAGCCACAGTTCGGGCCGCCCCCATTGCGACTGCCACTGGCTGACGATCGTGCCGGCCTGATCGGCATAGGCCCCTGCCCCCTTGCCGAAATCGAGCCGGTCGAGCCCGAGATTGGCGTTGGCGAACGTGATGCTCTGCGGCCGCGTTGCGGGATCCGCCATCAGTCGCTCGGTGGTCGCGGCGAGGATTTGGGTCGTCTGGATCTGCGCGTCGCCGGCATGCGGCAGCATGATCCAGGCATCGCGGTGGACCAAGATCGCGCCGGTCAGCCCCAAGATTGCGAGGACCAGTCCTAAGAACCCGCCGGTCCATCGATGCAGCGTATCGAGTAAACCCATCTTAGAACCGGACGTCCCAGCCAAGCGTGAAATTGCGGCCGCGCCCGGAGAAGAAATGCGCGTTGTCGGTCGGCCGCACCGTGTCGCTGTAATAATCGATGTAGAAATGGTCGAAGATGTTCTGCGCGCTCAGCGTCAGCGCGCCGACGGGCAAGGCATATCGTATGCTCGCGTCGGTGATATTGTAGCCACTGAAGTCATTGGCAGCGGGCAGCCCGGCATATTTGCGCGCGAGGTAGAATTGTTGCTGGACGCGGGCGGATACCTTGCCCCGGACATAGCTGGCCGCGAGGTTCAGGCGATCGGGCGAGATGTTCGCACCATCCAGATCGATATCGACCGCGCCGTCGTCGTTCGAATCCGTCCGCCCGACCAGATGCGCGAACCCGGTCGACAGCGTCAGCCCCGGCACCGGCATCCGCGCCTCCAGGTTGACTTCGATGCCCTGGATCTCGACACGCTGGCGTTGCGCTTCATACGCGCCGCCCGTGAACACCAGCACCTGCCCGCGCGTGCTGGTCGACCAGAAATAGGTCGCGCTCGCGTTCATCGGCCCGCGCTTCACCTCGACGCCGAGTTCGCGGTTGTTCGATACGATCGGCGCGATATCGACATAGCTGTCGAGGTCGACCCCGTCGCGGTTGATCGCGCGCGAGATGCGGCCGACATCGGGCACGGTATAGCCCTGCGCGTAGCTGCCATAGGCGCGGATGCCGGGGATCGGCTCGACGATGACACCGCCGTTGAACAGCGCCTTGCTGAAGCTCGGGCTGCCGCCGGACACCGCATGGCTGCCATAGGAGGCGAGCGTCGTGTAATCGTCGATGACGATCTTCACGTTCTCATAGCGTGCACCGCCGGCGATGCGGACAATTTTGTCGAACATTGCGAGGTTTACCTGCCCGAATGGCGCGAGGCTGCGGAAGTCGGCGGGTGGGACCCAGACGCGATTGGTGGCGATCAGGCGTTGCTCGGTGCGATCGTAGAGCGCGTCGAAGCCCAGCGTCGCGGTCATTGCCTCGAAGCCGGGAACGGCACGCTCGTAGCTGAACTTGCCGCCATATTTGCGCGAGCGATTCTGCGACTGGTCGAACAACTGACCGATCGGTGCGAGCCGAACGTCCTGGAACGTCGCGATCGGCGCCACTTCGCCGCCGAACGTATCGCGCGACCGGTTGAAGAAGACCTGCGTCACGAGATTGCCGCCCCACAGATCGGGGTCGGTCAGGGACAGCGCGATGCTCTCGGTGCGGTTCTCGGCCGGGTCGCCCGGCGGCGTTCCACGTACCGAGGTGGTTGGCAGGTTGATCCGGAAATTACCGTTGCTGGCGATGTAGTTGCCACCGCCCTTCAGCTCGAACCGGTTGGCGATCAGGTCGATCCGCGCGGTATCGGTGAGCGCATAGCCGGCGCGCGCGAACACCGACCAACTGCGTGAGTCCTGCGTCTCGCCCTGCGTCAGGTCGGTGCCGACGCGGTTGCCGTGGCCGTCGTAGAACGCACCGCGCTTGTCATACGCGCCGCCCGCCATCACGTCGAAGCGCCCCGATTTCCACGCGAGCAGTCCGGCGACCTTGCCGCCCTTGCCGTCGCCGCTGAAGCTGGTGTCGGTCGTCCCCTGCACCAGCGCGCGGCCCGACAGACCTTCGGTGCGCGGCGGCTGTACGGTGACCTGGTTGACGATCCCGCCGGTGCCGCCGATCCCCTGCAACGCATTGGAGCCATAGATGAGTTCGACCCGGTCGATGAAGAACGGATCGATCGTGAAGCCGTCGCGCGATCCATCGCGGAGCGGCGTCGACTGCGGGATGCCGTTGATCGCATAGAGTGGCGATCGCCCGCGCAACGTCTCGCCAGCGCCCGACAGTTTTTGCCGCGTCGGCGAGAAGGACGGCGTCAGGTTCGACACCGCATCGACCACCGAACCACCAATCGCGACCTGCTGATCGAGCGCCGCACGGTCGATGACGTCGATCGTCAACGGCAGCGCGTTGGGCGGCAGGATGCTGCGGGTCGCAGTCACGATGATATCAGAAGGAACGTCCGAAGGCCGACCGTCATCGTCCACGGCCGGCGTGAGAATCGCCTGCGCGCAGACCGGCGGCACCATACCGACGATCGGCCAAGCCAGGATAGTAAGAAGCCCAAACCGCATATGTTCCCCCGAATGGGGATGCCCGTACTCGCGCCTGCGCGCTAATGCAAATCGTTCGCATTGTCGGTGGCCGGGGCCATGGTACTCGCCGGCTCACCCAGCAATCAACCGGCGAGGCGCTCGGCCAGGAAGTCCACGAACGCTCGGACCCGAGCGGGCGTCTGGCTCCCACCCACGAACACTGCGTGAATTATCTCGACGTCACCGGGATTGAAGTCCTGCAAAATCGGTACCAGCCGCCCGGTGGCGATGTCGTCGACGACGCTGAACGCGCCCACGCGCGCCACCCCGACGCCGGCGGCTGCAAGCTGGCCGAGGGTCTCCCCGTTATTGGCTTCTATATTCCCCTTCACCGATAGCACGATGTCCTCGCTGCCACGGCGGAACGGCCAGATCGGCTCGGCACGGCGGAAGTTGAAGTTGAGACAATTATGACCGTGAAGGTCCTCGGGAACGGTCGGGGTGCCATGACGCGCGAGGTAGTCCGGGGCGGCGACGATCACGCGACCGCTTTCGCCAAGCTTGCGCGCGGTCAACAGACTGTCGGCAAGCGCGCCGAACCGGACCGCGACATCTGCCTGTCCGGCGGCGATATCCACGATCCCATCGCTGAGCGCGATATCGATGAGGATGTGTGGATAGAGCGCCGCAAATTCACCCAGCAGCGGCACGACACAGAGCCGGCCATGCGATAGCGCGGCGCTGATCCGCAACCGGCCGCGCGGGGCCCCCTGATCGGCGAGTTGTTGCTCGGCATCATCGAGATCGGCAAGGATGCGCCGCGCAGTCTGAAGATAGGCTTGCCCCTCCGCTGTCGGCGTCAGCGCGCGGGTCGATCGCAGCAACAGGCGCACGCCCAACCGCGCCTCGATCCGGTCGACCGACCGGGCGACAGCGGAGGGCGTCAGTCCCAGCCTCCGCCCAGCGCCGGAGAAACTGCCGTCGCGCATCACCGCCGCGAAGATTTCCAGCGCCCGCGCACGATCGGCCCCGATGCCCAGCTTTGCGTCCATGTCAAAGGTCCTTCGCGGTTCGGCCTGCTTATCGTGACTGGCACCGTACATCATTTATGACCCGATACGGCAGCTAGGAAGCACGCATGGACTATCGGCAATTGGGATCATCGGGGCTGCGCGTACCGGCTTTGAGTTTCGGCACCGGAACATTCGGCGGGACAGGACCGCTGTTCGGAGCCTGGGGCCAGAGCGACGAAACCGAGGCACGACGGTTGGTCGATATCTGCCTGGATGCAGGCGTCACGATGTTCGACACCGCCGACGTCTACTCCAACGGTGCATCCGAAACGGTGCTGGGTGCCGCGATCAAGGGACGCCGCGATGCGGTGCTGATCTCGACCAAGACGGGTTTGCCGATGGGCGACGGGCCGCAAGATTGGGGCGCGTCGCGCGCGCGGCTGATCCGCGCGGTCGAGGCGTCGCTGCGCCGGCTCGGCACGGATCATGTCGATCTGCTTCAGCTCCACGCGCTGGATGCTTCGACGCCGGCCGAAGAAGTGATGGGCACGCTCGACATACTGATCGCGGCTGGCAAGGTGCGGTATGCCGGGGTCTCCAACTATCCCGGCTGGCAGCTGATGAAGGCGCAAGGAATTGCCGATCGCAACGGCTGGCCGCGTCTCGTCGCGCACCAAGTCTATTATTCGTTGATCGGCCGCGCCTATGAAGCCGACCTGATGCCGCTGGGTGCCGATCAGGGGGTCGGCGCGCTGGTCTGGAGTCCGCTCGGCTGGGGACGCCTGACAGGCAAGATCGGACGTGACCGGCCGATCCCCGCGGGCAGCCGGCTGCACGATACCGAGCAGTTCGCGCCACCGGTCGAGGCCGAACACCTCTACCGCGCGATCGACGCGCTCGAGGTCGTCGCGGCCGAGACGGGCAAGAGCGTACCGCAGGTCGCGATCAACTGGCTGCTGCGCCGCCCGACCGTCGCCTCGGTGATCATCGGTGCGCGCAACGAGGCGCAGTTGCGCGACAATCTGGGCGCTGTCGGTTGGGCATTGTCGCGCGATCAAGTCGCGGTGCTCGATGCGGCCAGCGCCGTGCTGCCACCCTATCCCCACACCCCGTATCACCAGCAGGAGGGCTTCGCCCGCCTGAATCCTCCGCTGGTCTGAGGACGCAAATGATGAAACTCAATCCAGGCCTGCTGGCGCTCGCGATCGGCGCGTTCGGCATCGGCGTTACCGAATTCGCACCCATGGGGCTGTTGCCGGTCATCGCGCATGATCTCGGCGTATCGATCCCGAGCGCTGGACTGCTCATCAGCGCCTATGCGCTGGGTGTCGTGATCGGTGCCCCGCTGATGACGTTGACGACGGGACGCGTCCCCCGGCGGACCCTGCTGATCCTGCTGGCCGGCATCTTTACCGCCGGCAACGTGCTGGCGGCAGTGTCGGACAGTTACGGCATGCTGCTGGCCGCGCGGATCCTCACGTCGTTCAACCACGGCGCCTTCTTCGGCGTCGGCTCGGTCGTGGCCGCCAGCCTCGTGCCGGCCGAGCGCCGCGCCGGTGCGGTCGCGGCGATGTTCATGGGGCTGACGATCGCGAATGTCATCGGCGTCCCGCTCGCGACCTGGGCGGGCGAACATCTCGGCTGGCGTGCGTCCTTCTGGGGAGTCTCCGCGCTCGGCGTCGTGACGATGGCGGCGCTCCGGCTGACCCTGCCCGCACTGCCGGCGCCGACGGACAGCAACGCGATGGCGGAGTTACGCGTGCTTACACGTGGGCCGGTTATCGGGGCGCTGGGCCTGACCGCGATCGGGGCGAGCGCGATGTTCACGGTGTTCACCTACATCACGCCGATCCTGCACGAGGCGACGCATGCGTCGCTCGGCTTCGTTACCGCGATGCTGGTCACCTATGGTGTCGGGCTTACCGTCGGCAATTGGCTCGGCGGCCGCTATGCGGATCGCTCGGTCGACCGGACGCTGATCGTCACGCTGGCATCGCTCGCGCTGATCCTGCTGGCCTTCGCGGTGCTGATGCCGTTCAAGGCGCCGACCGCGATCCTGATCTTCCTGTGGGGCGTTGCCAGCTTCGCGCTAGTCCCGCCGCTTCAGGTTCGCGTCATGCATGCCGCCGCCGATGCGCCGAACCTCGCCTCGGCGATGAATATCGGCGCGTTCAAT
The DNA here is from genome assembly GCF_040407505.1 of Sphingomonas faeni. Classification (GTDB taxonomy): domain Bacteria; phylum Pseudomonadota; class Alphaproteobacteria; order Sphingomonadales; family Sphingomonadaceae; genus Sphingomonas; species Sphingomonas faeni_E. The sequence goes on along the minus strand of NZ_JAPZPQ010000002.1, from coordinate 921,170 downwards.
CTGGGCAATGCGATCGGTGCCGCGCTGGGCGGCGGGGTGATCGCGGCCGGTCTGGGATATCCTGCCGTGGCGCTGGCTGGTGCTGCCGCTTCGGTGCTCGGGCTGGTGGCGGTGATCGTCAGTGTTCGCAGGCGATCCGCAGCACATCCTAGTCAATTGGCCGTGGCCGAGAGAGCGTAACCGCTGGCGCTGTACCTGCCTTCCCCCGCTTTGCTCGGACGATCACAAACACGTCCATGGGCCTAAAACAGCCGCTCTCGCTAAGGATATTCATTGTTCGCCGCGTTGCCGGCCGACACCCGATTACGGGCAATGCGCGTGCAGTCGCAGACGTGCACAGTTTGCCATCGCCTTGGCACAGCGAAATGGTTTGTCGATCCGCTCCCGATACGCGCAGCCTGTTTCGGTCGCTCCACCAGGTTTTGCAGCAGTGATGTGGTCGGCGAGCGACTCCGCCCGCGTCGGCCATCCCGGCAAGCGGGGGGGGCATATGGCGCCAGGGGACGGGTATGAAGACGGCATGGATACTACGTTGATCGCCACGGCCGCATGCGCCGTGCCGAGCGGGTGCGTTCCGCTCCTAGCCGGTAACCTCAGGCCGAGCGTCCTGCGAGGTCGGCGATGACGCGCCTTGAACGTGCCAACAACGTAGCCGACCTGCGCCTGATGGCGCGTCGTCGACTGCCGCGGCCGATTTTCGACTATATCGATGGCGGCGCCGACGACGAGGTGTCGCTGCGTCGGAATGTCGATGCATTTGCGGACTATGCGCTGGTCCCCGACGTCCTCAACGACGTGTCGAAGATCCGGACCGAGACCAATATCTTCGGACAACCCTCGCATTGGCCGCTGATGCTGTCGCCGACCGGGCTTACCCGCATGTTCCACGGTCACGCCGAACTCGCCGTGGCACGTGCAGCAGCGCGACACGGTCTTCTCTACAGCCTCTCGACGATGGGTACGACGCGGCTGGAGGATCTCGGGCAGGCGTTCGCCGGCCCGAAGGTCTTCCAGATTTACATCTTCAAGGATCGCGGCCTAACCGCCGAGTTCGTGGCGCGCTGCCGTGACGTCGGCTTTCACGGCCTTGCGCTGACGGTGGACACGCCTGTCGCCGGCAACCGGGAGCGCGACCGGGTCAGCGGCCTCTCGCTGCCACCGAAGCTCACGCCGCGGTCGTTGCTGAGCTTCGCCCTCCACCCCGCCTGGTCGATCCCTGCGCTGACCGGGTCCAGGTTCGACCTCGCGAACGTCAGCCACAAGGTCGATGCGCTGGCATCGGGACCGATGAGCCTGTTCGACTATATCGGCGGGCAGTTCGATCGCTCGGTCGGCTGGCGCGATGTCGAGTGGCTTGCGCGCGAATGGAACGGGCCTCTGGCGATCAAGGGCGTGATGACGCCGGAGGACGCACGTCGCTCGATCGGCTCGGGAGCGACCGGTGTGATGGTCTCCAATCACGGCGGGCGTCAGCTGGACGGAGCACCCGCCCCGATCGACCAGATAGAGGCGGTGCGAAACGCGCTCGGCGATGCACCCGACGTGATTTGCGACGGGGGGATCAGGCGCGGTTCGGACGTGGTCAAGGCGCTTGCATTGGGGGCGACCGCCTGCTCGATCGGACGCCCTTATCTTTATGGTCTGGCGGCGGGTGGTGAGCCGGGCGTCGATCGCCTCCTGACGCTGCTGAGGGACGAATTCGAGCGGACCCTGACGCTCGCGGGGATCAGCGATATTGCCGACATATCCCGCCGTCACGTCCGCAATCGGCTGGTTGATGCACATTAAACAGCGCTGGGCGTTCTCCTGGCGCGCAGAATGACGGACGCATCAGGCACGGCCATCGGATCGATCCGTTCGATGATCGATTGTCCAAGGATGACCATCGCAACTACAGAGACGCCGTCCTCCGACGACGCACAGGACGAAATCGAACTGAAGCTCGAAATCGATACCGAGGCGGTCGATCGACTGGATGCGACCGAGATGCTTCTGGGTATCACCCCGAAGATCGTCCAGCAGGTATCGACGTATTTCGACACGCCGGCGCAAGCCCTGCGCAAAGCCGGTCTCTCGCTCCGGGTGCGGACGGCTGGCGGAAGGCATGTTCAGACGACCAAGTCCACGCGGGGTGCGGCTGCCGGGTTGTTTGCGCGTTCGGAATGGGAACACGACATCGCGGGACCCGAACCGGAACTCGAAGTCGGCTCGCCAATCCATACGCTGGTCGCACCCGAAGTCCTGAGACAGGTCAAGCCGGCATTCACGGTGACGATCACGCGGCGGCAATGGATCATCGTCCACGACAGCGCGACGGTCGAGCTTGTCGCCGATACCGGTTCCGTCACAGCGAGCGACCGCGAAACGCCAGTATCGGAACTGGAGCTGGAACTGAAAAGCGGTTCTCCCAGCGCCATCTTCGGTCTGATCCACAGGCTCGGAAGCGAAATTCCCCTTCGGCTAGGCGTCCTGACGAAGGGAGAGCGGGGGTATCGCCTTATCGAACCCGCGAGATTGGGGGCGATCAAGGCCGAGGGCCTCGATCTCATAGCGGGTACGTCCACCGCCGAAGCGTTCGTACAGATCGTCGGCACGTGCCTGCGGCACTTCCGTCTCAACGAGACCATTCTCCGACGCACCCCTGATCCCGACGCCTTGCATCAGGCGCGGGTCGCCCTGCGACGGCTGCGGTCCGCGCTGTCGATCTTCAAACCCGTCGTCGCGGATGACCGCTTCGCGCATCTTGCGAGCGAGTTGAAATGGTTGGCCGGATCGCTTGGCCCGGCCCGTGACCTCGATGTGCTATGCGAAACGCTTGGCAAGGCCGCGAACTCGAAACTCGGCACGGCGCGCGACGATGCGTATACGGCCGCGCTGGCTGCACTGGATTCGCAACGGACGCGCGACCTGATGATCGGCATCGTGGAATGGACGGCGTTGGGTGAGTGGCGCATGCAGCCGTTGGACCGGGCGAAACTGGACACGCCGGCCGTGCTCTTCGCCAGTGAAACGATCGCAACCTTACGCCGGCGCATGAAGCGGCGTGGTCGCGATCTCGACCAGATTGACGATGAAGCCCGCCACAAGATTCGGATCACCGCCAAGAAGCTGCGATACGCGACCGGGTTCTTCCGGAGCTTGTATCCGGACAAACGATCGCGTCGCCGGTTCAAGGCGTTCGTGAAGCATCTGCAGGCCCTGCAGGATCATCTTGGCGTATTGAACGATCTGGCGACGGCTCCGGCGTTGATCAAACGTTTCGGTCTCGACCAGAAGGCGGCGCCGTCTTCACTCGAACGGGACGGGATCCTGTCCGATGCGGCGACAGCCTTCGACGCGTTGATAAACGCGAAGCGATTCTGGTAGTCTCGCCGGAGACGTGTCCGCATCAAAGAGAACGCGTCCTCACCGACCTCGTTGCCGCCTCTCGACGTCGGAATTGTTCAAGACTCCTTCGTCCATCCGATGGCGTTCATGAGGAGGTCGAACAGATGCGTATTTGCGAAAAAGCCGTGGACAGTCTCGGCGCTAGGCCCCGAGGCAGCGGCGATGACTTCCTCGCCGGTATGATCATCCTGAACCCCGATCACGTCGTTGCTCGCGATCGTGGCGCCCGGTTTGGCCGCGGCCGCAGCAAACTGTTTGACGAGCGGTGCGTCACGATCGCCGCCCGACATGCGCAGGCCAAAGCTGTGATCGGCCGTGAACAGGATGAGCGTATCCTTGCCCGCAATGGCGCTGACGCGGCGGATCATGTCATCCATCTCGACGACATGGCGCAGCCCCGCTTGCGGATTATCGGTGTGCATGTCCCATTCGACCATCAGAAAATAGCCCTTTGGGTTGCGCGCGAGTTGGCCGATCGTTGCCTCGACGGCCGGTAGCGGCGCGTAATCGTCGTCGCGCAAAACAGCGGCCCGCGCGGCGGTGCGCACGAGCGTGGGGTCCGAACCGAAGCGATACCCCGCTTTGGCAAAGGCCTGCTCGGGCGTCTGCTGAATCTTCCCAAAGGACGCGACCGCGTCCTTGCGGCCTTTGCCGATCAGGATATCGACGCCGTTACCAAAGCGCGGCGCCAACATCTGACGGAATATCTCGTCCTTGTCCTTCCGGGACGCGACATGAGCGTAGCACGCTGCCGGGGTGGCATCCCAGATCGGCATGTTCGTGATGACGCCGGTCGATAGACCGTGCTGCTCGGCATATTCGAGGAACGTCTTGACCGGCTTCACTTCGCCAGCCGAGCCCGACGGCACGACCGATACCATCGCGTTGTTCGTCTTTCGCCCGGTCATGATCGCCGTCATGCCCGCACCGGAATCCGTGACCCATCGGTTGAGCGACGAAGTGTCGGACAACCCGACATACGGCATCGACTGGATGAACAAGGATTGCGGTTTATCGTGCGCGAGGATGCCTGCGGCGTTCAGCGTCGGCAGACCGCCGGCATCACCCAGGAACACGATGACGTTGCGGGGCTTTAGGGGTCGTGCTTGAGCGAACGCCGCGCCGCTCGCGACCAGACCGGCGGCTAGACAGCACGCTGCCCATGCACCGTTACGCAAAGTGCGTTCGATCATGCCTCGCTGGGTGCTTCCGGTTGTTGTCATTGGTAGAATCCCTGACTGGTAACGTCGTCGAGCTGAAATGAGCGATCGAGGATTGGGCATGCGCTAAAGCGTTCGAGCGCCACGTTTTCCCTGATCAACCTTGGTGTTCGCCTCGGTCTGCAAGTTGTCGCTACAGCGAGCACCTTACCCATTTGTGACAGCAGCGTTCGCGATCCTGCTGCGAAACCGCACCCTATCAAGGCGACCAGGCATGACACCGGTCATCGTGCAGTCACCCAATCATCATAAGACAGTAATGATACCGTAGTCCCGCCGTCATCGCCGGGCCCCATAGCGCTGCGGACACGTCGGCCGGCAAGGCCGGGACAAATTGGGGTTCGATTACCATGCAGACGATCACCATGCTGCGGGCGACCGCGGCGTTGATGGCCATTGCCGTCGCTACCAACCCCGCCGATGCACAATCTGCGCCGGTCGCGCAACGCGACCCGACGCCGGCGGCCGATGCCGGTTCGGGCGATGAGATCCTGGTCACCGGACGTCTGGGCACGGTCGCGCAGAAGAAGGTCGATGCGAGCTATTCGATCACCACGATCAGCGAGAAGGACCTCCGCGAGCGTGCGATCGGCAATCTGGCGGAGGCGATGCAGCAGATCCCCGGCGTCTGGGCGGATTCCTCGGGCGGCGTCGGGGCGAACAACACGCGCGTCCGCGGCATCCCGCGTGGCGGGTACGAGTCGCTCGCGGTGTACGAGGACGGCCTGCCGATCCAGCACGATCCGGGCATCAACTGGATCAACGTCGACCAGTTCCTGCGCATCGACGAGACCTATTCGGGGATCGAGGCAGTCCGTGGTGGCCCCTCTTCGATTTTCGCCGCCAACGCACCCGGTGGCCTCGTCAACTTCATCCCGCGCAAGGGCACGCCGCAACTGAGCGGCCTGCTCAAGCTGACGACATCGGACTACGGCCAGATCCGCGGCGACGCATGGCTCGGTGGACCGATCGTGGACGGCTGGCGCTTTTCGGTCGGCGGCTATTACAACAAGGACCAGGGCATCCGCGATCCGGGGCCGGCGGCGAACAACGGTGGCCAGGGCCGCGTGCTGATCTCGAAGGACTTCGCCCGCGGGAGCATCTCGTTTGGCGTGAAGTACATGGAAGACAACAACTTCTTCTTCGACGCCATCCCGCTGGTCCGCAACGGCGACGACCTGAAGCCGCTCGCGCCGTTCAACGGCCATGACGATACGCTGACCGGGCCGCAGGACGGTCGCGTCCAGATCAAGACGCCCGACGGTATCCGCAAGGCGCAGTTCAACCTGTTCAACCAGACGAGCGACCTGCAGTTCACGCTGAAGGGGAATACGGAGTTCGACGATGGCACGACCGTCAGCGGCGGGTTCCGCTATCGCGATTCCACCACCGATCGCAACGCGCGCGGGCTTAACAGCCTCAACACGCAGGCGGCGCAATTGTCCTCGGTCCGCGCCAATGCAGTCCGCGCGTTCGCGGGCCGCGGCGCGACCGACGTGCGGCTTGTCTATAACGATGACGGCAGCGCGTACGGCGCCAATGCGAACGGCAACGGCCTGGTCGGGGTCAACACCTTCCAGTCGATCCAGAACCCGATCAAGGAGACGATGGGCCTGATCGAACTCGGCCATGTCTACGAAACCGGGATCGGCCGCCACGACGTCAAGCTCGGCCTGTACGGCACCACCGCCGACTGGGCACACGATCGTAACGACGGCGTCGGCCTGACCGAAGTCGCGCCGAACGCGCGCCTGCTCGATATCGTCGCGGTCAACGCGGGCGGGCAGGTCGTCGGGCGCGTCACCGACACCGGCATCCAGCGCTACGAGGCCCGGTTCGCGCATTCGTTCGGCGGGTATGAGGACGTCGCCTTCTACATCTCTGACGAATGGCAGATCACGCCGAAGCTGCGCGTCGATGGGGGTTTTCGCTACGAGACGATCTGGATCCACGGCTATTCGGAAGGGGTGAAGAGCTTCAATCTCGGCAATCCCGATACGCTGGCCGATGACAACGTCCTCTACGGCTCGGACGTGTTCAACCGCTTCAACCCGAAGTTCAGCGACCACAGCTACACGATCGGCGCCAACTGGCAGTTCATGCCAGAAGCCGGCATTTTCGGCCGCTACACCAGCACCTACCGGTTGCCGCAGATCGGCCAGTACCGCGACAACGTGCTGCCGACCGGTATCCGCAGCCAGTCGATCGAACAGGCCGAGGCGGGCGTGAAGTTCCAGAAGCCCTGGGGCAGCCTCTACGCCACGCTGTTCTACAATTCGTTCAAGGACGTACAGTTCACCAACACGTATATCGACCCGGCGACGCTCCGGATCGTCCAGGAGATCAACTATGGCGACGTCAGCACGACCGGGGTCGAGCTGGAAGCGAACCTGAAGCCGGTGCCTTGGTTCGACGTCTCGGCGACCGCGACGTACCAGGATCCGAAGTTCAAGAACTATACCTACAACACCATCGTCGCTGGGGCGCCCGTCACCACCTCGTTCGACGGCAATCGGCCGTCGAGCATGCCTAAGGTGATGGCGAGCATCCGGCCGCGCGTATCGCTGATCGGTGGCCGCCTGCGCGTGCTGGGCGAATGGCGGTATGAGGGGGACAAGTTCAACGACGACTCCAACCTCGTGAAGCTGCCGGCGTTCTCGGTGTTCAATGCCAGCGCGGAGCTGGACGTGACGCAGAACGTCACCGTGCAGGTCAAGGGCACCAATTTGTCGAACGCGCTCGGACTGGGCCAGGGCGGCGGGCAGCAGCTCGTGCCGGGGGCGGCGGACGGTGCGGTGATCCTGGCGCGACCGATCTTCGGCCGCGCGGTGCAGGGTTCGGTGTTGTTCAAATTCTGATCGGGAGAGTAGCTGTGAAGCGATCGATCGTGGCGGGGCTGAGCCTTGGCCTTCTCACCCAAACGGCAGTGGCGCGCGATACGGCGCCGCCGCTGCGGATCAACGACGTGGCGGTGATCGGCACGCACAACAGCTATAAGCAACCGATGCCCGCCGCGACGATGGCGAAGGTCCGCGCTGTCGATTCGGCGATGGCCGATGCGCTCGACTACTCGCATCGCAGCTTGACCGAACAGCTCGACGCCGGTGCGCGGCAACTCGAGATCGACGTGAATTACGATCCGCTGGGCGGGCATTACGCGCGCGGTTCGAACGATCCAAAGCTCCAACGGCCGGGCTTCAAGGTGCTGCACATCCCCGGCATCGACAACGCATCGAGCTGCGTCCTGCTGACCGAATGCCTGACGATCATCCGCGACTGGTCGGCGAAGCATCCGCGGCATGTGCCGATCCTGCTGATGTTCAATGCGAAGGACGAGCAGAACGCGGCGCGGGGCGGGATCGATGCGTTGCCGTTCGACGCGGCGGCGTATGATGCGCTCGATGCGGAGATCCGCTCCGTGATGGCGCCCGGCAAATTGATCGTGCCGGATGACGTGCAGGGACGCTATCCCACGCTCCGCGACGCCGTGCTGGCGGATAACTGGCCGTTGCTGGAACGCTCGCGTGGGAAATTCCTGTTCGCGCTGGACGAGCCGCCCGCCAAGGTCGCGGTGTATCGCGGCAAGCGGCGCTCGCTCGAAGGCCGCGTGTTCTTCATCAATACCGACGAGGCCTCACCCGCCGCTGCCTATCTGACGCTCAACGATCCGGTTCGCGATGCCGATCGCATCCGCCGCGATGTCGCCGTCGGCTTTATCGTCCGCACGCGTGCCGATGCGAACACGCGCGAGGCCCGTACGAACGACATCGTCCCTCGCGACACCGCACTGGCGGGCGGCGCGCAGTTCGTATCGACCGACTATCTCTGGCCCGACCCGCGATTGGCCGGTGGCTACCACGTCGCCCTGCCCGGCGGGCTGATCGCTCGCTGCAACCCGGTGCGCCGTCCGAAGGGCTGCGGCGATCTCGACAAGGGTGGCAAGTGATGCGGACGCTCGCCCTCATCGCCGTGCTGGCTCTGGCGACCGGCGCGACCGCGTCGACGGATTATCTGCGGAACCAGCCGATGCCGGACCTGATGAAGGTTCTCCCCGCGCCGCCTAAACCCGGATCGCCGCAGGATCTCGACGATCGCGCGACGTTCCGCGAAACCAGGGCGCTGCTCGGCACCCCGCGTGGCGACATGGCGACGCGCGACGTCACCGACGATCGCTTCACCGTCTTCGCCTGTGCGATCGGCCGCAAGCTCGATGCGACATCGTCCCCTGCCCTCACCCGCATCTTCGCGCGGATGGGCGACCAAAGCATGGTCGGCCGCGCCAAGGATGGCTTTGCCGTCAAGCGTCCGTACCTGAAAGACGACCTGCCGATCTGCGAACCGAAGACCGAGCATCTCGCAAGCAATGGCGATTACCCCTCAGGCCACACGACTTCGGGCTGGTCCGCCGCGCTGATCCTCGCCGAACTGATGCCCCACCGCGCCACCCAGATCCTTCGCCGCGGACGCCAATATGGCGAGAGCCGCTACATCTGCGGCTCGCACAGCCGAAGCGCGGTCGAGGCGGGGTACATGGCAGGGTCGGTGCTGGTCGCGATGCTGCACGGCTCTGCCGAGTTCCGACGCGACATGGAGGCGGCACGGGCGGAACTTCGGCATGGGGCGAGCTCCGCATCCAGCGCGGCGCAATGCACCGCCGAAGCAGACGCCGCATAGTAGAGACATACCGCCGCTTGTCCTACCTATGGCAGCATGCCGTCCGCGCCGTTGCCGGCGCGGACGTGGGGTTCAGAAACTGGTCGTCACGCCGAAGGTGAAGATGCGGCCGCTCCGGGTGTAGACGAGCGTCCGGTCGGTCGAGAGATCGGTGAACTGCTCGATCGGCCGGTTGGTGACGTTGATCCCCTCGACGACGAAGCGCAGGTTCTTGACCGGGCTGTAGCGGACCTGGAAATCGACATTGTTGGTCGGGCGGATGCCGTCGCCGACATTGGCATTGCCGCCTGCCCCCGTCAGATACCGGCTGCGATACGCGGTCGAGACCCGCGCACCGAAGCGCTCGGTCTCGAAGTACAGCGTCGCGTTGGCCGCCCATTTCGACAAATTGTAGAGCGGTATGCTCTTGACGACTCCGTTGTAGACCGCGGTCTGGTCACCATCGATCCAGGTGCCGTTCGCGACGATGCCGAACCCGTCGAACGGCGCGGGCAGGAAGGTGAAGCCGTGCTGGAACGCCACCTCGACACCCTTGATGCTGGCACCGTCCCCGTTGATCGGGCGCGTATAGTTGTACGGCGTCGTACCGTCCTGGCCGGGCAGCAGCAGCGAGACCGGGAAGCCCGTCGCGCTATAGGGGACCTGCGACGTCTCCGAGGTGATGAAGCTGTTGAGGTCCTTCCAGAAGAAGCCGACCGACGCGAAGCCGTTGCGATCCATATAATATTCGAGCCCCGCCTCCGCCGAGGTGGAACGGAACGGCTGGAGATTGGGGTTGCCGACGGAGACGGATCCGCCGAACGGCGCCACGGTCAGTGTTCCCGCTGCGGCAAGCTGGGGGAGCCCGGGGCGGTTGACGTTGCGGCTGGCGGATGCGCGCGCGATCAGCTTCGGCGTGATGTCGAGCGCGACGTTGAGCGCGGGCAGCCAATCATCGTTGCTGGTCCCGACCGTCACCGGCTGAAGCGTGGTCACGCCGTTGGTCGCGGTGGCGAGCGAACCGCTCGAGACAAGGTCGGTATGATAGTAGCGGACGCCGGCATTGCCGCGCAGCCGCATCGAGCCGATGTCGGTGTCGAGATCGAGCTGCGTAAAGCCCGCCCAGGTCTTCTCCCGAATGCGAAAGTCGCTGCCCGCGGTCAGGTTGGCGGCGGTCAGGTCCCGGTTGTTGCCGAGCAGCGCGTAGATCCCGGCGACGTCGCCGCCGATATACGGAAGCAGGCTGTCGCGGTTGATGACGTATTTCAGCGCGTCGGGTACCGCGCGGTCGCTGGTCGCCGCGGTGCCATAGAAGATGTTGGTGAGATACTGATACCCGCTGTTGGTGAAGCGCTTATACTCGCCGCCGACCTCCAGCTTCAGGATCGGCGTGAGGTCGTAGACCGCCTGGAGCTGACCGTTGAGATAGTCGCTCTTGATCATGTTCTCCTGCGTCACCAGCCGCTGGACGTTCCAATTCGCCGGATTGGTGAGGTCGAAGCCGTAGGTGTTCACGGGGATCGTCGGCTGCATGTCGAAACTGAAGGCGGTGTTGCGCGCCTGCAGGAAGATCTTGTCGAACGTCGGCTGGACGAAATTCGACTTCTGGTACCCGCCGAGCGCGGTCAGCTTCAGCCGATTGCCGACGTCCCAGCTCACATTCGCCACCGCCTGGTAGAAGTCGGTCTGGTTCTCGACGCGGTGATGTTCGGTGCGCTGATCGATGCCGGTATAGCTGGCGGCGACGAGCGAATTGCCCTGGATCGTCGCGGACCGGATGACTTGCGTACCGCTGACGTTGCCGGTCAGCGCGTTGTAGCCGCCCGCCGCGATCGCCCAGTCGTCGCGCTTGTCGGCAAGGTGTCCGTACAGCAGGTCGACGTCGATCTTGAAATTGTCGCCGGGATGATATTGCAGCGCGCTCGTGACGCCGATCCGCTCGCGATCGGTGTACCAGGTCGACGGCGATTGTGCCTGAGGCGCGAAGATCGTGCCGCCGCGCAGCAGCGCCCGCGTCGGCGCGTCGATCTCGGGCCCGATATTGTTCGCGCCGTAGGTGACCTTGCCCCAGTTCCAGTTGCGATAGCCATATTCGTTGTTGCGAACCTTCGAATAGGCGACCGAGACGAGCGCACCGAAATCGCCTTGGCGCTGCGAGAACAGGCCGACGAGCCGCGGGGTGACGCCGCTGGTCTGATCGCTGGTCTGGGCCTTCGCGGACAGCACGATCTTCTGGCCGTCATAGTCGAACGGTTTGGCGGTGAAGAGTTGCACGGTGCCGGCGATGCCGCCCTCGTCCTGGTTGGCGGCGTAGCTTTTCTGCACGCTGACGCGGTTGAACAGCTCGGAGGCGAACAGGCTAAAATCGAAGCCGCGACTGCGGCTGACGTTGCCGCGATTGTCCATGCCGGAGGCGGTGTTGCCGAGCACTTCCATGCCGTTGAGCTGTGTGCGGGTGAAATCGGGGCCGAGACCGCGCAGGGCGATCTGGCGTCCTTCGCCCGTGTCGCGCGTGATGGCGACACCGGGGACGCGTTGCAGCGCCTCGGCGACGTTCATGTCGGGAAACGCGGCGATGTCGGACGCGACGATGTTGTCCTCGGTCCCGACCGCGCGACGCTTCAGGTCTTGGGCGGCCAGCAAGCTGCTACGATAGCCGTTAACGACGATGTCCGGGGTGGCCTCCGGCGTTTCCCGCGCGAGCGTGGTGGCCTGCGCCGCGGCGGCTACGACGACTGGCGCACGCGCGCCGACAATGATTGGCGTTGCCGGTGCCTGGTCCCGGCGGAGGATCGTCACGCCGTTGCTCTCGACCGGACGCAGACCCGTCCCGCGTAGCAGCATGGCAAGCGCTGCCGAGGTGGTGAGCCGGCCGCTGGCACCCCTGGTCCGCTGCCCCCGAATGAGGGCGGGCGCGGCGATGACTTGCATGCCGGTGACGCTCGAATAGGCCGACAGCGCCTGCGCGAGATCGCCTGCGGGAATGGTGAACATCCGTGCGCCCGTCGATTGCGCATCCGCCATCGTCGGTGCAGCTAGAGCGAACGCTACCAAGGCCAGTGCCGACGTTCCGTGAAACCGCGTCATCATATTCCCCCGTCTTGGCGCCATCAGACGCCACCCGGAGGGAAGACGGCGAGGGCCGCCCAATCCGGACAATTTATTTTCGTCAGTCCGCGGTTTCGAGCGTCAACGTCCCCCGCCGCTCCAGCACCGTGAAGCCGAACCCGCTGCCAATGGCGTTCAGAAGCTGATGCGGATGGTCGGTGCGGAACCGACCGAACACCGTCGTCGACGCCAGCGGTTCCGCCGGGCGTGCGATCCTGACACCCCCCTGGCGGTCGAGAACTTCGACCAGATCGTCGAGGCGCATGCCCGCCGTGTCGATCCAACCGCTGCGCCAGTCCGGCAACACCGGATCGAACTTCGTCGGCGCCGCCGCCACACCGCCGCGTACGGCGCTGCGGTACCCGGCCCGGACCACGACGCCGCGCGGCGCCCCTGCCGGATCGAAGCCGACTGCGCCGCGATAGACGGCCAGCGCAACCTGTGTCCGGGTCAGGTCGAGGTCGAACGCTGTGCCGAGAACGCGTGTTTCGCTGGCGCCGGCGCGCACGACGAAGGGGCGCGCCACGTCGTGCCGCACGTCGAAAAACGCCTGTCCCGCGAGTAACTCGGCACGGCGCTGTCCCTCGGCATAGACCACCCGAAGCCTGGTTGCGCCATTGAGTGCGACGGTCGAGCCGTCCGCCAGCGTCACGGTCGAGCGTTCCCCGGCACGGGTGGCGAACATGCGAGTCGCAACCCGCGACGCGGTCGGTGTCCCGACGAACCCGTCACTGGCCATGAACAGCAGGGCAATGGCGACCGGGGCGGTCGCGACTGCCGCGATGGCCGATCGCCGCCGACGCCTGAGCGACCGAACCTGCTCGTCCGACAACCGGCCGCATCGCATCGCCGCGGTTTGCAGTGCATCGGCAAGCGCGGCTTCGCTCACCGGTGTTGCACCAAGCGCTACAGTCACGCGCCGGCCTCCATCGTGAAGCCGCGCTTGGCCAGTGCGCCGCGGAGGTCTTGAAAGGCGCGGACGACGTGCTTCTCCACTGCCGCCATGCTCATGTCCAAACTCTTGGCGATCGCGTCGGTCCTAAGTCCGTCGAGCCGTTTCCGCAGGAAAATCTCGCGCCGTAGTGGCGGCATACGCTCGAGTGCATCCGCCATGATCACCACGGCACGACGGAAGGCCAGCACCCGGTCGGCAGTAGGTTGCTGGCAGACGATAGCCTCGTCGAGTTCGACATGTGCGGAGCGGCGGGCGATGCGGTGATGGTCGAGCAGCAGGTTGCGCGCTATCGCAAAACACAGCGCCTTCATGTCGTTGACTCGCGCGGTCGCCTGGTACGCGAACAGCCGCAAATAGGTTTCCTGCACCACGTCGTCGCCATCGGCATGGTGATCCAACCGGCTTTGCACGAACCGACGCAGCGCACCCGAGAGCGCCGCGTCGGGATATTGCAACGCCGTGGCGTGGTCCATCGAGGGCGCTACGCCAATGTCGTTAGCAAGAAATGCTCTGCTGCTCACCACGCCCCCGTCTGCAGTTCCAGAGGGGCTTATGAGACGATCGTGAAGCCAGGATGACAGCGACCGAAATCGTTCGTGGTATGCGCCCCTAACCCTCCGCTCCCTTTTATGAGCTTCGACTTGGCTATCGGCTGATCCTGCTGGGACGATGTCGGCGCGGTTCGCGGCTTACGGCAGTGCTACTCGATGTCCGAGCGTACCGGCGGCCTCGGCGAAGGCGCGGACGGTCGCCCGCACGCCGACCTCGAACGGGGTCGGCGCCAAATCGAAACGGCGGGTGAACTTGCCGCCGTCGACGATGTAGGGACGGTCCCAGGTGAAGCCGACATCGGCCACCTCCTTGGCAAAGCGATACACCAGCCCGATCGGCCGCAGCAATACGAAGGGCACAGCCCACACCCGCAGCCGCTGCCCTAGCGTAGCGGCGCCCATGGCCAGCAGCGCCCGCGGGGTGAGGGTTGGCGCGCAAGGCATGTTCCACGCCTGGCCGAAATCCGCATCGGGCGCATCGAGCAGCATGATCGCGGCACGGGCGATGTCGGGAACATAAGCGAAGTCGTGCAGCGTATCGGCTGGTACCAGCAATTGCGCGGGCTTGTTCTTGGCCAGTTCGCCAAAGGCACTTGCCCCGAGATGCGACACCGTCACGCCGGGACCGTAGAAGTCGGAGCACCGCAAGGTCGCGATGCGTATGCGCTTGGCCGCGCCCTGCCAGATGCGCGCCACCTCGGCGAGGATCGCGGGCTTCTCGCCGGTCGGGGTCAGCGGCATGTCCTCGGTGCGCGGTGCCATCTTCGGGCCCAGCTGGTAGAGATTGTCGATGAATACCAGACGCGCGCCCGCCGCCGTGCAGCCCTCCACCATGTTGGTCATCGTCAGTGGCCAGACAGTGCGCCATAACCGTGAATCGTAGGCGAAGCCAACCGCCAGCACCGCCTGCGACGCGCCATCGAGCGCCGCGCGGACGTCGCCGGCGTCAAGTACATCGCAGCGCACATGCTCTACGTTCGCCGGCAAGTTGGTCGGCCGCCGGCGAGTGGCAACACGCACGCGGTCGCCCCGCGCGACGAGGAGGTCGACGATCGGCTGTCCGACTGCGCCGTATCCGAATACCGTGATCTGCTGGGTCATCGTCTGTCTCCGTGTGTGTTCGCCAAGGCTAGTCGGGGGATCACACAACAGAAATTGCCTAAGAGCGTTGGCCTGCTATACGGCAATCTATGAACGTCGATCCCGACTGGGCCCTGTATCGAACCTTGCTCGCGGTTCTCGACGAGGGTTCGCTGTCGGCTGCTGCACGGAGCCTCGGCCTGACGCAGCCGACGGTCGCACGCCATGTCGATGCGCTCGAGGCCGCGCTGGGAGGCGACCTGTTCGTGCGATCGCAGCGGGGGCTCGATCCCACCGACCTGGCTCATGCCTTGCGACCTCAGGCGCAGATCATGGCGACGACCGCCGCGGCGCTGGTGCGAACCGCCAGCGGCACCTTGGGCGCCGTGGCGGGTACAGTGCGGATCAGCGCGAGCGACGTGGTCGGCGTCGAGCATCTGCCGCCAATCCTCACGTGCCTCAAGCGCGAGCACCCTGGACTGGTGATCGAACTGACGCTGTCGGATCGGCTAGACGACCTCCTCGCGCGCGAAGCGGATATTGCAGTTCGCATGACGCAGCCAACGCAGACTGCGTTGCTCGCAAAACGGCTACCGTCGGTAGAGATCGGCTTCCATGCGCATCGCGACTACCTGGATCGACGCGGAACGCCCGTGGACATGATGGACCTCGCTCGGCACGACCTGATCGGGTACGACATGGAGACGGCTGCACTGCGGGCGATGGCGGAGCGGTTGGCGGCGCTCGACCGGCGCGGCTTCGCGCTCAGGGCGGACAGCAACCTCGCGCAGCTAGCCGCCATCCGAGCCGGCTTCGGCATCGGCTTGTGCCAGACGCGCATCGCTCGGCGAGAGCCGGTACTGGTTCGGATCCTCCCCGAGATAGCCCTGCCGCTGCCGCTCTGGATCGTCATGCATGAGGACCTCAAGACCAGCGCGCGGTTTCGTGCCGTCTTCGATGCCTTGACCGCTGGACTTGCCGCCTGATCACACGCTTTTCCAGATTCGCGCCAAGAATGACCGCTCGCAAGATCGCACGATGCGAAGGTTGGACTTTTTGCGTGAAACCCTCAAGAAAACGACAGGTAGTGCGACGCTGTCACATATATCGTACATTGCATGCTTAAGCGCTGTTCGTCGGTCCCATGGATACGGGACTTTCACGATAGCGTTTGGAATCGCAGAATGGCAATCGGTCGAAGAGCCTTCCTAATCGGTGCAACGAGCGCGGCCGCTGCGCCAACAGGAGCAGCGAGCACCATGCGGCGTTCGGTTGCGCGTGGCTCGATCATGGACGTCGAACACGTCGTGATCCTGATGCAGGAAAACCGGTCGTTCGATCATTATTTCGGCACGTTGCGCGGCGTGCGCGGCTTTGCGGATCCGCGCCCGGTGACATTGCCCGGCGGCCGATCGGTCTGGGCGCAACGTGGTGCCGACCGCGATGGCGGGCGGATCACCTGGCCGTTCCGGCTCGACTACAACAGCAGTAACGCGCGCTGTTTCACCGGGCTCGACCATAGCTGGAAGGACAGCCAGGCGCGCTGGCGCAACTGGGACGTCTGGGCGGAGCAGAAGGGCCCGCTGACAATGGCGCACCTGACCCGCGCCGATATTCCGTATTACCATGCGCTGGCCGACCAGTTCACGATCTGCGACGGCTATCACTGCTCACTGCAAGGCCCGACCGGCCCCAACCGGCTTTATCACTTCAGCGGCACGAACGGCCTCAGCGTCGGGCAGGACGGCGTCTATTGCGTCACCAACGGCGGCACCGATGCCAACCCTGGCGCCGACATGGCCAAGGACGACGCGACGCAGGGCCTGCCGTGGCGCACCTATGCCGGTCGGCTCGAGGAGGCGGGAATTCCCTGGCGCGTGTATCAGGAGGTCGCCAATTATTCGGACAATCCGCTCGGCTATTTCAGCGAGTTCCGAAAGCTGGACCGGTCGTCGCCGCATTACCGGCGTGGACGGGCCTATGTCGACTGGATCGACGGCGTCGCACCCGAGGATCCCGAGAAGACGCAGGCCAAGCACCTGATCGCCGCGTTCACCGCCGACGTAGCCGCGGACCGGCTTCCGGCGGTGTCGTGGATCGTGCCGATGATGCAGATGAGCGAGCATCCCGACGCGCCCGTGCCGTTCGGCGAGGTCCTGATCAGCAGCGTGGTCGCGGCGCTCGCGTCCAATCCAAAGGTCTGGGCGAAGACCGCACTGATCCTCAATTATGACGAGAATGACGGCTTCTTCGATCACCTTCCCGCACCCGTCCCCGGAATTGCACCGCGCTATGGTGCGAGCAACGTCGACGTACGGAGCGAGACCTATCAGGGCGAGCCGGTCGGCCTGGGGCCGCGCGTGCCGATGACGGTGATCTCGCCGTGGACACGCGGTGGATGGGTCAATTCGCAGCTGTTCGATCATACGTCGGTGCTGCGGTTCCTGGAGAAGCGCTTCGGCGTTGCCGAGCCGAACATCTCGCCGTGGCGGCGCGCGGTGTGTGGCGACCTTACCTCTATCTTCGACTTCGACGTGCCGCATAGTGCACGCCTCGACACGCGCTGGGCGGCGGCGCTTCCGTCGGTCGCCGGCTATGTCGAGGAAACCGAGCGGCTGTGCGCGACTGCTCCCGCCCCGATCATTGCCAAGGGGGAAGGCGTGCCCGTGCAGGAACCCGGAACCCGGCCTGCGCGGGCACTGCCGTACCGCTTCGCCATCGAACCGGCCTGGTCCGACGCTGCATTGACGCTGAATTTCGTCAATCAAGGTCCCGTCGGGGTCGTGTTCGGCGTGCAGGACGAGGTGAATTTTCCGGGTTGGCGCTACTTCACCGTGGCGGCGAACTCCCGTCTGAGCGAAGCGTGGCCGATCCCGGCGGACCAGCCGCACGCGCTGGTCGTTCGAGGGCCCAACGGGTTCCAGCGGGACTATCGCGGCGGGCCGGCGAGCGCAGGGATCGAGGCGGTGGCGCTATGGCGTGAAGACGGCATGGAAGGCACGGTACAGCTCCGCAACCGTGGCAATGCGCCGGTGACGATGGCGTTGCATTGCGCGCATAGCGGCGAGCGACGCGAAATCGCGGTCGCTGCCGACGCCACGGTAAAGGTTCCGATCATCTTGGCCGACCATCGCTGGTACGACCTGTTGCTGACTTCCGCGAATGGCGTTCGGCTGCGCCTGGCGGGGCATGTCGAGACTGGGCGGCCCGGCATCAGCGAGCCCGCCGCGGCGTTTCCGCACCCCGCCTGAGCCGCTCCTGCTGTCATGGCCGTGTCGCGAAGCCTGCCTAGTTGCGGCGCTTGGCGGGGGCGGACGCGATGCAAAGAGACAGTGCGGTAGAAGGCGAGCGCTTGCTGAGCGCGGGCTTTCTGTCGCTCGCGACGATGGAGTTCCTCGAGCGCTTCGCCGTCTCGGGCGTGAAGTCGCTCCTGGTGCTGATCTTCCTGGACCGGGTGCTCGTCGGCGACGTGTCGCGCGTCGTTGGCGCGACCGCCTTCAGCGAGACCAGCGCGGCGATGTTCGGGCCCTTGTCCGCCACCGGGCTTGCCTCGCAGCTATACGGCTATGCCAACGCGCTGATCTATCTGGCGATACCGATCGGTGGGCTGATCGGCGACGTGATTGGAAGCCGGCGGACGATGGTCGCGGCAGGTGGTGTCGGGATGCTGCTCGGCCTGACGTTGATGCTCGGCGATCCGACATTCCTCCTCGGCCTGATCCCCTTCGCGATCGGCGCGGGGGTGCTGAAGGGCAATCTGTCGGCACAGCTTGGCGCGCTTTTTCAGGACGAGGCCCAGCGCCGACGTGGTTACGCGGTCTATCTGGGCTTTCTCAACGCGGGGGTGATCTGTGGGCCGCTGGTCTGCGGAGCGTTGGCCGCGTTTGCCGGTCAGGACTATGCGATCGGCGCAGCGGCGGCGGCTATCGCGCTGGGGCTGGCGATCTACGCGGTGACTGGCCGCGCGGCATCAACGGCGACCTCCGCAACATCAGCGGCGTCATCACCCGACCCGGCTCGATCGACCGCGTTGCTCATCGTTGCCTTGGCCGCCGTGTACCTCTGCTATTCGGCCTATGATCAGCTCGGCAACATCTTCATGGTCTGGGCGCGGACGCGGGCCGACCGGCAGGTCTTCGGCTGGACCATGCCGGTGGCGTGGTTCCTGTCGCTCGACGGCGTCTTCACGCTGGCTTTGATCGCGGTGTCACAGGTCGCGTCGCGGGCGCTGCAACGGCGGGGCATCCGGATCGGCGCGGTGACGCAAATCTTCCTCGGCGGGGTTTTGTGTTCGGCGGGCTATCTGGTCCTCGCGCTGGGAGACGCGACCAGTGGCGGCCACCCGCTCGCGCTGCCCTGGACGCTCGCCTATCTGATCCTCATCGACGGGGCGATCGTGCTGATCTGGCCGTCTGCGCTGAGCCTGATCGCGGGCAGCGCGCCGCGTCGTCGCGTCGGCTTCTGGATGGGGCTGTTCTACCTTCACGGCGTCTTCGCGAGCCTGTGGGCCGGGTTCAGCGGCGTCTTTTACGAGCGGATCGCGAGCCCGCAATTCTGGTTGCTCCACGCCGCCGTCGCAGCCGCCGGCGCGCTCCTGATCGTCGTCGCCGCACCGGCGCTGATCCGCGCCGGGCGGCGGCGTCAGGCGATCACCACCTCGGCATGCGCGAAGGCGCGGGCATAGTCGTCCTCCAGCGGCTTGTCGGTCACCAATATGCCGACATCGCTCAGCGCCGCCGTCTGGATCAAGGCGTACCGTCCGAATTTCGAAGCATCCGCCGCGAGCAGCACCTGCTTCGACGTCGCATAGGCGATACGGCTCATCGCCGCCTCTCCGGGATGAAAGTCCATCAGCCCGCGCTCGAGGCTGATGCCGCCGACCGACAAGATCGCCAGATGCGGGGTGAAACCGCGGACATAGTCCTGCGCGACATGATCGGAGAATGCGCGGTAATCATAATCCATCTGACCGCCGGCGAGGAACAGGCGGTTGTTGTTGATCCCGCCGAGATCGCTCGCGACGCGGAGCGAGTTGGTGATGACGGTGAGCGAGCGCCGGTCGGCCAGATGCCGCGCGATGAAGCAGCTCGTCGTGCCGGAGTCGATGAACACGATCGCGCCGTCCTGCACGAACTCGGCCGCAGCGCGTGCGACACGGATCTTCGCGTCGGCATTCTCCTCCATACGCTGGTGGAGTGGTCCCTCGTGCACGGGCGTCGTCATCCGCGCGCCGCCATGCTCGCGAATGATGACGCCGTGATCCTCTAGCGCGCGCAACTCGCGGCGGATCGTCTCGTCGGACACTGCGAGGTCGGCGGCCAGCGCGGTCACCGAGAGGGTTCGGCCGCCCCGCAGCCGCGCCATGATCTCGCTCTGCCGCTGTGATCGTTTCTCTATCGTCCCCTCCATCAAGGTCTTCGTCGGTGAACCCGCGTGGGCGAGACATGCTCCATGCCTCGCTCCACGCGCAAGCGATGCCTAGAAGCCCACCACGGCCGTCAACCGCACCGAGCGCGGCGTCTGGTAATTCACTGGTGCGCGGTAGTCGGAATTGGCCGATCCGTCGCTCAACTCGCCGAAATTGTTGTACGACGTGACCGCCGAACTCGCGAACAGGTTGAACACGTCGAGCCGGAGCGACGCCTTGAGATGCGGGATCGGCAGGTGGACGACCGCGCTGACATCGACCTGTGCCAGCCAGTCGCCGGTGAACGCCGTACCGCGCGGGATCAGCTCGCCTTGGCAGTAATAGCCATAGCCGTGATAGGTGTTGGCATAGGCGTCGACCGCGAGCGGAACGGCGCCGATGCAGCTGTAATGCGGCGCCGATTGCACAAGCATGTTGGCGCCGAGATCCAGCGCTTCGAACAGGCGGTAGCTGCCGTAAGCCTTGAAGCTGTGGCGGCGATCATTGGGCAGATACCCGTAAGCGCCGTTGACGAAGCCCGGTGAATCGAAGTCCGCAGTGCGGTTGATCGCAAGTTGCCCGTTCTCCGATCGCACGCCGCCTTCGTAATTCCCCTTGTCGAACGCGAGCGTATAGGAGGCGGACAGGCTCCACTTCTCGTCGAAGCTGCGATCGAAGGTGAGCGTCAGCGCATTGTAGTTGCGGCTCGGTGCGGGATAGCCGAGATCGTCCTTCTTCAGCGTCACGGTCGGGGTCGAGCCGTCAGGCAGCTTGTTGATCTGCGTCGTGATGTCCTTGCCCGGGTTACCGATGACGAACTGGCTGCCGCCTGGATACGCCGACAGACAGGCCGCCGCGGTGAAGCCCTTGCCGACGCAATAGGCGCGCGCGCCGGCGTCGATCGAGACGTCCTCAATCACGTTGGTCAGTTCGCGGTGCGTGTAATAGGCGCCGATCCGGATGCGGTCGCTGAACTGGTGCTCGGCACCAATGATGAACTCCCGATCCGACTGGGGCTTGATGTTGCTCGCGATCGCGCCAGCCGGATTGAACGCCGAGCCATCCGCCGAAACTTCGCAATTCTTGATGCCGGTGTCGGGACAGGCCGACGTATTGACGACCGACAGGAGCGGCGTGCCGGCGACGGGGACGCTGCCCGCGCCGCTGACGCCGTTGAACAGATTGTAGCGCGTGTACGTCACCAAGCTGCCGGCGACGTTGAGGTTTATGTCCCCCGCCATCGGCAGGAAGTATTTTGAATAGGATCCGAAGATCTTGGTGCGGCCGTCGCCGACCGGATCGAACGCGGCACCGAGGCGCGGCGCCCATTGGTTGCCCGATTTGAAGAAGGATTTCCCGTTCACGCCCTGGTTGCTGAAGCGATCGTTGCGCACGCCCAGATCGAGGCGGAGGCGGTTGTCGAGCAGCGACCACTGGTCCTGCACGTAGAAGGCTTCGTTGCGGACATGCGCGACGCCGCTCTGCTCATAGACGCGCGTCGTGTAATATTGCGTGCCGACCGGCGCGCCAATCCTTGCGGCGGACTGAGCCGTGACGTTGAAGATTTTGTAGGCGCCGCCGCCGATCGTCTCAAACGTCTGCGACTGGGTGTTCTTCTCGTGATCGTAGCCGAACCGGACATGGTGCGCGCCGAGCAACTGGAATTGGAGATCGGCATCAACGCGGTAGAATTCACGCTCGTTGTCGGTGCTGCTGAACGCGTCCGTCACCTTGTTGGCGCCGATCTGGATACCCGCCGGGTCGGTGCGGTAATCGATGACCTGCGGGTTGGTGACGTCGAGCGGGACGTTGCCCGAGCGAAGCTTGTTCACGCCGTACGCACCCGACAGCGTCAGCCACGGGGTAAAGGTACCGGTGTAGCGACCGACATAGTTGATCCCGCCAGCGCGTGCGTTGGTGCCGCCGGTCTTGTCGCCGAGACGGTGGTCGGTGCGATCCCAATCATAGCTGCGGTTGCGCGTCTCGTTCGTGGTGTCGAAATAGGTGAATTCGAAATGGTGATCGCCATTGATGTAGCCGTCGACCTTCCCGCCCCAGAACGGGCTGGTATTCGCCACGCCCGTCGCGTTGTTCTGGTTGGCCTGCGGCGTGAGCGTGCGAATTTCGCGCATGTTGTAGAGGCCGTAGACGAACAGATGATCCCTGATGATCGGGCCGCTTGCCTGGAACACCAGTTCCTTGCGGCTTGCGGTCGCGTTGCGATAGTCGACGGTGCGGGTCGACGGCGCGCTGCCGCGGAGATCGTCGGGCTCCCAGATGCCGGTGACGCTCGCATGATAGTCGTTGGTGCCGGACTTGGTCGTGGCGACGACATAGCCGCCGGTCGCGCGACCGAACTCCGCGGGGGCGCCGCCGGTCTTCACTTCGACCGTCTGGTAGAAGTCGAACGGTACTTCGGCCGGCTGCCCGCCCGACACGAAATCGGTCACGTTCAAGCCGTTGATGTAGAACGCGTTCTCGGTGAACGCCGCGCCGCCGATCGACACCTGATTCGAGAAGCCGCCATTCGACGGCGACGAGCCCTGGACCGCGCCGGGAGTCAGCAGCATCACGTCGCGCAAGGTGCGCCCGATCGGCACGCGCGTCGTCAGCGAACCGAGATTGATCGTGCTGCCGACCGTCGTATCCTGGAAATCGGCCGTGCGCTGACGCGTGCCGACGACGACGATGTCGCCGCTCTGCTCGGCCGGAACCAAGCGGAAGCTGTTGGCACCGCCTGATTCGCGAGTAAGCGGAATGCCGCGTTCGTCGTAGCTTGCGAAGCCCGGCGCGGTGATGGCAACGTCATAATTACCGGGTGGCAACTGCGGGATGGTGTAGCTGCCCGTCGAGTCCGTCGCGGCGACGCGGCTGACGCCTCGGTCCGACGAGGTGATCTTGACCTGTGCTCCGGCGATCGCGGTCCCGTCCTGCCCGGTCACGCGACCGGACGCCGCGATGTTCGTATAGTCCTGGGCTTCGAGTGATGTCGCCCCGATCATCAAGGCCGGGGCGGTGGAGCCGAGCATCAACAGCGCGCGCAGAACTGCGCGCGACGAAAGTCGCATGGAACGAAGCATTGGAACCCCTTTTGATAACGCAGCACGCATGTAGGCGTCGTCGAGGATCTCATAACCGCGTGATGTGGACTTTCTGTGACATATCCACAGATTATGGACTGGTGCGGAATAGTGGATATGGAGGGCAAGCCGCAGATCCAACGCGCGGATCCCCCTCGGTCGGCCGTTCCGTCTTTGCAGTGTAAGCGTCGGGCGAATGTGAACAGCCCGCCAATGGGATCGGGTAGAGGATGGGAACTCGCAGGCCGCTATCCGCAATTCACAGGGCGGCAGGCACTGGCGGCGTCCGACCGGCTGCGCGGCCTCCCCATGCAGTACCAACGCAGCCATACGCCGATGCTGTTCTGTCTCGACTACACTCTGCAAGGACGGGGAGCGTCGAAAGGAGCATAGTCCGCGAGCCGGCCGAGTCGCCGGTCGCCGCTACGACGCGAGGAGCACCGCGATGCCCAAGATGATCTTCCTCAACCTGCCGGTCGCCAACGTTGCGGCATCGACGGCGTTTTACGAGGCGATCGGCTTCGAGAGGAACGCCCAGTTCAGCAACGAGCAGGCGTCGTCGATGGTCTGGTCGGATGCGATCTACGTCATGCTGCTAGCCAAGCCTTTCTTCGCAACATTTACCGAAAAGATCATCGTCGATGCGACGATGAACTCCACCGGACACTACGCGCTGTCGTTCGATAGCCGCGACGAGGTCGATGCGATCACGCAGGCGGCGATCGAGGCGGGCGGGCGTGAACTTCATGAGCCGCAAGACCTGGGCTTCATGTACAGCCGTGCATTCGATGATCTCGATGGCCATGGTTTCGGGCCATTCTGGATGGCCCCCGCCGCCGTCGAAGCACGACCGCCGGATCACACCTAGGCCGTGCTTCAGGGGGTTTTGCTATGCGGCCGGCGCACATGCCAATGCTGAGTATCAGGCTTTCACGTCGCCTCGTCCGCAGTCCATTCGACAACGAAGCGAATAGTCGTTTTGCAAATTTGCGGGCAGTCGCGGTTGCGGTTGCGGTACGAAAAATCTCGAGCATTCGTCGGCCTTTGCTATCCCGCCACCCATCACCAGATCGTTGAGGAACCGACATGGAGAAGATCGGCTTTGGCGGGGGATGCCACTGGTGCACGGAGGGCGTTTTTCAGGCCATTCACGGTGTTCAGCGGGTCGATCAGGGCTTCATCCGCTCCGAGGCTCCTTCCGATACCTGGGCCGAGGCGGTCGTGGTTCACTTCGACCCGGCGGCAATCGACCTCGCGACGCTGATGGAGATCCACCTGAGGACCCACTCCGCCACGAAAACGTTCGAGCCGAGCGGGAAATACCGCAGTGCAGCCTACACCTTCGAGAACGACCAGGCGGCCAAGCTGAGAGAAACACTCGCGTCATTGAACGGCGTCTTCGACAAACCGCTTTCAACCGCGGTGCTGCCGTTCCGTGAGTTCAAGCCGTCGGACGCGCGATATCAGAATTACTATGCGACGGATCCGGACAGGCCGTTCTGCAAACGCTACATCGACCCGAAGCTCGACTATATCAGGAAGAACTTCGCCAAGGTCGCATCGACGACGCCGCCCGCAGCTCACGAAGCGCCAGATATGACGTGAGTTCTCTGGGCGCCTGGAAAAGTAGCACTTTGCCACAGTGCAACGTCGCCGCGCTTCCCGCACAGAGGCCGTGCGACTGCGGCGACCCGCAACAACTCTAGCGGCCGACGCTGCGCCCGGACCAGATTAATCCCATCCCGATCCAGCATATCCACGCCAAATATAGCGGCGGGTTCACAAGGGATGGGAAGATCATGTTCCAAAATGCCCCGGTGCACCTCGGCAGGCCGGATCTACATTATTCTCCTTCGTTTATGGCCCGAACGCTAATTGGCGGCGAGCGAGTCGCCACCTGTCGACACGGGTGCTAGTATTGCTTCATGGAGATGCAGCAGATCAGGTACTTCCTCGCGATGGCGCGGCTGCTCAACTTCACGCGTGCGGCTCAAGAGTGCGCCGTGACGCAACCATCGCTGACCCGTGCGATCCAGAAGCTCGAAATCGAGTTTGGCGGAGAACTCTTTCGTCGCGAGCGTAGCCACACCCACCTCACCAATCTCGGACGTCAGATGTTGCCGCACCTCGACCGTACGTTCGAGGCCGCCCAAGCCGCGATGCAATTCGCAAAGGGCATCGGAAGAGCGGGGGTGGTGCCGCTTGCGCTAGGCGTCGATGCCGCGATCGAGTCGGACACGCTCGACAGGATCCTGGAGGAGCTTGCCGGCTGCCTCCCCGGCTTCGAACTGTCGCTGTCGAGCGGGTCGCCAGACGAGCTGATCGAAGCGGCGATGAATGGTACGCTGGACCTCGTTGTCGTCGAACTCCCGGACGACGCGCCTGATCGTCTCGATGTCTGGCCGCTGTTCGACCATAGCTATCACATGGTCACGCGTGCGGACCATCCGCTCGCCGGGGGCAAGATGCCGTCGCTGCTATCGGTGCGCGAAGAGTCCTGGATCGATCACGAGGGCAACGGGTGTGCTCGGCTCAAGACTCTAGCGGCCCCCCATGGCTTCGTGCCGATCGTACGGCATCGTGCGACCGATATGGCTCAGGTAAAGCAGTTGGTGATTTCCGGGTTCGGCAGCGCCTTCATTCCGCCGCCCAGAGACGACGAGCGCCTGTGCGTCTTCAGGTTTGCCGATGTCGAGGTCAGGCGCGACGTCGTCCTGGGCGCGGTGGCGGGTCGTAAGCGCAGCATCGCAGCAGATGCCTTCGTGCGCGCCTCACGTGCACGAAGCTGGGCGGCGGCAGCCTCCTGAGCCGAAGCGCCGGAACATGTCCCGTGCCCGAATGGCCTGTCCTTCCCGCCGTCGGCTCGCTCAGCGCATCGCCCCAAGCAAAGCGACGACGTCCCGTGGATCGGGCCGCAATCGAAAGTCGGGGTCGATATGGGCGTAGCCGATGGTGCCGTCTTTTCCGAGGATGAACGTTGCCGGGATAGGCAAAAAGCCGCCATCGCTGCCGTAGATAGCCGCGAGATCGAGTTCGATCTCCAGATAGCGCCGCTTCATCTCCTCCCCCACGGGGAACGACAGTCCGCAAGCCAGCGCCGCACCGTGATCGACGTCGCAGAGCAGCGTGGCCTTCGGTCCGATTATCGCCTGTATGGCAGATGCCCCCTCGCCGATTTCGCCCGCCACGACGATCAGCCTTCCGCCAACCCGTTCAAGGGCGGGCAAGGCGGCGGCCCAGGATTGCAGTTCGTGGACGCAGAACGGGCACCATAATCCACGATTGAAGCTGATGACGATCGGCCCGCCGTCCTGCAGTTGCCGGATCGAACGGTAGCGTCCCGATGCGTCGGGCAGCGAAAAGTTTGGGAACGCCTCACCGACGCGAGGCGTGACTTTTCCAGCGTCCAAGGCTTGCAATCGAGCGACGAAGTCATCGTAGACGGACGCGAAGCCTAGAGCCGCAACGACGGCTTCGGCTTCAGGATTAGGCTGCAGCCGGGTGGTCATGTTGTGCAGGATAGCGTCAAAACGCGCCGCCGTCCCTTGGCAACGTCACTGGCGGTGCAGCATGCGCGGGGTGGCGCTCCACGCGTCATCGCCGGTCTTTAGCCGCGAGGTATCGCCCGGCCATCACGAGACCCCCGTTTATCGTCACACCTCGCTGCTTGAGACCGATATAGATCATTTTAGATCAATATCTTCGCACTCCGTCATGAGGCCAGAGTAAATCCAAGTGCGACTTGCTGAATATGCTCGGCGCATATATAGTAGCGGCGATGAATTCCTCCCGAAATCGAAACGTCTTCGGGGCGTTTGCTCTCATGATCAGCGACGACATCGTTCGCGCCAGCTCATCGAGAGCGCCTGAAGCTGGGCCCGCCGCCTCGGCGTTGGCGCTGCTGGCGCACAAGCCGGGGATGTCTATCCGCATGCTGGCGGTCGGAGTGGGCCTGTCACATGCAGGGACCGTACGCCTCGTGGATCGACTGGCGGCCGAGGATTTGATCGAGCGCAGGGAGCATTCGACGGACGGCCGCACACGATCCCTCTATCTAACGCCAACCGGTGAGGTCGCGAGCAACGAGGTACTGGCCGCGCGCGATCATGCGATTGCCGAGGGGCTTTCGATCCTTGATTTGGAAGACCTCAGGATTCTATCGGACATCGCCGAGCGCGTCCTGCGCAATCGCCTGGACAACCTCGATCAGTCTTATCGGATCTGTCGCCTGTGCTGCTACCAGGGATGCACGAACTGCCCGATCGATGCCGAATTGCTTGAGCGAGGCGTGGATCGCGAAAAGACCGATGATGTCGAAGGTGCCCAATCTCCGGCGCGCGAGGTCTAGCGATCGGACCGCCACTTACATTTCGGTCGCCCTATTCCGTGTATGCCATAGTTAAATCCCGGTTCCGGCAAAATCGAACCCCAAGACGCCGATGCCAGCGTGCGACAGTGCCTGCGAGATGTGAACGGCGGCGCGACTGTCTTTCCCGCAGGTGAAACGGTGGGCAAAATTCGCCCAATTCGCGGCGTTCGTCTGGCGGTTCGAGGCGCCCGGTAAGCATAACGCCAATCCCATGAACGAACGCGGATTTTCTCTCGGTCATAACCATCGAGCTTCCGGCGCGCGGCTCAGCGGCGCGTCCAAGCCCTCCGACAGGACTGAGAGCGGACCTGCAAGGGACGTTATGGCATCGAAGATATATGACTTGCGCATATAGATAAGTAGCCCGGCAATAACTATATGCGCGAAGCACACTTCATTCCTGCTCCTTTTCGAGGGCGGTTTTACGGATGGTGCACCAACCGCGCATGGGCCGAGGGCAATGGAACTCAATCAAGTCAGCTATTTCATCAACTTGGCCGAGACGCTGAATTTCACGGCAGCGGCGCGCTTGAGCAGCGTGTCACAGCCGAGTCTGACCCGCGCGATCCGCCGCCTGGAAGAGGAACTTGGCGGGCCCCTCATCCACCGTGACGGGAAGAACAGCCGCCTGACCGGGCTTGGTCACGATGTGGAGGCGGAATTCCGACGCATGGCGGTCGCGGTGAAGAGCGTACGCGATCACTCTGAGAACTGGGCGATGGGAAGGCACCGCGTGTTGGATGTCGGAGTCGCGCCTACCGTAGGACCGAGAAAATTCGCCGCGTTCTTCGAGAGTGCGTTGGCGGAAGTGCCGTCCGTCGAAATCAAGCTGCATTCGCTACAGTCGAACGAGGATGCATCGGAAGTCCTGTCGGGAAAATACCACGCCTGCATCCTGCCGCGTGAAACCCGACCGGAACTCAAGCTGGACGTGCGTCCCCTATTTCGCGAACGCTTCGTCCTCGGTTGTTCCGCGACCCATCCCCTGGCTGCCGGGGATATCGTGCGCGGCGAAGACCTGGTCAGGTTTCCGTTCGTCGACCGCCTGAAATGCGAGTTTCGCGACGAGATCCGCGATCACTTCGCGCGACGGGACGTGCTCGTGCAGCCCCGCTTTCGATCCGATCGCGAAGACTGGGTGCAGCGGGTCGTCGCCGACAGCGACGCGATATGCATTCTTCCGGAACGATCGGCCACGGCGCACGGCCTCGTCACGCGTCCGATCGACGGGTTCGTCCTGGAGCGTGAAGTCGTGATCGCGACGGTCTCCGGCTCCACCGCGCCAGTCGAAATACGCAAGATCGCGCAAATGGCGGCCCGGTACGCGTGGAATTAAGTCACGGCATGAACAGTATCGGTGGTATGGAAACTATACGTCCGGCGTATTGGATAATTCCAGGAGGTACTGCGATACACTGCATGATGACGAATACTATTTTCTGAACGTAGATCCTTCGTTCCTCTTGAAAAGTGTTGAGTGATATCATGAAGTTTGAAAGATCGCAGGACGCAGTCGATCGGCTGACCCCGGAGCAACGCCGGGTGACGCAACACTCGGGTACCGAACGGCCCTTCACCGGAGAGTATGACGGCAACAAGGAGCCCGGCATCTATGTCGACGTCGTATCGGGCGAGCCGCTGTTCGCCTCGACCGACAAATACGAGTCGGGCTCCGGCTGGCCGAGCTTCACCAAGCCGATCGTGCCCGCAAACGTGAACGAGGTCCGCGACACCACGCACGGGACGGTCCGGACCGAGGTCAGGTCGGTGCATGCCGACAGCCATCTCGGCCACGTGTTCCCGGACGGTCCCGCCGACCGCGGCGGCCTGCGCTATTGCATCAACTCGGCGTCACTTCGCTTCATCCCGCGCGATGAGATGGAGAGCGAAGGCTACGGCGAATATATCGATCAGGCAGAGGAGGCTTAATATGCACGAGCGCGCCATTCTTGCGGGTGGATGCTTCTGGGGCATGCAGGATCTGATCCGCAAGCGGCCCGGCATCGTCTCGACCCGCGTCGGCTACACCGGCGGCGATATTCCGAACGCCACCTATCGCAACCACGGCACGCACGCCGAGGGGATCGAGATCGTCTTCGACCCGGCGGTGACGAGCTACCGGGCCATCCTCGAATTCTTCTTCCAGATCCACGATCCCACCACCAAGAACCGCCAGGGCAACGACATGGGGCTCTCCTACCGGTCGGGCATCTATTACGTCGACGACGCGCAGAAGCGCGTTGCCGAGGACACGATCGCCGACGTCGATGCCTCCGGGCTGTGGAATGGCAAGGTGGTCACCGAAGTCGTCCCGGTCGGCGATTTCTGGGAGGCAGAACCGGATCACCAGGATTATCTGGAGACGCGGCCGAACGGCTACACCTGCCACTTCGTGCGTCCCGGCTGGGTGCTTCCGAAGCGCCAGACGGCTGACGATACGCAGCCCGCGACCGGGATCGCCGCGGAATAGACGCCACCACCGTTCAGCGCCGGTCTGGTCCGCAATCCTCCATGACCGTAGCACCGGGACCGCAGCACCAGGATCGCAGATTATGACCGACCTCTCGTCCTTCCCGATCACGCAGCGCTGGCCGGCATCGCATCCCGATCGCATCCAGCTCTACGCCACGCCTACCCCCAACGGCGTCAAGGTCTCGATCATGCTGGAGGAAACCGGCGCGGGGTACGAGCCGCATTTCGTAGACATCTCGAACAACGAGTCGAAACACCCGGCGTTCGTGGCGCTCAATCCGAACGGCCGCATCCCGGCGATCATCGATCCGGCGGGGCCCGACGGTCGGCCTCTGGCGCTGTGGGAATCCGGGGCGATCCTTCTCTACCTCGCCGAGAAGACGGGCCAGTTCATGCCCGTCGACCCTGCCCGACGGTACGAGACGCTTGCCTGGGTCTTCTTCCAGATGTCGGCGATCGGCCCGATGTTCGGTCAGCTTGGTTTCTTCCTGCGATTTGGCGGTAAGGATTTCGAGGACAAACGGCCGCGGCAGCGCTTCGTCGACGAGACCAAGCGTCTCCTCGGGGTCCTGGATCGCCAGTTGGAAGGCCGCGACTGGATCGTCGACGACTATTCTATCGCGGACATCGCGACGATCGGCTGGGTAAATGCGCTTGGGGCGTTCTACGCTGCCGACGACATTCTCGGTCTCGACGACTTTGCGAACGTCCAGGCGTGGCTCGAACGCGCGCTGGCGCGACCCGCGGTGCAGCGCGGCCTGCATATCCCCGCGAAGCCGGCATGAGCGTAATCGCCGCCTATTATTACCACGAAGGCAAGCGGGTCAGGGCGATCGCGCTCGATGAAAGCATCGAACTGGGCGAAGACCGCACGGGCTTCTGCTGGATCGCGCTCGGCGAGCCCACCGACGACGAACTCAGCAAGCTCCAGTCGACCTACAACCTCCATCCGTTGGCGATCGACAACGCGATGCACCCGCTGTGCCCGCCCAAGCTCGAAGTCTATAATGACGAACTCTACATCGTCGCGCAGACCGCGGCACTGGTGGGCGACCGGATCATCTACGGCAAGATGGCGATCTTCACCGGTCATAATCATCTCATCACCGTACGCCACGGCACCGCGGGTGCGCTGGGCAACCTTCGCGCGCAACTCGAGGGCTCGACCACCTTGTCCCGAAAGGGTGTCGACTATGTCCTGCACGCCATCCTGCACCGCATCGTCGACCAGTATCTGCCGATCTTCGAGATGATCGAGGACGACGTCCTGGCGATGGAGAGACGGTCGCTCGACGACTTCCTCGAGCGAGGGGACGTCGTCCGCATCTTCGAACTGAGATCCGAACTCACGCGGTTCCAGCGCACGCTCGGCGCCATGGGGGAGCTGGTGGGAAAGCTCGTCCGCGGCCATTTCCCTTGCATCAGCGCCGACGTGACACCCTATTTCAGCGACGTCGCGGACCATCTCCACCGTGTCCAGTCGATGGTCGACGGCCTTCTCCACGTCCTGTCCACGGTCTTCGAGGCGAGCAGCCTCCTGGAGGCGCAACGGATGGGCGTGATCACCCGCCAGCTCGCGGCGTGGGCGGCGATACTGGCGGTCCCGACCGCGATCGCGGGCATATACGGCATGAACTTCAAGAATATGCCGGAGTTGGACGCGACCTACGGATACTTCATCGTGCTCGGCGTGATCGCAGTGTTCTGCCTGCTGCTGTTCGTGCGCTTCAAGAAGGCCAAGTGGCTATGACGACCCCACTGACCGACGTCCTCGAAGCGGTGCAGGCGTTCGTCGCCAAGGGCTACGACCACGAGTACCGCGTCAAGGACAGCAACCTCGTCGATCTCGAACTCGGATCGACCATCGAAGCCTGCACCATTCGCGTCGACGCGGCATTGCGGCTCGAAAGCGACGATGATGGCGAGGATGCCTCCAACATCTACGCGATCACCGACCCGGCGACCGGGCACCGCGGCCTGTTGATCGACGCGTTCGACGTGTTCCCCGAAATCTGTCCCCGCGACCTGTCCGAGCGGCTCGTCGCGGATCGGGAAACCGTGGCGGCAAGCGACCGGGACGCGCCGACCAAGCACGGACTGCGCAAGGTCTTCAAGGACGAGTTCCACCGCGATCCCGAGCGCTACGTTCTGCGCGAGGGCTTTCCGGACTTCCCGTCATGCCCGTTCGGCGGCGGTTTCAGCATCCTCGGTTTCGACACCGCCGAGCAGGACTATGTCTGGCTCGTCACGAGCATCATCCGGGATCACCGGCTGATCCGCGTTCCCTACCAGGGCGAAGACGTCATCAGCGATGAATAGCGACGTCGCCGAGCACTTGTCCGCCGAACTATCGAAACACCGTAACGCAAGGACGTCATCATGGACTGGAACAAGGCGCACATCCGAGAGACGATGCTCTCGCTGGAGACCGCAGCCCTGCAGAGTGCCCGGGAAAACTACCTCGACTATGTCTTCACCGCTAAGGTCGATCAAAGCGAACCGGTCGAGAACGACGAACTGGCGCAGGCCGAAATCGCCAGCGACCTAGCTGAAGCGCTCGACGACACGCTGCACGATTACGCCGACAAGATCGACAAGCTCAGGATGATCGATTTCGGCCCCAAGTCGACCGTCGAGGAAGGTGCTGTCGTCAAGCTGTCCGGCCGCTACTTCGCGATCGCCGTATCGACCAGCAGGTTCACCTGTCAGGGGCGAGACGTGATGGGCATTTCCACGATGGCACCGATCTTCGAAGCGATCGAAGGCGCGCGAGCAGGCGAGACCGTGCAGTTCAACGGCCGCGACCTCGTCGTGGAAGACGTGGAATAGGGTCCGGCCACCGACCGACGCGCCATTCCCGAACGCCGTTTATTTCATCAAAGGCAAGCTCATGACGACACCGTCGTTCTTCATCACCCCCGGCTACGGGACGCGCCTGCACGACGCGCTGCATTACTCCCAGGCGGTGCGCATCGGCGACCGCGTGGAGATTTCCGGACAAGGCGGCTGGAACGACGATCTCGTTATTCCGGAGTCGATCGAGGACGAGATCGCGCAGGCGTTCGAGAACGTCGAACGGACGCTCGCGACAGCCGGGGCAAACTGGGGCCACGTCGTCCACGTCAATTCCTATCACGTCGGCGGCTTCCCTCCCGTCATCAACGAGACGATGGCGAGGCTATACCGCCACTACATGCCCGACCGCGCGCCGATCTGGACGCAATTGGGGGTAGAGGCGCTAGGGCTTCCCACCATGCGCATCGAAATTCGCGTGACAGCGATCATAGCGTGATCCGCCTTGGACCTGTGACGCGGCGAACATCTCGAGAAATTTCACGATTTTAATCGAAGCACACAGTCTACGGGAGATCTACATGTTCGAAGCCGAAGCACGCATCGCCACGATCGATAGCAGCCGCTATCTGACCGAGATCGCCAAGGCGTGGGTGCACACCTATCCGGTTCGCTACGATGCGCTGACCGCAGAGATCGAGCTTCCCGGTGGCCAGCTTATCATGACAGCCGATGGTGATAGCTTGTCGCTCCGGCTTGTGGGCACGGATCAAGGTCCTTTCGATGCCGCAAAGGAGGCCGTGGCCCAGCACGTAGATCGCGTGGCTGAACACGATACCGGGGTGCGCTGCGTCTGGCATGAGATTTCCTGATCGCATGCGGGACGGTCGAACCGCCCAAATCTAGCAGTCAGGATGAGCCCTCGCTGCATAAGCTATGCCTGGCCCAGGTCCGCGATGAGCGTGTCCGCATCGAGATGGAAATCCGAGAAGACGATATGGCCGCCTTCATCGATCACCGTGAACCAGGGTGTTCCTCGCGTGCGGTAGTCTTCCATGAAGGTCGGCAGCACCTGCCCGGTCGGTGGTTCATCGTGGCCGAAAGCGAGGGGAAGGTTATATTTAAGCTGGTTCACGCGCAACGTCTCGAATGTGTTCTCGTCCGCGGCTTCGAAGACGGTCTGGATCACCGCAAACCCGACGCCCTTGGGGCTCAATGCGCGATGCAGTTTTTGTAGCGTCGGAAACCCGTGGAGATGGCAACCGGGGCACCAATGCTGGAAGGCGAACAGGATCTTCGGGCCCGGCCCGACATCCGACAGCGTAAGGGGCGCGATCGCGTTTCCATCGTGGCCGATCCATTTCTGCACCCGCAGCTCGGGGGCCAGGCGTTGGTCGATGCTCATTTGCTGCTCCAATTACGATGCGGATCGTCGGCTTGGCGGTCGTCAGGCCGGTAGCTCGAACCCGATTTGCTTGAGTGCCGCGACGCAGGCATCCTGGTCCTGCTGATAATTACCCCCGGAAATGCCGATCCCGCCGATCAACTTCCCGTCCTCCAGGATCGGATAGCCGCCGCCTACCGCGACCATCCGGGGGCGATAGGCGAGCGGCGCCACCTTCGGATCGTTGGTCACATAGTCGTTCCAGACGTGCGTCGGGAACCCGAACGAGGCGGAGCTCCAAGCCTTGTCGATGGCGACGTCGACGGTGAGGAACGGCGCGTCGTCGGTGCGCTCGAACGCGCGCAGATACCCGGTGGCGTCGACCACGGCGACGGCAGCCGGGATGCCGATTGCACGGGCCGCGGCGATCGCCGCGTCGATGAGGGCGACCGCGGCTTCGCGGTTGATCGATGCGGTGGCGATGGATTTGGCCATGGGTTTTTCCGATTCTGAGGTTGGAAACGATGTTGGCGGCGATTGCCGTCAGAAGCCTTCGAGCGCGATCTTGCCTCTCGTCGCGCCGCTTTCGATCAGCACATGCGACGTCTTCAGATTGGCGGCATTGATTGGCGACAGAGTCCGGGTCAGCGTCGTGCGGATCTTGCCGTCGTCGACCAGCACGGCCAGCGCATCGAGGATCTCGCCCTGCTCATGCATGTCGGGCGTGCCGTAGATCGACCGTGTGAACATCAACTCGTGGTGGATCGACACCGCCTTGCGCTTGAACAGCATGATATCGAGGGCGACAGGATCGTCGATCAGCGCGAACCGTCCTTGCGGGGCGATCAGTTCGGCGATGTCGGCGACATGCTGATCGGTATGCGTGATCGAAAAGACGAACGCGGGCGCGCCGATGCCGAGCGCGGCCACCTGTGCGGCGAGCGGCCGTGAATGGTCGATGACGTGGTGCGCGCCGAGCCCCCTCACCCATTCCTCGGTTTCCGGCCGGGATGCGGTGGTGATAACGATGAGGTCCGTACACTGTCGCGCGATCTGGATGGCGATCGAGCCGACCCCGCCCGCGCCACCGACGATGAGGATCGCTGGCGCCGCGCCGGGAACGGGCTTCGCCACGTCCAGGCGATCGAACATCGCTTCCCACGCCGCCAACGCCGTCAGCGGCAGCGCCGCCGCTTCCGCCCAGTCGAGCGACGCGGGTTTGCAACCGACGATCCGGGCATCGACGAGATGGAACTCGGCATTGGTGCCCGACCTCAGAAGCGATCCGGCATAATAGACCTCGTCGCCTGTCGCGAATTGCGTCACATCGGGGCCGACCTCACGCACGATCCCGGCGGCATCCCATCCCAGCACCTTCCAGTCGCCATCGGCGGGTACGGTGCTGCCCCGAACCTTGTAGTCGACCGGATTGACCGAGACGGCCTTCACCTCGACCAGGATGTCGTATCCTGTAGCGACGGGCCTGAGCAGATCGATGTCGACCAGCGCGGCATCCTCGGCAATGGGTCCCGGAACCTTGTAACCAACTGCTTTCATCAGGTATCTCCAGATTGCGGCGCCCCCGATGCCCTGATCGATCAGATCGAAAGGTCTTCCGAATTAGACTGGCATTCGGAAGGCTGCTTCAACCCGAACTATGGCGGGGTACGCATAGTATTCCCAATAGCGAGGAAGCATAGTTTCCATACCTACCGCTATTTTATATCGCCGATCCCGACATATTAGCTAAGAAAACGATCCAGACATCTACGGTACATGGCCGATAATACGTTTGAGTACACTTCCAAAGCCTAGCCACTTGGGCAACCATCTCTCCGACAGCAACAGGGGATGCGACGCATGAAAACATTGGGCGCGATCCGCGCGAGATGCAGCGTGTCGCATTTCGACACCGCATGTCGCGCCGTTGTAGGCCGTCGCCACGGTCCACCGCCGGCACGGTCGTCGCCGGTACCGGAAAACCCGCCGACTGCTTCGCGTATGTCGAGGAAGGCGAAATCGAGGCAGCCGGCTCGTCGAGCGGGATCGAAACCTATATGCGGGCGCGGTGTTGCGATGCTATAGAAACTATAGCAACAGGGTATTAGAAAATCAGGCCAGCCCGGCGCTATAGTCCTCATGCAATCATCACGCTTCGCAGCGGGCGATATTATCGCTATTCTGATACAGAACTCGGTATATATTGGCGGCCGATCGTTTGGCCCGTTGCGGATGCTAAGAGTCTGCAAGAGATCTCAAATCGAAGCCAGTTTCAACCTGTCGTGCCGAGCAAGGGGATTAGCAATGGTCACAAGAGGATTTAAGGGCCGCGGCTCGGGCGGCGACCAGTCGAACCGGATTCCACCAGGCCAGCATCTCGTGGAGGATTTCCCCGTCCTGTCCGCCGGCCCCACGCCGCACGTGGAGCCTTCCGATTGGAAATTCACGGTCAAGATCGGTCCAAAGCCCGTCAAAGTCTGGAATTGGAGCGAGTTCAACGCGCTGCCGAAGACGAAGGTGACCAAGGACATTCACTGTGTTACTTCCTGGTCCAAGCTGGATACCGCCTGGGAGGGCGTACTCGTCGAAGACATCCTCGCCGATGCCGGTCTCGATCAGCCTACCGATTTCGTGCTGGCGCACTGCTACGATAAGTATTCGACGAACGTGCCCTTGGCGGACCTGCTGTCGGGCAAGGCGATGGTCGCGCTCACCTATGGGGGCAAGCCGCTTTCGCGCGACCATGGAGGGCCGGCGCGCCTTCTCGTCCCGCATCTCTACTTCTGGAAGTCCGCCAAATGGGTGAATGCGCTGCAATTCACGACGCGCGACGAGCCGGGATTCTGGGAGGGGCATGGCTACCATATCTACGGCGATCCGTGGCGCGAGCAGCGATACACCAATGACTGAGGGCGGCGCGCAAGCCGTGCCGTGGCAGTCATGCACGATCGAGGACATCGTCCAGCAGACACCGAGCATCAAGAGCGTCGTCCTGCGATTGCGTAAACCGTTCGCGCACATCGCGGGGCAGCACGTCGATGTCCGGCTGACCGCGCCCGATGGCTACAGCGCGATGCGCAGCTACTCGATCGCGTCGGCGACAATTTCGTCCCCGATCATCGAACTTGCGATCGAGCGGCTGCCGGATGGTGAGGTCTCGTCGTTCTTTCACGACATCGCGGCGGTTGGCGACGAAATCGAGCTTCGTGGTCCACTTGGGGCCATTTCCTGTGGCCCGCCCCTGCCTCTGCCTCTGCCCGTGCCCCTGCCGTGGACGCGGTGCTGTTGATCGGGGCAGGCTCCGGCCTCGCGCCATTGATGGCCATGATCCGACAACGCGGCACACAGTCCCCGGCGGTGCCAACGGCGCTGCTCCTGTCCGCACGGACCGCTGCAGACGTGCTCTTTTCGGAGGAGCTTCATGCCACCGAGATCAGCGACGCGGCATTCGTCCTCGCGTTGGCGATCACGCGCGAAGACCCGATCCGCCCATCGGACTTCGGACGGCGGATCGACGGCGTGATGGTCCAGGACGTCGTGGCCCGGCTTCACCGAAAGCCCAGCCACGTGTTCGTTTGCGGGTCCAACGGCTTCGTCAACATCGCGACCGAGGGCGCGCTGCTGGCCGGCCTGGACGCCTCCATTATCAAAACCGAGCGCTACGGCGGCTAGCGGCGCAATGACCACGAAAATCCGACCGATGACTAAAGTCGGTGCCGCCGCTCATCCGATACCGTCCGATCTGGAGGATTGCGCGATCTATGACTGTCGCCGACGCCCTGAAGGTCATCCTGGCTGACAGCTAAGCGATCTACCTGAAGACGAAGAGCTTCTACTGACATGTCTAAGATAGCTCGACGGCGCGCATGCCAGTCCACGTCTCCTGTGGCGGGCAGCACAGAGAAAGGCCGCGGCGACGTGCGCAGGCCGCTGCGCGAACCGCGCCAGTTTTCGCACGCGTAACGACGCGCGAAATAGGCGACGGCCAGTGCGGGACCTTTGATCGCCGTCAACGCGATCCTTGTCCGTGATCAACGCCCGCGCAGCCTCCCGCGCCTAGCGCAAAGGGCCTTGGACTACGGGAGCCGGACCATGAATTTATCGATCAAGAACCTCGCCATCGGTATGGCATGTGCGGGTATGGTCGGCGCCACCGCTCCTGCCTTTGCGCAGGGCGACCCGGCACCGCGCCAGGGCATCGCCGGCGGCGACGTGCTGCTGCGCGTGCGGACGATCCTGGTCGCGCCCAACGAGACATCTGGCAGCGTCCTGCCCGCGTTTCCGGGCGAGCATGTCAGCGTCGATAGCAGCGTCATGCCAGAAGTCGATATCACCTACATGGCGACCGATCACATCGGCTTCGAACTGATCGCGTCGACCACCAAGCATCACGCCGATGGTCGCACAGGCACGACCGGTTCGATCGGGAAGCTTGCCTCGACCTGGGTGCTGCCGCCGACGCTGACCGCGCAATATCATCTGAACCCGACGGGCAGGATCCGTCCCTATGTCGGTGCCGGGCTCAACTACACAATCTTCTGGAACGAGACGGCGTCGGACGGGCTTGTCGCCGCAGTCGGACCGACCGACGTCCGCATGAAAGATAGTCTGGGCTGGGCGGCGCAGGCGGGTGTCGATGTCGACATCACGCCGCGGGTGTTCCTGAACCTCGACATCAAATACATCGACATCGATACGACCGCGCGGCTGCGGACGACGGCAGCCGGCACGCAGCACGTCGCGATCAGTCTCGATCCGCTCGTGTTCGGCATAGGACTCGGCATCCGGTTGTGACGACCGGCGCTCGTATCACGTCGGCTGGATGACGTTGCGCGAGCCGGCCGACGTGCATCTCATGCTAGCTTCGCTACACGTCGCGTGTCGATCGCATCCACCGTTAGCGCGACTACAAGCTGCAGATCGCACAGCGCCACCATCGCCGGACGGTGACTGACCATGACGAGCCCCTGTCGTGTTCTGGCGAGCCGGGCGGACAGGCGCTCGGCGATCCGGCGTTCGGTGTCGGCGTCGAGGCCTTCGGTCGGTTCGTCGAGCAACAACCACGGTGCCGGGACGAGATAGGCGCGGGCGAGCGCGAGCCTGCGCCGTTCGCCACCCGACAGCCTCACGCCATGTTCCCCGATCCAGCTGTCGAGCCCGTTCGGGAGCGCCTGAATAACATCGGTCAGCGCGACGTCGGCTAGAACCGCCCATATTGCGGTATCGTCGGCCAAGGGATCGCCGAGCGCCAGTGTGTCGCGGATCGTGCCGGCCAGCAGAGCCGCGTCCTGTGGCGCCCAGCCGAACGTCGCGCGGCGGACCGCGAGAGCGACGTTGGTAATGTCGTGACCATCGATGAACGCCGTGCCCGGTTCCACCGTTCGCAAGCCGAGCAGACCCTCTACGAGCGTGGTCTTGCCTGTCCCGGATGCACCGGTCAGCGCGACCCGCGTGCCCGCCGGCAGGTGCGTGCCAAGCAGACCGATCGACGGAGCAATTGCGCACGCGGTCGTTTCGTCCTCTTCGCCCATGCCGGGAAGCAGGTCGTTCAGCCGAGCCATCGCCTCGCGCAGCGCGCTCCGCTGCGCCAGGCTTCGCAACACCGGCCCCGCCGCGTCGATCGTCATAACCGCAGCTAAAGCGCACAAGGCTGCAATCGGTGCTCCCTCAGGGGCAGCGAGTACCAGAGCGGATAGTCCCGCCAAACCTAAAGCGACCGCCTGGATGAACTCGAACCAGCCCGCCACTTTAGCCTGCGCGCGTTGGGCATCCGCGAGACGGAGGCTGCACGCGTCGACCGCCGCCATCGCCCGCGCCTCGACCCCGTAGCAGCGCAGTTCGGCGGCAGCATCGGCAACTCCGGCGAAAATGCCCTTCAACGCGCCGGTCGCGCGCTGCACTTCGCGGCCGGGTGCTTCGAGGCGTCGGGCGAGCACGGTTGCCAGCACCAACAGACCGGCCAGGCACGACGCCAGCGCGATCGCCGGTCGCCACCCTTCCAAGGCACATAGGAGCAAGCCACTCGCGAGGGCTGCGACCATGCCGGGCACTGCGGAGAGCCGGACGAACTGTGCCTCGACGACGTTCACGTCCTGGACGATTCGCGCGGTCGCCTCGCCCTGGGTAAGCGCCAGCGCATGATCCGCGGGGCCTCTTGCGAGGCCCAGAAACAGCGCGGGGCGAATGCGGGCGAGCGCGCCGAACGCCGCGTCGTGGCTGGCGATCCGCTCGCCGTAACGTCCTGCGGTGCGGAGGATCGCGAGCAGGCGGATGCCAGCGCTCGGCAGCATATAGTTGAAGCCCTGCGCGGCGATCGTCCCGGCGAGACCGGCAACCGCGGCGGCGGTGATGAACCAGCCCGACAGTCCGAGCAGTACGACCGAGGCGATCGCGACGATCGCCGCATAGCCGCTTGCACGCCACAGACCGTGGCGTTGCTGGCGGCGCTCATCGGCTATCAGCGTATCGAATGCCGTCATGTCCGCTCTCCGAGGTCGATGACGACGTCGGCAATCGTAGCGAGCCGCGCACTGTGCGTCGCGATGATCGTGGTGCGCCCGACACAGGCGCGCGCGATCGCAGCGATCAAATGCGCTTCGGAGTCGGCGTCGAGATGCGCGGTCGGCTCGTCGAGCAACAGCACCGGGGCTGGCTTCAACAACGCGCGGGCGAGTGCGATCCGGCGCCGTTCGCCGCCGGACAGTCCGCTGCCACGTGGGTCGATCACCGCACCCAACCCGCCGCGTGCGAGCAACATCGGGGACAGTCCTGCGGTACGCGCGACCTCGGCGATCCGCTCGACCGACGCGCTCGGGTCGGCGAGCGCGATGTTCGAGCCGATCGTTCCGGGCAGGATCAGCGGCGACTGCCCCATCCACGCTGCGATCGGTGCGATGCTGCCGATCCCGGCGAGGTCGTGATCCCCGATGGATACGCGTCCCTCGGACAAGGGAGCAAGGCCGAGAAGCAGGTGAAGCAGGCTGCTCTTGCCGCTGCCCGACGGGCCGACCAGCGCGACGATCATGCCGGGGTGTGCCGCGAACGAGACGCCGGATGCCGCAACGCGATCCCGACCGTCATAGCGGATCGAAACGGACTCGAAGCGGATCGTCGGCACCGCGCTGGACCAGACGGGCGTGACCAGAAACGGCGCGGCCTTTGCCATCTCGACCGCCGCCAATCGCTCCGCCGCGGTCTCCGCCGCCTGCCGGTCGTGATACGCCGCCGCCAGCCGCCGCATCGGCGCGTAGAATTCGGGAGCGAGCGCGAGCACGAAGAACGCGCGGCCCAGATCAAGCTTCTCGGGTACCGGAAATGGAAGCAGGCCCAGCAGGTTGAACCCGGCATATATCGCGACGAGCGCAACCGACAGCGCGGCGAAAAACTCCAGCGCGCCCGACGACAGGAACGCGACGCGGAGCACGCGCATCGTTCGCCGTGCGAGATCCTCCGCAGCCTCGCCGAGTGCTGCAGCCTCACGCGCCTCTGCACGAAAGGCCAGCACGATCGGCAGCGCGCCGATCCGATCCGCGAACAGCCCCGACAGGCGAGCGAGCGCGACGAACTGACGACGTGACGCATCCGCGGCGGCACTGCCTGCCAGGATCATTGCAGCGAGGAACGGAAAGAACGTAGCCACCAGGATCGCAGCCGCGATCGGACTGGCGAAGGCAGTCGCGCCAAGCACGATCAGCGGCGCGATCGATGCAGCCATCCGCGCCGGCAGGAAGCGCGACACATAGCCGTCGATCGCATCGATTTCGTCGACCGCCGCACTCAACAGCGTGCCCGTCGTCGCGGCCGATCCCGGCACGCGGTGCAGCGCCGCGTCGACGATCCGGCGCCGCAGCCGCGTCTTCGCCCGGTAGGCACCGCCTGCGCCGACGCGCGCCGCCAGCATCGCGCAAGTGCCTCGCCCGATTGCCGAGATACCTGCCAGCAAGGCCCAGGGCAGCAGCGCGTCGACACCCTGCGGAACCGCGACGACCCCACCAGCAAGCCCAGCCGCGAATCCGATGGCCGCTAGCGTGTCGAGCAGGAGCAAGCTCGTCGACAGCCGCCCACCGCCGCCGACAGCGATGACCTCCTTCAGATAAGCACGGGAAATGCGCGCGTGATCTTTGGCGATACTATTCATGCCAATCGCATGCGAGGCCAAGCCCGCGCGCGTCTTTGACCGCGGTCAATGTTCGCGTCGCCGCCCGCGGCTAGTCCTGCGCCCAGGCAGGGCCGTCGACGGCAATGTGGGGGAACGTAAAATGGACCTTGGGGTCATCGATCTGTCGCGGCTGCAATTCGCGCTGACCGCCTTGTACCATTTCCTGTTCGTGCCGCTGACGCTCGGGCTGTCGATGATGCTGGTCATCATGGAAGCCGTGTACGTGATGACGAACCGGCCGATCTGGCGCGTCATCACGCGGTTCTGGGGCCGCATTTTCGCGATCAACTTCGTGCTGGGTGTCGCTACCGGGCTGACGATGGAGTTCCAGTTCGGCACCAACTGGTCGTATTTCTCGCATTATGTCGGCGACATCTTCGGCGCACCGCTGGCGATCGAGGGGCTGATGGCGTTCTTCCTCGAGGCGACGTTCGTCGGGCTGATGTTCTTCGGCTGGGAACGCCTGTCGAAACTCGGCCATATGTTCGTGACCTTCATGGTCGCGCTCGGCACCAATTTGTCGGCGCTGTGGATCCTGGTCGCGAACGGCTGGATGCAGAACCCGACCGGCGCGGAGTTCAACACCGACACGATGCGGATGGAAGTCAGCGATTTCGGCGCGGTGCTGTTCAACCCGATCGCGCAGGCGAAGTTCGTCCACACCGTCAGCGCGGGCTATGTCTGCGCTTCGGTCGTGGTGCTTGGCATCTCCGCCTTCTGGCTGCTCAAGGGGCGCTACACCGCGGTCGCGCGCCGTTCTATGACGGTCGCCGCGGCGTTCGGGCTTGCCGGCTCGCTGTCGGTCGTCGTGCTCGGCGACGAGAGCGGCTATGCGCTTACCGACAACCAGAAGATGAAGCTCGCCGCGATCGAGGCCGCCTGGCACACCGCCCCCGCCCCCGCCGGACTGACGCTGTTCGGGTTGCCCGATGTCGCCTTACGCGAGACCCGCTACGAGGTGCAGGTGCCCTGGGTGCTCGGCCTGATCGCGACGCGCAGCCTCGACAAGGAGGTGACGGGGATGTCTGAACTGGTGCTCAAGGCGCAGGAGCGGATCACATCGGGCGTCATCGCCTATGATGCTGTCCAGCACCTCAAGATCGACCGTACCGACCTCGCGCAGCGCGCGCGGTTCGAGGCGCACAAGCGCGACCTCGGCTATGCGCTGCTGCTGAAACGCCACGTCACCGATCCGCGCATGGCGAGCCCGCAACTTATCGCCGCGACCGCGTGGGACGTCGTGCCGAACGTGCCGCTGATGTTCTGGAGCTTCCGGATCATGGCGTTCATCGGCTTCTTCATGATCGCGCTGTTCGGTGCCGCGTTCATGCTGACGTCGCTGCGGATGCACACGCAGACACGTTGGTTCCTGAAGCTCGCGGTCATTGCGATCCCGCTGCCGTGGATCGCGATCGAGCTTGGCTGGATGCTGGCGGAGATCGGTCGCCAGCCCTGGGCGATCGAGGGCGTGCTGCCGACCTTCCTGGCCGCGTCGTCACTGACGCGCGGTGTGCTGTGGACGACGATCATCGGCTTCACCGCGATCTACGGCACGCTCGCCGTCATCGAGGTGCGGCTGATCCTCGCGACGATCCGCAAGGGACCGTTCGAGCATGACGAGGATCCGCAGCCGGCACCCGGCCCGATCCCTGCCGCTGCCATCACCGCCTGACAGGAGACACGACGATGTTCGATTATGAAACGCTGCGTCTGATCTGGTGGGTATTGCTCGGCACGTTGCTGATCGGGTTCGCGCTGACCGACGGCTTCGATCTCGGTGTCGCGGCGCTGCTCCCGTTCGTCGGGCGCACCGATGCCGAGCGGCGCATGGTGATCAACGCGATTGGCCCGACCTGGGAGGGCAACCAGGTATGGTTCATCGTCGGCGGTGCCGCGATCTTCGCAGCGTGGCCGTTCGTCTACGCGATCAGCTTTTCCGGCTTCTACCTCGCGATGTTCCTTGTCCTGGCAGCGCTGATCCTGCGCCCGGTCGGATTCAAATATCGCTCGAAGCGGCCCGACGCGGCATGGCGGTCGCGCTGGGACTGGGCGCTGTTCGTCGGCGGGTTCGTCCCCGCGCTCGTATTCGGCGTGGCGGTCGGCAATGTCCTGTCGGGCGCCCCCTTCCGCCTCGACAGCGACCTGCGCGCGTTCTTCGACGGCAGCTTCCTCGGCCTGTTCACGCCGTTCACTCTGTTGTGCGGGCTGTTGTCGGTCGCGATGCTCGTACTTCACGGCAGCGCATGGCTGGCGATCAAGGTCGAGCATGGCGTCGTGCATGATCGTGCGC
The DNA here is from genome assembly GCF_040407505.1 of Sphingomonas faeni. GTDB lineage: Bacteria > Pseudomonadota > Alphaproteobacteria > Sphingomonadales > Sphingomonadaceae > Sphingomonas > Sphingomonas faeni_E. Next base: position 876,263 of record NZ_JAPZPQ010000002.1, on the reverse strand, counting down.
GCAAGTTCGGCACGGTTGCCGGACTCACCTCGTTGGCGCTGTTTGCAGCTGGCTGGGCGTTCGTCGCGTATGGCGACATCGGCTACCGCATCGTCGGCGCGATCGATCCGTCGGGCCCGTCCAACCCGCTTCGCACGACCAGCGAAATTTCGCGTGGCGGGTGGCTCGCCAATTACGCCCTGTATCCGTGGATGATGATAGCCCCCGTGCTCGGCTTCGGCGGCGCAGCGCTCGCATTGTTCGGCATCCGGCGCGGATCGGAGAGCGCGGCGTTCGCGGGATCGTCAGCCTCGGCTGTCGGCATCATCGCGACCGTCGGGCTGTCGATGTTCCCCTTCATCCTGCCGTCGAGCATCGACTCGCATTCCAGCCTCACCGTCTGGAACGCGTCGTCGAGCGCCAAGACGCTCGGAATCATGCTGTTCGTTACCGCCGTGCTGCTGCCGATCGTGGTCGCCTACACCGCCTGGGCGTACAAGGTAATGTTCGGCCGCGTGACGACGCAAGAAGTCGCAACCAACCCCGATTTCTATTGACCGCGAACGCTAAGGACATCTGATCATGTGGTATTTCACTTGGGTCCTCGGGCTCGGACTCGCGGTCGGCTTCGGTATTCTCAACGGTATCTGGCATGAGTTCCACCTGCCGATTGAAGACGACCAAGACGCAGCGGAAAAGTCGTAACGCACGCGTAAAGATTTCACGCGGATATCGCGGGCCTTCATACTATACTGGATCAATGGCTCACCACGACATCTGCGCGGACTGCGCGGTCCGCGACAAGGCCCTGTGCAGCAGTCTTGACGATGTCGAGTTGAGCGCCCTGAATACGCTTGGCCGTCGTCGCAAGATCGCGCGTGGCCAGACGCTTATTTGGGCGGGCGACGAGAGCATTATTTGTGCAAATCTGCTGTCAGGCTTGCTCAAGCTGGTAGCCGCCACGCCCGATGGTCGCGAGCAGATCGTCGGGCTGCTGTATCCCGCAGATTTCGTCGGACAGCCCTATGCCGGCCAGGCCGACTTCACGATCACCGCGCTGACCGAGTCCGAGCTGTGCATCTTCCCGCGTGACGCGTTCGAACGCGTGCTGGAGGATCACGCGCGGATGGAACGGCTGTTGTTGCAGCGGACACTGGCGGCGCTGGGTGTCGCCCGCACGCGGATATTGTCGCTCGCGCGTAAATCCGCGCAGGAGAAAATCGCGGGCTTCCTGCTCGACATGGCCTTGCGCGCCAATGCGACGGGATGCCGCGCGACGCCGGACGGGCCAACGACGTTCGACCTGCCGCTCACGCGCGGACAGATCGCCGACGTGCTCGGGCTGACGATCGAGACAGTCAGCCGTCAGATGACCCGGCTCAAGACCGCCGGCGTGATCGGCCTCCCCGGCGGCCGCGCGATCACCATTTTCGATCCGGGTGCGCTGCAAGGGCGGGCCGAGGCGGCCTGAACCGCGTTGCGCATGGCGCCTGCGCACGAGCCTGTCTCGCGTACCGCACCGACGGACGCATCGATACGTTTCCCCGCCGGTCAACGACGGGGATTGGCACTCTAATTGAGGGGTCCTCTGGCTAATTGGAGCCCTCTGGATTGTCACTCCGTCCATGCCTTCAGGATCGTAGCGCTATCGGTATTTTCGACTAGCGCTGTCTCGGCCGGCGTCGCGGAGAAGCGTGGGGCTGGCATCGGCTGCATCGGCCCGGCGGGTGCCGCGAAGGTGGCGCGTGCGCGGTTGTGGGGGTGGTGCGGCGCTTCAGCGAGCGAGAGGACCGGTGTCACGCAGGCGTCCGTACCGGCGAAGACCTCCGCCCAGTCGTCGCGTGATCGTTCTGCGAACCGGGTTGCGAAGCGGCTTGCCAGCGCCGGCCAGGCAGTTCGATCAGATTGGTCGATTCCGGCAGAGTCCATCTCGAGACCGGTCAGCAGCGCAGCAAAGAACGCAGGCTCGATCGCACCGACCGCAACGTGCCCGCCGTCCGCACATGAATAGGTTCGATAAAAGGGCGCGCCGCCATCGAGCAAATTAGCCTCGCGCGCGTCGCGCCAATAGCCGGCCGCGTGCATCGCGTAGAACATGGTCATCAGCAATGCGCTGCCGTCGGTCATCGCCGCGTCGACCACCTGCCCCGTCCCGGTCGTCCGCACCGAAACCAGCGCTGCGGTCACGCCAAGCGCGAGCAGCATCGACCCGCCACCATAATCGCCGATCAAATTCAGCGGCGGCACCGGCCGGTCGGCACCGCCGATCGCATGCAGCGCGCCGGTGAGTGCGATGTAGTTGATATCGTGCCCGGCGGTCTGCGCCAGTGGCCCGGTCTGGCCCCACCCGGTCATTCGGCCGTAGACTAGCTTTGGATTGGCCGCGAGACACGCATCGGGACCGAGCCCGAGCCGCTCCATCACCCCCGGCCGGTTGCCCTCGATCACCACGTCGGCGCACGCGACGATCGACAGCGCGGTGTCGCGATCCGCCGCGTTCTTCAGGTCGAGCGTGATGCAACGACGGCCGCGTCCGAGGATCGGACCGTCGGCGCTGGGACTTGGGACTCGCCCTGCCCGCCCGATCCGGACGATCTCGCAGCCGAAATCCGCGAGGATCATCGCCGCCAGCGGCACCGGGCCGATCGCGTCGAACTCGACGACCCGGACGCCCGCAAGCGGCCCGGCGGTCACTTCTTTGTCTCGCCGGGTAGATTGGTCTTGGCCCAGTTTGCCTCGCCGATCACGTAGTAGCGCACCGACTGCGCCTGTTCCGGCGTCATCACGCGCGCGAAACTGACCATGCCCTGGTCCTTCAGCACGCCATCGATCAGCACCGATTTCCACGCGTCTGCATTCGCGAGCGTCGCCGAGCGTTGCAGGTCGGGCGTCACGCCGCCGCCTGCCGCATTGGCGCCGTGACAGACCTGGCAGTTGCGGCCGAACAGCGCCTTGCCCTCGGCGATCTGCTGCGGTGTTCCCGCAGGCGGTGGCGGTGTGAAATCGACGGGCGTGGTCGCGGGCAACGCCGGCAGTTTGGCTGTGCCGCCGAGCTTGAACACCAGCACGCGCGGGATGTTCGGGACCGTCCGCGCGGCACCGCCCGCATAGCCCGCCGCGAGTGGGAACGACCCGCCCCGCCCCGTGGTCACCGCGACATATTGCACGCCATTGACCGCGAAGCTGCTCGCGCCCGCCATGATTCCCGACTGCACCGGATAGGCGAACACCTGCTTGCCGGTGTCGGCGGCATAGGCGCGGAACTCGCCCAGCGCCGTGCCCTGGAAGACGAGGTTGCCCGCGGTCGCCATCGTGCCGCCGTTCCACGGCACCGGATAATCGACCCGCCAGCGTTCCTTCCCCGCGACAGGATCGAACGCGACCAGCGCGCCGACGGTCGCCTTGGTCGCCCCCGCAATCACCTTCGGATCATGCGGCAGCATGCCTTCGGAGAAATTCAGCCCGACGTTGAACCCGAGCGGCTGGCGCGCGGCATCCTGCGGCGTCAGCGGCGGAATATACGCCAGCCCGACCTCCTGCGCGGGGATATAGACGAGCCCGGTCTTCGGACTGAAGCTCATCGGCTGCCAGTTATGCGCGGCGAGCGCCGACGGCACGCCGACGAACGGCTTCTGCGTCCTGTAATAGCGCGCCGCCGCCGTCTCGACCGGACGTCCATCGGGGCCATAACGGTCCGCCCAGTTCACCGACTTGATGAACTTGTTCGCGGCGATCGGCTTGCCATTGTTGCGGTCAACGACGAAGAAGAAGCCGTTCTTGGGTGCTTGCATCAGCACTTTCCGCTGGACCCCGCCGATCGGGATCGTCGCGAGGATGATCGGCTGCGTCGCGGTGAAGTCCCAGCTTTCCGCCGGCGTCTCCTGATAATGCCACAAATACGCGCCGGTCTCCGGCTTCAGTGCGACGACCGAGGACAGGAACAGATTGTCGCCCTTGCCCTCGCTGCGCAAACCGTGATTCCAAGGGTTACCGTTGCCGACGCCGATATAGAGCTGGTCGAGTTCGGCATCGTAGACGATCGCGTCCCACACCGTGCCGCCGCCGCCCGACTGTTTCCACTGCCCGCCGGCCGACCACGTCGATCCCGCCTTCGCCTTCAGCACCGCGTCGGATGCCTCGCCGTCCGCCGCGCCGGTCGCGTTCGGGACGGTGTAGAACCGCCATTTCTTCGCGCCGGTCGCCGCGTCATACGCGGTGACATAGCCGCGCACGCCGAACTCCGCGCCGCCGTTGCCGATCAGCACCATGTCCTTCACGACGCGCGGCGCGCCGGTGATCGTGTACGGCTTCGCGTTATCGGTAGTCTGGACCGACCAGGCGGGCTTGCCGGTATCGGCGTCGACCGCGATCAACCTGCCGTCGAGCGTGCCCAGATACAGCTTGCCCTTCCACGCCGCGACGCCGCGATTGACGACGTCGCAGCACGCATCGACGGCCTTCGCCTTGTCGACGCCGGGATCATAGGTCCACAGCGGCTTTCCCGTCACCGCGTCGTAGGCGAACACCTTCGACCACGGCCCGGTCACGAACAGCTTGCCGTCGATAACGATCGGCGTCGCCTCCTGCCCGCGCGCATCGGGCAAGTCGGCGGACCAGGCGAGACCGAGCTTGCCGACGTTCGATGCGTTGATCTGCGTCAGCGGGCTGAAGCGCTGCTCCTGGTAATTATACCCGGTCGCTGCCCAGTCGCTACCGTCTCCGCCGGTCGTCAGATACGCGCCGTCGACTTTGCCAACACCGCTCGCCGCCGGTGTCGCAGTCGTCCCCGCCGCCTTGTCCTGCGACACCGTACAGCCGGCCAGCAACGCCAGACCTAGCGCTTCCCAGCGAATCCGCATCCCATCTCCTTCGCGTCCGCTTGTGCGGATCAAGCGTCGATTGTGGCACGTCGTTCGAACTCGGCATAGTCGCTCGCGACCGCCTTTTCGCAAATCGGCAGGGGACATTGCGACGCCGACGTACCGCTTTTGGTGAACCTTGAGTTGTCCACTTCGAGGTTCAGGCTCGCTCCGGGCGCGGAGCTAGTCTTGTTTTATGATTCAACAGATCGGGCAGCCGGCGACCATGGCTCCGCGCTCAGGATTGAGGTCGTTCGGGGCGGGAATGGGTTGGAGTTGGTGATCTAGACCGTTGAAGAGATAATGTTTTACCCGAACGGCGAGCGGGCGACGCTGGATTTTGGCCATAGTTGACGGCTGTTGCTCGCCTGCAGACGGTCTGCGTTCCGGCCATTCCGCTACCGCGGCTGGGACGCCGTCTGCCGGCCCCAGTTATTCGGCTTGCGACCGAGTTCCAATTCAAGCGTCCCGCCGTTGGTGATCTCGGCCTGCGACACGAACGGCGCGTCGAGCGATCGGCCGTTCAACCTCGCTCCGCGAATATAGCGTGTCTCCGGTCCATACCCCCTCGCCACGATCGAAAAGGATCGCCCATTTTCGAGAGTGATCCGGGTCCGCGGTTGATGAGGCGCGTGGAGATAATAGAGGTCGCTGCCGAGCTTTGGAAACAGTCCGATACGATTGAAGACGTAATGCGAACTCATCGCGCCATTGTCCTCGTCGCCAGGATAGGCGTCCGCGGTGAAGCGATTGAAGACGACGTCTGCGTAATAGCTTGCGAGATCGGGCCGACCGACTTCGCTGAACAGCCAGGGCGTCGAGAAGGAAGGCTCGTTGGTAAAATCGATCAGCTTCGCGTCGAAGGCATGTTGCAGGCGTTTGGTAAAAGATTCGCGTCCTCCCATGATCGCGATCATACCGGGGATATCGTGGACTGCCGCGTAGGAGTAGATCCACCCCGTACCTTCGTAGAAGCCGAAGTTCTCATGGGTTTTTCCGTTCCAACCCCGTTTCGGATCGTTTGGCTGGAAGCGGCCATCGGCAAAGCGAGGCGCGATGAACCCCGTATAGCCATCGCTTGCTACGGTCGCGTCCCAGACGTTACGCCAGCTTCCGGACCGTTTTTCCAGCACCGCAGCTGCGTCGGGGTGTCCCGTGCCAGCCGCAAGCCTTGCCGCGTAAAAATCGTTGAGCGCCATGCCCATGGTGGCCGAACCCGACCGCGATCGCTGGGGCATTCCCTCCGGACTGCGATCGTCGACCGCGAAAAATCCATCGACCAGATAGCGTGGCCGGCGGCGTTCGAACGCATTGAACAAGACAACGTCGGCGGCCTTCTTCCAGTCGACGCTGGGTACGCGGCGCAGGAAACCTTCGCCGATCACATTGTCGACCTCGTCGCCCGCCTGCCCGACATGAAAATTGCGGCCAGCGATGAAAGCGGTATCCGCCGCACCATACCGTTCCCAGATCCGGATAAACGATCCAATCACGCCGGCATACTCAGCCGGCCGGACGATCGACATCAGCGGATAGAGCGTGTGGTACGTGTCCCATAACGTGTAATGGTCGTCGTACAGCGGCGAACTCCGCTCGGCTTCGACCTGATCCCGCGTGCGATCGCGAGGCTGGATCGCGCTGTGGTACAGCGATGTATAGAAGCGGCGACGATCTGCTCTGCCAACGCCGTCGATCGTGATGCGCGCCAACGCGTCGTTCCAGGCCTTGGCCGCAGCCATCCGGACAGCAGCCATGTCCCAGCCCGGCATATCCTCGTCAAGCAATTCCTGCGCACGCTCGGCGCTGGCGAAGGAGACAGCGATCTTCATCTCGATCGGCTTGCGATCGGCATTCCCGAACGTCCACCAGGCGCGCAGCGGCTGATCGGCAGGGGCGCTACCGCTGGTCGCACCCGATTGTCGCACGTTCGATCGCTCGATGCCCCACGCCGTCGGTTTCGCATCGACCTTCGCGACGAACCAGATATCGACCTGCGCGGGCGACCAGTAATTCTTGGTGCGTACGCGTCCGACGATCTTCCCTTCGTCGGGAAACAGCGTCACCTCGGCACCCGCGCTCCCCAGTTCACCCATGATCTTGCGGGTAACGTCGAACAGCAGGTGCGCGTCGCCGGATTGGGGAAACGTGAACCGGTACAGCGCGGCATGGTGTGCCGGGGCAATCTCTACATCGGTGCCATAGCGCGTCAGGGTCACCGAATAGCCGTCGGCAGCCGCATGCTCGCTTCGCTTGGGCGAGAGGTGATCGGCCTCCAGCATCTCCAACGTGCCTGTCTGAGGCGAAACGAGGAATGTGCCATAGCTCGGTGTGCCGCCCGACCCTTGCGTATGAAGTTGCGCAAATCCGCTGAGCGGTGCGTCGCGGTCATAGCCCGCATTGCTCGTCGTTGACGCGATCGTGTTCGGGCTCGGATGGATCGATCCGGCAGGCAGAGTCGGACCGGGGATCGTATCGCCCTGGTCGTCATCGCCCGTACCGAGCATCGGATCGACATAGTGGCTCAACGATACGTGATCCTTGCCGACCCCGGCTTGCGCTACCGACGCCAACGCGATGCCGAAACCGATCATCGACACGACGCGAAGGGACGCGATGCGTTTGTCGATCCGCCCGTTCACCGGTTCATCGCCTTGCCGGCATCGCGCGTGCTTCCGCGGTCAGCACGAGCTCGGCCGCGAGCAGTGCACCGTCCTGATCCTGCGCGACCGACGTGTGTTCGACGAGGTCGGTCACGAACTGCGGCCCGAACGGCAGCGGCACCTTCGAACAATCGAGGTAGCGCGTGCCCTTCTTATCGGCGATCAACAGGTGATTGCCGCCCGGTCGTCCTGCGATATCCACATATTTGCGAAGCTCGATATAGCCCTCGGTGCCGAGGATGAAGAGGCGGCCATCACCCCAGGTCGGCAGGCCGTCGGGCGTGAACCAGTCGACGCGAACATAACCGGCGCCACCATCGCCGCTCAGCATCATGTCGCCGAAATCCTCGAACTTGGGATGCGCAGGGTTACCGAAGTTTCCGGTCTGCGAGGCGAGCACCTGCGCGCGTTTGCTTCCCGTCAGATATACGAACTGGTCGGCTTGGTGGCTTCCTACATCGGTTAGGATACCGCCGTTCTGCGCGGGGTCCCAGAACCAGTCGGGACGGCTCGCGGCGGACAGGCGGTGCGGCGCCAGGTTCACCGTCTGGATAACGCGTCCGATCGCGCCGTCGTGAACAAGCTGCCCCGCCATCACCGCAGCGGGCACCTCGAGCCGTTCGGAATACATGATCCCGTATTTGCGCCCGGTTTCCTTGATCGCGCGGCGAACGTCGGCGAGCTGCTTCAGCGTCGTCACCGCCGCTTTGTCGCTGAGGTAATCCTTGCCCGCACGCATGACCCGGATGCCCAGCGGCGCGCGCAGGCTTGGGATCGCTGCGCTGCACACCAGCTTGATCGCGCGGTCGTCTAGAATTTCTTGCTCGGACCGGGCGAGCTTCACGTCGCCGTAGCGCTTCTTGAACATCGCGATCTGTTTCGGATCGGTCGCGTAGAAGCTTGTTAGCACCCCGCCGCCGCGGATGATCGCATCGGTGATGCCATAGATATGGTTGTGGTCCATCCCGATCACCGCGAACGGGACGCGGTATTTGGCTTCGGGGACCGGGCGCGCGACCGCGCTTTCGGTCGGCGCGTCGCCGCGGGTGGCGGATTGCGCGAACGCGTCGGCGGCGAACCCGGCGGCTAGTCCGGCGGTCAGGCCAAGCCCGAGAATTCCGCGTCGGTTGGTATCGGTCACAGTCAATTCCCCTTGTCAGATCGCAACCAGATTCGTCGGCCAGGTCATCGCTTCGCCGCGGTCCATCGCCTGTTCGCCGAGCAGCGACGCGACGCTCGCCTGATAGGCCTGACGCAGCAGGCCGGGCAGCGGCTTGCCGGCGCGCACGGCCTCGCCGAACCCCTCGAACTGCAGCATCGTCTCGTCATACTCGCCCCAACCGAGCGACTCGCCGGGCGTCGTCACGGGCAGCTCTGGGAACCAAGTGGCGCCGCCGATCGGCACGGTCCGCTTGTGACCTCGCGCGACATCCTTCTGCATCCGCTGCAGCGCCAGCACCTTGGCCGGTACTTCCTGATAGATGCGGCCGAGTTCGGGCTCGATCGTGCCCTTGCTACCCTGGATCTGCTCCTCGCAGCCATAGCGCGCGTTGTTCAGCAGCGATGTGTAGATGAATTTTCGCCCGCCGGCATATTCGTAGATCAGCGCGACATGGTCGTAGACCTCGCGGCCGTCCTTCCAGAAGCAGATGCTGCCCGAGCCGATCACCCGCGTCGGCGCCGCGTCGAAGAACCAGTTGCCGACCTGAAGCTGGTGCGTCGCCAGTTCGGTCATCAACCCCGCCGAACTGTCGCGGTACAGGCGCCAGTTGATCTGGCGATCGGTGGCGTCGGCAGGCACCGCACGACGCCAGGCATTGTTGCGGTGCCAGCTCGCCCGGATCTGCGTCAGCGATCCGATCTCGCCCGACTTGGCGCGCTTCAGCGCGTTCAGATACGTAGGGTGGAACATCCGCTGGTGGCCGATCTGCAGCACCTTGTTCGCCGCCTGCGAGCGGTTCACCATCGCGCCGCAGTCCGCGATCGTACGTGCCATCGCCTTTTCGCACCACACATGCAGCCCCGCGTCGAACGCGTCGAAGCTATGCCGCGCGTGCAAGTGGAGCGGCGTCGCGATCACCACCGCATCGATTCCGCCGGCGTCGAGCATCGCGCGGTGATCGCTGAAAACGCGCGTCGTCGGGCCGACCCATTGCCGCGCCTTCACCAGATTCGGCGCATAGGTGTCGCAGATCGACACGACCGTGCAGTTGCGCGTCTTGGCGATGTTCTGGATCAGCGTACGGCCGCGGTCGCCCGTGCCGATCACGCCGAGCCGGACCGGGTTCGTCTTCACCGGATCTGCATCCGCCGCTGAGGCCGCGGAAACGGCCCAAGGCGCCGCCGCCGCCATTCCCGCACCCGCGGTCGCCATCATCACGCGGTCGATGAACGATCGCCGCGTGAGGTCGAAATCCTTGTCGGTCATGCCGCGTGCATCCTCGCTACGTCGACGGTCGGCGCCGCCTCTTGGGAAAGGTCATACAGAAAACGCCGCGTCGGCCCACCGTCGAGCAACAGTTGCGCGCGATCATCGTCGGCGACAAGCAGCGCCGTACTGAGCGCCTCCGCCGTGCCGCCGCTTCGATCGACGACCACCGCACAGCGTGCCGCGGTGACGATCGCCCCGTCACTGGGCCGGATCATCGCCGCCCGCTCGGGGGCGTGCGTACCCGCGCCCACCGTCGTCGAGATCGACAGCGCCTCGTCGAGCAGTTCGAGTTCGACAAGCACCGCGCCTTCCAGCAGCGGGTGCGGTATCGCGAACGGCCAGCCACCCCCGAGCGGATGCTCGCCGACGACCGCGATCGAGCTCTCTCCCGCCGAAAGACAGGCCGATACGACACCCGCATCGCGCAACACCGCGCACGCCCGGTCGAGCGCGAACCCCTTGCCGAAGCCGCCAAAATCCAAAGCGAGCGGTCGAGTTGCCGCGATCCGTGCCATGCGCGAATCGAAGACGACGTCGCCCCACCCCGCCCCGCTGAACCGGTGATCAATGGCGGGATCAAACAGCCCCTCGGTCAGCGCGTGCACTGCCTGGATCGCGATCAGCGCCTCGATGAGCACTGGATCGTCGATCGCGACGTCCCGGCCGGCAAGCAGGCCGTCATTGACCGCGGTGGTCGGCGACGGTCGATGGATGGTCAGCGCATCGTCGACGCTCTCGATCGCGCGCCGCGCCGCGACCAGCACATCCGCGAAGCCGCTGCCGAAAAGGTGAAGTTCGATCCGGGTCCCCATCGCGACGAACCGCTCGACCTGCGCGACAACGCTCACGTCAGGCCTTGACCTCCCAACCGGGTTCATACGCGACCGACCACAGCTTCATCGCCTCGGCGCCGGCGGGCTTGCCGGTCGTCGTATCGACGGTCAGCACGCTGTTGGTGCGATAGGCCATATTGCCGAGATGGCAGAGCGTCGTGCTGATATGCCCTTCCGCGATCGGCGAATTGAGTGCACTCGCCCGACCGCGGATCACATCGACAAAATTCGCCGCGTGATAGACGTCGAGGATGCCCTCGCCGACAGTACCGGTGGTCTCCGAGGTCGCCTTGGCCACCACCTGCCGGGTCGACTTGCCTGCCAGATCATAGAGTTCGAAGCCGTTGCGATCGACCACAGCCGATCCCTTGGTGCCAAGCAGGAGCACGCCGCGTCCGCGCCCATAGGTCAGCATCGCGTTGCAGCTCTGCCCGTTCCAGCGGATCGTACGGTCGTTATCGTAATTCAGGTCCAGCGCGAGCGAATCGTACATCTCCCAGTCGTCGCCTGCATGGAAGCGCTTGGCGCCCTGCGCGGAGACGGTCTTCGGATAGGTCAGGCCCATCAACCAGCGCGCGACATCGAGTTCGTGCATCGCGTTGTTGCAGGTTTCGCCGGTGCCGTATTTCCAGAACCAATGCCAGTTATAGGGGACCAGGTTCGACCGGTACGGCCCGCGCGGGCGTGGCCCCTGCCACATATCCCAATCGAGATTGGCGGGCGGCGTCGTCACCTGTCCCTTGCCGATGGTCTTGCGATCGTTAGCGTACCAGGTCTGCGCTTCATAGACATCACCCAGCTCGCCGGCCTGGACGAGCGCGAGGAGTTGCCGCGTCTCGGGACTGGAGCGCTGCTGGTTGCCGACCTGCAAGATGCGCTTGGTGCTCTTCTGCACAGCGATCATCGCCTCGCCCTCGGCAGGCGCGATGCCGATCGGCTTTTCGCAATAGACGTGATGGCCCGATTTCATCGCGTCGACCGCGAGCTTGGCATGCCAATGGTCCGGCGTCGCAATGGTGATGACGTCCACCGCCTTGTTGTCGAACAGGCGGCGGTAATCGCCTTCGGTTTTCGGCGCCGGATTGCCGCGCGCCGCGAACTCGCCCGCACGCTTGGCGAGCACCACCGAATCGACGTCGCAGAAATGCGTGATGTCGACGTTCGGGACTTTCGTGAAGGCGCCCATATGCGCCTGCCCGCGCCCGTTCACGCCGACTATCCCGACGCTGAGCCGGTCGTTCGCGCCCTTGATCCGCGCGTAGCTCCGCGCACTCATCGCCATGCCGAGCCCCAGCCCTACCGTGGCGCTCGCGCCCTTGATCATCGTTCGACGGTCCATCGATCCATCCCCCTCAGAGTTCGCGCAGCTTGATCGACCGGAATTCGACTCGGTCGCCGTGATCCTGAAGCAGGATCGGGCCCTGTTTGCCTTCGCCGAAACCGGGCACGCCGGCATATTTGCTTTGCGCCACCAGCGCGCGAAACGCCGGTGAGCCGCGGTCATACTCGACCATCTTGAAGCCGTTCAGCCAATGCTCGACGTGCGTGCCCCGCGCCACGATCACCGCGCGGTTCCATGAACCGGGCGGGTTGATCCGCTTGCCCGGGCTGTCGGGATCGGAGAGGTTCTTCGCAGCGATCAGGTCGTAGAGCGACCCGAGCGTCCGGTTGCCGTCACGCCCCATCTTCGCGTCGGGATGTCGCTCGTCGTCTAGCAACTGATATTCGAGCCCGATCGACTCACCTTTTTTGAGCAGCCCCGCATCGACGAAATACTTGATCCCGCTATTGGCGCCGGGCGTCAGTTTGAAATCGATCGACAGTTCGAAATTGCGATAGTCGCGGATCGTCGCGATATCGCCGCCGCCGCCGTCCACGCGTAACGCACCGTCGGCCATCGACCAGCCCGATGCGGGAAATTTCTGGCTCTTGACGCTACGCCAGCCGGCGCCGGTCTTGCCATCCCACAACATCTTCCAACCAGCGCGCTGCTCACCCGCGGACAGACGATTGGTGAGCCACCCCTGCTGAGGAAGCGCCGTCGCAGGCATCGCGAACCGAGCCGGCGAGTCCGTGATCATTCGCACGTTGCGAAACCGCACTTCGGGATGCCGAGCGGCCTCCGCATCGGGGATCGCGTGGACCTGAAAGGCGATGAAACCACGTGCGTCGACGTCGTCGACGACATCGGCGGCGGGTACGCCGTTGATCCACGTCCGCAGCCGGGTGCCGATCGCCTCGACACGGTAGTGGTTCCAGTCGCCCGAGCGGAAGGTCTGGCGCGCCGCCTCGTTACGCCCCAGCGTATAGAGCCATTGCCGCCGCTGCTCGTCGTACAGCCCGGCGCTCCAGCGGCGCGACGACGGGTCGATCTCCGCCTGATAGCCGTACACCACGCCGTCGCGGTAATCGGGTCGGCTCTGACCGCGGATCATCATGCCCGAATTGAGCGCGGGATCGGTCTTCGCATCGAATTCTATGATGAAGTCACCATACTGCGCCTCGGATACGAGCCAGCTATTGGTCTTTCCGGGCTCGGCGCGTCCGATCACTTCGCCATTCTCGAAAGCATAGCTCGCTTTGCCGCCAGTCGCGCGCCAGCCCGCCAATCCCGCGCGCGGCGTAACGTCGCGCCACGGCGCCTTCACCCGACTATTGGGGCCCTGATCGGTGGTGGATTGCTGCGTCGGTGCCGCCTTGGTCCCGGCACCAACCGATGACTGTGCCATCAACGGCACGGCCGCCAACGTCAGAATTGCCAGCGCACGAGCCATTCGCCTCCCCTTTTCTCTTTTCTGCGAGCGCGGGTTGGGCAACCCTAACCGGACGGGTCCGGTCGTCTCGCATCATTTACCGCCAACATGTCGCTGTCGTACGGCCTCTCCTGAACCAGGTCTTAAATTGTGGTCGGGCCACATGCAACATGATTGTAAGGCATTTTTATCGGACCGTGTCGCGCTTTTGGGCTGCACTCGGCTCGACGATGCTTTACGCAGCCGATGTAAATAGCGGCGCCACCGCATGGGCCGGCGCGCATCGAACGAGGAATGCAATGCAAGGCACTGAAGGCGGCGGTAAACTCTATCGCAAGATCGTGCAGGCGATCATCGCGGACATCGCGGCCGGCGTATATCAGGTCGGCGCGCGCCTGCCTGCCGAACGCGATCTGACAGAGCGGTTCCAGGTCAGCCGCCCGACCATCCGGGAGGCGATGATCGCGCTTGAGATGAAGGGCATGGTCGAGGCTCGCAAGGGATCGGGCGTGTTCGTGCTCGCATCCTCTCCGAACGACTCGGAGCAGGAACTCGACATCGGCGCGTTCGAAATTACCGAGGCGCGCCGCATGCTCGAAGGCGAGGTTGCCGCCGTCGCCGCGACCGAAATAACCGAGGAGCAGTTGGTCGAATTGCGCGGTTTGCTGGGACAGATGGATCAGGACGACACGCTGGCAGCGGAGGACGCGGACCGTCGCTTTCACATCGCGATCGCCGAGGCGACGGGCAATGCCGTCATCATCTCCGCCGTCACCGACTTCTGGGACATGCGGTTCCGCTCGCCGTTGGCGCGCGAGGTGCTGGCGAAGGCGGGAAGCCTCGGCACCGAGAATCGCATGATCGAACATGGCCGAATCCTGAGTGCGCTGGAGGCCCGCTCGCCGATCGACGCACGCAACGCGATGCGCGATCATCTTGCGCGCGTGATCGATCATTTGCTCGACGTTACCGAGACCGAAGCCGTCGAGCGCGCACGCGCTGCTACCGACCAGCGTCGCCGCGCCCTGGCCCGACGCTCAGTCTGACATGACCGGACGACCAGCCGTGCCCGCAACCGGACACGGCTGTTACTGGTACTTCCCGGCCAACACAGCAAGATAAGGCCAAACCTGAAAGATAGTGGTCAAACAATCTGCCTGACCAAATGATTCAGCATTGTCATATTAAAATAGCGATGATACCTGACGAACTACACCGACCTTAGAAAACTAGGGCGGCAAAATGTCGGGAAGCGTCAACTCAGCGCGCCCGGCCTATCGGGAGAGGGTCTTTGAGCCGTAAGAGCTTCGATAAGCGGAAACTGCTTATCTCGACGAGCGTCGTCAGCCTATTCATCGCCGCGCCTGCCATGGCCCAGCAGACTGCGGGCAGCCAGATGCCGCAGCCTGCGGACAGTCAGACGAGCTCGCCCGATCCCGCCACCCCGTCCCAGGCCGCACCGGAGGCCGAAACCGCCGATATCGTCGTCACCGGATTTCGGGCGGCGCTGAACAACGCGCTGAACCAGAAGCGTAACGAGACCGCCGCGATCGACAGCATCGTCGCAGAGGATATCGGTAAATTCCCCGATTCCAATCTCGCGGAATCGATGCAGCGCATCCCCGGCGTCGCGCTCTCGCGCGGTGACGGCGGCGAGGGCCGGAACATTTCGGTTCGCGGGCTCGGGTCGCAATTCACGCGCGTCCGCATCAACGGCATGGAAGGCGTGTCACAGGTCAGCGGCAGCGATATCCGCGGTGGCGTCGCGACCGGTCGTTCGTTCGACTTCGTGACCTTCCCAACCGAGATCTTCTCGGCGCTTTCGGTTCGCAAGACGCTGTCGGCGGATGTCGAGGAAGGCTCGCTGGGCGCGACGGTCGATCTTCGCGCACCAAAGCCGTTCGACCAGAAAAAGGATTTCGTCCTTACCGGTACCGCGCGCGGTATCTACAACGACATCAGCAAGAAGGCGGATCCGCGCCTGTCCGCGCTCGTCTCCAAGAAGTTCGGCGACACGTTCGGCATCCTCGGCAGCGTCGCCTATTCGAAGCGCCATATCGACGAATATGCCTATTCGGCGGTCGATGTCGTGCCGACAACGGTCTATGGCCAGGCGCAGCCGGCCGGCACCGCGAACGCCGGCGTGATATTCCCGTTCTGCACGCCCGTCGGCTACACCTATCGTGGGGCTGCGACGAACAACCCCGTCGGCGGCTATACCCAGCCCAACGGCACGCCGATCGGCGCCGACGCCAACAATTGCAGCACCGGCAATCCGCGTACCGGCAACGCCGCGGCCTATGACTATATCATGAGCCGTACCGGCGTGAACGGTCGGCCGGGCGGTGGCGTCTATCTGCCGCGCCTGCCGCGCCCGGTGAAGAGCAGCCAGGAACAGGAACGTCTCGCCGGCACCCTGACGCTGCAGTGGAAGCCTAGCGAGAATACCGACATATCGCTCGACGGCCTGTATTCGCGGTTCAAGGTCGACCGGCTCGACACGTATTTCGATGCGCGGTCGTTCGGGCGCGCCATCTCGAACAACGGCCAGCCCCTGACGTCGGTCCGCGAGATCGAGGTCGATGACAACGGCTCGCTGGTCCACGGCCTGTTCGACGGCGTCGACCTGCGATCGGAGATGCAGCAGGAGAAGTTCACGTCGACCTACCGCCAGGTCAATCTGAACTTCGACCAGCGCTTCTCGGACACCGTTCGCGTTTATGGTCTGGCAGGCATCAACCAGTCGCGGCTCGACGTCGACCGCCTGCAGGTGGCGATAGACTCCAACGATACGCGAAATTTCTCGATCGACTTTCGTGACAACCCGAACATTCCGAAGATCGGCTACGGGATCGACACGACCAATCCCGCGCTGTTCCAATACGGACCGCCGCTCGCGAACGGCGACCAGCGCGGACAATTGTCGAATTTCATCCGGCGCAACACGATCACCAGCAAGACGTTCGAACTCAACGGCGAATGGGAGGCGGCGGCGGGCTTCACGCTTCAGGTCGGCGGCCAGTACCGCACCAATAAATACACGGCGCGTGAGCGGCAGCTTGCCACCAACACACCGCTCGCCTTGCCAACGGGCGTGACGCTCGCGAGCCTGACCACCGTGACGAAGGGTGTGGGCAACAACCTGGACAGCTTGTTGCAGGATTTCGTCTCGATCGATCCGGATAAGTTCCGCGATGCGGTGGGCCTCGACAGCTACGTCTATTGCAGCATCGAGTGCGCGAAGGGCACGTTTGGCGGTGTCTCCGAGAAATACGGCTCGGGCTACGCAATGGTGAAATTCAACACCGCCGACACCCTGCCCTTCGCACTGCGCGGCGATGCCGGCGTACGCTACGTCCATACCCGCCTCGATACCTATGGTCCGATCACGTCGGCGGCCCCCGCCGGGTCACTCTATCCCTCGCGTTTCGTGATATCGGAGGTCGGCCGCAGCTATGAAGACTGGCTGCCATCCGCGAACCTCGCGCTGGATATCACGCCGGATCTGATCGCCCGCGCTTCGGTGGCGCGCGTCATGTCACGACCGGCGTACGGCCAGTTGATCCCCGCAGGCTCGGCGAACCTCGTCATCCAGACCGCTTCGTTCAGCAATCCGTTCCTAGAACCGATCCGCGCCAACACGTTCGACGCGGCGCTCGAATGGTATTTCGCCAAGGGTTCGCTGATTTCGGTCGCCTATTTCTACAAGAATATCGAGAGCTACATCCAGACGACGAGCCAGGCGGTCGCGTTCCAGGACATCGGCCTGCCGCTGACTCTGCTCAACGGTACGCAGCTTCGCCCGACCGACGTGTTCACGGTCCAGCGGAGCAACAATACCGAGGGCGGACCGCTGCGCGGGTTCGAGGTGAACGTCCAGTTGCCCTTCACCTTCCTGCCCGGCGTGTTGCGCAATTTCGGCGCACTGGGCAATTTCACGCGCGTCCGTTCGAACATCAACTACGTCATATCGCCGACGCTCTCACGCACGGCGCCGCTGGTCGGCCTGTCGCCGGAAACGGCAAGCGGAACGCTGTATTACGAAGACGACAAGTTCAGCATTCGCTCGACGGTGAACTACCGTGCGGCGTTCCTGACGGCGGTTCCCAGCGGCTCGGTCGACGCGGATTCGACATCGAACGCGAGTTCGATTTTCGTCGACGCATCGGCCTCGTACAACCTCAACGAGCATATCAAGTTGATCGCCGAAGTATCGAACGTCACCAACGAGACCAATCGCCTGACCGTCGACACCGTGCGCAAGGATCCGCTCTACACCTCGTATTTCGGTCGCACCTACGCGCTGGCAGTCAATTTCCAGTTCTGAATTTCTGCTTCCCCCCATCGACATCGGCGCCCCCCTGCCGATGTCGACCAACTAAGGGTGCGCCGCACGGTGTCGCGGCGCACCCGATTTTCTATTCGAGCGTGACCCAGCGGCGATATCGCGGGTGCCGAAGCAGCAGTTTTGCCGCCATTGCGACCCTCCGAACGACCTGCATCGGCGATCGCCACCCTTTCACAACCACCAACTATCACCCGACAAAATGGCCTGACCACTTTATTGCTTCTGGCCTAATAGGTACGTGATCGCTAAACTGGGATGAAACGCAGCGAGCCCATAAGGGCCGCGCAATCGAGAGAGGATGCTAGGTGCCGATGATCGAAACGCCGATGATCGAGACGATGCGCTGGTTCGGCCCCTCCGATCCGGTAACGTTGCGCGATATTCGCCAAGCCGGCGCAACCGGCATCGTGACGGCGCTGCACGAGATCGCGAATGGCGACGTCTGGCCGCAGGCTGCGATCGCCGCACGGCAAGCCGAGATCGAGGCGGCCGGGCTCGTCTGGTCGGTGGTCGAGAGCCTGCCGGTGCACGAGGCGATCAAGACGCGCGGCGCCGACCGGGACATGCTGATCGAGAATTATCGACAGAGCCTGACCAACCTGGCCGCATGCGGCATCCGCACGATCACCTACAACTTCATGCCGGTCATCGACTGGACCCGCACTGACCTGGCCTGGACGATGCCAGACGGCGCGCGGGCGCTTCGCTTCGAACTCGAGGCGGCTGCGGTCTTCGACATCCACATTTTGCGACGCTCGGGCGCCGAACAGGATTATTCCCCCGCGCTGGTCGAAAGCGCCGGACGCCGGTTCGCGGCCATGGATACGGACGCGCGTCGTCTGCTCGAGAAGACCATCATCGCAGGGCTCCCCGGCAGCGAAGAGACCTTTACCGCCGATCGGTTCCGCGACGCGCTGGCGCAGTATGACGCGATCGATGCTGAGGGACTTCGTGCCAATCACATCGCGTTCCTGGAGGCGGTCTGTCCACTGGCCGACGCACTCGACATGCGACTGGTGGTGCATCCCGACGACCCGCCCTTCGCGTTGTTCGGCCTGCCCCGCGTGGTCAGTACCGAGGCCGACGTGACGACGCTGTTCGCGCGGGTGCCCAACCCCTCCAACGGGTTGTGTTTCTGCGCCGGTTCGTTCGGCGCCCGTGCCGACAACGACCTGCCCGGGATGATCGAGCGGCTGGGCGACCGGATCGGCTTCCTTCACCTGCGATCGGTCCAGCGCGAGCCGAACGGCGCCTTCCACGAGGCCGCGCATCTCGCGGGTGACGCCGACATGGTCGCGCTGGTCGCCGCCATTCACGCCTTGCAGACGCGAGAGGGACGATCGATCCCGATGCGCCCCGATCATGGCCACCAGATGCTGGATGACCTCTCGAAACAGACGCTGCCCGGCTATTCGCTGCTCGGGCGGATGCGCGGCCTCGCCGAACTGCGCGGTCTCGAGCGCGGGATCGCTTATATGGCGGCAAGAGCGTGAGCCGCCCGCTTCGCCTTTCGCCCGATCGGCTATTCTCCAGCGACCCGGACCAGCGGTCGATCGCGCGCGCGCTGTACGCCGAGATCGCCACGCTGCCGATCGTCTCGCCACATGGCCATACCGATCCGCGCTGGTTCGCGACCAACGAACCGTGGCGCGATGCGACCAGCCTGTTGCTGGCGCCCGATCATTATCTGTTCCGGATGCTCTACAGCCAAGGCATCGCGCTCGATCGGCTCGGGGTACCGTCACGGGAAGGCGTGCCAGATACCGACCCGCGCGAAGCCTGGCGCACGCTCGCCGGCCATTACCATCTGTTTCGCGGGACACCGTCACAGGCGTGGCTCGATCACGTCTTTGCCGAGGTGCTCGGGTTCGACGTGGCGCTGGATGCCTCGACAAGCGACCTGTATTTCGACGGCATCGCCGAGCGGCTTGCGACCGAGGCGTTTCGCCCGCGGGCGCTGTTCGAGCGGTTCGGGATCGAATTCCTCGCGACCACCGAGGGCGCCGACGACCCACTCGACGCGCACCGTGCGATCCGCGACTCCGGCTGGGCGGGCCGCGTCGTGACGACCTATCGTCCCGACGGCGTCATCGACGTCGAGCACGAGGCGTTCCGGCCGACGATGGAGCGGTTCGCCGCGTTGACCGGGGAGGATGTCTGGACGTGGCCCGGCTATCTCGCCGCGCACCGCAAGCGCCGTGCCGACTTCCGCGCCGCGGGGGCGACCGCGACCGATCACGGCCATCCGACCGCGCAGACCGCGAACCTCGATCCGGGCGCCGCAGCAGCCTTGTTCACCCGCGTCATCGGCCCGTACCCGAGCCCTGCCGATGCCGAACTGTTTCGCGCGCAGATGCTGACCGAGATGGCGCGCATGTCGATCGAGGACGGCATGGTCATGCAGATCCATCCCGGCAGCGTGCGCAATCACAACGCCCGCCTGTTCGCCAGCCACGGACGCGACCGCGGCGCCGATATCCCCGCTCGCGCCGATTTCGTGAACGGCCTGCGCCCGATGCTCGACGAGGTCGGCAACGATCCGATCCTCACCATCATCCTCTTCACGCTCGACGAGTCGACCTATGCCCGCGAACTGGCGCCACTCGCCGGCCATTATCCGTGCCTGCGCCTCGGCCCCGCCTGGTGGTTCCATGATTCCCCCGAAGGCATGCGTCGTTTCCGCGAGATGACGACAGAGACGGCGGGCTTCTACAATACTGTCGGGTTCAACGACGACACCCGGGCGTTCCTGTCGATCCCCGCGCGCCACGACGTCGCGCGTCGCGTCGATTGCGCATTTCTAGCGCGCCTCGTCGCCGAACACCGGCTGGCGGATTGGGAGGCGGCCGACCTCGCGCACGAGCTGACCGTCGGGCTCGCGCGCAGGGCATACCGCCTGTGAGACTGTCCGCCGCCACGGTCGACCGGCTGCCGGCGAAGGTCGCGCGGCCCGGCTACGACCACTTGAGCCAGCGTATCGGCATCGTCCATCTCGGCATCGGCGCCTTCATGCGCGCGCATCAGGCGGTCTTCACGGATCGCGCAATGGCGGCGGGCGACCGGGACTGGGGTATCGTCGGCGCATCGCTGCGTTCGCCTGCCGTCCGCGACACGCTGGCCCCGCAGGACGGGCTGTTCACGGTGACCGAGAACGGCGCGGATGGCGCGAACATGCGGCTGATCGGTTCGGTCCGCGACGTGGTCGTCGCATCTGCCCCGAACGACGATCTCCACCATGCGCTCGTGTCGCCCGACACGGCGATCGTGACCCTGACGGTAACCGAGAAAGGCTATCATCGTCGCGCCGACGGATCGCTCGACTTTGCGGCCGTGGAGCAGGCTGGCGGCACGATCTACCACCACCTCGCGCGGGCATTCGCCGGTCGCCGCGATGCCGGGATCAGCGGACTGAGCCTGGTGTCGTGCGACAACCTGGCCGACAATGGCGGCGTACTCGCGGCCTCGCTCGGCGCGTGGCTCGATCATGTCGATCCCACGCTCGGAAGCTGGTTTGCACGCGAATGTACCTGCCCGTCGACGATGGTCGACCGCATCGTGCCCGCCGTCACGCCCGCCGATATCGATGCGGTCGAGGCCGTGCTCGGCGTCCGCGACGAAGCCGCCGTCCTGACCGAGCCCTTTGCCCAATGGGTGATCGAAGACGATTTCGCGGGCCGCCGTCCGCGCTGGGACGCGGTCGGCGCACAGATCGTCACCGACGTCGCGCCCTACGAGACGGCCAAGCTGCGGATGCTCAACGGTGCGCATTCCGCGCTCGCGTATCTTGGGCTGCAAGCTGGCCTTAGCTACGTCCACGAAGCGATCGCCGATCCGGTAATCGGCCCGAGCGTGAAGCGGCTCATGCGCGATGAGGCGGCGGCAAGCCTCGATCCTGCGCCGGGGCAGGACCTCACCGCTTATGCCGACGCGTTGCTTATCCGCTTCGCCAATCCGACTCTGCGCCATGCCTTGCGGCAGATCGCCAGCGACGGATCGCAGAAGATCCCCCAGCGCTGGCTCGCGTCGCTGGAGGCCAATCGCGCGCGTGGGCGGACCTGTCCGGAAACGCTGTCGGCGCTGGCCGCCTGGATGCTGCACGTTCGTGGCGATGACGGCCCCATCGACGACCCGCGCGCGACGGAACTGGCAGCAGCGTGGGCATCGGCGGGGCGCGACGGCATCGTCGATGCGGTGGTCGGCGAACGCGGTCTTCTGGCCGGCATCTGGCGTCCGCGCGTGCAGGACCGCGCGATCCTGGCCGACACACTGACGATATTCGACGGACGATAACAGGCGGGCAAACCGCGAGGGGAGAGCGAGCGTGGACGGTTCAACACAGGCGACGGATCCCGGCCCACAAAAGGCCGGCGGCAATGTCCGCTGGGTCATCTGCGCGTTGCTGTTCTTCGCGACGACGATCAATTATATAGACCGCCAGGTCATCGGCATCCTCAAGCCCACGCTGCAGGGCGAACTGGGCTGGACCGAGGTCGACTACGGCATGATCGTGTTCTGGTTCCAGGCGGCCTATGCGGTCGGCCTGCTCGCCTGCGGGCCGATCATCGACAAGATCGGCTCAAAGATGGGCTATGCCGCGGCGATCACGGTATGGAGCCTGGCTGCGCTGTTCCATGCCTTCGTTCGCAGCCCCGGCGGTTTCTCGGTCGCCCGCTTCGCGCTGGGGCTCGGCGAGTCCGCGAACTTCCCAGCCGCAATCAAGTCGGTCGCGGAATGGTTTCCGAAGAAGGAACGCGCGCTCGCGGCCGGCATCCTGAACGCCGGCGCGAATGTCGGCGCGATCGCCACCCCGATCGTCGTACCGATCATCACGCTCGCCTATGGCTGGCGCGCGGCGTTCATCGTGACGGGCATGCTCGGGTTCGTCTGGCTCGCGGCGTGGCTGATGTTCTACCGCGCGCCCGAACATCACCCGCGGGTCTCGGCGCAGGAGCTGGCCTATATCCGCGCCGAACAGGACAATGACGCGGGCACCGCGCCGATCCCGTGGCGTCGCCTGTTCCGCTATCGTGGTACCTGGGCCTTCGTCGTCGCGAAGTTCCTGACCGATCCGGTCTGGTACCTCTTCCTGTTCTGGCTGCCAGATTTCTTCGCCAAGCGCCACGGCCTGGACCTCAAGACCTTTGGTCCGCCGCTGATCGCGGTCTATTTGCTCGCCGACGTCGGCAGCATCGGCGGCGGCTGGTTGTCGTCGGCGCTGATCAAGCGCGGGTACAGCGTCAATGCCGGCCGCAAGCTGGCGCTGCTCGCCTCTGCCATACTGGTACTGCCGATCATGCTCGCCAGTACCGTCTCGAGCCTGTTCGCCGCAGTCGCGATCATCGGCGTCGCTGCCGCCGCGCACCAGGGCTGGTCGTCGAACCTGTACACGATGGTCTCCGACACCTTTCCCAAGAGTTCGGTCGCGTCCGTCATGGGGATCGGCGGCGCCGCGGGGGCCGTGGGCGGGATGATCATGGCGCGCTATGTCGGGCACGTGCTCGAAACGGTCGGCAGCTACGTCCCGGTGTTCATCTGGGCCGGCATCGCCTATTTCGTCGCACTCGCCATCGTCCATCTTCTGCTGCCAAACCTGGAGGATGCGAAACCGAACTGACGTCTTGCAATAGCCGATGACGATCATTCGGAGATCGGCCCTTACCACTCCTACTTGTTTCGAGGATCACCGCTCATGATCGTGCAGTCCGTTCTGCTCATACTGGCAGCACCGCAGGCGGCGGTCGCGCCTCCGGCGAAAGCCGAGCATGTCGCGATCCAGGCGGCGGACATCGACCGCAGCGCGACCTTCTACCATGAGGCGTTCGGTTTGCGGATCATCCCCACCCCGCTCAAGAACCGCCGCTGGCTCGACCTGGGCAACGGGCTGGCGCTGCATATCCTCGACGGACGCACTGCGCCAAAACCGTCGAACCGAAACGAGCATCTTGCGCTGCACGTCGACGATCTCGCCACCGTCACCGCTTGGTTGGACAGACACGGCCTCGTCTGGACCGACCTCGCGGGCAAGCCGCGCACGATGCAGGTCCGGTTCGACGGCGTCCGCCAGATCTATGCGCAGGATCCCGATGGCTATTGGCTGGAAATCGGGGATGCGCGCGGTACGCCGGCGCGATGACCTGGATGGTCCCGTAGCTCGTTTTTCAACGGGCCTTGTTGCAGGCTGTCACAGGCATGAGTTTATGGGCGATGACGAAAACGCTCAGCATTATCGGCCAAAACATCCAAGACATCCTGAGCTTCTATGCCGAGATCAACCGGGTCTTCATGGCCGGAGCAGAGTTTCGCCTCGGCGACAGCCTCGATGCGTTGAACGACATGCTGTACGGCGGCTACGGTACGATCAACGGACGAGAGCCGGTGCGGATCGTCTGGCATGACATTGACGCAAGCAGGTCGGCACTCGGTATGGAGACAACGCGTGCGTTTCTAGCCGAGAAACTCCAACGCCCGGACCTGTTCAACGTGGCGCTGATCGGCGAGCAACTGGACGCGCTCGAACGCGGCACCGGACAAACCTATTTCGAGATCATTCTCGAGATCATTGCCGATCACCCGAACATCGAGCTTGTGGCGGCGTGACGCGACGGGACCACACCCGCCGCGTCGCCGCCGGCCGATGCGCTCGTCTGCACCGAACGCGTCATGTCCGCGGCAGGGCATAGGCCAGCGTATAGTTGCCATACCGTGTCCCAAGCGCGCCATGCCCACCGGCGGTAATCACGACATACTGGCGTCCATCGGCACCGCGGTATGTCATCGGCGTGGCCTGCGCGCCGCAGGTAGATGCGCTTTCCAGACAACCTGCCGGTCCTCAGGTCGAACGCGCGCAGATACGGGTCGGTTGTCGCGGCAATGGAGGCGAGTCCGCCTGCCGTGACGATCGGCCTGCCCAGGTTCGCCATTCGCGATCATCGCGATCCGGTGACGAGATAATAGGGCGACCCGTGGAGCCCGTACGAGTTACAGCACATCGTCTGCTCCCGCCGCCAAAGGGGTGTTAATCCATGATAATAGAACCCGCTGCTTCATGACGACGTTTTCATGATACTCCTGCCGTAGTCAGGGCATGTCGTGTCGGCATCGGGTTGGTGATGATCCAGACCTCCGATGCGACGTTCCCAACGCCATCACAATTGCAGCCACGCAATGCTGCTCGTACGCCCTGCCCATCACCGTCCCGACGAGGATCCCCCAGCCATGAAACTTGCCGATCTGGCCGAGCTTGCAGGCGTTTCGACCGCAACGGTATCGCGTGCGCTGGCAGGGCATCCGTCCGTCAACGCGCAGACACGGGAGCGGATTCGCGTGCTGGCGCGCGAGCACGATGTCCGCCCGAACCAGCTGGCCCGTAATCTCCGCCTGAAGAGCACGGGGGCGATCGGCCTTGTGCTGCCGCTGGGCCATGCACGGACGCAGCACCTGACGGACCCGTTCTTCCTGTCGCTGCTCGGGTTCCTGGCCGACCTGCTGGTCGAGCGCGGCTACGACATCCTGTTGTCGCGGGTCATTCCCGATGCCGACGACTGGCTCGAGCGGGTTGTCGACAGCGGACGGATCGACGGGCTGTTGCTGGTCGGGCAATCGGACCAGTTCGGCGTGATCGAGCGCGTCGCCCAACGCTATCGCCCGCTGGTGGTGTGGGGCGCGCACCGGGACGGGCAGCATCACCTGACGATCGGATCCGACAATCTTGCGGGCGGCGGGATGGCGGCGCGGCACATGATCGCGCGGGGACGCAAACGGCTGCTGTTCGTCGGCGATCCTGCCCCGCCCGAGTTCGCGGACCGGCTAGCTGGGTTCGCGGCCGCGGCCGACGAAGCGGGCCTTCCGTGCGAGGTATTGGCGACGCCGATGACGCCCGAAGTGGTGCATGCCGCGGTCGCCGCGCGACTCAACGCCGGCGCAATCCCCGACGCAATCTTCGCGGCGTCCGACGTCGCGGCGATGAGCGTGCTGCGCGCGCTGACCGAGGCCGGGATCGATATTCCCGGCACGACTGCGGTGATCGGCTACGACGACGTGACGCTCGCCGCGCATACCTCGCCTTCGCTGACGACGATCCGCCAGGACCTTGAGATCGGGACCGAATTGATGGTCGACAGGCTGCTCAAGCGTATCGCCGGCAAGCCTGCAGAGTCCGCGATCGTACCGCCTGTGCTGATTACGAGACAGTCAGCCTGATTTTCGCAATCGATTGCAAAAACTCCGTTGCAATCGATTGTGAAGTGCGTAGGAGGCGGCCTTGGGCTTCTCAGAAAGCCGTCGCGCAGGGAGAGTCGCATGAAAATTCGTCACGCATTGCTGGCTGGCATCGCCGCCGCATCGTTCGCCACCGCAGGTGCCGCACAGACCACACCGCAGGCTGATCAGGCTGCAACGCCGGCCGATACCGCCGCCACTCCCGCTGCCGACGTCCCGCAGGACGACATCGTCGTGACGGCGGTCGCGCGCGGCACGAACAAGCTCAACACCTCTATCACGACCAGCTCGATCAGCTCGGATGCGCTCATCCAGCTCGCGCCGCGCACCTCGGGCGAACTGCTCCGCAACCTCCCCGGCATCCGGGTCGAGGCATCGGGCGGCGACGGCAACGCGAACATCTCGGTCCGCGGCCTGCCGGTCGCATCGGGCGGCTCGAAGTTCCTTCAGCTGCAGGAAGACGGCCTGCCGATCCTCGAATTCGGCGACATCACGTTCGGCAATGCCGACATCTTCCTGCGCGCCGATTTCAACGTCCGGACGGTCGAGTCGGTCCGTGGTGGCTCGGCGTCGACCTTCGCGTCGAATTCGCCCGGCGGCGTGATCAACTTCATCTCGAAGACCGGCGAGCAGGAAGGTGGCGCATTCCAGCTCAGCAGCGGGCTCGACTACCGCGAGTTCCGCGTCGATTTCGACCAGGGCGGCAAGCTGTCCGACACGCTGACCTATCATTTCGGCGGCTTCTACCGGATCGGTGACGGCCAGCGCGAAGTAGGCTTCGACGGCGTCAAGGGCGGCCAGTTCAAGGCGAACATCACCAAGTCGTTCGGCAATGGCGGCTATGTCCGCCTGTACGGCAAGTATCTCGACGACCGCGCGATCGGCTACCTCCCGAACCCGGTGCAGGTGACCGGCACGAACAGCGACCCGACCTACAGCAACATCACCAATTTCTCGATCAACAACGGCACGCTGCACAGCGCCGATATCCGCACCGTGCAGACGCTCGACGGCAACAACCAGCTCGTCACGCGCTCGATCCGCGACGGCCAGCACCCCGTCGTCTATTCGGCGGGTCTCGAGACGCAGATCCCGGTCGCGGACGGCTGGAACATCGTCGAGCGGTTCCGCTACTCGGATATCTCGGGCGGCTTCACCTCGCCGTTCCCGTCCGCCGTCGGTTCGGCGCAGTCGATCGCCAACGGCATCGGTGGCGCCGGCGCGCAGCTGTTCTACGCGAGCGGACCGCAGAACGGTCAGCGGATCGCCAACCCCGCGTCGCTCAACGGCAATGGCCTGCTGGCGAACGTCGTACTGTTCGACGTCGACCTGAAGAGCCTCAACAACATCACCAACGACATCCGCCTCAACGGCTCGGCGCCGGTGGGTTCGGGAACGCTGGCGATCACCGGCGGCTTCTACGCCTCGCGCCAGGACATCAAGAGCGACTGGCTGTGGAACTCGTTCGTCCAGACCGTCGCCGATGACGGCCGCTCGCAGCTGGTCGACGTCCGCACCGCGGCGGGCGTTCCGGTCACGCAGAACGGCACGCCGGGGTATTCGGCATTCGGCTTCGGCAATTGCTGCCGCCGGTCGTACGATCTCGACTACACGACCTACGCGCCGTTCGCGCAGCTCGGTCTGGAGATCGGCCGCTTCAACATCGACGGCTCGTTGCGCTACGATTTCGGTCGGGCCCGCGGCAGCGTCGCCGGCGCCGATCTTGGGGCAGGCTTCGGCAGCGGCATCACGACTTTCGACATCAACGGCAATGGCGTGATCTCGGCGCCCGAGCGTCAGGTCGCGATCATCCCGACGCGCCGCTCGCCGCTCAACTACAACTATGATTACCTGTCGTATTCGGGCGGCGCGAACTATCGCCTGACCGACAGCACCGCGGTGTTCGCCCGCTACAGCCGCGGCGGTCGCGCCAATGCTGATCGCCTGTTGTTCGGCCCCTCGATCAACACGACCACGGGCGGGCTGACCGACGAAGGCGCAGCGGTCGATTTCGTTCGCCAGCTCGAAGGTGGTTTCAAGTTCCGCCAGAACGGTCTCTCGCTCTACGCCACGGGCTTCTGGGCGCGCACCGAGGAGCAGAATTTCGAGGCGACGACGCAGCGCTTCTTCAACCGCGAATATGAAGCGAAGGGCGTCGAGCTCGAGGGTCGGATCGCACGCGGACCGTTCTCGCTGTCGGCGGGCGGCACCTACACCGATGCGGAGATCACCAAGGACGTGCTCAACCCGGCGGTCGAGGGCAACCGCCCGCGTCGCCAGGCCAAGTTCATCTTCCAGGCGACCCCACAGGTCGATGTCGGCCGTCTGACCGTCGGCGCAAACGTGATCGGCACCACCGACAGCTACGCGCAGGACAATAACGGGCTGAAGATGCCAGGCTATACTCAGGTCAATGCGTTCGTGTCGGTACGTCCGGCGGAGAACGTGACGCTGTCGGTCAACGGCAACAATCTGTTCGACGTGAAGGGCATCACCGAAGCCGAGGAAGGCGCGATCCCGACCAACGGCATCGTCCGCGCGCGATCGATCACTGGCCGGACGATCTCCGCCGCGGTCCGCGTCGGCTTCTGATCGGGCGGGTGAGCGTGACTTTCTCCTCCACCGAGCGCCGTCTCGACGCGCTTACCCCCCTGCTCAAACGCCAGCTCGAACGGCTGTACGGCACCGATCGTTTGGCGACACTCTGGCCGCGGATGGAGACGATCCTCCGCGACCGGGCGGCCGAACGGCCACCGGCGATGGTCGCGCTCGACGAAGCGCGGCTGAGCGATCCCGACTGGTTCGTTTCGCCCGACATGCTGGGCTATTCGACCTATGTCGACCGGTTCGCGGGCACGGTCGAGGGATTGATCGACCGTGTCGACCACCTCGAATCGCTCGGCGTCCGCTACCTCCATTTGCTCGCGCTGTTGAAGGCACGCGAGGGCGACAGCGATGGCGGCTTCGCGGTCGCGGACTATCTCGCGATCGAACCCCGGCTGGGGACGATGGCCGATGTCGAACGCCTCGCCGCACGGCTGCGCGACGGGCGGATCAGCTTGTGCGTCGACCTTGCACTCAACCACACTGCGGACGATCACGCCTGGGCGAAGGCTGCGCTCGCGGGCGATCCGCGCTATCGTGCCTTTTATCATGTTCTGGGCGAGGACGAGGCTCAGACTTACGAAGCCGACCTTCCCCAGGTGTTCCCGACTACCGCGCCGGGCAACTTCACCAATGTGCCGGCGATGGGCGGACAAGTCTGGACGACCTTCTATCCGTTCCAGTGGGATTTGAACTGGTCCAATCCTGAGGTCATGCTCGCGATCGTCGACACGATGCTGCGGCTGGCGAACCACGGCTTCGAAGCGTTCCGGCTCGACTCGATCGCGTTCCTCTGGAAGCAGATCGGCACCGACTGCCGCAACCGTCCGGAAGCGCACTTCATCGTCCGGGCCTTGCGTGCAGCGCTAGACATCGTCGCCCCCGCGACGCTGCTGAAGGCCGAAGCAATCGTCCCGACCGCGCTCGTACCGCCCTATTTCGGCGCGGACGAAGGTTCTGACTGGGACGGCGGGTTTGAGCCCGAATGCCATCTCGTCTACAACAATTCTTTGATGGTAGCCGGCTGGGTCGCTTTGGCAGAGCAATCCGCCACCCTCCCCCACGCGATCGTCGAGGCGAGCGGTGGCCTGCCGCGTGGTGCCAACTGGCTGAGTTATGCGCGTTGTCACGATGATATCGGCTGGGGCGCGGTGATCGGCGACCTCGCCGGGATCGATCCGGACCCGGTCGCGCGGCTGAAGACGGCGGCGCGGTTCCTCGAAGGCGGCGATGGCAGCTGGGCACGCGGCGCGCCGTTCCAGTCGGACGGTTCGGTGCTGCATGGCTCGAACGGCACGATGGCGTCGCTCGCCGGGCTCGAAGCGGCAACGGACGAAGATGCGCGCGAAATGGCGTTTCGGCGGATCGCGCTGCTCAATGCGCTGTCGATCGCGAGTGGTGGTCTGGCGACGACGTACATGGGCGACGAGGCTGGGCTGCTGAACGACACGAGCTATCTGAGCGATCCTGAGCGGGCGCATGAAGGGCGCTGGTTGCACCGGCCGGAGATGGATTGGACGGCGCTCGACGGCCCCGCCGCACGACGGATCAGCGGCGACCTGGAAGCACTGCGCGCGGCACGGATTGCGAGCGGCGGGGCTGGTTCGCCCTTGGCGATCGCGACGGGCTCCCCCGCACTGCTCGGGATCGGTTGCAGCAGCGACCGCGTCTTCCTCAACTTCTCCGACAAGCCCGTCTCGATCGAAGGGTTGGCGGGCTGGCAGGATCGGTTGTCCGAACAGCCGTGCGGTGCCACCCTCGCCGTCGAACCCTGGGGCGTCATTTGGGCGGGCCCGGCGGCATGAACATCCGGCGGATTTACAATCCTCCCCCGCAAGGGGGAGGTGGCTGGCTCTTGCCAGACGGAGGGGGAGGCATGCGAAACGCAGGTTCCGTGTCCTCCCCCTCCGTCACCTTCGGCGCCACCTCCCCCTGGCGGGGGAGGATCGATAGATCCTCGCCTGGCCAGCTCGCACAAGAGGCATGACAATGAACCTCGGCCTCATGATCAAGCCCCGCCTCTCGCTGATGCGTCTCATCGAGATGAACCTCGGGTTCCTCGGGCTGCAATTCTCGTTCGGTCTGCAACAGGCCAACATGGCGCCGATCTATGGCTATCTCGGCGCGGACGAGGCGAGCCTGCCGCTGCTGTGGCTCGCCGGACCGATGACCGGGCTGCTGATCCAGCCGCTGATCGGCGCGATGAGCGACCGGACCTCGACCCGGATCGGCCGCCGCACCCCCTATTTCCTGGTCGGCGCAATTCTTTGCAGCCTGTGCCTGCTCGCGATGCCGTACAGCCCGACGCTGTGGGTCGCGGCCAGCCTGTTATGGGTGCTCGACGCGGCCAACAACGTGACGATGGAACCCTACCGCGCCTATGTCGGCGATCGCCTGCCCGACGATCAGCGCGCCGCGGGCTTCCTGACGCAGTCGGCGTTCACCGGCCTCGCGCAGACGCTATCGTATCTGGCGCCGTCTCTCCTGGTGTGGATCGGCTTCAACAAGGACGCCGTGGATGGCAACGGCATTCCCGACATCACCCGCATCGCGTTCCTGATCGGCGCGGTGCTGTCGCTGGCGACGATCGTCTGGTCGGTCGTCCGCGTGCCCGAACTGCCGCTACCGGCCGAGGAGAAGGCGCGCCTGGCGAAGGAGCCGCTGACGCTCGGCGGCACGCTCCGCGATCTCAGGACTGCGCTCGTGGAGATGCCCAAGCCGATGCGACAACTGGCGTTGGCGATGCTGTGCCAATGGTATGCGATGTTCGCGTATTGGCAATTCATCACCTTCGCGGTCGCGCGGTCGCTGCACGGCACGTCAGATGCCAAGAGCGAAGCCTTCCGCGACACCGTGCTGACCGTCGGCCAGCTCGGCGCGTTCTACAACGCCGTTGCGTTCGTCGCGGCGATCGCGCTGGTCCCGCTCGCCCGCCGCTGGGGCGCCAAGAGCGCGCATGCCGCGTGCCTGCTCGCGTCGGGCGTGGCGATGCTGGCGATCCCTGGCCTGCGCACCGAACCTGCGCTGTTCGTGGCGATGCTCGGCATCGGCATCGGTTGGGCAAGCATGATGGGCAATCCGTACATCATGCTGATCGACATGATCCCGCCCGAGCGCAATGGCGTCTACATGGGCATCTTCAACATGTTCATCGTCATCCCGATGATCATCGAGAGCCTGACCGTGCCGCTGTTTTACCACTCGCTGATGGGGGGCGAACCGCGCAACATCCTGTATCTCGGCGGCGCACTGATGGTGCTGGGCGCGATCGCTACGACCCGCGTCACCATGCGCGAGCCGTCGCCCGCCGCCTGAAACTCCGGCTTGGAAGAGCCAGGCTGACCTGTGCCGAAACCCGGCGCTACGGTCCATCCGTGACTGACAGGTATCGATCGGACGCATCGGCTGGTGGTGGCGCTCCGGGTCGGTCAGCGTAAAGTCGCGCGATCCGCATCTCCACATCACCTTGGCGGACGAACATTACCCGGGAATGCGAGCACGGCATCGCGCCGTCCCGCACGGGTCGGTTTGGACGCCCTCGGTGTAACGCCTTCGAGTGCAGACGGGCTCGGTTGTCGCGGGCTCTCATGCGACCCGACACGATACGAAAAAGGGGCAGCTTCTCGCGAAGCCGCCCCCTTTCAGTCGCGATGGTTAGCTATCAGAACTTAAAGTTCGCACCTGCGCGGAACGTCCGACCGATCAGACCGGCATAATGCCACGTGGTCAGATAGTTCGGCGAGCTGGCGTAGGACGCCGGTGCGATCGGTGCGCGTGCACCGAGGATGTTGCCGACGTTACCGAAGAACGAGAAGTCATCATTCACCGCGACCGTCGCATTCAGGTCGACGTTGATGAAGCTGTTGACGTAGCAGAACCGATCGACGGGCACGCCGGCCTGCGACGACTTGTAAAGGCTGTTGGCACACGACGTGTCGAGGCTGCCCTGATCGGTTGCGACCGCCTTGATCTTGCCGACATAATAGGCGGTTGCGGTCAGCGAGAACTTGCCGGCTGCGATCGTGTTCTGCCAGTTGCCACGCCAGTTCGGCGTGCCGTTGCCCGACGACAGATCATACGGGCCCATCGTGCCAGCGAACTTCTGGACGCCCTGCGCCGTGTGACGATCATACTGGATGATATAGGTCGCCTCGACCCGGCTGGTGAAGCGGATGCCCTCACCAAGCGGGATCCGCGCGGTCCCCGAGAAGTCGAGGCCCGACGTCTTGTCGAAGTTCACGTTCACGAACGGCGCGTTGATGATCAGCAGGCGGGGCAGCGCGTTCGGGAAGGCCGGATCGACGCCGTCGACCGTGTTGACCGAATAGCCCTGCCCAACCGCTGCCACCGCGGCGGTTGCTGCAGCCAGGTTCGACTGCCGGTAGTAGGCGACGATCGCATCGCCCGCGAGCGGACCGTTGGCGATCAGGTTCGACTTCTTGACGTTGTAATAGTCGACCGTCGCGCTGAACCACGATGTCGGCTCGACGATGATACCGCCGGTGAAGCTGCGCGACGTTTCTGGCTTCAGATCTGGATTGCCGACGAAACCGCGACCAACCGAATAGTTGAGGTTGTACGGGTTTCCGCCCGTGACGCAGGTGTTGGTCGCCGTCGCCGAGCCGCCATGTGCCGCACAGAAATTGCCCGGAGGCTGCGTGTTGACGAAGCCGGCATATTGCGACCGCGGACCGGACTCGGCGAACGTCGGTGCACGGAAGCCCTGCGAATAGGTCCCGCGAACCGCGAACTGGCGGATCGGCGTGAACTTGAAGCCGACCTTGGGCGAGAAGCGGCCAAAGCCTTCCGAATAGTGATCGTAGCGACCCGAGCCGTTGATCTCGAGGATGTCGAGCACGGGCGCCTGGATTTCGAAATAGCCCGCCGAGACGGTGTGCTTTCCGAAGGCCGACGAGGTCGTGAGACCGTAGGTGTCGAGCAAGGCATTCTGGTTGTTGTTGACCAGCGATTCACGCCGCACCTGGCCGCCGACCGCGACCATCAGCGGGCCGCCGGGAAGGTCGAACAGCTTCTTGGTGATCGCCGCATCGAGCGAGTACATCTCGGAATTCGACGGCGTGATCTTGTCTGGCGAAACGAAGTCGCGGACCGCCTGCGAGTTCAGCGTTGGATTGACGAAGTTATACGCACCGGTGTTGATCGCGTTGAGCGTGTTGGCGATGTTCAGATAGCCACGCTGGACGATCTCCAGATTGTCGCGGGCGTAAACGCCGTCGACCTTCCAGGTCCAGTCGTCGCCGACCGTGCCATGCAGACCACCGGCGAAGCGGTACACTTCGTTGGTACGGTCGCTGCCGGCGTCGATGTCGCCGAACGAGTAATAGATGCGTGCTGCGCCTGCTGCAGGCGTGTTGGCGAATGCCGTGGCGTACGGGTTGTTGGGGTTGAGCTGGCGGCCCGGCGCGCCGGGAACCGCGCAATTGATGCCCGCCGTACAGATATAGACCGGCAGAACGATGCCGGGATTGCTCGATGCGAGCGACGGCGCGCCGCCGTAAGGCTGGGTGTTGCGCAGCGCGCGGGGCGCGTTGTTGATGCTGACATAGCTGTTCGAATAGCTGCCGGTCAGGTAGCCCTCGACGTTGTCAGCCAGACGCACGCTGATGCGCCCGTTGATCGAATATTTGCGCTGGAATGGCGCGAGCTGAAAATATTCGTCTTCGATATTATGCTTGCAGCCGACGCCGTTGGCGACACCGGTCTGGGTGAAAGTACCGCGTGCACAGTTACCGAGATTGAGCGTCGTGTAGTTGGCGTTGGCGATCGCCGTACCGCCGCTCAGCGGATTGTTGAGATCGGTTTGTGTCGTACGCACCACGACCGCATTCGGCGTCGCGGTGGTCAGCGAGTTGTCGGCACCGTTATTGTCGTTGCCGCCGATCGAGGTCAGATCGCGGTTGTTGTACGGGAAGCCACGGCTGTGGTTGCTGACGCGACCATCCTGCTGGAATTCGCCGTTCAGATAAACGTTGAAGCCCTTGTCCGCGTAATCGCCGTAGCCGATCGTCAGGTTGGCGCGCTGGCGCTCCGCGTCGCCGCGGCTGCTGGCACCGGCTTCGACCGTGCCGGCGATGCCGGTGAACTGCTTCTTAAGGATCAAATTGACCACGCCGCCGATCGCGTCGGCACCATAGGTCGACGAAGCGCCGTCCTTCAGGACTTCGACGCGCTCGATCAGGCTGAACGGGATCGAGTTGAGATCGACGTAGGAATTATGGCCATCGTCGTTGATCGGGAAGTTGGCCGAGCGGAGGCCGTCGACCAGCACCAGCGTCGACGAGACACCGAGGCCGCGGAGCGATACCGCGACACCGCCAGCCGAAAAGCCGCTCTGGAAGCCGACGCCGATCGAACCGCCGCTATCGGCCGAAACCGAGCGGATCGCTTCGGCGGCCGTCGTGATACCAGCCTTGGCCAGGCTGTCCGCGGTCAGCACCGTGACGGGCGACGGCGTCTCGGTATTGGTCCGGCGGAACAGCGAACCGGTGACGACGATGTCCTGCGCAGGCTCCTCCGCCTGGTCGGTCGTTGCCGCGACGGTACCGGCCGGCGTGGTCTGTGCGAACGCCGGATTGCTCAAGCTCAGCAGAATGGCGAGCGGCGCGGCGCCGGAGCACAGACGGGTCGCGGCGGTGCGATTGAACGAACGCATGAAGTATATCCCCCAGGTAACAAGATCGTGGCTAACTGCAGCGGCACGCATCGGGCACCCCCCGGTGCCTTTGTGCCGCCTACGTGTCGAATGCCGAAAGCATTGTAAATTACCCTGCAACTTGGTAGTAATTTTATTACGTTATGTTGCCTTTTCGCAACAATCTACGCCCCCAGAATTCGCAGCCCCCCCTTCTGCACAAGGAGTGGGCCGTTTCGGTTATCCCCGCCCGTCGCCCCTTGCATGCCGCTCAGGTTTGGATAGCCTCCAACGAAGGGACCTAGATTCGAAGACCGGAGACTTGCATGCGCGGATGGGCACGGGTTCGATTGAGTGCTTTCGCCGTGCTAAGTCTGGCGACGGCAGGTCCGGCGATTGCCGCGTGCAAGGTCGCCAGGATCGCCGAACTTCCCGTAACCCTGATCGGTCGACGCGCGATGGTCGACGCCAAGTTCGGCACGCATGATACGCGGTTCATCGTCGATAGCGGCGCGTTCTACAGCACGGTGTCGCGCGCGTCGGCGGCAGAGTTTGGGCTGAAGAGCGACCCCGCCCCCGCCTGGTTCCGGTTGCGCGGCGTCAACGGCGACACATCCGCGTCGGTCGCGAGTGCGAAGGATTTCTCGCTCGCCGGCCTGCCGATCCCGCGGGTCAGCTTCATCGTCGGCGGCAGCGATACGGGCACCGCCGGGCTGCTTGGCCAGAACATCCTCGGCCTCGCCGATGTCGAATACGACCTGCCGCATAGTGCGGTGCGGCTGATGCGCGTCGAAGGATGCAGCAATGTCGGCCTCGCCTATTGGGCCGCGGGAAAACCGTTTTCGACAATTCCGCTCGAACGCGGCACCAGCGGACCGTTCAAGCCGCACACGGTCGGCACGGTGCTGGTCAACGGCGTCAAGATGCGCGCGGTGTTCGATTCAGGCGCGCAGACCACCGTCATGACGCTCGCCGCAGCCAAGCGCGCGGGCATCACGCCAACCAGCCCCGGCGTGACCGCGGTCGGATTGAATTCCGGCATCGGCTCGAAACAGCTCGCGACCTGGCGGGCATCGTTCGACACGATCGATCTGGGCGGAGAGACCGTGCCGCACCCGAAATTCCAGATCGCCGACATCGGGATCGACGGCGACATGCTGATCGGGTTCGATTTCTTCCTGACGCACCGCATCTTCGTGTCGAACGCGAACCACCTGCTCTACATGACCTATGAAGGCGGACCCGTCTTCGGGCTGACGCCGAGCGGCGCGCGCACCACTGCGGGTGAGAAGCTCGACCTGACCGATACCGCCGCCGTGCCGACCGATGCCGAGGGGTTCAGCCGGCGCGCCGCGGTGTTCCTGTCGAAGCGCCGGACCGTCGAGGGCCTTGCCGATCTCGACAAAGCGGTGGCGATGGCGCCTACGGAAGGCCGCTATGTCTATCTGCGCGCGCAGGCGCGGCTTGCACACGGCCAGCTCCTGCTCGCCGCGGCAGATCTCGACAAGGCTTTGTCGCTGATGCCACAAGACAGCGACGCCCGCATGCTGCGCGCGCGCCTCCGCCTGATGAGTCGCGATCCCGACGGCGCCAGCGAGGACGCGAAGGCCGCCGATAGCGCACTGCCCGCCGGGTCGGATCGACGGCTGCAACTCGCCGGACTGTACGACGCGCTCGATCGCCCGGATGCGGCGATCGTCAATTACGATGCCTGGTTGAAGATGCACGCCGAGGATGCGGATCGAGCGACCGCGTATAACGGCCGATGCTGGGCTCGCGCCTTGCTCAACCGCGAGCTCGATCGCGCCATGGCCGATTGCAACACCGCCCTGAAGCTACGCCCCGGCTATGCGGCCTTTCTGGACAGCCGCGCGCTCGTGAACCTGCGCCTCGGCAAGCTCGATGCCGCACTCGTCGACTATGACGCCGCCGTCAAAGCCAACCCGCACAACGCCTGGTCACTTTATACCCGCGCGATCGCCGAGCGGCGCGCGGGCAAGATCGATGCGGCGGATGCCGATCGCAAGGCCGCGCTCGCGATCAACCCGAACGTCGCAAAACGGGCGGCGCGCTACGGACTGGACGGCTGATCGCACGTCAAGCGTGGGCGGGTCCTTGCAGCACCCGCCCCGCCTAGTGTTACGCCTTCCTCAGCGACTTCACCGCGTGATCCGCAGCGCGCGCAGTCAGCGCCATGAATGTCAGCGACGGGTTCACGCACGAGATCGACGCCATCTGCGCACCGTCGGTGACGTAGAGGTTCGAGGCGGCGTGCGCCTGGCTCCACTCGTTGAGCACCGACGTGCGCGGGTCGCGGCCCATGCGCGCGCCACCCATCTCGTGGATGGCGTCGCCGGGGACGTGCTCCTTCTCGCTGCTCGTCACGTTGGTCAGGCCCGCACCCTTCAGCATCGCCTCGCCCTGCGCCCTAGCGTCGGTCATCATCTTCAACTCGTTGTCGCGGAAGCGGACGTCGAAGCGAACCAGCGGCACCCCGAACCGGTCGACCTTGCTCGTGTGCAGCGACACGCGGTTGTCGGCATAGGGCAGGCACTCGCCGAACGCGCCCATGCTGAATTTCCACGGCGCGTATTTGCGCATGCCCTGCTTCATCGACGCTCCGAAACCGACCGGCGCGGCAGGGTTGCGATAGGCGCTGCCCTGATAGCCATAACCACGCTTGAAGCCGACGCCCTCGTCGCCGCCGATATTGCGGAAGCGCGGGATGTAGACACCACCCGGACGGCGACCGAATTCGATGAACTCCTCCATGCCGGGGATGTCGCCTTCGATCCCGACGCGGAAGATGTGGTCCATCACATAGCGGCCGAGCGTGCCGCTCTCGTCAAAATAGCTGCGGTCGCTGCCCGGTGCGCGCGAGTTCAGCATGATCTGCGTCGAGGCGATCGCCGACGCGCAGAGAAAGACGAGATCGGCGTTAACGGTTTCCGCCTTGCCGGTCTTCGCATCGATATAGTGGACGCCGGTGACCTTCTTCTGCGCTGCGTCGTAGACCAGATTGGTGACGACCGAGTCCGATTTCAGCGTCAACCGTCCCGTTGCGCGCGCGGCCGGCAAGGTGACGGCCTGGGTCGAGAAATACGCGCCGAACGAGCAGCCATTCCCGCACTGGTTGCGGAACTGGCATTTGGTGCGGTTCTGGTCGGGCTTGTCTTCGGTCATGTTCGACAGCCGCGTATTGATCAGCTTCCGGCCCGGGAACTTGGTTTCAAGACCCTGCTTCAACCACTTCTCGGCGACATTCATTGGCATCGGCGGCTGGAATTCGCTGTCGGGCAAATAGTCGAGGTTCTCGCGCGAGCCTGACACGCCGATGTATTTCTCGACATAGCTGTACCACGGCGCAACGTCGGCATAGCGGATCGGCCAGTCGCCATCGATGCCGTCGCGCTTGTTCGCCTCGAAATCGGCGGGGCTCCAGCGGAAGCACCAGCGGCCCCAGATCAGCGACTTGCCACCGACCGCGCCGGGCCGGATCCAGTAGAATTTGCTGCCCTCGTCATAGGCGTACGGGTTCAGCCGGTCATCATTGTGGAACTCGCGGTTGCTGGGCTGGACATAGCCGTGCTTGCCGATGAAATAATCGCTCTCCATCAGCGCCTTGGGCATGATATTGCGCGCGGGAACCTCGTAGGCGGGCTTGCCGTCATAGGTGTAGCCCTCGCCGTGCTCGACCATCTTGCCGCGGTCGAGCATCAGGACGCGCAGGCCCTTCTCGGTCAACTCCTTCGCAGCGAAACCGCCGCTGACGCCCGAACCAATTACGATCGCGTCGAACCTGTTGGTCTCAGCCATGATCTTCCTCTCCTAATACTCGTATTACCTGGTCAGAAACGCACCCGTTAGAATCGAAGCGCGCGCAGTGTCCGGAAACTTGTGGTGATGTCAGGCAGATAGGGCGTAGGGGCCTGATCGTTCTCGACGTAGAAATGCCGCACGCCGGCGCTGCCCTTCAGCTTGAACAGCGCACCGAAATCGACCGTGCCCGCGCCGACCGCCGCCATGCTGCGATCGGGCCGCATGTCCTTGACGTGGAAGGCGTAGAGGCGCTGCGACAGCCGCTCGATCAGCGTCGTCAGATTCTCGCCGGCATGCAACGCCCAGTAGAGATCGAGTTCGAGCTTCACGAGCGCCGGGTCGGTCTCCTTCAGCAGCCGTTCGTACAGGCTGACGCCGCCCGGCTTGGTGGTGAACTCGAAATCGTGATTGTGGTACGCAAAGCCCAGCCCGGCCTTTTTCAGATCGGTGGCAAACCGGTTGAAGTTCGGCAGTGCCGCGGTCCAGCCCGCTTCGCTGCGATGCTCGTCGGTCATGTACGGCAGCACGACCGTGGTGGCACCGAGCGTCTTGGCCATCGTCACCGACTGGTCAAACCGCTGGAGCAACGCATCGTAGCCGATGTGCACGGACGGCGCGGTCAGACCGAGCTTGTCCATCGTCTTGCGCAGCTGCGCGTGGTCCATGCCTTCATAGCCGCCACCGCCGAATTCGACTTCGCGGTAGCCGATCTTGGCAACCTGCCCGAGCGTACCGAACGGATCCTTCGAGAAGATGTCGCGGATCGTGTAGAGTTGCAGGCCGATCGCCTTCAACTGCGCGGCGGAGGCTGTCGGGACAAACGCGAGGGCTGCGACCGCGCCGGAGCCAGCGAGCAGGGTTCTACGGCTGAGGATCATGCGGAATACACCTTGTTGACCTGAGAATAGGGAAACTGGCCGTTATATTCGCCCGGCACCGGCAGATATTCGCGCTCCTGAGTCATGCCGATTTCCGACGTGTAATAGCCGGTGACGACGAGCTGGCGGAACGCCTCGAAGAAGACGCCGCCGGACGGGATCTGGTCGTTCATCGCCAGCGTGAGCAATGCATCCTGCTGTGCCGCGGTCGCCTTTGCGCCAGCGACCTTGTAGTCCTTCAGACTGC
This sequence comes from Sphingomonas faeni, assembly GCF_040407505.1. Classification (GTDB taxonomy): domain Bacteria; phylum Pseudomonadota; class Alphaproteobacteria; order Sphingomonadales; family Sphingomonadaceae; genus Sphingomonas; species Sphingomonas faeni_E. The sequence goes on along the minus strand of NZ_JAPZPQ010000002.1, from coordinate 835,983 downwards.
GCGCTTCGATCGCGTCGAGCCCGGCGAGGATCGGCACGCGGTCGGCCGGTGCAGCCCAGTCGGCGAGCAGCTTTTCGATATAGGCGGGCACGCCCGCGGCGATCGCGCCGGGCGTATCGGTGGTCGGCAGCACGCGTTCGCTAAGCGCGGTCATCAGCGCGCGCTGGGAAGCGGTGAAGACCGCGACGCTTGGCGGGCCTTCGCTGATGACAGGGATCCCCGCCGCCGCGCCGGGTGCCTGTCCAACACCGGCAGCGCGCGCGATCGGCGCGAAGAGTGCCGTCCCGAACATGCCGACGACACCGGCTAATGCTGTTCTGCGGTCGATCATTTACCGTCCTTTCCAAGGTCCTGCGCGATCGCCGCTTCGGTCAGCGGACGGATCCAGATGTTGCGAAACGATACCGGCGAATCGTGATCCTGAAGCTGGATCGGCGCGGCATCGGCATGTGCCGTATAGCTGGCGACCTTGCGCCAGATGGTCGTGCCCAGCATCGCCTGATGGTTCTGAACGAGCACGCCATTCAGTAACGCGGTGACGTAGGCCGGCCGGAGCAGGCTGCCATCAGCGGCAAAACGGGGCCGCTCGAACACGATGTCGTAGGTCTGCCACTCGCCGGGACGACGCGCGGCGTTCACCAGCGGCGGCTTCCAGCCATAAACCGCTCCAACCGTGCCATCGGCATAGGTCGGGTTCTGCGAGCCATCGAGGATCTGCAGTTCATAGCGCTGCATGAACCAGATACCGCTGTTACCGCGATCCTGCGAACTCTTGGTTGGCGGATTGGGCGAGCGGAATTCGAGATGCATCTGCACGTCGCCGAAGCTCTGTTTCGAGACTAGGTTGTTCTCTCCGCCACTCTTCGCGCGCGACGGGATCGTCAGGACACCGTCCGCAATCGGCCACGCGATACGATCCGGTTTCCAGGCATCGAGCGAGCGCCCACCGAACAGCACGACCGCATCGGCGGGGGCGCCGCCGGGATTGCTCGCCGGCGCGACGACGATCGGTGCAGGTCGATCGGCATCATGCACACGCCACTGTCCGCCGGGCAGTTTTGGCGTGTCCTTGAACCCGGGCTTCTCTTCAGCCGATACCGCCCCCGATGCGACGGTCATGGCGATGAAGCTCGCCAGCAAACGCGCCCCCACCCTCATGCCGCGTCAATCTCGCGATAGGCGGCGATCAAGCGATCCTCGCCCGCACGCCCGGCGATCGAATTCCCGTGCTCCATGCCGATCACACCGGTGTAGCGTTTCGTCTTCAGCCACTTCACGATCGACGCGAAGTTGATCTCGCCGGTCGACGGCTCGTTACGGCCGGGATTGTCGCCGAACTGGATATAGCCGATCTCGTCCCAGCAGGTGTCGAGCGTCGGGATCAGGTTCCCCGACTGGATCTGCTCGTGATACAGGTCGGCGAGGATTTTCACTGCCGGGCTGTTGGCACCGCGCGCAACCGCATAGCCCTGCGAAATCGTCTGCATATAGACGCCGGGATGGTTGGTCCGCGTGTTAAGCGGCTCCATCACCATCGCCGTGCCCGAGGACGCAACGATATCGCCCGCGCGGCGCATCACGTCGATCACGCGGGCGGTCTGGATATCGACGGGCACCTTCGGATCCATGAACCCCGTGACGACGGTCATCCGCTTTGCATTCAGCCGCTTGGCGACGTCGAGCGACGCGCGGATATCGGCGAGGAACGCCTCGCGCTCGGCGCCATCGATCGCGCCGAGCAACGGCCTGGACTTCGCCCATTTCGGCATGCTGGCGACGAACACGCCCATCGTCATACCGCGTTGCGCGAGCGCCTTGGCCATCTGCTCCTGCTCGGCGACCGAGCGCGTTGCCGCCTCGTTATCCTCCCAGGCGGTGAAGCCCTGGTCGGCGGCGTAGGCGATCTGCTCGATCCGCCCGCCGCGGCTGGCGAAACTACCCTCGTGCGGCGCATAGCCGAGCGAGAAGCGCGCAGCATTGCTGCTGCGGCGTTGCCCCCCGGCCATGCCCGGCACCAGCGACGCGGCGGCGCTGGCCGCGAGCCCCCCCGCGAGCAGGTTTCTGCGGGAAAACGTCATGCGGCCAGTGCCATCATTTCGAGCCCTCGGCCTTGAGATACGCGATGATCGCCGCGCGCTTGGCGGCATCGGGGGTCGCGATCGGCATGCGCGTGCCCGGGACCTTCTTCTGGGGTGCGGCCAGATATTCGTTGAGCGTCTTCTCGTCCCAGCGCAGCTTCGACGCCTTCATCGCAGGGGAGTAGTTGAAGCCCGGCGCCGCCGCTGCAGCACGACCAACCACGCCGTACAGGTTCGGGCCGATACCGTTGCGGCCGCCCTTCACGACGGTGTGGCAGGCGCGGCAGGCGGCGAACGCCGGCGGCGAGGCCGCAGTCGACTGTGCGGTGGTCGGTGCGGACACCGTGACTGCCGCAACCGCGGCGATACTTCCCGCGACCAGAGCCATGAGCAACTTCATTTCGTGTCTCCCGAATCCATTGATGTCCACTTCCGGTCCGAGCCCGCGTTGTCGATCACCGCCTCGATGAAGCGCATCGTCCGCAGTCCGTCGACCACGCCCGGAAACCAGCGGTCGTCGCCATTCCCGCGGATCGCGGAGGCGAACGCGCGGTAAAGGTTGGCGAATGCCTCGATATACCCCTCGGGATGACCCGCCGGTGTACGCACCAGCATGGCGGTCGCGTCGAGCATCCCCGGGCCGCCGGTTCGCACGATCTCGGCCGGGTGGTCGAGCCAGCGGAGCGTCAGCGTGTTGGGCTCCATCTGTGACCAGTCGATGCCGCCGCGTTCGCCGTGGATACGCAGTCGCAACCCGTTCTCTTCGCCCGCCGCGACCTGACTCGCCTTAAGCACGCCGCGCGCGCCGCCCTCGAACCGGAGCAGCGCGCTGACGTCGTCGTCGAGTCGACGGCCCTCGACATGCGTTGTGAGATCTGCCGAGACCGATTGCACGGACAGGCCGGAGACATGCTCGGCAAGCTGGAACGCGTGCGTGCCGATGTCGCCGAGACAGCCGCCGAGTCCCGCGCGGGCGGGATCGGTGCGCCATTCGGCCTGCTTGTTGCCGTCGGTGTCGATTGGTTGGCTGAGCCAGCCTTGTAGATATTCCACCTGCACCAACCGGATCGCGCCGAAATCGCGGCGTTCGACACGTGCGCGCGCCTCTTCAATCATCGGGTAGCCGCTATAGGTGAACGCCAGCGCAAAGTGGCGGCCGCTGGCCTTGGCGGCTGCGGCGATCGCCTCGGCCTCGACGACGCTCATCGCCATCGGCTTTTCGCAGAAGACGTGGAAGCCGGCGTTCAGCGCGGCGATCGCCATCGGCGCGTGGAGGTGGTTCGGCGTAACGATCGCTAGCGCTTCGATGCGCTGGTCCGCGGGCAATGTGCATTCGTGCGCGATAAGTGCTTCAAGCGACGGGTAGACGCGCTGCTGATCGAGACCGAGCAGCTCGCCGGTGCGCGTATTGCGCCCGCCATCGGTACTGAACGCACCCGCCACCAGGTCCCAATCGCCGTCGAGCGCCGCCGCCCTCCGGTGGACGGCGCCGATAAAGGCCCCCTCCCCGCCGCCGGCCATGCCGAGACGAAGCCGGCTCACGGCCGCTCCTCCGATAGCCCAAGCAGCTTGCGGATCGCAGAGCGATCGATCCCGCTGGCGGCGAAATCGTCGAAAGAGCGCTCGGTCTTGCGAATGATGTGATCGCGGATGAACGGCGCACCTTCGCGGGCGCCGTCATCGGACCGTTTCAGCGCGCACTCCCATTCGAGCACTGCCCAGCCGTCATAGCCGTACTGCGCCATCTTGCTAAAGATGGACGAGAAATCGACCTGCCCGTCGCCGAGCGAACGGAACCGGCCGGCGCGGTCGACCCAGTTCTCGTAGCCGCCATAGACGCCGGTCCGCCCGTTCGGGTTGAACTCGGCATCCTTGACGTGGAAGCACGAAATCCGGTCGTGATAGCGGTCGATGAAGTCGAGATAATCGAGCTGCTGCAACACGAAGTGCGACGGATCGAACAGGAGGCGCGCACGGGGGTGGTTGTCGACTGCCGCCAGGAACCGCTCCCAGGTCGCGCCGTCATGGACGTCCTCGCCGGGATGCACCTCAAATGCGCAGTCGACGCCGGCCTCCTCGAACACGTCGAGGATCGGAGTCCAGCGACGCGCGAGTTCGGCAAAAGCTTCCTCGATCAGCCCGTCGGGACGTTGCGGCCAGGGATAGACGTACGGCCAAGCCAGTGCGCCAGAGAAGGTGGCATGCGCGGATAGGCCCAGATTGGCGCTTGCGCGCGCGGCGAGCTTGACCTGTTCGACCGCCCAAAGCTGGCGCTCGGCAGGTTTGCCGTGAACCTCGGGGGGCGCGAAGCCGTCGAACAGCGTGTCGTACGCCGGATGCACCGCGACGAGCTGGCCTTGCAGATGCGTTGACAGTTCGGTGACTTCGATGCCGTGCTTTGCCAAACCACCGCGAAGATCGTCGCAATAGGTCTTGCTCTCGGCGGCGAGCTTCAGGTCGATCAACTGCGCGTTGCAGGGGATCTGGACGCCGACATAGCCGAGCCCCGCCGCCCATTCCGCCAGACCGTCGAGCGTGTCGAACGGCGCTTCGTCGCCAAGGAACTGGGCGAGGAATATCCCGGGGCCCTTCATACCGGTCATGCTGCGATCTTCCTGATGTCGTCGCGGAACGTGAACTGGAACAGCAGCGCGATCACTGCGGCGGCGATGGCGGGATACCACCACATATGCTGCCAGTCGGCGATGGTCGGCGATGCGGGCAGCTGCGCGTACAGCAGCGCGCCGATCTGCGAGCCGAGCAGCATGCCGACGCCGTAGGTGAACAGCGTCAGCATGCCCTGCGCCTGCGCGTTCACACCCTTTGGCGTGGCAATCGTGCCGGTGTAGATCGCGCCGGCGACGAAGAAGAAATCATAGCACACGCCGTGCAGCGCGACGCCGAGATACACTGCCCAGATCGACGATCCACCATCGCCGATCGCGAACAAAGCATAACGCAACGCCCATGCGGCCATGCCGACCAGCAGCAGCGGCTTCACGCCGAACCGGCGGTACAGCCACGGCATCGAGAACATGAAGACGAGCTCGGACATCTGCCCGATCGCGAGCGTGCCGCCCACGTTGCTGATGCCCGTCGCACCGACATAGGGCGAGGCATAGGCATAATACATCGCGAGCGGGATCGAGATCAGCGTCGCGCAGGTCATGAAGATCAGGAACGAGCGCTGCTTGAGCAACCCGAACGCCTCGACGCAGAACACCTGCCGGAGCACGCTCTCGTCACGCGGCGCATCCGCCGTGACGTTCGGCAGCGTGAAGCTGTAGAGGCCGAGCACGATCGACACCACGCCTGCGACGCGGAAAATCTCCGGGCTAGCGGACAGGCCCGCCCAGCCGATGAGGAGGCCAGCGGTGATCCAGCCGAGTGTGCCGAACGCACGGACGAACGGGAATTTGTCGGTCCGCTCGCCAAAGCTCTTCAGCGCGATCGTGTTCGCAAGGCCCACCGTCGGCATGTAAAGGATCATGTAGCAGAGCAGCAGCCAGACGAAGGTCCGGCCATTCTCGGGTGTGACCAGCGCCGGGAGCAGGAACAGCAGCACGCCGCCGATCAGGTGCAGGATCACCATCAGCATCCGCGGGGCGACGTAGCGCGCCGCCGCCATGCCGAGCAGGAACGAGCCGACGATCGACGCGATCGGGCCGACCGAAAAGGCGTTGCCGATGAGGTTGCCGATGCCGACGGTCTGCATGACGAGGCCGAGGGTTACGGTCCAGGCGCCCCAGACGAAGAACTGCATGAACATCATGGCGCTGAGGCGGCCCGTCAGAACGCCGCCGGTCGTGGCCTGAGACCCTGTATCTGCAACCGCCATTCGCCACCTCTCCGATCGCAGTTTGCCTGCTTGTCGACCGCAAAGCTACGGAGCCGCGATCCGAATGTAAAGGATTACATCGGATATATATCGACAGTGCCGACGACGGCATCCATGACGGTCCTCATGCCGACGATCATCGAAGTGGCCGCGCTCGCGGGTGTCTCTACCGCAACCGTGTCACGCGTGTTGAGCCGGCCCGAACAGGTGTCCGAGGATACCCGCCTGCGGGTGCTCGCGGTCGTCCGCGAAACGGGGTACGCGCCCAACGTCGCCGCGCGGAGTCTGCGGACCTTGCGCGCCGCCAAGATCCTTCTGACCGTCCCCGATATCTCGAACGCGTTCTTCGCCAGCGTCATCCGCGGCGCCGAGGAGGCCGCGCGGGATGCCGGGTATTCGGTCGTGGTCGGCGACACCCGGCATGATCCCGAGGTCGAGGATCAATATGCCGACATGCTCTCGCGCCGCGAGGTCGACGGGCTGATCTTCCTCGGCCATCGCCTGCCTGCCAGCCTCGCCCCGCTGATGGCACGCAGGGGAATCGCCGCGCCGATCGTCAACGGCTGCGAATACAGCCCCGACCTCGGTGTCCCCAGCGTCCATATCGACAACGCCGCGGCGAGCGCCGACGCGATCGGGCATCTGATCGGCCTCGGCCACCGCAGGATCGGCGTCGTCACCGGCCCCGAGATCAGCCCGATCAGCCGCGACCGCCTTGCCGGGGCGATCGATGCCGCGACCCGCGCCGGCCTGCGCGATGGCCTGCACATCCGCGTCGGCGACTATTCCGCCGGCCCCGCGGTCGTTCACACCCGCGACCTGCTCGCGCAGGACGTGACCGCGATCTTCTGCTTCAGCGACGAGATGGCGATGGGCGCACTCAGCGCGATCGGCGACGCGGGGCTGTCCTGCCCGAACGACGTTTCGGTGATCGGCTTCGACGACCTTCCGCTCGCGCGCTATTTCCAGCCGCCGCTGACGACGATCGCCCAGCCCAAGGCCATGATCGGCCGCCGCACCGTCGAGCTGCTGGTCGATATTTTGCGCGGCGTCGACAGCCCGTCGCGACAGGTCACGCTGGATCACGAACTGATCGTCCGCAGCAGCACCGCCGCTCCAGCGCGCGCCCCTGCTAGGCGCCGCCGCTAGCGCGACCTGAGCCCGCAGCCGCGATCGAGCCGCCGAGCCCCTCGCCACCCCCCTCGCCGAATTGGCAACTTGCAGCAGGCTTGCTGTCCTTATTGACAATCAAATTAGTTTAATAAAGTATCGGGGTGCAGCACGCGGTTCGTACAGAGACCCGGCGGCGGAGGAGGATTGCCCCGTGACGGATACAAGACGCCCTGCCCCGCTCTCGCGTGTCGCGCGCAGCCTGTCGGTTGCACGGCGGACCACGGCGATCGCCACGATCCTGGTGCTGACGCCCCTGGGCGGGGTGAACGGCCAGCATTCCAGCGGATCGGACAAATCGCCGGTCGAGGAAGCCAACCCCCTGGTCGGTACCGCGCCGCTCGACCGTCCCGAACTGATCGGCAACGCGCCGCCGCCCGGCGAACCGGTCTATTCGGGGATCACCTCGCCCGGCGCGCGACTGCCCAACAGCTCGGTCGAGGCAGCGCCGGTCAACGTCAACGTCGAGGCGACCTATCCGACCGGGGTCGCCACGCCCTATCATTATCCAAGCCCGACGATGATCGGCTTCACCGGTGGCGGCGGGCCATCCTATGGCGCGCGCGCGCAACCGATCATCATGCCGGTCGTCGGCGACTGGACGGTGCCGCCCGCCTATACCCAGGCCTATTACGACAAGGCGAAGGAAGTCGCGCGGCCGGGCTATTATTCGGTCTATCTCGACACCTTCCGGACGCGCGCCGAACTGACCGCGACGCAGTGGACCAGCCTGATGCGGTTCACCTTTCCGGCCAGCGAGCGATCGCACCTGATCCTTAACCTGCCCGGCCGCGGCGGCGAGGTCGAGGTCGTCGGCAACACCCAGGTGCGGGGTATCGCCGCCGAGCGCGGCGACGACGATGCGCGCGACGGCCGCTATTTCGTCGCGCAATTCTCCAAGCCGTTCAGCGGCTATGGCACGTTCCGCAAGTCGCCGGGCACCAGCCGCGGCTACGGCATCGGCGACAAGGACGTCGTCCCCGCATCGCGCACGATCACCGGCAGCTTCGCCGGCACCTATCTGAACTTCACCACCAAGCAGGACGAAACGGTGCTGGTGAAGATCGCACACGGCCAGAGCTTTGCCGACGCCGAACGACGCCTGCGACAGGAACAACCGGGGTGGAATTTCGAGGGCGTCCACCAGGCCGCGGCGAACACATGGGCCGCGTTGCTGAACCGCGTACAGGTGAAGGGCGGTACGCCGAAACAGCGAATGCTGTTCTACTCGACGCTGTTCCAGTCCTTCGCCAGCCCGCGCCTGCTGGCGCACAAGGGCGAGCGCTTTACCGACACCAACGGCAAGATCCAGACCGCGACCTATGACCGGTACGGGCCGGTGCCGTTCTGGGATACCGGGCGCAACCAGATCGTGCTGCTGGAGCTGATGGAGCCCGAGCTGGTCCAGAACGTGATGCGCTCCGAACTCGATATGGCGCGCGAGCGGGGGTATATGAACACCTCGTTCCACGGCGACAACGCGGTATTCCTGTATCTCGGCGCGTGGAAGCGCGGCATCGCGTTCGATTATGCTGCGGCGTATGCGTTCCTCCGCCGCAACGCGGTCGATCCGAAGGGCCCGCGCGGGTATCTGGCGGAATATCAGCGCAACGGCTGGATCGCGGACGAGATTCCGCCGGGCAATCCGAGCCCGCCCTATGCCGGTGGCAAGGCCGGCGCGGCGACGACGCTGGAATATGCGTGGGACGACCATGCGATGGCGGACTTCGCCGAGCGGCTTGGCAAGACCGACGACGCCAAGCTGTTCCGCGCGCGCGCGTCCAACTGGCGCAACGTCTTCGATCCGTCGATCGGCTTCGTCCGGGGCCGCACTGCGGATGGCAAGTGGATCGCGCCGTTCGATCCGCAGGAGCCGTATTACAACTACATGATGAAGGAGGCGTCGGGCTGGTCGACCCTGTGGCTGGTTCCGCACGACGTGCAGGGGCTGGCCGCTGCGTTGGGCGGACGCGCAAAGTTCAACGCGAAGCTCGATCGGTTCTTCGCGACGCCCTACACGCCGACCGGTATCTGCCGCGATTGCACCGGGATGATTGGCCAGTACGTGCAGGGCAACCAGCCCGACCAGCACGCAGCGTATCTCTACGCCTGGAGCGGCCAGCCGTGGAAGACGCAGGCGCTGATGCGGCGTATCCTCGACACGCTCTATGGCAGCGACGCTTCCGGCTATGGCTATCCCGGGATGGACGATCAGGGCGCGACGTCGTCCTGGTATGCGTTGAGCGCGATGGGCTTCTATCCGGTCGATCCGTCGAGCGACGTCTATGTGCTGGGCAGTCCGGTGTTCGACGAGGTCGCGCTCCGTCTCGGCAACGGCCGGACGTTGGAGATCGTCGCCCGCGGCAACTCGCCGACCAACATCTACATCCAGTCGGCGACGCTGAACGGCAAGCCGTGGACGAAGCCCTGGTTCAGCCACGCCGACGTCAAGGATGGCGCCCGGCTGGAGCTGATCATGGGAGCCAGACCCAATCCGAATTGGGGGAGCGCCGTTGCGGATGCACCCCCGTCCTTGTCCCCACCCGCGTCTTAGCGAGGGGGTGTTCGTCGGCTCCCCCCCCTTGTCGGCGAACGGTTCAGCGCCTCGGGAACGTCGTTCCCGAGGCGTCTTTTTATCTATCGCGGCCTAGGTTGAAATGACGGCGGTTGGAACGACGGAGGACGGTCCGCCTTGGCAGTACCGAACGACGACGGCTTCGGTCCCATCGTGAACTCCAGTTCGCCACCGCGCGCGATGTCGGCGTGGGCGATCCAGTTCCGTGACCAGGGCTTGCCGTTCCAGCGGACCGACTGGACATAGGGGCTGGCCGGCGCATTGCCCTTCGCGACGACGCGCAACGTGCGTGCCTGGCCGAGATCGACCTGCGCCGCGTCGAACAGCGGCGAGCCGAAGACATACACGCCGCTGACCGGGTCGACCGGATAGAAGCCGAGCGCCGACAGGATGAACCACGCGCTCATCTGGCCGCAATCGTCGTTGCCGATGACGCCGTCGGGCTCGGCCTTGTACATTTCGGTCAGCAGGCGACGCACCATCGCCTGCGTCTTCCACGGCGCGCCCGCATAGGCGTAGAGATAGGCGGCGTGCTGGTCCGGCTCGTTGCCGTGCGCATATTGGCCGACCAGCCCGGTGATGTCGGGCGGCGCATTCTTCGGCAGCGTCGACGGCGCGGTGAACAGCGCGTCGAGCTTCGTCACGAACCCCGCATCGCTGCCGAACAGCGCGATCAGGCCGTAAACGTCGTGCTGGTTGAGGAACGTCGCCTGCCATCCGTTCGCCTCGGTATAATCGCGCTGTTTCTCCGGATTGTGGCCAAGCTGGATCGGATCGTAATCGGCCCACCAACTGCCATCGGCGAAGCGCGGCCGGGCGAAGCCGATCCTGGGATCGATGACGTTGCGGTAGTTGAGGCTGCGCTTGCGCAGTGCGGCGGCGTCGGCCTTCGCGCCCGCCGCGTCGGCGAGCACCGCCATCGCCCAGTCGTCATAGGCGTATTCCTGCGTGCGGCTGACCGACTCCCAGGTCTTGTCCGCGGGCACGAAACCGAGGTCGTAATAGAAGCCGCGGCCGAGCGTGCTGTCGATGTCGGGGAAATTGCGATCGAAGGCGCGGCTGCGGATCTGCGGCCACGCGGCGGCGTAATCCGCCTTGATTCCTTTGGCGCAGGCTTCGGCGAGCACCGACACCGAATGCCAGCCGATCATGCACGCGGTCTCGACGCCCTGCAGCGGCCAGACCGGCGATCCGGTCGGGCTCTGCACCGTCTGGCGGACGAGATCGCGGGTGAACTGCGCCGCCTTGTCGGGCTGGACGAGGGTCAGCAGCGGATGCAGCGCGCGGTAGGTGTCCCACATCGAATAGGTGCTGAAGGCGGGCTCGGCGGCGGTCGTCTGGTGCACCTTGCGGTCGAGCCCGACATAGCGGCCGTCGCGGTCGGTGAAGAGCGTCGGCGACAGGAACGCGTGGTACAGCGCGCTCGCCATGATCGTGCGCTGTTCGGGCGTACCGCCATCGACGCGGACGCGGTCGAGTTCGGCCTGCCACGTGCGCGCCGCCGAGCGCCGCACCGCGTCGAACTGCCAGCCTGTAGCTTCGCCGTGCAGCGCGGCCTTGGCACCGGCGACGTCGACGGCGGAGATGCCGGTCTTGATGAGGATCGGCGCGCCGCCCGCCTGGTCGAAGAACAACGCGACCTTCAGGCGGTTGCCGGTGACGCCCTTCGCGCCCGCCGGTGCAGGCGTGTCGTCGTCACCGAAGAACTGGACGCGGTCGGGTTTGCGCGACAGCTGCATCGCGAAGTGGATGCGCCTACCTTTCGCCCAGCGGTGAACGCGGCGGCTGCCCGTCAGCATCCCGTCAGCGGACAGCGCCAGCGAGGCCTCGTCGATCAGCGTGCCCTTGTCCCAGACGTCGAGGATCATGTGCGCGAAGTCGACCAGGATGTGGCCGGGCCCCTGCGGGAAGCTGTAGCGGTGGTGGCCGGTCCGCTCGGTCACGGTAAGTTCGGCGAGCACGCCCGATTCGAGCTTCACGCGGTAATAGCCGGGCTCGGCGAGTTCGTCGGTGAAACGCTGGCGATACCCCTGTTCGGGTTTGCCGAGCGCGCCGGGTTTCAGCTGCAATGGCCCGCGCGTCGGCACGACCAGCACGTCGAGCATGTCGCCGATCCCGGTGCCCGACAAATGCGTGTGACTGAAGCCCATGATCGAGCCATCGTCCTGGTGATAGCCCGAGCACGCGTCCCAGCGACTATTGTCGGTGTCGGGGCCGAGCTGGACCATCCCGAACGGCAGCGATGGGCCGGGATAGGTATGGCCGTGCCCGCCGGTGCCGACGAACAGATCGGGCTTGCCCGCGACAGGCGCCTGCGCGGCCGCGGCGTTGGTGATGGGCAACGCGGCGGCTAGGCTTGCGAGACCGGTGCCGGCGAGCACCTCGCGGCGGTTGGCGGTGGTCATGCGTATCTCCCGGAATTCATATCAGTAGCGGGCGGCCAGCAAGGCGGGCTTGCGGCGCTCGAGGTCGAGGATCAGCTCGCCGAACAATCCATTGGCCCAGGCGAACCAACTGCGCGTGAACTTGGCCGGATCGTCCTTGTTGAAGGATTCGTGCATGAAGCCGGTGCCGCCGTGCGTGGTCTTGAGCCAGGCGAGACACTGGCGGATCACGGCGTCGTCGTCGCTGTTCATCGCGTGCGTGATGATCGACATCGGCCAGATCATGTCGAGCCCGATATGCGGGCCGCCGATCCCGCGCGCGGCGCTGCCGGTGAAGAAATACGGGTTGCGATCGCTCCACGCGAGCGCGGCGGTGCGGCGGAACAGCGGGTCGGTGCGATCCGCCGCGCCGAGCAGCGTCAGGCCCGACAGGCTCGGCACGTTGGCGTCGTCCATGAAGATCGCGTTGCCGAAGCCGTCGACCTCGTACGCCCAGACCTCGCCGCCCTGCCCGTCCGGCATCCGGCCATGCTTGCGCAACGCCGCCTCGACCTCGGTCGCCAGCGCTTCGCTGTCGGTCGCGCCCGCCATATCGCCGCGCGCTTCGCGCTGGACCGTGGCCAGCATGCGCAGCGCCGACACCGCGAACAGGTTCGACGGGATCAGGAACGGATAGAGGCACGCATCGTCCGACGGGCGGAACATCGAATGGATCAGCCCGACCTTCCGCGTCGGGGCGCCGTAACCCTCGAACATCAGCGTCTCGGTCGGCGAGACGTTCAAGCGCTGGAAATGATACGGGCCCTTGCCGTCCTTGCGCTGCTGTTCGCGGAAGGTCGCGACCGCGCGGCGCATCGCCTTCGCCCAGAGATCGTCGAACGGCGTCTTGTCGCGCGTCGCGGTCCAATAGCCGTGCGCGAGACGCATCGGATAGCAGAGCGAGTCGATCTCCCACTTCCGCTCGGCGACGCCCGGCTTCATGTCGGTCTGGTCGGTCCGCGCGCCGAGGTTCGATTTGGCGGTCGGATCCTCCATGAACGCATTGGCATAAGGGTCGATCAGGATGCAACGCGCCTGCCGCGCGATCAGCCCGGTGAAGACACGGCGCAGGCCGGCATCTTTGAGCGCGAGGTGCACATAGGTCTGCATCTGCGCCGAACTGTCGCGCAGCCACAGCGCCTCGATATCGCCGGTGATGACGAACGCATCGGGCTTGCCGTCCACAGTGCCGACCTTGACCGTGGTGTCGAGCGTGTTGGGATAGCAATTCTCGAACAGCCAGGCGAGTTCGGGGTCGGCGATCTTCGCCTTCACGCGCGCGATCTCGGCCTCGACCGCGGGGCTGACGAAGCGGCGCTGGCCGCGTGGCGGTCGCTTGCTCACGCGTGGCGCGGCGGCAGCGGCGGCGGAGGCAGCGCGCGGGAGGCTGGCGGTGACGGCCAGCGCGGCGGCGCCCGTCATGACGTCGCGTCGACGAAGGCGCATTCCGGTCTCCATGGTCAACGTCCCGCCACCGGTGCGCTCATCGAGAACGGCGCATCGGCCTTTGCCGCGCCCCAGGCGGTGTTCGGCGTCGGCCCCATCACGAACCGCAGCGTGCCCCCCTGCTGCAACGCCGCGCGCGTCAGCCAGGGCTTGTCGTGCGGAGTGCCGTTGAAGCTCGCCGACTGGATGTAGACATTGCCGGGGCCGTTGTTCGCCGCCTCGATCGTCAGCGTCTTGCCGCCCGGCATCGTCAGCTTCACGGTCTGGAACAGCGGGCTGCCGATCGCATATTGCCCGACCGCAGGCGTGACCGGGTAGAAGCCGAGCGCGGAGAACACGTACCATGCCGAGGTCTGGCCGTTGTCCTCGTCACCCGGATAGCCGTCGGGCGCGGGCGAGTAGAGCTTCTTCATCACGTCGCGGACGTGATATTGCGTCTTCCACGGTGCGCCGGCCCAGTCGTAGAGATAGGTCATGTGCTGGATCGGCTGGTTGCCGTGCGCATATTGCCCCATGTCGACGATCTGCATCTCGCGGATCTCGTGGATGGTCTGCCCGTAATAGCTGTCGTCGAAGATCGGCGGCGTGGTGAAGATCGAGTCGAGCCGCTTCACGAACGCCTCGCGCCCACCCATCAGGTCGGCCAGCCCCTGCACGTCCTGCATCACCGACCAGCTGTAATGCAGCGCATTGCCCTCGGTGAACGCGTCGCCCCATTTGTACGGGCTGAACGGCGTCGACCAGCTGCCGTCCTTGTTGCGACCGCGCATCCAGCCACTCTGCGCATCGTAGAGCTTGCGGTAATTCTGCGCGCGCGTGGCGTAGAGCTTCGCATCCTCGGTCTTGCCCAGTGCCGTCGCGAGCCGCGAGATCGAGAAGTCCGCGGTGGCGTATTCGAGCGTGCGCGCGGCATTCTCGTTGATGCCGACGTCATAGGGCACATAGCCGAGCCGGTTATAATATTCGACGCCCTCGCGCCCGACCGCGCCGACGACCTTGCCCTTCTTGTCGACCGGGCGGCCTTGCGACGTCGTCGCGTTCTTGACCATCGCCTCATACAAGGTCGCGACGTCGAACCCACGCACGCCGTTCAGATACGCGTCGGCGATCAGGTTCGCCGAGTTCGATCCGATCATCACGTCGCGGTGGCCGGGACTGGCCCATTCGGGCAGCCAGCCGGACTCCTTGTAGGTGTTGACCAGCCCCTGCATGATCTCGCTGTCGCGCTCGGGATACATCAGCGCGAAGAACGGGAAGACCGCGCGCCACGTGTCCCAGAAACCGTTGTCGGTATAGAGGAAGCCCGGGTGCACCTTGCCGTCATACGGGCTGTAGTGGACGGTCTGGCCCTTGGCATCGACCTCGTGGAACATCCGCGGGAACTGCAGCATGCGGTACAGTGCCGAGTAGAAGATGCGGCGGTTGTCTAAATTGGGATCGGTGACCTGGACGCGGTCGAACTCGCGCTGCCAGATCGCCTTCGCCTTCGTCTTGGTTTGCTCGAACCCGTCGCCGCCGATCTCGCCGCGCAGGTTTCGCTCGGCCTGTTCCAGGCTGATGAACGACGAGGCGACCTTGACGCCGACCTGCTCGCCCTTGCGCGTCTTGAAGCTGACGATCGCGCCGACATGATCGCCCTCGCGCGTCGGCGTCGCGGTGACCTGGCCCTTGCCGTCCCAAGTCTGGCTGACGGTGAAGTCGTGGTCGAATTCGGCGACGAAGTAGTTGTGGAAATTGTCGGGCACGCCGCCGTGATTGTTGCGGACATAGCCGGTGATGCGGCGCTTGGCCTTGTCGATCGAGACCATCGAGCCGCCGGCATAGCCGTCGAGGATGATGTGCGCGTCGTTGCTCTGCGGGAAGGTGAAGCGGAACTGTGCGGCGCGGTTGGTCGGCGCGACCTCCGCGGTCACGTCGTAATCGGCGAGATAGACCTTGTAGCTGTACGGCCGGCTGTCCTCCGCCTTGTGGCTGTACCAGGACGCGCGTTCGTCCTCCTTCACCTTCAGCGCGCCGGTCGTCGCCATCAGCGAGAACGCGGCGTAGTCGTTCATCCACGGACTGGGCTGGTGCGTCTGCTTGATGCCGTTGATCTTGTTCGCGTCGTAGGTGTAGCCCCAGCCGCTGTTGGTCTTGCCGGTGACCGGCGTCCAGAAGTTCATCCCCCACGGCACCGCCACCGCGGGATAGGTATTGCCGTAGGACAAGGTGTAGTCGGAATCGGTCCCCATCAGCGGGTTGACCAGATCGACCGAGGGCTGATCCTGCGGCTGCATCGCGCCGTTGCCCGACGCGGCGGCCGCAGCCTTGGTCTGGGCCAGTATCGGCGCCGGCGCGACGAGGGCAAGCGACGCGACCGCCGCTACCGTGCCGCGCAAATTGGCGATCGCCCTGTTTCTCACATCGCTCTCCCTGAATTTCGTGTCGGCTTCTGCACGCCGATCGGTCGCGGCTTAACGCCCGCATCGGTCATCACCACCGGCTCGATCCGACCATCGGCGGCAAAGACCATCCTGTCGATCGCGATCTGCCGGTGTTCGCCGCGATCGGTGTCGAGCGGGCGGCGGTGATACGCGATGTACCAGTCGTCGGTGCCGGGCACGTTGACGACCGAGTGATGCCCCGCCCCGCGCGCGATGCGCAGGTCCTGCGACAGGATCTTGCCGCGCGGCGTGAACGGACCGGTCGGTCCCGGCCCGGTCGCATAGGCGACGCTATAGTCCGGACCGGTCCAGCCGCCCTCCGACCACATCAGGTAATAGACGCCCTTGCGCTCGATCATGAACGAGCCCTCGACATAGCCGGGCGGCGTCACTTCCTTATAGGTCGAGCCATCGGCGAACGGCAGGATGCGCTTGAGGTCGGGGCTGAGCCGGACGACGTTGCAATGCTTCCAGCCGCCGTAGAACAGATAGACCTGGCCATCGTGATCGCGAAACGCGAACGGGTCGATTGGTTGCGCGCCGTTGTGGAACGCGCCTACCAGTGGCTTGCCGATCGCGTCCTTGAACGGTCCACCGGGCCGGTCGCTGACCGCGAGGCCGATCCCGCCAAGCTCCGCATCGCTCTGGATGTCGTTCGCGCTGAAGAACATGTAATAGCGACCGTTCGCCTGGATCACCGACGGCGCCCAGATCGCATAGGCCGCCCAGGCGGCGTTCCGCACGTCGAACACGTGCTCGTGCTTGGTCCAGTGCACCAGGTCGGGTGACGAGAACGCGTTGAAAAAGGTCTGCATGCCGTAGGACGGACGCACCGTCTTGCGTTGCCGCGCGAGCGTCTGCGCGGCCGAGAAGCGGCTGGTGACGTCGGGCTTGCCATAGTGATCCGAATAGGTCGGATAGATCCAGTAACGACCGGCGAACACGCGGATCTCGGGGTCGGCATACCAGCCGGGAACGATCGGGTTCGACGCACTCGCCAGCCCGCACATCATCAGCGCCGACGCGGTCAGCGCGAACCGAACCCCGCGCCGCCCGCGCGATTCGCCCACATGCTGTGACGCGACGCTGCGAGAAAAGGGAGGGTAGCGCCGCGAAGGCGCCACCCGAGAGACAAGCCGATCAAACCAGGTCATCAGAAATTGAACGACACGCCCACATAGGCCCGCCGCCCGAAGTAATTCCGATAGGTGAAGCGGTCCTTCGTGTCGTTGCCGAGATGGCGGCTTTCCTCGGCCTTGGTGAGGTTGATCACCGAGGCTGTGAGGTTCAGCCGGTCGGTCAGCGCATAGGCCGCATTGAGATCGACCTGTGCATACGGATCGGTGTATTCGTTCAGGCCCGACTGCAACCCGCCGACGACTTCGCCGCGCCGGTTGTACGATGCGCGCAGCAACACCTTGCCGTGTTCGTAGAAGACCGACGCATTGACCTGCGTCTTGGCGCTGCCGACCAAGGCGGACGAACCGACCTTCTGCCCGTCGAGCGTGACGTCAGCCACCGAGGTGTCGTTATAGGTGAAGTTGACCTGCGCGCCGAGACCGAACGACAGCGTGTGCTGCGCGTACAGTTCGACACCCTGCGACCGCGCATTCGAACCGTTCGCGACGGTCGAGTAAGGCTGGATCAGCTGCTGCGTTCCGTTGACGTCGCGGGTGACGTTGAGCACCAACGGCACCACGAAGTCCGACACGTCCTTGCGGAAGAAGGTCGCGCCGAGCACCGAACCGCGGTGGAAATACCATTCGATGCCAAGGTCGTATTGCCATGCCGAGAATGGGTTCAGGTCCGAATTGCCGCCGCTGCCCGACCAGCCGGCGAACTCGCCGAACTGGCCGCGATCGAACGCATAGGCATTCGAGCGGAAGGTGAGCGACCGCTGCGACCCCAGATTCTCGAACGACGGCCGCGCGATCACCTTCGCGACGGCGCCGCGGACGAGGAGATCAGGCGTGACCTCGTACGACACGTTGAAGCTCGGCAGCCAGTCCGTGTAGGTCTTCGATTGGTCGGCACGCGTGTTGACGATCGTCTCGCGCACGCTGAGCGGCAGCACCTGGCAGTTGCCATCGGGGCCGAGCGGACGGTTGGGATCGGCCGCCCCGCCGGGGCCGTTGACGCAATAGTCGTTGAGATATTGCAGGCGGTCGGAGGTATTGCCCGACTGTTTCGTGTTCGCCATGCGGAGGCCGACGTTACCGCGAAGACCACCGGTCCCGAAGTTCACCTGCGCATAGCCAGCGAAGACCCGCTCCCCCAGCGCGTAGACGAAGTCGGGTTCGTACACCCGCACCGCCTGGCCGTAGGTCGCATTCAGATACTTCAGATATTCATCGAAATTGATGCCCGGCACGACGTTGGCGTTGAAGCCGCCGTTGATGTTGCCGATCTGGTTCGCGTAGAAGAATTCAGGCCGCGCGACGGCACCGGCGGCGGTATCCTGGTAGCGAAGCAACGTCGCCGGATCGGCATACCAGTCGTTGCGACCGGTCTCGCGGCCGATCTTCAGGTCGCGCCATTTGCCGCCGACCTGCACCGATTTCAGGAACCCGTCGAACCGCCTTGTCAGGTCGAGCTGCGCATAGCGCTGGCCAAGGTCGCTGTTGACGAAGCTCGAGTTGGTCGAGCCCACGTCGATCTGCGCGATCCCGTTGCGGATGTTGTTCTGCAGCTCGGGCGAGAACTCGAAATTGGCGATGCCGTCCGAGATATCCCAGTTGCTGACCAGATTGCCGTTCTGCTCCCGGCCGGGCGTCGTCAGGCGGGGCTTGGCGGCAACGCTGAAGCGCACCGACGGGCCACCGCTCGACTTGGTCTTGCCCAGTTTCAGGACGGCGTCGAAACGGTCCTGGCTATATTTGACCTCGGTCTCGAAGGTGTTCGAAACCTGCTTCTCGCGGCTGTACGTGCCGGCGATCTGCGGCGTCTCCATCGTGCACGGGGTCGGGCGCGCGAGGCAGCCCGTCCCCGCCGCCGGCACCGCGAAGTTCGCCGACTGGAAGATCGTCCCGCTCTTGTCGAACGTCGCACCGGTGAAGAAATTGTCGTAGCCCCATTCCGGGATCTTCAGCACGTTCGAGGTAAAGTTGCTGCTATAGCCGAACCGGAAATAGTTCGCGGTGACCGTGACCGACTCGAACGGCTTGAACTGTGCGGTCGCCTGGATCCCGTACCGCTCGCGCTCCTGGTCGAAGACTTCGGCGTTGACCGACTGCGGCGCCCAATAGCCCGAATAATGCGTGCCATCGCGCGCAGTCGTGCCCTGCCCCGGCCAGTAGGAGATCGCGTCGTTGTTCGCGAAGGTCTTGCCGTCGACGTCGGTCGCGGGCTTCAGGACGTTGCCCTGTGCGTCGCGATCGCTCCACCACAGCCAGCTCTCGGACGAGCTGCGCAACTCGCGGTTGGTGCGCTTCTGCCAGACGCCGCCGACCAGCAGGCCGAACGTCTCCTCCTTGTTCTTCCACGACACCTGCCCGCCAAGCTGCGGTTCGTATTTCTCGGTCGTGTCCGAATACGTCCCCTCGGCGGAGACGAAGCCCGACCACGCCGGCACGTCGAACGGCCGCCGCGTGTTGAGGATGATCGTGCCACCGACGCCGCCTTCTTCGAGCCGCGCTTCGGGCGACTTATAGACCTCGGTGCTGGCGATGAAGGTCGACGGCAGCAGGACGTAGTTGAACGATCGCTGCGGCTCGCCGCTGTCGGCGCCGGCAAGGAAATTGCCGTTGAGCAAGGTGAGCGTCAGGCCCGACTGAAGGCCGCGGATACTGACCCGGCTACCTTCGCCGCCGTCGCGGGTGATGACCACGCCCGGCACGCGCTGCAACGCATCGGCGACGTTCTTGTCGGGGAACTTGCCGACGTCTTCGGCGGTGATAACGTCGACGAACGCGTTCGCCTCGCGCTTCTGAGTGAGGCTCTTCTCGATCGAACGCCGATACCCGGTAACGACGATGTCGCCGGTGTCCTGCGCCGACCCATCCGGCTGTGTCGTGCCGGCGGCTTGACCGGACTCCGCCGTAGCGGTCGAGGCGGGCTGCGCCTGGTTGGACGGCGTCGCGCTCTGGGGAGGCGCAGGGGAAGGCGCGGCCTGTTGAGCCTGCGCCGCACCGGCCAACGCAGCAGTAAGACTGACCGTGGCCAACAGGAACGACAACGGACGATGGCGACGCGCCACGATCGAGCACGATTCTATGCTTGCGGTCATCAGACTTTCCTCTTCCTCGTGAGGATGCCTGCGCCCCCTCACTTACCCCTGCGAATAGCGCGCCTGCCCACCGTTTTCGGTTGGGCTGTCCGATTGAATCGGATCCTGTCGGCGTGCAGTCTCGACCCGTCTATTTGCCAATTGTAAAAGCAAATTGTCAAATAGATTGTTGCGCTAGTTTTGGACCGTTGCGGACGTAACTCGGCGAATACCCTTTGATGCGCCGATAGTCTGGAGGAAGACACCGCGAGGATTCACGCCTGCCGTCCCGTATTCGTACGTAAACGAAGACAACAGCCCGCACTCCGGAACGCCAAGCGCACAGAGGCCTCACATGCCAAGGTAGCGGTACCGAAACCGATTACCGGCGTCAGTCGGCTGCCGCGCCGGAATCCTTCCAGAGCGCAGCGGCCTTGGGCAGCAGGAAATGACTGAACGGCAGGATCGCCGCACCGACCGCCGGCGCATCCTCCGACAACGCGGCACGGCGGACCGGCGCGATCGCGGGCGCATCGGTCGCGTCCCGGATCAACGCGTTGACGCGCTCCGCGACCCGTTCAACCAACCGGCTCGGCAGGCGCCCGCCGATCAGGATTACCGCCGGATCGATCAGGCAGTTGATCGCGTCGAGGGGCGTGCAGAGCGTGTGCGCCGCCCTCTCGACCCATTCCTCCAGACAAAGCTCGACGTCCGGCGCCCAATCGGCCTGATGCAGAACCTGCCCGATGTCGAAACCTGAATTCGCCAGATGCTCGGCGAGTCCGGATAGCGATACCAGTTTCTGCACGGTCTCGCGTCCCCGCTTGCCGCCGCCGGCCGCCATGAACCCTAGCTCGCCGCTGCGCCCGTGCGTGCCGCGAACATACGCGCCATCCGCAACGAAGCCGCCGCCCAGCCCCGACGACACGAGGATGTAGAAGAAACTGCTGTAATTCTGTCCGAAGCCTAGCTGCATCTCGCCCATCGCGGCGGCGGCGGCATCGTTCTCGACGAACACGGGCAGCGACAGCGGTTTGTCGAACAGCGTCGCCATGTCGATCCCGTCCCACGCCGCATAGGCGGCCGGACGGCCCGGCATCGCGACCAGCGCGAGGTCGTCGGGTCGCGCCACGCCGATGCCGACCAGCTTGGCGGGATCGACCTTCGCGCTTTTCAGCATCTGGCGTACCGAGCGCCGATAGAGATCGCGGACGTCGTCGGGCAGCGCGAAGCTGATCTCGATCGACTTGCGCGCGAGGATCTGGGCGAGGAAATCGACCAGCACGATCGTGATATGGTCGCGGTCGATATTGACGCCGATCGAATAGCACGCGTCGGCCCGGACGACGAGTTTGGTCGGCGGCTGGCCGCGCCCGCCGCGGCGCTGCCCCGCCTCCTCGATCATCCCTTCCTGCAACAGCCTCCGCGTGATGTTGGCGATCGCCGGCCCGGTCAGCCCGGTGATCCGTGCGAGGTCGATCCGTGTCAGCGATCCGCCGAGGCGAATGGCATGCAGCGTCACGCGCTGGTTGTGGTCGGCGGCGCGCTCGAGGTTGGTCCCCGACAGACGCGGCGGCGTTTGAAGAGTCATGCGGACCGATCATCCAGGCTGGAGAACAGAAGACGAAGCCGCTCTGCACTGCAATGCAGCGGTTTCAGCGTTGGCGACGAAGTGATCCCGCGATTGCGAAGGCTTGGCAAGCGCACACTACTGGCGTTCAGTGAACGCGCGGCATATCGACCCGGCCTGAAGACCATCTTCTGCATCCCCCCGCTTTCAAACTGTTCGTTTGAATTATCCAATTTGATGTTCTAATCCACTTCTGCGGTTGCGCAAGAGCTGGCGATGAAGCCAGTCTGGCGACCGAACGAATAGAGGGGATGTGCGCGACATGGTTCACCTGGCACCCGGCAAGCTCCCCCGCCTATTTCCCTCCGAACGGGTGACCTCGATGTCCATCTTCACGCGATCGTGCCTCGTGGGTGCGCTGTTCACAACGATCCTCGCCGGCCCCGCCTTCGCGCAGGATGCCGCCAAACCGAGCGATGCGGTCGATCCGTTTATTGGCACCGGCGGCGAAGGCCATACCTTCCCCGGCGCGGTCGCTCCGTTCGGCATGGTCCAGTTGTCGCCGGACACCGATACCTCGTGCGTCATCCGCACCTGCTACGGCCATGCCGCCGGCTATCGCTACGACGATCCGACGATCGAGGGGTTCAGCCACACGCATTTCTCGGGCGCGGGGCATTCCGATCTCGGCGATATCCTCGTCACGCCGGTGTCGGGCGACACGGTGCCGATGGACCCCGGCACGCCCGCCGCACCCGGCTATCGCTCAAGCTTTTCGCACGCCAGTGAAGTCGCCAAGCCCGGCTATTACGCCGTCACGCTCGACGGGCCTGGCGTACGCGCGGAAATGACGGCGGGGACGCGGATCGGCGTGCACCGCTACAGCTTCCCCAAGGGCAAGGCCGCGCACCTCGTCGTCGATCTCCGCTCCTCGCTCTATAATTACCCCGGCAAGATCCTGTGGTCGGGGCTGCACCTGCGCGACGACGGCGTGCTCACCGGCTTCCGCGAGACGCGCGGCTGGGCGCCCGGGCGCAAGCTCTACTTCGCGATGCGGTTCTCCGCGCCGCTGGTCGGCCACGCGCTGGTCAACCGCGAGAAGGACATCCCGTACAAAGGGTTCCAGGGCCCAGGTCGCGGTAGCGATGCGCTGGCGGAGAAGCTCGGTCAGGCACTGGAAGCACGGCTCGACTTCGGCCCGCTCGACGCTCCGCTGGAGGTGAAGGTCGGGATATCGGGGGTCGACGAGGCCGGAGCGCTCGCCAATCTGGACAGCGAGCCCGGCGGCTTCGACGCGGTCCGCACCAAGACGCAGGGTGACTGGGATACGGCTCTGGGCGCGGTCAAGTTCGAGGCGGCCCCGCCGATGCGCCGCATCTTCGCGACCGCGCTCTACCACAGCCTGCTCGCCCCCAGCGTGTGGAGCGACAGCGACGGGCGCTACCGCGGCCCCGACGACCAAGTCCATCGGGCCGATGGCTTCACCGTCCGCTCGACCTTTTCCCTCTGGGATACGTTCCGCGCCGAACACCCGCTGCTGACGCTGATCCAGCCGGAGAAGACCAATTCCGACATCGTCCGCTCGCTGATCGCCGGCCAGCAGCAAAGCCCCGACGGCATCCTCCCGGTCTGGCAATTCGCCGGACGGGAGACGTGGACTATGATTGGTTATCATGCGGTCCCCGTTATCGCCGACGCGTATCTGAAGGGCATCGGCGGCTTCGACGCGGACGCTGCGTTGCAGGCGATGGTCGCGAGCGCCGACCACGCATCGTACGGCGGGCTCGGCGAGTATATCCAGCGCGGCTACGTCCCGATCGACAAGGAGCCGGAGGCCGCGTCGAAGACCGTCGAATATGCCTATGACGACTGGACCATCGCGCGAATGGCGCGGCGGATGGGCAAGACCGACATCGCCGAGCGGTTCGAGAAGCGCGCGGGCAATTGGCGCAACAGCTTCGACGCGAAGTCCGGCTGGCTGCGCGCGAGGCTCGCGAACGGGGCGTTCCGCACGCCTTTCGATCCGACCGCGATCAATTACGGCTCCGATTATACCGAGGGCAATGCGTGGCAATATAGCTGGTTCGTGCCGCAGGATCAGGCGGGACTGTTCCGACTGCTCGGCGGCGATGCGAAGACCGTCAGGAAGCTCGACGCGATGTTCGACTTCGACAATTCGAAGGTCGATTATAGCCATGCGGAGGATATCGCCGGGCTGATCGGCCAGTATATCCACGGCAACGAGCCGAGCCATCACGTCGCCTATCTCTACAGTTACGCCGGCGCGCCGTGGCGGACACAAGAGCGGCTCGGCCAGATCGTACGGAGCCAATATGGCGCCAAGCCCGAGGGGCTCAGCGGCAACGACGATCTTGGCCAGATGTCCGCATGGCTCGTCTTCACCGCACTCGGCTTCTACCCGGTCGCGCCCGGATCGAACGAATACGTCATCGGCCGCCCGTTCCTGTCGCAGGCGACGCTCGCGCTGCCCGGCGGCAAGCAGTTCGCGATCCGCACGGACAATCTGTCGGATTCCAACCCGTATATCCGGTCGGTCACGCTCAACGGCAAACCCCTCGCCCGCAGCTATCTGCGCGACGACGAGATTCGCCAGGGCGGCGAACTCCGCTTCGTGATGGGCGCGAAACCGAACAAGCTCTGGGGCAAGGGCGCGAAGGCCCGCCCGTTCTCGTCCTCGACCACGCCATCAACGATGCCGGGCAACTAAAGACTGTCAGACCGATTGCCCCCGCGCCCCGGTTGCGCCTAGCTTCGCCCCAACGCTTCCGGAGCCCTTCGCCATGTCCGTCAAATTCGTCCTGCTCGCCTCGATCGCCCTCGCAACCACCGCAATCGCGCAGGACAAGACCGCGCCCGTCGGCGGCGACATCCCCGCCAAGTTCGTCCCACCGACCGCCGCGCAGGATTACGTGAAGCGCGAGGTGATGATCCCGATGCGCGACGGGACCAAGCTCTACACGGTCATCGTCTATCCCAAGGGCGTCGCGAACGCGCCGATCGTCCTCACCCGCACGCCCTACAACGCCAAGGGTCGCGCGAACCGCTCCGACAGTGCGAGCATCCTCGCCACGCTGCCGCTCGCCGACGAGATGTTCGTCAAGGCAGGCTATATCCGCGTCTACCAGGACATCCGCGGCAAATACGGGTCCGAAGGCGAATACGTCGTCACACGCCCCGTCATCGGCCCGCTCAACCCGACCAAGGTCGATCACGTCACCGACGCGTACGACACCATCGACTGGCTGGTGAACAAGGCGAACCTCCCCGAGAGCAACGGCCGCGTCGGCATGATCGGCTCGTCATACGAAGGCTTCACGGTCGCGATGGCGCTGCTCGCCCCGCATCCCGCGCTGAAGGTCGCCGCGCCCGAGAGCCCGATGATCGACGGCTGGATGGGCGACGACTGGTTCCATTACGGCGCCTTCCGCCTCGCCAACATCGCGTGGCTCGGCAGCCAGACCGGCTACAAGGGCGCGGGCAAGGCACCCCCCACCGGCGGCTATGACGATTACGAGAACTTCCGCGAGGTCGGCTCGGCCGGCGAGTGGGCGAAGAAGTCCGGCTACGACCAGCTTCCCTATTGGCAGCGGATGGTGTCGCACCCCGCCTATGACGGCTTCTGGCAGGGTCAGGCGCTCGACAAGCTGCTCGCCGCCAACCCGTCGAACGTGCCGACGATCTGGGAACAGGGGCTGTGGGACCAGGAGGACATGTACGGCGCGATCACCGCGTGGGAAGCGCTCAAGGCCAAGGGCAAGCTCGGCAACAACCACCTCGTGATGGGTCCGTGGCGCCATAGCCAGATCAACCGCGAAGGCCGCAGCCTCGGGCCGTTCCAGTGGAATGGCGACACCGCGCAGCAATTCCGCGAGGACATGCTGCTCCCCTATTTCAACCAGTATCTGAAGGATGGCGCGCCCGTCACGCTGCCCGCCGCCGCGATCTACAACACCGGTGAGAACCACTGGGACAAGTTCGCGACATGGCCACTCGCGTGCGAGACGGGATGCGCCGCGCCGCTCAAGCCGATCTACCTGCAGGAGGGCGGCGCGCTCGGCTTCGGCAAGGCGACGACCGGTGGTGACAGCTATGTCTCCGATCCGTCGAAGCCCGTGCCGCATTTGCCGCGCCCGGTGAACTTCGGCGACGGCCGCTGGGGCGACTGGCTGGTCAGCGACCAGCGCGGCGTTGACGGGCGCCCCGACGTGATGACCTACACCACCGAAGCGCTGACCGCGCCGGTGCGCGTATCGGGTGCGCCGATCGCCGACATCTTCGCTAAGACGACCGGCACCGACGGCGATTTCGTCGTCAAGGTGATCGACGTCTACCCGGCGGAGAACGCGACCGATCCGAAGATGGGCGGATACGAACTGCCGATCAGCCTCGACATCTTCCGCGGCCGCTATCGCCAGAGCTTCGCCAAGCCGACCGCGATTCCCGCGGGCAAGGTGCAGGAATACAAGTTCCGCCTGCCGACCGTGAACCACGTGTTCCAACCGGGCCACAAGATCATGATCCAGGTCCAGTCGAGCCTGTTCCCGCTCTACGATCGCAACCCGCAGACGTTCGTCCCCAACATCTTCCTCGCAAAGAAAGCGGACTATAAGCCGGCGACGGTCACCATCGTCCGCGGCGGCGCATCGGCGAGCGCGGTCTGGTTGCCGGTCGTCCCGCTCGACCAGTCCGCGGCAATGGCCAAGTAATCGATCGAACCAAGCCGACATAAAGACGGCATCGTCGCCCGGCCAACTCGGCCGCGGCGGCGTCCCCACAGCCTCACGCCAGACTGATCATACTACCGCATTGCCTAGTCGTTTCCGATCACGCGCGGGCGCCTGCAATTTCGTACTGAAGGCGCAGGTTACCAAGGGCAATGCGATGACGAAGGTTCAAGACGACAGCCACTTTCCCGCCGACGACAACGACGATTCGACCTATTTTCAGCGTCGAGCCGAGTGGCATGAAGGCCGCGCCGAGGTCGCCGAGGATTCGAGCACACGGTCGCTGCATCTGCGGTTCGCGCGGCTCTATGCGGCGCGCGCGACGTCCTGATATGGTACATTACAGCTAGTAGTTCTACACAAAACTACCAGGAACCAAGAGGTTACCGGTAGGTTTATGCGTCCAGTCCCGTCGCGATACCCCGCGTGCGGCAAGATACTGGAGCTGCTCACATGAAGCGCATGACGTCCGCCACCGGGGCCCTGGCCCTGCTGGCGTCCATTGCCGGTTGCGCCGCGCCCGCGACGCGTATCTCGTCTGGGCTCCAGCGCTACGGGCTCGATCAGTCGCGCTCCGATTGCGTCGGCGGTCGGCTCCAGGCGAACCTCTCGCTCGGCCAGCTGCAGCGCCTGGGCAAGGCCGCCGCGGCGTACCGCCAGGGCGACACCACGCCCGGCGTGCTGACCCCGTCCGATCTCATCCGCGTCGCCTCCGAACTCCGCGATCCGAAGATCGCGCTCGAAGTCGGCAAGGCCGCCGCCGGCTGCGGCGTGCTGCCGTAACGCGGGGCCTTTCCCACCCAATTCCAAACGTAAGGATCTGACATGAACAAGGACGAATTCCAGGGCGGCGCCCGCTATGTCGGCGGCAAGGTCGAGAAGGCCGTTGGCGACACCGTAAACAGCCGCAACTGGCAGGTCGACGGCGTCGTCGACCAGGTCGCTGGCGGCGCACAGAACCTGTACGGTCGCGCCAAGTCGGCGATCGAGGACGCTGTCGACGGTGCCCCCGAACTCGCCGACAAGATCGGCAGCGAAGCGCGCGAAGCCGGCGATCGTGCCGCCGACGCCGCTCGTCGTGCGGCCTCGACCGCGCAGGCATCGGCCAAGGACGCCCCTGTCCTCTGGGCGCTCGGGGCCGCCGCCATCGGCTACGGCGTCGCCTGGCTCGTCCACGGCCAGCGCGACTGATCGCATGACCGTGGCGCCGCCCCTCAAGTCGCTTCGTGACTCCCCCGATCTGCGTCATCTGCGCCAGATCATCGCGGGGCTGGACGAAGGCGTCATCCTCGTCGATCCCGATCAGGACATCCTGTGGGCCAATACGGCCGCACTCGGGATGCACGGGGTCGACTCGGTCGAGGATCTCGGTGCCACGGTCGACGATTATCGCCAGCGTTTCCAGCTGCGCTATCGCAACAACCACAAGCTCAACGACGCCGATTACCCGATCGAGCGCGTCGTGTCGGGGGAGGCCTTCTCGGAGGTCGTGGTCGAGGTCGCGGTCGCCGGCGAGGACGAACCCCGCTGGGTGCATCAGGTGCGCAGCCTCGTCCTGACCAACGACGACGACGAGCCCGAATGCCTCGTCATGATCATTCAGGACGTGTCTGCGCAATTCGAGGCCGAGGATCGCTTCGAACAATCGTTCAACGCGAACCCCGCGCCCGCGGTCATCTGTCGCCTGTGCGATCTTCGCTTCGTGAAGGTCAACCAGGGCTTCATCGACATGACCGGGCACGACCGCGACGCCGTCCTGTCGCGCACGGTCTACGATATCGACGTCCTCGAACGCGGCGAGAAGCGCGATCTCGGCAAGCAGCGCCTCGCCGAGGGTCGCACCATCCCGCAGATGGAGGCGGAGCTCAGCCTTCCCGACGGCGAGACCAAGCTTGTGATCGTCGCCGGCCAGCCGATCGACATGGGCGAGCAGCCGTGCATGCTATTCACCTTCGCCGACCTCGAACCGCGCCGCAAAGCCGAGACGCAGCTGCGCCATAGCGAGGAGCGCTTCATGCGGACTTTCTCGCTCGCCCCCATCGCGCTCGCGATCGGCGCGCGCGACGGCCACCGGCTGTGCGACGTCAACGAAGCCTTCACCAGCCTCACCGGCTATTCCTCGGCGGAGATCATCGGTCGTCCGCTCGGCGACGTCGACCTGTGGGAAACGCCCGCGCTACGCCACGCGATCGAGGCGGACATCGACGCGGGCCTCCCGATCCGCGACCGCGAAGTCCGCATCCGCGGCAAGGACGGTGACATCATCGACTGCATCGTGTCGACCGAGCCGATCCAGCTCGACGACGAAGCCTGCGTGCTGTGGGCAATGCGCGACATCAGCACCCGCAAAGCGTCCGAGCGCGAACTCGTCAACGCGATCGAGGCGGTGATGAAGGACACGAGCTGGCTCAGCCGGTCGATCATGGAAAAGCTTGCGCGGATCCGCACGCCGAACGCCGAGCCGGTCGGCGTCGGGCTCGACGAACTGACGCAGCGTGAGCGCGAGGTGCTGGCGCTGATCTGTCGCGGGCTCGACGACAAGTCGATCGCGCGCACGCTCGACGTCTCCAGCAACACCGTGCGCAACCACGTCGCGCGGATCTATTCGAAGATCGGCGTCAACCGCCGCAATGCCGCCGCCGCCTGGGCGCGCGCGCGCGGCTTCGACGGCGATTCCATCCCGCACGCGCTCCACCTCAAGGCGCCCTCGAAGGAGATCGCCGCATGACGCGCGACAAGGACAAGCCGGACCAGGACGACGCCCGCACCCGCCAGGCGAAGGGCTCGATCCAGGAGGCGATCGGCAAGATCATTGGCGACCCAGCGATCGAACAGCGCGGCTCGCAGGAAAGCGAAGCCGGCGCCCGCGAAGCCAAGGCCGACGAAGCCTCGAAGGCTGACAAAGGCTCGAAGGCTGGAACCGCGAAGGCCGACAAACAGATCGACACACCCATCGATAGGCACGGCAAAAACTGACGCCGTCCCTCGAATTTCGTGAATAACAGGAGTGAATTATGGCTAACCATGTAAATCCCGGCGTCCTGCCGACGGACGATTTCCGTCGCGTGAAGACCCCGACCCGCATCTCGTGGGGCGCAATCTTCGCCGGGGTCGTGATCGCGATCGCGATCCAGCTCGTACTCGGCATCCTCGGCACGGGCATCGGTCTGAGCCTGGTCGATCCGGTCGAGGGCACGACTCCCGGCGCGACCGGCTTTGGCATCGGCGCAGGGATCTACTGGATTATCACGACGGTCATCGCGCTGGGCGCAGGCGGTTATGCCGCGGCACGCGGTGCCGGCGTGCATGACCGGTTCGACGGCCTGATCCACGGCCTGGTCGTCTGGGGCGTCACCCTGATCCTCACCATGTACCTGCTCACCTCGGCCGTCGGCGGCATCATCGGCGGCGCATTCCGCACCGTCGGTTCGGTCGCATCGGCAGCAGGCACCGGCATCGGCGCAGCAGCCCCGAAGGTTGCCGACGTCGCCAATGTCGACGTCACCGACGTTCGCGCCGAAGCTGCTCAGTATCTGTCGGACGCACCGTCGAATCCCGCGCAGATGACGCCGGAGCAGGCGCAGAAGGAAATCGCGAAGGAGCTGCCAGCACTCGCAAAGGGTGGCCAGGACGGCGCACAGGCTGAAAGCCGCATCGTCGACATCGTCGCCGCCCAGCGCAAGATCAGCCGTCCGGAGGCTCAGGCCCAGGTGACGCGCGCCAAGGCCCAGTTCGTCCAGACCAAGAACAAGACGATCGAGACCGCCAAGTCGGCGACCGACACCGCCGCCGGTGCAGCCGCAGGCACGTCGTTCATGATCGTGATCGCGCTGCTCATCGGCGCTGCCGCAGCAGGCTTCGGTGCGACCACCGCCGCCCGCCGCCGCGTCTACACCGACGCCGTCTGATACGGCCGATCGGTTCGTGTAACGGGCGCCGTCCGCGTAACTGGACGGCATTCCATTCGGCGAACGGCCGCGCAATCGCGCGGCCGTTCGTTCGTCAAACAGGTTACATCGTCGCTGCCGACCGGGTAAGGAGCCGCGGCGAGGACCTGATAGAAATCCAAGGGTACCGGGATGACCACGTCGCAACAGGATCGCCGTTCGCTTCGCATTGCCATCGTCCGTGCGTTGCAACTTGCCGACGCCCAGGACGACCATCTCGTGGCGGCCTTGCTGGCGCAGGCGCTCGACGCAGCAGAGAACGAGCAGTCCGAATAAAGTACCGATGGTACGTGCGCGCCACGAACATTTTATAATGAATGCGGCCGATCGTTCGGCCATTGACGGTCAAAACCCGCCTCCGTGGGTTGGCTGATCGCGCCAAGCCTGCGATGGCAGCATCATGAATTCTCACGGAACACTGCTCGAGCCCGGTCGCAACTGCTGGCGAATCGAACCTGCCAAGCAGGCGACCGTCATCGTCGACGCCGACGATTATTTCAAAGCCGCCCGCGCGGTGATGATGAAGGCCAAGAAGCAGATCCTGCTCGTCGGCTGGGATTTCGATGCGCGCATCCGGTTCGGTGGCGGTGACAGCGGCGGGGACGACGACGATGGCGGCCCCGAGCGCGTCGGCGAATTCGTCACTTGGCTCGCGCGCCGCACGCCGGGGCTCAACATCCACATCCTCCGCTGGGATACCGGCGCGATCAAGACGCTGTTCCACGGCCAGACGCTGTTGCGCATCGCCAAGTGGATCCGCGACCCGCAGGTTCATCTGCGGCTCGACGGCCATCATCCCCCCGCCGGTTCGCATCACCAGAAGGTTGTCGTGATCGACGACGACGTCGCGTTCTGCGGCGGGATCGACATGACCGTCGACCGATGGGACACGCGTGCGCACGCCGACGACGAACCGCGCCGGCTGGAGCCAGACGGCTCGCCCTATGGTCCGTGGCACGACGCTACCACAATCCTGCAGGGCCCGGTCGCGCGCGCGCTGGGCGACATGTGCCGTGGCCGCTGGGAAGTGTCCGGCGGCGGCGCGCTGGAGCCGGTGACCGACGGCGCCGACTGCTGGCCCGATCACGTGAAGGCTGATTTCATCGACGTCGAAGTCGGCATCGCGCTCACGATTCCCGAAATGGCCGAGCAGGAGCCCCGCCATGACATCGAGGCGCTGTACGTCGACCTGATCGCGCGGACGAAGCGCTTCTTCTACGCCGAGAGCCAGTATTTCGCGTCGCGCAAGGTCGCCGAGGCGATCGGCAAGCGGTTGCGCGAACCCGATGGTCCCGAATTCGTCATCGTCCACCCGACCACGGCGGAGGGCTGGCTCGAACCGATCGCGATGGACTCTGCGCGCGCCCGGCTGGTCGAGGCCTTGCACGAACAGGATCCGCATAGCCGGCTGCGGCTCTATCACCCCTTCACCGCGGGCGGGCAGCCGATCTACGTCCACGCCAAGGTGACGGTGGTCGACGACGAAGTGCTCCGCGTCGGCTCGTCCAACTTCAACAACCGCTCGCTGCGGCTCGACAGCGAATGCGACGTCGTCATCGATGCCGCGCGCGATCGCAACGCCGGTGAGCGCGACACGATCGCCAGCATCCGCAACGGCCTGCTCGCCGAACATCTCGACACCGACGTGGCGACGATCGAGACGTCGATCGCCGAAACCGGCTCGCTGATCGAAACGATCGAACGGCTGCGCGGCGACGGCCGCTCGCTCCGCCCCTATGAGGTACCGGAACTCGATTCCGTGCGCGAGTGGCTGGCCGACAACAAGATCCTCGATCCCGAGGGTCCGGGCGAGATGTTCGAGGGACTGTCGGGCCGCAAGCCACTGCTCAAGAACCTGCGCCCGCACCTCCACCGTGCCGACGGCAGCATCTCGCCAGTCATGGCCGCAGTCGCGGTCGGCGGCACTGCGGCCGGACTCGCGCTAGTCGGGACGATGCTGTGGGGCCTCCGCACCAAAAAATGATGCTGGAATCCTCCCCCTCGAAGGGGAGGACTCAGCCTCGCAGCTCATCCTCGAACGCGCGCACGATCCGCCGGTCGGGGATCAGCCACAGCGCAACCACCGCCACGTACAGCGCGATCGCGAACCAGCGGCTGACGAACGCGAGCGGCACGCCGGTGAAATAGAGCGCGATACTGCCCCACCCCTTCCAGTCCGAACCGATCGCGCGCGCGACCGCCGACTCCTTGCCGTTGCAAGCGATGATCGCGCGTTCGGTCAGCGAATAGCCGATCGCCGCAAGCCCCAGGACGATAC
Organism: Sphingomonas faeni; assembly: GCF_040407505.1. GTDB lineage: Bacteria > Pseudomonadota > Alphaproteobacteria > Sphingomonadales > Sphingomonadaceae > Sphingomonas > Sphingomonas faeni_E. The sequence goes on along the minus strand of NZ_JAPZPQ010000002.1, from coordinate 803,286 downwards.
CATAGGCTGCCGTCGCCCCCGCCGCGAACGCGCTCTCGTCGAGCCAGCGGATCACGAACGGCACCAGGCTCAGCCAGAACAGCAGGAACAGGTTCGCCCACATCACGCGCCCGTCGACGCGCTCGACCGCGGAAAACATGTGATGGTGATTGTTCCAGAACAGCCCGACGTTCACGAAGCTCAACACATACGCCAGCAGCACCGGCGCGCTGCCGATCAACGCGTGCAGGTCGCCCGTTTCCGGTACCTTCAGTTCCAGCACCATGATCGTGATGATGATCGCGACCACGCCGTCGGTGAAGGCCTCGACTCTCCCCGGTCCCAGTCGTCGTCCGCTCATAGTCGCCCCCCGCCAAATATCACCGCGAATACGGCCTCAATTGAATCAAGAATTCAGTATCTTGCAAGAAACCGGCCCGGTTTCCGCCCTGCCGATGCTTTTCCTATATCCGATCGGCCGATCTATCCCAGTCCGATCCAGGCTTTTACATCACACGACGGCATGGCAATCATGCGCGAACGCGGTTTCTGTTTGCCATTCTCCAGACGCGATCGACGCGCGGCAGATCAGGAAAACCTGTGTTCGGAGAGGCTTGACCCTGGATCGCACGCTTCCTTGCACTTCCATGACAAGACGGAGTTACCGAAATGAGCAGCGGCTTCATCAAGACCGAAGACGGCGTCGACATCTTCTACAAGGATTGGGGACCGAAGGACGCGCAGCCGATCGTGTTCCACCACGGCTGGCCCTTGTCGTCGGACGACTGGGACACGCAGATGCTGTTCTTCCTCGCCGAGGGCTACCGCGTCGTCGCGCATGATCGTCGCGGGCATGGCCGCTCGTCGCAGGCCGAAACCGGCAACGACATGGATCATTATGCCGCCGACGCCTCCGCCGTCGCCGAGCATCTCGACCTGACCAATGCGGTGCATATCGGCCACTCGACCGGCGGTGGCGAAGTCGCGCGCTATGTCGCGCAGTTCGGCCAGCCCCAGGGTCGCGTCGCCAAGGCCGTCCTCGTCAGCGCGGTCCCGCCGCTGATGCTCAAGACCGACGCCAATCCCGGCGGCACGCCGATCGCGGTGTTCGACGGGTTCCGCAAGGCGCTCGCCCAGAACCGCGCGCAGTTCTTCCTCGATGTCGCATCAGGGCCGTTCTACGGCTTCAACCGCCCGAACGCCGTCGTCTCGGACGGCGTCGTCCGGAATTGGTGGCGGCAGGGCATGATGGGCAGCGCGCTCGCGCACTACGACGGCATCAAGGCGTTTTCGGAGACCGACCAGACCGCGGATCTGGAGGCGATCACCGTGCCGATGCTGGTGCTGCAAGGCGATGACGACCAGATCGTCCCCTATGAAGACGCCTCGCTCGTACAGGCTAAATTGCTTAAGAACGCCACGCTGAAGATCTACAACGGCTTTCCGCACGGCATGCTGACGACGCACGCCGAGGTCATCAACCCCGATCTGCTGGCGTTCGTGAAGAGCTGATCACCCGCCACGACCGGCCCGCAGCGTGATCTGAATCCCGCTGCGGGCCGATACCTTGGACCACGACCTCAGCTCGGATCGCGCGGCGCTTGCGTCGCTTGTTGCCGCCACAGCATCCACGCCACCCCGGCCAGCACTGCCGTCGCCGCAAGCAGCACCGCCCACAGCACGATATTCCGCGTCGGCGCCCCCGCATCGCCGAGCGCCGACAGTGTCACCGTCGCGGCCGGCACCGACACCAGGCGCGCTTCGCCCGGCCTGCCCTGCCCATCGGCAAGATCGGCAAGCGACAGGAACACGTCCTTCGCCGCAACGCGCCCGGCCGCCAGCGTGAACGGCGCGGTGCCGCTGGCGAGGAAGATCACGCCGCGGTCTGCAAAGCCGATCCGCAAGCGCGGCGCGACGGTGAACCCCGCACTGCGGGCATCGGCCTCGATCCGGATCGCTCGCGGCGCGTCGCCGGACAGCGTGATGTCGCGCCCGCCATCGCTGCGCGCGACGCCTTGCTCCAGCAGAGCCCAAGGCTGCTCACGATCATCCCGCCCCAATATGCGAACCGGAACGACGCCATCGCCCTCGACCGGTATCACCCGCAAGCTCGCCATCGGCGTCGCGAACGGCACCGAGAAATCGACGACGCGCGCATTCCCGGACGTCGGCGCGGGCGCCCGAGCCTCGACCGTTTCCGACGCCGCCGCACCGTCGGGCCGCACGTCGAGCACGGCACCACGGATCGCGACCGGTGCCAGCAACCGAGACCCCGCGCTCCACGTGATCCGCAGATACTCCCGCGCCACGGCGGCATCGTCCAGCGTGACGATCAACGACCGCACCGCCTCGCCCGCACGCCGATACACCGTCGCCTCGCCCAACCGCCGCCACTCGCGCAGGTCCGCACTGGCTTCGACCGTCAACGTCACCGGCTGGCCGACCGGCAAGTCCGCGGCAACCGCAACCCGCGCGACCGCGCCCGACACCTGCCGCGCATCGAGCAACACGCCCAGCCGCACGGGCGCGCCGCCAGCCGCGACCGGCTCGCCGCGCACTTCGGCGACCTGCGCCGCACCGCGCCCATCGAGCCTCAGCGACACGCCCGACACCTTCAGCGCATCGGGCGCACCCAGGATCGGCATCGGATCGAGCGACACATGACCGACCACCGCGGACGCCCCCGCACGAGCGATGGGCATCGCCCGCCCCTTCGCATCGAACACGCGCACGTCATGCCCGTCGCGAGTCTGCAATCCTGCCAACACCGCGGCCGGCAACGCCAGTCGCTGGACTTTCGCACCCGCCTCCACCGACAGCGGCAGGCGAAGTGCGTAGCCTTCCGGCTCGCCATCCGACCCCGCCGGGGCCGCAGCGACCAACAGCGCGGCACCGACTAGTGCGCCCAACCGCCATCGAACCCCGCTCATGCCTCTACTCCGCGTTCCGCATCGTCCGACACTACCTTAGGGGGCAGCGGCGCCAGATACCCAACCAGCAGCATCAGCATCCCGACCGCGATAAAGGCGATGATCCGCGCGCCGCCGCCGGTCGCGTACAGGTCGACCACCAGCAGCTTGACGACCGTCGCCCCCAACAGGCTCGCCCCCGCCAGCCACAGGCTGCGCGTCGCACGCCGATGCGCGACGACCATCAGCGTCAGCGCGATCACCGTCCACAGAATCGCCATCCCGGTCTCAACCAGCGCATTGCCGAGCAGCGTATCCGCCTCCCATGCGACGCCCGCCAGATGATGCGCCGTCCGCAACCACGCGCCGTTCGCCGCAACGAAACCAAGCACGGCGATCGGCAGCCAGATGCGCTTGCTCGCCAACAGCGCCGCGCCCGCCGGCACCGCATCCGCGGCCAGCACCGCCCGCCGCCACAGCAGCAGCACACCCGCCGCCAGCGCGACCATCACGTCGACCGGGTTGAGCACCGGCACGAACGGCAACGGCGCGGTATCGCCCGATGAAAACAGCGCGATCGCCGCCGCGCCACTGAAGATACCCAGCGCGATCGGCACCGCCGCCGTCCACGCATAGTCCACCGCATGGCGGTCGAGCGGCCACCGCGTTCCCGCCCGGTCGCCGCGCAACGCGGGTCCCGCCCACAAGGTGAGGCCCGCAAGCACCGCCACTGCGCCGGCCAGGAACGTCACCTCGTTCCACGCGGTCGACCACAGGGCCGCACGATCGATCCCGAACCACAGCATGTCGGCGAGCAGGACCACCGCCAGCCAGACGCCCGCGACATGGCTAGCCGACGCCACCGCTCGCGTGCCTGGCGTCGCGACGTCGTCACGGTCGCTGCGGAACAGCATCCAGCCATACACCGCGAGCGCGACGATCCACAGGAAACAGCCGGGCGACGACAGCACGGTCCCGCCCCGATCGGCCTGCCCCACGAAGCCGATCCACAACGCGCCCACACTCACGCGCGCCGGCCAAGCCGCGACCGGCCAGTCGCGACGCCGAGCGATCGTCTGGAACGCCGCTGCACTGACCAGATACGCCAGCATCGCCAACAGGATCTGCACGTTCGCCGAGAACACCGGCACAGGCGACAGCGATCGCTCGACCGCCGGATAAAGCCGCGTCGCCTCCATCAGCCAGCCGATCCACCACGCCGCAAACCCGGTCAAGAACGCCGGCGTCGCGATCACCGCCTCGCCCCGCGCATAGGTCCGCGCAAGTCGCGTCTCGCCGGGCGCGATCGGCTCCCATGCGAACCATGCCGTCGCGAACCACCCGAGCGCCACCAGGATCGCACCGACGAACGCCGGATTGGCGAACGGCAGCGCCGCGATATTGTCGTCGAGCGTGCCGAGATACAGCAAGGTCGCGAAGACCTGCAGCGCCAGCCCGAACAGCCGCGGCATCCAGCGTGCCTGCCGCATCCCGACCCAGAACGCGCCCGCGCCTTCCAGCGCCCACGCCGCCGAGGTCCAGCGCGCGCCCAGCGCAAGCGGGATCGCCATCGTGACGAAGCCGATGCCGATCGCCAGCATCGCCTCGTTCATCACGCGCAGCCCCTCTTGCTGTCCCCCACGCTGTCGACGCCGCGCCACCAGCGAGACACCCAGATACAATGCCGCAAAGCCCAATGCCGCAAACGCGCTGCCGAACGGCCGGTCGCCGATCAGCGCTACCTCGAGCCCGAACCCCGCCAGCGCCGGCCCGAACAACAGCGTCGTATCGACCGCGTTGCCGAACTTGCCCGGCGTCGCCCGCGTGTAAAGCACGGCGGTCACGACGTAGATCAGCACCGAGACGATCAGGAATATCTGCGCGATCAGGAAATGCTCGGGCCGATACGCGGTCGCGCCCCACAGGCTCGCGATCCCGAAGGTCGCGAAGAACCCGACCAGGTTCAGCACGCGCCATGTCCGCGCCCGTGCGATGAACAGGATCGCGAGGTTGAGGATCGTCCCGTACCCGAACAGGCCGAGCGCATTGCCGCCCTCCCCGCCCAGCAGCAACGGCACCGCGAACCCGCCTGCGAACGCCGTCACCGCCAGCGCTTGCGAACGCTGCAACAGCGCCAGCGCACAGCCGAGCGCGCAGACCGCGATCATCAGCACGAACGCCGCGGACAGCGGTACGAGATCGTAGAAGCGCGCCGCCCCGAACAGCGTCAGATAGATGATTGCGACACCGCCACCCTGCAACGCCAGCGCGAAATCCGGACGCTTGGTTCGCGTCCGGAAGCCGATGCCGAGCAGCGCGATGCCGAACAGGCCGACCACCGCGAGGCGGAACTCGATCGGGAACAGCCCCGCCGCCGCCGCATAGCTGGCGAGGAACGACAGCCCGACGAACAGGATGACGAGCCCGAGCCGGACGATCGTGTTGCCGCCGAACAGCCAGCCGCGCGCGGCCGCAACGCCGCTCGCCAACCAGCCCGGCTCGCGCGGTTCGGCGGGTGCGGTCACAGACGCAGCCGCACGATCACCCGAAGGCGGTGAGCGCCAGCGCCTGTCCGCTGCCGCCAGGCTGTCCGCCGGCGTATCGAAATCGGTCGGTGCTTCACGTTGCGATACGACCTCCGGCGCAACCGTCGCGGTTAGCGGCTCGGCCACCAACGGCTCGATCGCGCTCGGCGTAGTGCGGACCTCCACATCGGCGACACCGTCCGTGCGATAACGCGGCGCGTCCATGAGTTCGTTGACGTGGGCCCGCAACAAGGCGACCTCGGCGCTCAGTACCGCGGTCTCGCGCACGATCTCGATCCGCATCGCCCGCCGCAACGCCCAGCCGATGCACAAGCCAACCGCCCCGCCCAAGAATAAAGCGGTTTCTGAAAAGCTTCCGAGCACCCAGCCGAGCAAAGCGCCGACTATCGCCATCCAGATTAGCATCGTTCGCGCTGCCCTCGCCTAGTCATCGCCCACCTATTCATCGACGTCTTTGCACTAACATGGCGCAAGCCCCGCCGCCGGTCGAGCGCGATTACGAATAGGCGCGCCGACTAAATTTAAGCTGCATGATCCCGTTTCTCGATTTCGCCCGTTAAGTGCCTGCCCTGCAACGAAAGGGTGCAAGACCAGGGGAGATACCGATGCAGGGGATGCGTGCATGGTGGCGTTGAGCGAACGCCGATCGGTCGTCGTCATCAGCGACTGGGTCGACGGCTGGCCTCCCGCGGATCCCTCCACCGCATCGGCGCCTCGCGACGGATCGGCATGGCGCGCGCTCGATCCCGCGAGCCGACCCTGGACCGGTGCCGCCGGCCACCGCGAGCCCGTCGCCGGCGGGTATCTCGAACGCCTTCCGCTCGCGCTCGTCGCGGCCGGCATCGTCGAGCAGGCCGAGATCTGGCATCACTGGCGCGGCGAAGGCGACCCGCCATTCCGCCGCGACAGCCCGGTGCTCGCCCGCCGCGCCTTCCGCCTCGACCACGACCACGCACCGTTCGCCTCCTCCGAGATGATCGACTTCGTGCAGACCTTCGGCGCACCGCACATCCTGGTGGTGCTGGGTCTCGGCGTCGCGCCCGAACTCCTCGCGCTCTGTGCGAACAGCATCATCCTCTACAATTCGATCGACGCGCCCTCGTTGCGCGTGCCACCAGAGGTCAGCGAGCATTTCGATCTCGTCATCACCGGCGCGCAGTGGCAGTCGGACGAGGTCGAGGCGCGCCACCCCGGCATGCGCACCGCGATCCTGCCGGTCGGCCCCGAGTTCGCCGCGATCGACCAGTTTCGCCCGCTCGGTACGCCCAAGGACATCGACCTGATCTACGTCGCCGCCGCGCAGCCGTATAAACGCCACGACATCCTGTTCGACGCGCTCGCGCAACTGCCGCGCGACGTGCGCGCACTTTGCGTATTCGGATACGGCGAGGATGCCGACGCGCTCCGCCAACGCGCCCGCGACCAGAACCTCTCGATCGAGTTCGTCGGACCGCCGGGGGTGCCCATCGACGAGGTCAACCGCCTGATGAACCGCGCCAGGTTCGGCGTCGTCTGCGGCATCGACGATGGCGCCCCTGCGATCCTCACCGAATACATGCTCGCTGGCCTCCCCGTACTCGCCAACGCGGAATTACGCTGCGGATTGCAGTTCATCCTGCCCGAGACCGGTATGACCGCTTCGACGGCCGGGTTTGCCGATGCGATCCTTACAATGCGTGAAACCTACGCCCAATTCCGGCCCCGCGACGCCGTATTGGAGCGTTGGACTTGGCAGCATAGCGTTGTGCGTTTCGGTGCGATTATCCAGCAAATACATGATGCAAAGCAATTACATTTGCATAGTCAGGTCTGAGGCGTGGGCTTAGGTTCGATCAACAACGCGGATGACCGCGGATTCGCGGATTGGAAGAGCGTGCACGGTATCGGACCTACTCCCACCCTCGCCACGACAGACGATACGAGCCCCCCGCCGCCGCTGATCTGCTTCTCGCATCTCCGCTGGGATTTCGTCACGCAGCGCCCGCAGCATCTGATGAAACGGTTCGCGCAAGCCCAGAGCGTGTTCGTCTGGGAAGAACACATCCCCTGCGACCACCCGCTGCCCTTTCTCGAACACCATCCCTTCCCCGCCGACAACGTGATCGCGCTGCGCCCGCGCCTGCCGCATTGGTGGAATGCCGAACAGGTCGAGGCAGGCTTGCGGCAAATCCTCGACATGCTTGTTACGACGAGCATCCGCGCAAAGCCCGTCCTCTGGTTCTACACGCCGATGATGCTCCCGTTCGCCGAGCATCTCGACGCCGCCGCGGTTGTCTACGACTGCATGGACGAACTGTCCGCGTTCCGCTTCGCCGACCCCGCCCTGCTCGATCGCGAAGCCCGCTTACTCGCGCGCGCCGACCTCGTCTTCACCGGTGGCTACAGCCTCTACGAAGCCAAGCGCGGTCGTCACCGCGACGTCCACGCCTTCCCCTCGGCAGTCGACGTCGCTCACTTCGCTCAAGCCCGCACCGGCAACACCGAACCCGAGGACCAGCGCCAGATCCCCGGCCCGAAGCTCGGTTTCTTCGGCGTCATCGACGAGCGCATCGACCTCGCATTGCTCGACGCGGTCGCCGCTGAGCGGCCCGACTGGTCGTTCGTGATGATCGGCCCGGTCGTGAAGATCGACCCCGCGCACCTGCCACGCCGCGCCAACATCCACTGGCTCGGCGGACGCGGCTACAACGAACTCCCGGCCTATCTCTCCGGCTGGGACGTCGCGCTCATGCCCTTCGCGATCAACGCCGCGACACGCTTCATCAGCCCGACCAAGACGCCCGAATATCTCGCCGGTGGCCTGCCCGTCGTCTCGACGCCGATCGTCGACGTGATCCGCCATTACGGCGACGCAGCGGCCGTAGCGATTGCCGCCGACGCGCCGGCGTTCGTCGCTGCCTGCGAGGCCGCCTTAGCCCTCCCCCGCGAAGGCGCATGGCGCGACGAAGCCGACCGCCTGCTCGCCACGCAATCCTGGGACCGCACGCAAACCGCCATGGCCACCGAGATCGATCGCGTCCTCCACGCGAAACGCACCTTCCGCCCCGCCCCGAAGCGCGAACGCTACGACACGCTGATCGTCGGCGCAGGCTTTGCCGGCGCGGTCCTCGCCGAACGCCTGGCCAACGACAGTGGCCAGCGAGTCCTCGTCGTCGATCGCCGCCCGCACATCGGCGGCAACGCGTATGACGAGCATGACGCGGCGGGCGTGCTGATCCACCGCTACGGCCCGCACATCTTCCACACCAATTCCGCCGACGTGTTCGACTATTTGTCGCGCTTCACCGCATGGCGCCCGTACGAACACCGCGTGCTCGCCAGCGTCGACGACAAGCTCGTGCCGATGCCGATCAACCGCACCACGCTCAACGACCTCTACGGCCTGACGCTCAAGGACGACGCGGAAGCCGCAGCCTTCCTCGCCAGCCGCGCGGAATCGGTCGAGGACATCCGTACCTCCGAGGACGTCGTCGTCGCCGCGGTCGGCCGCGATCTCTACGAGACGTTCTTCCGCGGCTACACGCGGAAACAATGGGGCCTCGACCCGTCCGAACTCGACCGCGCCGTCACCGCGCGCGTCCCGACCCGCACCTCGACCGACGACCGCTATTTCACCGACACATTCCAGGCGATGCCGGCGAACGGCTACACCCGGATGTTCGAGGCGATGCTCGACCACCCCGGCATCACGCTCGACCTCGGCGTCGAATACCGCGACGTGATCGACCGGGTCGACGTCGACCACATCGTCTTCACCGGCCCGATCGACGAGTATTTCGACTTCCGCTTCGGCAAGCTGCCCTATCGCAGCCTCCAGTTCCGCCACGAAACGCACGACGTCGCGCAGTTCCAGCCGGTCGCGGTCGTCAACTACCCGGACGAAACCGTGCCGCAGACGCGCATCACCGAGTACAAGCACCTAACCGGCCAGCTTCACGCGAAGACCAGCATCAGCTACGAATTCCCGAGCGCGGAGGGCGATCCTTATTACCCGATCCCCCGCCCTGAGAACCAAGCCCTGTTCAAACGCTACGAGGCACTCGCCGATGCTGAGGAAGGCGTAACCTTCGTCGGCCGCCTCGCGACCTATCGATACTACAATATGGATCAGGTCGTCGGCCAAGCGCTCGCCACCTATCGCCGCATGGTCGCGAAATCCGCCGTCCTCGAAACCCCCGTGATGGCCGCCGAATGACCCGCATCTGCCTGCTGACCGACAGCCTCGCCCCGTCCGGCGTCGGCGCACACATGATGACGCTCGCCGAGGGATTGGGCGGAGACGAGATCGTCGTCGCCGCGCGTCCCGGCACCGGCCTGCTCGAACACGCCGCCGCCAGGGGTTATGCAGTCAAGGCGCTCGACGATGATGCCAACCTCGCCCGCTGGCTCGACCGCGCGGCGCCCGACATCGTCCACGTCCATGCCGGTATCGGCTGGGAAGGTCACGCCGCCGTCCGCGCTGCGCACGCGGCTGGCGTCCCTGTGATCCGAACCGAGCACCTCCCCTATCTCCTCACCGACCCCGCCCAACGCGACGAACACCGCAACACCTCCGCAACACTCGCGCGCCTGATCTGCGTGTCGGACGCAGTCGGCGGCAGCCACCGCGCAGCCGGCGTCGATCCGGCTCTTGTCGCAACGATCCACAACGGCGTCGGCGCGCACAAACCCTCGCGCTCGCGCGAAGCCCTTCGCGGCGAATGGGGCGTCGGCAATGCCCCCGTCCTCCTGATGGTCGCACGCTTTGCAGAGCAAAAAGGCCACGCGCTCCTGCTCGACTCGCTGCCAGCAATCCGCGCCGCGCACCCGGACCTGATCGTGCTGCTCGCCGGCGAAGGCCCCCTCCTGACGCAAACCGCACGCGCCATCGCCGCGAAGGGTCTCGCCGGCACAGTCCGCATGCTCGGCACCCGCAGCGACGTTGCCGACCTGATGACGCTTGCCGACCTGCTCGTATTGCCGTCGGCGTTCGAAGGCCTGCCGCTGGTCGCGCTCGAAGCGATGGCCGCCGGCCTCCCCGTCGTCGCCACCGTCGCACCCGGCAATGCCGAAGCGATCGAGGACGGCGTCACCGGTCGCCTGACCGCCGCGGACCCGGCAAGTTTCGCCGATGCGATCGTCACGTTGCTAGCCGACCGCGACGGCCTCAAGACAATGGCCGGTGCCGCGATCGAACGCCAGCAGGATCTCTTCTCGGCCGATCGCATGATCGCGGACACGCGCGCGGTCTACGCCGCCGTGCAAGACCAACATACAAAGGGAGACGGCGTGGAGCGGACACGGATCGGGTTCATCGGCGCAGGCGGCATCGCCAATCGCCATTTCGGCGTGCTGGAGCAGTTCGACGACGTCGCGATCGTCGCGGTCGCCGACGTCGACATGGCCCGCGCGACCGAAGCCGCCGCCCGCTTCGGCGCCCGCGCGTTCGACGATGCCGCCGCGATGCTGGGGGCCGTCGAGCTCGACGCGCTCTACATCTGCGTGCCGCCGTTCGCGCACGGCGAACCCGAACGCCTCGCGATCGAACATAAGCTCCCGTTCTTCGTCGAGAAGCCCGTCGCGCTAGACCTCGGCACCGCGGAGGACGTCGCTGCCGCAGTCGACCGGCTCGGCCTCGTCACCGCGGTCGGCTATCACTGGCGCTATCTCGACACCGTGGACGAGGTGAAGGCGCTGCTTTCGGCGACCCCCGCACGCCTCCTCTCCGGCTATTGGCTCGACTCCACGCCGCCGCCGCGCTGGTGGTGGAAGAAGGACGCGTCGGGCGGCCAGATGCTCGAACAGACGACGCATCTCGTCGATCTCGCGCGCTACCTCGTCGGCGACGTCGTCCGCGTCTACGGCCAGTCGGGCCATATCGACCGCGCCGCCTTCCCCGGTCTCGACGTCGCCACCACCAGCACCGCGATGCTCACCTTCGCCAGCGGCGCGATCGCCAATTTCGCGTCCACCTGCCTGCTCAACTGGAACCACCGCGTCGGCCTGCACCTCTTCGGCGAAGGCCTCGCGATCGAACTGACCGATCGCGACGTGATGATCGACATCGGCCGCGGCCGCCCGGTCCGCGGCACCGGCAGCGATCCGGTCGTGCTCGAGGATCGCGACTTTATCGACGCCGTGCGCGGCGGCGAGAACCGCATCCGCTGCCCCTACCCCGCCGCGCTCGAAACGCTCCGCCTCGCACTGGCGATCGAACGCTCCGCCGTCGAAGGCCGCGCGATCGACATCCGCGAGCGGGAGGTGGCGCATGTCTGAGTGGCGCCACGTCCGTTCGCTCGGCGTCGAACGCCCCGGCCAGGCCTATTTCTTCGGCTATGACGAGGCGCCTCCGGGTGACGGCCAGGTCCGGCTCGACCTGCTCTACACCGGATTTTCCGCCGGCACCGAGCTCACCTTCGTCAAGAACAGCAACCCGTATCTCCACTCGCGCTGGGATGCAGGTCGCGGCGTGTTCGTCCCCGGCGAACCGAGCGCGCACTATCCGGTGCCGTTTCTCGGCTACATGGAATGCGCACGCGTCAGCGACAGCCGGGTCGACGATTTCGCGAACGGCGACGTCGTCGGCACGGTGTTCGGCCACAAGACCGGCCACACCGCGGACCCGTTCAACGACTTGCTGACCAAGCTCCCGCCCGAGCTCGATCCGATCCTTGGCATCTATATCGGCCAGATGGGTCCGATCGCCGCCAACGGCATTCTCCACGCGGACGTCGAATTGCTGGGACCCAACGTGGTCAACCTCGGCGACGGCATCCGCGGCCGCCCCGCGCTGGTGATCGGCGCAGGCATCGTCGGCATGCTGACGGCCCTGTTCGCACAGGCCGCCGGCGCGAGCGAAGTCGTGATCGCAGACCCGTCCCCCTTCCGCCGCCTGCGCGCCGAATGCCTCGGTATCACCGCGATGACTGAGGACCAGGCCTGGGCGTATGCCAAGGCACGCTGGCTTCACGGCGGCGACGATCGGGGCGCGGACGTCGTGTTCCAGACCCGCGCCGACGCCGCCAGCCTCCACGCCGCGATGCGCGCGCTGAGACCGCAGGGCACGGTGATCGACCTCGCCTTTTATCAGGGCGGCGCGGATCGGCTCCGGCTCGGCGAGGAGTTCCACCACAACGGCCTCAACCTCCGCTGCGCCCAGATCAACCGCGTCCCGCGCGGGCTTGGCTTCCAATGGGACCGCCGCCGCCTCGCCAACGAGACGGTCAAGCTGCTGCTCGCCCGCGGCCCCGAGATCCGCGCGCAACTCATCACGCATGTCGTGCCGTACGACGAAGCCCCAGGGTTCATCGCGCGGCTGGTCGGCGAGCGGCCCGAATTCCTCCAGATCGTGTTCAAGGTCGGCGATTGACTACCGCACTCACTGCCGACGCCCGACCGATCCGCATCCTGTTCGTCTTCGCCTGGCTCGTCGTCGGCGGCGAGGAGACGGAGGTGCGCCTGCTCGCCCAGACGCTCGACCCGACGCGCTACCGGATCGAGGTCGTCGCCTGCTTCCGAAAAGACGGAATGCCCGAGCAGACGCACGCGCAGCTGGAAGCGATCGGCGTCCCCGTCGACCGCACGCCCTATACGCTCGGCTTCGACGAGACCGTCGCCTACCTCGCGAGCAAGCTGCCCGCATACGACGTCGTCGTCTCGTGCCAGAACGTCGCGGACATCTATCCCGCGCTCGAACGCATGCACCTCCGCCCGCCATTGATCGAACATGGCGGCCTCGTCTCCGAAGCGCTTGCCGGCCCCAAGCATTTCACCGCCCGCTATGTCGGCGTGTGCGCCTCGATCCGCGACGCCGCCGCCGGCCGCATGCCCGGCCGCGAACACCACGCGATCGAGATCCCATCGATGGTCGACACGCGCGCCTTCGATCCCACCCGGCGAGTCCCCGTCCGCGCGACGCTAGGGATCGCCGAAGACGTACCGCTGATCGGCTGGCTAGGCAGGCTCGACCCCAAGAAGCGCGTCGAAGACTTCATCGAAGCCGCCGCGCTTGTCCATGCCCGCCATCCCCGCGCACGCTTCGTCGTGATCGGTGGACCGGACGCCTTCATCCCCGAATATGCCGCGGCACTCCGAAGCCGCGCGCATGCGCTCGGCCTCGACACCGCCCTGACCTTCCTCGGCGACCGCGACGACGTGCCCGACCTGCTCGCCGCGCTCGACATCTTCGTCTGGCTCTCGCGCGGCGAAGGCATGCCGCACGTTATCGCTGAAGCCGGCGCCGCACGCCTCCCCGTCATAGCAACGCGCGACAACGGCTCCGAACAACAGGTCGTCGACGGGATCAGCGGCCTGTTCGTGCCCCACGAAGCCCCGCCCGCGGTCGCTACTGCGATCACGAAACTCATCGAAAACCCGGCACTGCGGACCCGCCTCGGCACTGCCCTCCGCGCCAAGGTCGACAGCGAGTACGTCGTCGCCGCCGTCGTCCCTCGCTGGGAAGACCTGTTTGCCGAAGTCCTGTCGGACCGGCCACCCCTACCCCGCCCGACCGGCCTGTTCCGCAGCTTCCTGCAAGGCGGCTTCGAATCCTCCACCCACCGCCGCGCACACGACCGCAAGCGCGTCGACGTCATCGCTGCCAGCCACCACGACGCCCTCGCCGCGCATGACTACAATGAACTCGCCAAGCTAGGCATCCTGACCGTCCGCGATGGCCTGCGCTGGCATCTGATCGAACGCGAACCCGGCCGCTACGACTGGTCCAGCCTCAACCGCCAGCTGGACGCCGCCAAGGCGATAGGCACCGAAGTTATCTGGGACCTGCTCCATTACGGCTGGCCCGACGACATCGACATCTGGACGCCCGCCTTCGTCACGCGCTTTGCCGCCTTCGCCGCCGCCGCCGCGCGCCATATCGGCCCGGCCCCAGCTGGAGAGACCCGCTTCTACGCCCCCGTCAACGAGATCTCGTTCTTCGCCTGGGGCGGCGGCGACGCAGCCTATCTCAACCCGTTCGCCCGTGGCCGCGGCTACGAACTCAAGGTCCAGCTCGCCCGCGCATCGATCGCCGCGATGGAAGCGATCCTCGCGGTCGACCCCGCCGCGCGCTTCGTCCACGCCGACCCGGTCATCAACGTCATCACCGACCCCGCCCGCCCCAACGACGCCCCCGCCGCCGAAGGCCACCGCCTTGCGCAATACCAGGCCTGGGACATGATCGCGGGGAAAGCGTGGCCGCAGATCGGCGGCCGCGCGCCATTGCTCGATATCGTCGGCGTCAATTTCTACCACAACAACCAGTGGATCCACGGCGGCCCCCCGCTAGCCTACGACCATCCCCTCAGCCGCCCGCTCCACGCGATCCTCGCCGACGCCTACGCGCGCTACGGCCGCCCGATCTTCATCGCCGAAACCGGCATCGAAGGCAGCGCGCGTCCCGCCTGGCTCCGCATGATCCTGCGCGAGGTGAAGATCGCCCAGTCGCTCGGCGTACCCGTCGAGGGCGTGTGCCTTTACCCGATCCTAGACCACCCCGGCTGGGACGACGATCGCTACTGCCCCAACGGTTTGCTCGCCTGCTCGCCGGTCCTCGCCGACCGCGTACCGAACGCCGCGCTCGCCGACGTCATCCGGCAGGCGGAGGGACCCGATATCCTGCGTTAACTTGGGCCCGGATACTGATCGAAGTCGATACGATCGAGGGGACATTTCCGCCGCCACGTCGCGTTGACAATTGCCACAAAGGCATGCGGAGAGAGATCACATGGCCATTAAATTTGCAGGAACGATGAACGCGATCAATCGCGGGCTCGACGCGACCAAGCCCACCAAGGGCGCCGACATGGTCGAGGATTGGGAAGCCGCATTGGCCGATACCGACGTCTCCGGCGCCAAGGGCATCCTTCGCGATCTCGGCTCGCTGCGCAAGCAGTTGGAGAAGGACACGCCCGACGCCGACCGCGTCCACGCGCTCCTCCACCGCCTCGGCACCGCGACGACCAAGATCGCCGACAAAGCCGACAAGTCGCAGGACAAGCTGAAGGCACTCGGCGAAGCACTGACCGAAGCCGGTGAGGACGCACCGGACGAGGAAGAGGACGTCGCCGCCGCCGCAGCACCCAAGCGCGCGCGCAAGAAGGCCTGAACGAAAATGGGCCGGCGATCGCATGATCGTCGGCCCGTTTTCTTAGTTACGATACGAAAGGCTCAGGCGGTAACCGCCTCGGCCTTCGGATTGACCTTCGACGTGGCCATGGCGGTCAGCTTGTCGTCGGTCGCATATTCCTCGTCGAGCGTTTCCTTAAGGATCGCCGCGATCTCGCTGCGACCAAGCTGGTTCGCCCACGCGATCAGCGTGCCGTAGCGCGTGATCTCGTAATGTTCGACCGCCTGCGCCGACGCGATCAGCGCCGCGTCGAGGACCGCCTTGTCGGCGATCTCGCCCGCGACTTCGTTCGCTTCCTTGATGATCCCGTCGATCGCCGGGCAGGTCACCGCCTTGGCCTTCTCGCCCAACAGCTCGAAAATCCGCTCCAAGCGAACGATCTGTCCCTCGGTCTCGCGCAGATGCGTTTCGAACCCGGCCTTCAGACCCGGCGCGGTCGCCTTGTCGGTCATCTTCGGCAGCGCCTTGGTGATCTGGTGCTCGGCATAATATACGTCCTGCAACTGGTGCAGGAACAGGTCTTCGAACGTCGCGATGTCCTTGGAAAACAAGCCCATGATCATATCCTCGCATAGCTGGTGCACGCGAAGCGAAATGCTCCGGTGGTGGGGAAACGCCCTTACCGCGGGGTAAGTTTCGTCTCCCCAACCACCGGAGCGTCGGGGGATCAGCCCTTCAGCTTGGCCGCCGTCTCGGCGATCCGCTTGCCCTGGTAGCGCGCGCCGTCGAGCTCGTCCTTGCTCGGCATGCGGCTGCCGTCGCCGTCCGAGATCGTCGTCGCGCCGTAGGGCGAGCCGCCCTTGACCGTGTCGACGCCCATCTGCGCCTGGAAGCCATAGTCGAGCCCGACGATCGTCATGCCGTGATGGATCAGGTTGGTGATGATCGAGAACAACGTCGTTTCCTGGCCGCCATGCTGGCTCGCGGTCGAGGTAAACGCACCGCCGACCTTGCCGATCAGCGCGCCCGAGAACCACTGGCCACCGGTCGTATCCCAGAACTGCGCCATCTGCGCCGGCATCCGGCCGAACCGGGTCGGCGCACCGACGATGATCGCGTCATACTGCTCGAGCGCGGCGGGGCCTTCGATCTCGGCATGCGCGGTGTCGGTCTTGAAGTGCGCGGCTTCGATCACCGCCTGCGGTGCGGTTTCGGCGACGCGGCGGATGTCCACCTCGGCTCCACCGGCACGCGCGCCCTCGGCAACGGCATCCGCCATCTGCTCGATATGGCCGTAGGACGAGTAATAGAGCACGAGAACCTTGGTCATGGGCGTTTCCTTTGAGTTCCCCTCCCGCGTGCGGGAGGGGTTAGGGGAGGGCAGTTCCGGGCGGGATCGCGGGAGGAAGCCCCTCCCCCGACCCCTCCCGCAAGCGGGAGGGGAGTCTTACTCCGAGTCTACCAGAACGATCTCGGCGTCCTCTTGAGCCGTGATCGTCACCGTCTGGCCGCCCAGCAGCGCCGCTCCGTCGCGCGCACCAAAGGCGTCGTCGCCGATCGTGATCGCACCGGTCGCCGGCACCAGGTACACATGGCGTCCCTCGGCGACCGCATAGTCGACGCTGTCGCCAGCCTTCAAAGTCGCCGCCAACACCCGCGCATTCGCCCGGATCGGCAACGCGTCGCCGTCACCCTCGAACCCGCTCGCCAGCGTCACGAACTGACCCGAGCGCTCGCCCTTCGGAAACGGCTTGGCACCCCAGCTCGGCGCGCCACCTTTGCGCGAAGGTTCGATCCAGATCTGGAAGATCGTCGTCGTCTCGGGCTCGAGATTATACTCGGCATGCCGCACGCCGGTACCCGCGCTCATCACCTGCACGTCGCCCGCCTCGGTGCGGCCTTTATTACCGAGCGAATCCTGGTGCGTGATCGCCCCGCTGCGGACATAGGTGATGATCTCCATGTCCTGATGCGGATGCGGTGGAAAGCCCGAGTTCGCAGCGATCTGGTCGTCGTTCCACACGCGGATCGCGCCCCAGCCCATCCGGGCCGGATCGTAATAGCTCGCGAACGAGAAATGATGCCGCGCATTCAGCCAGCCGTGATCGGCATGGCCGAGGCTCTCGAAGGGGCGGCGTTCGATTTTGGAAAGGGTCGTGGTCGTCATGATATGTCTCCACTGGTTGAACCCAAGATAGGCGCTGCGATTACGCCGTAAATAGAAACGCTGGAAACCGATCGTTTCGGTGGCTATCCCGTATCGGCCAATCGACCACCCCGGCGAAGGCCGGGGCCCAATTGGGGGACATCAATGACGACGCGCCGTCCGTCGTTACATTGGCCTTTCCAATTGGGCCCCGGCCTCCGCCGGGGTGATAAATCCAGTACGGCTCTAATATCGGAGACCCCCATGCGCCTGCCCGATCTCGAAGCCTGGGCGATCTTCGCCAGCGTCGTCGAGCACCGCTCGTTCAGCGCCGCCGCCGACGCGGTAGGGCTCAGCAAGGCCACCGTGTCGAAGGCGATCACCCGTCTCGAAGCGCATCTCGGCCAGTCGCTCTTCCACCGCACCTCGCGCCGCCTCGCGCTCACCGAAGCCGGCAAGCCGCTCGCCGAGCACGCCGCGCGTATCCTCGCCGAAGCCCGCGCCGCCGAGGAATCCGCGCACGACGCCGCCAGCGCGCATACCGGCCGCGTCCGCCTCGCCGCCCCGATGAGCTTCGGCGTCACCAACGTAGCCCCGATCCTCGCCGAGTTCCTCGTCGCGCACCCGGGTATCGAGGTTGATTTCCACTTGTCCGATGCGCGCGTCGACATCGTCGCCGAAGGCTTCGACGTCGCGCTGCGGATCGCCGAGCTGCCCGACAGTTCGCTCCGCGCCCGCCGCCTGTGCAGCATCCAGGCGCACACCGTCGCCGCACCCAGCTACCTCGCCAAGCACGGCACCCCGACGCACCCGGCCCAGCTCGGCGAGCACCAGCTGGTCGGCTATTCGAACGTCGTCGGCCCGTGGCGCTTCCACGGCCCCGGCGGCGCCGACGTCTCGGTCCGCCTGCAAGGCCAGCTCACCGCCAACAGCGGCGAGGCGATCGTCCCCGCGCTCATCGCCGGCCTTGGCATCGCGCGCCTGCCCGACTTCATCGTCGACCGGCATATCGCGTCCGGCGCACTCGTCATCATCCTCGAAGACTGGGCGCCCGCAAAGATCGGTCTCCACCTCCTGACCCCGCCAAGTCCCCTCCGCCCGGCCCGCGTCGAAGCACTCATAGACTTCCTCGCCGCACGCCTCCGGGATCCGAACGCAGGGCAAGCGTAAAGCGGCGACCTTGCGCAAAACCGGGCCGGATGCCATGTAAGAGGCTGGATAGACGCTCGAGTTTGCACCCCAGCGCGATCCCAACGAAACCCGATACCGGGATGAGGACTTTGAGCAGCGGCCGCGCTCAGTCGGTAGTTCATGTATCGATTTTACGTAATTTTCGCGTGGCTGACCCGATAATCCGGTCATGGATTTTCGTCGTCTTCGGCCTGTGTCGGGACAGCGGACCATGCCGAAACGTAAAGGCATGACCATGCGGCCAGACGCTAACGACACGATGTCCCCAGAAACCAAGACCGGCGTGACCCGCCGCAATCTGCTCGGCTCGGCGATCGTCGCCGGCGGTGCAGCGGCGTTGCCGATCGCGCACGCCGATGCCGCGACCACCGAGCGGACGGTCGACGTCCTGCTGATCGGCGGCGGCATCATGAGCGCGACGCTCGCCGTCCTTCTCCGCGAGCTCGAGCCGACCTGGACGATCGAGATGGTCGAACGTCTCGACAAGGTCGCCGACGAGAGCTCGAACGGCTGGAACAACGCCGGCACCGGCCACTCCGCGCTGTGCGAACTCAACTACACGCCGGTCAACGCGGCCGACGGCAAGGTCGAGATCGCCAAGGCAGTCGAGATCAACGAGCAGTTCCAGGTCACGCGCCAGTTCCTCAGCCACCAGGTCGATACCGGCATCCTCGCCAACCCGCGCTCATTCATCAATTCGACGCCGCACATGAATTTGGTGTGGGGCGATGCCAACGTCGCCTTCCTGCAAAAGCGCCATGCCGCGCTCCAGGCGAGCCCGCTCTTCTCGGGCATGGAATTCACCACCGACCCTAAGCAGATCTCGCAGTGGGTGCCGGTGATGATGGAGGGCCGCGCGCCCGGCACGAAGCTCGCCGCGACGCGCTCGCCGCTCGGCACCGATTGCGACTGGGGCGAGGTCACGCGCCAGTATATCGCCTCGCTCGCCAAGCAGGACAATTTCACGCTGACCACCGGCCATGAGGTCCGCTCGCTCGAACGCGAGACGATCGGCGGCAAGAAGGCGCGCTGGCGCGTCACCGCGCGCGACATGAAGACCGACGAGAAGCAGGTGATCAAGGCACGCTTCGTGTTCGCCGGCGCCGGCGGCGGCGCGCTGCCGATCCTCCAGAAGTCCGGCATCCCCGAGGCCGACGATTATGCCGGCTTCCCGGTCGGCGGCTCGTTCCTGGTCGCGGACAAGCCCGCAATCACCCACCGCCATCTCGCCAAGGTCTATGGCAAGGCGGCGGTCGGCTCGCCGCCGATGTCCGTGCCGCATCTCGACACGCGCTTCCTCGATGGCAAGCAGGCGCTGTTGTTCGGCCCGTTCGCGACCTTCTCGACCAAGTTCCTCAAGGAAGGCTCGTATTTCGATCTTCCGGCGTCGGTCACGCTCGACAATTTCCGGCCGATGCTCGCGGTCGGCTGGGACGATTTCGACCTCGTCGAATATCTCGCGGGCCAGCTCATCATGTCGGACAGCGACCGGATGGACGCACTGCGCGAGTATTTCCCGGGTGCGAAGGACGGCGACTGGCGCCTGTGGCAGGCGGGCCAGCGCGTCCAGATCATCAAGCGCGATCCGGAGAAGGGCGGCGTACTGCGGCTCGGCACCGAGATCGTCGCGTCGAAGGACGGCTCGATCGCTGCGCTGCTCGGCGCCTCGCCCGGTGCCTCGACCGCCCCGTCGATCATGCTCAACCTGCTGAAGAAGGTGTTCCCGAACCACCTCGCCACCGCCGGCTGGCAGGCGAAGATCCGCGAGATCGTGCCGACCTACGGCGTGATGCTCAACGAGACCCCGGACGTCCTCGCCGAGCATTGGGCCTCGACCGCCGACACGCTGCAACTCGCGATCCCCTCGCCCACGGTCGGCGTCGCAGCCGGCCCACGCCCCGCGGCCATGCGCGTAAAGCCAGACCGCAGCCCCGACCTCGCGCTGTAATCTATACCAAACGCCACCTCACGATCCTCCCCCGCCAGGGGGAGGTGTCGCCGAAGGTGACGGAGGGGGAGGACACGGAACGGCGGTCGTCGCCTGCCGCCCCCTCCGTCTGGCAAACGCCAGCCACCTCCCCCTGGCGGGGGAGGATCAGCGAGCGCTGTTTCCGGAACGTACCTTAAGTCCTTGGAACGGCTGTCCTACGCTGCGACGATCTGCCACGGTCGCAAGATGATCGCCCCGCCACCCTCGCAAAACCACCACCAATCCGGCCAAGGATCGGCTCCAAAAGCCGGAAGTGCACACTCCGCGCAAACCGCGCCAGCGTGTGCACTTTGTGAACTTCCAGCTTTTCGGCGGGCCGCAGCGTGAACCGCCTGGCCCCCGATGCAGACGATTCGCGCTTCATCCGCCGCGTCATCCTGACCATCGTGATCGTCGCGGTCGTCGCCGCACTCTACAAAGCCGGCGACCTGCTCATCCTCGCCTTCGGATCGATGCTCGGCGCGATCGTCATCCACGCGATCGCCGATCTCTACCGCGACCATCTCCGGATCCCGCGCAAGCCCGCGCTCGGCCTCGGCATCGCCACCGTGCTCGGCGTCATCGCGTTCCTGGTCTGGTTGTTCGGCGTGCAGTTCCGCAGCCAGGTCAACGTCCTGATCGCCCAGACGCCGGCGCTGCTCGACCAGCTCGCCGCGTATCTCTCGCAAAGCGCAGTCGGCGCGAAGCTCGTCGATGCCGTGCAGCAGGCCTATGCCGGGTCGAAGGTCGCGCAGGATGTCGGCGGACTCGTGACGGGCGCGGGCGAACTCGTGCTCAACTGCCTGTTGCTGTTGGTCGGCGCGCTGTTCTTCGCTGCCGACCCCAAGGTGTACGAACGTGGCTTCCTGCTGCTCATCCCGCGCTCGAAGCGGGCCGCGGTCGAGGATGCGCTGTTCGACGTCGGCTCGACGCTCCGGCTTTGGCTCGGCTCGTCGCTGATCCTGATGACGACGATGGGAATCCTGGTCGGCATCGGGCTCTGGTTGTCGGGCGTCCCCAGCGCCGCCGCGCTCGGCCTGCTCGCCGGATTGTCCGAGTTCATTCCCTATATCGGCCCGACCGCGGCGATGATCCCGGCGCTCGGGCTTGCCGCGACGCAGGGGACCTCGGCGATCGTCGGCACGCTCGTCACCTATGCGGTCGTACGGCTCGTCCAGACCAATTTCATCACGCCGTACGTGCAGAACCGCGTGATTTCGATCCCGCCCGCGATCACGGTTTTCGCCATCATCGGCATCGGTACGATCTTCGGCCTGTTCGGATTGTTCTTCTCCGCAGCCCTGTTGGTGGTCATCTTCACGCTCGTCCGCAGCCTGTATCTGCGCGAGGTTCTCGGCGAGGATATCCCGAAGACGGTCCACCGGACGTTGCTCGGCCCCGACCTGACGCCGAGCCCTCCGAGCGAAGATTTGTAAAGAATTCAACTGCTCGCTGGCGAACGGGCCGATTCGTCCCGTCAACCTTAGTTCGAAATTAACCTTTTGCCTTCAGATGTTGTGTGGTTAATGAATGGAAGTCGAGCTGCTGACATGGGGTGTCGGGCGGTCTCGCGAACAGGGGACGACGCATGCGAGTGCTGCTGATCGAGGACGAGCCGACGACGGCCAAGGCTATCGAGCTGATGCTGACGACCGAAGGGTTCAACGTCTACATCACCGATCTCGGGGAAGAAGGCCTCGATCTGGGCAAGCTGTATGATTACGACATCATCCTGCTCGACCTGAACCTGCCCGACATGCACGGTTATGACGTGCTCAAGCGCCTGCGCGTCGCCCGTGTCGCGACGCCGGTGCTGATCCTGTCGGGCGTCAACGAGATGGACTCGAAGGTACGGAGCTTCGGCTTCGGCGCCGACGACTATGTCACCAAGCCGTTCCACCGCGAGGAGCTGATCGCGCGCATCCACGCCGTCGTCCGCCGCTCGAAGGGGCACAGCCAGTCGGTCATCCGCACCGGCAAGCTGGCCGTCAATCTCGACGCGAAGACCGTCGAGGTTAACGGCAGCCGCGTTCACCTGACCGGCAAGGAATATGCGATGCTGGAGCTGCTTTCGCTCCGCAAGGGCACGACCTTGACCAAGGAGATGTTCCTCAACCACCTTTACGGCGGGATGGACGAACCCGAGCTGAAGATCATCGACGTCTTCATCTGCAAGCTCCGCAAGAAGCTCAGCCTCGCCTGCGACGGCGAGAATTACATCGAGACCGTCTGGGGTCGCGGCTACGTGCTGCGCGAACCCGACGAAGTGCTCGAATCCCAGGTTGCGTAACTCCCCAGTTTTCGGGAGCACGAAGGCCGCGGCATCGGGGGGTGCCGCGGCCTTTCCTATTTCTCGGGGTAGCCGCCCAATTTCGTCATCCTGACGAAAGTCAGGATCCAGGGTACAGAAGGCCGTCCTTGATTGCTCTGGATCCTGACTTTCGTGAGGATGACGGACTATTTTTTCGAAGGCAGCGCCCCGCTAGGCCTTCCGCCGCCACCGCCGGAACAGCCCTCGCTTGCTGAGCGACTCGAACATCTCCTGAGGGCCTTCCGGATCGAGCACCTCGTTATCCGCCAACCAAGCCTCGACCGCAGTCAGATCGGGCACCTCGTAACACCGCAACGTCTTGCTCACGCCGACCGAATCCTGCCGCAACCGCTCGATCGTCTCGATCAGCGACCCCGTCTCGGCGATCATCGCACTGACCACCTCCACCGCGACGCCGAGATGCTCCGCCATCAACCCGTCCCGGATCGCCGCAATCCCCTCCGCAGTCGCCGCATCGACGGCCCGAATCGCCAAATCACACTCCGTATCGAGCCGCAGCGACCGGTTGTTGACGTTCGACGATCCCAACCGGAACACGTCGTCGTCCGCGATCAGGATCTTCGCGTGGCAATAGATCGGCGCGCCGTCCCTCGTGTACGGATGATACATCCGCAGCCGCCGATGCGTGTCGCGCCGGTGCAGCGCCTCCATCAACCGCGCCCGCGCCGTGTCCATCGCCAGCGGCTCCAGCCACCCCTGCGCCACGGTCGGGTTGATGATGACGATCTCCGGCCCGTCCGCCTCGTCGAGCCGCCTCGCCACCGCCTCCGCCACTTTGCGCGACGCGAAATACTGGCTCTCGATATACAGATGCTTCTTCGTGCGAGCGATCTGCCCGAGGAACAGCGCCTCGCTCTCGTACACCGGCGCCTGGTCCGACATCTCCGGCTCCGTCCGCGCGATGCCGACGTCGACGTCGCGAAAATCCACCGCAAGGCCCTCAGGCCAGAACGTCCCGCCCGGCACGCCTGCCGCCATCGGCTTGCCCCCCGCCAGTCGCCAGCGACGACGGAACAGCTCGCCCAGCGCATGCGCAACGGGGCCCTGCACCGCGCTGATCGCGTCGTGCCACGGCTTGTACGGCTTGCCCGATGGCTGGACGCGGTGCGGATCGCCGTCGCGGTGCTCGCGCGTGTCCCACCGGTCGCCGGTCATGTCGATCCCGCCGCAGAACGCCAGCGCATCGTCGATGATGACGATCTTCTGGTGATGCGACGCCGCGGTCGGGTGATGCCCGTCGAGCTTGGTATGGATCCGCTTGTGCCGCATCCACTTGAGCATCGTGAACAGCGTCGATCCGCGGAACAGCGACTTGATCGCCCCGGTATCCCAGCGCAGCACGAAGATCTCGAGTTCGGGTTCGCGCTCGACTAGCCAGTGCATGAACGCGCCCAGCGTCTTGGGTTCGCCCGGCCGATCGACGCCAGGCTCGAGCGAAATACGCGCATCGAAATCCCAGCCGATCAGCAGGATGCGGCGTTTGGCCCCCAGCATCGCGACGCGCGCCGTCCGGAAATAGTCTGCCGCATCGACGATCACCGCCATCCGCTCGGCACGTTCGATCCGCCAGCACTCCGTCCCAACCTGCATCGGTATCCCTTCGTCCGTTGCCGGAAGATATGCGCGGCGCGCGGTTTGGTTGCGTAAACGCCCTGTATCGGCGCGTCCCGCCGCCCTATCTGGGATGACGATGGCCGCTCCTCCTACCCAGCCGCCGGCGCAGCGCAAGGTGATCCATGTCGACATGGATGCCTTCTATGCGTCGGTCGAACAGCGCGACGATCCCTCGCTGAAGGGCCGTCCGGTGGCGGTCGGCGGGTCGCGTGCGCGTGGCGTGGTGGCGGCTGCGAGCTACGAGGCGCGAGCGTTCGGTGTCCGCAGCGCGATGCCATCGGTCACCGCGATCCGGAAATGTCCCGACCTCGTATTCGTGCCCCCCCGGTTCGACGTATACCGCGAAGTCTCGAACCGGATCCGTGCGATATTCGCCGACTATACCGACCTGATCGAGCCGCTGTCGCTCGACGAGGCGTATCTCGACGTTACCGAGGACATCCGCGGGTTAGGCACGGCCGCCGCGATCGCGGAGGAAATCCGTGCACGCATCAAGGCCGATACCGGTCTCACCGCATCTGCCGGGGTCAGCTACAACAAGTTCATCGCCAAGCTCGCCTCGGACCAGAACAAGCCCGACGGGATCTGCATCATCACGCCGAAGCGCGGCGCGGCGTTCGTCCAGTCGCTGCCGGTCAAGCGCTTCCACGGTGTCGGCCCAGTGACCGCGCAGAAGATGGAGCGGCTCGGCATCCTCACCGGCGCGGACCTTTACGGTATGACGCTCGCGTTCCTCCAGGCGCATTTCGGCAGCTATGCGGACTATCTCTACGGTGCGGCACGCGGCATCGATCACCGCCCCGTACGCGTCAACCGGGCGGCAAAGTCGGTCGGCGCGGAACGGACGTTCGAGACGAACCTGACGACTGCTGAAGATCTCCGCGCGGCGCTGCACCGGGTGGCGGATGCGGCGTGGGTGAGGATCGAACGGCATGGTACCCGCGGTCGCACGGTCACGCTCAAGCTGCGCCACGCCGACTTCCGCACGATCACGCGTGCACGATCGTCACAGGCGCCGGTCACGGACAAGGCCGCATTCCTGGCTGCTGGCCTCGACCTGCTGATGGCACAACTACCCGTGCCGGACGGCGTGCGCCTGCTCGGGCTCACGTTGTCGGGCATTATGGGCGAGGACGACGAAGTGCAGCCAAGCCTGTTGTAGGTTCAACTGGCGTCGGCGCCCCCTGCATCGGGCGCCAGCAGCGTCAGGATCGCAACCGCGCCTTGTCCCGGCCCTTCGCTTTCCAGACGCAGCGAACCCTGCATCGTGTTCATCGAATTGGCGCACCAGTGCAGCCCCAGCCCGCCAGACTTATGCGCACGCGTCGAGAAGCCGCGGTGGAACAGCGTCGCCGCGACCTCGGGCGTGATCCCCTCGCCATCGTCACGAATCTCGATCGTCACACGGCCGTCGACCTGCTCGATAGCGGTAACGATCGATCCGCTACCGGTTCCCCGGGCGACGATAGACTCGGCTGCATTGGCGAACAGATTGCCGATCACTTGGCTCAGGATCAGTCGGTTCGCCATGACGAGATTGGGTCCCGCCGGAAATCCGAACGCGATCGAAGCGCCGTCCAGATAGCGGACGATCGTCGCGTTGCGCGCGATGATCGCGGTGACGTCGCATATCTCCAGCGCCGGACGTTCGTGCGCGCCCTGCTGCTGCTGGCCGATGATCTCCAGAACATGCCCCATCGCCTCCCGGCCGATGCTGAGTTCGTGGCGGGTGGATTCGCGGTTGGCGGCGTCCGCGTCGATTGCTGCGGTGACGAACGCGGCAAGTTTCTGGCGGCGTTCGTCGGAAACATCGCCTCGCGCGAGTTCTTCGATCGCCCGATCGAGCGTGGCGCGATCGATTGGCGGCACCTGCGCGATCTCGCGGCTGAGGATCGTGCTGATCGGGTTCAACGCGTTGCGGACGTTGTGCATCACCGCCACCGCACTTTCGCTCCGCCCGAGATCGAATGACTGCACGCCGATCTGTTCACGCAGATCCTTCAATTGCTGCAACATCGCGTTGAAGTTGCGTCCGAGCGAACCGATCTCGTCGCGCCGCTCATCCTCTTCGAGCAGGGTGAGAGATCCCGACGCGCGAACTCGGCGCATATGATTTTCGATGCGCAGCAACGGACGCAGCACGAGTTGCGCAATGAGACGACGCAGCACGATGAGCACGAACAGCAACAGCACGATCGATCCTGCGATCGCAAACACCAGCACGCGCCGGCCGAGCCGCGTTGCATCACTTGGCACGGCAAACCGAACCGTGGCCACGGCGCGTCCGTCGGCTCCGATCAGTGGCACGGCAATTGGCGCTCTCGACCCTCGATAGGTCGCCACCCCCGAACTGCTGGAACCGACGTCTAACGTCGCGTCGACACCCAAAGCTTCGGAAATCTGCTTGGCGGTTATCAGACGTGCGACCGCGATATAGCCCTGCCCGGTATCCGCGCCGCTCGCCGCCGCCATTCGCGCGACACCTACCGCTGCGACACTGTTCCCCAGCCGCGTATAGAACCGCGCCGACCGACGCCGGCCAAGCACGTGCGCAAAGTCCGTACGATCGAGCAAAT
The DNA here is from genome assembly GCF_040407505.1 of Sphingomonas faeni. Lineage (GTDB taxonomy): Bacteria > Pseudomonadota > Alphaproteobacteria > Sphingomonadales > Sphingomonadaceae > Sphingomonas > Sphingomonas faeni_E. The sequence continues at coordinate 775,979 of NZ_JAPZPQ010000002.1, read as the reverse complement.
CAATCCATTGTTGCGACGAGGTCGAACCCGGTGGTCCGTTCCAACTCGCGCGAGCAATGCGCCCGTTTGCTGCGATATCGGCAACGCCATCGGCAGGGAGTAACCGCGTCGATGGCTTGGCGCTCCTATCAGGCGCAAGTCGCGCCCCGGATAGCTTTGTTTCATCACGGCGGTCTCGCGCCTCCGCCTGGACCCCAGCAGCGTATTTCGACAGCACCGCACGCGTCCGTTCGACTTGCCCCGCAATCGCCGCGTCTTCCAGCTTGGTAAAGCTCGGCGTGATGATCGACGCCAGCAACACCGTGATCGCGACTGTTCCGCACAGCGCGACGCCCGTCATGATCAGCAGGAGTTTCGCACCGAGCGATGCAGGCCGCCGCATCTTGCCGAATTGCCGCCCCAGCGTCGCCGGAACGCGACCCATCCCGACCGTCGGCACTAGTTGAGCATTCCATTGCCCAATTGCCGCGGTGTCGTCGGTCCGTCGCCCGCAACATCGTCTTCGCCGCCGAGATAGCGCGCTTTAGCCATGTCGAGCGCAACATCCGCGGCAACCGGGCGCGAGTAGAAATACCCCTGGAAATGGCTCGCCCCAGCCAGCTTGAGCGCCTGGACCTGCGCGTCGGTCTCGACGCCTTCCGCAATCACGCCCAGCCCCAGCGCGCGACCGAGATGGATGATCGAATGCACGATCGCCGCGCTTTCGCGCTCCCGACCCATCCCATCGATGAACGAGCGGTCGATCTTCAGGCAATCGAGCGCGAACTTGCGGATGTTATAGAGGCTTGAATAGCCCGTCCCGAAATCGTCGAGCGCGATCCGGAACCCCATCTGGCGCAGCTTGTAGAGCGTCTCAGCCGCGCGTTCCGCATCGTCGAAGATCGCGGTTTCGGTAATCTCGATCTGCAATCGCGCAGGCTCGATCCCGGCGCGCTCGACGCTCTCCATGATATGCCCGACGAAATTATGCCGGCGGAACTGGCGCGGCGAGAAATTGACCGAGACATACTGGCCAGGCCATTGCTTCAGGACGTCGAGCGCTTCGCCCAGCACCCAGTCGCCCAGTTCGTGGATCAGGTTCGATTCCTCGGCGATCGGAATGAACGTGCTTGGGCTCATCGCGCCATATTCGTCGGTGTTCCAGCGGATGAGCGCCTCGAAACCGATCACCTCGACCGCGTCGCGCGACACGATCGGTTGATAGACCAAACTCAGTTCGCCCTTCGCAATCGCCTGGCTCAGCCCACCCTCGACCCGCCGGCGAAAGCGGATGCCTTCGTCCATGCTTTCGTCGAACAGACGGACGATCCCTCGCCCACCGCGCTTGGCGTCGTTGAGCGCGAGATCGGACCGCCGCATCACGTCGACCGGATCGCGGCCCTGCCCGCCCTCGCTGACGACCACGCCCGCCGACGCGCCGCCCTGCACCGAATTGCCGAACACCTGCAGGCTGACCGAACACGCCGCGACGACTCGCTCGCATGCCATGACACCCGCCGCCTCGCCGGACGTCTCGAACAAGATGCCGAACTCATCCCCGCCGAGCCGGGCCACCAATGCTCCCTCCGGCGCCGATCGCTGCAGGATCGCACAGATCTCACGGATCAGCGCGTCGCCTGCCAGATGGCCAAGCGTGTCGTTGACCAGCTTGAACCGATCCAGATCGACCATGACCGTCGCGAAAAGCCCCGCCGCGCGCGTTCGTTCGGCCAGCGCGCGCAGGAACGCGAGCCGGTTCGGCGCGTCGGTCAGCGAGTCATGCGTCGCCATATGCACCGCGCGACTCTCGTTCGCGGCAAGCTCGGCGCTCTGCTCTTCGAGTTGAACAACCTGCGCGGCCAGCGTGACACGGGCCGCCTTCAACTCGCGATCGATTTCCCACCGTTTCGCAAGCGCCGTCGCGGTCTGGGTGACCTCGGCGACCTCGAACGGCTTTGCGATGTAGAAGATCTTGTCGGCAGGTCCTGCAACCTTGCTGATCTCGATCGGCGAGAAATCGGAAAATCCGGTGACGATGACGAGGTTGATCTCCGGGTCGAGCGCCCGGATACGCTGCGCCGTCTCGCGCCCGTCGATACCGGGTGGCATGCGGATATCGATGAACGCGACCGCGAACGGTTCGCCGTCCGCCAACGCCCGCGCGACGTCCGCGACCGCGTCCAGCCCTTGATGCACATGCGTCAGCACGAAGCCGGCGATGTCCCCGCGGCGGAGCTCACTGGCGTTCCCGCCAAACAGGTCGGCCGCCATCGCGCCAAGCGCCTCGCCGCTCTCCGATCGCTGACCGGCGAAGCTGCGCCGGTAGCTGTCATGCATCGCTGGCTCGTCGTCCACGATCAGAATGCGCATCGATACAGTTCCTCACTGGCCACCGCATCCGTGCCTTGCGGTACGCCAAGTGCCTTCATCGTTACGAAGGATAGTAACCTAAAGCAGTTAAGGCGCTGTGAACGATGTTTGTAACTTATGTCCAAGTGCTTGAGCGCCCAGCACGATTGCGCCAAGCGGCCCGGCGTTGTTGCCTAACGCAGGCGGCACGATGAACGTATCGACGAGCGCGACCTCGGGTAGCGTGATGTATCCGCCGAGGCTCCGCGTCATCGCCGCGCGGACCCGCGGGAACAGATGCGATGCCCCCATCACGCCGCCGCCCATCACGATGCGGCGCGGGATGCCGGTGAGCACGAGCGTGTGGCAAAGCTGCCCCAGCGCGTCCGCGACGTTGTCCCAGACCGGATGCTCGGCGGGCGCTTCGTCCGCCGGAAAGCCGATCCGTGCCGCGATGGCGGGTCCCGCTACCAGTCCCTCGATGCACGCGCCGTGGAACGGGCAATTGCCGATCCAGTCGTCACCCTGGAACCGAGCGGGGCGGATATGGCCGAGTTCGGAGTGCGTGAGGCCATCGACCGGACGGTTGCCCGCGATCATGCCAGCGCCCACGCCCGTGCCGACCGTGACATAGGCGATGTCCGGCAGGCCCTTCGCCGCCCCCCAGAATGCCTCGGCCAACGCTGCGCCGACCACGTCGCTATGGAAGCCCGTGGGCACGCCGTAACGTCGGCTCAGCCGTCCCGCGATGTCGGTCCCGGCCCAGCCCGGCTTGGGCGTCGAGGTGATATGGCCGTAATCGCCCGAATGGCGATCGATCGAGACCGGGCCGAAGCTCGCGATACCGATCGCCACGAAGCCACTCCACCGGTCGAGCACCGCCTCGATCGCGGCCAGCGTTTCTTCGGGGCGGGTCGTCGGGATCCGCACGGTTTCCTCGATCTGGTCGGGTCCGCGCGCAAGAATGCAGATGCATTTGGTGCCGCCAAGTTCGATACCTGCGACCAGCGGTGCTTCCGTCATCCTCAACTCCCAACACGTTTGCCGCGCCCGCTTCCTTCGCCGACGCCGTCCAGTCAAGAGCAGGTCGGTTCTGACGATCACGCTGAACGAGGATTTGATCTGCTGTCGATCCGTCCGTTCGTGCGTTATGCCGGTCGAGTTCACCCGAACAGACAGGAATTCCGAATGGCAAAGAAACCCGCGAAGCTGATCAAGGCGGACACCGATGTATCGGTCGAGGCACAGCCACAGTACAAGGTCGAGTATCGCGAAATTCAGCCTTATGGGACGCTGAAGAAACTCCCGATCGCACTTGAGGACAATGCCCGCGCCCAGAGCGTCGCGACGCTGAACCAGGTGCTCGCGGACACGATGACGATCCGCGACATGTACAAGAAGCATCATTGGCAGATGTCGGGCGCAACGTTTTACCAACTGCATCTGCTGCTCGACAAGCATTACGAGGAGCAGGCAGCACTCGTTGATCTCGTCGCCGAACGCATCATGGCACTTGGCGGTATCTCGATCGCGATGTCGCACGACGTCGCGGAGATGACGACGATTCCCCGCCCGCCCAGGGGTCGCGAGGATGTCCCGACCCAGCTTGCGCGCCTGCTCGAAGCGCACGAGATCATCCTGCGTCAGGCCCATGAAGGCGCCGAAGCCGCCGACGAATCGGGCGACGACGGCACCAACGATCTGCTGGTGAGCAACATCATTCGCACGCATGAACCGCAAGTGTGGTTCCTGGCGGAACACCTCGCCGCGACCGAACTGGTCCGTAGCGACAAGTAAGATTACGGCCCCCCTCTTCATACGAAGAGGGGGGCCGTACTTCGTTCCGACAGTACCGTGGGCCACAGCCGCACGGTGTGTTTAGCGCGTGGCGTTATACTTCAACTGATCGTCGGTGAGCTGGAATCCGACCAGCGCCTCGAAGCTCGCGCGCAGCACGGCCTGGCGAACTTCCGGCGTGCTCAGCGGATCGACCGCGGCGTCCTGATCGCCCGCCTTGCGCCGGCGGGTCAGTTTCTCCCGAACGTCTTCCGGCAGGGTGGCCGCAGCGCGTGACACGGTTGCAGTCGTCGTGCCCGACGCCGAAGCCAGCGCTTGTCCGGCGGCGAAGTGCAACGCCACCCGGCCGATGCGCTTGGCGACGACCGCGCTGCCGCCCCGCACGACCGTGATGAAATACGGCAACGTCACGTCGCGCGCCGCATCAGTACGCGTGCGGCGGGCCCGGATGTCGAACGTCACGTTGGTCACGACCTGGTCGGTCGCATCGGCGCAGGTCGAGCGGACGTTGGTCATGAAGGCGACGACGTCGATCGCTGACTGGTCGCGGCTGGTGACCGGGTCGAACAGCGTGATGTCACCGGTCGCCGCTGGGATCGCCACGGGCGGGCAGACCGAGCGGACTGCGGAAATGCCGCCGGTCGCGTCGACTTCGCCCTTGCCGGCGCACCCGCTCAACAAGATCGCACACGCAGAAACGGCTAGGATAGGGGCTTTCACGGCGACGCTTACCTTCTCGAACGAGCGAAAGGGCCACCGCATGTCGCAAGCGGCCCCTGTCGCGGCGCACCATAGGAACCGGCTATCGTCCAGGCAAGCAATCGCGTAGAGGCGTGGCATCATGAGCCCAATCGACAAGCCGCCGCTCGAACTGTTGATCGCAGCACCCCGAGGCTTTTGCGCAGGCGTCGACCGCGCGATCCGGATCGTCGAACTGGCGATCGAGAAACACGGGGCGCCGGTCTATGTTCGCCACGAGATCGTCCACAACAAGTTCGTCGTCGACACGCTGAAGGCGCAGGGCGCGATCTTCGTCGAGGAACTGGACGAGGTGCCCGATGGCGCCCCGGTCGTGTTCTCCGCGCACGGCGTGCCCAAGTCGGTGCCGCTCGACGCGCAGAATCGCGGGCTCGAATATCTCGACGCGACCTGTCCTCTGGTGTCGAAGGTGCACCGTCAGGCCGAGCGTCTGGTCGCGCAGGGGCGGCATATCGTGTTCATCGGCCATGCCGGGCACCCCGAGGTGATCGGTACGTTCGGGCAAGTGCCGGCGGGCGCGATGTCGCTGATCGAGACGGTCGAGGACGCCGAGGTGTTCATGCCGATCGATCATACCAACCTCGCCTTCCTGACGCAGACGACGCTGTCGGTCGACGACACCGCCGCCGTCGTGGCGACGTTGCAGCGCCGCTTCCCGCAGATGCTGCCGCCGCGCGGTGAGGACATCTGCTACGCCACCTCGAACCGCCAGACTGCGGTCAAGGCGATCGCGCACAGCGTCGACGCGGTGCTGGTGATCGGTGCGCCGAACTCGTCCAACTCGGTGCGGCTGGTCGAGGTTGCCGAGCGCGAGGGGACGCCGGCGATGCTGATCCAGCGCGCGAGCGAACTGGACTGGGACTTCCTCGCCGGCGTCGGCACGCTGGGGATTACGGCGGGAGCGTCGGCGCCCGAACTGCTGGTCCGCGAACTGGTCGACCGGCTGTCGGAGCGTTTCACGGTGTCGGAGCGCGAGGTCGAGACGAACCGCGAGACGATCGCGTTCAAGCTGCCACGCGGACTGGAGGCGGCCGCCTAGCATGGCGGTCTACACGCAGGTGTCCGCGGAGGCGCTGAGCGCGTTCCTTGCGCGGTACGATCGGGGCGAACTCCTGTCCGCCAAGGGCATTGCGGAGGGCGTGCAGAACAGCAACTACCTCGTCGAGACGACGGCGGATCGCTTCATCCTGACGCTGTACGAGGAACGGACGTCGACCGACGATCTGCCGTTCTTCCTCGACATGCTCGACCACCTCGCCGACGACGGCAACCCGGTCCCGCGCGCGCTGCCCGACCGCAACGGCACGGCGATCCAGCAGCTCGCGGGACGATCGGCATGCCTGATCGAGTTCCTGACCGGCGTATCAGTATCGCATCCAACCGCGGCGCAGGCGTTTGCGGCGGGTGCGGCGATGGGGCAGATGCACACGAGCCTCGCCGGGTTCGACCAGGTCCGCCCCAACCCGCTCGGTGCGGATACGTGGCGACCGTTCCTGGAGCGCTGCGGTCGCGACATTGACACGATCGAGCCGGGGCTGTTCGACCGGACGGAGGCGGCGTTGACGGCGGTCCTGGCGGAATGGCCGCGCGACCTGCCGATGGCGGCGATCCATTCGGACCTGTTCCCCGACAACGTGCTGATGCTCGGCGACCGCGTGACCGGGGTGATCGACTTCTATTTCGCCTGCACCGACATCCGCGCCTATGATATGGCGGTGATGCACACGTCCTGGGCGTTCGACGCCAATGGCGAGAATTACGACCCGGCGATCGGCAAGGCGCTGATCGACGGCTATGCCAGCCGCTTCCCGCTGTCCGATGCGGAGCGCGCTGCGTTGCCGATTCTGGCGCGGGGGGCATGCCTGCGGTTCCTGCTGACGCGCGCGTGGGACTGGCTGAACACGCCGGCGGATGCGCTGGTGACGCGCAAGGATCCGCTGGCGTACTGGCGGCGGTTCGAGGCGTATCGCAAGGACGATCTTTTCGCATGACTGACGAAGCTCCCGTTTCCATCACCAAGGTCGAGATCTTCACCGACGGCGCGTGCAAGGGCAATCCCGGGCCCGGCGGCTGGGGCGCGGTGATCCGCATGGGCGCGCACGAAAAGGAATTGTCGGGCGGCGAGACGCCGACGACCAACAACCGGATGGAGATGACCGCGGCGATCGAAGCGCTCAACGCGCTGACCCGGCCGTGCGCGGTGACGCTGTACACCGACAGCAAATACGTGATGGACGGCCTCACAAAATGGGTGAAGGGCTGGCAGCGCAACGGCTGGAAGACCGCCGACAAGAAGCCGGTGAAGAACGCCGAACTGTGGCACGCGCTGCTGGCCGCGGTCGCCCGGCACAAGATCGAGTGGCAGTGGGTCAAGGGCCATGCGGGCCACCCGGAGAACGAGCGCGCGGACAAGCTGGCGAGCGATGCCGCCGTCGCGGCCGGACGCAAGTAGACCTAGAACCGCCCGGGCGAATAGCGTGCGGCGTCGATCGCTGCGACCGCAGGGTCGGGACTGACGCCGAGCAACAGGCTGGCGGCGAGCAACGCAGCCGCGGGGGCGGTCTGGATACCGAAGCCCCCCTGCCCCGCGCACCAGAAGAAGCAGGGCACGTCGCGGTCAAAACCATAGATCGGCAGGCGATCGGGTGCGAACGTGCGCAGGCCCGCCCAGCGGCGCTCGACACCTGCGACTCGCCAGTCGACGACCTGCTCGAACCGGTCGATCGCGATCGCGACGTCGATCTCCTCGGGCGCGGCGTCGCACGGGTCCGTCGGCGTTTCGTCATGCGGGCTCAGCCACAGCCGACCGCCGGGCTCGGGCTTGAAATAGAAACGGCCGCCGAGATCGGCGACGTGCGGCATCCCGTCAGGCGCGCCGGGATCGGTGCGGAGTTGCACCATCGTCCGACGATAGGCCTGCAGGCCTAACGGGCGCACGCCGGCACGCGTTGCGACTGTATCCGCCCAGGCCCCGGCAGCGTTGACGATCGTCCGCGCCCGGAACGCGCCGGCCTTCGTCTCGATCGTCCATATCCCGTCGGCACGGGCCGCCCCCGCAAACGCCGCATCGGTGACGAAGACCGCACCCGCGCGCCGGGCGGTGGCAATGCTTTCGACGTGGAGCGCGGCGACGTCGATATAGGCACAGGTCGCTTCCTGTACGCCGAGCGTCCATTCGGAACGCAGTCCGGGCACGAAAGCAGCAGGATCGACTTGGTCCAGACGCACCTCGCTATCGGCAAACTCGGCGAGGAACGTGTCCATCGCCGCTTCGTCCTCCGCGCGGCCTATGTGCAGCGAACCAAGCGGCGCGAGATGGCCGGCCGCACGCAGCAACGGGCCGGATGCCGTGGTCAGCGGCTGGATAGCTGGCCCTCCGTAAGTTTCCGACCAAAAGGCCGCCGAGCGACCCGTCGCGTGATAGCCTGGCGCATCCTCCGCTTCGAGAACGAGCACACGTGCCTGCGACCCGATAGCCGCGGCAAGGCTTGCACCCGCCATCCCCGCGCCGACGATCGCGATGTCGTACACACGCGTCATCGTCCGCCTCCGCACGCCGCCAGAAACGAATCGATCGCCGACAGCGCGCGGTTTCGTACCTCGTCGGCTTCACGCAGGATCTCATGCGCGGACTCGGGACCGAAGCGCACGACCTGCGCATTAGGCAGCCGCGCCGCGAGCCGGAGCGCAGCGCGCGGATCGACCAGCTTGTCGGCCTCCGCGATCAGCATCAGCACGGGTGTATCGATGGACTCGACTCGTGGATCGGCGACGAGCGCCGCTGCGCCCGCAAACCCCTCTGCAAGCCATGCCCAGCTCGGTGGCCCCAGCACGAGTTCGGGATGCTCCGTCTGCCACCATCCCTCGTCGCTGTAGCGATCGGCGTCATGCGTCAGCAGCGACTGGCGCGAGGCGACCGATCCCGGCCGCTCGTTGCTGCGCCATGCCGCGCGCGCGGGGTCACCGCGACCGGCAATCCACCGCGCAATCGTTGCGCTGAACGCCGCCCCGAACGGCGCTTTCAAACCGATCATCGGCGCGACCAGGATCGCCGCATCGGGCTGGATCGTGCGATCGGCAAGCGCACGCATCACCATCATCCCGCCCATCGAATGGCCGAGTATCACGCGCGGCAGGTCCCCGATTGCCTCCTCCCCGATCCAATCCGACCAGAACGCCGTGAGGTCGGCATCGAAGACGCGATAGTCGCTCGCGTGGCCGACATGCGGATCGCTCGACAAGCGCCCGGAACCGCCCTGCCCGCGCCAGTCGAATGCGGTCACCGACCAGCCCTGCGCATGCAGGTGCGCGAACGTCTCGAGATACTTCTCGACGATATCGCCACGCCCGGTCTGGAACAGAATCCGCCCTCGTGGCGCCTGCGCAGGCCAATCGAATCGGCGCAACTTCCAGCCGTCGGGCGCAGTCCAATAGCCGATGCGCGCCTCGTCCGGAATCGTCCGACGCACCGCCGCCGGATCGCTCGTCATGCGCAAACCCGTGCCACCATTCGAAATTCTCCAGGGACGGTTACTTTTTCGAAAGCCATGTCCGTTAGGACCTAGCCGATGGGGTGGAACATTGCTCTTCCAATTTTGATCTTCCTGCTCGGGGTACTCCTGGTCTCCGCGGGTATCGAGGACGCACGAACGCGTGAAATCGCAAACTGGAAGACCGCGACTGTCGCCCTGCTTGCGCCGGTCTGGTGGTATGCGAACGCCCTCGATCCGTGGCCCGGCATGGCGCTTCAGATCGGCGTGGCGCTCGTCGTCTTCGCGTTGTTCCTACTGGCCTTCCATTTCGGGATGATGGGTGGCGGCGATGTGAAGCTGATCGTCGCGCTCGCGTTGTGGCTGCCGTTTGCCGCGTTCCTGTCGATGCTGATGGTGATGTCGATCGCAGGCGGCCTCGTTACGCTCGTCATGATGATCGAGCATCACGCTAAGAAAAACTTGGGCCAGATCGAGGTCCCCTACGGCGTAGCAATAGCAATCGCCGGCCTTCTCGCGCTGCGCGAACCACTCCTTAACCAGTTTCAGTGATGATTAACGGCGAAATACATTCGCGGCGCCTGAAAGGCACGATCTAGTCATGGATACACGCAAGGTCATTTTGCTGGCGGGCGCGCTTATAGTCGCGGCTATTACAGCGTTCTTTGCCAGAACACTGATCGCCGGCAGTTCGGCGCCACAGGCTGGCGCCGTTGTTATTGCAGCGCCGGTTGTCGATGGTCCCGAAGTGCTGGTCGCGACTCGCTCGCTGCCGGTCGGCACGATCCTCGACGCGACCGCGCTGAAGTTCCAGCCCTGGCCGAAGGAGCTGGTCGACAACGCCTATTACCTCCGCGACAAGACCGACTTGAAATCGCTTCAGGGCACGGTGGTGCGCAGCATCATCACCGCCGGACAGCCGGTGACTCAGGGCGCGCTGGTGAAGCCCGGCGATCGCGGGTTCCTGGCTGCCGCGCTCGGCCCCGGCATGCGCGCGGTCACCGTTCCCGTTTCGGCGCAGGCCGCAGTCGCGGGCTTCGTGTTTCCCGGCGACCGGATTGACCTGGTCCTGACGCAGGAGGTCAAGGGCGGTGGCGACGGCGAACCGCTCAAGGTTTCGGAAACGATCTTGCGCAATATGCGCGTGCTCGCGACCGATCAGCGAACCGACAATCTGGTCGGTGCTGACGGCAAGACCGAGGTCAAGACGTTCTCGAACGTGACGATCGAGGCGACGCCGAAGATGGCCGAACAGGTTGCCCTCGCACAGACGGTCGGCTCGCTGTCGCTGTCGCTGCGCTCGATCGCGGACAATTCCGCCGAACTCGAGGAGGCGATCGCGTCGGGCGCGGTCAAGGTACCCGACGGCACCGATCCGAAGGCGGAGAAGGCGATGCTGATCCGCGTCGCCAGCCAGCCGATCTCCGGCGGATCCAGCTATCAGACCGGCGCCGACATTTCGCGGTATCAGCGCAGCACGGTGCCCGGCAGACCACCGGAAAGCGGCGGCGACAATCGTTCGGTGCAGGCCATGAACAGCCCGCAGTCCGGCGGCGGCGGTGCCGTCGTGATGCAGGGCCCGGCTGTCCGGATCGCCCGCGGCAACGCAGTGACCGTCGTTCCGGTCGGGGGGAAGAATTAAGATGCGTATCTCGATGACGCGCCGCACGCCCCGTCTCGGCTGGCCGCTCGCGGTGGCACTGGTGGCTGCCACGGCTGCGCCTTCCGTCCCTGCACTCGCCCAGCGTGGACAAGCCAAGGTGCAAGTCGCCCAATCTGGACTGCCCGTAGTGCAGGTCAACACGGGTCGCGGACGTCTCGTGACGCTGGCGCGACCGATGAGCGACCTGTTCGTCGCCGACGACACCATCGCCGACGTTCAGGTCCGTTCGCCGACCCAGCTCTACATCTTCGGCAAAAAGACCGGCGAGACGACGATTTCGGCAACCGCGCAGGGTGGCGCGGTCGTCTATGCGTCGACGATCCGGGTCGGCAACAACCTCGATTCGGTACAGCAGATGCTCGGGCTGGCGATGCCCGAAGCGCAGGTCGTCGCGACGCCGATGAACGGGTTGATCCTGCTCACCGGCACGGTTGCCGCACCCGAGGATGCGGCCGAAGCCGAGCGGCTGGTGCAGGCGTTCGTCGGCGACACGACGAAGGTCCTGTCGCGGCTGAAGACGGCGACTCCCCTGCAGGTGAACCTGCAGGTGCGTATTGCAGAAGTCAGCCGTTCGTTCGTGAAGAACATCGGGGTGAACATTCAGTCGTTCGATGGGACTGGCGGCTTCAAGTTCGGTTTGGGGCAAGGACGCGATGCCTCGCTGTATTCGCCTCGCGGTGGAATGTTCGTCGGGGGTGCGACACCGTCGGAAGGCAGCACTGGCGTAACCAAGGCCGCGATCGGTTCCACGTTCGGGCTCGCCGGCAAGTTGCTCGGCGTCGACCTGCTCGGCGCTATCGATCTTGGCGAAACGCTCGGCCAGGTGACGACGCTTGCCAACCCGAACCTGACCGCGCTCTCGGGCGAAACCGGCACGTTCCTAGCGGGCGGCGAAGTTCCCATTCCGCTGGCGCAGGCGCTCGGCACGATCTCGGTCGAGTACAAGCAATACGGCATCAGCCTCGCCTATACGCCGACGGTGTTGTCCGACGGTCGCATCTCGCTCCGGGTACGGCCGGAAGTCTCGCAGCTCGACTACAACAACGGCGTCACGCTCAGCGGCACGCGCGTACCCGGCATCACGACCCGTCGCACCGAAACGACGGTCGAACTCGGTTCAGGCCAGAGCATGATGATCAGCGGCCTGCTCTCGAACAGCCACAACAACAGCTACGACAAGACGCCGGGTCTCTCGAACCTGCCGATCATCGGCGCGCTGTTCCGCTCGAACGCGTTCCAGCGTAACGAGACCGAACTGGTGATCGTAATCACGCCGTATCTCGTCAAACCGGTCAACAACGCCAGCGACATCGCGCTACCGACCGACGGTGCGCGCGCGCCAAGCGATATCGACCGGGTGCTGCTGGGAACGCTGAGCGCCAGTGGCGGCGGCAAGCGACCGGTTCCGACCGTGGCGCGACCGTCCTATGTTCCGCCCTCGATCGGTGCTGCTGCCCCGGCGATGCCCGTGCCACGCAGCGACGCGCGCCGCAGCGAAGAGTCCACGGCCCCGGTATCCGCCGCCGGAAAAGCCAAGGGGAAGACGGCTGCCGTGCCCGCGCCGGGGTTCTCGAATTGAGCCGGCATTCCCTTCGCCGCTCGCGATCCACGCACCAAGGATATCCGATGATCACCAAATCGATCCTGCTCGCGTCCTTGGTCCCCGCGCTGTTGCTCGGCGGCTGTATGGGAACCGAGAACCGCGGTCTTGAATCAGTCCATCAGCCGGTCGTCAGCCGATCCGACTATGCGCTCGATCTGGGCGTATCCGGCGGTGCGCTGGCGCCGGGCGAGCGGCAGCGTCTCTCCGGCTGGATGAACGCGATGCGGCTAAGCTACGGCGACCGGGTCTCGATCGATGATCCGGCCGGGGACGGACCCACCGCGCGCGACGACATCGCGGCGGTGATCGGAGGATATGGCCTGCTGCTGAGCGACGATGCGCCGGTCACGCCTGCCGCAATCACGCCGGGCTCGATCCGCGTCATCGTCAGTCGGATGCGCGCGAGCGTGCCCCGCTGCCCGGACTGGTCGCGCGACGCCACCAACGAGTTCGAATCGAACACATCTTCCGACTATGGGTGCGCGATCAACAGCAACCTCGCGGCGATGATCGCCAATCCGGCGGATCTGGTTCGCGGCGCGGCGCGCACCGAAACCACCGATGCCGCCGTGTCGTACAAGGCGATCGACACCTATCGCAAGAAACCGCCGACCGGGACGGCCGAACTTGTCGCAGCCCCGACGGGAGCAAAACAGTGAACGCACCCTGGAAGCCCGCTGGTACCGCGCATCGCGATCCCTTCATGGCGTATGTCTGCGACGAGGCCACCGCGGAGGCGTTGCGCCCGATCGCGACCGAACTCGGCTGGTCGGTCGACAAGATCCACAAGGGTGGGCTGCGCAACGCGATCCAGTCGCTGTCGGTCTCTGCATCGCCGCAGATCCTGTTCGTCGATCTCGCCGAGTCGGGCGATCCGCTGAACGACATCCACGCACTCGCCGAAGTCTGCGAGCCCGGCACCGTCGTGATCGCGGCGGGCCAGGTCAACGACGTCCGCCTGTACCGCGACCTGGTCGCCAGCGGGATTCAGGATTACCTGCTCAAGCCGCTTCATCCCGACATGGTGCGCGAGGCGTTCGTCCATGCGCAGATGATGCTCAATGCGCCGAAGCCCGTCGACCTGTCGCCCGAGCGCCCGCATTGCTCGGTCGGAGTCGTCGGCACGCGCGGCGGGGTCGGCGCCTCGACGATCGCGACTTCGATCGCGTGGCTGCTCGCCGACAAGGAAAAGCGTTCTACCGCCCTGCTCGATCTCGACGTGCATTTCGGCACGGGCGCGCTCAGCCTCGATCTCGAGCCCGGCCGCGGCCTGACCGACGCGATCGAGAACCCGAGCCGAATCGATGGACTGTTCATCGAACGCGCGATGGTCAAGGCTACGGAGAACTTGTCGGTGCTCAGCGCCGAAGCCCCGATCAGCACGCCCGTGATCACCGATGGCTCCGCTTTTCACCAGTTGCAGGAAGAGATGCGCACGGCATTCGAATGCACCGTCGTCGATCTGCCGCGGGCGATGATGATCCAGCATCCGCATCTGATCAGCGACGTGAAGCTTGCGGTGATCGTCACCGACCTGACGCTGGCGGCGGCGCGTGATACGATCCGTATCCTGTCGTGGCTAAAGACGAACGCGCCGCAAATCGAGCTGTTCGTGGTCGCTAACCGCGTGCACACCGGCGGCAATCTCGAAATCAGCCGCAAGGATTTCGAAGGCTCGATCGAGCGCAAGATCGATTACCTCGTATCGTTCGACCAGAAGCTCGCTGCGCAGGCGGCAAAGCTCGGCAAGCCGATTGTTGAAGTCGGCAAGACCAGCAAGACGATCCAGCCGATCGTCGCGCTCGCCAGCGCGCTGTCCGCTGCGGTGGCGGACTGCGGTACCGACGGCGCAAAGGCATCGCGGGGCGGATCGCTGATGGGCAAGTTCGGTGAACTCCGGGGACTGATGACGAAGCGCGCGTCGAAGCCGGGAAAGGCGAAATGACGGTACGCGTTCGAACGCATGCACGAGCGAATGCCGCCTCGCTGTGCGCGGAATGCGGTCGCCGATGACCGACATGGCATCGCTCCTGATCGTTGTGATCGGCGCCAGCGTCGTGCTCGGCATGATCGTGTTCGCCTTTGCCGGGCCCTCGGCGAACCGCTCACAATCCCGTCGGCTCGGATCCGTACGCGACCGTCACGCCGACGCTATCTCGGCGGCCGACGCGCATATGCGCGGCATTTCGAACGTGCGCGATACCAAGATGGATCTGGCGTTCGGTCGCATCCTGCCAAACCCGGTACAGCTCGCCAAGCGACTCGCGATGACGGGGAAGGACTGGACGGTCGGCCAATACGGCATGGCGACCGCGGGGATCGCGTTGGTCGTCGCGGTGCTTATGCTGTTCAAGGGGATGCCGATCCTGCTGGCGTTGCTGTTCGGCCTGTTTGTCGGGATCGGCTTGCCGCATCTGGTTGTGGGCAAGACGATCAACCGGCGCATCGGCAAGTTCACCGCGAAGTTTCCCGACGCGATCGAACTGCTCGTCCGGGGCTTGCGCTCCGGCCTGCCGATCAGCGAGACGATCGGCGTCGTCGGCCACGAGCTCGACGGCCCGGTTGGCGAGGAATTCCGCTCGGTCAGTGACAAGATGAAGATCGGCCGGACGATGGACGCCGCGCTCCAGGAGACTGCGGACCGGCTCGGCACGCCCGAATTCCAGTTCTTTGTCATCACCATCGCGATCCAGCGCGAGACCGGTGGCAACCTTGCGGAGACCTTGGCCAATCTCGCCAACGTACTCCGCATGCGCGGCCAGATGAAACTCAAGATCAAGGCGATGTCGTCGGAATCGAAGGCGTCGGCGTACATCATCGGCGCTCTGCCGTTCATCGTGTTCGCGCTGATCTGGTTCATCAATGGCACCTACATGCAGCGGTTCTTCGTCGACGAGCGGCTGATGGCGATCGGCATGGGCGGCATGGTGTGGATGGCGATCGGCGCCTTCATCATGGCCAAGATGATCAACTTCGAGATCTGAGGGACTGACGATGGGCGAGACCGCCGGACCTACCCTGCTCGGGGTTGACGTACTCTGGGTCGCGACGATCCTGTCGGGGGTCGCCGCGTTTGCCGTAATGATCGCGATCTATGCGGTGACCACGGTGCGCGATCCGATGGCGAAGCGCGTCAAGGCGCTCAACGACCGGCGCGAACAGTTGAAGGCCGGCATCACCGCGTCGACCAAGCGCCGCGCGAAACTGGTCCAGCGCAACGACACCGCAGATCAGATGCGCGGCATCCTATCGTCGATGAAAATGCTGCAGGACAGCCAGGTCAAGGCGGTCCAAGTCAAGCTGATGCAGGCCGGTATCCGCTCGAAGGAATGGGCGCCCGCAGTGATCTTCGGCCGGCTGGTCCTGCCAATCGTGATCGGCGGGGCGATGCTCTACTGGGTCTATGGCACCGACGGTTTCGCGACCTGGGGTCCGCTCAAGAAATACGGGCTCGTCGCGATGAGCTTCATCCTGAGCTACAAGGCGCCGGACCTGTATCTCGACAACAAGATCAAGAAGCGCTCGGATGCGATCCGCAAGGGCCTTCCCGATGCGCTCGACCTGCTCGTGATCTGCGCCGAGGCTGGCCTGACCGTCGATGCCGCGTTCCACCGCGTCGCGCGCGAACTCGGCCGCGCCTATCCCGAACTGGGCGAGGAATTCACCCTGACCGCGATCGAGCTGGGCTTCCTGACCGACCGCCGCAGCGCCTTCGAGAACTTCGCGTTGCGCGTGAAGCTCGACGCGGTGAAGGGCGTCGTCACGACGATGATCCAGACCGAGAAATACGGCACGCCGCTCGCCTCCGCGCTTCGCGTCCTGTCGGGCGAGTTCCGCAACGAACGCATGATGCGCGCCGAGGAAAAGGCGGCCCGGCTGCCCGCGATCATGACCGTGCCGCTGATCATGTTCATCCTGCCGGTATTGTTCGTCGTCATTCTCGGCCCGGCCGCCTGCTCGATCTCCGATGCGCTGCTCAAGGGGTAAGGCAACCGCAACGCAACCGGATCGTTGAGCCCCCGTAACAGGAGGGTTTTTGAGATGCCGTTGTTTTCCACGCCTACGCAATTCGCCGCGCTTGCGCTGATCTTCGTCGCCGGCTGGCTGTTCGGATTGGCGAGCCACCCCGGCGGCAAGAAGTGGAAGGCGCGCTATCACGCCGAACGTGACGCGCACGCGGTCGCTAAGAAGGACGCCGACATCCGCGCCGCCGCCGCCGAAAAGCGTGCGGTCGAGGCCGAGCATGAGAATGCGCGCCTCGTAAAGGCTACGCCGGTGGCGCCGGTCGCCCCCGTGACGACGACCCGTGCGCCGGTCGAGGACCGCTCGATCTTCGTGTCGCCCGACACGCGTCCAGTAGCCGCGTCGTCGGCACGCCCGGCCTACAATACTGACGGTACCAAGCGCGGCTGGTTCGACTTCGACCGTCGCTAACCGCCAAGGGCGGCCCGCTCCCATCGAGCGGGCCGCCTCATCGATGCCTATTGATAATGTGCGACGTTCTCGAACCCGGTATTCGTCTTCGCCATCTTGACCAGCTTTCTGGCGTAGGACCGCACGTGTCGGTCGAAGCGCGTATCGTTGTAGACGCCGCGCCAGATATATTCGTCGCGGTCGAGTAATGCGGCAAGTGCTGCGCCGAAAGCGGCCTGGCTATCCGCCACGCCCTTCCGGCTCATCAGCGCACAGACCATCTCCTCGGCCGATGCCTTGTCGCAGTCGTCCTGCAGTTCACGGCCACCGCGCTCGGCGACGACCTGCTCGGAGCGTGCGGCAATCCCCCGTGCGTCCAGCCATTTGCGGACCGCGTCGCCGTCCCAGTCCTTTTTGTCCGCCAACGCTCGATCTCCGTTTCGCGCGCTAGCCGGTGGAGCGCGCCTGCCAGCGCCGATATCCGATCACGGCCAGCACGACCATCGCCGCGTACAGGCCGGCAGTGAGCATGAGCCCCTTATATGCGAACATCCCGACATACAGGACGTCGACCGCGATCCACAGCAGCCAGTTCGCTGCATGACGTCGCGCGACCCAATATTGCGCGACCAGACTGAAGCTGCTGAGCGTCGCGTCGGCCCATGGCAATGCCGCGTCGGTGTAACGGCTCATGAACCAGCCGATCACGAACGCCCCGACCGCGCCCGCGCCGAGACCGGCGAGCGCACGCGATGGCCGCAACGGTTCGACGACGACATCGCCGCTATCGTCCTTGCCGCGCACCCAGGCAAGCCAGCCATAGACGATCGCAATCGCGAACAACGCCTGGAGCACCATGTCCGCGTACAACCGCACGTCGAGGAACAGCTTGAAGTAGAGCGCACAGGCGACGAAATTGACCGGCCAGCACAGCATGTTGCGCTTCGCGGTCAGCCATATCCCAGCAAAACCGACGACGACCGCGATGATCTCGAGCGGCGTCATGACTGAGCGATCCGACGCAGGAAGTCCTGGCCCGGAGGCGAGAAGAACCACGCCGCATGGTCGATCAGATAATCATCCCAAGCCATGGCGGCGGACGCGGTGTCCGCCACGACGGCGGTGAAATAATCGGCCTCCGACAGCGCGAATTCGACATGGACCAGCGGCAACAGCGACACGATCGCGGCGATCTCCTCATGGCTCAGCGGTAAGACTTCGGCATAGCCCGCCATCAGCGCCAGCGCCGTCTCGGGATCGGCGATCGCATCGTCAGCCCCCTGCCCCAGATCCAGCCACCGCACCGCCGTCCGCTCGATCGCCGTCGCGATGTCGTGAACGGCGTTCGTGCGATCCGCCAACCCGAAGTCGAACACGGTCCGCACCGCGCCCGCTCGCGTCCAGAGAAGGTTAGAAGGATGCCAGTCGTTGTGCGTCCACAACGGCGTCTGTTTAGCGAGAAGCGACGACAGGTCGCTATTGGCCTGCTCGAACAATCGCGCGAGTTGCGCCTGCCACGGCCGGTCCGCGAGGAACGCGGCCAGCGCAGGGCGGGAGGCGACATACGCGCGCGCCGCGATCAGCGGATCGGCGGCAGGGAGTATCGTGAAACTCGAAACCAAGGGTTGTCGTCGTCGCGCTGGCGCATCGAACCCGCGCGCCGCGACGTGCAGTTCCGCCAGCGCCATGCCGGCGGCATGGGCATGGTCGAGCGATAGGAACGGCGTCCACGACAGCCGGTCGCGATACAGATCCTCCCCCGGCGCCTGGCGGTGCAGTTCGTACGACCACGGACCGATCGCGACGGCGCTCGCCCCTTGTGCGGTCGCCATCACTTCGGGCACCGACACGCCCGCACCCGCGAGATGCACGATGAACGCGTGTTCCTCGGCAAGCCCTTCGACCGTGCGGACTCGTTGATGGTGGCGCTTCAACAGGAACGCGCCGTTCGTCGTGTGCACCAGCGTCGCGGCGGAGAAGGGGCGCGGGGAATGCCAGTGTAGCCCGGTCATCCGCCCCGCCGCCGGAACATGCGCCAGCACCGCATCGGCCTCGTCCGCAGCGATGGCGGGCCAAGTCGGCGCCTCCAGTGTCGTGCCCATGCCGTGGACGAGATGCTTCAGCTGCGACGCCACGTCAGAACGCCCGCGAGATCGTCGCCATGACCGCCGCGCCGCTGCCGATATAATAAGCGGGCGGCGCGCCGGCGATGACCGTGCCGTTACGGCCGAGCGTGTCTCGCGCGTTGGTGCTGACCGACTGCACGCCGGCGAGGACATGCGGATCGGTGACATTGATCGCGTTGACGCGCAGGTCGGTTCGCTTGCCGTCGAGCCAGTCGGCGAGGTGCATGCCGACCGACAGGTCGAGCGTCGCATAGCCCTTGATGCGCTCGTCGTTCATGAAGCTCGCATATTGCCGGCCGATATATTTCGACGCGACGCTGCCGAAGAAACGCCCGTCGTCGTAGATCCCGCCTGCGCCGAACTGGACGGTGGGGCTGGATACCGCGTCCTTGCCCCTGGTCGGCAGGAAGTCCGCGCCGACCGGCAAGTCGTCGTCGATCCGCGCGTGCAGGTATTCGCCCGAGAGGTACAGGCTGACACCCGCGACCGGGCGGTAGTCGATCTCCGCATCGACACCGTACGAGGTCTGCCCGCCGGCGTTGAGCGTCGCGTTGACCTGCGCGCCGCCCTGGTCGAGCACGGTCGCGAGCTGGCGGTTGCGGAACTTGTAGTGGAAGCCGGTCACCGACGCGGAGAGCTGTTCACCGATGAAGCGGTAGCCGATCTCCTGCGACACCGAATATTCGTTCTTGAGCGCGTTCGTCCCCTGCACGACCACTTCGCCGCCGTAATAGCTGTTGTAGAGCGTGAACTCGTTCGGCGTGCGGAAGTTGGTGGTGATGTTGGCGAACAGCTGCTGGCGATCGTCGATCCGGTAGTGGATCGCGGCACGCGGCAAGGCGGCAAAGCTGTCGTTGCGCACCTTGTCCTGCGGTCCGGGCAGGTAATTGTGGCCATTGCGCAGGACGTTGACGCCCTTGAACCCGGCATCGATCGTCAGCCGCGGCGTCAGCGCGATGCTGTCGGCGACGAAGAAGCCCTTTGTCACGGTGACGGTGCGCTGGTTCTCATAGGCGAGCAGGCGGCCATCGGCGGTGCGGATCGCCTTCGAACGATAGCCCCAGCGGTCGAACGACTGCCCATCGGCGTCTATCGAGGTGTAGGACTGCGTGACGCGGTCGGTGCCGTAGTCGAACCAGAGCCCCGCCGTGAGCGTGTGGACGCCAGTCTTGAAGGTGAGCTTGCTGACGTTGCCGGTCCGCATCTGGTCGCCGGTGTAATTGCCAAGCACGGTCGCGACGCCGTCGACCGCACCGGGCAGCGCAATCGGCTGTGCCAGTTCCTCAGTGCCGAGGAAATTCCCTTCCGTGGTCAGCTGCGTCCCGTAGGGCGAGTTGCCGTAGCCGAACTGGAGATAGGTGGTGGTGTCGAGCGCCAGCCGATCGGTCAGCACTAGGTGCACCGGCGCGGAGGCGTAGAGATTGCGGAACGGCGCGCGGTACAGGCGCCAATAGTTAGTGTTCCCCGCCATGTAGCGCTTGTCGTAGTTGAAGTCGCGGCCCTGCGCGTTCCATTCGGCGAGCGTCGGACTCGGATAGCTCGACGAGTTCGCATCGTTGTACGACAACGCAAGGCTGGCGCGGTTGCCGGCGCCCCATTCGTTGAGCAGCTTGGCGTCGATATGCTGGCGCGTGTCGAAACCGGCACCTCGCCAATTGTCGGCGCGAGTGTTCGAATAGGACAGGAACGCCTTCAGCCCGGTGTTGCCGATCGTCCCGCTATCGACGCGGAAGAACCCACGCCGCGCCGCGTAGCTACCAAGCGACAGGTCGACGAGTGCACCGGGGCGAGCCTTGGGATCGTCGAGCGCCAGCGACAACAGCCCGCCCGCGCCGCCGAGCGTGGGTGAGTCGATATCAACCGAGCCCTGCGCGAGCGAGATACGCTTCAAATTCTCCGGGTCGGCGAACTGCGACGGATAGGCGTAGTAATAGCCGATGTCGTTCTGCGGCGCGCCTTCCATCAGCACGCCGATCTCGTCCTGGCCGAGACCGCGCAACGTGAGGCTCGAACTCGTCGACAGGCCGTACGGGTCGCTCGACGCGACGTTCGCGCCGGGCAGCAGCGTCACCAACTGAAACGCGTTGAGCGTGGGCGCCTGCTTGACGATGAAGTCGGCGGAGATCGCACTCTGCGCGCGCGGTACCTTCTGGTCCGGGAGCAAACCTGCCGGGTCCTGCTTGCCGACCACACGAATTTCCGTGGGTTCGACCGGCTCGGACACGACCTGCGCGCTTGCAGAGGATGCAGCAAGGCTCGCCGAAAGGGTCAGCGCTACCCGGAAAGCAGGGCGACCACGCGCTATAAACGGGCGCGTCACAACGAAAAACCAGCATTAAAAAACGTCACGTCCACTCCAATCGGAGGGACGACGGGCCAGCCGCAGACCCTCCCTACGCCGGTATAAGCCGGATCAGGTTCAGCGGGTCATGGGCTGTTGCCCACCTCTCAGCCGCACATCAGCGGCCCCCCGGGGATACTTGCCGCTTAGGCGGTTGGGCGGGCGGTGGAAAGCGCTATCGCGTTGATCTGGCTGGAGTGCCGCACGCCGCGCGCTGGCGAACGTCAGGCCCCTCCCCAAGAACGGCGCGCAGCGGCCGGCATACCCAGAAAACATGCTGTGAAAACAAGGTAGGCCGACCGCCTCGACAGCTCGATCAACGAGCACCGTCCGGGTCGACAAGGGAGCGCCAACGCCACAACGGTATGACAAATACGTTGCAGCGCGGCATTTAGACTCAACGCGCCGTGAAATGTCTCGGCGAACGGCGTCGTCGGACGGTCAGGCGCGCCCCTCGCGACGCTTGATCTCGCCCAGCAGCGCCTCAGCCACCGGGTTGCCGACCTCGCCACCCGACTGGTCGTACGCGCCGGCAAGCTCCGCGTCCGTCGCGCCCTGCAACAGCGCGTTCACCTCGGCGTTGAAGTCGTCGACCTCGCCCGCGGCGGCATCGGCGGCGTCCTCGCTCGTCACGGCCGGCTCCGCTCCAGCGGCCGGAGCGTGTGCCATTACGGCATCCTGCTTGAAGACGTCGAAGGCTTCGGCGGCCTCGTTGCGTTCCTCGATCGCGATTTCGAGGCGGGTGAACAGGTCGAGCTGCGGTGCGATGTTTTCCATAATGCCAGCTTATCCGCGCGAACACGGTCCAGGCAACTCGTTCGCGCACGGCCGACGCTCGGAGCAGGAACGTACCAGGAATCTCTATGATCTAGAGCAACTCGTGAGACTTCCTGCCGGAATGTCCGTTCTGCCCTTCAGGCCGCCGACCTGGACCCAGCGATCGGTTGCAGCAGGGAGAGAGCATGACCGCGATCCGAGCCGCCGAACCCTATGACCTGTCCCGGTTGATGGCGTTCGATTCCTTTCCCGGAGACCGGATCGCGGAGATCGTCGAGCGCCGCATGCTGGTCGCCGAAGTGGAGGGCGTCATCGCAGGCTATATCGCCTGGCAGACCGGCGGGTGCATCGGCAACGACTATGTCAACAAACTGGTCGTCGATCCCGACTATCGCCGCCACGGCATCGCCCAATCGTTGATAGCCGAACTGAATTCGATCTTGAACGGCCGGGTTTTTATTTCGACCGGTGCCGACAACAGCGCAGCGGTCGGGCTTCTGAGGCTTACCAACTGGCAACCGGCAGGGCAGATCGTCGGCTTACGCCCGGCAGACGAACCAGAGATCTTTTACTACCGCGATTTATGAGTCGAGAGACCGGCAGCAGCGTAGGGTAGCGATACTGCTTTAGGATTAGGGCCGAAACGTTACTTTTGCGGGACTAGTTGAAGAGACGACTTCTGTAGTCAAACGTTGCGGTCGGTATATTCGGATATGCCCCAACGGATGCTAAATCCCGATCAACGGCTTCGCGAGCACCTTGAAGATGCCTTGGTGGAGGCGGCCGCACTTGGCCAGACCGTCGTCGCCGCGCTGATCTCCGAAGCGCTCGATGCGATGGCATACTCACGACCTTAAGGGATCGTAGAGCGAAGCCTGCGTGTTGGGCGACAATGGTAACGCAGTTCCCGCAAGCTTCGAACGTCCCGTCGCTACAATCCTGGCCGGAGGCGCCTCGCGTTCGTCGGATGAACGCAGCCGAAGTCCGACCACGCGGGCGATACGTCCTCTGCTGGCTGCAACAGGCGTTGCGGGCGCGGGACAATCCGGTGATCGACGCGGCGATCCGTCTCGGCAACGATCTCGGCCTGCCGGTCCTCGTCTATCACGGGCTGCGCGAAGACTACCCCTACGCGTCCGATCGCCTGCACCGGTTCATTCTCGGCGCAAGCCGCGATCTGGCGCGAGACTGTCGCCAGCGCGGTCTTGCCTGCGTCCAGCATGTCGACCGCGACGACGCGCGCGAGAAGGGCCTCGTCTATCGTCTGGCCGCCGACAGCGCCGCGGTGTTCGTTGAGGACCAGCCGACCTTCGTCGCGCGCTGGCAGTCGGACCGTGTCGCCGCCCGCACCGAAGTCGCGATGTTCGCGGTCAACGCCGCATGCCTGGTACCCCCCGCGCTGCTCGGCGACGGCATCGGCTCGACCACCGCGTTTCGACGCAAGCACGAGGCGGTGCGTGCGGATTGGCTGGCGACCGACGACCCTCAGGCGGGCGTTGCCGCGTATGACGGCCCCCTGCCCTTCACATCGGATCGACTTGAGTCATGCAGCGATGCGGACCTTGACCGTCTGGTCGCTGGCGCAGCGATCGATCATTCGCTTGCGCTCAGTCCGGACTTCCCGTCCGGTCGCGACGGTGCGCTAAGCAAGCTCGAACGGCTGATGGACATTGTGCTGCCGACCTATGCGACGACCCGCAACGATGCGACCAAGCCGGTCGGTGCCAGCATGCTCTCGCCCTATCTGCATTTCGGCGTGATCGGCCCGCGCGAAGTCATGGCCACCGTCGAAGCCGCCGACGCACCCGCCGCCGCCAAGACCAAATTCGCCGACGAACTGCTGACATGGCGCGAGTGGTTCCACTACCAGGCTCGCGCGCTTCCCTCGCCCGAGCATTACGACCGCGTCTCGGAATGGGCCCGCGAAACGCTCGCAGCGCACGCTTCCGACCCGCGTCCGGAAGTGGAAACGCTTGCCGACCTGCTCAACGGAACCACCCGCGACGAGACCTGGAACGCGTGCCAGCGCCAGTTCCTGATCGACGGCTGGATGCACAACAACCTGCGCATGTACTGGGCCAAGCGGATCATCGCCCTGACGCCCGATCCCGAGACCGCGTGGGCGACCGCCTGTTACCTGAACGACCGGCTCAGTCTCGACGGGCGCGATCCGTCGACCTACGGCAACATGGCGGCGTCGTTCGGCGCAGGATCGCCCGGCCGGGACGGTCCGCCGATCTATGGCAAGGTGCCGACGCGGTCGGATGGCTCTACCCGGCACCGCGACGGTGGCCCCGAGTGGCTTCACGCCGCTGCGACGCGTACCGCGCCCGAACCTACGCTACCATCGAGCCTGCCGTCCGCACTTTACCTTACGGGCGAACTGCCCATCTAACCCGAGCGCGCGTCGCCGCCCGCTACCGACAGCCCGACCCTTTCACCTGCAAGCAAGGCGCGCCCGTCAGGCGCAGCGCCGTACACCGGAATTGACCATGACATCGACCGCGCAAGACCGCCCGGAACCTCGTACGACGGGCTATGTCCTGACCAGCAGCGTGACGTTCGCGATGGCCGCCGCTGCCGGCGTCGCGGTCGCCAACATCTATTACAACCAGCCGATGCTCGGCGTGATCGAGAGGGATCTGCCGGGCAAGGTGTCCACCCTGATCCCCACCGCGACGCAGTTGGGGTATGCCGCCGGGCTGTTCTTCCTCGTGCCGCTCGGCGACCTGATCGAGCGCAAGCGCCTGATCGTGATCCAGTTCGCGGTTCTCGCCGCCGCGCTGGTCGCCGCCGCGATCGCGCCCACCGCTGGACTCGTCGTGGCTGCCTCGCTTCTGGTCGGCATCGCCTCCACGGTCGCGCAGCAGATCGTCCCGCTAGCCGCCAACCTCGCCGCCCCGGACCGCCGCGGGGCGACCGTCGGCACGGTCATGTCGGGCCTGTTGTGCGGCATATTGCTGAGCCGGACACTCGCCGGCTTCGTCGCCA
The DNA here is from genome assembly GCF_040407505.1 of Sphingomonas faeni. Taxonomy (GTDB): domain Bacteria; phylum Pseudomonadota; class Alphaproteobacteria; order Sphingomonadales; family Sphingomonadaceae; genus Sphingomonas; species Sphingomonas faeni_E. The sequence continues at coordinate 750,691 of NZ_JAPZPQ010000002.1, read as the reverse complement.
CGCATGCCGGCTGGCGCGAGATGTTCTGGCTCGGCGTGCCGATGGCGCTCGCGGTCGGCCTCTGGATGGCGATCAAGCTGCCCCGCAGCCAGCCAGCCGCCACACTGTCCTATGGCGGCCTCCTCCGCTCGCTCGTCGGGCTATGGCGCGAGTTCGGCGCATTGCGGCTGGCGACCGTCACCCAGTCGCTGATCTTCGCCGCATTCACCGCGTTCTGGACGATCCTCGCGCTCCGACTTCAGGAGCCGCGCTATGCGCTGGGCGCCGACGTCGCGGGCCTGTTCGGCATCGTCGGCGCAGTCGGCATCTTCGCCGCACCGATCGCCGGGCGCTACGCGGATCGCAAGGGCCCGCACACGGTGATCGCGCTCGGCGCCGCGCTGACACTGGTATCGTGGATCCTGTTCGGCGTGTGGACGTCGATCACAGGCATGGTCGTCGGTGTCATCGTACTCGATTTCGCCGTCCAGAGCGCGCTCGTCTCCAACCAGCACATTGTCTACGCGTTGCGCCCCGAGGCACGGGCGCGGCTCAACACCATTTTCATGGGCGGCATGTTCCTGGGCGGCGCGGTCGGGTCCGCCGCGGCGACGCAGGCCTGGGCCGCGGCCGGCTGGTTCGGCGTGGCCATGCTCGGCATCGTGCTGACCGCGCTGGCGACGCTGATCCAGACGGTCAGCATGGTTCGGCGCAAGCGGGCGATCTGACCGATCGCCCGACGCGCTTACAGTCCGATAGAGTAGAGTGCGTGGTGCGCCAGGATGAACAGCGTACGATGATCGGCGCCACCGATGACGAGTTGCAGCGGACGTTCCGGGACGTCGATACGGCGTAACAGCGAGCCGTCCGGCCGATAGACGAACACCTGTCCATTGGCGACGTACAGGTTGCCGGCCGCATCACGCGTCGCGCTCTCGCCGCCGCGTGGTGCGACGACCTTGAGGTCCGTCACCCGGCCATTGTCGCCGACCAGACCGCTATACGTGCGGTTCTCCGACCCGTTGGTCAGCACTACTCGTTCGCCGGGGGGCGCCGTGACGAACCCATAGGAGTCGAGCGTATCGGACCAGCGCCAACCCTGATGATCGTCCGGCCCCTGGTTCCACACGCGGAACGCCGGCAGCACCAGCGAACCGTCGGGCGAGACATATTCCTGCGCCTTCGCCTCACCCATCTTGTTGGCGAAGAAATCGGCGAGCGGTGGATATTGGTACGTCGCGGGATCGATCCGATCCGCAAACTCGCCATTCGCCCAGACGTTGACGGGCAGCACCGTCGCCGCACCGCGCCGCGCCTTGGCTGGGGTCGGTGCGATGACCTTGACGTCAGCCGGCTTGGTCGGATCGATGCTGTAGACGGTCCCGTCTCGCCCGGCCGACGACAGCACCAGCAGATCGCCCGACTTGTCGACCACGAGGTTCACCGCGTCGAGCGGCGCTTCCGCGACGATCGACAGGCCTTCGGTCTTCGACCAGCCATGGATCCGCTGGAAGCGGCGATCGATGAAGTACAGCTTGCCGTGCGCATCGACCGCACCGCCGGCGATCGAATAGAAACCGTCGGCCAGCTTCTCGACGGCGGGCGTGAGCGGTATCGGGGTTCGGATTGCCGTCGCCGATGCGGCCGGCACGTCGAGCTTGGCGAATTCGAGTTCGCGCACTTCCTGCCCGCGCGTCATGTCCTTGATCGTGTTCTCGAACGGAAATTTGCTCGCGCGCAGATAGGTGCCGCAGCCCTTTGCGTCGCAGCTCGCGAACCCGCTTTCGGCGTTCACGTGGACGTTGCGGAAACGGATCTCGCCGGAATTGTAGAGCTTTACCGCCGCGTCCATCGGCTTGATCGACCGCGTCACGCGGTAGCTGTGGTAATTGGCGAACAGGATATTGCGCGAATTGCGAATCTCGGTGGAAATCGCGTCGACGCCGTCGCGCACTTCCTGCTCGGTCTGCGGCGCGAGGAATTCCCAGTTCTCGACGTTATCGAGGACGATCTCGGCGCGATAATGGTGCTCGGCCGACAGTTCGTAGACGTGGCCGGGGGTCTTGGTGTTCGAGACGTGGAAGCCCGCCGAGGCCAGCGTGTTCGGCGACCAGATCGCCGCAAACGTACCGCCGCCGCCATCGGTCACCCAGATGCTGGGATGCTGCCCATCGAAGCGCGCGCGCGGATCGCCGAATCCGATCGGGCTGCCCTTGGTCAACACGGTGCCGCCGCCGCCCTGGATCTTGACGTCGTTGACCATCGACCCCTCGCCGGCCTTCCAGAGAAGCGCGGTCGCGCGAGGGTTCACGCCGCCGGTCCACAGCCCGAGGCCGGAGACGATCGCGCTGCCGCCCTTCGCGCTCTCCACCAGCGCCTTTGGTCCGCCGACGCCCATGTACGCGGGCGTCTCGTCGGGGAGATAGAGATGCGTCAAGCTCGGGTGCAGCGAGATCAGCACGCTGTCGGGCCGCAGCTTCAGCGTGTCGGTGACGCGGTAGCGACCGACCGGGAGATACAGCACACGGTGCGTATCAATCGCGCGCTGCAATGCCACAGTATCGTCGGTGGTATCGTCACCTTTGACACCCAAATCATGCACGTTCGCCCATTCGCGCACGGCCGGCATGGCCCGGATCGCCGGCGCGCGTCGAGCGGGAAGGCGTGTCAGCGGCGCTATCGAGACGTCGGTCGCATATTCGCCGATCGTACCGAGTCCCGCCAGCTTCAGACCGTAGGAAAAGTCGGCGACCCGGTAAGTCGGCCCCGCCGCCGCGACGGTCTTACCGCTGTCGCGGAAGCGCGCAAAGGTCGGCGTGTTGCTCGCGACCGCATTGTCGAAACCGATCTGCGTGAAAACGCTGTTCTCCGCCGAGACGACGATGCCCGCCTGCGACACGTTCTCGAACCGGACGTCCTTGCCCCAGAATGAATCCGAATAACCGCGGTCGATCTCGATGCCGACCGGCGTATCGCGGATCGCGACGTTGACCAGGGTCAGGTCGACCTCATGCTCGCGGATCGCCGCGTCGCGCTGACCCTGGAACTCCGAATCGAGCAATGTGAACTGCCACGCGGGCGAGGTCTTCTCCGACATGATGCCGTAGCGACCGCCAAAGAAGCGCAGATTCTCGAACTCGTTGCCCGCCTGATAGACGCCGGCAAGACCCGAGCCGATGTGGAAGTCGATGTGCCGCAGATAGCCATGCTGCGCGACGCGGAAACGTACCGCGACCGCGCCGGCATTGCCGTCGCCGATCCGGAAATCGACGTTGGACAGCGTGGAATAGAAGGTGCTCGAGGTTGCGTCGAAGATCGCTGGGTCGAAGGGCACACTGGTACGCGGCGGTACGGGAGCCTTGCCGACGCGGTACTGATCCTCGCCGGTGAAGCTGACCATCGCCGCCACGCCGGACCCGAAGCCCGCGCTGTTGTCGGCGAGGACGATCTCGGGGCGAGTCGCGCCGACGCCGAAGACACGGACGGCGGACCGGATGAAGATCGTGCGGGTGATCCGGTAGCGTCCCGACGGCAGGAACACGACGCCGCCATGGCCACCAGCCGCCGCCGCGTCGATCGCCTGCTGGATCGCCGCGCTGTCGTCCGCGCGGCCGTCGCCGACGCCTTTGACGGTGATCGCGCGCGGATCATTGGGCTGGCTGAGATAGACCGAGATCGACCCGGCCGGCGCCACGGTCTTTGCGAAAGCCGGGCTAGCGACAAGAAGCGCCGTTCCGCAGAGCAGCCATTTCGCAACCATCGTCCGTCTCCCGTTATCAGGACAGCAGTCCTACCGTTCGTGGAGGCCCGCTTCATCTGCGACGAAGGTCGTATTCGGAGCCCTTGATCCTCCCCCGCAAGGGGGAGGTGGCTGGCTTTTGCCAGACGGAAGGGGAGGAAAGGGAAACCGATGTTCCGTGTCCTCCCCCTCCGTCGCCTTCGGCGCCACCTCCCCCTGGCGGGGGAGGATCGAAAGGGGGGGACTCAGATCGCCAGCGTCTGCGCGACGATCGCGGCCTGCGTCCGGTTTCGAACGTTCAGCTTGCGCATCAGGGCGGTCATGTGAACCTTCACGGTAGCCTCGGCGATGCCCAGATCGAAGGCGATCTGCTTGTTGAGCAGACCCGAATGGACCCCGCGAAGGACCCTGATCTGCGTCGGCGTCAGGCGCGGCGACGCGGCGCACGTCACGGCCGTGGTCGCGACCGAAGGTTGGTGCGTATCGTATCCGGGCCGTTCCATGGTCATCCCTCCCTGTGCGCCGGCCGAAGTCGTAGCGGCCGATGGGCGGCCGAGACGCGGTGGCTGTCGCTGTTGATCCAGTGATCCGTTACGCGGATTCGGTTGGACAGGTTTTGACTATGGGCCGTGCGATCGGACGCAATCAAGCCTTTTTTGTTGTCAGATCGAAAAGACCTGTCGTACAGATATACAATCAATTCGGCAGGCGAACGCGCCGCTGACTATCGGGAGGGGCGTGATGTCACCAGCACTGGACGAGCGCACGCGACTGTGGCCCGCGTGTCAATGATCAGCCCAGACATGCGGTTGGTGATCGCCGCACTCGCGGGGATATTCCTTGCCGTCCTGATGATCGTTCGCGGTCGACTCCACCCCTTTATCGGTCTGTTGTGCGGCGCGTTCACAGTCGGCCTGCTCGCCGGACTTCCCCTCCCCGACGTCGCCAAGGCGGTGCAGAAGGGGGTAGGCGACATCATCGGCGGCACGGGGCTGGTCGTTGCGCTCGGCCTGTCGTTGGGCGCGATGCTGCATCTGTCGGGCGCGGCTGCGTCGCTTGCCAAAGGCGCGTTGCAGTTGACCGGCAAGCAGGCCGCTCCATGGGCGACGCTCGGTATCGCGATCATCGTCGGGCTTCCGCTGTTCTTCGAGACCGGCCTCGTCCTGCTCCTGCCGATCGTCGTCGCGGCCGCCGAGGAAATGACCGGCAAGGACGGCGCAGAACGCGATGCGGCAAAGCTCCGGCTGATTATGCCGGCGCTGGCAGGGCTCGGCGTGGTCCATGCGCTGGTCCCCCCCCATCCCGGCCCCCTGCTCGCGGTTGAGGCATTGGGCGCCAACCTCGGCAAGACGATGCTGTACGGCATCGCGATCGCCATTCCGACGGCGATCATCTCCGGTCCGCTGCTCGCGAAGTTCACCACGCGCGGCGTGCGGTTGGAAGCGCCGGTGTTGCATGATCCAGGGCTCGGCATCGCCCCGCCGCCGCGGCTGTGGTCGCTGTTGATCGTGCTCCTGCCGGTGCTGATGATTGCGACCGGAGAGCTGGGACAGATGATCCCGGGCATGAAAGGAACCGCATGGCTCGTCGCCGCGAGCAACCCTGTGGTCGCGCTGTTGCTGACCAACCTGATCGCGCTCCCGCTGCTGTTCGGCCGGCGGCTTCGTGAGGCTGCGATCCAGAACGCGTTGTGGCACGAGACGATGGGGGCCGCGGGTGCGATCCTGCTCGCGATCGGCGCGGGCGGCGCGTTGAAGCAGGTGCTGGTGACCGCAGGCCTGTCCGATCTGCTCGCGCGCACGGTGCTGATGTATTCGATCTCGCCGCTGGTGCTCGGCTGGCTGGTCGCGGTCGGCATACGCCTTGCCGCCGGCTCCGCGACGGTCGCGACGATCACCGCGGTCGGCATCATGCCGGGCGTCGTCGCAAGTTCCGGCGTGTCCCCCGAACTCGTCGTGCTGGCGATCGGCGCGGGCTCCGTGTTCTTCAGCCACGTCAACGATCCCGGCTTCTGGCTCGTTAAAAGCTATGTCGGCACCAGCACCGCGGATACGTTCCGCACCTGGTCGATGCTGGAGACGTCGATCTCGGTGGTCGGCCTCGCGTTCGTCCTGGCGCTCAGCCATGTCGTCTGACGCCGCCGAACCCTTGAAACCGCTCCCGAACGGAATCCGCCTGGCGGACCGCGCCTATACCGCGATCGTCCAGATCATCCTCGACGAGAAGCTCGCGGTCGGCGACCGGCTTCCCGCCGAGGACAAGCTCGCCACGATGTTCGGCATGTCGCGCACGATCGTCCGCGAGGCGCTGGCGAGGCTCGCGTCCGACGGCATCACGCAGGCCAGGCGCGGCGCGGGATCCTACGTCAAGCGGCGCCCGTCGGAGCGGCTCGGGTCGCACATGCCGATGGCCGACATCGCGGCGACGCTAGGCACCTACGAAGTCCGCTTCGTACTGGAGGCGGAGGCGGCACGGCTCGCGGCACAACGCCGATCGCGCCACCAGATGGACGCGATAGAACACGCGCTGGAGGCCTTGCGGACCGCGTTGCTGTCGAACGCGCCGGCGCATGACGAGGACTGGGTGCTGCACCGCGCGATCGCCGAGGCGACCGCCAATGCCGCGTTCCTGCCGGTCTTCGATCATCTTCAGGATGCGGTGATGCGGATCTTGCGCGCGGGCGTGGACATATCGCGGTCGCGCGCACCCGAGGTGATTAAGGCGATGATGGACGAGCACGACGCGATCGTCGAGGCGATCCGCGCGCAGGATGCCGACGGCGCCGCGCTGGCGATGCGCTGGCACCTGTCGCAGGGGCGCAAGCGCCTTATGCCGTGACGGTGCTCGGGGCACCGCTTGCGACCATAGTCGTAGATGTTAACGCACCCAGACTATTGTAGAGTGTGCCCACAACGACACGTCGCCAAGCCGGACCACGGTATGCGCAACGTGCAAAATGGGGACGGACGGATGCACAAGGTCACGCGCGGTCGGCGATTAAGCAAGATCTCAAATGTTAACGTCACCAGCATGGTCGTGCTGGCGACTGCGTTGCTGTGTTCCCCCGTTACAGCTCAGACTGCGCGCACCCCGTCCGACATCCCCTCCTCGACCCAATCGGCCGATCCGGCAGCGCCGCCTCAGACGCTGACCCCGCAGACCGCCGCCGAAGATCAGGCCGCGCCGGACAGGGACATCGTCGTCACGGGGTCGCGCATCGTCTCGAGTGGCTACAACGCGCCGACGCCGACGACCGTGATCGGCGAGGACCAGATTCTCAAGAACGCGCAGCCCAACATCTTCAACGCGGTCGCGCAGTTGCCGTCGCTCCAGGGCTCGACCGGCGCCTCGACCGGCACGTTCAGCACGTCCAGCGGCACGCAGGGGCTGAGCTCCTTCTCGCTGCGTGGCCTCGGCCCGATCCGTACGCTGACACTGCTCGATGGCCAGCGCGTCGTCGGCGCCAACGTGTCAGGCGTGCCCGACATCAGCATGTTCCCGCAGTTGCTGGTCAAGCGCGTCGACGTCGTCACGGGTGGCGCATCGGCCTCCTACGGCTCGGACGCGGTCGGCGGCGTGGTCAACTTCATCACCGACACGCGCTTCAAGGGCTTCAAGGCGAACGTTCAGGGCGGCATCACCAATTATGGCGACGACAAGCAGGGCCTGGTCCAGGCGGCGTTCGGCACGTCGCTGTTCGGCGACAAGCTGCACCTGATCGTCAGCGGCGAATATGACGACGAGGACGGCGTCGGCCCGGGCGATTTCGGCACCGACCTCGCCAAGGGTCGCGACTGGTACCGTGCGACCACGCTCGTCAATACCGGACAGACCAACAACGGCCTGCCGCAGTTCAACTACCGCGACTATGCCCAGCCCTATCAATATGCGCGCTACGGCCTGATCAACAACGGCCCGTTGCAGGGCATCGCGTTCGACCAGAACGGCGCGCCGTATAATTTCAACTATGGCTCGAACGGTCGTCCGACCGGCACCGGCGGGGTCACCAACTGCTTCCCCGCCAACAGCTTCTGCGTCGGCGGCGACCTGTCTGGTGCGCCGGGTTCGGGCGCATCGCTCAAATCCTCGCTGGAACGGCTCAACGGCTTCGGGCGGATCGGCTTCGACTTTGCCGAGAACAACGAGGCCTATGTCACCGTCAACGTCGCGCAGGTAAAGACCAGCAACCAGCCGAGCCCGGGGTATAACCGCCCGAACCTGACCGTGCAGTGCGCCAACCCCTTCCTGCCGCAGTTGGTCCGCGATCGCTGCGCCACCGCCAACATCACGCAGTTCAACTTCGGTACCAGCAACGGCAACTTCCCCGATCCGCTGGTCCAGACGGATCGTCGCCAATACCGCTTCGTCGGCGGGCTGAAGGGCAAGTTCGACATCGGCGGCACGCCGTGGACCTACGATGCCTATTACGAGCACGGCATCACAAAGGCGGCGATCGATGTCGACAACACCGTGTTGCAGCCCCGCTATGTCGCTGCGACCAACGCGATCACGCTGAACGGCGCGATCGTCTGCGCCGATCCGGTCGCGCGGGCCGCCGGGTGCCAGCCTATCAACATCTTCGGCGGTGCGGTGCCATCGGCATCGGCGCTCGCCTATGTCACGCCTGCCAACGGCCCGCTCCAGCGCACCAAGCTGACGCAGGACGTGGCCAGCCTCAACTTCTCGGGCGAGCCGCTCAATCTGTGGGCCGGCCCGTTGTCGGTTGCCTTCGGTGGCGAGTATCGTCGCGAATTCTACCGCGTCCACGGCGACCCCTATGGTGCGGGCGTCACCGCACTCAGCCCGAACAGCACGGCCTATCCCGCCGATCCGCTGTTGAATTCCGCGCTGGGCAGCAACTGGGCGGCCGGCAACTACAAGAACGGCCGCGGCAAGTACGAGGTGTATGAGGGATTCCTCGAACTCAACCTGCCCTTGTTCAACAGCGAAGCCATCGGTCGCGCCAACCTCAACGGCGCGGGTCGCGTGACGCATTACAGCACGTCGGGTACGGTCTGGGCGTGGAAGGCCGGCGGCACCTGGGATACGCCGCTCGACGGCATCCGGTTGCGCGCCGTCACGTCACGCGACGTCCGTGCGCCGAACCTGTCCGAACTGTTCGCCGCACCGACCGTCACTACGTTGCCGAACTTTACCAATCCCTTTTCCGGCAGCGGTGTGCAGGCGTTCCAGAACACCGTCGGCAACCCCGATCTGAAGCCGGAAATCGCGCGCAATACCGAGGTTGGTATCGTCCTGTCGCACCCATCATGGGCACCGGGTCTCGGCCTGTCGTTCGACTATTACAAGATCAAGCTCGACGGCGTCGTCTCGACATTGTCGCCCGACCAGATCGTCCGCTTCTGCTTCGAGGGCAATCAGGCATTCTGCGGCGGCTTCGTACTGAACAGCCCGACCCAAGGCGGCAATTTCATCAACGTCCAGCCGTTCAATCTGGCATCGTGGAAGACCAGCGGGTTCGACATCGAGGCGAGCTATCAGTGGAAGAAGCCACTCGGCATCCCCGGCAACTTCACGCTCCGCGTGCTCGGGACGCACGTGAAGGAGTTCCTCGTCGACGCCGGGATCGCCGGCGTTGACGTGGTCGACCAGGCCGGGGCCAACAATGGCAACACGCCGGACTGGAAGTGGCTGGCGACGCAGAGCTACGACAACGACGTCTTCAGCATCAACCTGCAGGAACGCTGGTTCTCGGACGGGGTGTTCGGCAACCAATATGTCGTCTGCACCAGCGCTTGTCCGGTCTCGACCGCCAACCACCCGACCATCGACTATAATAAGATGAAGGGTGCCTTTTACATCGACCTCGGCGGATCGGTGAACGTGACCAAGCAGGCCAGCATGTTCTTCAAGGTCGACAATCTGTTCGATCACGATCCGGCGCCCGCCCCGCAGACCAATACCGGGCTCGACGTGAACCCGGCGCTGTACGACACGCTGGGCCGCATCTACCGCGTAGGCGTTCGCGCCCGGTTCTGATCGCTTATCCCCCGGCAGCGGCCGCTGCCGGGGGAGCGCACCGTTCCAAGACCATTTAAAATCGCGAATATTTAACTCGTGCCGGTCGTAAAACCCCGCACGGCGAAGGGCTGAACGGTCCGTGTCGAACGAAGATCGATCAGCCCTCGCCTTGCCAACCCGGACGTAGCGGCAGGCGCAGAACGCGGTCGTTGGCGGTCATGTACAGCGCCCGCCCCCGCTCGCCGAATGCGCAGTTGGCGATCGGCGCACCGGTCGTCACCAACGCGAGAGGCTCCGCACCGGGCGTCATGAACATCATCCCGCCGGGCACCGAGCAAACGAGCGTCCCGTCATGCGCAACCTTCATGCCGTCGGGCAGCCCTGCCCCGCCCCGCGCCTTCATCGCCGTGGCATCCAGCAGCACCCGCGCGTTGCGCACACCTTTCGCATCGAGGTCGTAGACCATGATCCGCGGCGCGGTTTCATCCGACACCGACACGTAAAGTCGCGTTTCGTCAGGCGATAGCGCGATGCCGTTCGGTCGGGTCAGGCCTCCCTCCAGCAGTTCGACCGTACCGCCGGGCCGCAGCCGATAGACGCCGTTCACCGCCAGTTCCTTCAGCGGCGACGTATCGCCTTCGGTCAGCCCGTACGGCGGATCGGTGAAGTAGAGCGTCCCATCACGCGCAACGTGCATGTCGTTCGGGCTGTTGAACCGCTTTCCCTGGTAGCGATCGACGACCGTCTCGCGCCGCCGCGTGACCAGGTTTACCCGGTCGATCGACCGACCGCCGCTGTTCGCGATCAACAACCGGCCCTCGCGGTCGAGCGTCAGTCCGTTCGCACCCGGCTCGCGGATAAGCTTCGGATCGGTGCCCCCTGCCCCCGACGGATCGAGGAACGCCACGGCGGGGCCACCCTTGCGCCAGCGACGAACGATGTTGGCGGGTGGGTCGGAGAACAGCAGATACTTTCCGGCCTCGACCCACACCGGGCCCTCCGCCCAGCGGATGCCAGTCGCGATCGTCTCGACCCGCGTGCCGGGCGCGACCATCCGGTCGAACGCGGGTGACATCCGCTGGATGCGCGGCTCGGCAGCGGGGCTCGCACCAAAAGCAGGCGCGGCGACCATAGCCGCCGCACCAAGCAGGATGTCGCGACGTCCCGGCCGGAACGCATCGTTGGCGATCCGCTCAAACATCGGCGGGGCAATAGCTATGCAGGAAGTCCTGATGCGTCGGCAGGACCGCGACTTGCTTGGCGATAGTCGTCTTCATGTCCCCCAGGACCTGTCGCAGGCGCGGCTCACCCATGATCCGGCCCATCCGGTGATGCTGGCGGGCAGACAGCCGCTGGCCGGTCATGACCTGCGCCCAGGAGGCGACGCGGAATATCTCCTCGCCGTCCTGATACGCCATACCGCTTTCGCGAAACAACGCGATCCGGTCGCTCAGCGTCTCGGGGATATCCATCGTCCGGCATGCATTCCAGAACGCGGTGTCGTCACGCTCGGTCAGTACGTAGTGGAGCACGATGAAGTCGCGGATCCGTTCGATATCGGCCGCTGCCTGTTCGTTGAAGCGTTTGGCCGTCGCCGCGTGATGGCCGCCGAACGGGAACACCTGGAGCAAGCGCGTTATGCCGATCATCGCGAGGTGGATCGCGGTGGATTCGAGCGGTTCGACGAACCCACCCGCTAGCCCCAATGCCACGCAATTGCCGCGCCATACGTCCTGGCGGCGGCCGGGCTGGAAGCGGATCAGGCGTGGATCGAACAGGACTTCGCCTTCGACTTCGGCGAGCAATTGCGCATGCGCCTCGTCCGCGGAGAGATGGCGGCTGTCATAGACGAGTCCGTTGCCGACGCGGTGCTGGAGCGGGATCTGCCAGCGCCACCCCGCACCGTGCGCGATCGCGCGCGTGTACGGCACCGCCGGGCCGACCGAGCGCGTCTGCGTGACGACCGCGCTGTCGGTCGGCAACCAGTGCCGCCAATTCTCGAACGGCGACCCGAGCGTCTGGCCGATCAGCATCGCGCGGAACCCGGTGCAGTCGATGAACAGGTCGCCCTCGATCCGCTCCCCCGAGCGCAGCACAAGCGCGGTTATGTCACCGCTCTCGCCATCCTGTTCGACGCGGTCGATGAACCCTTCGATGCGGCGCGCGCCTGCCCCCTCGGCGACGGTCCGCAGGTGTCGCGCATAGCGGCCCGCGTCGAGGTGATAGGCGTAGCTCAGCTCGGGCACGTTGCCGCCGATCGCGAACCGCTCCGCCTGCGCGGCCTGGAGTTCGAGGCAATAGTCGCCCAGGTCGCCGCCAAAACCGTCTTCGCGCGCCTGGAGCCAGAAATGGTGGAACGCGCCCATCCAGGTCGACTGGCCGGTCTCGCCGAACGCGTGGATGTAGCGATCGCCGATCCGCGCCCAGTTCTCGAACGATATGCCGAGTTTGAAGGTGGCGCCGGTCTCGGCCATGAAGTGCTGCTCGTCGATCCCGATCAGGCGGTGGAACGCGCGGGCCGTCGGGATGGTCGATTCGCCGACGCCGATCGTGCCGATCTCTTCGGATTCGACCAGCGTGACGTCGACTAGCGCGCAGAGTTGCTGCGCGATTGCGGCAGCGGCGAGCCAGCCGGTGGTGCCACCGCCCGCGATCACGACGCGGCTCCGCTGTGTGTCCGTCATGACCATCCTATCTGTTGAGGCGTTGCAGGACCTGCGCCCGCAATCGCCGTGCGGCGGTGTCGTCGAGCGGCGCGAGCGCACCGCGGGCATGCGGCGGCAGGTGTTCGCTCGCGCGCTCGGCGGGGCCGAAGACGTAATAGTCGAACAGTTCGCGCCACGCCTGCTTCTCGCCCTCGGAACGATCGCGCAGGCTAAGGATCGCGTGGAGCAGTGTCGTCATCGGCGTATCGACGAACGCCGGCACGTCGTTCCACCAATAATTGACCATGACGTTGAAGTCGTCGAGCGCCTCGACCCGGTGCCACCACAAGGCCGGGTAGACGAGGATATCGCCCGGATCGAGGTCGGCGACGCGAGCGGTACTCAGCGCGTCGCGAAAGCCCGGATGGCGGTCGAATTCGGGCGCGACGAAATCGACCATGCTGACGACCTGCCCGCCCGGCGTCGGTTCGAGTGGCCCCGGATACAGGTTCGCGACCTGATCGGGCGGGAACAGCGTGAAGCGACGCCGGCCGACCAGCGGGCACGCGATGTTGTTCGACATGTCCCAGTGCGCCGCCGCGGTCGTGCGGTTGCCGATCCAGAGGCTGGCAAGCGGCGTGCCTGAGCCGGGCAGGTCGCCCTCGGCCACGACGGGGTTCTCGGCGCGCAAACCGGGGAAGAACGTGTCGACGTCGGTCGAGCCGAGATACACCGATGGCGCCTCGTCTCCGGCGACACCCGCGCGGATCCAGTCGAGATAATCGGCCAGCGGCGCGCGGCTCGCCGCGTAGTTCATGCCGGTGACGTCGTCATTGTAGAAGAAGCGGCCGCCGATCTTCGGTTCGCCGACGAAGCCGACCACCGAACGTCCTGCATCGAACCGCAACAGATACGCCATCGCCGCGTCCGCGCCCTGTCGCCCGACCTCGACCAGCGGCAAATCGGTCGCCACCGCCTTCAGCACGACCGGTTCGCCAGCTTCGATCAGCGCGGCGAAGTCGATCTCGCCCCGTTTCGCCCCCTCGATCGTGCGAACGGCCGGCAAGGTATCGCGGTCGGTCACCGCGCCGCGAGCCGGCTGGTCTTGAGTTCGATCAGGCGCGAGACGGTCCCGAGCGACGCGATCGCGAAGAAGGCGAGTTGGAGAAATCCGGGGGCGTGGAGGCGCGCCAGGGCTTCGCCATCGAGCGCGGCAAGCCGTTCGGCCGAGATCGTGTAGAGATCGTCGAGCGTGTATTTGTTCGTCTCGTCGAGGAATATCTCGAGCGCGACCGGCTCTATCAGGCCTTCGACCTGGAAGGCGTCGAACATCGGGTCGTTCGCGATCACTCCGTCATGGATGCGGCCAAGCACGTCCGACACGGCATCGAGATACGGACTGTTGCCACCATGCGGCAGGAAGACGATCTGCCCGGGAACGCCCTCGCCCCCTGCGGTGATACGCGGTGAATCAAGGTCGACGTGGACCATTGGCTCGGCTTCGCTGCCGTCCTCGGCGCGGGTCAGGCCGATCGAGAAGGGCCCCCGCTGATGCAGCGCCGGGACATAGCGCGCGTGCCAGACGCCATCGCCGAGAAACAGATTCTCGTCCCGATCGAGCCCGACGAGTGCGACCGACTGGAACCGCCCCTCCTCCGAGCGTCGGAACAGGATCGGGTATTCACGTTGCAGATCCTGCCATTCGGTCGGGAAGACCAGCACCTGGTTCACCGCGTCGCCGAACTCGGGACCATGGCCCGTCGCGACCGTCAGATCCTGGTGATCGACGTTATTCAGAAGGACAATACGCGTCACGATGCGCCTTTCGATATCCATGTGCCCAACGCTAACCACGCCATCATGCAGAGCGTCGCAGCGGCATGCAATCCAATGCAGACAGTTGGACCTACGACACGCGAACGTTCTCGAGCGCGTTGCTCGGCCCAGACCAGACCTGCGTAGGGGTGGCGCGGACCTCGCAGCAAACTCGCAAGCCCTCCCATGGTGCCCCCATCAGGCAGGAACGACGGCGACGATCACGAAAGCGGCATCGGCGGCACCAACGGGGGAACGCCCTCCCCCCGAAGGGAGGGAGGGTCATATTGCCGCCCCCGGTTCGCACCATCCTTTAGAAGCGGAAGCGACCGCCAAGTAGGAAGCGACGCCGCAGTTCCTGGCCGAACCAGAGTTCGCTCTCGTCGCGGCCATAGGTGCGGAGCTTGGTCTCGGTCAGGTTGATGCCTTCGATCGACACCGCGAACATAGGCGTGATGTCGTAGCTTATGTTCGCATCCAGCTGACCGAACGGCTTGGTGAACTCCGGATTTTTCGAATTGCCGCGATTGATCCCAGACAGGAATTTGTCGCGCCAATTATATGCGATCCGCGCCGAAAGGCCGTATTTGTCAAATATCAGCGTCGCGTTGAACGTATCCGACAAGCCGAGCAGCGCGAACTGGTTTTCCGTCGTCGGCGCCCCGATGTTGAACCCGACATCGCCGCGCACCAGCGTGTAGGCCGCGCTGACGCCAAACCCGGTCGATCCGAAGAAATGCTGCCCCGCCGCTTCGAAGCCGTAGATCTCGGCATCCTTGTTGTTGATCGGCTGGGTCAGCTGGAACTGGTAGAGGACGTCCGTTCCGTTGGCAATGACATCGCGGCTGCTGTTGATCTGCTTGACGAAATCGTCGTTCAGCGAACGAGTAGCGGCGTTGTAATTGGCCTGGAAGACCGTGGTCGCCGCACCGATCGAGCCGGTCTGGTCGAGCAATGCCGTCAGCGCAAACAGGTTCACGTCGCTCTGGTCGGCACCGAGAGCCTGCAACGCGGCCTTGGCCTGGCCCGAGCGTGTTCCCGCAGCACCCGAGCTCGGATCCCTCAGCCCGAACAACGTGGTCGAGGTCTGGCCGTTACCGATGAAGTTGCGGACACGCTTGTCGAAGACACCGAACGATAGATAGCTGTCCGGCTTATAGTACCATTCGAGCGACGCATCGAGATTGTCCGACTCCAGCGGGATCAATTTCGCGTTGCCCGACGATCCGGTGGCGAGACCGCCATTGGCGACCGGCCGCGATGGTGCACCGACGCTCGTCGACGTGAACAGGTTGCTATATTCTGGCCGGGCAATCGTCTTGCTGAACGACAGGCGACCGATCAGGTTGTTCTTCAGCTCGACCTGAAAATCCATTGAGGGCAGGAAGTTATTGTACGTCCCGCTGTCCGTCAGGAAGCTGTTCTGGTTCGAAATCACGATGGTATAATCGTTATCCGAAACCCAGTTGATCGCGGCGGGTACGGCCACCAGTGATGTCGAAGTGGACTTGGTGTGCTCGTAGCGCACGCCGGCGACGAGTACCGCAGGCAACGGCCCCAGATCGCCCTTCCACGTGACTTGGCCGTACGCCGACCAGATCTTCTCACGGACACGGTTGTCTTCGGTCGCCGTGGTGCCGACCGGATTACCGGCCTTGGCGTAGAACGGCGACAGTATCGAGTAGATGGCGGCCGCATCACCGCGGAACGCAGTCTGCGATTCCGGATCGTTGCCTGGATCGTAATGCTTGAACTTGCACACCAAGCAGAACGCCTGCAGCGCGCCGGGTGCCTGTTTCTCGACATCGCCAGGGTTGGTGATGCCCCAGTCGCCCAGAACCTGCTGCGTGGAAGTCCGCGTCTGGTGCATGTTCGTATCGCGCAGATTGCCGCCGAAGTCGAAGCGGCTGCCGCCGCCGAGATCCCAGCCGAAATCACCGCGCAATTCCTTCACGCGCTGATCCTGCGCGGACGCATAGGTACGGCCGATCTGCGAGCCCACCTGATTCACCGTCAGTGGACCGTTGAGCGTAACGTCCTGCACCGGGATGGCGCCGGTGTAATCGACCGAATGCGCGGTGACGACATTGGCGGCCATGCCGACCAGCGTCGAGCTGTTGCCGTTGGGATTGTCCGGACGGCTGGATGCCTTGCTGTAATGGCCATCCAAGTTGAACGTGAAGTTGTCGGTAATCTCCCATTTGCCGTTCAGGCCGAAATCCTGGATCCGGCTCTTCTGACCGCGGTTCTGCGCCTCGAACCCTTCGTCCTTGGCGCCGTTGATCGTCTCGTGCAGATAGTTTGCGGTGGCGACCACGGGGTTCGCGTCGAACCGCACTTCGTCGAACGGCCGGCTGAACCAGTTCGAGAGATCCGAGCGGATTTCCTTCTGCTTGTTTTGGGCGAACAGCGCGTCCGCGGTCAGCGTCAGTGTCTCGATCGGCTTGAACTGGACGACAGCCTGGCCGTTGATGCGTTCCCGACTGCCTTCCGCATAGTGATAGCGACTGTCGTTGGGGAACGCGACGAGCTGGTTCGGGTTGGTCGGCGCGCCCGTGATTTTTGTGCTGCCATCGCCTTTGACGAAACCACCCGCCAAGAAATCGGTGTACGACTGAACGTTCCAGTCGTTGGACGTCGCCGCGATCGAAGTGAAATTGCGCTTCTGGTAGCTGCCGAACAGCGAGACGCCGAACCGGTCGGTCGGATCGGCCCAGCTCAGCACGCCCGACAACTCGGGAGTTACCTTCGAGCCGCAATCCAGGCAGCCATTGGTGCTCGTGTCGTACACGCCCTTCACACCGATGCTGCCCGTCAGGCCGCCCTTGCCGTCGAGCGGGCGACGGGTGACGACGTTGATCGTCGCACCGATGCCGCCGGTCGGGACGGACGCGCGACCGGTCTTGTAGACCTCCAGCGTACGGACGCCTTCAGAGGCGAGGTTCGAGAAGTCGAACGAACGGCTTGCACCCTGCGCGCTGTCGGAATTCTGATCGCCGCCGACGACCTGCACGTTCGCGGTCGCGAGCTGACGGCCGTTCAAGGTGACGAGGTTGTAGCTCGGGCCGAACCCGCGAACGGTGACGAGCGCGCCCTCGCCATTGGTACGGTTGATCGAGACGCCGGTGATCCGCTGCAGCGACTCGGCGAGGTTCGTGTCGGGGAACTTGCCGATGTCCTCCGCGGAAATCGCATCGACGATACCGGTCGAATTGCGCTTTATCGCGATCGACCGCTCAAGGCTGGCGCGGACACCGGTGACGACGATCTCGTTATCGACCGCCGGCAGTGCGGATTCGGACGATGGTGCGGTCTGTGGCTGGGTCAACTGACCCGCCGCTGCCGCAGGATCGGCGGTCGTGCCCGGTGCCGTCGTCGGCTGCGCATTCGTGGCTTCGGCGCCCGTCTGGGTTTGCGCAAATGCCGTCCCCGACACTGCGAGGCAGCTAGCCACTGCTAAAACGGATACCGAGCGCGCGAGCGCCGACGAAAGACTATCAGCCTTCATGTTCATCCCCCCTTGATCGCGGACCCTGATGTCCGCGGAAAACGCACGTCGGTCGTCGCCGACTGTGCGAGCGCTAACATATTCTCTTAAGGGACGTTGGCAAGTATCTTGGGGTAGTAGAGGCGCGGTATCGCGGTCGCATTGAAACCCGCCAAAACGACCGCTGGCGTTAGTCGGAATGACACCAATGCCTTGGAGCGGCGATCAAAAATAGCGCGAACGGAACTCCCAGGGCGTTGTGCTATTTCTGCTACACCGCCGCAAAATCGAAATCATAACGGGTTTAGGTATCGGCCGCCCGTTCGGTATCGGATCGTCGACGAATCACTAGTAACGCCAAGGCCCGGCGCTCAGATGCTTCACAGTCGATAGGCGTGCTTGACCAAGTCATACGAAAGCGCACGGGCGACCTCATGCGCCTCGTCCTCTTCGAGCCGGTGTTCGGCGACGAGCTTGGCGAGGAACGCGCAGTCCATCCGGCGCGCGACGTCGTGGCGCGCGGGGATCGAGAGGAAGGCGCGGGTGTCGTCGTTGAAGCCGACCGTGTTGTAGAAACCGGCGGTCTCGGTCGCGCGTTCGCGGAAGCGGCGCATGCCCTCCGGACTGTCATGGAACCACCAAGGCGGTCCGAGTCGCAGCGACGGATAATGGCCGGCGAGCGGGGCGAGTTCGCGCGAATACGTATCCTCATCCAGCGTGAACAGGATCAGCGTCAGGCGGGGATCGTTGCCGAACCGGTCGAGCAGCGGTTTCAGCGCACGGACGAACTCGCCGGGCAGCGGGATGTCCCCGCCCTTGTCGTGACCGAAGCGTGCCAGCACCGATGCGTTGTGGCTACGCGACACAGCGGGATGAAGCTGCATCACCATGCCGTCCTCGACGCTCATCGCCGCCATCTCTGTCAGCATCTGCGCGCGAAAGAGTTCGGCGTCCGCGGCGGTCGGCTGGGCCATGACGCGGGCGTAGAGCGCTTCCGCTTCGGCAGGCGTCAGGTCCGCGGTCGCCGCCGACGGGTGGCCGTGATCAGTCGAGGTCGCGCCAGCATCGCGGAAGCGCGCGCGGTGGAAGCGGTGCGCCGCGAGATAGCCCGCGTAGCTGCCGACATCTTCGTTCGCGGTCTCGCCGAAGTGGCGAACGTTGGCGGCGAAGCCCGGCGTCTCGGGATCGACGACCGGGTCGGGACGATAGGCGGTGACGACGCGGCCGTTCCAGTCGCTCGCACGGATCGCGGCGTGGTGGTCGAGCGGGTCGAGCGGGCTTTCGGTGGTCGCGATCAGTTCGATGCCGAACCGGTCGAATAGCGCGCGCGGGCGGAACTCGGGGGTCTTCAGCACGGCATCGATCGTGTCGAAATACAGGTCCGCGGTCGCGGGTTCGAGGCGGACGTCGATGCCGAACGCCTCGGCGAACACCCAGTCGAGCCACATCCGCGACGGCGTGCCGCGGAACAGATGGTAGTTCGCCGCGAAGATTTTCCAGATCGCGCGCGGATCGGTTGCGGTCGCGCTGCCATCGACAGTTAGCACACCGAGCGCATCGAGCGGCACGCCTTGGCTGTAGAGCATCCGGAACACGTAGTGATCGGGCACGATCAGCAGCGAGGCGGGATCGCTGAACGCCTCGTTCCTTGCGAACCAAGCCGGATCGGTATGGCCGTGCGGACTGACGATCGGCAGGTCCTTCACGTCCGCATGGAGCGCGCGCGCGATGTCGCGAGTACGGCCGTCGCTGGGAAACAGGCGGTCGGGGTGCAGGCGTAGCGGATGGGTCATGCGAGGTGTTCCGGATCGACGGGTGTGTAGTGCGGTACGAGCAGATGGATAACCAGCAACGCGACGAAATAGGCGCATCCGGCGACCACGAAGATCGGACCATAGCTGCCGACGCCGGCGAGGATCGTGCCCGCGAACTTGGCCATCAGCATGCCGCCGAACGCTCCCGCCAGTCCGCCGAGACCGATCACCGATCCGCCCATGCCGCGCGGAAACAGGTCGCCGGGGATCGCGTAGACATTGGCGGAGAAGCCCTGGTGACACGCGCACGCAAGGCCGATCGCCGCGACCGCCCACCAGAGGCCGGGTGCCTGCGCGGCAAAGATGATCGGCAGGGCGAACAGCGCGCAGGCGAACAATGCGGTCTTCCGTGCGCGGTTCGGCGTCTGGCCGCGTGCCAGCAGCCGCGACGAGAACCAGCCGCCCGCGACCGATCCGACATCGGCCAGCACGTACACAGCGACCAGCGGCGGACCGAAATCGAGCATCTTCACGCCGTATTGCCGGTTGAAGAAGTCGGGTAGCCAGAACAGGAACGTCCACCACACCGGATCGATCAGGAAACGACCGAGCATATACGCCCACGTCTGGCGCAACCGCAGCAGCGTGCGCCAGCGGACCGGCTTGGCAGCGGGCACGGGATCGGCCTCGATCCAGGCCAGTTCCTCGGGCGTGACGCGTCGGTGCTTGCGCGGCGATCGGTAGAAAGCGAGCCAAGCCACCAGCCAGATCACGGTCAGCGCGCCGGTCGCGATGAACGCCATCCGCCAGCCGAACGTCACCGCGATCACCGGCACGATCAACGGCGTGAGGATCGCCCCGACGTTCGAGCCGGCGTTGAAGATGCCGATCGCCAGCGCACGCTCGCGTTGCGGAAACCATTCGTTCGCAGCCGCTAGCGCGGCGGGAAACGCACCAGCCTCGCCGATCGCGAGCGGGATTCGCGCGAAGATCATCATCCCCGCGCTGGTGAACAGCGCGTGCGCGACATGACCGATCGTCCACAAACTCACCGCGACCGCATAGCCGATCTTCGCGCCGACCCGGTCGACGAACCGCCCGAACAGCACATAGGCGATGCCGTACGCCGCCTGGAACGCGATCGCGAGATCGGCATAGCCCTGCTCGCTCCAGTTATAGCGCGCCTGCAATTCGGGCTTGAGCACCGGCAGCACGAGCCGGTCGATATAGCTGAGCGCGACGGCGGCGAAGAGCAGCGCGCAGACGATCCACCGCACTTTACCGCGCGGCTTCTCGCTGACGGGAGCGGCGGGCTCGTTCACCAGTTGCACAGCGTGCCATCCTCGAGACGCGCGACCGGGAGATACGCGCGCTTATAGTCGTAGGTCGCAGCAAGCTCCTCGTCGATGTCGACGCCCAACCCCGGCGCCTCGCCCGGATGCATCATGCCGTCGTCGAAGCTGTATGCATGCGGGAAGACCGCATCGGTCTCGTCGGTGTGTGGCATATGCTCCTGCACGCCAAAATTGGGCACCGACAGCCCGAAATGCAGCGCCGCCGCCATCGCCACCGGCGACAGGTCGGTCGCGCCGTGACAGCCGGTCCGCACTTGGTACAGGTCGGCGAGCGACGCGATCCGGCGCAGGTGCGTGATGCCGCCGGCATGCACGACGGTCGCGCGGATATAGTCGATCAGCTGGTTCTGGATCAGGTCCTTCGCGTCCCAGATCGAATTGAACACCTCACCCACCGCGATCGGCGTCGTCGTATGGTGGCGGATCAGCTTGAACGCCTCCTGGTTCTCGGCCGGCGTCGGGTCCTCGATCCAGAAGAGGTTATACGGCTCGAGCGCCTTGCCGAGCCGCCCCGCCTCGATCGGCGTCAGCCGGTGGTGGATATCGTGCAACAGATGCACGTCCCAGCCCATCGCCTCACGCGCCGCCTTGAACAATTCGGGGACGACGCGCAGGTATTTCTCGGTCGACCACACGCTCTCGCTCGGCAGGTCGGCATCGGCGGGTTCGTAGCGCGCGCCGTGCTTGGCCACGCCGTAGGTAGAGGCCAGCCCCGGTACGCCGCATTGCAGCCGGATCGCCTTGTATCCCTTGGCCTGCTCGGCCTTGGCGACCTCGATCGTGTCCTCGATCGTCGTGCCGTTGGCGTGCGCGTAGACCATGCACGCATCGCGCGCCGCGCCGCCGAGCAACTGGTACACCGGCAACCCCGCGAGCTTGCCCTTGATGTCCCAGAGCGCGGTGTCGACCGCAGCGATCGCCGCCATCGTCACCGGGCCGCGGCGCCAATATGCGCCCTTGTAGAGATACTGCCAGACGTCCTCGATCCGGTGCGCGTCGCGGCCGATCAGGCACGGCACGACGTGGTCGGTCAGGTAGCTCGCGACGCTCAACTCGCGGCCGTTGAGCGTGGCGTCGCCCAGCCCGGTAGTGCCGTCGTCGCACTCGATCTTCAGCGTGACGAAATTGCGTCCCGGACAGGTGACGATGACTCGGGCGGAAACGATCTTGGGCATCGAAGGTCCTTCAGGCGATTTCGAGGATGGCGGTTTTCAGCTGTGCCGAACTCGGCCCAGCCATGATCGTGAACAGGCCAGGCTCGACGACCTCGCGCATGTCGACGTCCCACAGAGCGAAGGCGTCGGGGCCGAGCGTGAAGTGCAGCGTCCGCCGCTCGCCGGGCGCAAGCGTCACGCGTTCGAACCCCTTCAGCTCCATCACCGGTCGCGCGACCGACGAAACCTGGTCGCGCACATACAGCTGCACGACCTCGTCGCCGGCGCGTTGCCCGATATTGGCGACGTCGACCTCCACACCGACGCTGCCGGCGATCCCGATCTTCGCCGCCGACAGCCGCGGCGCGCCGACGTCGAAGCGCGTGTAGCTGAGCCCGTGCCCGAACGGGAACAGCGGCGCGGTCTCCGCGAACAGATAACCGCGCTGGGTCGAGGGCTTGCGGTTGTAATAGAGCGGTACCTGCCCGACTTCGCGCACCACCGTCACGGGCAGCTTGGCGCCCGGGTTGATCCGCCCGAACAGCGCCTCGGCCATCGCGGTGCCGCCCTCCTGCCCCGGATACCAGCATTCGAGCACCGCGTTCGCGTTTGCGATCACGCCCGGCCAGCTCGGCGGACGACCGTTGATCGCGGCGATGACGATCGGCTTGCCCAGCGCATGGAGCGCGTCGAACAGCGCGTTCTGCTCGCCCAGCAAGTCGAGCGTGGTGCGGTCGCCGAGATGGTTCTTCGAAAACCCCTCGCGGCTGGTCTGCTCGGTATCGCCGATCGCGAGGATGATCGTGTCCGCGCCCCGCGCGACCTCGACCGCCTCGGCGATCAGCGCGCGGTTCTTGGCGGGATCGGCGAGCAGCACCGCGTCCTGCGACCGGTCCTCGCTCTGCGTGATGAACACGCCTTGCGCATGGACGATCGTCGCTGCGTTCCCCACGAGCGCACGCACGCCGTCGAGCAGCGACACTGTCTGGCGCGGCGGCGCGGAATAGCCGCCGAGCCGTGCGATCGCTGCATTGGGCCCGATCACCGCGATCTTGCCCTTGGGCGCGAGCGGCAGCGTACCGTCGTTGGTCAGCAGGCACATCGATTTGCGGGCGGCCTCGAGCGCGACGCCGCGCGCTTCCGCGTTACCGGTCAGGCGAGCGGCGGCGCGGGGATCGACCAGCGGCTCCTCGAACAAGCCGGCGCGGAACTTCAATGCCAGCATCCGCGCGCAGGCGGCGTCGACCTGCGCGATCGGTACCGTCCCCGCGCGCACCTGGGCGGGGAGCGTGCGGTAGGCCAGTCCGTCGGGCAGCGCGCTGTCGACGCCGGCCGCCAGCGCGAGTTTCGCCGCCCCGTTCAGGTCACGCGCGACGTGGTGGATCGTGTCGAGTTCCTCGATCGCGCCATAATCGCTGACGATCCCGCCCGAAAATCCCCATTCGCCGCGCAGCACGTCGCCGAGCAGCCAGTGGTTCGCATGACTCGGGACGCCATCGATCTCGTTATACGATGGCATCACCGCGCCGATCCCGGTCCGCGTCACGACCGCGCGAAACGGCGGGAAGAAGCTCTCGCGCAGTTCGCGCTCGCCGATCGGTGCGGGGCCGATATTGTTGCCCGCCTGGGGCTGGCCGTGGCCGGTCATATGCTTCAGCGTCGCGAAAACCTTGCCCGGCGCCAGCGTCGTGCTGTCGCCCTGCAGGCCCTCGACCGCGGCGACCCCCATCTCGCCGCACAGATACGGGTCCTCGCCGAACGTCTCCTCGATCCGGCCCCAGCGCGGGTCGCGCGCGATATCGACGACCGGCGACAGCGAGAGGTGGCTGCCGTGCGCGCGTACTTCGCGACCAATGATCGTCTGCGCGCGCCGCACTAGGTCGCGATCGAAGCTGCCGGCCATGCCGATCGCCTGCGGGAACATCGTCGCGTCGGGCGCCATGTAGCCGTGCAGCGATTCCTCGTGGAAGATCACCGGGATGCCGAGCCGCGTGCCGCGCGCCCAACGCTGGACCGCGTTGACGAACGCGATCGTCGAAGCTGTCCCCCGCCACGCGGCCCCGGTGCCGCCGGCCGTTACCGCGACCGAAGGGCCGCCGCGCTTGTCGGACGGTCGCGTGACCTGACCGAACCCCGCCGGATACGCCGCGGTCGCGCGCGCCGGATCGAAATCAAGCCCACCCGGCACCATCACGTCGGCCTTGGTCGCCCACAGGGAAATGGTCTGGCCAACTTTCTCCTCCAGCGTCATCCGTGCCATCAGGTCGCGGACCCGAAGATCGACCGGCGCGCGGGGATCGCGGTAGGTTGGTGACGCGGTCGCGGCGTACGCAACGCCGGGAATGAGCCCTGTAATGGAGACCGAGCCGAGCAGGCCGAAAAGGTCACGCCGGGTCGGCATCATGGTCGGCGCGTTCCCTGCTGTCTTCGTACCGGCCAAGATTATCTCCTAATATGAAACGCGGCATTGCTGTCGAAGCCGTCGTCGTGATAGCGATAACATGGCTGATCATCCGCGATCCTGTCAATGTGGTGCGGAACGGCGGGAGAGGATTATGACGATATTCGGCCGATGGATCGGTAAGTTCGCGCTTCTGTTCGGAGCGATAATTGGTTTGACCGGACCGGCGCAAGCTGAGGATGGCTATGATCTCTGGCTCCGATATCCGGCTTCGGCGACGACAGGCGCGCGCGGCGCACCCACGATCGAAGCGCGCGGCGATACGCCTACGCTCAAGGCAGCAGCAGCAGAACTGCGTCGCGGCGTGAGTCTGTTCGGCACGAGCACGCCCACAATCCTGCTGGCCACCACCAACGATCCCGACGTCGCCGCACTCCGCCTTCCCCTGGCAGCGCTCGGCGATGAGGGGTACCGCGTTGGACAAGTCACGCTCGGGTCCCGCCGTGTCCTGCTCGTCACCGCCAACACCGATCGCGGCGTACTCTATGGTAGCTTCGCGTTGCTGCGACATATCCAGACTGGGGGCAGCCTCGACCGGATCGACCTGACATCCACACCTCGCGTGAAGCTGCGCGTGCTCAACCATTGGGACAATCTGGATGGCGTGGTCGAGCGTGGTTATGCCGGCGCGTCGCTGTGGGACTGGTGGACACTCCCCGATTTCCGCGACCCGCGCTACACCGATTACGCGCGCGCCAACGCGTCGATCGGGATCAACGGTACCGTCCTCAACAACGTCAACGCGAAGGCGGAAAGCCTGACCGCGCCGTATATCGCCAAGGCTGCTGCGCTTGCCGAAGTATTCCGGCCGTACGGCATAAAGGTATATCTGTCGGCACGGTTCTCAGCGCCGATCGAACTCGGCGGTTTGAAGACCGCCGATCCGCTCGATCCGCAGGTCGCTGCGTGGTGGAAGGCAAAGACCGACGAGATCTATCGCAGCATTCCCGATTTCGGCGGCTTTCTGGTCAAGGCGAACAGCGAGGGTCAGCCTGGCCCGCGCGATTACCACCGCAGCCACGCGGACGGCGCCAACATGCTCGCCGTTGCGGTCGCGCCGCATGGCGGGATCGTGATGTGGCGCGCGTTCGTCTACGCCGAGACCGACCCCGACGACCGCGCGAAACAGGCGTATACCGAGTTTAAGCCGCTCGACGGCAAGTTCGCCAAGAACGTCATCGTCCAGGTCAAGAACGGCGCGATCGACTTCCAGCCGCGCGAGCCGTTCCACCCGCTGTTCGGGGCGATGCCCAAGACGCCGCTGATGATCGAATTCCAGATCACCAAGGAGTATCTCGGCTTCGCGACGCACCTCGCCTATCTTGGGCCGCTGTTCGCCGAAACGCTGGCGAGCGAAACGATGCGGACGCCCGGCGAAACCGTGGCGAAGGTCGTCGATGGCTCGGTCGAAGGCCATAGACTTACCGGGATGGCGGGCGTGGCGAATATCGGCCGCGACCGCGACTGGGCGGGCTCCACCTTCAACCAGGCGAACTGGTACGCGTTCGGTCGGATGGCGTGGGATCCGACGCTAGGCGCCGCACCCGTGGCGCGCGAATGGGCGGCAATGACCTTCGCCCCCTCCCCCGCCGTCGTCGATCCGGTGGTCGCGATGATGATGGGATCGCGCGAGGCGGTAGTCGACTACATGACACCGCTCGGCCTCGCGCACGTCATG
This sequence comes from Sphingomonas faeni, assembly GCF_040407505.1. Lineage (GTDB taxonomy): Bacteria > Pseudomonadota > Alphaproteobacteria > Sphingomonadales > Sphingomonadaceae > Sphingomonas > Sphingomonas faeni_E. The sequence continues at coordinate 724,642 of NZ_JAPZPQ010000002.1, read as the reverse complement.
GCGACGGGTCACCATTACGGCCCCGGCCCGTGGGTGGCCGACCTCAAGCGCCCCGAATGGAACCCGGTCTATTACCACCGCGCCGACAAGGGCGGGATCGGCTTCGACCGGACCAAGACCGGGAGCAACGCGGTTGCGCAATACGCGCCCGAGCTTGCCCGCAAGCTGGCCGATCCTGCGACTACCCCCGAGCGCGACCTGTTGTGGTTCCACCATGTGCCGTGGACGTATCGGACGACATCCGGGCGCTCGGTCTGGGCGGAGATGGTCCATGATTACGATGCGGGCGTGGGCTACGTGGCCGGCATGCGTCGGCAGTGGGACGGTGTGAAGACCAAGGTCGATGCCGAGCGCTGGGCAAAGACCGCGACGTATCTCGCGGTCCAGGAGCGCGAGGCACGCTGGTGGCGCGATGCGAGCCTTGCCTATTGGATGTCGGTCAACGGCCTGCCGCTACCGGCGGGCGCCGCGGCACCCGCACATGACTTGGCATGGTACAAGGCACAGCGCTTTCCGTACGCGCCCGGCAACCCGCAATAGCTGCACGCTGACACTGGATAAGAAGATGAGGACGCGATGATGAGACGGTGGCCGGTAGCGCTGATGTTGGGCGCGCTGATCGTGACGGGCGCAGGCGCGCGGGACACTACGCCCGCTCGGGGCGCGCATTGGATTGCAACCTGGGGGTCGGCGCAGATGATCGCCGAGGGGGACAATGCGCTCCCGGCCGATCGGGCCGGCGCGATCACGCTGCGCCAAGTGGTGCGGGTGTCGGCCGGCGGTGAACGCGTACGCATTCGGCTTTCCAACGCGTTCGGCACGCGCCCGCTCGCGATCGGCGGTGCGCACCTCGCCCGGTCAGCCTTCCCCGGCACGCCGCGAATCGAAGGCGGTGCTCGGCTCACCTTCTCGGGGCGGAGCGACGCAATGATCCCGGCCGGCGCGGAGGTCTACAGCGACCCTGTTGCGTTCCCCGTCGCGGCCGGTGCCGATCTCGCCATCAGCCTGTATCTGCCGGACGCCGCCAGCCCGCAGACCGGCCACCCCGGCTCCCGCTCGACGAGTTTCACGGTGGCCGGCAACGTGGTGGCGGACGGGACGCTGGCGGGCGCGATGCCGACCACGCATTGGTATGCACTCGCGGATGTCGAGGTCGGGGGTGGCCCGGTTGCGGGTACGGTCGTGGCGATCGGCGATTCGATCACCGACGGCTATGGCGTGAAGCCCGAGCACAACACGCGCTGGCCCGATGTGTTGGCGCAAAGACTTCGCGGAACGACGGCAACGCGAGCGATCGGCGTCGTCAACGCGGGGATCGGCGGCAATCGCGTGTTGCTGGACGGGCTCGGCCCCAATCTGCTCGCGCGCTTCGATCGCGACGTCATCGCGCGCAGCGGCGTGCGCTGGACGATCGTGCTGGAGGGCATCAACGACCTTGGCGTCCTGACGCGCGAAGCACCCGCCACGCCTGCGCAACATGCCGCGATCGTCGCGCAGATCACTGCCGGCTTCTCGCAGGTCGTAGCGCGGGCGCATGCTCACGGGATCAAGGTGATCGGGGGGACGGTGATGCCGTTCGGCGGCAACACCTATTATCATCCGACCGCGGAGAACGAGGCAGATCGGCAGGCCGTCAACAGCTTCATCCGCACGTCCGGAGTGTTCGACGCCGTCATCGATTTCGACCGGTTGATGCGCGACCCGGCACATCCCGATCGGCTGTCTCCCGCGTATGATTCGGGGGATCACCTGCACCCGTCGGAGGCTGGCTATAAGACGATGGGTGAAGCCGTACCGCTGAGTCTGTTTGGCGGCGCACGCGCGTCGACCCGGTCGCGATCGGTGATTGGCGCTACGGCTCCGGTGCCGGTCGGTCCTTCCGAGCGCGGCGTGGCCAAGAGGCCTGCCATCGCGATCACCTTCGACGATATTCCTGCTCATGGTCCGCTCGTGCCGGGGCAGACTCGGGTGGATGTGATCCGGGCGATTACCGGGGCGCTTGCCGCTGCGAGGGCGCCGGCGTTCGGGTTTCTGAACGCGGGTTTCGGGCTGGATGCGCCGGACGATGCTGCTGGGGCGATCGCGACTTGGCGTGCTGCCGGACTACCACTTGGCAACCACACTTATTCGCATGCCAATCTCGACAAGGTGGGCGCAGCTGCGTTTTCCGCCGATGTGGTGCGGAACGAAGCGCCGCTTGCTGCTACCGCCAAGGGAACCGATTGGCACTGGTTTCGGTATCCGTTCCTTTCTGAGGGTAGCACATCGGCAGTTCGCGACGCGGCTCGTGCTGACCTTAGGGCTCGCGGGTATCGGGTTGCGGCGGTGACTATGAGCTTCAACGATTTCAGCTGGAACCCGGTTTATGCTGCTTGCTCGGTCAAGCGGGATGTGGGTGCGATCGCCGCGCTGGAGGCCAGCTTTCTGGGCGAAGCGCGCGCTGCCGCATTGGCGGCACGGGCGCGGGCCAAGGCTCAGGTTGGGCGGGATATTCCCTATGTCCTGCTGATGCATGTCGGCGCGTTCGATGCGCGGATGCTGCCTAAGCTACTCGCGCTGTACCGCGAGATGGGGTTCCGTTTCGTGACACTGCCCGAGGCGGAAGCCGATCCGTATTATGCTCGGGCCATCGACCTTTCGCTGCCGGGACCGACACCGTCGCTCGCCGGCCCGCCTGCCCTGCCTGCACTGGTGGGTCCGCCGGCGGGCCTTTGTAGCTGATTACCGCCCCTCTCCCGAGGCTCGGGAGAGAGGGGTTTCACGTCACTTCTTGTTGAGCGCCGCCTGTGCTGCCGCCAGACGCGCGATCGGGACGCGGTAGGGGCTGGCCGAGACGTAATCGAGGCCGACCTTTTCGCAGAACGCGATGCTTGCCGGGTCCCCGCCGTGTTCGCCGCAGATGCCGAGCTTGATGCCGGCGCGCGTCTTGCGCCCACGTTCCGCTGCGATTTCGATCAGTTCGCCGACGCCTTCTACGTCGATGCTGACGAACGGGTCCTTCGCGTAGATGCCCTGCTCGACATAGGCGCCGAGAAAGCGCGAGGCGTCGTCTCGGCTGACGCCCAGCGTGGTCTGCGTCAGGTCGTTGGTGCCGAACGAGAAGAACTCGCCGACTTCCGCGATCTCGCCGGCGCGGAGGGCTGCGCGGGGGAGCTCGATCATCGTGCCGACGAGATACTCGATCGTGCGGCCCTTTTCGGCGAACACGGCCTGCGCGGCCTTGTCGACGACGGCCTTCATCAGCTCCAGCTCGCGGCGGGTGGCGACGAGCGGGATCATGACTTCGGGGATCGGGGCCGCGCCGGACTTCTCGGCGACGTCGACCGCCGCCTCGAAGATCGCACGCGCCTGCATCTCGTAGATTTCGGGATAGGTCACGCCGAGACGGCAGCCACGGTGGCCGAGCATCGGGTTGAACTCGTGCAACTCGGCCGCGCGGCGCTTGAGGGTGTCGACGTCGACGCCCGCCGCGGTGGCGACTTCGGCGAACTCGGATTCCTCGTGGGGGAGGAATTCGTGGAGCGGCGGATCGAGCAGGCGGATCGTCACCGGGAGCCCCGCCATCACCTCGAGGATTTCGGTGAAGTCCCTGCGCTGTTCGGGGAGCAGCTTCTCGAGTGCGACGCGGCGGCCCTTCTCGTCGCTCGCCAGGATCATCTGGCGGACGTTGGTGATGCGGCTGCTCTCGAAGAACATATGCTCGGTGCGGCACAGGCCGACGCCCTCGGCGCCGAACTCGCGCGCGACGCGGCAATCTTCCGGCGTCTCGGCGTTGGCGCGGACTTTCAGGCGACGGACCTCGTCGGCCCACACCATCAGCGTCGCGAAATCGCCCGACAGCTCGGGCTGAACCGTGGCCACCGCGCCGATCATCACTTCGCCGGTAGTGCCGTCGATGGTGAGCAGGTCGCCCTCCTTCACCTCGCGGCCGCCGCAACGCATGATCTTCGCCTTGGCGTCGATGGAGAGCGTGCCGGCGCCCGAGACGCAGGGGCGCCCCATGCCGCGTGCGACGACGGCGGCGTGCGACGTCATCCCGCCGCGCGCAGTGAGGATGCCCTTGGCCGCGTGCATGCCGTGGATGTCGTCGGGCGAGGTCTCGGTGCGGACCAGGATGACCGCCACGCCATCGGCGGCCTTCTTCTCGGCGGCATCGGCGTCGAACACGACCGCACCCGAGGCCGCACCCGGCGATGCGGGGAGGCCCTTGGTGAGCACGTCGCGCGTCGCCTTGGGATCGAGCGTCGGGTGGAGCAGCTGGTCGAGCGCCATCGGCTCGATGCGCAGGATTGCCTCCTCGCGGGTGATGAGGCCTTCGTTCGCCATGTCGACGGCGATCTTCAGCGCGGCCTTGGCGGTGCGCTTGCCGGCGCGCGTCTGCAGCATCCAGAGCTTGGTCTTCTCGACCGTGAACTCGATGTCCTGCATGTCGCGGTAGTGGTTCTCGAGCGTGTCGAACACGTCGGCGAGTTGGGTGTAGACCTCGGGCATCGCCTCTTCCATCGAGGCGGGCTTGGCGCCGGCGTCTTCGCGCGCGGTCTTGGTCAGGTATTGCGGGGTGCGGATGCCGGCGACGACGTCCTCGCCCTGCGCATTGATCAGGAATTCGCCGTAATAGGCGCGGTCGCCCTTCGATGGGTCGCGCGTGAACGCGACGCCGGTGGCCGAGGTGTCGCCCATGTTGCCGAACACCATCGCCTGGATGTTGACCGCGGTCCCCCAGCCGCCGGGGATGTCGTTGAGGCGGCGATAGACTTTCGCCCGCTCGGACTGCCACGAACCGAACACCGCGCCGACCGCACCCCAGAGCTGGTCGTGGACGTCCTGCGGGAAGGGCTTGCCCCAGAGCTTCTCGACGAGGGCCTTATATTCGGCGACGAGCTTGCGCAGGTCGTCGGCGGAGAGTTCGGTGTCGAGCGTGAAGCCCTGGTCTTCCTTGGCGATCTCCAGCGCTTCCTCGAACGCGCCGTGATCCAGTTCGAGGACGACGTCGGCGTACATCTGGATGAAGCGGCGATAGCTGTCCCACGCGAAGCGCGCGTCCTCGGACTTCGCCGCGAGGCCTTCGACGGTCTCGTCGTTGAGGCCGAGATTGAGGACGGTGTCCATCATCCCCGGCATCGAGGCGCGGGCGCCGGAGCGGACGGAAACGAGCAGCGGGTCGGCGGGGTCGCCGAACGTCTTGCCGGTGACGCCCTCGATGTGCGCGAGGCCGGTGGCGACTTCATCGCGCAGGCCTTGCGGGAACTGGCCGCCTTCGTCGTAATAGACCGCGCAGAAATCGGTCGAGATCGTGAAGCCCGGCGGGACCGGCAGGCCGATCGACGCCATCTCGGCGAGGTTCGCGCCCTTGCCGCCGAGCAGGTTCTTGTCGCCCTTGCCGCCATCCGAAACACCGCCGCCGAAGCGATACACATATTGGGTCATGGTCGGTCCTCTAAGTGCTTGTTTTCATTAGCAGGGCAAAAGTGAAGTATAGGAAGTGCAGACGCTGGGAGCCATCTGCACTTCGCCTCCAATCAGCCCTCGATCTTCGAAAAATCTGCGACATTGTGCACTGCGGCACGGACTCGCTCAAGTAGCGCGAGACGGGCGGAGCGCTTGGCGGGGTCGGAATCGTTGACGATAACGCTATCAAAAAACGCGTCGATCGGCGCGCGGAGCGAGGCGAGCGCGGCCATCGCGGCGGCGAAATCCTCGCGCGCGATCGCAGCGGTGGCGCGGGGTTCGGCGGAGTCGAGCGCGGTCATCAGCGCCGTCTCTGCGGGTTCGGGGGTGTAGGACAGCATTTCCTGCTCCTGCTCCCTCTCCCCTGCGGGGAGAGGGTCGGGGTGAGGGGCAGTACCGGGCGCTGCACTGCTTGGCAGCCCCTCACCCCTACCCTCTCCCCGAGGGGGAGAGGGAGCAGAAGGTGCTTCCTTCTTCAGGATGTTAGCGGCGCGCTTATAGCCGGCGAGCAGGTTCGCACCGTCCTCGGTGGTCACGAACGCCTGGAGCGCGTGGACGCGCGCGAGCAGGCGGACGAGATCGTCCTCGCCACCGAGCGCGAATACCGCGTCGATCAGGTCGTGCCGGACGCCGGCTTCGCGTTGTTGGACTTTTAGGCGGTCGGCGAAGAAGTCGAGCAAAGCCGGATAAGTCCGCTCATAAAGCGCGACCACAATCTCTTCGGCCTCGTAACCCGTTTCTTTGCTCTCAATTGAAGAGCGCAGTGAAGCCATTAGCGCAGTTTTTTCGGCGCCCGTTACTTCGGGTTGTAGGCGATCAATCCCCTCTGCGACATTGGCAACCTGAATGCCGAAAGCATCAACTTTCGTCGTGCGATCAATTTCGAGAATGGAATGACTGACGGCTTCGCTAATCGGCAGTCGCAATTTGTTACTTACGATCAAAGCAATAACGCCCAGCGCTGACCGACGTAGGGCAAACGGGTCCTTCGAACCCGACGGTTTTAAGTCCGCGCTGAAGAAGCTGACAATCGTATCAAGCTTGTCCGCCAAGCTCACCGCGACCGTTACCGGGTCGGTGGGGACGTCGTCGCCTTGGCCGACCGGCTTGTAGTGGTCGCGGATGGCGGTGGCGACGGACGGGTGCTCGCCCTGCGCGGCGGCGTAGTAGCCGCCCATCAGGCCTTGCAGCTCGGGGAACTCGCCGACCATGCCGGTGACGAGGTCTGCCTTTGCGAGGCGGGCTGCGCGTTCTGCTAGGTCTGCCAATTCCTCCCCTGCAAGGGGAGGGGGACCGTCAGCCGCAGGCTGAGGGTGGAGGGGGTTCTCCGCGGGCGCTGCGCTTCGTGGCGCCCCCCCTCCACCAGCTTCGCTGGTCCCCCTCCCCGTTCCGGGGAGGATTATTCCCTCTTCTACCAGCCAGCGGGCGAGCTTCGCGAGGCGGTCGACCTTGTCGGCTACGGTGCCGAGCTTTTCGTGGAAGACGATCTTCGACAGCTTCTCGGCCTGCTCTTCGAGCGGGACCTTCAGGTCGGTGTCGTAGAAGAACTTGGCGTCCGACAAGCGCGCGGCGAGGACCTTGCGGTTGCCCTCAACGATCTTCGCGCCGCCGTCTTTCGCGTCGATGTTAGCGGTACAGACGAACGCGTTCGCCAATTTTCCGTCAGCGTCGCGGCAGACGAAATATTTCTGGTTCACGCGTGCCGTGAGCTGGATCACCTCGGGCGGGACGTCGAGAAACGCGGGGTCGAACTGGCCTAGCAGGGGAATCGGCCATTCGGTGAGGCCGGCATTCTCTGCGACGAGACCCTCGTCCTCGATCAGTTCGAGACCGGCTTGCATCGCGGCTTCGCGGGCGTGGTCGCGGATCAGCGTGGCGCGTTCGTCGTGGTCGACGATGACGTGGCAGGCGCGCAGTTTCTCGACATAGTCGTGCGCGCCGCCGATCGTGATCTGGTACGGGTGGTGAAAGCGGTGGCCGAGCGTTGCGGCGCCGCTTGCGATGCCGGCGATCTCGAACGGCACGATCTCTTCGCCGAGCAACGCGACGATGCCTTGCAGCGGGCGGACCCACCGGAGCGATTCAGTGCTGGCCGACGCATCCCCCCAGCGCATAGACTTCGGCCACGGGAACGCGCGGACGATCGCGGGGATCGCCTCGGCCAAAACGGCGGCGGTGGCGCGGCCGGGTTTCTCGGTGACCGCGAAGAGCGTGCCGTTGCGGTCTATGAGTTGCTCGCGCGTAAGGCCGGTTTTGCGGAGGAACCCTTCGAGCGCCTGGGGTGGCGCCGAGGTCTTGGGACCCTTGGTTTCCTCGGAGACGGCGGCGGTCTCGAGCGGCAGGTCGCGCGCGATCAGCGTCAGGCGGCGGGGCGTCGCGTAGGTGACGATAGCGCTGGTGGCGATGCCGGCCTTGGCGAGCTCGGCGGTGAACAGCCTGGCGAGATCTTCACGCGCCTTGGACTGCATCCGGGCGGGGATTTCTTCGGAGCGGAGTTCTAGGAGGAAGTCGGTCATTTGGGTTCGCACGCGAAGAAGAAGGAGTTGGGTTCACGCGGAGACGCGGAGACGCGGAGTAGAAGGGGAGAAGATAGGTTCGGGGCGCTGCGCGCGGCTGCTCGACGCCGCAGGCGTCTCGCATCATGCTGGACGCCGGGACCAAGAACGCGGAAATGCGACACCTTGCATACCTTCTGCTCCGCGTCTCCGCGTCTCCGCGTGAACACACCTTCTAACGAGCGCATCATGCTGCCCATCCGTGCTTGTCCATCCAGGCGGCGCAGGCGCCTTTGGCGAGGTCGCGGACGCGGCCCATATAGGCTTGGCGTTCGGCTACGGAGATTACGCCGCGGGCCTGGAGCAGGTTGAAGATGTGGCTGGCTTTGATCGCTTGCTCGTAGGCGGGGATCGGAAGCTTCGCGGCCAGTGAGTTCTCGCATTCCGCTACGTGCTTGCGGAACTGGTCGAAGAGCGAGTCCGTGTCGGCGATCTCGAAGTTCCACTTCGACATCTCCTGCTCGTTCTCCAGGAACACGTCGCCGTAGGTCACCCCGGCATCGTTAAACGCGAGATCGTAAACCGAGTCCTTGTCCTGGATGTACATCGCGAGGCGCTCCAACCCGTAGGTGAGTTCGCCGGCGACGGGCTTCATGTCGAAGCCGCCCATCTGCTGGAAATAGGTGAACTGCGTCACCTCCATGCCGTCGCACCAGACTTCCCAGCCGAGCCCCCAGGCGCCGAGCGTGGGGCTTTCCCAATCGTCTTCGACGAAGCGGATGTCGTGCTTCAGCATGTCGATGCCGATCGCGGCCAGGCTGCCGAGGTAGAGTTCCTGGAGGTTGGCGGGGCTCGGCTTCAGGATGACCTGATACTGGTAGTAATGCTGGAGCCGGTTGGGGTTCTCGCCGTAGCGGCCGTCGGTCGGGCGGCGGCAGGGCTGGACGAACGCGGCGTTCCACGGTTTCGGTCCGAGCGCGCGGAGCGTCGTGGCGGTGTGGAAGGTGCCCGCGCCCATTTCCATGTCGTAGGGCTGCAGGATCAGGCATCCGTGTTCGCTCCAGTAATCGTGGAGCGTGAGGATCATGCGCTGGAAGCTAAGAGGCTTTATCACGGGCTGGGTCACGCGCGGGCTTTGGCGGATGGGGGTGCGGGAGGCAAGTGGTGCGTTGCGGTCGGGCGTCCTACATGGGCTGCACCAACGATAAGGATGTCGTCACCTTGAAGCTGTTTTCGAAGATCGTTTCGTTCCGATCCGCGCTCTCTGCCATCGCCATGGCGTTCGCCCTGCCCGCCTGTGCGCAGGTCGCGCAGAAGCCTGTGCAAGCCGCGAACGATGCCGATCCGGCGCTTTGGGTGGTGAAGGACAAAGACACGACGATCTACCTGTTCGGGACGATCCATGTGTTGAAGCCCGGCATGACGTGGTTCGACGAGGCGGTGAAGACCGCGTTCGATCGGTCGAACCAGGTGGTGCTGGAGCTGGTGATGCCCGATCCGGCGAAGATGCAGTCGCTGGTGATGGCGACGGGGGTGTCGAAGGACGGTCCGACGCTGACCGAGCAGCTGCCCGCGGACAAGCGTGCGGCGTATGCGAAGGCGGTGACCGATCTGGGACTGCCGGCGAATGCGTTCGATCGGTTCAAGCCGTGGCTGGCGGCGACCAACCTGTCGATCGCGCCGCTGTCCAAGATGGGGTACGACTCGGCGAACGGGCCTGAGCAGGTGATCACGGCGGCGGCGAAGGCTGCGGGCAAACCGGTGATCGGGCTCGAGACGGCGGAGCAGCAGCTCGGGTATTTCGGCGGGTTGTCTCAGACGGCGCAGATCCAGTTTCTGGGGAGCACGATCGACGAGTTGCCTAAGCTGGAGAGCACGATGGCGACGATGGTCGACGAGTGGGCGAAGGGGGATCCCGAGGCGCTCGCCAAAGAGATGAACGAAAGTTTGAAGGACTCGCCGGAGGTGGCGAAGGTGCTGCTGGTGGACCGTAATGCGCGGTGGGCGGAGTGGGTCGCGAACCGGATGAAGTCGCCGGGGACGGTGTTTATCGCGGTCGGTGCCGGGCATCTGGCGGGTAAGGACAGCGTTCAGGCGCAATTGGCCAAGCTTGGCGTGAAGGCGGAACGCGTCAGGTATTGAGCTACCCGAGTCCCTCTCCCCTCGGGGAGAGGGAGGGAGGAGCACTTGCGACGGAAGGGTGAGGGGGAGTTGGCGCGAACGTCTCGAGCCTCACTGCCCCTCACCCTCCCACGTGCAAGCGCACGCGGGCCCCTCCCTCTCCCCGGAGGGGCGAGGGTACAGGTTTAGTTGATTCTAACGCTGCTTTCCGCTATGCGCCCGCGCTTCCGGTCCATGGTCATCCCTGGAGGCGTGGGCGGGAAGGACAACAAACGAGTTTCGGAGAATACAGATGAGCGACCAGTTGACGCTCGCAGCCGAGACGCGTGACCGGGTTGGCAAGGGAGCCTCCCGGGCGCTGCGTCGTGATGGCCGCGTGCCTGCCGTGATCTACGGCCTGAACCAGGAACCAACCTCGGTTCACCTCGAGGAAAAGGCGCTGATGAAGGCGCTGATGACCGGCCACTTCATGAATTCCGTCGTGATGGTCAACGGCGTGCGCACGCTGCCGAAGGACGTCTCGTTCCACCCGGTTTCGGATCGTCCGATCCATGTCGACTTCCTGCGCATCGGCGAGCATTCGACCGTCACCGTCGCGGTGCCGATCGCGTTCACCGACGAGGACGACGCGCCGGGCATCAAGAAGGGCAAGGGCGTCCTCAACATCACGCGTCACGAGATCGAGCTGGTCGTCGACGCTTCGGACATCCCGAGCGAGATCACGATTTCGCTCGCCGGTCTGGAGATCGGTGATTCGATTCACATCAGCGACGTGAAGCTGCCCAAGGGCGCGACGCCCGCGATCGACGACCGCGACTTCGCGATCGCCACGATCGTGCCGCCGACCGTGCCGACCGTCGAGGACGAAGAGCTTGAGGCCGAAGTCGCCGAAGCACAGGCTGCCGAGGCTGCTGCCGAGGAAGAACCGGTCGTTGAGCCTAACGACGATGACAACGACGACGACAAGATCACGCCGCAGAAAAAGGACTGAGGGTTCAGCCCTTCGTCTTAGGATGATCTGGCGGGCGGGAAAGCTAGGGCTTTCCCGCCCGTTTCGTTTTATGGGGCTTGCGCTTCTGTTCCCTCGCGAACGCGGGGGGCCAGGATCACGCAGCGCCGCCGCCCGTTACCCTGGGCTCCTGCGTTCGCAGGAGAACACGGTTACGTGGCCGACGCGGTCTTTTGGAGAATCACACGTGCAGATCTGGGCGGGACTCGGCAATCCGGGGGCGCAATATGCGATGCACCGGCACAATGTCGGGTTCATGGTCGCCGACGCGATCGCCGAGGTGCACGGCTTCGGCGCGGTCAAGAAGCAGTTCCAGGGCTGGACGCAGGAGGGGCGGATCGGCTCCGAGAAGATCCTGCTGCTGAAGCCAGCCACCTTCATGAACGAAAGCGGCCGCGCGATCGGCGAGGCGCTGCGGTTCTACAAGCTCGGCGTCGAGGCGCTGACGGTGTTCCACGACGAACTCGACATCGCGCCCTTCCGCGTGAAGGTGAAGACCGGCGGCGGGACCGCGGGGCATAACGGGCTGCGCTCGACAGACCAGCATCTGGGACCGGAGTTTCGCCGCGTGCGGCTGGGGATCGGGCATCCGGGGCACAAGGATCGCGTCACCGGCTATGTGCTCGGCAATTATGCGAAGGCCGAGATCGAGCCGCTGTCCGACATGCTCGGCGCGGTCGCGGCGGAGGCCAAGTGGCTGGCGGAAGGCGACGACGTCCGCTTCATGAACGATGTCGCGTTGAGGATGCAGCCATGACCACCCGTTCCCTGTTTGCCACGCGGTTCTACGAGGCCGATCTCGGCGACGACGATCTGGTCGAGGAACTCGAGGACGCCGCGCTCGAACTGGCGAAGGCCGATCGCGCGGGCGTCGCGTGGTCGAAGGCGCATGGGTATCGCGGGTATACGTCGTACGCGTCGCTGAACGACCTGCCGCTGCGCGATCCACGGTTCGGGGATCTGGTTCGGCTGCTGAACAAGCATGTCGCGCAGTTCGCGAAGGACTGTGCGTTTGATCTCGGCGGGCGGAAGTTGAAGCTCGACAGTCTTTGGGTGAACGTCCTGAAGCCGGGCGGCGCGCATTCGGGGCATATCCATCCGCATAGCGTCGTTTCCGGGACGATGTACGTGGCGATTCCGGAGGGGGCTGGGGCGCTGAAGCTGGAGGATCCGCGGTTGCCGATGATGATGGCGGCGCCGACGCGGCTGGAGGATGCTGCGGAGGATCTGCGGACGTTCGTCTATGCGGAGCCTAAGCCGGGCAGTGTGTTTCTGTGGGAGAGCTGGTTGCGGCATGAGGTCGTGACGAATGCGGGCCCCAAAAAGATGGACGGCGAACGGATCAGTATCAGTTTCAATTATCGGTGGTGATCAATGCTCGAACACCGGTGCCCGCGTTTCTCAGTGAAGCTCGCTGCCCGGTCGAGCTTGGGGTCTGAATACAATATGGCGACACTGGTCGTCTCGAACTGTAACTCGTCCTGCAATTTCAGATGCAGTCAGTTTCGGGTCCATAGGTTCCATATCGGTGTTGATCTGCAGCCGCTTGCAGGCCGTGCGAGCAATATGCATGATCGCGTCGAAACTGCTGACGCTGACGGTTTTCCCTAGCTCCGTTCCCTTCGCCTCGTCTGGGCTGGAGAAGAGGTCATCGTGCGACAACCCCATACACTCCACGGCATCCCAAACGGTCGAATGTTCCTGCGCCTCGATCGCGTCTTTAGACGCAAGCGCTGTGTTGGCACCCAATGTGTTAATTGGCTGACCCGATTTCGGCTTGCACGTCGTCATGTTCGCCGCCACCACTTCCATGCCGGTGCGATAGACACCTGTGGCACGGTGCAATCCGCCGGCGGCTTCCGAGACAGCCCTGATCGCGTTCAATCCAGCCGACAAGACATTGCCCTTCGCCGAATCCTGCAAAAACGATCGAACGCGCTCCTCAGGTAGAGCGGCCAGCATCAACCTTGATATCCGCGCCTCCATCATAGGCACGTCGCTTTCGAACAAGCTGTAATACCCGCCAGTGCACGCGACATAGTTCGCAGGCGGTAGCGTCGGAAGCCCATCGACCGGAGAGATATATGGGTTCGCGCCCTTGACCTTGCAGGGCAATTGCCCACCGACCGGATAGAGACTTGCGCCTGCATAGTTAATCTCGTCCGCCGCAGCGGCGAGATAATCGACGAAGGCGTCCGCATCCTTCCCGTCACGAATGGTGGCGGTGCCCATGCGGGCCGCCATCGCCATGATCAGCGCCGCCCTGAACAGCTGCAACTGCTTCGATCTCGACGCGTCGAATGTTCGCTTGTCGAGCAGGTATCCGGGATACCCTCCTGGGTGACGGACATCTCGCAATATCGGCCCGCATCCCGTTGTCATTGCGATGATAAGCAAGCTTGCACTTATTCTTTTACGCATTGCAACGCCCCCCGAACATCCGAGGTAATACACTACACTAATCTATGACTTGTGCTGAAAAGCTGATCGATTACCGATCATTATTATAGCTATACTTGAAAACCAGACCGATAATAACCGGGTTCCGGTACATGATGGTGGTGCCGGCCCCTCCGCTTGGACGGGCCGGCCTCCGATCAGGCCGTCTTCATCGACGCCATGTCGATGACGAAGCGGTACTTCACGTCGCTCTTCACCATGCGCTGATACGAGGGTTCGATCTCGTCCATGCGGATCATCTCGATGTCCGACACCAGGCCGTGTCGCCCACAGAAATCGAGCATCTCCTGCGTCTCGGCGATGCCGCCGATCAGCGAGCCGGCGATCGCGCGGCGCTTGAAGATGAGGTTGCCGACCGAAGGCGACGGATGCGCGTGCTCGGGGACGCCGACCAGCGTCATCGTGCCGTCGCGCTTGAGCAACACTGTGAACGTGTCGAGGTTGTGGCTCGCCGCGACGGTGTTCAGGATGAAGTCGAAGCTGTTGGCGTGCTCTGCCATCGCGGCTTCGTCCTTCGACACGATCAGGTCCTTCGCGCCGAGACGCTTGGCGTCGTCGCGCTTGTTCGGCGAGGTCGAGAAGACATAGACTTCGGCGCCCATCGCGTTGGCGATCTTGACGCCCATGTGGCCGAGACCGCCGAGGCCGACGATGCCGACCTTCTGGCCGGGGCCGACCTTCCAGTGCTTGAGCGGCGAATAGGTGGTGATGCCGGCGCAGAGCAGCGGCGCGACCGCGGCGAGGTCGGCTTCGGGATGCGAGACCTTCAGCACGAAGCCTTGGTCGACGACGATCTTGTCCGAATAGCCGCCGAAGGTGTGGCCGCCGAGCACGGGATCGGGGCCGTTATACGTGCCGACGAAGCCGGTGGTCTCGCAATATTGCTCCTCGCCGTCCTTGCACGACGGGCATTCGCCGCAGCTGTCGACCATGCAGCCGACACCGACGACGTCGCCGACCTTGAACTTGGTGACGTCGCTGCCGACGGCGGTGACGTGGCCGACGATCTCGTGGCCGGGGACGCAGGGGTAGAGCGTGCCTTCCCACTCGCCCTTGGCGGTGTGGAGGTCGGAATGGCAGACGCCGCAGAACGCGATGTCGATTGCGACGTCGGTCTTGCCGGGCTCGCGGCGCTCGAAGCTAAAGGGGGCGAGCGGCGTTTCGGGGGATTGCGCGGCGTAGCCGTTGGCGGTCGTGGTCATGGAATTCCTGATCTATCTCAAGCTGAGATCGGGATATAAGTGTCGACCATATGATAACTACCGACCGGTATGATTATTTTGCTGCACTGCGGCAATCGAGGGGGTCGATCACGCCCGGCATCGAGCGTGCCCACCACCCCGGCGGAGGCCGGGGCCCAATTGGAAAGATGGCAATAACGGGGTGCCGACCATCGTTAGCAACGTCCCCCAATTGGGCCCCGGCCTTCGCCGGGGTGGTCGAGAAGGGTGTGGCGCCAACGATGCGCGCCTGCGTCCTTGCTGGCCTTCCGGACCGCCCTGCCCTAAAGCGCCCTCACATTCTTATACCAAGGGCATATCATGGGTTTTCGCTGCGGCATCGTGGGGCTGCCGAACGTCGGCAAGTCCACTCTCTTCAACGCGCTGACCGAGACGGCCGCGGCGCAGGCGGCGAACTATCCGTTCTGCACGATCGAGCCGAACGTCGGTAACGTCGGCGTGCCCGACAAGCGGCTCGACGCGCTGGCCAAGATCGCCGGATCGCAGAAGATCATCGAGACTCAGCTCGGCTTCGTCGACATCGCCGGGCTCGTGCGCGGCGCGTCGAAGGGCGAAGGGCTCGGCAACCAGTTCCTCGGCAACATCCGCGAGGTCGACGCGATCGTCCACGTGCTGCGCTGCTTCGAAGACGGCGACGTGACGCATGTCGACAACAAGGTCGACCCGATCGCCGATGCCGAGACGGTCGACACCGAGCTGATGCTGAGCGACCTCGAAAGCCTCGAGAAGCGCGTGCCGAACCTCGCAAAGAAGGGCATGCAGGGCGACAAGGAGGCCAAGATCGGTGCCGCCGTGCTCGGCCAGGCGCTCGAACTGCTCCGCGAAGGCAAGCCTGCGCGACTGACCGTGCCGAAGGACGAGGACGAGGCGCGCGTGTTCGCGCAGGCGCAGCTGCTGACCGCGAAGCCCGTGCTGTACGTGTGCAACGTCGACGAGGGCGATGCGGCAAACGGCAATGCGCTGTCGGCGCGGGTGTTCGAGAAGGCGAAGGCCGAGGGCGCCGAGGCGGTCGTCGTCTCTGCGGCGATCGAGGCGGAAATCGCGACGATGCCCGCCGAGGATCGGGGCGAGTTTCTCGGCGAACTCGGGCTGGAGGAGACCGGCCTCGCTCGCGTCATCACCGCCGGGTACAAACTGCTGCACCTGCTGACGTTCTTCACGGTCGGCCCGAAGGAAGCGCGTGCCTGGACCGTCCACGAGGGCGCGACCGCACCGCAGGCGGCGGGCGAGATTCACGGCGATTTCGAAAAGGGCTTCATCCGCGCCGAGACAATCGCGTTCGACGACTTCATCGCGCTCGGTGGCGAATCGAAGGCGCGCGAGGCAGGCAAGCTGCGCGCGGAAGGCAAGGCGTACGTCGTCCACGACGGCGACGTGATGCACTTCCTGCATAGCTGAGGACTTGGCGGCGGCGGCGGGTTAGCGATAGTTTTCGCAGGCTATCCCGTCGCCATCGCCGTCCATGCCGGCACGATAACCCGGCTGACCGCGGTAGAGCGGCGAGGCCCCTGCCGCCCGCACTTCGCGACATCCGCTGTAGAAGACCGAGCTTTCCGATCCGGAGTTGGTTGAGCGACGGGCCGGGGTCGATGATCCGTATGCCGGCCGAACGACGTTGTAGGGCTCGGCATCTGCTACGCGTCGTGCAGGCGCGACGGCGTGTCGCCGCACCATCGGCGGCGCGGCAATCGCCATATCGGGGACCGCCTTGGTATCGACGATAGCCGGGGCAGGAATCGGCTGCGGCTCAGTGGCTTTCCAGACACCAGCAAACATCAATGTCGAGGCGATCGCCGTGACCGCGATAAAGGAACGCTCCATGACGCCACCATACGGGCGTACTGGTTGACGAATATTTATCGGTAGCTGCTGCCTCAGGGCGAGACAGCAAAGACGCGATGTCTGCTATGGAGAGGAAAGCAGCCATACAGCAATACCTTCCTGCTTAAATGTTAACCTTCCTTTTGTACTAAGTTTTGCTAGTAGCTAGATTTGGTACATAGCTACATAGAGGACGCGGGCTTAGATATGCATTTTGGAATGCAACACGATCACCAACTTCAATCATCATATCATAGGGTATAAGAATGGTTTTTGACGTTCCATCTTCTGCTCTAACGATTGCTCTAACGTTATTGACATAAGCCGCGTCGATCGGACGACCAACAATATTCTGCGTTTTTGAGAGCAACGCCATCGCTTCGCTTTGGGATAGAATTTTTATAACGATGCCTTTTCCGGCGGGGTGCGGTCTATCCGCCAAGTGTATTGTAGGGCAACTAACAAGCGCAGCGGTCGATGGGCGTTCATTTGAACATGCGGTTATAAGCGTGAACGCAGAAATGACGCAGACCGTTGCTAATTTCATAGTTGAGCGCTCCTCTTGGGCTTGGACAGGCTTACGATCATTGTGATTGCTCGCCAATGATCGCAACTGGGCGTTAGCCGCCGGTCTTGGTATGATCAGGCAATGCCAGCGGCTGTTTTGCGGACTTGCGGCCTGCCGCGGCGACTATGACTGCGCTGGACAGGAGGATGCTAGACACGAGGGCGCCGACCGACAGCAGGCCGGCGGTGGTCATTGACGCGTCGAGGGTCGTGCGCTTGCCGATCCGGATCGAGACTTTGGCGGCGGGGGCTTGGCGGGTTTCGGTTCGGTCGAGGTGCGTTGGGGTCTTCATGGGCCGAGGCTGAACCTTTCGCGGCTTTCGGGCAAGTCGGCGATTTGATGCGGCTGTGGCTCTGCCGGGTTTGAGGAAAGACTGCGAGGTTGTCGCGGGTCGTGCGGGGGGGTAGACCGGCGGCATGCTCGCGCGCCTGATCCTGGCTTTGCTCCTTGCAGCGTTTGCGTTTCCTGCGGTGGCGCCGGCGGCGTGTCATGACGCGTCTGCTTCGCGCGGGCATGGCGTCGTCACGGAAATGGCGGCGATGGGCGGGACGCATGAGGCGATATCGGGCCATCGGCCGGATCACGAGGCGCCCGACCGGAAGGCTACGCCGCTGCATGGGTGCATCGGGTGCGTGCCGCCGTCGAACTGGAATGCCGCCCGGGTGCTCGGCGTGGCGTTGCGGGAGCCGGCTATGGTGACCGAGCGGGTGGCGGTGCTGGATCTTGGGGCTGGCGTAGCGCCGGCTTTGCGGCCTCCGCGAGAGGCTTGATCGTCGGGGGCTGAGGCACCGCGATTTTCAGGCTTTTCCAAGGATATATTCATGACTCGATCGAGGTTGCTCGCGGCTAGTGCCGTGAGGGCGATGGCGCTTGCTGGCGGTGTCGTGACGGCGGTGCTGCCAGTTGGCGCGGTGGCACAACATGCCATGTCCATGCCGGGCATGACGATGCCGGATGCGGCTCCCAAGAAGACGGCAAAGAGGGTCCAGTCGCGGCCGGCGGCTAAGCGTTCGGGTGTGCGTTCGGCTGCTCCGTCGGCTCACACGACGCAGCCTGGGCGTACCGTCGATCATTCGACGATGGACCATTCGGCGATGGGCCATCCTGCGCCGGTCGCTCCTCCGATCCCAGCTCCGCCGTCTGCTATGCCTGACGCTATGCCCGGCATAAATCATGCGCAGATGGACCACTCGGCGATGCCTGGGATGGCGATGGATCATGGTGCGATGGGGCATGCGATGATCGCCGACCCGGCGTACCGCGCAGCGTCGGATACCGCACTGGCGAAGATGCCGGCGGGGTCCGCGATGGCGGGAATGGCGATGGGGACGTCGGCCGGGTTCTACAGCCAGGGTAGCGGGACGTCGCGGCTGCCGGCGGCCGAGGGGCCGATGCGCGGATACATGGCGCAGGTCGGCGAGTGGATGCTGATGGCGCATGGCTATGCGTGGGGCGTCGCGACCGACCAGGGGGGGCCGCGCGGGAAGAGCGAGGCGTTCGTGCAGTCGATGGCGATGCTGATGGCGGATCGCGACCTGGGCGACCGCTTCCATATCCAGCTGCGGACGATGAACAGCTTGGAGCCGCTGATGGGCGCGCGCGGCTACACCAATCTGTTCGCAACCGGGGAGCTAGCGAACGACCGGCCGCTGGTCGATCGGCAGCATCCGCACGACCTGTTCATGGAGCTTGCCGCGAAGGTCGATTATCGGCTTGGGAATGGCGCGAGCGTGTTCCTGTATGGCGGACCGGTCGGGGAGCCGGCGCTGGGGCCGAGCGCGTTCATGCACCGCGGGTCGGCGCGGTATCAGCCGATGTCGCCGATCACGCATCACTGGTTCGATTCGACGCATATCACCTACGGCGTGGTGACGGTTGGGTATGCGACGCCTGCGTTCCAGCTGGAGGCGTCCGCGTTCAAGGGGCGCGAGCCGGACGAGCATCGCTGGAATATCGAAACGCCGCGGCTCGATTCGTGGAGCGTGCGGGGGACGTGGACGCCGTCGCCGTTCTGGGCGGTGCAGGTGAGCCACGGGCGGCTGAAGGAGCCCGAGGCGCAGCATCCGGGCGAGGACGAGAACCGCTCGACGGCCAGCGTGCAATATGCGCGGGGCGGGCTGGCGACGACGTTCGCGTATAGCCTCAAGGACCGGGTGCCGGGGGAGAAGCTGAGCGCGTTCCTGGCGGAGGCTACGTATGAGCTTTCGGCGCGGCATGCGGTGTTTGGTCGGGTCGAGAATGTGGCGAACGACGAGCTTTTTCCGGACGAGGGCGATCCGCTGCATGATCGAAAGTTCCGGGTGACGAAGGCGGAGGTCGGGTATGCGTACCGGGTGCCGATCGTGGGGCCGCTTGGGTTGGCGCTTGGCGGGACCGTCGCTGCGTACGCGAAGCCGGCGGCGCTGGAGACGGCGTATGGGAAGACGCCGGTGAGTTGGACTGTGTTCAGCAAGCTGGCGGTGGGGTTGTAGGCTGCATAACATCGGACAGCACCTCTTGTTCTCCCGCGAAGGCGGGAGCCCAGTCTGGGTCCCCGCCTTCGCGGGGAAACAAGTGGGGATAAGTTCGCCCCGCACGGATCGCTTTCTCTCATCGGTCGTGCCGAGTAAGGACCGCGCGAAGTCGCCACTTGGTCGGGACGAACGGTTATGATGAAGAACGCGCTGGCTCTCCTCGGTTCTGCACTCGGGCTGACGCTCGCCGGGTGCGCCTATCCGTATACGCCCCCTGCCCTTGCGCCGATTAGTGCACCTGCTCGGACCACGATCGCGGCCGCGGCGATGCCGGGCGAGACTCGGGCGCCGGTTACGATCCTCGTGTCGATCGATGGCTTCCGGCCGGATTATCTTGATCGTGGCGTCACGCCCAACCTCAACCGGCTGCGCGCTGGCGGCGTGTTCGCGAGCATGCGGCCGTCGTTTCCGAGCATTACCTTTCCCAATCACTGGACGCTCGTGACCGGGCTGCGGCCCGATCGCAGCGGGATCGTCGGGAACAAGATGGAGGATCCCGCGCGGCCGGGCGAGACGTTCACGATGGCGACCGACGATCCGTTCTGGTGGAGCGAGAGTTCGCCGATCTGGGTCGATGCGGAGGAGGCCGGGATACGGACGGCGACGATGTTCTGGCCGGGCGCGAACGTCGCCGTCGGGGGCAAGGTCAAGCCCGACAGCCACGGGGCGATCGAGGGCGGGACGCGGCCGGAGGACTGGCAGCAGTTCAACCAGCAGGTGTCGGGTACGCAGCGGGTCAACGCGGTGCTCGACTGGATGCGGCGGCCGGCCGCGATCCGGCCTAAGCTGGTGACGCTGTATTTCGATACGGTCGACAGCGCGGGTCATGCGGGTGGGCCGGACAGCGCTGGCGTGACGCAGGCGGTGGCGGATGTCGATGCGAGCATTGGCGCGCTGGTCGATGGGCTTACCGCGCTGGGGCAGCGGGCGAACCTGGTGATCGTCGCCGATCACGGCATGGCGGCGACGAGCAGCACGCGCGTCGTGGCGCTCGACGCGATCGCGGACAAGGCGGACTATCGTACCGTCGAAACCGGGCCGTACGCGACTCTGTTCGCGGTGCCGGGGCATGAGGCCGCGCTGGAGGCGCGGTTGCTGAAGCCTCACGATCATCTGCAATGCTGGCGCAAGGGGGAGATCCCGGCGCGGTTCCATTATGGGCGCAATCCGCGCGTCCCGAGCTATCTGTGCCTTGCCGATGTCGGCTGGCGGGTCGATCCGAGCGCGCCGACCAGGGCTTCGGTCGGCGGGATGCACGGCTATGACAACATGGCGCCGGAAATGCGCGCGCTGTTCATCGCCAACGGGCCGGCGTTCGTGGCGGGCAAGACGATTGCGAGCTTCGACAACGTGGCGATCGAGCCTCTGTTGCGCGACCTGATCGGGTTGCCGGCCGAAGCGGGGCTGGACGGCACCGACGCACCCTTCCAGAAGGTGCTGCAACGATAAGAGGAGAGGTTGTGCAGTATTTCGAGGATATCGAGGTCGGTCGGACCGCGTCGTTCGGTTCCTACGCGGTCACGCGCGAGGAGGTGATGGACTTCGCCGCGAAATACGATCCGCAGCCGTTTCATCTGTCCGACGAGGCCGCCGCGCAGACGCATTTCGGGCGGTTGTCGGCGAGCGGCTGGCATACGTGCGCGATGGTGATGTCGATGGTGGTCGCGAATTTGAAGGAGAACCAGCAGGCCGGGCTCGGGTCGCCTGGGATCGACGAGTTGAAGTGGGTGAAGCCGGTGTATCCGGGGGACACGCTGCGCTGCGAGACCGAGATCCTGGAGAAGCGAGTGTCGGCGAGCCGGCCGGAGATGGGGATCTTCAAGAGCCGGATGCGGGTGTTCAATCAGGACGACGTGATGGTGATGACGTTCGTGTCTAATGGGTTAGTAGCTACCCGCCCTGCTGGCACGCCGACCGGTTGATTGGCGGTCGATCGCCCCTCACGTAATCCGGCTCTTCGTCTGACGTTGGTGTTTTTCACGCGAAGGCGCGAAGGCGCTAAGAGAAGATTTGTTCACGCGGAGACGCGAAGGCGCGGAGAGATTTAGGATGGCAGAGCTTCGTCGTGGGGTTCCCTGTCGCGAAGAGTGGACCGTGCCGTTCCTGAGCTACTCTCCGCGTCTCCGCGTCTCCGCGTGAAAAACTAATCCTTCTCTTCGCGCCTTCGTGCCTTCGCGTGAACCAAACCTGCTCTACTTATTGCGCCGGACGACCACCGCCGCGGTTGCCACCGCCCTGACGTCCGCCACCGAAGCGCTGTCCACCGCCGAAACGCTGGCCACCGCCGCCGCGATTGCCTCGGAATGCGCCGTCGCCACGATTGCCGCGGAAGCCGCCTTGAGCTTGGGGCTGCTGTGGGTTGGCTACCTGGCCGGGCTGCGCGGGCTGGCCTGGTTGACCGAATTGGCCGCGACCGGGACCACGGCCGCGATCGTCGCCGCGGCCGGGACGGCCGTTGCCGAACTGGCCTTGACCGGGCGTGCCGGGATTATTCTGATAGCCCGGACGGTTGCCGCGCCAGCCGCCGTCCCGGCCACCATTGCCTCGGTTGCCGAAACCGCCCCAGTTGCCGCGGCCGCCATCGTTGCGGTTGCCGCGATATTGCTGGCGGCCCTGCCAGTAGCGTTGCTGGTTGCCGTTCCAGCGGTGCGGGCGGCGATAGCGATCGTAGACGTAGACGCCCGAGCCGGGATAATAATAATCGCCGCTCCAGCCGTAATAGGAGTTCAGGCCGCCATAGGCTGCGAAGCCATCATAGCCCGCGCCGTAATAGCCGTCGCCATAGCCACCGCCGTAATAGGGGTCGCTGGCATAGCCGACACCCGCGCCGCCATAGCCGTACCCGTCGGTGCAGCCCGCCACGCCTAGTCCGAGACCCAGGGCTAGGCCGATAATGCCGAAGCGCTTCATAAACATCGAGGTTCTCCCGTACGTGGAGAGCGGACACAACGCGCCGCCATTCATCGCACAACGGAGTCCTTATGTCGCAAGTTCCATGAATGGGGTCTGACGAGGTTTCGTCTAGTGGTGGAGCGCGATCTGCTAAACCTAACTCGGCATCGCATTCGCCGCGATCAGGCCATGAAGCAAACCGCTACCTTACTACCTCCCCGGCGAAGGCCGGGGTCCAATAGCGATAAAAGAGGTAACCGCGTGCAGTCATCCGTTGGCAACGTTTCCCAATTGGGCCCCGGCCTACGCCGGGGTGGTGCCGTATTGGGGTACGCGTGCCCTATACTAGGCAGTGAGTATCGGCGGCGGTCAGTGTCCGGGGAAGTGAATCAGCGCGGTCGCGTCGATGCCATCCGAGCGGAGCGCGTCTGCTCCGCCGAGGTCGGGGAGGTCGACCAGAAACTGCGCTTGCGTGACCACCGCGCCCGCCTTGTGGAGCAGGCGGACGGCGGCGCGGGCGGTGCCGCCGGTGGCGATCAGGTCGTCGATCAGCAGGACGCGGGCGCCGGGGGCGAAGGCGTCGGCGTGGATCGCGATGCGGTCCGTGCCGTATTCGAGCGCGTAGTCCTCGGCGATGGTGGCGTCGGGGAGCTTGCCGTCCTTGCGGATCAGCAGGACGCCCGCCCTGAGCGGTGCGGCAAGCGCGGCGGCGAACAGGAAGCCACGGGCTTCGATGCCGGCGACCAGATCGACGGGGCCGGAGACTGCCGGGACCATCCGCTCGATCGCGGTCGCCCAGCCGTTCGGGTCGAGCAGCAAGGTGGTGATGTCGCGGAACTGGATGCCGGGCTTGGGAAAATCCGGGATGGTGCGGATCAGCGCCTTCAGGTCGGCGTTGCGCTCGTTGGTATCGGCCATTGACGTTCCCTTCTTCGCACGAAGCGGCGGCCGTATCGCGGCGCCGCGCGACGGCCAAAACGAAAGCGGCGGATCAGGCTGTTCGCCCGTCCGCCGCTCCCTCTATCCGTGCGCCCTTACCGCGGGAGCCGGGCCGTCATCAATGCTTAACGTCGCGCCAGACGTTCTGGTACGCGCCCCAGGCGAGGCCGCAGAAGATCAGGATGAAGATGATCGACGCGAACCCGGCGGCATGGCGTGCCTCGAGGTTCGGCTCGGCGGTCCAGGTCAGGAACGCGGCGACGTCGGTCGACATCTGCTCCTTGGTGGCCTTCGTCCCGTCCGCATAGCCGACCTGGCCATCGGAGGTCAGCGGTGGCGGCATCGCGATGTTGAGGTTCGCGAAATACGGATTGTAGTGCAGACCCTCGGGCGTCTTGATGTCCGGGAATTCCTTCAACATCTTCGCCGACTGCGACTGGTAGCCGGTCAGCAGCGAATGGATGTACGCCCCGCCATCGTGACGCGCCTTGGTCATCAGCGACAGGTCGGGCGGCAACGCGTTGTTGTTGGCGGCGCGGGCGGCGACGTCGTTGGCGAACGGCAGCGGAAAATGATCCGATGGGATGTTCTTCCGCGTGGCCGCTTCGCCCGTCTCCGGGTTGATCGACGGCTGCTCGATCACCCACTGGTTGGCGATCGCCTTAACCTCGGGCTCCGAATAGCCGATCTTCTGCAGGTCGCGGAATGCCACCAGGCGCAGCGAGTGACAGGCCGCGCAGACTTCCTTGTACACCTGGAAACCGCGCTGGAGCTGGCGACGGTCGAACTTGCCGAACACGCCGTTCGAGGCGAGGTCCAGCTCCTTCGGATGGAGATGATACTCGCTCTCGGCGGTCGGTGCGACGGGGTCGGTGATGGCCCCGTAGACGCTGCCGAACAGCGCGATGCCGAGCACCAGCACGAAGGCGGCGCCGACCAGGGATGCGATGAGACGAACCATGTGTGTGTCCTCTAGTTCGTATCAGTGCGCGGTGCGCGGCGCAGAGGGCACTGCGTGCGGCGCAGAGGCTGTGGACAGCGCGGTCTGGGCCGGGCTCGTGCCACCGTGATTGGCCAGGACGGCCTCGGTGATCGAGTTGGGCAGCGGCCGCGGACGCTCGGAGCGCGAGATCAGCGGCAGGATGATCAGGAAATGCGCGAAGTAATAGGCCGCGCAGATCTGGCTCAGGATCACGTAGGTCGCCGTTGCCGGTGCACCGCCGCAATAGCCGAGGATCAGGATGTCGGCGACCAGCACCCAGAACGCGATCCGCGCCTTGGGACGATAGTTCATCGAACGAACCGGCGAGCTGTCCAGCCAGGGCAGGAAGAACAGCAGCAGGATCGAGCCGAACATCGCCAGCACGCCCCAGAGCTTGGCCGGCAGGATGAAGTCCGCGGTGAAGGCGCGCAGGATCGCGTAGAACGGCCAGAAATACCATTCGGGGACGATGTGCGCGGGCGTCGAAAGCGGGTTCGCCGGGATGTAGTTGTCCGGGTGGCCGAGATAGTTCGGAAAGAAGAACAGCAGGCCGGCGAAGATCAGCATGAAGATGCCGAGCCCGAAGCCGTCCTTCGCCGTGTAATACGGGTGGAACGGGACGGTGTCCTGCTCACCCTTCACGTCGACGCCGGTCGGGTTGTTCGAGCCGGGGATGTGCAGCGCCCAGATGTGCAGGATGATGACGCCCGCGATGACGAACGGCAGCAGGTAATGCAGCGAGAAGAAGCGGTTGAGCGCGGCATTGTCCGGCGCGAATCCGCCGAGCAGCCAGATGCGGATGGTGTCGCCGACCAGCGGGATCGCCGAGAAGAACCCGGTGATGACCTGTGCGCCCCAGAAGCTCATCTGCCCCCAGGGAAGCACGTAGCCCATGAACGCGGTCGCCATCATCAGCAGGAAGATGACCACGCCGAGCAGCCACACCATCTCGCGCGGCGCCTTGTACGAGCCGTAATAGAGCCCGCGGAAGATGTGCGTGTAGACGACGATGAAGAACATCGAGGCGCCGTTCGCGTGCGCATACCGCAGGAACCAGCCGGCGTTGACGTCGCGCATGATGCTCTCGACCGAGTCGAACGCGACCAGACCGTTAGCTGCGTAGTGCATCGCGAGGACGATGCCGGTGACGATCTGGATCGCCAGTGCGGCGCCGGCGAGGACGCCGAAGTTCCAGAAGTAATTGAGGTTGCGCGGGACGGGATAGCCGCCGCCGAGTGAATTGTAGACGAGCCGGGGAACGGGAAGCCGCTCATCCAGCCACCGCGTCAGCGGCAGCTTCGGTTCGTATTGCTTGGCCCAGGGAAAGCTCATGTCGTTTTCCTCAGCCTACCGTGACGACGGTGTCGGAGTTGAAGGCATAGTCCGGAACGTGGAGGTTCGACGGAGCGGGGCCTTTGCGGATGCGCGCGGCGGTGTCGTAGGCCGAGCCGTGGCACGGGCAGAAATAGCCACCGAACGGGCCTTTGTTCTCGCCCTCGCCCGCGCCGAGCGGGACGCAGCCGAGATGCGTGCAGACGCCCAGCGTGATCAGCCAGTTCTTCTTGCCGGCCTTGGTGCGCTGTTCCAGCGTCTGCGGATCACGCAGCGTCGAGATATCGACCGCGTCGGCTTCCGAGATTTCCTTCGGCGTCAGGTTGCGCACGAAGAGCGGCTGCTTGCGGAACGAGGTCTTGATCGCCTGGCCGGGGAGGATCTTCGACAAGTCGATCTCGGTGGTCGACTGTGCGAGCACGTCGGCGCTCGGGTTCATCTGGTTGATGAGCGGCAGGACGATCGCGACCGCGCCTACCCCTGCGAAGGAGACCGCGGCGATATTGATGAAATCACGGCGGCGAGGATCATGGGCCTCTTCGTGAAACGGCTCTGGCGATTCGCCGGGGGGAACCATGTCGTCGACTGTCGCCATTCATCTCGCCCTTGCACGTTATTTTTTTCGTGACGGGCTGGGCTTTCGGTTTCGCGAAACCATATCCCCAATCCGTCCGACCGTCCCCCACGGAGGCTGCGCTTTGATAGACGGCGGGGCGCGGGTTTGCCAACTGCAATTTGCTTTGGGTTACCGCCTTGCTAGGGGATCGGGCATGAGAATTGCCCTTTATCAGCCCGATATCGCCGGAAATGTCGGCGCGATCTTGCGCACCGCCGCATGCATGGGGATCGGCGTAGACCTGATCGAACCGATGGGATTCACCTGGAGCGAGAAGGCCGTGGCGCGCTCGGGGATGGATTATGTCGGCGCAGTCGACGTGGTGCGGCATGTCGATTGGGACGCGTTCCTGGCGCAGGTGCAGGGGCGGATCGTGTTGCTGACGACGAAGGGCGCGGTGCGGCTGGATGTGGCCGAGTTTCGTAGCGACGACGTGTTGTTGATGGGGAGCGAGGGGACTGGGGTTCCTGAGGACGTGCACGGGCGCGCCGATGTTCGGGTGCTGATCCCGATGCGGCCTGGGCTGCGGTCGATGAATATCTCCGTGGCGACCGGGATCGTCGCGGCGGAGGCGTTGCGGCAGACGGGTGGCTGGCCGGGTTAACGATAGCGCGTGGTGCTTCCTCACATACGCCGTCATCCTGACGAAAGTCAGGATCCAGAGCCGCACAGAGCGACGCTTGGTACTCTGGATCCTGACTTTCGTCAGGATGACTGAAATTCGGGAACGGTCGCGCTTCCTGGCGGACTGCCCCCTCCCCGTTCCGGGGAGGATTTGGTAGAGACCCGTGCATGATCGAACTCGACCCCCAGCAAGCCGCCGCCCGAACCTGGTTCGAATCCCTGCGCGACCGCATCTGCGCGGAGTTCGAGGCGATCGAGCGGGAGGCGGGCTCCGACGCGTCGTTCGAGTACACGCCGTGGGACCGGATCGATCCGTCGGGCGACCCGGGCGGCGGCGGTGTCCGCGGCGTGATGAAGGGCAAGGTGTTCGAGAAGGTCGGCGTCAACGTCTCGACCGTCGGCGGCACGTTCGAGGGCGACTTCGCCAAGTCGATCCACGGTGCGGGCGACGACCCGCGGTTCTTCGCGACGGGGATCAGCCTGGTCGCGCACATGACCAACCCGCACGTGCCGGCGGTGCACATGAACTGCCGCTTCCTCAACACCACCAAGCGCTGGTTCGGCGGCGGCGGCGATCTCAACCCGCCGTTGCCGATCGAGGAGGACACGGCCGACTTTCATGCGACGATGAAGGCGGCGTGCGACGCGCATGATCCGGCGCACTACGAGCGGTTCAGGGAGTGGGCGGAGACCTATTTCTACATCCCGCACCGGAAGGTCAGTCGCGGCGTCGGCGGGATTTTCTTCGACCATCTCGACGGCGATTTCGACGCGAACTTCGCGTTCACGCGCGATGTCGGCGAGGCGTTTCTGGATGCCTATCCGCGGATCGTGCGGCGGCGGATGGATACGCCGTTCGATGCGGCCGACGAAGCGCGGATGCTCGAATGGCGCGGGCGGTATGCCGAGTTCAACCTCGTCTATGACCGGGGGACGCTGTTCGGGCTCAAGACCGGCGGCAATATCGACGCGATCCTGATGAGCCTGCCGCCTCGCGCGACGTGGTCCTAACCGGGTGGCGCTGATCCCGGTTGCCGACGACGTCCTCGCGACGATCGTCACGACGCTGGAGATGCGCAAGCGGCCACCGCTGCGGCCGAGCCCAGGATCGCGGTTGCGGCTGGTGAAGTGGGATCGGCCGGCGCTCGAGAAATACCGTGCGCTGTTCCGGCGGGTGGGGAGCCCGTGGCTGTGGTTCTCGCGGCTGGTGATGGCGGACGATGCGCTGGCGGCGATCGTCCACGATCCGGGGATCGCGGTGTATGCGGTGCTCGATCCGGCGGGGATCGAGGTGGGGATGCTCGAACTCGACTTCCGCGAGGCGGGCGCGTGCGAGATCTCGTATTTCGGGTTGATCCCGGAACTGGCCGGGCAAGGTCATGGCCGGTGGCTGATGGCCGAGGCGTGCGCGCGGGCCTGGGCGAAGGGGGTGGAGCGGGTGTGGCTGCACACCTGCACACTCGATCATCCTAGCGCGCTGGGGTTTTACCAGGCGCAGGGTTTCGTGGCGGTGAAGCGGACCATCGAGACGTTTCCCGACCCGCGGGCTTCCGGGTTGCTGCCACCGGAGACGGCGCCCCAGATTCCGTATTTGGCTAAGCGGGGCTAGGTAGAAAAACACGTTTCCCCGCGAAGGCGGGGATCCAGACTGGGCTCCCGCCTTCGCGGGAGAACAAGGAGGCGGTAGGAGCAGGTGTGATGCTTCTTGCCTCGGACTAGCTTTGAGGCTCGCCCCTTACCGCGCCAGCCGCCGATAAGCCGAGATCGCGATCAGGGCCATCGCGATGCCCGCCGCCATCGCCGCCACCGCGGCGCCGGCATCGACGATCGCCAGCGCGACCGGGTTGGCCTGCCCGCCTTCGCGGAGGGCTCGGTCGAGCATCATGAACGGCGCACCGACAAGCCAGCCGCTGATGTAGCTGAACGCCGCCAGACCCATCAACGGCAACCCCGAACCACGGCTGAGCGTGAAGCTGCGGCGGATCGCGCCCAATGCGCCAAGCGGGGCTTCGGCGAACATCGCCGGGCCGGTCAACATCGTCCGCCCGAGGATATACAGACCCGGGATCGCATACAGCAACAGCCCTGCCCCGGCCGGCAGCGACACGATCACCATCGCCAGCAGGAAACGCGGGAAGATCCGCAGGCAGCGCGTCAACGCCTGCCGCAGGTCGAGATGCTCGCGATCGAGATACAGCGCGTAGAACAAGGACGTGCCGAAGAAGCTCATCACATAGGCGAGCAGGTACCAGCCGCCATGCGCCGCCGCCCAGGTCTGCACTGCATCGGCCCAGACCAGCGCCTGCGCCTCGTTGTTGCCTGCCGCGGCATCGGGCATCGGCGGATCGGGGACGACCAGCGCGAGCGCGAACGCGGGGAGGAACAGGAACGGCGCGGCGATCCGCAGCAACAGGTCGCGGTCGCGCTTGAACAGCGTCCAGGCGTCGGTGAGGACGGTCGCGAAATCGAGCTTCATCGGGGATTTCATTCCTGGGGAAGTTTCTCTCTGACCGCGACGTAGAGCTGCGCGGTGAAGACCGCGGCGAGCGCGGTGAAGACGGTGGTGACGATCGTGGCGACGACGCCCGACAGGAACGTCGCGGTCGCAATGCCCTTTGCGCCGAGCGCGAGGCGGAAGATGATCCCGGTCACCGACTGCGCGGCCCAGGTGGACACGAGCATGACGATCGCGAACAGGATCAGCACGCCGATGATCCGCCACGTCAGCCCCTTGGTCAGCTGGAAGGAGCGGCGGATCGCACCGACCCCGCGGCGTTCGTTGAGGATGACCGGGTTCAGCAGCACAAGCCGCGCGCCGATCCAGATCGCGACCAGCAGATAGGCCAGACCGTAAAGCGCGGTGAACCCGGCCGCGCTGGCGCTGGGCGGCGTCATCTGCACGCTCGATCCACTCGCGGCCGCGGCGAAATTGAAGCCCGACTGCATCAGCACGATGACCGGCGGTATGACGAGGAGCACCGCAACGAGCGTGATCAGCACCGTGATGCCGAACGCCGGCAACACGCGCGCGCCAGCCTGGCGGCGTGCGGATGCGGCGTCGGTGGCGGGATCGGTCGCGATCGCGACGATCGCGAGCTGCGACCAGAGCATCGCGACCAGCGTCCCGATCGCCAGCACGCTGCCGACCAGGGCAAAGCTGATCGTCCCCGGCGTCGAGAACGCGACATAGCCGTCGCGGATCACGCTGGGCACGACCATGCCGAGCAGCGCGATCGGCGCGATCATGCCGGTGCGCCCGTTGAGCACTTCGACCGTGCGATCCCAGACCGTACCCATCTTCACCATGCGTCTTGCTCCCCCGCTGATCTCGGCTCGCGGGTTAGCCCAAGCCCCTGCACTTGACCACATGGTTGCGACACGTGCCGGAGTTGCAACTTGGCGCGCGGGTGCGCAATTGGGATCGGTGACCACCCCCCTCCCCTCCGATATCGAATGGCGGACCAGCGCCGGCCTGACGCCCTATGCCGACGCGCTAGCCGAGATGGAGGCGCGCGCGGAGGCGGTCGGCACCGGCAAGGCGCGCGAACTGCTGTGGATGCTCGAACATCCGCCGGTCTACACCGCGGGCACCAGCGCCGAGCCGGGCGACCTGATCGACGCACGCTTTCCGGTGATCCCGACCGGGCGAGGCGGGAAATACACCTATCATGGGCCGGGCCAACGGATCGGCTATGTCGTGCTCGACCTGACCAAGCGCGGGCGCGACGTGCGCTGTTACGTCCACGCGCTCGAATCCTGGGTGATCGCGGCGCTCGGCGAGCTCGGCGTCGAGGCGTTCGCGGTCGATGGCCGGGTCGGCATCTGGACGCTTGATCGGGGTCGCGAGGCCAAGATCGGGGCGATCGGCGTCCGAGTGAAGCGCTGGGTGACGCTGCACGGCTTCTCGGTCAACGTCGACTCGGACCTGTCGCACTTCGGTGGTATCGTGCCCTGCGGCCTGCCCGAGTACGGCGTTACCAGCCTGCAATCGCTCGGCATTCCGGCCGACCTTGCAACTTTCGACGCAGCCCTGGCGTTGACGGCCGATGCTTTCCTTGAAACAGTTTCTTGTCCTTGAGAAAACGAGGCTTGAGGGCAAAGCGTTATCGGATTAATGTCCACTACGATTTGGGTATTAAGGGCGAGCAGCCAGCCAAATCCTCTATCTAGGGAGCTTCCACATGCGTGCACTCATTTCCAAGGTCCTGACCGGTTCGCTGATCGCCAGCGCAGCACTCGCCGTTTCGGCTTGCGGTCCGAAGACCGAGACGACGACCGACAACACGATGGTCACCGACATGAACGCCACTGAAGGCATGGACACCATGACCGACAACATGACCGCAGTCGACGGCGCGTCGAACGGTGGCATGATGGCCAATGACACCATGATGGCGAACGACACGATGATGTCGAACGACACCATGATGACGAACAACGCGATGACCACCAACGCAATGTAATTTCCGCAAGGAAACTACGACGTTGTGGAGGGCCGCGCGGGCAACCGGGCGGCCCTTTTCGTTATTGGTGGTGCGCGATGGGTTTCGGCGATCGAAGCGCGTGCGGCGGCAATCCTGCAGCTCCTCTGTCGAGTGATCGTTTCGATGCCGACGGATTTCTGACGTTCGCACCCGACAATGGCGTCGGACGACCGGTCGGAAAGGTTAAAATCGCTTGGGGGTTTCATGGAAACGCTTTAGATTCGATCACTTGGAATGCCCTGGGGAGGTTGGAATGAAGGTGTTGCGTACCGCGCTCGCGCTTTGCGTGGCGTCGAGCGGGCTCGCTGTGGCGCAGTCGGCGTCGGCGCAGTTCTTTTTACAGTCGCGCGATTTCTCGGGCGCAGCCGTCACCGGCGAAGAATCCGACCTTGGTCAGCCCCTGCCCGGCGCGACGTCGGCGGAAATGCGCGCGGCGTTGGTCTGGCACATGCGGGCGGCACTCAACGTCGCGGCGTTGCAGTGCCAGTTCGAACCGACCCTGCTGACCGTGCCGAACTATAATTCGATCCTGGCCGATCACGGCGAGGAGCTGAAGGGGGCGTTCGACACGCTCACCAAATACTTCCTGCGCGTGAACAAGGCGGCGGGGCCCAGGGCAGGTCAGGGCGCGCTCGACCAGTTCGGGACGCGGACCTATTCGAGCTTCGCCACCGTGGCGGCGCAGTACGGTTTTTGCCAGACCGCAGGGTCGATCGGGCGCGATGCGGTGTTCGCACCGCGCGGGCATTTCGCCGACGTCGCGCTGGCGCGCTCGCGTGAGTTGCGCAACAGCCTGATCCCGTGGGGCGAGCAGCGCTTTCCGCGGTACATCGGTCGCGAGCGCTCGGCGCCGATGATGATCCGGCTCGATCCGATCTGCTGGAACAAGAAGGGCGAATGGGTCGTGA
Source organism: Sphingomonas faeni (assembly GCF_040407505.1). Lineage (GTDB taxonomy): Bacteria > Pseudomonadota > Alphaproteobacteria > Sphingomonadales > Sphingomonadaceae > Sphingomonas > Sphingomonas faeni_E. The sequence goes on along the minus strand of NZ_JAPZPQ010000002.1, from coordinate 692,189 downwards.
AGAAGTGCGGCGCGCAGAACTGGCCGCCGGCCGGCATGGGTATGGCGACCCGCTGAGTCAGCTGGCCGAGGGTTGAGTGATCTGGAAAGCACTTCCCAGTCCTCACCCCTCGCACCTGGCAACCGGCCGCCGGGCCTTCCCTTTGTTCAACATCCTGATCACCTAGTGTTACGCAATACCCAGCCGAGCTAGAGTGGTGCGTTAGGCTAGGGTTAGCGCAGACCGAGCAACTTGTGCGTCTGGAGCGACAGCCGCCACTGCGGGCGTTCCATGACTAGGTCCACGCACGCCTCTCGGTTCTCATCCGCCCGGGGATCGTCGAGCGGTTGAAGCAGGAAGTTTGCGAAGTCCCAAGTCTCGACCTCGTCGATGTCGCTGCCCGGTTGCGGCCAGACCAGCTTCAGTTCGTGACCCGCACGCTGGACGACGATGCTGCCGGCCTTGGGGCTGATGCAGATCCAGTCGATACCGGGATGCGCCGGGATCGTGCCGTTGCTCTCCATCGCGATGCGGAAGCCGTACGTATGCAGCGCATCGACGATAGCGTCGTCGATCTGCAGCATCGGCTCGCCGCCGGTCAGGACGACGAATCGATCGTGCACCCCTTCTCCCCAGAAGCCCGCTACCGCTGACGCCAAGGCTTGCGCATCGGCGAATTTACCGCCGCCCAGCCCGTCGGTGCCGACGAATTCGGTATCGCAGAACTTGCAGACCGCGGTCGCACGATCCTGTTCGCGGCCCGACCACAGGTTGCACCCGGCAAACCGGACGAACACCGCGCGGCGACCGGCGTTCACGCCCTCACCCTGCAACGTGAGGAACATTTCCTTGACGGCGTAGCTCATGTCAGGCCGGCTTTACTGCGTAGACGGTAGGATCAGCGATCCCGGCTTCGTCGAAGCCACGCGAACGCAGGCGGCAGCTGTCGCACTCGCCGCAATGCTCACCGGCGGGCGTTGGATCGTAGCACGACCAGCTCAAACCGAGGTCGAGGCCGAGACGCGTACCTTCGCGAACGATGTCCGCCTTGGTCATCATCTGGAGCGGCGCCTGGATGCGGAATGGTTCGCCTTCGACGCCGGCCTTGGTGGCGAGTTCGGCAAGGCCTTCGAACGCGGCGATGAACTCGGGGCGGCAATCGGGATAGCCGGAGTAATCGAGCGCGTTGACGCCGATATAGATGTCGCGCGCGCCCGCCGCCTCCGCCCAGCCGAGCGCGAGACTGAGGAAGATCGTGTTGCGCGCGGGGACGTAGGTGACGGGAATGCCGCCGCCGTCTTCGGTGCCCGCGCCGTCCTTCGGCACGTCGATATCGGCGGTCAGCGCGGAGCCGCCGAACGCGGACAGGTCCATCGGCAAGACGATGTGGCGCTCGGCACCGAGTGCGCTGGCGACGCGGCGCGCGGCGTCGAGTTCGATCCGGTGGCGCTGGTTATAATCGAACGACAGCGCGAGCACGCGCTGGCCGGCTTCGCGCGCGAGGGCGGCGGATACCATCGAGTCGAGCCCGCCCGACACGAGGGCGACCGCAAAGGGAGCAGGGGATGTCATGATGCGTGCTCGCTAGGCCAGCGAGCGCAAAAAAGAAAGGGGCCGCCCGGCGGAGCGGCCCCGAGTTTGGCGCGGACACGCGCCACAAGGGAGAAACGTGCTGAATAAGAGCACGTGACCAGTGGTAAGGGTGAGGCGTAAAATTGCGGTTAATGCTCGCCCCCTCTCCCCTCCGGGGAGAGGGAAGGAGGAGCCGTAGGCGACGGAAGGGTGAGGGGTGGTTGGGACTGGTGTACCAAGCCTCACGCCCCTCACCCTCCCACGCTTCGCGCGGGCCCCTCCCTCTCCCCTGCAGGGAGAGGGCTTTATCCCTCCACCGGCACCGGGAATTTCTTCGCGCAGAACGCGCAGTCGACGATGATGAAGCCAGACTCGTCCGCCATCGACTGGCGTTCCTCCAACGGAAATTTCGAGATCACGCCCCGGATATAATCCGGATCACAGCGGCACCCGCGCATGATGGGGATGTCCGCGAGGATGCGTACGTCTTCTTCCTCGTTGAACAGGCGCCAGACTAGCGTCTCCAACGGCAACGTCGCATCGGTGAGTTCATCGACGCCCATCGTGTTGCCGAGCGTGGCGACGTGCTCCCATTCCGGATGATCGAGCTTGGTATGCAACCGTTCGCGCCCGTCCTCGCCTTCCGGGAGGTGCTGGAGGAACAGCCCGCCGGAGATACAGCGGCCGTCGTGGCCCTTCGCCATGCCGGTGCGGATCATCGTCGGGATCTGCTCGGACTGCGTAAAATAGCTCTGCGCGGCCTGCGACAGCGTATCGCCGTCGAGTGGCACGATGCCCTGATAGCGTTCGTTGCTGGTCGCCATGTCGAACGTGATCGCGAGATAGCCGGCGCCGAACAGCGCGAACAGCGACGGCTCCGCGGGGGCCTCGCCGAGCTTGTCCGCGTCGAATTCGATATAGCCGCGCACTTCGCCGCCACGGTAATCGCAGACGAGCAATTGGACGACGCCGTTGTCGGTGCGCGTCTGCATGGTCAGCTGGCCGCTCGAGTCCTTGAGCGTCGAACCGATCAGCGCGGCGAGCGTGAGCGCCTCGGCGAGCAGCTTCTCGATCGCGGGCGGATAGGCATGCGCGGCAAGCACTTCGTCAAGCGCGGTGCCGAGCCGCACGATCCGGCCGCGGGCACTGCGCGTCGGGATCGCGAAAGCCAGCGCGCGGTCGAGGTCGGTCGTGTTGGGGTCGAATTTTGGCGTATCGTTCATCGTCCGCCAGATGGTGACCCTGCCCGTTCAGGTCAACCGATCTGACCGAAGCACCAGCGCAGGACCGACTTCTGCGCGTGGAGACGGTTCTCGGCCTCCTGCCAGATCAGCGACTGCGGACCGTCGATCACCCCTGGCGTGACCTCTTCGCCGCGGTGTGCGGGGAGGCAGTGGAGGAACTTCGCGTCGGGCTTGGCGAGCGACATCAACGCGGCGTCGACCTGGTACGGGGTCAGCGCCTTCAGCTTGGCCTCGGCGTGCGACTGCCCCATCGAGATCCAGGTATCGGTGACGACGATGTCAGCGCCCTCGACCGCCTCGCGCGGATCGGCCACGACGCGGGCGCGGCCCGATGCGCGGACGATCGCCTCTTCTTCCGGCTGGAATCCCTGCGGGCAGGCCGCGACGACGTCGAACTGCATCAGCCCCGCCGCCTCGACGATCGACGCGAGCACGTTGTTGCCGTCCCCAAGCCACGCGACTTTGAGGCCGGGCAGCGTCTTGCCACTCTCCATGATCGTCAGCAGGTCGGCCATGATCTGGCAGGGATGCGACGCGTCGGTCAGGCCATTGATGACCGGGACGGAGGCGTAGTGGGCCATCTCCTCGATCTTGGCGTGATCGTCGGTGCGGATCATGATCGCGTCGACATAACCCGACAGGATGCGCGCGGTGTCGGCGATCGACTCGCCGCGGCCGAGTTGCATCGAGCCGCCGTCGGACACGATCGAGGTGCCGCCGAGCTGGCGGATCGCCATGTCGAACGAGAACCGCGTGCGGGTGGAGCTCTTCTCGAAGACCATCGCGAGCGTGTGGCCGGCGAGCGGTGCATCGGTGTCGACGCGGCCCTTGGGGAAGCCGGCGCGCGCCGCCTTGCGGTCGAGTGCGTCGGACAGCATCGCGGCGATGCCGTCGGCTCCGGCGTCGGTGAGATTCAGGAAATGGCGGGTCATAATATCCTCCCCGGCACGGGGAGGGGGACCGTTCGCATGGCGAATGGTGGAGGGGGGCCTCCACGAACGCAACACTTTCGGGGCGATCCCCCTCCACCATGCTTCGCATGGTCCCCCTCCCCGTACCGGGGAGGATCAGTTCAATCGTCGGCGGCGGGCACGTAGACGCGGGCGGCGGTCGACAGCTTGTCGATGCACTCGGCGATATGGCTCTCGTCGATCACCAGCGGCGGCAGAATGCGGACGACGTTCTCACCCGCCGACACCAGCAGCAGATTGTGATTGTCGCGCGCGAACGCGACGAACGCACGGCTGTCGCTCTTGAGCTTCAGCCCGAGCATGAGCCCGGTGCCGCGGACGCTGTCGAACAAATGATCGTGGTTGGGGATCATCTGCTCGAGCCCCTGCCGCAACCGGTCGCCCATCGCGGTGACGTTGTCGAGGAAGCCGTCCTCCAGCATCACGTCGAGGATCGCCTCGCCGGCCGCCATCGCCAGCGGATTACCGCCATAGGTCGAGCCGTGCGTGCCGGCGACCATGCCCTTGGCTGCTTCCTCGGTCGCGAGGCAGGCGCCCAGCGGGAAGCCGCCGCCGATACCCTTGGCGACCGCCATGATGTCCGGCGTGATGCCGTACAGCTCGTGCGCGAAGAACTTGCCGGTCCGGCCGTAGCCGCACTGAACCTCGTCGAGCACCAGCAGCAGGCCGTGCTCGTCGCAGGCCTTGCGCAGACCGGTGAGGAACTCGTGGCTCGCCTGGCGGATACCGCCCTCGCCCTGGATCGGCTCGACTAGGAAGCCCGCGGTGTTGTCGTCGATCAGCGCCAGCGCGCCTTCGAGATCGTTGAACTTCGCATAGGCGAACCCGGGAAGCAGCGGCTCGAACCCGTCCCGCATCTTCGCCTGGTTGGTCGCCGAGATCGCGCCGAGCGTGCGTCCGTGGAACGCAGTGTCGAACGTGATCAGCGTGTGGCGCTGCGGGTTGCCGTTGGCGAAATGATAGCGCCGCGCGGTCTTGATCGCGCACTCGACCGCTTCCGCACCCGAATTGGTGAAGAACACGGTGTCGGCAAATGTGTTGTCGACGAGACGCTGCGCGAGATGCTCGCCCTGCGGCGATCCGTACAGGTTCGACACATGCATCAGCGTCGCGGCCTGCTCGGCGATCGCCTTGGTCAGATGCGGGTGGCCGTGGCCGAGCGCGTTGACCGCGATGCCGCTCGCAAAATCGAGATACTGCTGGCCGTCCTCGCCGAAGAGGTACGCGCCCTCGCCTCGGACCGGACGCACGCCACACCGCGGGTAGACGGGCATGAGCGGGGTGATGGTCACGACGGCAAGCTCCTTCAAACAGCGAGGGCGACCCTTAGCGGCCGCCCGAACCGCCTGATACGAGCGCGCGCCGCCGGGAGCAACAACCGCGTAGCATTGCGCAGTGAACGGCGCGGCGAACGGCGACCCGCCTGCGGCGTATGATTTCACCATAGCTCTTGCCGCACTTGGCAGAAGAGGCGCATGATCATCCGGACGTGGTGCCAGGATCCTGTGCGCTTTGATTCGATTCGAATCACCCCGCCGCACAATAGGGGAGATCACCATGTCTAGAACATTACAGTGTATCGCACTTCTGCTCGCCACGACGTCGCCCGCCTACGCCAAAGACGCCTTCACCGGAACTTGGAAGGGCGACATCAAGGAAAGCGCGCTCTCGACCAAACCTTCGGCTGCGCTGATCAACCAGGGGGTCTATACCTGCTCGAGCTGCATCCCCGTGGTCAAGATCGCCGCCGACGGTGCGCCGCATCCCGTCGCCGGCCACGCCTATTACGACGCGATGTCGGTGACCGTCGTCGATCCGGCCACCGTCAAATATACGACGAGCAAGGGCGGCAAGCCGATGAGCGACGCCACCGCAACGCTGTCCGCCGACAATGGTTCGATGACCACCGTGTTCAACGATACCAGCGCCGCCAACGGTACTGCCGTCACGGGCACGACGGTCAGCGAGCGTGTCACGGCAGGCCCGGTGGGATCGCATGCTGCGTCAGGATCGTGGCGCCAGACGAACCAGACCCAGGTTTCCGACAGCGGCCTCGTGTTCACCTTCGCCAAGACTGGCAAGGGCGTGACGTATTCGACGCCAACCGGCACATCGTACGTGGCGACGACGGGTGGACCTTCAGTCGCCGTCCTCGGCGATCCCGGCTGGACGACGGTGTCGCTCAAGCAGTCGGATCTCAACACGCTGCACGAGACCGACTATCTCGACGGCAAGGTGATCGGCAAATACGTCATGACGATCTCGCCCGATGGGAAGAAGATGACGATCGACGTCAACGACATCAAATACGGTCGGACATCGACGCTGGTGGCATACAAGCAGTAGGTGACCGCTTGAGAGCGATGCCAGTGCCCAGCTAGTTCGAACTCGCGCCAAGACGATAGTTCAGGCTGGGCACCCGCCTTCGATGGTGAACAATTGTCGGTAGCAGGCCGAACAAACTCCGGGCGCGATCATGTCGTCTCAGACGGGCGCGACATCGCCGTTCCCGGCACGCTGCACCGTTGCTTCACGCGTCGATCGCTTCCTCGTCCATGCGGCCGGCATTCTCCTGGATGAACGCGAAGCGGTGCGCCGGGTTATTGCCCATCAGGCGGTCGACCAAGTCCTTCACCTGCGCGCGCTCCTCGTACTCCTGCGGAAGCGTGATGCGAAGCATGCCGCGGGTGGCGGGGTCCATCGTGGTTTCGCGGAGCTGGCTCGGGTTCATCTCGCCGAGACCCTTGAAGCGGCCGACATCGACCTTCTTGCCCTTGAACACAGTGCGTTCGAGTTCGGCACGGTGCGCGTCGTCGCGTGCGTAGACGCTCTTGGTGCCGACGGTAAGGCGATAGAGCGGCGGCTGCGCGAGGTATAGGTGCCCGCGGCGGACGAGTTCGGGCATCTCCTGGAAGAAGAACGTCATCAGCAGCGTCGCGATGTGCGCGCCGTCGACGTCTGCGTCGGTCATGATGACGATGCGTTCGTAGCGGAGCGTATCCGGCGTGCAGTCTTTCCGCGTACCGCAGCCCAGCGCGAGCGTCAGGTCGGCGATTTCCTGGTTGGCGAAGATCTTGGCGCTGGTGGCCGACGCGACGTTGAGGATCTTCCCACGGATCGGGAGGATCGCCTGCGTCTTCCGATCACGCGCCTGTTTCGCCGAGCCACCTGCCGAGTCGCCCTCGACGATGAACAGCTCGGTGCCTTCGGGCGAGTTGGCCGAGCAATCGGTGAGCTTGCCGGGCAGGCGGAGCTTCCGCGCGGACGTCGCGGTCTTGCGCTTGACGTCGCGTTCCTGCTTGCGGCGCAGGCGTTCGTCCATCCGCTCGAGCACATAATTCAGCAGCGCCTTGCCGCGCTCCATGTTGTGGCTGAGGAAATGGTCGAAATGATCGCGTACCGCCTTCTCGACGAGACCGGCGGCCTCGGGGCTGGTGAGGCGATCCTTGGTCTGGCTCTGGAATTGCGGCTCGCGGATGAACACCGACAACATCAGTTCGCTGCCGATCATGACGTCGTCCGCGCTGATATCCTTCGTTTTCTTGTTCCCGACGAGATCGCCGAATGCACGCAAGCCCCGGACGAGCGCCTGGCGGAGACCCTGTTCGTGCGTGCCGCCGTCGGGGGTCGGGATGGTGTTGCAATACCAGCTGTACGAGCCGTCGCTCCACAGCGGCCATGCGACCGCCCATTCGACGCGGCCCTGCGTTTCGCCGTTCGCGCTCGGGAAATCCTGCGAGCCCGAGAAGAAGTCCGAGGTCGCGCATTCGCGGCCGGCGATCTGGTCGCGCAGGTGATCCGCGAGTCCGCCGGGGAACTGGAACACGGCCTGTGCGGGGGTATCGTCGCCGATCAGGTCGGGCGCACAGTGCCAGCGGATCTCGACGCCCGCGAACAGATACGCCTTCGAGCGGACGAGCTTGTAGAGGCGTTGCGGCTTGAAGTTCAGTTCGGTGCCGAAGATCTCGGTGTCGGGCGTGAACGCGACGCTGGTGCCGCGACGGTTGGGCGTTGGTCCGAGGTGCTCGATCGGACCGAGCGTCAGGCCCTTGGCGAAGCGCTGACGATACAACTGCCGATCGCGCGCGACTTCCACGACCGTGTCGGACGAGAGCGCGTTGACGACGCTGATGCCGACGCCGTGCAGGCCGCCCGATGTCGCATAGGCCTTGCCAGCGAACTTGCCGCCCGAGTGCAGCGTCGAGAGGATCACCTCCAGCGCGGACTTGTCAGGAAACTTCGGATGCGGGTCGACCGGGATGCCGCGACCGTTGTCGACGATCGTCAGGCGGTTGTTCGCCTCCAGCGTGACTTCGATCCGCGTCGCGTGGCCGGCGACCGCCTCGTCCATCGCGTTGTCGAGCACTTCGGCGGCGAGGTGATGCAGCGCGCGCTCGTCGGTGCCGCCGACGTACATACCGGGGCGGCGGCGTACGGGTTCGAGGCCTTCGAGCACCTCGATCGAGGACGCGTCATAGGTGTTGGCGGCGGTTTTGCCGGCGCCGGGCGTCGAGGGGGACGCGAACAGATCTTCAGCCATGGCGGGAACGTAGCCGCAGGCGTCGGACAAAGCCACAGGCTCTGTTTGTTCTCCCTGTGATGCAAAAGTCACATTGATATAGATTGTTGCTTTGGGGGGATAACTTTCGCGGAACGGGCCGTTTATGAAAAACCTGTCATGAAGTTTCCGGGAGTGAATATGACTAAGACGATGATGGTGGCGCTTGCCGGCGCCGCTACGCTGGGTTTTGCCGCAATGCCTGTCGCGGCGCAGGAGATCACCGAAGACGCACCGTTCAGCGGCATCTATTTCGGTGCAGCCGGTGGCTATGACGTGCAGCCGAACGACGAGGGTTCGTCGATCCTGTTCGATCGCAACCTCGATGGCCGCTTCGGTGATGCCGTCACGACCGCCGCTGGCGCCAACGCGTTCTCGCCCGGCTTCTGCAACGGCGCAGCGCGGAGCAGCACGGCTCCTGCCGTCGGTGGCCGTGGCTGCCGCAATGACAAGGACAACACCGCCTATTACGCCCGCGTCGGTATCGACCAGCAGCGTGGCAACATCGTCGTCGGCGTCGTCGGCGAGTTCGGCAAGTCGAACATCCGCGACAGCGTCACCGCCTTCTCGACCACGCCTGCCTTCTACACGATGACGCGCGACCTCGACTGGGAAGCCTCGATCCGTGGCCGTGTGGGCTATGCGGTCAACACGACGCTGTTCTACGGCACGTTCGGTGCGGGCTATGCGCGCATCAACCGCGATTTCTACTCGAGCAACACCGCGAATGCCTATGCGCAGAGCGGCAAGAAGAACCAGTTCGGCATCACCGGCGGCGGTGGCATCGAGCAGAAGCTCGGCAAGAACATCTCGGTCGGCATGGAATACATGTTCCATCAGTATCAGGACGACGACGCACGCATTCTCGTGACGCGCGGCACGCAGCCTGCGAACAACCCGTTCGTGCTGGCGCCGAACACGGCTGGCACCGCGTTCAAGCGTTCGGATGACAATTTCCGCTGGCACAGCCTGCGCGGAACGGTGGCGTTTAGGTTCTAAGGCGCAGGGCGGCCGCTGCCACACTGGCAGCGGACTCGCCCAAGCCCGGCCGGCGCGGCTCGCCGCGACCGACGACATGGGCTTTGCCCATGGCTAGCTGATGTAGAAAGGGCCGCTTCCACGCATGGGGAAGCGGCCCTTTTCCATTTCGCCGGTTGTGCAAGCGCGTCAGCTTTAGCTTTGCGCGCAAGTTTGTTTCCCCGCGAAGGCGGGGACCCAGTCTGGGCTCCCGCCTTCGCGGGAGAACAAGGAAGGGGCGGAAGACGCTGAGCTTATAGAGCACCACCCCGGCGGAGGCCGGGACCCAGTTGGGAAACGTTGCTAAACGCGCGCGGCGCTCAGTTGCCGAGACCTTTCCAACTGGGCCCCGGCCTTCGCCGGGGTGGTAGCGTTTGGAAAAAAAGCCGCTTCCTCACCCGAGGAAACGGCCTTTTCTACATCACGCTGGCCATGGGCAAAGCCCATGTCGTCGGCCGCAGCTAGCCGCGCCGGCCGGGCTTGGGCGAGTCCTGCGCCAAGTTGGCGCAGGCCGCCCTGCGCCTCACCTGGGCCGCGGACCACCGAACGGCAGCGGCGGGGTCGGACGACGATCGCGGCGCGGCAACTGCGCCTGGTAGGCATGGCCGCAATGGTCGACGCAATACGGGAAGCCGGGGTTCACCGCCTTGCCACAGAAATGGAAGTCGGGCTCGCCGGGATGGCCGAGCGGCCATTTGCAGATGCGGTCGTTGAGTTCGAGCAGGCTCGTCTTGTTCGCCATCTCGGCAGACGGCTTGGCAGGCACGAGCCGACGCGGCGGCGCGGGTGTGCTCGGAGGCTGCTGTTCGCCGGGCGCCTGACGGAGGAACCCGCCTGGGCCGACCGAGCGCAGGATCGGCTGCGGCGCGCGGACGGGCGCGGCGACGGCCGGAGCAGCCTCGTCCTCATCCTCGTCTTCGTCGTCCTCGGGCTCTTCGGCGACCGGCTCTGGTTCGACCGGTGCCGCAGGCTTGGCCGCTGCCACGACAGGCGGCGCGACCGGCGCGGGCTTGGGAGCCTCGACCTCGACCGGCTCCGGTGCCGCGACCGGCTCAGGGGCTGCCGCAGCAGCCGACGCTGTTGCCTCGGCCGCGGCAGCCGCCTTCGCCTCGGGATCGTTCGGCTTCACCGGCGACGGGCGCGCCTGTAGCTCGAGGCGGTGCGCCTTGCCGATGACGGCGTTGCGGCTGACGCCACCCAGGGCTTCGGCGATCTGGCTGGCGGTCTGGCCGGCCTCCCACATCGTCTTGAGCGTCGCGATGCGCTCGTCGGTCCAGGACATGTTCGTTCCTTAGTCTTGCTCAGCCGGGTTGCGGGCGGCAGCGGCAGCGATTACCCGCAACGCCTATGAGCAGCCAGCCCCCAATCGGTGAAATCCATTCGGCGGTGCACTCCGCCCCCGGCGTTCCCGTCATTAAGAGCGTGAACTGGGAGGGATTGCGAACCCTCTATATCAAGGAGGTGCGCCGGTTCTTCAAGGTGCAGCTTCAGACGGTGTGGGCGCCGGCGATCACGACGCTACTGTTTCTCATCGTATTCACCATCGCGACCGGCGCGAAAAGCCCGGTTCCGGTCGACGGCCAGATCGTCGCATTCGCCGATTTCATCGCGCCGGGACTGATCATCGCGCAGGGGATGATGGGGCCGGCGTTCGCCAATGCGAGCTTCTCGCTGCTCGTCGGCAAGATGCAGGGCACGATCGTCGATTACCTCCAGCCGCCCTTGTCGACGGGTGAGTTGCTGGCCGCGCTAGTCGGCGGTGCCGTGACACGCGCGGTGATCGTCGGGATCGTCGTGTGGGCGGCAATGGCGCTGTATCCGGGCGTGCACGTGACGCCGCACGCTCCGCTGGCGATCGTCTGGTTCGGGTTGCTGGGCGCGGTGTTCCTGGCACTGCTCGGCGTGCTGACGTCGATCTGGGCGGACAAGTTCGACCATGCCGCCGCGGTCACCAACTTCGTGATCGCGCCATTGTCGCTGCTGTCGGGGACGTTCTACTCGGTCGACAAGCTGGCGCCGGCGTTCCGCGCGTTCAGCCATGCGAACCCGTTCTTCTATATCATCTCGGGGTTCCGATATGGGTTCCTCGGGATCGCCGACTCGCCGGTGATGATCGGCGGGATCGTGATCCTGGTGATCGATCTGGTGCTGGCGACACTCTGCTATCGGTTGCTCAAGAGCGGTTGGAAGCTGAAGAACTGATGCACAGGCTCGCGCTCTGGCTGGTGGCGTTGGCGGTGGCTTTGCTGCCGGTCGGGGCGGTGGCGCAGGGTGCGGTGGCCGACCCGGCTTTGCGGGCGAAGGCGGATGCGCTGGTCGCGATCCTCGACGGGCGCGGAGCCTACGACACGTATTTTGCGGCGAGCTTCCGCGAGAAGGTGCCCAAGGCGCAGTTTTCGGTGATCGCCGAGAAGCTGAAGGCGACGCTGGGCGCGCCGCAGAAGATCGAGTCGCTGGCGGCGACGTCGGCGTGGTCCGCGGATCTGGTCGTTGGGTATGCGCGGGGGACGGCGAGCATTCGGCTGGTGATAGACCCCGCGGTGCCGCATGCTTCGACCGGGTTGCTGATCACGGGTACGGGGGCGCGGGACGATACTTTGGCGAAGGTCGGGGCGGAGTTTCGTGCGCTGCCGGGGGCTAGCGGGTTCGGGTTGTATGCGCTGGGTCAGGCCACACCTGAGCCGATCCTCGAATACCGTGCGGACGTTGCGGCGCCGCTCGGGTCGGCGTTCAAGCTCTGGGTGCTGGCGGAACTGGCGCGGCAGGTGGCGAGCGGCGAGCGGCATTGGAATGACGTCGTGAAGGTCGGGGCGCCGTCCCTGCCGTCAGGCGTGTTGCAGACCTGGCCCGCCGGGTCGCCGGTGACCGTGCAGACGCTGGCGACGATGATGATCTCGATCAGCGACAACACCGCGACGGATACGCTGCTGACAACGCTCGGACGCGCGAAGGTCGATGCGATGGCGGAGGCTGCTGGCGGCGGCGTGCCGGTAATGACCACGCGCGAGATGTTCGCGCTGAAGGGCGATCCGGCGCTGACGAAGGCCTGGGCGGCGGGATCGGTGGACGAGCGACGGGCGCTGCTGGTGGACAACGCGGTGAAGATTTCAACGGCCAAGCTGGATCCGACCGTGTTCGCGGGGAAGCCGGTGGCGATCGACAGCGTCGAATGGTTTGCGAGTCCTTCGGCGATGGCGGGGCTGCTGGATCGGTTGCGGGGGGCGGATGCTACAACTCGGGCGGTGCTGGCGGTGAATGCGGGGGTGGACCCGGCGATCGCCAAGCGGTTCGCGTATGTCGGTTTCAAGGGTGGTGGCGAGCCGGGGGTGCTGACGCTGAACTATCTGGTGCAGGCGAAGGACGGGCGTTGGTATGCGGCGACTGGGAACTGGCACCGGGCTGACGATGGCGTGAACGAGCTGCGGTTCGCGGGTCTGATGGGGCGGGCGCTGGCGTTATTGGCGGCGCGGTAGGTTTAAAGTCGCCATCCTCACTACCACCCCGGCGAAGGCCGGGGCCCAATTGGGGGACGTTGCTAACGGCGGGTAGCGCTTCGTTATTTCCACCTTCCCATTTGGGCCCCGGCCTTCGCCGGGGTGGTGCTATTGGTGGAAAAAGCGGCGGTGGCTCAGGCCCGCCCAGCCGCCTGCCAGCTATCCGCGCAGAGCCCGTAGATCAGGCTATCGCGCAACCCTAGATGCGTTTCCCATTCGTCGCGCAACAAGCGCTCGCGCCGGAACCCTAGGCGTTCCAACAACGTAATCGACGCAGTATTCTCGGTATCGGCATCCGCAAACACCCGGCTCCGCCCCTCAGCAAACAACCGGTCGATCACAGCCGACACAGCCTCCCGCGCGATCCCTAGCCCCCAAGCCTCCCGCGCGAGGATGAAACCAATCTCCGTCACCCCTGCCCCATCAGCCTCGCTCCCCGAGACCCAGCCGATCGCGCGGTCGTCGCCGGTGCGGGTGATCGCCCAGGTACGCTGGTTGCCCGGCGCGGCTTCCTCGGCGAGGTAGGTGCGGACGTCGTCGACCGAGCCCAAGGGGCCGTCCGCCGAATAGGCCATCAGTTCGGCATCGGCGAGCATCGGGTGCAACGCGGTCGCGTCGCCCTCGACGAGCGGCCGCAGGCGCAGCCGACGCGTCTTCAGCACCGGCGATACGCCAGCGCGCCGTGGTCTGCGTCCGGGTTGCCTCACGCGGTCAGGGCATCCACGAGCGCGCGGACTTTCTTCTGGCGCCACTGCGGGAGCGGGGCGACGAGCCAATAGCCCCCCTTCGAAGGCTGCGACTCGCCGATAAGCCGTACGCGGGCCTGCGCGAGATCGCGGCGAGCGAGCAGTTCGGGAACGGTCGCGCGGCCAAGACCCGCCGCCGCCGCATCGATCGCGAGCCCGGCGTCGGTGACGCGGACCAGCGCGACGCCGTCCTCACCGGACCATGCGATCGCGGCTTCGCTATCGGTGCCGGGCTTGGCGATCGTCACCATGCCCTCCGATTCCAGCGCCTCGCCCTCATGCTCGCCCGGACCATCGCCCCAACGGATCGCGAGGTCGAGATTGGCTTCGGTGAAGTCGACATTCTCGTCGGCGGTGATCAGCACGAAGCGGAGTTCTGGGTCCGCCTCGGCGATCTGCGCGAGCCGCGGCATGAGCCACTTCTCGGTCAGGTCGCGCGGCGCGGCGATCGTCAGCGATTTCGACGACTGCCCGGCCTGCATCGCGCGGACAGCTTCCTCGAACTGGAGGAACCCGCCGCGGAGCGCGCCGAGACCGGCTTCCGCCTCAGGCGTCAGTTCGAGCCCGCGCGTGGTACGGCGGAACAGAACGACGCCGAGCGTATCCTCCAGCGCGCGGATCTGCTGGCCGACCGCCGCCGGTGTCACCGCCAACTCGTCCGCAGCACGCGTGAACGACAGATGCCGCGCCGCCGCATCGAGCACGCGCAAGCCGTTGAGCGGGAGATGCGTACGCTTCAATTCAGCACCGCGGGGGCGAACAGCGAGAAGCGGGGAATCTCGACCGCGAACACCGCGCCGTCTTCACGGACCATCTGGTAGCTCCCCTGCATCGCGCCCGAGGGCGTCGCGAGCGGGCAGCCCGAGACATAATCGAAGCTAGCACCCGGTTCGATCACCGGCTGTTCGCCGACCACGCCTTCGCCCTCGACCGAATGCCGCGCGCCGCGACCGTCGGTGATCACCCAGTGGCGGGTGAGCAACTGGACGGTCTCGGTGCCCTCGTTCTCGAGGCGGATGTGATAGGCCCAGAACCAGCGGCCCCGCTCGGGCTCGGACTGTTCGGGCAGATAGCTGACCGACACGCGCACCGTCACCCCATCGGTCGTCGCTGCGTTGGGGAACAGCGCCTTCACAAGCCCGCCTGACGCAGCGCCTGATCGAGATCGTCGATAACGTCCTGCGCATCCTCGAGCCCGACGTTGATCCGCAACAGACCCTCGGTCACGCCCATCTCGATCTGCTTGTCGGGCGAGACGCTCGCGTGCGTGGTCGAGGCGGGATGCGTCATCAGCGAGCGCGAGTCGCCGATGTTGTTCGAGATATCGACCAGCTCCAGCGCGTCGAGCAACGCGTGTGCCTGTTCGCGCCCCTCGACCTCGAACGCGAAGATCGGCCCGCATGCGTCCATCTGGCGCTTTGCCAGTTCGTGCTGCGGATGGCTCGGCAGGAAGGGATGCAGCACGCGAGGCACGCGGCCTTCGAGGAATTCGCCGACCTTCATCGCGTTTTCGGACTGGCGGTGGATGCGCAGGTCGAGCGTTTCGAGGCCCTTGAGCACCACCCATGCGTTGAACGGCGACAGCGTCGGGCCGGTGTTGCGCGTGAACGGCAGCAGCGTGTTGGTGATGAAATCCTCGGTCCCGCAGACTGCACCGGCGAGCACGCGGCCCTGCCCGTCCATCATCTTGGTCGCGCTGTACGCGGTAACGTCCGCGCCGAACTCCATCGGCCGCTGCAAGGCAGGCGTCGCGAACGCGTTGTCGACCACGGTCGTGATGCCGCGTTCGCGCGCGATGTCGCAGATCGCCTTCAGGTCGGCGATGTCCATCGTCGGGTTGGCGGGCGTCTCGAAGAAGAACACCTTCGTCTCGGGACGCACCGCGTCGAGGAACGCCTGTGGATCGCGCGCGTCGACGATCGTGGTGGCGATCCCGAACTTCGGCAGCAGCGTATCCGTGAGCCAGCGGCACGAGCCGAACGCCGCGCGGCCGCCGACGAGATGGTCGCCGGTCTGGAGCTGGCACAGCAGCGACGCGGTCATCGCCGCCATGCCCGTGGCCATCGTCCGGCACGCCTCGGCGCCCTCCAGCAGCGCGATCCGTTCCTCGAGCATCTGCACGGTCGGGTTCTGGAGGCGGGAATAGGTCATCCCCTCCTGCTCGCCGGCAAAGCGCGCCGCGGCGTCGCCTGCCTTGTCGTAGCAATAGCCCGAGGTGAGGAACAACGCCTCCGACGTCTCGCCATATTCGCTGCGGGCGGTGCCGCCGCGGATGGCGCGCGTCGCGGGACGCCAATTCTGAGTGATCGAACGATCCTGGCCGGTCTTGCGCTTCATGCGCGCCGCTTTGCCGGGGGGGAGCCGTTATGACAACCCCGGGGACAAGCCTTGCGGGTGTGTGAGCGGCGGCCTCTAGTATCGTCCCCAGGTGAATTTTGACGACAGCGCGTAGTTCCACACCGCGCCGACCAGCACGCCGATCAGCGCGGAGGCAGCCCAGGCACCGTCCCGCATCTCGTATAGGAACGCGGCGATGCCGACGTTGGCGACCGCGCCGACCGAGCAGATCACCGCGAACGACACCCAGCCGTCGACCAGTTGCCGCCAGCCCTTCAGACGCCGATCGCGATAGGTCAGTGCGTTGTTGAGGAAGAAGTTGAAGGTCAGCGCCACGAAGGTCGCCAGTATCTCGCTCGCCAGGAACCGGGCGCCCAGGCCCATGAACAGCGCGGTCAACACCGCCATGTGGATGCCGACGCCGAGCAGTCCGATGACCGAGAACATCGCGAACCGCACGGGCACGATCCGCCCGAACATCCGGTCGTAGATCGCGATCAGATATTCCAGCGCGACGACATTATCGAGCTTGCTCTCGCCTTCCTCGCGAACACGGAAAACATAGGGCAGCTCGGCGATGCGCAGGGGGGTCGGCGAGGCGGTAAGCAGGTCGAGCAGGATCTTGAACCCGATCGCCGACAGCGACGGCGCGAGGCGGCGGACGATGTCGGTGCGGATCATGAAGAAGCCGCTCATCGGGTCGCTGAGATCAGCCTTCAACACGACGCGCGACAGCCTGGTGGCCAACGCCGACTTGGCGACCCGGTCGCTGTCCCACTCCCCGGTGCCGCCGCCATCGACGAAACGCGAGCCGATCACCACGTCAGTCTCGCCGCCCTGCAGACGATCGAGCATCGCCGGCAACAGCGTCTCGTCATGCTGGAGATCGCCGTCGATGACCGCGACGAACGGCGCAGCGGTCGCGCACATGCCCTCGATGCACGCCGAGGACAGCCCGCGGCGACCGATCCGCTGGATCACGCGGACCCGCGGATCGTGCCGTGCGATCGCGCGCGCGGCGCCTGCCGTATCGTCGGGACTGTCGTCGTCGACGAAGATCGCCTCCCAGTTACGCCCCGCCAGCGCGCGGTCGAGCCTGGCGATCAACGTCGCGACATTCGCCGACTCGTTGAACGTCGGGATGACGATCCCGAGTTCGAGCAGGCCGCCGATCACCGCGTGCTCAACCGAGCTTGGCCAGTACCGCATCACCCATCTCGCGGGTCGACAGCGTTCCGCCAAGATCGGGCGTCCGCGCGCCGTCGAGGATCGCCCCCGCGACCGCCGCCTCGATGCGGTCCGCCGCTTCGGGCAGGTCGAGCGAGTGGCGCAGCATCATCGCCGCGGACAGGATCGCCGCACACGGGTTGGCCTTGCCCTGTCCCGCGATGTCGGGCGCGCTGCCGTGGATCGGCTCGTACATGCCCTTGTTCGAGTCGTTGAGCGCAGCGGAGGGGAGCATGCCGATCGAGCCTGCGCACATCGACGCTTCGTCGGAGAGGATATCGCCGAACAAATTGCCGGTGACGATCACGTCGAACTGGCCGGGATTGCGCACCAGCTGCATCGCCGCGTTGTCGACGTACATGTGGCTGAGTGCGACGTCGGGATAGTCCGCCGACACCTCGATCACGACGTCGCGCCACAGCTGTGAGGTTTCGAGCACGTTGGCCTTGTCGACCGAGAGCAGCTTGCTCTTGCGGGTGCGCGCGGTCTCGAAGCCGACGCGGGCGATGCGCGCGATTTCGGTCTCGTCGTAGCGCATCTCGTCATGGCCTTCGCGCAGGCCCTCGGCGGTGGTGCGGATGCCCTTCGCGCCGAAATACACGTCGCCGGTGAGTTCGCGGACGATGACCATGTCGATCGACCGCGCGATTTCGGGACGGAGTGCCGACGCATCCTCGAGGCCGGCGAACAGCTTGGCCGGGCGCAGGTTCGCGAACAGGCCGAGCTCCTTGCGCAGGCCCAGAATGGCCTGCTCAGGGCGGAACTGGCGTTCGAGCGCATCGCAATCGGGATCGCCGACCGCACCGAACAGGATCGCATCCGCGCGGCGGGCAAGGTCTAGCGTCTCGGGCGGCAGCGGATGACCGACCGCCTTGTACGCGGCACCGCCGACGAGGCCCTCTTCGTAGGTGAGGTCGAGGCCGAGCGTATCGAGCACGCGACGCGCCTCCGCCGTGACTTCGGGTCCGATGCCGTCGCCGGCCAGTATCGCGATCAAGGGCATGTGCGTTCCTCCTGCGCGGCCCTTGCCGGGCGGTGCGCGCTCACGCAACCGCCCTTTTCAGGCGATCGACCAGCCGGTCGCGCGCTGCCAACGGATCGGCGCGACGGTCGACGAGGATGTCTCGGGCGAGGAAGTGGCCGGTCAACCGCAGGCCATCGAAGATGTCCGGCCATGCCGCTTCACCGCCTGCCAGCAGGAAGTCGGGTAATCGCAGGAGCTTGCCTTCATACCCGAACGCCGCCCCACGCGAGACGGCTGCGCCGCTTTTTGGCGACACGAAGCCGAGATCATCCTCCGCTCCGGTCGCGACGCAGCGGTCGAGATCGAGTCCGAACCCCAGTTCCGCCAGCACCAGTAATTCGTACCGCACCAGCGCCGCCGCCCAGCCGCGGGCGGACGGCGCGCTCTCGATTGCACCCAGCACGCCGTCGAGCGCGTCGTGAATCTGCGGATAGGGCTGCGCCTCGGGAAGAGCGGCGGCGGCCAGCGCAGTCGCCCATTCAAGCGCACCCGCGGCGAGCGGTTCGCCGTGCAGCGTCGCGCGGCTGTGGATCAACTCTGCAGTCAACGACGCGAGCTGCTCGCCGGTCCGCGCGCGCCACTCGCCCTGGATGACGTTCGCCTGCAGCAGCACCGGCCGCATCGCGCGTGACCGCCCACCACGGACGTAGCCAGGCTGGACGCCGTCATTCCGGGTCAGCGCGCGTACGATCGCGCCATGCTCGCCATGCTGGCGAACGGCGACGACGATGGCAGAGGCGCGAAGGTGCATGAGTATTCATCGAGCCTCGTTCGACCGGAAGCAACTCCTCAACGCATTCGCGACCCGAGCCAAGAGCGATCGGCGGTGTCATACCGAGTTCGCACTTGAGGCGCGCGCACGTCAGGTACGCCGCGACCGGGGGCGTTCCGAGATCCAGTTCGACCAGAGCTGCTCGGCCTGTCGCCACCGCGTCCGCACCGGGTCGGGGCCAAGCGGGACGTCGCCGCGGTCCAGTTCGAGCACGGGGCGATCTGTGAAATGCGTGGTCGGCAGCACGTCGCGCATCTCCGCGAGCATGGTGCACAATGCCTGGAAGCGGCGGACATGAACCGCGTTCGCGCGCGTGCCGCGGCGGTTGGCGAGTTCGAAACCGTGACTGACGATCGTCACCGCGGCATGATGCGACACCGCCGCGTGTTCGAGCGCATCGTAACTTTCGCCCGCCGACAAGGCGCAGAGCTGGAAGGTGCGTATCCGACCGCGGAGGTCCTCGATCACCGTCACTGGGACTTCGACGATGCCAGTGTCATCCCCACGCCGGACCGGGGCGATCTGGCGTGCGGGGAGCGAGATGCGGCTGGTGTGCGGCGCCTCCGATCCGTTGTGGCTGCTGTCATAGGCGAAGCCCAGGCCTTCGAGTGCGGTAAGCGTGTCATCGTTTGCGGCATAGCTGCCCGCGCGAAACGCGATCGGGTGCGGCGCGCCGGCCTCCACCAGCAGTTCGGTGGCGCGAACGAGGAGGTCGATCTGTTCATCGAGGCTGTAGGTGTAGAGCTGGAACCGGCCGTGCGCGACTCCGCGATCACCCGCCTGCGCGCTGGTCCAGTTGGGGTGGAGGTGGAGCTGGACCTCCTGCCCGGCGTCAAGGATCGTCTCGACCATGCGGCGGATGGGCGCGGGCCCAAACGTGATCGCCGGCATAGGGTCGACGAAGAAACACGCCTTCAAATCATTCCGCGCAAGTTCAGCGAGTTGATACCCTAGTCCGACTCCAGCCGGCTCCAGCGAACGCGCGTAGATCGCGTCGCAATCGAGACCGGCGGCATGGTGGCGCCAGGCGAACTCGGTATCGACGGTCAGAAAGACAGGGGTAGTCACGGGCTTGTTTGTAACAATCAGTGATGAAAATGGTGTTTCGTTTTTATCCAATTCAACCTGATTTGGATTAGTTTTTTACCTGGAGCGCTCGTGATTTATGCTGCGCCCCCACGCATTACCGCGAATGGTAGAAGTCATAGACCTGTTGCGCGACGCCCGCCGATACGCCGGGCGCCTGCTGGAGATCCTGCAAACTCGCGTTGCGCACCGCGCGGCCAGTGCCGAAGTGCATCAGCAACGCCTTCTTTCGCGCGGGGCCGATGCCGGGGACCTCGTCGAGTGGGCTGGCGCCGATCGCCTTGCTGCGCTTGTCGCGGTGGACGCCGATCGCGAACCGGTGGACCTCGTCGCGGAGCCGCTGGAGGTAGAAAAGGACCGGCGCGTTGATGGGGAGCTGGAACTCGCGACCGTCGAGCATGTGAAACACCTCACGGCCATCGCGACCGTGTTCGGGGCCCTTGGCGATCCCGACCAGGCACACGTCCTCGACGCCGATCTCCTCGAGCGCGGCTTTCACCGTGTTGAGCTGGCCCTTGCCGCCGTCGATCAAGACGAGATCCGGCCAGTCGCCCGAATCGCGATCGGGGTCCTCGGCCTGCGCACGCGAGAACCGGCGGGTGAAGACCTCACGCATCATCGCGAAATCGTCGCCCGGCGCGGTATCCTTGTTCTTGATGTTGAACTTTCGATACTGGCCTTTGCGGAAGCCCTCGGGCCCCGCGACGACCATCGCGCCGGTCGCGGCGGTGCCCTGGATGTGGCTGTTGTCGTAGATCTCGATGCGCTCGGGCGGCTCGGCGAGGTCGAACAGGTCGGCGACCTCGCGCAGCAGCTTGGCCTGCGTGGTCGATTCGGCCTGGCGCCGCTCGATCGCCTCGATCGCGTTGCGTTTTGCCTGATCCATCAGGCGACGACGATCGCCGCGCTGCGGGACCTGCAGCGTGATCTTGTAGCCGGCGCGTTCGCCTAGTGCCTCGGCCAGCAGTGCACCTTCCGTCAGTTCGCGGTCGAGCAGGATCTGCTTGGGCGGCGGGACTTCCTCGTAGAACTGGCCGAGGAAGCTGGTCAGCACCTCGTCCTCGGGGACGTCGTTGGTGTGCTGCGGGAAGAAGCTGCGATGGCCCCAGTTCTGGCCGCCGCGGATGAAGAACGCTTGGATGCCGATCAGCCCGTCCTTGCACGCCATCGCGAAGATGTCCGCGTCGCCCACGCCCTCCGCGTTGATCGCCTGCGTACCCTGGATGAAGGTGAGCGCGCGAAGACGATCGCGGAGCAGTGCCGCGAGTTCGAAGTCCATGTTCTCGGCAGCCGCCTGCATCTGCGCGCCGAGCTTGGCCTGCACGCCGGTCGATTTGCCGCCGAGGAACGCCTTCGCATCTTCGGTCAGTTCCCGGTACGCAGCCTTGTCGATCCGGCCCACGCACGGCGCGGAGCAGCGCTTGATCTGGTACAACAGGCAGGGCCGGTCGCGCGTCTTGAAGAAGCTGTCGGTGCAACTACGCAGGAGGAACAGCTTCTGGAGCGCGTTGAGCGTGTTGTTGACCGAGCCGGCGCTGGCGAACGGCCCGTAGTAATTGCCCTTCGCCCGGCGCGCGCCGCGGTGTTTCTGGACGCGCGGGAAGGCGTGGTCGTCGCGCAGCAGGATGAACGGGAAGCTCTTATCGTCGCGCAACAGCACGTTGTAGGCGGGGCGATAGCGCTTGATCAGCTGCGACTCGAGCAGCAGCGCCTCGGCTTCGTTGTTGGTCGTGACGATCGTCATCGACCGCGTCTGCGACACCATCCGCTGGAGGCGCTTGGTCAGCCGCTCGACCTGGACGTAGTTCGCAACGCGGTTCCGTAGCGCGCGCGCCTTGCCGACGTAGAGCACGTCACCGCGCGCGTCTTGCATGCGGTAGACGCCGGGGCGGATCGGCAGCGTGTCTAGCACGTTGCGGATCGCGGCTACGCCCGCCGCGAGGTCTGGCGCTTCACCACCACCGCGGACGGCGAACGTGGACTTGTCTTCGTTGAACCGGTCGGGGGAATTGGGAGATGACATCGCTTAGGAATCTAGGGAGTGCGAGGGGGTTATGCCAGCTTAAGGCAGTGATGTTCACGCGAAGGCGCTAAGGCGCGAAGAGAAGGGAGGAGTTGGTTCACGCGGAGACGCGGAGCCGCGGAGAGAAGATTCGAGCAGTGCAGCGGTCGCCCTCAAACTGCCGAAGGCTTGTATCGGCTTGAAGCTAGCCGGTCCGTCACCCCCGTGTCCAACACCTCCGCGTCTCCGCGTCTCCGCGTGAACCCACCCTCTCTTCGCGCCTTTGCGCCTTCGCGTGAATCAACCTTCTTCATGCCCTACGGGGCAACGAAAGTCAGGTTTGCGCGAAGACCTTGGTACCGACGATGCCGACAACGGTCAGGGCCATGAAGCAGGCCTGGATGCCGCTGACCTTGTCGCCGAACAGGATGACGCCGCCGATGATAACGCCGATCGCGCCGGCGCCGGTCCAGATCGCATAGGCTGTGCCCGCTGGGAGGCCGCGCATGGCGAGCGCGAGCAGGCCCATGTTGACGAAGCTGAGGATGATCGGGACGCTGGAGGCCTGCCACGTGGCGACGGTGGCCGCCCATTTCAGGCTGAGCGCCCAGCAAATTTCGGTGACGACGGCGACGGCGAGGATGAGCCAGGACATGAATGTTCTCCAACGGGCTCAGATTGGAGACTCGGCCGCCGGAAACCCGGGAAGAGACGGCCGTCTGTGCAAAACAGGAAAAGCGCCAAGCGAACGACCGTTCCCCCGCGGAGGCGGGAGTCCAGGGTTGCGGGCGCTGTCCTATGAGATCCTGGGCCCCCGCCTTTGCGGGGGAACGGCAGCGCTTCCAACGCTGCCCCCGGTTAGTTGAGGCGGGCTAGACCCGAAATCGAGCGGTCAACCATCATGCGGTCGGCGGCTGCGTCGTGGTGCTCGGCGATCAGGATACCAGCGGCCTTGCCCGCGGCATCGGCAGCCCGCGCACGGACTTCGGCAATCGCGGCGCGTTCGGCGGCGGCGATCTTATCCTCGGCCATCTTCGCGCGGCGGGTCATCAGGTCTTCGGCGCCAGCCTTGGCCTTGGCGATGATCGCCGCGGCTTCGTGGTGTGCGTGGGCCTTCATCGCTTCGGCTTCAACGTGCGCGGTCTTCGCCTTTGCCTCGTACTCAGTGCGGATCGCTTCGGCTTCGGCACGGAGCGCCTTGGCTTCGTCGAGCTGCGTGCGAATGCCGGCGATGCGCATGTCGAGCATCTTGCCGATCATCCCTGGAACCTTCTTCCAGATCATCAGCAGGATGACGACGATCATCGCCACCGCGACCCAGCCGGTCGAGGTCAGGCCGAGCGCGGTCGGATCGGCGACATGCTCGACGCCGCCGGGCGCGGCCGTGTGCCCCTGGAGGCCCTGGTTGTCGATCGCACCTTCGGGCGCCATGCCCTCTTCGTGGATGACCTTTGCGGCCGAATCTGGATTAGCCATGCGCCGTCGTCCTGCGTACCGCGTCGGTCGCCGCGTCCAGGCTGACCTGGAGACCAGCGACCTTGGCGGCCAATTGCTGTGCTGCTTCGGCGGCGACACCCTGCAAGTTCGACAGCGCCTCGGCCCTCGCGTTGGCTACCGCCAGATCGTGATGACCCAGACGCTCGGCGAGTTCGGCATCGGCCGCGTGGACCTGCTGCTCGAACGCGGTCGCCGCACGCTTGGCTGCTGCCGCGGTCTCGGCCTGCGCCGCAACGCGGGCCGCATCCATTTCGGCCTGCCAGTTCGCCTGGACCGTATCGGCCTGCGTACGGGCAGCGACCGCTGCCGCCAGATCGCTCGCGATTCGGCCTTCGCGCGAGTCCACGTTGGACACGATCTTTGGCACCATTCCCTTGCCGATCCCGAAATACAGGATGCCGAAGGTGAGGAGCAGCCAGAAGATCTGCGAGGCGTAGGTAGCGGCTATCTGGGAAATCTGGGGCATGTCGGTCCTTCGTGAAACGGCCGGGCGCGGTCGCCCGGCCAATTCAGCGAGTTGTTAGGCGACGAACACGAGGATGATCATCGTGACGAAGGCGAGCAGACCGAGAAGCTCGGCTGCTGCGAAACCGATGAACAGACGGCCCTGCTGGCTGTCGGCTGCGCCCGGATTACGGAGAGCGCCGGCGAGGAACTGTGCGAACACGTTGCCCACGCCGAGTGCCGCGAGGCCCATGCCGATCGCTGCGAGGCCGGCACCGATCATCTTTGCTGCTTGTGCGTCCATGGTAAATTCCCTTTGAAAATCAGTTAGGTAATGGAAAACTTAGTGGAGATTGACCGCGTCGTTCAGATAGACCGACGTCAGCAAAGCGAACACGTATGCCTGGATCGCGGCGACCAGCAGCTCGAGCAGCGTGATGCCGATCATCAGCAGCATGCTCGGCGCGCTCACCAGACCGATATACATCCCGCCGAGGTTCAGACCGTTGATCACGAAGGCGGCCAGCACCTTGAGCAGTATATGCCCAGCGGTCATCGCCACGAACAGTCGCAGACCGAGCGAGAACGGACGCACCAGAAACGACATCAGCTCGACCACGAAGATCAGCGGGATCATCAGTGCGGGCGTGCCGCTCGGCACGAACAGCGAGAAGAAGTGGAAGCCATGCTTGCCGAAGCCGACGAGCAGCACGATCGCGAAGCTGATCAGCGCCAACACGCCGGTGACGGTCATGTGGCTGGTCACGGTGAACGGGTGCACGCCGGGGACGATGCCGAATGGCAGGAGCCCGATGATGTTCGCGAACAGGATGAACATGAACAGCGAGAAGACGTAAGGCACGAAGCGCTTGCCGCCGGGGCCGACATTCTGCTCGAGCATGCCGGAGATGAAGCCGGTGAAGCCCTCGACCGCCATCTGCCAGCGACCGGGCACGAGCTCGCGCTTCATACCACCGATCATGAACGCCCAAAGCGCGACCAGCGTCACCACCATCCACAATGCGGAATTGGTGAACGACAGGTCATAGCCACCAACGATCCAGTGCGAGCCGAACGCCGGCTCGATCAGGAACTGGTGCATCGGATCGATCTTGCCGCCCTGTTCTGCCGCCACGTGGAATCCCTGCCGTCTTGATACGACAAACGCCCGGTTACTCCGGGCGTTCGCCTGAAATTCGAATGATCTGCCTGAACGCGACCGCTATCCCGAGGAACAGCAGCACGATCAGTCCCCAAGGGCCAGTGCCGAACCAATGGTCTATCAACCACCCGATCAGCGCACTGCCGACGAGACTCCCGATGAGAGCGGAAATGACGCGATTGCCTTGCGAGTAACCCCGCTCGGCATCCGCCCCCTTCTGCCCCTTTGCGAGCGTTTCCCGATGCTGCGCCTCTCGCAATCGCTCATCGAGCGCGGAAAGTCGCGGATCTTCAACACCCTGGGGGTCCTGTCCGGGTTCGATCTCCGCCACGCACGTTCCTCCACCTGATTTCGCATCGGGGAGGAAGCAAGCAGCGACGAGCGATCCCGCCAAGGCGCGGTCCGTTTAGAAAAGGGGGGGGTGCAAGTCAACCGGTGTGACAGGGGTGTCATCAATGGGGCCGCTCGATCCTCCCCCGCCAGGGGGAGAGGTCGCCGAAGGTGACGGAGGGGGGAGGACACGGAACCTACGTTTCGCATGCCTCCCCCTCCGTCTGGCAAGGGCCAGCCACCTCCCCCTGGCGGGCGAGGATTTTAGTGATGGGCGTCGGAACGGCCGCGCTCTTCGTCATCCCGGCAAAAGCCGGGACCTCGCGCCACGGGGGGAACGCCCCCTCCTTCTCCGTCACCCCGGACCTGTTCCGGGGTCCACCGTTCCGCACATTCACGGGTATCGAATTTGCGGAACCGTAGATGCCGGAACGAGCCCGGCATGATGGAAGGTCAAACGCAGCGCGAATCACGCTCGGGCGCGCCAGCGGTACGGGTCTTCCAGACACCGTTGGGAGTCTTGTACTTCTCGCCAGGGTTGGTCTGCATGATCAGGTTGCAGCCGCTGGTAAACGCGAGCTGCTCGACCGTCGCGCCGCTCGCCTGCGCCTTCTGCGTATACGCCGACTTGCGCTGGATATTGATGTTGTTGACCAGCGCACGCAAATCGCCACTCGCCGCACCGACCAGCCCTAGATACCCATCAGGCTGCTCGCCGACCTCGCCCCCGGCACGCGCCGCGGCATAGGCCGGATCGCGCTGCGCCGACGCCGCCACCGAAAGGCCGCCGAGAACCGCGGCTGCGGCAATCATGGCAATGACCTTCTTCATATCAAAATATCCCCGGATTCTGCTGGATCAACGATTTCGCCTCGCCATCGAGACGATAGACCACTTCCTGCGTGACGTTGATGTTGAGATTGATCTCGATCGGCTTGTCGGGCGCCGACACGTTGATGCAGCCCGGCAGGGCGGCCAACAGCCCGATAATCGCGATCGTCCTCGTCATCTTCTGCAAGATCGGCCTTTGCTCCAGCTTCTTCAATCCTGTTTCGGTCATGGCACGATCCTGCTTGCGGGAGGCTGAATGGTTGGGGGTTTCGGAGGAGGCGGCGCGGCCTGCTGCTGCAGCAACGCGGGGAGGTTGCGCTGGATCAGCCGCTTCGGATCGTAGAAGCTCTGCGCCGAATCGAGCAGACCGCGGAACGGCGCCTTGATCCGAATATTGAAGATGAACGGCAGCTTTTGCAGGCGACGGACGATGAAGTTCGCCTTTGCCCCCTCGCCTTGGCTGATCCCGGCGAACCGCACGTCGGTGACCATCTCGCCCGCGAGCGGCCCGTTCATGCCGACTCGCAACGACTGGTAGCGGAGCGACTTCAGCGCCTGGAACGCGATGTTCGCCCAGACGCCGAGATCCTTCTGGCTGAGATCGCCGACATAGGCGAGCGTCCCGCCGCCCGGCCGGACGCGCAGGTCGCCGCCCTCGATCCGGCCGCCGGTCTCGTCGAAGATCATCGGCAGCACGCCGTCGAAGATCCCGGTCGCATCGAGATTCTTGAAATCGAACTGTTGCAAGAACTGGTCGGCCGCCATGTTGGCGACGTGGAACGTCATCCGCCGCTCCGACTGCGCGGAGAAATCGAGCAGCGTCGGATCGAGCGTCAGCGATCCGCCCGCGAACGGCCACCGCCCGCCCTCGACGCGCACGCGCGCGCCCGGCAGCGTCTGGTAGCGGATGGTGCCATCGGTGACCGGGATGCCGGGGTTGAGCGTACGAATCGTCGCGACCTGCCCCGGCGCGCTCTGGAGGTTGAGCAGGTCGGTGAAGCGAATCTCGGTCGCGATTCCGGTGACCGGGCCGAACGCGGCGGCGAGGTCGGTGCTGGCGGTGCGGAACACGCCGGTGCTAGTCACGCCCTCGGGGCTCCAGGCGATATGCCCCTCGCCGCTGACCGATCCGTTGACGTCGGCGATCACGCCGAAGGTCAGCGGGGTCAGCGCGTCAGGTTGTAGCCTGTCCTTGGCGAAGGCGATCGCGGGCACGTTCAGGTCGGCCTTGCCTGCGCCGGCGCCGAGTGCGTGGGTCAGCGTGACGTCGGCGACCTTGGTGTTGGTGGTCGGCTCGAACAACGTGCCCGCCGCGGTGATCGCGCCGTTGACCAGCGCGAGCGTCACGGTGCGCGCGACGAGCGGCTTGAAACGCGGCGTCGGTGAGGCATCAGATACCCCCATCGCGCCGGTGAGGTTGAGCGCGCCTTTGACGAGCGTCC
Organism: Sphingomonas faeni; assembly: GCF_040407505.1. GTDB lineage: Bacteria > Pseudomonadota > Alphaproteobacteria > Sphingomonadales > Sphingomonadaceae > Sphingomonas > Sphingomonas faeni_E. The sequence goes on along the minus strand of NZ_JAPZPQ010000002.1, from coordinate 664,454 downwards.
AGTCGCCGGCGGCTTCGCCGAGCAGCAGCGGCACGTTGGCGATCTGTCCCGAGCCACCCGTGAACGCGCCTGCCACGCCCTGCCCGGTCATGCGACCGGTGACGGTGCCGAAATCGAGTTTCGTGATGCGTTCGGGCGCGCCGATCCGGGTCTGCACGCCGTCGATCGCAAAGCCGCGATCCGCCAGCCGCACGGTCGCTCCCGCCGTCGCCAGCGTGATCGGGGTCGTGCCGAGTCGCCCACCCAGCTTGGCCGCGGCGATCTTCGCGCCGCCGCTGACCTGCGCGCCGTTGATCTGCACCAGCGCACCGTCGAGCGGGCACAAGGTCAGCCGCGACGGATCGAGCACGAGGCCGGAGATCGCAAAGCGCTGGACTGCCAAAGGCACGCAACCGGTGTTGACGACCAATCGCCCACGACCGTCCCAAAGCGCCGCAACCGGCATCGACAGACCATCGACCCGGTTGGCGGGACCGCCCGCACCGATCGGTCCCCCGAGCGTAACGCGCGTCGCGATCGAGGTTGCCCCGCCCGGCGTCGCGCTGAAGGTGACGGGGGTCAGCGCCAGGCTCGCGCCACCCGCCGCATAAGGAGCGATGGTGGCAACACCGCGAATCGCTGCGCCTGATTTCGCATGCACCAGCGACACGCGCGCCTCTGGCAAGCCGCCGCCGCGCATCGCAAGGACCGTGTCGAGCCGCACGCCACCGTTCGGCCAGCCGAACGCGACGCCGCTCCCGCCACCGAGCGCCACGCGCGCACCGCTGGCAGAGGCGAGCGCCAGACGCGACAGCACGGCCTTGCCGCGCCCGCCGTCGATCCGCACGCGAACGTCGGCGTCCGCGGCAAATCCGCGGCCGGTCTTCTGGACCGCCTGGGTCACCGCTTTAGCCAACGGCGCGACGGGCGTCCCGGCGCCCGCATCACCGATTCCCGCCAACCCGGCGAGTCGCTTCTGCGCCACTGCCGCCCCGCTCGCCTGGACGCGCCCGTCGAACGCGCTCTGCTGGCCGATCCGGTAGGTGCCCGCGAACGCAACCCGCCGCGCGCCGCCCTCGGTGGTGCGAAGCGTGTCGGCGGCGATGTCCGCCTCGCCGCCGGTCGCCGCCGCGGCGCCGGTAAAGTCGATCGTGCCCCCGACACTCGCCAAAGTCGCACCCGGCGTCCGTGCCGCGCCCGTCTTGAGCGTCGCCTTGCCCTGCCAGCGATCGAGCGCCGCGGAGAGTCCGACGTCCAGATCGGCCACGATCCGCTCCGCCTGCGTCGTCCCGCAGGCGAGCCGCGACACACGGACCGGCCCAGTGATCGTCGGTTTCGCCGCGTCGATCCGCAGCTTCACCGTCGCCGCGAGCCGATCAATCCCGCACCCGCCGACATCGAGCCGCTCGCTGATCGCCGCCAGCGATCCACGAAACCCGTCGTCGAGCTTGCCGGAGCCCGCCAGCTTCAATCCGACGATCCCCTGCGGGGTCTCCAGCCGCATCCGCCCATCGGCGACCGATACGTCGAGCGCCGGCAACGCGAACGGCTTCCCCGACGGCGCTGGCAGCAACCTGTCGATCGCGCCAAGCGAGACCTTGCCGTCGACCAGCCGCCCGCGCAGCCGGACCTTCCCGGCGCGTACGCCCTCCAGATACGGCCCGGACAAGCCGACGCCAGTCCGCGTCTCGACCCAGTCGGCGACCAGATCGGGATGCGCCGGATCGCCGATCACGACGTTGGTCAGTCGCTGGCCACCCAGGGCAAGGTCCGCGATGTCATAGCGCGCAGGCACGCCGGCCTTGGCAAGCTCGCGGTCGATAAACCCCTCGGCGATCGGCTTCCGCACCAGCCACAGCACGACCAGCGCGGCGATCAGGAGCAGCGCGATCCCCAGCGCAACGCGGCGAGCAGTCGCAGGACGGCGAGGGTCGGCCCCGGGGTCGGCCCCGGGGTCGGCCCCCGTCTCGCTCGTCTCGGTCACCCACTCACTCCGCTACGCTTTCGCGGCCTGCATAGGCGGGAGCGAGGGCGTCATGCAATTGCCCAGGGATGTGCTAGCATCGCAAAATAGCCGATCCGGACGAAGACGCTGACGTCCGGGGGGACGATCTGAAGGGCCATCGCGGTCGCCTTCGCAAACGCCTGTTCGAGGGCGGCAGCGACGCGCTGCTCGATCACGAACTCATCGAATATCTGCTCGCGATCGCTATCCCCCGCGGCGACACCAAGGCGCTCGCCAAGGCTCTGATGCGCGAGTTCGGCGGGATCGGCGGCGTGCTGACCGCGGATGCCGAGGCGCTCGGCCGGGTGAAGGGCATGGGCGAAATCTCGACCGCCGCGATCAAGATCGCGCACGCCGCCGCGATCCGCCTGCTGCAATCGCACGTCAGCGACCGCCCGGTGCTCGCCAATTGGCAGGCGCTGCTCGATTATCTCCGCGCCGACATGGCGCACCACGCGATCGAGCGCTTTCGCGTGCTGCATCTCAACACCAAGAACATGCTGATTCGCGACGAGGTGATGAGCAAGGGCTCGATCGACCAGGCCGCGGTGTATGTCCGCGAAGTCATCCGCCGCGCGATCGACCTCGGCTCCGCGTCGATCATCCTCGTCCACAACCATCCGAGCGGCGACCCCTCCCCCAGCCGCGCCGACATCGACATCACGCGGACGATTGCGGAGGCAGGCAAGCGGCTCGGCATCACCGTCCACGACCATATCGTGATGGGTACCGGCGGCCATGTCAGCCTGCGCGCGCAGGGGTTGATCTGACGCAATCAGATAAAGGAGAAACATCCGAAACTCCTCGTGCCTTTTCAGTCGTATCTTCGTTGTCAGGGCGAAGGAATTACATGTGGATAACAAGTTGCACGACGAAGCCTCGGAGGTAACCGCCGAGCATGGTCAGGTCATGGTCGACGGGCCAGACGGGGTCGCGGTATCATTGACGCCCGACGCCGCGGCCGAAACCTCGGATCGGCTGCTCAATGCCGCCGTCGAGGCGCAGGGGCAGATCCTGGCGGAGACCCGCATTGCGAAAGATCGGGTGCGCAAGGCCGACTGATCTATCGCAAGTCGCCCCTCTCCAATCTATAGTAGCGATATGCGCGACTATCGACCGGAGACGCGATGCGCCAAATTCTATACATGAGTTCGAGCACCATAGCCCGCGACAAGGCCGATCTCGTGGGGATATTGCAGCAATCCAGGCACAATAACGCCCTGCATGACATCACCGGGCTGTTGTGGTCGGACGGCACGCATTTCCTGCAGGTGATCGAAGGGCCGACCGCTTTCGTCGACGCGACGTTCGGCCGCATTACTAAGGACGATCGTCATTACGATCTGTCGCTCCAGCACAATATCTCGATCCATGAACGGCAGTTCGGTACCTGGACGATGGCACACAGGCGTGCGGACGATCCTGTCGATGCGTATGATGCGCGCATGCGGCGCCTGCTCAACGGCGCGTCGCAGCGGGTGCGCGATCCTTTCCTCGCGCTGATGGCGACGGGTTAGCTGGACGGCTGACGTAACGAAGACCGCCGGGCGCGAACCCGACGGCCTGGATCCGTGCGATGGCGCTTTACGTGCGTGCCGTGACCGTCAGCCCTGCGACAGGAAGCTGGTGACCTCGGTCTTGGTCAGCGACTTGCTCTTGTCGGTATCTGCTTGAGCAAAGGCGGCGGAGACCCATTTCTTGGTCTCGGGCGCGTCGGGCTTGGTCGACGGATCGGTCTTGCTCTTCAGCGCGACCATCCAGCCGCCGAATTCGGTCGCGCTGAGTTTGCCATCGCCGTTCTTGTCGTAGGTCGGGAACTCGGTGTCGACGACTTGTGCGACCTGACTGCCGGTCGCGGGCTGCTCGCGCGCGGCGGGTTGCATCGGCACCGCATCAGTTGGCGTACCAGATGGGGCGGCCTGCCCGACAGCAGCACCGCCCGGCGCCGAAGTCTGCGGGGATGTCGTGGTGGTCTGCGCCAATACGGGGGCAGCAACCAGTGCCGCGCCGGCCAGCATAGCATATTTCAACATTGCGTCTCTCCGGTAGTGTTCTACGCATTTACTAAGCGATTTTGTTACCATGCCCGATATATACTCGGCATAGAGAACCGCTTACCCACTCTATACGCGCTACATCGCCGGATTTATACCGCACGACTGGTGTTTGAACCTTCCCCTGCGTCCTGCTACCGCGTTTCGCATGCAACCGCGGGCCGAACGGCACGCGACGCGCCCTACCCTTCACGCTCCCGAGGAAACCCGATGGTCCCCCGCTATTCCCGCCCCGACATGGTCGCGATCTGGACGCCCGAAGCGCGCTTCAAGATCTGGTTCGAGATCGAGGCGCACGCCACCGACGCGCTCGCCGAACTGGGCGTGGTCCCCAAGGAAGCCGCCGCCGCGATCTGGGAAAAGGGCGCGTTCGAGGTCGACCGGATCGACGAGATCGAGCGCGAGACCAAGCACGACGTCATCGCCTTCCTGACCAACGTCGCCGAGCATGTCGGGCCGGAAGCGCGCTTCATGCACCAGGGCATGACCTCGTCCGACGTGCTCGACACCTGCCTCGCGGTGCAGCTGGCGAAGGCGAGCGACATCCTGATCGCCGATCTCGACGCGCTGCTGGTGGTGCTCGAACGCCGCGCGCGCGAGCACAGGATGACGCCGACGATCGGCCGCAGCCACGGCATCCACGCAGAACCGGTGACGTTCGGGCTGAAGCTCGCGCAGGCGCATGCCGAGTTCGCGCGCAACCGGGCGCGGCTGGTGGCGGCGCGCCAGGACGTCGCTACGTGTGCGATTTCGGGCGCAGTGGGGACGTTCGCGAACATCGATCCGTTCGTGGAAGAGTATGTCGCGGGCAAGCTCGGGCTGTCGGTCGAGCCGGTCTCGACGCAGGTGATTCCGCGTGATCGTCATGCGATGTTCTTTGCGACACTGGGCGTGATCGCCAGCTCGATCGAGCGGCTCGCAACCGAAGTGCGTCATCTGCAGCGCACTGAAGTGCTCGAGGCGGAAGAGTTCTTCTCGCCCGGCCAGAAGGGTTCGTCGGCGATGCCGCACAAGCGCAATCCTGTGCTGACCGAGAACCTGACTGGCCTCGCGCGGATGGTCCGCGGGTATGTGACGCCGGCGATGGAGAACGTCGCGCTGTGGCATGAGCGCGACATCTCGCACTCGTCGGTCGAGCGCTATATCGGGCCGGATGCGACGATCACGCTCGACTTCGCGCTCGCGCGGCTGACCGGGGTGATGGACAAGCTGGTCGTGTACCCCGAGCGGATGTTGAAGAACCTCAACAAGATGGGCGGTTTGGTCCATTCGCAGCGCGTGCTGCTGGCGTTGACGCAGGCCGGCGTGAGCCGCGAGGACGCGTATCGTCTCGTCCAGCGCAATGCGATGAAGGTGTGGGACTCGGACGGCGCGCTGTCGCTGCTTGAACTGCTGAAGGCGGATCCGGAAGTGACGCTGTCGGATGCGGAACTCGAGCACAAGTTCGACCTCGGCTATCATCTGAAGCACGTCGACACGATCTTCGCACGGGTATTCGGCGCGGCCTGATTCCCCTCGGCCTCCTGACGAAGGTCAGGATCCAGAGTAACCAAACGCTTTCCTGCTTGGCTCTGGATCCTGACTTTCGTCAGGATGACGGATGAAGCTGGACGGTGACCGATGACGAGATCGCGCCAAAGTGCACGCAACGCAATTGCGATTACGTGTTACAAAATTGCGACAACGCGCAACTAAGCCCATATCCCCCTTGCCGGATATTGTTCCGGCATCGGAGACCTACCCATGCGCATGTTCGAAACCGTGACCAGCACCATGCTGGCGATCGCGGCTCAAGCGCTGGTGGTTGGAGTGGTCATCACCGCCTTCTGATCATCGGCCCGCCCGCCCCCTTCCAAGGGGGCGCGGCTAGGGCCCGAGTTTTAGCGCGGTCTATCGGGCTGTGTAAGTATCTGACTTAGAACCAAATCGATCTCTCCGCGTTCAAAAAGCGCAACAAGGAGATCGCATCATGTCGAAACAAATTCTCATCGCGGCCGCGTTTGCCGTGACCGCAATGGCCAGCGCGCCCGCCTTTGCCGACGAACCGGGTCGTGGCTGGATCAGCAGCGCACGCGTCACGACGATGCTCGCCAGGCGCGGTTACAATGTCACCAAGATCGAGGCCGACGATGGCCATTGGGAAGGCGAAGCCGCGCGACGTGGCGCGAAGTACGAATTCCACGTCGACCCGCATAACGGCAAGGTCACGAAGCTGGAACGCGATCGCGACTGATCCGTCGTAAGTGAGCCTCCTGTTGTTTTTCCCCCGCCAGGGGAGGTGTCGCCGAAGGTGACGGAGGGGGAGGACACGGAGTCGGGGTTTGCGCGCGCCTCCCCCTCCGTCTGGCAAGAGCCAGCCACCTCCCCCTGGCGGGGGAGGATTGCACGAAGTTCAATTTACCAATTCGCCGGTCGTTATCGCTTGCGCGGGTAGCGCGCGGCGAACTCCTCGTCGGACATCATCAGATAGCGGATCATGTCGATCAGCGCCCAAGGTGCGCTGATGATCAAGCCGATCACGGTGATGCTCAGCACCAGCATGACGATCCCGGAGCCGGTCCGGCCGAGGTAGAAGCGGTGGATGCCGAGCGTGCCGATCACGAACGCCATGACCGCCGCGACGTATTTGTTGCGATCGTTGATTGGGAGAGCCTCGGGCGGCACGGCGCGACGGGGGCCCGGTGCGGTCGGCATCGGGAAGACGCTGAGCGCACGGTCGTTGGCGGCCTCGAAATCGACTTCCAGGCCGATCGCAGGTTCGCCGCGATGCGCCCAGTCCTCGCGGGCGAACCGGTAGCGCTGTCCGTCCTGCCCTGCGACGAGCCCTTCGCCCGTGCGGGGATCGACGCCTAAAACCTGTCCGCGCATATCATTCCTCGGTGTTCGAGCTTCATTCTGGCGGATGATGCGGGTGAGGCAAGCCCGAACTCATTCCCCACGTCAGGCTGCGAGCGCGGTTTGACGCCAATGTCTGTCGTCATCGTTGTCTGCATTCGTCGACCGCGTTTTCCGCGAGCGGATCGCACGCTTGTGCGCTTTTGCAGCCGGGCGGCGAGTGAAAACGCCGAGCCAGCGCGTCATGAAGCCCCGAACGCGCAGACTGGATGCCGCAGCGGCCAGCTCCATGAGAATGTCGACATAGGCTGAGACCTCGAACGTCGTGATCCAGATCGCGACATCGGGGGCGGCCAGAGTGAGTAGTCGAATGCCGTCGCCTTCTCCGACGAGCGTGACCATCGCCGCCGTCAGCATCAGCAGGAACATGACCGCGGCATCGCCTCGCGTGAACCGTGCCAATCGCGCGGCAGGCTTGTCGATCAGCGCTCGGCGCATCGCCTTGCCGATCGGCGTCCGGGGGGCGGTCGCCATGACCAGCCAACACGCTATCGCGGTGAAAAGACATGCCAGCATTTCGCCCCCCTTTGGTTCAGTATGTAGCCGGGTTTATTCCCCCGCGAACACGCCCTTCAGCTTGGCGAAGAAGCCCTGGCTCGCCGGACATTCGTCACCGGTCTCCGTCTCGCGGAACATCTCGAGCAGTTCCTTCTGGCGGTTGCTGAGACGCGTGGGGGTTTCGACGTCGATCTGGACGACGAGGTCGCCGTGGCCGCGGCCTTGCAGGACGGGCATGCCGGCGCCGCGCTGGCGTAGCTGCTTGCCCGACTGGATGCCGGCAGGGATCTTTACCTCGTGCGTGCGACCATCGAGGCCGGGGATCGAGAGCGAACCGCCGAGCGACGCGACCGTGAAGCTGATCGGTGCGCGCGCGAAGAGCGTGGTGCCTTCGCGCTCGAACAGATTGTGCTTGGTCACGTGGAGGAAGATGTAGAGGTCGCCGGACGGCGCGCCGCGGGCGCCCGCCTCGCCTTCGCCCGACATGCGGATGCGCGTGCCTTCGTCGACGCCGGGGGGGACGTTGATCGACAGCGTCTTGGTCTTCTCGACGCGACCTTCGCCGCGGCAATCGGGGCATGGATCGGCGATGACTTCGCCCGCGCCGTTGCAGACCGGGCAGGCGCGCTCGACCACGAAGAAGCCTTGCTGCGCGCGCACCTTGCCGTGGCCACCGCAATGTTGGCAGGTTTTCGCGCGCGTCCCGGCCTTCGCGCCCGAGCCGTCGCAGGTATCGCAGAGCGCGGAGACGTCGATCGTGATCTCGGTCGTCTTGCCGTGGAAGGCTTCCTCCAGGCTGACTTCCATGTCGTAGCGAAGGTCCGCGCCGCGCCGGGCCGCAGACCGGCCGCCGCCACGCTGTGCGCCGCCCATGAACTCGCCGAAGACGCTTTCGAAGATATCGCTGAAGCCGCCGAAATCCTGCGCGCCGCCACCGTGACCACCGCCACCGCCGTTCTGGAACGCGGCGTGGCCGAAGCGATCATAGGCCGCACGCTTCTGCGGGTCCTTGAGGCACTCGTACGCCTCGCTGACCGCCTTGAACTGCGCTTCGGAATCCTTGCAGCCGGCGTTCTTGTCCGGGTGATATTTCATCGCGAGCTTGCGGTAGGACGACTTTATCGTCCCCGCATCCGCGGTCCGCTCGCATTCGAGCAGTTCGTAATAATCTGTCTGGGTACTCATAGCGGCCCTCTTAGCCCTCTCCCCTCCGGGGAGAGGGTTGGGTGAGGGGCCATTCCACACGGCAGCGCGCGGAACTGCCCCTCACCCCGGCCCTCTCCCCGAGGGGGAGAGGGAGTTTCGGTTACGCCTTCGGGTTGTCGTCGACTTCCGAGAACTCGGCGTCGACGACGTCGTCGTCCTTCTTCGCCGCGTCGCCATCAGCCGACGGCGAAGCGTCCGCCTGGGCCTGCTTCTCGTAGATCGCCTGGCCGAGCTTCATCGCGACCTGGGCGAGCGCAGTGCTCTTCTCGGTCATCGCGTCCGCATCGCCGCTCTCGACCGCAGCCTTGGTCGCGTCGATCGCAGCCTGGATCTCGGTCTTCAGCGACTCGTCGACCTTGTCGCCATTGTCGGCAAGCTGACGCTCGGTGGTGTGGACCAGCGACTCGGCGTTGTTCTTCGCCTCGGCGCCCGCACGACGCTTCTTGTCCTCCTCGGCGAAGGTCTCGGCATCGCGGACCATCTGGTCGATGTCGTTGTCCGAAAGACCACCCGACGCCTGGATGCGGATCTGCTGCTCCTTGCCGGTGCCCTTGTCCTTGGCCGAAACGCTGACCAGACCGTTGGCATCGATGTCGAACGTGACTTCGATCTGCGGCACGCCGCGCGGTGCGGGCGGGATGCCGACGAGATCGAAATTGCCGAGCATCTTGTTGTCGGCCGCCATCTCGCGCTCGCCCTGGAACACGCGGATCGTCACCGCGCCCTGGTTGTCGTCGGCGGTCGAATAGGTCTGCGACTTCTTGGTCGGGATCGTCGTGTTGCGATCGATCATCCGGGTGAACACGCCACCCAGAGTTTCGATGCCGAGCGACAGCGGTGTCACGTCGAGCAGCAGCACGTCCTTGACGTCGCCCTGCAGCACGCCGGCCTGGATCGCGGCACCCATCGCGACGACCTCGTCCGGGTTGACGCCGGTGTGCGGCTCCTTGCCGAAGAACTGCTTCACGACTTCACGCACGCGCGGCATGCGCGTCATGCCGCCGACCAGCACGACTTCCGAGATGTCCTCGGGCTTCAGGCCGCCGTCGGCGAGCGCCTTGCGGCAAGGCTCGAGCGTGCGCTTGACCAGGTCCTCGACCATCCGCTCCAGGTCGGCGCGGGTGATCGACTTCACCAGATGCTTCGGGCCATTCTGGTCCGCGGTGATGAAGGGCAGGTTGACCTCGGTCGACTGCGCCGAGCTGAGCTCGATCTTCGCCTTCTCTGCCGCTTCCTTCAGACGCTGCAGCGCAAGCTTGTCCTTGGCGAGGTCGATGCCCTCGGCCTTCTTGAACTCGTCGGCGAGATACTGGACGATCTTGTTGTCGAAATCCTCACCGCCCAGGAACGTGTCGCCATTGGTGGCCTTCACCTCGAACACGCCGTCGCCGATTTCCAGCACCGAGATGTCGAACGTGCCGCCGCCGAGATCGTAGACCGCGATCGTCTTGCCGTCCTGCTTGTCGAGGCCGTAGGCCAGCGCCGCCGCGGTCGGCTCGTTGATGATGCGCAGCACTTCGAGGCCGGCGATCTGGCCGGCGTCCTTGGTCGCCTGGCGCTGTGCGTCGTTGAAGTACGCGGGAACGGTGATGACCGCCTGCGTGACCGTCTCGCCAAGATACGACTCAGCGGTTTCCTTCATCTTCTGCAGCGTGAACGCCGAGATCTGCGACGGCGAGTAATCCTTGCCACCCGCCGAGACCCATGCATCGCCGTTCGGCCCGCGTGAGATCTTGTACGGGACCAGCTCGGTGTCCTTCTTGGTGATCGGATCGTCGAAGCGACGGCCGATCAGGCGCTTCACCGCAAAGATGGTGTTGTCGCCGTTCGTCACTGCCTGGCGCTTGGCCGGCTGGCCGACCAGTCGCTCGCCGTCCTTGGCGAACGCGACGATCGACGGCGTGGTGCGCGCGCCCTCGGAATTCTCGATGACCTTGGGCTTGCCGCCTTCCATCACGGAAACGCAGCTGTTGGTCGTGCCGAGATCGATACCGATTACTTTAGCCATGAGTTCTGATTAGCCCCTCACTTGAAACGAAAATACGAAACCGGTTCCACCCCGTTACGGCAGTGGAACCTTTCTGATGATGGGCGCGATATAGGTGGCCTCGCGCTTGCCGCAAGATTGTACCGGTCATAGGATGCGCAAGTGGTCGGGCCCGGAGAAAAGTAACCTATGCGTATCGTTTTCGGACTGGGTGTTGCCGCGATGGCACTGGCGTCGTGCTCGCCGCCCAAGGAACTGTCCGTCGACGGCGCCTGGGTGCGGCTCGGCGCGGTGACCGGACGGCCTGCGGCGGCGTACTTCATTGTGCATGGCGGGCCTACGCCGACGACGCTGATCTCGGCCACTACCGACGTCGCGATCAGGTCTGAGATGCACGAGACGATGGACAAGGGCGGCATGTCGACGATGACGCCGCTCGCGAAGGTCGAGATCCCGGCGAATACGGACGTGGCGTTCGCACCGGGTGGGCGGCACGTGATGCTGTTCGACATGAATTCGGGGATCAAGCCCGCCGATCGCGTGACGCTCACGTTCGCGTTTGCCGATGGGACGCGGATTATAAACAACGCGACCGTGGTCGCGGCGGGGACCCCGGTAGGGAAGTGAAGCGCGGGCTTACCGAGGGGGAGACGGCGCTGGCGGCATCGGTGTTCGGGAGCGCGATCGAATACTTTCGAGTGAGCCTGGCACGCAGCAAATGGGCGTTCTTCCAGCCTCGCGATACGGTGATGGCGCCGCGCGGGTGCATTCACTTCCACCCCAAAGGCGACCTCTGGTGCGACGACTTCGCGCACGCCAATCTGACGTTGCAGGGGCTCTTCATCCACGAGATGACGCACATCTGGCAACACCAGCGCGGCGTGTTCCTGCCCTTGGCGCGGCATCCCTGGTGTCGGTACGACTATGCTTTTCGGCCGGGCGTGGCGCTGCACCGCTACGGGATCGAGCAACAGGGCGAAATCGTGCGGCACGCCTTCCTGCTGCGTGCGGGCGCGAAAGTGGCGGGCGCACCCCCGCTCGCACAATACGAAACGGTACTGCCGTTTACGCCTGCGCGTAACCTCAAACCCGCCCGTCATCCTGACGAAAGTCAGGATCCAGAGTAACTCAGCGCGACGGCTATGGCTCTGGATCCTGACTTACGTCAGGATGACGGAGTATTTGATGACGGGCCTGACGTTGCCTGACGTTACAGCCAGCTGCGACCATCCGGCCCGCTACACCCATACGGCGGCAACTGGCCCGGGAACCGCGCCTGCATCTTGTGGCAGCCCCAGGCGCGCATCGGCCCCGGTGCATAGCCGTTCAGCGCGATGCCGACCTCGTCATACGGGCTCGAACCGCGCGCGACGTACATGTACCAACGGCCGCCGAACATCACCGCCGCCGCGATGAGCACGACGCAAACGACCTGGACGATTTTCTGCATTGGGGACCCTTTTTGTGAAGAAGGGCGCCCCGTTGCAGCCAACATGGATCAATTTCAACCACCGATCTGGTAGATCGAGACCCACCCGATCGGCAGAAATCCGCGGTTTAGAGCGCGTCGAAATCGATAGGTCGTGTTCAATCAAGCGCTTGCGGTGCCTCGGGCATCGGATATTTCAACCCGGTCGCGCAGTTGAAAAGTACGACCCTGTCGTCCTCGTCGACCAGCCCGGTGTTCAGCGCCTGATGATAGGCGGCCAACGTCGCGCCACCCTCGGGGCACAGCAACAGCCCATCCTGCTTTGCCGCCGCGTCGACCGCCTTCAGGATCGCGGGATCGCCAACCGCGAGCGCCTGCCCGCCGCTCTCGCGTACCGCGCGAAGAATCAGGAAGTCACCGACCGCCTTCGGCACGCGAATGCCCGCCGCGACGGTGCTCGCATCTTCCCAACGTTCGGCATGCTCCTCGCCCGCCTCGAACGCGCGGACGATCGGCGCGCAGCCGCTCGCCTGCACCGCGAACATCTTCGGGCGCTCGGAGCCGATCCAGCCGAGCTTCTCGAGTTCGTCGAACGCCTTCCACATGCCGATCAGCCCGGTGCCGCCGCCAGTCGGGTAGAAGATCGCGTCGGGCAGTTTCCAGCCGAACTGCGCGGCGAGTTCGAGCCCCATCGTCTTCTTGCCCTCGATCCGATAGGGCTCCTTGAGCGTAGAGAAATCGAACCAGCGGCCCTCGGCGGCGCCCTTCCCCACGATCGCGCCGCAATCGTCGATCAGGCCGTTGACCCGCCAGACTCGCGCGCCCTGCATCGCGATCTCGCGGACGTTGATCTCGGGGGTGTCGTCCGGGCAGAACACGATCGTCTCGATCCCGCAGCGCGTCGCGTAGGCGGCCAAAGCCGCGCCCGCATTGCCGTTGGTAGGCATCGCGATCTTCTTGACGCCAAGCTCCTTCGCCATCGCGACAGCCATGACCAACCCGCGTGCCTTGAACGACCCGGTAGGAAGACGGCCTTCGTCCTTCACGAGAACGTTGGGGCCGCCGGACTTGGTGAGCGGCACCAGCGGCGTTTCGATTTCGCCAAGGCTGACGATGTTCGACGTATGGCGGACCGGGAGTAACTCGCGCCACCGCCACAGATCGGTCGGCCGCGCCTCGATCGTGTCGCGCGAGACCGCGGACCGCACCGCGTCGAGGTCGTAGCGGACGAGCAACGGCCGCCCGGCGCGCGAAAGCCCATGAAGCTGGTCCGCCTCATACCGCTCGCCGGTGATCGAGCATTCGAGATGCGTGACGAAGGTCTGGCGATCGGTCGTGAGGTTCTGATTCATGGACTGACTTTCAAATCCTCCCCTGCAAGGGGAGGGGGACCAGCGCAGCTGGTGGAGGGGGCGTGCCGCGGACGTCACGCTCGACGCAGCCCCCCGGCCGCAGATGGTACGCGGGAGGTGAGCCCCCTCCACCACCGACCAAGCGGTCGGCGGTTCCCCTCCCCGTTCCGGGGAGGATTAGCCGGCCTTGGCGACGCCGACCATGGCGGGACGCAGCAGGCGGTCCTTGATCATGTAACCCGCCTGCATCTCCTGGACGATCGTCCCGGCCGGCTGGTCGCTCGGCACTTCGAGCATCGCCTGGTGCTTGTTCGGATCGAGCATCTGGCCCTCCGCGACGATCTTGGTGATGCCGTGGCGCTGGAACACGCTCTCCAGCTCGCGACCGGTTGCCTCGAGCCCTGTGACGAGCCCCTTCATCTTGTCGTCCGCACGCAAGTCGGCCGGAATCGCCGACAGCCCCCGCGAGAGATTGTCCGCAACCGACAACACGTCGCGCGCGAACGCCGTCGCGGCATAGGCGCGCGCGTCCTGCGCTTCCTTCTCCGCGCGGCGTCGGACGTTCTGGATCTCGGCCTGTGCGTACAGGACGTTCTGCTTGGCTTCCGCCAGCTGGTTCTCGAGCTCGGCGACGCGGTCGTTCGAGGCCACCTCAGGCGCGGCTTCGGCGGTCTCTTCGCGCAGGTCTGCAGGCGTGTTCTGGTCGATGTCGGACATGGTTTTCCCTATAAATTGGGCCGGCTCAACCCATCAACCGGGCGAGCGTTGCAGCCGTGAAATCCACCATGGGCACGACGCGCGCATAGTTCAACCGCGTCGGGCCTATGACACCGACCACGCCAACCACCCGCCCGTCCAATCCGCGGAACGGTCGGGCGATCACCGAAGACCCTGACAACGCGAACAATTTGGTCTCCGCGCCGATGAAAATTCGCGTCGAATCACCGGCCCGCGCACTGTCCAGAAGCGATGCCACTTCCTGCTTTCCCTCGAGATCATCGAGCAGGTCGCGGACCCGGTCGAGATCGGCGGCGGCGGCGGCATCGATCAACCGCCCCTGCCCGCGCACGATCAACACCGGGCGACGATCCGCATCCTCGCTCCATACTGCGATCCCGCGCTCGACCAAGGTCCGCGCCGCGCCGTCGAGTGCCGCCTGCCCATCCGCCAGTTCGCGCTCGATCCGGGTCCGTGCATCTGCCAGCGTCAGGCCGCCGAGCGTCGCCGACATGTAGTTGCCCGCCTCGATCAGCGCGGACGGCGACATGCCCTTCGGCAGCGCGATCACGCGGTTCTCGACCGAGCCATCCTCACTGACCAGCACCGCCAGCGCCTGTTCCGGCGACAGCGCGACGAACGCGATCTGGCGCAGCTTCAGCTCGCGCTTCGGCACCATCACCAGCCCTGCGCACGCCGAGAGCCCGGACAGCGCGAGCGTGGTGGCGGCGAGCGCCTCCTCGACCGGACCACCGACGCCGGCGCGGGCCTCGATCGTCTGGCGCTCCTCGAACGACGGTTCCATCGCCTGCATCATGCCGTCGACGAACAGCCGCAGGCCGCGGTCAGTCGGCATGCGACCGGCGCTGGTATGCGGGCTGGCGAGCAGGCCGAGACCTTCCAGCTCGCCCATGACGCCGCGAATCGAGGCGGGCGAGAGGCTGAGGCCGGTAAGCTGCGCGATCGTCTTCGACCCGACCGGCGTGCCGCTGGCGAGATAGCTGTCGACCACCGCACGAAAAATGTCGCGCGCGCGATCGGTCAGTTCGGTGACGGGGGGCGTGGCCATCGCTTTGATCTAGGGCGGATCGCGCGTCCTACAAAGGGGCAATGCGCGCCGCCACCAGCCGTCCCACACGCCGTCATCCTGACGAAAGTCAGGATCCAGAGCCATGGAGGACAGCGCTCGGTTACTCTGGATCCTGACTTTCGTCAGGATGACGGGCTCTTTCGTCAGGATGACGGGGAAGGCTGGCGAGCGACCAAACGAAAGGCTAGGCAGCGGGCAACCACTCACTCCCGTTAGGATAAGACTATGCGCCCATCCGGCCGCGCCCCAGACCAGATGCGTGCGATCACGATCGAGCCGCGCTTCACCAAGCATGCCGAGGGCTCCGTCCTGATCGGCTTCGGCGACACCAAGGTGCTCGTCACCGCCAGCGTCGAGGAGAAGGTGCCGCCGTTCATGCGCGGCAAGGGCGAAGGCTGGGTGACCGCCGAATACGGCATGCTCCCGCGCGCCACCAACACGCGCAACAACCGCGAGGCCGCCAAGGGCAAGCAGTCGGGCCGCACGCAGGAAATCCAGCGGCTGATCGGGCGTTCGCTCCGCGCGGTCGTCGACCTGAAGCTGCTCGGCGAGCGCCAGATCGTGATCGACTGCGACGTGATCCAGGCCGATGGCGGCACGCGCACCGCGTCGATCTCTGGCGGCTGGGTCGCACTGCGGCTTGCGATCGACGGGTTGCTGGCGAGCGGCAAGCTGACCGCCGACCCGCTGACGCAGAAGGTCGCGGCGATCAGCTGCGGCATCTACCAGGGCAATCCGGTGCTCGACCTCGACTATATCGAGGATTCGGGTGCGGATGCGGATGCGAACTTCGTGCTGCTCGAAAACGGCAACATCGCCGAGGCACAGGCAACCGCCGAGGGCGCAACGTACGACGAGGAGGCGCTGCTCCGCCTGCTCCGCCTCGCGCGGATCGGCTGCACCGACATCTTCGCGGCGCAGGCGAAAGCCGTCGCCAAGTGAGCGGCGAGGGCAAGGAACCGCAGGCGATCCGCAAGCTTGCTCCCGGCAAGCTGGTCATCGCCAGCCACAACAAGGGCAAGGTTCGCGAGATCGCGGCGTTGTTGGAAGGCCGGGGGCTCGAAGTCGTCTCCGCCGCTGAACTCGACCTGCCGGAACCCGTCGAGACCGGCACAACCTTCTTCGCCAATGCCGAATTGAAGGCGCGTTCGGCCGCCGATCTGTCGGGCTACCCCGCGCTCGCCGACGATAGCGGGCTGTGCGTCGATGCGCTGAATGGCGATCCGGGCGTCTACACGGCGGATTGGGCTGAAACGCCGAACGGTCGCGACTGGATGATGGCGATGCAGAAGGTCGAGGACGCGGTCGTCGCCAAGGGGCCGGATGCGACGCGCGGCGCGCATTTCGTCAGCGTGTTGGCGCTGGCTTGGCCAGACGGTCATGTCGAATGGTTCGAGGGGCGTGCCGAGGGGACGCTCGTCTGGCCGCCGCGCGGCGATGTCGGGTTCGGGTACGATCCGGTGTTCGTGCCGCTGGGCTACGACCAGACCTATGCCGAACTCCCGCACGAGACGAAGAACGCGATCAGTCATCGGAACGAGGCGTTCAAGCTGCTCGAAGCCGCGGTGTTCTGATTTGCCCTAAGGGCGGAACGATTGACCCTCCCCCGCCAGGGGGAGGTGGCACCGTAGGTGACGGAGGGGGAGGACACGAAGCAGGCGTTTCCCTGTCCCCCCCTCCGTCTGGCAAGGGCCAGCCACCTCCCCCTGGCGGGGGAGGATCACAAATTTCTGGCCACTTCAGACGGCGATCAGTTGCCTCTCCGGCCACGTCACCACAGGCAGCGCCTCGAACGCCGGTTTCGCCAGCAGATACCCCTGGATGTACCGCACGCCGAGCCCCCGCAGTGCCTCGAACTCGCCAAGCGTTTCGACCCCCTCGGCAATCACCGAGATCCCCAATCCCGTGCACATCCGCAGCATTCCTTCGACGATCATCCGCCGCGGCAGGCTCGTATCGATGTCGCGGATCAGCTCCATGTCGAGCTTGATGATATCCGGCTGGAACCGCGCGAGCAGGTTCAATCCCGCATGCCCCGCGCCGAAATCGTCGAGCGCTGTGCCAAAACCCATCTTCTGATACGTCGCGATGATGTTCGCGACGTGCGCCGGATCCTGCATTTCCTCGTTCTCGGTGAACTCGAAGATCAGGCGATCGGTCGGCATGCCCACTGCCGCCGCGGTCTTCAGCGTCAACTGGATGCACGCAGCTGGCGAATAGACCGCGTTCGGGAGGAAGTTGATCGACAGCCGAGCGGGCGTATCGAGCAGCCCGGCCTTCACCGAAGCCTCGATCGCGCGCACCCGGCATTGCTGGTCGAACGCGTAGAGGTTCTCGCCGTCGACCTGAGAAAGGACGCTGGCCGCCGACTGGCCTTCGGGACCGCGAACCAGTGCTTCGTAGGCGAAGACCGTCTCGGTCTCGACGTCGACGATCGGCTGGAACGCCATCGAGAAGGCAAACGACAGGCCGGCGCCGTCTCGGCATCCGACGCAGCCACCGGGCCGCACGCCATCGGGTTTGGATACTGGTATCATTAAAGCAGGTTAGCCGACGATCGCTTAAGAAAGTACCACCGAGGTAGCAATACCTGCTTATCCCAGATCAATAAGCGCGCTCGCCGAAGACGTTGCCGGGGGGCGAGTAGCGGCACACCAGATAGTCGTCGGTCTTGTTGCTCGCCATCGCGCAGCCGACCTGCGTCGAGCCGCGCCAGACGATCTGCGTGTAGTGCGCGACGTCCTCGAACTTGCCGGTGCGGCTGAACCCGGGGGTCGGCTGGTTGATGAAATCGCTCTTCTCGGCGACCCAGTGCCCCATCATTTCGGTGTATGCATAGGCATAGCGCGTGCCGGTCCAGAGGTTCTCGCCTTCGCGCGACATGCCCTGGGGTTGCGGGGCGTGTGCAAATTTGCCGGTCCGCGCCAGTTCCTCGGCATAGGCGCGCGCGGTCGTTGCCAGCGTATCGCTCCAGGTGAGAGGCGCCACGCCGACGGCGGCGCGCGCGGCGTTGTGGCCGTCCATCATCGCGGTCTTGAGCAGGCTCGCGCCGCGCGGTGCCGGCGCCATGGTATCGCGCGGCTCGACGACACGCTCGGGCCCCTGTGCGCAGCCTGCCAGCAAAAGCGCCCCGGCGATCGCCAAACCCATCCGTGCCGTCATTGCGCTTCCTTCAGCCGCCCCGTGCGACCATATGCGCGAGATAATGCCCGTCTTCGAAACACCAAGCCCTTCGTCTGATCTCGCGCTTTACGTCCACTGGCCGTTCTGCGTGTCGAAATGTCCGTATTGCGACTTCAACAGCCACGTTCGCGAGGAGGTGGACCAGGCGGCTTGGCGGGATGCGCTGCTGACCGACCTCGCGCATGAGGCGGGCGTGTTGCCGGGACGGAAGTTGCAGTCGATCTTCTTCGGAGGGGGCACGCCGTCGCTGATGCCGCCCTCGACCGTGGCCGCCGTGCTGGATGCGGCGGAGAAGGCCTGGGGTTTCGCCGAGGGAATCGAGATCACGCTGGAGGCAAATCCGTCCTCGGTCGAGGCGGCGCGATTTGCGGATTTGGCGCGTGCTGGCGTGAACCGGGTGTCGCTCGGACTGCAATCGCTCGACGATACGGCGTTGAAGTTTCTGGGGCGCGCGCATGACGTGAACGAGGGACAGGCCGCGCTCGCCACCGCGCAGAGCGTCTTTCCCCGCGTGAGTTTCGACCTGATCTATGCGCTGCCCGGCCAGCGGCTCGACGATTGGCGCGCAGAACTGGCGCGCGCGTTGAGCCTTGGGACGGAACATCTCTCGCTGTACCAGTTGACGATCGAGGCCGGCACGCGGTTCGCGACCGAAGCGCTGGCGGGGCGGATCGTGATCCCCGACGGCGATTCGGCCGCCGACCTGTTCGAGGCAACGCGTTCCGATACCGCCGCGGCCGGGTTGCCAGCGTACGAAACGTCGAACCATGCCCGGCCGGGATCGGAGAGCCGCCACAATCTCGCATACTGGCGGTACCAGGATTACGCCGGGATCGGGCCGGGCGCGCATGGGCGTCGCGGCGGACTGGCGACGGTGCGGCGGAAAAAGCCGGAGAACTGGCTGGCGGCGATCGAGCGCAATGGCCACGGCATGGAGGTGGAGGATCCGCTTTCGCCGTCGACGCGGGCGACCGAGGCTTTGCTGATGGGGTTGCGGTTGGCGGAAGGCGTCGATCTGGACCGGATCACCGCACTGAACGCGGGCGTGGTGCCGGTCGATCTGGCGGCGGTGGCGCGGTTGGAGGCGCTCGGGCTGATCGTGCACTCGCCGGGTCGATTGCGCGTCACCGAAGCGGGTGCGCTCCTGCTCGACGCGATCCTGCCCGAGATCGTCACCGCCTAGAGGTGTTCACCCGCGAAGGCGGGTGAACATAGAGCTTACTTCCCGAACCCGCTCGGCGCGGGCGAGACCACCGTGGTCGTGCCGCCGCGGATCTCCTTAACCTCGAGAGCGCGCTCGGCGACGCTGTCCTTGCCGAAGCGGAACGCACCGTCGATGCCGGCGAAGCCATCGCCGTCGCGCAGGCGATTCACCGGGAACGGCGTGCCGGGCTTCCAGTCGCGCGCGATGCGGACCGTCAACAGGACCGAGTCGTAGCCGAGGCTCGACAAGCGGTATGGCCCTGCCCCGAACCGCGCGCGATATTTGGCGGCATATTGGCGGTACAGCGTGTCCGAAACGCTCGCATACCAGGCGCCGTTGAGTGCAGCCTTCGCGGCGATCGCGGTGTCCGAATTCCACAGTTCGGTGCCGAGGATACGCGTCGAAGCGCCGCTGCCGCGCTTAACCATCGCGGCCGCGGAGGCGGCGGTGGCGCCACCGTCGGCGATCAGGACCGCATCATAAGGCGCTTTCGCCGCAAGCCGCGTGACGGCGCCGGAAATGCCCCCGGGGCCGCGCGCGTAGGTCTGGAGCGAAACGACTTGGCCGCCCGCGCCTTCCACTGCGCGGAGGAACGCGGTGGACGCGCGCTCGCCGTACAGTCCGTTGGGGACGAGGCCGGCGAAGTTGCTGACGCCACGCTCCTTCGCGAAATCGACGACGCGCGCGATCGACTGGGTCGGTACATAGCCCATCAGGTACGCGCCGTTGCCCGCCACGCCGAGATCGTTGGAGAAGCTCAGCACCGGAATGTTCGCGGCGCGCGCGATCGGGGCGACCGCGCGAACGTCGTCGGCGAGCAGCGGCCCCAGGATCAACTGCGCGCCCTCGGCGATCGCGCGCTGCGCGGCGGCGGCGGCGCCGGTCGCGGTGTCGTAGTTGGTGATGCGAACGCGCTGGTTCTGCGTATCGAGCAGCGCCAGCATCGTCGCGTTGGCGATCGAGGTTCCGACGCCCGCGTTGCTACCCGACAGCGGCACGAGCAGCGCGACGCGATTGCGCTCGGCATCGCGCGGGATGCCGGTCTCGACGCCGATGTCGGGGCGATCGACGGGGCGCGTGGTCGGACGCTGCTGCGACGGCTCGACGGGACCACGCGGGACGATCGTCTGGCACGCGCCGAGCAGACATGCCGCCGTGAGCGCGGCCCACCGTAGGAATGCGCGTGGTTGCCGTATCGTCGTCGCGTCTGCCATGACCGTCCCCATGAACCCTGAAACTCTTCTCGATCCCGGCCTCTACATCGTCGCGACCCCGATCGGCAATCTTGGCGATCTGTCGCCGCGCGCCGCCGACATCCTCTGCCGCGCCGATGTGATCGCGGTCGAGGACAGCCGCGTCACCGCAGGTCTGCTCCGCCACATCGGCACGAAGACACCGATGGTGCCGTATCACGATCACAGCGCGGAGGGCGTGCGCCCGGCGCTGATCGCGCGGATGGCGACGCAGGCGGTGGCGCTGGTGTCGGACGCGGGGACGCCGCTGATCTCCGACCCCGGTTTCAAGCTGGTGCGCGACGCGCGCGCGGCCGGGCATCTGGTGGTGACGATTCCAGGGCCGTGTGCGGCGGTGGCAGCGCTGACGCTGGCGGGGTTGCCGACCGACCGGTTCCTGTTCGTCGGGTTCCTGCCGTCCAAGATGCATGCGCGGGCCGAAGCGATCGCGGAGGTGGCGACGATCCGCGCGACTCTCGTCATGTATGAATCGGGGCCGCGGCTGGGGGCGTGTCTGGCGGCGCTGTTCGAAGGTCTCGGCGACCGCGAGGCGGCGGTGACGCGCGAGATCAGCAAGAAGTTCGAGGAGGCGGTGACGGGGACGCTGTCGACCCTAGCGGCGCGCTACGCGGACGCGCCGCCACGAGGGGAGATCGTGATCGTCGTCGCACCGCCGGGTGAGGCGCCGCCGGCGAGTGCCGAGGATGGTGACGCGGCGCTGGTCGAGGCGTTAACGCGCCTGTCTACCGGGCAGGCCGCGAGCGAGGTGGCGAAGAAGCTCGGGCTCGACCGCAAGGCGCTGTATACTCGGGCGCTGGAACTGAAGCCGAAGGCCTGATCTCCCCTCCCGCTTGCGGGAGGGGTCGGGGGAGGGCATGCTATAGACGTGCCGCTCCCGCCCTCCCCTAGCCCCTCCCGCAAGCGGAAGGGGAACACGATTGACCGACAGGTTGCGGAAGCAACAGGGCGTCGCGGCGAGCGCCTGGCAGGGTGGTGGCTGCGGCTGAAGGGCTGGAGCATTCTCGATCGCCGCGTTCGTACCCCCGCTGGCGAAGTTGATCTCGTCGCGCGCAAAGGCAACCTGATCGCGTTCGTCGAGGTCAAGACGCGCGCCACCGCGGCCGAACTCGACTTCGCGATCGACGAGCGCCGCCTCGCCCGCGTCGCCGCAGCGGCCGAATACCTGATGCCACGCTATGCCGGACCGGGCGACGATATCCGCGTCGACGTCATCCTGCTCGCCCCCGGCACCCGCCCGCGCCATATCGAGAATGCCTAGATCGGGTGACGCCGCCATGCGGGGTTACGAGAGCCACAAGCTCTCCGTCATCCTGACGAAAGTCAGGATCCAGAGCCATGAAGCGATGCCCTTGATTATCCTGGATCCTGACTTTCGTCAGGATGACGGGGTTACGCGTGCCACGCCGCCCGGTGACTTCGCGCCCGCCCGCGCCTACATGCGCTCGACCGAACAGAAGGAAGACGCATGAGCCTCACCGTCGCCGTCCAGATGGACCCGCTCGACAGCATCAACATCGCCGGCGATTCGACCTTCGCGCTGATGTTGTCCGCGCAGGACCGCGGGCACACGCTCTTCCATTACTCGGCCGAGGACCTGAACTACCGTGACGGCCGCGTCTGGGCGAAGGCGCACCCGGTCACCGTGCAGCGCGTCGTCGGCGATCACTTCAGCGTCGGCGAGCCGGTGAACCTCGACCTCGGCGACGAGGCCGACGTCGTGCTGATGCGCCAGGATCCCCCGTTCGATCTCGGCTATATCACCGCGACGCATCTGCTCGAGCGGATCGCCGACAAGACGCTGGTAGTGAACGACCCTGCACAAGTGCGGAATGCGCCTGAGAAGGTGTTCGTGCTCGACTATCCGCAGTTCATGCCGCCGACGCTCGTCACCCGCTCGCTCGACGAGGCGCGGAAGTTTCTCGCGGAGCACGGTGCGATCGTGATCAAGCCGCTGCACGGCAATGGCGGCAAGGCGATCTTCAAGGTCGAGTCGGATGGCGCGAACCTGTCGGCGCTGATGGAAGTCTTCAACATGACCTGGCGCGAGCCACACATGGTGCAGGCGTTCCTCCCCGACGTGGCGAAGGGCGACAAGCGGATCGTGCTGATCGACGGCGAAGTCGCGGGCGCGATCAACCGGTTGCCGGGCGAAGGCGAGATCCGTTCGAACCTCGCCGTCGGTGGATCGGCGGAGAAGTCGGTGCTGACCGACAAGGAGCGCGAGATCTGCGCGGTGCTCGGGCCGGAACTGAAGAAGCGCGGGCTGTTGTTCGTCGGGATCGACGTGATCGGCGGGACGTGGCTGACGGAGATCAACGTGACGTCGCCGACGGGTATCGTCGCGATCGAGAAGTTCGATGGGACCGATGTCGCGGGGATGATCTGGGATGCGATCGAGGCGAAGGTGACGGCGCGATAACCGTCCAAATCTGTTTGGCACTTACCCCCTGAAACAGGGGAAGCTTGTTTCCCCGCGAAGGCGGGGACCCAGACTGGGCTCCCGCCTTCGCGGGAGAACAAGGAAGTGCAAACGGTCATTCGAATATTGTCGATGATCGATCATGCGGAACGATGGATGCCGGAACACATCCGGCATCCCGGCAGTATGTGATACCCATGACCGAATTCATCCTCGATCTCATCGCCTGGGGCGGATATTTCGGTATCTTCCTGTTGATGGCGCTCGAGAATATCGTGCCGCCGGTACCGTCCGAAGTCATCATGGGCCTCGGCGGCATGGCCGTCGCGCGCGGCGACATGAGCGTCGTGCCGCTGATCGCCTGGGGCACCGCGGGCTCGGTCGTCGGCAACTACTTCTGGTATTATATCGGCCGCAACATCGGCTACGAACGCTTCCGCCCGTTCATCGAGCGCAACGGGCGCTGGCTGACGATGGAATGGTCCGACGTCGAGAAGATCCACCGCTTCTTTATGAAGCGCGGCGGCTGGGTGATCTTCGTGTTCCGGTTCATGCCGACTTTCCGCACCGTCATCTCGCTACCCGCGGGAATGACGCGCATGCCGATCTGGCAGTTCGTGATCTGGACTGCGGCGGGCAGCGCGATCTGGAACACCGTGCTCACCTATGCCGGCATCCTGCTCGGCTCGCATTTCGAGGAACTCGATCGCTATGTCGGCCCGGTCGCGGTGGCGACGTTCGTGGTCATCATCATCGGCTATGGATGGCGTGTGCTGACCTGGAAGCCGAAGGGCTAGACGCCGCCATGCGGGTGGGCGTTGCGATAGACGTCCATCAAATGCGCGGCATCGACCTGCGTATAGACCTGCGTCGAACTCAGGCTCGCATGGCCGAGCAACTCCTGTAGCGCGCGCAGGTCCGCCCCCCGCCCCAGCAGATGAGTCGCGAAACTATGGCGCAGAGCATGCGGCGTCGTCCGATCGCCCAGTCCCAGCCGCGCCCTCGCTGACTGCACCGCCCGGCGGATCATCACCGGCGACAACGCCCCGCCCTTCGCCCCGCGGAACAGCGGTTCGCCGCGCGTAACCGGCCACGGCGTCTGCGCGACATACGCCTCGATCGCCGTACGCACCTGCGGCAACAACGGCACCACACGCGTTTTCGCACGCTTGCCCGTCACCCGGATCGTCTCGCCGAGCGGCAGGATATCGCCCCGCAACGTCAACGCCTCGCCGATCCGCAACCCTGCGCCATACAGCAGTATCAACACCGCCCAGTCGCGCGCGCCGATCCACGGCTCGGCCGCATCGTCCGCCACCTCCTCCGCCAAAGCGACTGCCTCGGCCGGCGAGATCGGTCGCGGCACGCCCGCCTTCACGCGCGGCCCCCGCATCCGCGGTTGCTCGGCGCCTTCGTTGGCCCAGGCCAGGAACCCGCGCACCGCCGACAATTCGCGCGCCGCGGATGCATTGCCCAACCCCGCCTCGCGACGCTGCGCCAGATACGCCCGCAGGTCACTCGCCGTCACCCGCCCCAGCGTTCCGCGGGTGATCCGCTCGCCCCAATGCCCGACCAGGAACGCCGTCAGCCGTTCGGCCGACGCCCGATAAGCCCGGATCGTGTGGACCGAGCGTCGCCGATCACGCCCGAGATGCTCCGCCCAGAGCATCGACGGCGGCAGGATTTCGAGCGTCTGATCTTTATCGGTAGGCATATGTGGACAGTAACGCCCCGAACAGGCAAAGAAAATTAACCCGGCCGCTATATTCGAGTCTCATGTCGCCTGTCGATCTTATCACAGACAACTTTTCAGACGAAGCACGGCGCGTGGCGGCGCTTCAGGCCCTGGCGTTGCTCGATAGCGAACCCGAGCGCGAATTCGACGCATTGGTGGCGCTGGCCGCAGAAATGCTGGGCTGCCCTAACGCCCTGTTAACTCTGGTCGACAGCAATCGGCTCTGGATCAAGGCTGCAAGTGATGGCGAACGCGGTGAAATCTCTCGTGACGTCGGCATGTGCAACTATACGATCCGCGGCAAGGAACCGATGGTCATAGAAGACGTCGCGAACGATTTACGATTCGCGGCCAATCCCCTCACGCAATCGCCCGACGGCATTAGATTTTACGCCGGTGCGCCGGTCAATGCGAGAGACGCGAGCGGCGAACATTATGCGATCGGCTCGATCTGCGTCGTCGATACTGTACCGCGATCTCTGAACGACGCCGGGCGTCGGGCGCTGACCCATCTCGCAACGCTGGCCGAGGCGATGATCGCCGCGCGGTCCGCTGCACGCCAGGCCATCGCGATCGCCACGACTGCGGATCGCCAGGCGGCCGCGCTAGCCCGTCAGGACCGCGTTTTCCGGCAGGCGGAGCGGATGGCGGCGATCGGATCGTGGCGCGTGTCGCTGGCCGACGACAAGCTGCAATGGTCGGATGGCGTCTATCACATCCACGGCCTGCCGATCGGCGACCTGCCCGACATGCCGGTGGCGATGGAATTCTATCCGCCGCATGCCCGCGACGAGATGAACGCATCGCTCCGGCGAACGATCGAAACCGGCGCGCCGTTCGATATCGAAGTAGATTTCAAGAACGCGCAGGGCGAAATGCGCCGCGTCCGCGTCCTTGGAGAGTGCGAGACCGCGGACGGTCAGACCGTCGCGCTGGTCGGCGTCTTCCAGGACGTGACCGAACGCCATGCGCTCGAGGTCAATCTCCGACGCTCGGCAAATACCGACTCGCTGACCGGGATTGCCAATCGTGCGGCGTTCGATCGGGCGCTGGATACGGCGATGACGCGGTCGCATGCGGACGGCACGCCACTCTTGCTCGCGCTGGTCGATCTCGATGGCTTCAAGGCGATCAACGACACGCTGGGCCATACCGCAGGCGACGACGTGTTGCGCGGCGTCGGTCGGATCTTGAAATCTCCCTGGCTCAAGAACAGCTTTGCCGCGCGCGTCGGTGGCGACGAATTCGCGGTCCTGATCGAGGACCCCGGCATGGCCGCAAACCCTGGCCATATCTCAGCCCGGCTCGAAGAAGCGTTGCGTTTTCCGATCGCGCTGAACGGCCTCGCGATGGTCAGCGCAGGGACGGTTGGCATCACGGCCTTGGACCGTGATTGCCATTCGGTCCGCGATTTCATTCACCGCGCCGATACGATCCTGTACCAGGCGAAGCGCGCGCGTGTCGGCGAGCGACGCCGCCCGAACCGCGACGCCGCGTAAGGCTGCATCGACCGACCCGACGTAAGCGGTTCACGCGGAGTCGATCTGTCCCCATATACCGACACGATGTCGTCCCGCGCCCGTGTCCTGATCCTCAACGCCGCCCTCGGGCCGCTCGACTACCGCGTGCCCGCCGGCATGGAGGTCGGACCGGGCTCGATCGTGGTCGCCCCCCTCGGACCGCGGCAGTTGCTTGGCGTGGTGTGGGAAGCCGAACGGATGCCGTCCGACGCGGAGGTCGGCGACAACCGGTTGCGCAACCTGCTCGCGGTCGCCGACGTGCCGCCGCTAGGGGCGCCGTTGCGGCGGCTGGTCGAGTGGACCGCGGACTATTACCTCGCGCCGGCGGCGTCGGTGTTGCGGATGACGCTGGCGTCGACCTCGGCGCTGGAGGGGGCACGAACCGCTGTAGAATACCGTTCTACCGGGGTCGTGCCACCGCGGCTCACCCCCCAGCGCGAGCAGGCGCTGGAGCGGATCGGTGACCGCCAAGGCCTCATCCGCGAACTGGCAACGCTGGCGGAGGTCAGCGACGCGGTGATCCGCGGGTTGGTGAAGGTCGGCGCGATCGAGGCGGTCGAGGTCAGCATCGACGTCCCCTACCCCGTGCCCGATCCGCAGCATCATGAGCCGACCTTGTCAGAGGACCAGCGGGCAGCAGCCGATGTCCTGGTCGCTGGCGTGGCCGAGCACGAGTTCCATCCTACGTTGCTCGACGGCGTTACGGGCTCGGGGAAGACCGAGGTGTATTTCGAGGCGGTGGCCCAGGCGATCCGCGACGGCCGCCAGACGCTCGTCCTGCTCCCCGAAATCGCGCTGACCGAGCCGTTCCTGAAGCGCTTCCACGACCGCTTCGGCTGCGAGCCTATCGCGTGGCATTCGGGGCTTCGTTCGACCCAACGCCGACGCGCTTGGCGCGCGATCGCCAGCGGCGAGGCGCTAGTGACGGTCGGCGCGCGCTCGGCACTTTTCCTGCCCTACCGCGACCTCGGGCTGATCGTCGTCGACGAGGCGCACGAGACCAGCTTCAAGCAGGAAGAGGGCGTGCATTATCATGCGCGCGACGTCGCGGTGATGCGCGGCAAGTTCGAGGGGTGCCCGGTCATCCTCGCCTCCGCGACGCCGGCGATCGAGACTCGGCAACAGGTCGCGACCGGGCGCTACGCGGAGCTGAAGCTGCCCGGCCGGTTCGGGGCGGCGGAGATGCCGACGATCGAACCGATCGACCTGATCAAGGAACCGCCCGAACGGGGTCGCTGGCTCGCGCCAAGGCTCGTGAAGGCGATTCAAGCGACGTTGGAGCGGCGCGAGCAATCCTTGCTGTTCCTTAACCGCCGTGGCTACGCGCCACTGACATTGTGCCGGACATGCGGGCATCGGTTCCAGTGCCCGAACTGCACCGCATGGATGGTCGAGCACCGCCTGACGCGCCGGCTGGCGTGTCACCATTGCGGCCATGCCGAACCGACGCCGCGCGTGTGTCCCGAGTGCAAGGGCGAGGACACGCTGGTCGCCTGCGGGCCCGGCGTGGAACGCATCGCCGACGAGGTGATCGCCCTGTTCCCCGAGGCAAAGACCGCCGTCGTGACCTCCGACACGATCTGGTCCCCCGCCAAAGCCGCGGAATTTGTAGGCCGAATGGAGGCCAACGAAATAGACATCGTCATAGGCACGCAGTTAGTGACCAAGGGCTATCACTTTCCGAACCTTACCCTAGTCGGCGTGGTCGATGCGGATCTAGGCCTCGACGGCGGCGATCTGCGGGCTGCGGAGCGCACGTTCCAGCAGATCCGGCAGGTGTCGGGCCGCGCCGGGCGTGGCGAGAAGCCGGGCCACGTGTTCATCCAGACGCATAGCCCCGGCGCACAGGTGATGCAGGCGCTCATCACCGGCGATGCCGACGCGTTCTACGCTGCGGAGACGGACGCGCGGAAGGACGCGGGCGCGCCGCCGTTCGGGCGCTATGCCGCGATCGTGGTGTCGTCGGAGGACCAGTCCTGCGCGCACGAGACCGCCAAGCTCGTCGGCCGTAGTGCGCCCGAAGTCGACGGCATGCACGTCTACGGCCCCGCCCCCGCCCCGCTGGCAATGCTGCGCGGCCGGCATCGCTACCGACTGCTCGTCCACGCGCGGCGCGCGCTGGACGTGCAGGACGTCATACGGGACTGGCTGGGGAAGCTGGAATGGCCATCCAAGGCGCGGGTGACGGTGGACGTCGACCCGTATAATTTTCTTTAGATAGCCCGATTGACCAGGTCGGCGGCGTTGCTAGCATCGGCTCAAGTTAGGGGTCAGCATAGTGCGCAAAATACTAGGTGCCATCGTCGGAATATTGTGCTCATCAGCGGCGCAGGCTGAATGGTATGAAGCGACCTCGAAGCATTTCGTCGTGTACCTGGACGGCGACCCCGCCAAGATCAAAGCGTACACCACGCGGCTTGAACGTTATGATGCTGCCGTCAAGGCGTTGTGGAACGTGCCTGATAACAATCGCGGTCCATCGGCCCGAGTAACAGTCTTTCAGGTCAACGATATCGAAACCGTTCAACGCCTTTCCAACCAACCGGGCGGCAATGTCGCCGGATTCTACAGTCCGCGCGCATCGGGCCCGGTAGCCTTTGTACCTCGCCAGTCCAGCGGGCACGACGAATCGTGGCAAATCAAGTCGGAGCGCGTGCTGCTTCATGAATATGGCCATCATTTTATGTATGCCGACTGGCCTGGCGCTATTTTCCCGCAATGGTTCTCCGAAGGGTTTGCCGAATATCTTTCAACCGCGATCTTCAATGCCGATGGCAGTGTGACGTTCGGCGCGCCGCCGACCGATCGTGCGTGGGGCGTTGCCATGATCAATCAGATGCCGCTGTCGAAGATGCTTCAGCCGGAACTCGGCAATCTGACCGACAATGAAACCTACGCCTTATACAGCCGCGGTTGGCTGTTCACGCATTTCCTGCTCAACGATCCGCAACGCCGTCAGCAGCTTGCGAGCTATCTCGGCGCTGTCAACGACGGTAAATCTGTCGAGGAGGCGACGAAGGTCTTCGGCCCCTTGAAAGCGCTCGACTTCAAGCTGTTGTCCTACGCACAGCGGCCGAACTTTGCTTCACTGGTCATACCGTCGTCGGCGTTGAAGATCGGTCCGGTGGATATCCGGAAATTGACACCGGGCGAAGTCGCTACGATGCCCGTACGACTCCGCACGACAGCGGGTGTGCCTGAAAAGTTGGCTCCCCAGATCGCTGCCCAGGCGCGGCAGGCCGCCGCGAGTTATCCTGATGACGCAAGCGTCCAAAACGAACTCGCCGAAGCTGAGTATGATGCCAAAGCGTATCCCTCGGCGATTACCGCGGCAGACCGGGCGATTGCTGCCGACCCGAAATCGGTCCACGCGATCCTCTACAAGGGAATGGCACTTCAGGCCGTCGCGGAAGCGGCCAAATCCACCGATCCCAAGCAGTGGCAGGAGGTTCGCCGCTGGTATGTCGCAGGCAACAAGCTTGCGCTCGAAGATCCTGAACCGCTCGTACTCTTTTACCGGAGCTTCAAACCCGCCGGTCAGAAGCCGTCCAAGGCTGCAGACTCCGGATTGCTGTATGCGTCCGCACTCGCGCCGTTCGATTTAGGACTGCGGACGGAGGCTGCACGGGTGTACATGCAACAGGGCGACGCATCCAAAGCCCGTACCGCGTTGCAGCCGGTGGCCTATAGTCCCCACGGCGGTAAAGATGCGGTCAAGCTGAGGCCGATCCTGACGACACTCGAAACTGCGGGTACGCAAGCTGCGCTCCAGCAGCTCGATGCTGTGATGGCAGAGACCGAGGCTAAAGCGAAAAAGGACGGCAAGGCGGACAGCAGCGACTGATATCGCTTCAGGCCGCCACAGCCGCTACTGGAATTGGTGCTTTACTCGCCGGCGTGTTCGGCGAGGATGGTCAGGCCCTTGGCGTTGACCTCGGCGAAACCGCCCTTGATCGCGATGACCTCGGGGGTGCCGTTCTGCGTGCGGAAGATCTGCACGCCGCCGTCGCGGACCGTCGACATGAACGGCGCGTGGCCTTCGAGGACGCCGAAATCGCCTTCGGTGCCGGGGACGACGACCATGTAGACCTCCTCCGAGCGGACGAGCTTTTCTGGCGTGACGAGTTCGAAATGCAGCATCTTGTTCGCCTTCTCCCTCTCCCCTGCGGGGAGAGGGTCGGGGTGAGGGGCAGTACCGGGCGAAGGCGCTTGTGGCGGCCCCTCACCCCAACCCCCTCCCCGGAGGGGAGAGGGAGCTAGAAAGGCTTAAGCTTCCGCAGCCATCTTCTCGGCCTTGGCGACGGCTTCGTCGATGCCGCCGACCATGTAGAACGCCGCCTCGGGTAAGTGATCATACTCGCCCTCGACCACGGCCTTGAACGACCGGACCGTGTCCTCGAGCTGGACGAACTTGCCGCTGATGCCGGTGAAGACCTCGGCGACGTGGAACGGCTGGCTCAGGAACTTCTGGATCTTCCGCGCACGCTGGACGGTCAGCTTATCCTCTTCCGACAGCTCGTCCATGCCGAGGATCGCGATGATGTCCTGCAGCGACTTGTACTTCTGCAGCGTCGACTGCACCGCACGCGCCGTATCGTAATGCTCCTGGCCGACGACACGTGGCTCGAGCAGACGCGAAGTCGAGTCGAGCGGATCGACCGCCGGGTAGATGCCCAGCTCCGAGATCGCACGGTTGAGGTTGGTCGTCGCATCGAGATGCGCGAACGACGTTGCCGGTGCCGGATCGGTAAGATCGTCTGCGGGAACGTACACGGCCTGCACCGAGGTGATCGAGCCCTTGTTGGTCGACGTGATGCGCTCCTGCAGCGCGCCCATGTCGGTCGACAGCGTCGGCTGATAGCCCACTGCCGACGGGATACGACCGAGCAGGGCC
The DNA here is from genome assembly GCF_040407505.1 of Sphingomonas faeni. GTDB lineage: Bacteria > Pseudomonadota > Alphaproteobacteria > Sphingomonadales > Sphingomonadaceae > Sphingomonas > Sphingomonas faeni_E. Next base: position 633,034 of record NZ_JAPZPQ010000002.1, on the reverse strand, counting down.
GAAACCTCGGCTCCCGCCTGCGTAAAGCGGAAGATGTTGTCGACGAAGAACAGCACGTCCTGGCCTTCGACGTCGCGGAAGTATTCAGCGATCGTCAGGCCCGACAGCGCGACGCGGGCACGCGCGCCTGGCGGCTCGTTCATCTGGCCGAATACGAGCGCGACCTTCGAGCCCTCCGACTGCGGATTGCCGTCGGCATCCTTGGCAATGACGCCCGCGTCGAGGAACTCGTGGTACAGATCGTTACCCTCGCGGGTACGCTCGCCGACGCCGGCGAAGACCGAGGTGCCACCATGGCCCTTGGCAATGTTGTTGATCAGCTCCTGGATCAGCACGGTCTTGCCGACGCCGGCGCCGCCGAACAGGCCGATCTTGCCGCCCTTCGCATACGGTGCGAGCAGATCGATGACCTTGATGCCGGTGACCAGGATCGCGCTCTCGGTCGACTGGTCGACGAACAGCGGCGCCGAGGCGTGGATCGGAGCGGTCGTCTCTGCGCCGACCGGACCGCGCTCGTCGATCGGCTCGCCGATGACGTTGAGGATTCGGCCGAGCGTCTTCGGGCCGACCGGAACGCGGATCTGCGAGCCGGTATCGGTGACGGTCTGGCCGCGGGTCAGACCCTCGGTGGCGTCCATCGCGATCGTGCGAACGGTGTTCTCGCCGAGATGCTGCGCGACCTCGAGGACGAGCCGGTTGCCATTATTGTCGGTTTCGAGCGCCGACAGAATGGCGGGCAAATTGTCGGGGAAATGCACGTCGACGACCGCACCGATGACCTGCGAGATGCGGCCGGTGTTGTTGGTGGCCTTGGGGGCGAGCGTGGTTCCGAGGGTCTCTGGGGCGGTTGCCATTGTCTGCTTCCTTGGACTTACTTGAGCGCTTCGGCGCCCGAGATGATTTCGACCAGCTCGGTCGTGATCGCGGCTTGGCGGGTACGGTTATACTGGATCGAGAGACGCGTGATCATATCGCCGGCATTGCGCGTGGCGTTGTCCATCGCGTTCATGCGCGAGCCCTGCTCCGACGCTGCGTTTTCGAGCAGCGCACGGAAAATCTGGATCGCGACGTTGCGCGGCAGGAGATCGGCGAGGATCGCTTCCTCGTCGGGCTCGTACTCGACCACGGCTTCGGCGGGTGCACCCGGCTTGGCTTCCGCACCGGGGATCGTCGACAGCGGGATCGGGATGATCTGGATGCCGGTCGGGACCTGCACCAGTGCCGAGACAAACTTCGCGTAGAACAGGTGTGCGACGTCGAACTGGCCTTCACCGAAGCGCTTGATCAGGTCTTCGGAGATTTCCTGCGCATCGCTGAACGCGAGCCGCTTGATCTGGCCCATCTCGTGATCGGCGAGGATGTCGTTCGGGAAGAAGCGCTTGATCACGCGCCCCTTCTTGCCGGCGACGTAGAACTTGACGGTCTTGCCGGCTGCGACCAGTTCCTCGGCCTTGCGACGAGCCGCCCGGACGATGTTGGTGTTGAACGCACCCGCGAGGCCACGCTCCGACGTCGCGATGACGATCAGGTGAACCTGATCCTTGCCGGTGCCCGCGAGTAGCGGCGAGGCGCCCGGCGCGATGCCGACACGCCCCGCGAGGCTCGCCATCACCGCTTCGAGGCGCTCGGCATACGGACGCCCGGCGACCGCCGCGTCCTGCGCACGGCGCAGCTTCGCGGCGGCGACCATCTTCATCGCCTTGGTGATCTTCTGCGTCGACTTCACCGAGCCGATGCGGATCTTAAGGGCCTTAAGTGATGCCATCTTCTCTTCCTGCTCCCTCGCCCCTCCGGGGAGAGGGTTGGGGTGAGGGGCTGCCACGGGAGCGGCACCTCGCGGTACTACCCCTCACCCCGACCCTCTCCCCAGCGGGGAGAGGGAGTTTTACTTAAGCGAAAGTCTTCGCGAACGCTTCGAGCGCTGCCTTGAGCTTGTCCTTCGCCTCGTTACCCAAATCGCGGGTATCGCGGATCAGCTTCAGCACGTCGGCGTGGTTCGCGCGCATGTCGGCTAGCAGCGCCTGCTCGTAGCGGGTCACGTCGGCGACCGGCACCTTGTCGAGATAGCCGCTGGTGCCGGCGAAGATCGACACGGTCTGCTCTTCGAACGGCAGCGGCGAGAACTGCGCCTGCTTCAGCAGCTCGGTCAGACGCGCGCCGCGGTTCAGCAGCTTCTGCGTCGATGCATCGAGATCCGACCCGAACTGCGCGAACGCCGCCATCTCGCGGTACTGCGCCAGCTCGAGCTTGATCGAGCCCGACACCTTCTTCATCGCCTTGGTCTGTGCGGCCGAACCGACGCGGCTCACCGACAGGCCGACGTTGATCGCGGGACGGACGCCCGAGAAGAACAGGTCGGTTTCGAGGAAGATCTGGCCGTCGGTGATCGAGATCACGTTGGTCGGGATGTACGCCGAAACGTCGCCCGCCTGCGTCTCGATGATCGGCAGCGCGGTCAGCGAGCCGCCGCCATTCGCGTCCGACATCTTCGCCGCACGCTCGAGCAGGCGGCTATGCAGATAGAACACGTCGCCCGGATAGGCTTCACGGCCCGGAGGACGACGCAGCAGCAGCGACATCTGGCGATACGCGACCGCCTGCTTGGACAGATCGTCGTAGCAGATCAGTGCGTGCATGCCGCGATCGCGGAAATACTCGCCCATCGCGACGCCGGTGTAGGGCGCGAGATACTGGAGAGGTGCGGGGTCCGACGCGGTCGCGGCGATGACGATGGTGTATTCCATCGCGCCGTTCTCTTCGAGCGTCTTGACCAGCTGAGCGACGGTCGAGCGCTTCTGGCCGATCGCGACATAGACGCAATACAGCTTCTTCGACTCGTCGTCGCCGGCGTTGGCGATCTTCTGGTTGATGAACGCGTCGATCGCGACGGCGGACTTGCCGGTCTGGCGATCGCCGATGATCAGCTCGCGCTGGCCACGGCCGACGGGGACGAGTGCGTCGATCGCCTTGAGCCCGGTCTGGACCGGCTCGCTGACCGACTGGCGCGGGATGATGCCCGGTGCCTTCACTTCGACGCGGCTGCGCTCGGTGGTGTGGATCGGGCCCTTGCCGTCGATCGGGTTGCCGAGGCCATCGACCACGCGGCCGAGCAGCTCCTTGCCGATCGGCACGTCGACGATCGTGCCGGTGCGCTTGACGATGTCGCCTTCCTTGATCTCGGAATCGCTCCCGAAGATCACGACGCCGACGTTATCGGCCTCGAGGTTGAGCGCCATGCCCTGCACGCCGTTCGAGAATTCGACCATCTCGCCGGCCTGGACGTTGTCGAGGCCGAAGATGCGCGCGATGCCGTCGCCGACGCTCAGCACCTGGCCGGTCTCGCTGACCTGGGCCTCGGTGCCGAAATTGGCGATCTGATCCTTGATGATCTTCGAGATTTCTGCGGCGCGGATATCCATTAGCTTAGCCCTTCATCGCGTGCGCGAGAGTGTTGAGACGCGTCTTGATCGACGAATCGATCATCTGGCTGCCGACGCGGACGACAAGTCCACCCAGCAACGATGGGTCGACGCTGAGGTCGACGGAAACTTCACGGCCGACCCGCTGGCGGAGCTGATGCTTCAGCTCGATCACCTGCTCGTCGGTCAGCGGATGCGCGGACGTCACCTCGGCCGCGATCTCGCCGCGATACTGCGCGGCAAGTGTCCGGAATGCCTTGATGATCTTCGGCAGAGCGCCGAGCCGGTGGTTCTCGGCGAGGACGCCGAGGAAGCTCTTGGTGGTCGCGTCGACACCGAGCTCGTCGGCGACCGCGGAGACCGCCTTCACGGCGGCACCACGCGACACCATCGGGCTGGACGTCAGCGTGCGGAAGTCCTCCGACTGCGCGAGCGCGTCGCGCACGTTCGCCAGGCTCGACTCGACCGCGTCGATCGTCTTGGCGTCACGGGCGAGTTCGAACAGAGCCAGCGCATAACGCCCGCCCAAGCTCGCCTGAATAGCGCCGCCGACATTACCGGGGGATGTCTCCACGGACCTTTGAATCCTCGCCTGAAACCGAAAATAGTGCCGCCCCATGGGGGAAGAGGGCGCGAAAGCACCTCTCATGGGACGCGGCGCGGGTAGCATCGGGTTCGCGGATTGGCAACCCGGCCGGAGGGCCGTGGCGGCGGGTTTGTGACTGTTTTGTCATTGATCGGGGGTTGGAAGGTCCCGATTTCGCCCCTCCCCGTCATCTCCGCGCAGGCGGGGATCGATATCCTCCGGACCCGGCGCTTTCACCGCACGGCCTACCACTATGGAGTCCCGCCTCCGCGGGAATGTCGGTATTGGACAGACGTTACGACCAATCGACGAGGACGAGAGAATGACCGGCACGATGGAAACGATGACGATGTCCGACGGCGCGACCGTCGCGGTCTATCACGCGCAGCCAACCGGCGAGCGTCGCGGCGGCCTCGTACTGGTGCAGGAGATCTTCGGCGTGACCGACCACATCCGCGACCTGTGCGACGAGTACGCCGCCGACGGCTACGAAGTCCTGGCCCCCGCGCTGTTCGACCGCGAACACCCAGGCTTCGAGGCGGACTATTCGGGCGAAGGCCTCGCGCGCGGCGTCGAACTCGCACGGCAACTCCACCCGTTCGAGCTATCGCTGAAGGACGTCCAGACCTGCATCGACACGCTCGCCCCCGCCGGCCCGGTGTTCGTGGTCGGCTATTGCTATGGCGGCTCGGTCGCGTGGTTCGCTTCGACTAAGCTCACCGGCGTCGCGGCGGCGAGCGGCTATTACGGCAGCATGATCCCGGCGGCGGCGGACGAGGAACCGAAGGTGCCGGTGATCCTGCACTTCGGTCGCCACGACCACGGTATCCCAATAGAGGGGGTCGAACAGGTCATCGCCAAGGATTGGCCGAATGCGACGGTGTATGTCTACGAGGCCGGCCACGGGTTTAATTCGGACCGGCGGAAGGATTACCACGAGACTAGTGCGGATTTGGCGAAGCAGCGCACGCTGGAGTTGTTCCGCGCCAACGGGGGCTGAGCCCACCTTATCCTTTAGCACCACCCCGGCGAAGGCCGGGGCCCAATTGGAAAGGTGGCAATAATTGGAGGACGCGCTCAGTTAGCAACGTCCCCCAATTGGACCCCGGCCGTCGCCGGGGTGGTGGCTCGGGCAGAACGTCTCGGCGCAGGCTGGCGCTACAGATGTGAAGGCAGCCCCTACGTCCTTGTTCTCCCGCGAAGGCGGGAGCCCAGACTGGGTCCCCGCCTTCGCGGGGAAACAACCTACCATAACTGCTCCTACATCACTCCCCCGGGAAATCAGCCCCAAGGCTATCCGCCTTATGCGCCTCGATCTCCTTCAACCGCTCGACCAGTTTCTTCGTCACAGCATCATACCCCCAGGCCCCCAGCACCAAGTGCCGCGGCGGGTGCGCAGCCTCGGTCAGCGCGATCATAGCCTGGCCAGCCCGCACCGGATCGCCCGCCTGAGCCCCGCTCCCCTCGCGCGTACCATCCAGCCGCTTCCCCGCCGTATCCGCATAGTCCGCGATCTTCACTGGCGTCTGCTTCAACGACCGTCCGGCCCAATCCGTCCGGAACGGCCCCGGCTCGACGCACGTCACGTCGATCCCAAGCGGCTTCACCTCGGCGAGCAGCGCATCGGACCAACCCTCGACCGCATGCTTCGATGCAGCATAATAGCCCGACCCCGGAAACCCAACCTGACCAGCGACCGACGTAATGTTGATGATATGGCCGCTCTTCTGCCCCCGCATGATCGGCAGCACCGCGCGAGTCAGCGCAAACAACCCGAACACGTTCGCATCGAACTGCGCGCGGATCTCGGACTCGACGCCCTCCTCGACCGACGCCTGATAGCCGTAGCCCGCGTTGTTCACGAGCACGTCGATCCGCCCGAACTTGGCCTTGGCCTGCGCCACGGCATCGTCGATCTGCGCCTGCTCCGTCACGTCGAGCGACAGCGCGAGCGCACGATCCTCGGCGCCTTCCGCCAGATCGGCGACGCGATCCGCATCGCGCGCGGTCACCACCGCACGCCAACCGCGCGCGAGCACGAGCTTGGCGAGTTCGCGACCGAAACCGGTCGAGCAGCCGGAAATGAACCAGACGGGCGTGTCGGAGGCCATGAGACATCTTTCGTTATGGGGTATGCCCCGAGAGAACGGCCGGACCACCGATTGGCTCCGCTTTGACCGCAAGCCACGGGATGCGCGCGCCGCGCGACCGGCTATACCGATCCAATGAGCATCGCCCCCGACACCGAAACCGCCTGGACCGCGTTCGAAGCGCGCGATCGCGCTTGGGACGGCCGGTTCGTCGTCGGCGTGAAGTCCACCGGCATCTACTGCAAGCCAAGCTGCCCCGCGCGCCACCCCAAGCGCGAGAACGTCACCTTCCACCCCGACGCAACCAGCGCCCGCGCCGCCGGCTTCCGCGCATGCCTACGCTGCACCCCCGATGAAGTCGGCCGCGACCGCATCGCCGCCGCCGCCGCGGTCGCGCTGCTCGAAACGGCCGAAGACCGCCTCTCGCTAGACGAGGTCGCCGCCAGGGTCGGCTACGCCCCGCACCATTTCCACCGCCTGTTCAAGCGCGCCACAGGCGTCACTCCCGCCGCCTATGCCCGCGCGCTACGCACCGGCCGCGCCGCCAACGCTTTATCGGAGGACTCGACCGTGACCGAAGCAATCTACGAAGCCGGCTATTCCGCCCCCAGCCGCTTCTATGAGGCCGACGCCAAGCGGCTAGGCATGGCCCCCAGCGCCTGGGCACGCGGCGGCGAAGGCGTCACGATCCGCTGGACCGCCGCCGACACGAGCCTCGGCTCGCTGTTCGTTGCCGCCACCGATCAGGGCCTGTGCCGCGTGTCGTTTGACGAGGACGCCGACGAACTCCGCCGCCGCTTCCCCAACGCCAGGATCGAACCAGGCGACGCAGCGCTCGCCAACCTAGCAGCGCAGGTGGTTGCCGCCGTCGAATCCCCCGAGCGCGACCAGAACCTCCCGCTCGACGTCCGAGGCACCGCCTTTCAGGAAGCGATCTGGCAAGCCCTACGCACCATCCCGATCGGCGAAACCCGCACCTACAGCGAACTCGCCGCGCTAGCTGGCCGCCCCGCCGCAGTCCGCGCCGCCGGCACCGCATGCGGACAGAACCCGGTCTCGATCGTCATCCCCTGCCACCGTGCGCAACGCATCGGCGGCGCGCTCGGCGGCTATGCGTACGGGCTGGACCGCAAGCGCGCTCTTCTAGCCGCGGAAGCTCAGCGCGCCGACTTACAGGAGTAGACGAGCTTTTCGTTCGGCAACGGCGGCAACACAGCGCGCACCGCCGCCTGCTGGCCCGCGAGACGACCCAACGCCGCCTCATCCATGTTGCACACGTTCGGCACGACGCCGCGCGCGGTCCGCGCCGCCTCCATGCCCGCCGCCGACATAAGATAGCGCGTGTTCGAATAGACGCGCGTCGCCGGATCGAACGACAGCACGGACACGGTCTGCTCGGCATCGGGCACCAGCACGCGGTCCCATCGACCATTCGCGCCGACATATTGCGTCTTGCCGTTCACACACCCCTTCGCACCCCAGTCGATCGGCACGTCCTCGCTCGACGAAATCGTGATCCGGCTGCGCTCAGGGATCAGCGTGCACATCAGCTTGCCGAGAGCGGCATCGGGCGTCGAAATCCGCGTCTTGGGCAGCGCCGACAACGGCACGTCGCCCTCACCGGAAGGCCGCAGCACGAACACCACGATCGCGACCAGCACGCTCAGCCCGCCGATCCCCAGCGCCCACACCGACTGCCGCCGCTGGCCACGCGATTCGAGCAGCCCCGCACTCCCGATCACCAGCGCCCCCGCCACCAGCAACAGCCCGGCAAGCGCCATGACGTTCTCGCGAGCCCGACCGGCCTCGGTCCGCGCCTTCTCCAGCGCGACCTCGCGAGTCATCGCATCCTGCGTCGCGGCGTCGCGCTTGGCGGACGCCGCATCGGCGGTCGCCTTCGCATCCGCGTCGGCGTCCTGCCGCAGGCGATCCTCGATCGACGTACATCCCGTCCCGATCGACGCATAAGGCTGTTTCGCATCGCGCAGGAAGCCCGCCAGCTCGGTATCCGCAATCGCGAACCCGAACGTCGAATCGCCCTCCTCGCCGCGCGTGATCGCCGAGTTCACCCCGATCACCCGCCCGCAGCGATCGAGCAAAGGCCCACCCGAATTTCCGCGCGCAATACTCGCGGTGTGCAACAGCACCTCGACACTGCTCAGCACGCGGCGCCCGGAGAGCACGCCCTCCGACCGCACCGGCGTCATCGGCCGGATATAATCCGCCGCCGACCGAGCCGTCGCCAGATCGACGTTCCCCGGGAAGCCGAGCGACACCACCGGATCGCCCTCGGTCATCGGCCCGGTATACAGCGCGCTCGGCGGCAGGCGTGCGCCGGTGAACTCGATCAGCGCCAGATCGCGCTGCGAATCATACGCGATCACCTTGCCCTGGTAGGATTTGCTGCCCTCGGTCGGGACGATGCCGACGACGACGTTGTCGGGATAGCGCTCGGCGAGATCGACGACGTGCGCGTTGGTGACGATCCGATTGGGCGCGATCGCGAAGCCGCTGCCGTGGCCGAAGCCGACCACCTGGTCGTCGACCACCGCGATCGTCACGACGCGCACGACGCCGCGCCCGGTGGCGGCGATGTCGTCCGCAGATGCGGAGCTCGCCAACCCGAAGGTGAGCGCGAGAAGAAGCAACAGGCGGATCATGTGCCTGCCTTCGGGGAGTTCGCGGCGGCGATCAACCCTGACCATCGCACCGCGCGACAGCGGCGCTTTCACGCGCCTGTTTTGGTTAGCAAATTATCAAGCCTTCACGCCTAACCCGGTCGACATTCATCCAGGGACACAGGCATGAGCGCATTCGGGCGTCGTAACGGCATCAGCGGGGGGCAAGCGGCCCGGCCCGCATTCGGCGTCGCGCGCCCGATGCAGGGCGGTGGCCCTGCGCCGCGGTCGGAACCCGAGGGCGGTTCGCAGTTTCCGCCCATCGATTCGCTGCCAATGCCCGGCGAGACCGATGGCTTTGGCCCCGGCATGATGCCCGCCGGACAGCTGGACGCGATGCAGCGCCTCTCCGATCGCCAGAACGCGAGCGGCGAGGCCGGTAACAGCAAGGTCGAGGGCTTCGAGCAGTCGATCCACAAGATCAAGGAACAGGTCCTTCCCCGCCTGCTCGAGCGCGTCGATCCGGAGGCGGCGGCGACGCTCGGCAAGGACGAACTCGCGGAAGAATTCCGCCCGATCATCGGCGAAGTACTCGCCGAGCTGAAGCTGACGCTCAACCGCCGCGAACAGTTCGCGCTGGAGAAGGTGCTGGTCGACGAGCTGCTCGGGCTCGGGCCGCTCGAGGAATTACTGGCTGATCCGAACATCACCGACATCATGGTGAACGGCCCCGACCAGACCTATGTCGAGCGCAAGGGCAAGCTCGAGCTCGCGCCGATCCAGTTCCGTGACGAGGAGCATCTGTTCCAGATCGCGCAACGCATCGTCAATTCGGTGGGCCGTCGCGTCGACCAGACCTCGCCGCTCGCCGATGCGCGTTTGAAGGACGGCTCCCGCGTCAACGTGATCGTCCCGCCGCTGTCGCTTCGTGGCACTGCGATCTCGATTCGTAAATTCTCCGCGAAACCGATCACGCTCGACATGATGGCCGGGTTCGGCTCGATGTCGCCGAAGATGGCCACCGCGCTGAAGATTGCAGGGGCCTCGCGGTTCAACGTCGTCATCTCGGGCGGTACCGGTTCGGGCAAGACGACGATGCTCAACGCACTGTCGAAGATGATCGACCCCGGCGAGCGCGTGCTGACGATCGAGGATGCCGCCGAGCTTCGCCTGCAACAGCCGCACTGGCTCCCGCTCGAAACGCGCCCTGCCAATCTCGAGGGCCAGGGCGAGATCTCGATCCGCGACCTCGTCAAGAACGCGCTGCGTATGCGTCCCGACCGGATCATCCTCGGCGAAATTCGTGGCTCGGAGTGTTTCGACATGCTCGCGGCGATGAACACCGGTCACGACGGCTCGATGTGCACGCTCCACGCCAACTCCCCGCGCGAGGCGCTCGCGCGTATGGAGAACATGGTGATGATGTCGGACATCAAGGTGCCGAAGGAAGCCATCTCGCGCCAGATCGCGGACTCGGTCGAGCTGATTATCCAGGTGAAGCGCCTGCGAGACGGCTCTCGCCGCGTGACCAACATCACCGAGGTGATCGGCATGGAAGGCCCGGTGATCGTCACGCAGGAGCTGTTCAAGTTCGAATACATGGACGAGTCGGCGGACGGGAAGATCCTGGGCGAGTACCGCTCGATGGGGTTGCGGCCCTATACGCTGGAAAAGGCCAAGCAGTTCGGGTTCGACCAGGCGTATCTAGAGGCGTGCCTGTAGGAACGTCGCTGATCGCGCCAACCTCCCGGCTGTTACCGTCCCGGTAAAGCCGATCACCCGGGCGTCGGCCACCACCTCGGCGGAGGCCGGGGACCAGTTGGAAAGGTGGCAATGACAGAGCGCGGTCCGCCGTCATCACCGTCCCCCAGCTGGGCCCCGGCCTCCGCCGGGGTGGCGGCCGTTGCGAGCGTTGCGCCCATCCCACACTGTTCGCTAGGCTGGTCTCGGCGCGCTAGTTCGCCGGGCTGATTGCAAGACTGGCTCAAGCAACGAACGCCCCTTCTACCGTCCCCTCGCAAACGCGGGGGCCCAGGAGCTACGAACGCCCGCGCCTGTCACTCTCAATGCCCACGTTCGCGACAGAACAAATATCGTTGCGCCGAAACAGTCTTACCTGGATTAAGATAAAGAGCGCCCTGCCAAGCGGATACGACCCGGCAGGCCTGTGTTCCGCATTGATCCCCACCCCGCCTCCACCCCGCCCCGGCAAAGCCCCCGCTTGTACCCGTCCCCCGACCCGGTAGGGGACAGCGCCAAATGCGTCGCGCCCTGCTCACCCTCGTCCCGCTAATCGCGGTCCTCTTCGTCTCGGCGCGCGAGCCCTCGAAATCCGCTCCGGCAACCGCGACCTCCCCCGCCGCACGCGACCGCGGCGTGTACCATCTCGCGGCGGACGCCGAAGCCCGCTGGATCCCGTTCGACCTCACCCCCGGCAACCAGATCCGCTTCAAGATGCAGCTCGACGGCCGCGACGTGACCGCGATCCTCGACACCGGCGTCAGCTACACGCTGCTCGCCAAGGCCTCCCCCGCGGTCGATGTCGCGAAACTCGTCGCCGGTGGCAGCGCGCAGGCGATCGGCGGATCGGTCGAGCTCGCCTGGATGCCGACCCGCACCCTTGCGATCGGCGGCCTCGCAAGAACCGGCGGCGGCGTCACCGTAACCGACCTCCCCGCGCTCGCGACCGGCAGCGTATCGGCGGTCGATCTGCTCGTCGGCGCTGACTTGCTGGCGGGGCATGCGCTCGACATCGATTACGCCGCGCATCGCTTTCGCCTGATCCGCTCGGGCCGCCTGCCGTTCAAGGGTGCGACGGCCCCCTTGCGCCTCTCGTCCGAGCGCAGCGTGTACGAAAGCGCCGCCACGCTCGGCGACCGGCGACTGGCGCCGATGATCGTCGACACCGGCGATGGCTCCTCGATCACCGTCACCAAGGCTGGCTGGAAGGCCGCCGCGATGGGAGTGCCATCGACCTCGGCGATCGCGTTCGGGCTCGCAGGCGCAGCAGTCAGTGGCCTCGCGATCGTCCCGGATCTCCACGTCGGCGCGATGACCGCACGCTCGGTCGAGGTTCGGATCGAGCCCGCCGGCGGTTTCTCGCAGTCGATCGGTGCCGCCGGCCGGATCGGCTCGGGCTTCCTGCAGAACTACCGCGTCCTGCTCGATCCCGGTGCGCGCCGGATGGTGCTCGACCCGGGCCCCAAAGCCGATCGGCCGCCTCTCCGGTCGACCAGCGGATTGCTCCTCGGCATCGAGAAGGATCGGCTGAAGATCCTCCACGTCATGCGCGGCGGCCCAGCGGCCGCAGCGGGCTGGAAGGACGGCGACCTGATCTGCACGATCGACGGCACGCCCGTCACCAGCGAATATGCGTCGAACCCGATCGCGTCATGGTCTGCAGGCACGCCCGGCCGCGTCGTTTCGCTCGGCCTGTGCGACGGCACGACACGGACACTTACCCTGCGACGCTTCTACTGAACCCATCCGCCGGTTTAACACTGGTCGCATCATGGTATCGGGTGGCCGACTAGCAAGGCGTCCGGGCAAGCCTCAACTCTTGATTGCCAGCCCGACCGTGACCGCGAGTCCGATCAGCGCCAGCATCTGGACGGTCGGCCAGTCGACCCAGCCCACCGAATCCGGATCGCGCCGCCGTCGCCTGCGGCGCTCACCGAGCCCGGCAATGACCGCCAACACGGCAAACCCGCCGCTCGCACTCCACAACACTCGCGCCATCCCCGCCCCAATCACTCAGCCGAGCTTCTCGACCTTTTCCTGCAACTTGGCGAGTTCGTCACGCAGCGCCGCGATCTCGTCGTCCTTGCTCGCCGCCGGCGCGGGTGCGGTCGCGGCGGGCGTCATCGCCTGCGCGGCGACGTCGAACATCGCCAGGTTGCGCTTGGCAATGTCAGCAAAGGGCGAATTCGCGAACGCGCCCTCGACCGCAGACTTGAACTGGTCGTGGTTGCGACGGAAGCTGTCCATTGACGCCTCCAGATAGCCGGGCACCATCGTCTGCATCGAATCGCCGTACATCGAGATCAGCTGGCGCAGGAAGTTCACCGGCATCATCGTCTCGCCGCGGCTCTCCTCCTCCATGATGATCTGCGTCAGGACGTTGTGCGTGATGTCCTCGTCGGTCTTCGCATCGACCACCTTAAAGTCGCGCCCCTCGCGAGTCATCGTCGCGAGATGATCGAGCGTGATGTAGGATGACGACTCGGTGTTATAGAGCCGCCGGTTGGCGTACTTCTTGATGATGACGATTCCGTCGGCAGCCTTTTGCTTCTTCATGGATCCCCCGTCTTATGTTTGAAACGGAGGCTACAGTCTTTGATGACGCACCGCAACAAGGTCCGAGGCCCTTACCCTTGTTCCTTTCCGTGCTGCGCAACGAGACTGCAGCATCGCCGGAACGCATGGCCCGCGCGCTAGCGGGATTGCGCGCATATCAGGGCGCACCGCGAGAGGAACGCCCCGTTCCGCGGCCTGCGATCCACCGCACTGGCCGGGTCGCGTTGCGCGATTATGGCGGCGAAGGGCGTCCCGTCGTGTTCATCCCATCGTTGATAAACCCACCCGACATCCTCGATCATTCGCCCGAGTCTTCGCTGGTGCAATGGATCGCCAAGCAAGGATTCCACGTTTGGCTGGTCGACTGGGGATCACCCGGCGACGCCGACCGCGACCTCGATCTGGCGGCGCATGTCGAGCGGTTGCTCGTCCCGCTGCTCCAGGCACTCCCCGAGCCGCCGGTGCTGGTCGGCTATTGCCTCGGCGGCACGCTCGCGCTGGGCGCCGCTGCGATCACGCCCACCGCCGGTGTCGCGACGATCGCTGCCCCCTGGCACTTCGCGGGTTATGGCGAGGGCCGCCCCGCGCTCGCCGCGACCTGGGCTGCGGTCCAGCCCGCCGCGGCGATGCTCGGCCTGCTTCCGATGGAAGTGCTCCAAGCTGGCTTCTGGCAACTCGACCCGACACGCACGATCGCCAAATACGAAGCCTTCGCGGACCTCGCTCCCGACAGCGACGCGGCCCGCGCATTCGTCCGGCTCGAGGACTGGGCCAACGCAGGCGCCCCCCTACCCTACGCCGCCGCCGCCTCTCTGTTCGAGGATTGCATCGCCAACGACCTGCCCGGCAAAGGCCGCTGGGACATCGCCGGCACCCCGGTAAATCCGGCCGCGCTCGCCTGCCCCACGGTCGAGTTCGTCTCGCTCAGCGACCGCATCGTCCCCGCCGCTACCGCGATCGGCCTCGCCGACCGCCGCGATCTCGGCGCGGGGCATGTCGGCATGATCGTCGGCCGCTCCGCACGCTCGCGCCTGTGGGAACCGCTCGCCAACTGGATCGCCGCGCTCGACTGACCTACATGAGGTCCAAGCATAGAGGATCCCGCCATGACCGACCTGAACCCCCACGACGTCGTCATCACCGCCGCCAAGCGCACCCCCGTCGGCAGCTTCCTCGGCGCGTTTGCGAGCGTACCCGCGCACGAACTCGGCCGCATCGCGATCGAAGCCGCGCTCGAACAGGCCGGCGTGGCCGGCGAAGACGTCTCCGAAGTGATCCTCGGCCAAGTCCTCACCGCAGCCCAAGGCCAAAACCCCGCCCGCCAGGCCTCGATGGCGGCCGGCGTACCGAAGGAAATCCCCGCCTGGGGCGTCAACCAGGTCTGCGGCTCCGGCCTCCGCGCGGTCGCACTTGCCGCCCAGGCGATCCAGACCGGCGACGCGAGCATTGTTGTTGCGGGGGGGCAGGAATCCATGTCGATGTCCGCTCATGCGCAGTCAATCCGGGGCGGCCAGAAGATGGGCAATCTTAGTCTTGTCGACACGATGGTCAGCGACGGCCTGACCGACGCCTTCAACGGTTATCACATGGGTAACACAGCCGAGAACCTCGCCGAGCAATACCAGGTCACGCGCGGCGAGCAGGACGCGTTCTCGGTCGCCTCGCAGAACAAGGCCGAGGCCGCGCGTGGCTCAGGCCGCTTCAAGGACGAGATCGCGCCGGTCACGATCAAGGGCCGCAAGGGCGACACGATCGTCGCCGACGACGAATATATCAGAGCCGGCGCGACTATCGAGAGCGTCTCGGGCGTGAAGCCCGCGTTCAAGAAGGACGGCACGGTAACGGCGGCGAACGCCAGCGGCCTCAACGACGGCGCCGCAGCCCTCGTGATGATGCGTCGCGACGAAGCCGAACGCCGCGGCTCGACGATCCTCGCGACGATCAAGAGCTGGGCCTCGGCGGGCGTCGACCCCTCGATCATGGGAATCGGCCCCGTCCCCGCCACCCGGCGCGCCTTGGAAAAGGCCGGCTGGACGCTTGCCGACCTCGATCTGATCGAAGCCAACGAAGCCTTCGCCGCTCAGGCGCTGTCGGTCGGCAAGGAACTCGGCTGGGACGCGAGCAAGGTCAACGTCAACGGTGGCGCGATCGCGATCGGCCACCCGATCGGCGCGAGCGGCGCGCGCGTCCTGACCACGCTGATCTACGAGATGCAGAAGCGCGACGCGAAGAAAGGCTTGGCAACGCTGTGCATCGGTGGCGGCATGGGAATTGCCATGTGCCTGGAAAGGTAGGGCTTCAAACCCTAACGGGACCGCTCCGGAATTGGAGCGGTCCCTCCGAACCGCCGCGAGTTAGAAGGTCGCGCGGGCAGCGATCGTGAAGCGGCGACCGGTCAGCAGCGTCGTCGTATCGAAGTTCAGGTAGCTGGCCGGAATGTAATAGCCGTAATATTTCTGGCCGTGCCGGTTGAACAGGTTCGACACCGACATGGTCAGGCGGAACTGCTTGTCGACGTTAAAATACATGCTCGGATTGACCAGCACATAATCGTCGATCTCGTCGATTTCCCGGATGTCCGGACCGCGAGTCACGCGTGATACGGTCGTGTTGAGCTGCTCGCCAGTATACTGGAAGGAGCTCGATACGCCGAACTGCTCACCCACATACCGAAGCGTCAACTGGCCCTGGAACGTGGGATCGCCGAGGATTCCGTCGATGCGTGCCGGTGCGATACCCGTGACGTCGTTCGTACGATGACGAACATACTGCATGCGTCCTTGGATGCCGACCGAACCTGGTATTCCCAAGCCCGACAGGGGTCGATAATAATCGAGTTCGGCCTGAATACCGTCGAACTTGTACTGGTTGCCGTTCGTGTAGGCCAGGTTGATGCCAGGATTTGCCGGGTCGTTGACGATCTGGCCGGCGATCGACTGGCCATTCGCCGCCGTACCAGCGCTGCCCGTCGGATAGCGTTGCAGCAATGAGCAGAAAGCGTTTCCATTCGCTGGATCGGCCGCGTTGAAGTCTGCGTTATCGAAGCAAGCCGAACCGATTTGCGCCACCGTAAGGCTGGCGATCGGCTTCGAGATCTTGATGTTGGTGTAGTCCACCGTGA
The DNA here is from genome assembly GCF_040407505.1 of Sphingomonas faeni. Lineage (GTDB taxonomy): Bacteria > Pseudomonadota > Alphaproteobacteria > Sphingomonadales > Sphingomonadaceae > Sphingomonas > Sphingomonas faeni_E. Next base: position 616,904 of record NZ_JAPZPQ010000002.1, on the reverse strand, counting down.
TCGTCAGGCCAGGGATAAAACGCGGCTCCAGAAGCACGCCGTAGGTGAAACTCCGCGCGACTTCGTTGTCCAAACCGGGATTGCCCCCAGACCGGCCAGGTACGGTCGAAAACGAGGCGTCGAGCGGCGTCGCGTTCGGGAACGTCGCCAGAAAGGCGCCGCAGTTTCGCGCCCGGTTGGCTGGTGCTGGCCCAGCGTTGATATTGGCAGCATTACAATAATCAGTGACGGTGTAGAATGCATTGGATGCCGGGAGGAACAGTTCCGTAATCGCGGGTGCGCGGAACGACTTCGTATAGTTGCCCCGGAACGTGATGTCCTTGATGGGGGCAATGCGACCACCAGCCGACCACGCGAAGAAGCCTCCGTTGACGGTATTGTCTACATACCGGCCGCTTCCGTTCAGTTCGAGGCTGTTCAGGAATTTCAGGTCATTGTTTGGCGTAACCAGCGGAACGATAACCTCGCCAAATGCTTCGTCGACGTTGTAGCGACCGGATATCGGCGCGATGGCAACCGACCGGCCAAGACCGGCGCGCTGGAAGGCGCTTGGGTTAAAGCTGCCCTCTTCCTGACGATGCTCGTAGCCGAGGTTGAAACCGACCGGATTGCCGAACAGATCAAACGGACTACCGCCGAAATTGGCGTTGAGCACCGACTGCTGGAGGCGGCTTCGCGTTACGTTCGTCTGGATGACATAGGCCCGGGCGGCTGGGTCCGAGAGCCCTTCACCAAGCAGGTTGAGTGGAACGCAGGCCGCGTCAGCCACAGGCAGCAGGCCGCCAGGCGCCGCGTTTGTCGCAGCGGTGACCGCCGTATTGCAGACGACCTGCCCGGCAGCGTTGCGCGTGACATTCACTGCGTTGACGAAGCGCTGCTGGTTCAAATCCTGGTTGGAGTCGACGATATCCGCGCGTCCGTAGTTGGCGCTGATCTCGTAATTGAAGTTTCGGCTGCCGAGCTTCAGATCGCCCCGTACGCCGTAGACCAGACGATAGACATCGTTGGTCGAGAAGCCCGTGGGATCCGACAGATCGAGGGAGGCGCGCGAAACCGAGAAGCGATTGACACCGAGTGCCTGCAACTGCGTTCGCGCCTGATCCGTCAGGAACGGCGTATTGACGTTGAACGTCAGTGCGCCACTTGCACCACCGAACAGGCTAGAGTTGAACGTCGGCTGCTGGACCAGTTCATCGCCACGGCTGTGCACGTACCAGCCCTCGGCGAACAGCTTCACGGCCGGGCTGACTTCGTAGTTGCCGAACAATGTACCGATATCGCGGCCAAGCTGGCTCGTGATCTGCGAATAATCGTTGAAGCGGAAACCATCGCCCCCGCTTGCTTCCTGGACACTGACGAACCGCGTACCGCGATTGAACGCAACGAGGTTACCGCTCGGATTGAACTGGAAATTCTGTACTGCGCCTGGAACGGAGGCGTTGGCCGCATTGAACGCAGCCGTGATGACGCCGCCGCCATTGAGCAACGGGATGGTGCGATTGCGGACCAGGACCGAACCGGGAATGCCGTCCGTCGCAGAATCATTATATCCGATGTTCGGGTTCAGGCGTCCATCATTGGCAAACGTCGTCCCCGCCGGGCGGCCAAGCGCCGTGGACTGCGCGGTTGTTGGATTGGTTGCATTGCCGACGTTGTCCCGCAGGAAGCCACGGGCATTGTACAGAATGCCGTCCTGACGATCACGCGTATACGAAGCGGTGATGTTGCCACGCCCGTCCGCAAAATCGAACCCGCCGACTGCGGCGAAATTATAACGGTAGCCGTCGCCCTGTTCGGTTACGCTGCTCGTTCCGCTGACCTGAAGTCCGGTAAAGTCGGTACGAAGCTTGAAGTTGACCGTTCCTGCAATCGCGTCCGATCCATAGATCGTAGCGCCGCCGATCGTGACGTTCTCCACGCTCTCGATAAGTGCGGTGGGGATATTGTTGATATCCACCTGCGTGCCCGAGGACCCTTGCCCGAACAATGTCGGAACGTTCGAAGACACGAAGCGTCGGCCGTTGACCAGCGTCAGCGTGCGGTTCGACCCGAGGCCAAAACCGTTGATGAAGTTCACGCCCTGCCCAAAGCTGCCCTGCGCGCCATTCGGCGTCACGCTGCCACGAATACCGGGCAATTCGTTCAGCGCATCAGCAGCGTTGGTGAACCCCCGCTCTTCGATGAAGCGCCGACTGACGGTTGCCGTCGGTTGCAGGTTGGTGATGTTTGGCAGTCGAATACGCGAGCCGGTAACGGTGATCTCTTCCGCCGGTGCTGCGCTTCGATCCGTACCGTCGGCGTTAAGCGTGCTGTTTGGCTGGGTCGGATTGTTAGTATCAGGGGCGGTCGTCACCGCCGGATCGGCCGGAGTCGTCTGCGCCTGGACGCTTGCCGACATGCCGGCCGCAAAAATTGCGAAAGCTGAAGCTCGAACGAGTAAAGTGCACCGCATCGCGTTGATTCCCCTTTGTTTCTCGATTTTGTAAGGTCGAGTTCAGGGAAGAGCGATGGCAATATGACAATGCTGTCATTTTTCAGCAAGCCGTTGTAATCAAGCAACATCGTCGGAATAATATAACAGCGCTATATCCATTTTCGATCAAATCTGTCGCTAAGAGCCGTAACCAGTTCATATTGCGACATTCTCGATGCCGCCGAAGCCAGCAGCAAGTTGTGCTCAAAGCCGATCCAGTCGCCCTCCGTCAGCGATGGCATCGTAGCGACGGAGATCGCCACGAGATCCATCGAAACGCGCCCGATGACCCGCATACACACGTCCTTGGCCCACGCGGTGCCGCGGTCGGAAAAGCCGCGAAAATACCCATCAGCATAGCCGAGGTTCACGATCGCCACGTCGGTGTCCACGTCTGCGGTCCAGGTTGCGTTGTAGCCCACGGTCTCTCCTGCCAAGACGCGACGACGTTGCAGTATCTGCGCTTCGATCGTCACCACAGGTTGGATCGTATTGGCGAGATCGTCTCGGGGGATCCCGCCGTACAATGCCAACCCTGGCCGCGTGAGATCAAAGGCATAGCCGTCGAGCGCGATGCCCGCGGAATTGGCGAGGCTCATCCGCTTCGCGTTCGTCGCGCCCGCCAGCGCAGCGAACCGGTCCCGCTGGACCGCGTTCATCGGTACGTCCTCGTCGGCGCAGGCCAAGTGGCTCATCAGCGTTTCGATCCGGAGGCCGTCGAGCAGGCCGCTTGCGATGTCGTCCGCCGACACGCCGAGGCGGTTGATGCCGGTGTCGGCCATGACGTCGCACGCGCCGCCGCCGGCTGCTTTCCAGCGCGCGACTTGGGCGGGGGTGTTGAGGACCGGGCGGGCGAAGCCGGCGGCTGCGGCGGGCATGTCTTCCTCGCGGACGCCGTGGAGGACGGAAACCGTCAGGCCCAGCGGTGCGAGTTCGGCGGCTTCCTGCCAGTTCGACACGAAGAAGTCGCGGCAACCGGCGTCGGCCAGGCGGCGTGCGACTTCGATCGCGCCGAGGCCGTAGCCGTTCGCCTTTACCGCGGCGCCACATGCGGCGGTGCCGCTCATGCGGTCGAGCGTGCGCCAGTTCTGGACGAGGGCGTCGCCGTCTAGGCGCAGGCGGAGGGGAGCGGGAATGTCGATCACCCGGCGCGGAATAGTGCCGCGGGCGCGGCGCGTCGACTGTCTATGCTGCGTCGATGCGCCCGACCGGGACTAGCAGGCGGCGGCCATCGTCTTCGAGCGGCGCCACTCGGACGCCGAACACCCGCGCGAGCGTTTCCGCGGTCATGACCTGGGCCACGGGACCAAACGCGACGACGCGACCATCGGCGAGCAGCAACGCATCGTCGGCCGCGCGCTGTGCCTGGACAAGGTCGTGGAGGACGATCGCGACCCCTGCTCCGCCGAGCGCATAGCCGCGCAGGCGGGCGAGAAGGTCGATCTGGTGCGACGGGTCCAGGCTTGCGAGCGGTTCGTCGGCGAGCAGCCAACGTGGCTCGCCCGCCAGCACGCGGGCCAGCAGGACACGCGCCCGTTCGCCGCCGGAGAGTTCGCCGACCGGGCGATCCGCGAGATGAATCGTCTCGGTATCGTGCATCGCGCGGTCGACGGCGGCGTAATCTTCGAGCGATGGGGCAGCATGCGCGCCGAGGTGCGGCAGGCGGCCGAGCGCGACGACATCGCGCGCGACGATGTTCCAGTGGACCGTCGCGTCCTGCGGGAGATAGCCGATCGCGCGGGCTCGGGCGCGCGGGTCCATGCTGGCGACGTCCTGCGCATCGAGGCGGACGTAGCCGGTGCTGCGATCGACGAGCGCGGCGGCGGCCTTGACGAGCGTGCTCTTGCCGGCGCCGTTGGGGCCGAGGATCGCGGTGACGCGGCCGGGACGCAGGTGCGCGGACACGTCGCTGAGGACGATGCGCTTGCCTAGCTTCACGCCTAGCGCGTCGATGATCAGATCCATGCGCGACCTCGTTCCCTGACCAGCAACCCGAGGAAAAACGGCGCGCCGATCAGCGCCATCGCGACGCCCAGCCGGACTTCGCCAGCACCGGGGGCGAGGCGGACGAGGCTGTCTGCGGCGAGCACGAGCGCTGCGCCACCGAGTGCCGAGGGCAGCAGCAACGCGCTCGGGCGGTGGCCGAAGATCGGTCGCAGCAGATGCGGGACGACAAGCCCGACGAAGCCGATCACGCCGGTCACTGCGACTCCTGCGCCGACGACCAGGCCGGTGCCGAGCACGACCAGCAACCGGACGCGGCCCATCCGAACGCCGAGCGACCGCGCCGCCGTCTCACCCAGCGACAATGCGTCGAGCGAGCGCCCGGTGAGCATCAGCAGGGCGCCGCCAAGCAGCATCGGCGGCAGTGCGAGCTTCAGGTCGTCCCCGCCGCGATCGGTCAGCGCGCCCATGATCCAGTCGATCACCTCGGCGACGGCATAGGGGTTCGGCGCGATCGAGATCAGGAACGCGGTCAGCGCGCCCGCAAGGCTCGACAGCACCGTGCCCGCGAGGATGAAGGTGATCGCGCTCGGCGACCGCCATGTCAGCGCGGCGAGCAACGCGACCGCGCCGCCTGCGCCCAGCATCGCGGCGACGAAGATCGCGGGGCCGGAGCCGAGCCCGAACACGATCGCCGCGACCGCGGCCAGCGCTGCGACCGACGACACGCCGACGACGGCCGGGTCGGCGAGCGGGTTGCGGAGATAGCCTTGCAGCACCGCGCCCGACAGGCCGAGCGTGGCGCCGAGCGCGAGGCCCAGCACCGCACGTGGCAGACGTAGCTCGAGGATGATCCACCAGCGCGGGTCGGTCGAGAACCAAGCAGAGGCCGGCACCCAGACTTTTCCGCAACCGAGCGACAGGCCGAACAGAAGGATCACGAGCAGGCCGAGAGCGATGAGTTTAGGCGTGCGTGTCATAAGAACGCCTCCTCGCCCATCCCGACCACCGCCACCACCCCGGCGGAGGCCGGGGCCCAATTGGGAGACGGTCGTGACAGCGCGCGGCACTCCGTTACTTCGGCCATTCCAATTGGGCCCCGGCCTTCGCCGGGGTGGTTTTGGTATGCGTGTCGCATCACAGCCCCGCCCGGATCGTGGCGAGACGTTCGAGCGCAGGCGGGATGGTCGGCCCGCCGCAATTGATCAGCACGCGCGGGAAGACGGCTTGCGGCGTGTTCGGCAACAGGCGGTGGCGCAGGGCGGTGCCGCGGCTTTCGCGTTCGGAAGCGATCACGACGGCGGGCGGCTGCGTCACGATCGTCTCGGCGGAGAGGGTGCCGGTATGCGTCAGGCCGTAGGTCGCGGCGGCGTTTCGGAAGCCGACGCGCGTCATCATGTCGTTCAGCAACGTGCTCCCCCCGGTCGCGAGATCGCCGCTGATATAGAGCAACGCGCTCGGCGGCATGTCATCCTTTGGCCCATCCTTGCTGCTCCAGCGCGCCACCGCGCGGTCGATCTCGGCATTGATCCGCGCGCCGCCCATCGGTGCGCCGGCAGCCTCGGCGATCTGCGTGACCTGCGCCTGGCTCTCGGCGATCGAGTCTGGGATGCCGACCAGCAGCGTCTTCAGACCGGCGCGCGCGTACGCCGCCTGAGTCGCGGGCGGCGTGTAGGTGCTGGCGATGACCAGATCGGGGTGGAGCGCGATCACCTCCTCCGCGGTCCCGGCGATCCCGCTAAACCGGCGCGCGACGGCGATTGGAATCGAAGTCGCGGAGGGGTCCTGCGAATAATGGCTGATCGCAGCGATCCTTGCGGGCGGCAGGATGCGGACCAGCACCGAATCCACGCACGGATTGGTGGAGACGATCCCCCCGCCTACTCCCGCACCGGGTGGTTTTGCGCAGCCCCCGATCAGGAGCGCGAGGAGGATCGCCCGGCGCCTCACTTCAGGCGCAACCGCACGCCGCCATAGGCCGCGCGGCCGTAATTGCCGTAGCCCGCGATCGTTTCGTACCGCGAGTCGGTCAGGTTATCGACGCGGCCATAGACCGCGAACCGCTCGCCGATCGGCAGTTCCGCACGCACGCCGGCCAGCGCATAGCCGTCGAGACGCGTGGTATTGCTCGCCTCGTCGAAGCTGTCGCCGACCATCGTCACGGTGCCGCCGACGGACAGCCCGAACGCGAACCGGTAATCGGCGTCGACGCTCGCGGTCTGCCTGGGCCGGCGCGCAAGGTCATTGCCGAAATTGTCCCCGATCGAGCGGTTCTCGGTGTCGATATAGCTGTAGTTCGCCGTCATGGTCAGCGCGTCGACTGGGCGCAGCGCGAGCGTAAATTCAACGCCGTCCGCTTCGGCCCGCGCGACGTTGTCGTAGACGCCGAACGGGCGGTTGGCGCAGATCGAATTGAGCGTCGTCACCTCGGTCGGGCTACAATTGCGGAAGTCGATCTGGTTGCGCGTGCGACGATTGAAATAGGTGACGCCGACGCGGGCGCGATTACCGAGAAACGCCTGTTCGGCGCCGATATCGAAGTTGCGCGCGGTCTCTGGAGCGAGGAAGCCGTTCCCGTATTCGGAGAAGAGCTGGTACAAGGTCGGTGCCTTGAAGCCCTCACCATAGCTCGCCCGGACGGTGGTGCCAGTGCGCAACGCCAGCGCGGCATTCGCCCCGAACGTCGTGCGGCTGCCGAAATCGTCGTGATCGTCGTTGCGGATGCCGCCGGTGACCGTGAGGACCTCGAGCGGCTTGACGATCAGCTGACCGTAGACGCTGGTGATGCCGGTATCCGCGAAGGTGACGCCGTCGTTGAAGCGGCTGTTCTCACGCTCGACGCCTGCGACGACGCGGACCTGGTCGAGCGGACGGAAGTCGCCCTGATACTCATAGCGCTCGCTGCGGCCGCGACCGATGAACGACGGATCGCTGCCGAAGCTCGGGTCGTAATTGTCGCGGTTGATGTCGGCGATCGTGAAGGCCACGCGGTTGTTGAACCGACCGTCGGCGAAGTTCGCATGGAGCCCCGCGTAACCATAGGCTTCGCGCGTCTTCGAATATTCGGCGGTGTCGGCGAGCACGTAATCAGGGGCCGGGAAGCCGTCGATCGCGACGCGACTGTCGGCGAAATAGCCGCGCAGGTCGAGGCCGATGCCCGGCGCGAACTCGACGCCGACCCGCCCGGTCGCGCCATATTGGCGATAGCCGTCGCGCTCGGTGCCGCTGGCCGCCGATGAGATGCCGTCGGTGCGCAGATATCCGCCGGTCAGCGAGCCCGACACCGGACCCGACTTGCCCGACACGCCCGCGCTCGCGAACACGCTGTCGGCATAGCCATATTCAGCGTTGGCGCGGGCTTGGACGCCTTCGGTCGGCGCGGCGGTGATGATGTTGATGACGCCGCCGATCGCCTGGCTGCCCCATGGCACCGAGTTCGGGCCGCGCAAGATTTCGATGCGCTCGACCGAGCTCGACAGGAGGTTGCCAAAGTTGAAGCCGCCGCCGGTCGACGACGGATCGTTGACGCGCACGCCGTCGATCACGACGAGCGTCTGGTCCGCCTCGGCACCGCGGATGCGGACGCTGGTCAGCGCGCCGACCGTGCCGTTGCGCGTCACCGTAACGCCCGGAGTGGTCGCGAGCAGATCGGACACCACAGTGGTCTGGCGGCGCTCGATCTCGGCGCGGTCGATCACGGTCACGGCCTGGCCGATCTCGCTCAGCGGTTGTGCGGCGCGGGTTGCGGTGACGACGACTTCGGGAGCGTCGGGGTCGGGAATGTCCTGCGCGTAGGCGGGCGATGCGATCGCCGCGGCGCTCAGGAGAAGAAAGAATTTCGTCATCGGCTGCGTCCTAAACGGAACCGCCAGCGACCATTCGCCGGGCGGCCAGACGTCTCTCGCTCGAGGAAACCCGGCATGACCGGAGCACTCGTCCGCGCCGGACACCCGCCCGCGCAGTGGATCGACCGTGAGAGGCAGGTCTCCTGGCTTCCGGGTCGCCGCGCCCACCCCGCCTTCCCAGGTCGAGACCCAGTGGCATATTCGGGGTGGCCGCTATCCGGTCACAGTTGCGGGTACAGCGCCGGTCTTGCGGATTTGGATCGTGCCGACCCGGCCCGCGCACCGGCTTCCCTTTTGATCCCGTTGCCGGGAACCCTTCACGTAGGCGGCATTAGTCGCGCGTAGTGCACGGGTCAACGCGGGGGATAAGGAGCATCGACCCGCGATAACGCGCGCTGAGGTAGGGTTGGCACAGCCCATCGCACCTCCCCGGCGGAGGCCGGGGCCCAGTTGGGAAACGTCGCTAACTGCGCGTGGTCCGTCGTTACTGCGACCTCGCCAACTGGGCCCCGGCCTCCGCCGGGGTGGTGGCGTGTTAGTCGGGACGTCGCTTTCCCTCCCTTGTTCTCCCGCGAAGGCGGGAGTCCAGTCTGGGTCCCCGCCTTCGCGGCGAAACATGCTGTCTTCGTTTGTCGCAGCGGGAGCGGACTAAGGCTCATCGCCCGCCGTAGCGCAGCCCGACCCAGATCGTTCGCGGCGTAGCGCGCTCGACGATGTTCGCACCGCTGATCCCCGCCTCGACCCGCTCGTTGAACAGATTTTCCCCGCGCAGTTCAGCAACCAGCGACCGCATGATCGGCAACGCCGCATACGCATCCAGCGTCGTCGCAGCCCCAAGCACCCGCGTGTTCTGGTCGTCATCGAACTGCTGCCCGATATGCCGCACCGTCAGCGACAGCGCCGCCGCATCGTGTCGCCAGTCGACCGTCCCCGACACCTGGTCGCGCGGCGTCTGCGCCGGTCGCAAGCCGTCCAGCGCGGCGGTGATCCCCGAACCTTCGACCTTCGAGTTCGTGTGCGACCACGACGCCTGCACGCCAAACGGACTATTTCCGGCACTGGGCCGATACGACGCATCCAGCTCGAACCCATGCGCGCGGATCGCGTCGAGGTTCTGGCGAACGCGGTAGGTGGCGACACCCGGCAACACCTGCGGCGGATTGGTCGTCGTGACGTTCGCCACGGCATCCTTAAGCCGGTTGTAGAAATACGTCGCGGCGATGTTCACGCCCGGCGCAGGCGTCAGCGTCACCCCACCCTCGACCCCGGTCAGCCGCTCCGGCGCCAACAGCGCATTCGCCGCGGTCGCATCGTTGCCGACGCGGAACGGGCGATACAGTTCGTTGAGCGTCGGCAGTCGCCACCCGCGATACCCGGCCACCCGTAGCGTGATCGCCTCGACCGGCTGATACGCCACGCCCGCCCGGCCGGTCGTCTCGCTGCCGTCGCGGTCCGCATAGCGCAGATTGGTCAACGCCGCGCCGCCCGCCAGCGGCCGTTCGGACAGATAGCCACCATCGATCGACCACCAGTCGACCCGGCCACCCAAGCTGAACGTGAAGTCGCCCGCGACAAGGCTCCCATCCGCGAACACGCCGGTCGTCGTCGTGCTCCCGCCGGCCTCGCGCCGCCGCGTCGGCACGGTATTGACGAACGTATACAGCTCCTGCGTCTTGCCGCTCACGTCGCGAACATCCGCGCCCAGCCGAAGCGTGATGCTCTCGCCCAGCGGCGGAGCGATCTCGATCCGCCCGCCGAGGCCGGTCGCCGGCGTATTATACTGGTTCAGCGACTGGATCGCGGTCGTCCGCGCGGCATTGATGCTGTTGAAGCTGCTCGCGAACGCGCGCGTCTGCAGATACGCCAGTGCCGAATACCCCCAGCGACCGCGCCCGACCAGCCGGACGCTCGCATCCGCGCCTTTGCTCTTGTTGTCGGTAAAGTCGCTCCCCCGGTCGCGCCGATCGATGAACGCGCTCGCGTTCATCTGCAATTCGGTCTTCGCACCGATCCCGACGACGGTCCGCAGCGCGCCCGACGCCTGCTCGTACGGCGCGGCGCGATCGACGATCCCCCGGCTCTCCTCGACGGTCGGCGTGAAGCCGTCCCCCCGCGCGTAAGCTCCGGACAGGGTCGCAAACCCCGATCCGCGCACCAGTGCCGCAGAGCCCTGCGCATCGACCGAATCCCGGCTGCCATACGCAACGCTGCCCTGGAATGGCGCCGCCTGATCCGGCGTCGCACTCTCGAGCTCGACCGTCCCCGCCAGCGCCCCTGGCCCCTGATACCCGCTCCCGCCACCACGCGTCACGCGGATGCGTCCAAGCCGCCCCGTCGCATAGGCGGGAAACGCGACCCAGCCGCCGAACGGATCCGCCTGCGGCACGCCGTCGAAGATCAGCAGCGCGCGGCTCGACGCATTGCCGCCGATCCCGCGCAACGAAATCCCCTGGCTAGTCGGGTTGGCACTACGCGAGTCCGACCGGCGAAACTGCTGGAGCCCCGCGACGTCGGACAGCACGCTCTCCAGCCGGTTGCTCGCATTCGCCTGGATCCGGTCGCGGTCGATCGTGACGATGTCGTACGCACGATCACCGGGTGCATCGGCAAGCCCGCGCCCGGTGACGACGATGTCAGCCGGCTGGTCGGCAGGCGCGACCATCGTCTGCGCGACCGCGCCACCGGACGAAATCAACACGAAGGCGAGCGTAGAGAGCGAGATACGGATCATCACCGCCGCATGGCAGCTTTTCCGCCCGCCCGGAATACGCCTCCGACGTCAGGCCGCGCCGAGCTTCGCCGCGTTGCGCACAATCGCCGCCGCGCCGCCAAGAACCACCGCATCCTCGACGAACCCCGTCGGCGTCTGGCCGTACTGCGACATCGCCGCCATCCGCGCACGCCAGCCCGGATAGGACGCCGCGACCGCGGTCAGTCCGCCAACCGCTGCACCGATCCACCGTTGCCGCCGCGGAACGAGCGATGCCCCCGCGATCGCCGACGTGACAAACCGCGCAGCCAGACCGATCGCGACGATCCGGTCGGGCGCGGTCTTCTGCTTGTCCCCTGCCATCTCGCCGATCGCGAGCGCGAGTGCACCCGCCGCGACGACGGGGTGCGACAGCAGCTTCGGCGCACCATTGTCGGCGGGCAGCTCGTCGCGAGCGGCGGCGATGGCGACCGCGGCGAGCGGCGTCATCGCGCGCTGGCCACCGACGAGGCCCATCAGGAAGGATGCAAGCATGATGATCTCCGAAAACAGATTCGAGTGCATCAACGCGCGCAGGCTCAACCGGGGTCCGCCATTGGGGCTAGTGGACGATCTCCTTGATTCAGCGAAGGAAACCGCGACGCGCATCAGTCGTTCATCGCGGTATATCCCCAAAGCTTCAGGACACAGATCGATGAGATTCGATGACAAGATCGTGGTGATCACCGGTGCCGCCTCCGGCATCGGCGAAGGCGCCGTGCGTCGTTTCGCCGCGGAGGGCGCGACGCTGGTACTCGGCGACAAGGACGCGGACGGCCTCGCGAAGGTCGCCGCCAGCCTCGACGGCACGACCGTCGAAACGCTCGAAACCGACGTGTCCGACATGGCCGCCTGCGAGGCGCTGGTGGCGCACGCAGTCGACAAGTTCGGCCGCATCGACGTGCTCGTCAACGATGCCGGCGTCGACCATCTCGGCAAGCTCGACGAGGGCGACCTCTCCGAATTCACCAAGGTCATCGAAACCGACCTCTACGGCGTCGTCCACATGAGCCGCGCCGCGATCGCCACATTGCGCGCGAACAAGGGCTGCATCGTCAACGTCTCGTCGGTGTCGGGCCTCGGCGGCGACTGGAACCACAGCTTCTACTGCGCCGCCAAGGGCGCGGTGACCAACTTCACCCGCGCGCTCGCGATGGACGAGGCGAAGCACGGCGTCCGTGTCAACGCGGTCAACCCGTCGCTGACCTACACCGCGCTGACCGCGGGCATGAAGGACCAGCCCGACCTGATCGCGAAGTTCGAGGAGCGCATCCCGATGGCACGCGGCGCACAGCCCGAAGACATCGCCGGCGCCATCGCGTTTTTGGCTAGCGCCGACGCGCACTATATAACCGGGGTCAACCTGCCGGTCGACGGCGGCCTGTCCGCCTCGAACGGCCAACCGGCGCTCTCCTGAGCGCGAGAGGATCAGCATGACCGACTATAAGAAAACCGACGAAGCGATCGCCAAGCTCACCCCCGAGCAGTTCCACGTCACGCAGCAGAGCGGCACCGAGCGGCCGGGCACCGGCGAGTATCTCAACACGCGCGAGCCCGGTCTCTACGTCGACATCGTCTCGGGCGAGCCACTGTTCGCGTCCGCCGACAAGTTCGATTCGCATTGCGGGTGGCCGAGCTTCACCAAGCCGATCATGCCCGAGCACGTCGCCGAACTGCACGATCGCAGCCACGGCATGGTCCGCACCGAGATCCGTTCGGCGGGTGCCGACAGCCACCTCGGCCATGTGTTCGAGGATGGCCCGCAGGACAAGGGCGGCCTGCGCTACTGCATCAACTCGGCGTCGCTGCGCTTCGTCCCGCGCGCCGAGATGGAAGCCAATGGGTACGCCGCTTATTTGCCGCAGGTCGACGCGGCAGGCTGACGATGACGCGTGACGGTGTGCCGCACAGGCACACCGTCACGTCTTACCGATACTCGATCACCTACGGGTCGCGAGCTTCGCGCCCAGCGCCGTGACCAGCCCGAACACGGCATGGTTCACGCTGTGCATGCCGATCGTCTTCGCATCGGCCTGCCACTCCGGCGGCTTCACGCCGAGTAACGGCCCCGTGATCCAGTGCATCGCCGCATAGAACGCCGCGCCGAATACGAGACCCGAGCCGATGACCGACGCTTCCTCGTCGATGGTTGCGGCATAGACCGCACCCGCCGCCGCAGACAGCAACAGGTGACCACCCTGCGTGACCGCCTGCTCGCGCGACGACGGCAAGGCATCGGCAGCCGGCGTATCGATGCCGAGCTTCTCCGCGGTCTTGCGTTCGAGCGTGACGATCTCGGACGGTTCGCCGCTCTTGCGCTCGCCCGCCATCAGCAGGGCCGTGATGCCCAGCCCGGCTACCAGGCCACCTGCGACCGCGCCGGCCATACGTCGTGAATCCATCGTCGTGCTCCTGAAGTTCTGCCGTCCACAACGCGCGGATCGCAAATCGGCCCACCACGTCGTGACGCCCGATCACCTTTGCAAATCATTGGCTTAGCCGCCGGAACAGCAGCCTCCCGAGACTGTTTCGCTACCAGGACCCTTCGCGTCGGCCCGCTCCACCATGAGCGTCAACCACGAGCCCGACGCCCCGATCCGACGAGGACCATCATGCCGATCCAGACCACCGACGATCTCGCAATCACCTATGCCGATACCGGGCCGCGCGACGGCCAGCCGGTTCTGCTGATCCACGGCTGGCCCGACGACGCATCGACTTGGGACGACGTCGTCCCCGCGCTCAATGCGGCCGGGTTGCGGACCATCGTGCCGACCTTGCGCGGCTTCGGCGAAACCCGGTTCGTCGGGAATGCACCGCGCACCGGCAACAGCGCGATCCTGGCGATGGATATGATCGCACTGATGGATGGGCTAGGGATCGGGCGGTTCATGGTCGCCGGGCACGACTGGGGCTCGAACACCGCGGAGGCACTCGCAGTCGGCTGGCCCGACCGCGTCGAGCGGATGGCGATGCTCGCGACGCCGCCCCGTCTCGGCGGTATGCCGACGCCGCCGTTCGAGCAGGCGCAGCGCCAATGGTATCACTGGTTCATGGCCACCGCGCGCGGTGCGCAGGCCGTTCGCGACGATCACAAGGGCTTCGCGCACATCCACTGGGTCAACTGGTCACCCCCCGGCTGGTTCGACGAGACAACCTTCGCCCGCGTCGCACGATCGTTCGAGAACCCCGACTGGGCCGACGTCACGCTGCACAGCTACCGCGCACGCTGGAACGAGGCCGAGCCCGATCCGCGCAGCCAGTGGCTCGAGGACAAGGTGAAGGCGACCAAGACGCTCTCCTTGCCGACGATGTATTTCCAGGGCGCGGTCGACGGCGTGAACCCGCCATCGGCGAGCATCTCGGTACCGGCCAAGTTCACCGGGCCGTTCGCGTTCGTGACGCTCAACGGCGTCGGCCATTTCATCCAGCGCGAAGCCCCCGACGCGGTCGCGCGCCATCTCATCCAGCTTTTCACCGGCGATCCCGCCGACCTGTCCGACACCACCGACCGGAGCCTTATCATGTCCAAGACCAAGCCCTTCCTCGCTGGCGCTGCCGCGATCGCCGTCGTCGCCGCCGCGGCGATCGGCGTCGCCAGCGCGCAGACCGCATCGCAGACCAGCGGCCGTCCGCTCACCCAGGTCGCGCAGTTCGATCACCAGGCGACCGGCGTCGCCGTCACCGCCGACGGCCGCCGCTTCGTCAACTTCCCGCGCTGGACCGACGACGCGCCGATCTCCGTCGCCGAAGTGATGAAGGACGGCTCGCTCAAGGCCTATCCGGACGCCAAGTGGAACAGCTGGCGCAACGCGAAGTCCGCCGAGATGCCGGTCGGCGATTATTTCGTCTGCGTGCAGTCGATCGTCCCCGACGGTCACGGCAACCTCTGGGTGCTCGATCCCGGCGCGCCCGGTAACGAGAAGATTCTCGAAGGCGCACCCAAGCTGGTGAAGGTTGACCTCGCCACCAACCGCGTGACCAAGGTCATTAAGGTGCCGCTCGACGTCGCGTTGCAGGGCACCTACCTCAACGACATCCGCTTCTCGCCCGACGGCAAGACCGGCTACATCACCGATTCCGGGACGCGTGGCGCGATCATCGTCATCGATCTCGAAACCGGCAAGGGCTTCCGCGCGCTCGACGGCCATGGCTCGACGCAGATCGACAAGACCGTGAAGGTGATGACCGACGGCAAGCCGCTCGTCCGCCCCGACGGTCGTCAGCCCGCCTTCGCCGCGGACGGCATCGCGATCTCCAACGACGGCACGACGCTCTATTATCAAGCACTCACCGGCAAGACGCTCTACTCGATCGACACCACGCTGCTGCGTAACGGCGTCAGCGAGGCGACGCGGGCCGCGGGCGTGAAGACGGTCGCGCAGACCCACGTCGCCGACGGCCTGTGGATGAGCAAGGCCGGCACGCTCTACCTGACGTCGCCGGTGAACAACGGCATCACCCGGCTGGTCGGCGATCATGTCGAGCCGGTGCTGACCGACGCCCGCCTGCGCTGGCCCGACACCTTCTCGGAAGGTCCGGACGGCCGCATCTACGTCACCGCCAGCCACATCCAGGACACCAACTGGTTCAAGCCCGGTGCGCCCGCGTCGCTCAAGACCGAGCTGTTCTCGTTCGCCCCCGCAAAGTGAGGCCCGACATGACCTATCTCCGCTACAGCGACGACATCGAGACGATTCAGCCGGACGAGCAGGAATCGATCGACGGCATCATTCAGGGCATGTCGCAGCAGACCGAAACCGTCGAGAAGCGCGAGGGCCATGCGGTCCGCGCGAGCCACGCGAAGAGTTCGGCGTGCGTGATCGGCGAACTGACGATCGCGCCCGGCCTGCCGCCCGAACTCGCGCAGGGCGTGTTCGCGACGCCCGGCACGCACCCCGTCGCGATCCGCTTTGCGCAAGGGCCGGGCGAGACGCTCGGCGACCGCGTCTCGACGCACCGCGGCATGGCGATCAAGATCTTCGACGTACCCGGCGACAAGCTGTCGGGACACGATGCCGACACGCAGGATTTTGTGTTCGCGACGGGCACGACCTTTCCGTCCGGCACCGCGCAGGGCTTCCTGAGCGATGCCAAGAAGATCGGTGCGGCAGTACCCTTGCCGGAGGGCTTCAAGAGCGCGGTGTCGAGCCTTGCGCGCAACGTGAACAAGGCACTGCACGCGGTCGGCACCGAGAGCCCCAAAGCGGACTTTTTCGGCCATCCCTTCAGCCATCCGCTTGCCGAACCGTATTTCAGCCAATGCCCGATCCGCTACGGCGATTACGTCGCCAAGCTTGGCGCCTTCCCCGCCTCGCCCGAACAGGCCGCACTGAAGGACTGGGAACTCGACGCAAAGACAGACGAAAACGGCTTTCGCCACGCCGCCGTCCGCTATTTCGGCGAACACGACGCGGTCTTCGAACTGCGCGTACAGCTTTGGGCGAACGCAGAGGCGCAGCCGATCGAGGATACGTCGGTCGACTGGCCCGAGGAGGACAGCCGCTACCTGACGGTCGGAACGATCCGCATCCCCCGGCAGGAAGCCTATAGCGCCGCGCGCGTCCGGTATTTCGACGATGTGATGACGTTCCGCCCCGCGCACGCACTCGCGGCGCATCGCCCGCTGGGTTCGGTGATGCGCGCCCGTTTGCAGGTCTATCACGCGCTGTCGAAGCTGCGGCACGGCGAGAACGGCATCAAGGCCGAAAACACCGCGAAAATCGATCAGATACCCGCCTGAGAGGAGAGTCCCTTCGGGGACCCCGCTTGCACTCCGGGCAAATAAAAACCCCGCTAGTCATGGGACTAGCGGGGTTTTCAATGGTGGGCGTGGCAAGGATTGAACTTGCGACCCCTGCGATGTCAACACAGTGCTCTACCACTGAGCTACACGCCCGCCGGAGGGCTCCACTAGCCGCGCTCTTCGCGGCGTGCAAGCCCTCAATGCATGCCCGTCACATTATCCATCTCGAACAGCCGATCGACCTCGGCGACCAGGTCGCGCAGGTGGAACGGCTTGGACAGGACGCGGGCCTGCGGCATCGCCCGCCCGGCCTTCAACGTGACCGCCGCAAAGCCGGTGATGAACATCACGCGCAGGTCCGCGCACATCTCGCCGGCCTTCTGCGCCAGTTCGATGCCGTCCATCTCGGGCATGACGATGTCGGTCAGCAACAGGTCGAACGTCTCGGTCTCGAGCAGCGGAATCGCCGCCGTGCCCCGGTCGACTGCGGTCACCGCATAGCCCGAGCGTTCGAGCGCCCGAGTCAGATACTCGCGCATGACCTGATCGTCCTCGGCCAGCAGAATTCGCAACATCGATCTAAAGTCCCGTTTTCACACGTACATTCTGGTGCCGCCCTACCCTGAAATTGGTTAACATATCCAGGTCGATTGCTCGCGCCCGGTGCTGGGCCTAGCGTGGTGCCATGCAGTCTTCTTCCTTCGAGCGCCTGGGCGCAATGCCGCCCGTGAGCCCGGTGGTGGTGTCCGTCCCGCACGCAGGCCGGGACTATCCGCTCGCGCTCAAGACGGCGTTGCGCGTGCCGCTTGCCGGGCTGCTGCCGCTTGAGGACAGGCTCGTCGATGCGGTCGCGCGCGCGGCACGGACCGACCAGACGACGATCGTCCAGACCCGCGCGCGTGCCTGGATCGATCTCAACCGGCGCGAGGACGAGCGCGATCCGCTGCTCGACGAGGGTGCGCCGTCGATGCCGCTCGCCCAGCAATCCGCCAAGCTGCGCAGTGGGCTCGGTCTCGTCCCACGCCGCGCATCGGGGGCGGGCGATCTCTGGGCGCGGCGGTTCACCGATGCCGACGTCACCGCGCGGATCGCCAACGATCACCGCCCTTACCATGCGGCGCTCGCGTCGGCGTTGAAGGCGGCGCACGACCGGTTCGGCGTGGCGGTGTTGCTCGACGTGCATTCGATGCCGCCGCTCGGCCCGGGTGGATCGCGAATCGTGATCGGCGACCGGTTCGGCCATTCCGCCGAGCCGCGCTTCGTCGCGCGGATCGAAGCCGAGTGCGTCGCGCGCGGCTTCTCGACCGCGATCAATGCACCCTATGCGGGCGGCCATATCCTCGAACGCCACGCGCGTCCGGCGGCGAACATCCATGCGGTCCAGTTCGAGCTGGATCGCACGCTGTATCTCGATCGCAAACTCCACGCGCCCGGCGCTGGCTTCGCGCGCGTGGTCGACCTGGTGCGCGCGATCCTGGCGGCACTCACCGACGAGGCCTTGCCCGTCCCGCTCGCCGCGGCCGCCGAATGACCGAACGCGCCTAGCCGATCAGCGCGTCCAGCAGCTCCTCGATCCGCCCTGCCCGCGCGATCGGGTCGGCAATGCCCTCGGCGGCGATCCAGCGCCCGTTCTTCTCGACCAGGTCGTCGAGCGGTTTTGCGGCAGTCCGGTCGTGCGGCGTGAACGCGATCGCCGCGGGACCGGCGTCGATCTGTCGGATGCCCGCCTCACGCGCCATCATCCGGATACGCGCCACCTGCAACAGTCGCAGCGCCGCCTCGGGCGCCTTGCCGAACCGGTCGTCGAGCTCCGCCTCGAACAGGTCGAGCGCCGAGACGTCCTCCAGCCGTGCAAGCCGGCCATAAAGCGACATCCGCACCTCCAGCTCGGGGATCCACGCTTCGGGAAGGCTGCCGCCGAGTTCGAGATGGAGCTCGGGAATCCAATCGTCGATCGGCGCACCGCCCTCACGGTCGATCCGCGCCAGCCGCAACGCGCGACCGAACAGATGCTGGTAGAGGTCAATACCGATCAGCTTCATGTGACCAGCCTGTGCCTCGCCGACCAGATCGCCCGCGCCCCGCAGATCGAGGTCACGCGCGCTGATCGCAAAGCCGGCCCCCAAGCGGTCGAACGCCTGGAGCGTGCGCAACCGCTTCAGGGTCGCCTCCGCAATCGTCGCCTCGCCGTCGGTCAGCAGCATCACCTGCCCCCGCCGTCCGCTGCGACCGACGCGGCCGCGAAGCTGATGCAGCTGCGACAACCCGAACCGGTCCGCGTGATGGACGATCATCGTGTTCGCGCGCGGCACGTCGAGCCCGGCCTCGATGATGTTGGTCGCCAGCAGCACGTCGCCGTCGCCCGCCGCGAACGCGACCATCGCCTCGTCGATCTCCCCCGCCGGCATTTTCCCGTGCGCCTGCACCAGCCCGAGTTCGGGCACGAGCTTGGCCAGCTTGGCGGCAAGCGGCGCCATGTCGTCGATCCGCGGCACCACGACGAAGCTCTGCCCGCCGCGCGCCCGCTCGCGACGCAGCGCCGCGCGCACCGTCGCGTCGTCGAACTGCGCGACCGATGTGCGGATCGGCTGGCGACGTGCCGGCGGAGTGGCGATGACCGACAAGCCCTGCAGCCCGATCATCGCGGATTGCAGCGTGCGCGGAATCGGCGTCGCGCTCAGCGTCAGGACGTGCCCCGCCCCGAGCGCATGCATCTTGGCCTTGTCGGCCGCGCCGAACCTTTGCTCCTCATCGATCACGACGAGCGCGAGATCCTTGTACGCGACGCCCTTGCCCGCAATCGCCCCCGTGCCGATCACGACGCCGATCGATCCGTCCGCAAGCCCCGCCCGAACCCGTGCCTTCTCCGCAGTGCTCGACAGCCGCGACAGGCCGGAGACGGCCACGCCGGTCCCCTCGAAGCGCTTCGAGAACGTCTCGATATGCTGGCGGACCAGCACCGTCGTCGGCGCGGCAATCGCAACCTGGCGCCCGGCCAGCGCAACGGCAGCCGCGGCACGCAACGCGACTTCAGTCTTGCCGTAGCCGACATCGCCGATGATCAGCCGGTCCATCGGCTTGCCGCTCGCAAGGTCCGCCAGCGTCGTCGCGATCGCCTTTGCCTGATCAGGCGTCTCGGTGAACGCGAAGCCGGCGGCGAATTTCTCGTAGCGGGCGCGGTCGGGCTCGATCGGATCGGTCGTCCGTGCGTCGCGCTCGGCGGCGATCGCGGCGAGGTCCCGCGCGCTTTCGGCGATCGCGGCATCGATAGCGCCACGCCGCTTCTGCCACGACGCGCCGTCGAGCGAATCGAGCGTGACCGCGTCGATCTCCGCGCCATACCGCCAGATCCGGTCGGCCTCGCGCACCGGCACCAGGCGGCGGCCTTCCTTCGCATATTCCAGGACGATCGCGTCGCCGTCAGTCCCCGGCAGCATCTCGAGCCCGCGGACGACGCCGATCCCGAACTCCTCGTGGACGATCACGTCGCCGCATCGCAGCTCGCTCGTCAATCCCGGCAACATGCCGGCGCTGCCGCCCGCGATCTCGTCCCCACGCGCGCGCCCACCGAGCAGGTCCGCGCCGGCAACGACAGCGGTCCCGCTCGCGACGAAGCCGCGATCGATCGGAGCAACCAGCAGCATCGCGGTGCTGGGCCTGGCCGACACGACGTCCGTCCAGCGATCGACCGACGTAAAGGTGATCTTCGCCGCCCGCTCGAGCCTGGGCTGGAGGAACCGCAGGTCGCGCGGCGATCCCACGACGAGCAGACGCCCATCCGCAAGCGCGTCCTTCGCGAACCGGGCGAACGCGCGCGCCGGATCGCGCCGTTCGATGAACCGGGGGGGCACATCGTCGCAAACGTCGATCGCGGCCGTTTCACGATTCGCGATTTCGGTTGCCCAGACTTTGTCGAGGACCAGATCGGCAGATGCACGACGCCGGGGCAGGCCATCCGCGGCGATGGCAAGAAACCGATCGCGCCGCTTTTCCGCATCCCGGTCGAACGCGATCGCCGCGTCCGGTAGGTGCGCGAGGATCGACACGCCCTTCTCGACCACAGGCTCGGTCGCGCGGCCGATCTCGACGACGTCGACATCGCCCAAGCCGAGTTGCGACACCGGATCATAGTCGCGCAGGCCGGTAATGCGGCCATCGGCAAACTCGATGCGGACCGGGGTTTCGCGATCGGCGGGGAACACGTCGATCACGCCACCGCGTACCGCGATCTCGCCGGGTTCGTCGATCCGATCATCGGTCAGGTAGCCCACCTCCTCGGCGATCGCGGCAAACGCCTCGATATCGATCGGATCGCCGACCTGGAGCCGCGGTGGCGCCACGTCGAACATCGGCGGCGGTGGATAGCGTACCGCAGTCGCCTCGGCGGTCGTCACCACCAGGATCGGTGCCGTCTTACTCTCGTACCCCGCGCGCAGCCGCCGCAACGCCGCCACGCGACGTCCGACATTGGCAGGAGATGCCGGCGCGTCGTCGCCCGGCAGCGCATCGCTCGACGGCACATAAACGACCAGCGCATCGGGCGCGAGCGCCGCCGCGATGGTCGCGATCTCCGTCGCACGCTGATCGTCCGCCGCGACGTAGACGAGGTTCCCGTCAGACAAGCGCTCGACGATAGCTGACGCCAGCGGCGCCACCGCCGCGCTAGGCTTCGCCGCTATCGCTGGCGCGACATCCATATTCTCGACGTCTTGACTGACCTGAAGCACCGACACGCATCCTTCTTTCGAGGATGAACGTGATGTCGGCAGCGTGCGTTCCGGCGATACTATCCTCGATCAGGGTATTCGTTCACCACGCGAAGGCGGGAACGATCGTGCGCCGTCCGACCAGAATGCGTCCGGATGGCGCGCCTGTCCGCTCGGTCCGCGACCAGCTGGCCAGAATTTATTCTTCGCCGATCAGCGTCAGCACGTCGCCGATGATGCGCGTCATCGCGATCCGCGCGGCAGCGGGATCACGCGCGACGATCGCGTCCGCCACCGCAGCATGATCGGCGATGTTGGCAGAACGCCCCTTGATACGGTTGGTAAAGCGGATCGACGTCCGCAATGCGGTCGAGACCACCGACTGGAACTGTGCGTAGAACGGGTTCTTCGACGCCCGCAGGATCGCCATGTGGAACGCAATATCGGCCTCGAGCGGATCGCCGGTCCCGGCTTCGCCCGCCTCCATCTGTGCCAGTCCCGTACGGATCGCCACCTCGTCCGCGGCATCCGCAAAACGCGCCGCCAACGCCGCCGCTTCCGGCTCGATCGCGATCCGCAACTGGTTGAAATGTCGCAGGAGTTCTACCGAGAACTTGCGCTCCAGCGTCCATCGCAGCACGTCGGTATCAAACAGGTTCCAGGCGCTTGCCGGTTGCACTACCGTCCCCTGCCTGGGCCGAGCACTGACCAAGCCCTTGGCGGTCAGCATCTTGACCGCCTCGCGCGTCACCGAGCGGCTGACGCCGTGCGTCTTGGCGATCTCTGCTTCGGTCGGAAACGGTCGATTTTCGTAGCGTCCGGTGACGATCGCTCGCCCAAGCGTGTCGAGCATCCCATGCGTGAGGTTACGCCCCACAGTCGCGGTGGTCGGAAGAACGTCGCCGTCTGTCATATCGATCGCCATCGGCCGGGTTTTGGCGCAACGCGCTGCTGGTGTCACGCGTCTTGCACCACGCCCCGACGATATCCGGTGGAAGCTGCCGGTCGTTTATCGTACAATTGGCAATCGGTCAGCTGATCGGCACGGACCGTGTTGCGCGCGACGACCTCGAGGTAGAATAATGGTGGCATTCATTGCAGTCGATTGGGGCACGACCAACCGGCGTGCGTTCCGCATCGAGGATGGTAAAGTTGCCGCGACCGAGCGCGACGATCGCGGCGCAGCGAACGTCGCATCCGGCGTGTACGAGACAGAGGTCGCGGGCATCCGGGCGCGGCTGGGCGACTTGCCGATACTGCTCGCGGGGATGGTCGGGTCGAACATCGGCTGGCGCAGCGTGCCCTATGTCGCCGCGCCCGCCGGACTTGCCGAAGTCGCCGCCGCGCTCGACCGGATCGACGACCGTACTGCGATCGTGCCGGGACTGTCGTACCGCGATGGGGTGCACGCCGACGTGATGCGCGGCGAGGAAGTGCAATTGCTCGGCGCGGTCGCCGCCGGGCTGGTGCCGCCCGACGCATTGCTCTGCCAGCCGGGCACGCATTGCAAATGGGCCACCTTGGACAAGGGGCGGATCACGCAGTTCACCACGGCAATGACTGGCGAGCTGTTCGCCCTGCTTCGCGCGCACGGTGTCCTGTCGCGTCAACTCGGCCACCCGGTCGAGCCGGGCGCCGCCTTCCTCGAAGGCGTCGCGGAGGGCGCGCGGCGCGATCTCGCCGCCAGCCTGTTCGCGATCCGCGCGCGCGGCGTGCTGGGACTTGCCCACGACGCCCAGGCCGCCTCGTTCGCTAGCGGGCTGCTGATCGGTGCGGACACCGCCGCGCGGATCGAGGCTGGCGTGACCGTCCACATCCTCGCCGATCCCGCCCTCGGCGCACTCTATGCCAGCGCGATCGATGCGCTCGGCGGCACGTCGCACCATATAGACAGTCAGGCCGCGTTCGTGGCCGGCATCACCCGCATCCAGGATCTCGCCGCATGACCAACCGCCAAGCCTTTGACGACGCCTTCGCGAAATGCCCGCTGATCGCGATCCTCCGCGGGGTGAAGCCCGACGAGGTCGAGGCGATCGGCGAGGCCTTGGTCGAGGCGGGCTTCACGATCCTCGAAGTGCCGATGAACTCGCCCGATCCACTCGACAGCATCGCCCGACTGGCGCGCCGGTTCGAGGGCCGTGCGGTCGTCGGTGCGGGCACGGTGTTGCGCGTCGAAGACGTCGAGGCGGTCGGTGCTGCGGGCGGCACGCTGATCATCGCCCCCAACGCGAACGTACGCGTGATCGCCGCAGCGGCGGACAAGGGCTATGTCGCGTTGCCCGGCATCGCCACCCCGACCGAGGCATTCGCCGCGCTCGACGCAGGGGCCGCCGCGCTGAAGCTGTTTCCCGCCGAAGCCGCCGGCCCCACGGTGTTGAAGGCGATGCGCGCGATCCTCCCCAAGGATGCGCGCGTGCTGCCGGTCGGCGGGATCGTGCCGGAGGCGATGGCGGATTGGCGCAAGGCCGGCGCGGCTGGCTTCGGGCTTGGCTCGGCCCTGTTTGCGCCAGGCATGACCGCCGCGGACGTCGGCACACGCGCGAAGACGTTCATCGAGACGTGGAACGCTGGTTAGACCCTAGACTGGAAGCAGGGATCGTCTTCGCGGCGCGCAGGGTTTAGGGCGGCGCGATGATGTTTGCCGAACAGGAACGAGACCTCGCCAGACTGACGGCCGTCGACCGGTACCGATCGCTCAGGCCGCGTACAGGCGTCGACTTCGCCTCGAACGACTATCTCGGACTCGCCGGATCGGACCGGCTGCGTAGCGCGATGACCGACGCGTTGCAGCGCGGCGTGCCGGTCGGGTCGGGCGGGTCTCGATTGCTGCGCGGCAATGCGCCCGAGCACGAGGCGCTGGAGGCGGACGCCGCGCGGTTCTTCGGAACCGAGGCGGCGCTGTTCTTCGCGAGCGGCTATGTCGCCAACACCATCCTGTTCGCGACGCTGCCACAACGCGGCGACCTGATCGTCCACGACGCGCTGATCCACGCCAGCGCTCACGAGGGCATGCGTCTCACGCGAGCGAGCTGCGTCGCCGCCACGCATAACGATGCCGATGCGGTCGAGGACGCGATCGTCGCATGGCGCGCGTCGGGCGGCACGGGTCGCGTGTGGATCGCGGTCGAGAGCCTTTACAGCATGGACGGCGACCAAGCTCCGCTCGCAGCTTTAGCCGAAATTGCGGACCGCCACGACGCCGTCATGCTGATCGACGAGGCGCACGCAACAGGCGTGTTCGGTACCGACGGTCGCGGACTGGCCGAAGCGCTCGACGGGCGCGAGAACGTCATCACCCTGCGCACCTGCGGCAAGGCGCTTGGCTGCGAGGGAGCGCTGTTGTGCGGACCCGCAGTCATGCGCGAGTTCATCGTCAATCGCGGGCGCGGGTTCATCTTCTCGACCGCACCGTCGCCGCTGATGGCGCTGGCGGTCGGCGAAGCTCTGCGCATCATCGCCGACGAACCGGCACGGCGGGAAAGGCTCTGGGCGTCGGTCGCCACGGCGGAGCGCGTGCTCGCACCCTACGGCGTCACGGCGACGGGATCGCAGATCCTCCCGCTGGTGCTGGGGGACGCCGCACGGACGATGCAGGTCGCCGGCGCGATCCAGGCTGCGGGTTTCGACGTGCGCGGGATACGGCCGCCAACCGTGCCCGAGGGCGGATCGCGGCTGCGGATTTCGTTGACGCTCAACGCGACGGTGGCGGATATCAAGGCTTTGGCCAACGTCATGGGAGAGGCACTGCAATGACGATCGTCGTTACCGGGACGGACACCGATATCGGCAAGACCGTGTTCGCCGCCGGGCTCACCGCGGCACTCGGCGCGCGGTATTGGAAGCCCGTGCAGGCAGGCCTCGCAGACGGCAGCGACGCAGCCTCGGTCGTAACACTCGGCGTGCCCACAGACCGCGTCCTGCCCGAGGCGTACCGGCTGACGACGCCGTGCTCGCCGCATCTCGCCGCCGAGATCGACGGTGTGACGATCGATCCGGACCGGCTTGCGCTACCCGAAGTCGATGGCCCCCTGATCGTCGAAGGCGCGGGCGGCGTGATGGTCCCCGTGACACGCGACCTGATCTTCGCAGACCTGTTCGCGCGGTGGAACACGCCGGTCGTACTCGTCGCGCGCACCGGGCTCGGCACGATCAACCACAGCCTGCTCTCGATCGAGGCACTGCGCAGCCGCGGCGTTCCGATTCTCGGTATCGCCTTCGTCGGCGACGCGATCGAGGATAGCGAGGCGACGATCGCCGCACTCGGCAAAGTCCGCCGGCTCGGCCGCCTGCCCCGCCTCGATCCGCTCAACGCCGCCACCTTAGCCGAGGCGTTCAACGCAAACTTCGACCTGAAGGCGTTCCGATGAGCGACTCCCCCGTCTGGCACCCCTTCACGCAACACGGCCTGCGCGAGCCGATCCCGCTCGTCACGCATGCCGAGGGCGCCGCGCTCTATACGTCCGACGGACGGCGGATCGTCGATGCGATCTCGTCCTGGTGGGTGACGACGCATGGCCACGCCAACCCGAAGATCATGGCCGCGATCGCCGAACAGGCGGGCAAGCTCGACCAGATCATCTTCGCCGGGTGGACGCATCAGCCCGCCGAGGACCTCGCACGTGGCCTGACCGCGATCATGCCGCCCGAGCTTACGCGAGTCTTTTTCTCGGACTCAGGGTCGACCAGCGTCGAGTGCGCGCTGAAGATGGCGCTCGGTTACTGGCTCGATCGCGGCGAGGATCGCCACCGTATCCTGGTGGTCGAACACGGCTATCACGGCGACACGATCGGCGCGATGTCGGTCGGCGCGCGCGGCGTCTACAACCGCGCCTACGCGCCGTTGCTGTTCGACGTCGGCACGATCCCCTTCCCCGCCGCCGGGCTTGAGCAAGCGACTCTCGACGCGCTGGAGAAAGCCTGCGCCGCCCACCCCGCCGCGTTCATCGTCGAGCCGTTGCTGCTCGGCGCCGGCGGGATGCACATCTATTCCGCGCACATCCTTGCCGAGATGCGGCGGATCTGCACGCGCCACGACGTCCTGTTCATCGCCGACGAGGTGATGACCGGCTGGGGCCGCACCGGCACGTTGCTCGCCTGCGAACAGGCCGGCGTCGTGCCCGACATCCTCTGCCTGTCGAAGGGCCTGACCGGCGGCGCGATCCCGCTCGCAGTGACGATGGCGACCGAGGCAATCTACCAGGCGCACTACGGCACCGACCGCGCGCGCATGTTCTTCCACTCCTCAAGCTACACCGCCAACCCGATCGCCTGCGCCGCCGCCAATGCGAACCTCGCGATCTGGCGCGACGAACCCGTGCGCGAGCGGGTCGCGGACCTTGCCGCACGCCAAGCCGCGCGGCTGGAGGTCCTCGCCCGGCATCCTCGTATCGCGAACCCGCGCCAGATCGGCACCATCACCGCGGTCGAACTCCGCGGCGAGGACGGCTATCTGTCACAGATCGGCCCGCGCCTGCTCGCGTTCTTCGGTGAGCACGACCTGCTGCTCCGCCCGCTCGGCAACACGGTGTACGTCATGCCGCCCTATTGCATCGACGATGCCGATCTAGATCGAATCTACGCGGCGATCGCCGAAGCATGCAACACGATCCGGCATTGATCCTGACGTTCTTGCTGCACTGCAGCAACAAATGATGTACGTGCGACGTTGAGATAAGATCGCGGCCGAGTACGCTGGCGACGAAAGGCTCGATTGACGTGAGAAACATCGCCGACACCCTCGCCCGCATGGCGCGCGCCGGAGCGCCGACCCCGCGCGACACCGCGCCCGGCCGCCTGACGCCGCTGACCGAGTTCGGGACTAATCCAGGTGCGCTGCTCGGCTTCAGCTACGTTCCCGCCAACCTGCCACCGGGCGCGCCACTGGTCGTCGTCCTGCACGGCTGCACGCAGACCGCGGCGGGGTATGACCACGGTGCAGGCTGGTCGAAGCTCGCCGATCGCGTCGGTTTCGCGCTGGTCTTCCCCGAGCAGACGCGCGCGAACAATCCAAACCGCTGCTTCAACTGGTTCGCGTCGGAGGACACTGCGCAAGCGGGCGGCGAGGCGGAATCGATCGCGCAGATGACCGAAACGATGATTGCGCGCCACGGCCTCGATCGCAGCCGCGTGTACGTTACCGGCCTGTCGGCGGGCGGCGCGATGACGATGGCGATGCTCGCGACGCGGCCTGACCTCTTCGCGGGCGGCGCAGTGATCGGCGGGCTAGCCTACGGCACCGCGACCGGCGTGTCGCAGGCGCTCGACCGGATGCGCGGGCACGGCGACACCAGCGACACCGCACTGGTCGACGCGGTCCGTAGCGGCGCTCGTGGCCACGACGGACGCTGGCCGACGCTCGCGATCTGGCACGGCGGCGCGGACGCGACGGTGAGCGTAGCGAACGCGGACACGATCGCGCGGCAATGGCGCGGGATCCACGGCGTCGACGCCAAGGCGATGCGCACGGAGCAGCTAGGCACCGCCGTCCACCGGACCTGGTCCGACGCGCAAGGCCGCGATGTCGTCGAGGACTGGACCGTGCCGGGCATGGGTCACGGCACGCCGATCGATCCTTTGCGCGGCGAGCGCTTGGGCGCCGCGGGGCCGTTAATGCTGGATGTCGGGATTTCGAGTACGGCGGTGATCGCGAAGTCCTGGGGGTTGGTTGCGGCGGCAAAGGCGGAGACCGCGGCCAAGCCGGCCGCGGTCGAACGCGTCGCCAAGATCGCTATCCCCGTGCCGCCGAAACCTGCGGCAAAGCCCCGCACTGAAGCCCCCGCCGGTATCCAGGCGACGATCGAGAACGCCCTCCGCGCAGCCGGGTTAATGCGATAGAATAGGCATCGGCTAGCGGTTGGGTGCACTCCCGCCAACCCCCACCCGTCATCCTGACGAAAGCCAGGATCCAGAGCCAGACAGGGCACCGTTCGTTACCCTGGATCCTGACTTTCGTCAGGATGACGGGGTTGTGAGGCGTTTCGCGATCGTTCCAGCGCCCGGCGGACGGGAAGACTTTGCGCCAACCCTCCCCCGCCAGGGGGAGGTGGCAGGCACTTCGCCTGACGGAGGGGGCGGCATGGACAACCACAGTTGCGCGTTTTCACCCTCCGTCACCTGACGCGCCTGCCTAACAAGCGAGGATCGACGGGAGCGATCGACAAGCCGCGCAACCCGGCTAAACCCAGCGCATGACGTCCACCCCGCCCCGCCCCTGGCGCACCGAGTTCGCCGCCACGCTGAAACTCGCCTGGCCACTGGTCGCGACCAATCTCGCGCAGGCGCTGGTCGGCGCGACCGACGTGGCGATGCTGGGGCGACTCGGCTCCGACACGCTGGCGGCGGCGACGCTCGGCCTCAACCTCTACCTCGTCTTCCTGATCTTCGGCATGGGCCTCACCACCGCCGCCGTCCCGATGATCGCGCGCGAGCGCGGCGCGCGGCCGCATGCGGTGCGCGATATCCGGCGGACCGTGCGCCAGACGATCTGGGTCGCCGCAACGCTCTGCCTGCCCTCGTGGATCATCCTGTGGAACGCCGAACCGATCCTAGTCCACCTGCTCGACCAGGACCCGGTGCTAGCACACGAGGCGGCACGCTTCGTCCGCGCGGTGATGTGGGGAATGCTGCCCAGCCTCTGCTTCCTCGTGCTCCGAGCGTTCGTCGCCGCACTCGAGAAACCCGCCTGGTCGCTGGTGGTGATGGTCGGGCTGCTGGTCGTCAACGCGGGGCTCAACTGGCTGCTGATCTTCGGCCACGCCGGCCTCCCCGCGCTCGGCCTGCTCGGTTCGGGGATGGCGAGCAGCATCGCCAACGGCCTCAGCTTCGTCGCGATGGCCGCCGTCATCGTCTATGCCAGGCCGTTCCGTCGCTATCGCCTGCTCGGCCGGTTCTGGCGTGCCGACTGGCCACGATACCGCGCGGTCTGGAAGCTTGGCCTGCCGATCGCGATCACGCTGGGGTTCGAATCCACCGTGTTTATCGCTGCGGTGTTCCTCATGGGGCTGCTCGGCACCGTGCCGCTCGCCGCGCACGCCATCGCGATCCAGATCGCCAGCGTCACCTTCATGGTCCCGCTCGGCATCGCGCAGGCGGCGACGATCCGCGTCGGCCTGGCGTCAGGGCGTGGCGACCGTGCTGGCATAGGGCGCGCAGGTTGGGCGGCGTTCGCGATCGGCGAGAGCTTCATGGTGCTGACCGCCGCGCTGCTGATCCTCGCCCCACAGTTGCTGATCGGCATCATCCTCGACGTCGATGCGCCTGCCAACGCGCCGGTCGTCGCGCTCGCGATCTCGCTGCTCGCGGTCGCCGCGGTGTTCCAAGTGGTCGACGGCGCGCAGGTGATCGGCGCAGGCATGTTGCGCGGGCTGGGCGATACCAAGGTGCCAATGCTGTTCGCCGCGATCGGTTATTGGGGCATAGGAATCGGCGTGGGTGCGTGGCTCGCGTTCGGCCGCGACTGGGGCGGGGTCGGCATCTGGACAGGGCTCGCGACCGGATTGGCAGTCGTATCGGTTCTGATGATCGCCCGTTGGCAGGCGCGCGAACGGCTTGGCCTCGGCTAAGGCTCGCTTGGTCTCTTTGTCCGACAAGAATGATACATAACCGCTCCAGTGTGTTAACGTGTGTTACACAACCGGAGCCTGACATATGCCTGATCAAGACCGCATCGTCGCGATCGGTTTGCTCACGCAGCGCGACGTTTTTGCGCTCGGCCATGACCTGTCGCGCGTTTATCCGATCGACGAGATGCCGTGCTTCGGCGCGTTGCTCGGCGCGATCGACGAAGCAGACCGGGCGTTCCACCGTGCCCGCGATGCCCAGCAGGTGGCTATTCCTCTGCAACAGGGCGTAACCTTGAGCGCGTAGCGGCGTTCGAGATCCGCTGCCCTGCGGAGATCAATCATGACGCTGCCTACTGAAATGCTTCTTCTAGGCTGGTCGACAGTCTTGCTGTTCGCGTACGTCATGATCCAGGGGCAGACCGCGACGCGCGACCGCGGGCTCGACTGGAACGCGGGTCCGCGCGACGGCGAGCAGAAGCCCTTGGGCGAGATGGCCGGCCGCGCCGAACGCGCGCTCAAGAACTTCCAGGAAACCTATCCCGTCTTCATCGCACTCGCGCTGGGGCTGGCGGTCACCAATCGCACTGGCGGGCTTGGTGCGATCGGCGCATGGCTCTGGTTCGGCGCGCGGATCGCCTACATTCCGCTGTACCTGTTCGGCATCAAATATGTCCGCAGCCTGTGTTGGACGGTGTCGATCCTCGGCCTGCTGCTGATGCTGATCCGCTTCCTCTAAGGCCTAGTTGCGCAGCGTGCGAATGATCGCCGAGAAGTCGAGCCCACCCTGCCCGGCCTCGGCGAACGCCTCGTAACGCTCGGCAGCTTTAGCGCCCATCGGCGTATCGGCACCGGTGTCCTTTGCCGAGGCCATCGCAAGCCGCAGGTCCTTGAGCATAAGCGCCGCCGCGAAACCGCCCTGATAGTCATGATCGGCGGGCGTATCGGGGCCGATGCCGGGGAGCGGTGCATAGGTGGTCATCGACCAGCTCTGCCCCGACGACACGCTGGCGATGTCGTAGAACGCCTGCGCATCGAGCCCGAGCTTCTCCGCCAGCACGAACGCCTCGCAAGTCGCGATCATCGTCGCGCCGAGGATCATGTTGTTGCAGATCTTCGCCGCCTGCCCCGCGCCGTTCGCGCCGGCGTGGATCACCGCCTTGCCCATGTCGGCGAGGATGACGCGCGCCCGGTCGAACGCTTCGGCAGAGCCGCCAACCATGAAGGTGAGCGTCCCCGCGTTCGCCGCGCCGATCCCGCCCGACACCGGCGCGTCGACCGCGACCACCCCCTTGGCCTGCGCGGCGGCGGCGACTTCCTTGGCGGTGGCGACGTCGATCGTCGAGCAGTCGATCAGGATCGCGGACGGCGACGCGACGCCGAACAACCCGTCATAGACCTCGGCGACATGCTTGCCGGCGGGGAGCATCGTCACGATCGCCTCGGCACCGTCTGCAGCTTCGGCAGCGGACGCGACCGGCAGGCAGCCTGCGGCCTTCGCCTTGTCCAGCGCGTCGACGCTCAGATCGAACGCGCGGACGTCGTGGCCCTTCTTCGCGAGGTTCGCCGCCATCCCGCCGCCCATGTTGCCGAGCCCGATGAAACCGATCCGTGCCATTGCCTGCTCCTGTCTCCCCTCCCGTATGCGGGAGGGGCCGGGGGTGGGCGCCCGGCCTGTTATGTTGCACCACGTCGCCGACCGGGAGCCCACCCCCCGGCCCCCTCCCGCGCGCGGGAGGGGGAGCAGATCATTTCCCCGTCCAGGTCCCGGCGCGCTTCTCGACGAACGCGGCCATGCCCTCGCTCTGGTCCGCGGTCCCGAACAGCCCGTGGAACAGCCGCCGCTCGAACTGGACGCCCATCGCGAGCCCGGTCTCGAACGCCGCGTTGACCATTTCCTTGTTCGCCAGCACCGCCAGCGGCGCCATCGCGGCGATCGTGGTCGCGGTCTTCACCGCCTCCTCGACCAGCTCGTCCGCCGGCACGATCCGCGAGACCAGCCCCGCGCGCTCCGCTTCCTCGGCATCCATCATCCGCCCGGTCAGGCACATCTCCATCGCCTTGGCCTTGCCGACCGCGCGCGTGAGCCGCTGCGATCCGCCCATCCCCGGCGACACCGCCAGCTTGATCTCCGGCTGGCCGAACTTGGCGGTATCCGCGGCGAGGATGAAGTCGCACATCATCGCCAGCTCGCACCCGCCCCCGAGCGCATAGCCAGCAACCGCCGCGATGATCGGTTTCCGCGTCCGTGTGAAATGCTCCCACCCGGCGAAGAAGTTGCTCGCGTACATCTCGGCAAAGCCCTGCGACTGCATCTCCTTAATATCCGCCCCCGCCGCGAACGCCTTGGCCGAGCCGGTCAGCACCGCGCACCCCTGCGACGCATCCGCATCGAACACGGCGAACGCGGCGATCAGGTCGGCGAGCACCTGTGAATTGAGCGCGTTCAGCGCCTGCGGGCGGTTCAGCGTGACGAGCGTGACGCCACCGCGCTGCTCGACCAGGATCGTTTCGTAGGTCATTCACTTACTCCTTGTATCCCCGCGACGGCGGGGACCCAGTCTGGGCTCCCGCCTTCGCGGGAGAACATTTAGGCGGATCAGTCCGGCGTCCACGCCTCGTCCTCCGGCAACGGCGCGAAGATCTGGTCGATCACATGATCGGTCACATCCTCGGGCGTCGCCGGATCCCAGCGCGGCGCATTGTCCTTGTCGACGATCACCGCCCGCACGCCCTCGATAAAGTCATGCCGCTGCACGACATGCGCGCCGACCGCATATTCCTGCCGCATCTCGTCCGCAAAACTCGCCATCGCCGCACCCTCGTGGAGCAGGCGGAGCGACACCTTCATCGTCTGCGGCGACTTGGTCTTCAACGTCGCGAGCATCTGAGTCGCCCACTCCCCACCATCGGCGTCGAGCGCGTCATAGATCTCCTCCAGCACGTCCGACGCGAACAGCCGGTCGATCTCGTCTTTGCGAGCCAAGATTTTCGCGTCGGGGGCCGCCGTCGCCAACGCGTCCAGAACGCCAGCGACATCCTGCGGGGTCTCCGCAATCCGCGCTTTGGCCGTATCAAGCGTATCGCTCGCGAGAAAATGCGTCGCCAACCCGAGCGCGAGGCACTCCGCGCCGTCGAGCCGGTGCCCGGTCAGCGCCAGATACTGCCCGATCCGCCCCGGCAATCGCGACAGATACCAGCCACCGCCGACATCCGGGAACAACCCGATCCCCGTCTCCGGCATCGCGAACTTGGTGTTCTCCGTCGCGACTCGGAACCGGCACGGCAGTGCAAGGCCGACGCCGCCACCCATCGTGATCCCGTCCATGAACGCGACGATCGGTTTGGTATAGGTGAACAGCCGATGGTTCATCCGGTACTCGGCATGAAAGAACGCCCGCGCCTCGACGCCATCGGTCGCGCCCGAGGCTGCAAGCATGCGGATATCCCCGCCCGCGCAAAAACCACGCCCTTCGGCATGATCGACCACGATCGCCTCAACCGCCGCATCGCCACGCCAAGCTTCCAGTGCCTCGAGCACGCCTTCGCACATCGCCAGATTCAACGCGTGCAATGCCTTCGGGCGGTTGAGCCGTATCCGGCCAATCGGGCCCTCAACGGTGGTTATCAGGTCTTCGGTCATTCGCTCTTCCTTGTTCTCCCGCGAAGGCGGGAGCCCAGACTGGACTCCCGCCTTCGCGGGAGAACATGCTATTGCCGCGTCAACTCGCGACCGACGATCATCCGCATCACTTGGTTCGTGCCCTCCAGGATCGAATGCACGCGCAGATCACGCCAGAAACGTTCGATCGGATAGTCCTGCAGATACCCGTACCCGCCATGCAGTTGCAGCGCGCGATCGACCACCGACGAGCCGGTATCCGTCGCCAGCCGCTTCGCCATCGCCGCGAACTTGGTCTTGTCGGGCGCGTTCGCCGTCACCTTCGCCGCCGCGATGTAGAGCAGCGCGCGCGCGGCCTCCAATTCGGTCGCCATGTCGGCCAGCATGAACTGCGTGTTCTGGAAGTCCGCGATCGCCTTGCCGAACTGTTTCCGGTCCTTGGTATAAGCAATCGCCTCGTCGAGACACCGCTGCGCGCCCCCCAGCGAGCACGCACCGATGTTCAGCCGTCCACCGTCGAGCCCCATCATCGCGATCCGAAAGCCCTCGCCCTCGCCGCCGACCATGTTCGCCGCCGGCACGCGAACGCTGTCGAAGATCACCTGCCGCGTCGGCTGCGAATGCCAGCCGAGCTTCTTCTCGTTCGCGCCGAACGACACGCCCGGCATGTCCTTCTCGATCACCAGACACGAGATGCCCTTCGGCCCGTCCTCACCGGTGCGGACCATCGTCACATACACCTCGTTCTCGCCCGCACCCGAGATGAACTGCTTCGAGCCCGTCACGATCCAGTCGTCACCGTCGCGAACCGCGCGCGTCTTCAGAGCCGCCGCGTCGGAACCCGACCCAGGCTCGGTCAGGCAATAGCTGCCCAGCCGGTCCATCGTCACCATGCTGGGGAGGTACTTGTCCTTCACCGCAGCCGATCCGAACCGGTCGATCATCCACGCAGCCATGTTGTGGATACTGATGAACGCCGACGTCGACGGGCAGCCGTACGACATCGCCTCCATGATCAGCGCCGCCTCGAGCCGCCCGAGCGCGATCCCGCCGCTCTCCTCGCTGACGTAGATCGCCGCAAAGCCGAGCTCGGCCGCGGCCTTGATCGTCTCACGCGGAAAGATGTGCTTCTCGTCCCACTCGGCCGCATGCGGGGTGATCCGGTCGGCGGTGAACCGGCGCGCGAGTTCCTGGATTTCGCGCTGGTCGTCGGTGAGGTCGAACTGGTTGGTCATAGGTCTCTCTTCCATCATGCTGGGCTCGACCCAGCATCCAGAGCCAGGAACGCCGAAACTGGTGGCTCTGGATCCTGACTTTCGTCAGGATGACGACTTGGGGGGATGATGTGGCTAGGCAACCCGCGGTCTATATCATGGCGAGCTGGCGCAACGGAACGCTCTACATCGGCGTGACGTCCGACCTGATGGCGCGGATCGTTCAGCATCGCGAGGGCGCATTCGATGGCTTCTCAAAACGATACGCGGTCAACCGGCTGGTGTGGTTCGCGATGGCGGACACGATGGAGGCGGCGATCACGCGCGAGAAACAGCTCAAGGTCTGGAAGCGCTCGTGGAAAATCGAATTGATTGAAACGGATAACCCGACGTGGCGCGACCTGGCAGAGGATTGGGGCTTCGACCCCTTACCCAACCACCGCCCGTCATCCTGACGAAAGTCAGGATCCAGAGCAAAGAGCGTCGCGCTTCGTAACTCTGGATCCTGGATCAAGTCCAGGATGACGGGATGAGAGGGCAGCATCCCTCACCCCATCGTCGGAATGACGAACGCATCGTTATTCCGCGCAGGCCCACCATCCTCGGCCATCGCCGGCAGCGCGGAGCCGTCCGGCCAGCGCTGCGTGATCGTCTTGACCTTGGTCCAGAACTTCACGCCCTCCATGCCGTGCTGGTTGGTATCGCCGAACGCCGAGCGCTTCCATCCGCCGAACGTATGATACGCGACCGGCACCGGGATCGGCACGTTGATGCCCACCATCCCGACGTTCACCCGCGCCGCGAACTCGCGCGCCGCGTGGCCGTTGCGCGTGAAGATCGCGACGCCGTTGCCGTATTGATGCTCGCTCGGCAGGCGCACCGCCTCCTCGAAATCGGCGGCGCGGACGATCTGGAGGACGGGGCCGAAGATCTCCTCCTTGTACGCCGACATCTCCGTCGTCACGTGATCGAACAGCGACGGCCCGATGAAGAAGCCCTTCTCATGACCCTGCAACGCAAACCCCCGGCCATCGACCACCAGTTCCGCGCCCTCGTCGACGCCGGTCTGGATCCAGCTCTCGATTCGGCTGCGGTGGGCCGCATTCACTACCGGGCCGTAATGCGCGTCGTTGTCGGTCGACACGCCGACGCGCAGTGCAGCGATCGCCGGGATCAGCTTCTCGCGCAGGGCGATGGCGGTCTTCTCGCCAACCGGCACCACCACCGGCAGCGCCATGCAACGCTCGCCCGCCGAGCCGAATGCCGCGCCCGACAGGTCGGCCACGACCTGGTCGAGGTCCGCGTCGGGCATGACGATGCCGTGGTTCTTCGCGCCGCCCATCGCCTGGACGCGCTTGCCCGCTTCGACGCCGCGACGGTACACGTAATGCGCGATGTCGGACGACCCGACGAAGCTCACCGCCGAGATCGCCGGGTGATCGAGGATCGCGTCGACCATTTCCTTGTCGCCGTGGACGACCTGGAAGATGCCCTCGGGCAGCCCCGCCTCGACGAACAATTCGCCGAGCCGCACCGGCACCGACGGATCGCGCTCGCTAGGCTTGAGGATGAACGCGTTACCCGTGGCGATCGCGACGCCAGACATCCACAGCGGGATCATCGCCGGGAAATTGAACGGCGTGATACCCGCACCGATACCGAGCGGCTGGCGCATCGAATAGACGTCGATCCCCGGCCCGGCGCCCTGCGTGTACTCGCCCTTGAGGATGTGCGGGATCCCGCAGCAGAACTCGATCACCTCGAGCCCGCGCTGGATATCGCCCTTCGAATCCGCGATCACCTTGCCGTGCTCGGACGACAGCAGCCGCGCCAGTTCGTCCATGTTCGCCTCGACGAGCCGCTTGA
The DNA here is from genome assembly GCF_040407505.1 of Sphingomonas faeni. Taxonomy (GTDB): domain Bacteria; phylum Pseudomonadota; class Alphaproteobacteria; order Sphingomonadales; family Sphingomonadaceae; genus Sphingomonas; species Sphingomonas faeni_E. The sequence goes on along the minus strand of NZ_JAPZPQ010000002.1, from coordinate 580,181 downwards.
ACTCGAACATCACGCGGGCGCGACGCTGCGGGTTGGTCGCAGCCCAGCCCGGCTGCGCCTTCTGCGCCGCGGCGACCGCACGGTCCAGATCGGTCGCGCCCGACAGCCGCACGCGCGCCTGCACCTCGCCCGAATTCGGGTTGAACACGTCGCCGAAGCGCTCGGCCGTGCTGGCCGCACCGCTCACGAAATTCTCGATCGTCCGCATGGGCATCCTCTTCTAGTTGGCCGCATCGTCCGCCATAAGCGTTTCGCAGCCAAGTGGGGCTGTTTGCAGATACGCTCTGCAAATGTGCAGCATGGGGTGAGGCGTTCATGGATTGGGACGACGTCCGGTATTTCCTCGCTTTGGCGCGCACGCACCGGCTTGGGCCTGCCGCAAAACTGCTGGGACAGGACGCGACGACGGTCTCGCGGCGGCTGCAACGGCTCGAGCGGCGACTCCAGACGACGTTGTTCGAACAGACCGTGGCCGGCTACGCGCTGACCGAGCGCGGCGCGGCATTGCTCGACCATGCCGAGACGATGGAGGCGTCCGCGCTCGGCATCCAGGAAGTCGTCGGCAATGACGCGGGCGTGCTCGCGGGGCCGATCCGGTTGAGCGTCTCGGAAGGCTTCGGCAGCCGCATCCTCGCGCCGCGCCTCGCGTCGTTCACCAACCAGCATCCGCGGATCGCGATAGACCTGATCGCGTCGACCGGTTTCCTAAACCCCTCACGGCGAGAGGCGGATATCGCGGTGATGCTAGCGCGTCCGAAGAGTGGGCCGTTGGTCGCGCGAAAGCTGACGGACTATCACCTCGGCCTCTACGCGCATTCGGATCACCTCGCGCGGACGGGACCGATCGCGACGACCGCAGACCTGATGCGGCACCGGCTTATCGGGTACGTGCCGGACATGATCTACGCGCCGGAACTCCGCTATCTCGCGGAGATCGACGGTCGGCTCGACGCGTCGATCCGCAGTTCGAGCATCGTCGCGCAGGCCGAGCTGATCGCCGCGGGCGCGGGCTGCGGAATACTCCCGTGCTTCATTGGTGACCGCGTACCGGGGCTAGTGCGCGTGTTGCCCCAGGCGGTCGACATCCAGCGCTCGTTCTGGCTGGTCGTCCACCGCGACGTCCGCCGGATCGCGCGGATCGACCGGTTCATCGCTTGGCTGGACTCGACCATCGGCGACCTGAAGCCGCTGATGATGGGCGTGTCGTCCCCACCAATTGCCGCCCCCGAGTGACGCCCGTATAGATCGATGTTGCATGGCAGCATCGCCGGGCCTGGAGCAGCGCGTTGATCCCCAAACTCTATCACCAGATGATCGACGCGATCGGCGATGGCACCGGCCTCCCCGATATCATCCTCCACATCCACGCCGGCATGGCGCTGCTGATGATCGCGCGACTGATCACGCGGCGTTCGTTCGGGACGTTCATTCCTTGGTACGTCGTCGCGGCAGGCGAGGCGTTCAACGAGATCATGGACCGGCTGAACTTCGGCTCGTGGCGGTGGGAGGATACCTCGCTGGATATCGTCAACACGCTGTTGTGGCCGACGGTGATCTGCCTTGGGGTACGCTTGCGGCCGATGATCCGGTCGCGCACGACGATCGAGCGGGATTTCGCGGAGCGAGATTTAACCGAAACCGAGACCCAGCCCTGACGCACTCCTCTTGCTGGAAGGGGGGATGAGCGGCCAAGACCGGGTCGGCTCATGTTGTCCCGGTAGAAAGCGAACCGACCGGGAGCAGCACGAACCTCCCCCCTCCCTGGATGGGAGGGGTTGGGGGTGGGTCGGCCGGTTGGCTGGCGCCGAGTATCCCAAGCAGCCTACCCACCCCTAGCCCCTCCCTTTCAGGGAGGGGAACGCGGTGTAGTCGGAGCCGACCTTAGCTCAACCAACCTAGGTCAGCTGATATAGCCCACCTGCGGCTTGGCCACGCTTCGAACCCGCTCAGCCCAAAGCCACATACCGTTGCAGGTGATAGTCCTCATCGCCCAGCTGGTGATCGATCATCACCAGCCGCTTGGCGTAGTGCGACACCGCGTATTCCCACGTCATGCCGATCCCGCCGTGAAGCTGGATCGTCTCTTCCGCGACCAGCGCGCCAGTCCGCCCGATCGTGTATTTCGCCGCAGACAACGCCCGCTCGCGCGCCTTCGCATCGTCGCCGTCGAACGCCGACGCCGCGTTGATCACCGCGGAGTGCGCCTGCTCGATCTCGAGCAACACCGTCGCCATGCGGTGCTGGAGCGCCTGGAACTTGCCGATCGGCACGCCGAACTGCTTGCGGTCGCGGAGGTAGCCGAGCGTCGCTTCCTTGACGAACTCCATCGCGCCGACCGCCTCGGCCGACAGCGCGAGCAACCCGGCCCCGACCGCCGCATCGACGATCGCCTGCCCCTGCCCCTCGCCGCCGACACGCGCGTCGGCGCCGAGGGTCACGTTGTCGAACGTCACGTCACCAGCAGCGCCGCCCTCGACGACATTGAAGCTGCGGACCGACACCCCGGCCGTATCCGCCGGCACGAGCAGCACGAGCGGGTCGCCATCCTGCTCCACCGTCACGACGAACACGGATGCCGCACCCGCCTGCGAAACGACAGCCTTCGTCCCACTGAGCGTCCAGCCATCGCCGCTCTTCGTCGCGGTCACCGGCGTCGCGCCGTCATCATGCGCGAACGCGGCGATCGTTTCGCCCGACACGATCCCGGCAAGCGTTTCGTCATGCCCCCCAGCCTTCGCCAGCGCACGCCCTGCCATCAGCGCGCCCAGGAACGGCTCGACCACGAGTGCGCGGCCGAGCGCCTCGAACACCACCATGATGTCGAACCCGCTGCCGCCGAAACCGCCCGCCGCCTCGTCGAACAGCGCGGACACGATACCGAGTTCGCTCAACTGCTGCCAGACCGCCGGGTCATACCCCGCCTCGCCGTACGCACCCGCGTTGCGCGTCTCGATCGGATAGCCGTCGCGCAACGCCCGCACGAGCGTGTCGGCGAGCATGCGGCGGTCGTCGGTGTGTTCGAAATTCATGGTATCACAGACCCAGGATGGCTTTGGAGATGATGTTCTTCTGGATCTCGTTCGACCCGCCGAAGATCGACAGTTTGCGGTTGTTGAAATAGCTCGGCGCCGCCATCGCGGCGTCCTCCGGGCCTACATCCTCGCCGTTCCAGCCGGCCTCCAGAGCTTCGGGTATGTAGGGTGCCGCGTACGAACCATAGGCGCGACGCGTCAGCGAGGTGATCTCCTGACGGATCTCGGTACCCTTGATCTTGAGCATCGAACTCTCCGCACCGGGCGCACCGCCACCCGCGACCGCCGCCAGCACGCGAAGGTTGGTCGTCTGCATGTTGGCCAGATCGATCTCGACCCGCGCCATCCTTGCCGCGAACAGCGGATCGTCCGCCAGCGAGCGCCCGCCCTTCTTCTGCATCTGCGCGACTTCCTTCAGCCGCTCGAACGACGCGATCGAGAAACCGACGCCGGCGATGTTGGTCCGCTCGTAGGTCAGCAGGTACTTGGCGTAGGTCCAGCCCATATTCTCTTCACCGACGAGGTTCGCCACCGGCACCTCGACGTCGGTGAAGAACACCTCGTTCACCTCCTGCTCGCCGTCGATCAGCGTGATCGGGCGCACCTCGATGCCGGGCGACTTCATGTCGATCAGCAGGAACGAGATGCCCTCCTGCTTCTTTGCGGTCGCGTCGGTGCGGACGAGGCAGAAGATCATGTCGGCATGCTGGCCGAGCGTCGTCCAGGTCTTCTGGCCGTTGACGACATAGACGTCGCCCTTCCTGACGGCGGTGGTCTTGAGACCGGCGAGATCGGACCCCGCGCCCGGCTCCGAATACCCCTGGCACCACCAGTCGGAGCCGTCGAGGATCCGCGGCAACCACTGCTTCTTCTGCTCTTCGGAGCCGTATTTGATCAGCACAGGACCGAGCATGTTGACGCCGAACGGGACCACGCGGGGCGCGTGCGCAAGCGCGGATTCATTGTCGAAAATAAAGCGCTGGATCACGCTCCAGCCGGGGCCGCCCCATTGCTCGGGCCAGTGGTTCGCCAGCCAGCCGCGCTCGTTGAGGATCGCGTGCCATTCCTCCATGTCCGACTTGCGCAGCCGCTTGCCCTCGCGGACCAGCGTCGAGAGGCGGGCGGGCAGTTTGGCGCGGAAGAATGCGCGGACTTCGTCGCGAAAGGCTTCTTCCTCGGGCGTGAAGCTGAGATCCATGGCCATGTGACTCCTGATGTTGGAGCCTGTGTGCCACAGTCGATCTTGGAATTGAAGGACCGGTATGGTGGAAAACGAAGAAAACGCGGTGCTGAACGACGCAGGTTAATCTGGGCGGTATCGCCGCCCACTCGTCATCCTGACGAAAGTCAGGACCCAGGGTAACAGGCGCTAACGGTCCTGGCTCTGGATCCTGACTTTCGTCAGGATGACGGAACGGATCAGAACCGGTAGCTGATCCAGCCGGCGAGGAAGTCGGAGTTCTTATACCCCGCATTCGTCAGCGCAGGCCCCGCGATCAGATGTTCGTACCGCCCGGTGAACGACAGCCGCGAGGTGAACGGGTACACCGCCTGGAACCGCAGCGTATCGGCGATCTTCTTGCCCCCGAAATTCTGCGTGCCGGCAAACGCCGTGCCGTTCGCACGGTACACCGCATCGCTCGTCGTATCGCGCCACGAGCGCTGATACTCGGCCGTCATGCGCAGCTTGCCGAACGGCGTAAAGGTCACGTTGGGCGCCAGCGCGAGCAGGTTGGTCGGCGTCGCGAACAGCTGATAGCTGTAATAAATGTTGTTGCCGAACGGCGCCAACGAGTTGCGCAGCGTGCCGTTACCGTACGCGCCGCCGCCGCTCGCATAGTCCGCGTGGAAACCGACGCGCGGCGCGGTCTTGCTGTCACCGATCTTGTAAGTCTGGGCGAGCAGCAGGAGCCACGCCTTGATCGAGCGGTTGTCGTAGGACCCGCCCTGGTAATTGATCGTCCAGTCGAGATTGACCGGCCCCGCATCGCCCCAGACGTGGAGCCCATAGAAGTTGCGGACTTCGCGCGCATTGTCCGTGCCCCATACCGCCGCGCGGTTGCGCAGACGCCAGAGGAACGGATCGACGTACAGCTTCGAGCCCCCGAACAGCGTCTCCGGCACGACGATGCCCGTCGAGATGCCCGAGAAGCGCCGCGCGCTCTCCGCATTGTCATCCTGAGTACCGCCATTGCCATACGCAGTCGGCTTGAAGTCGAACACGTCGGCACGGACACCAGCGGTGCGCGCCCAGGCGCGGAAGCCGTTAAATCCGAAGAACAGCGTATTGTTGTCGCGCGGCACGACCAACAGGTTCGGACCGTCCGCAAACGTCTGGCGGCCATAGCGCACGCCGACATCGACATCGGCGACCGTCCCGGTCAGGTCGACGAACGCCTGCTGCACCGCCAGCTTATTGCGCAGGTTCGGCAATGCGGTGCCGAGATTCTGCCCCTCCAGCGTGCCATGCGCTAGTTCGCCGTAGAAGCGAAGGTGCTCACCGACATGCAGATCGGCGCCCCCGAACAGGCGGAGGATGTCCTGCCGCTGTGCCTCGGCATCGCGCAGATTGGGGTTGGTCGTCTCGTTGACGCGGAACCGCGCCTCGCCCGACAGCGTCAGATAGACGTCGCCATCACCCGCGATCGAGATGAACTTCAGCTGGTCGACGATGTCCTTGCGCTTCTTCGGATCGCGCAGCTTCGACCAGTCCTCTGCCCAACGCGACTGGTTGTAGCCGCCCGCCGTCACGCCGTCGCCGATCGCGGCGTTGGGATAGCTTTCGGCGATCGGCGAGGCCTCGGCAGTGCTCGACACGTCCTTGGCGCCGGCATTCGCCTGTCGCGAGGGCGGCGCTTCGGCCTGCGCCATCGCCACGCTCGAAAAGGCCAGGGTCGAAAGCGCGGACGCGGCAAAGCCGGCCGCATATGCCATGCGGCGGATCGTCATCGAGGTCATAAGCAAATATCCGGTACAGGACGCGGGACCGGCGAACCGGCCCCGTACGCGTCAGTGGGCAGGAACGGCTGCGATTGGAGCAGGCACGAGATCAGGAAGTTTGCCCGACAGCGCCGCGTTCAGCTTGTCGCGGTCGAGGGCACCCTCCCAACGGGCGACGACGATCGTCGCGACCGCGTTGCCGATGAAGTTGGTGAGGCTGCGGCACTCGCTCATAAACCGATCGACACCGAGGATAAGCGCCATGCCCGCGATCGGTACCGTCGGCACGATCGACAGCGTTGCGGCCAAGGTGATGAAGCCCGCGCCGGTAACGCCCGCCGCACCCTTCGAAGAGATCATCGCCACGACGAGCAGCAACAGTTCCTGGCCGAGCGTCAGATGCGTATTCGTCGCCTGCGCGATGAACAGCGCCGCCAGCGTCATGTAGATGTTGGTGCCGTCGAGGTTGAACGAATAACCGGTCGGCACGACCAGCCCGACCACCGACTTCTCGCAGCCCGCCGCTTCCATCTTCTGGATCAGGTTCGGCAGCGCGGCTTCCGACGACGACGTCCCGAGGACCAGCAGCAGTTCGGCCTTCAGATACTTGATCAGCTTGAAGATCGAGAAGCCCGTGAGCCGAGCGACGGTGCCAAGGATGACGATCACGAACAGCGCCGCGGTCAGATAGAAGGTCGCGACCAGCGCACCGAGATTGGCAAGGCTGCCGATCCCGTATTTGCCGATCGTGAACGCGATCGCACCGAATGCGCCGAGCGGCGCCGCGCGCATCAGGATGCCGACCAGCTTGAACACGATCAGGCTGAGGCGCTCGAGGAAGTTCAGCACCGGCTTGGCAGGCTCGCCGACCAGGCTCAGCGAGATGCCGAACAGGATCGCGACGAGCAGGATCTGGAGGATGTTGCCCTCGGTGAACGCGCTGACCATCGTGTCCGGGATGATGCTCATCAGGAACCCGGTGATCGTCGTCTCATGCGCCTTCACGGTGTAGTCGGCGATGCCCTTGGTATCGAGCGTGGCGGCGTCGATGTTCATCCCCGCGCCCGGCTGGACGACGTTGGCGACGATCAACCCGACGATCAGCGCGAGCGTCGAGAAGAACAGGAAGTAGGCGAACGCCTTGCCCGCGACGCGGCCGACCGAGCCGAGTTCCTTCATCCCGGCGATACCGGTAACGAGCGTCAGGAAGATCACCGGTGCGATGATCATCTTCACCAGCTTGATGAACGCATCGCCGAGCGGCTTCAGCGCCGCGCCGTACGCCGGATAGAAATGCCCGAGCGCCGCGCCGAGCGCGATCGCGATCAGGACCTGGATATAGAGCTGGCCGCTCCAGCGCTTCCGCGCGGGCGTTTCCGCGACGCCATATGTCTGGGTGGGTAGGGTCAACATCGCCTCCTGCTATCCTCGTCCACTAACGCGGGACGTTATGTGCGACGGTAATGCCGGGCCGAACCCGGGACTACAAGAGCAGCCCCTTCAGCACGTAGAACGTTGGTTTTTAGCCATTTATCAGCATACCCATTGTTCGGACGTGTGGAAATCGCCGCATTTCACCAATGGCGTGGCCAGTGCGTGTGTGATAATCCGCACAAATGACGCGACTCCGATCTTCCCTTTTCGTCACGGCGTTGACGGTGCTGATCGCGTTCGCGGCGCTTGGCGTGATCGTCGCGGGGGTCGCCTCGATCTACGGCCAACGCGCCGCCGAGGACGCGCGCGCGGGCGTGCGGATGCGCGCGGTCCAGCAGACGCGGAGCAACCTTCGCCTGCTCGAAGCGGAGCTGCAGACCTATCGCCTGTTGCCGATCATGCTCGGCGAATACCCCGACGTCCGCGCGGCACTCGCGTCGGGCAAGGTCGACCCGGCGCTCAACACCAAGCTCGCGCTGCTGGCCGAGCGCACCGGCGCCCCGGTGATCTACGCACTCGACACGCAGGGCATGGCGATCGCCGCCTCGAACGCCGGGCGCCCCGACAGCTTCCTCGGCCACGACTACCGCTTCCGCGACTATTTCACCAAGGCGATGGCGTCGGGCGCGACCGAGTTCTTCGCACTCGGCAGCGTCAGCGGGCGGCCCGGCCTGTATCTCTCGCGCCGGATCGACCGCGCCGGTCGCCCGCTCGGCGTGGTCGTGGTCAAGGTCGAGTTCGAGAAGATCGCGCGCGCGTGGATCCAGGACCGGATGGCGACCTTCGTCACCGATCCCGACGGCATCATCCTGATCTCCAGCGATCCGAAGCTCGAATTTAGGACCACCCGCCCGCTCTCGCCCTCGCGTCGCGCCGAGCTGGTCGAGACGCGCCAGTTCGGGACGTCGCCGCTGGCCCCCGCCCCACTGACGCCTGCCGAGGGGGTGTCACGGCTGCCCGACGGATCGCCTGCGATTACGGTGTCGCTGCCTGTACCGATCTCGGGCTGGCGGCTGGTGCATATGGAGCCGCTCGACGCCGCCCTGCGCACCGCCGCTGCGCGCACACGCTGGGCCACCGCGATCGCCGCGATGCTGACGATCGCCGCGATGCTCGGCGCATGGTGGCTGTACGAGCGCCGCAAGCGCAATGCCGGCGCCCGCGCGGAACTGGAAGCGGAGGTCGCACGCCGCACCGCCGAACTCCGCGCCACCGCCGATCGCCTCCAGATCGAGGTCGAACAGCGCGAGGCCTCCGACCAGCGTTTCCGCCAGGCGCGCGAGGAACTGGCGCACGCCAACCGCGTCGGCTCGATCGGCACGATCACCGCGAGCGTCGCGCACGAGATCAACCAGCCCGTCGCCGCGATCCGCACCTTCGCCGACAATGCCGCCGCCTTCCTAGACCGCGGGGAACCTGCGCGCGCGGCAACCAATCTCCAGTCGATCGTCGACCTCACCAGCCGGATCGGCACGATCACCGCCGGGCTCAGGCGCTATGCCCGGCGCGGCGCAGGCTCGATCGGCCCGGTGGCGCTCGACGAGGCAATCGACGGCGTCCGCCTGCTGATCGGCGACCGCTTCCGCGCGAAGGGCGTGACGCTCGACCTGCCGACCGGCCCCGAAGCACGCCTGACCGTCATCGCCGGCCGCGTCCGCCTGGAGCAAGTCCTCGTCAACCTCCTCCAGAACGCGCTCGACGCGGTCGCCGACCGCCGCGATGCCCGCGTCAGCGTCACGGTCGGGCGGAAAGGCCGCGACGTCGTGCTGACCGTCGCCGACAACGGTCCCGGCATCGAAGCCGACATCGCCGACCACCTCTTCACCCCGTTCGCGACGAGCAAGAAGGACGGCCTCGGCCTCGGCCTCGGCATCGCGCGCGACATCATGACCGAGTTCGGCGGCACGCTCGACCTCGTCCCCGCTCCAGAAGGCGCCATCTTCCGTATGATCCTGGTGAAGGCATGAGCGAGCAAGCGGTGTTGCTCGTCGACGACGACGACGTCCTCCGCGGCGCGCTGGAGCAGTCGTTCGAACTCGCCGGCATCGCCGTGATCGCCGAGCGCGACCCGACCGTCGCGCTCGCCCGCGTGACCGCAGGGTTCGACGGCGCGGTGGTGTCCGACATCCGCATGCCGAAGATGGACGGGCTCGAACTCTTCCGCCGCATCGCCGCGATCGACCACGAGATCCCCGTGCTGCTGATGACCGGACACGGCGATGTCGCGATGGCGGTGGCCGCGCTCAAGAACGGCGCGTTCGACTTCATCCCGAAGCCCTTCGCGACGGACCATTTGATCGCTGGCGCGCGCCGGGCGCTCGAAATGCGCCGCCTCGTCCTCGACAACCGCCGTCTCCGCGCCGCCGCCGAGGAAACGATCGGCGCCGAACCGCTGATCGGCGAGACTCCGGTGATGGTCCGCCTCCGCGAAACGATGCGCCAGATCGCGCAAGCCGACATCGACGTGCTGGTCGAAGGCGAGACCGGCACCGGCAAGGAACTTGTCGCTGTACTGCTCCACCGCTGGAGCAACCGCCGCTCGCGTCCGTTCGTCGCGGTCAACTGCGCCGCGTTGCCCGAGGCGGTCGCGGAGATCGAGCTGTTCGGCCATGACGGCGACTCCCGCCTGCCGCGCACCGGCCGGATCGAGGCCTCGAACCGCGGCACGCTGTTCCTCGACGAGATCGAGAGCACGCTGCCGGCGTTTCAAGCAAAACTGCTCCGTGTGCTCGAGGAGCGCGAAGTGATGCCCGTCGGTGGCGACCTGCCACGTGCGCTCGACCTGCGCGTGATCGCTGCCGCGAAACCGGGGTTAGAGCAGGCGGTCGAGGAAGGCCGCTTCCGCGCCGACCTGCTGTTCCGGCTAGACGCGGTCCGCCTGCGCATCCCGCCGCTCCGAGAACGCCGCGACGACATACCGCTGCTGTTCGGCCATTTGCTCCATCAGGCGGCAGAGCGGTTCGGGCGCGAGGTGCCGACGATCGATACAGCGACGCTAGCGTACCTTGGCCAGCACGACTGGCCCGGCAACGTCCGCGAACTCGACAACCTCGCCAAGCGCCTCGTCCTCCGCGTCGAGGCGGAAGAGGCAGTCGACGAAGACAGCGACATCCCCCTCCCCGCCCGAGTAGACAAGTTTGAGGAAGCGACGATCCGCGCCGTGCTCCAACAGGTCAGCGGCGACGTGCGGTCTGCGCTGGCCGCACTCGGCATCCCGCGCAAGACGTTCTACGATAAGCTGAAGCGCCACGAGATCGACGTCGAAGCCTACCGCCCGACCAAGGGCTGACGCCCCGCTGCTGGTGGAACCGGGGTTCGATGCCCCACCCGTTCGCCCCAAGGGAGGTCGCCCCCCCACAACCGTTCGTGCTGAGCGAAGTCGAAGCACCTGCGCGCGGTACCCACCCTTCGACTTCGCTCAGGGCGAACGGAGTTGGGGCTGGGCTGTCTCGGTTGGTCCTAAGTCGGAATAACCGGCGGCGGCACACCGCCCTGCCGCGTCGCCACGAACTTCGCCAGCGGCGGCCCGATCAACAACACGCCCAGGAACCGCAACACCTGCAACGCCATCACGAACGGCACATCCACCGGACTCGACGCGGCGATGATCGCCACCGAGTCCATCCCACCGGGGCTGGTCGCCAGATACGCGGTAACCGGATCGATCCCCCACCAGCGCGTCAACGCCGCCGCGATTCCCCCGCAGAAAGCGATCAGCAACGCCACCGACAACAGGATCCGCGGCATCGCCTTGCCCGCCACCCGCAACGTATCGCGCGTGAACGACAGCCCGATGCGCCACCCGACCACCGCATAGCTGATCGCGAGCAGCCACTGCGGCAACACCGGCTGCGCAACGCCAGTGACGTTGAGCGCCGCCCCCGCCACCAGCGACCCGAGCAGCGCGCCGGCGGGAAGCTTCAGCACGACGCCAACGCTCGCGCCAACACCGGCAATCGCGATCGTCCGCAGCACGACCGGGGGGTCCACGGAGGCGAACCACGTGGCTGCGACATGATGCCCGCTCCCGCCACCGACCATCACCGCCGCCAGCACCGACGCGACCACCGCCACGCTCACGACCCGCGTGTACGTCATCACCGCGACCAGCCGCGAGTCCGCGCCATACGCCTGCGCCATCAACACCATCGCGCTCGCCGCGCCCGGCGTCGATCCCCACACCGCGACGGTCCCCGGCAACACCTGCCACCGGCTCAGCAAATACCCGAGCACGCTGCTCGCCGCGAGCGTGACGAAATTGACCATCAGGAACACCGGCCAGTGATCCGCCACCGTCGCGACGATCCCCGTGGTGATCGACCCCGCAATCAGCGTTCCGACCGCCGCCTGCGCCCCGCGAAACGCCGAAGTCGGCACGCTCAAAGACCATCCCCGCACCGCCAGCACGACCGCGGCGACCATTGGCCCGAGCAGCAACCCCGCAGGCAGCCCGACGACTTCGAGCAGCGCGGCGATCACCGCCGACAGCGCGGTCAAGACGGCCCACCGCCAGATCATGGCTTGGTGGCGAACCAGATCGTGTGCCGCGCGCCGCCCTTGCGCGTCGCCCGCGCGATCACTTCGTCGACCGCAAAACCGGCTTCAGCAAGGCGTGTGGCGAACGGCTTGCTCGGCGCTGACGACCACACGGCGAGCACCCCGCCCGGCCGCAAAGCCGCCCGCGCCAGAGACAACCCACGCGCGCCGTAAAGCCGATCGTTACCCGGCCGCGAAATCCCGTCAGGCCCATTATCGACGTCGAGCAGGATCGCGTCCCAATCACCCTCCGCGATCGCCGCGGCGACGTCGCCCTCAAAAATCCGCGTCCGCGGATCGGTCAGGCTGTCCCCGTGCACCGCCGCCATAGGCCCGCGCGCCCATTCGATCACCGCCGGCACGATCTCCGCAACCGCCACCTCCGCATCAGCACCAAGCCGTGCCAGCGCCGCGCGGAGGGTAAACCCCATCCCAAGCCCGCCAATCAGCATCCGAACACCCGGCCGCCCACCGATCCGGTCGCCCGCCTGCTCCGCCAGCGCCTCTTCCGACCCGCTCAACCGGCTGTTCATCAGCTCGTTCGCGCCGAGCATGATCGAGAACTCGGCACCCCGCTGGAGCAGACGAAGCTCACCCCCACCCGGCACCTGCGCCGTCCCGAGAAGCACGCGAGGGATCATGACGACCAAGCCGCGATATCGTCCTGCTCGCCGATCAAGGCCAACCCGTGCGCGATCGAAGTCAGCTCGCCACCGCTCATGATCGCCGCCTCGCCGAACCGCTCGACGAAGATCCGGCGGATACGCGGAATCAGCGACGACCCGCCGGTCAAAAACACCCGGTCGATCTCGCCGCCACCGACGTTCGCCACCTCCAAGGCCCGGTCGACCGCCGCCTCGATCCGCACCACGTCATCGGCGATCCACCCCTCGAACTGCGCCCGCGTCACGTCCGCCTCGATCTCGAGCCCTGCGCCCGCAAAGTGGAAATGCGCATCCTCGCCACTCGACAGCGCACGCTTGAGCGACCCGACCGCATCGTACAGCGGATAGCCCAGTTCGTTCTCGATCACCGCGATCATCCGCCCGATCGCGTCGGGGTCGACCGCGGTCTTCTGCAACCGCTCCAGCTCGGTCATCGTCTTGCGGTTGCGCATCAGCGCCAGCCTGGACCAGTCCGCGAAATCGGCGAAGTACGCGCGCGGAATCTCAAGTTCCTTGCCGAACGACTTGTACGCGCCGCCCTTCCCCAGCATCGGCAGCACCAGCCGGTCGAGGATCCGGTAATCGAACCGATCCCCGGCGATCCCAACGCCAGCATGCCCAAGCGGCGTACAGCGTCGCGCAGCCCCCGGCTCGGCGACGCGCACCACCGAAAAGTCGCTCGTACCGCCGCCGAAATCCGCCACGAGGATCGTCGCCGGCTCGGTCAGCCGCGTCGCATAGCTATACGCCGCGCCGAGCGGCTCATAGACGTAATGGATCTCCGCGCCGAAGCCCCTGAACATCGCATCGTACCGCGTCCGCGCCAGCGCCTCGTCAGGCCGCGCACCGGCATATTCGACCGGCCGGCCGACCACGACCCGGTGCGGCCGCGTGTCGAGCTTGCCGCCTGCGTGCGAGATCAGCTTTTCGAGAAACAGCTGGCCCATCTCCTCGAAGCGATAGCGCTTGTCGAACACGGAGGCCTGCTCAAACGTCTTCATCGCCGCGACCGATTTGAACGACTGGATGAACCGGCTGTCCAGCGGGTATTCCATATATTCGGCGATCGCCCACGGCCCCGCATCCGACACGAGCCCCTTGCCGCTGTCGTCCTGCCAGAAACACAACGCCGAGCGGAATACCGGGCTCGTCTCGGCGGGGGCGGCGAAATTCACGAGTTCGGGCGTCCCGCCGCGCGTCCCCAGCGCCACGACGCTGTTGGTCGTGCCGAAATCCAGCCCCAAAGCGGGGCCGCCAGCGTCCGTCTGCATCGCGTCATCCTTCAATGAACGCGCGCCTATGCCGATGCGAAGCGTGGGATGGCAACCGGTAAAGTCGGTTTCAGGGCAGGCAGCGCGAGCTTAGCGGCGCTTCAGCCGGACAAGCGCGGCATCGAGCGCGGACAGGAAGCTCGATCGGTCGGCCTTGGAGAACGGTGCGGGGCCGCCGATGATGTCGCCGCCCGCACGCAGGTCGGCCATGATCGCGCGGGTGGCGATCGCGCCGCCGATCGAGCTGGTGGTGAAGGGCTTGCCGGTGTTGGCGAGCACCGTCGCACCGGCTTTCACGCAGCGGTCGGCGAGCAGGATGTCGGCGGTGATCACGACGCACTTCGCATCGGCCTGTTCGGCGATCCAGTCGTCGGCCGCGTCGAACCCATCGCTGACGACAACGCGCGAGATCAGCGGGTGGACGGGGATGCGGAAATGGCTGTTCGCGACGATCGTCACGGGGACTTCGTGGCGCCACGCGACCTTGTAGATCTCGTCTTTGACGGGGCATGCGTCGGCGTCGACGAGGATGCGGATCGCGCCGGAAGATTCGTTCGTCATCGTACACATCCCGAACTGCCCCACTCATTCCTGTCATCCTGACGAAAGTCAGGATCCAGGATCAAGCAGGGCAGCGTTCGTTACTCTGGATCCTGACTTTCGTCAGGATGACGGAACTGGAGGCAATCGATCCATCACCCGTTCGCCCTCAGCGAGGTCGAAGGGTGTGCCCCAAACGGGGATGCTTCGACTTCGCTCAGCACGAACGGAAGGCAGGTCGCTCAGCTACGCTCGCGATTACCGCGGTACGGGGGCTTGCGCGCAGGAGCCGGGCCGCCACGGGGAGCCGCACGGTGCAGCGTCGAGCGCGGACCGCTCGCATTGCTGCGACCGCCACCGCCGCCGCCATCATGCCGAGCGCCGCTCTCGGGCGCGCCCTGCATCGCCTCGATCGCCACGCCGCTCTCTTCCTCACCAGCCTGTGCCGTCCGCTGGATCGCCGCCGAGAACCGCGAGGCCACAGCGCGCGGAATCTCGAACGCCGTCTCGTTCGGCCCAATCCGGATCGCACCGATCTCGGACTTGGTGATGTGCCCACGACGGCAGATCAGCGGCAGGATCCAGCGCGGATCGGCGTTCTGGCGACGACCGATATCCATCCGGAACCAGACGGTGTCCTCGAACCCCGCGCGCGGCCCCTGCGAACGCTCGTCCTGCGTCGGCTGCTTGCTCTGGTCGATCAGATCCTCGGCCTGCGGCATCGTCGCGCGGTGCATGTGCACCAGCGCCGCGGCGATATCCTCCGGCGTCTTTTCGGCCATCAGGCGGACGGCGAGTGCGCGATCCTCCTCCTCGACCTCGACCGGCTGCAACAGCATGCCGATCAGCCGCTCGTGATCGTTCTTGCGGATGTCCTCGGCGGTCGGCGCGTTGACCCACTCCGCGTTGATCTTCGCACCACGGAGCATCATCTCGACGCGACGGCGACGCGGGAACGGCACGATCAGGACAGCGGTGCCCTTCTTGCCCGCGCGACCGGTACGACCCGAGCGATGCTGGAGCGTCTCGGCATCGCGCGGCAGTTCGACGTGCACGACCAGCGACAGCGTCGGCAGATCGATGCCGCGAGCCGCAACGTCGGTCGCAACGCAGACGCGTGCGCGACGGTCACGCAGCGCCTGAAGCGCAGCGTTACGCTCGTTCTGCGAATGCTCGCCCGACAGCGCGACGGCGGCAAAGCCACGCTCGACTAGGCTCGCATGCAGATGGCGCACATTGTCACGCGTGGCGCAGAACAGCATCGCCGTCTCCGCCTCATGGAAGCGCAGCAGGTTGATCACCGCATGCTCGATCTCGGACGGCGAGACCGTGACGGCCTGGTACGAGATATCGCCATGACCGCGATCCTCGCCGACGGTCGAAATGCGCAGCGCATCCTTCTGGTAGCGCTTGGCGAGCGCGACGATCGGCCGCGGCATCGTCGCCGAAAACAGCAGCGTGCGGCGTGCTTCAGGCGACGCATCGAGGATCTGCTCGAGGTCCTCGCGGAAGCCCATGTCGAGCATCTCGTCGGCTTCGTCGAGCACGGCGACCTTGAGGGCCGACAGGTCGAGCGCGCCACGCTCGAGGTGATCGCGCAGACGGCCTGGCGTGCCGACGACGATATGCGCACCATGTGCGAGCGAACGACGCTCCTTCGAGGCGTCCATCCCGCCGACGCAGGTCGAGATGCGCGCGCCGGCCTTGGCATAGAGCCACATCAGCTCGCGGCTGACCTGGAGCGCGAGCTCGCGAGTCGGCGCGATGCAGAGGACGAGCGGCTTGTGCGGCGCGGGCAGGCGCTGGACGCCGTCCTCGCCGGCTTCACCGAGCAGTTCGCCGGCCATCGCCAGGCCGAACGCGACGGTCTTGCCCGAGCCGGTCTGCGCCGACACGACGAGATCGCGACCGATCGCATTGTCCTCGATCACATGAGCCTGGACGGGGGTGAGCGCGGTATAGCCGCGCGCTTCGAGCGCCTCGGAGAGAAGCGACGGAATATTTGTAAAAGGCATGTACGTCCTAATTGGTGGCCGGCTTACGCAACGGCAAGGCACTGGCGTGGTGGTCCCTACAGGACTTGACCCGCGGCCCACCCGCTCGCCCATGCCCATTGGAAGTTGTAGCCGCCGAGCCACCCTGTGACATCGACCGCTTCGCCGACTGCATACAGCATTGGTACGCGTTTGGCTTGCATTGTTTGCGAAGAGAGTTCCGCGGTGCTGATTCCGCCCGCCGTGACCTCGGCCTTGGCATAGCCTTCGGAGCCATTTGGCGTGAATTGCCAATGGCTTAGCGCGCGTTCGGCATCCTGGAGTTTCCGGTCGGTGAGCGTGGAAATCTCTCCGCCCATGGCCAATCGCTCGCTCAAAGTCTCCGCGAGTCGGTCCGGGAGCGTGTTTCCAAGTAGTTTTCGGAGAGTCGCTCGCGGCGTGGTACGCTTGGCGGCGGGGAGCCAGCCGGACTCGCGATCAGGGAGGAAATCGATCCCGACGGGCTGGCCGTTGCGCCAATAGGACGACACTTGCAGGATCGCGGGGCCGGACAGGCCACGGTGCGTGAACAGCGCGGCCTCACGGAAAGCGGTCTTGCCGGCGGTGGCGACGACTTCGGCAGCGACTCCGGAGAGTTCGCGGAACAGCGTTTCATCGCCGCCCAGCGTCAGCGGGACCAGTGCGGGGCGTGGCTCGACGACCTTCAACCCGAACTGCCGCGCGAGATCATAGGCGAACCCGGTCGCGCCCATCTTGGGGATCGACGGGCCTCCGGTGGCGATGACGAGCGCAGGCGCGGTGACGGTGCGGCCGTCGAGCGATACGCGGTAGCGGCCGTCGGCGTGGTCGACTCCGGTGACCGCGCGGCCGAGCGACAGGTCGACGCGGCCCTTGTCGCATTCGTCGAGCAGCATCTCGACGATCTGGCGCGCCGAGCCGTCGCAGAAGAGTTGGCCGAGCGTCTTTTCGTGCCACGTGATGCCGTAGGATTCGACGAGCGCGAGGAAATCCTGTGCGGTGTAGCGGCCGAGTGCGGACTTGGCGAAATGCGGGTTGGCGGAGATGTAGCGGTCGGCGGCGGTGTGGACGTTGGTGAAATTACACCGCCCGCCACCGGAGATCAGGATCTTCTTGCCGGCCTGGTCGGCGTGATCGACGAGCAGAATCTTCCGCCCGCGCTGGCCTGCGACGGCGGCGCACATGAGGCCGGCGGCGCCTGCCCCGAGGATTATGGCGTCGTATTCGGACAGATGTAGCTCCGTGCGGCTTCGGTCAGCAGCCGCTAATTAAGAGTGTTTCCTCGCGAAGGCGGGGACCCAGACTGGGCTCCCGCCTTCGCGGGAGAACAAGGGGTGGCCGGTGTAGCGTGTTCGGGGTGCGCCACATAGGTGGTGATCTGCAGTCAGCGAAACATCCTGATCCGCTGGCTAGCACCACCCCGGCGAAGGCCGGGGCCCAATTGGGGGACGGCAACGACGAAGGTTGCGCGCAGTTACTCCGACCTTTCCAATTGGGCCCCGGCCTTCGCCGGGGTGGTGCCATATGGTGGCCGAATTCTCCGACGATATGGCGAAGCACGATAACGCCCCTTCTGCTCCCTCTCCCCTTCGGGGAGAGGGTCGGGGTGAGGGGTAGCCAAGCAGTGCACCACCCGGAACAGCCCCTCACCCAACCCTCTCCCCGGAGGGGAGAGGGCTTTTCGTAACTTCACCGCAGCTTGGCGATATTCAGCGAGTCTTCCTTCGCCCGAACCTTCACCGACTCCTCGCTCCGGGTCAGCGCCTTGGCGATCGCCTTCAACGCCATGCCCTTCTTCGCAAGCGTGTGCAGCTTCTGGATCTCGTCCTGCGTCCAAGCCTGGCGGTGCCGTTCGAATTTTGCCTCAGCCATCAGCCGTCATCCTTGTCGATCGCCAGAACCTCGATCGCGTCCGGCTTGTCCGCAAACGCGACCGTCTCGCCAACCGCCGCGCCCATCAGTGCACGCGCCAACGGTGCCGAGAACGCCAGCCGGTCCTCGCCAGGCTCGGCCTCGTCACCACCGACGATCGCGATAACCCGCTCAACCCCGTTCATCCGAACCCGAACGCGCGACCCGATCCCGACCTCGTCCTCTTCCGGCGAAGGCGCGAGTTCGGCCGTCGTCTGGCGCGTGTGCCAATAGCGCAGGTCGCGCAGCAGCAGCTTGCGCGCCTCCTCATCCGTCTCCGCCGCAACAGCCGCTTCGATCTCGGTCACCCGCTCACCCAGCAACCGCAACCCCCGCGCCGTGACCAGATTGGGCCCCGGTGCGATCGGCTGTTCGAACTTGGGTTCGAGATGTTCCTCGTCACTCTCGCGACGAAACGCGACGCTCACGCCCTTACTTCAGGCACGCGACGATCCCGGCGATCGCCGCCAGCGTGCCATCGACGTTCTTCACCTTCACGACGTCCAGCCCAAGCTGCTCCGCCGGATAGTCGTTCCCGCCCGGGAAGATCGCGTCGCCGATGAACATCATCTTGTCGAGCGCGATGCCGCTCGCCTCATTGAGCTTCTTCAGGCCGTAAGCCTTGTCGACACCCTCACGCGTGATGTCGATCGAGGTCGCGCCGCCCATGTTGATCGACAGCCCCGGCAGGCGCTTCTGCAAATCCGCGTGGATGACCTTCCGCTTGGCGAAGTCGGGATCCCAGCTGTGCTTGGCATCGATCGGCGCTTCCTGGCCGAGTGCGGAGAACGTGATCTGGCTGCCACGATCCTCGATCCGCTCGCCCCAGGTCTTTTCCGGCACGAATCCGGTAGCCTCGAGCGACTCGTCGAACGCCTTGAGGATCTTCTGCTTCTCGTCGTCCTCGAACAGCTCGGCATACACCGCGCGCCATTCGCCATCGAACCGGTACAGCTTGGTCCCTGTCGTCGGCATCAGCCACAGCTTGGTGCGATCGGCGCGCTCGGGCAGGCGCGACGCGACCTGCTTTTCGAACTGCGGCCAATCGCCGCCCGAGATCACCGCGACATGCGCGACGTCGAGCAGGTTCGCCAACGCCTCGCCCATCGGCTCCTGCAAGGGCTGCTTGCTCTCGGCCAGCGTTCCGTCGAGGTCGAAGGCAACCAACTCTTTCATGCGGAAACTCCAGTAAGGATAAAGGTGTCGATCGCGTGCGCGACGCCATCGGCATCGTTCGCGCTGGTAATCTCGTGCGCGACGTCACGGACGGTCTGTGGCGCATTGCCCATCGCGATCGCCAACTTGGCGCGCTTGAGCATCGCGATGTCATTGGCCTGATCGCCGATCGCCGCGGTCTGCGTCAAGCTGATGCCGAATGCGTCCGCCAGTTCCTCGATACCGCTGCCCTTGTTGCCGGCCACTGGCGTGATGTCGAGATAATAGGTCTGGCTCTGGACGATCGTCGCCTGCGTATCGAACTTCGCCGCGACCTTCGCATGCAGGTCGCGCAACAGGTCTTCGTCGTCGCTGACGAACGTGACTTTGTCGGCCTTGGCGAGCAGGTCGGTGAAGTCGGAGACGATCACCGGGTCCTGCGCGGAGGCCTTCTTTTCGCTGCCGACATGGCCGCCCTGGTCGGTGCTGGCATACCAGACGTCATCCGCGAAGAACCACGTGTCGACCGGCGCGTCACCGATGATCTCCATCGCGCCGCGGACGACGTCGACGTCGATCATGTGGTGCTCGATCACGGTGCCGTCGCGCTTGAACACGATCCCACCGTTGAACGCGCCCATCGGCTCGTCGATGCCGAGCAGGTCCGCGATCGGCATCATCCCTGAGCGCGGCCGCGCGCTGATGATCGTGAAGCCGAGGCCCGCCGCCTTCAGCCGCTTGACCGCGTCGACGGTCGCGGGCGTAACCTTCTTCTCCTTGTCGACTAGCGTGCCGTCGACATCGGAGACCAGCAGTTTGATACCGCTCATGCCACCGCTCACTGGGGCATCTCGACATGCCCGCCAAAGCCATAGCGCATCGCCGACAACAGCTTGTCGCCGAACGTGTGGTCCACGCGGCTGCGATAGCGTGCATACAGCGCCGCGCTCAGCACGTTGGCCGGCACCTTCTCTTCCATTGCCGCGTCGATCGTCCACTGGCCCTCGCCCGAATCCGCAACGCTGCCGCTGAAGCCTTCGAGCGTGCCGTCCTTAGCCAGCGCGATCGCCGACAGGTCGAGCAGCCACGACGAGATCACGCTGCCGCGACGCCAGACTTCGGCGACGTCGGTCAGGTTGATGTCGAAGCGCTCCTCCTCGACGACATGCTCGCCGGACTTGCCCTTGAGGATGTCGAAGCCCTCGGCATAGGCCTGCATCAGGCCGTATTCGATGCCGTTATGGACCATCTTGACGAAGTGCCCGGCACCCGAGGGGCCTGCATGGATATAGCCCTTCTCGGCGCGCGGATCGGCTTGACCCTCGACGCGGCCCGGCGTGCGGACGATCGTGCCCATGCCCGGCGCGAGCGTCTCGAAGATCGGATCGAGCAGGTCGACCGTTTCCTTGTCGCCGCCGATCATCATGCAATAGCCGCGCTCGAGGCCCCACACGCCGCCCGACGTGCCGACGTCGACATAGTGGATGCCCTTCTCGGCCAGTTCCTTCGCGCGGCGGACGTCGTCCTTGTAGAAGCTGTTGCCGCCGTCGATGATGATGTCGCCCGAATTCGACTTTGCGGCGATCGCCTGGACGGTGCTCTCGGTCGGCTCGCCTGCGGGAACCATGACCCACCAGATCGCCGGGGTATCGAGCTTGGCATGCATGTCGTCGAGCGAGTCCGCCCCGATCGCGCCGTCGGCGGCGAGCTTCTTGACGGCTTCGGCGTCGCGGTCGAACGCGACGACTTCGTGGCCGTTCTTCATCAACCGGCGCGCGATGTTGCCGCCCATCCGGCCGAGGCCGATCAGTCCGATCTTCATGATAAAATCCTTGTCTTCTCCCTCTCCCCTCCGGGGAGAGGGAGCAGTTTGTTACGCCGTTGCGGGCTGCTTCTTGGCGATCGAGCCGAGCAGGTCGTCGAACGCCTTGACGAACGAGGCGACGCCCTCCTCGACCAGCTTGCCGGTCACGCCGTTGAGGTCGAGACCCAGACGCTCGGCTTCGGCGAGCGTGTGCTTCGCGCCGTCGACGTCCTGCGTGATCGTCTCCGCCGCGGTGCCGTGGTCGCGGAATGCATCCATCGTCTTCGGCGGCATCGTGTTGACGGTGTCCTTGCCGATCAGCGTGTCGATGTAGAGCGTATCCGGGTAGCTCGGGTCCTTCACCCCGGTCGACGCCCACAGCAGACGCTGCGGTTGCGCACCCTTGGCGGCCAGCGCCTGCCAGCGATCCGACTTCAGGAAGTCGAGATACCATTGATACGCCATCTTCGCGTTGGCGATCGCGACCTTGCCGCGGACCGCCTTCAGCGCATCGGCCTCGGCATCGCCCTTTTCCAGACGCGCATCGATCTCCTTGTCGATCGACGAATCGATCCGGCTGACGAAGAAGCTCGCGACGCTGGCGATCTTGTCGATCGGCTGCCCCTGCTTGACGCGCTCCTCAAGCCCTGCGGCATACGCCTCGGCAACGCGGATGTAGGCGTCGAGCGCAAACAGCAGCGTGACGTTGACGTTGATCCCGCTCGCGATCGTCGACGAGATCGCCGGACCACCCGCGAGCGTCCCCGGAATCTTGATCATCAGGTTCGGCCGGTCGACCATCCCCCACAGCTTCTTCGCCTCGGCGATCGTTGCATCGGTGTCGTCGGAAATGTACGGTGACACCTCGAGGCTGACATAGCCGTCCTTCGCGTCGAGCTTGTCGTAGACCGGCTTCAGCGTCTCCGCCGCCGCCTTGATGTCCTGGATCGCGAGATGCTCGTAGCGGTCGATCGTCGCCGCGCCGGCATGCTGCTTGTCGTACTCGGCCAGCGTCGAGTCATAGGCATCGCCGTGACCCATCGCCTTTTCGAAGATCGACGGGTTGGACGTGACGCCGGTCAGGCCGTCCTCGTCGACCAGCTTCTGGAGACCATCGGCCTCCAAGAACTTCCGGTCGACGAAATCGAGCCATACCGCCTGGCCGAAGCCTTCGAGATCGTTGAGCGCACCCATCACTTGGTCTCCATCACTTGGCGGGCGACCTTGACGACATTGTCGACGGTGAACCCGAACTTGTCCTGCAGCTTGGCGAGCGGTGCCGAAGCCCCGAAGGTCGACATCGTCACGGTCGCGCCGTCGAGCCCGACATAGCGGTCCCAACCGACCGAACCGGCCATCTCGACCGCAACGCGCGCGCGCACTTCGCGCGGCAGCACGCTTTCCTTGTACGCGGCGTCCTGCAGTTCGTAGCGATACCAGCTCGGCATCGACACGACCCGGCTCTTCACGCCGTCCGCGGTCAGCTTCTCGTGCGCGTCGACGACCAGCGACACTTCGCTGCCGGTCGCGATCAGGATCACGTCGGGCGTGCCGTCGCTATCCGCGAGGACATAGCCGCCCTTCTCGAGCCCGTCTGCGCTTGCGTACTTGGTCCGGTCGAGCGTCGGCAGAGCCTGGCGCGACATGATCAGCGCGGCGGGCGTGCTGGCGTCCTTGAGAACCGCCTTCCAGGCTGCGACGACTTCGTTCGCGTCGCTCGGACGGATCGTGTCGAGACCGGGGATCGCGCGCAGCGTGGCGAGATGCTCGATCGGCTGGTGCGTCGGGCCATCCTCGCCGACCCCGATCGAATCGTGCGTAAACACCCAGATCGCGCCGACCTCCATGATCGCCGACAGGCGCACCGGCGCGCGCATGTAGTCGGCGAACACCAGGAAGGTGGAGCCGTACGAACGCAGATGCGACAGCGCCATGCCGTTGACGATCGCGCCCATGCCGTGTTCGCGGATGCCGAAGTGGAAGTTCCGGCCGGCGTAATTCTCCGCCTCGAACGAGGGCTGGCCCTTTATGTCGGTCTTGGTCGACGGCGCGAGATCGGCGGACCCACCGATCAGCCACGGCACCTTGGCGGCGATCGCGTTGAGCACCTTGCCGCCCGAGTCACGGCTGGCGACACCCTTGGCATCCGCCTCGAACGTCGGGATGTCGGCATCCCAGCCCTCGGGCAGTTCGTCCTTGAGCAGCAAATCGAGCTCGGCGGACAGCTCGGGGTAGGCGCCGCGATACTTGTCGGTCAGCGCGACCCATTCGTCACGCAGCTTCGCGCCACGCTCCGCGATCGCACCGTTGAAATGCTCGATCACGCCGTCGGGCACGTAGAACGACTTGTCCTCGGGCCAGCCATACGCCTGCTTGGTGATGCGGATATTCTCCTCGCCGAGCGGCTCGCCGTGGGCCTTCTCGCTGCCTGCCTTGGGGCTGCCGTAGCCGATCACCGAATGCACGACGATGAAGGTCGGCTTGTCGTTGGTCGCCTTGAACGCCTCGATCGCGCGGCTCAGTGCGGCGGTGTCGTTCGCGTCGTCGATGTGGATGACGTTCCAGCCATAGGCGTCGAAGCGCAGGCCGACGTCCTCGTCGAACGCGAGATCGGTCGCGCCCTCGATCGAGATGTGGTTGCTGTCGTAGATCCAGCAGAGGTTGCTGAGCTTGAGGTGGCCGGCAAGGCTTGCCGCCTCGGCCGAGACGCCCTCCATCATGTCGCCATCGCCACAAATCGTGTAGACGTCGTGGTCGAACAGCGTGAAGCCATCCTTGTTGTAGCGCGCCGCGAGCCAGCGCTCGGCAATCGCCATGCCGACCGAGTTGCCGCAACCCTGGCCGAGCGGACCCGTGGTGGTCTCGACGCCGGTGGTATGGCGATACTCGGGGTGGCCGGGGGTCTTCGACGACAGCTGGCGGAACTGCTCGATATCCTCAAGGCTGACGGCTTCCTTGCCGGTCTTGTTACCCTCGGCGTCGATCTCTTCGATCTTGGCGAGGTGGATCAGCGAATAGAGCAGCATCGACGCATGGCCGACCGACAGCACGAAGCGATCGCGGTTGGGCCAGTCGGCGTGCTTGGGATCATAGCGCAGGAACTTCGACCAGAGCGTGTAGCCGACCGGCGCGAGCGCCATCGGCGTGCCGGGATGGCCCGAATTGGCCTTCTGCACCGCGTCCATCGACAGCGTGCGGATGGTATCGATCGCCAGACGCTCGGGTGAGCCGTCCTCGTGCAGCTTGGGGTCCGCCTTGGTGGGGGCGGTTGCGGTATCGGTCATGGAAGAAGCCTCGCTCTAGACGGTGACCGAACGCCGCGCATCCGATCTGGTTGCCAACATAGGATGCCTTTAGTCGGATGCACCCGTCCGTTCCAGTCGCGTAACGACGCCATCGGTAGCAATATACGCGGCATCGACCTCGTCGAGGAACAGGCCGTGGCCGAGAATGCCGGGGATCGCGGCAAGCGTGGCCGCGGTCGCGCGGGGGTCGTCGAGGGTGGCGAAGTGGCAGTCGATGACGAGATTGCCTTGGTCCGTCCGATAGTTGTCGCGGATCTTTGGGGCGGCGGCCATGTCTGTCAGCACACGCATTACATAGGCGATGGCGAACGGTAGCACCTCGACCGGCAGCTTGGCGGCGCCGATCCGGTCGACGCGCTTGGAACCGTCGGCGATCACGACCATCCGTGCCGAGCTTGCGGCGACGATCTTCTCGCGCAACATCGCCCCGCCTGCGCCCTTGATGGCGAAACACCGCGAGTCGATCTCGTCCGCGCCGTCGATCGTTAGGTCTACGTGGGCGATGGTGGCGAAGTCGAGGATCTCGATGCCGAGTTCGCGGGCGAGTTTGCCTGAGGCGTCCGAGGTGACGACGGCGCGGATCTGCAGCCCCAGGGCGATCCGCTCGCCAAGCGCTCGGATCGCGAACGCCGCAGTCGAGCCAGTCCCCAGCCCAACCAGCATCCCGTCCCGAACTTCCGCCACGGCAGCAACCGCCGCGGCCTTCTTGTCATCATCGATCAAAGCCATCAGCCCACCCCATCCGTCATGCCGGGCTCGTTCCGGCATCCACCGCTCAACGCACCCGCGAGATTTTGGTTTGAAGGACTCGCACAACAAGCACCACCCCGGCGAAGGCCGGGGCCCAATTGGGGGACGTTGCTAACGAAGCGCAGTCCCTCGTTACCACGACCTTTCCAATTGGGCCCCGGCCTCCGCCGGGGTGGTGCAGTGGCTCTGGGGTGGTGCTGTGGTTGCATGGCCGTGCGTTTGCATACGGGAGTGCGCCCCCTCCTTGTTCTCCCGCGAAGGCGGGAGCCCAGTCTGGATCCCCGCCTTCGCGGGGAAACAATTCTTGGGACGTTCGCGGGCCTTACGTCGCACAAAACATCCCCTCGACAATCAAACAGGTTACTCTTTCTTCCCTATTTCTCACCTCCGCTTTTCAACTGACATACTTCTGGTACATCCTCGTGGTTTAGCCCGACCAACAGCTGCCAACACCTGATCGCGGATTACCAAACTTGATAGCCACACGAATTTCTGCGCGGCAGTGCGCCATCCTGCTGGTGCCCGCATTGGCACTCGCCGCCTGCTCCGGCGGCGACGACAAGGCCCAGGGCAAGGCAGGCCGCGGTGGCCAGCCCGGCCAGGGCACGCCGACCGTCGGCTATGTCGTCGTCCAGCCGACCAGCGTCGCGATGACCACCGAGCTTAGCGGCCGCACCACCGCATTCGAAAGCTCGGACGTCCGTCCCCAGGTCACCGGCATCATCCGCCGGCGGTTCTTCACCGAGGGCACGCTCGTCAAGAAGGGCCAGCCGCTCTACGAGATCGACCCGCGCCTCTACCGCGCTGCCGCCAACGAGGCGCAGGCCAACCTCCAGAGCGCACGCGCCAACCAGCAGGCGCAGACCATCCTCGCACAGCGCTACAAGCCGCTCGCCGAGATGGAAGCGATCAGCAAGCAGGATTACACCAACGCGGTCGCCACCTCGCGCCAGGCCACCGCCTCGGTCGCGCAGACCCGCGCCGCGCTCGAAACCGCGCAGATCAACCTCAAGTTCACGACCGTCCCCGCCCCGATCACCGGCCGCATCGGCCGCTCGCTGTTCACCGTCGGCGCGCTCGTCTCGGCGACGCAGACTGATCCGCTCGCGCAGATCCAGCGACTCGACCCGATGTTCGTCGACATCCAGCAATCCTCCGGCGACCTGCTCGCGCTGCGCCGTTCGCTCGGCCAGAACGGCATCGTCGCGACCCGCGCCGAAGTCCGCCTCACGCTTGAGGACGGCAGCGAATATGGCGCAACCGGCTCGGTCGAGTTCGCCGAAGCGCTGGTCAACACCGAGACCGGCACCGTGACGCTGCGCGCGCGCTTCCCCAATCCGCAGGGGCTGTTGCTGCCCGGCATGTTCGTCCAGGCCAAGTTTGCGCAGGCGATCAACCAGCGCGCGTTCCTTGTGCCGCAGGCGGGCGTGTCGCGCGACGCGAAGGGCAATGCGACGGTCTATGTCGTCGATGCGAACAACAAGGCGGTGCAGAAGAAGATCAAGGCCGACCGCACGCAAGGCGCGTTCTGGGTCGTCACCAGCGGGCTCAACCCCGGCGACAGGATCATCACGCAAGGCCTGTCGAAGATCGCCCCGAACCAGGGCGTGAAGCCGGTGCCTGAAAACACCGCGCAAAAGATCGAAGCGCCCAAGAATGACTCCTCGGGTGGCGACTCCAGCCAGAAAAAGGCCGGCTAAGCCCTTATGTTATCCCGTGTCTTCATCGATCGCCCGATCTTCGCCTGGGTGCTCGCGATCATCGTGATGCTCGGCGGCATCGGCGCGATCATGAGCCTGCCGATCGCGCAGTACCCCGACGTCGCACCGCCGCAGGTGACCGTTCGCGCGACTTTCCCGGGTGCCAACGCCCAGACCATCCAGAACAGCGTGACACAGGTCGTCGAGCAGTCGCTGACCGGCATCGACGGGCTGATCTATTTCAGCTCGTCCTCGTCGTCGCGCGGCTCGGTGACGATCACCGTGACGTTCGAGAAGGGCACCGATCCCGACATCGCGCAGGTCCAGGTCCAGAACCAGGTCCAGCAGACGCTGTCCCGCTTGCCGCAACAGGTCCAGCAGCAGGGATTGGTCGTCCGCAAATCGAACCCGGACAACCTCCTGATCGTCGGCGTCTATGACGAGACTGACAAGCTGACCAACCAGGACGTCTCGGACTATCTCGTCTCGAACCTCCAGGACCCGCTCGGCCGTATTCCGGGCATTGGCGACAGCAACGTGTTCGGCGCGCAGTACGCGATGCGGATCTGGCTGAACCCGAACAAGCTCGCGAGCTTTCAGCTGATCCCGAGCGACGTGACGACCGCGATCCAGGCGCAGAACACCGAAGTCGCCGCCGGCGAGCTCGGCGGGCAACCCCAGCCCGACACGCAGATGCTCAACGCGACCGTCACCGCACAGTCGCGGCTCCAGACCCCCGAGCAGTTCGCCAACATCATCCTGAAGACCACCAACGACAGCGCCGTGGTCAAGCTGCGCGACGTCGCCCGGATCGAACTGGGCGCGGAGAACTACAACGCGCGCAGCCGCGTCAACGCGCATCCCGGCGCCGGCATCGCGGTGCTGCTCGCGCCGGGCGCCGACGCGCTCAAGACCGCCGAGCTGGTCAAGGCGTTCGTCGCCAAGTCCGCCAAGAGCTTCCCGCCCGGTCTGAAATTCGCCTACGCCAACGACACTACCGACTTCATTAAGCTGTCGATCGACGAGGTCGTGAAGACGCTGATCGAAGCCGTCATCCTCGTCGTCATCGTCATGTTCGTGTTCCTGCAAAGCTGGCGCGCGACGCTGATCCCGACGATCGCGGTCCCAGTCGTGCTGCTCGGCACGTTCGGCGTGTTCTATCTCGCCGGCTTCTCGATCAACACGTTGACGCTGTTCGGGCTCGTGCTCGCGATCGGCCTGCTGGTCGACGACGCGATCGTCGTGGTCGAGAATGTCGAGCGCCTGATGGAGGAAAATCCCGAGATGACGCCTCGGGAGGCGACGATCGAGTCGATGAACGAGATCACCGTCGCGCTGGTCGCGATCGCGCTCGTGCTGTCGGCGGTGTTCCTGCCGATGGCGTTCTTCGGCGGATCGACCGGCGTGATCTACCGCCAGTTCTCGCTGACGATGGTGTCCGCGATGGTCCTGTCGGTGCTCGTCGCGCTGATCCTCTCCCCTGCCCTAACTGCGACGCTGCTTAAGCAGAAGCAGAAGGACGCCGACGGCAACACGGAGAAGAGCTGGGGTGAACGCAAATTCCCCAAGGTCGCGCATTTCTTCACGCGCGCGGGCGACAAGTTCAACGACGGGTTCGAGAAGGGCACGCAGAAATATACCAGTGCGGTGCAGTCGGTCATCGACCGCAAGTGGCTATTCCTGCTCATTTATGCGGTGATCGTCGCGGTGCTCGCGGTGCTGTTCCTGCGGCTGCCGACGGGCTTCCTGCCGACCGAGGACCAGGGCTCGGGCATCGTCCAGTTCCAGCTCCCCGCAGGCGCCACGCAAGGCCGCACCTTCGCGCTGCAGAAGCAGATCGAGCAATATTACTACACCAACGAGAAGGCCAACGTCCGCACGATGTTCACCGTCAGCGGTGGCGGCGGTGGCGGCGCGAGCGGCCAGAACACGGGGCAAGGCTTCATCGCGTTCGCGCCGTGGGATGATCGCAAGGGCAAGGAAAACACTGCCGAAGCGATCACCGGTCGCGCATCGAAGGCGTTCGCCGGCTTCCGCGACGCGCAGGTCTATTCGCTGGTGCCACCGGCAGTCCGCGGTCTCGGCTCGTCGAACGGCTTCACGATGGAGTTGCAGAACGCCGGCGGGCTCAGCCAGGTCGAGTTCAACGCCGCGCGCGACAAGCTGCTCGCGCTCGCCCGCGCCGACTCGTCGCTGACCGCGATCCGCCTGACCGAACTGCCCGACGTCGCCACGTTGCGCGTCGATGCCGACCAGCAGAAGCTCTCCACGCTCGGCCTCACGCAGGCCAACGTGAACTCGACGCTGTCGACCGCCTGGGGTGGCCAGTACGTCAACGACTTCATCGACCGCGGCCGCGTCAAGCGCGTCTATGTCCAGGGCGACGCGCAGTTCCGCGCTCAGCCGTCCGACCTGAGCCAATGGTTCGTGCGCGGCTCGAACGGCCAGATGGCGCCATTCTCGTCGTTCGCGAAAACCAGCTGGGGTCAGGCACCGACGACGCTGTCGCGCTTCAACGGCATCGCCTCGTACGAGATCCAGGGCTCGGGCGCGACCGGCGTCAGCTCGGGCGATGCGATGAACCGGATCGCCGAGCTTGCCGGCCAGATCCCCGGCACGTCGGTCGCATGGTCGGGCCTCTCGTATCAGGAACGCCTGTCCTCGGGTCAGGCACCGATCCTCTACGGGCTGTCGCTGCTGGTCGTGTTCCTGTGCCTAGCCGCGCTGTACGAGAGCTGGTCGATCCCGATCGCGGTGCTGCTCGTGATTCCGCTCGGTCTGGTCGGCGCGATCCTCGCCGTCACGCTGCGTGGCCTGATCAACGACGTGTATCTCCAGATCGGCCTGCTGACGACGATGGGCCTGGCCGCGAAGAACGCGATCCTGATGATCGAGTTCGCCGAGCAGGAAGAGAAGAAGGGCAAGCGCGTCATCGAGGCGGCGCTGTCCGCGGCGAAGATCCGGTTGCGCCCGATCCTGATGACCTCGTTCGCGTTCATCCTCGGCGTGTTGCCGCTGGCCCTCTCGACCGGCGCCGGCGCGAACAGCCGCATCGCGATCGGGACGGCTGTGGTCGGCGGCATGCTGACCGCGACGATCCTGGCCATTTTCTACATCCCGCTGTTCTTCGTCCTCGTCCGCCGCGGCGCGCGTGATGGCATCGCCAAGCTGCGGGGCAAGCCGACCGGTCATCAGGGTGGGCATCACGATAGCGATGGTCATGGCGGCGATCACAACGAACCATTGGGCCCACCCGAACCACAGGGCCCTCACCGGCCGGAGCCCGCATGATGCGCTCGCTAGTCCTGATCCTCGCCGCCTCGACCGCGCTCGCTGGCTGCTCGCTCGCGCCGAAATACGCGCGAACCGAACTCCCCGTGCCGCCCTCGCTCCCGGTCGGCGACGCGTACCTCCGCCAGTCGGAGGCGGCCTTGCCCGCGATCACCTATCGCGACGTCTTCAAGGATCCGCGGCTCCAGCAGATCATCGTCCAGGCGCTCGCCAACAACCGCGATCTCCGCGTCGCCGCCGCCAACATCGCATCCACCCGCGCGCAATACCGCATCCAGCGCGCCGACCTGTTGCCACAGGTCGATGCGAGCGGCCGCTACGCCTACTCGGGTGGTGGCAACGGCACCCGCAACACCGTTACGAGTGGTGGAACTGGCGGTAATAGCGGGACCGGAACGGGGACCGGCAATACTGGAACCGGGACTGGCACCGGTACCGGTGGTACTGGGACGGGCACAGGAACCGGCACCGGCACCGGATCGGTGGTCAGCTCGTCGAGCTCGAACAGCGCCTTCTCGGTCGACCTCGGCACCACCGCGTTCGAGCTCGACCTGTTCGGCCGCATCCGCTCACTCACCAGCGCCGCGCTCGATCGCTATTTCGCGACCGAAGCCGCCGCGCGCGCGACCCGCCTGACACTCGTCGGCGACATCGCCGATGCGTGGCTCACCTACGCGTCGGACCAGAGCCTGCTCAAGATCGCGCAGGACACCGTCACGAGTTCGCAGCGCAGCGTCACGCTCACCAACGCGCGCCTGCGCGGCGGTGTCGCCCCGCGCACCGATCTTCGTCAGGCGCAGCAAATTCTGTTCACCGCACAGTCAGACCTCGCACAACAGCGCACCGCGCTCGCACAGGACGTCAACGCGCTGCAACTGCTCGTCGGCGCACCGGTCGATGCGGCACTCCTGCCCGCCTCGATCGAACAGGCCCTGCCGACCGTCGCCACGCTGCCCGCGGGTCTCGACAGCAGCATCCTCCTGCGCCGCCCCGACGTCGTCGAATCCGAATACCAGCTCCGCGCCACGAACGCCGAGATCGGCGCAGCGCGCGCGGAACTGTTCCCGAAGATCTCGCTGACCGGCATCCTCGGGTTCGCCAGCACGTCGCTCACCTCGCTGTTCAGCGGCGGCGCGTTCAACTATTCGGTCGCGCCCTCGGTCAGCTACCCGATCTTCCGCGCCGGCGCCGGGATCGCCGGCGTCGCCTATTCGAAGGCGCAACGCGACGCCGCACTCGCGACCTATGAGAAGACGATCCAGACCGCGTTCCAGGAAACCGCCGACGCGCTGGCCCGCCAGGGCACGATCGCCGACCAGCTCAAGGCGAACCAGAACTTCTCCGAAGCGGCGCTGGACACGTATCGCCTGTCCGACGCGCGCTATCGCGGCGGGATCGACACCTTCCTCAACTCGCTCGACGCGCAACGTTCGCTCTACACCGCACAACGCAACCTCGTCGCGACGCAGCTCGTCGGCGCGAGCAACCGCGTGACGCTCTACCGTGTACTGGGCGGAGACTCGACGCTCGAAGCCACCGCGGGCGGGCCACAACCGGTGACCATGAGCGGCGCACCGCGGCAGGAAACGGACTGACGCATCGGAGGGAATGGAAGCACCAGACGCAACTCCCTTCCCTCTGCCTTTATAACGCACTGACGGACGAAGTTTTTTCGCGTCCCGCCAATCTTACCGTCTCAGCAAGATATTCCAGTCAGAACGGTTGGATGTATGCCCCCCTCCCCGTCGCGGATCGCCGCGCGCGCGATCGATCGCCAGCCCCCGCCGTGTTCGGGCTTGGCGAGGATCCGCGCGAACAGGTCGCCGAACTGCTCGATCGCAAACTCGCGCAGGTCGCGGAAACCTGGCCGATCGCGGTTGCCACGCAGATGGTCGCCTGCGCCCTCCTCGTGGTACTTGCGCTGATCGCACTGCCCACCGCCGGTCTTGGCACCATCGTCCCGTCGATCGGCATCCATGCCGCGATCCTGGCGGCGCTGTCCGCAGGCGTGTTCGGTGTGCTGCGCCTGCCGGCACTGCGCAAATGGCCTGCCTATAAGCGCAACCGCGCGCTTACCGTCGGGGTCGCGGGGGTCGCCGCGCTGTCGCTGTCACTGCTCTGGACCGTCGCGCGCGCGCCGTCGGGGTCGCTGCAACTCGCCTGCTGCGTCGCGGTGCTGGGGATGATCGCGGTTACGGCGGTTAGCGTCCATGCGGTCCGCGCCGCGACGCTCGGGCTCGGCGTCGGGATCGTCGTGATGCTCGCGGTCTGCGCGGGAATCGGCGCGCCGCTGCTGGTCGCGATCGTGTTCCTCGGCTGTCTGGGGATCGTCGCGCACCGCCTCGCGCGGATCGACGTCGCGCAGGAACTGCACCGTGCCGAGAACGCGAACGAAGGCCGCCTCGCGATCCGGATGGTCGCCGAATTCGAGGACCAAGGTACCGGCTGGTTCTGGGAAGCCGACCGCCAAGGCCGCCTGACCTACCTGTCCGCCAAGGTCACCGACGAACTCGGCCTTGCCGACGACGCGGTCGGGCAACCGCTTACCGACCTGTTCCGCATGGACAACGACGCGCCCGGCACCGAGCGGACGCTCGCCTTCCACATCGCCTCGCGCACGTCGTTCTCGGACTATTCGGTGTGCGCCGCGACCTCGCCCGATTGCGAACGCTGGTGGTCGATCTCGGGGAGGCCGGTGGTCGACGACCTCGGGCGCTTCCAGGGCTTCATCGGCTCGGGCCGCGACCTGACCGAACAACGCAAGTCAGAAGCCGAGATCACGCGGCTGGCGCTGTTCGACGGGCTCACCGGGCTGGCGAACCGCCAGCGGATGCGCTCGTCGCTCGACAAGACGCTCGCGCAGAAGACCGGGCCTTACCGCGCGACGTCGCTGTTCCTGATGGATCTCGATCGGTTCAAGGCGGTCAACGATACGCTGGGCCACCAGGCGGGCGACACGCTGTTGAAACAGGTCGCGCAACGGCTCCAGCGTGGCATCGCCGATGCGGGGCTGGTCGGGCGGCTGGGCGGCGACGAGTTCCAGGTCGTGCTGCCCGGCATCGCCGACCGCGATACGCTTGCCGCGCTGTCCCGCGAAGTGATCGCCTCGCTGTCCGAACCCTATTTCATCAGCGGGACGTCGGTCACGATCGGCTGCTCGATCGGCATCGCGATCGCACCCGACGACGGCGACGATGCCGAGACGCTCGTCCGCAACGCCGATCTCGCGCTGTACGCGGCCAAGGCCGACGGCCGCGGCGTCCACCGCTTCTATTCGGACGACATGCTGACCGGCGCGCGCACCCGGAAACTGCTCGAGGACGATCTGCGCGCGGCGATCTCGGATGGTGCGTTCCACCTCTGCTACCAGCCGATCGTCAGCACGAAATCGGCGCAGATCGTCGGCTACGAAGCGCTGATCCGCTGGAATCACCCGACGCGGGGACTCGTCTCGCCTGCCGACTTCATCCCGGTCGCGGAGGAATGCGGGCTGATCGAGGCGATCGGCGAATGGGTGCTGCGGACCGCGTGCCTGGAGGCAGCGCGCTGGCCCGGCTCGGTCCGCGTCGCGGTCAACGTCTCGCCGATCCAGTTCGCCAACCCCGCTCTGCCCGCGCTCGTCACCAGCGCGCTCGCGCAGGCTGGGATCGCCGCGGGACGGCTCGAACTGGAGATTACCGAGGGCGTGTTTCTGGACGAAACACGGTCGTCCGAACAGATGTTCAGGGCGTTGAAGGGAATCGGGGTCCGGCTGGCGCTCGACGATTTCGGCACCGGCTATTCGTCGTTAGGCTATCTACGCAACGCGCCGTTCGACAAGATCAAGATCGACCAGTCGTTCGTGCGTGGCGCCGCCGAGCCGGGCAACCGCAACGCCGCGATCATCAAGGCGATCGTCACGCTCGCCGACACGCTGGGCATGGAGACGACCGCCGAGGGGGTCGAGGTGCAGGACGAGATCGACCTGATCCGCGACCTCGGGTGCAGCCATATCCAGGGCTATGTCTATGGCCGCCCGGTCCGCGCGGACGAGGCTTTGCGGCAATTGGGGGTCGAGAACGGCACCGCCGCCGCAAGCGGCTTCAAGGTGACTCGCGCGACGCGTCACAAGATGCTGCGCTCCGCCCGGATTTTGATCGACGGGGTCCCGGGTGACGTCCGCATCCGCGACATCTCGACCTCGGGCGCGATGCTCGACGGGCTCCGGATCGCCGGCAATCCCGACGGCGTCGAACTGGAGATCGAACTGGTCGAGCACCAGATGTTCGGCGCCCGCATCCGCTGGGCCCGCGCCGGCAAGGCGGGAATCGAGTTCCACGAGGCGTTCAACCTGGAACGACTGAACCAGGGCCACTCCGCGCGTCTTCGCCGGGCGGGGTGAGTTAGGCGGGCCGAGCCGGCGATCGGTCCGACTTTGCGGAAGACCGGTAAAAGGCCACCACCCCGGCGGAGGCCGGGGCCCAATTGGAGAGGTCGTCGTAACAGCGGACGGCGTTCGCCAATCCATGTTTCCCAATTGGGCCCCGGCCTCCGCCGGGGTGGTGTGTAATCTCCTAGGATGGTGGGATAAATTGCCGAGTCCCCCGCTCAACGACGGCCTGCGCAAGAGCCCGGAAGTCCCTCATTCCCGGGAACCAACCGCCGCCTCCCACCGTCTCACCCTCATGGTACATCGCGCCCAGATCAAAGCCGTCGCGTTCGACGTGTTCGGCACCGTAGTCGACTGGCGCTCGGGCATCGCCTGCGATGCCGCACCGATCCTCGCGCGCCTAGGTCGCACCGATATCGACCCGCACCGCTTCGCCGACGGCTGGCGCAAACGCTATCAGCCGGCGCTCGAGGAGGTCCGCAGCGGAAGGCGGCCGTTCGTCATTCTCGACACGCTCCACCGCGAGGCACTCGAAGACCTGCTCCGTCACCACGGCATCGACCCCGCCGCGCTGGACGAAGATACGCTCACCGACCTGACCGGCGCCTGGCACCGGCTCGATCCCTGGCCCGACTCGGTCGAGGGCCTCACCCGCCTTAAGACCCGGTACCCGGTCGTCACGCTCAGCAACGGCAACATCGCGCTGATGCTGGAGATGGCCCGCCGCGCCCACCTCCCCTGGGATGCGATCCTCGGCGCCGAAGTCAGCCGCGTCTACAAGCCGCTTCCCGAATCCTACCTCGCCACCGCGCGGTTTCTCGGAATTGCGCCCGGCGAACTCTGCCTCGTCGCCGCGCATCACAGCGACCTTGCCGCGGCGCGCGCCGCCGGCCTGCAGACCGCCTATGTCGACCGCCCGAACGAATATGGCGGCCGCCCCGCGCCCGACGCGGATGCCGCGCAGGATTGGGACCATAGCGTCGACAGCCTGACGCGATTGGCGGACGAACTGTGCCGATGACCCGGCGACCTGCCCGCGAACCGGTGGAAACGCGCGACGCGTCCCCGTATCGATCGGCCGTATCGAACGCGCACCGGCGTAAAATTCGGCCCGGCGTGCGACCCGGCAGGAATTTGAGATGACCACACAGACGGCCGAGGCCGATTTCCTGACCGGTGGCGGCGAGATGGCCGCGATGATCCGCGCGCATGACTGGTCGTCGCCACTCGGGCCGATCGAGCACTGGCCGCAGTCGCTCCGCTCGATCGTCTCGCTCATGCTGGCATCCAAGTTCGCGATGTGCCTCGCCTGGGGCCCCGAGCTCGGCTTCCTGTACAACGACCATTATGCGC
This sequence comes from Sphingomonas faeni, assembly GCF_040407505.1. GTDB lineage: Bacteria > Pseudomonadota > Alphaproteobacteria > Sphingomonadales > Sphingomonadaceae > Sphingomonas > Sphingomonas faeni_E. Next base: position 544,113 of record NZ_JAPZPQ010000002.1, on the reverse strand, counting down.
GGATCCTGCACGACAAGCATCCCGCGGCACTCGGCGACCGGCTGCCCGACATCTGGGCCGAACTCTGGCCCGACATCAGTCCGCTCGTCGACAAGGCGCTGGCCGGTGAAGCCTCGTTCTTCGAGAATCTTCCGCTCGTTACCAACCGCAAAGGCTATGACGAGCGCACTTGGTTCACCTTCTCCTACTCGCCAGTCCGCGACGAAAGCGGCGCGATCGCTGGCATGTTCTGCTCGACCTATGAGAGCACCGATCAGGTCCAGACCGAACGCGCGCTGCGTGACGAGCGCGAGCGGATGAGCCAGATGTTCGCGCAGGCGCCGACCTTCATGGCGATGTTGCGCGGGCCCGAACACCGGGTCGAGTTGACCAACCCGGGCTACGACAAGCTGATCGGCCACCGCGAGGTGCTCGGCCGCACCGTTGCGGAGGCGTTGCCCGACGCGGTCGAACAGGGGTTTGTCGACCTGCTCGATCGTGTGTTCGCGAGCGGCGATGCGTTCACCGCGAGCGGGATGCTGTATGCGGTCCAGGCGGAGCCTGGCGGCGCGGTCCACGATCGCTACGTCGATTTCGTCTTCCAGCCGATCCGAGACGCAACCGGGACGGTGGTCGGCATTTTCGTCGAGGGCGCCGACGTTACCGATCGCAAGCGGCTCGAACGCGATCTGCAATCGCTCAACGCCGACCTCGAACAGCGCGTCCGCGATCGCACGCAGGAGCTGGTCGAGGCGCAGGAGGCGTTGCGCCAGGCGCAGAAGATGGAGGCGGTCGGGCAACTCACCGGCGGCATCGCACATGACTTCAACAATCTGCTCCAGGGCATCACCGGCAGCCTGGAGATCGTCCAGCGCCGCGTTGCGCAGGGGCGTGTCGGCGAGCTTGATCGCTTCATCACCGGTGCGACAACCGCCGCCAACCGCGCCGCCTCGCTGACCCACCGCTTGCTCGCGTTCTCGCGCCGCCAGCCGCTCGATCCGCGCTTGGTGAAGGTCAATCCGCTGGTCGCCTCGCTCGAAGACCTGCTCCGCCGCACTACCGGCGAGCAGATCGAACTCGAGATGGTGCTCGCCGGTGGTCTGTGGACGACGCTGTGCGATCCCAACCAGCTCGAGAACTCGTTGCTCAACCTCGTCATCAACGCGCGCGACGCGATGCCGCACGGGGGCAAGCTCACGATCGAGACGTGCAACGCGCACCTCGACGATCATTTCGCCGCCAGCCAGCGCGACGTCCGGCCGGGCCATTACGTCTGCATCTGCGTGTCCGACACCGGCACCGGCATGTCCGCCGACACGATCGCCAAGGCATTCGAGCCGTTCTTCACCACCAAGCCGATCGGCCAGGGGACCGGGCTCGGCCTGTCGATGATCTACGGCTTCGCGCGCCAGTCGGAGGGCTATGCGCAGATCTATAGCGAGCTCGGTCAGGGCACGACGATCAAGCTGTATTTGCCGCGTCACTACGGCGAAGCGGAGCAGGACGAAGCGCTTCCCGGCCTGACGCAGGAGCATGTCACCGATGCCGGCGAAATCGTGCTGGTGGTCGAGGACGATTCGGTCGTTCGCGCGCTGATCGTCGAGGTATTGGGCGAATTGGGCTATCAAGCGATCGAGGCGCATGATGGCCCGGCGGGTCTGGAGCGCCTGCGGACGATGGAGCGGGTCGACCTGCTCGTCACCGACATCGGCCTGCCCGGCCTGAACGGTCGCCAGGTCGCCGACGCCGGCCGTGCCCTGCGTCCGGACCTGCGCGTGCTGTTCATGACCGGCTATGCGGAAAATGCCGCGCTGGCGTCGGGCTTCCTGGAGCCTGGGATGTCGATGATCACCAAGCCGTTCGCGATGGAGGCGCTAGCGACGCAGATCCGGACGATGATCGAGGGCTGAGGCAGGCCGGGCGCGCCCGTCCAATTGCTACCACCCCGGCGGAGGCTGGGGCCCAAGTGGAAAGGTCGCAGTAACGACGCACATCGCTCAGTTGGCAATGTCCCCCACTTGGGCCCCGGCCTTCGCCGGGGTGGTGAGGTTTTGGCGGGGTGGTGAGGTCCTGACGGGGTGGTGCTCTCGTTTTAGAAGAGGAAGAACGCCCCATCCCGTTCCCCCGCGAAGGCGGGGGTCCAGGAATCAAGGAGGTCGACGTTCGTGGCGCCTGGGCCCCCGCGTTCGCGGGGGAACTAGAGCGGCCCCCCCATGTCCAGTGCCTACTCCCACCCGCTCCCCCCGAAGCAACATTTGCCATCTTCCGCCCTTAAATAATTTTTCGTTCCCGCTTCGCCCCCTTGCGCTTCACGAACCCCGCAGAAGTCCACGCGTCGCGAATATGCCGCTCGGCCAACCCGCATGCGAACGCGACGAACCGAGCCCCCGACCACCTCTTCACCCCCTTGCGTCTCTTCGCGCTTTGGCACAATCTCTTGGGGTTGCGTTCGGGGGCGGACCCAATCGCTGGTAGAACAACCCTCGCATAGCCATATGCGATATGACCGTAAGCGCGCCTTCCACCGCCGCGATGGTCACTTTTTGTTCTCCCGTTAGGGGCCGTCCGATGGTAGCATGGCGACATGACGCCGATTCGAACGAATACAGAACACTAGGAGCGGTTTCGATGGATTTCAGAGACAGCAGCCGGGATAGCGACATGACCACAGACACGATCGAACAGACCACCGAAACCGCCGCCGCCGAGGCCCCCAAGGCCCCGCGTCAGGCGCAGGACAGCCACTCCGTGCGCGCGCAGATCTACCCGGTCGAGGTCGATCACAGCCGCGACGCGCTGCTGACCGAATTCGGCAAGGACACGCTCAAGGATCGCTATTTGCTCCCGGGGGAGAGCTATCAGGACCTGTTCGTCCGCGTCGCCTCCGCGTACGCAGACGACGCCGGCCACGCACAGCGCCTCTACGACGCGATCTCGAAGCTCTGGTTCATGCCCGCTACCCCCGTTCTCTCGAACGGCGGCACTGGTCGCGGCCTGCCGATATCGTGCTACCTCAACTCGGTCCCCGACAGCCTCGGCGGGATCGTCGACACCTGGAACGAGAATGTCTGGCTCGCCTCGCGCGGCGGCGGCATCGGCACCTATTGGGGCAACGTCCGCGGCATCGGCGAGCCGGTCGGCCTCAACGGCAAGACCAGCGGCATCATCCCGTTCGTTCGCGTCATGGATTCGCTGACGCTCGCGATCAGCCAGGGCTCGCTGCGCCGCGGTTCGGCCGCCGTGTACCTCGACGTCTCGCACCCCGAGATTGAGGAATTCCTCGAAATCCGCAAACCCTCGGGCGATTTCAACCGCAAGGCGCTGAACCTCCACCACGGCGTGCTCATCACCGACGCCTTCATGGAAGCCGTCCGCAACGGCGACGAATGGCACCTCCGCTCGCCAAAGGACCAGGCGATCCGCGCCACCGTCGACGCGCGCTCGCTGTTCCAGAAGCTCGTCGAGACGCGTCTCCAGACCGGCGAGCCGTACATCGTCTTCGCCGACCACGTGAACAAGGCGATGCCCAAGCATCACCGCGAGCTCGGCCTCAAGGTCTCGACCTCGAACCTGTGCTCGGAGATCACGCTGCCGACCGGCAAGGATCACCTCGGCAACGAGCGCACGGCCGTGTGCTGCCTGTCGTCGCTGAACCTCGAGACATGGGATCAGTGGAAGGACGAGAAGGGCCTGATCGAGGACGTCATGCGCTTCCTCGACAACGTCCTGCAGGATTACATCGACCGCCACGAACCCGGCATGGAACGCGCCGCCTACTCCGCGGGCCGCGAGCGCTCGGTCGGGCTCGGCGTCATGGGCTTCCACTCGTTCCTCCAGGCACGCGGCATCCCGTTCGAGGGCGCGATGGCGAAGTCGTGGAACCTGCGCATGTTCAAGCACATCAGCAGCCAGGCGAACGAAGCCTCGATGCAGCTCGCGATCGAGCGCGGCCCCTGCCCCGATGCCGCCGATGTCGGCGCGATGGAGCGGTTCAGCTGCAAGATGGCGATCGCCCCCACCGCGTCGATCTCGATCATCTGCGGCGGCACGTCGGCGTGCATCGAGCCGATCCCCGCGAACATCTACACGCACAAGACGCTGTCGGGCAGCTTCTCGATCAAGAACCCGTATCTCGAAAAGATGCTGAGCGAGAAGTCGAAGAACAGCGACGCGGTGTGGAACTCGATCCTCGAACAGGGCGGCTCGGTCCAGCATCTCGACTTCCTCTCGGTCGAGGAAAAGGACTGCTACAAGACGAGCTTCGAGATCGACCAGCGCTGGCTGCTCGAACTCGCCGCAGATCGCACGCCCTACATCGACCAGGCGCAGTCGCTGAACCTGTTCATCCCGGCCGACGTCGAGAAGTGGGACCTGCTGATGCTCCACTTCCGCGCATGGGAGCTCGGCATCAAGTCGCTCTATTACCTGCGTTCGAAGTCGGTCCAGCGCGCGGGCTTCGCCGGCGGCGTCGAGGCGGACAACACGATCGACCTGCGCCAGATCGACGTCGAGTCGAAGGATTACGATGAGTGCCTTGCCTGCCAGTAAGGCCTCTCGGCGTTCAAGCGTGACCCCGGCCCGTGACACACGGACCGGGGAGCGCCTGACGCAAAAAACCCCGGCCCGCGCGAAGCGGACCGGGGTTCGGGCAGGCTATGCGGCGCGTGTCGAACGCACCGCCAGCGCGTTATGCCTCTTCTTCGAACGTCACCGCCACGTCGGCGTTGGCGGAAAGCCGGACCTTGCCGTCCTCGATATCCGCAACCAGCCCGAGCGAGATGAAGTGATGATGCCCTTCATGGCTGCCCGTGCCCTCGACGACCTGCGCGCCCGAGTCCTTCTTGGTCAGCTTGATGCGGTTGCCTTCGACCTTGTCGACGGTGCCGACATGGACGCCGTCCGCGCCGATGACTTCGGCATGTTCCTGGATCTTGGTTGCATCGACCATGGTCGTTCTCCTGTGTTGGGTTCGGGTGCTGAACGCGCGCCGGGCGAGTTGGTCGCATGACGTATGGTTCAGCTATCATGTTCGTGGTCGCAGGCGTGCTCGGAATCGTCGGCACCGCGATGCTGCTCCGTTTGCGCAGCCCGAGCATCACCGAGCAACAGACCTACGCGTTCCGCATGATCGGCATCATGCTCACCTCGGGCGCGATCGTCCTCGCGATGTCTGCCGCCGCGATGTGGCAGTGGAGCACGGAAACATGACCGCGTTCGTCGATTGTCCGTCACGCCGCCGCGGCCATCCCGCGCGCCTTCACGAGGAAGCCCCGACATGGAAAGCATAGCAAGGCTTATGATGGGCATCGGCGGCACGATCGCCCTGCTCGGCGGCGTGGCGATCCTCGTCTTCGGCGACCGGATGCGTGAACGCGACGCGCAGGCCGGGCGCGTCAACGCCGCCTACCCCACGCGCGAAAGCCAGCGCCGCACCGCCTTCATCATCGCCGCCATCGGCGCGATCGCTCTTATCCTTCTCTTCGTTTTTTAGTCCGAAAGGCTTACCCCATGTCCCTCCTCCACGCCTCCAAGCAGTACAAGCCGTTCGAATACCCCTGGGCGTTCGAGTTCTGGAAGCGCCAGCAGCAACTCCACTGGCTCCCCGAGGAAGTGCCCCTGGGCGAGGATTGCCGCGATTGGGCGCAGAAGCTCAGCGATCACGAGCGCAACCTGCTCACGCAGATCTTCCGCTTCTTCACGCAGGCCGATGTCGAGGTGCAGGATTGCTACCACGAAAAATACGGCCGCGTGTTCAAGCCGACCGAGATCAAGATGATGCTGACCTCGTTCAGCAACATGGAGACGGTCCACATCGCCGCCTACAGCCATCTGCTCGACACCATCGGCATGCCCGAGAGCGAGTACGGCGCCTTCCTCGAATATGCCGAGATGAAGGAAAAGCATGACTACATGCAGCAGTTCACCGTCGACAATGACGAGGACATCGCGCGAACGCTGGCCATGTTCGGCGGCTTCACCGAGGGCGTTCAGCTGTTCGCCTCGTTCGCGATGCTGATGAACTTCCCGCGCTTCAACAAGATGAAGGGCATGGGCCAGATCGTCACCTGGTCGATCCGCGACGAGAGCCTCCACTGCGAGGGCATCATCAAGATGTTCCACACCTTCTGTCAGGAGCGCCAGTGCCTGACCAAGGCGGTCAAGGACGACATCGCCGACGTCTGCCAGACGACGATCCGCCTCGAGGACAATTTCATCGACCTCGCGTTCGAGATGGGCCCGGTCAACGGCATGACCCCCAAGGAGATCAAGAAGTACATCCGCTTCATCGCCGACTGGCGCATGACTCAGCTTGGCCTGAAGCCGATCTACATGATCGACGAGCACCCGCTGCCCTGGCTCGCGCCGATGCTCAACGGCGTCGAGCACGCCAACTTCTTCGAACAGCGCGCCACCGAGTATTCGAAGGCCGCGACCAAGGGCCAGTGGAACGACGTTTGGGACTCGTTCGACAAGCGCCAGACCGCGAAGAAGGGGCCGGCGGCGAATGTGGACCTGAGCGAAGTTCGGGACATGTTCAGCGATTCGGTTGCTGCTGAATAGGACTTAATTGCAATTGAGGGGAATAAGATGACATGGCCGTAGCTAGAAAACACCTAGTCAATTTTACCGAAAACACGGCATCTCGTGCCGACACAGACCATTATGATCTTAGGCCCCTGTTTGATGGCGGAAGAATAGACTGAAAAGGCGGTCAGACTCTTACAAGCCTCGTACAAATGTATCTTACGATCAAGCGAGATAGCTGATATCTAAAGGCTCCTAATATGACCTACGAGGTTATTAAGGGCCGCGATGGTGTTTGGCGGTGGGAAATTATTGACGAGACCGGCGGTACATATCTGCGGTCCAATCGTTGTTTTGCTGAAGCCGGCTTAGCAACGGAGGATTTACAGGCCTCCAGTCACTTGATTAGTTTTCACCTCAAGCACCGCTGATGCGGTTCGGGGAGGATTGGCAAATTGCCGATCCTCCTTGGCGCCAATCAAAGGCGATATAGTGCCTTTTTTGAGGGGATATCTGTGCCGGTAATAATGCACTTCTCAACGTTTTTGAAATTTCTCACGTTGGATACCGGCGATAAGATTCGACACTTAGAGAGTTATGCGACGCCGGGCGGCTTTGATTATTACCGGTCATCTCGGGATGGAGTTTTGCAACATTCGGCCCACGGTCGAGATCGCAAAAGCGTCGCTCAGGACATCGCAAAAACTGCAGCGCAAAATGCGGCTGCACATAATGTCGAGATTTTCGAAAAGAGTGCTGATTGGCTTGCAAAACAGTCGGGAGTACGGGTCGTGCCATCGAGGGGAGTATGGCCGTCGCCAGAACGATGTTTCTCGGTTCATATCGAGCCAGAAATCGGTTTGGAGCAGGCAGGAAAAAGACGTGTACTTGCCGTTTATCCACGCCGGGAGCCTCGATTAAATCGCGATAAGGCGGGAGCGGGTGTCGTACTCCTCCAACGAGCATATAAAGGCACAGGCATTGAGGAGTTTGGAATTCTCGACGCTTATGGCAATAAAGCGTATTGGGTGCCAACAAACGTCTCAGCCGCGTTGCTAGATCGAGAGATCGCGACAATAGACGCTGAATTGAAGCGAATTATGGGGTAGTTATCGGAATGGTCGACCTCTGCGAGCAGCGATGATCAACCTGGTCCGCCTCGCCGTCGTCGGTGACGACGCCCTGCAACTCACATTCTCGGACGGAGCTGCGGCACTCTGGTCCGCTACCGATCTCATTGGACGCGACACCGTCATGACCCGCCCTCTAGCCGACCCAACCTACTTCGCGCGCGCCTTCATTGAAGGCGGCGCGCTCGCTTGGCCGAATGGGTTCGAACTTTCAGCCGACAGTCTTCATCGCTGGCTGGCCTGAACATTGTACCCTGCACATTCATATCGCTAATTCGCGCAATACCTGTTCGATCGGGATCATCATTGATCGGTCGCGTGCTTGCGCCATCCCGCGTTCGATCTTGGCCCGCTTCCAATCATCATAGTCGCGCTGAGCCGGTTGCTCTGACTCATTCGGTTCGATCATCTTCTGCCTCCTCGTCCCGCGCCCCATGCCTGACGCGCAAAATGACCACGCAGTCGCCCATCACGCGGTAGCGAAGAATATACGGCCATACCGTCGTCCGTTCACGCCGTCCGTCACCTACGTCGCGACCTCGATCTGGAAAACTCGCGAGGCTGTCTGCCACCGCGATAAGCCGCGCGCCCAATGCATTGGCAGCGACGCGATTGAACGCGGAGACATAGGTAACGATCGCCTCTAGATTGGCGACGGCATCGTCCGTCCAGACAATGCGCAACTAATCGCCGACGCGGGGTCGGGGTAAAAGCTCGGGCGACCCCCATGACACGAGCCAGCGCTTCACTGCATCGTGACTGATCAACCGTCCGTTTTGCACGTCTGCATCTGCACGCGCATCGGCCTTAGCCTCCGCAGCGGCATCGCTCGTATCGAACAGGGCATCATCGCGGGCCATTGTCGAGGGATACACCCCGACGGCAATCACGACCAGCGGCAACTCACCCCCACCCGCACCAAGGCGATCGCTTGCCGCCACCATATTGCCGCGCGAGGCCGTGGCGGACCAGTATCGCCCCCAGCGACTCCCCGCCCCTCTCGACGATGCGCAGCTTCCGCCCATAGCGGTCGACGTCGCGCTTGATCGGGGTCAGCGTGAAGGGGCCGGCGTTGAGCAACGCCTGCATCTTCAGCGTCGCTGCCTGCCCCAGCCGTGCTTCGCGGGCGCAGCGCGGCGGATGGGTCTCCGGCGTGTCGATGTCGGCGATGCGGATCTTGGTGCCCGCCATCCAGAACGTGTCGCCGTCGACCATGCAATCGATCCGTTTGGCGTGGCCGCAGATCGTGAAGCGCGCGGAGACCGGCTTGCCGCCCGACAGCGCGGATGCCCCCGCCACCACGGTCGTCGCCGCACTGGCGACACCCGCCGCGGTCGCCAGCGCACCGGTCACAGTGGTGGCAGCACCGGTCGTGGTCGCCGCTCCGGCAGCAGCAACGGATGCGGCCTCCGTTTTGGCCGCGTCCGCACCCCATCCCCAGCCACCCGGCACGCGCAGATGCCCCGCAGGCCAGGCAATGCCGAACCCGGTCGGCCATTCGATCTTCAAGCCGGGCGGCACCAGCGCCGCCCAGTCGATCTGGCGGATCACCGGCATCATCAGCCCGAGCAGCACGCCGTAGAACACCAGGCGGAGCTGCAGCAGGACTCCCGGCCTGGTACCGCGCACCGAGCCCCCGCGACCACGCGTGGCGCCAGCGCGGTCGCCGCCGAGCAACCGCATGAAATCAAACACATACTCCATCATCGCTCGCGCCTACGCGCGCGCGCGCGGAAGTCACCTTGGCGCGCCCCGGTCTTGCGGCGAGCGGAGTCGGAAACGAGGCGAACGCATCGTGAACATCGCGCATGTCAGGTCCTGGATGAATCGGACCAGCAATGCACCCGCTCGCGAACGCGCCAGATTTCGCTGTCCTACACGGGGCCAACATGCCCAGTTTGACGCATGCCAGCCCTCACTCCAGTCCAGCGCGACGTGCACGCACCCCGTCGTGCGTCCGGCATCCGCCCTCCCGCGACGATCGTGCGAGCGTCTACACTTCCTATACTTCACTCTCCCAACACGCTGGAAACGCCGGACACGCAGAGGGCGGAAAGTGCCGCCACTCCCCGCCCCCGCGTGCCCTGCGCACCCTCCCGCGATCATCGCGCGAGCGTCTGCACTTTCTATACTTCACTCGCCAACCCACTGGAAACGCCAGACACGCGAAGGGCGGAAAGTGTCGCCACTTCCCGCCCCCGCGCGCCCTGCGCACCCTCCCGCGATCGCCGCGCGAGCGTCTGCACTTTCTATACTTCACTCGCCAACCCACTGGAAACGCCAAACACACGAAGGGCGGGAAATGGCCCTAGCCACTCCCCGCCCCCGTTACGCGTCCAGCTTGAACCTCTTGCGAGGCAAGGGCTTAGAAGTGCGTGATGATACCGAGCATCGGACGGAAGCTCTGCGCGTCGCCGAAGGTGTTGACCTCGGCGCGGATGCGGAAGCCTGCGTTGCCGGTGATGCCCTTCAGGCCAATGCTCTGCGGACCGACTTCTGCGCCGATGCCGTACGTGATCGCGCTGTAGTCACGACCGGTGTCGCCACCGTTGGTCGAGCGTGCCGAGAAATGGTCGAAGTTGACCCACTGGTAGCCGACCTTGCCGTAGATCAGGCCGCTGTCGCCAGCGCGGAAGCCGAAACGGCCTGCTGCGCCGTATTCCCAATCGATGTTGCCATCGATGCCCTTGATCACGTTGCCTTCTGCGCCGACGAAGACCGGGCCGAGCGGCACGTTCACGCCGAGCACGCCCTGGACCAACGAGCCCGATGGCTTGTAGCCGCGACGGATCGAGTTGTCAGCGTTCAGCGCCTGCGGGATGCCGTGGCCGCGCTCGTTGTCGAACTGCTCCCAGCCGCCCATCACGCCAAAGTACGGCTCGATGCCGAATGCCTTCGAGCCGTCGGGAGCTGCTGCTTCACCGGGCTGTGCGCTGTTGTCAACGGGTGCCGGTGCCGACATGTCCTGCGCGAAGGCGGGAACTGCGACCGTTGCGGCGGCGAGGGCGATTGCCAGGGAAAGCTTACGCATGAGTTTGACCTTATACCGTGTTGTTGCGTGGATCGCCGACTGCACGGTGCGTCGGTTCGGTCCAGGCAAGCCAAACCGGTCGGCGAGCACATGGTTGCACAAAAAACGTCACATTCAGGGAACTGCCAGGGAACTGTTCGCCTGTGTTGCGTTACAGCAACGGTTCCTGTCATTTGGATGAACGAACCATGGCTGTCCCGCGGCGGACTAGGCAGAAATACAGCGGAAAAGCGGCAAAAAGCAGCCGGGCCTAGTATTAACGCTGTCTGTTCACCGTCTGGTGATAACCGGTGTGCGACGCAGCATGGATGGGGTTTTCACGCCTGTTCCGCAGCCGCTGGGCGGCGCTCTTTTGGTCGGCAGGGATCGTGTGGACGGCCTATGACGTCGCTAGCGACGCGCCGGAACCAGCCACGACGAACGCGACGTCAGCTGTCGCGGCACAACCGACCGACGCCGTCGGGGCCGCGTTCAATGCGGACGATCTCGCGATACTCGCCAACGCCGCAGGCTGATCGCGACGCGCCCGGTTCAGGCGCGCCGAGGATCGTTCAGGGCTTCAACGCAACGTCGTCGGCGTCCTTCAGGTCTTCGTCGTCGTCGATCGTGTCGTCGTCGAGTTCGTCCTGGACGTCGTCCTCGTCCATGTCGGCTTCGTCCATCGTCACCGACGAGTCCGTCTCGCCCACCTCTTCGGAATCCATCTTGGTCTCGTCGATCGACTCGTCGTCGGTGTCGTCTTCGCCCAGATCGGGTTCGAGGTCGGTCAGGATGATGCCGTCGCTCGGCCCGTTGCGCGTGGCCTCGAGGATCTCGGCGCGCTGGCTCTCGTCATAGCCCTCTTCGTCGTAGCCGTCGTCGCCCGATCCGGCACTCGGCACCTGATGTCCGCCCATGGTCACACTCCCTCGTTCCAGGACGCCCGCACGTTGCGGGCCTACCAGATGCGAACGGTGGACGTGCGCGGTGGTTCCTTCAAGCGCGGACCGGCGCCGTCGACGCCGGCCGGAACAGGCGACCGCGTTCGGTGATCAAAATGGCAACGAGCGCTGCCAGACCTGCGAGCAAGAACCCGCCGACCAGCGGCACGGTGGTACCATTGAAGGCCTGCCCGATCAGCGCGCCGAACACCGCGCCGACGGTGACGCTCAGGAAGCCCTGCACGCTCGATGCGGTACCGGCGATCCGCCCCATATTCTCCATCGCCATCGCCGAGAAGTTCGACGTCGCCAGCCCGAAACAGCCCAGCGTCAACGCCTGGAAGACCGCGAAACTGACCAATGTCTCGAAGCCGATCTCGATCGCGAACAGGTGGACCAACGACACCAGGATCAGCACCGACAGCGCCCCGTGACTGATGAGACGCGTCCCCAGCCGCATCACGATCCGCGAGTTGAGCAGGTTGCACGCCGCCATCGTCACCGACGTCGTCGCAAAGATCAGCGCGAGCAGCGTCGGCTTGTGGAACACGTCCGCCATGATCTGCTGGATCGAATTGAGATAGCCGTACAGCGCGCCCATCAATGCGGTCGACGCGAGCGTATAGCCGAGCGAATTGCGATCGCTCAGCGTCATCCGCCAGTCGCTGAGGATCCGCCCCGGCGTGATCGGCAGGACGTTCTCGGGCGCCAGCGTCTCGGGCATCCGCAGGTAGAACCAGACCAGCACGCCCAGCGTCAGCACCGCGACCGTCCAGAAGATCGCACGCCAGTCGCCGAACTGGAGCACCGTCCAGCCGAACGTCGGCGCCAGGATCGGCACGATCATGAACACCATGAACGCGATCGACATGACCCGCGCCATCGCCCGCCCATGATAGCAATCGCGGACCAAAGCGATCGTCGCGACGCGGGCGGCGGCGATCACAGCGCCGCCGAATGCCCGACCGGCCAGCAACAGCGTGAAGCTTCCCGCGGTCGCGCAGGCGACGTTGGCGATGATGTACAGGACGAGCGACCACAGCAGCACCGTCCGCCGCCCGAACCGATCCGCGAGCGGCCCGTGGACGAGTTGCGCCACACCGAAACCGATCACGAACGCGGTCACGACGAACTGCCGGCCGTTCTCGGTCGCGACACCAAGCGAGTCGCCGATCGCCGGCAGTGCTGGCAGCATCGAGTCGATGCCGAGCGCGGTCAGCGACATCAACGAGGCGACGAGCGCGACGAACTCGACGAAACCGATCGGCGCGCCGCGCGTCGCTGGCGCGTCGGATTGGGGATCCTGGGTCTGCATGATGCGTGGCCCTGTACCTGCTCGGGCGGTCGCGCGGAACCCGCTAACCGGCGCAGCTACGCGACGATTGCGCAGTGCGCCGACGACCCCTATCTGTATTGCCAGAACAACACACTTCGGAGATGACCATGATCCGCCCGTATTTGCTCGCCGCTGTCGGTCTCACCAGCGTGCTTGCCCTGTCCGCCTGCGATCGCTCGAACGAAGGCGCATCGGTCTCGATCAACGCCGATGGCGGCAATGTGCTAGGCGCGATCAACGGCGAGACCGGCGAGATGAAGATCGACGTGCCCGGCTTCCAGGGCTCGGTGAAGCTGCCGAAGATCAAGATCGACACGAGCAATTTCGATCTCAACGGCGTGCGCCTGTATCCGGGGTCGTCGATCAAGACGCTCAACATCGTCGGCGACGATAAGGCCGGCGGGTTGCGCGTCGCCTTCGCCAGCCCGGCAACACCCACTATCGTCCGCGACTGGTTCGCACAGCGGCTCGGCAAGGTCGGCTACCAGGTCCATCCCGAAGGCACGAACCTGATCGGCACCACCGACGAGAACAAACCCTTCCGCCTCGAGCTCGCCCCCGACGGCAAGGACAAGGCGACCGGCACGATCATCATCAGCGGATAGTCTACAATCGCCCCCCAAGGGGAGGATTAAAATCTCGCCCAACCCTAACCCAGACATTTGGCACGCCACCCCCGATCGCCTATATCGGGCATCCCCCAAACCGGACACGCACCCCATGCTCGATACCCCCGCCGCCCAGGTTCCGACGCTCAGCCTCGCCACGCAGGATACCGACCCCGACGGTTTCGCCGCCGCGTTCGGCGAATCGTTCGAGCGGTACGGCTTTGCGATCGTCGCCGATCACGGCATCCCCGCCGACCTGATCGAGCGCGCCTGGGCCGAGACCAAGCTGTTGTTCGACCTCCCCGAGGACGAAAAGCGCGGCTATCACATCCCCGGCGGCGGCGGCGCACGCGGCTATACGCCGTTCAAAACCGAGATCGCCAAGGACGCCAAGGTCGTCGACCTCAAGGAATTCTGGCACGTTGGCCGCGAGCTCCCCGAGGGGCATCGCTATGCAGACACGATGGCCCCCAACGTCTGGCCGACGCGGCCCGAGGGCTTCGAGCCGGTCTTCCTAGAACTCTTTGCAGCGTTCGACCGCGCCGGCGACAAGCTGCTCTCGGCGATCGCCCGCCACCTGAAACTCAAGCCCGACTGGTTCGATCCCGCGGTGAAGGACGGCAACAGCATCCTTCGCCTGCTCCACTACCCGCCGATCCCCGCCGATGCGGAAGGCGTCCGCGCCGGCGCGCATGAGGACATCAACCTCATCACATTGCTGCTCGGTGCCGAGGAAGCCGGCCTCGAACTGCTCGACCGCGCGAATGGCCGCTGGCTGTCGATCAAGCCACCCGAGGGCGCGATGGTCGTCAACGTCGGCGACATGCTCCAGCGGCTGACCAACAACGTGCTGCCGTCGACCACGCACCGCGTCGTCAACCCGCCACCCGAGCGCCGCGGACATTCGCGCTATTCGATGCCGTTCTTCCTGCACCCCGCGCCCGACTTCCTGATCGAAACGCTGCCCGGCACGATCACGCCGGATAACGCGAACCGCTATCCGAACCCGATCACCGCGCATGATTACCTGTACGAGCGACTGGTCGAGATCGGGCTCATCAAGAAGTAGAGGCAGCATGTTTCCCCGCGAAGGCGGGGATCCAGACTGGGCTCCCGCCTTCGCGGGAGAACAAGGAACGCTGGCACTGACCACTGCACCACCCCGGCGAAGGCCGGGGCCCAGTTGGAAAGGTGGTCGTAACGACGCGCACCGCTCTGTTATCGCCGTCTCCCAACTGGGCCCCGGCCTCCGCCGGGGTGGCGCATCTCTCGGGAAGGCTAAAGCTCGCAAACACCCCACCGCTTTTCTCCCCACCTGATACCCAACAACCACGCTTCGCCCATTGGTGCGGGCCCCCGCATCCGCTAGACCGCGCGCGATGCCCCATCTCTATCTCGTCGACGGCTCCGGCTATATCTTCCGCGCCTATCACCGGCTGCCGCCGCTCACCAACAAGCATGGCGAGCCCGTCGGCGCGGTGTATGGCTACACGACGATGCTGTGGAAGCTCGCCGACGAGGTCAACGCGGCCGACGGCCCGACCCACATGGCGGTCATCCTCGACAAGTCGTCGAAGACTTTCCGCAACGATCTCTACGACAAGTACAAGGCGCAGCGCCCTCCCCCACCCGAGGATCTCGTCCCCCAGTTCCCGATGATCCGCGACGCCACGCGTGCGTTCTCACTGCCGTGCATCGAGACCGAAGGCCTCGAAGCCGACGACATCATCGCCTGCTATGCAAAGGCCGCGCTAGCCCAAGGCTGGGAAGTCACGATCGTGTCGTCCGACAAGGATCTGATGCAGCTGATCGAGCCCGGTCTCGACATGTACGACACGATGAACAACCGCCGGCTCGGCGCGGAGCATGTCGCGGAGAAATTCCACGGCGTCTCGCCTGCGCAGCTCGGCGACGTGCTCGCGCTGATGGGCGACAGCGTCGACAACGTCCCCGGCGTCCCCGGCGTCGGCCCGAAGACCGCGGCGAAGCTGATCCTAGAACACGGCGATCTGGAAGCCGTGCTCGCCGCCGCCGACGGCATGAAGACGGGCAAGCTCCGCGACAACCTGATCGAGCATGCCGAGATGGCGCGGCTGTCGAAGGTGCTCGTCACGCTCAAATGCGACGTTGCGCTGCCCGAGCCGCTCGAAGATCTCGAACTCAAGGGTATCCCCGACGCGCCCTTGCGTGCGTTCCTCGAACATCACGGCTTCAAGTCGCTGATCGCCAAGCTCTCTGCGGTCGCCGAAGCCCCCGTCGCCGAGCCCGCGAGCACGGCCGAGTTTGACGAGGACGAGCCCTGCAAGCACGACGACTATGAAACCGTCGTCGACGAAGCCGCGCTCGACCGCTGGATCACGGTGGCGAAACACCAGGGCTGGATCGCGATCGACACCGAGACCACCGGCATCGACGCGACGCGCGCGGACCTTGTCGGGGTGAGCATGGCGCTGCATCCGAACCTCGCCTGCTACGTACCTATCGCGCATGGCGGCACCGATTTGCTTGCGGAAAACCCGGTCCAGCTCGATCGCGCGCTCGTGCTAGAGAAGCTGAAGCCGTTGCTGGAGGATCCGAGCGTCCTGAAGATCGGCCACAACCTCAAATACGACATGATCGTCCTCGGCCGCGCCTATGCGTCGACCGGCGGCGTGCAGATCGCGCCATTCGACGACACGATCGTGATGAGCTTCGATCTCGACGCCGGGCTGCACGGCCACGGCATGGACGAACTCGCCGCGACGCACCTCTCGCACAGCTGCATCGCGTTCAAGGACGTCGTCGGCACCGGCAAGACGCAGCGGACCTTCAACGAAATCGACCTGAAGGCCGCGACCCGATATGCGGCCGAGGACGCCGACGTGACGCTCCGCCTTTGGCGCCGGTTCAAGCGCCGCCTGCCCGCGGAGGGCTCGACGCGCGTGTACGAGATGGTCGACCGCCCGCTCGTCCCCGTCATCGCCCAGATGGAGATGCACGGGATCAAGGTCGATGCCGCCAAACTGTCGAAGCTCTCGACCGAGTTCGCCGGCCAGATGGCGAGCCTCGAAACCGAAATCCACGCGCTCGCCGGCGCGCCGTTCACGATCGGCAGCCCCAAGCAATTGGGCGACGTGCTGTTCGAGAAGATGGGCATCAAGGGCGGCCGCAAGGGCAAGTCCGGCGTCTATTCGACCGACGTCAACGAACTCGAGCGGATCGCGGCGGACAAGGATTCGCCCGGCGCCGTTATCGCGCGGAAAGTGCTCGACTGGCGGCAATTGTCGAAGCTGAAATCCACCTACACCGACGCATTGCAGGCGCAGATCAACCCGGCGACGGGCCGCGTCCACACGTCCTACTCGCTGACCGGCGCGCAGACCGGCCGGCTGTCGTCGACCGATCCCAACCTCCAGAACATCCCGATCCGCACCGAGATCGGCCGCCAGATCCGCGACGCGTTCGTGGCGGAACCGGGCAACGTAATCCTCGCGGCCGATTACTCGCAGATAGAGCTGAGGCTGGCCGCGCACATGGCGAACGTCCCCGCGCTGAAAGCGGCGTTCGCAAACGGCGACGACATCCACTCGCTGACCGCACAGGAACTGTTCGGCGAGGTCAACCGCGACACCCGCGGCCGCGCGAAGACGATCAACTTCGCGATCCTCTACGGCATCTCGCGCTGGGGCCTCGCCGGTCGCCTCGACGTTTCGGCGGACGAGGCTCAAGCGATGATCGACCGCTATTTCGACCGCTTCCCCGGCATCTCGAACTACATCGTCGAGACGACTGAGAGCGTCCGCGCGAGCGGCTACACCACCACGCTGTTCGGGAGAAAAACCCACTTCCCGAGAATTCGCTCGAAGATCCAGCACGAACGCCAAGGCGCCGAACGCGCCGCGATCAACGCGCCGATCCAGGGGACGAGCGCCGACATCATCAAGCGCGCGATGGTGCGGATGGGGCCGGCGCTGCTCGAGGCGGGCCTCACGAATGTCCGCATGCTCCTCCAGGTCCACGACGAACTCGTGTTCGAATTACCGGAAGGTGACGTCGCCGCGGCCAAGCCCGTGATCGAGCAGGTCATGGCCAATGCGGCGCTCCCTGCGGTAACGCTCGACGTCCCACTCGGCATCGAAATTGGCACCGGCCTTAGCTGGGGAGCGGCACATTGAACGCGCAGGGCGGCAGCCGGCCACGCCCGGCTGACTCGCACAAGCGCGGCCGGCGGAGCCTTTGCTCCGACCGACGACGCGTCTTTGCCGCGGCGCGACCCGCGAACGGCGCGGCATCGTGACCGAGGCCACGCAGGATATCGACACGCTCGCCAAGGGCGGCCGCACCAATATCGCCGGCTTCGTCCTCCGCCTTGCCGCGCGTATCCCGTTCCTGTTCATCGCCGGCCGCATCTACGGCCCTGACCTCGTCGGCCGCTTCGCGATCGCGGTCGTGGTGGTCGAACTCGCCGCGCTTCTCGCCACACTCGGCCTGAAACGCGGTCTCGCGCAGGCGCTCAGCAGCGCGGATCGCCCGCACGCCAACGTCGTGTGGGACGCGATGGCCGTGGCGTTTGTCGCCTCCCTCATCGCCAGCGCCGTGCTCTGCACCTTCCCGCAGATCATGTATCCGAACAGCGCGATCACCGGGCTCGACCGGTTCCTGCCGCTGATCATCGTCGCGATCGCCTGGTCCGACGTCAGCCTCGCCGCGCTCGCCTACCGCCTCAACGTCAAGGCCGCCGTCACCGCCCGCGCGGTCGTCGAGCCCTGGACGATCTCGATCGCCGCCTGGGCGTTCTCGTATTTCACGATCCGCGACGGCCTCGTGCTGAGCTACGTCGCATCGATGACCGCGGCGCTGATCGCCAGCCTCGTGCCGTTCCTACGTAGCTACGGCGTGCCGCGGGGTTGGAAACCCCAGCTCCGCCCGCTCTACGCGCTCGCCCGCGCCAACGTGCCGCTCGCCGGCGCGGACATCCTCGAATGGGGCAGCCGCAACGTCGACCGCTTCATTCTCGGCGTGATGTTCGAGCCCAAGGTCGTCGGTATCTATTACATGGCACAGCAGGTCGCGAGCCTGCCGCAGAAGCTCAAGACGAGCTTCGACCCGATCCTCGGCCCCGTCATCACGCACAGCCTGGCGATCAACGACCGTGCCGCGATCGCCAACCAGGTCCGCCAGGTCGCGTTCTGGATCATGGCCGCGCAAGGCGGGCTCGCGCTGATGGGCTCGATCCCCGGCGAAGCGGTGATGGGCGTGGTCGGCCCGCAGTTCGTCGCCGGCACCGCAGCGCTCGCGTTCCTGCTCACCGCCGAAGTGCTCGCGTCGACCGGCGCGGTCAGCGAATCCGCGCTCGTCTACATCGCCCGCCACCGGAACCTGATGATCTCGGCGGCAATGCTCGCGTTCCAGATCGGGCTCAGTTTCGCGTTGATCTTCACGATCCGCAAGCTCGGCTACCCGGTCAATTACCAGGCTGCAGGTCCGGCGATCGCGCTGATGCTGTCGGTCGGGGTGACGTCGATCATCAAGTCGAAGCTGCTCGGGCACCTGCTCGGCGCCAACGTATCGCCGTGGCGCTGGCCGCTGATCTGGGCGGCGCTCGCCGCGATCGTGGTCGGTGGCGCGTTCACCGCGCTACCCAAGCGTTACGAGTGGGTCGAGCTCGCGATCGGCGAACCCGCGATCGCGGCCACCTATCTCTACATCCTGTGGAAATACGCATTCGGCCCCGCGGACCGCGCCCTGTTCGGCAAATCGACGCCGGTCGGCGAGGCGACGTTGCCGAATGCCGGATCACCGATCCGCTAACGCGATCAGTATGCGCGGGCGACCGCGAACTCGACGGCTTCGATCATGGCGTCCTTGGCTTCGCCGTTGGGGAAGCCGCCGATCGAGTCGATCGCACGCTGGCCGTAATGACGTGCCCTGGCGAAGGTGTCGTCGATTGCACGGGTCGATCGGATCAGTCGGATCGCATGCTGAAGGTCGGCCTCGCTGTCACGACGACCTTCGACCGCATCCTTCCAGAACGCACGGTCCTCGGCCGAGCCACGCGCATAGGCGAGGATCACCGGAAGAGTCATCTTGCCCTCGCGGAAGTCGTCGCCCGCGTCCTTGCCCATGGTGTCCGCGTCCGAGACGTAATCGATCGCGTCGTCGACCAGCTGGAACGCGATGCCCAGGTTACGACCATAGGCGTCGAGCGCAGCCTCCTCGGCCTCGGGACGATCGGCGACGACCGCCGAGATCCGGCACGCGGCTGCGAACAGCGCCGCGGTCTTTGCGCCGATGATATCGAGATAGCGCTCCTCGCCCAGATCGACGCGGCGCGCGGCGGTGAGCTGATTGACCTCGCCCTCAGCGATGACCGCGCTGGTCGAGGACAGGATCTTCAGAGCCTTGAGGCTGCCCGCCTCGACCATCAGTTCGAAGCTACGGCTGAACAGGAAATCGCCGACCAGCACGCTGGCCGGGTTGCCCCAGATGATATTCGCGGTGCGCTTGCCCCGGCGCAGATCCGAGCCATCGACGACATCGTCGTGGAGCAGCGTTGCAGTATGGATGAACTCGACCGCAGCCGCGAGCAGGTGATGCTGCGTACCGGTATAATTGATCAGTTGCGCGCTCGCGAGCGTCAGCATCGGCCGCATCCGCTTGCCCCCGCCCGCGATCAGGTGACCGGCGAGTTCGGGGATCAGCGGGATCTCGGACTCCATCCGGCCGCGGATCACCGCGTTGACCTGGTCCATGTCGCCACGGACAAGCTTGACCATCGGGTCCAGCGAGGGCTGGGACTCGGGCGTGGGACGAAGGGTGTCGAGGCGGTGGACGGTGGCGCTCATCTTCCCGAGCCTCTGACGCCTATGCCCCTGCAAAGCAACCCTTGCCGGGCGTCGACCTGCCCCGGCTCGCCCCGATCTGCTGTGCAACGCCTTGCCGATCCGGCCACGTCGCCGCAAAAGGCGCGTCGAACCAACGAAAGGGTATTTTGGTGGCTGACGACCTGTTGACCGGATACCGCCAGAGCATCGACAACATCGATGCGGCACTGATCCACATGCTCGCGGAGCGCTTCAAGGTGACGCAGGCGGTGGGTCGGCACAAGGCGACGCACGGCCTTCCCGCCGCGGATCCGGGCCGTGAGGAACGCCAGATCGCCCGATTGCGGCATCTGGCGGCGGAAGCGCAGCTCGATCCCGAGTTTTCGGAAAAATTCCTGCGCTTCATCATCGACGAGGTGATCCGTCACCATGAGCGGTTGGCGCACGATCCGGTTTGAGCGCGACAAGACGATCCTTTTCCCGCCCCCTCCCTGGAAAGGAGGGGAGTAGTGCATGACGAAAACGTCATCCTTGTTCCACGTGCCGATCACCCGCCCCGGTGCAATCGGTTGCGGATGACGTGGCTCTACCGATCCCTGCTCGCGCTGGTCCTGGCCGCTATCGCCGCAGCTGGCTTCATGGGCTGGCTCGGCTATTTCGGTGGGCCGTTGTTCACCGATGTCCATCCTACCAAACCGGAGCGGCCGTTCGCCGTCGTGCTTCTCACCGGCGATCTCGGCTACAAGATCGGCATGGCGCCGCAGATCGCGCGGCGGCTGGCGGCCGACGGCGTGCCGGTGGTTGCGGTCAACACGCTGACCTATCTGCGCACCGCGCGGACGCCGGCCAACATAACGACGCTGATCGCGCGCGCCGAACAGCGCGCGCTTCGGCTCGGGCACACCGAGCGGGTCGTGATGATCGGCCAGTCGTTCGGCGCGGACATGTTGCATGTCGGGCTGATCGACCTTGCCCCCGAACTGCGCGCGAAGATCGCCAAGGTCGCGCTGATCGTGCCCGAGGACAACGTCCAGTTCCGCGCGTCGCCGAGCGAGGTCTTCGATCTCTGGACCCCGACCGTCGACGCGATGCCGACCGCGCGCCAGCTGACCTGGGCACCCCTGCTGTGCGTGCAGGGCGTCGAGGAAGTCGGCAGCCTGTGCCCGTTGCTGACCCAGGCCAATGCGACGCGGATCGCGTTGCCGGGCGGACACCCGCTTCACCGCGACGCCGATGCGCTCTACGAGGTGCTGGCGCGGTTCGTTTTCGCGGATTGAGGATCGACCGATGATTCCTGTGATGATGGCGCTCGCGATGGCCGTGGGCAGCCCGGCCCCTGCTTCCCCCGTGGAAGGCACCTGGCACAATCCGAAGAACAGCGTGGCCGTGAAGACCGGCGCCTGCGGGGACAGGCTGTGCGGATGGGTGGTGCGGGCCAGCGATGAGGCGCAGGCCGACGCCCGCGATGGGGGCACGCCGAAACTGATCGGCACCGCCTTGCTTCGCGAATATCGCCCTAGCGGCCGCAGGAAATGGTCGGGCCAGATCTTCGTCCCCGACATGGGCCGCACCTTCGGGTCGACGCTGACGCTGGTCGACGCGAATACGATCGACGTGAAAGGCTGCCTGATCGGCGGGTTCCTGTGCAAGACGCAGACCTGGCACCGCGGTTGACCCGATGACGACTCGTCCGTTGGTCATCCGGACCCGCGACTGGATCGCGCATCGCCGGGGCACGCTAATCGCGCTGGCGGTGCTCATCGTCGCGGTGCTTGGCTTCGCGGCGATCCACAAGCTGACCGCCGAAATCCGTCTGTCCGAAGTGCGCGCCGCGTTTTCCGCGCTCGGCTGGTCGCAGCTCTCGGTGGCGATCGCGCTGACCGTTGTCAGCTATATCGCGCTAACCTTCTACGATTCGATCGCGCTGAAAGTGATTGGCCACCCGCTGCCGTGGCAGACGGCGGCGGTCGCGTCGTTCACCAGCTACACTATCAGCCACAATCTCGGGCTCGCCATGCTGACCGGCGGCTCGGCGCGCTACCGCGTCTACAGCCGGGCTGGCCTCGACGAAGCCGCCGTGGCGCGCGTCGTACTGATAGCTGGCGTGACGTTCTGGGCGGGGGTCATCACGGTCGCGTGCCTGTCGATGGCGATCCATCCGGGGACGCTGCCGATCGTGAAGTGGACGATGCCGCCTCTGCTCGAGCGCAGCGTCGGCATCGTCATCCCGATCATTATGCTGGGAATCGTCCTGCGTCACCGCCATGGCGGATCGATCGGGCTGCTCGGCTGGCGGCTGCCGTTGCCGAACTGGCGGCAGGCGCTCGCGCTCCTGCTGGTCTCGACGGTCGATCTCGCGGCAGCGAGTGCGGCGTTGTTCGTGCTACTCCCCAATGCCTCGCCCGAACTCTATCCGGTGCTGTTCCTCGGCTACGCAGTCGCGATCGTCGTTGCGTTGATCAGCCATGTGCCAGGCGGGCTCGGCGTGTTCGAGGCGGTGATCATCGCGACGATGCCGCAGGACAATGCGACGGTCCTCGCCGCTCTGCTCGCCTACCGGATCATTTATTACGTCGCGCCACTGATCCTGGCCGCGGTACTGATGGCGTTCCACGAGGGTCGTCAGTGGCGCGGTCGGGGCACCGATCCGCTCGCGATCGCACTGCCGCTAGCGCCGCTGTTGCTGGGTGTGCTGGTGTTTCTAAGCGGCGCCATGCTGCTCGTATCGGGCGCACTGCCCGCGGCCCCCGGTCGCATGGACACGCTAGCGACGATCCTGCCGCTGCCGATCAGCGAGATGGCGCACGTCGCGGCGAGCCTCGTCGGCGTGATGCTGCTGCTGGTCGCGCTTGGCCTGTACCGGCGGCTCGACGGCGCGTTCTGGGCGGCGCGGACGTTGCTCGTCGCTGGCGCGCTGTTGTCGATCGCCAAGGGCCTCGATTACGAGGAGGCGACGATCCTGATGCTCACCGCCGCCGCGCTGCAATGGACGCGCGCGGCGTTCTATCGGCGGACGCGACTGACTGCGGAGCCGTTGTCGCCCGAATGGCTGGTTGGCGTCGGTGCCGCGATCGGGCTGTCGGTGTTGATCGGCTTCTTCGCCTATCGCCGAGTCGGCTATTCGAGCGACCTGTGGTGGCAGTTCGAGACCAACGCTAACGCCTCGCGCTTCCTCCGCACCAGCCTAGCGGTCGGGCTGTTACTGATCGGTGCGGCGATCTGGCGATTGTTCGCCGCGGCCCCCGTGCCGATGGTCCACGACATGCTGCCCGACGACGTCGCGACCGCCGCACTCGCGCATGCAGACCGGACCGACGCGATGCTCGCCTTCACCGGCGACAAGCGCTTCCTGGTCTCGGACAGCGGCGACGCGTTCCTGATGTACCAGGTCAAGGGCGCGAGCTGGATCGTGCTCGGTGATCCGGTCGGACCGAGCGAGGCGTGGTCCGAGCTGTTATGGGCGATCCGCGCCCGCGCCGATGCCGCGCAGGGGCGGTTGCTGCTGTATCAGATCGGCCTCCGGATCGTGCCGATCGCGATTGAGATGGGGCTGAAGTTGGTCAAATACGGCGAGGAGGCGACGGTCGAGCTCGACGGCTTCACGCTGGAGACGCCCGAGATGCGCAGCGTCCGGAAGGCAAGCCGCGTCGCCGAGCGAGCGGGTGCACAGTTCGAAGTCGTGCCAGCCGCTGCGATGTCCGCGATCATCCCCGAACTCCAGGCGATCTCCGACTGGTGGCTGGCCGACAAGGATCACGCCGAGAAGAGCTTCAGCGTCGGTCGGTTCGAGCCGGGATACATGGCCAAATTCGACTGCGCGGTGGTGCGGATCGAGGGCAGGATCGTCGCCTTCGCCAACGTCTGGGGCACGCCGAACAGGCAGGAACTGTCGGTCGACCTGATGCGCCACGCCGAGGACATGCCGCAGGGTGGCATGGATTTTCTGTTCACGCGGCTGATGCTGTGGGGCCACGAGCAGGGCTACCGCAATTTCTCGCTCGGGATGGCGCCGCTTTCAGGAATCGAGGCGCGGCGCCTGTCGCCGACCTGGTCTAAGGTTGCCGCCTTCCTGTTCCGCCACGGCGAGAGGTTCTACGGGTTCGCTGGCCTGCGCGCGTACAAGGAGAAGTTCCGCCCGAACTGGACGCCGCGCTACATCGCCTCGCCGGGCGGCACGTCCCTGCTGCGCGGGCTGATCGATTTGCGGGCTTTGGTGAGTCGGTAAGGCTTGCTAGGGCGCTCCAATGAGCTTCCTCCTGGCAATCGAAGGCGCCGATGGCGCGGGCAAGGCCACCGCCTCGGCACTGGTGGTCGAGCAGTTGCGCGCCGCGGGCCGCACCGCGGACGTCGTGTCGTTCCCGCGCTATACCGAGACGGTCGGCGGCTGGGCACTCGGCGCCATGCTCGCCGGCACGCTCCCGCGGGGCACGTCGCCCAAGGCAGCGGCGGTGCTATATGCGCTCGACCGGATGGAGTCGCGCGAGCATCTGCTGGCGACGATGGCGGCGAACGACGTCGTGGTGTTCGACCGCTATATCGCCTCGAACATGGCGTATCAGGCGGCGCAGGTGCCTGCGGACGAGGCTGACGCGATGATGGCGTGGATCGCCGATTTGGAAACGGGCTCGTTCGCGCTGCCGAAGCCTGATCTCTCGGTGTATCTCGACACGCCGGCCGACATCGCGCGTGGACTGATCCTGAAGAAGCGGAAGCGGTCCTACACCGATGACGCATTCGATGCGTACGAGGCGGATACCGGGCTGCAGGACCGGGTGCGGACGAATTACGCGGCGATGGCCAAGGCTGGGTTGCTGGGGCGCTGGGCTACGGTGTCGACGGTGGCGGACGGCGCGTCGCGCTTGCCGGCCGAGATCGCGGCGGAGATCGTCGCCCTTCTCGCTTAACGCCGCTGGCACCACCCCGGCGAAGGCCGGGGCCCAAGTGGAAAAGTTGAAGTAACAGCATGCAACGCCCGCCAAGCGTCTTCCCCCAATTGGGCACCGGCCCTCGCCGGGGTGGTCTGTGTCGGCGCGTGCGTGCGCGTCCGGAAATCCCCCTATCCGTTTCGAAACTTACCGTTATGTAGCTCGACTATATAACGAAGGGGTGACGACAATGCGGGGACATGATTTCACGCGGCTGAGTGCTGTGCTGCTGGCGACGACGTGCCTGCCGATGATGGCAAACGCGCAGACCAGCGCCGCCAATCCGGAACAGACACGCACCGAGGGCAACGTCGCGCAGCCGAGCGCCGACCCCGACACCTCGATGGAAGTGATCGTCACTGCCCGCCGCCGCGCGGAGAATGCGCAGAAGATCCCCGGCTCGCTATCCGTCGTAAGCGGCGCGCTTCTCGACCGCTCCTATACCGTGAACACGCAACAGCTCGCACAGCTCGTCCCCGCGCTGAACTACAGCTCGGCCAATCCCCGCAACACCGCGTTCACGATCCGCGGGCTCGGCAGCAGCGTCGTCGCGGTCAGCCAGGCCAATGACGGTTTGGAACCCGGCGTCGGCTATTATGTCGACCAGGTCTATCACGCGCGCCCCGCCACCGCCGCGTTCGACTTCAGCGACATCGAGCAGGTCGAGGTGCTGCGCGGCCCGCAGGGGACGCTGTTCGGCAAGAACTCAACCGCCGGCGCGATCAACATCACCACGCGAGCTCCGACCTTCACAACCGAAGGCGAGGCCGAGATCAGCTATGCGAGCTACAACTTCCTTCAGGTGAAGGGCGCCGTCTCGGGCCCGATCATCGGCGACACGCTCGCCGGTCGCGTGTCGGTGGTCAGCACGCGCCGCGACGGCGTCATCGACAACGTCCGCACCGGCCGCGACCAGAACACCATCGGCAACCAGGCGATCCGCGGCCAATTGCTGTTCCGACCTTCGGAAGTGTTCCAGGTGAAGGTCAGCGCCGACTTCACCAACTTCCAGAGCAATTGTTGCACGCAGGTCTATTACAACGTCGCCACCCGGCCCGGCAGTGGCACCGACGGCCGCCTGTTCCGCACCGCCACGCGCCAGTTCGGCGGCCCGACCGGCCTTGCCGCACAGTTCAACTACGCGCCGCCCAGCACCAATCCGTACGACCGCAAGACCGACATCGACGCGGCGCTCGGCGTCGACACCAACGAAGGCGGCGTCGGCGTAATCGCCGACTGGAACCTCGGGGCCGCGACGCTCACTTCGGTCAGCGCGTGGCGCTTCTGGAACTGGGATGCCGACAACGATCGCGATTATACCGGCATCCCGATCCAGACCGAACAGCACATCCCCTCGCGACAGGACCAGTATAGCCAGGAACTCCGTTTAGCCTCGAACGGCGACCGCAAGTTGAGCTACGTTGGCGGGCTGTATTTCTTCCGCCAGCGCGTCATCGGCCGCCCGATCTCGATCTACGGCCCCGCCGCCGCACGCTATCTGATCGGCACGACGACGGGCACGCCGGCGGTCGCCGTGCCAAGTAACCTGCTCGACGGCTACGGCACCGACGGCCGCACCGATTTCCGCTCGGACAGCTATGCCGCGTTCGGCGAGGTGAACTGGAAGCCAGTCGATCGCCTCACCCTGACCGGCGGGCTTCGGTATACCTATGAGGAGAAGGAGGGCACGTACGACACCTTCACCTTCGGCGGCCTCCAGACGGCCAACGCCGCGCTCAATGCGGCCAAGCTGTCGATCCTGCGACGCCAGAACTACGCCGCCAGCGACAAGGACGGCGCGCTGACCGGGCGCGCCAACATCGCGTACCAGGCGACCGACGGCATCCTCGCTTATGCCAGCTACGCGCGTGGCGAGAAGTCCGGCGGTATCAATATGTCGGGCCTGCCGCTCAACGACCAGAACCAGCCGGCGATCGGCACAGCCGTCGTCCGCCCGGAGAAGAACACCGCGTACGAGATCGGCCTGAAGACGCAGCTGTTCGACAATCGCCTGATCTTCAACGTCGACGGCTATTACACGCGCGTCACCGATTTCCAGGCGAACGTCACCGACACGCGCGCCGCGGCCGCGCTCCGCACCTACCTCGCCAACATCCCGAAGGTCACCGTCCGCGGCTTCGAGGCGGACGCAACCGCGCTCGTCACCCGCAACCTGTCGCTGCGCGGGAGCGTCGCCTACGCGGATGGCAAGTTCAATTCCTACCCGGCGGCGCCCTGCCCGATCGAGCGGATCTTCAACACCGCGGCGTTCTGCGATCTCAGCGGCCAGCGGCTGTCGAGCCTGCCCCGCTGGTCGTACACGCTCGGCGCGGATTACAACCAGCCGATCGCCGACATCGGCAGCGGCTTCGTCCACGTCGACTCGAACACGCGCACGCGGCAGTTCGGCGATCCCTCGGGCTCGGCGTTCACGGTCATCAACGGCTATACGATCGTCAACGGCAGCATCGGCTTCCGCTCGAAGCAAGGCTGGGAACTCGCCGTGTTCTCGCGCAACCTGCTGAACAAGGACTACATCCAGAACGTGACGATCCAGGCGGGCAATTCCGGCCTGATCCTCGCCACGCCGAGCGACCCGCGCACGATCGGACTTACCTTCCGCATCAAGCAGTGAGTATGAGGAGGGGATGACGGACCCCGCCCTCCACGCCACGATCCTGCTCGCCAAGGACCAGACCGGCCGCGTCGGCGCCGATCGGATCGCGCTGCTCCGCGCGATCCGCGACGGCGGCTCGATCACCAGCGCGGCGAAGGTCGTCGGGCTCAGCTACAAGGCGGCGTGGGACGCGGTGCAGGTGATGAACAACCTGTTCGACCGGCCGCTCGTGCTCCCTGCGGCGGGCGGCAAGGACGGTGGCGCGAGCCCCATAACCGAGGCGGGCGTGGCGGTGCTCGACGGCTATG
Source organism: Sphingomonas faeni (assembly GCF_040407505.1). GTDB lineage: Bacteria > Pseudomonadota > Alphaproteobacteria > Sphingomonadales > Sphingomonadaceae > Sphingomonas > Sphingomonas faeni_E. Next base: position 515,931 of record NZ_JAPZPQ010000002.1, on the reverse strand, counting down.
CGGTCGCCGAGGCCGAACTCGCCAGCGCGATGGCGCGGATCGAGGCGAGCGTGTCGAACGGGCTGTCGCTGAAGCCTTTGCTATGGGGAATCGGAATGAAGACGAGCGCGCGCAACGTGTTGCGCGGCACCGTGTCGCGCGTGACGCCGGGGACGATCGATGCCGAAGTGACGCTGGCGGTCGCGGACGGCGTCGAGATCGTCGCGACGATCACGCGCGGCAGTGCCGAGGATCTCGGGCTGGTGCCGGGGGCGACGGCGCTGGCGTTGATCAAGTCGAGCTTCGTGATCCTCGCACGCGGTGACGAGACCCTGCGGACGTCGGCACGCAACACGCTGGCGGGGACCGTTATCGCGCGCGAGGACGGCGCGATTTCGAGCGAGGTGACGCTGGAACTGACGCTCGGCAAGACGCTGACGGCGACGTTGACCAGGGAGAGTGCGGAGGCGCTCGACCTGCAGATCTGCACGCGCGCGCTGGCGTTGATCAAGGCCAGCCATGTGATCCTGGCGGTGGAGTAGGCTCTCCTTCTGTTCCCTCGCGAACGCGGGGGCCCAGGACCACGAACGCGACGCTGCTTGGTTCCTGGGTTCCCGCTTTCGCGGGAAAACGACCCATTAGCGGCACCCAATCCTAACATTTCCGTCACAAACCGATTCCGCATTGCAGCATCGGGAATCGGCATTACTTAGCACGCTAATGACTTCCCACCGTGCCATTCTCGAATCATCCTACGCCCGCACTCTCCTGCCGCTCGCGAAGATGTGGCGACGGGCAGCCGATCGGGCGCTCAGCGACATGGCCGTATCGGCGTCGATCGGGTGGACGTTGGTGCAGGTAGGACGGCTCGGCGACGACGTGCGCCAGACCGATCTCGCGAACGAACTCGACGTGACGCAAGCCTCGCTGGTCCGCTCGATCGACCAGATGTCAGCCGCCAACCTCGTCGAGCGTCGCCGCGACCCCGCCGACGCACGCGTCAGCCGTATTCGCCTGACCGATCACGGCCGTGCGCTCGTCACTACAATCGAGGCGAAGTTCGCCAGCCTGCGCGCGGGGATGCTCGACGACGTGTCCGACGGCGATCTCGCGACCGCGTTGCGCGTCGCGGAGCGGCTCGGTGCGCGGTTCACCGCAGATCACGCCCGATGAGCCCGGCACGATGAACCTCACCCGGTTCGGCGGGAAGGAAGCGCTCTTCTCGGTCAAGTGCCTGATCGCGGCGTTCCTGGCCTATTACATCGCGCTCAGGATCGGGCTGACGCGTCCCTATTGGGCAGTGACGACGTCGTACATCGTCGCGCAGCCGCTGGCCGGCGCGGTGCTGTCGAAGGCGGTGTTCCGCGTCGCCGGCACCGTGCTTGGCGCGGCCGCCGCGGTGGTGCTCGTGCCGAACCTGGTCAACGCGCCCGAGCTTCTCTCGCTCGGCCTCGCGCTATGGCTCGGGCTGTGCCTGTACATCTCGCTGCTCGATCGGACGCCGCGCGCGTACCTGTTCCTGCTGGCGGGCTATACGGCCAGCATCATCGGGTTTCCGTCGGTCACGACGCCGGGTGCGGTGTTCACGATCGCCGCGTTGCGCGTCCAGGAGATCACGATCGGGATTCTCTGCGGGAGCCTGATCCACGGCTTCGTCTTCCCACAGACCGTGACCGCGACGCTGCTCGCGCGGATCGATGCGATCCTGGCGGATGCCGAACGCTGGTCGCGCGATTCGCTGGCGGGCGCATCCGATGCCGCGCTCGACCGCGATCGCCGGCGCCTCGCGCTCGACATCAACGAGCTTCATCAACTGTCGATCCACTTGCCGTTCGACACCGCCCGGCTGCTGCCCCGCACGCGGACGCTCCGCGCGTTGCAGGCGGAATTGTCGATGCTGCTCCCCTTGGCCAGCGCCGTCGACGACCGCATCGTCGAGCTGAAGCGCGGCGCCGACGCGCCCCGCCCCGAAGCGCTTGCGCTAATCGAGGACGTCCGCGAGTGGCTGCGCGAACCACCCGACGTCTCGCACCGCGAGGCGACCGCGGACGCGCTGATCGAACGTGCCCGCGCGCTCGAACCGCCGGTCGGTGAGACGCTGATCTGGCGCGACGCGTTGCGGCTCAGCCTACTCGCGCGGTTGGCCGAACTGGTCGACGCGCACCGCAACGCACGCGACCTGCGCGACCAGATGCGCTCGCCGTCGCGCGCGCCGGTCACGCCCGCGGTCGCCCGCCTGCTCGCCCGGATCGCCAGGCGACCGCTGCACCGCGACCGTGGCATCGCGCTTCGCGCCGCCGCGGGCACCGTCGCGACCATCCTGCTGGGCTGCGTCTTCTGGATCGGTACAGGCTGGGCGGACGGCGCCGGTGCCGTACTGATCGCGGGCGTGTGCTGCGCGCTGTTCGGGAACAGCGACGATCCCGCGCCGGCGATCAAGGCGTTCTTCTACGGCACGATCATCGGCTTGGTCATATCTGCCGTCTACGCATTCGCCATCCTGCCGCGCGTGACCGATTTCGTGACGCTCGCGGCCGTGCTCGCGCCACCGATGCTGATCGGCGGCATGTATCTCGCGCGCCCGGCGACGTTGCTCGTGACGCTCGGCGCGCTGCTCGGCGCGTTGAACACGGTGGGCCTCAACGACCGGTTCGGCGGCAGTTTCGACGCGTTCCTCAATGGCGGGATCGCGCAGTTGATCGGCACGCTGTTCGCGGTCGTCACGGTCGGCCTGTTCCAGACGATCGGCGCGGATACCAGCGCGCGGCGGCTGATCCGCGCAGGCTGGCGCGAACTGGCGGCGCGCAGCGACTCGATGAGCCGCCCCGATGCGGCGGGCTGGATCGCGCGGATGCTCGACCGGATCGGCCTGCTCGCGCCCCGGCTTGCTTTGCAGGGCGAGAATCCGGGCAAGCCGCTGCTCGACGCGCTGACCGATCTGCGCGTCGGCGTCGCGGTCGGCGAACTCAAGCAGTTGCGGCTCGACGGTACGCCCGACGAGGCCGCGACGATCACGCCGGTGCTGCGCGGCATCGGCGCACATTACCGCGCCCTGCGCCCCAACGAGCCTGCGCCCCCCGAGCCCGATCTGCTCGCCGGGATCGACACCGCGATGACGGCGATGGCTACATCGACGCCCGATCGCCACCGCACGAGCGTACTCGCGCTGACCTCGCTGCGTCGCAACCTGTTCCCGTCGGCGCCCCCTTATCTGGCCCCAGCGTACGGAGTGGCCGCATGACCGGTGAAATCTCGATCGGCGGCGTCTATCTGCCGAGCATCCTGCTGCTCGCGGTTGCCGCCGTCATCCTGACTGGGATCGCCACGCGGCTACTCGCGTTCGCCGGATTCTACCGCGCGGTGACGTATCGACCGCTCGTCGATCTCGCGCTGTTCTTCCTCATCCTCGGGCTGCTCGCCCTGCTCACCGGACCTTCCGCATGAATACCCGCCTGAAATCGCTGCTCGCCCCACTCGGCCGTTCCGCCGTCACGCTGATCATCGTCGCGCTTGCGGTGCTGGTCGCGCTGTGGCTGTGGAAGCGGTACGAGACCGATCCGTGGACGCGCGACGGGCACATCCGCGCCGATATCGTCCGCGTGACGCCCGACGTCGCCGGCCTCGTCACGCAGGTGGCCGTGCATGACAATCAGGCGGTGAAGCCTGGCGACGTGCTGTTCGTGGTCGATCGCCCGCGCTTCCAGCTGACGCTGGCGCAGTCCGACGCATCGATCGCGAGCGCCCGCGCGACGCTGTTGCAGGCCGGGCGCGAGGCGCAGCGCGATCTGGCGCTCGGCGATTTGGTGGCGAAGGAAACGCACGAGCAGAACGTCGCCCGCGTCGCCACGGCGTCGGCCGCACTCGCGCAGGCGCAGAGCGCGCGGTCGACCGCGGCGCTCAACCTCGCCCGCACCACGGTCCGCGCGACGGTGCACGGCATCGTCACCAACCTCGATCTCCACCCCGGCGATTATATCGCGACGGGCGCGCAGGCGATGGCGCTGGTCGACACCGACTCGCTCCGCGTCGAAGGCTATTTCGAGGAGACCAAGCTCGGCAGCATCCGGGTCGGCGATCCGGTGATCGTCCACCTGATGGGCGAGCCACAGGCGCTGCACGGCCGGGTCGACAGCATCGCGGCGGGAATCAACGACAGCGAGCGGACCAACACGACGAACCTGCTGCCGAACGTGAACCCGACGTTCAACTGGGTGCGACTGGCACAGCGTATCCCGGTGCGGGTGAAGCTGACCAGCGTGCCGAAGGGAACGCAGCTGATCGTCGGCCGCACCGCAACGGTGACGGTCCAACCACGCGTCGCACCGGGGACGACGGCATGATGCTCGTCTCCCTCCGCCCCACCCCCAGCCGTCATCCTGACGAAAGTCAGGATCCAAGGTTACAAGCGATGTCCTGCGTGGCTCTGGATCCTGACTTTCGTCAGGATGACGGTGTGGGGCCAACCGGGCGAACAGGTCGCCGCGGTATCGCCGCAAGTATCCTCGCGCTCGCGCTCGCGGCCTGCACGACCGCCGGCCCGAATTACGCCCTCCCCGAGTCCGCGGCCGTCAACCGCCCCTCCGCTCAAGGCACATTCGACAGCGGCCATGAGAAGGCGTTCGCCGACACCCCGCTCCCCGATCATTGGTGGCAGCTCTACGGCGACCCCCGCCTCGACGGCTTCGTCACCGAAGCGCTCGCCGCCAACACGGACTTGCGCGCGGCCGACGCCAACCTGCGCCGCGCCGATGCGGTCGTCGCCGAAGTCGCCGCGGGCCGAACGCTGTCGACCGTGCTCGGCGGCGGCACCTCGCTCGACCGCCCGTACACAACCGGCGGCAATCTGCCCGGCACGCTCGACTATAACCTCGGCATCACGCTAGCCTATCCGCTCGACCTCTCCGGCCGCATCCGCCGCGGGATCGAAGCGGCACAAGGCGATGCCGAGGCGGTCGCCGCCGCACGCGACAATGTCCGCGTGACGGTGGCTGCCGAAACCGCGCGGAGCTATGCCGCCGCCTGCACCGCTAATTCGGTGCTCGCCGCAAACAACCGCATCCTCGCGCTACAACGCCAGACTCTCAACGTGACGCAGCGGCTGCAGCGCGGCGGTCGTGGCACTGCGTTCGACGTGACGCGCGCCCGCACCGCGGTCGACCAGACCGAGGCGCTGATCCCCGCACAGGTCGCGACCCGCACCGCCGCGCTGTACCGGCTGGCCACACTGATGGGTCGAGCGCCCGCCGACTATCCGCGCGACGTGGCGACCTGCGCCGCGCCGCCCGCGCTCACCCGTCCGCTGCCGATCGGCGACGGCAGTGCGCTGATCCGCCGCCGCCCCGATATCCGCGGCGCCGAACGCACGCTCGCCGCCGCCACCGCGCGGATCGGCGTCGCGACCGCGAACCTCTATCCGCAGGTCAGCCTCGGTGGTTCGGCAGGCTTCACCGGGCCGGTGTCGTCGCTAGGCTCGACCAACGCATTCCATCTCGGGCTCGGACCGTTGATCAGCTGGAGCTTCCCCAACCGCCCGGTCGTTCGCGCGCAGATCGCCCAAGCCGGCGCCACCGCAGACCAGGCACTCGCGCAGTTCGATTCGACCACGCTCGAAGCCCTCCGCCAGACCGAAACCGCGCTGTCCGCCTATGCGCGCGAAGGCGACCGCAACGCAGCGCTCCGCCGCGCTCAGTCCAGCGCCGCGCGCGCCGCGGATCAGGCCGGCACGCTCTACCGCTTCGGCCGCACCGACTTCCTGTCGCTGTTGACTGCGCAGGCCGCGCTAACCACCGCGCAGGCGAATCTCGCGGCATCCGACGCGCTGCTGGTCGATCGCCAGGTCGACGTCTTCAAGGCGCTCGGCGGGGGGTGGCAGGCATGAGGCTCCGCCGGCGCGGGCTGGCGTCGATCAATAGCGAAATCCGCGACGGCATCATGCCCGCCGCCGACACCATCGCGCGCGTCGCCAGGGACCCGAACGCGCTGCCGCATACGCCAAGCAACTACCGCGTCACCGCGCTGATCATCGCCTGCGCGCTGTTCATGGAGCAGATGGACTCGACCGTGCTCGCGACCGCGCTGCCGACGATGGCGCGCGATTTCGGCGTACCCGCGACCAGCATGAGTTCGGCGTTGACCTCCTACCTGCTGGCGCTCGCGATCTTCATCCCCGCCAGCGGGCGCCTCGCGGACCGGTTCGGCTCGCGCACAATCTTTCGCGCCGCAATCCTGATCTTCGTCGGCGGGTCGATGCTGTGCGGCCAGGCAACCAGCCTGCCGTTCATGATGTTCGCGCGTTTCCTGCAAGGGCTCGGCGGCGCGATGATGATCCCGATCGGCCGCCTCGTCCTGCTCCGCAGCATCGCCAAGGAGGACATGGTCCAGGCGATGTCGTGGCTGATCATGCCCGCGCTGATCGGCCCGATCCTGGGTCCCCCGGTCGGCGGCGCGATCGTGACGTATCTCGACTGGCGCTGGATCTTCTACCTCAACGTGCCGATCGGCCTGCTCGGGGTGGTGCTGGTGACGCGCTTTATCGGCGAGGTGCGCGAGGACCGGCCGGCGAAGTTCGACGTCCCCGGCTTCATCTTGTCGGGCGTGTCGCTCGGCTGCCTGTTGTTCGGGTTCGAGATGACCAGCCGCACCGGCGAATTGTCGCGCGCCGTCGTGCTGATCGCGGTCGGGCTGGTCGCGGGCGTGGCGTATATCCGCCACGCGAAACACCGCAGCGATCCGATCCTCGATCTGTCGCTGATGCGGATCCCGACCTTCCGGCTGTCGGTGATCGGCGGATCGCTGACCCGCATCACGCAGGGCGCGCAGCCGTTCCTGTTGCCGATGATGCTCCAATTGGGCTTCGGGATGACCGCCGCGGCGAGCGGTGCGATCACGATTGCCGGCGCGATCGGCTCGCTGGGCATGAAGGGGCTCGCCCCGCGCATCCTGCGCCGTTTCGGATTCCGCAACAGCCTGATCGTCGGCGGACTCTGCGCGAGTTCGGGCTACGCAGTCGCCGGCCTCTTCCGCCCCGACTGGCCGATCCCGGTGATCTTCGGCGTGCTGATGATCTCGGGCTTCTTCATGTCGTTCCAGTTCTCGGCGTACAACACGATCGCGTATGACGAGATCCCGTCGTCGCGGATGAGCAGCGCGACCAGCTTCTACGCGACGTTCCAGCAGCTTATGCTGTCGCTCGGCATCTGCGTCGGGGCGGCGTCGCTGCACGTCGGGATGCTCGGGACGGGCGCGACGCGGCCCGCTCTGGCGGATTTCACGCTGGCGTTCCTGGTGGTGACCGCGGTGTCCGCCTCGGCGACGATCTGGAACCGCCGGTTCGCGGTGGATGCGGGAGCCGAACTGAGCGGGCACAGGTCGTAACGCGCCGTCATCCTGACGAAAGTCAGGATCCAGAGCCAAGACGGAGGACGCTCAGTTACCCTGGGTCCTGACTTTCGTCAGGATGATGGGAGTTCGCTGGTGTGCGCGGGTAACGAAGGCCGCGAGAGCACCGAAACATGCTCGCCCGGCTCGACGAACATCCCGTGCGACAAGGCCCACCGCCCCGCCTTTTCGCTCGCGGTCAGCATCGTCAGGAACGGACTGAGCAACAACCCGAGCGTCACCGGCGCGAGCCACGCCGCGGTGACCGGCGCGAACGGCGTCACGAGCAACAACGCCACCCCCACCCCGACATGCCAGCGATACCGCGGCATCACGTCCGCCAGCGACAACTCATGCGCATCGCGGTTCTGCGGCGCCCAACCGGACTTTCGCCCCATCAATATCCCCGCGAGGTCCATCGTCTGGGTCAGCGCGATCACCGGCGCGGACAGCATCGAGAACGGCACGTCGACCAACACCGACCGGACGATCCCCCGCCGTCCGCCGAACCCCTCGCGACGCTCCGCATTCGAGAACGCCCAGATCACGCTCAACAGCTTCGGCCCGAACAGCAGCAACAGCGTGACGAACAGCACCTGCAGCGACGTCTGCGCCTCGACGATGTTGCGCTCGCCGATCAGCGCCTGCACCACGCTGGTCGCGATCATCAGCAGCCACACCGGCGAGGTGATGAACGCCGACGCGCCCATCAGCAATTGAAGGCGGCTGATCCAGTGGAACCCCGATGAGGTCAGCAGGCTGAGATGCTGGATATTACCCTGCGCCCAGCGCCGATCACGCACCGCCGCGTCGATCAGCGTCGGCGGATATTCCTCGAACGTCTCCTCGGTCATCAGCATGTGCACACGCCAGCCGCGCCTGCGCAGCAGCGCGGCCTCGACCATGTCATGGCTCATGATGACGCCGCCGAACGGCGCGCGGCCGGGAAGGTCCGGAAGCCCGCAACTCGAAGCGAACGCCTCGATCCTGATCAGCGCATTATGCCCCCAGAAGGTCGCCTCCGAGCCCGACCACCAGACCAGCCCGGCGGTGGAAACCGGACCGTACAACCGGCTGGCGAACTGCATCCAGCGCTGGAAGAACGTCACGCCGTTGATCACCGCCGGCACGGTCTGGAGCAGCGCCACCGCAGGCCGCCGTTCGAGCACCTGCGCCATGCCGATGATCGTGTTGCCGCCCATCAAACTGTCCGCATCGAGCATCAGCATGTAGCGATAACCGCCGCCGAACCGCCGGATCCACTCGGCGACGTTGCCGGGTTTGCGCCCGACGTTCACGGTCCGGCGACGGTAATAGAGCGCGCAGTCGAGCGTCGGCGCGAGCCTTTGCCACGCGGCCACCTCGGCCTCCTCCGCTGCTTCGCCCGAGTCGCTCAGGATGAAGATGTCGAACCGGTCGGCGACACCGCCGGCGGCGATCGCGCGCGCCATCCACGCGATCCGCTCGAACACCGCATCGATGTCCTCGTTGTGGACCGGCATCAGGATCGCGGTGCGGCCCTCGAGCGGTTCCGACTGGCGCGGTGTCGGGACGAACCCCGGATGCCCGCCGGTCATCAACAGCACGAAGCCGATCGCCGCATTCATGAAGCCGAACGCGATCCACGCGAACAGCGGGAAGAACAGCGCGAGCAACGCCGCGTCCCAAAAGCTCAGTCCGTCCGCGAGCAGCGATTCCTGCACCGCCGACGACGCTGCGGTGGCCAGCAGCCCGGTCATCAGCACGAGGAGGATGCGGCGCGCGAGCATGTCGTCGGAGGATACGACCATGCCGGGGCCGGGCTCGGGTGCGGACCAGGGCGGCGGCGGGCCGTCGAAACGCTGCGGGGGCATCTCGATCGGCGTTTCGCCCGGCATCATTGCGGGAAGCGCGGGCATCAGAAGATTGGGGTCAGGACGGTTTCGCTGAGCGCGCGGCCGCCACGCGTGAGGAACAGCCTGACGTCGGCGGGCCCTTGCGCATCGGGGGCCACGTCGGCGGTGACGCGCCAGCGGTTCTTCTGGCCGACGACGGGATAGGCCGCGTTGGCGAGCATCTTGCCGCGGACGACGTCGATCTTGGCGGTCACGCCGCTCTGCCGGTCGAGCCCGGCAAGACCCTCACCGATGAAATCGACCACGAGCTTTCGCGCGCCCTTTACCGGCTCGGCACCCGGTCGACCGGCGACGCCCTGCCAGCAATCGACGACGTGCGCGGTTGCGGCGACGGCGGTCGGATCGGTCGATTTCCACGACAGCGAGTAATCGAACTGCAACCGCTGCCCCGCCTTCGCAGGCGCTGCCGGGGTCCAGAACGAGACGACATTGTCGACCGTCTCGCTGTTGGTCGGGAAGGCATAGAGCATCACTGCGCCCTTACCCCAGTCACCCTGCGGCTGGACCCACAGGTTCGGCCGGCGATCATAGAACGCGCCGTCGTCCTGGTAATGATCGAAGTTCCGGTCGCGCTGGATCAGCCCGAAACCCTTGGGCGCCTGGTCCGCGAAACTGTCCAGCGTATCGTGCGGCGGGTTGTTAAGCGGCCGCCAGATGCGTTCGCCGGCGCCGGTGAGGAGCGCGAGACCGTCGGAGTCGTGAATCTCGGGACGCCAGTCGACCGCGGCGGCGCGGTTGCCTTCGCCGTACCAGAACATGCTGGTCGCCGGCGCGACGCCGAGCCGCTCGATGTCTCGGCGGACGTTGAGCACGGACGACACCTGCTGCTCGACGCCCGCGCCGGCGACGTGGCGCGACTGGATGCGGTAGGCACCGGTGACGCTGGTGCCGTCCATCAGCGCATAGATAGTGTACGCGTCCGCGCCGGTCCGCTCGATCCAGAATTCAGTGAAGTCGGGAAATTCCTCGCGGCCGGGCAACCCCGTGTTGATCGCGAGCCCGCGCGCGGACAGGCCATATTGATCCTGCGCGCCGGCGGTGCGGAAATAGGATGCGCCCTGGAACGCCATCCAGTCGCTGGTCCCGCCCGGTGCCATCGCGCGGAACCCGGCGATGCCCAGCGCGGCGGCGTGGCCCTCTTCGGCCTCGAACAGGTCGCGCGAGAACTCGATGCGACGCGCCTGCCCGTTCTCGACGACGTTGATCGTGACCGTCATCGGCGCATAGCGGCCGAGCGGGAACAGACGGATGCCACCGGCCAGCGTCTTGTCGGCGCGGAAGCGGATGCTGCCGACCTTGTCATAATCGATCGCGGCGGCGGCGGCGACCTTGGCAGGGGCACTGTATGGCTTCGTGGCAAGCGTCGCGGCGCGCTGCTGGAGCGCGTCCCAAGAGAACGGCTCGGTTTTGCCAGGCGCTGCACGCATCGCGGCGGCGGCGTGCGGAAGGACCCCCAACAGACCCAGCGCGGTAATCACTTCGCGTCGACCGATCATGCAGAGCGCTCCCTTGTCGTCATCATGCTGCAACGCGGTAGCATAGTGACGTCGTGTGCGCGCGTCGACAGGTCCCGCCGCGGGTGCGCCCTATCGCGCGGCGCGTTGCCACCGGGCGCTGATACTGACCGGGTCGTGGATATGGCCGCCGACAACCACCAGCATCGCGCCGGCACTCGCGCAGACGAAGCCGATCGTGGCGAGCAGAAACGCGAACGGGCCGGCTGCCGAGTGAAGGCGAGCGAGCGCGTGGACCGCGGTAATGGCAATCGCAAGCGACAGAACACCACTGGCGCGGAGGCTGAGATCGGTGCGGAGGCGGTGGGCGTCGGTCATGCGACACTCCAGCTATCGCCTGCCGCATATGCGTTCGAGATCGATAACAGGGGGAGCCATAGTGTTCACATAGTGCGCAACCCCGTCATCACGGCGAAAGCCGGGACCTCGCGCGGCAGGGGCGACGCGTGGCTGGAAACCTTAGCATTTGCTGGAGTGATGGTTGGCTGCGTGCATTTACCAGCGAGCCGCCTGCTTCCTTGTTCTCCCGCGAAGGCGGGAGCCCAGTCTGGGTCCCCGCCTTCGCGGGGAAACAGGCTAGTTTCTCAGCTCAGGCGTCGACAAGCAGCCGGTACCCAATGCCGAGTTCGTTCGCGATGACCGTGCCGACGCCCCCCGTCCCCTCCAGCTTTTGCCGTAAGTTGCGCACGACGATGCGGAGATATTCGATCCGCCGGTCGTGATCGGTCGGCCATGCCGCCTCCAGTATCCGCTGGTGCGTCACGACTCGCCCCGGATGCGCCGCAAGCGCCGACAGCACGTCGAACTCCTTCCGCGTCAGATGCGCTTCTTCGTTCCCACGCCGGACGAGGCGGTGTTCGAAATCGATCTCCACCCCATGCGCGCGCAGGACCGTCGGCCGCGACGTCGCCTCGCCGCGCCCGCGAAGAGCGACCCGCAACCGTGCGAGCAACTCCTCCGTATCGAACGGCTTGGTCACATAATCCTCGGCCCCGAGATCCAGCGCCGCCACCTTCTGGTCGGTCGCCTCGCGCGCGGAGACGACGAGGATGATCGGATCGCCGAGCTTCTTCAGCAGCGGCACCAGTTCCAGCCCGTCGCGATCAGGCAGCCCCAGGTCGAGCAGCACCGCGGTCAACGGCCGGCTCCCCGCGATCCGCAGCGCCTCGCGAGCGTCGACCGCCTCCTCGACACCGTACCCCGCGCGCTCCAGCGTGTTCTTCAACAACCGCCGGATATGCAGTTCGTCGTCCACTATCAGGACCGTTTGCGCGCTCATAGGTTCGCTCCATCGGTGTCGCGGACGAGCAGGGCCACGGGGAAGCACAGGCTGAACCGTGCGCCGGTCAGGTCCTCGCGGTTGCTGGCTTCTACGGTCATGCCCATCGCTTCGGCGAACGCCTTGACGATCGCAAGCCCCAGCCCGGTGCCCCCTACCGCACGGTCGGAGCCTTCGAGGCGGCGGAACGTCTCGAACACCTCCTTTTCGCGGCCGGGTGGTAGGCCCGGTCCCTGGTCTATCACCGACAGGCGGAGCATCCCGAACCGGTGCTCCGCGCGGACCACGATCGGCGTGCCGGGGTTGGCATAGCGCCCGGCATTGTCGAGCAGGTTGAGCAGGCAATGGTGCAGCAGTTGCGGATCGACGCGGACCAGCGGCAGGTTCGGCGCGACGTCGAGCTCGATCGCGTGGCCCTCCAGCACGCGCTTCGTGTCGTGCACCGCGCCCGCCACCGCGTCTGTGAGGTCGGTCGGTTCGAGCCGCAACCGGAGCGCCCCCGCCTCGACCCGCGCCATGTCGAGCAGATTGCCGACGAAGCGATTGAGCCGCGCCGCCTCGGTCTCGATCGTGTCGATCAGCTCGGGCGTGACGCCGCGGTGCAATTCCGCTGCCGCTGCCATCACCGAGGTCAACGGCGTGCGCAAATCGTGGCTGACCGACGACAGCAACGCCTGCCGCAACCGATCACGCTCGCGCACCGCATCGACATCGCGCATCTCCACCTCGAGCCGCGCGCGTTCGAGCACCAGCGACGCCTGGTCGACCAGGCTCATCAGCAGCGGCAACTGGTCCGACCGCACCGGATCGCCACCCGCCTCGCGAGCCAGCCCAAGCACCGCCAGCGTCCGCTCGCCCGAGCGCAACGGCTGGAAAAACCACTCCGACGCCGCCAGCGTGCTCGACCCGCGGCCCGCCGGCGCGCCGGTATCATACGCCCATTGCGCGGCCGCCATCTCCATCGTCTCAAGCCGGTAGTCGACGCCGTTCGCCGCCTGCACCGCAAGACCAGGGTCCTCTGCGACGAGGATCACCGCGCGTACGCCGAACAGCCGGCCGATCTCCTCGCAGATTGCGCGGGCGAGCGCGACGGGCTCGTTGAGCGAGGTCAGTTGGCGAAGGAACCCGGCGAGCGCGGCGTTGGTGCGGGCGCTGGCGGCGGCGATGTCGGCCTGTGCGCGGACGCGCGACGTGAGTTGGCTCGTCACGAAGGCAATGCCAAGCAGGACCAGGATCGAGATCACGTTCTCGGGATTGTTGATCGTCAGCGTGCCGGTCGGCGGCAGGAAGAAGAAGTTGTACGCGATCGACGAAACCACGCCTGCGAACAGCCCGGTACGCAGGCCGAACAGGCTCGCCGCGGCCATCACCGGCAGCAGGTACAGCAGCGCGACGTTGCCGAGGTTGAGGATATGGAACAGCGCGCTCGCCACGCCGGTGACACCCGCGACCATCGCCGTCGTCCAGGCGTACCCCGCCTTGCTGCCCCATCCGCCGGTCCGCACGCGCGTGCCACGAGGCGCGGTGGGCGGGTCCATTGGCAGGACATGGACGGCGATCCCCGGCGATTCGCGCACCATCTGGTCGACGACCGAGCCGTGGCGGAGTTCGAACCAGCGCGAGCGGGTCGACTTGCCGACCACCAGCTGCGTCGCGCGCGCCTCGGTGGTGAAGGTCTTCAGGCCGTCGACGACCGACGTCGCGGGGACGGTCGCCACATCGCCGCCGAGTTGCGTCGCCAGGTTAAAAACCGCGGCGAGCTGGCGGTGCTCGGGCTCGCCGAATGTCTGCGCGCGCGGCGTCTCGATGTATACCGCGGTCCAGGGTGCGTGCATCGCGTCGGCGATCCGCTTGGTCGCGCGGACGAGGCCCATTGCGCCGGGCAGTTCGCTGATCGCAACGACGATCCGCTCGCCGCCTGCCCAAGTGCCGCCGACGCCCAATGCGCGGACGTGTTCGAGCATCTGCGCATCGACGGCCTGCGCGGCGCGACGGAGCGCGAGTTCGCGCAGGGCCGACAGGTTCGACTTGGAGAAGAAGTGCACGAGTGCCCGCGTGGCTTCGTGGGGAAGGTAGACCTTGCCCGCCTTCAGCCGCTCGATCAGTTCGTCGGGCGGGATGTCGACGACTTCGATCTCGGCCATCTCGACGATGCTGTCGGGCACGGTCTCGCGCACCCTGACTCGCGTGAACGAGGCGACGACGTCGTTGAGGCTCTCGATGTGCTGGATGTTGATCGTCGAATAGACGTCGATGCCCGCCGCGAGCAGCTCCTCGACGTCCTGGTAGCGTTTCGGGTGGCGGCTGCCGGGCGCGTTGGTGTGGGCGAGTTCGTCGACGAGGACGAGCGTCGGCGCGCGCTCTAGGATAGCGTCGAGGTCCATCTCGTCGAGCGTGCGACCTTCGTAGGGGATCGCCTTGCGCGCGACGATCTCGTGGCCTCGCGTGAGCGCTTCGGTTTCGACGCGGCCGTGCGTCTCGACCACGCCGATGACGACGTCGACACCAGCGCGGCGACGTTCCGCACCTTCGGAAAGCATCTCGTACGTCTTGCCGACACCGGGGGCGGCGCCGAGGAAGATCTTCAGACGGCCGCGACCCTCCTGCGACGCCTGTCGCAGAAGGGCCTCGGGAGATGGTCGCGTGTCGTCGTTCAACGCCCCGCTTGCCGACCTAGGGCGTCGAGGGCGCGGTTGAGAGCGAAGACGTTCACGCGCGGCTCGCCGAGAATGCCGAGCAGCGGGCTGTCGACATTGGCGGTGACCAGCGCGCGGACCTTGTCGGCGGGCAGACCGCGGGTACGCGCGACGCGATCCACCTGCGCATAGGCCGAGGCCGGCGACAGATCGGGGTCGAGACCCGAACCCGAGGCGGTGGCGAGATCGGCCGGGAGTGGCCCGGTCACGAATTCCGCGCGACGCTTGGCGACGTCGGCCTTGGTGCGATCGACGAGCGCCTGGCTGGTCGGGCCGAAGTTCGAACCCGACGAAGCGAGACCGTCATAGCCCTTGCCGGCGGCCGAGGGGCGCGTCTGGAAATAGCGGTCGGTGGTGAAGGCCTGTCCGACGACGGTCGAGCCGATCGCCTTGCCGTTGGCCATGACGAGGCTGCCGTTGGCTTGCGCGGGGAAGATGGCCTGTCCGATCCCGGTCATCGCGAGGGGATAGACGATCCCGAGCAGCAGCGCGAACAGGATCGTCATGACGAACGCGGGGCGGAGGGCTGAGGTGAAATCGGAGGTCATTGGATGCTTCCTTCTGCCGTCACCCCAGCGAACGCTGGGGTATCGTGCCGCGTACGGCGCACTTCGGGGAGGGAGACCCCAGCTTTCGCTGGGGTGACGGGGTTGGGTTGGGTGGCGTTGGTAAGACCCCGCCTCGGGCATATCAAAACTTGCACCCTTCCCCTTACCACCACCCCGGCGGAGGCCGGGGTCCAATTGGGCAACGTCGCCAATTTGCGTTGCGCTTCGTTACCTCGACCTTTCCACTTGGGCCCCGGCCTTCGCCGGGGTGGTCTTGGAGGTCGGTGCGAGGGTGCATTTGCACGCCACGAGTTAGGCTCAGTCATCATGCCAGCCCCAGCGCACCGACAAGAAGGTCGATCAGCTTGATCCCCACGAACGGCGCGATCAGGCCCCCTAGCCCGTACACCGCCAAGTTCCGCGCGAGCAGCGGCCCCGCGGCCATCGGCTTGTACGCCACGCCCTTGAGCGCGAGTGGCACCAGCATCGGGATGATGATCGCGTTGAAGATGATCGCCGACAGGATCGCACTCTCCGGTGAGCCGAGCCGCATCACGTTGAGCACCCCCAACCCCGGATAGAGCACGACGAACATCGCCGGGATGATCGCGAAATACTTCGCCACGTCGTTCGCCACCGAGAAGGTCGTCAGCGCCCCGCGGGTCATCAGCAGTTGCTTCCCGAGGCCGACGATCTCGATCAGCTTGGTCGGATCGCTGTCGAGGTCGACCATGTTACCCGCCTCGCGCGCGGCCTGCGTCCCGGTGTTCATCGCCACGCCCACGTCGGCCTGTGCAAGCGCCGGTGCGTCGTTGGTGCCGTCGCCGCACATCGCGACCAGACGTCCGCCCTGCTGTTCCTTGCGGATCAGGTCGAGCTTGTCCTCCGGCGTCGCCTGCGCGAGGAAGTCGTCGACGCCCGCTTCGGCCGCGATCGCGGCGGCGGTGAGCGGGTTGTCGCCGGTGATCATCACCGTGCGGATGCCCATCGCGCGGAGTTCGCCGAACCGCTCGCGGATGCCGGCCTTCACGACGTCCTTGAGGAAGATCGCACCGAGCAACCGGCCGTCGCGGGCGACCGCCAGCGGCGTACCACCGGCGCGGGCGATCTCGTCGGTGATACGGCGCAATTCAGTCGCGGCGGCGGTTGCCCCTGCTCCCGGATTGGCCTTCAGGATCGAGTCGACCGCGCCCTTCTGGATCAGCGATCCGCCGACGATCACGCCCGAGATCCGCGTCTGCGCGGTGAACGGGATGACTTCCGCATCGCCCGGCAATTCGCTGGTCGTGACCCCGAACTTTTCGCGCGCGAGCACGACGATCGAGCGGCCCTCGGGCGTCTCGTCGGCAAGACTCGCTAGCAACGCCGCCTCGGCCAGATCCTCGTCGCGCGTGCCGCCGACCGAGCGGAATTCGCTCGCCTGGCGATCGCCGATCGTGATCGTGCCGGTCTTGTCGAGCAGCAGCACGTCGATATCGCCCGCCGCCTCGACCGCACGGCCGGACTTCGCCAGCACGTTGAAGCGCACCAGACGGTCCATCCCCGCGATGCCGATCGCGGACAACAGCGCCGCAATGGTCGTCGGGATCAGCGTAATCAGCAGTGCCGCCAGGATCGCGACCGGCACGCGGCCACCCGCATAGCTCGCGAAACCGGGTATCGTGCCGACCGCGATCAGGAAGATGATCGTCAGCCCGACGAGCAGCAACGTCAGTGCGATCTCGTTGGGCGTCTTCTGCCGCTCGGCGCCCTCGACCAACGCGATCATCCGGTCGAGAAAGCCTTCGCCAGGGTTGGCAGTGACCTTCACCCGGATCTCGTCGGAGATGACGCGCGTGCCCGCGGTCACCGCAGAGCGATCGCCGCCCGCCTCGCGGATCACAGGCGCGCTCTCGCCGG
Organism: Sphingomonas faeni; assembly: GCF_040407505.1. Classification (GTDB taxonomy): domain Bacteria; phylum Pseudomonadota; class Alphaproteobacteria; order Sphingomonadales; family Sphingomonadaceae; genus Sphingomonas; species Sphingomonas faeni_E. The sequence continues at coordinate 498,744 of NZ_JAPZPQ010000002.1, read as the reverse complement.
TGATCGCGGCTTCGTTGACCGAGGCGACGCCCCACACGACTTCGCCGTCCGCCGGGATCAGGTCGCCCATCGTCACCAGGACGATGTCGCCCGCGCGGAGCATGCTGGCGGGGACGGACTCGACCTGGTCCCCCTTCATGCGGCGTGCGGTCAGCTCGGCCTTGGTCGCGCGCAACGACGCGGCCTGCGCCTTGCCGCGGCCTTCGGCGAGCGCTTCGGCGAAGGTGCCGAACAGCACGGTCAGCCACAGCCAGATCACCAGCTGAATCTTGAAGCCGACCGACAGCCCGTCGCCGCCGACGTTGACGAGGATCGTCAACAGCGTGGCGACGACGGCGGTGACGAACATCACCGGGTTGCGGATCAGCTGCCTGGGGTCGAGTTTGCGGAAAGCGTCGCCGATCGCCGGTATGATCAAGTCGGCCGTAAACAGCGACTTGGTAGGGGTGCGTGCCATTTTGGCTTGTCCCGTCAGAAGGTTTTGCCGCTGATCATCGCGAGATGATCGGCGATGGGACCGAGCGCGAGGCTCGGCAGGAAGGTCAGGCCACCGATGATCAGGATGATCCCGACCAGCAGGCCGACCCACAGTGCGCCCGTCGTCGGGAACGAGCCCGAGCTCTCCGGCGTGTACTTCTTGGCCGCGAGACCACCGGCGATGGCGAGCATCGGCACGATGATGAAGAAGCGCCCGAGCCACATCGCGACCCCCAGCAAGCCGTTGTAATACGGCGTGTTGGCGGTGAGCCCGGCGAACGCCGACCCGTTGTTCCCAACCGCGCTGGTGAACGCGTAGAGGATCTCGCTGAACCCGTGCGGCCCCTTGTTGAGCGGCCCCGCGAGCCCGTCGGGCAGCACGGCGCTGAGCGCGGTGAAGCCAAGGATGACGAGCGGCAGGATGGCGATAGCCAGCACCGCCAGCTTCACTTCGCGCGCCTCGATCTTCTTGCCGACATATTCGGGCGTGCGGCCGACCATCAGGCCTGCGACGAACACCGCGAGGATGGCGAACAGCAGGAAGCCGTAGATGCCTGCCCCGACGCCGCCGATGACGACTTCGCCAAGCTGCATGTTGAGCAGCGGAATCATCCCACCGAGCGCGGTGAAGCTGTCGTGCATCGCGTTGACCGCGCCGCACGATGCCGCCGTGGTGACGACCGAGAACAGGGCGGACGCGGCGATCCCGAAGCGGACCTCCTTGCCTTCCATGTTGCCGCCCGCGACGCCGATGCTGTGGAGGATCGGGTTGCCCGCGGCCTCCTGGGCATAGGTGATGGTGACGCCGGCGAGGAACAGCACGAGCATCGCCGAGAGGATCGCCCAGCCTTGTTTCGTGTTGCCGACCGCCTTGCCGAACGTCCAGGTCAGGCCGAAGCCGATGACGAAGATCGATAGCATCTGCACGAGGTTGACGAGCGCGGTCGGGTTTTCGAACGGATGCGCCGAGTTCGCGTTGAAGAAGCCGCCACCATTGGTGCCGAGCATCTTGATCGCTTCCTGGCTCGCCACCGGCCCGAGCGTCAGCGTCTGCTTGAGCCCTTCGAGCGTGGTGATGTCGACCGTGCCGGCCAGCGTCTGCGGCACGCCGCTGGCGATGTAGAAGAGCGTCACGACGACGCAGATCGGCAGCAGCACGTAGAGCGTGACGCGCGTCATATCCGCCCAGAAATTGCCGATCGTCGCACTCGAGCGCCGCGCGAACCCGCGGAACAGTGCGAACGCCAGCGCGATGCCGGTGGCGGCCGACAGGAAGTTGTGGATCGTCAGCCCGAACATCTGGCTGAAGTTCGACATGGTCGATTCACCGGCATAGCTCTGCCAGTTGGTGTTAGCGGTGAAGCTGATCGCGGTGTTGAACGCGAGATGGGGACTGAGCCCCGCGAGGCCCTGCGGGTTACCCGGCAGCACGCCTTGCAAGCGCAGCACCGCGTAGGTCAGCGCCATCAGCACGGCGTTGAACACGATCATGTGTAGCGCGTAGCGGCGCCAGCCCTGCTCTTGTTTCGGATCGATGCCGCTGAGCTTGTAGAAGCCGGTCTCGACCGGGCCGAGGATTGCGTGGATCGGGGTGCGGCGGCCTTCGTACAAGGCGAACAGCCACAGGCCGACGGGTTTGGTCAACGCCAGCAGGATGCCGACGAAGCCCAGGATGAGGATCCATCCTTCGAATGTCATGAGGGCGCGCTCCTAAAAGCGTTCGGGGCGGATGAGCACCGCCACGAGGTAAAACAGCAGCCCGAGCGCGACGATCGCGGCGAGCCAGAGGTCGAGGGTCATGATGGTGTCCTCATTGGCTCAGGCGTTGTCGCACAGGCGGACATAGGCGAGCGTCGCCGCCACCAGTCCGACCATGATGGCTATCCAGATAAGGTCCTGCATGGCTGGGCTCCTTTCAGAAGGCTGCGGTGAGCGAGGCAACCACGGTGCCGTCGGCTATCGATCCGGTGCCGTCCTGGCCGCGACTGAAGCTAGGCTGGAGATACGCAGCACTGCGACGCGTGATGTCGGTGTCGACATAGCTCACGTTGAAGGTGAGGTTTCGATACGTAGTGTCCGCACCGAGCGACCAATCCCAATAGTCACCGGTCGGCGTGGCGCTGGTCGCGTTGGGGCCGAGCCCATCATTGCCCCAGCTATGGCCGATATGCGCCTTGGCGGTGACCGGCGTTCCGGCAATCGCGAACGCACCGTCGCCGGTCAGGTAAAGGTTGTCCTTCTTGTCGCCAGGATTGGTGTAGACGCCCGCCGCCGCATCGGCGCCGGTGCGATACCATTTGCCGAGCGCCTGCTGCTTCGGCGCGTAGAAGGCGCTTGCGGTCAGCGTTGCAGGGCCGGTGGTGCCGCTGAGCTTCACATAGGGCTCGGCATAGTCGGTCTTCGAGGCGCCGCCCGGATACATGTACCAGGTCAGGCCGACGTCGATCGTCGCGTTGTCCGCAAGCTTGTGCTTGTAGCCGCCGATCAGGTCGAGCTCCATGTTCGAGCCGCCGAACGTGCCCCAGCCGGACAGGTTCGAGCCCCATGCGCCGACGTAGAACCCGCTGTCGTGCGCGATCGTCAGCCCGCCCTGGATCGCGCCGTCCTTGTCCGACTGCGACACGCCGCGCAGGCGGTAGTCGGTCGCGAGCGTCACCGAACCGGAGACGGTTACCGGAGACGGCGGCGCGGTGTCCTGTGCGAACGCGGGCGTGGCGATACCGGCGAGAAGTCCGGCGGCGGCGGTGAAACGAAGAATGTGCATTGCGGTCCCCATGCGCGCGCCGCCGAAAGGATGGCGGTTCGCGAGGACTGGCAATTAGGCTCCGGCGACGTAGCAATTCGAGATCGATTGCCGGGCCGAAGCATATGTTTCGCGTAGTATTGTCGAATTATCGAAGGCTATCGTATGCGGACACATGCACCACCCCGGCGGAGGCCGGGGCCCAGCTGGAAAGGTCGCTGTGACAAAGCGCACCCGCCGACAGCATCGTTACCCAACTGGGCCTCGGCCTCCGCCGGGGTGGTGCCTACCCAGTGCCGGTCAGCATCACCGACCATGCGGTGCGGCGGAGCAGCATCAAGCCTGCAACGCCCGACAGGATAGAGCCCGCGAATACGCCGACCTTCACCGCGTCCATCGCGTGCGGTGCGCTGGCGAAGGCAAGCCCGCCGATGAACAGGCTCATCGTGAAGCCGATCCCGCACAGCACCGCCATGCCGTACACCTGCGTCCAGCTCGCGTTCTTGGGCGCCTCGGCCAGCCGGAACGTCACGAGTCCACGGATCGTCGCGAAGATGCCGATCTGCTTGCCGAGAAATAGTCCCAGCATAATCCCGACCGGCAGCGGCGCGATCACGTCCGCCGCCACCATCCCGCCGAACGCAATGCCCGCATTGGCGAACCCGAACGCCGGCACGATCAGGAAACTCGACCAGGGCTGGAGCGCGTGTTCGAGGCGTTTCAGCGGCGGTTGCCCCTCCCCCGTCCGCAGCGGGATCGTGAACGCGACCGCCACGCCGGCGAGCGTCGCATGGACGCCCGACAGCAAGACGCCATACCAGATCCCCACGCCGATCAGCAGATACGGCACCAGCGACCGCACGCCCGACAGGTTCAGGATTACGAGCACGCCGAGCCCTAAGCCCGCCGCAAGCAACGGCAGCAGCGCGATATGGCCGGTGTAGAACAGCGCGATGACGAGGATCGCGAGCAGATCGTCGATCACCGCGATCGCCGTCAGCAACACCTTCAACGAGGTCGGTACGCGCGACCCGAGCAGGGCCAGGATGCCGAGCGCGAACGCGATGTCGGTCGCCGCCGGGATCGCCCAGCCGCGAAGATTGGCGGGCGTACCCATGTTGACGAGCACGTAGAGGCCCGCCGGCACCGCCATGCCCGCGAGCGCCGCCGCACCGGGCATGATGCGCTCGCCCCAGGTCGAGAGATGTCCCGAGACGAACTCGCTTTTCACCTCCAGCCCGATCAGCAGGAAGAACAGCGCCATCGCGCCGTCGTCGATCCAGTGATGGACGCTCATCCCGCCGACTGCGTGGTGCAGTGTCGCGAAGTAGGTCGGCGCGAGCGGTGAGTTTGCGACGATCAGTGCCGCTATCGCCGCCGCGAGCAGCACGATGGCGCCTGCCGCATCACCCGAGAAAAAGCGCCGGATCGCGGTCAAAGACCTTCGCCGCCAACCCATTGCGCGTTGGACAGGCGGCGCGCGAGATCCCAGCTCTGGACGCGGATATCGGGCACCGCGACGACCTCCCACAGCCCCCCGCGGGTCATCGGCCCGATGCAGTGGATCCGGTCGTCGGGGGTCCCGTCGGCGCGGATCGCGCGCGACTGCGCATCGACGTCGACGCCCAGCCGCAACGGATCGGGTCGAATCGCACCGGCGGCTAGCAGGTGCTTCACGAGCGACTCCTCCGAGCGAAGCAGGTCACCCTGCGGCCCCGTGCAATTGACGATCCGCGCAGCGCGCGTGACAACCAGGTCGGTCTCGCCGCGTGGCCGCCATGTCAGCTTCGCCTGCGTCCCGTCGGCCTCGGCGGATACGATCTTTCCCGCTGCGAAGCTCAGCCGCCCGGTCGCGACGAGCGCGTCGACCCGGTCCGCAACGGCAGGCGCCAGTCGGTGGCGATGGACGTCCCAATACGGGCGTAGATGGCGGAGGAAGCGCCCCCGCACCTCCTGCGACGCCGCCGCCCAGAGCATCTGCGTCACAGGACGAAGCTCGTCCACCGCACAGCGCCAGCCAGCTTCGGCGGCACGCGCGCGGACATGACGGACGAGATCGGTCAGCCCACCCTGGGGCTTGTCCGAAACACCGCGGTGCGCCGGCGCGCCATCGACATGCCGTCGCGGCGACAACCCGCGTCGCGACATCGCCAGGATGTTTCCGGCGAACCCCTGCGCATCGAGCAGCAACGCCGCGTCGATCGCGGTCAGCCCGGTTCCGACCAGCACGACGGTATCGTCCGCGCCCAGCCCTTCGGAGAGGTTGGCCGCCCACGGGTCCGCGTAATAGACACCGGCCGGCAGCAGGTCCGGCTTCAGCCCCGGCGGGGTATGCGGTGGCAGGTTGCCAAGCGCGAGCACCGCGGTGTCGGCCGCGATCTTGCGCCCATCCGCCATCGTCAGCGTCACGCCGTCGGCTTCGATCGGGTCGATCGCGCAGACCTCGCCCTCGACATGCACCAGCCGGCCGTCCGATTCCGCGATCGCCGCATCGAGCAGTTCGCGCAGATACGCGCCATAGGTGGTGCGCGGGACGAAGGTCTTGCGGTCGCCCTTGCCGTGCGCCTCGAGCCAGCGGACGAAGTGGTCGGGATCGTCGGGCAGCGCGCTCATGTTGCCGGCACGGACGTTCAACAGGTGATCGGGATGCGCGGCACTATACGCGACGCCCCGCGCGAGCTGCCGGTCGCGCCGCTCGATCAACGTCACGCGCGGCCCCTCGTGCCGCATCAGGTTGACCGCGAACAGCGCGCCCGAAAACCCGCCCCCGACGACGACGACATGATCCTCGGGCCCCGCAATCCGCGGCATCGTAGCTCGGTCGTCCATCTGCTAGCTCACCTCGTTAGACGCGGACGCCATGCCTCATCGGCAGCGACTAGCCTACCCCCGAGCTACATCGCCGCCTTCCAACCGACCGCATTGCTCCTGTCCGGTTCGCGCATCCCGAGCCAATATACCACCACGCGATATCTGGCATTCCGACTGCAAGCTGAGCATGGTTGCGCATGAGCACGGCGCCTGCGCGGCCGGTGCTGACGCAAGATACGATCCTATGCCAACCCTCCCTTCTGCCGCGCTTCCTGTTGACGGGCACGTGCCTTACGTCGCCACTCACGATGCAGGCGAATGCCGATACGCGCACGACGCTCGATCGGAACGGAAGCCTCGTCGTACTCGATCCGTATGCGCCGGACATCGTCCGGACCACCATTTCGCTCGATCGCCCGCTGGCCGATGCGCCACCAGGCGAAAGCCCCGACACCAAGTCAACCGCGACCAACTGGGCGCACCGCACAGATCGTGACGCCACACCAGCCGGCGGCGGCACGTTAGGGCTCGACGAAGGGCAGGTTCGGTCTCTTTACAGGCGACCTGCCCTTCGCGTTTTCCTGCCCGGCTACGCGCCGATCAGGCGACCCAGCAGGTTTGTCATGCGCAATCTACCGAGCGCCGTGAGCTGGACGTGCGAGCGACGACCGTCACGCGCATCGCGAATGCGTTCGACAAGGTCGGCGTCCTGCAACATCGTCAGATAGCGTAGCGCGGTGGCCGACGGCGCGCGTGCGCCGATGCAGACTGCCGAGACGCTCAGTCGTCGCTGCTCGTGTTCCGAGATGAACAGGTCGAGCAGGATGTCCCAGGCAGGCTCCGAAAACAGCGCGTCGCCGAGCATCGCATCCCGGACTTTGCGGAGTTCGTACAGCCGCCGCGCCATATCGACCAGAACGGTGTCGGGTACGGCGAACGACGCAGAGCGCTTGGCGATGTTGATCGGCGTTACGGCAAGTGCGTAAGTCATAAACGTCTTCCGAATTCGCTTATCGGATCGTTTGGTCCTGGCGGCTCCAGTCGAGATCCCAGCCCCTGGCCTGGATCCGCCGCGAATGCCTGACCGTCCCGATCACGAGAAGCAGAACGATGGGATAGCTCCAGACGGCAGAGAGGACGGCGTAGACGAGGCGGATGACGTCGGGGCTGATCGCCTTGGCCAGATGGGCCCCCGTCCCCAATGCGTGGAGCGCGGTGACCCAGGCTGGCCAGAAGCGATCGGCGTGCAACGTGATCACGATCATCACGATGAGCAGGATCAGGTCGACGACCATGACACCGACCTCCATCCCGGCGAACAATACCGGGATGTCGCGCTGAATGACGCTGGTGGAGAGCGCCGCCAGCAAAAGGGCCAGGCCCGTCAACCGCTCCGGTGCCCCGCCCCGCAGGAGCGCGTAGCAGGACGCGGTCAACTGTATCGCGTAGAACACCCAGACCCGATCCAACTCTTACCTCCGCAGGACCGTAATCGGTCGTTCAGGCGACCGCGGCCAGATGGACCGGCGAACCCAAGTCGCCGGCAAGCCGCAGCGCGCCTTCGTTCGGCGGGCATTGTGCGGTGTCGCTGTAACCGTAGAACTGGCCAAGGCCGATCTCTGTGCGAACGTCGACCAGCGCGCGGTGCGCTTCGACGAAACGCTGACGGACGGCGACCATCTCGAACGACGCCTGTGAGACCATCTGCAACGCCGCGGCGCCGGTGCCGAACGGCAGGTTCGCGGCGAGGCGTTGCTGCATCAGCGTCGCCATGCACGAAGCGGTGAGCATCGCGGCCTTGTCGACCGCAGCCTCTGCTTCGAGAAAGTCATTGGCTACCCTGTCGGCAGCGCGGCGGCGTTCTTTCAACATCGAAATTCCTCCCCTGGGCACCGACGTTGCGGTGCCGTGTACGGGAGCGCTCTGGTCTCGGTTCGATCGTAACAGCGTCGTCAACGTCATCGCCATGTTGACGACCGCCATCGACGTGACGGCAATCAGGCCCATGAGTGCGAGCAGTCGAAATATCCTGTCGCCGATCGAAAACCGGTTGCGCGCCACCCCCGTCGATCCGCTGCCACCGGATAACCCGAGGAAGCGGCGAACAAACCCCCGCGGCTCGCTCTGATCACTGCTTGCAGGCTTGGGGGGGCCGGGGGGAACGTCGAGTGGTTCGGATGGTAGCCGTTCGTATGCGGCGGCCGGGTCGGAAGGTGATGCTGGCTCGGCACGGGCGTCGGGGTAGGAGGGAAGGCGGTCGCGAACGAGCAGGGCGTCGTCGGCCCCACCGCGCTCGTGCTTCTGTAGGCGACGCGCCGCCTCAAACCGCGTCCCGACGCCGAGGATCTGGATCGCACGCTCGATCCGCTTGTCGATCGCGGACGGCGACACGCCAACGATCAGCGCGATCTCCTTCGAGTTGTGATGTGTCAGTACGAGCCGGAGACAGGCGCGTTGGGCTTCGGTCAACTGATCGATGCGTCCTGCGGTCATGCCGCGATGGTAGCGTGAAGCAGGGCGCGTTGCACCCTTTGCGTGGGGTGCAAGCAAACTGAATTACAAACCGTTGAATTGGAAGGAAGTCCTGGTGCCCGGTCGGCGCGCCGCATCTACAATTCGCTTAAACAGGGAGGGTGCGATGATCGACGCTGCGGCGCGCGGCAGGCGAGGTCTGCGCGAACGGAAGATGTGGCGTCGCCGGCGTGGCCCATTCCCACTCGTCGCGGCGATCGTCATGTCTGCGGCGCTCGCCGGTTGCGTCAATCCGGTCGGCCGCTCGCTGTACCAGCCTGCGCCACTTGCAACGACACCGGCTTGGACCGGACGTACTCCTCTATCGGTCGAGGCGGTAGCGGCGGACGGCGCACGACTGAAGGGTTGGTTCTGGCCACCCGAGACCCCGACGGGGCCGGTACTGGTCTACTTGCCGGGTCGCGCCGGAAATCGTGATGTCGCCGCGAAGGCCGCGCAGGCCTTCGCCCGTGACGGCCGCGGCGTACTTGTCGCATCGTATCGCGGTTATGGCGACAATACCGGCGTTCCCGACGAACAGGGGCTGTACCAGGATGGTCGTGCGTTCGTCGACCTGGCGAAACGGCTGGTGCCTGACGGCAAGCGGTTCGTGTTCGGCGACGGACTAGGCGCCGCGGTGGCATTGCATGCGGCAGCGGAAGGCTCGGCCGGAGCAGGCATTGACGGGGTCGTGACGCTGGGCGCATTCGACTCTTTTGCGCGGTTCGTGCCGAGCGTTGCGCGGGGGTTGTATGCAGCGGCGTTCGACAATGTTGCGGCTATTCGTCGCGTGACGGTGCCGGTGCTGCTGATGCACGGTCGCAAGGACGAAGTCGTGCCGTTCGCGGCGGCGGAGCGGTTGCGCGCGGCGGCTGGTGGCAAGGCGTTGGTCGTGCCGATCGACGGTGAGGCATATCACAGCTTAGACTTGAGCCACATCGCGCCGGTGGTGTGGCGTGCGCTGGACCAGATTGCCGCAGACGGGGCAGCGACCAAGTAGCGAGTCAGTCTCGGGCGAAGATTTCGGTGTGGGGGATCGTCAGGTTTAGTGACGGCAAAACCACGTCGTGCGGCTGGGCGAACATGTCGTCGCGCCATGTCGTTGGTCCGAGACGCTGGACGACGCGGGTCAATTCGTTCTCGGGGTCGGCGAAGACGATCGTATCGACCGATAGGAGCTCGCGATATTCGGCGAGCTTTGCGCCTTGGTCTACCTTCGCGGTCGAGCCGGAGAGGACTTCAAAAATCACTTGGGGATCGTTGAATACGCGCTGTTCTTCGCGTTCGCGAGTTGCCGGATTCCCGCAAAAGACGCTGACGTCGGGGTAGCGCAGATCGGTGTCATTGACCCGCACACCCATGTCGGAGTTGTACGCTCGGCATCCCGTACCGCGGAGCTTCCCGGCTAGGAATACGAGGATGTTGGTAGCCACCCGGGAATGTGCGGGAGTGCCGCCGGTCATCATGCGGATGGCGCCGTCGACCAGCTCGAACTTGCGGTCCGTGCCGAAGTCGATTGCGAGGAACTCGTCGACCGTGATCTTCTTGTAGAGGGGATCGTGCCGCATCGGTGTGTTTTACCACTTGTCGGCGGACAAACAAAGGGCCGGGGATTGCTCCCCGGCCCTTTGCTTGGTCGTCTGTTCGGAACGGAGGACCGGCAAAGCCGGCCCTTTTCGTCGGACGGGACTGGGGGCTTGCGCCACCCAGCCCGCCGGCCGTTCTGATTTTCTGTCCGGGACCAGCTCTCGCTGGCCCCGGTCGAAAATCAGAAGTCCATGCCGCCCATGCCGCCCATGCCGCCGCCGCCCATGGGCATGGCGGGCTTGTCTTCGGCCATTTCGCTCACGGCCGCTTCGGTCGTGATCAGGAGGCCTGCGACCGATGCTGCGTTCTGCAGCGCGGTGCGGACGACCTTGGTCGGATCGATCACGCCGGCTTCCACCAGGTTCTCGTACGTGTCGGTCGCAGCGTTGAAGCCGATCGACGTGTCGTTGCCGTCGAGCAGCTTGCCCGAGACCACAGCACCGTCATGACCGGCGTTCTGCGCGATCTGGCGAACCAGAGCGGTCAGCGACTTGCGGACGATGTCGATACCGCGCGTCTGGTCGTCGTTCGCACCCTCGAGGCCATCAAGCGCCTTGGTTGCGTACAGCAGAGCCGTACCGCCGCCGGGGACGATGCCTTCTTCAACAGCTGCGCGGGTTGCGTGCAGCGCGTCGTCGACGCGGTCCTTGCGCTCCTTGACCTCAACCTCGGAAGACCCACCGACCTTGATCACGGCAACGCCACCGGCAAGCTTGGCGAGACGCTCCTGGAGCTTCTCCTTGTCGTAGTCGCTGGTCGTGTTCTCGATCTGCTGGCGGATCGCTTCGGTGCGGCCCTTGATCGTGTCGTGATCGCCGGCACCGTCGACGATGACGGTGTTGTCCTTGTCGATCGTGACGCGCTTGGCGGTGCCGAGCATGCCGAGCGTGACGGTCTCGAGCTTGATGCCGAGGTCTTCCGAGATCATCTCGCCCTTGGTCAGGATCGCGATGTCCTCGAGCATCGCCTTGCGACGATCGCCGAAGCCCGGTGCCTTGACCGCTGCGACCTTCAGGCCGCCGCGCAGCTTGTTGACGACGAGCGTGGCCAGAGCCTCACCCTCGATGTCCTCGGCGATGATCAGGAGCGGACGACCCGACTGGACGACGGCTTCCAGGATCGGGAGCATCGCCTGCAGGTTCGAGAGCTTCTTCTCGTGGATCAGGATGTAGGGATCCTGAAGCTCGACGGTCATCTTCTCGGGGTTGGTGATGAAGTACGGCGACAGATAGCCGCGGTCGAACTGCATGCCCTCGACGACGTCGAGCTCGAATTCGAGACCCTTCGCTTCCTCGACGGTGATCACGCCTTCCTTGCCGACCTTCTCCATGGCTTCGGCGATCTTCTCGCCGACTTCACGGTCGCCGTTTGCCGAGATGATGCCGACCTGCGCCACTTCCTTCGAACCCGAAACCGGCTTCGAACGCGCCTTGACGTCCTCGACGACCTTGATGACGGCGAGATCGATGCCGCGCTTCAGGTCCATCGGGTTCATGCCCGCTGCGACCGACTTCATGCCCTCGCGGACGATGGCCTGCGCCAGAACCGTCGCGGTGGTCGTGCCGTCACCGGCGATGTCGTTGGTCTTCGAGGCGACTTCGCGCAGCATCTGCGCACCCATGTTCTCGAACTTGTCCTTGAGCTCGATCTCCTTGGCGACGGTAACGCCGTCCTTGGTGATGCGCGGTGCGCCGAAGCTCTTGTCGATGACGACGTTGCGGCCCTTGGGGCCCAAGGTCACCTTGACCGCGTCGGCGAGGATGTCGACGCCGCGGAGGATGCGCTCACGCGCGTCACGACCGAATTTTACGTCCTTGGAAGCCATGTCAGCTGCCCTTTCGTATAAGTTGAAAAGTCACGATAAGGTTACACCAAGGTAACCCGGCAGAAGTCAGCCGACGATCCCGAGGATGTCAGATTCCTTCATGATCAGAAGGTCTTCGCCGTCGACCTTGACCTCGGTGCCCGACCATTTGCCGAACAGGATCTTGTCGCCGGTCTTGACGTCGAGCGGGGTGATCGTGCCGTTCTCGGCGCGAGTGCCGGTGCCGATGGCGACGACTTCGCCTTCCTGCGGCTTTTCCTTGGCGGTGTCGGGGATGATGATGCCGCCAGCCGTCTTCTCTTCGGCTTCGAGGCGCTTCACCAGCACGCGATCATGCAACGGACGAAAGTTCATGGGGTCCATGTCCTTTTGGATTGTGACAGATTTCTGGCACTCGAGGTTATCGAGTGCCAACGGACGGCATATGTGCCTCGGGGTGCGGCATGTCAAAGGTTCCGGGGGCGAATTTTTTCGGGCGGGCGTGGTATTCGGGCACCTGCACTCGTTTGCCCGAATCTCCACCCCGGCGGAGGCCGGGGCCCAGTTTGCAGGGCCGGAGTAACGAAACGCACCGCTCTGTTAGCGACGTTCCCCAACTGGGCCCCGGCCGCCGCCGGGGTGGTGGGATTGGAGTGCGCACTCGCCGACCGCTGCGTCACCCCGGGCTTGTTCCGGGGTCCACCGTGCCCCGTATTACCGGCCGCTGGGTTTGAGGGACCGTGGATGCCGGAACGAGCCCGGCATGACGGAGACAGTCAGTCTGTATTGGCACCGTAACACAGGGCATTTACCTCGGTCCGCGCATGCTCTAGCTCTCCTCCCATGACCGATACCGCTGCGCCGTCTTACGCCCCCTCCTATGTCGACCCCGCCCGCCCCCCTCGTCGCAAATCGCGGCTCGTGCGCGGTGTGTGGAAGTTCCTCGTGGCGATCAAGGATGCGCTCGTCCTGATCGCGATGTTGCTGTTCTTCGGGGTGATCTTCGCGGCGCTCAACGCACGGCAGAGCACCACGGCGATCAAGGATGGCGCGCTGGTGCTCGACCTCAACGGCTCGATCGTCGAGCAGCCCGAGGAGCAGGCCGCGTTCGCCGCACTTTCGGGGCAGAGCCGGGCTCGGCAGTTTCGCCTGCGCGACGTGGTGCGCTCGATCGACACCGCGCGGACCGATGCGCGCGTGAAGGTGGTCGTGCTCGATCTCGACAGCTTCGGTGGCGCCTATCCGGCGGCACTCGGCGAGGTCGGCGATGCGCTGGCGCGGGTGCGGGCGAGCGGCAAGCCGGTGCTCGCCTATGCGACCGCGTATACCGATGGCGGCTATCGCCTTGCGGCCAACGCCAGCGAGATCTGGGTCAACCCGCTGGGTGGCACGATCTTCATGGGGCCGGGCGGCAACCAGCTCTATTACAAGGGCCTGATCGACAAGCTCGGCGTCAACGCACACGTCTACCGCGTCGGCCGCTACAAGTCGTTCGTCGAGCCCTACACGCGCGCCGACCAGAGCGACGACGCGCGCGCCGCCAGCACCGCGCTGTACGGCACGTTGTTCGCGCAGTGGCGTGAGGCCGTCGCGAAAGCACGCCCCAAGGCACAGATCGCGCAGTTCATGACCGCGCCCGACAAGGTCATCCTCGCCTCGAACGGCAACATCGCCGAGGCGAATTTGCGCGCGGCCATCGTCGACAAGCTCGGCGATCGGACCAGCTTCGGACGGCGCGTGGCGGAATATGCCGGCAGCGACGCGAACAAGCCGGCGGGCAACTACACAGCGATCAAGTACGACGCGTGGGTGAAGGCCAACCCCCTCCCCACCGCGGGCGATTCGATCGGCGTGCTGACGATCGCCGGCGAGATCGTCGACGGCGAGAGCGGCCCCGGCAAGGCGGCTGGCAAGACGATCGAGAAGGCGGTGCTCGACGGGCTCGCCAAGAAGACGCTGAAGGCACTGGTGGTGCGCGTCGATTCGCCGGGTGGGTCGGTGATGGCGTCGGAGCAGATCCGGCTCGCGATCCTCGAAGCCAAGCGGCAGAAGCTGCCCGTCGTCGTGTCGATGGGCGGACTCGCGGCTAGCGGCGGATACTGGGTGTCGACGCCGGCCGACGTGATCTTTGCCGAGCCCGGCACGATCACCGGCTCGATCGGTATCTTCGGCGTGATCCCGACCTTCGAGAACGCGCTCGCCAAGATCGGCGTGACCAGCGACGGCGTGAAGACCACGCCGCTGTCGGGCCAGCCCGACATCACCGGCGGCACCACGCCGATGTTCGACGCGATCGCGCAGGCGGGCATCGAAAACGGCTATCGCCAGTTCGTCTCGCGCGTCGCCGCCTCGCGGAAGATGACGCCGGCGCGGGTCGACGAGATCGGCCAGGGCCGCGTCTGGGATGGCGGCACCGCGCGCCAGATCGGGCTGGTCGACCGGTTCGGGACGTTGCAGGACGCGATCGATGAGGCCGCCAAGCGCGCCAAGCTCGATCCCGCCAAGGTGCATGCCGAGTATCTGGAAAAGAAGCCGGGCTTCCTCGCGACGATCGCGCAGGATTTCGGCAATGATGGTGACGATGATGCGGGTGGCGGCGATGCCTTCGCGCACGTTGCGGCGGACCGGCGCCAGATGCTTGCGCGGGCGGTCGGTGACATGAAGCGGCTGGCGACGTCGGGTTCGATCCAGGCACGCTGCCTGGAGTGCGGCGGGATGGGGCCGACGACCGTGGGGATCGGCGATGCCAAGCTGCTCGACCTGCTGCTCGCGCGGATCGGGTTCTGATGGCGATCCCCGCAACTGGCAACGGGGGCGGGATCGTCATCCGGGCGGCGGTGCCCGAGGACGCTGCGTCGATCGCGGCGATCTATGCGCCGCACGTGCTGGTCGGGACGGTGTCGTTCGAGACCGAGGCGCCCGATGCGCGGCAGATGCGCGCGCGGATGGCGGCGTCGGACGGGCTGTACCCGTGGCTGGTCGCGACGATCGGCTCCGAGGGTGGCGTGCTGGCGTACGCCTATGCGTCGGCATTCCACAAGCGCGAGGCATACCGGTTCGCGTGCGAGACCACGGTGTATGTCGCGGATGCGGCGCAGCGCCAGGGTGCGGGGCGGCTGTTGTACGAGGCGCTGATCGATACGCTGCGGGCTCAGGGGTTTACGCAGGCGATCGGGGCGATTGCGCTGCCGAACGATTCGTCGATCAAGCTGCATGAGGCGGTCGGGTTTCGGCGCGCGGGGGTGTACCGCGAGGTGGGATACAAGAACGGGCAGTGGATCGATGTCGGGCATTGGCAGTGCGAACTGAACGAGCCTGCGGTGCCGCCGGTCGAGCCGAAGCGGTTTGCGGATGTCGGGGTGGTGCGGGGGTAAAGCTTCCCGCGCCTCATTATAGAAGGCTTGCGCGAACACTCACACCACCCCGGCGGAGGCCGGGGCCCAATTGGTGAGGCTGTAGTAACGCAGCGCGGCCCGTCGTCAGCAACGTCCCCCAATTGGGCCCCGGCATTCGCCGGGGTAGTGGGGAAGATGGAAGGTGCTTCTGCCGACCAGTAGAGATCAGTAATAACCGTCGGCTCAAGCCCAACCACCGGCCCACCCATCCTTGTTCTCCCGCGAAGGCGGGAGCCCAGACTGGGTCCCCGCCTTCGCGGGGACACAAGGTTATTGTGTGGTAAGGTTGGTGAGTTAGCGGCGGCCACCATACGCTGGCAGCGCTAGATGGAACCGGATCGCTGCCGCTCTCAGCGTGAATCCTGCACTCGCCGCGATCACCGCCGCCAAGGCAAGCGGCACACCCAGCAACACCAGCCCTACATAACTCGCCGCCGCCAGCGCCGCCGCGGTCACGTACAGCTCCGGCCGCATCAGGATCGACGGTTCGCCCGCCAGCACATCGCGGATGATGCCGCCGACGCACGCGGTCATTACGCCCATCAGCGCCGCCGGTACCGGTGGCACGCCGTACCCCAAAGCTTTCGCGGCGCCGTACACTGCGTACGCCGCGAGCCCGACCGCGTCGAACCAGCTGAGCGCTTCGTCCTTCCACCAGCGCTCGGGCGTCACCCAGATCAGCAGCGCTACGCCCAGGCACACGCTCGCGGCGCGCGCGTCGTGGACCCAGAACACCGGCGCGCCGATCAGTAGGTCGCGGACCGTACCGCCGCCGACGCCGGTGATCAGCCCGAAGAACACGAGCGTCACGAACGTCTGGCCGCGCTTGGCCGCCGCCAGCGCACCCGATGCGGCGAACACCGCTAGGCCTGCGAGGTCGAACCAAGGCGCGGCGACGGGGAGGATCTCGACGGGCAAGGGCACGGGCAACATCGCGGCGGCGTAACCGGCCTGCCATCCAGCGTAAAGCGCGACCACGGAATGATGCCCGTCGGCTGTTAAGAACAACGCCCCGATGCCGGTCGCGAAGATGAACGCCAGCATGAACGCGGTGTTGTTTTTGGTTCATGCAACTGGCGCTATAGCGGCTTCGTTATACCAGCAGATCAATTCACTAGGGAGTTACATGATGCGTAAGTTCGTTCTGGCCATGGGCCTCAGCGCAATGGTCCTGCCGACCGTCCTCGTTCCCGTGTCGGCCGCCGATGCGCGCGATCGTCGCGAATGGCGTGGTCGTGACGGCCGCGTCTATTGCAAGAAGAACAACGGCACGACCGGCACGATCATCGGCGGCGTCGGCGGCGCACTGCTCGGCCGCACGGTCGACACCCGCGGCGACCGTACGGTCGGCACGCTGGGCGGCGCGGTGCTCGGTGGCCTCGCCGGTCGCGCGATCGACAAGGGCACGAGCAACAACAACCGTCGTTGCCGCTGACACTCATCGGCTAAATCAATGCCGCTATTTCGATAGTTGCGCGTTGTGAAAGGGCGTCGTGGGAAACCGCGGCGCCTTTTTTCTTGTCCGATGAAGGATCAAAACGATGACCACACGCAGCGGTTCGGCAAAGTATGAAGGCCTCGGCAAGAGCGGCAAGGGCCATGTCTCGACGCAGTCGGGCGTGCTGTCCGACAGCCCGTACGGCTTCAACACGCGGTTCGAGAACGAGCCCGGCACCAATCCCGAGGAGCTGATCGCGGCCGCACATGCGTCGTGCTTCACGATGGCGCTGAGCTTCGCGCTCGCCGGCAAGGGTTATGAGGCGGGCACGCTCAAGACGTCCGCCAAGGTGACGCTCGACAAGGATGGCGACGGGTTCAAGATCACCAAGTCGGCGCTGACGCTGAACGCCAAGGTCGACGGCATCTCCAAGGAAGAGTTCGAGGCGATCGCCGCGGACGCCAAGGCAAACTGCCCGGTGTCGAAGGTGCTCAACGCCGAGATCACGCTGGAGCACAACCTCGCCGCATAAAGCGGTTGCGTGTTTGCGATTGGAGGGCCCGGTGGAAACGCCGGGCCCTTCTTGCGTCAGATGATCCCGCCGCCGAGGCTGAGGCGGAGCGCGAAGATGATGATCAGGACGATGTTGAGGTTGCGGCCGCCGCTGCTCGACGACAGCGCGCCGACCGCGGCCCCGACGATGCCGATCGGGATGACGAGCCAGTTCATCCAGCCGAGCAACGGGATGAACGCGACGAGGCCAAGCACCAGGGTGACGAGGCCGATGAGGATCGAGACGATGTTCAGCATGGGGTGAACATGGCGAGTCGCGGGGGTTCGGGCAAGATCGGCGTCACGCACCCGACCGGGGACATGCGGAAAACGCTTTCTTCACCGTCTTTCGCGCATAGGATGGCGGTGATGAGTTTCCCCCTGCGCCCCGCCCTGATCCTTTTGCCGCTTGCGCTGGCTGCGTGCGGACGGTCGTCGACCGACCAGCAGGATCTCAACAGCCTCGATGCCGAGCTGACCAATGGCGCGGTGCGCGATCCGGCGCTGACGTCGTCGCTGGGGGGGCAGATCATGGTCGATCCCCGGTTGGCGCAGTCGTCGAATACCGACGCGGTGCGACCGCCGCCCCGACCGGATAGTGGCGCGGTGCCGCCGGAAGGTCCTCTGAAGGCCGATCCGGTCGATCCGCGGACTCTCAAGCGCGCGCCGGGGGCGTCCAACGACTGTCCGGAGTGCAAGACGGCGAATGGTGCACTGACGCTGGGGGCGCTGGCGGAGCGGCAGAAGACGCCGGACGCTGCGGTCTGCGCGCAGAAGATCGGCTATTCGGCGGGGTGGGCGAACCGGTTGCCGGCGGACCTGCCGCTGTATCCGGCGGCGCGGCTGACCGAGGCTGCTGGGGCGGATCGGGACGGGTGTCGGTTGCGCGTGGTGAGTTTCGCGAGCGCCGCGCCGATGCAGAAGATGCTCGACTGGTATTTCACGAAGGTGAGCGCGGCGGGGTATTCGGCTGGGCATAGCACGGATGGGCGGCAGCATGTGCTGGGCGGGGTTCGGGGGAACGACGCTTATGTGGTCTATGTGACGGCGCGGGCTGGTGGCGGGAGCGACGTGGATCTGGTTTCCAACGCTGGGCGGTGAGGGCGAATTGGGAGCATTCCGCTAAGATGTACCTCCCCGGCGGAGGCCGGGGTCCAGTTGGGGGACGTCGCTAACTGAGCGCGGTCCTTCGTTATTGCCACCTTTCCAACTGGGCCCCGGCCTTCGCCGGGGTGGTAGTACGCGGGATGGCGTGTTGGGGTGGCGTCATCTCTTCCCTCCTTGTTCTCCCGCGAAGGCGGGAGCCCAGACTGGGTCCCCGCCTTCGCGGGGAAACAAGCTTTGGGACAGGACTAGCTCGGTGATCTCGAACTGCCCCGGATGAAGCGCACATCCCCTTCCCGCGGCGCACCTTTCCGTTTTGCCCGATTCACGCTAGGGCGCGAGAATGCTTCCCCTTCTCTATGTCATGGTCGGTGGTGCGGTCGGATCCGGCGCGCGCTATCTGACTGGCCGCGCGATGCTGTCGCTGCTGGGGCCTGACTATCCCTTTGGTACGCTTGCCGTGAATCTGATCGGTGGGTTGCTGATGGGGGTGCTGGTTGGCGTGCTTGCCCGCAATACCGCTTCGGAAACGTGGCGGCTGTTGCTCGGCGTGGGCGTATTGGGGGGATTCACGACGTTTTCGGCGTTCTCGCTGGACGTCGTCACGATGATCGAGCGAGGCGCGATCGGCGTCGCGTTCGGGTATGTTTTGGTGTCGGTGATCGGTTCGGTCGCCGCGTTGTTCGCGGGTCTTTCCGCAGTAAGGGCCGTCGCATGACTGCGGGCAAAAGCGATAGCGATACGGGTTTCCGCGAGTTCAACGTCGGGTTCGACGATGACGGCATTCGGCTGGACCGGTGGTTCAAGCGGCATCTGCCCGACACGAGCTTCACGACGGTGGCGATGTGGGCGCGCACCGGGCAGCTCCGTGTCGACGGCGCGCGTGCGACGCCGGGCGACCGGATCGCGGCAGGCCAGATGCTCCGCGTGCCGCCGCCCGAAGCCGACAAGGCCGCCGCCGACGTCGACAAGCCCAGGCGCGTCCGCGAACGCGTCATCCTGTCGGACGAGGAAACCGAGCTCGCGCAAGGCATGGTCATCCACAAGGATTTCCAGGCGTTCGTGCTGAACAAGCCGCCGGGCCTGGCCACGCAGGGCGGGACCAAGACGACGCAGCATGTCGACGGGCTGCTCGACGGGTTGCAGTACGACAATGAGGGTCGGCCGAAGCTGGTCCACCGGCTCGACAAGGATACGTCCGGCGCGCTGCTGGTGGCACGCACGTCGCGCGCGGCGGCGTTCTTTGCGAAGGCGTTTTCGGGGCGGACTGCGCGGAAAGTCTATTGGGCGCTGGTGGTCGACGTGCCGTCGATCGAGGACGGCATGATCGAGCTGCCGATCGCGAAACAGCCGGGTACCGGCGGCGAGAAGATGCACGTCGACGAGGCCGAGGGTGCGCCGGCGCGGACGCGCTACCGGGTGATCGAGCGTGCGGGCAACCGTGCGGCGTGGGTCGAGTTGCAGCCGTTTACCGGGCGGACACACCAGTTGCGCGTGCACATGGCGGCGATCGGTCATCCGATCGTCGGTGATGGCAAGTACGGCGGGGCTGCTGCGTTTTTGACCGGAGGGATCTCGCGGAAAATGCATCTGCACGCGCGGCGGATCAAGGTGGATCATCCGGATGGCGGGTCGATCGACGTGACCGCGGAACTGCCGACGCATTTCGCCGAGAGCCTCAAGCAATTGGGCTTCGAGGAGAAGCTGGGCGACGACCTGGTGCTCGATGAGAAGACCGCGCCTACGCGCGAGCAGATGAAGTCGCGGGCTAGGGCGCATGCAAAGTCGGTGCGGAAGGATCGTAAAGGTGAGCGGCGTGGGCGTGGGGTTGTCGAGGAGAAGGCGACGGGCAAGCCTGCGCCGAAGACGGGCGGACCTCGGACCGGGGCTGGGTCGAAGTTCGGAGCGCCGCGGAGTGGGCCTCGGGTTGAGGGGGCCAAGCCGGCTGGGCGCGGGCGTCCGGGTGGGGCTGGGAAGCCTGGACCTCGGAGTGGGCCTGGGACTCGGTAATTGATGCTCTTCGGCTGACGCGTGCCCTCACCTTTCCCACGGCCAAGCGGCCGCGGGCCCCTTCCCTCTTCCCCGGGGGGAGAGGGTGAGACGTCGGAGACGATCCTTACCTTTCACCCCACCCCGGCGAAGGCCGGGGCCCAATTGGAAAGGTTGAGGTAACGGAGCGATGACTTCCGTTAGCGACGTCGCCCAATTGGGCCCCGGCCTTCGCCGGGGTGGCGTGGTTTGTTTGGAGGCTTCCGCTAACTCTTGTTCCCCCGCGAAGGCGGGGGTCCAGGGCCACGATCGTAACGCTGCTTGATTCCTGGGCCCCCGCCTTCGCGGGGGAACTAGTCGCGCGCTACTTCAGCCAACCCAGCAGCAACCGCCGCACACCCTCCGTAACCGTCCCGAACACGATGTGCGACGCTGCACTGTAGAGATGCGTCGTCGGCGCAGTGTTCCACGGCGCATCGCCAAGCCCCACCGCCGGCACCGCCGCCTCGTCGAGCAACGCCGTCGTCGCCGCAGCAAACGCGGTACCATACCCTGCCGTCACCGAAGGCCGGTATTCCGCCGCCACCGCGTACGCTACCCCCAGCCCTGCCCCGAGCGCATAATGCACGGCCTGCCCGGCAAGCGGCTTGCGGTCATCGGGGATGTCGTGGCCGCCGACCATTTGCGACACCTTGTCCGCCGCCTTCTCCGTCGCCGGCTCGGCATCGCTATCCGACGAGGACAGCGCGGCGACTCCGGCCTGGAAGCGGTCCATCACGAACGAGGCGGCGAGGCCGGCTACCAAGCCCGCAGCGGCGGCGGCCCAGATGTTCGGAGTGTCGGTCTGTGCGTGCGCCATCGTTGAGTCTCCAGAGCTATCCGACACGAACCGTTCGCGGACGTGCCCGTTCCGGTTTGGCGTTCCCTCGCGTGCACGCGTGATCTACGAGGCGGCGATGCGTTGGAAAATCTCATGACCCGCCTTGCCGTGTTCGATTGCGACGGGACGCTCGTCGACAGCCAGGCGAATATCTGCGTCGCGTGCGAGCGCGCGTTCGAGGGCGCCGGACTGATCCCGCCACCGCGTGCGGATATTCGGCGGATCGTCGGCTTGAGTCTTGTCGAGGCGATGCAGGTACTGTTGCCTAAGGCGGACGAGGCGCTGCACCGGTCGCTTGCCACCGACTACAAGAACGCGTTCCATGCTATGCGGGCGAGTGGCGAGCTGGCCGACGAGCCGCTGTTCGAGGGGATTGCCGAGGTGATCAAGACACTCGCCGCAGACGGCTGGCTGCTCGGCGTGGCGACGGGGAAGTCGGACCGGGGTCTCGCGCATATCCTCGCGGCGCACGGGATCACCGATCGGTTCGTGACGCTGCAGACCGCGGACCGGCATCCGTCGAAGCCCGATCCGGCGATGCTGCTCGCGGCGATCGCCGAGGCAGGTGCTGCCGTGGAGACGACCGCGATGATCGGCGATACGAGCTTCGACATGGCGATGGCCCGCGCGGCCAATGTGCGCGCCGTCGGGGTCGCGTGGGGGTATCACGACGTGCACGAGCTTTCAGACGCGGGGGCGGATGTCGTTGCGGCGGCCGTGCCGGACCTGCTGCATATGGTGGCGCGGCCATGACCGATGCGGACAAGCTGGCGCAGCGACGATGGTTCGTGCTGGTCGTCGTCCGGCTGGCGGGGGTCGCGGGCGCGTTGCTCGGGCTAATCCTGATCGCGCGCGCGCATGATCTCGGGCCGAAGATCCTCGGGACGGCGATCGTGTTGTCGGCGATGGCGATGATCGCGATCGTGCCGCGCAGTCTGGCGCATCGCTGGCGGAGTCCTGACGCGTGAAGCGGTTCTGGAAAGACGTCGCGATCGATGCGGATCGGGTGGTGACGCTCGACGGCAAGCCCGTGCGGACGCCCGGGCGGCGGCCGCTGGCGTTGCCGAGCGATGCGCTGGCCGAGGCGGTCGCGGCGGAATGGCGCGCGGTCGGCGAGACGATCGATCCGCGGACGATGCCGCTGACCGGGCTCGCCAATGCGGCGACCGATCCGATCGCGAACGATCCTGCGCAGTTCGCCGCGCGGCTGGCGGCGTATGGCGAGAGCGACCTGCTTTGCTACCGTGCGGAGGGGCCGCCTCTGCTGGTCGAGCGGCAGGCGGCGGCGTGGGATCCGCTGCTGGCGTGGGCGCGGGGGCGGTATGACGTAACGTTCGCAGTCACCACCGGCGTGATGCAC
Source organism: Sphingomonas faeni (assembly GCF_040407505.1). GTDB lineage: Bacteria > Pseudomonadota > Alphaproteobacteria > Sphingomonadales > Sphingomonadaceae > Sphingomonas > Sphingomonas faeni_E. Next base: position 476,093 of record NZ_JAPZPQ010000002.1, on the reverse strand, counting down.
GTCGCGCAACCGGACGCGACGATCGCGCGGCTTCATGAGGCTGTGGCTGCGTATGACGATTTTAGGCTGGCGGGCTTGTCGCCGGTGGTGACGCTGACCGGGTCGCTGGTGATCGGGCTGGCGCTGATCGAGGGTGAGATCGATGCGGATGCGGCCTGGGCAGCAGCGGGGATCGACGAGGACTGGTCGGTCGAGATGTGGGGCGAGGACTGGCAGGCGACTCAGTTGCGCGAGCTGAAGCGCAAGGAGTTTGGGGTCGGGGTAGAGTTTCTGGGGCTGCTCTAGCTTTAGAAGCGTACCCACCCTCCCCCAAGTCCGTCACCCCAGCGAAAGCTGGGGTATCCCGGTTGGTGAGCGCTGCGATCCGGAACGGGGAGATCCCAGCTTTCGCTGGGATGACGGGTTAGGGGCGGCGTCCTCGCCCTCAGCGCGTCAGGCGGCGAATGAAACCGATCAGCCCGGTCTGGCGCGAGCGCTTCAACCGCTCCGCGGCCAGAATCGTCTTCACGCCGCGGATGCAGCTGTCGACGTCGTCGTTGACCAGCACGTAATCATAGCCGTCCCAGTGGCTGACCTCGTTCGCCGCGCGCGACATGCGGGCCTCGATCACTTCTTCCGAATCGGTGCCGCGGCTGGTGAGGCGGCGGTGCAGTTCCTCCATCGAGGGCGGGAATATGAACACACGGACGACGTCGCCACCGGCGATCTGGAACAGCTGTTGCGCGCCCTGCCAGTCGATGTCGAACAGCACGTCCTTGCCGGCCGCGAGCAGTTCCTCGACCTGCGCGCGCGGCGTGCCGTAGCGGTGGTTGAAGACGTGCGCCCATTCGAGGAACTCGTCCTTCGCGACCATGTCGCGGAAGCCCTCGAGATCGGTAAAATGATAGTCCTTGCCGTCGACTTCGCCGGGTCGCACCGACCGGGTCGTGACCGAGACCGACATTTCGAGTTCGTGCTCGTCCGCGAGCAATCTGCGCGCGATGGTCGACTTGCCGGCGCCGGACGGCGAGGACAGGACGAACAGGACTCCGCGACGACGGAAACCATGCGGGTCGGACGGAAGTGTGTGGGGCATGCGCGCCCTTGCCGCGGACCGCATATGGGCGTCAACCCATGCGCGGCCCGCGCGTGGTATTACGAAGGCGGATTAATAGCCTGCCTTGCGGGCCTTGTTGCGATCATAGGCCTTCTTGGCTGCATAACCGCCACCGAGGATCATGCCGAGCGGGCCCATGCGGCGCATCAGGCCCATCGCCACGACGCCCTTTACTGCACCCGATGCGCCGCCCGAACCATCGCGACGGCCCATCTCGCGGCCGACCAATGCACTGATAATACGTCCGATCATGCTTCTGACTCCCCGAAAACCTGGTCTTTGAGTTCCGCTGCACCGCGCAGCACTGCCCAGCCGATCGCGTAGGTCACGGCTAGCGGCACGACGACCTTGAGTACGTTGGCGGTGATCGCACCGATGATTGCGCCGTCCGCGTTGCCGTCGTCGCCGCTGAGCGAGTCGATGCCTGCGCCGATCAGCGCGCCTATGGTCGTTGCGCCCACGTAATTTCTCCTGTCCGTGTGGCGGGTTAGCGCGCGAGGGGCGTTTGGGTTCCCGACCTCACCAAACCCCGACCCGTCATCCTGACGAAAGTCAGGACCCAGGGTTACAGAGCGCAGCGCCTTTGGCTCTGGGTCCTGACTTTCGTCAGGATGACGGTGTGGGGGAGGTCAGCGGCCGAGCATCGATTCGGGTTTGACGACGCGGTCGAAGGTTTCGGCGTCGACGAGGCCTAGCGCGAGGCCGGCTTCCTTCAGCGTCAGGCCTTCGGCGTGGGCGTATTTGGCAATCTTGGCGGCCGCGTCGTAGCCGATCTCGGGGGCGAGCGCGGTGACCAGCATCAGCGAGCGGTCGAGCAGTTCGGCGATGCGGCCTTGGTTGGGTTCGATGCCGTCGACGCAGCGTTCCGCGAATCCTTCCATCGCGGTGGCGAGCAGGTCGATCGAGCGCAGCACGTTGGCGCCGATCAGTGGCTTGAAGACGTTCAGCTCGAGATGGCCCTGCATCCCGCCGACGGTGACCGCGACGTGGTTGCCCATCACCTGCCCCGCGACCATCGTGAGCATCTCGCACTGCGTGGGATTGACCTTGCCGGGCATGATCGAGCTGCCCGGCTCGTTGGCGGGGAGGTCGATCTCGCCGAACCCGCAGCGCGGGCCCGAGCCCAAGAGGCGGATATCGTTGGCTACCTTGGTGAGCGCGACCGCCAGCGTGTTGAGCGTGCCGGACAGGTGGACGAGCGGGTCGTTCGACGCGAGCGCCTCGAACTTGTTGCGCGCGCTGACGAACGGCAGGCCGGTGATCTCGGCCAGTTCGTGCGCGATCGCGTCGCCGAACCCGGCGGGGGCGTTGAGACCGGTGCCGACCGCGGTGCCGCCTTGCGCGAGGATGACCATGCCGTGGCTGATCGCGGGCTCGATCCGGTGACGGCAGCGGTAGAGCTGGTTCGCGTAGCCGGAAAATTCCTGGCCGAGCGTTAGCGGCGTCGCGTCCTGGAGGTGCGTGCGGCCAATCTTGACGATGTCGTCCCAGGCGTTGGCCTTCGCGTCGAGCGCGGCGTGGAGCTTGTCGAGCGCGGGGATCAGGCGGTGCGTGGTGGCGATCGCGGCGGCGATGTGGAGCGCGGTGGGGAAGCTGTCGTTGGACGACTGGCTCATGTTGACGTGGTCGTTGGGGTGGACGGGGGACTTGCCGCCGCGGGTGCCGGTGAGGACCTCGTTCGCGCGGCCGGCGATGACCTCGTTGGCGTTCATGTTCGACTGCGTGCCGCTGCCGGTCTGCCAGATGACCAGCGGGAACTGGTCGTCGAGCTTGCCGTCGATGACTTCCTGCGCGGCGGAGTCGATCGCGGTGGCGATTTTTTCGTCCAGGCCGTGGGTGCGATTTACGCGGGCGGCGGCTTGTTTGACGAGGGCGAGGGCGTGGACGATCTCGATCGGCATGCGTTCGCGGGTGGCGAAGGGGAAGTTCTCGATCGAGCGTTCGGTTTGGGCGCCCCAATAGGCGGCGGCGGGGACTTCGATCGGGCCGATCGTGTCGGTTTCTGTGCGGGTGGTCATGCTGGGTCAACCTTCCGGGGCGTGCGTGGGATCCCTCGCCCCTTCGGGGAGAGGGAGGGAGGAGCCGCAGGCGACGGAAGGGTGAGGGGTTTTGGAGCTTAGGACGCGTGTCCCAACGCCCCTCTCCCTTCCCACGGCAAGGGCCGCGGGCCCCTTCCCTCTCCCCGAAGGGGCGAGGGAGTTTAGGCGGTCACTTCTTCCGTTTGAAATCCACCGCGACGACGTTCGAGCCGTCCTCGATCGGCACTGCGGTCGGGCCGTCGTTTTCCGCTTCGTCGTGGTCGCCTAGCGTGTCTTCCGCCCCTTCCTGCGCCTGGAAGCGGAGTTCGAAGCTTACCGCCGGGTCCTGGAACGCGGTGATCGCCGAGTATGGGATTACCAGCTTCGACGGCACCTGGTTGAAGCTGAGCCCGATCGAGAAGCGCTCGTCGTCGACGATCAGGTCCCAGTAGCGGTTCTGCATGACGATCGTCATCTCGTCCGGGAAACGCTCGATCAGGCGCTTGGGGATGTCGACTCCCGGCGCCTGCGTCTTGAAGGTGATGTAGAAATGATGCTCGCCGGGAAGCCCCCCGGCCTCCGCGACCGAACCGAGCACGCGGCCGACCACGGCACGCAGGGCTTCTTGTACGATCTCATCGTACGGAATCAGGCTATCGGGCAGTCCATCGGTCATATCCCTTGGGTAGCGCCATTCGGATGCCGGTCAAGATTGCATGCGTCGTGGCGCACGTTATGGGAGGTGGCATGCGCACCGCCACGATCACCCGCTCCACCGCCGAGACGGCGATCGACGTCACCGTGAACCTCGATGGGACCGGCGTGTACGACGTCGAGACCGGGGTCGGTTTCTTCGATCACATGCTCGAACAATTGTCGCGCCACTCGCTGATCGACATCCGCGTGCGGACCAAGGGCGACCTGCACATCGACGAGCACCACACCGTCGAGGATACCGGGATCGCGATCGGGCAGGCGTTCGCGCAGGCGCTCGGCGATAAACGCGGCATCGCGCGGTACGGCGATGCGCTGTCGCCGATGGACGAGACGTTGACGCGGGTGGCTCTGGATATTTCCGGGCGGCCCTGGCTGGTGTGGAAGGACCTGTTCTCGCAGAAGCGGCTGGGCGGGATGGATACCGAGATGTTCGAGCATTTCTTCCACAGCTTCGCACAAGCGGCTGGGATCACGCTGCACGTCGAGACGCTGTACGGGACCAACAACCACCACATCGCCGAGGCGGCGTTCAAGGGTGTCGCGCGGGCGCTGCGCACCGCGATAGAGATCGATCCTCGCAAGGCCGACGCGATTCCCTCGACCAAGGGGATCCTCTGATGCTCCCCTCCCGCTCGCGGGAGGGGTCGGGGGAGGGCCTGGCCTCGATCGTCGGACTCGCGGCTATGTCACTCCCTCCCCTAACCCCTCCCGCAAGCGGGAGGGGAATTTGACGCTTGCCCTGATCGACTACGGTGCGGGGAATTTGCATTCGGTCGAAAACGCGTTGCGGACGGCTGGGTGTGACGATCTGATCGTGACTTCGGACGCGGATGTCGTTGCGAAGGCTGACCGGATCGTGCTGCCGGGTGTTGGCGCGTACGGCGCTTGTGCGGCGGCTTTGCGGGCGGTGCCGGGGATGGTCGAGGCGCTGGACCGGCGGGTTCGCGACGAGGGTGCGCCGTTTCTCGGCATTTGCGTCGGCATGCAGTTGATGGCCGATGCGGGCGAGGAGATGGGGACCCATGCCGGGCTCGGCTGGGTTTCGGGACGCGTGCGACGACTGGAGCCGGGGACTATGGAGGCGAAGGTGCCGCATATGGGGTGGAACGACGTCGTTCCCTCCGTGTCGCATCCGCTGATCGAGCCCGGCGAAGCGTATTTTCTGCATAGCTTCGCGTTCGACGGCGCTGATGTGCTCGCGACCACCGACCATGCTGGTGCAGTTACCGCGGCGATTGGTCGCGACACGATGATCGGTGTGCAGTTTCACCCTGAGAAGAGCCAGCGCTACGGCCTGGCCTTGCTCGAACGATTCCTGGAGTGGCGGCCGTGAGCCTGATTATCTTTCCTGCGATCGACCTCAAGGCGGGTCAGGTGGTGCGTCTCGCCGAGGGCGATATGGATCGGGCGACCGTCTATGGCGACGATCCTGCGGCGCAGGCGATGTTGTTCGCCGAGGCGGGGGCGGAGCATCTGCACGTGGTCGATCTCGATGGCGCGTTCGCGGGGGCTTCGGTCAATGGCGATGCGGTGCGGTCGATCGTCGCGCGGTTTCCGGGGCATGTGCAGCTTGGCGGCGGCATCCGGACGCGGGCAAGCGTCGAGGGCTGGTTCGACCTGGGCGTCTCCCGCGTCGTAATCGGGACTGCGGCACTGGAGGACCCCGAGTTCGTGCGTGGCGTGGCGAAGGATTTTCCCGGCGGGATCGTCGTCGCGGTCGACGCGAAGGACGGCATGGTCGCGACCAAGGGTTGGGCGGACGTGTCGACCACGAGCGCGGTCGATCTGGCGCGGCGGTTCGAGGATGCGGGGGTGGCGTCGTTGCTGTTCACCGATGTCGGGCGTGATGGGATGCTGAAGGGGTGCAACGTCGACGCGACGGTCGATCTGGCGCGGTCGGTGGACATTCCTGTGATCGCCAGCGGCGGGGTCAAGGGGATCGCCGAGATCCATGTTCTCGCACTGCATGTGCGGGACGGCGTCGAAGGCGTGATTACGGGGCGGGCTTTGTATGACGGTCGGCTCGATCTCGCTGCGGCATTGAGTGTGGCGAAGGCTGCATGATGGTTCACGCGGAGACGCGGAGACGCGGAGATAGTGTTTTCGCGCAGAGACGCGGAGGACGCAGAGCGACTTGTGGCGCCGCAGGCAGAGATTTGTTCACGCAAAGGCGCAAAGGCGCGAAGAGTGAGCAGAAGTCAGGCCTGCCTCACTCTCGTACTCTTTGCGCCTTTGCGCCTTCGCGTGAATCATTCTTAGCGGCTCCGCCGCGTCTCCGCGTCTCCGCGTCTCCGCGTGAACAAAACCTTCGGCGCAGCGCATGACGGTTCGCGCGCGTGTCATTCCGTGTCTCGACGTGGCCGATGGGCGCGTGGTGAAGGGCGTGAACTTCGTCGAACTGCGCGACGCCGGCGATCCGGTCGAGCAGGCGCGCGCCTATGATGCGGCCGGGGCGGATGAGCTGTGTTTCCTCGATATCGGTGCCTCCCATGAGGGTCGGGGGACGATCCTCGACGTAGTGCGGCGGACGGCAGCGGTGTGCTTCATGCCGCTGACAGTCGGCGGCGGGGTGCGGACGGCGGACGATGCGCGCGCGCTGTTGCTGGCGGGGGCGGACAAGGTTGCGGTCAATTCGGCGGCGGTCGAGCGGCCGGAGCTGGTCGCCGATATCGCCGAACGATTCGGCAGCCAGTGCTGCGTCGCCAGCGTCGATGCGCGAAGGTCGGGTGAAGGCTGGGAAGTGTTCACGCATGGTGGTCGGCGCGCGACCGGGATCGATGCGATCGCGCATGCCTGGAAGCTCGCCGAACTCGGAGCTGGCGAGTTGCTCGTCACGTCGATGGACCGCGACGGGACGCGGAGTGGTTACGACCTCGACCTGATCCGAGCGATTTCAGACCGGGTCAGAGTGCCGGTGGTCGCTAGCGGCGGCGTTGGCGGGCTCGACGATCTGGTGGCGGGCATCCGCGACGGGCATGCAAGCGCGGTGCTCGCGGCGTCGATCTTCCATTTTGGGCAGGCATCGATCGGCGATGCGCATGCTGCGCTGGCAGCGGCGGGGATTCCTGTGCGCTCGCCGGTTCGGTCAGCTTAATCCGATGATCGCGCTGCCCCTTCTCGCGGTGCAGTCGGGACATAGTGGTATCGTTCATCCCCGCACCGGGCCCGAACTGTCGGACATCGCACTCTTCGGGTTTGCAGCGATCGGAGTGTGGCTGGTGCGACGGGCGTTGCGGAAGCGGTTCGCGAAGACCGAACGACCCGCAGAGGATTGACCCGCCTGCGCACCTGCTCCAGCACGCCGCGCATGGACCCCGTATTCGACCGCCTCGAGGCGACCATCCGCGCGCGCCGCGATGCGCCCGCCGACACCTCGTACACCGCGAGCCTGTTCGCGAAAGGCCGCCCCAAGATCGCGCAGAAACTCGGCGAAGAAGCCGTCGAGACGGTGATCGCGGCGTGCTCGGGCGACGAAGCGAGCATTGTGCCGGAAGCGGCGGACCTGATGTTCCATCTAGCCTTGTTGCTGGCAGATGCAGGGCTTAGCCTAGACGACGTGCGAGCCGAGTTGGAGCGGCGCGAGGGTGTTGGCGGCTTGGTCGAGAAGGCCGGGCGGACGGGCTGACCTGCCCCCCTTCCGCTTGCGGGAGGGGTCGGGGGAGGGCATGACGCACATGCTCCGCCGGGATCGGGATGGCCAGCCCCTCCCCTAACCCCTCCCGCAAGCGGGAGGGGAATATATGCCGATCGACGCTACCCAGCCTTACGACGACCAGAACATCTTCGCGAAGATCCTGCGCGGCGAGATCCCGTCGAAGCGAGTGTACGACGACGACTTCGCGATCGCGTTCCACGACATCAATCCGCAGGCGCCGACGCACCTCCTCGTGATCCCCAAGGGTGCATACGTGTCCTGGGACGATTTTTCCGCGCGTGCACCCGATGCGGAGATTGCCGGGTTCGTCCGCGCGGTCGGTGAAGTCGCGCGGGCGGCGGGACTGGTCGAGCCGGGCTATCGCCTGCTCGCGAACATCGGTCAGGACGGACACCAGGAGGTGCCGCATCTGCATGTTCATGTCTTCGGCGGGCGCCCGCTCGGGCCGATGCTGGCGCGATAGGCCAGCTTTGCCGCACTAAAGGATTGCGCGTAATAAAATTGCCATTAGGCTCGGGCGCTTGAGCAAAGGGGGCCATTTGACCCGGCCCTCGCTATCCCCGGGGGACACCGCGTTGATTTTTGGTCGCGTAAAATCGCTGGATGCCATTCTGGCGACGGCAGAGAAAAAGGGTCTGGCGCGAACGCTCAGTGCGTTCCAGCTGACCTTGCTGGGTGTCGGCGCGGTCATCGGCACCGGTATCTTCGTGCTGACGTCCGAAGCCGCGCAGAAGGCCGGCCCAGGCATGTTGCTGAGCTTCGTCGTCGCCGGCTTCGTCTGCGCGGTAGCGGCGCTCTGCTATTCCGAGCTTGCGTCGATGGTGCCGGTGTCAGGCTCCGCCTACACCTACACCTATGCGGTCACCGGTGAGTTGCTCGCGTGGATGGTCGGCTGGGCGTTGATCCTCGAATATGCGGTCGGCGCGAGCGCGGTCGCGGTCGGGTGGTCGAACCATCTGGCCGGGCTGCTCGACGGGATCGGCTTCCACATCCCCAATGCTTTACGCAACGCCGACGCACTGATGGCGAACGTCCAGGTCGCATTCGGCGCGACGCCCAACGCCGATCTGCAGACCGCGATGACCGTTGGCGGCTTCATGAACCTGCCCGCAGTGATCGTCATCGCGCTCGTCACGTGGCTGCTGGTGGTCGGTACGACCGAGAGCGCGCGCGTCAACGCGGTGCTGGTGCTGATCAAGATCGCCGCGCTGACCGCGTTCATCGCGTTGACGATTCCGGTGCTCAAGGCCTATAATTTTCATCCGTTCCTGCCGTACGGCGTCGGCAACCCGCTAAGCTCGTCGGGCGTCGGCGTGCTGGGTGCGGCGGCGTCGATCTTCTTCGCCTATGTCGGCTTCGACGCGGTTTCGACGGCGGCGGAGGAGACCAAGAATCCGCAGCGCAACGTGCCGATCGGGCTGATCGCCAGCCTCGGCATTTGTACATTGTTCTATCTGCTGGTCGCGTCGGGCGCGATCGGTGCGATCGGTGCGAACCCGGTGACGACCGCCGATGGCGGCGTGCTGGCGCCGGGCTCGGCCGAGATGGCCGGGCGTTGCGCGGCGATCGTCGCAGGCGGCGCGATGGAGCCGCTGGTCTGCTCGAAGGAAGCGCTCGTCCACGTGCTCCAGGTCATCAACTGGCCGATCATGGGCCGGCTGGTCGGTCTCGCCGCGGTGCTGGCGCTGCCGTCGGTGGTGCTGATGATGATGTTCGGCCAGACCCGCGTGTTCTTCACGATGGCGCGTGACGGCCTGTTGCCCGCCAAGCTCGCGTCGATCCACCCGAAGTTCCGTACGCCACACGTCGTCACGGTCGTGACGGGTATCGCCGCGGCGATCGCAGCGGCGGTGTTGCCGGTCGGCAAGCTCGCCGATTATTCGAACGCGGGCACGCTGTTCGCGTTCATGATGGTCGCGATCTCGGTGATGGTGCTGCGCAAGACCGATCCGGCACGCAAGCGTCCGTTCCGCACGCCGGCGGTGTACATCGTCGCACCGCTTGCGATCATCGGTTGCGTTGGGCTGTACCTGTCGCTGCCGTTGACCGCCAAGCTGGTGCTGCCGGGCTGGGGTGCGATCGGGTTGGCGATCTACTTCCTGTATAGCCGTTCGCGCAGCCATGTCGGGCTGGGTCTCGACGATGGTGTAGCCGAGGATGACCGGACGCCTCCGGGCAGCCACTGATCGAGGACAAGAAAAAAGGGCCGCGGGAGGAAACTCCCGCGGCCCTTTTTGTGTCTTCGCACCCAAGCTTGTTCTCCCGCGAAGGCGGGAGCCCAGTCTGGGTCCCCGCCTCCGCGGGGAAACATGCCTCAGCCGATATGCTTGGCGGCTAGCGCCTTCATGTCGACCATTGGGCGAGCACCGACATGGCTGATGATCTCGGCCGCGCAGACTGCGCCGAGCTTGAGCGACGCGTTCAGGTCGTAGCCCTGCGCTTGGCCGTGGAGGAAGCCGGCCGCGAACAGGTCGCCGGCGCCGGTGGTGTCGACGACCTTGGCGATCGGCTCGGCCTTGACCTCGGCACGCGCACCGTTCTGGATTGCGCAGGCGCCGTGCTCGCCGCGGGTCACGACCAAAGTCGGGACCTGTGCAGAAATCTTGGCAACCGCTGCGTCGAAGTCGTCGGTCTCGGCGAGCGCGGCGAGTTCGCTCTCGTTGGCGAAGAGGATGTCGATCAGGCCGTCCGACAAGAGCTGGCGGAAATCGCCGCCGTGGCGTGAGATGCAGAACACGTCGCTGAGCGTGAAGGCGACCTTCCGCCCTGCCCCGCGTGCGCAATCGATCGCGGCGCGCATCGCGGCGCGCGGCTCTTCGGGATCCCAGAGATAGCCTTCGAGATACAGGATCGCGCTGTCGGCGATCATCGCGGTGTCGATCGCCGCGGCAGGCAGGAATTGCCCGGCGCCGAGGAAGGTGTTCATCGTGCGCTGGCCATCGGGGGTGACGAAGATCAGGCAGCGGCCGGTGGTCGGATCGCCGGCGCGGACGGGGGTCGCGAACTCGATGCCGATGCTGCGGACGTCATGCGCGAAGACCTGGCCGAGCTGGTCGTCGGCGACTTGACCGATGAACCCGCATTTGCCGCCCAGCGCGGCGATGCCGGCGACGGTGTTGGCCGCCGACCCGCCGGAGATTTCCATGCCCGGGCCCATCTTGGCGTAGAGCGCATCGGCTTCTTCCGACGAGAACATGAGCTGCATCGAGCCCTTGGCGACGCCGATCTCGGTGATGAACGCGTCGTCGGCGGTGCTGAGGATGTCGACGATGGCGTTGCCGATCGCGACGACGTCGTAAGTTGGTGTGCTCAAGGGGAAACTCCGGGGGTGCGGGAAAGCCCTGCCGTAAATCGCGGGGGGGATTGGTGCAACTGGCGTGGGGGGGGGCATTATTGGCCGTAACCAATGCAATGATCGAAGCGCCGATCGATAGCCGGGAAAGGACACCACCCCGGCGAAGGCCGGGGCCCAATTGGGGGACGGTGATAACGACGGGCTGCGCGTCATCACGACAACATTTCCAATTGGGCCCCGGCCTCCGCCGGGGTGGTGGCTTTAATTTGGGAGGGCCAAACTTCGGCGGCTCGGCGGTTTGGATAATCCGTGACACACCCCCGCCCTCTGCTGTTCCCTCGCGAACGCGGGGGGCCAGGGTCTCGGGCGGTGCTCGTGGTTTAGCTGGGCTCCCGCGTCCGCGGGAGAACGGGATAAGGTCGGGCTGCCGAAAAGCTAAAACGACGGAGATACGGCGGAAACGCGCGTTGACCTTCGCCTGCCCCCACGGCATCCCGAGCCATGCTCCGCGCCCTCATCCTCTCGCTTGGCCAGCTTACCGATCCGCCGGTCCTGCGCGTGTTCGTGAAGTCGATGGTCGTCACGCTGCTTGTCTTCGCGCTGCTCGGCGTCGGCACGTGGTGGGGTACGCAAGCCGCACTGGCCGCGTGGCTCGACTGGCATTCCGGCGGACTCGCGGCCGCGTTCGCGCTGTTCGTCACGATCCTGGCGCTGTGGCTGCTGTTCCGTGCCGTCGCGATCGCGGTCGTCGGGATCTTCGCGGATGAGGTCGTGGAGGCGGTCGAGGCTCGACATTATCCCGACGCGCTGATGACCGCCCGCCCCGTCGCGTTTGCTCGCAGCCTCGCGATGGGGCTCCGGTCCGCGGCGCGCGTGGTGCTCGTCAACCTGGTAATGCTGCCCGTCTACATCGCGCTGCTCGTCACCGGTGTCGGCACGGCAGCCGCGTTCTTCGTCGTCAACGGCTGGCTGCTCGGACGCGATCTCGGCGACATGGTGGCGGCGCGGCACATGGATGCGGCGGCGATGCGGGGCTGGCGTGCGACGACCAAGTCGGGGCGATTCGTGCTGGGGCTTGCGAACACCGGGCTGTTCGTGGTTCCGGTCCTCAACATCGCCGCGCCCGTGCTGGGGGCCGCGATGGCGACGCATTACTTCCACAGCCAGTATTCCCGCAAAGGCCGACCATGACGCGATTGACCACTATAGCCATCGCGCTGGCACTCGGTGGCGGACTGGCAGGCTGTGCCGCACCGGTAGCCAAGCCCGCGGTCGGACGCCCGGCGATACCGTACACGAGCGTCGGCCTTGAACGCGTCCTCGGCCAGGATGCGGCAGGCCTGACCAAACTGTTCGGCCAACCCGATGCCGACGTCCGCGAAGGCACCGCGCGAAAACTCCAATTCCAGAGCGGCATCTGCGTGCTGGACGCGTATCTATACCCCAAGGGTTCGGACGCCCCCCGCGTCACCTATCTCGACGCGCGCGAACCCGATGGCAGCACGATCGACCGGGCGAGTTGCGTCGCGGCGCTGACCCGGCGTGAGGGAGGCAAATAGTCGCTCTCCCCGCACGGTTTTCGGTCGATTGCAGGCCGCACGAACGGCCTTCGAAAAAATTCACAGCTCCTCTTGAACCCGGTCCAGGCAAAATTATTTTGCCGTCGCCGGGCGCATTTCGGTCCGGCGTCACCTGAGGGCACCGGCTCGGTTTCCGGTGTTCCTCGTGCTCAGATTGCTCATGAGGAGGATTTGGATATGAGGACCAACTTCGATTTCGCTCCCTATCGCCGGTCGACGGTCGGCTTCGACCGGCTGTTCGACCTGCTCGAAACCACCGCACGGACGGACGCCCCGGAAGGCTACCCGCCGTTCGATATCGAGCGCGAGAGCGAGGACAGCTACCAGATCACGCTGGCGGTCGCGGGCTTCCGTCCCGACGATATCGAGATCGTGGCCCAGAACAACCAACTGACCGTGACCGGGCGACGTCCGGACGACCGCGACGAGAGCCGGTTCCTGCACCGCGGCATCGCGACCCGCGCGTTCGAGCGCCGGTTCCAGTTGGCCGACTTCGTCCAGGTGCAGAACGCGCGCTTCGACAACGGGCTGCTCGTCATCGCCCTGAGGCGTGAAGTGCCCGAGGCGATGAAGCCGCGCCGGATCGAGATCTCGGGGGCTGCGGCGAACGACCGCATCGGTGCGCCCGAGGGCGACCGGGACGTCGCCTAAAACGGGAGGACGCTGTCGGCCGCGAGGTCGGCAGCGTCCTTCGCATCCGCAGGCGTCGACTGCTGCCGATCTGCCGGCATTACGTCGGCAGACGCCCATGCAGCACGAATGCCGTCGTCGGCTTCGTCCAGAACACGCCTGGGGCGTTCGTTCAGGAACCGCACGCGATCGAGCCGGGCCAGTGCCCAGATCGCGGAATCGCGAACGACCGAAGCGGGATCGTCCAACAGTCGCACGACCGGTTCGATCAGCACGGGATCGCCGCTGTTCCCCGCGGCGATCAGCGCATTGCGGATCATCTTGGCGCGGCCGATGCGCTTGATCGGGGAGCCCGCGAAGACGGTGCTGAAGCTTGCGTCGTCCAGCGCGAGGATGTCGGCGAGTTCGGGCGCGATGAGTTCCGCGCGGGGGTGGAAGGCTAGGTTCGTGTTGGCGGCGGCGGCGAACTTGTTCCAGGGGCACACCGCCAGGCAGTCGTCGCAGCCATAGATGCGGTTGCCGATCGCGGCGCGGAACTCGTGCGGGATCGGGCCGGCATGCTCGATCGTCAGGTAGGAGATGCAGCGGCGCGCATCGAGCTGGTACGGCCGCGGGAAGGCGTCGGTCGGGCACGCGGTCTGGCACGCATCGCAACTGCCGCAGGTGTCGACGCCGCCGCGGTCCGGTTCCAGATCGAGCGTCGTGTAGATCGCGCCCAGGAACAGCCAGCTGCCATGCTCGCGACTGACAAGATTGGTGTGCTTGCCCTGCCAGCCAAGCCCGGCTGCTTCGGCAAGCGGCTTCTCCATCACCGGCGCAGTGTCGACGAACACCTTCAGGTCGAACGGCGGCAAGTCGCGCCCCGCCTCCGCCGCCAGCCACCGGCCGAGCGCCTTCAACTGGCGCTTCACGACATCGTGATAATCCGGCCCCTGCGCATAGACCGAGATCCGCCCTACCCCGCCCTCGTCCGCCAGCCGGAGCGGATCGTCCTTCGGCGCATAGCTCATGCCGAGCGCGATGACGCTGCGCACCTCAGGCCAGAGGCCGGCGGGACTCTCGCGGTGGTGCTTGCGCTCCTCCATCCAGATCATGTCGCCGTGGCGCCCATCCGCCAGCCATTGGTGGAGCCGTTCGCCCGCGCGCGGCGCCGCCCCCGCATGCGCGATCCCGCACGCGACGAAGCCCAGTTCCGCCGCTTTGGCCTTCAGCCTGTGTTCCAGCTTGTCTTGCGCCACGTCCGCCCGCTACCACGACGCCACCCTCGGGAGGAAGATTGCGCGTGAACGATGAATGGGCGGTCACCGCGAACGGGATCGTGAAGCGGTTCGGCGACCGGCGCGTGGTCGACGGGGTGGACATGATGGTGCCACGCGGCTCGGTGTACGGCGTGCTCGGGCCCAACGGCGCGGGTAAGACGACGACGCTGCGCATGCTGCTCGGGATCATCGAGCCCGACGAGGGTAGCCGCACGCTGCTCGGCTACGACAATCCGCGCGATGCGAGCGACCGGGTCGGCTATCTTCCCGAGGAGCGCGGGCTGTATCCGGCGATGAAGGCGCGCGAGGCGATCGCATTCCTGGGGGCCTTGCGCGGGCTCGACTGGAAGACCGGCCGCGAGCGGGCGGTGGTGCTGATGGAAGCCGCCGGGCTCGGCCATGCGGTCGACGAGAAGATCCGGAAGCTGTCGAAGGGCATGGCGCAACTGGTGCAGCTGCTCGGCTCGGTCGTGCACCAGCCTGATCTTCTGGTGCTCGACGAGCCGTTTTCGGGGCTCGATCCGGTCAACCAAGAGCGGCTCGAGAAGCTGATCCTCAACGAGCGCGATCGCGGCGCGACGATCCTGTTCTCGACGCATATCATGAGCCACGCCGAACGGCTGTGCGACCGCCTCGCGATCATCGCCGGCGGGAAGCGGCGGTTCGAGGGCACGGTCGCGGACGCGCGAGGCATATTGCCGCAACACGTCCACTACACGCCGCACCGCCCCGATCCGGCGATCCGCGGCGTGCTGCCGGCGGATGCGGTAGCGGACGGGGACAGCTGGCGGTTCGAACTGCCGAACGAAGGAATCGAGAGCTTGCTCGTGAGACTGATCGACGCGGGATACGGGATTTCAGGGCTGTCGATCGAGCGGCCCGGCCTGCACGAAGCGTTCGTAAGGATCGTTGGGCAGCATGCCGACGTCGCGAAGGAGGACGCGGCATGAGCCGTTTCCGTCGCACCCTTCGCCAGACCTTCACGATCGCGCGCCGCGACTTCATCGCCACCGTGTTCACGCCGATCTTCCTGCTGTTCCTGTTCGCGCCCCTGATCATGGGATCGTTCGGCGCGATCGGCGGACTGGGCGCGGCGAGCGTTACTGATGGTGCCCAGGACAAGACGCGGATCATCGCGATCGTCCCCGCCACCACCGCGCGGCCGATCGACGAGGCTGACGAGCGCCTGCGCGGCATGTTCCGCAGCGACGAAGCGCCCCCCGAACTGTCGATCGTCGCGCCGAACGCGGATCCCGCGGCGCAGGCGCGCGCGGCGTTCGAGACCAAGGACGTCGACGCCTCCGCAGTGCTGTACGGCCCGCTCGACGCGCCGCAGATCCTGTACGGACCGCGCGGCAAACGCTCGGCCGATTACCTCGGGCTGCTTGCGCAGACGACGCTCGCCGCGCAGAAGCTCGGCGGCACGCTGCCGACGATCGCCGCGACCAAGACGCAGATCACGCGCTCGACCACTTCGGTCGGTGGCCAGCATCAATCCGCCTTCTTCGCGGTGTTCGGGATCTTCTTCCTGACGCTGTTCCTGTCGGGCCAGGTCGTGGGCACGATGGCCGAGGAGCGTAACAACAAGGTGATCGAGGTGCTTGCCGCCGCGGTGCCGCTAGAGTCGGTGTTCTTCGGCAAGCTGATCGGGATGTTCGGAGTCGCGGTGCTGTTCGTCGCGTTCTGGGGCACCGTCGTCACACAGATCACGTCGCTGATGCCCGCCGCCGCCGCGGTGGCGCTGGGCGACCTGACGCCCGCGGTCGGCGCGCCGATGTTCGCGCTGCTGTTCGCCGCGTATTTCAGCATGGCGTACCTGTTGCTCGGCTCGGTGTTCCTCGGCGTCGGCGCGCAGGCGACGACGATGCGCGAAATCCAGATGCTGTCGCTACCGATCACGATCCTGCAGGTCGCGATGTTCGGACTGTCCTCCGCGGCGGTCTCCCACCCCGGCAGCTGGCTCGCCACCGCCGCCGAACTGTTCCCCCTCTCCTCGCCATTCGCAATGGCCGGCCGCGCGGCAAACTCGCCCGAACTGTGGCCACACGTCGCCGCGCTTGCTTGGCAGGCCTTGTGGGTGACGATTTTTATAACGGTTGGGGCCCGCCTCTTCCGTCGCGGCGTGCTGCAATCGGGAACTGCTAGGCCGTTCTGGCGGCGCAAAGCCAAGGCAGTCGCTTAACCGTTCTCCTGCGAACGCAGGAGCCCAGGGTAACGAACGCCATCCCTCGCGGTCCTGGACTCCTGCGTTCGCAGGAGAACGGGGCCTATTGACATAAGTGTCAGCAAAGCCTCTCCTGCGGCAAAACAGGGGAGAGAAACGATGGCGACTCTGGTAAGAGACGTGGCGCAACAGACGGTCGATCCGCTCGACGTGAGCCGCGCCGAACTCTACCGCGACGACCTCTGGCAGGCGCCGTTCGCCAGGCTCCGCGCCGAGTCCCCCGTCCACTATGTCGAGCACTCCGACTACGGCCCCTATTGGTCCGTCTCCTCCTACAAGGGCATCGTCGAGGTCGAATCCCTCCCCGACCTATACTCCTCCGAAGCCGGCGGCATCACGATCGCCGATTTCGTCGCCGAGCGCGACGTCCGCATGCCGATGTTCATCGCGCGAGATCGCCCCGTGCATACCGGCCAACGCCGCACGGTCGCGCCCGCCTTCACCCCCAGCGAGATGACCCGGATGTCGGGCGATATCCGGCGGCGGACCGCCGACATGCTCGACAGCCTGCCATGGAACACGCCGTTCGACTGGGTCGACACGGTCGCGATAGAACTCACCACGCAGATGCTCGCGATCCTGTTCGACTTTCCCTGGGCGGACCGACGGAAGCTGACCCTATGGTCGGACTGGGCAGGCGATATCGAGATCGTCAAGAACGAGGAACTGCGCGGCCAGCGGCTCGCGCACATGTTCGAATGCGGATCGTATTTCAAAGGCTTGTGGGACGCGAAGATCGACAAGGATCCGACGCCCGACCTGATCTCGATGATGATCCATTCGGACGCGATGAGCCACATGGATCACAACGAGTTCATCGGGAATCTCATCCTGCTGATCGTCGGCGGCAACGACACGACGCGCAATTCGATGTCGGCGCTCGCCTATGGCCTCGACAAGTTTCCGGAGTCGCGTGCGAAGCTGGAGGCGGATGCGGGGTTGATCCCCAACGCGGTCAGCGAGATCCTGCGCTGGCAGACGCCGCTCGCGCACATGCGCCGCACCGCGACCGCCGACGCGGAATTGATGGGCCGGCAGATCAAGGCCGGCGACAAACTCGCGCTCTGGTATATCTCGGCGAACCGCGACGAGAGCGTGTTCGGCGACGATGCGGATGCGATCGTAGTCGACCGCTCGAACGCGCGGCGGCACCTGGCGTTCGGCCACGGCATCCATCGTTGCGTCGGCGCACGGCTAGCCGAAATGCAGATCGCGATCCTGCTGGAGGAAATGGCGACGCGGCGCATGCGGATCAACGTGCTCGCCGAACCGACGCGGGTCGCGGCGTGCTTCGTCCACGGCTATCGCACGCTGCCGGTGGAAATCAGCAAATACTGAGGCTCGGCGTAACCTTATCGGGTGGTTCGACCGTACCTATATCCGAACCATGGAGACGAACATGACCCAGGACCGCCGCGCTTTCCTCACGCTTGCCGGAGCAGGCGTTGCCGGCTTCGCGCTCTGGGGATGCACGTCGCAGCCCGCGCAGGCCGCCGAGCGGTTCGAAGTGACGCTGACCGACGCGCAGTGGCGCAAGAAACTGTCGCCCGACGCGTATAACGTGCTCCGCAAGGATGGTACCGAAGTCCCGTATTCGAGCCCGCTCAACGCGGAGCATCGCGCGGGTATCTTCTCGTGCGGCGGGTGCGCGCTGCCGAACTTCTCGTCGAAGACGAAGTTCGAAAGCGGGACGGGGTGGCCGAGCTTCTGGCAGCCCTTGCCGAACGCGGTGCGAACGCGGGTGGATTCGACGATGGGGATGGGGCGGACCGAGGTGCACTGCCGCCGGTGCGGCGGGCATCTCGGGCACGTGTTCGATGATGGACCTAAGCCGACGGGGAAGCGCTATTGCATGAACGGCGATGCGCTGACGTTCAAAGCTGCTTGAGGGCGTTCATTTGAACGTGTTCGGCGCGTATCGGAACTGAGCAGTTAGCGTGTTCCCCCGCGAAGGCGGGGATCCAGACTGGGCTCCCGCCTTCGCGGGAGAACAAGAAGTTTAGTCGAACAGTGATCGCCCTTAGAAGACACCCCCCCGGCGAAGGCCGGGGTCCAGTTGGGGGACGCCGCTAACAAAGGTGGCGGTCTGGCACTGCGACCTTTCCAACTGGGCCCCGGCCTTCGCCGGGGTGGTGTCGTTAGGATAAGGTTGGTGCACTGAACCGTCGAAGTGTGATCGGAAGCGAGACTTCGAGTGTAGAGCGTTGACTGTCGATAACGTCAGGCGACTGTCACAAAGACGAACCTCAGTTCGCCTCGTTCACCAGCGTGAAGATCCCGCGCGGATCGGTCGGGCCGTGCTGGATCGTCGCAAGCTGCGCAGCATTGGCGCGCTGCGTTGCAGACACGGTGTGGGTCGCACTCGCCATCTGGTACGAAGGCTGCGCCGGCGCATCGAGCGTATCGCCAGCAGGCGCGTGGCCCGAATAGATGAAGCCCTTGGTCGGATAGGCCGAGGTGCCGAGGTCGCCCTGCGGACCGTACCAGACCTTGACCATGCTCCAGTCACCCGCCGGCGAGACGTCGACCGCACGGACGTTGGTCTCGATCGCGCCGGGGCGTGACCAGTTGGCGTGGGTGAGGAGGACTTCGCGGTCGCTGACGACCCTTGAGACCATCGCGACATGGCCGACGCGCATCCGCGAGGTCGGCGAGAAGGCGAGGACCGAGCCGGCCTTCGGGGTGTGGCCACGCTCGTAGCGACCCTCGGCCTGGCTCCACCAGGTGTTCGCGTTGCCGCGGATTTCGATGCCCGAAACCGAGCGGGCGAACGTCACGCACTGCCAGAACTGGGCCGCAGCAGGGGTGGCCGTCATCAGGCCGCACGATACCACCAGCGCAAAACGCGCTGCTAACGCCTTGAAATTCATCGAGACCCCCCGGCCAAAACCCGTTTGTCGCATTCTGCGCTACGGGAGGTTCGATTTAATTGGAACCCGTGCGGGAACCATATCCGACGAAGCGTGTTACCGCGCCGACCAACGCCCGAAATGGCGTCCAGACAGGCTCAGTTCATGAGTTTCCAACCGGTTATGCGGTCCACGGTGACCTGCGTAACCGCGTGATAGCCCGGCCGCGCCTTGCCGTAGATCTCCATCGCCAGCTTGTGACCCCAGTCGCCCGAGTCCATCATCTGCTGGAACAACGGCGCGACGAATTTCCGGCGTCCCTGCGAGGTCAGGAACTGCTCGGCCGAGGCGTCGGCCGGCGCATAGTGGTTGGCGAGCGCGAGTTGCAGCCAGGCGAAGCGGATCTCGGCGTTGCCCGTCGTGTTCCAGCCGAACGCGGTATCGAGCGTCTTCAACCGCTCGGCCGGGAGTTTCCGCGGGAGCTGCGTGATGAACCGCGTGATCTCCTGCGTTGTAGCCTTGCCGGGCACGCCCGAGACGGGACCGCCAGCCGCATACGCCTTGGCCGCCGCGTCGACCGCGGGGAAAGCGGCGGACGTTACATGCACCGCGTTCGCTGGGATGCCGGGGCTATAGACCCAGGTGTCGACGCCGATCGTCCTGGCTTCGGCGGGAGTCAGCAGCTTCGACTTGAGGTCGGCGAGAAAGCCGGCGCTAGTCTGCGGCTGGAAGGCGTGGCGGTCGAAATAGCTGCGCAGATACGCATCCCACCGCGCACGGCCGACCTGCTTCTCGATCGTGCGGAGGAACGCGGCGCCCTTGTCGTAGGCGATCTGCGTCATGCCGTCGTCGGGATCGCGCGCCGCGTCGAGATCGAGATGGAGTTGCGTGTCCTTCGCGGCGGGACCACCGGCGTCCTTTACAGCGGCGAGCATGTCGGTCCAGGCGAGGTCGGCCTCCATGTCCGCGCGGCGCTTGCCGTAGAGCGCTTCCATGATCCGGTTCTCGAAATAGCTGGTGAAGCCTTCGTTGAGCCAGAAATCGTCCCACGTCGCGTTCGTCACGAGATTGCCCGACCAGCTGTGCGCAAGCTCGTGCGCGATCAGCGATACGAGGCTGCGGTCGCCGGCGATCGCGGTCGGCGTCGCGAAGGTGAGCGTCGGGTTCTCCATGCCGCCGAACGGGAACGACGGCGGCAGGACCAGCACGTCGTAGCGGCCCCAGCGATACGGGCCGTACAGCCCTTCGGCGGCGGCGACGAACTTCTCGAGTTCACCGAATTCATACGCGGCCTTGGGCAAGGTCGCGGGTTCGGCCCAGATCCCGGTGCGCGGGCCGGTCGACTTGAACGCGATGTCGCCGACCGCGAGCGCGATCAGGTACGGCGCGACGGGCTTGTCCATCTTGTACTGGAACGTGCAGCGATCCGCGACGCAGGCGGGCTTGCCGGTCGCGAGCCCGCTCATCACCGCGGTGAGTTGCTTGGGGACGGCGATCTTGGCCTCCCAGGTCTGGCGGATGCCGGGGGAGTCCTGCGTCGGGATCCAGCTGCGGTTGAGGATCGCCTCGCCCTGGCTGAACAGGAACGGCTGTTTCTTGCCCGCGGTCTGCGCAGGGGTGAGCCATTGCAGCGCCTTCGCGTCGGGGGACGAGGCGTAGGCGATGCGGATTTTCTTGGCACCGTTGAGGGCGACGGTGAGCGGTGCGCCGTGAATCTTGTCGACCGCGCCTACCGAGTAGGGGAGCGGCTTGCCGGCGGCGTCGGTGATGTTGACGATCTTGAGGCCGTTGTCGTCGAGGACAAGCTTGGCGCCCGGCTTTGCGAGGATGTCGAGGGTGGCGATGCCGCGGATGACGTGGGTGTCGAAGTCGGCGGCGAGATCCAGCGCGACGTGGGTGACGCGGGCTTCAGCGGGGCGGGCATAGCTGTGCGGGTCGTGCGCGTCGGGGGTGGTGAGGATCGGTGCGATCGTTTGCGCGGCGGCGGGGGATGCGAGGACGAGACCGAGGGCGGTGGCTATAGCGGGGATGCGCATGGGAACTCCGATGTCGCCGTTCCAAGGGGAAGGCCAAGCATCGGTCCTACCGCGCGGGTCCCGTTGCTGGAAGGGCGGGGTTAGCGCGTCCTCGCGATCCTCCCCCGCAAGGGGGAGGTGTCACCGAAGGTGACGGAGGGGGAGGACACGGAACGCACGTTTCGCATGCCTCCCCCTCCGTCTGGCAAGGGCCAGCCACCTCCCCCTGGCGGGGGAGGATCATACGAGGTGGCGTCGTTAGTCGTTGCGAACCGGTGTCGTTGCCAGTCTAGCCAGCCGTGCCTCGTGTTCGACGCGGCCGAAGGGGAAGCGCGAGAAGAAGAACGCCGAGACGCACGCCAGCACGATATAAAGGCCGGCATAGATCAGCGTCAGCCGGTCGATCGTCTCCACCGGCACGGTCCCCGGCGTTGCCTTGACGGGGAAGCCCGCCACCGCGAGGATCATCCCCGCGAAGAATATCCCGATCCCGCTCGTGCATTTCTGGACGAAGAACGAGCCGGCGAAGAACACGCCTTCCGACCGCCGGCCCGTCTTCGCCTCCGAATCCTCGACTACGTCGGCCATCATCGACGCGCCGAGGATGAACCCGGTGACGTTCGACGCGGTGCCGAGGATGAAGAGCCCGAACAGCATCGGCAGTAGCGTGGGCTCGCCGACCTCCGGAAACACGCCGAGCATCCGCAGCCAGTACGGCGACGTATTGAGCGCCGCGCCGAGCAGTACCGCGCCCATCGCCGCCTTCGGCTTGCTCCCCGTCCTGCCAAGCCGGGGCGCGGCGAGGAACGCGAGGAACACACCCGAGAACAGCGCAATCGTCAGATAGACGAACACCGGCCCCTTGAAGCCCCACACATAGGTGTAGAGGTAGTTCGACATCGCATAGCTGATGCCCTGAATCGTGTACGCGCAGACCCCCGCCGCCATCAGGATCGCGAAGGCGCGGTTTTTCACGGTCTGGCGCAGTTCGGCGAAGGACTCGCGGAGAGTCTGTTTGGCGATCGGCGGGTTCGGCAGATGCCTGATCTCGTGATGCGTGCCGAGCGCGGAAACGAGGATCGCGACGCCGATGAAGATCGCCCCCGCTAGCGCGAAGCCACTGTATCCGGCGCGGTTCAGCAGGCCGTTCGGGAATGCCGCGGTCGACGCGAGGAAATACTGGTACGCCGACAACAGCATCAGCAGCCCGCCGACCCAGCCGAACAGATAGCGATACGCCATGATCCGCGTCCGCTCGTCATAGCCCGACGTCAGCTCGGGGGTCAGCGCGACCGAGGGGACCTCGTAGCAACTCACCGCGCTGCGCACGAGCACCGCCATGACGAACAGCCAGACGAGCGTCTGCGGCTCCGACATTATCGCGGGCGGGTTCCACAGCAGCAGCCAGCCGATCATGATGGGGAGTGCGGAGGCGTACATCCACGGATGCCGCCTGCCCCATCTGGTCCGTGTCCGATCGGAAAAGAAGCCCACCGCCGGATCGACGAACGCATCGATCAGCAGCGCCATCATGATGACGAGCCCGACGGTGGCGGACGGGAGTCCCACCACCTGGTTGTAGAACAGCAGCAGGAACGTGCCGAACCCGGCGTCCTTCACCCCGTACGCGACCGCGCCGAAGCCGTAGCTCGCCATCGTGCCGGTCGAGAGGCGGCGGGCGGGTGCCGTCACTTCAATTTGTCGAGCATGGCGAACAGCGAGGGTTGCGCAGGGTCCCAGCTCGGCCGCGTGCCGATCGTCATGCCGCCATCCACGAGGATGTGCGTGCCGGTGATGAAACTCGCATCGTCGCTCGCGAGGAACGCGACCGCGGCGGCGATGTCCTCGCTGGTGCCGGGGCGGCGGATCGGCTGCGCGTCGGCGGCGATATGCGCGATCATCGCATCGGCCTGCGTCGTCTTGGCGGCGTCGAGTTCGAGCGTGCGCGTGAAGATGTTGGTGACGATGAAGCCGGGGACGACCGCGTTCACGCGGATCTTGTGCTGCGCGAGATCGGCGGCGGCCTGCTTGGTCAGGTGGAGCACGCCGGCCTTGGCGGTGGAATAGGCGGTCGGTGCATAGCCGGTGCCGAGCGCGGATACCGACGAGGTGTTGACGATCGCGCCGCCGCCGCGTTTCGCCATCAGCGGTGCGGCATAGCGGATGCCGAGCGCGACCGAGCGAAGGAGCAGCGCCTGCGTGCAGTCCCAATCCTCGGGGGAAATCTCGCCGATCGGGTCGCGCGAGCCGCCCGCGCCGGCATTGTTGAACAGGATGTCGAGCCCGCCCGCATCGTCGGCGGTCTGCATCAGCGCCTCGATGTCACCCGCTTGCAGCACGTCGGTACGCTGGAACAGGATCCGGCCACCGGATGCGTCGGCAAGCGCGTGGCCGCCGGCTTCGTCGATGTCGCCGATCAGCACGGTAGCGCCTTCGTCAGCGAGTCGCAGCGCGGTCGCCCGGCCGATGCCCGACGCGCCGCCGGTCACGACGGCACGCTTGCCTGAAAACCTCACACGCTCTCTCCTGCTCTTTTGGCGAGCATAGTACGGGCTTCGCACTCGTCAATGACGGCTGGTTCGAAAAACGGGTTTGCGGCGGGCGGCGCTCGGCGATACCAAGCAGCCAAACATTCGGAGGATGCGTGATGGATACGACCAACCTGTTCCGGCTCGACGGCCGCGTCGCGCTCATCACAGGCGGCAGCCGCGGAATCGGCAAGATGATCGCCGCCGGCTTCATCGCGCAGGGGGCAAAGGTGTATATCTCGTCACGCAAGGCCGACGTGTGCGAGGCGGCGGCCGCGGAACTCGGGCCGAACTGCATCGCATTGCCGCAGGACGTCTCGACGGTGGCGGGGTGCAAGGCGCTCGCCGCGCAGTTCGCCGAGCATGAGTCGCAGCTCGATATCCTCGTGAACAACGCGGGCGCGGCGTGGGGCGTGCCGTTCGAGGAGTTTTCGGAGGTCGGCTGGGACAAGGTCATGGACCTGAACGTGAAGTCGCCGTTCTTCCTCACGCAGGCGCTGCATGCGGCGCTGAAGGCGTCGGGCTCGCGCGAGAAGCCTGCGAAGGTGATCAACATCACCTCGATCGACGGACAGCGGCTGAACCCGTGGGAGACGTACAGCTATCATGCGTCGAAGTCGGCGCTGATCTACCTGACGAAGCGGATGGCGGCGCGGCTGGTGACGGATTCGATCAACGTCACCTCGATCGCGCCGGGCGCGTTTGCGAGCGACATGAACAAGGCCGCGCGGGATCACGGCGATGCGGTGGCACAGGGGATTCCGGCGAAGCGGGTTGGGGTGGACGAAGATATGGCGGGCGCGGCGATCTACCTGGCGAGCCGAGCTGGGGATTATGTGATTGGGGAGACTATCACGGTGGACGGTGGCCTGGTGCACGCGTCACTCGGCACAAGCATCGACGCCTGAGGTTCTGCGTCCCTCGCCCCTCCGGGGAGAGGGAGGGAGGAGCGCTTGCGACGGAAGGGAGAGGGGCTTTGGGACGAACCGTCCCGAGCCTCAAGCCCCTCTCCCTTCCCACGGCAAGCGCCGCGGGCCCCTTCCCTCTCCCCGTAGGGGCGAGGGAATTTAGCGGGCGATACCACCTGCCGCGAGCACCGCCAGCGTCACCAGTTCGCTTGCGGTCGAGGTCATCGGCGCAACCTGGACCGGCTTCTCCATCCCGATCAGCATCGGACCGATGACCGAGTCCCCGCCCAGTTCCCGCAACAACTTCGCCGAGATATGCGCTGACTGGAGCCCTGGCATGATCAGCACGTTCGCGGGCCCCGACAGCCGCGCAAACGGATAGTTCGCCAACTGCTTCGGGTTCAGCGCCACATCCGGCGCCATCTCGCCCTCGTACTCGAAGCCGACCTTCCGGCCGTCGAGTACCGTCACCGCATCGCGGATATTGTCGAGCCATTCGCCCTTCGGGTTGCCGAAGTTCGAATAGCTCAGGAACGCCACGCGCGGCTCATGCCCCATCCGCCGCGCGACCGCCGCGGTCTGCTCGGCGAAGTCGGCGAGCTGCTCGGCGGTCGGGCGTTCGTTCACCGTTGTATCGGCGATGAACACCGTATGGCTCTGCCCGACCAGCAGATGAATTCCGAACGGCGTCTTCCCCGCCGCCGGATCGATCACGCGATAAATCTGGCGCATCGTCTCGCCGTACGTCCGCGTGATGCCGGTGATCATCGCGTCGCCTTCGCCGAGCTGGAGCAGCAGCGCGCCGAAGATGTTGCGGTCCTGGTTGACCATCCGCTCGCAATCCCGGCGCAGATACCCGCGACGCTGGAGGCGCGAATAGAGAAAGTCGACCATCCGCGGCACGTGCGGCGAGACGCGGCTGTTGTGGAGTTCGAAGCTCTCGGGATCGGTGACGCCGAGCGCGCGCAACCGGTCGGGCACGTCGTCGCGACCGACCAGCACCGGCGTGCCGTAGCCGCCTTCCTTGAACGCGATTGCCGCGCGCAGGACGACTTCCTCCTCGCCCTCCGCGAAGATCACGCGCTTGGGATGCGCGCGCGCGCCTTCATAGGCCATCGACAGCACCGAGGTGGTCGGGTTGAGGCGGGCTCTCAAAGAATGGCGATACGCTTCGATGTCGAGGATAGGCTTGGTCGCGACGCCCGAGGCCATTGCCGCCTTGGCGACCGCGACGGGGACGACTTCCATCAGGCGTGGATCGAACGGCGCGGGGATGATATAGGCTGGGCCGAAGCTGTGGCTGACGCCGTATGCTGCGGCGACCTCCTCGGGCACGCGTTCGCGCGCGAGTTCGGCGATCGCGTTGGCGGCGGCGATCTTCATCGCGTCGTTGATGCCGGTCGCGCGGACGTCCAACGCACCGCGGAAGATGAACGGGAAGCCGAGTACGTTGTTGACCTGGTTCGGATAGTCCGAGCGGCCGGTCGCGACGATCGCATCGGGGCGCGCGGCCATCGCGAGTTCGGGGCGGATCTCCGGCTCGGGGTTGGCCATCGCGAAGATGATCGGCGCGGGGGCCATGTCCTTGACCATCTCCGGCGTCAGCGATCCCGCTGCCGAGAGGCCGAGAAACACGTCGGCGCCGACCAATGCCTCGGTCAAGGTGCGCGTTTCGGTCACCGCTGCATGGGCCGACTTCCACTGATCGACGCCCTCGCGACCCTGGTAGATCACGCCCTTGCGGTCGCAGAGGATGACGTTGTCGCCGCGCACGCCCATCGCCTTGACGAGCTCGGTGCAGGCGATCGCCGCGGCGCCGGCGCCGTTGACGACGATCTTGACCTCGGACAGCTTGCGCCCGGTGAGCAGGCACGCGTTGATCAGCCCGGCGGCGGTGATGATCGCGGTGCCGTGCTGGTCGTCATGGAAAACGGGGATGTTCATCCGCTCGCGCAACGCCTGCTCGATGATGAAGCATTCGGGCGCCTTGATATCCTCGAGGTTGATGCCGCCGAACGTCGGTTCCATCAGCTCGACCGCGTCGATGAAGCGGTTCACGTCCTCGGTCTTCAGCTCGATGTCGATCGCGTCGACGTCGGCGAAGCGCTTGAAGAGGACGGCCTTGCCTTCCATCACCGGCTTGCTGGCGAGCGGCCCGAGATTGCCCATCCCGAGGATCGCGGTACCGTTCGAGATCACCGCGACGAGGTTACCCTTCGCGGTGTAATCGTAGACGGTGGCGGGATCGTCGTAGATCGCCTGCACCGGCACCGCGACGCCGGGCGAATAGGCAAGCGCGAGATCGCGCTGCGTCGCCATCGGCTTCGACGCGATGATCTCGATCTTCCCCGGACGGCCTTCCGAATGGAAGAGCAAGGCTTCGCGTTCGGAGAATTGCAGCGTTTCGTCGGACATTGGCGGGCCTCGCACGGTCGTTAGGTTTGGAGAACCTTCTAGGCAGGTGGCCGCCGTTCGTCACCCCGGACACTTCGCCCTAGCGGATGGCCACCACCTACCGGCACCACCCCGGCGAAGGCCGGGGCCCAATTGGAAAGGCCGGCGTAACGACGGACCCCGCTTCGTTATTACCGTCCCCCAATTGGGCCCCGGCCTCCGCCGGGGTGGTGATGGTGCGGGGGCGGTAGAAACTCCTTCTCCCCCTCGGGGAGAAGGTGGCGCGCCTGCGCCGGATGAGGGGTGGTTGGGGTGCGCGCCCGAGCCTCACGCCCCCTCACCCTCCCACGCTATGCGCGGGCCCCTCCCTCTCCCCGAGGGGAGAGGGGTTTTATGGGGCGCGGCTTTTCGCTACCCGCCCCTGATGTCGCACCCCGCCCCTACCCCCATGATGACGCAGTATCTCGGCCTGAAGGCGGAGGCGCAGGATTGCCTGTTGTTCTACCGGATGGGCGATTTCTTCGAACTGTTCATGGACGATGCGCGGATCGCGGCGGGGGTGCTCGATATCGCGCTGACCGCGCGCGGCGAGCATGAGGGCAAGCCGATCCCGATGTGCGGCGTGCCCGTCCACGCGGCGACGGTGTACCTGCAACGACTGATCAAAGCCGGCCACCGCGTCGCAATCGCCGAGCAGGTCGAGAGCCCGGCGGAAGCCAAAGCGCGCGGCGGCTCGAAGGCGCTCGTCGCACGCGCGATCGTCCGCGTGGTTACCGCGGGGACGCTGACCGAGGAGGCGTTGCTCGACGCGCGCAGCGACAATTGGTGCGTGGCGATCGGCGAGGCCGGCGGGTCGGTCGCGATCGCGGCGGCGGACGTGTCGACCGGGCGGTTCGAGATCGTCGGGGTTGCGGGCGATGCTGTCGAGGCGGAACTTGCGCGGCTTGGCGCGGCCGAAGTCGTCGCATCGGAGGCGAGCCAGTTCGAGGAGGCGGCTACCACGCTACGGCCGAAGATCGACTTCGACAGCGGCACGGGCGAGGCTCGCTTGAAGCGGCTGTACGGCGTAGCGACGCTCGACGGGTTCGGACAGTTCGGGCGCGCGGGGCTCGCCGCAGCCGGAGGGCTGGTCGCGTATCTGGAGCATAATGCGAAGGGCACGATGCCCTTCCTCCGCCCCCCGCGGATCGGCCGGGCGGCGGAGACGATGGCGATCGATGCCGCCAGCCGCGAGAGCCTGGAACTGACCTGCACCACCGGCGGCGTGCGCAAAGGGAGCCTGCTCGATGCGGTCGACCGGACCGTGACGGGAGCCGGCGCGCGGTTGCTCGGCGCGGATCTCGGCGCGCCGTTGATGGACAGGGCGGCGATCGACGCGCGGCTCGACCTGGTGCGGCTGTTCCACGACGACCAGGCGGCGCGCGAGCGGTTGCGCTCGACCTTGCGCGCGCTGCCCGACATCGGCCGCGCGCTCGGGCGACTCGCGGCGGGGCGCGGCGGCCCGCGCGATCTCGGGCAGCTACGCGACGGGCTCGACGGCGCGTGGAGCCTTGGCGAGCGGATGGATGCGATCGTCGATCCGCCGGTGCTGCTCCGGGACATCGCGCCGAGGTTGCGCGGACATGGCGCGCTGATCGACCTGCTCAAGCGCGCGCTGGTGCCGTCGCCACCGATCGAGGCATCGGACGGCGGGTATATCGCGGCCGGCTATGACGCGGCGCTCGACGACCTGCGCGATGCCGGCGCTGGCGGGCGGCGGGCGATCGCCGCGCTGGAGGCGGAGTTCCGCACCGCGACCGGCGTCACCGCGTTGAAGATCCGCCACAACGGCGTGCTCGGCTATCATGTAGAGGTCCCCGCGCGCGCTGCGGACCCGTTGATGAAGCCCGAGAGCGGTTTCACGCATCGCCAAACGCTCGCGGGCGTGGTCCGATTCAATACCCCTGCGCTGCACGAAGTCGCGGCGAAGGTGTCGCAGGCCGGCGCACACGCGCTCGCGGCGGAGGCGGCGCATC
The DNA here is from genome assembly GCF_040407505.1 of Sphingomonas faeni. Lineage (GTDB taxonomy): Bacteria > Pseudomonadota > Alphaproteobacteria > Sphingomonadales > Sphingomonadaceae > Sphingomonas > Sphingomonas faeni_E. The sequence continues at coordinate 446,910 of NZ_JAPZPQ010000002.1, read as the reverse complement.
TGGAAGAACTCACCGCGCAAGCGTTGGCGGGACGCGAGACGATCGCCGCGACGGCGGATGCGCTCGCGCGGCTCGACGTTGCCGCGGGGCTGGCGGAGCGTGCGGCAGAAGGCGCCTGGGCGCGGCCTTCGCTGGTCGATCACGCGTGTTTCGAGATCGAGGGCGGCCGGCATCCGGTGGTCGAGGCGGCGGTGGCCAAGTCGGGCGACCGGTTCGTCGCCAACGACTGCAATCTGTCGGAAAGTTCGCGGCTGTGGCTCGTCACCGGCCCGAACATGGGCGGTAAATCGACCTTCCTCCGCCAGAACGCGCTGATCGCAGTCCTCGCGCAGGCCGGGTCGTACGTGCCTGCGACCAAGGCGACACTAGGTCTGGTCGACCGGCTGTTCAGCCGCGTAGGTGCGTCGGACAACCTTGCGCGCGGACGGTCGACGTTCATGGTCGAGATGGTCGAGACCGCGGCGATCCTCGCGCAGGCGACGCCGCGCAGCTTCGTAATTCTCGACGAAGTCGGGCGCGGCACGTCGACCTATGACGGCCTCGCGATCGCCTGGGCGGTGGTCGAGGCGATCCACGAGGACAATCGCTGCCGCTGCCTGTTCGCGACGCATTATCACGAGCTGACGCGCCTGGCGGAGCGCTGCGAGGCGCTGTCGCTACACCACGTCCGCGCGCGAGAGTGGAAGGGCGAGCTGGTTCTGCTCCACGAACTCGCCGACGGCCCGGCGGATCGGAGTTACGGACTGGCGGTCGCGCGGCTGGCGGGGATGTCGCCGGTGACGGTGGCGCGCGCGAAGGCGGTGCTGGCGAAACTCGAAGCCGGACGCGCAAAGACCGGTGGGCTCGCGGCCGGGCTGGACGACCTGCCGTTGTTCGCGGCCGCTGCGCAGGTCGAGGAGGCGGCGTGCGACGTGCTGCGCGAGGATCTGGCGAAACTCGACATCGACGCGATGAGCCCGCGGGATGCGCTGGAGGCGCTGTACCGGTTGAAGGCGCTCGCGAACGAGGGCTGAGCGCTTCCCCCGTCATGCCGGACTCGTTCCGGCATCCACCGTTCCGCATGGTCGAGAGAATTGAGTGCGCGGGACGGTGGGCCCCGGCCTCCGCCGGGGTGACGGAGTGGGTTGGTGGCAGGGTAAACTCCTCCCCTCCCTGGAAGGGAGGGGTTGGGGGTGGGTCGGGTTCCGCATGTCCTTGCGGTTGCGACCTAAACCGGCCGACCCACCCCCCGCCCCTCCCTTTCCAGGGAGGGGGGACCGTTGCGTGATTGGCGACGTGCGAGAATGCTATCCCGCGTCCTAGTATCTCACGATACGTCGATGCTAGGCGGCGGCCGGATTTAGCGGAGCGCGGGCTTTGGGCGGACATCATCACGGACATGACCATTCGCATGGTCACTCGCATAGCCACGGAGGAGGCCACGGCCACTCGCACGGCGGCCATAGCCACGCCCCGGCCTCGTTCGATCGGGCGTTCGCGATCGGCATCGGCCTCAACATCGTCTTCGTCATCGTCGAGGCGATCGTCGGCCTGCGCATCGACTCGGTCGCGCTGCTCGCCGACGCGGGCCATAACCTGTGCGACGTGCTCGGCCTCGTCGTCGCCTGGGGCGGCACGATGCTCGCGCGCACCGCACCGACCAAGCGCTACACCTACGGGCTGAAGGGCTCGACGATCCTCGCCGCGCTCGCCAACGCCTTGCTGTTGCTGGTCGCGCTCGGCGCGATCGTGCTGGAGGCGTCGCAGCGCTTCTCGGATCCCGCCCCAACCGCCGGCCTCACCGTGTCGATGGTCGCCGGCATCGGCATCGCCGTCAACGCGTTCACGGCCTGGATGTTCGCACGCGGCCGCAAGGGCGACGTCAACATCCGCGGCGCGTACCTCCACATGGCCGCCGACGCGCTCGTCTCGGCCGGCGTGGTGATCGCCGGCTTCGTGATCTGGCGCACCGGCCTCACCTGGATCGATCCCGCGGTGAGCATCGTCATCGCGGTCCTGATCTTCTGGCAGACCTGGGGCCTGCTCCGCGAGACCGTCGAGATGTCGCTGTCCGCCGTCCCCCGCGGCATCGAGTTCGACCATGTCGACGAGGCGCTGTGCAGCCTGCCCGGCGTCACCGAGATCCACGATCTCCACATCTGGCCGATGAGCACCACCGAACCCGTCCTCACCGCGCATCTGGTAATCCCCGCCGGCCACCCCGGCGACCAATTCCTCAGCAACGCCAGGACGATGCTCCACGACAAATTCGGCATCGGCCACGCCACGTTGCAGGTCGAGACGGGCCACGGCCACGACTGCTCGATGGCGGATAAGGCTACTGTTTGAACTGGCGTCTGAACTTGACCGTTTGAACTTTTCCGGTGCGGCACGGGTTACCGTGTCACGCATCAGGAGATTATCCCATGAAGAAGCATCTTATCGCAGCGTTGATGTCGGTCGCCGTCGCAGCGCCGGCGATGCTGCCGACCGCCGCGACCGCGCAGCGTTACGACGATCGCCGCGACAATAATGACCGTCGCGATCGTGACGACCGCCGTTTCAACAACGACCGCCGCGGCAACGACCGCAACTGGCGTGGCGACGACCGCAACTGGGATCCGTCGAACAGCTACCGCGACGGCAAGTATCGCGAGCGCCGCCTTAGCCGCAACGACCGGATCTATCGTGGTCGCGACGGCCGCGCCTATTGCAAGCGCAACGACGGCACGACCGGCCTTGTGATCGGCGCTCTCGGCGGCGGCGCGCTGGCGAACCTGATCGGTGGCGGCACGCTCGGTACGCTGGCGGGTGCCGGTGGCGGCGCACTGCTCGGCCGTTCGGTCGACCGCGGCAACGTGAAGTGCCGCTGAGCTTCAGCCGAAGCTAGCGAACAAGGGAGCGGCGGCCGAGCGATCGGCCGCCGTTTTCGTATCTACAACATGCCGTACAGAAGCGTGCCGTTCAGCCCGATGATCACCGCGGCGATCACCCAGGCGAGGATCTTCAGCCACGCCGGGCTCACGAGGTCGCCCATGATCGTGCGGTCGCCGGTGAACTTGACGAGCGGCACGACGGCGAACGGAAGTTGCAGGCTCAGCACGACCTGGCTCAGCACTAGCAGCTTAGTCGCGCCAGCGTCGCCCGACGCGCCGACCACGAACACCGCGGGCACGATCGCGAGCAGCCGCGTCACCAGCCGCCGCGCCCAGACCGGCATGCGCAGGTTGAGGAACCCCTCCATCACGATCTGACCCGCGAGCGTGCCCGTTACCGTCGAGTTCTGTCCCGACGCCAGCAGCGCGACCGCGAACAACACGCTCGCCGCGCCCATCCCCAGCATCGGCGCAAGCAACTGGTACGCCTGGTCGATCTCGGCAACATCGGTGCGACCGGCAACGTGGAAGGTCGCCGCCGCCAGGATCAGGATCGCCGCGTTGATGAAGAACGCCAGCCCCAGCGCGACGGTGCCGTCGATCGTCGCCATCGTGATCGCGTCGCGCTTGCCCGCCACGTCCTTGGCGAACGCGCGGGTCTGGACGATCGACGAGTGGAGATACAGATTGTGCGGCATCACGGTCGCGCCGAGGATGCCGATCGCGATGTAGAGCATCGCCGGGTTGGTGACGATCTGCGTCGTCGGCACCAGCCCGCCGAGCACGCCCGCCCATTCGGGCTGCGCGAGGAACAGCTCGAAGATGAAGCAGCCGGCGATGATCACGAGCAGGGCGACGACGAACGCCTCCAGCTTGCGGAACCCGAAGCTTTGCAGCGCGAGGATCAGGAACACGTCGAGCGCGGTGAGCACGACGCCGTAGACCAAAGGCAGGCCGAACAGTAGCTTCAGCGCGATCGCGGTGCCGAGCACTTCGGCGAGGTCGCAGGCGATGATCGCGATTTCGCACAGGAACCAGAGCGCGACCGAGACCGGCTTCGAATAATGCGCGCGACATGCCTGCGCGAGGTCGAGCCCGGCGACGATTCCGAGGCGTGCGGAGAGCGCTTGCAGCACCATCGCCATCAGGTTCGACAGCAACACGACCGACAGCAACGTGTACCCGAACGCCGAACCACCAGCGATGTCGGTCGCCCAGTTGCCGGGGTCCATATAGCCGACTGCGACGAGATACCCTGGGCCGACGAACGCGAACAGCCGCCGCCAGAACGACGCCCCTTCGGGGACGACGACGGTGCGGTGGCTCTCGGCGAGCGAGTTGGCGAAGCCGGACGCGGGGAGATTGGGGGCTGACATCGGGGGCTGCTTTGCCGGAACGAGGGGAAGGGGACAAGGCGTGGCTAGCGAGTCGGGCGACAACGCGTTCACCTCCGTCCCGTCACTCCAGGGATAACTGGGGTATTCCGGTTGGCAGGTGTAGCCATTCGAATGGAGAGATGCCGGCTTTCGCCGAGCCGACGTGTGCGTGCGTACACAACGAATATATGGGAAGCGTCTCCCCTCCCTGAAAGGGAGGGGCTGGGGGTGGGTAGGCCCGCTCGAGCCACCACCGTCAAACCATGCGGAAACCGACCCACCCCCGCCCCCTCCCTTCCAGGGAGGGGAGTAGAAAGTCAGATGACCTTCATGTCCGCCTGGTAATGATGCCACGCGAAGATCGCCGCCGCGCCGCGATGCGGGCGCCAGGCCTCCGCCACCTCGCGCGTCAGTTTCTCGCTCGGGCGGGTTTCGTGTCCCAGGATCCGCCCGACCTCGATCTGGATCGCGAGGTCGCCCGCCGGCCAGATGTCCGTCCGCCCTTCCGCGAACAACAGGTAGATCTCCGCCGACCAGCGACCGATCCCCTTCACGCGGACCAAAGCGGCGATCGCCTCCTCGTCGTCCTCGGGCAGGTTGGTGAGGTCGAGCCGCCCGCTCGTCACCTCGTCGGCGAGGCTGCGGGCATAGCCGAGCTTCTGGCGCGACAGACCGGCGCTCTTCAGCAACTCGTCGCTGGCGGCGGCGATCTTCGCCGGATCGCCTGCGCCGCCGACCACCGCGTCGAGCTTGTTCCACACCGCCGCGGCCGATGCGACGCTCACCTGCTGCCCGACGATCGTCCGCAGCAACGTCGCGAAGCCGCGTTCGCTGATCCGCGGCGCAGGGTGGCCCGCATTGCCGACCGCGACCGCGAACGCCGGCTCGATTTCGCACAATGCCGCCATCGCGGTTTCGAGTTGCTCTGCGCTCAGGCCCATGATGCTTGATCCCTGGCTCGCGCAACGGCATGAACGCACGAAGATTTTTCGGAGAATGACATGCCCAAGCTTATCGTCGTGACGCGCGAAGGGGAAGAACGCGAGATCATCGGCGAGGCGGGCCTATCGGTGATGGAAGTCATCCGCGACGCTGGGATCGACGAGATCCTGGCGCTGTGCGGCGGCTGTTGCTCGTGCGCCACCTGCCACATCCATGTCGACCCGGACTTTGCGGCCAAACTAAAGCCGATGGGGCCGGACGAGGATGATTTGCTCGATTCGACGAGTGACCGTGACGAGTTTTCGCGCCTGTCGTGTCAGATCGAGCTGACCGAAGGACTCGATGGCCTGAAGGTAAAGATCGCAGCGGAGGACTGATTCCCTCGCCCCTCCGGGGAGAGGGAGGGAGGCGCGCTTGCGCCGGAAGGGAGAGGGGCTGTTGGGATCCAAGTCCCGAGCCTCACGCCCCTCTCCCTTCCCACCGCAAGGGCGGCGGGCCCCTTCCCTCTCCCCGTAGGGGCGAGGGAGTTCAGATTACCGCGTGGTGATGGCATACAGCGCGATCGCCGCGGCATTAGACACGTTGAGGCTCTCGACCTTCTCCGAGATCGGCAGTTTCGCCAGCTCGTCGCAATGCTGCTCGGTATTCTGGCGCATGCCCTCACCCTCGGCGCCGAGCACGATCGCGATCCGCTGCGTGCCCATCGCTTCCGACAGCGTCTGCGTCGCATGGCCAGTCAGCCCGATCCGCCAGAACCCCGCCGCCGCAATCTCTTCCAGAGCGCGCGCCAAGTTCACGACCCGAATCCAAGGCACCGACTCAAGCGCCCCGGACGCAGCCCGAGCGATCGTCCCCGACTCCGGCGGCGCGTTGCGATCCGGCGTGATGATCCCCAGCGCATCGAACGCCGCCGCCGAGCGCAGAATCGCGCCGACGTTATGCGGATCGGTCACGCCGTCGAGGATCACCAGCGGCCGGTTGTCGTCCTTGCCGTGCTCGAGCAGGTCGGCCAGCCACATGTCCTCGAGCGGCTCGACCTCGATCACCACGCCCTGATGCGGCGCGTCGCCCGGCACCAGCCGCGCCAGATCCATCGCCTCGGCATAGGTCACCGGCACGTCGGCCGGCAGGTCGAACCCGGCCAGCGCCTCGCGCGTGCCGAGAATTTTGCGCACCGTGCGCTCCGGATTGGCGAGCGCAGCGCCCACCGCGTGCTTGCCCCAGAAGCGGGGGCGGCCTGCCGGTGCCTTGCTCGGCCTGTGTCCCTTGCGTGCCATATTCGCTCTCTATCGTGTCTGTGTATGCCGCGTCCTTGTCGGCATTCCGCTCCCGCGGCAACTATGAACCACGAAACTTCGCAAAACCCGCGTTGACAGGCGGGGCGCGCTTCGCCATTGAGCCGCCTCGCTTGAAAGAGCGGCGCTTGCAAAAGCGGCCTGGACAGGTGGCCGAGTGGTTAAAGGCAGCAGACTGTAAATCTGCCGGAGTTTCTCCTACGTAGGTTCGAACCCTACCCTGTCCACCACCGCCCCAGCGCGGTGATGGATCATCCCAAATTCAAAGCATTGATCGGCAACCTTCTTTTCCGTCACGGGAAGGAAGTCCGCGTGACATCGGCTCGCGGAAGGCTAGGATCGCCGCGACCGTAACGATTTCGGAAACCGCGTGACCTCAGATCCTGCCGTACAGCCGCCCGTTCAAGCACCCGTCATCCAGGATCTGGCCGACTCGATCCTCGACACGCTGGTCCACCGCATCGGCAAGGACGCGCAGGCCGCTCGCCCCCACGACTGGCTCGCCGCGACGATCCTCACCGTCCGCAACGACATCGTCGAACGCTGGATGGCCTCGACCAAGGCGGCGCACGCGGCCGGCGCCAAGCGCGTCTATTATCTCAGCCTCGAATTCCTGATCGGCCGGCTGCTGCGCGACGCGGTGACCAACCTCCAGCGCAACGACGAGGTCACGCAGGCGCTGAAGCTCCACGGCGTCGATCTCGCCGAACTCGAAGAGATCGAGCCCGACGCGGCGCTCGGCAATGGCGGTCTCGGCCGGCTGGCGGCGTGCTTCATGGAGAGCATGGCAAGCCTTGCGCTGCCCGCCTACGGCTACGGCATCCGCTATGTGAACGGCATGTTCCGCCAGCGGATCGACGATGGCTGGCAGGTCGAGATGCCGGAGAACTGGCTCGCCCACGGCAACCCCTGGGAGTTCGAACGCCGCGAGAGCGCGTATTTCGTCGGCTTCGGCGGCGAAGTGACGGTCGCAGATAACGGTCAGGTCCACTGGAGCCCGTCCGAGGCGGTCGAGGCGACGGCCGTCGATACCCCTGTGGTCGGCTGGCGCGGAAAGCACGTCAACACGCTCCGCCTCTGGACTGCCAGCGCGTTCGATCCGATCAAGCTCGACCGCTTCAACGCCGGCGATTTCTCGGGCGCGCTTGCCGATCAGACGCGCGCCGAGACACTTACCCGCGTCCTCTACCCCAACGACTCCACCGCCGCCGGCCAGGAACTCCGCCTCCGCCAGGAGTATTTCTTCTCGTCCGCGTCGATCCAGGACATCGTCCGCCGTCATATCCAGTATTTCGGCGACATCCGCACGCTGCCCGACAAGGCCGCGATCCAGCTTAACGACACGCACCCCGCGGTGTCGGTCGCCGAACTCATGCGACTGCTGATCGACCACCACGAATTCGCGTTCGACGAGGCGTGGAAGATCACGCGCGCGACATTCGGCTACACCAACCACACGCTGCTGCCCGAAGCGCTGGAGAGTTGGCCGCTACCGCTGTTCGAGCGCCTGCTGCCGCGGCACATGCAGATCGTCTACGCGATCAACGCCAAGCTGCTGCGGGAGGCGCGCGGCACGGACGGCATTGACGACCGCGCGATCTCGGCGATCAGCCTGATCGACGAGGGCGGAGAGCGGCGCGTGCGGATGGCGAACCTCGCCTTTGCCGGCTCGCACAGCGTCAACGGCGTCGCCGCGCTCCATACGCAGCTGATGAAGAAGACGGTCTTCGCCGATCTCCACAAACTGTATCCGACGCGGATCAACAACAAGACCAACGGCATTACGCCGCGCCGCTGGCTCCAGCAGTGCAACCCCGGCCTCACCGCGCTGATCCGCGATGCGATCGGCGACGGCTTCCTCGACGATGCCGAAAAGCTCGTCGATCTGGATGTTTTCGCGGACGACTCCGGTTTCAGGGAGCGCTTTTCGAGCGTGAAGCGTTCGAACAAGGTGGCACTGGCTAATCACATCAAGGAGACGATGGGGCTCCGCGTCGATCCGGATGCGATGTTCGACGTCCAGATCAAGCGCATCCACGAGTATAAGCGCCAGCTGCTCAACATCATCGAGACGGTCGCGCTCTACGACCAGATCCGTAGCCATCCCGAGCGGGACTGGACGCCCCGCGTGAAGCTGTTCGCCGGCAAGGCGGCGTCGAGCTATCACAACGCGAAGCTCGTCATTAAACTGGCGAACGACGTCGCGCGCCGGATCAACGCCGATCCGTCGGTCGGTGGCCTGCTCAAGGTCGCGTTCCTGCCCAATTACAACGTGTCGCTGGCGGAGAAGATCATTCCCGCCGCCGATCTCAGCGAACAGATCTCGACCGCCGGCCTCGAAGCGTCGGGCACCGGCAACATGAAGTTCGCGATGAACGGCGCGCTGACGATCGGCACGCTCGACGGCGCGAACATCGAGATCAAGGACCGCGTCGGCGACGACAACATCTTCATCTTCGGCATGACCGCGGACGAAGTCGAGGCGAAGCGCGCCAACGGCTATGATCCGCGCAGCGTCATCGATGGCTCGAACGAACTCCGCCAGGCGGTCTCCGCGATCGCGTCCGGCGTGTTCTCGCCCGACGACAAGACGCGCTACGCCGGCTTGATGGGCGGGCTGTACGATGGCGACTGGTTCATGCTCGCCGCCGATTTCGACAGCTACGCCACCGCCCAGCGTGCCGTCGACACGCGCTGGAACGATCGCGACGCGTGGGTCGCCTCGACCGTCCGCAACGTCGCGCGCGTGGGGTGGTTCTCGTCCGACCGCACGATCCGCGAATATGCCCGCGAGATCTGGACGGTGATGTGAAGCCACCCGAAGGCGCTATCGTTGCCCTGCTGGAGGGCCGTCACGACGATCCGTTCTCGCTGCTCGGCGTGCACAGCGGCCCGACCGGCGTGTTCGCACGCGTCTGGCTGCCCGGCGCGGACACGGCGGAGGCGCACGCACTCGACGGCACCGCGCTCGGCACCCTTCCCCGCATCGACGATCGCGGCCTGTTCGAGGGTCCGATCGACGGCACGCAACAGCCGGTGAAATACCATGCGGAGGCGGGCGACACCTCGTGGTGGGTCACCGACCCCTACAGCTTTGGTCCCGTGCTCGGCCCGATCGACGACCTGCTCATGGCGGAGGGCACGCACCGCCGCCTCCACGACAAGATGGGCGCGCACCTCATCGAGCACGAAGGCGCGCACGGCGTCCACTTCGCGCTCTGGGCCCCGAATGCGCAGCGCGTCTCTGTGGTCGGCGACTTCAACGACTGGGACGGCCGCCGCCACGCGATGCGCAAGCGCGGAGACGTCGGCGTGTGGGAGATATTCATCCCCGACATCGCCGAATACCGCGCCTACAAGTTCGAGATCGTCGGCCCCGACGGTCAGTTGCAGCCGCTCAAGGCGGACCCGTTCGCGTTCGCGGCCGAACTCCGCCCCGCTAACGCCTCGATCACGCGGAAGCTCGCGCACGACTGGGCCGACACCGATCACCGGAAACACTGGGCCTCGGTCGATCCGCGTCGCGTGCCGATCAGCATCTACGAAGTCCATGCGGGTTCATGGGACCGCGACGCCGACGGCTGGTTCCTGACCTGGGACGCGCTTGCCGACCGACTGATCCCGTACGTGGTCGAGATGGGCTTCACGCACATCGAATTCCTGCCGATCAGCGAACATCCGTACGACCCGAGCTGGGGCTACCAGACCACCGGGCTCTACGCGCCGTCCGCGCGCTTCGGCGACGTCGATGGCTTCGCGCGGTTCGTCGATGGCGCGCATCTCGCCGGGATCGGCGTGCTGCTCGACTGGGTGCCCGCGCATTTCCCGACCGACGCGTTCGGGCTGGCGAAGTTCGACGGCACCGCGCTGTACGAGCACGAGGATCCGCGGCTCGGCTTCCACCCCGACTGGAACACCGCGATCTATAATTTCGGGCGGCGCGAAGTGACGTCGTTCCTCGTCAACAACGCGCTGTTCTGGGCCGAGCGCTATCATATCGACGGCCTACGCGTGGATGCGGTCGCGTCGATGCTGTACCGCGACTACTCGCGCAAGGCCGACGAATGGATCCCCAACGCAGACGGCGGCCGCGAGAACTGGGAGGCCGTCGCGTTCCTTCGTGACATGAACCGCGAGATCTACGGCCAGCACCCCGGCGTCTTCACGATCGCCGAGGAATCGACCTCGTGGCCCGGCGTCTCCGCACCCGTCAGCGACGACGGCAAGAGCGGTGGACTCGGGTTCGGGTTCAAGTGGAACATGGGCTTCATGCACGACACGCTCCAGTACATGGCGCGCGACCCGCTGCACCGGAAGCATCACCACGGCGAGATCAATTTCGGGCTGGTGTACGCGTTCAGCGAGAATTTCGTCCTGCCCCTGAGCCATGACGAGGTCGTCCACGGCAAGGGTTCGCTGCTGACCAAGATGCCCGGCGACGACTGGCAGCAATTCGCCAACCTGCGCGCCTATTATGCGTTCATGTGGGGCTATCCGGGCAAGAAGCTGCTCTTCATGGGGCAGGAATTCGCGCAGCGTCGCGAATGGTCGGAGGCGCGCGCGCTCGACTGGGACCTGCGCAATGCGCGCAGCCACGAGGGCATCCGCAACCTCGTCCGCGATCTGAACACGGTCTACCGCGAGAAGCCCGCACTCCACGCCCGCGATTGCGAGGCCGAGGGGTTCGAGTGGTTGATCGCCGACGACGCCGCCAATTCGGTGTTCGCCTGGCTGCGCAAGGCCCCCGGCGCGAAACCGATCGCGATCGTCGCCAACATGACGCCGATCGCCCGCGCGCCCTACCGCGTACCGCTGCCGCACGACGGCCGCTGGTGCGAGATCATCAACAGCGACGCGCATGACTATTGGGGCAGCGGGCTCGGCAATCTCGGTGGCGTCGTCGCGAAGGACGGCGCGGCCTGGGTCACGCTGCCGCCGCTGGCGACGATCATGCTCGAATACGAAGGCTGATCGAGTTCGAAGACCGATCCGGCGCAACGACGGAACAACCGGCGGGTGACGGCGCGTTATACTGCTGAATATTAGGGAGAGACGGACATGGTGGAACGGCGGGGACAGCCATTGGCGCGCGACGCGATGGCGTATGTGCTGGCCGGCGGCCGCGGCAGTCGCCTGATGGAGCTGACCGATACGCGCGCGAAACCCGCGGTGTATTTCGGCGGCAAGGCGCGCATCATCGATTTCGCGCTGTCCAACGCGATCAATTCGGGCATTCGCCGGATCGGCGTCGCGACGCAGTACAAGGCGCATTCGCTGATCCGCCATCTCCAGAGCGGCTGGAATTTCCTGCGCTCGGAACGCAACGAGAGCTTCGACATCCTGCCCGCCTCGCAGCGGATCAGCGAGTTCCAATGGTACGAGGGCACCGCCGACGCGGTCTACCAGAACATCGACATCATCGAGAGCCACGCGCCCGAATACATGGTCATCCTGGCCGGCGACCACATCTACAAGATGGATTACGAGCTGATCCTGCAACAGCATTGCGAGACCGGCGCGGACGTCACCATCGCCTGCCTCGAAGTGCCGCGGATGGAGGCGGTCGGCTTCGGCGTGATGGCCGTGGACGAGCACGACAACGTCACCGCGTTCGTCGAGAAGCCTGCCGACCCGCCCGCGATCCCCGGCAACCCGGACATCGCGCTGGCGTCGATGGGGATCTACGTCTTCACGACCAAGCTGCTGTTCGAGGAGCTTCGTCGCGACGCCGCAACCCCCGGATCGTCGCGCGACTTCGGCAAGGACATCATCCCGTACCTCGTGAAAAACGGCAAGGCGGTCGCGCATCGCTTCTCGGACAGCTGCGTCCGCTCGGGACTCGAGGTCGAGGCCTATTGGCGCGATGTCGGCACGGTCGACGCCTATTGGGAGGCGAATATCGACCTCACCGACGTAGTGCCCAAGCTCGACCTCTACGACCGCAGCTGGCCACTCTGGACCTATTCCGAGGTCACCCCGCCGGCGAAGTTCGTCCACGCTGACGACGGTCGCCGCGGCGAGGCGGTGTCGTCGCTGGTATCGGGCGATTGCATCATCTCCGGCTCCTCGATCCACCGCAGCCTGATCTTCACCGGCACGCGCGCGCACAGCTACTCGATGCTGGATCAGGCCGTGATCCTCCCGCACTGCGTGATCGGCCGCGGAGCACGCCTGTCCAAGGTGGTCGTTGATCGCGGCGTCGAAATCCCCGACGGCCTGATCGTAGGCGAGGACGCGGAATCGGACGCCCAGCGCTTCCGACGCACCGACAACGGCGTGGTGCTGGTAACCAAATCCATGATCGACCGGCTCACCGCGTGAAGACCAACGCTAATCCTCCCCGGCACGGGGAGGGGGACCGTTCGCCATCGGCGAAGGGTGGAGGGGGTTCACCGCAAGCGTACCGTCTGCGATCGAGGGCGTACCGTTTGCGGACCCCCCCCTCCACCATGCGATGCATGGTCCCCCTCCCCGTGCCGGGGAGGATCTGATGCGCGTCCTCTCCGTTGCCTCGGAAGCCTACCCCCTCATAAAAACCGGCGGTCTCGCAGACGTCGTCGGCGCGCTCCCGGCCGCGCTCGCGCCGCATAACGTCGCGCTGACCACCTTCCTCCCCGGCTACCCCGCGCTCGCCGCCGTCACCAAGCGCGCGAAGGTAATTCATCGCTACACAGACCTGCTCGGCACCGAAGCCCGCATCCTGAAGGCAAAAATCGGCGACCACCCGCTGCTGGTCCTCGACGCCCCCGCGCTGTTCGCCCGAGGCGGCGGCCCGTACGGTGACGCGACCGGCGCGGACTGGTCCGACAACTGGCGCCGTTTCGCCGCGTTCAGCCGCGCCGCCGCCGACCTCGCCTCTGGCGCAGTCCCCGGCTACGCGTTCGACATCCTCCACGCGCACGACTGGCAGGCGGCAATGGCCCCCGCCTATCTCCGCTACGCGCCAGGCCCCGGCGCCCCCGCCAAGACGGTCGTCACGATCCACAACATCGCGTTCCAGGGCCGCTACGGCCACGACATCTTCGCCGACCTCGCGCTCCCCGACAAAGCCTTCGCGCTCGACGGCGTCGAATATTACGGCGGCGTCGGCTTTCTCAAGGCCGGCCTCGAAGCCGCCGATGCGATCACCACCGTCAGCCCGACCTACGCCGCCGAGATCCGCCGCGGCGAATTCGGCATGGGCCTCGAAGGCCTCATCAACGACCGCGCCGGCCGGGTCACGGGGATCGTCAACGGTATCGACCCCGCCGTCTGGAACCCGGAGACCGATGCGTCCCTCCCCGCCCGCTACACCGCGCGCACGCTAACCCGCCGCCGCACCAACAAACGCGCGATCGAAACCCTGTTCGGCCTCGACGCCGGCGACGGCCCGATCTTCACCGTCATCAGCCGCCTGACCTGGCAGAAGGGCATGGACGTCCTCGCCGGTGCGCTCGACGAACTCGTCGCGCTCGGCGGCCGTCTCGCGCTGCTCGGCTCGGGCGACACCGAGCTCGAACTCGCCTTCCTAGCCGCCGCCGAACGCCATCCCGGCCGGATCGGCGTCCGCATCGGCTATGACGAGCCCGTCTCGCACCTGCTCCAGGGCGGTGCCGACGCGATCCTGATCCCGTCGCGGTTCGAACCCTGCGGCCTGACGCAACTCTACGGCCTCGCTTACGGCTGCATCCCCGTCGTCGCGCGGACCGGCGGGCTCGCCGATACCGTGATCGACGCCAACGAAGCCGCGATCGCCGCGGGCGTCGCCACTGGCGTCCAACACGACGGCGTCACGCCCGAAGCGCTCAGCCACGCGCTACGCCGAACGATGGCCCTCTATGCACGCCCCGATCGCTGGTCCATGTTGCAGCGCAACGCGATGCGCGCGGACTTCTCGTGGGACGAGAGCGGCCGCCGCTACGCAGACCTTTACGCAAGCCTGACGGGGACCGCATGATCCGCACCGTATCGACCACGCCGTACACCGACCAAAAGCCCGGCACGTCCGGCCTGCGCAAGAAGGTGAAGGTCTTTCAGCAGCCGAACTACGCCGAGAATTTCGTCCAGAGCGTTTTCGATGTCGTCACCGATAAGGCCGGCGCGACCCTGGTCATCGGCGGCGATGGTCGCTTCCTCAACCGCGAGGTCATCCAGGTCGCGATCCGCATGGCGGCTGCAAACGGTTTCGGCCGCGTCATCGTCGGCCGCGGCGGCATCCTCTCGACCCCCGCCGCGAGCCACATGATCCGCAAGCGTGGCGCGATCGGTGGCCTCGTCCTCTCGGCGAGCCATAACCCCGGCGGTCCCGACGAGGATTTCGGGATCAAGTACAACATCGCCAATGGCGGCCCCGCCCCTGAGTCTGTGACCGACGCGATCAACGCGCGCACGCTCGAGATCGACCGCTGGCTGACCGTCGACGCCGACGACATCGACCTCGACACCGATGGCGAGGTCACCGTTGGCGAGATGCCCGTCGAGGTCGTCGACCCGGTCAAGGATTACGCAGCGCTTATGGAGACGCTGTTCGATTTCGACGCGATCCGCGCGGCCAAGCTGACGATGGCGTTCGATGCGATGAGCGCGGTCACCGGGCCGTACGCCACCGAGATCCTCGAACGCCGCCTCGGCTTCGCGCCCGGCACCGTCCGCAACGGAGAACCCCTTCCCGACTTCGGCGGCCATCACCCCGATCCCAACCTCGTCCACGCGCACGAATTGTACGAGACGATGATGGCCCCCGACGCGCCCGATTTCGGCTCAGCGTCGGACGGCGACGGCGATCGCAACCTGATCATCGGCAAGCACCGCTTCGTCACCCCCTCGGACAGCCTCGCGATGCTGGCCGCCAACGCGCACCTCGCGCCCGGCTACGCAGGCGGCCTCAAGGGCATCGCCCGCTCGATGCCGACCAGCGCCGCCGCCGACCGCGTGGCGGAAGCGCTCGGCATCCCGGCCTACGAGACCCCGACCGGCTGGAAGTTCTTCGGCAATCTACTCGACGCCGGCATGGCGACGATCTGCGGCGAGGAAAGCGCCGGCACCGGCTCCGACCATGTCCGCGAGAAGGACGGCCTGTGGGCGGTTCTCCTGTGGCTCAACATCCTCGCCGTCCGGGGCGAGAGCGTCGACACGATCGCCCGCGATCATTGGGCGAAGTTCGGCCGCAACTACTATGCCCGCCACGATTACGAAGGCGTCGAGACCCCGCGCGCCGACGCGTTGATGGCCGCCCTGCGCGCCAGCCTCGCCACCCTCCCCGGCCAGCAATTCGGTGACCTCACCGTCGAGACCGCGGACGAGTTCGCCTATACCGACCCGACCGACGGCTCGATCAGCCGCAACCAGGGCGTCCGCATCCTGTTCGAGGGCGGCAGCCGCGTGGTGTTCCGCCTGTCAGGCACCGGCACCACCGGCGCGACGCTGCGTGTGTACCTCGAACGCTACGAGCCGGTCGGCGGCAACCTCGACCGCGACACTGGCGAGATGCTCGCCAGTGTCGTCGCCGCCGCGGAGTCGATAGCCGGCATCGCGCAGCACACCGGCCGCACCGCCCCCGACGTCGTCACCTGATCCGCAACGGCCGATAGCATGACGACCAGACGCCGCCGCAGCGCGCTCTACATGCCCGCCTCGAACGCCCGCGCGATCGCCAAGGCGCGGACGCTCGATTGCGACGTCGTCATCCTCGACCTGGAAGACGCGGTCGCCCCCGATGAAAAGGCCGCAGCACGGGATCGCGTGGTCGAGGCGGTCCGCGAAGGCGGCTTCGGCGAGCGCGAACTGGTAGTCAGAGTCAACGGCCTCGACACCCCCTGGTATGCCGACGACATCGCCGCGATCCGCGCGATCGGCGTGGACGCGGTGCTCGTCCCCAAGGTCTCGTCGGTCGCTGACCTGGTCGCGGTCCGCGCATCGCTCGGCGAAGACGGCCCCCCGATCTGGGCAATGATAGAGACCTGCGCCGCGATCCTTGCCCTACCCGCCCTATCCGCAGCAGCAGCCGAAACGCGCCTCACCGCGCTGGTCGCCGGCACCAACGACCTCGCCAAGGAGATGCGCTGCCGGCTCGACGCCGATCGCATGCCGCTGATCCCCGCGCTCACCGCAACGATCATGGCCGCCCGTGCTGCCGGGATTGTGGCGCTAGACGGCGTCTGCAACGCACTCGACGACCCGCACCGCTTCGCCGCCGAGTGCGCGCAAGGCGCGACGCTCGGGTTCGACGGCAAGACGCTGATCCACCCCTCTCAGATCGACGCCGCCAACGCAGGTTTTGGACCGACCGAAGAGGAATTGGCATGGGCACGTCAGATCGTTGCGGCATTCGCTGCCCCCGAAACCGCGGACAAAGGCGCTATTCGCTTGAACGGTCAGATGGTCGAACGCCTCCATCTGGCTGAAGCCGAAGCGATACTAGCCCTCTAACGCGTCACCCGTGTGCAGCATCGTCCACCACAGGGGCGTCCGCCGCACATACAAGCCGCTCCGAACATCACGACCGCCACGGGGCGCCACAGGTCGCCGTCGTGTACCGATTTAGGCCCGTATCGGCGCCTTCGATCGCCAAGACCGCAAATCTCCTGTCGTCTCGCGATTATGAGGCGGCTATCACCTTGACGATGGGAGCTTATCAATGACGAACATCAACCCCGACCAGACGAGCTCGTCACCGGATACGGATACGCCCAGCGTTTCCCTCGCTGCGACGCAGTCCGACGCCGCGCCGCCGCCTCGACTGCCGCGCGGCACGGGACGACGCTTGCATGGTGCGATCGCGCACAAGCTGGGCACCGCGATCCTGTCGGGGGAATATCTGCCGGGCGACACCTTGTCGGGCGAGGTCGCGTTTTCGGAAGCGCTGGACGTGTCGCGCAGCGCCTACCGCGAGGCGGTCCAGGTGCTGATGGCGAAGGGGCTGGTCGAGAGTCGACCGAAAACCGGCACGCGGGTGCTGCCGCGCAACCGCTGGAACCTGCTCGATCCCGACGTGCTTGCCTGGGCGTTTGCCGGCGAACCCGACATCGACTTCGTCCGCGGCCTGTTCGAGTTGCGCGCGATCGTCGAGCCCGCCGCTGCCGCGCTCGCGGCCGAGCGACGCGATCGTGCCGACCTTGCCGTGATGAAGGAGTCGCTCGCCGCGATGCGCCGCCACACGCTGGCCACCGAAGCCGGCCGCGCTGCCGACCGCGAGTTCCACAACGCGGTGTTGCAGGCGACCCGCAACGACGCGCTCGTCGTGCTCAGCGCCAGCATCGGCGCGGCGGTCAGCTGGACGACGCAGTTCAAGCAGCGCACCCGGTCGCTGCCGCGCAACCCGGTTCCCGATCACGTCCGCGTGTACGAGGCGATCGCCGCGAGCGATCCCGCCGCCGCCAACGCCGCGATGCGCAAGCTGGTGGACCTGGCGCTTGACGATACGCAGCTGGCGATGACGCGGTAGGCTTGGTTCCTACGCGGCGCCCCGGTCATGCGCGATACCCGTTTCCAGTCCGCGCAGTTCGGCCAGCCCGCGCAGTCGCCCGATCAGCGAATAGCCGGGGTTGGTCCGCTTGTTGAGATCGTCCACCATCTGGTGCCCGTGGTCGGGACGCATCGGCAGCGACCGCCCGGTGCGTGCTTGCAGCGCGACCAGTTCTGTCATGATCGCAGGCATGTTCGCATCACCCTCCAGATGCGCCGCCTCGTGAAACGCGCCACCGGGTTCACGCTGCACCGATCGCAGATGCACGAAGCCGATGCGTTCGCCGAGCCGACGAACCATCCCCGGCAGGTCGTTGTCCGCACGCACGCCGAACGACCCGCTGCAAAAGCACAGCCCGTTGGCGGCCGACGGCACCGCGGCGAACAGCGCGCCGACGTCCGCTTCGGTGCTCACTACGCGCGGCAGGCCGAAGATCGGGAACGGCGGATCGTCCGGGTGCACCACCAGCCGGATGCCCTCGGCTTCGGCGACCGGACACACCGCCTCCAGGAACGCGACATGGTTCGCACGCAGGCGCGCCGCATCGATGTCGGCATAGGTCTCGATCTGCTCGAGCAACTGCGGCGAACTGAAGCTCTCCTCGCTACCCGGCAGCCCGGCGATGATCGTCCGCTCCAGCGTCGCGCGCACAGCGTCGTCCATCGCCGCGAATCGCTCGGCGGCGATGGCGACGACATCGGCTGCGTAATCGCGCTCGGAGCCCGGGCGGCGCAGGATGTGGATGTCGTACACGGCCAGCGCATGCAGCTCGAACCTCAACGCGCGCGCACCGTCCGGCAACGCCCAGCTCAGGTCGGTCCGCGTCCAGTCGAGCAACGGCATGAAATTATAGGTTACGACCTCGATGCCCTGTCCCGCCAAATTCCGCAGGCTGGCGACATAGGCCTCGATCAGCCGATCCCAGTCGCCCGAACGCCGCTTCAGATCCTCGACGACGGGCAGGCTCTCGACCACTTTCCAGTCGAGTCCGGCGTCCTCGATCATTGCACGACGCGCGGCGATGGCGTCCGCGGTCCAGACATCGCCATTGGCGACCTCATGCAGTGCCGTGACGATCCCGGTCGCGCCGGCTTGGCGGATGGCGTTGAGCGGCACCGGGTCGTTCGGGCCAAACCAGCGCATGGTCTGGGTCATCATCATTCGCCGGCTTCCATCCTGTCTGTGTAGCGCGCCCACCGCGCGCGATTTGTCGGAGCAGCTATAGAATTGGTCTGACAGCTTGCAAGACCATTCGGCGTGTCCGCTACGATCCGTTTCCACCCCCATAGCGTTGCCGCGTCTCGGCAACCGCCAGTCGAGCCTCTTCCATCGCCTTGGCTTCGGTCTGGAACAGCAGATGATCCATCACCGACGCCAGATGCGCACGCATCGCCGCGCGCGCGCCGGCGGCATCGCGCGCGCGCAAAGCGTCGACGATCGCAGCATGTTCGGCCACGACAGGTCGCACCTTGGCATCGCGCGCCTTGGCATGCAGGAGCGCGCATTCGGGCGAGGTCGACCGCAGATGCCACAAATCCTCGATCGTTCGAACGACACCTGCGTTCCGCGTCGCCTGGGCAATCGCCGTATGAAAGTCGCGATCGGCGATTTCGGTCACCTCCGCGAGCAGGTTCTCGGACGCCATCGCCGCGACCAGGCCATCGAGCACATCCAGTTCCGTATCGGTGATCTGAGTCGCAGCGAGCGCCGCGGCCTCGCCCTCGAACATGATCCGCGCTTCGGTCAATTCGAACGCGGTGATCGCGAAACCCGGCTCTTCACCCTGCCCCGGTAACCGGCAGACATACGCTCCGGAGCCGACACGGACTTCGATAAAACCCTGTACTTCCAACGCGATGAGGGCTTCACGCACCGCCGGACGGCTAGCCCCGTAGTCGATGGCGAGTTCGCGTTCAGCCGGTAGGCGGTCACCGATCGCATAAGTGCCCGCGACGAGTTCCTCGAACAACCGCCGCGCCAGCCGTTGGTACAGGCGATCGTTCGCAGGCGTGTCGTATTTACCGACCGCGAAAAGCGCGTTCTGGGAGGCGGGCTTTGCCACTGGACTTACCAATCTAATGTCTGCGTAATGATGCTACTACGTCGCCCTTCCCAAGGAAACTGGCATCGTCCAATACCCTAAAGGGCAGCCGTGTGGCGTTGTCCGTCAGGCGACGGGACCCGCGCCGAGATAGGACATCGGTACCGGGATGGTCGCCAGTACCAGCTTCTGGAGCACCATGTTGTCGTCCAGCCGCCAGATCTTGATCGTGTGACGGCCGCGAGCGACGTCACCAAGGCCTACCGACAATCGTACGCCATTGTCGCGCACCGCATCCGCCCAGCGCGTCTTCGCGATATTGTCCGTATCGCCTCCGGTAGGCTCGAGCACCGCACGCAGGACCTGAACCGCACCGCCGTCGATCGACACGCCGATTCGCGATCCGTCATGACCGAATGTGTCGAGCGTCGGCACGAGGTACAGCGTCAGAGTCGCCGGTCCCGCCTTCGCCATGGTGACGTCGTATTCCAGGCAGACGCCGTCACTCGCCAGTGTTGCCGGTCGACCTTGCGGCATCGCGATCATCGCACCTGCCGTACGACCCAGATGCGGGATCGTCGTCCAGCGCAGCCCCTTGCCGTCGCGTGCGCGACTGAACGCGGGTGCTTCGAGGGCAACGATACCGGCCTGCGTCGCGGGCGTCGGAACGAAGACCGGCTGTTGCCGTCGCTTTGCCTCGGGCGTATCGGCACCGACCCGGACGATGCTCGGCATGGTCTGTTTGGTGGGATCGTTCCAGATGACATAGCTCATATGGACCTGCGCCATCATGCCGTCCCACTTGCCGCCGTTGATCGCGTGATACCGCTGCGTCAGTTCGCCGTCGCGCCGGAAAGCGGTTTCGACCTGATCGGCAAAATAATTGGCGCGGGCGTCGTTCTTCGACGCCAGCAGCCGGTTCCACGCGGTGCCGTAATACAACCGGTACAGGTTCGCGACGGCTGCCACGGGAAACTCGACCAACTGGTAATAGGCGTCACGCTGATCCGGCCGCAGCGTGGTGCGAACCGTGATCATCCGTGCCTCCAGCGCGTCCCACCCTTCAACCATCGCGCCGAACTCGCCGCCATCGAGGCCCTTGGGGGTGACTCTGCCTAGCGGGAAGCTGTCCTGATCGATCAACTCCGGCTTTCGGCGTGCGACATACTGGCTGTACTGCGTGACGATCTCGCCGATCGCCCGCGACTGGTCCGGGCCGAACGTCGCCGTCGCCCATGCGCGCGGATAGTCGGCAACCGCAGCCGGGGTCATCGCATCCGGGTTCCAGGCCTGCGCCAGGAAGAACCCCAGCGGATATTCCATCGGCTTGATATCGCCGACGTTGACGATCCAGATCTGCGTCGCACCACGCCGGTACGCCAGGTCCATCTGCTGCCAGGTCTTCTCGATCTGGTTGGTGTTGATCCACTTGTAGTTACGCGGACCGCCGACATAATCGAAGTGATAATAGATGCCGTACCCGCCTTTTCTCGGCGGTGCGGCGGGATCGGGCAGGCGGCGGATCTGGCCCCAATTATCGTCCGAGAACAACAACGTGACGTCGTCCGGCACCTTCATGCCGTGGTCGTAATAGTCCTGTACTTCCTTGTAGAGCGCCCAAACCTGCGGCGTGTCGCTCGCCGGTTTGCCGGTCACGTCGGCGATGATCTTGCGCTGGTCGGCGACGACGCGTTCGAGCAGCCCGGTCGCGGTGCCCTCGGCCATCGCCTCGTCGCCGTCACCGCGCATGCCGACGGTCACGACGGAGTCGTAATGCTGGCCGCCGCCCTTCGCCATCATCCGCTCGATCCCGCCGCGCCAGAATTTTCGCAGGTTGGCGCCGTTCCTGTCGTAATCCCATGCACCACCGGTCACGCCGCCATCTTCGTGACGATGCCATTCGGCCTGCGCGCGCAGCATCGGCTCGTGGTGCGAATTGCCCATCACGACGCCCATCGCGTCGGCCAGCACCATGCTCGCGGGGTCGTCGTCCGCGAACGCCTTGCCCCACATGGCGGGCCACAGATAATTGCCCTTCATCCGCAGCAGCAGTTCGAAGACGTGCACGTACATCGCCGCGTTCACGCCACCGAACGCCTTTTTCGCCCATCCGCTGAGGCAAGGATCCTCGTCGTTGATGAAGAACCCGCGATAGCGGACCTTGGGCTGGTCGTGCCTCGAGCCGGCAGGGATCAGCACGTCGCGCTGGCGACGGACGGGCACGTCGGCGAACCAGTGCCACGGCGAAACGCCGATCCGCTCGGATACGTCATAGGTACCGTACACCGCGCCGCGCCGGTCCGACCCGACGATCACCAGCGCACGCGACACGCCCGGCAGCGGATCGTCGACGACGATCTGCCGAAACGCTTCCCATTCGCCGTACAGGTCGGCGGCCGCGATCTTGCCCGACGCCACGAGACGATCGATGACGGCGCTGTGGCCTAGCACGCCAATGATAACCACCAGCCCCTGCGCAACGCCGCTCGCGCCATCGGTCAGGCGCGCAGCGGTGCCGCTGACCCTCTCCAAATCGGCGGCGAAATTGGTGGCGACATGCCGGACCGCGCTGTCGGCGTCGGCGTCGATCATGACTGCCGCCGGAATGCCCTTTTCGATCAAGGCAAACGCGGTCCGCGGATCGGGGGCTACATGCGCTTCGGCACCGAACAGGGGTAACGTCGCGAGCGCAGCGCCACATGCGGCACCGCCCATCAGCGTACGGCGTGATACGGCCCGTGACATCGTCGTCTCTCCTGTCGTGAGCAGGCGGACAGCCCCAGTTGAAACCCGCTGGCTGCGCTTGGCGGACCTCGCATCAGCTATCCGTAGCCCGATCGCGCCCCCGTCGGGTCTTCCCTGCGAAATCTCGCCGGCTGCACTAGTATCGTCGAACCGATCTTGCCGATCATCGGTCGGTATGTGCGATCGTAGACCCGGTCGCGACCACGTCTTGAGGTAAATACCGACGGTGCGGTCGCATCACGACCGCACCGTCCGGTCTACTAGAAGGTCCCGCGCAGACCGACCAGGAACTGACGGCCTGGCTTGTACTGCGTGAAGGTCGCATTCTCGAACTGGAAGTACGACCGCAGCGTCGCGTTGGTGAAGTTCGCGACGTTGACCGTCAGCTGGGGCGCCCCTGCAAAACCGAAGATCTTGTCGAGGTCGAACGACGAGGAGAAGTCGTAGGTCGTATAGTCCGTACCGAACAATGCCGCTGCCGGAATGCCGTTCTGCGCCGCACCACTGTTCTGCGAACCCTCGCGCGAGGTGGTCGACACGCGCAGCATCACGCCATGCTTTTCGTAATAGGCGGTGACGTTGTAGGTGAACGGGGCCACGCCGAACGCCTGTGCCGCGCCCTTGCTGGTCTGGTCGACGATCGTCGCATTGGCGTTGAAGCCGAACCCGGTGATGCCGATATTCTTGGTCAGGAAATCGAGCGGCTGGACCCACTGGAATTCGAGCCCGTTGATCGTCAGCTTGTCGGCCACGTTGACCTGCGACGTGACCTGGACCTGCGCCGTGCCGGGGCCGCCACGCGAGTTGATCGCGATCTGCTGCGTCGGGTTCAGCGTGTCGTACGTGATCCCGTATTGCGACAGGTTCGAGAACGGAACCGTGCTGATCGCGGTGTTCGTGAAGCCCTTGATCGACTTGCGGAACGCGTTGAAGCTGACCACGCCTTCACGACCGGTATAATATTCGAAACCCAGGTCGAGGTTCGTCGACATATACGGCTCGAGCGCCGGATTGCCGATCGACGCCTGATCCGCCGATGGGGCCCCGAAGTTCACGCCCGGCAACTGTGCCGACGGGTCCGGCCGCGTCATCGTGCGCGAACCGGCAACGCGGACCACCGCATGCTCGCCGACGTCATACGCGAACGTCGCGGCCGGCAGCCACTTTGCATAGACGTTACGCGTCGACACGATGCTGACGAGGTTCGGATACCGGCTACCGTCCGGCAGCGCGGCGCCGGACGCCGTCGTGTTGCGGGGATCCGGCAACGAGACGCGACCCGTAATCGTCTGGATCGTGTTGACGTAGCGCACGCCGACGTTGAACCGCAGCATGTTGCCGCCCAGGTCCTGCGCACCGTTGACCGTGGCGAACGCGGACTTCACCACTTCGCGGATACCGCCACCGCTTGCACCGGTGGTCGACGCGCCGCTCTCCGGCGAATTGTCGTGGTAGAAGTCATAGTTGGTTGCGGCTGCGAACTTCGGCCAGTCGACCGTCACGAAACCGGCCGGCCCTGGCGTTAGGTAGCTGGGTGCCGCCGAGTTGGGAACGAGCGAGCCACCATAGGTTACCGGGCCGGTCATGCCCGCGGTCGATCCGGTGCCGAAGCCCGGATAGGTCGGATAGCCTGCGAGGATAACGCCCGGCGCGTTCCGGCCTTCGCAGGGCGGCTGCGAGTTGGGCGAGGCGATGAAGGCGCTGGGATTGTTGCCGCAGACTGCGTTCTGGTACGCCTGACTGTTGTCGTTGCTGCTGATCCGGCGCGACACGTCGTCGAACGCGCCGCCGATCTTCAGGTTGAGCGCCGTATCACCCCAGGTCAGGTCGCCGCGTGCGCCCTTGCTCTTGTTCAGGCGACGCTCGTCGGAGATGTTGACGCGGCTGCCGGGGTTCCAGCCGAAGTTCGCCGGATCGTTGAGATCCAGGGCGCTCTGGATCGTCGGAATGCCGCTGCCGTCGTTGGAGTAGGTCACGGTATTGCCGACGCCCAGCGGCGTCGTCAGGCCGACCGACGGGTTCTCGCGGTGGAAGGTCGAACGCGCGTAATTGCCTTGCAGGTTCAGCTTGAGCTTGTCGGAGATCGCCCAGTCGCCGCCCGGATTGACGCTGAACAGCTTCGTCGTCTCGGTATAGGGGCGGAATTCGTTGAAGAACTGCGCGTTGGCGAACGTCCCGCCGGTGACGACGCAGCCGATCGTGCAATCCGCCTTGTCGAACGTCAGGTTGGTCGGGATGACCGCGCCATTGCGGACGATCCACGCCATGTTCTCGCGCGTCAGGTCGTTCTTCTTGTAGCCATACAGGCCATCAACGTAGAAGTGCAGCGTATCGGACGGCTGCCATTCCGCACTGACGATCGCGTTGATACGGTCGCGCGGACCGCGGATGCTGGTCGACCGGCCAAGCCGAGGCAGCAGCGCATTGTCGATCTGCTGGATCGTCGCACCGGGGTTGTTCGCGAGCAGGAACGCGCTGGTGATCGGCGTACCGGCTACCAGCCCCGCACCGGCGCCGACAGGCACCACGGCCGGGATCGTCCAGTTGCCGCCACCCGTCGTGTTGCAGCCCGAAGCAGCGCCGCACTGCGCCGCCGTCAGCGCCGGATTGGTATAGCCAATCGTCTCGAACCCGCGCGTGTCGGTGAACAGGCGCTGGGCGGACACACCGGCCAGAATACCGACCTTGTCTCCGCGCCAGCTGCCGATCACCGAGCCGCGGGCACCGATCCGATCTTCTGGCGACTGCTTCGTACCCTGCACGTTATACGCCAGGAACGAGGTCGAGCGATCGAACGGGCGGGCCGACCGGAGGTCGATGTTACCGGCCGCGCCACCTTCGAGCAGGTCGGCGGTATAGCTCTTGTTGACCGTCAGCTTGGTGAACAGGTCGGTCGGGAAGAAGCTGAGGTCGACCGAACGATCGGTTCCCTGTGCGTCGGTCGCGCCCGACGACGCAACCGCGATCGTCGCGCCGTTGAGCGTCACGTTCGTGAAGTTCGATCCGAGACCACGGATCGCGACGTTCGTGCCTTCGCCGGTCACGTCGCGTGTGATCGTGATGCCGGGGATGCGGTTGAAGGATTCGGCGATGTTCGTATCGGGGAACTTGCCGATGTCTTCCGCGAAGATCGAATCGGTAAAGCCGGTCGAGGCGCGCTTGGCGTTGGTCGACTTGGCGAGGCTCGAACGATAGCCGGTCACGACGATGTCTTCGCCCGTGGAGCCCTGCGTATCACCGACTTCGAGCGGCGTCTGTGCGGCCGGCGGCGGCGTTGCCGGGCCATTGTCCTGGCCATCGGCGGGCGTCTGATCTTGTGGTGGCGGAGCGTTCTGCGCCGCAGCGGCCGTTGCACATAAGGCGCCAAGGGTCGTCGCGCACAACAGAACGGCGCGTGTCAGGCGAGGTGCCATCTTAAATGGTGTCATGATCAGGATCCTCCTTGGAACCTCGCTGTCCGACTGGCGGCACGAAGCATCTCATTGTTGTTATATTTGAAGCTGGAAAATTCAGGCGCTGGGCGTTGCGCGGCGCAATTCACAGGCTCGACCAGATGGCCGGCAAGCGTGCGACATCAATAGCGGTTCAAGCCATCCCCATTCCCCGTCACGCCCGTCTGATGCAGGTCGATTGATAGCGCTATCTTGCTGGTATTGGTCAACGAGTCAAGCGCGTTCGGTTAGGCCAATATCTGCTCGAATGGCTGGCAAACCGATATTGCGCGGTGGCCAGCGGTGCTCTCCACGACCCTGAGCACCCGGTGGATGTTGGGCGCGTCTGGATCCGTGGCCTCCAGCACCCTTGAAGTATATTTTGGTCCCGGTAGCGCAAACCTTAATCAGTTCGGAATCTTGGCAGGGGTCCGATCGAACACGCCGCTGTGCATAAGATGCTGTGAGTCAAGATAACCGTCGCTATTGATATGACGGCGGCTCGCCTTCTCACGAAAATGTGCAGCCCGCTTCATGCAAACACTCGGCCAGTGATGCAGCAAACTTCCCGATAGCCCGGTGCATTTTGCGAGATACAGCACTGAGACCTCGCCGCATAAGCCGCACGCCTTGCCTAAAATCGATTGTGGTCCCCGCCGAGCATGGGATGAGTGCTGCGATCCACGTTCGGAGAGGTGAGTACATGCGTTCCAATCTTCCTAAATATTACACGGCAGCCATCATCCTCGTTGGCGCGACGACGCTTGGCGGATGCGCGACGAAGGGCTTCGTCCGGGAGCAGATCGCAACCGTCAACACCCGCATCGACGGCATGGACGGCCGCCTCCGCACGGTCGAAGGCACGTCGGGCCAAGCGCTCGCTCAGGCTCAGGCTGCTGCCGGCCAGGCTCAGCAGAACGGCCAGCGCATCGATCAGATCAATGGTCGCGTCGACGGCATGGAACAGCAGTTGCAGCAGCGGCAGCGCAAGCCCCGCGGTTAAGCGCAACATCGCACACATCGATTGCCCGGCCGGACTATTCTGCTGACCATCACCGCGATCCTCGATGGGCCGTGCCACCGCGTCTTGCGCGTTGGCACGGCTATGATGCTGGCGATCGCGTTGCTTGCACCGCAGCTTAGTCTGGCCGCGCCTTCCAATACGAACGCGCGTGCCGCTGCGCCCGTGCGCAAGCGCAAGCCGCCCGCGGTGAAAACGGTGTCCCCGCCAATCGTTTTGGCGGAGGAGACCGCGCAAACCGTGCGATCGGAGGCGGCGAGCCGCATGATCGCTTGGGTCGCGGCCGCGCACGACAACGGCAAGCTGCCCTATGTCGTCATCGACAAACAGGCGGCGACGCTGTTCCTCTTCAGCGCGAAGGGCGACTTTCTCGGAGAGGCACCGGTGCTTCTCGGCATCGGCATCGGCGACGACTCGTCTCCGGGCGTCGGGGCCAAGAGCCTGGAAGAGATCGGTCCTGCCGAGCGGACCACGCCGGCGGGTCGGTTCATCGCCAAGTTCGGTCGCGCGTTAGGTCGCCAGCGCGTCTTGTGGGTCGATTATACCAACTCGGTCGCACTCCACGCGGTGATCACCACGCACAAGGCCGAGCACCGGGTCGAGCGACTGCTGTCCCCCACACCGGACGACAACCGGATCAGTTTCGGCTGCATCAACGTCGGCACCAGTTTCTACAGCAAGAAGCTGCGCCCGCTATTCCAGCGGAAAGGCGGCATGGTCTATATCCTGCCCGACACCAAATCGCTCGACGAGGTATTCCCGCGCGTGCGCCTGTTGCCGTATCTCGACACGGTCGCGAGCAGATAGGCCATAGCGCCGAGGGGCAAAGTTATGACGATATTGATGGCAGCCCTGCTGGCCGCAGCCGACCGACCGGTCGTGGTGAGTTCCGTCACGACCGCGCAACTCCTCGAGTTTTGCCGCGGCAAGGACACCGATCCTACGTCGAATTTCTGCACCGGCTACATCATCGCGGCGTTCGACACCTTGTCGCTGTCCCGCCAGATCTGCCCATCACAGACCCGTTCGTCGAATATCGAGGTCGTCGCTACGACACGCAAATATCTGCGCAAACACGCCAAGGCGACGGGCACTGGCGCGCCCTCGTTCGTCGTGCGTGAGGCGTTGCAGGAAGCATTTCCCTGCAAGCGTAGATAGCTGCGTCAAGCCCGCTACGATCGCCATGCATGGCATTCGTACCGCGGAGCATAGCGGCACGACTTCCCGATCGCGTCCAAAGCGCGGCATGATGCGCGCATGGTTTCCACACGCAACGCCATCGTCAGCCTCCCCGCGGGCGATATTCAGGGTCGATCCGAACACGGCATCTCAATCTACCGCGCGGTCCCCTACGCGACCGCGCCGGTGGGTGAGCAGCGTTTCGCGCACCCCCAGCCCGTCGCCGAATGGACCGGCGTCCGCCCTGCCCTGAATGCAGGCGCCAACGCTCCGCAACGTACGCGGCAGGTGCCTGCGCTAAATGCCGAACCGCTGATCGGCACGGGATGGTCGAAGGGCGACGACTATCTGGCGCTCGACGTCCTGCGCCCCGACGATCAGCGCACCGCCCTGCCCGTCATGGTGTTCATCCACGGCGGCGGGTTCGTCGTCGGCAGCAAGGACGCGTCGGTCCAGGACGGGCGGACGTTCGCACGCGACGGCATCGTCTATGTCGCGCTCAACTACCGGATGGGGATCGACGGCTTCCTGCCGATCCCCGGCGTGCCGACCAATCTCGGCCTACGCGACATGATAGCGGGGCTCGGCTGGGTGCAGGCGAACATCGCGGCGTTCGGCGGCGATCCCGGCAACGTCACGGTGTTCGGCGAAAGCGCGGGCGCGATGGCGGTCGCCGATCTCGTCACGTCGCCGCTCGCCAAGGGCCTGTTCCGCCGCGCGATCGTGCAGAGCGGCCATGGCGGTATGACCCGCGACATCGGCGTGGCGCAACGACTGGTGCGCAAGCTCGCAAAACTGCTGCGTATCACGCCCGATCGAGCGGGATTCGCAAGCCTCCAGCCCGGCGAAGCGATGCTGGATGCGGTCGAGAAAGTCTCGCTTCCGACGACACGGCTCGACCTGCGTGGTGCCGACGGACGCGAGCCGGTGTTCGGGATCAGTCGCTTCGTCCCCGTCCACGGCGATGAGATACTCCCGACCGAGCCGCTCGAAGCGCTCAAGCAAGGCGCCGGTGCCGAGGTCGAGCTGCTGATCGGCAGCAACGCCGAGGAGATGAACCTCTACCTCATCCCCAGCGGCGTGCGCGACAAGGTCGGCAAGCTGCTCGCCTGGTTTATCCTGCGCAAATCCCAGCCGCGTGCATGGGCGGTGCTCAAGGCGTACGGCATGGGCACAAGCAAGGCACCGGGGCAGGCACTGACCGATGCGATGAACGACCTCGTCTTCCGCTGGCCCGCGCGCCGGTTCGCCGAGGAACATCGCGGGCGCACGCATATGTATGAATTCGAATGGCGCTCGCCGCGCTTCGGCGGAGAGCTCGGCGCGTCGCACGGCATGGAACTGCCGTTCGTGTTCGACAGCCTCGCGACGTGCACCGGCGAGGAAGGCCTGTGCGGCACCAACCCGCCGCAAGAACTGGCGACCCGTATCCACAGCATCTGGGTAAATTTCGCGCGCGATGGATCGCTGCCCTGGGCGCCTTTCGAGCGCGATACGCGATTGGTCTACAAGCTTGCCGCGGGCGAAGCACAGTTCGAGCCGCCGATGTCCGCCGCGCCTTTCCTGCCCTGACCGGAGCATTTGCATGTATCTCGACCGTCTCCGCCTCGACGGCCGGACCGCCCTAGTCACGGGTGGCGCACAGGGCATCGGCTATTGCTGCGTTGACGCGCTCGCGGAGGCCGGCGCACGCGTCACCATCGCGGACCGTGACGCAGACGCGATCGGCGCAGCGATGGAGTCACTCCGCGCAAAAGGTCATATCGTCGAAGGCGTCGTCCTCGACGTGACCGACCCGGCGCGCGTGACGCAGGTCGCCGATCAGGCCGGCGTAATCGACATCCTCGTCAACAATGCCGGCATCGCGCGCAGCGAGACCGCCGCCGAAGACGTCACCGACGAACACTGGCGCAACGTCCTCGACGTGAATCTCAACGGCACCTTCTGGTGTGCACGCGCCTTCGGCCGGCACATGCTCGCCGCCGGAAAGGGCAGCATCGTCAATGTCGGATCGATGTCCGGCTTCATCGTCAACCGGCCCCAGCCGCAAAGCTATTACAACGCGTCGAAGGCGGCGGTGCACCAGTTGACCAAAAGCCTCGCCGCGGAATGGGCGCCACGCGGCGTTCGCGTCAATGCGGTCGCGCCGACCTATATCGCGACCCCGCTCAACGCCTTCGCCGACAAGGCAGGCGCGATGTACAAGCGCTGGATCGACGGCACCCCGCAAGGTCGTCTCGGCGAGCCCGAAGAGGTCGCCTCGGTCGTCCATTTCCTCGCAAGCGATGCGGCAAGCCTGATGACCGGCAGCATCGTGCTCGCCGACGGTGGTTATACCTGCTGGTAAAACGAGTCTCGACCGGCCAAGTCTCGATTCCGATCGGCATAGCCATTATCCTTTCCGATAGGTCGGACCGAGCGCACAACCTTTCAGACAGGTGAGCAAAGACTCGCCAGCCGTAGAGAGGATTATCGATGCGCTTTCGCACCCTGCTTGCTGCCACCACTGCTCTTGCCTTCGCGTTGCCCGCGACCGGCTGGGCTCAGGTCGCCAATACCCCCGACGCGACCGCTACGACGCCACCCGGGCAAGCCGCCTCCGTGGCACCGCAGACCGGCGACCAGGACATCGTCGTCACCGCCCGCAAGCGCGCCGAGACCTTGCTCGACGTGCCGATCGCGGCGACCGCGATCAGCGGCAACACGCTGACCGAACGCGGCATCAATTCGGTGCGCGAGGCCGCAGCGTTGACCCCCGGCCTGAACATCACCAGCGACGGTGCGGGTCGCGCGTTCGTCTCGATCCGCGGCGTCGGCGTCACGCTCGTGCAAACGGTCCAGCCCGGCGTCGGCCTGTTCATCAACGGCATCTACCAGCCGAACACGTCGTATCTGAACAACCCGCTGCTCGACATCGACCGGATCGAGGTGCTCCGCGGGCCGCAGGGCACGCTGTACGGCAAAAACACGCTGGGCGGCGCGATCAACGTCATCACCCGCCAGCCTTCGAACCTGGTCGAGGCGCGCGGCAATCTGAGTTTCGCCGGTCCCGACGACAGCATCCTCGCCTCCGCCTCGGTCAGCGGCCCGATCATCAAGGACAAGCTGCAGGTCCGCATCGCCGCCGGCCACCGTCAGCAGGATGGCTTCCTGCGCAACCCTCTGCTCGGCACCGATGCCAGCCCGTTCAAGACGGACTCGCTCAACGGCACGATCCGTTTCGCGCCGGTCGACGACGTCGTGCTGACGGTGAACGGCTATTACGACTGGGTGAACGGCGCGAACACGCCCTATTCGCGCGTCACCGGCCCGACCGATTATTCGCGCATCGTCCAGTTCAACGCGCTGTCACGCGTCGAATACCGTTACCGCGGGGTCAGCGCCCGGCTCGAGACGCCGATCGACGCGATCAATTCGAAGTTCACGCTGCTCGGATCGTACGACGCGCGCAACGGCTTCTCGCCCGACACTGACGCCGACTTCGGCCCCGCCAACATCGCCCGCTCGACAACCACTGATAAGCTCCGCACCAAGACCGTCGAAGCGCGGCTCGATACCGAGCTCAGCAGCAATTTCAGCTCGCTGGTCGGCCTGTTCTACAGCCGCGAGACCACCGGCGCGACCGACACGACGCGGATCGTTCCGGCCAACCTCACCCGCCTGACCAACAACGCGACCAAGGCCGACACCTATGCCGCGTTCGGCACGTTGTTCTGGAAGCCAAGCGCGGCGTGGGAGGTGGCGCTCGGCCTGCGCTACGATCACGAGGATCGCAGCGCCGAGGGCAACGTCGCGATCTCGGTCGGGCCGGCCAACCTGCCCGTCACCGTCACCAACGCGAAGCTGAAATCCGACCAGGTCGAGCCGCGCCTGTCGATCACGCGCCACTGGACCAGCCAGTTGATGACCTACGCCTCGGTCGCGCGCGGCTATCGTGGTGGCGGCTTCAACGCCCCGACCGCGCCGATCCGCACCTACAAGGGCGACTCCGCCTGGACCTATGAGGTCGGCTCGAAATACGTCTCGCCGGACCGCGTCTTCAGCCTGTCGGGCGATGTCTTCTACAACGACTATTCCAACTATATCGGCCTCAACTCGATCGCACCGGCGGCGGGTGGCGGATTGGTCACGGTCGACCTCAACAGCGGCGACGTCGAAAGCTACGGCGCCGAACTCGAGGCGACGGTGCGTCCGGTCCGGAACTGGTCGATCAACGGCAGCGTCACCTACCTCCACGCACGCCTCACGGACTCCTCGCCCTACACCGCGGTCACCGGTCGCCTGCTGTCGTCCGATCGGCTGACGTTCCAGCCCGACTTCAGCGGCAACATCTACAGCGACTACACTATTCCGCTCGGCGGCACCGAATCGGTGACGCTGACCGGCGGCGTCGTCGCCAAGGGCCGTCGCCTTGCGGGCACGCTCAACCAGACCACGCCGACGTTCCTGAAGGGGTATGCGCTGGTCAACACTGCGATCACCTATCGTACCGGGCCGCTCGAAGTCGCGGTGTTCGCCAACAACCTGCTGCAGAAGAACTATTTCGACGCTTATATCGAAAAGACGACGTTGCAGCTTGCCGGACTCCCCGCCTCCGATCTTGGCATCATCGGCGAGCGCCGCCGCATCGGCGTCCGCCTCGGCTTCAGGTTCTGATCCCATGCTTCTCGATACCGCCTTCGTTCGAGCCGAGCTCGATCCCGCCTTCCTCGACCGGTTGCGAGACCGGTTCGGGACCAGCCTTCACCTGACCGACGCGATGCTGCGCCAGCACGGCTCGAACGAAGCGCATTTCGATGTCGTCCTGCCCGACGCGGTCGTCTTCGCACGCTCGACGCAGGACGTGGTCGATCTCGTCAATCTGTGCGTCGCCGCCGACGTGCCGATCGTGCCGTTCGGCGCGGGCACCTCGATCGAGGGCAACGCGGTACCGGTGCGCGGCGGGGTCAGCGTCAATCTGGGCGAGATGAACCAGATCGTCGCGGTCAACACCGACGACTTCGACTGCACCGTACAGGCCGGGTGCCGCCGCGAGCAACTGAACGAACATCTTCGCGATACCGGGCTGTTCTTCCCGATCGATCCGGGCGCGAACGCGACGATCGGCGGTATGGCCTCGACGCGGGCGAGCGGCACCAACGCGGTCCGCTACGGCACGATGCGAGAGGCGGTGCTGAGCCTCAAGGTCGTGACCCCCGACGGGAAGGTCATCACGACGTCCCGCCGCGCGCGGAAATCCGCGGCTGGCTACGACCTGACGCGGCTCTATGTCGGCAGCGAAGGCACGCTCGGCATCATCACCGAGGTCACGCTACGCCTCCATCCGATCCCCGAGATGATCTCGTCCGCGGTGTGCGGCTTCGAAAGCCTCGAGGGGGCGATCACCACCGTCGTCCAGGCGATCCAGGTCGGCGTGCCCCTCGCCCGCGTCGAAATCCTCGACGACATGCAGATCAGGGCGGTCAATGCCTGGTCGAAGCTCGCCCTGCCCGAGGTGACGACGTTGTTCTTCGAATTCCACGGCTCGCCCGGCGGCGTCGCCGAGCAGGTTGAGATGGTCAGCGCACTCGCGGCCGAGAACGGCGGTGGCGATTTCGTTTGGTCCAACTTGCCTGAGGAACGTGCCAAGCTCTGGAAGGCGCGGCACGAGGCCTATTACGCCGCCGTCGCGCTCCGGCCCGGCGCGGTCGGCTGGACCACCGACGTGTGCGTACCGATCAGCCGCCTGCCCGAGTGCATCACCGCGACCAAGCACGACCTTGCGAGCGCGAGCATGCCTGCGACCATTCTCGGGCATGTCGGCGACGGCAATTTCCACGTCATCTTCGCGATGGACCCGAGCTCGCAGGACGAACTGCGCGAGGTGAAGGCGATCAACGACCGGCTTGTCGCGCGCGCGCTGGAGATGGACGGCACCTGTACCGGTGAACACGGCATCGGTCTCGGCAAGCAGGACTGGCTGGTCAAGGAACTCGGCGACGCGGTCGACGTGATGCGCGTGCTGAAGCGCGCGCTCGATCCGAAGAACCTGTTCAACCCCGGCAAGATCTTCAGCCTGTGAGTGCGGCAACGCCCCCGTTCGCCCGTTCGCTCGCGCCGCTGTTCGCACTGGCGCTGGCGATGATGCTCGGCTTTGCGCTGATGGGCTCGTTCGGTACCGTGCAGGAAGGCGCGAAGGCCGAACTGCATCTGAGCGACTACAGCCTCAGCCTGATCCAGGGATTGAGCGCCGCCTTGCCGCTCGCGCTGTTCTCGATCCCGATCGGCATATTGGTCGATCGGCACAACCGCGTCCGGATCATGTTCGCCCTCGTCGCGACGGTGGTCGTGGGCACGGTGCTGACCGCGTTCGCGAACAGCGTCCTGCTCTTGTTCGTCGCGCGGATGCTGACCGGCATCGGCGCGACCGGTGCGCTGACCGCCGCGCTGTCGCTGTGTGCAGACCTGTGCGCGCCGACCCAGCGTGGCCGGGCGCTGCTCATCATCAATCTCGGCAAGTCGCTTGGCCAGGCGATGGCGTTCGGGCTGACCGGCATATTGTTCGGCATGATCGCGCATGGCGGCGCGCCCGACTGGTTCTGGCACGCGGCACCGTGGCGCAGCGCGCACCTCATGCTCGGCATCCTCGCCGCCGTCCTGATGATACCGCTGTTCCTGTTACACGAACCTGCCCGCCAGGAGGTCGCCGCCAGTACGCACGCCCCGTTCCGCATCGTCGCAAGCGAACTTTGGGCGCGCCGGACGTTCCTGCTGCCGTTGTTCGTTGGCCAGGTCGGCGTCGTCATGGCCGATGCCGCCGCGGCAATCTGGGCCGCACCAGTCCTCTCGCGCAGCTTCCACCTGCAACCCGATCAGGTCGCGTATTGGATGGGACCACTGATCTTCTTCGCCGGGTTGCTCGGCGCGATCTTTGGCGGGCTTTCGGCGGACTGGGGCCAGAAGAGCGGACGGCGTGGTGGTCTCCTAATCGGCGCGGTAATCGCGGCGGCCGTCGGTATCCCCGCCGCATTGTTCCCGATCGCGCCGTCCGTGCCGGTCTTCGCCGCAGCGCTCGGCACGTTGCTGCTCTGCGGCGCGGCGACCGGTGTGGTGACGTCGGTTGCGCTGACCGTATTGATCCCCAACGAGCTTCGCGGGCTGTGCATCGGCGCGTTCATCGCCATCGCCGGGCTGATCGGCTTCGGCGTCGCACCCACGTTGGTCGCCGCCGCGAGCAGCCTTTACGGCGGCGAAAGCCATCTCGATCAGGGTCTGGCGACGATCGGCATCCTCACCAGCCTGCTGTCGACGATCGCCTTCTTCATCGCAATGCGACGCGCCCCCGTATCGGCAACGACCGAACCTATCTGAAAGCCCTTGCACCAGCTATCCGATAGGTTATAACTGGTCATCTACTTGGAAAACAGGAGCGAGAGGCATGATGAAAACACGGATCGACGTATCGCCAGAAATGATCGCCTTCATCGGCGACGGCATGGTCCCGTGCGAGGACTGGCCCGATACGTCCGTTGGTTTCAGCTACCTCTTCTCCCCGGCGATCTGTGCGTTCCACACGGATACCGATGCCTGCGACGACCTCACAGCGGCGGATATCGTGTTCGTCGTGAAGCGTGAGGCCTGCACGCGCACGTTCGGCATGCTGCCTGACGCGCCCGCGACGTGGCACATGCCGAACGAAATGCGGAGTATCGCGCTGGCGGTCCGCGACTGTCGCCTCGCCGGGCTCGCCGCGGCGACCTTACGCGTCGCGAAAAGCATCGAGCTCCTCTGCGTCACCTTTGAACAGCTTGGCGACGGCAGCATGATCCCGGCAGACGGCACCGGCGTGCTGACCGCGTCCGAGGCACGCCGCATCGCCGCAGCTCGCGACCTGATCGACAAGCGATGGAACGAGAAACTGACGCTGGAGACGATTTCGCGCGCGTGCGGGATCAATCGCGCGCAACTGACCCGTGGGTTCCGGTCGATGTTCGCGATGAGCGTCGCCGATGCGATTGCCGATCGCCGGCTGGGCGGCGCACGACAGATGTTGCTGGCGACGGACCTGCCCGTCTCGGCGATTGGCTACAAATGCGGCTATCTCAACAATGCGAGTTTCACGCGCGCCTTCTCACGCCGCTTTGGCCAGGCGCCGACCCAGCTTCGCAACACCCGGCTTGCGGCATGAGCGTTTCGCTGGTCGATCAGGCAGTCAGCCGTGTCCGCGCGCACATCCGCGACCATGACCTGAAAGTCGGCGACACCCTGCCCGGCGAAGGCCATTTCGCAACTGAGCTGAGCGTCAGCCGTGCGGTCATGCGCGAAGCGTTCGGTGCCCTCGCCGCGCTCCGCCTGATCGACGTCGGCAACGGTCGAAAGGCGCGGGTCGGCGCGATCGACGGGTCTGTGATGGCCGCTTCGATCGATCATGCCGTTGCTACTGCGCAGATCACGACGACCGAAGTCTGGGACGTCCGTAGAACGCTGGAACTACGTACCGCCGCGTTGGCGGCGGACAATCGCAGCGACGACGACGCGAGAACGATCATCGATCATGCGCGGCAAATGGCGTTTCACGCGAACGATCTGGATCGGCTGATCGGTCATGACATCGCCTTCCATCAGGCGATCGCCCACGCTGGCGGCAACGCGCTGTTCCATCAGATCGTCCGCTCGTTCGAACAGCTGATGCGTATAGCCGTCCCGACCGCGTGGGATACGCGGGAAACGGATACGGAGCGCGCTACGGTCTTCCGCGTTCATGAAGACATTGCCGAGGCGATTGCGGACCGTGCCCCGAAAGCCGCCACCTTACTGATGGAGGCGCATTTCGATAATTCGATCAGTGCGATATTATCATCATCGACGGCCGCGTAACCTCCGCATGCCGGCAACCATTACGGCGCCGGCCGCTCCACCTGAGCCTCGGCGAGATACACGCCGAACAAGCCCTCGGGATCGGTCCACGCCGCCACGGGCGTCCACCCGCCTGACCGAAGCAGGATCCGGGCATCGCGCGCGCCGTATTTGTGGCTGTTCTCGGTGTGGATCGTCTCGCCAGCCACAAGTTCGAACGACCGCCCATCGACGGTAAACGCCACGTCGCGCACCGCCTCCAGATGCATCTCGATCCGCGCGCGATCGTCGTTCCACACCGCCTTGTGCCGGAATGCGTCGACCGGGATGTCGCCGTCCAGTTCGCGGTTGATCCGCTCTAGCAGGTTGAGGTTGAACGCCGCCGTCACGCCCTGCGCATCGTCATACGCCGGCACCAGCACGTCCTCGCCCTTGATCCGGTCCATCCCGATCAACAGCATCGCGCCGACGCCGAGCGACGCCCGCATCGCGCGCAGCAGATCGACCGCCATCAGCGGGATCATGTTGCCGATCGTCGACCCCGGGAAAAACCCGAGCTTGGGCGTGTCCGCAATCGTCTTCGGCAAGCTCAACGGCCGCATGAAGTCCGCCTCGAACGGTAGTACCAGCAGATCCGGAAACTGCTCGCCCAGCACCTTCGACGACTCCCGCAAGAAATCGCCCGAGATGTCGATCGGTACATAGACCGACGGCGCCACGGCCTCGAGCAGGATCGGCGTCTTGGTCGACGACCCCGAGCCGAACTCGACGACCGCCCGCCCCGCGCCCGCAAGCGTCGCGACTTCAGGACACGCCGTCTCCAGGATCGAACGCTCGGTCCTCGTCGGATAATATTCGGGGAGGTCGGTGATCTTCTCGAACAGCTCCGACCCACGCCGGTCATAGAACCACCGCGCCGGGATCGCCCGCGGGCGTCGCGCAAGCCCGTCTAGCACATCGGCACGGAACTGCGGATCGGCGAGCGTCTGCTGGCCGTCCTCGATCTCAGGCTTCAACATCAGATATCTTTCGCGAGACGCACGCCGGTGAACTGCCACCGTTGGTGCGGATAGAAGAAATTGCGGTAGCTCGCGCGCATATGGCCACGCGGCGTGGCACAGCTGCCACCGCGCAGGATGAACTGCGAGCTCATGAACTTGCCGTTGTATTCGCCGACGGCGCCGGCCGCGGTCACGAAACCGGGATACGGGCGGTACGCGCTGCCGGTCCACTCCCAGACATCGCCGAAAAACGCCGGACCATTCGCCGCAGGCCGAGGCTCGACCGGCCCTGCCACGTCCATCTGGTTGCCGCCGTTCGCGTCGTGCGACGCCGCCGCCGCCTCCCATTCGAACTCGGTCGGCAATCGTGCGCCAGCCCAGCTCGCATACGCATCCGCCTCGAAGAAGCTCACATGCGTCACCGGCGCCGCTGGATCGATCGCGCGCCGGCCGTCGAGCCCGAACCGTGTCCAGCCCGCCTCGCCCTGCTCCCAATAGAGCGGCGCGACGATGCCCTCGGCCTTCACCCACGCCCAGCCATCCGCCAGCCAATGCCGCGCTTCGGTATAGCCGCCATCGGCGATGAACGCCGCCCATTCGCCGTTCGTCACGGTGCGGTCGGCGATCGCATGCGGCACCAGCAAGGCGGCGTGACGCGGTCCCTCGCAATCGAACGCGAACCCGCCGCCGTCATGCCCGACCTCGACGATCCCGCTCTCGCGCGCGATCCAGCCGATCGGCCCCGGCATCTCGACGGGCACCTTCCGCGGCGCCGGCCATATCGCAGGCTCCAGCGGGTTCTCGGAAAACATGTGGAGGATGTCCGTCACCAGCAATTCCTGGTGCTGCTCCTCGTGATGACACCCGAGCGCAACCAACGCCTGCGCATCCGCCGACAACCGCGGCAGCGCATCGAGCAGCGCCGCATCGACATGCGCGCGGTAAGCCCTCACCTCGTCGAGCGACGGCCGCGTCACCATCCCGCGCCGATCGCGCGCATGGCGCCGCCCCTCGGCCTCGTAATAGCTGTTGAACAGGAACGGGAACCGCTCGTCGTGCAGCGCATAACCATCGACATGATCGCGCAATACGAAGGTCTCGAAGAACCACGTCGTATGCGCCAGATGCCACTTTGTCGGCGACGCATCGTCCATCGACTGCACCGTCGCGTCCGCATCCGACAGCGGCGCAGCGAGCGCCAGCGACAGCGCTCGTACCGTCGAGAAGCGTTCGCTCAAATCCGACGAATGAGCGGGGGTGAGATCGGGACGAATAGGCTGCGGCATCGGTTATCCTTCAATGCGTCGCCCAGTACCGCAACGCGCGAACGCCGATCACGCCTGCGCGCGCGTAGCCCCCGGTCGCCATAGAACGTCGCCGGCCCCGTTTTGGTTCACTGCGCGCGACGCCACGAACAGGAAATCAGATAGCCGGTTAACATACGCTAATGCCGCCGGATTCAGCGGCATATCATGCGTCGCCGAGACCGCGGATCGCTCCGCCCGCCGCGAAATCGCGCGCGCCAGATGCAGTGCGGCGGCCTGCGGCGATCCGCCCGGGAGGATGAAGCTCCGCAACGGCGCGAGGTGCACGTTCATCGCATCGATCTCGCGCTCCAGTCGCTCGACCTGCGCCGGCACGATCCGCAACACCATCTCGGAAGGCGCGAATCCATCGTCACAGGCGGGGGTCGCAAGGTCGGCACCAAGATCGAACAGGTCGTTCTGGATCCGCTCCAGCGCCACGGCGAGCGGATCGTCGCTGAGCGCCACTACCGCCAAACCGATGGCGGAGTTCGCCTCGTCGACATCGCCGATCGCCTGCATCAGCGCGCTAGCCTTCGACACCCGCGACCCGTCGACCAGCCCCGTCGTGCCGTCGTCACCGGTTCGCGTGTAGATCTTGTTGAGCTTGACCATCGGTCGATTCCTTCTGTCCGACCATGCTGTGCCACAAGTCCGTCACCCCAGCGAAAGCTGGGGTATCCCTCGTGGCTCGCGACATCCGCCTAACGTCGAGATCCCAGCTTGCGCTGGGATGACGGTGGTTAGGAAAGCGCGTTAGACCCTAGTTCCGCCCCGCAGCGAACAGGATCACGACAACGATCAGGATCGCCAGCGCCTGGAAAAAGATCCGCTGCTGCATCATCCGATTCGATTTGAGCGACGCCGCGCTCGGGCCGTTGCCGTCGCGAACCTGCGCCGTCCCCTCCTGCAGGAACGACACGACGCCCCGCACCAGGGCCACGACGGTCGCGATCATCGCCGCGATCAGGAGGATGACGAGGAATGTGTTCATAAACGGAATGTAAGCGCACCGGCTGTCGCTAGCAATGGCTTGAACAGTGTTGCGGATCGCCTGGTGATGCGCGCAAATGCTGCATGTTATACTTGACGCTGAAAGCTCTGATCTCGGGCATTCTTATCGCCGCCGCCTCGGAGATCGCCAAACGCTACCCCGGCTTCGGCGCGTTGGTCGCGTCGCTGCCGCTGGTGTCGGTGCTCGGCATGATCTGGCTCTGGCACGACAAGCCCGACCCTCGGACGATGGCCGCGCACGCCGGCGCGACCTTCTGGTACGTCCTGCCATCCCTGCCGATGTTCCTGCTGATCCCGGCACTGCTCCGCCACGGCGTGCCGTTCTGGGTGTCGCTGGTGGCGGGGTGCGTCCTGACGATCGCGCTGTACGCAGCGATGACCTGGGCCGCGCCGAAGCTGGGGATCGAGCTTTAGCGGCAGCGCCAAAGGCGAGATGAACGCCACCCAGCAGATGCCCCCACCCCGGCGGAGGCCGGGGCCTAGTTGGAAAGGTCGCAGTAACGAAGCGCAGCGCTCAGTTGGCAACGTCTCCCAACTGGGCCCCGGCCTCCGCCGGGGTGGTGCGAGATTACGGATGTCCCACTCTCCTCATTGTTTCCCCGCGAAGGCGGGGACCCAGTCTGGGCTCCCGCCTTCGCGGGAGAACAAGGAGGCACGGGCTACGATCCGTCTCCGGCCATACCCTGCTCGGATCACCACGCTAATGATCGACAGCGCGGATCGGTCACCCCCCACTCCGCACCCGAGCCGCCAACGCCACCC
Organism: Sphingomonas faeni; assembly: GCF_040407505.1. Lineage (GTDB taxonomy): Bacteria > Pseudomonadota > Alphaproteobacteria > Sphingomonadales > Sphingomonadaceae > Sphingomonas > Sphingomonas faeni_E. The sequence continues at coordinate 405,666 of NZ_JAPZPQ010000002.1, read as the reverse complement.
CATCCTCACCACCATCCCGCATCTCAGCCAGCGACAAAGCCCCGTCCCGTTTAGCCAACCGCCGCCCCGCCGCATCCACCACCAGCGGATGATGATGATAGCGCGGCACCGGCAACCCCAGCAAAGCCTGCAACACCCGGTGCACGTCCGTCGCCGCGAACAGGTCCACCCCGCGCACCACGTCCGTCACCCCCTGCGCCGCATCATCCAGGGTAACCGCCAAATGATAGCTCGCAGGCGCATCCTTCCGCGCCAGCACGACATCCCCCTGCGCCAGCGGATCGGCCACAACCGTCCCCGCAATCGCATCATGCCACGCAAGCACGCCGGTAATCGCCCCAGCCTTCGCCATGTCGAGCCGCCAGCAATGCGCCAGATGCGCCCGCGCCGCGGCCTCGTCCGCACTCAGACCCCGACAAATTCCCGGATAGACCGGCCCGACATCCCCCTGCGGCGCCGACGCGCTCGCCGCGATCTCCGCCCGCGTACAGAAACAGGGGTAAACCAGCCCGCGTGCCTTCAACTGCTCCAGCGCAACATCATACGTCGCCAACCGCTCCGACTGGAACACCAGCGAGTCCCACCGAAGCCCAAGCCACGCCAGATCCTCCAAGATCCCCGCGACGAATTCAGGCCGACTCCGCGTCGCGTCGATATCCTCGATCCGCAGCAGGAATTGCCCGTCCCGCTCCCGCGCATAGTCGTGCGCGCGGATCGCCGACACCGCGTGGCCCAGATGCAACCGCCCCGTCGGGCTCGGCGCGAACCGCGTTACGACCGGTCCGTCGCTCAGCATGCTTGACCGACCGCCACGCGGCGTGCTGTCATGGCGGTGTCATCGCTGTCGTCCATAGGGCGCTCTGCGAAGCCTGAGTGGGAGGAGCCGTGTTTCACCCCGATCTGATGCGTCATCCGGATGGTTGTCCGGCGCTTGTGCTCAATGCCGATTACACGCCGCTTTCCTACTATCCGCTCAGCGTCTGGCCGTGGCAGACCGCGGTCAAGGCTGTCTTCCTCGACCGCGTCGACATCGTCGCCACCTATGAACGCGAAGTGCGCAGCGCCAATTTCGCGCTGAAGCTGCCCTCGGTGATCGCGCTCAAGCAGTTCGTCCGACCGTCGCAATTTCCCGCCTTCACCCGGTTCAACCTGTTCCTGCGCGACAAGTTCACCTGCCAATATTGCGGCAAGCTGCGCGATCTCACCTTCGACCATGTCGTCCCCCGCGCGCAAGGCGGTCGTACCACATGGGAGAACGTCGTCACCGCCTGCTCGCCCTGCAACCTCAAAAAGGGCGGTCGCACGCCGAAACAGGCGGCGATGCCGCTCCACATCGAGGCGATCCGCCCGACCAATTGGCATCTCCAGGAACACGGCCGCAGCTTCCCGCCCAACTACCTGCACGACACGTGGCACGACTGGCTCTATTGGGACATCGAACTCGAGGCCTGACGGCATCGATACGACGGGAGATTCTATGCAGGTGAAACTGGTAGCGGCGCTCGCCGCGACGGGAATTCTGGTGTCCGCGTGCGGCAACAAGGACGAGCAGCGCGCACAGGCCGACGCCAACGCGGTCGGCTTCGTGCCGCCATCTGTGACGTCACGGCTCGATTTCGGGGCCAGCATGGAACGGCGTTTCCGCACGCTCGACCGCAACGGCGACGATCGGGTGACCAAGGACGAACTCCCCTCGCCCAACGCCCGCATCAAGGCGTTCGACCGCAACAAGGACGGCGTGATCACCGCGATCGAGTGGAGCGAAGGCACGCTCGCCTGGTTCGACAAGATGGACCTGAACCACGACGGCACGGTCACGTCGGAAGAGCGCGCGGAGTCGCGTAAGCGCTGATTTGTGCAATAATCTGTCGCCCGAAGCACTAAATAAGCGACTATTTACGCGTGTCGCACGGTGTTCGTTGTTGACCTGATCCCTGCCGCAGCGCAGCAGGGATCATGGCAAGCCTCCCCGCAATCGCGAACAATTCCGACATCCGCTTCCTTGGCAAACTGCTCGGCGACGTGATCCGCGCCTATGGCGGCGAGCGTCTGTTCGCAGCCACCGAGACCATTCGGAAAGCCTCCGTCGAGCGCCACCGCGACGCCTCCGAAGGCAAGCCCGGCGACGATCGCGCGGTCGATCTCAGCCTCGAAAAGCTCAACCTCGACGAGACGCTCGATTTCGTCCGCGGCTTCATGCTGTTCTCGATGCTCGCCAACCTCGCCGAGGACCGCCAGGGCATCGCCGCGGAAGACGGCGCCGACCTTGCCTCCGCGATCGCGCAGCTCGAATCCGAAGGCATCGACCGAGCCCAGATCCGTACGCTGCTCGATCACGCGCTGATCGCTCCCGTGCTCACCGCGCATCCGACCGAAGTGCGGCGCAAGAGCATGATCGACCACCGCAACCGCATCGCCGAGCTGATGGGCCTGCGCGATCTCGGCCGCGACACCACGCCGGATGGCGACAGCGTCGACGACGCGATCCTCCGCCAGATCGCGCTGCTCTGGCAAACCCGCGTCCTCCGCCGCGACCGCCTCTACGTCACCGACGAGGTCGACACCGCGCTCAGCTATCTCCGCGATGTGTTCCTCCCCGCGCTCCCCGCGCTCTACCAGCGCTGGGACCGCGCGCTCGGCGAACGCACGCCTAGTTTCTTGCGCCCCGGCAGCTGGATCGGCGGCGACCGCGACGGCAACCCGTACGTCACGGCGGACTCGCTCAGGACCGCACTGTCGAAAGCGAGCGAGGCCGTGCTCGGCTACTACTGCGACGCGGTCCACGCACTCGGCGCCGAACTTTCGATCTCGACCGAGCACGCTCCCGCCGACGCCGCGGTGCAGGCGCTTGCCGACGCCAGCGGCGACGATGCCGCCAGCCGCAGCGACGAGCCCTATCGCCGCGCGCTCTCCGGCATCTACGCCCGGCTGTCCGCCACGCACGACGCACTCACGGGCAAGCACGCCCCCCGCCCCGGCCGCCTCGTCGGCGAACCCTATGCGAACCCCGCCGACTTCCGTGCCGACCTCGTCACGCTCGCGCACGGCCTCGGCATCGCGCTCAAGACCGGCGGCGCGCTCGGTCGGCTGATCCGCGCGGTCGAGACGTTCGGCTTCCACCTCGCCACCTTGGACCTCCGCCAGAACAGCGCCGTCCACGAACGCGTCGTCGCCGAACTGCTCAAGGTGGCGGGGGTCGAAGACGATTACCTCACGCTCGACGAGGACGCCCGCGTCGCGCTGCTCCGCCGCGAACTCGCCAACGCCCGCCCCCTTACCTCGCGCTTCGCCGAATATTCGGAGGAAACCGCCGGCGAACTCGCGATCGTCCAGGCCGCCGCCGACGCGCACGCCGCCTACGGCCCCGCCTGCATCACCAACTACATCGTCTCGATGGCGCAGTCGGTCAGCGACCTGCTCGAAGTGAATTTGCTCCTGAAGGAAGTAGGCCTCTACCGCCCCGGCGAAACACCGACCGCCGCGATCATGGCGGTCCCCCTGTTCGAGACGATCGGCGATCTCGAAGCCGCCCCCGCCGTCATGACCGCGTGGTTCGCGCTCCCCGAGATCGCGACCATCTCGAAGGCGCGCGGCCATCAGGAAGTGATGATCGGCTATTCCGACAGCAACAAGGACGGCGGCTACCTCACCTCAACCTGGCAGCTCTCGAAAGCCTCGACCGCGTTGAAGCCCGTCTTCGCCGCCGCCGGCGTCGGCATGCAGCTGTTCCACGGTCGCGGCGGCGCAGTCGGGCGCGGCGGCGGCTCGGCGTTCCGCGCGATCCGCGCGCAGCCCTCGGGCACCGTCCAGGGCCGCATCCGCATCACGGAACAAGGCGAAGTCATCGCCGCCAAATACGGTACGCGCGACGCCGCGATGACCAACCTCGAGGCGATCGCCTCGGCCACGTTGCTCGCAAGCCTCGAACCCGAACGCCTTTCCAATGCCGACAACGCAAGCTTCTCTGCGGCAATGGACAAGCTCAGCGACACTGCGTTCCACAGCTATCGCGACCTCGTCTACGGTACCGAAGGCTTTCGCACCTTCTTCCGCCAGATGACGCCGATCGCCGAGATCGCCGGCCTCAAAATCGGCAGCCGCCCCGCCAGCCGCACCAAGTCCGACCGCATCGAAGACCTCCGCGCGATCCCCTGGGTGTTCAGCTGGGCGCAAGCGCGTGTCATGCTCCCCGGCTGGTACGGGGTAGGACGCGCGATCGCCGATTTCGAGGACAAGGCGCTGTTGAAGGACATGGCACAAGGCTGGCCGCTGTTCGCCTCCGCACTGGCCAATCTGGAGATGGTGCTCGCCAAGTCCGACATCGGCATCGCCGAACGCTATGCCGGGCTAGTCGAGGACGACAAACTCCGCGAGATCTTCACCACGATCCGCGACGGCTGGCACCAGACCCACGACGGGCTTCTGCAAGTCACCGGCCAGTCGCGCCTGCTCGAAAAGCACCCCGCGCTGGACGCCTCGATCCGCCTCCGCCTCCCCTATATCGAGCCCCTCAACCTCCTCCAGATCGAACTGATCAAGCGCCGCCGAGCAGGCGAGGACGACCCGCGGATAGGCGAAGGCATCCTCCTATCCATCAACGCAATCGCCACAGCCCTGCGAAACAGCGGCTAAACTCCCTCGCCCCTCCGGGGAGAGGGAAGGGGCCCGCCGCACTTGCGGTGGGAAGGGAGAGGGGCGTTGGGATGGACGTCCCGAGCCTCACGCCCCTCACCCTTCCGCTCCTACGTCGCTCCCTCCCTCTCCCCGGAGGGGAGAGGGATTACGAGTAAAACGGCGCAGCGACATCCTCGCGCACCCGCATCAACCGCCCGGTCGCACGATCCAGCAAAGCCCAGGTCGTCACCGCCTCCAGCTTCACCCGCCCATCGTCCCCGACAAACCGAACATGCCGATCGAACCGAGCCCCCTTAGGCGCCCCCTCGACCCAAGTCTCCCCGACAACCGTCTCCCCCGAGACCACACTCCCGCGGTAATCGATCTCATGCCGCGTCACGACCCACACATAGGCCAGCTTATGCTCAGCAGGCGCCACCGCCTCCCAATGTGCAGTCGCGATGGCCTGGATCCACTGCACCCAGACCGCATTGTTCACATGCCCAAGCTCGTCGATATCCGCGTCCTGCGCCGTGATCGAGAGCGTGAACCGGCTCACCCCGAGACGCCCAGCTGCCACAGCACGAACGCGTGCTCCTCTGCGCCCTCACGCAGCGACTCGAACCGCCCCGACTTGCCGCCATGCCCCGCGCCCATGTTGGTCTTGAGCAACAGCACGTTGTCGTCGGTCTTCATCAACCGCAGCTTGGCCGCCCACTTCGCCGGCTCCCAATAGGTCACGCGCGGATCGTTCAGCCCGCCGCTGATGAACATCGGCGGATAAGCCTGCGCCTTCACGTTGTCATACGGCGAATACGACCGGATCAGCTCGAACGCAGCCTCGTCCTCGATCGGGTTCCCCCACTCCGGCCACTCGCCCGGCGTCAGCGGCAGGCTCTCGTCGAGCATCGTGTTCAGCACGTCGACGAACGGCACGTCCGCGATCACCGCACCCCACAACTCGGGATCCGAATTGACCACCGCCCCCATCAGCTCGCCGCCAGCAGACCGCCCCGCGATCGCGATCTTCCCCGCCGACGTCCACTGCGCGTCGACCAGCGCCTTCGCCACATCGACGAAATCGTTGAACGTGTTCGCGCGCTTCTCGAGCTTGCCATCCAGATACCATTGCTGGCCCAAATCATCGCCGCCGCGGATATGCGCGATCGCATAGGCGAACCCGCGATCAAGCAGGCTCATGCGGCCCGTCGAGAAGCCCGGCGGGATCGCATAGCCGTACGCGCCATACGCATAGAGAAACAACGGCGCAGACCCGTCGCGCACGAACCCCGCCGGATACACGATCGAGACCGGTATCTCGGTCCCGTCCCGCGCGGCGATCTTGAGCCGCTCGGTCGCATATTTCGCGGCGTCGTAGCCGCTCGGGATTTCCTGCACCTTGAGCATCGTCCGCTCACCGGTATCGACGTCGTAATCATACACGGTGCCAGGCGTGACCATCGACTCATACCCAAGCCGCAGCACGGTCATGTCGTATTCGGGATTGTCCCCCAGCCCGGCGACATAGCTCGCCTCGGGGAAGTCGATCCGCTTGCCCTCGGTCGGCGTCTCGTATCGGTGGATCGCGATCTGATCGAGACCGTCCTCGCGCCCATCGACGACGAAGAAGTCCTGATAGCACTCGACCCCGGTCATGTAGAAATGCGGCGAGGCCGGAATCAGCTCGCTCCAGGCATCCGGCTCCTCGACCAGCGCGGTGCAAAGCCGGAAATTCGGATCGACGTCGTTGGTATGGATGAACAGCGTCCCGTCATGCTCGTCCACATCATATTCGCGGCCCACCTTCCGCGCCGAAACGAGGATCGGCACGGCCAGAGGTTCGTGCGCCGGCAGCAGATACAGTTCGCTGGTCACATGGTCGCTGGTCGCGATCACGATCCACTTCCGCGAACTCGTCTCGCCGACCCCGACGCGGAAACCCTCGTCTTCCTCGTGGAACAGCACGACGTCCTCGGAGATCGGCGTCCCCAACCGGTGGAACCGCGCATTGTCCGTCCGCCACTGCTCGTTCGCCAGACCGTACAGGAAGCCCGCATCGTCCGCGGTCCAGACGATCTCGCTGAGCATCCCCGGGATCACGTCGGGCAGATGCTCGCCGGTATCCAGGTCCTTGACCCGAACCTCGAACCGCTCGCTCCCATTGTCGTCGATCGCATAGGCGAGATAGCGCCCGTCATTGCTGATAGAGAACGCCCCGAGCCGGAAATACTCATGCCCCTCCGCCAGCGCCGGCTCGTCGAGCAACAGCTCGTCGTCACCGCCGGCCACTGGCTTGCGCCACCATTTCTTGTACTGCCCGCCGGTCTCGTACGCGGTCCAGTAGAGCCAATCGCCGTCCTTCTGCGGCACCGAGGATTCGTCCTCCTTGATACGCGCCTTCATCTCTTCGTAGATCGTGTCGGTAAGCGCTTCGTGCGGCGCCATCTGCTCTTCGAAATACGCATTCTCGGCAGCGAGATACGCGAGCACGTCGGCGTCATCGACCTCCGGATAGTTCGGATCCTTCAGCCACGCATAGAGATCCTCGATCGTCACGCCATGCGTGGTGAAGCTGTGCGGGCGCTGTTCGGCGATGGGGGGCGTGGTCATGCCGGTGTGTTAGCCGTGCAGGGTGTGGATGCCAAACGCTGTGGCGTTTGCGAGCGATCGATAGAAACCGCGCACCACTCCCACGCCACCACCCCGGCGAAGGCCGGGGCCCAATTGGGGGACGGCAATAACGGAGGATCGCGCGCAGTTACTGCGACCTTTCCAATTGGGCCCCGGCCTCCGCCGGGGTGGTGATAGCTGGTGTAAGCGCCCGTGCACCAAACGTGTTTCCCCGCGAAGGCGGGGACCCAGACTGGGCTCCCGCCTTCGCGGGAGAACAAGGGGGTCGGTAGAATCGGTTCGCTCGTCTAGCGAACGTGCGTCCGGCGAGGTGTCGCCCCTCGCCGCTGTCCTACAAACCGCGTTTCTGCCACAACGCCCCGCATGACCCGGCAAACCCCGCTGCAATACCAACGGGACGCGCATCGCAACCTCGCCAGACTGTGAACTTTGTGAACTTCGGCCCCAACGAGAGACCCAAGACATGCCCCCGCTGACCGACCGCCTCGCCGCCCTCCGCACCCAGCTCCAAGCAGACCGCCTCGACGGCTTCGTAATTCCGCTCACCGACGAGCATATGAGCGAATATGTCGGCGGCTACGCGCAGCGCCTCGGCTGGCTCACCGGGTTCGGCGGATCAGCGGGCACGGCGGTCGTGCTGGCCGACCGTGCGGCGATCTTTACCGACGGGCGCTACACGATCCAGGTTCGCGAACAGGTCGATGGTGCGCACTGGGACTATGAGCCCGTGCCGCAAACCAGCCCCGCCGCGTGGCTTGGCAAGCATGCACCCGAGGGCGGTCGGATCGGTTACGACCCGTGGCTGCACACCGGGACCTGGGTCGCCGACGCCACCACCGCGCTCGCCGACCGTGGCGCGACGCTGGTTGCGGTCGACGTCAACCCGATCGATGCGATCTGGACCGATCGCCCCGCCCCCTCGCCGGCCAAGCTGACGGTCCAGCCGGACGAGTTCACCGGTGCCTCGTCCGCCGAAAAGCGCGCGAAGATCGCCGACTGGCTGTCCGAGCAGAATGCCGACGCGGTCATCCTGTCCGCACTCGATTCGATCGCTTGGGCGCTCAACGTCCGCGGTGGCGACGTCGATCACACGCCCGTCGCGCTGTCCTACGCGATCGTCGGCGCGGACGGCACCACCGACCTGTTCGTCGCGCCCGACAAGCTCGACGACGCGGTCCGCCAGCATCTGGGCAACGCGGTCCGCCTTCATGATCGCACCGCGTTCGCCGCTGCGCTGGGCACCTATTCCGGCAAGCGCGTCGCCGCCGATCCCGAACGCGCGGTCGCCGCGATCACGCAAGCGCTCCAGGCCGGCGGCGCGAAGATCCTGCCGCTGCGCGATCCCGTCGTGCTCGCCAAGGCGATCAAGAACCCCGTCGAGATAAACGGCCACCGTGCCGCCTCCGCCCGCGACGGCGCCGCACTCGCGCGTTTCCTGCGCTGGGTCGAGAGCGAGTGCGTGAAGGGCGGGCAAACCGAACTCAGCGCCGCCGCCAAACTGCTCGCCTTCCGCGAACAGACCGGCCTGCTGAAGGATACCTCGTTCGACACCATTTCGGCGACCGGGCCGCACGGCGCGAGCCCGCATTACCATGTCACCGAGGAGTCGAGCGCGCCGATCGAACCCGGCCAGCTCTATCTGATCGACTCCGGCGGACAATATGCGGACGGCACCACCGACGTGACGCGCGTGATGCCGATCGGCGAACCGACCGAAGAGATGCGCGACCGCTTCACCCGCGTCCTGAAGGGCCATATCGGCATCGCTACCGCGGTCTTCCCCGACGGCACGATGGGCGGCCAGATCGACGCCTTCGCCCGCCGCCCGCTCTGGGAAGCCGGCCTCGATTTCGGCCACGGCACCGGCCACGGCATCGGCGCGTATCTCGCGGTGCACGAGGGTCCGCAGCGGATTGCCTCACCCAATTATCCCGGCGGCGCGGCGATGGAGCCCCTGCGTGCCGGCATGATGCTCTCCAACGAGCCCGGCTATTACAAGGCCGGCGAATACGGCATCCGCATCGAGAATCTGATCCTGATCGAACCGCGCGCCATTCCCGGCGCCGACCGGGAGATGCTGGGCTTCGAGACGCTCACCTTCTGCCCGATCGAGCGCACGCTGATCGAGCCGACACTGCTGACCGCAGCAGAACGCCAATGGGTCGACGACTATCACGCACAGGTGCTGGCGGTCCTCACCCCCGAAATGACCGACACGGAGGATCGCGCTTGGCTCGCCGCCAAATGCGCACCGCTTACTTGAGCGGGTCGTCCTCGGTCGCAGGCGCGGCGCTGACAGCACGCGCCTGCGCCTTCCGCCGCCGCAGGTTCTCGCGCAGCGCGGCGGCCATGCGCTCGGCCTTTTCCGCCGCCTTTCGATCCCGGTCATCCATAATTTCGCCCTACATTGTGGTGGGACAGCTTGACAACCGCCCCGCCCTCGTCTCTTAGCCCCACTCCGCCGGCAGCGATGCCAGCGAGTGCTGCCGTAGCTCAGTGGTAGAGCGCATCCTTGGTAAGGCTGAGGTCGTGAGTTCAATCCTCACCGGCAGCACCATTTTTTCAACATTTGATCGTCGTGACAAGCATCCCCTGCGGGGACACCGACTTCCGCCGGGGTCTGTATTGACGCTTCCGCGAACGTTCTAGAGCCCGAGTTCGGCCATCGTCACGACGCGGTGTTCGCGGGCGCTGATCTCGGCGGCGGTGCCGATCGCGACGGCGCGCAGGCCGTCCTCCGCGGTGACCTGGACTGATCCCTCCCCGCGGACCGCTGCGGCGAAGGCGGCGTGCTGGTAGTAGGTCGCGCCTTCGTGCGAGCCGGCGGCCTTGGCGGCGGGGTCTACGGCGACGTGCGCACGCTCGACCTGCTTCGGGTTCAGGAAACCGACGCGGGGGGAATAGACGAGTTCGCCTGCGGGGATCAGCACGTCGAGGCGGGCGGCGTCGCCGGTGGCGGACATCTCCTCTTGGTTCTCGGCACCGTCGGCGAACATGCTGAGGTCGAGCATCGCGCGCACCCCGTTGGCGAAGTCGACGGTCGTGAAGCTGTTGTCGATGATGTCGGGGCGCTGCCCGTCATAGCGTTCGTCGAGATGGTTCACGTCCATTGCGCCCGAGCAATATACGCGGACCGCTTCGGATCCGACAATCAGCCGCATCAGGTCGAAGAAATGGCAGCATTTCTCGACCATCGTGCCGCCGGTGTTGGCAGAGAAGCGGTTCCAGTCGCCGACCTTGGGGAGGAAAGGGAAGCGGTGTTCGCGGATCGAGAGCATCTGAAGGCGGCCGACGCGGCCTGCGTGGACCTGTTCGATAAACGCGGCGGCGGGGGGCATGAAGCGGTATTCCATCCCCGTCCAGAACGGCTTCGAATGAACGGCAGCGCGGTCGACGATCCAGCGGGCGTCCTCGATCGTCGTCGCCAGCGGCTTCTCGCAGAGGATCGCAGCGTCCATGTCGAACAGCCGATCCAGCACGTCGCGGTGCGTTTTGTTGGGCGAGGCGATGACGATCGCATCGACGTCGGCGCCTTTTGCGAAGGCCTCAACGCTGTCGAATCGTGCGACATTGGCGGCGCGGTCGCCAAGCGCATCGGTCGCCCAATCGAGCGAGGTCGCGACCGGATCAGCGATCGCGACGATCTCGGCACCGGGCAGGATCGCCAGGTTTCGAAGGTGTTCGACGCCCATCATGCCCGTTCCGACGACGCCGTATCTGATCGTGGCTACCAAGCTGTCATTCCCTATGCCATGGCCGCCTGCATGACGACGATCCGCCTTTCCAACGACCTTCGCCCGCTCGGCAAGAGCGAAATCCTTGTTTCGCCGATAGCCTGGGGCATGTGGCGGCTGGCCGGAGAGGTCGCCCCGGTCCACGCCATGATCGAGGCCGCGCTGTCGGCCGGGATCAACTTCTTCGACACCGCCGACATCTATGGCTGCGACGTGCCCGCCGGGTTCGGCTCGGCGGAGGAACTGTTCGGGCGCGCGCTGGCCGAAGACCGGTCATTGCGTGCGAAAATGGTGATTGCGACTAAGGCGGGCATCCGTCCCGGCATCCCGTATAATTCGAGCGCGACGTATCTTGCCGATGCGCTCGACGCGTCGCTGACGCGGATCGGCGTCGAGCAGGTCGACCTCTACCAGATCCACCGCCGTGATTTCCTCACGCATCCGCACGAAGTGGCCGAAACGCTGACCCGGATGATCGACGCGGGCAAGATCCGCAGCATCGGCGTGTCGAATTACAGCGTGCACGAGTTTGATGCGTTGCAGGCGTTCCTGGGCCAGCCGATCGTCAGCACGCAGCCGGAGTTCTCGCCGCTGCGCACCGCGCCGCTGTTCGACGGGACGCTCGACCACGCGATGCGGCGCGACGTTGCGGTGATGGCGTGGTCGCCGCTCGGGGGCGGACGCCTCGCGCAGGGCAATCATCCCGCGGCCAAGCTGCTCGCCGAGCATGGCGCGCGCTACGACGTCGATGCGGCGACCGCGACGCTGGCGTGGATCATGGCGCATCCGGCGCGGATCATTCCGATCGTCGGATCGCAGAATGCGGCGCGGATCGCTGCGTCGGCGGATGCTTACAAGGTCGAGTGGACGCGGGCCGAATGGTATGGCGTGCTGCAGGCCGGGATGGGTGAGAATTTGCCATGAGCGACCTGCCTCCCTGCGAAATCAGCTGGTTCTCCGCGCTGTGCGACGACGATTACGAGTTTCTCGGCGTGCCCGATGCGGCACTGAAATCGAGCTGGGAGCATTGCCGCGACATCGTGATGCAGGCCGAGACCGCCGGCTACGATAATATCCTGTTGCCGTCGGGCTATGCGCTGGGGATCGACACGACCGCATTCGCCGCGGGGATCGCGCCGATGCTGAAGCGCCTGCGGTTGCTGATGGCGGTACGGATCGGCGAGAGCTGGCCGCCGCAACTCGCGCGACAGATCGCGACGATCGACCGGATGCTCGGCGGACGGCTGGCGATCAACATCATCTCGAGCGACCTGCCGGGCGAGAAGCTGGAGAGCGCGCCGCGCTACGCGCGCACGGTCGAGGCGATGCACATCCTGCGGACGTTGCTCGACGGCAAGCCGCTCGATCATGATGGCGCGTTCTGGAAGCTAAAGGTCGATCCGCCTCGGGTGACGACGGTTTCAGGGGCATGTCCGGCGTTGTATTTCGGCGGGCTTTCGGAGGCGGCGCGCGATGCGGCGGCGACCAATGCCGACGTGTATCTGATGTGGCCGGATACGATGGACGCGGTGCGGGCGATCGTTGCGGATTTGCGGTCGCGGGCGGCAAAGTATGGGCGGACGTTGCGGTTCGGGTACCGCGTGCATGTCGTGGTGCGCGAGACCGAGGCGGAAGCGCGTGCGGCGGCTGACCGGCTGTTGTCGAAGCTGGACGATGCCGAGGGTCGCGCGATCCGGGAGCGGTCGCTGGATTCGCAATCGGCGGGCGTGCGGCGTCAGGCCGAGCTGCGCGAAGGATCGGACGATGGCTATGCGGAGGCGAACCTCTGGACCGGCATCGGCCGCGCCCGCTCGGGCTGCGGCGCGGCGATCGTCGGCGATCCGGATCAGGTACTGGCTAAGCTGAATGCTTACCGGGCGGAGGGGATCGATGCGTTTATTCTCTCCGGGTATCCGCATGCGGCCGAGGCGGATCTGTTTGCGCGGCATGTGTTGCCGCGGATCGAACATGGCCCTTTGGTGATCTGAGCAACTCGATCTCTCCAACAATCGACCACCCCGGCGAAGGCCGCGGCCCAATTGGGGGACGGTAGTAACGTAGGGCGGTCCGTCGTTACTGGGGACTTTCCAATTGGGCCCCGGCCTTCGCCGGGGTGGTGTGAGGTTGGCGGCGGCCCTTCCCCTTCCTTGTTCTCCCGCGAAGGCGGGAGCCCAGTCTGGGTCCCCGCCTTCGCGGGGAAACAAGGGTGCTCGAAGGAGATGGCCGCCAAGCCAATCCGGAGTGAGCCCCACCCGCTGCAACCAAATAACCGGCTTCACGAAGAGAAACTGGCTAGCCTCCCCGCCACGCTCGTCCATGCTAAGCGCGTATGACCAAGCCTACCAAGACCGTCGCGCAGCTCAGCGCCCACGCCCGCGCGCTGCTGTTCGCGCTCGTCGTCACCGCCGGTATCCTAAACCTCGTCGACCGCCAGATCATCTCCGTCCTGAAGCCGATCATCGCCACCGATCTCGGCTGGAGCGACGACGACTACGGGACGCTCGCCGCGTGGTTCCAGGGCGGCGCGGCGTTCGCGTTCCTGTTCACCGGGTGGATCGTCGACAAGCTCGGCGTCAAATGGGCGAACCCGATCGGCGTTGCAGCGTGGAGCATCGCGGCGATGGCACATGGCTGGGCGCGGTCGATGACCGAATTCGTGATGATCCGCGTCAGCCTCGGCGCGACAGAGGCGATGGGGACGCCGACGGGGATCAAGACGATCGCGTCAGTGCTGCCGAAGAACTGGCGATCAAGCGGGTTCGGCGCGACCAACGCCGCCAACAGCATCGGCGCGATCCTGGCGCCGCTCGCGATCCCGGGTGTCGCGTTGCTGGTCGGGTGGCGTGGGACGTTCGTCGCGGCGGGCGCGCTCGGGCTCGTCTGGGCCGCGGTATGGCTGGTCGCGACACGGCGCGTGACCTTCTCCCCGCCCCGTCCGGTCGAGACGGATACCGCTCCCCTTACTGAGTACGGCCCGATCCTGCGCAACCGTCAGACCTGGGCGATCGTGGTCGCCAAGGTCCTGTCGGATGCGACGTGGTGGCTGTTGCTGTTCTGGTTGCCCGACTTCTTCCACAGGCAATACGGCCTGACCGGCGTCGCGCTCGGCGTACCGCTCGCCATTGCCTATGGTGGCGCGGCGGTCGGATCGCTGCTCGGCGGTGGTGTTTCGACGCGGCTGCTGAGCCTTGGCTACAGCGTCAACACGGTGCGCAAAGGCATCTTGCTGGTCGCCGCGCTCTGCGTCCTGCCAATCCCGCTGGTGCTGTATGCAGGCAATTATGCGGTCACGATCGGGCTCATGGCACTGACGCTCGCGGCGCATCAGGCATTCTCGACCAATCTTTTCGCGCTGATCGCCGACGTCGTGCCACAGGACAAGCTTGGTCGCGTGACGGCGTTCGGATCATTGAGCGGCAACGTCGGCGGCATGGTGATCGCTAAGGTCGCGGGGCTCGTGCTCACCGCAGGCCTCGGATATCTCCCGTTATTCCTGTTCGCGAGCGTGTCGTACCTGCTCGCGGTCGGATGGATCCAGCTGCTGCTGCCGACGCTGCGACCGATCGAGGCGCGCTAAAGCTGATACGACGCACCTGCATATCGTTCTTTATACCCATCGCGCGAATGGGATTTACAAGGCGGCATCAATTTCGGGGAGGGAACCCATGATCGACCCACGCATCCAGCGGCGCCATGTCGCGTTGTTCGCCGGCACCGCACTCGTCGCGCTCGTCACTCCGGCTACTGCGCAGGATATTCCCGCGACGACACCGGCAACGGCGTCGACAACCGCGCCCGCCCCGGCTGCCCAGAGCGACGAGGTCATCGTCACCGCGCGCTACCGCAACGAGACGCTCCAGTCGGTGCCGATCGCGATCACCGCGGTCAGCGGCCAGTCGCTCGCCGAGCGCCAGTTGAACACGGTCGAGAACATCGCCGCGACGATCCCCTCGGTCGGCTTCCGCAGCGGCGCGTCGAACAAGGATCGCACGATCTTCATCCGCGGCGTCGGCACGATCACCACCTCGCCCGGCGTCGAGCCATCGGTGTCGACCGTGCTCGATGGCGTCGTCCTCACCCGCCCGGGCCAGTCGACGCTCGACCTCGGCGAAGTCGAGCGGATCGAGGTGTTGCGCGGGCCGCAGGGCACCTTGTTCGGCAAGAACGCCTCGGCGGGCGTGGTCAACATCGTCACGCGCAACCCGACCGACGAATTCCGCGCGTTCGGCGAGGCCGGCATCACCTCCGACGAGGAATATCGGATCAAGGCCGGCATCTCGGGCGCCCTCGTCCCCGGCAAGGTACAGGCCCTGATCGGCGGGCTGTACGACGACTATAAGGGCAACGTCCGCAACGTCGTGCAGGGCAAGGACGTCAACGGCTACCGGCGCTATGGCGCGCGCGGCAAGCTGGTCGTCACGCCGTCGGACGACCTGAAGTTCACGATCATCGGCGATTATCTCAACTCGCACGATACGACGCCGACCAGCGTTTACGCCGCCACCAGCCGCACCGCCTATCCGACTGGTGTCGTCACCAATTCGCCCGACCTCGCCGCCGCGCTGGGCGCAAGCGGGATCGTCGCGGGGCCGAGCAATCGCCGGACGAACAATAACTCGATCACCGATGTGAAGGACGAGAATTACGGCGGGTCGTTCACCGGCGAACTCGCGCTTGGCGATTATCACATCACCTCGATCACCGGCTGGCGGCAGTGGCTGAACAACCAGCGCCAGGATTACGACAGCGTCGCCGCGCTCTCGACCGTGTTCCCGTCGGGGCAGGACGCGGGCAGCGTGAATACCAAGCAATTCTCCGAGGAACTGCGCCTCACCTCACCCAAAGGCGGGCTGATCGATTACGTCGTCGGCGCCTATTACCTGCACGCGACGACCGACGAGCGATACCAGCGCACGCTAACGTCGCTCGCGGCGGGTGGCGCGCAGAGCACGACCACGGGCGTCGCCAACTACGGCATCACCAACGACAATTACGCGCTGTTCGGTGAGGCGAACGTCAACTTCACGCCGAAATTCCGCGGTATCGCCGGCTACCGCTCGACCTGGGACAGCCTGGATTTCTACCACGTCCGCACCTCGACTGCGGATCCGCTCAACACCGGCGCGGCGGCGCTCGATCGGCCCGGCGTCCGCGCGTATCACAACGCGACGGGCGGCATCGACAAGCGCGGCGACAGCTATCGTCTCGGGCTGCAGTATGATCTGGGCGAGCATGCGCAGACCTATTTCACCTATTCGCACGGCTATAAGGGCCCGGCGTACAACGTGTATTTCAACATGCGCTCGCTCAACGCGACGACGCCGCTCGACGAAGTGCCGCTGAGCCCGGAGACGTCCAATTCCTACGAGGTCGGACTGAAGGGCAGCACCGCGAACCGCGCGCTGAGCTATAGCCTGGCCGCGTTCACGACCAACTTCGACGGGTATCAGGCGAGCTTTAACGACGTCGTCGCGGGCGCGCAGGTCAGCCGGCTGATCAACGCCGGATCGGTCCGCTCGCGCGGGGTCGAGACGGACGTAACGCTGCGCCCGACCAAGGGCCTGACGCTCGATATTTCCGCCGCCTATACCGATGCGACGGTGCGCAACTTCCTCTGCCCGACCGGCGCGCCGACGAGCTGCAACATCAACGGCCAGCCGCTCCCCTATGCTCCGAAGATCAAGTTGTACGAGAATGCAGCGTACAAGTTCGGGCTGACCGACACGCTGGCGCTGGAACTCCAGACCGACGTGACGTTCAGCAGCAAGGTGCAATATTCGCTCGCCGAGACGCCGAGCACGATCCAGCCTTCGTACGCGATCTGGAACGCGAGCGTCGCGGTGCTGAGCGATACGTCCGGGTGGCAGCTGCGCGCGTATGTGAAGAACCTGACGAACACCTCCTATTCGTCGTTCCTCACCGCGGGCACGTTCGCCGGCACCGTCCGGTTCGTGCCGCGCGACGACAAGCGCTATGCCGGGCTGCTCCTCCGCAAGGATTTCTGACCGAGCCTGGACTCTGCTGATGTCGTTGTGGCTGGATCGCCCCTTCGGTTGACAAGCCGCTGTAATTGCGGCGCCATGCGGTACGCGCGTTCTTCCTATCGAGCGCGTTTTACCACATGGTGCCCGCATGCCGACGATCCCCGCCGTCTCGACGATCGCCCAGACGATCCAGCTTTCGCTAGCGCCCGTGTTCATGCTGGCGGGTATCGGCCAGTTGCTGAACGTACTTGCCGGCCGCCTGTCACGGGTGATCGATCGCGCGCGGAAGCTCGAACATCTGCACGCAAGCAGCACCGGGCCGGAGCATGTCCGCTTCGTCTGGGAATTGCGCCTGCTCGACCGCCGGATGACGATCATCAACGCCGCGCTGTTCCTCGCGGTCTCCAGTGCGATCATGACGTGTATCCTGATCGCGCTGCTGTTCATCGCCGAACTCGCGAAGCTGCATTTCGGGACCTACGTCGCGGTGTGCTTCATTCTCGCGATGATCCTGCTGATCGCCGCGCTCATCTCGTTCATCTTCGAGGTGCGGATTTCGCTCCGCGCATTTCGTATCCGCCCCGAATTGCTGAGGCCCCTGCCATGACCGGCTCGATCGAGAAGCGCCTGTTGCAGGCCGTTATCGCGGTGGCGTGCCTGTTGCCGCTGATCGTCGGCGGCCAGGGTATCCTGCACGGCCCTGCGCCATTCGGGCATCTGGCCGATGTGCCGAAGGATCTCGACAGCCATTTTCGGTATATCTCGGGGATATTCTTCGCGACCGGTCTCGGGTTCGTCAGTTGCATCCCGAATATCGAGCGCAAGGGACCGCGGTTCCGGTTGCTCGGCGGGCTGATCTTCGTCGGGGGCGTATCGCGGCTGGTATCGTTGATCGCGGTCGGCGTGCCATCGCAGGGCCACGTGCTCGGATTGGGCATGGAGACGATCGTCGTGCCGTTGCTGATGCTGTGGCAATGGAATTTCGCGCGGCGGAATTTCGCGCGGCGGACCGGATTGCGCGCTTGATCTGAACGATGATCGACAGCGTGCGTTAGGGCGACATCCAATCCCATGCAGACAGGAACGCCGTGACGAGACTATTGAAGATCGTCGGCGGTACGATCCTGTTGCTGATCGTGATCGGTGCGCTGATCGTGACGATCGTGCCGCAATTCCTCGATCGCATCTATTATCGCGGGTCTGCATCTGGCCATTTCGACGGTGCGCGGTTCTTCAATCCCGACGGCGACGCGGATACGAAGCAGATACAGCCTAAGGGCAGTGGCGGTGGCCGTGCGAGCTTCTTCTGGAAGTATTTCACCGGCAGCGATGGCCGACCTGCATGGCCGAAGTCGGTCGCGGTGAACCGCATCACGCCGCCCGCCCGCGTCGAGGGCAGGCAGATGGTGGTGACATGGGTCGGCCATGCCAGCGTGCTGATCCAGACTCAAGGGCTGAACATCCTCACCGATCCGGTCTGGGCGGAGAAGGCGGGGCCGCTGGACACGGGGCCGCGGCGTGTCGCCGAGCCGGGGATTGCGTTCGATGCGTTGCCGAAGATTGACGTCGTGCTGGTCAGCCACAATCACTACGATCATCTCGACAAGGCGACGCTGCAGCGGCTCTGGCAGCGCGATCAGCCGCGGATCGTCACCAGCTTGGGCAACGACAGCGTGATCGGCCAGACCGGCGCGCAGGCGACCGCGCTCGACTGGGGCCAGCGGGTGGCGATCAAGCCCGGCGTCGCGGTCACCGTGACGCGCAATCATCATTGGGGCAGCCGCTGGTTCACCGATCGCAACCGCGCGCTGTGGTCGAGTTTTGTCGTGACCTTGCCGGGCGGGAATGTGTTCTTTGCGGGCGATACCGGTATGGGCGACGGCAAGTGGCCGGGTGAGGCTGCGGCGCTGGGGCCGATCCGGCTGGCGCTGATCCCGATCGGTGCGTTCCGGTTCGTCGATGGGCAGATGG
This sequence comes from Sphingomonas faeni, assembly GCF_040407505.1. Lineage (GTDB taxonomy): Bacteria > Pseudomonadota > Alphaproteobacteria > Sphingomonadales > Sphingomonadaceae > Sphingomonas > Sphingomonas faeni_E. Next base: position 386,732 of record NZ_JAPZPQ010000002.1, on the reverse strand, counting down.
AGTCGGGCAGCCATATCGGGCCGGTCGATGCGGTCGAAGTATATCGCCGGCTGGGCGCGGCGCACGCGATCCCGATCCACTGGGGGACGTTCCGGCTGTCGTTCGAGGGGTATGATACGCCGCCGAAACTGCTGGCGGCGGCGATGCGGTGTACGGGGCAAAGTGGTTTCGAACCCGTGGCGATCGGGCGGCCGACGGAGGTTGCGGGGTATGTAAAGCCGGTGACGGTAACGCCGATAGCTCGGGCTGCTTTGTTGCAGTGTCTCAATACGCCGACGGTGCGGGACTTGCGCTAAATTCTCCGTCACCTCGAAGCTGTTCGGCGCAATCCCCTTCGACCGAGTAAGCCTGTTTCCCCGCGAAAGCGGAGACCCAGACTGGGCTCCCGCCTTCGCGGGAGAACAACGAGAGAGAGACGTAACGCCGGCCACACACATCCGACCACCCCGGCGAAAGCCGGGGCCCAATTGGGGAAGGCTGCTAATGGTGGACAGCCCCTCGTTACTGCCACCTTTCCAATTGGGCCCCGGCCTTCGCCGGGGTGGTATTTCCGTCAATCGTGCCCGCACCTCACCCCATCTTGAACACGCAGAGCTTGTTGCCGTCGGGATCGCGGAAATACGCGCCGTAGAAGCCCATCTCCTCAGGCCCGCGCGTGCCGGCAGCGCCTTCGTCCGCTGCACCCAGTTCGATCGCTTTGGCGTAGACCTGGTCGACCTGCTCGCGCGAATCCGCAGCGAGCGCGACCATCGTGCCGTTGCCCGCGGTCGCGGCCGCGCCGTCATAGGGCTTGCCGATCACGAGCATCGGCTTGTCGGGGCCCGCGCCGTAGAAGGTGAGCTGGCGTGCGTCGGGCATCTGCATGAGGCGCTTGCCGCCGACCGTCGCGAACAGCGCATCGTAGAACGCCAGTGCGGCGTCGATATCGTTGGTGCCGAGCGTCGCGTAGCCGATCATGGGTCTCTCCTCTTATGAATAAGGAGCGATATCGGCGGGTTACGCGGGGGACGCAACAAGCTGTTCGCCCGCGAAGGCGGGGGTCCAGGCCCGAACCCTCCCGGGATGCGACGGTGCAATAATCCCTGGGCCCCCGCGTTCGCGGGGGAACCCAAAGCTCAAGGCCGTCAGCCGACGAACGCGCGTTCGATCACGAACGTACCCGGCTTCGAATTCGCGCCCTCCTCGAAGCCCTGCGCTTCGAGCATCACCGCGAATTCCTTGATCATCTCGGTCGAGCCGCACAGCATCGCGCGATCGGTCTCGGGGTTGAGTTTCTGCTCGCCGCGGACAGGGTGGCCGAACAGCGACGCATCCTCGATCAGCGCGCCGATCCGCCGCGTGGTGCGGAACGGCTCGCGCGTCACGGTCGGGATGTAGTGGAACTGCGTCTGCGCTTCGTCGGCGATCAGGGGATCCTCGGCCAACAAGCCGACCATCTCGTCGTGATAGGCGAGATCGCTCACGCGGCGCACGCTGTGTACGACGATCACCTGCTCATACGCGGCATAGACGTCGGGATCGCGCATCAGGCTGAGGAACGGCGCGAGGCCGGTGCCGGTCGAGAACATGAACAGGCGCCTCCCCGGCAGCAACGCGTCGAGCACCAGCGTGCCGGTGGGCTTCTTGCCGAGATACACTTCGTCGCCGGGCTGGATCAGCTGAAGCTTCGAGGTCAGCGGGCCGTCCTCGACCTTGATCGACAGGAACTCGAGTTCCTCCGAATAATGCGGGGACGCGATCGAATAGGCGCGCATGATCGGCTTGCCGCCTTCCTGGGGAAGACCAATCATCACGAACTCGCCCGAGCGGAAGCGGAAGGTCGACGGGCGCTCGATCGCGAAGCTGAACAGATGTTCGTTCCAGTGACGCACCCACAGCACCTTGGCGTTGAGGAACGCGGGGGTTTCGGGAATGAGCGCGGGCGGGCGCGTTGCTTCGACGGTCGGGGCGGTCATGCGTCTATTCCTTGGCCTGCGCGCGGGCGCTGGCGGATCGATGGCTTGCGAAACGGTCGCATTATGGGCGTGAGCGGGACGGGTCAACAACAGCTAAACTTGGCATCGCCCAAACAGGTCCCGTGGCCGTTGCCGACTCAGGCCATGTTCCCCATATTCCCCCTCGATGGCCATTCAGATCCGCACCAGCCTCGCCGAGCCCGAAACCGGCGAAAGCTTCGTCCCGCACCGCCCGACCGCGCGCCCCGACAAGGTCGAGGGCGGCAAGCGGTTCAACCTCGTCAGCGAGTACGAACCCGCGGGCGACCAGCCCACCGCGATCGCCGAACTCGTCTCCGCGATCGGCGACGGCGAGAAGGACCAGGTGCTGCTCGGCGTCACTGGCTCGGGCAAGACCTTCACGATGGCCAGCGTCATCAACCGCGTCCAGCGCCCCGCGCTGATCCTCGCGCCGAACAAGATCCTGGCGGCGCAGCTCTACGGCGAGATGAAGTCGTTCTTCCCTGACAACGCGGTCGAATATTTCGTCAGCTATTACGATTATTACCAGCCCGAAGCGTATGTTGCGCGCTCTGACACGTACATCGAGAAGGAATCGTCGACCAACGAGTCGATCGACCGGATGCGGCATTCCGCCACCCGCGCGCTGCTCGAACGCGACGACGTGATCATCGTCGCGTCGGTCTCGTGCCTGTACGGCATCGGCTCGGTCGAGACCTATTCGGCGATGATCTTCGACCTTAAGAAGGGCACGACGGTCGACCAGCGTGAGATCGTGCGGAAACTCGTCGCGCTCCAGTACAAGCGCAACGACGCGGCGTTCCAGCGCGGCAATTTCCGCGTGAAGGGCGACACGCTCGAGATCTTCCCGTCGCATTACGAGGACAGCGCGTGGCGCATCTCGTTCTTCGGCGACGATATCGAGGAGATCATCGAGTTCGATCCGCTGACCGGCAAGAAGGTCGCGTCGCTGAACTCGGTGCGCGTCTATGCGAACTCGCATTACGTGACGCCCGGACCGACGCTCAAGCAGGCGGGCGAGGCGATCAAGCACGAGTTGGCCGAGCGATTGAAGGAACTGGTGCTGGAGGGCAAGCTGCTGGAGGCGCAGCGGCTCGAGCAGCGGACGAACTTCGATCTTGAGATGATCGCGGCGACCGGCTCCTGCGCGGGGATCGAGAATTACTCGCGCTTCCTCACCGGCCGCATGCCGGGCGAGCCGCCGCCCACTCTGTTCGAATATCTCCCGGACAACGCGCTGCTGTTCGTAGACGAGAGCCACGTCACGATCGGCCAGATCAACGGCATGTCGCGCGGCGATCACCGGCGTAAATTGACGCTCGCCGAATACGGCTTCCGCCTGCCGAGCGCGATCGACAACCGGCCGCTGCGCTTCAACGAATGGGACGCGATGCGGCCGCCGACGACATATGTCTCGGCGACCCCGGGCAGCTGGGAGATGGAGCAGACCGGCGGCGTGTTCGCCGAACAGGTCATCCGCCCGACCGGGCTGATCGATCCGCCCGTCGAGATCAAGCCGGTCGAGGAGCAGGTCCAGGACCTGATCGTCGAGGTCGGCAAGACCACGGCGCTAGGCTACCGCACGCTCGTCACCACGCTGACCAAACGGATGGCCGAAGATCTGACCGAATATATGCACGAGGCGGGGATCAAGGTCCGCTACATGCACAGCGACGTCGAGACGCTGGAGCGCATCGAACTGATCCGCGACCTGCGGCTCGGCGTGTACGACGTGCTGATCGGCATCAACCTGCTGCGCGAGGGATTGGACATCCCCGAATGCGGGCTGGTCGCGATCCTCGATGCGGACAAGGAGGGCTTCCTGCGCTCGGAGACATCGCTGATCCAGACGATCGGTCGTGCGGCGCGCAACGTCGACGGCCGCGTGATCCTGTACGCCGACCGCGTCACCGGATCGATGGAGCGCGCGATGAACGAGACCTCGCGCCGCCGCGAGAAGCAGGTCGCGTACAACACCGAACACGGCATCACCCCGACGACGATCCGCCGCAACATCGGCGACATCATCGCGCATGTGGCGAGCCAGGATCAGGTGACGATCCCGATCGACGAGGACCGCCCGCACATGGTCGGGCATAACCTGCGTGCGTATATCGAGGATCTTGAGAAGCAGATGCGCAAGGCCGCAAGCGACCTGGAGTTCGAGACCGCCGGGCGACTTCGCGACGAGATCCGGCAGTTGGAGAACGAGGAACTGGGCCTGCCGGTCGACCAGCAGAAGGCGCCGGTCATGGGACGTTCGAACGAGGGCAAGCCCGGCACGCGGAAAACGCGTTACGGCAAGAGCCAGAAAATGCGGATGGGGGGATCGCGGTCGCGGTGATCGCGGACGTCACCGGTGCGGCAACTTACCCGCACCGGTCGAAATGTAGCTTAGCCGACGACGAGATCTTCGCTGCTCGACCCGTAATAGCTGGCAACGCGGTCGGCATAGGCCTGGTCGAACACCGGCGCGTTGTTGGCCCAGCTCGGGCCGCCTTCGAGGACGCGCTTGTCGATCGTGACGACGTATAGGTCGCGGACCGCGTCGAACTGGAGGAGCGCGAAGGGCAGCGGGTAGAAGCTCTTGCCCATCCCGAGGAAGCCGCCGAGGCTGAGGACCGCGTGGGTGACGCGGCCGGTGCCCTTGTGGACCATGAACGCGTGGACCGAGCCGACATTGTCGCCATCGCGGCTCTCGACCTTCATCGTGCCGGAGATGTTCGACTGGACGAGCAACTGGGTGGGCGTCTGGGCGGCGGTATCGGACATGGACGTTCTCCTGATTTCTTCCGTCGTTGAACCGGTATCACCGTGCGGCGGTTCCCGCCGGGCGCGCTTCGTCGTACTTGAGCGACCGCCGGGCGTGCCGCATAGCGATGCGATGCGCACTCCGTCCCCTCACCTCGTCGGCTTGCGATCGCTCGCCCGCCCTCTCGTCCTAGCGCGTCTTGCCGGTCTGGCGACGCTCGCGTCGATCGCGGGCTGCGTGCCGCCACCGCGGGCCGAAGCGCCGCCCCCGCCGCGCACCGTGGCCCCACCCGCTGCTCCGGCACCGCGCCCGGTACCGATTGCTGCCGACTGGCGCGACTGGCCGTATTCGCCGGGGACTTGGGTCTATCGCCGCGATGCGCGCGGTTCGATCGCGTTGTTCGGGCCTGCCAACGCCGACGCGTCGCTGACAGTGCGGTGCGACACTACGGCGCGCCAGGTCTACCTGTCGCGCGCGGGGAGCACGGCGACGCCGCTCACGATCCGCACGTCGAGTGTGACGCGCGCCGTGTCCGTACAACCGACCGGGGGCACGCCGCCCTATGTCGCGGCTGCGCTGATGCCGAACGATTCGTTGCTGGAGGCGATGGGGTTCAGTCGCGGGCGGTTCGTCGTCCAGCAGGCCGGACTTCCGCCGCTCGTCGTGCCCGCCTGGGCCGAGATCGAGCGCGTCACCGAAGATTGCCGCGGCTGATTTCGGTGAAGTGGCAGTCGCACAGGATTGCCCGAAAACTTCCGTAAAACAAGGCTTGTATCGCAGGCGCGGTCGGCACACATTGGCGTTGCGGTCAGGCTTGGCCGCGTTGTTTCAACAAGCGAAAGGAGGTGATCCGATGTCTCATGGTTCAGCAGTGAGTTCGGTTCGGTTCGTTCGGGGGACGCACCGCTAACGCCGCCGACATGCGTGGGGAGTATTCTCTCCCAGTCAACGCGTGTGTCATAGGATAGGTGGTACGCATGGTCCTCCGGGCTGGAGCTCTCCGGCCGCTGACCATGTCTGGAGGCTGTCGGGTCGTCGGGAGATGATCCGGCAGCCTCTTTTCGTTTGTAGGAACTACGTGGCGTGTTGGCATGCTGCGCTCGGGGGCAAACCCATTGCCCGGCCGCCTAATGTGGGGCCAATCCCAGACTCCACAGCGCTACTTGATCGGTTAAGTTATGCGGCATTGTGTGCCCGAAACTTTCCAGAGATTCCGGGACGTTTGGCACGCCGCCGTCCGTGACAGATCGAAGGGGCAACGCACGTCCTTGTTCTCCGGCGCAGGCGGGAGCCCAGTCTGGATCCCCGCCTTCGCGGGGAAACATGCTGGTTCAGGTACACATTCTGCGTTTTGCTCGTAGAGGCGCAGGCTGCCCAAGACCGCCGCACTACAGGAACGACTTCGCCCGGTTGAGGACGATGCTGCACATCCGCGTCTTCACCTGCCCGCCAAGGTCGTCGAGTGAAAACGCCTGGCCGTTCGGCGCCTGCACTTCGCCTTCCTGTCCCGCGGCATAGCCCGGCGAAGTCTGCACCCCCTGACGTCCGGTAAGACGCTGGAGGATGGATTGCGCCCCGGTGGCCGGGGCCTTCGCGCTGCCCGCTCGTGACGCGGCATTCCGCCCGCCAGTTAAGGCGCCAAGTGCACCGCCTTGCCCGAGCAGATTGTTCTTTAGGCAATAGCCGAGCAACCCGGCAGCATTGCCCGCGCCGATCGATCCGAGGTTCGGCAACGCGCCACCTAGCAGACCGCCGAGTCCGCCGAGGCTGCCCAAGCCACCCTGAGTCGACGCCGATTGTGGCGCGGTGGTCTGGGCCGAGGCCGTGGTCGCGAGGGCGAAGGCTGCGACGAGGGCGATTGCGGTCTTGGGCATGATGAGCGTGCTCCGATAAAGTCGTATTACCAACAGGACTGGCCGGGGTGCGTTCCGGGCTCGGCTTCGTTCAGCCGTCCGCGAAGAACGCGTCGACCGATCCGCGCTTGGCGCCCAACGCCGCCGCCACCCGTTGGCGAGCATCGTAATATACCAGCGCGGGCGCGGCCGGATCGGTCTGCCGAAGGCGGGCGGCCTCCGCGTCCGTCAGGCTGCTCTCGCGCGCGACATGATCCGCATACCCCTCCTGCTGCCAGGTCGGGAGCATAGCACTGCGCACTTCGCCAAGATGGTTGGCGACCATGATGTGCGTCGTCTCGTGCGCGATCACGCCGGACAGCGTCCGGGTACCACCGATCGCACGACCGTTCGTCACGCGGTCGGCGGCGACGTCGCTTCGGTTGAAAACGATCGCCGTGCTGAACGGCCGGCGGAACGCGAAGGCGCCCGGTGACTGGATCGCCAGAAGGCGCCAGCGCCAGCCACCGTCCGTCAGGAACAGCGAGCGATCGAGCGGGCCGGTGTAGATCGGACTGGCGCGCAGCAACCCTTCCGCGCGCGCCAGTTCGCTGCCGATCCGCGGATCGATCGGACGCTCGGCATAGACGGTAACGCCGCCGATCCGCTGCTTATACGGAAACGCGAGCAACTGCGGCGCGTAAACGACCGCGACGGCGAGCAGAAGGAGGAAGGCCACGACCCACCGGACGGGCCCCCGCCCCCTTCTGCCTGCGCGCGTCGTCATGCCGGCATCAGCAAGCCTTCGCGCGCGATCTTCTCGCGCCACACCAGCGGTGCAAGCTGGTGGACGTTCTCGCCCGCGGAATCGACCGCGACCGTCACCGGGAAGTCGCTGACTTCGAACTCGTAGATCGCTTCCATCCCGAGATCCGCAAAGCCAACGACTTTCGAACCCTTGATCGCGCGCGCCACGAGATACGCCGCCCCGCCGACCGCCATCAGGTATGCAGACTTAGCCTCCGCGATCGCCTTGGTCGCATCGCCGCCGCGCTCGGCCTTGCCGACCATCGCCAGCAGGCCCTGGTCGAGCATCATCCGCGTGAACTTGTCCATCCGCGTCGCCGTGGTGGGCCCCGCAGGTCCGACGACTTCCTCGCCGACCGGATCGACCGGGCCGACATAGTAAATCACGCGACCCTTGAAATCGACCGGCAGCGGCTCGCCTGCATCGAGCATGTCCTTGATCCGCTTGTGCGCCGCGTCGCGCCCGGTCAGCATCTTGCCGTTGAGCAGCAGGCGGTCGCCATGCTTCCACGTCTGCACGACTTCGGGCGTCAGCGTGTCGAGATCGACGCGGATCGCGGCCTTGTCGGGCGTCCAGTTGACGTCGGGCCATTCCTCCAGCTTCGGCGCTTCCAAATACACCGGGCCTGAACCGTCCAGCGTGAAATGCGCATGGCGCGTGGCGGCGCAGTTCGGGATCATCGCGACCGGCTTCGACGCGGCGTGGGTCGGCCAGTCGAAGATCTTCACGTCGAGGATGGTAGACAACCCGCCCAAGCCTTGCGCGCCGATGCCGAGCGCATTGACCTTGTCGTAGATCTCGATCCGCAGCGCCTCGATGTCGTTCTTCGGCCCACGCGCCTTCAGCTGCGCCATGTCGATCGAGCCCATCAGCGACTGCTTGGCGAGGATCATCGACTTTTCCGCGGTGCCGCCGATGCCGATGCCGAGCATGCCCGGCGGGCACCAGCCGGCGCCCATCTGCGGGATCATCTCGAGCACCCAGTCGACGATCGAGTCGCTCGGGTTCATCATCTTGAACTTCGACTTGTTCTCGCTGCCGCCGCCCTTCGCCGCGACGTCGATCGAGACGGTGTTGCCGGGCACCATCTCGACATGCATCACGCTCGGCGTGTTGTCCTTGGTGTTGCGGCGGGTGAAGGCGGGGTCGGCGAGTATCGACGCACGCAGCTTGTTCTCGGGATTGAGATAGGCTTTCCGCACGCCTTCATCGATCACTTCCTGCAAGGAACGGGTCGACTCGAGGCGGCAATCCTGGCCCCATTTGACGAAGATCGTGACGATGCCGGTATCCTGGCAGATCGGGCGATGGCCCTCGGCGCACATCCGGCTGTTGGTGAGGATCTGCGCGATCGCATCCTTTGCGGCGGGTGATTTCTCGGCCTCGTACGCGACGCCCAAGGCGCGGATGTAATCCATCGGGTGGTAGTAGCTGATGAACTGGAGTGCGTCGGCGACGCTTTCGATCAGGTCGGCTTCGGTGATGACGGTCATGCAGCGCCTTTACGGATACAGGTTTGCAAGCGTCTTAGCGGCGATCGTGCGATTTTTGAAGACGGGGTCGTTGCGGTGATTGGCGCGCAAACGGCCAAAGGTTACGATAAGGTCACACCAACGTGCCCTCGTGTATCCGATGCCACCAAACGGAAAAGGCCGGGATAGCCTTAGCGCCACCCCGACTTTTCCTAGTTATTTCAATATGTTAGTACGATTACATCGGCGGTGTCAGACCGTCCTTGCCAACGGCGACCGACTTGGCGCCCTTGGAGTCGGTCGCAACGATCGCGAACAGCTTCTGGCCCTTGGCGAGGACCGTGCGCTCGGCCGGCTCGAACCGGACGATCGGCGTGCCGACGGGAACAACAACCTGGGCCTTGCCGCCCTTGTACGAGATGCTCAGCTTGGTCTCGCCGGGCTTGCCTGCGTCACCTGTGACCGTGCCATTCGTCATGCCGCTCTGCTGCGCGACCGTGCCGTTGGTCATCGCACTCTGGCCATCGACGATGCCGTTGGTCATCGCGCTCTGCCCGTCGACGGTGCCGTTGGTCATTGCGCTGGACCCGTTCGTGCCGCCGCCTGCAGCCGCGACCGCGCCGGGGACGTCCCAGGGATAATGCCCCTCGCCGGTGCCGCGCATCGCCTCGGGGAAGATGACCAGTTCGACCGCGCGCAGCGCGTCGTCAGGACCGGTCGTCGCCGTGCCGATGAAGTCGCCGTCCTTGAGCGTCGACAGGTCGGACTTCACCACCCAGGCGAACTTGGTGTTGGCGTCGAGCGGCACGGTGGCCGACTTACCGTCATAGGTCTGGACGGTCAGCGCATCGGTGCCGATCGCGGTGATCACGCCGCGGACGCGGTTGACCGCCGGGGTCGCGCTCGCCGCAGCGCTGGTGTTGCCCATGGCGATGTTCGCGGTCGTGGTGTTCGAGTCCGTCGAAGTCGTCTGACCACAGCCGCCGAGGACCGCGATCACGCCGCCCAGCAGCATCAGCTTTTTCGTCAACATCGCAGTAAATCCTTCACAATATCAATGCGTAGCGCCGAGACGGCACCGGCGATCGGTTCGCAGACGGCCATGATGATATGGTCGATGTACCTCAACGCCGGAAGGGACAATCGGTCGCATCACACGGACACGGCGTGCGGGCGACCGGAAGGCGATTTCGGCGGCGGCAGGCTTACTTCGGCTTTCCGCGCGTCGCTGCCCCGCCTAGAATGTGCCGATGCAGGATATCAGAAACATCGTCGTCCTGACGGGCGCGGGCATCTCGGCGGAAAGCGGGATCGCGACGTTTCGCGGGCCGGGCGGCTTGTGGGAAGGGCACCGGGTCGAAGACGTGTGCACGCCCGAGGCTCTCGCGGCGGATCCGGAAATGGTGCACCGGTTCTACGATCTGCGGCGCGCGGCTCTGGCGACGGTCGAGCCTAACGCGGCACACCACGCGCTGGCGCGGCTGGATGCGGCGTGGGAGGGCGAACTGCTGATCGTCACGCAGAATGTCGACGACCTGCATGAGCGGGCGGGGGCGACGCGGATGCTGCATATGCATGGTGAGTTGTTGTCGGCCTTGTGTGCCGTTTGCGGCGCGCGTGAGGCTTGGATGGGGGCGTTGCCGGAGGGGTCGGTTTGCGGCGCGTGCGGGGCGGCGGCGTTGCGGCCGGACATCGTGTTCTTTGGGGAGATGCCGTACCAGATGGAGCGGATCGAGGCGGCGCTGGCGAAGGCGGATCTTTTCGTTTCGATCGGGACTTCGGGGGCGGTGTATCCGGCGGCGGGGTTCGTGCAGACCGCGGCGTATCATGGGGCGCGGACGCTGGAGCTGAACCTTGATCCGTCGATGGGGAGCGTGTTCTTCGAGCAGACGCGGATTGGGGCGGCTGGGGTGTTGGTGCCGGCGTGGGTTGAGGAGGTTCTGTCCTAGGCTTGCTCCCCCGCTTAAGCGGACGCTACGCCACATCGCCCCCCCGGCGAAGGCCGGGGTCCAATTGGAGAGGTTGCAGTAACGATGCGCCGGCCGCCGTTATGGACGTCCCCCAATTGGGCCCCGGCCTTCGCCGGGGTGGTTGTGAGTTGGTGGCTTCGGCGCACCTAGTGGTCGACAGAAGATTTGTTCTCCCGCGAAGGCGGGAGTCCAGTCTGGGCCCCCGCCTTCGCGGGGGAACAGTCTTTTGGACGAGGGTCAGTCGACCCAGTCTAGGCCCATGTCGCGGTAGACTTCGCGGTCTTCATCCCAGCCGGGTTTGACCTTTACGTGCAGGTACAGGTGGACGGGCTTGCCGGTGATCGAGGCGAGTTCGATGCGGGAGCGGGCACCGATCTCCTTGATGCGGACGCCGCCCTTGCCGAGCACGATCGCGCGTTGGGTGGGACGCTCGACCAGGATCTGCTGGTGGATTTCCAGCGAGCCGTCCTGACGCTCGATATACTGCTCGGTCTCGATCGTGCTCGCATAGGGCAGCTCGGCGTGGAGCTGGAGGTAGAGCTGCTCGCGCGTGACTTCGGACGCCAGCGCGCGTTCGGTCGAGTCGGAGACCTGGTCCTCGGGATAATGCCACGGACCTTCTGGCATCGCTTTGGCGAGCTGCGTCTTGAAGTGGGCGAGGCCGTCGCCGGTGCCGGCGCTGATGAAGAACGTCTCGGCGAACGGGAGCAGCGCGTTGAGTTTCTCGGCGTGGATCAACAGCTTGGTCTTGTCGGCGAGATCGACCTTGTTGAGGATCAGCCAGATCGGCTCGGTGCGGCCGACCAGCGATTCGACGATTGTGGTGACCTTGCCGCCGATCCCGCCCTTCGCGTCGACCACCAGCGCGATGATGTCGGAGCCCTCCGCGCCACCCCAGGCGGCGGCGACCATCGCGCGGTCGAAGCGGCGCTTGGGCTCGAAGATGCCGGGGGTGTCGACGAGCAGGATCTGCGTATCGCCCTCGATCGCGACGCCCATCAGCTTGGCGCGCGTCGTCTGCGCCTTCGGGCTGACGATCGCGACCTTCTGGCCGACGAGCGCGTTGACGAGCGTCGACTTGCCCGCATTCGGCGCGCCGACGATGGCGACTAGGCCGCAATGCTTGAGGGCGGAGATTTCAGGCGTGGTAGGTTCGGTCACTAAAGCTCTTTTCGGCATCGGGATATTCGGGGGCGGTCATACAGACAAAACGCCCTCGCGTCATTCCCGCCGAACTGCGGCCCTGCCCGTCGTCGCGCGGTTCACAGTTTAGGAAAGAGAAGTTGGTTCACGCGGAGGCGCGGAGCCGCGGAGATGGCGTGGATGGGGCTCGCGCCGTGTGCGATCATGCGCCGCCGATTATCTCGGAGGCGTTCGGGGCAAGACCGGAGTCCCAACCGCACCACCTCCGCGGCTCCGCGTCTCCGCGTGAACCAACCTTCTCAGCCGAGCTTCTCGAGCAGTGCCTTGGCCGCGGCCGTTTCGGCTTCCTGTTTGCTGGAGCCCGTCGCAGTCGCTTCGGCGAGTTTGCCGACTGACACCAGCATCGTGAATTTCGGGGCGTGGCCGGGGCCGGTGCGTTCGACGATGGTGTACTCGGGGGGCTTGCGGTTGTGCGCGGCGGCCCATTCCTGGAGGGCCGACTTGGGGTGTTGCGGGGCTTTTGCGCCGGCCTGGACGCGATCCCCCCAGGCACCGCGGACGAATTTGCGCGCGGCGTCTAGGCCGGCTTCCTGATACCAGGCGCCGATCAGCGCTTCCATTACGTCGCCGAGCACGTTGTCGCTGTCGCTGGCGCCGTCGTCGCGGGCCTGCTTGCCGAGTTTGAGATGCGCGCGGACGCCGAGTTCTCGGGCTACGTCCGCGCAGACCGGGCCGGTGACGAGTGCGTTGAGGCGTTTCGACAGCGAGCCCTCGGGGTCTGTGGCGAACAGTTCGTAGAGCCACTCGGCGATGATCAGGCCGAGGACGCGGTCGCCTAGGAACTCGAGTCGCTCGTAGTTCGCCGCGGCCTGGCTGCCGTGCGTGAGCGCGCGCTCATAGGGGGCGAGGTTGGTCGGTGCGCGGCCGAAGAGCGTCTTCAGCCAGCCGGCGAGGTCGCTCAAAAGCCTTCCCCGATACGGCTCCAGCGCGCGGCACTGACCCAGGTCCAGGGCTTCAGCCATTCGGCATCGCCGTCGGTCGAGAAGAAATTGACGACCGCCTTGCCCTCGACGTTCTCGAGCGGGACGTAGCCCATGCCCTGCGGGGCGGGGAATCGGCTGTCGCCGCTGTCGTCGCGGTTGTCGCCCATCACGAAGATGTGGCCGGCGGGGATGGTGTAGAGCCCGGTGTCGTCGCGATCGGGGAGTTCGGCCTGGTCGAGGACTTCGTAGCTACGCCCGCCCGGAAGCGTTTCTCTGAAGCGAGGGTAACGGCAGATTTGGACGTTCGCGACGACGTCGACGTACGGCGCGCCGCATTTCTCGGCGTTGAAGTTCTCGGTCAGCGGGATCGTGAAGTCGGCGATGCGGAGCTTCGGGATCGCCTTGCCGTTGAGGTAGACGGTGCCCTGGCGCATCTGGATCGTCTCGCCGGGCAGGCCGATGACCCGCTTGATGACGTCGTGGTCGAGCACCTCGGGCGCGCGAAAGACGACGACGTCGCCGCGGGTCGGGGTGCTGCCGAAGATGCGGCCGGGAATCAGCGGCACGCCGGCGGGGAGCGACCAGCGCGAATAGCCGTAGTTCCACTTCGACACGAAGAGATAGTCGCCGATCAGCAGCCGGGGCAGCATCGACTCGGATGGGATGCTGAACGGCGCGAAGATGAAGCTGCGCAGGATCAGCACGACCACCGCGAGCTTCAGGAGAAAGCGGAAGGTCTCGCTTGTTTCGGACCGCTGCGGTTTCGTCTTCACGTCATTTGCCATGTGCGCGGGTTTGCCCAGACCGCGCCTATCGTCAAGCGTGCGCGGGATACGTGTCACCGAAAGAACGTTGTCGAGGTCTCGCGCTTGCAGCATGACCGGCGCGCACGTCTATTCGGAGAAGTAGCATGACCGCCGACTGGTCCAAGATCGAAGCCCTGCCCGCCACCAAGCTGACCGACCTGTTCGCAGCGGACTCGGAGCGCCTTTCGAAGCTAAGCCTCGACGTCGCGGGGATCCACTTCGACTGGTCGAAGACTCACCTGACGACGGACATGGTCACCGCGTTCGAGGAGATGGCGAAGGCGCAGGACCTGTCGGGCAAGCGCCAGGCACTGTTCTCGGGCGAGGTCGTCAACGTCACCGAGGGCCGCGCGGTCGAGCACACTGCCGAGCGCGGCGAGGGCAAGCCCGAGAGCGTCGCGATCGCGCAGGCCAGCCACCAGCGGATGCGGACGCTGATCGATGCGATCGAGGCGGAAGCGCTGGGTCCGGTGCGGCATATCCTGCATGTCGGGATCGGTGGGTCGGCGCTGGGGCCGCAGTTGCTGGTCGATGCGCTGGGGCGTGACGACAAAAGGTACGACGTGGCGATCGTCGCGAATGTCGACGGCGTTGCGCTGGAGGACGTGTTCGCGAAGTTCGATCCAGCGGCGACGTTGCTGGTGGTCGCGTCGAAGACGTTCACCACGACCGAGACGCTGATGAACGCCGAAAGCGTGCTGCAGTGGATGACCGAACATAATGTCGAGGATCCGTATGGCCGCGTGATCGCGCTGACCGCGTCGCCTGAGAAAGCGATGGAGTGGGGCGTCGACGAGACGCGTATCCTGCCGTTCGCGGAGAGCGTCGGTGGGCGGTATTCATTGTGGTCGACGATCGGTTTCCCGGCGGCGATCGCGCTGGGGTGGGACCGGTTCGAGGAGTTGCTCGAGGGTGCGGCCGAGATGGATCGGCATTTCCGGCTTTCGGCGCTTCACGAGAACGCGCCGGCGCTCGCGGCTTTTGCCGACCTGTATTACACGCAGATCCGCCATGCCGAGACGCGCGCGCCGTTCGCGTATGACGAGCGGTTGCGGTTGCTGCCGAGTTATCTGCAGCAACTCGAGATGGAGTCGAACGGTAAATCGGTGACGGTCGACGGTCAGCCGCTCGGGCGTCCTTCGGCGGCGATCACCTGGGGCGGGGTAGGCACCGAGGCGCAGCATGCGGTGTTCCAGCTGCTCCACCAGGGCACGCATCTGGTGCCGGTCGAGTTCATCGCGGTGATCGAGCCGGGCGATACGTTGCCCGAGGAGCATCACCGGGCGCTGTTGCTCAACGCGTTCGCGCAGGGGGCTGCGTTGATGGCGGGCAAGCAGGTCGAGGATCCGGCGCGGAGCTATTCGGGCGATCGGCCGTCTTCGACTTTGCTTTTGGACGATCTGGATGCGCGGACGCTGGGCGCGCTGATCGCGTTTTATGAGCACCGGGTGTTCGTAAACGGGGTGCTGTTGGGGATCAATTCGTTCGACCAGTTTGGGGTCGAGCTGGGGAAGGAAATGGCGAAGGCCGCGGAGAAGGGCGGGCAGACGTTTGATCCTTCGACGGATGATTTAATCAAGCGCGCTTTTGAGTGAGGTTTGGGGGGAGGTGGCCCCCTCCCCTTATTCGGAAGTTGCCCTCAGCTACTCCACCCCGGCGAAGGCCGGGGCCCAATTGGGCGAACCGCGGTTTATTAAATAGCCACCTTTCCAATTGGGCCCCGGCCTTCGCCGGGGTGGTTGTGGTGGAGGGGAGCACAAGCCCGCTTCCCGCGTTATCTCCCAATGCCCCTAATCCTCTCCGTCGCGCTCGCCGCCTCCCCCACCATTGCGCAAATGAGGTGGGAGCGGCGCGTGTTGATCGTCTCTGCCTCGACCGCTGAAGATCCCGCGCTCGCCGCGCAACGTCGTATTCTGGCCACTTGGAAGACCAACGCCGCCGCTCGCGACCTCACGATTGTCGAAGTTGTCGGCGACACGGTCCGCGGCGCAAGCGACCCAGCCGCGGCGCTCCGCCGCAAATACCATCTCCCTGCCAGCTTCACCGCGATCCTCATCGGCAAGGACGGCGGCGAGAAACTGCGTAGCGCCAAGCCCTTCCCGGCCGCCGCACTGGAGGCGACGATCGATGCGATGCCGATGCGCAAGGCGGGGCAGCGATAGGCTGAGCCGATCAGCGTGATCGCCGCGCCGGGGTTGCCGCCTCGCGCCCCCTGCCCCAGATGGCATGCAAAGCCGCCCCGCGGCATGCGACCTACGAGGACTGCCCGTGACCGACACCACATCCGTGACCGATACCCAATTCGACTATGACCTGTTCGTCATCGGCGCAGGCTCGGGCGGGACGCGTGCATCGCGCGTCGCCGCCGCGCATGGCGCGCGCGTCGCCGTCGCCGAAGAATACCGGGTCGGCGGGACCTGCGTCATTCGTGGCTGCGTGCCGAAGAAGCTGCTGATCTACGGCGCGCATTTCGCCGAGGATCTGAAGGACGCCAAGCGGTTTGGGTGGCAGGTGCCCGACAACTGCGCGTTCAGCTGGCCGACGTTGCGCGACAACGTCATGGAAGAGGTCGACCGGATCAACGGCGCCTATACGACCACGCTGCAGAACAACCATGTCGACATCATCCACCAGCGTGCGGTCGTCTCTGGGCCCAACGAGGTTACGCTGGCCGACGGCACCACGAAGACCGCCGCGAAGATCCTGATCGCGGTCGGTGCGCATCCCTTGACCCCGGAGTTCCCCGGCGCCGAACACGGCATCACCTCGAACGAGGTGTTCCACCTCGACGACGTGCCGAAGCGCGTGCTGATCGCCGGCGCGGGGTATATCGCCAACGAATTCGCCGGGATCTTCCACCAGTTCGGATCGCATGTGACGCTCGTGAACCGCACCGACGTCATCCTGCGCGGCTATGACGAATCGATCCGCGACCGGCTGCTCCAGATCTCGATGAGCAAGGGCATCGATTTCCGCTTCAACGCTGCGTTCGAGAGCATCGAGAAGGATTCGGATGGGTGTCTCACCGTTCGCATGAGCGGGCATGAGCCGATTACCGTCGACCTTGTGATGTTCGCTACCGGGCGCCTGCCGAACACCAAGGGCCTCGGGCTCGAAACGGCGGGCGTCGAGATGGACGCCGCCGGTGCGGTGATCGTCGACGAAGACAACAAGTCGAGCTCCGACTCGATCTTCGCGGTCGGCGACGTCACCAATCGCATTCAGTTGACCCCGGTCGCGATCCGCGAGGGGCAGGCGTTTGCCGATACCTTCTATGGCAACAAGCCGACGCGAGTCGATTATGCCAACGTGCCCGCCGCAGTGTTCAGCCATCCGCCGATGGCTGGTGTTGGCATGACCGAGTCGCAGGCGCGCGAAGCACTCGGATCGGTTAGGGTGTATTCGAGCGACTTCCGGCCGATGAAGAACGTGCTGGCGGGCCGCAACGAGCGCTCGCTGTACAAGATGATCTGCGATGGCGAGACCGACCGGGTCGTCGGCATCCACATGATCGGGCCGGACTGTCCGGAGATCCTGCAATCGGCTGCTGTGGCGGTGAAGGCCGGGCTGACCAAGGCCGATTTCGACGCGACGGTCGCGCTGCATCCGACGATGGCGGAAGAGCTTGTCTTGATGAAGTAAGGGGCGGCCGCGCCTAAAGATTGTTCCCCCGCGAAGGCGGTAGCCCAGACTGGGCCCCCGCCTTCGCGGGGGAACAATCAGGTGGCGGTGAAATTGCCCGGACGGCGTTCGCTAACGGCGCGGACACCTTCGGCGAAGTCGTTGGTCTTCTGCAACCAGGCCTGTTCGGCGAGTTCGTGATCGGTCTGTGATTGGACCAGCGCGAACAAGTCTCCGCGCATCGTCTTGCGTGTAGACCCCACGGCCAGCGGTGCTCCGGCCGCTATCTCCCTTGCGAGCGACAGCGCTTCAGCGCGCAACTGGTCCGCAGGTACCACCGCGTCCGCCAGCCCCCAGGACTCCGCCTGCTCGGCGCGGATGCGCCGCCCTGTCAGGTTCATCAGCAGCGCGCGCTGGCGACCGATCACGCGTTCCAGCACCGCGGAGATCCCGAAGCCGGGGTGGAAGCCGATCTGGACGAAGTTGGCGACGAACTTCGCGTCGGGCGAGGCCACGCGGAAATCGGCGACGAGCGCGAGGCCGAGCCCTGCCCCGACCGCGGCCCCCTGGATCGCGGCGACGACCGGCGTCTCGACCGCGAACAGCTTGGCGGCGGCGACGTAGAACGGGTTGCGCTCGCCCTCGGTCCGCTCCGCGGCGACCGGATTGGCGTTGACGAGGTCCGCCCCCGCACAGAACACCTTGCCCTCGGATTGCAGCACGATCGCGCGCACCTCGCGGTCGGCATCCGCGGCGGCGAACGCAGCCCCGATCGCCTCGATCAGCGCCAGATCCGCGAAATTGTGCGGCGGTCGCGCGAACGTGACGATCGCGACATGCCCGTTGCGGGTGACGTCGACGCCGTTTGTGCGAGCCTGATCGGTCATTGCATTCTCCTCGAAGCCGTCTCGATATCCGCCCGCCTGCGCTCGCGATAGCGTCAAAGCACTTTCAAACGATCGTGCCACCGCCTAGATCATCTGCATACCCGATCCTCGAAAGGTTCCAGAATGCGTGAAGCCGCCATCGTCTCGACCGCCCGTACCGCTATCGGCAAGGCGTATCGCGGCGCGTTCAATGCGACCGAGGCGCCGGTGCTGGCGGGGCACGTGATGAACGCGGTGGTCGAGCGCGCAGGAGTAGATCCGGCGCGGATCGACGAGGTGTTCTGGGGGGTCGGCAATCAATGGGGTACGCAGGGCGGCAACGCCGGGCGGATGGCGATCTTTGCGGGTGGGCTGCCGGAGTCGGTGCCGGCGTTCACGCTCGACCGAAAATGCGGGTCGGGGCTGACCGCGGTGGCGCTCGCGGCGCGGACGATCATGTGCGACGAGGCGGATGTCGCGCTGGCGGGCGGGATGGAGTCGATCAGCTATACCGTGACGAAGGACGCGCCGCGCTTCGTCAATGCGAGCGTGGTCGCGAAGGAGCCGGCGGCGTATATCCCGATGATCGAGACCGCCGAGATCGTCGCGGAGAAATACGGCATCAGCCGTGAAGCGCAGGACGCGTACGCCGCGATGAGCCAGCAGCGTGCCGCCGCGGGGCTGGCGAGCGGGGCGTTCGCCGAGGAGATCGTGCCGATCACGGTGGAGAAGGCGCTGTACGACAAGCAGGGCGCGCATGCCGGGATCGAGAGCGTTACCTTGTCGCAGGACGAGGGCATCCGCGCAGGCACGACGCTGGAGGCTTTGCGTGGGTTGAAGACCGTGTGGCCGGGCGGCGAGTTCTCGGGGCCAGGGTCGAGCGTGACCGCGGGCAATGCCAGCCAGCTGTCGGACGGTGCGTCGGCGCAGCTGCTGATGGACCGCCGGACTGCGGAGGCCGAGGGCAAGGATATCCTCGGCATCTATCGCGGGTTCCAGGCGGCGGGGTGCAGCCCGGCGGAGATGGGAATCGGGCCGATCTTCGCGATCCCGAAACTGCTCGAGCGGGCGGGGTTGTCGGTTGGTGACATCGGGTTGTGGGAGCTGAACGAGGCGTTCGCGTCGCAGTGCCTCTATTGCCGCGATTTCCTCGGGATCGATCCGGAGAAGTACAACGTCAACGGCGGCGCGATCGCGGTCGGGCACCCGTTCGGGATGACGGGGTCACGGCTGGTCGGGCACGCGCTGATCGAGGGACGCAAGCGCGGGGTGCGCTATGTCGTGGTGTCGATGTGCACCGCGGGGGGCATGGGCGCGGCGGGGTTGTTCGAGATCGTGTGACGCCGGCGCCGACCGGTGCGTGCCCTCACCCTTCCCACGGCGAAGACGCCGCGGGCCCCTTCCCTCTCCCCGATGGGAGAGGGAGAGCGTCCGGGCCATTGCCAACCTCTTGAGCTGGGCGCAGGCTTTCGGCTTCTCGGATAGGGATGCGGGCTATGACGACGGCACTGATCACCGGCGCATCGGCGGGGTTGGGCGAAGGTTTTGCGCGGGCGCTTGCGGCTGAGGGCAATGCCCTGATCCTGACGGCGCGTCGGGTCGATCGGCTCGAGGCGCTGGCGACCGAACTGCGGGCGGCGCACGGCGTCACGGTGCATGTCTTCGCCGCCGATCTTGCGGATCAGGCTGGTCCGGACACGCTCATTGCTGCCATCGCCGCCGCCGCATTGCCTATCGATGTGCTGATCAACAATGCCGGGTTCGGTGCGCGGGGTGATTTCGCGGAGCTTGATGGCGCGCTGCAACTCGGCATGATCGACCTGAATTGCCGTGCGCTGGTGGCGCTGACGCATTCCGTGCTGCCGCAGATGATCGCGCGCGGATCGGGCGGGATCCTCAACCTCGCCTCGGTCGCGTCGTTCCAGCCGGGGCCGTGGATGGCGGTCTATTACGCGAGCAAGGCTTTCGTGCTGAGCTTTTCCGAAGCGCTGCACGAGGAGGTGAAGGACAAGGGCGTGCGCGTGGCGGCGCTGTGCCCCGGGCCGACGCGGACCGAGTTCGCCGATGTGGCGGGGCTTGGCGATACCGCGCTGTTCGAGCGATTGGCGAGCGATCCGGCGGCGGTGGTGCGCGACGGGTTGGCGGCGCTGGCCGCAAACCGGGCGGTGAAGGTGTCGGGTGCGCTGAACTTCGCGATGGCGGAGGGGATACGGTTTACGCCACGCAGTCTTGCGCGGCGGATCGCGGGGTCGTTGCAGAAGGCTCGCGGGTGAGGTGGGTCTAGGATGTAAACACCGGTTCCGCTTGCCGCCCCCTCCGTCAGGCTTTGCCTGCCACCTCCCCCTGGCGGGGGAGGATTGTTTTGGCACTTCACTTGGTAGGGCACCCGGCGGTTAGCGGCTGACCATCCCGGTCACGGTGATCTGCCCGCCGCGATCGACGATCTCGCCGTCGACCATGCCGCTGACGAGCACCGTCGCGCCGGGTTCGACGATCAGCGTACCGTCGATCATCCCGGCGATCTCGGCGGTGGCGCCGGCCGGGACGATCGCGGTGCCGTCGAGCATACCCTCGAACTTACCCTCGATCGTCAGGTCTCCGCGGTGCATGCCCTTCACGCGCGTCAGTCTGCGAAGAGCAGGACGGGGGTTTCGAGGTACTTCTTGAGACCCTGGACGAAGCTTGCCGCATCCCAGCCGTCGACGACGCGGTGGTCGCAGCTAATCGACAGGTTCATCAGCTTGGCGCGGACGACCTCGTCACCCTTGAAGATCGGGCGTTCGACGATCTTGTTGGGGCCAATGATCGCGACCTCGGGGCGGTTGATGACCGGGGTCGTGGCGATGCCGCCGAGCGGCCCGAGCGAGGTTACCGTGATCGTGCCGCCGCCCATCTCGTTGGGCGCGAGCTTGCCGGCGCGGGCGGCTTCGGCGAGGCGGGTGATCTCGGTCGCGAGCTGCCAGACGTTGCGGTCCTGTGCGTCGCGGATCACGGGGACGGTGAGCCCGGCGTCGGTCTGCGCGGCCATGCCGAGGTGGATGGCGCCGTGGCGCGTGACCACGCCCGCTTCGTCGTCGTAGCGCGCGTTGAGCATCGGGAAGTCGGGAATCGTCTTGCAGATAGCAACGATCATCAGCGGGAGCATCGTGAGCTTGGGGCGGCCGCCGCGGTTGGCGTTGAGGTCGGCGCGCATCGCTTCGAGAGCGGTGACGTCGATCTCGTCGACATAAGTGAAGTGCGGGATCGCGCGCTTCGATGCCGCCATGTTCTCGGCGATGCGGCGACGCATGCCGATGACCTTGATGGGCTGGTCTTCGCGGGCGCGCGACGCGTGCGGGGGGTGGTAGCCTTCGCCCGAGCCGTAGCGGAGGTAGGCGTCGAGGTCGGCGTGGCGGACTCGGTCGGAGTCGGTCTTTACCGACGCGAGGTCGATGCCGAGGTCACGGGCGCGGGCGCGGACTGCTGGGGATGCGAGCGCGTGGGGCTTTTGCTCCGCCTCAGCCGCAGGAACGGCGTGCGCCTTCTGCTCCCTCTCCCCGTTGGGGAGAGGGCTGGGGTGAGGGGTTGGGGCAGTTGCCGGCGTTTCCACCTGGGGCTGCCCCTCACCCCGACCCTCTCCCCTGAGGGGAGAGGGAGGTGTCTCGACCACCTCTTCAACGCCCGGATTCTCGGCTTCGTATTGCTCCGCGGTCTCGGTCTGCGCCGAGGTCAGCGGCGCGGCGACGACTTCGTCCGCGGCATCCACCGCATCCGTTTCGATCACCACCAGCGCAGCGCCGATCGACACCTGGTCGCCGACTTCGCCCGCGAGTTCTACGACGACACCCGTCACCGGCGATTCCATCTCGACGGTGGCCTTGTCGGTCATCATGTCGGCGATCGGCGAATCCTCCTCGACGCGGTCGCCGATGGCGACGTGCCATGCGACGATCTCGGCCTCGGAGATGCCTTCGCCGATGTCCGGCAGCTTGAAGGTGAAGCGGGCCATTATGCGTCCTTCATGATCTTTTTCAGGGCTTCGCCGATGCGAACCGGCCCCGGGAAATAGGCCCATTCGAGGCTGTGCGGGTACGGCGTGTCGAACCCGGTCACGCGCTCGATCGGCGCCTCGAGATGGTAGAAACAGCGTTCCTGAACGATCGCCGACAGCTCCGCGCCGAAGCCGCTGGTGCGCGTCGCCTCGTGGACGATCATGCAGCGGCCGGTCTTCTTTACCGACGCCTCGATCGTCTCGATGTCGAGCGGCACGAGCGTGCGGAGGTCGACGATCTCGGCGTCGATCCCGGCCTCGGCGACCACGGCTGCGCAGACATGAACCATCGTGCCGTAGGCGAGGATGGTGAGCGCCTCGCCCGCGCGGACGATCTTCGCCTTGCCGAGCTCGATCTTGTAGTAGCCGGTCGGGACTTCGCCCGCGGGATGCTTCGACCAGTTCTGCGATGGGCGATCCCAATAGCCGTCGAACGGGCCGTTATAGATGCGCTTGGGCTCGAAGAAGAGCGTCGGGTCATTGTCCTCGATCGCGGCGATCAGCAGGCCCTTGGCGTCATAGGGCGTCGACGGGATAACCGTCTTGATGCCTGACATGTGGGTGAAGAGCCCTTCCGGCGACTGGCTGTGCGTCTGGCCACCGAAGATGCCGCCGCCGAACGGCGAGCGCACCGTGATCGGCGAGGTGAACTCGCCGGCGGAGCGATAGCGCAGGCGTGCGGCTTCGGAGACGAGCTGGTCGAGCGCGGGGTAGATGTAATCCGCGAACTGGATCTCGGGGACAGGGCGCAAGCCGTACGCGCCCATGCCGACCGCGACGCCGATGATGCCGCATTCGGTGATCGGGGTGTCGAACACGCGGGTCTTGCCGTGCTTGGCCTGGAGTCCGGCGGTCGCGCGGAAGACGCCGCCGAAATAGCCGACGTCCTCGCCCATGACGATCACGTCGGGGTCGCGCTCCATCATGATGTCCATGGCGGAGTTGATCGCCTGGATCATGTTCATGCGGGTGGTGGGCTCGGCGTCCGCTGCTCCGGACTCGGGTGCCTCGATCATGTCGCTCATGCCTTGCGATCCCATGGACGGCCGCTGGCCGTTTCCTCGTCGAGCATCTGCTGACGCTGCTCCTTCAGATGCCACGGCAGTTCCTCGAACACGCCGTCGAACAGCGATTCGAGCGGCTGGTGGAGGCCGTGGCCGAGGATGCCGTTCTTCTCGGCTTCCTTCTGCGCGGCCTTGACCTGCTCGGCGAGTTCCTTGTCCTGTGCTGCGTGGCGCTCCTCGTCCCATTCGCCGATCGCGATGAGGTGATCCTTGAGGCGCTTGATCGGGTCGCCGAGCGGCCAGGCGTTGGGTTCGCCTTCGCTGCGGTACTGGCCGGGATCGTCGGAGGTCGAATGGCCTTCCGCGCGGTAGGTAAAGTGCTCGATCAGCGTCGGGCCCTGGTTGGTGCGTGCCCTCTCGGCGGCCCATTCGGTCGCGGCGTAGACCGCCAGCGCGTCATTGCCGTCCACCCGGAGCCCGGCGATGCCGTAGCCGACCGCGCGCGCTGCAAACGTCGTCGCCTCGGCACCGGCGAACCCGGAGAAGCTGGAGATCGCCCACTGGTTGTTGACGACGTTGAAGATCACCGGCGCGCGGTAGACCGCGGCGAAGGTGCAGGCGGAGTGGAAGTCGCCCTCGGCGGTCGAGCCCTCGCCGCACCAGGTCGCGGCGATCCGCGTGTCGCCCTTGGCGGCGGACGCCATCGCCCAGCCGACTGCCTGGGGATACTGCGTCGTGAGGTTGCCCGAAATCGAGAAGAACCCGGCTTCCTTGACCGAATACATGATCGGCAGCTGCTTGCCGCCGAGCCGGTCCGCGGTGTTCGAATAGATCTGGTTCATCATGTCGACGAGGCTCCAGCCCCGGGCGATCAACAGCCCCTGCTGGCGGTACGAGGGGAAGCACATGTCCTCGTAATCGAGCGCGTAGGCCGCGGCGACCGCGACCGCTTCCTCGCCGAGCGCCTTCATGTAGAAGCTGGTCTTGCCCTGGCGCTGTGCGCGGAACATGCGCTCGTCGAACGCGCGGAGCAGCGCCATGCTGCGCAACATGCGGCGCATCACCTCGGGCGAGAGCTTGGGATCCCAAGGGCCGACCGCGTTGCCGTCGTCGTCGAGCACGCGGACCAATGTGTAGGCGAGATCGATGAAGTCGGACGCCTTGTCCGCGGTGTCGGGGCGTCGTGCCTTGCCGGCGGGCGGCACGTCGACTTCGGCGAAGTCCACCGCGTCGCCGGGGCGGAACTTCGGCTCGGGGATATGCAGCGTAAGTGGCTGCAAATTGGCGCGCGGATGCTCGCTTGCCATCGTCATTCCATCTCCATGAGGCCGCTGTGACCGCGGAACACTCTTACCGAGGCTTGTTATTAAATTTCAACGCAGATTGCGAGGGGGAGTTGCGCATTCACGATGTGCCGCGCGGATTTTTCTCCCCCTCGGCAGAAAATCAGCCGCCGACGGTCTGTTCGATCACGCCGAAGATCGGATGGCGCTTGTCGTCTTCCGCCCAGATGCGGACGACGTCGCCCTGCTTGAGGAACGGCGTGACGGGCTTGCCGCCCTGGATCGTCTCGATCGTCCGCACTTCGGCGAGACAGGAATAGCCGACGCCGCCCTCGGCAACCGACTTGCCGGGGCCACCATCGGGGCCGCGGTTCGAGACTGTGCCGGAGCCGACGATCGTCCCCGCGCCGAGCTTCCGGGTCTTGGCGGCGTGGGCGACGAGCGTGCCGAAATCGAACGTCATGTCCTCGCCCGCCTCGGCGCGACCGAGCGGCTGGCCGTTGAGGTCGACCATCAGCTTGCGGTGCAGCTTGCCGTCCTTCCACCAGTCGCCAAGCGAGTCGGGGGTGACGAAGACCGGTGAAAACGCGCTGGCCGGCTTCGACTGGAAGAAGCCGAAGCCCTTGCCGAGTTCGCCGGGAATCAGGTTGCGCAGCGAGACATCGTTAGTCAGCCCGACCAGCAGGATCGCCGCCAGCGCCTCGTCGCGACTCGCGCCGAGCGGCACGTCGCCGGTGACGACGACGACCTCGCCCTCCATGTCGCAGCCCCAAGACTCGTCGGCGAGCGGGATCGGATCGCGCGGGCCCAGGAACCCGTCCGAGCCGCCCTGGTACATCAGCGGATCGTGCCAGAAGCTGTCGGGCATTTCCGCGGCTCGCGCCTGTCGTACGAGCGCAACATGATTCACGTATGCTGAGCCATCCGCCCATTGATACGCCCGTGGCAGCGGCGACTCGGCATCATGCTCGTGGAAGCGGCGCATCGGGATCATCTCGTGCTCGAGATCGGTCGACAAATTCTTGAGGTCGATCGAAAGCCGGTCCCAGTCGTCGAGCGCGGCCTGCAGCGTCGGCGCGATGTGGCTCGCATCGGCATACCAGGCGAGGTCGTTGGAGACGACCACAAGCTTGCCGTCTCGTCCACGGGTGGTGTCGGGATGCTTCAGGCTGGCCAGTTTCATGGGGCGGATCCTCTATATGTTTGTAGGCATCCTACGCCCGTGACGGAGTTCAAGTCGAGCATGCAGCGTGCAGCAAACCTGATTTTGGTAAGAGCGGAGCCAATGTCGACCTGATAGGTTCGAACTTACGTAACGGTCGAGGAAGGTGAGCATGCCCAGATACTTCTTCGATATCGACAACCATAAACACGTGAACGACGACGACGGCACAAATCTGGCGGACGACGAGGAAGCACGCGTCCAGGCGGTAATCTTCGCAGGCGATTATCTCAGCGATCATCCGGCAATCGCACGCGACGGCGCTCGGTTCAGCGTCGCTGTACGGAACGAGGCGGGTAGCGTTCTGCTCACGGTCACGGTGACGATCGACGAAACGAGCTAGCCGAACGGCTGGCCTCGTTTTTCGCCACGGTCCCGGCAATCGGGCGCATAAATGTCATAACATGGGTTTTGTCGGCTCGGTCAATCCTGGGATAAGGTGCGTATTGTTGCAACGCGCTATTCCAGAGAGGGTGACAGCGAGAAACGAGTGCTCCTGCACTGGATGCGGAGAGTGCACGTGGATATCTCCACCGTGACTGAGAAGGTGTTACGGAAGTTCGAATCGCGGATGGCGATGGGTGCGGACGATCGTGCGCAGATCGCCGCGTTGCCGTTCAAGGTCCGGACGATCGATGCGTCGACCTATATGCTGCGCGAAGGCCAGCGTCCGACGCGCTGCGCTTTCATTCTCGAGGGCCTGGCCTATCGGCAGAAGCTGACGCCGAACGGCGAGCGTGAGATCGTGTCGATCCTGATGCCGGGCGAGTTCGTCGATCTGCAGAACCTGTTCCTCGATGAATCCGATCATGACATCCAGGCGCTGACCCGCCTGACACTAGCGGAAGTACCGATCGCGGCGCTGCGGCTCTTCATCGAGGCGTGCCCGGCGGCGGGCCAGGCCTTGTGGATCGACGCGCTGGTCGAGTCGTCGATTCACCGCGAGTGGCTGCTGAATGTTGGGCGGCGCAATGCGCGGAGCCGGCTGGCGCATCTGCTGTGTGAATTTTCGGTGCGGTTCCAGAAATCGACGCTCGCCGATGCGATGGCGTATGAGTTGCCGATGACGCAGGAGCAGTTGGGCGATGCGCTTGGGCTCACCCCCGTACACGTCAATCGCGTGCTGAAATCGCTCGAGACCGACGGCCTGATCGCGCGCAAGAAGCGCCAGGTGAGCGTGATCGACTGGCCCCGCCTGCGCGATGCCGCCGAGTTCAACGAGCGCTATCTGCACCTGGGTCAGATCCGCCGCTGACCCCGCCCTGGGTGCAAAAAGGGGCCGAAGGTTGACTTTTCGACCGTGATACGCCAGATGGCCGCTATCGAGGCGTAATGCAGCGTGATTGGACCCTAGCCGGTCTTAGCTCCGCCTCGGTCGTTTCCAACGGGCTTCCCTTTTCACGCGGGGTGTCAAAACACCACCGCCCCTCGCGCGTCCTTGTGTGGATTCGCGAGCCCGGCATCTATTTGAGAGACTATTCATGTCATTTGCAAACCTCGGCCTCGCCGAGCCGCTCGTCCGTGCGCTCGAAGCCAAGGGCTATACCGAGCCGACGCCGATCCAGGCCCAGTCGATCCCGATCCTGCTCGAAGGTGGCGATCTGCTCGGCATCGCGCAGACCGGCACCGGCAAGACCGCGGCGTTCGTGCTGCCGTCGATCCAGCGCCTGACCGAAACCCAGAAGCGCGTCCTGCCGACGCATTGCCGCATGCTGGTGCTCGCGCCGACGCGCGAACTCGCCAGCCAGATCGCCGACAGCGCCCGCGCCTACGGCCAGTTCAGCAAGATGTCGGTGACGACCGTGTTCGGCGGCACCAGCATCAACAAGAACCGCCAGGACCTGAGCCGCGGCGTCGACATCCTCGTCGCCACGCCGGGCCGCCTGATCGACCTGATCGAGCAGGGCTTCTGCAACCTGTCGATGATCGAGATCCTCGTGCTCGACGAAGCCGACCAGATGATGGACCTCGGCTTCATCCACGCGCTGAAGAAGATCGTCCGCATGCTGCCGAAGAAGCGCCAGACTTTGTTCTTCTCGGCGACGATGCCGGTTGCGATCCGTGAGCTCGCCTCGCAGTTCCTGCTCGACCCGAAGACCGTTTCGGTGAAGCCGGCCGCGACGACCGCCGAGCGCGTCGACCAGTATGTCACCTTCTGCAACCAGTCGGAGAAGCAGGCGCTGCTGACGATCACGCTGGCCGATCCTGCGATCGACCGTGCGCTCGTCTTCACGCGCACCAAGCATGGCGCCGACCGCGTCGTGAAGCTGCTCGCCGGCAACGGCATCGCGTCGAACGCGATCCACGGCAACAAGAGCCAGGGCCAGCGCGAGCGGGCACTCGGCGAGTTCAAGCAGGGCAAGGTCAAGGTCCTGATTGCGACCGACATCGCCGCACGCGGCATCGACGTCTCGGGCGTCAGCCACGTCATCAACTTCGAACTGCCGAACGTCGCCGAGCAGTATGTCCACCGCATCGGCCGTACCGCGCGTGCGGGCGCCAGCGGCATCGCCGTCGCGTTCTGCGCGGATGACGAGAAGGCGTACCTGCGCGACATCGAGCGGATCACCCGCCAGAAGGTCCAGGTCCGGTCGCTGCCGGACGATTTCGTCAACCTGTCGAACCAGATCAAGCAGACGCGCGTGAAGACGATGGGTGCCGACCCCGAGGTCCGGATCGACCGTCCGCGCGATCCGGCACGTCCGCGCGCGACGCATTCGCCTAGGGCGACCGGTACGACCGGTCGCAACTATGCGGGTGCTAGCCGTGGTGGCCAGGGTGGCGGCGGTCAGGGCGGCGGCGGCGGTCGTCCCCAGGGCGGTGGTCGTCCTGGTGGTCAGGGCGGCGGTGGCCGTCCGGCTGGCGGCGGTGGTGGCCGTGGTCCGAGCCGCGGCGCGGGGCCGAGCTCGGCACGCTAAGGAGCATTCGTTCGCCTCGCGGGTTTGGTATAGACCGGTCCCGCGAGGAGAATGCTCATGGACGTTTCCACTACACCTGTCGCCGAACGCGTCGCGCGCGTGCTGGCGGGACAGCGGATCAGCGCGAATGCCGGCGGCGATGCCGAGTCGGCGTCGCGGCTGATCGACGATGCGTGGGCGGACTATCTGCCGGATGCGCTGGCGGTGCTGAAGACGTTGCGCGAGCCGGACAAGGCGATGGCGGCGGCGGGCGATCCTGCGGTCTGGGAAGCGATGATCCTCGCGGGGATCAAGGGTGCCAAGCCTCAGACGGTGATCCTGTAATTTTTGTTTCCCCGCGAAGGCGGGGACCCAGTCTGGGCACCCGCCTTCGCGGGTGAACATTGCCGCATACGCCACCACCCCGGCGGAGGCCGGGGCCCAATTGGCAAGGCCGACGTGACGAGGCGCTTCGCTCTGTTGCCACCGTCACCCAATGGGCCCCGGCCTTCGCCGGGGTGGTTTTTTGGTTAGCGTGGATGGCCTAAATCAGCCGATCGTCCTCAGCCATTCCGCTTCGTCTGCGCGCTCGGTACGTAGCGCATTGGCCGGCGCCGTCTTGTCCTCATACCCGATCGCCATGCCGCAAAAGAGCATGCGGTCTTCGGGCATGTCCAAGACCCGCCCGACCGTTTCCGGATACATCGCCCAGCATTCCTGCGGGCAGGTGGCGAGGCCGGCGTCTACCGCGAGCAGCATCAGGTTTTGCAGGTACATGCCGAGGTCCGACCATTGCGGCGGGCCCATGCAGCGATCGACTGTGCAGAAATACGCGGCGGGGGCGCCGAAGAACTGGAAGTTGCGGGCGAACCACTCCCGGCGGGCGGGCTTGTCGTCGCGGGGGATGCCGAGGTGGGCGTACATCGCTTCGCCGACG
This sequence comes from Sphingomonas faeni, assembly GCF_040407505.1. GTDB lineage: Bacteria > Pseudomonadota > Alphaproteobacteria > Sphingomonadales > Sphingomonadaceae > Sphingomonas > Sphingomonas faeni_E. Next base: position 357,130 of record NZ_JAPZPQ010000002.1, on the reverse strand, counting down.
GCGTAGCGGCGGTCTCGGTAGGGGGCGGCGAGGTCGCGAGGGTAGACGTCGTAGGCGGGGGTTTCGGTTGCGCCGGTGGTGATCTTTTGCGCCATCGTCGCTTTGAGTCGGACCAGAGGTTCGCCTTGGACGATGGCGATGTGCCAGGGTTGGAGGTTGCCGCCGGTTGCGGCTCGGGACGCTTTTATCGCGAGGTCGCGGAGGAGTTCGGGATCGACCGGGGTTTCGAGGAAGCCGCGGACGGATCGGCGAGCGGCTATGGCTTCGGCTACGTCCATGGTTTCTCCTAAACACCTCCACTCCGTTCGCCCTGAGCGAAGTCGAAGGGCATGAGACTCAGGTGCTTCGACTTCGCTCAGCACGAACGGGGGGTGGTGGCCCCCCGCCCTATGATCAGAGCACGAAGCGGCTCAGGTCGGTGTTGCGCGCGATTTCCTTCAGCTGGCTGTCGACGTACGCGCCGTCGATGACGAGGTTCGAGCCGCCGCGGTCTTCGGCGTTGTAGCTTACCTCCTCGAGCAGCTTTTCCATCACCGTCTGCAAGCGCCGTGCACCGATGTTCTCGATCTCCGAATTCACCTCGGCGGCGATGCGCGCGATCGCGGCGATGCCGTCTTCGGTGAATTCGATGCCGACGCCTTCGGTGGCGATCAGTGCCTTGTATTGCAGCGGTAGCGACGCCTTGGTGTCCGACAGGATCGCGACGAAATCGGCTTCGGTGAGGCCCTTCAACTCGACGCGGATCGGCAGGCGGCCCTGGAGTTCGGGGAGCAGGTCGCTCGGCTTGGCGACGTGGAACGCGCCCGATGCGATGAAAAGGATGTGGTCGGTCTTCATCGGGCCGTATTTGGTCGCGACGGTCGTGCCCTCGATCAGGGGCAGCAGGTCGCGCTGGACGCCTTCGCGGCTGATCGAACCGCCGCGGCCATCGGAGACCGCGATCTTGTCGATCTCGTCGAGGAAGACGATGCCGTTGGCCTCCGCGTCGGCCAAGGCCGCGCGGCTGACCTCATCCTGGTCGAGACGCTTGTCGGCCTCTTCCTCGACGAGCTTGTCCCACGCCGCGTGGACGGTGAGTTTCCGCCGCTTCAGCTGCTGGCCGCCGCCGAACGACTTCATCATCTCGCCAAAGTTGATCATCTGCGGCGCGCCGCCGGGGATTTCGAACGGCGTGGTCGGCGCCTGCTCGACCTCGATCTCGACTTCGGCGTTATTGAGATGGCCGTCGAGGAAGCGCTGCTTGAAGCTCTCGCGCGTCGCTTCACTCGCGTTCTTGCCGGTGAGCGCGTCGAGCAGGCGCGACATCGCAGCCTCTTCCGCCTTGTCCTTGACGGCGACGCGACGCCGTTCCTTTTCGAGGCGGATGGCTTCCTCGACGAGATCACGGGCGATCTGTTCGACGTCGCGACCGACATAGCCGACTTCGGTGAACTTGGTCGCCTCGACCTTCACGAACGGCGCGTCGGCGAGCTTGGCCAGACGGCGGCTGATCTCGGTCTTGCCGCAGCCGGTCGGTCCGATCATCAGGATGTTCTTGGGGGTGACCTCGTCGCGGAGGTCTTCGCTGAGCTGCTGACGGCGCCAGCGGTTGCGCATCGCGACGGCGACCGCGCGTTTCGCGGCGGCCTGACCGATGATGTGGGCGTCGAGCGCGGCGACGATGGCCTTCGGGGTGAGTTGGTCGTTCATTCTGATCTCGCTCCCCGCCCGCTTGCGGGAGGGGTTGGGGGTGGGCTCGCGCTTCCCTCGAAGGTTGGCGCTGGAGGTGAGCGGGCGCCCACCCCCTGCCCCCTCCCGCTTGCGGGAGGGGGAGAAGGAATTACGTCGTGCTGTCCATCGTTTCGACGGTGAGGCGGTCGTTGGTGTAGACGCAGAGTTCGGACGCGATGTGCATCGCCTTGCGGCACAACACTTCGGCGTCGGTCTCGTATTCTACCAGCGCTCGGGCGGCGGCGAGCGCGTAGTTGCCGCCGGAGCCGATCGCGGCGACGCCGTTTTCGGGTTCGAGGACATCGCCGTTGCCGGTGAGGATCAGCGTCACGTCCTTGTCGGCGACGATCATCATCGCTTCGAGGTTGCGGAGGAACTTGTCGGTGCGCCAGTCCTTGGCAAGCTCGACCGCGGCGCGGAGGAGCTGGCCCTGGTGCGCTTCGAGTTTGCGTTCGAGGCGTTCGAACAAGGTGAACGCGTCGGCGGTCGCGCCGGCGAATCCGCCGATGACGCTGCCGTCACCTAGGCGGCGAACTTTACGCGCGTTGGGTTTCATGACGGTCTGGCCCATCGAGACCTGGCCGTCGCCGATCACGACGACCTTGCCGCCGCGGCGGACCGAGAGGATCGTGGTGCCGTGCCATGTCGGCATGGCGTGGGGGTCGTTGCTCATGGCAGCGATGTAGGGTTTGGTTTTGGGGGTGCAACGCCCCTGCCCGAACGCGCGCCGTTCGTGTCGGCGGACATCCCGTTCGTGTCGTCCATCCCACTTCCGTTCGTCCCGAGTAGCGATCGAGCTTGTCGAGAGCGCGTATCGAGGGATTGAGGTTGCGCGTGTCACCTGTACCTCGATACGCGCCCTCGATACGCCCAAGGGGGCTACTCGGTCGCTACTCGGCACGAACGGTTGGGGGGCGGTAAGGCGCGCGCCGTAAGGAGGGGGAGTGGCGGCAAGGGGTGCACATCATCGGCCCTTCCCCCATTCCCGCGCCACCGTGTAGCCGAGATAGCCGGTGCCGAAGAGCGCGTACAGCGGTTCGGGGATCGCGTTCAAGTACGCGGACATACCGGCGGCGATCGCCTGCGCCATGTTCGGGCGGACGGCGGCGATCAGGCCTGCGGGGATCGCGCCGAGGAGAAATGTGTACATCACGTAGAGGAAGGTCGGCCGGGCTCGGGTGATCCAGGGGTCTGGTGCTGGATCAAGGGGTTGCGGGGTCATTGGCTGTCTCCGGGAATCTGGAAGTACACAAAGTTCACACGCTGGGAGCGTTTTCGCAGGGGGCTCAGACGCGGTTCGCGAGCCAGCCGTAGAGGAAGGCTTCGTTGGCGGGACGGGTCTCAGCTAGCGCGACGTAGCGTTCGCCTTGCAGGGCCTCGATCGCTTTCAGGAGCACGGTTTCGCCGCCGGGTTTGCGGCGGGCGAGGAAGGCTTCGAGCGCGGTGAGGGTCGCGGGGCCGATGCGGCCGTCGAGGGTCATGTCGGGGTAGTCGGTGGCGCCTCGGTTGAGCGCGTTGAGCGCGCGTTGGAGGAAGGTGGCGGCGACCGCGGGGCCCATGTTGACGCCGGTGTCGAAGAGTTCTTCGGCGATCTTGGGGGCGCGGGTGGCGATCTGGTCGAAGGCCGGGCGGGTCCAGTAGAGGCGGTGGTAGATCGTTTCCGCCTGGTCGCGGGGGAAATTGCGCATGTCTCCGGGGTAGCCGTTGGTGCGGGCTACGCTTTCCGTGATGCCGTAGCGGGTGGGGCCGCCTCGGTCTGCGGGGTGGTTCGAGTAGCCGCCTTCGCGGTCGATGACGGCGTCGATGAGGTGGTCGATGGGCATGGCTGGCTCCCGGTTTTGTTGGCGGGAGCGAACCATATTGGTTCGCTGTAGGACAGGGGATTCTCAGTCGGTTGTGCTGGCTTCCGGTCTTTCTTGCTCCCCTCCTGGAAGGGAGGGGTTGGGGGTGGGTTGGCCTGCTTGGGTTCCGACGGGTTTGTATGCGGAAGCCGACCCACCCCCGGCCCCTCCCTTCCAGGGAGGGGAGGAGAAGTGCTTTCATCCTCTGCACCGCCCCGGCGGAGGCCGGGGTCCAATTGGGCGACGGTTGTAACGGAGGACGGCGCTTCGTTATGTCCGACGTTCCAATTGGGCCCCGGCCTTCGCCGGGGTGGTGCTTTGCTGGGATGGTGCTGTGGTGTGGGGCGCCGGGTCGCGGTCGCCCCGCCGCCCCGTACCCAAACCGACGCTACGTCCGCGCGGGGTTGGCGGATTGGTGTGCCTAAGGCTATGCGCTCCCTTGAACATTCGCCGCGGGCCTTGCCCGCGCCCACCCGGTCGCCGCCGCGGCCGACAGGTTAGGAAGACCATGGAAGACGATTTCCGCAAAGCCGCGCTCGATTATCATCGCTATCCCAAGCCCGGTAAGCTCTCGGTCGAGGCGACCAAGCGGATGGCGACGCAGCGCGATCTCGCGCTCGCCTACTCGCCGGGCGTCGCCGCTGCGTGCGAGGAAATCGCCGCCGATCCGGACAAGGCGCGCGACTATACCGCGCGGGGCAATCTGGTTGCCGTGATCACCAACGGCACCGCGGTGCTTGGGCTCGGTGCGATCGGTGCACTTGCGTCGAAGCCGGTGATGGAGGGCAAGGCGGTGCTCTTCAAGAAATTCGCCGGGATCGACTGTTTCGACATCGAGATCGACCAGCTTGATCCGCAGGCGTTCATCGAAGCGGTCCGCGTGCTCGAGCCGACGTTCGGCGGGATCAATCTCGAGGATATCAAGGCGCCCGAATGCTTCGAGATCGAGACGAAGCTGCGCGAACTGATGAACATCCCGGTGTTCCATGACGACCAGCACGGCACCGCGATCGTGTGTGCCGCCGCGGTCCGCAACGTGCTCGAACTGCGCGGCAAGCGGCTCGACCAGATGAAGCTGGTGACGTCGGGCGCAGGCGCGGCGGCGCTCGCGACGGTGGATCTGCTCGTGTCGATGGGGCTCAACCCCGAGAACGTCACGCTGACCGATATCGCCGGCGTCGTGCACAAGGATCGCGGCGACGTGATGCCGCCGAACATGGCGCGGTACGCGCGCACCACGAATGCGCGGACGCTGCCGGACGTGCTGGAGGGGGCGGACATCTTCCTCGGCCTGTCGGCGCCGCGCGTGCTGAAGCAGGAATGGCTGCATCTGCTCGCACCCGATCCGTTGATCCTGGCGCTGGCGAACCCCGAGCCGGAGATCCAGCCGGCGCTGGTGCATGCGACCCGGCCCGATGCGATCATCGCCACCGGCCGCTCGGATTTTCCGAACCAGGTCAACAACGTGCTGTGCTTCCCGTTCATCTTCCGCGGTGCGCTCGACGTCGGTGCGACCGAGATCAACGAGGCGATGAAGGTCGCGGCGGTCGATGCGATCGCGGCCCTGGCGCGTGCGACGGCTTCCGATGTGGTCGTCACCGCTTACGGCGGTGCGACGCCGGTGTTCGGGCCGACCTACATCATCCCGAAGCCGTTCGATCCGCGGCTGATCCTGCACGTCGCGCCGGCGGTGGCGAAGGCGGCGATGGAGTCGGGCGTGGCGACGCGGCCGATCGAGGATTTCGATGCGTATCTGCGCGATCTCGAAGTGTTCGTGTACCGCTCGGGCCAGCTGATGCGGCCGATCTTCGCGCGCGCCAAGCAGGCGGGGCGCTCGATCGCCTATGGCGAGGGCGAGGACGACCGCACGCTGCGCGCGGTGCAGACGGTGATCGACGAGGGTATCGGGCGGCCGGTGCTGATCGGGCGGCGCGAGGTGATCGCCGAGAAGATCCAGTCGAGCGGGTTGCGGATGGCGATCGGCACCGACGTCGAGGTGCTCGATCCGGGTACCGACCGCGAAGTGTTCGATCCGTTGCTCGCAGGGTATAACGCGTTGGTCGGCCGTCGCGGATCGCCGCCCGACAGTGCCGAGCGGGCGCTGCGGACTCGGCCTAGCGTGGCGGCGGCGATGCTGCTGCGCGAGGGTCGCGTCGACGCGGCCTTGTGCGGCGGGATCGGCGACTGGTGGACGCAGATGACCTATGTCATGCCGCTGATTCCGCGGATGCCGGGCGTCTCGCGGCTGTATGCGATGTCGGCGGTGATCCTGCGGACCGGCAGTCTTTTCTTCTGCGATACGCATGTGACGGTCGATCCGACCGCCGAGCAGATCGCCGAGATGACGCTGCTAGCGGCCGAGGCGGTGCGCGCGTTCGCGATCGAGCCGAAGGCGGCGTTGCTGTCGCATTCGAGCTTCGGTGCGTCGCGGTCGCCCTCCGCGCAGAAGATGCGCGCGGGGCATGCGTTGCTGAAGGAGTTCGCGCCGGAGTTCGAGTTCGACGGCGAGATGCACGGCGATGCGGCGCTGTCGGAGGCGCTGCGGCGGCGGTTGGTCGCGGACAGTCCTTTGACCGGGTCGGCGAATTTGCTGGTGATGCCGAACATCGATGCGGCGAACATCGCGGTGTCGCTGTTGTCGGCGTCGACCGAGTCGTTGCCGTTGGGCCCGATGCTGCTGGGGCTTGCTAAGCCGCTGCAGATGATGGTGCCGAGCGTGACCGCGCGGGGGATCGTTAACTTGAGCGCGGTTGCCGTCGGTCATGCGGCGACGGTGAGCGAGACGGCGTAAGATCACCGGACGGGGCCGCCATCAGAGTCGGCCCCATTCCAAGTTCAGTCATCCCCGCGCAGGCGGGGATCCATACGGGCTGGCGTTGCTGGTGACAGGCAACGTTCGAGTTTATGGGTCCCCGCCTCCGCGGGGATGACGACGAGTGTAACGGAATGCGCTCGCACAAGAGCTGCACGAGTTCACCGTTTATCGATGTAAGAAAATGGTCGGAGCGACAGGATTCGAACCTGCGACCCCCACACCCCCAGTGTGGTGCGCTACCAGGCTGCGCTACGCTCCGACCGAACGGGCCGCATAGCAGCCCGAGCCGCGCGCTCTACGCAGGGTCGGCGTGCGATGCAAGTCGCAACGCCGCTTGCCGGCGAAGATTGCCTCATTCGCCCATGAGCGTGCGCCAGAAGCTGCCGTCATACGCTTTCACGCTGACCTGCTCGACGGTGTACGCGCGCAGGGCGCGACCGAAGGCCTTCTGGTGTTCGGCCTGGCCGTGCGCGGCGATCGCCTCGGGACTCGCCCAGCGTTCGGAGATCCGGATCAGGTCGGGATCGACCAGGTCGAGTGCGAGATTGTAGAATTCGCAGCCGTCTTCCGCGGCGCAGGCGGCCATGTGCGCGATCAGCGTGTCGGCGATCTTCGCGCCCTCGCCTGCGGCCAGCTTGATATGTCCCATCACCAGAATCATTGCATCTCTCCTGTTTTGTGCCGGTTTCGTCGCAACTTCGTCGTAGTCTCTACACGAACCGTCCGCGCCTGCGTCAGTTGCACGCGACATCAAGCGATGATAGCGGGCGGACCAATGCGACCGGCCGCGCGGCGCGCGAACCGAGCCACCCTTCACAGATACGGAACTCCATGTTCATCTCACCAGCATACGCCCAGGCCGCAGACGGCGCCGCCACGACGGCGGGAGGCGGGATCGCCTCGTTCCTGAGCCTCGCGCCGCTCTTCCTCGTGTTCGTCGTGTTCTATTTCCTGATGATCCGTCCGCAGCAAAAGCGCATGAAGGCGCTGCAGGCGTCGGTCGCGGCGGTGAAGAAGAACGACAGCGTCGTCACCTCGGGCGGGATCCTGGGCAAGGTGACCAAGGTCGAGGATAATGTCGTCGAGGTCGAGATCGCGCCGAATGTCCGCGTGCGCGTCGTCAAGGCGACGCTGACCGACATCACCAGCCCGAACACGAAGCCGGCGAACGACTGATGCTCGACTTCCCGCGCTGGAAAATCGGGTCGATCATCGGGTTGCTTGCGGCATTGTGCCTGCTGGCGATCCCGAGCTTCCTCCCCGAGAGCACCACGAGCCAATGGGGGCGGATCCCGCATCCGCACATCAACCTGGGGCTCGATCTCGCCGGCGGCAGCTATCTGCTGCTCGAGGCGGATACCGCCGACCTCGCCGCGACGCGGATCGAGGCGATGCGCGACAGCGTCGCGGGGACGATGCGCAACGGGACGCCACGGATCGAGATCGGCGACATCTCCACGCGGGGTGGCCAGCTGACCTTCCTGCTGCGGGATCCTTCGCAGGTCGATGCGGCGCGTGAGCGCCTGCTGGCGATCACCGGCGGTGGCGCCGGGATGAGCGGCCAGCGCGAATGGGACATCAACGTCGTCGATACGAGCCGGTTCGTGCTCAAGCCGACCCAGGCCGGACTGACCCAGGCGGTCGACACCGCGATGAAGGACGCGACCGAAGTCGTCCGTCGTCGTATCGACGCGCTCGGCACCAAGGAGCCGACGATCGTTCGCCAGGGCGCGACGCGGATCGTTGTGCAGGTGCCTGGCCTGAAGAACCCGCAGGCGCTGAAGGAGCTGATCGGCAAGACCGCCAAGCTCGAGTTCAAGCTGGTCGACGAGACCGCGAACCCGGCCGATCTGGTCAAGGGTATCGCCCCGGTCGGCAGCCAGGTGCTGCCGTATCCGGGAAATCCGCGCGGCGTGCCGTTCATCGCGGTCAAGCGATCGGTGATCATTTCGGGCGACCAGCTCGCCGATGCGCGCCAGGAGTTCGAGTCGCAGACCAACGCGCCGCAGGTGGCGATCACGTTCGATGCGGTGGGTGGCCGTCGCTTCGCCAAGGTGACGACTGAGAACACCAACAAGCCGTTCGCGATCATCCTCGACAATTCGGTGATCTCCGCGCCGAACATCAACGAGCCGATCCTCGGCGGTCGTGCGTCGATCTCGGGCAACTTCACCGTCGAGTCGGCGAACGCACTGGCGATCTCGCTGCGGTCGGGCAAGCTGCCGGTCAATTTGAAGACCATCGCCGAGAGCACCGTCAGCCCCGATCTCGGCAAGGATTCGATCCGCGCCGGCGTGCTGGCGTCGATCGTCGCCGCGCTGCTCGTGATCGTGTTCATGTTCGTCACCTACGGCCGGTTCGGCCTGTATGCGAACCTCGCGGTGGTCATCAACATCCTCGTGATCGTCGCCGTCATGGCGATGCTGAACGCGACGCTGACGCTGCCCGGTATCGCCGGGTTCGTGCTGACGATCGGGACCGCGGTGGACGCCAACGTGCTGATCAACGAGCGTATTCGCGAGGAGCGGCGACGCGGGCGTAGCGTCGTCCAGTCGGTCGAGCTCGGCTACAAGGAGGCGAGCCGGACGATCTTCGAGGCCAACGTGACGCACGCCATCACCGGCGTGATCATGCTGCTGCTCGGCTCGGGCCCGGTGAAGGGCTTCGCGGTCGTGCTGCTGATCGGGATATGCACGTCGGTGTTCACCGCCGTCACGTTCACGCGGATGATGGTCGCGCTGTGGCTGCGGAAGAACCGCCCCACCACGATCAATATTTGAGGCGGGAGACAACAATGCGCCTGCTGAAACTCGTTCCCGACAACACGAACCTCAAGTTCGTCTCGCTCCGCAAATGGGCGTTCGGGCTGACCCTGCTACTGTCCCTGCTCGCGGTCGGGCTGGTCGTGACGAAGGGCCTCAACATGGGCGTCGACTTCGTCGGCGGCGTCCTGATCGAAGAAAAGTTCGCGACCCCGCCGTCGATCGACGCGGTCCGTACCGAAGTCGACCGGCTCGGCGTCGGCGAAGCCTCGATCCAGTCGTTCAGCGATCCGAAGACGCTGTCGATCCGCCTGCCCGTCCCCGCCGGCGACGAAGGCGCGACCAACCGCCTCGTCAAGAAGGTGTCGGACGACCTCGCGGTCAAGTTCCCCGGCGCGACCTTCTCGAAATACGATACGATCTCGGGCAAGGTCTCGGACGAGCTGATCAGCAAGGGTCTGCTCGCGGTCGGCCTCGCGATCCTTGGCATCGCGCTGTTCGCGGTGGTGCGGTTCGAGTGGCAGTTCGGCGTCTCGACCGTCGTCGCGATCGTCCACGATCTGTTGATGACGCTCGGCTTCTTCGCGCTGACGCAGTTCGAGTTCGACCTGAACATCGTCGCGGCGGTGCTGACGATCATCTCGTATTCGATCAACGACAAGATCGTGATCGACGACCGTATCCGCGAGAACATGCGTCGGTATCGGAAGATGGACATGCGCGAGATCATCGACCTGTCGGTGAACGAGACGCTGCCGCGGACCGTGATGACCTCGGTGACGATCCTGCTCGCGCTGGTCGCGATGCTGGTGCTCGGCGGCCACGTGCTGCGCGGGTTCACCGCGGCGATGATCCTGGGTATCGTCGTCGGGACCTATTCGTCGATCTACGTGTCGTCGTCGCTGCTGATCACGCTGGGGCTGCGGGCCGATCCTGCACCGCGCAAGGGCGGCGTGCAGGACGGCGCCGAGCGGGTTGGTCCGAAGGTCGAGCGCTAAATGAGGATGGACCGCGAGAAGACCGATGGGCCGATGATCTCGGCGATCGGTCGGGCCGGGTTCAAGGTCGACGACGGGTATTATACCGCGCTGCTGATCAGTCCTGAGCGTGCGGATGGCTGGGAGCCGCCGGCGTTCGAGGCGTTGGGCGAGGTGGATGTGGCGGCGTTGCTGGCGCTCGATCCGCCGCCGGAATTCCTGTTGTTGGGTACCGGGTCCGCGCTTCGTCAGCCGCCGCTTGCGTTCAAGAAGGCGGTCGAGGCTCGTGGGTTCGGGATCGAGGCTATGGACAGCCGTGCTGCTGCGCGGGCTTGGGCGGTTCTGCGTGGTGAGGGTCGCTGGATCGTGGCGGCGTTGTACCCGCTCGAGGGGTGATCTGAGACTGTTGATCCTCCCCCGCTAGGTGGAGGTGGCTGGCACTTGCCAGACGGAGGGGGAGGAAAGGTGAAACCGCCGTTCCGTGCCCTCCCCCTCCGTCACCTTCGGTGCCACCTCCCCCTTACGGGGGAGGATTCTAAATTCGGTGTTCCGCGGCTAGCGTTGCCAAATGCTCGTAGAGCGCGGCGGTGTTGGCTTCCCAGGTGAAGCTGGCGACTGTGGCGCGTGTCGCCTGGGGCGCGGGCGGGTCGGCCAGGAGGGTTCGGATCGCGGCGGCGAACGCTAGTGGGTCACCGATCGTGACGCGGCCTGCTTCGGGGGATGTCACCACGTCATGCGCGCCGCCGGCGTCGGTGATGACGACCGGCGTGCCGCAGGCGAGCGATTCGACCCAGGCGTTGGCGAGGCCTTCGGACTCGGAGGCAAGCGCGCTGACATCGGCAGCGGCGATCAGCTTCGGGATTTCGGCGTGTGGCACGGCGCCGAGCAGGCGAACGCGGTCGACTATGCCGAGTCGTGCGATTTGCGCTTCCAGTGTCGCGCGCGCGGGGCCCTGTCCGGCGATCAGGAGCGTGACGCCGGGGAGCGCGGCGACCGCGTCGATGACGATGTCGTGGCCCTTGCGCGGGATCAACGCGCCGACCGAGACGACTAGCGGGCCCGCTACGCCGAGGGCCGCCTTGGCGGCGGCACGATCGACGTGATGGAAGCGGTCCTGGTCGACGCCGGTGTGGTGGACGCGGATGCGGTCGGCGGGCAGTCCCATCGCGACCATGTCGGCCTTCATCGCGGCGCTGACCGCGAGCATGCCCGCGGCGTTGCGGCCTGCGGCGCGGACTTGTGCGGCGGTGGCGGGTGCGTTGCCCCAGATGTGGATGTCGGAGCCGCGCGCCTTGATCGAGACGGGGACGCCGTAGCGCTTGCCGAGCGCGACCGCGGCGGGGCCGTCGGGGAAGAAGAACGAGGCGTCGATGACGTCGAACGCAAAGTCTTCGCGGATCGTGTCGAGGACGGGGATGAGCGCGCGCTGCAACGCTGCGGCGTGGTGACGACCCTGGAGGAACGGGCGGACGGTGAAGCGCGGACGGTGGAGGTCGATGCCTTTCCAGCGTTCGTGCGTCGGGAGCGTGGCGAGGGTCGCGTAGTGACCGAGGCGGCGGAGCGGGCCCGGGGGGAGGCCTATCGGTGCTACCGCTTGCAATGAAACGTCGGGATGCGCGGCGAGGCCGAGCGTCTGGCGTTCGACGAAGACGCCGAAATTGGGGCGGGTCGCATCCGGGAACAGGGTGGAGAAGGTTAGGATGCGGAGCATGGTCTGGGGGTTACAGGGGGCGGGTTAATGCGGGGTGAGTTTGGGGGTGTATCAGCCTCGATACCACCCCGGCGGAGGCCGGGGCCCAATTGGGAGACGTTGCTAACGAAGGACAGCCCGCCGTTATTGTCACCTTTCCAATTGGGCCCCGGCCTTCGCCGGGGTGGTGGTGGTTGGGGTGGCGTTTACCCTCGACCACTATGTTTCCCCGCGAAGGCGGGGACCCAGACTGGGCTCGCGCCTTCGCGGGAGAACAAGGAGGCGGGAGGTGAAGGTGTTGCTCAGATTCGCTTCGCGAGCGGATACGCGAACAGCACGTCTGCGTCGGCACTCGTCGAGACCGTTTCGCTGCCGGTCATCGTCGCACACTCACCGGCCTTGAACGCGACGCCTGCGACATCGCCCGAGCCGGTGATCGGGATCACCCAGCCGGTCGTGCCTTCGGGCAGGTTGACGACGTGGTCGCCGCCCTTCCAGCGCTCGAGCACGAACTTGGGGCCCTCGACCATGATCGTGCGGCCGGTCTCGACTTCGATCGGCGGCGCGACGGGGACGTAGGGCGTGGGGTCGGCGACTTCGATGCCGTCCTTGAGGTGAAGTTCGCGGTCGCTGCCGTAATCGTAGAGGCGGTAGGTGGTCTCGGAGTTCTGCTGGACCTCGATCACCGTCAGGCCGCCGCCGATCGCGTGGATCGTGTCCGACGCGCAATACATGAAGTCGCCCGGCTTGACCGGCTTCCAGTCGAGCTTGTCCTCGATCGTGCCGTCGATCGCCGACTGCCGGAGTTCGTCCTTCGAGATCGGCTGCTTCGTGCCGACCGCGATCGTCGAGGTCGGCTCGGCGGCGAGGACCGTCCAGCACTCGTCCTTGCCGCGCGGCAGGCCGCGGGCGTGCGCCTGTTCGTCGTTGGGATGAACCTGAACCGACAGCTTCTCGCTCGTGAACAGATATTTGATCAGCAGGTCGGGGGTGGTGTTGCCGGGCTCCTGGAACCAGACTTCGCCGATCGGCGGCGTACCGGGGGCGGCATCCTCGAAACCGGGCCAGAGCGTGTCGCGACCCCAGGGCTTCTCGACGCGGTGGGTATGCAGCAGGGTGGCGGGCATGGGATATCCTCGACTGGAATGACGGGTCGGCAACGCACGACTATTGCCGTGTGATCCGGCTCACGGAAAGCCCCCATGGTCGGCAACCGCGGGGCCGCGTTTCGGGCGCCGAACGGGGGTGGCGAAAGGGATTGTTCGCGAAGCCCCGCATACGCTAAGGACAACGCCGATGCGTATCCCCCAGTCCCTTCCGAGCATGTCGCGTGCCTTTGCTGTCACGCTCATTGCAGCGCTTGCGCTCCCCATGGCCGGTTGTGCGGGTCGTTCCGCCAAGGGCGACCTTCCTTACGTCGCGCGCGACGTGGGCACGCTGTACTCTACCGCCAAGGCGCGGCTCGACCAGGGGCGCTACAAGGAGGCGGCACAGCTGTTCGACGAGGTCGAGCGCCAGCACCCCTATTCGATCTGGGCGCGTCGTGCGCAGATCATGTCGGCGTTCAGCTATTACCTCGCCAAGGATTACACCGCGTCGATCAGCTCGGCGCAGCGCTTCCTCGCGGTGCATCCGGGTAATCGCGACGCGCCCTACGCCTATTACCTGATCGCGCTCGGCTATTACGAGCAGATCACCGACGTGACTCGCGACCAGAAGATCACGCGCCAGGCGCTCGATTCGCTCGGCGAGTTGATGCGCCGCTATCCGAACACGCGCTATGCATCGGATGCGCGGCTGAAGATCGATCTGGTCAACGACCATCTCGCCGGCAAGGAGATGGAGATCGGGCGGTTCTACGAGACGCGCGGCCAGTGGCTTGCAGCGAACGGCCGGTTCCGCACCGTGATCGACAAGTTCCAGCAGACCACGCACACGCCCGAGGCGCTGATGCGGCTGACCGAAACGTATCTGCAGCTCGGCGTGCCGATCGAGGCCGAGAAGGCCGCTGCAGTGCTGGGTCGCAACTATCCGGGCACCGACTGGTACGATCATGCCTACAAGCTGATGCAGGACCATCCGGTAAAGCCGCTCGCACCGCTGGCGCCGGGTGAAGTTCCCGTGCCGACCGGTACGGCAGGCGCGCCCGCGACCGGGCCGATCGAGATTCCCAAGGTCAAGGGTGACTCCGGCGGCACCGGCTCCGGCAGCGTTGCGACGCCTGCACCGGTCGGCCCGGGCAGCGCGACGCGGACGACGCCTGGGACCTGAGCCCGACGAATACGAGAACAATTGGGGATCAACATCCCATGCGAATGGTTTAGGACGCGCGTGATGTTGACAGACCTTTCCATTCGCGACGTGGTGCTGATCGAGGCGCTGGATCTGGGATTCGGCGAGGGACTCGGCGTGCTGACCGGCGAGACCGGGGCGGGTAAGTCGATCCTGCTCGATGCGCTGGGGCTGGCGCTGGGCGGGCGCGGCGATAGCGGGCTGGTGCGGCATGGCGCTACGCAGGCGGTGGTGACCGCGACGTTCGATGCCCCTGCCCCCGAGTCGCCGCTCGCGATGTTGTTCGATGAGAACGGGCTGGAGATCGAGCACGGCGAGCCGCTGATCGTGAAGCGGATCGTCAAGGCGGATGGAGGCAGTCGCGGGTTCATCAACGACCAGCCGGCGTCGGCGGGTCTGCTGCGCGAGATGGCGCCGCATCTGGTCGAGATCCACGGGCAGCATGACGAGCGCGGGCTGCTGAATGCGCGCGGGCACCGGGCGTTGCTGGATATTTTCGGGCGGACCGAGCCTGGGGCTACGGGCAAGGCGTATGCGGGTTTTCGTGCTGCCGAGGCCGAACTGGCCGCCGCCCGCGCGGATATCGAGACGGCGGCGCGGGATCGCGAGTGGCTCGAGCATACGGTTGCCGAACTGACCGCGCTGGCGCCTGTCGCGGGCGAGGAGGAGACGCTGGCGGATACGCGGCGGTCGATGCAACGCGCGGAGAAGATTGCGGACGATCTCGCCGCGATCGACGATTTCCTCGAGGGCAAGGACGGCGGGATGGCGAAGCTGCGCCAGGCCGCGCGCGTGCTGGAGCGGATCGCGGAGGACCATGTTGCGCTCGGCAATGCGTTGGCGGCGGTCGATCGCGCGGTGATCGAGGCGTCGGTTGCGGAGGAAAGCCTGCGCGATGCGCGGGCCGAGATGGCGTATGATCCGCGGGCGCTGGAGGACGACGAGGCGCGGTTGTTCGAGCTTCGGGCGATGGCGCGCAAACACCGCGTGCAGCCGGACGACCTTGCGGCGCTGGCAGACGAGATGCGCGCGCGGCTGGAGCGGCTGGATGCGGGCGAAGGCGGGATCGCGGTGATCGAGGCGCGTTTGGTGGCGGCGCGGAAGGCGTTTGATACGGCGTCCGATGCTCTGACGAAGCGGCGGCTGGCGGCGGCGAAACGCCTCGACGTGGCGGTGGCGGGTGAGTTGGCGCCGTTGAAGCTGGATGCGGCTCGGTTCCAGACCGTCGTTGCGCCGCTGGGTGAAGAGGGCTGGTCGGCGGCGGGCAAGGACCGCGTCGAGTTCGAGATCTCGACCAATCCGGGTGCGCCATTCGCCGCGCTGACCAAGATCGCGTCGGGCGGCGAGTTGTCGCGCTTTATCCTCGCGCTGAAGGTCGCGCTGGCGGAAGAGGGCGGCGCGTCGACGATGGTGTTCGACGAGATCGACCGCGGCGTCGGCGGCGCGGTGGCGAGCGCGATCGGCGAACGACTCGCGCGGCTGGCGCTGAGCACGCAGCTGCTGGTGGTGACGCACAGCCCGCAGGTCGCGGCGCGGGGGGCGAAGCACCTGTTGATCGCGAAAAGTAGCGACGGCACGGTCACGCGGACCGGCGTGCGGGCTTTGAGCGAGGAAGAGCGGCGGGAGGAGATCGCTCGGATGCTGTCGGGCGCGCAGATTACCGATGAGGCGCGGGCTCAGGCGGAGCGGTTGCTGGAGCGGGCCTGAGGTTTACGGCTCCAGGCTCGACTCGCGAAGCTAATACCGTTCCCCTGTAAAGGCGGGGGTCCAGGGTATCACCCGCAGCGACCATGGCCCTGGACTCCCGCGTTCGCAGGAGAACGGTGCAGCGAAGGGCTGACTTCAGGGCATCGCCTGCCGCGGGTGACCCAAATGGATCTTCAGCACCGGCACGACGATGTAATCGCCGCCGACTTTGCGGAGGCCGTGGAGCGCGCGACTGCCGAACGCGCCGTCTTCGTGGATCGCGGCGCGGACCGGCGCCTGCTCGGCGTGAATCATGTCGTCGAGGCCTGCCGCGCTGGCATCCGACCGTGGCCATAGGGGCTGCTGGACCCGGTCGTCGGCGGAGGAGTCGTCGTTCCAGTCGTAGCCGATCGCCGGGGCGGGCTCAGGCGTGACGTGCGTCTGCTGTGCTGCGGCTGGCGCCGTGCAGAGTAGGACTGACACTAGAGCTGCTATTTTCATCGCACCCTCCCCACTTCCGCCCCGGCGAAGGCCGGGGCTCAGTTGGGAAACGATAGTTGGTGAAGGCGGCGCCTTAATACAACGACCTTGCCAACTGGGCCCCGGCCTTCGCCGGGGTGGTGTTGGGGGAGAGTTACAAAACCCCGCTGCCGCCGGTCGCCGCAAAGGCGCTGCCGCTGGTGAAGCTCGTCGCCGTCTCCGCGAGCGTCACGAACAGCGACGCCAGTTCCGCCGGCTGACCCGCGCGACCCAGTGGCGTGTCCTGCCCGAACTCGCCCATCTTGCCCGGCAGCTGACCGCCCGCGACCTGGAGCGGCGTCCATACCGGGCCCGGCGCGATCATGTTGACGCGGATGCCCTTCTTGCCGAGCTGTTTCGCCAGCCCCTTGGTGAAGATCAGGATCGCGCCCTTGGTGGTCGCGTAGTCGAGCAGTTCCTCGCCCGGATCGACCGAGTTGACCGAGCCCGTGTTGATGATCGACGCACCCGGCTTCATCAGCGGGATCGCCGCCTTGCAAAGGTGGAACATCGCATAGACGTTGGTCTTCATCGTCCGGTCGAACTGCTCGAGGCTGATCTCGGCGATCGACGCCTTCGACTGCTGGTAGGCAGCGTTGTTGACCAGGATGTCGAGCCCGCCGAGTTCGCGTGCGGCGCGCGCGATAAGGTCGGTGCAGAATTTCGCATCGGTCAGGTCGCCGGGGATCAGCACGACTTTCCGCCCCTCGGCGCGGAGCAGCTTGGCGACGTCCTGCGCGTCGGGTTCCTCGGTCGGGTAATAGTTGATCGCGACGTCGGCGCCTTCGCGCGAGAAGGCGATCACCGCAGCGCGACCGATGCCCGAGTCGCCGCCGGTGACCAGCGCCTTGCGACCCTGGAGACGACCGGAACCACGGTAGCTGGTCTCGCCGCAATCGGGGACGGGGCGCATGTCGCGCTGAAGCGCGGGCCATTTCTGGCGCTGTTCCGGGAACGGCGTCGAGACGAAACGCGTCTGCGGATCGGCGAGCGCCGCCTGCCCTTGCGCGAAGGCAGGTGCGGCGGCGGCGGCGAGGCCGGTGACGGCGGCGCCCTTGAACAGGTCTCGGCGGCTGGTGTCGGTCATGATGGCGTGTCCTTGGGAAAAATTCTCTTGGGATGTCAGCGCGCAAGTCGGGCGAATGTTCACCGAGAGTTGATCCAGGTCTTGTCGAATGACGCCCCCCTCCCCTAACCCAACGCGATGACCGACCTTCCCGCGATCGAGACCGAAGCCGCCGCCGAGCTGGAGACGCTCGCCGCGCAGATCGCGTATCATAACGCGCGCTATCACACCGACGACGCGCCCGAGATCAGCGACGCAGACTATGACGCGCTGGTGCGGCGCAATGCGGCGATCGAAGCGGCATTTCCGGCGGCGGTGCGGAACGATTCGCCGAGCCACACCGTCGGTGCTGCACCCGCGGGGCACCTCGCGAAGGTCGCGCATGCCAAGGCGATGATGAGCCTCGACAACGCGTTCGCGGACGAGGAGGTCGAGGAGTTCGTCGCGCGCGTGCGCCGGTTCCTGAAGCTGGCGGACGACGCGCCGGTCGCGCTGACCGCGGAGCCAAAGATCGACGGGCTGTCGTGTTCGCTGCGGTATGAGGACGGGCGGCTGGTCCAGGCCCTCACGCGCGGCGACGGGCAGGTCGGCGAGGACGTCACGGCCAACGTCCGCACCATTGCCGATATCCCTCAAACCTTGTTCCCCCGCGAAGGCGGGGGCCCAGACTGGGCCCCCGCCTTCGCGGGGGAACATAGTGAAGCAGGCATCCCCGCAATCTTCGAGGTTCGCGGCGAGGTCTATATGGCGAAGGACGACTTCGCCGCCTTGAACGCGCGCCTGCTCGCCGAGGCCGAGGAGACCGGCAAAGACGCGCGGCAGTTCGCCAATCCGCGCAATGCCGCCGCGGGATCGCTGCGGCAGAAGGACGCGAGCGTAACCGCAAGCAGGACGCTACGGTTCCTCGCGCATGGCTGGGGCGAGGCGAGCGTCGTGCCGGGCGAAACGCAGGCCGAGGTCGTCGACACGTTGCGCGGCTGGGGTTTTCCGATCGCCGACGGGTTCGCGCGGGTCGAAGGAACGGCCGCGGCGCTCGACGTGTACCGCAAGATCGAAGCCGAGCGCGCCGACCTCCCGTTCGACATCGACGGCGTGGTCTACAAGGTCGACCGGCTCGACTGGCAGGCGCGACTCGGCCAAGTCGCCAAGGCGCCACGCTGGGCGATCGCGCACAAATTCCCCGCCGAGCGTGCGCAGACACTGCTGGAACGGATCGACATCCAGGTTGGCCGCACCGGCGCGATGACCCCGGTCGCGCGGCTGTCGCCCGTCACGGTGGGCGGCGTCGTCGTGACCAACGCGACGCTGCACAATGCCGACGAGATCGAGCGACTCGGCGTGCGCCCCGGCGACCGCGTGCTGGTGCAGCGCGCCGGCGACGTGATCCCGCAGATCGTCGAGAACCTGACCCCCGACGCCGAGCGCGAAACCTATGTCTTCCCGCATGTCTGCCCCGAATGCGGGTCCGCGGCCGAACGCGAGGAAGGCGAGGTCGTCTATCGCTGCACCGGCGGGCTGATCTGCCCGGCGCAGCGAGTCGAGCGGCTGATCCACTTCGCCTCGCGTCACGCGTTCGACATCGGCGGGCTCGGCCAGACGCTGATCGAGGCGTTCTTCCGCGATGGGCTGATCGAATCGCCCGCCGACATCTTCCGCCTGACCGAGGAACAACTCGCGGCGCGGAAGAAAGACGGGCGGGTCTGGGCGGCAAAGGTCATCGCGGCGATCGGGACCAAACGGACGATCCCGCTCGACCGGTTCCTGTTCTCGCTCGGCATCCGCCACGTCGGAGAGATTACCGCGCGCGACCTTGCGCGACGCTATGTGTCCGCACGCGCGCTCGGCACGGTGCTCCGCCACGCGGTCTTCCTGCGCAGCCAGATCGAGCCCGTCATCGGCGAACCCGAGCGGAAATTCATCCTCCGCCGCGACAAGCTGCTGGTCGGCGCGATCGAGACCGCGGGGATCGGCCCCGAGGTCGCGAGCGCCCTCGTCGGCTTCTGCGCCGAGCCGCACAATCGCCGCGTCGTGTTCGACCTATTGCGCGAAGTGAAGCCCGCGGATGTCGTCCACGAAACCCGCGAGTCACCCGTGACGGGCCAGATCCTCGTCTTCACCGGCAGCCTCGAAACGCTGAGCCGCGACGAAGCCAAGGCGCAGGCCGAAGCACTCGGCGCCCGCGTCGCCGCGTCGGTGTCGAGCAAGACCGGCCTCGTCATCGCTGGCCCCGGCGCGGGATCGAAGCTCAAGAAAGCCACCGACCTCGGCATCCGCGTGATCACCGAAGCCGAATGGGCCGAGATCGTCGCCGCCAGTTGAGGCGCGGACCACACTCCCCACATTGGTTCCGGCTGCCCCGAAAGGGTTCGATTGCGTGGCTTTTTTGCAACGCACCATGACCGAGTGTGTCTGTGACACTTCCCGACTCGCCAATGTCACAGAACCGAAATATCCCGCGTGCAGGGGCACGGATGTCCGGTGGGAAAGCCGACATCCAGAGCTACGGGCTCTAAGGGGACATTATTCAGATGCGTACCATGCTTGCTTGCGGCGTTGCATTCGCCGCGCTCATGATTCCGGCTGCGGCCTTCGCTCAGTCGACCGCCACGATCGAAGCAGAAAACCCGGAAATCGTCGTCAGCGGCCAGCGCGGCACGCCAAGCGTCAACGGTATCCAGACGCCCGACACGCCTAAAGCCAAGGCCGTCCTGACGCAGGAACTCATCGAGCGTCGCACGCCCGGCCAGACCATCCTCGATACGATCAACCTCGTCCCCGGCGTGAGCTTCACCAACAGCGACCCTTACGGCGGTTCGGGTGGCCAGTTGCGTATTCGCGGTTTCAGTGGTGATCGCGTTTCGCTGACGTTCGACGGTATCCCGCTGAACGATTCGGGCAACTATTCGATCTACTCGAACCAGCAGCTCGATCCGGAATTGATCCAGGAGGTCAACGTCAACTTCGGCGCGACCGACGTCGACTCGCCGACCGCCAGTGCTTCGGGCGGCACGGTCAACTATCGTTCGCTTACGCCGACCGACAAGATCAGCGCGGCTGGCGCATTCTCGCACGGCACGAACGACATGAACCGTGCGTTCGTGCTGCTGAACACCGGTACCTTCACGTCTTTCGGCACCAAGGCATGGCTGTCGGCCAGCACGCAGACCTATGACCAGTTCCGTGGTTACGGGAAGATCAACAAGCAGCAGTTCAACGGTAAGATCTATCAGCCGATAGGCAGCGGCCGCGACTTCATCTCGGTCGCGGCGCATTACAACCAGAACCGCAACAGCTCGTACAGCAACCCGACGATCGCGAACATCCGCACCCGGCTCGCCGCTGGCGGAACGACGATCCCAGCCGCCACCGCGATCACGGCTGCAAACCCGTACACGCTCGACCTTAGCAATTCGCAGTACGATTATGTGTTCGACGACACGTCGCCCACGTATCTGTACGACCGCAGCTGCAACCTGGCATCGGCTGCCGGCGTTCGCGGCACGGTGCAGAACGATCGTAACTCGTGCAACAATGTCGCCGGCACCGCGATCAACCCGTCGAACACCGGCAACGTCCGTGTCAATTCGCGCTTCGGCATCACCGACAAGCTGACCTTCACGTTCGACGGTGCGTACAGCTTCACGCGCGCGAACGGCGGCGGATCGACGCTGATGGCCGAGAGCAACGCCGGGGCAACGACCGCCAACGGCACCTATGCGCAGCAGTACCAGCGCGTCGGCGCCGGCATCGCAACGGGTGCGGATCTGAATGGCGATGGCGACCAGCTCGATTTCGTCCGCGTCTACTGGCCATCGAACACGCGTACGCAGCGTTTCACCGCGATCGCCAATCTGCGCTACGAGTTCGACTCGCATCACGCGGTCCGCCTCGCCTACACCTGGGATCGCGCCCGTCACCGCCAGACCGGCGAAGCTAGCTTGCTCGACCCGTTTGGCCGCCCCTATGAAGTGTTCAGCGCTCTGGACGGCGAAGGTCCCTATGCGGTCAATGACGCCGCCGGGAACGTCCTGAACAAGCGCAACCGTCTGTCCTACGCGATCCTTCACCAGGTGTCGGGTGAGTATCGCGGCACGTTCTTCGAGGACAAGCTGGACCTGACGCTCGGTGTCCGCGCACCGTTCTTCCGTCGCAACCTGTCGAACTATTGCTACACCATCCCCGGCAACTCGAGCGACGCGTACTGCACGTCGCAGACCGCCGCTCAGGTTGCCGCAACCCCGGCAACCGCCGGGTTCGGCCTGCCGTACAAGAACCGCATCAAGGCCTATAATGCGGTGCTTCCGAACGTCGGCTTTACCTACAACATCTTCGACCATCTCGGCATGTTCGGCAGCTATGCGAAGGGCGTTTCGGTTCCCAAGACCGACAACCTCTACTCGTTCGACGACGTGAAGATCGCGCCGGTCGCCGAAGTGAAGCCGGAAAAGACCGACTCGTTCGATCTTGGTCTTCGCTACAGCTCGCGGATCATCCAGGCACAGGTCGCCGCCTGGTACATCTCGTACAAGAACCGCATCATCAGCTCGACCGTGCAGCTCGAGGGTGGCGGCACGCAGAGCCTCGATCGCAACGTCGGCAAGGTCGAGAGCAAGGGCATCGACGCCAGCCTCGGCATCCAGCCGATAAAGCACATCTCGCTGTACGGGTTCGTCTCGTACCTCGACTCGGAACTGAAGAACGACGCAACCGATCCGATCACGGGTGCGATCATCGTTGCGACGAAGGGCAAGTTCGTCGTCGAGACGCCTGAGTGGCAATATGGCGGTCGTGCCCAGGTTTCGTTCGAGCCTGTCTCGGTCGGCGTGCAGGTCAAGCGGACCGGCAGCCGCTGGGTCACCGACGTCAACGACCTGAAGTCGGCGGGTTACACGATCGTCGATCTCGACGCGCGCTTCGACATGAAGCGGTTCGGCCTCGACAACACGTTCTTCCAGCTGAACGTGTCGAACCTGCTGAACGAGCGCTATTTCGGCAACCTGAGCACGAACACCATCGCATCGAACAACCCGCGCTTCACCTTCGGTGCACCGCGTACGTTCATCGGATCGGTGCACTTCGGCTTCTAAAATATAATTAAACTAGTCGATCGAATTGGCCGCCGCTTCCTTCGGGATGCGGCGGTCTTTTCGTTTTGCGGCCTAGCGCTCTGCCAGACCGTTCGGCTTTTGCGTGTGCCTTGCGCGGCGTGTAAGACGGTGGGCCAATGGCTAATTCTTCCGTCCCGCCCCCCGGCTCGTCCGCCTTGAACTCGACTCGGCGCCTGCCCTTCACCGCGCGGCCGTTCTTCGAGAACAAGGCGCGGGCGTTCTGGATCCTGCAGGCGGTCGGGTGGAGCGGGTATCTGCTGCTGCGCGGCGTGGTGTCGATCTCGAACGGGCTGTCGCTCGACGGGGTGATCCCGGTGATCGTCGAGGCGATCGTGGGGTATTGCATCACGCTGCTGCTCTCGACGATGTACGGCCAGTATCGGCGGATGAACCGGCTTGTCGGCATTTTCCTGACGATCGCGACGCTCGCCGCCGCGACGTTCCTGTACGCGGTGCTCGACGCGTTCACCTTCTCGTTCATCGCGACCGCAACGCCGGGGGTGACCCTCACGCGGCTGCTCGGGTCGGTTTATGTCACGTTCACGGTGCTGTTCGGGTGGTCGGCGCTGTATTTCGGGATCAACTTCTACCTGATCGTCGAGCAGCAGATCGACCAGATGGAGCATCTCGAGAACCAGGCGTCGTCGGCGCAGTTGGCGATGCTGCGCTATCAGCTCAATCCGCATTTCCTGTTCAACACGCTGAACTCGATCTCGACTCTAGTGCTGCTCAAGCAGACCGAGCGGGCGAATGCGATGCTCAGCCGGCTGTCGTCGTTCCTGCGCTATACGCTGGCGAACGAGCCAACCGCGCACGTCACCGTCGCGCAGGAGGTCGACCAGCTGAAGCTGTATCTCGAGATCGAGAAGATGCGCTTCGAAGATCGGATGCGACCGAAGTTCGACATCGATCCGCGCGCCGAACGGGCCCGACTGCCGTCGCTGCTGCTGCAACCGCTCGTCGAAAACGCGATCAAATATGCCGTCACGCCGCAGGAGGAAGGCGCCGAAATCTGCGTCGAAGTGCGGCTCGCCGGGGAACGCGTGCAGATCGCCGTATCCGATACCGGTCCGGGCTTGATCGAGGGCCGGATCGGTTCAAGCCAATCCACAGGCGTGGGGCTCGCTAATATTAGAGACAGGTTGGCTCAGGCATATGGGCCCGACCACCGTTTCGAAACCCGCTCCACGCCCGCTGGCGGCTTCTCGGTCGAGATCGAGATTCCGTATCAGCTTGAAGACGTGAACAGAGAGGCCGCATGACCATCCGTACCATTCTCGTCGACGACGAGCCGCTGGCGATCCAGGGGCTGGAACTCCGACTCCAGGCCCATGAAGACGTCGAGATCATCGAAAAATGCTCGAACGGCCGCGAGGCTATCCGCGCGATCAAGACGCACAAGCCCGACCTGGTCTTTCTCGATATCCAGATGCCGGGGTTCGACGGGTTCTCCGTCGTGCAGGGGCTGATGGAGGTCGAGCCACCTTTGTTCGTGTTCGTCACCGCCTATTCGGACCATGCGTTGCGCGCGTTCGAGGCTCAAGCGGTCGATTACCTGATGAAGCCGGTCGAGGAATCGCGGCTGGCGGATACGATCGAGCGGGTTCGGCAGCGTCTGTCCGAAAAGCGCGGCGTCGAGGAAGTCGATCGGTTGCGCGAAGTGCTCGCCGATGTCGCGCCGGATGCGGCGGCGGACATGCCGGATGGGGATGCCGTGTCGGCGAACCGGTTCGAGAAGCTCATCAACATCAAGGATCGCGGGCAGATTTTTCGCGTCGATGTAGACACGATCGAGCGGATCGATGCGGCGGGCGATTACATGTGCATCTATACCGGCGATAATACGCTGATTTTGCGCGAGACTATGAAGGATCTGGAGAAGCGGCTCGATCCGCGCAGGTTCCAGCGGGTGCATCGGTCGACGATCGTGAACCTGGATCTGGTGAAGCAGGTTAAGCCGCATACCAATGGCGAGTGTTTCCTGGTGTTGAATTCTGGTGCGAGCGTGAAGGTTTCGCGGTCTTATCGTGATGTGGTGGCGCGGTTCGTTCACTGAGTTCGAGCCCGTCGTCCTAGCCGCGTCCCCGTCATCCTGACGAACGTCAGGATCCAGAGTCATTGAGGGCAACGCTTGTTACCCTGGATCCTGACTTTCGTCAGGATGACGGACGCGGGGGGTTTGGTCGGGGCGAACTTTCGGGAGCGCGCTCTTCCCCATCTGTCCTTGCCGATCGAGGTCCCGACTTTCGTCGGATAACGGGGGTGCGCTTCGTTAGCGAGCGCTTCCCCCGCTTCCCGTGGCCATTAACCAGTCCCTAAACCCCGCGGCCTAGAGCGGGGGGATGAAGACGTCGGGTTACGGCCTTTATCCGCATGCGCTGATCAGCCTGCCCGCTCTGGTGATGGCGACGTCGTGCGTGCCGGCGGATCGGCCGGCGGCGATCGCCCGGGTCCAGCCGGAGCGGAACTCGCGAGCCTTGCTGAGCCGGATGGCGTTGCATGTGCCCGACGACATCTCGGCGAAGATCGCGACGGCAGCGCCGGATGCGCCGTTTGCCGCTGCTACGCCGTTCGTGGCTCCGCCGTTTTTGACCTCGAACTTCGTCGATGACGCTAGCCGTGCCGCCGACTGCCTGACTGCGGCGGTGTATTACGAGGCGCGGTCGCAGTCCGAGGATGGGCAGCGGGCGGTGGCGCAGGTAGTGTTGAACCGGGTGCGCGACCGGGCTTTTCCGAACAGCGTTTGCGGGGTCGTGTACCAGGGGGCCGAGCGGCGGACCGGATGCCAGTTCAGCTTTACCTGCGACGGTTCGATGAACCGCGCGCGGGAGCCGGGGGCTTGGGATCGCGCGCGGGCGGTGGCGAGCGCGGCGCTTGGCGGGAGCGTGTATGCGCCGGTCGGGGCGGCGACGTCGTTTCATACTACCAGTATCCTGCCTTGGTGGGCGTCTAGTCTTGCGCGGATCACGACGGTCGGGGCGCACGTGTTCTATCGCTGGCAGGGGGCGCTGGAGCGGGCGCTGACGTTTCGGCAGGCTTATGCCGGGGTCGAGCCTGGGGTTCGGGGTGTTGGTTTTTCCGGTGGTGTTGTGACGGCGGTTGCGGCGCAGGTTTCTGGGGTTTCGGTGCATTATGGCAATCGGGACGATGTTGCGGAATCGGGTGCGGAGCCGGCCGATGCGCTGCATGGGGTGACGGTGCACCGGGGGGTGTTGCGTTCTGGCTCGGCGATGGCGGGCGCGGCGGTTGTGCCGACGCGGTTGGTTTCGGGGGTGCGGGTTCACGTTGGTGGGCGGGCGGCTGCGATGATCGGCAGTGGTACCGCGGACGACGCGGTGGTGTCGGACGAAACCTAACCACTCCAAGGACACCACCCCGGCGGAGGCCGGGGCCCAATTGGGAAACGTTGCTAACGGCGGATGGCGTTCCCTTACGACCACCTTTCCACTTGGGCCCCGGCCTTCGCCGGGGTGGGAGTAATGCGGGATAGTTTTGGGGGCGAGACTGCCCCTTCTTGTTCCCCCGCGGAGGCGGGGGGCCAGGGTATCGCGCGGTGGCGTTTGTGATCCTGGGCCCCGCCTTCGCGGGGGAACTAGCCCCGCTCGATCGGAGGCTTCGGCCCCCGGAAGGCCTAAACCCCTCCCCTCGCAAAACCATGCTGCATCTGCTAACGGGACGCGCATGCTGAACCTGAACAATATCACGGTGCGCCTGGGCGGACGCGTTATCCTCGATGGCGCCACGGCCGCGTTGCCGCCGGGCTCGCGCGTCGGGCTGATCGGGCGCAACGGCGCCGGCAAGTCGACGATGGTGCGCGTGATCGCAGGGCAGTTGGAGCCCGACGACGGCTCGGCGGACATGCCCAAGGGCGCACGGATCGGCTACCTCGCGCAGGAAGCGCCGCACGGCGTGAAGACCCCGTTCGAAACCGTGCTCGAAGCCGATCTGGAGCGCGCCGCGCTGATGATCGAGAGCGAGACGAGCGAGGATCCCGACCGGCTCGGCGACGTGTACGAGCGGCTGATCGCGATCGACGCCTATACCGCGCCCGCCCGCGCGGCGCAGATCCTGCTCGGTCTCGGGTTCGACGAGGACATGCAGGCGCGCACGCTCGACAGCTTCTCGGGTGGCTGGAAGATGCGCGTTGCGCTTGCCGCGCTGCTGTTCTCGCAGCCGGACCTGCTGCTGCTCGACGAGCCTTCGAACCATCTCGATCTCGAAGCGGTGATGTGGCTGGAGGACTTCCTCAAGGGCTACAAGGCGACGATCGTGGTGGTCAGCCACGAGCGCGATTTCCTCAACAACGTGGTCGATCACATCCTGCATCTGCAGGGCGGCAAGATCACGCTGTATCCGGGCGGCTACGACGCGTTCGAGCGCCAGCGCGCCGAGCGTCTTGCGCAGATCGAGGCGGCACGCGCCAACCAGGCGGTGCAGCGCGAGAAGCTGCAGGAATATATCGCCAAGAATTCCGCGCGCGCGTCGACCGCGAAGCAGGCGCAGTCGCGGCAGAAGATGCTGTCGAAGATGCAGCCGATCGCCGAGAGCTATAACGATCCGACGCTGTCGTTCGGCTTCCCCAACCCGACCGAGCTGCGGCCGCCACTGATCACGCTCGACATGGCGACGGTGGGCTATGCCGACGTGCCGATCCTGAAGCGGCTCAACATGCGGCTCGATCCCGACGACCGTGTCGCGCTGCTAGGGCGCAACGGCAACGGCAAGACTACGCTCGCGCGGCTGCTGGCGGCGCAGCTGACGCCGATGGACGGCGAGATGTCGTCGTCGGGCAAGATGAAGGTCGGGTATTTCACCCAGTATCAGGTCGAGGAACTCGATCCGACCGATTCGCCGATCGAGCATATGTCGCATCTGATGAAGGGCGCGACCCCGGCCGCCGTCCGCGCGCAGTTGGGGCGGTTCGGATTCTCGGGCGACAAGGCGACGACGCGGGTCGGCAAGCTGTCGGGTGGCGAGCGGGCGCGTCTGGCGCTGGCGCTGATCACGCGCGATGCGCCGCATCTGCTGATCCTCGATGAGCCTACCAACCATCTGGACGTCGATGCGCGTGAGGCGCTCGTGCAGGCGCTCAACGCGTATACTGGCGCCGTGGTGCTGGTCAGCCATGATCGGCATATGCTGGAGCTTACCGCGGATCGGCTGGTGCTGGTCGACGACGGGACGGCGAAGGAATTCGACGGCAGCCTCGACGATTACATCGCGTTCGTCCTGAAAGGCGATGGCGGCAAGGGCGATGCGGCGTCGAAGGCCGACAAGAAGGCCGGGAAGAAGGCTGCGGCCGAGGCGAAGAGCAACGACGCGGCGTTGCGGAAGGCGCTGCGCGAGATCGAGGAGCAGACCGCGAAGTTCACCAAGGAGCGCAATGCTCTGGACCGCGCGATGGTCGATCCGGCGACTGCGGAGCCGCGGTTCTCGCGGATGTCGATGGGGGATCTGAGCAAGCGTCGCGCCGAGGTGCATGCGAAGCTCGAGGCTAGCGAGGCGAAGTGGCTTGAGGCTAGCGAGGCTTTGGAGGGAGTCGAAGCTTAAGCTTCTCCTTACGCCCCTCCCTGGAAGGGAGGGGTTGGGGGTGGGTCGGGTTCCGCGTGTTCAGGCGGTTGCGGCTCAAGCTGGCCTACCCGCCCCCGACCCCTCCCTTTCAGGGAGGGGGGAAGATCGGGTCAGCCCTCGTCGGTATCCGCGCCTGCTGCAGGCCGCTCGAACCAGGCCTCGACCGGGCCGACCAGCTTCAGCGTCAGCGCGTTGCCGTTGCGGTCGACCTTCTTGCCGAGCGCGACTCGGATCCAGCCTTCCGAGATGCAATATTCCTCGACGTCGTGGCGGACTTTGTCCTTAAAGCGGATGCCGATGCCGCGTTCGAGCAGGTCCTGCTGGAAGAACGGGCTGCGCTGGTTGATCGACAGGCGATCGGGGGGCGTGTCGCCGGTTGCGGCCGGGGTGGCGGCGGCTTCGGTCTCGGGGGTGTTTGGCGTGTCGGTCATGGTCGCGCGTCTAGCGGCAAGCACCGGGCACGCGCCAGAAAAAAGGCACCGGACGCAAAAGAGGCGCCGGGATTGCTCCCGACGCCTCCATGCAACCATTCGATCGGATCAGCTGCAGACCTGCACCGAGACCCGGTCGCCATAATAGGGGTCGACGCGCCACTCGTTCCAGCACCGCGGGCGGTAATCCTCGCGGTAGTAGGTGCGGACCGGCGGGCTGTAATACGCCACCGGTGGCTGCGCGTAATAGCCGCCATTGTAATACCCGCGGTCGTAGTACCGATTGCGGTTGTTGCTGCTGGCGATCGCCGCGCCGACACCCAGGCCGAGGATGCCGCCGAGCACTGCTGCGCCGGCCGCATTGCCGCCGCCACGATGGCCGTGCCAGCCGCCGCCGTAGCCGCGCCCATAGCCGCCGCGCCCCCAACGCTGCGCGTCGGCCGGTGCTGCTGCCGTCAGAGCCGTTGCGGCAAGTGCCACGCTAAGGCCCGCTTTCTTGAAAAATCCGTTCATCTCTTCCGAACTCCGTTACTAGTTACGCCCGGTCCGCTTGGGACAAACGCATAAGTGTCCGACCGTGTTTCAGGATTTAGGCGATTCGGCCTGAACTGGTTCGGAACGGCTTGTTAACCCACGGTATAGCTGGCGGAGGTGGTCCCGTGCGGGGACACGGGCGGCGCGGCACTGCTGGGCAATGTTTACGAATATCGGATAGGGTGCGGCGATGCGCAGGATGATGACGACGCGAGCGATCGCCTTTGCCGTGCTCGGCGGGAGTGCGGTGCTGATCGGTGGACTGGCCTTGTCCGGGTCGCCGGTGAAGGTACGGGCGGTCGAGGCGCCTGCTCGGGTGGCCAAGGCTCCGGTGGCGCCGCTGGTTGCGAAGGCGGCGCCGAAGCCGGTTGCGGTCGCTGCGGAGGAACCGGCCGATGCGTATGTCGTGAAGCGGGTGCTGAACGTGCCGGAGCCTTTGCGGCATGGGGCGTATTACTGGGATACCGCGGGCGTGCCGGAGGGGCCGATCGTCATCACGGTCGACCTGGTGGCGCAGACCTTGTCGATCTTTCGCAGCGGGTACGAGATCGGGACGGCGGCGGTGATCTATGGCGCGGATGAGAAGCCGACTCCGCTGGGGGTGTTCAAGATCACGCAGAAGGACGCGCATCATGTGTCGAACCTGTACGGCGCACCGATGCCGTATATGATGCGGCTGACCAATGATGGGGTTTCGATCCATGGTAGCGCGTTGATGGATGGGAAGTACGCGACGCATGGGTGTGTCGGGGTGCCGACTGCGTTTGCGAAGCTGATTTTCGAGCAGGTTAAGCTTGGGGATCGGGTGATCGTTACGAGTGGGGAGATGTTGTCTCGGGGTGGGCGGATTACTGCTGCTTGAGGGTGGGGGCGGCAGTGAGCGGTAGCGCTCCGTGCCCTCACCTTTCGCCGCCTTTGGCGTCTCTTCCTCTCCCGACGGGAGAGGAATTTGGGAACGCCTCTGAGTCTCAGCAGCAGGCACCTCCCCGGCGTAGGCCGGGGTCCAGTTGGGGGACGTCGCTAACGAAGGGCAGCGCCGAGTTACTGCGACCTTTCCACCTGGGCCCCGGCCTTCGCCGGGGAGGTGCACCTATTAAGTCCTGACCGCTTGCGTTGCCGCCAGCATGAATGCTGCCCTCGGGCCTTCTCGCACAAAGAAAAAGGCCGGAGGTTTCCCTCCGGCCCTTCTTCATTTCCGAACCAGCGCGACACGGCAAAGCCGCGTCGTCGGACCTCGCTTGAGCGAGGCCGGCCGAGCGCCTGAGGCTCAGCCGGCTTCGCCTTTGCTGGCCTCAGGCGCTCTGCTTAGCCCGGCTAGCCCGCTTGCGCTCGTTCGCATCGAGGAAGCGCTTGCGCAGGCGGATCGACTTTGGCGTGACTTCGACCATCTCGTCGTCGTCGATGTACGCGATCGCCTGCTCCAGCGTCGCGCGCTTCGGCGGGGACAGGCGGACCTGGTCGTCCTTGCCGCCCGAGGCGCGGAAGTTGGTCAGCGCCTTGGTCTTCATCGGGTTGACCTCGAGGTCGTCCGGCTTGGCGTTCTCGCCGACGATCATGCCCTCGTAGAGCGCCTCGCCGTGGCCCACGAACAGGATGCCGCGCTCTTCGAGCGGACCCAGTGCGTAGTTGTTCGCCTCGCCCGAACCGTTCGAGATCAGCACGCCATTCTTGCGGCCCTCGATCGCGCCCTTGTGCGGACCGTACTTCTCGAACAGCCGGTTCATGATCCCCGTGCCGCGCGTGTCGGACAGGAACTCGCCATGATAGCCGATCATCCCGCGCGACGGCGCCGAGAAGGTGATGCGGGTCTTGCCGCCGGTCGACGGACGCATGTCGGTCAGCTCGGCCTTACGCGTGTTCATCTTCTCGACAACGGTGCCCGAATGCTCCTCGTCGACGTCGATGATGACGGTCTCGTACGGCTCGGTCTTCTTGCCGTTCTCGTCTTCGCCGAACAGCACGCGGGGACGCGAGATGCCCAGCTCGAAGCCTTCGCGGCGCATCGTCTCGATCAGCACGCCCAGCTGAAGCTCGCCGCGACCGGCGACTTCGAAGCTGTCCTTGTCGGCCGCCTCGGTCACCTTCACGGCAACGTTCGACTCGGCTTCGCGGAACAGGCGCTCGCGGATCATGCGCGACGTCACCTTGCTGCCCTCACGGCCCGCCATCGGCGAATCGTTCACGGCAAAACGCATCGACAGCGTGGGGGGATCGATCGGCTGCGCGTGCAGCGGCTCAGTCACCGTGATGTCGGCGATCGTGTCGGCAACCGTAGCGACCGAGAGACCTGCCAGCGAGATGATGTCGCCGGCCTTGGCTTCGTCGACGGGAACACGCTCGAGACCACGGAACGACATGATCTTGGACGCACGACCGGTCTCGATGATCTTGCCGTCGTTATCGAGCGCGTGGATCGCCTGGTTGGTCTTCACGGTACCCGAATTGACGCGACCGGTGAGGACGCGGCCGAGGAACGGATCGCGATCGAGCAGCGTGACGAGGAAGGTGAACGGCACGCCGGCGACTTCCACTGCCGGAGGTGGCACGTGCTTCACGATCGTCTCGAACATCGGGATCAGCGTGCCTTCGCGCGCGTCCATGTCGGTCGAGGCATAGCCGTTGCGACCCGATGCGTAGAGCACGGGGAAGTCGAGCTGGTCGTCGTTCGCGTCGAGCGACACGAACAGGTCGAACACTTCGTCGAGCACTTCCTGGATGCGCGCGTCGTTGCGATCGACCTTGTTGACGACGACGATCGGCTTCAGGCCGAGTGCCAGCGCCTTGCCGGTGACGAACTTGGTCTGCGGCATCGCGCCTTCCGACGAATCGACCAGCAGGACGACGCCGTCGACCATCGACAGGATGCGCTCGACTTCGCCGCCGAAATCGGCGTGGCCGGGTGTGTCGACGATGTTGATGCGGATGCTCTCTGACTCGCCGGGAGGGGTCCAGTCGACCGAGGTCGGCTTGGCGAGAATGGTGATGCCACGCTCTTTTTCGAGGTCGTTCGAATCCATTGCGCGCTCTTCGACGCGCTGGTTGTCGCGGAAGGTGCCGGACTGGCGGAAGAGCTGGTCGACCAGCGTCGTCTTGCCGTGATCGACGTGCGCAATGATCGCCACGTTGCGGAGGCTCATGAATGTATTCTCTTGATCGAGGAACGGGGTTGGCGCGCGCCATAGCGTAATTGTTGCGCCGCGGGAAGATGCAGCGGGATTTCGTCGCCTTTAGAGGGAACCTCCGCGGCGCTTGTATGTTCCGGCGGCGAGAATAGCACGGGGATCGCGGACCGCCAGCATTGCCCTCAGCGCGGCGTGTTTGTCGGGTGCGGCGGCATAGTAACGCTGCCAGATCCGCAGCCCCATCCAATAGCCGAGTTCGGGCGGCCAGCCGGCGGGCGGCGTGGAGTAGTTGCCGATCCAGCGGGCATAGGCCTTGGCTTCGGGCGAGCCTTCCTCGGGGTCGTCCTTGTCGGTGAGCTTGCGGGTGAGCGCGATGTCGGCCTGCATCTGGCGCCAGAGTTCCCCTTCGCGCGGGGTGGCCCAGGCGGCGCGGGCGGCGTCGGGCTCCTCGCCGGTGACGATCTGCGCGATGAAGTCTGCGGCGCCCTCGACGAGGATCGCGGTGAGCAGGGGGTCGCGGGCGAGCGTCATGCCGGCGTCCTGCTGGAAGGAATGCACCGTCTCGTGCGCGAAGAAATGGCGGAATGTCTGGCGGAGTTTCTCGGGCGTGGGTGACATGCGGCAGAGGACTTCGAGCCCGAGCACCTGCGCGCCGGGCTTGGCGGTGCCGCCGGAGGTGTTCGCGCCGAAGACTATATAGACCTGCGGGAGCTTCACGTCGGGGAGCGCGCCATGCAGGCCGAGATAGATCGAGCGCAGATCGGTGGTCGCGGCCTTGGCGGCGGGGAGGCAGGTCTTGATCACCTGTGCGTAGCGGGTGGGGTTGGCGGCGATGGCGCGCGCGAGATTGTCCGCGTCGACGATCCGGCCGGGGGTGAAGACGCCGATCCCGAAACTGCCCTTGTCGAGATAGTCGCGCTTGAGTTGCGCGGCGGTGGGCTTGCCCTTGGTCCTGGCGAACAACGCGGCGAAGCGGTCGGCGTCTTCGGTGTGGATAGTTGCGGTGAGCGGGTCGGCTGGTGGAGGACGATTCGTGGCGGCCGCGGGGAGGAGAGCGAGCGCGAGGATCAGCGGGCGGAGCATGGTGCAGAGTATCGCGTGTTTGCGGGGGCGTCAGTCTCATTCGGCTAGTGATGTGCCCAGCGCGTCACCCAAGCCGTTCCCCCGCGAACGCGGGGGCCCAGGGTCACGAGCGGTGACGTCCCTGGCTCCTGGGCCCCCGCGTTCGCGAGGGAACAAGAAGAAGCGCCCTGCCCTCCAATCCCTCCACCCCGGCGAAGGCCGGGGCCCAATTGGAAAGGTGCCAATAATGGAGCACCGCCATCCGTCAGCAACGTCCCCCAATTGGGCCCCGGCCTTCGCCGGGGTGGTGGCCTAGGTTAACGGCATAATCCCGGCATGGCGGGTGCGTCAGAACCCCTCCAGCACGATCTTCCCCTTGGCCGTGTGACTCTCGATCCGCTCATGCGCCTTGCGCAGGTTCGCCGCATCGATCCTCCCGAAATTCTCCGCCAGCGTCGTCCGGATCGTCCCCGCATCCACCAGCCGCGCGACCTCGTCGAGCAGCCTGCCCTGCTCGCCCATGTCCGCGGTCTGGAACAGCGAGCGCGTGTACATCAGTTCCCAGTGCACCGAGATCGACTTCTGCTTGAGCGGCACGATGTCGAGCGCCTTCGGATCGTCGATCAGCGCTAGCCGGCCCTGCGGCGCCAGCAGCTCGCCGATCTCGGCGATGTGCTCGTCGGTATGCGTGGTCGAGAACACGAACCCCGGCGCGCCGAGCCCCAGCGCCTCGACCTGCGCGGCGAGCGGCTTGCGGTGGTCGATCACGTGATGCGCGCCGAGCTCCTCGACCCAGCCACGCGTCTCGTCGCGCGACGCGGTGGCGATCACGGTCAGGTCGGTGAGCTGCCGCGCGAGCTGGATCGTGATCGAGCCGACCCCGCCTGCCCCGCCGATGATCAGGATCGCGTTCGCTGCGCCGGGGACGGGTTTGCGCACGTCGAGCCGGTCGAACAGCGTCTCCCACGCGGTGACCGAGGTCAGCGGCAGCGCTGCCGCCTGCGCCCAGTCGAGCGACGCCGGCTTGTGGCCGACGATGCGTTCGTCGACGAGGTGATACTCCGAGTTGGTACCCGGCCGGTCGATCGCGCCTGCGTAGAACACGTCGTCGCCGACCTTGAACCCGGTCACGTCCGGACCGACCGCGACGACGACGCCCGATGCGTCCCAGCCGAGCACCTGCGGCGTGCCGTCCGAATCTTCGCGACGCTGGCGGATCTTGGTGTCGACCGGGTTGACCGACACCGCCTTCACCTCGACCAGCAGGTCGCGCCCCGCCGCTTCGGGCTTGGGGAGGTCGAGGTCGACGAGCGACTGCGGATCGTCGATCGGGAGCGACTTGGTATAGCCGATGGCGCGCATGCTGGAACTCCTGTGATGTCGCCGACAAGCTGTCCACGCGCGCGCCAGGTTTCAAGGAGAGCGGTTGGCAAGCCTGAGTGTATTATCTATATACGCCACTTGAACGCGGGGCGGGTTGCAGCCACGATGCCCCACCGAACGGAGAGACAAGCATGGCGACGACCCCGAACACGCTGACGGAAGAGCCGGGCCTGGTGCTGACCCCGCCCGATCCGGTGCCCACGGTCGCGGCCGCAAAGGCGTCCGGCCTCGTGCCCGTCGATGCCGGAGTGAAGTCGCAGCTCGAGGAGCGCGTGTTGGGCTTCGTCACCGATCTCGTCGCGCAGGACGTTAATTCGCCCGAATTCGGCAAGCGGGTCGACGCGATCACCGCGATGGGCGCGAAGGAAATCCGCGACGCCGCCGGCCAGTCGAACCGCTTCCTCGATCGCCCGGTCAAGGCGATGGATCAGGAGACCGGCGTCGGCAAGGACCTCGCCGAACTGCGCCGCGTCGTCGAGGACCTCGATCCGGGCAAGAAGGGCAATCTCACCGCGCCGCAGAAGCTGTTCGGGATCATCCCGTTCGGTGGCAAGATGCGCAATTATTTCGACGGCTATAAGTCGTCGCAGACGCACATCGCGCAGATCCTGAAGAGCCTCGGCTCAGGCAAGGACGAGCTGCTGATGGACAATGCCGCGATCGATACCGAGCGCGCCAATTTGTGGGCGGCGATGGGCCGGCTCGAGCAGATGATCCATCTGTCGAAGACGATGGACGCCAAGCTGGAGGACGTCGCGAACGATCTCGACCACACCGATCCCGCCAAGGCAAAGGCGATCCGCGAGACGGCGTTGTTCTACACGCGCCAGCGTACGCAGGACCTGCTAACCCAGATGGCGGTGACCGTGCAGGGCTATCTCGCGCTCGATCTGGTCAAGAAGAACAATGTCGAGCTGGTGAAGGGCGTCGATCGCGCCTCGACCACGACCGTCTCGGCGCTGCGGACCGCAGTGACGGTGGCGCAGGCGCTGACCAACCAGAAGCTGGTGCTGGAGCAGATCACCGCGCTCAACACGACGACCGCGAACATCATCGATTCGACCGGCAAGCTGCTCAAATCGCAGACCGCGCAGATCCATGAACAGGCCGCGTCGGCGACGATCCCGCTGGAGACGCTGCAACGCGCGTTCCAGAATATCTACGACACGATGGACGCGATCGACGTGTTCAAGCTCAAGGCGCTCGACTCGATGAAGACGACGGTCGGCGCGCTGTCGAACGAGGTCGATAAATCCCGTGGCTATATCGCGCGGGCTGAAGGCGCGACGCAGGGTCAAGGTGGGGGCCAGCTGGGCGGACCGTCCGCCAGCCCGTTCAAGCTGGAGGCGATGTAACCCTCGTGAGCGAAGTCGACGACGCCATCGCCAGCGCCCGCGCCTCCTGGTCGCGCATTTCCGACGACCGGACGGGCACCGTCATCGCACGCTCGCCATCGCGGGGACGGGCGCGGCAGACGCAGGCGATCGGCAAGCGGCTGACCCGGATCGCGGTCGCCGACGTGTCGATCCTGATCGCGGCGATGGTGATCGGCTGGATCGTGCCGCTCGGGATCGGCGGCGCGATGTTGGTGATGGCGCTGCTGGTCGCCGCCACGGTGTTGTTCGCGGTCTGGCCTGCGGAACGCGCGCCCACGCCCGAGCGCCTCGCGGCGGTCGACATCCGTGCCCTCCCCGCGCAGACCGAACGCTGGCTGGAAGCGCAACGCCCCGCCCTCCCCGCACCCGCGATGAACTTGGTCGACAAGATCGGCCTGCGCCTCGAAACGCTGACCCCGCAACTCGCGACGCTCGACGCGAACACGCAGGAAGCGGTCGACGTGCGGAAGCTGATCGGCGAACAGCTCCCCGCCTTCGTCAAGGATTACGAGAAGGTGCCGGCATCGCTGCGCACCACGCCGCGCAATGGACGCTCGCCCGATGCCGAACTGGTCGACGGCCTGAAACTAATCGAGCAAGAGATCGGCGAGATGACCGCCCGCCTCGCACAGAGCGACCTCGACAACCTCTCCACCCGCGGTCGATTCCTGGAGATGAAATACAAGGATTGAGGCGGTGAAGCGCACCCGGCTCAGCGTCTGCCGCAGGAAGGCGCGCTTCGTCGCCGAAGCCGACGCGCTCTTGGTCGCGCAAACCGGCCGTGTGCCACTCCGGGCCTATCGCTGCGACCGGTGCCTGCACTTTCACCTGACCAGCCGGACGAAGGGCAAACGTGCGTTACAAACCGGGTCGATGATTCCGCGCGAAAGCTCGAGTTAGAACATGCTCACACGGCCTTTTGGTCAATGCGTGGTGACGGGAACGTCGTTCCCGCTCAAGCCGGTACCGAGAATACTGACTTTGCAGGAGATCATATGATTGACAGGCGTCTGATGATTGGCGGTTTGATGGCCTCAGGTGCAATGTCGGCTGTCGCGTCGAAAGCCGCGGGGCGAACCAGTACTGGCCGCTTGATGTCGGTCAGAGGCACCAGGTTGTGGGTCGATGACAGCGGGCCAAGAAATGCTCCCGCGCTCGTCTACATGCACGGCGGCCCCGGCGTCGGCGCGCTCGACTTTGAAACATACATGAAGCCCGTGCTGGCGGATCGCATTCGCCTGATCAGTATCGATCAACGCGGCGTGCTACGTTCCGACGCGCTGGCGAAAGACTTGAAAGTCAGTCCCGAGGACATCGTGGCCGATTTTGAAGATGTTCGGAAGCAATTGGGAGTAGAACGTTGGCAAGTGCTCGGCCACAGCTTCGGCGGCCTTCTTGCCGTCCGCTATGCTCTTGCGCATCCCGCTCGTGTAACGCGACTTTCGCTTGAAAATCCGGCCTACGACGCGACCGCGACATCACACTGGTTAGCCGCCGCCGCAGCGCAGGCATTGAATGGTATTGCGCCGGAAGCCGCTGTTACGGCCGATCGATTGGCGAATCCGACGACCGTCGTCGATGCAAGCTTCTTTGATAAGCTTGGATCAGTGATGGCGGCGCTAGGCCCTCGCAGGCAGGATCTTTTCATCGCTCAATCAAAAAAACCGCGACATGTTTTCACGCTTGGCCAAGGCATCCGGCTTGACCGACGCTCGCTGGGAACAGGGACAGGTTCCCGGCCTGGCGCTTTTGCGCTCACCGGATTTCTACGCACCGATGATTCCGCGGATCAAGGAGATCGAGTGCCCGATGCTTTACGTTCGGGGCAGCGGCGATCACACGACCAGCCCGAACGAGATTGCAGCGCTTCTGGCAGCGAAGGCAAAGATGGTGACCGTTCCAAATGCCGGTCATTTCATCCATGTAGAGGAACCCGAGGCGCTAGCCGAATTACTGGTCTCGTAGTGGCAAAGCCATGCCACTACGGTTGACACCGATAAGTGTCGTACCGAGACGAGCGATATTTGGGCATCATCCCTCTGACGGGACTTGCGGCAATGTACAATTACCGGCCACCGCGAATATGGACATAGTGCATCAGACTATAGTTTGGGCGTTATTGGGCCACCTACCCAGCTGAACGAACGATCCTGTACGCCGATCACCGCCCCAAAGCGGCCGTTCAGCATTTCATCTAATTCCAAATATTCATTTCAGCAGGTTTTGGGCGCGATCAGCGAGGCGCTCGACTGCGTAGCCGTGTATTCCGGGCGCAGACGTCAACACACCGAACGCCTGGGGCCGCGGCTTGTTGAATACCAGCGGTGCACCCAGTGCGTCGCTAACCACCGCACCCGCTTCGCTCGCGACGAGGATAGCGGCGGCGATGTCCCATTCGTTGCCCCAGCGGAGCGTCGCGACGAGGTCAGCTTCGTCGGCGGCTACCATGGCTATGCGTAGGGCGATCGAATTGGGTTTGTGG
The DNA here is from genome assembly GCF_040407505.1 of Sphingomonas faeni. Taxonomy (GTDB): domain Bacteria; phylum Pseudomonadota; class Alphaproteobacteria; order Sphingomonadales; family Sphingomonadaceae; genus Sphingomonas; species Sphingomonas faeni_E. The sequence continues at coordinate 318,703 of NZ_JAPZPQ010000002.1, read as the reverse complement.
ACCATGACGAGGTCTCGGTCGGCTTTGGGGAGGGCATCGACGGGCGTGCGGCTGCCGGCAAAGTCGGTGCGGTCGCCGGCCTTGAGCGGCACGCCGTTGCGCGTCGCACCCTGCCCCATGACCGCGTGCCAGCGTTCGTCGCGGGACGGCGCTTCGAGGATGCCGATCACTGGGCGGCCACGGTCGACCAGCGCGACCGAGACGCACCAGCCGGGACGGGCGCGGATATAGTCGCGCGTTCCGTCGATCGGGTCGACCACCCAGAGCAGGTCGTGGGCGAGGCGGTCGGCGTTGTCGGCGGTTTCCTCGGACAGCCAGCCGGCCTCGGGGAGAAGAGTCGACAGGCGGGACTTGAGCATCCGGTCGATCGCGATGTCGAGTTCGCAGACCGGGCTGCCGGGGGTCTTTTCCCAGCGCTGGAAGTCGGTGTCGAAACGGTCGAGCGCCATCGCGCCAGCCGCCGCGGCGATCTTAGCGACCGCATCCGCCATCGCGCGCAGCCATGCCGGCGACCGCTCCGGGGATCGCCCAGAACTGGGCCGCCGCTCAGCCACTCGCCACCGTCATGCCCTCCACGCGCAACGTCGGCACGTTGACGCCGTAGCGGAATTCGAGGTCGTTGGCGGGCGTCATCGCGAGGAACATGTCCTTGACGTTGCCGGCGATCGTGAACTCGGCGACGGGCGTGGTGATCTGGCCGTTCTCGATGCGGAAGCCCGCTGCGCCGCGGCTGTAATCGCCGGTCACGCCGTTCGCGCCGCCGCCCATGAGTTCGGTGACGTAGACGCCCGACTCGATGTCGGCGATCAGCGTTTCGATCGGCACATGGCCGGGCTCCATGAAGACGTTGCTCGTCGACACGCCAGGCCCGCCGCCGACACCGCGCGCGGCGTGGCCGGTCGGTTCGAGACCGAGCTGCCGCGCCGAGGCGGAGTCGAGCAGCCAGCGTTCGAGCATCCCGTCCTCGATGATGTCGCTCGGCGAGACGGGCAAGCCTTCGCCGTCGAACGGACGCGAGCGCAGGCCGTGCGGGCGGTGCGGATCGTCACGGATGGTGATGCCGTGCGCGAACACCTGGCTGCCGAGCGAATCGAGCAGGAAGCTGGTCTTGCGCGTGATCGCCTGGCCGGAGATCGCGCCGAGCATGTGGCCGACGAGCGATCCGCCGACGCGGCGGTCGTAGACGATCGTGGTGGGGCCGCTGACGAGACGGCCGGGGTTGAGGCGCGCGACCGCCTGTTCGCCGGCGCGGCGGCCGATCGCTTCGGGGGCTTCGAGATGCGCGCGGAGACGGGCGCTGCTGTGCGCATAGTCGCGCTGCATGCCGCCGCCTTCGCCTGCGAGCACGCTGGCCGATACGCCGTAGCCGGTCGCGGCATAGGCGCCGGCGAACCCGTGGCTGGTGGCCAAGGCCCAGACGCTGCGCGAGGCGCTGGCGCCGCCGCCTTCGCTGTTCGAGACGCCGGGGACGGCGCGGGCGGCGTCTTCGGCCTCAAGTGCGGCGTCGCGGAGTTGCTCGGGGCTGGCTTCGCCGCCATCGTCGAGGCCGAGCATCGGGGTGATGCCGTGGAGGAGGCGATCAGCTGGGGCCAGACCTGCCCACGGGTCCTCGGGGGCTTCGCGCGCCATCGCGACCGCGCGTTCGACCAGCGCATCCATCGCGGCGGTCGACAGGTCGGAGGTGGAGACGCTGGCGGAACGCTGGCCGACGAACACGCGCAGGCCAAGATCCTCGCTCTCGGAGCGGCCGATATCCTCGAGCTTGCCGAGGCGGATCGACACGTCGAGCGCGGCATCGGCGGCGAAGACCGCGTCGGCGGCGTCGGCACCCGCCGCCTTCGCGCGCTGGACGATGTCGTGGGCGCGGTCGCGGGCTTGGTCTGGGGTCAGCATATCAGCGACTTAAGGATGCAGGCTCGTGCCGACAACCACGCAGGCGAGGAACATGAGAAGTCCGGCGAAACGGTTCGCGCGGAAGCGGGCAAGCGCGGCGGTGCCCGCGCCCTCGTGCGTGTCGGGTTTGAGCGTGACGACCTGCCAGGCGAGGTGGAGCGCGACGGGGACGAGCGCGGCGATCGCGAGCGGGTCGGGGCGGACTTGCCAGAACGCTGCGGCCCATAAGGCGACGGCGGCGACGTAGAAGATGCCGACTCCGGCCTTTACGTGGCTGCCCATGCGGAGCGCGGACGAGCGGATGCCGATCATCGCGTCGTCCTCGCGGTCCTGCAGCGCATAGATCGTGTCGTAGCCGATCACCCACGCGATCGACCCGGCATAGAGCAGCCACATCGGCGTATCGAGCGACCCGGCGATATCGCTCCAGCCGACCAGCAACGCCCAGGAGAAGACGATACCGAGCCACGCCTGCGGCCACCAGGTGATGCGCTTCATGAAGGGGTAGGCGGCGACGGGGGCGAGGCTGGCGAGTGCGACGATCGCGGCGAAGAAGGTGAGTTGGAGGAGGACCGCAAAGCCGATCAGGCAGAGCGCGACGAGCCAGACCCAGGCGAGCTTGATCGAGACGAGGCCGCTCGGGATCGGGCGGGCGCGGGTGCGCGCGACCTGCGCGTCGAGGTCGCGGTCGACGATGTCGTTGAACACGCAGCCTGCGCCGCGCATCGCGATGCTGCCGAGGAGGAGCCAGAGGATCAGGTCCCAACGCTGGACTGCACCACCGGCCAGTGCGACGCCCCATGCGCCGGGCCAGAACAGCAGCCACCAGCCGATCGGGCGGTCGAAGCGGGCGAGCAGCGCGAGGCCGCGGAGGGTTGGCGGGAGGCGGCCGACTAAACCCCTGTGCTCGCTGTCGGGGACGATTTCAGCGTGGCTCGGCTTGGTCTGCATGATGGGGGCGTAGGAAGACGGGGTTTGGCGCGCAAGCCTTTGCCGGGTACCGGTGAGGCGTGACGCGTTCGGACCCTCCAGCATGATTGGCCTTTCGGTCGCGGTCGGCCGCTTCGTCGAGGCGTTGTTCTGGGGGATCTTCCGGGTCGCGGGCGCGGTCACGGGGGTGCTGATCCTTGGCGTTGTGGTCCTGGTTGTGACTTGGGTGATCGCGCGAAAAATGTGGGCGCGGCGGAGACGCTGAGCTCCCCTTCTCGCGAAGGCACGTCCTCAAATCCTCCCCGTCACGGGGAGGGGGACCGTTCGCCATCGGCGAAGGGTGGAGGGGGATCGCCGCGAGCGATACGCTGGTTTAGGGCGAAGCACGCGCCGCAACCCTTGTGGAAGACGCTGAACGCTAGCGTGACGCTTGCGGAAGCCCCCCTCCACCAGCTTCGCTGGTCCCCCTCCCCGTGCCGGGGAGGATTTGCTAGAGGCGAGTTATGCCTGCAACTCCCGCCTGGCCGCCGCAATCCACGCCGCGCCTCTTCGTCGATACGCCGCTCGCACCCGGCCCGCTCCACGTCGATGGGCCGGCGGCGCATTATCTCGTCGGGGTGATGCGGATGAAGATCGGTGATCCGGTGAAGCTGTTCGACGATCGGACCGGCGAATGGCTCGGGGTCGCGGCGAGCGTCGGCAAGCGCGACCTGGTGCTCGACGTGACCGAAATGCTGCGGCCGCGCGAGGACGTGCCCGATCTGTGGCTGTGCGCCGCACCGCTGAAGAAGGGCCGGGTCGACTGGATGGCGGAGAAGGCGTGCGAGCTTGGTGTCGCTAGGCTGCAGCCGGTAGTCACGCGGCGGACGATCGTCGACAAGCCCAATACCGAGCGCCTGCGCACGCAGATGATCGAGGCGGCCGAGCAATGCGGGCGCACCGCGCTGCCCGAGGTGGCCGAACCGGTGAAGCTTGCCGCATTGCTTCGCGATTGGCCCGAGAACCGCGCGCTGTTCTTCGCCGACGAGACCGGCGGCGTACCGGCGCTGGAGGCGATGCGCGCACGTCCCGGCCCGGCGGCGATCCTGATCGGGCCCGAGGGTGGCTTCGATGGCGACGAGCGCGAGGCGATCCGCGCGCATCCGCAAGCGGTTGGAATCGGTTTGGGGCCGCGCATCCTGCGGGCGGAAACTGCGGCGGGAGCTGCCGTCGCATTATGGATGGCGGCGGCGGGCGACTGGTAGGCGTCCCGGCCTCCACGAAGACATCCCTACCGATTGGTCCGAATCCCCTCTAGCACCCTCGTTCATCGACGCGTAAGGCGCGGCGATGACGACGATTCCCGCTCCGAAAAAGACCAGCCCGACGATCGAGTCGCGCGACCAGTTGATCGCCAGCTTCGCGGGCGGCGAAAAGCCGAAGGATGCGTGGCGGATCGGCACCGAGCACGAGAAGTTCGTCTATGCGAACGGCGATCACCACGCGCCGTCCTATGACGAGCCGAGCGGCATCCGCGCGTTGCTCGGCGAGCTGGAGCAATATGGCTGGAAGCCGGTCATGGAGGGCGGAAACGCCATCGCCATGTCGGGGCCCGACGGCAGCATCAGCCTGGAGCCCGCGGGCCAGTTCGAACTGTCGGGCGCGCCGCTCGACTCGTTGCACGAAACCTGCGCCGAGACCGGGCGCCATCTGGAACAGGTGAAGGCCGCGGGCGAGAAGCTCGGCATCGGCTTCCTGGGGCTCGGCATGTGGCCGGACAAGACGCGTGCCGAACTGCCGACGATGCCCAAGGGGCGTTATGCGATCATGCTGCGGCACATGCCGCGCGTCGGCAGCATGGGGCTCGACATGATGCTGCGGACCTGCACGATCCAGGTGAACCTGGACTACGCATCCGAGGCGGACATGGTGAAGAAATTCCGCGTCGGGCTCGCGCTCCAGCCGCTGGCGACCGCGCTGTTCGCGAACTCGCCGTTCACCGAGGGCAAACCCAACGGGATGCTGTCGTATCGCAGCCATATCTGGTCCGACACCGATCCGCATCGCACCGGCATGCTGCCGTTCGTGTTCGAGGATGGCTTCGGCTACGAGCGCTACGCCGAGTATGCGCTCGATGTGCCGATGTACTTCGTCTACCGCGAGGGCAAGTATATCGACGCCGCCGGGCTGTCGTTCCGCGATTTCCTGAAGGGCGAATTGTCGGTGCTGCCGGGCGAGAAGCCGACGCTCGACGACTGGACCGATCATCTGTCGACCGCGTTCCCCGAGGTGCGGTTGAAGACCTTCCTGGAGATGCGCGGGGCCGATGGCGGGCCGTGGAACCGGATCTGCGCGCTGCCGGCGCTGTGGGTCGGGTTGCTGTACGATCAGGGTGCGCTCGATGCGGCGTGGGACCTGGTCAAGGACTGGACGATCGACGAGCGCCAGGCGTTGCGCGATGCGGTGCCGAAGCTCGCGCTGAACGCGCCGATCGCGGGTGGCGGGAAGCTGCGCGACATTGCGGGACAGGTGCTCGACATCGCCGGTGCCGGGTTGTCGGCGCGGGCGCGGTTCAACCGGGCGGGCGACAACGAGACCGGCTTCCTCGATCCGCTGCGCGAGATCGTCCGCAGCGGCAAGGTGCCCGCGGAGGTGCTGCTGGAGCGCTATAACGGCGCATGGAACGGCGACGTCTCCAAGGTCTACGACGAAGCCAGCTTCTGACTGCTCCCCTCCCGCTCGCGGGAGGGGTCGGGGAAGGGCGTGGCCGCAAGCGTCGGCGCAAAGTGTAAGAAAGCCCCTCCCCTAACCCCTCCCGCAAGCGGGAGGGGGATTAGCCGCGCAACCTTGCGAACAGCCGCGGCACCAGGCCGTTGCGCGACATCCACTCGAAATACACGCGATAGTCCGGGTCGAGCTTCAGATGCCGCTCCTCGGTCTTCGCGCGCCAGTAATACACGCCGCTGACCGCCGCCATCAGCAGCGTCGCGCGCGCCGCGTCGACCATGCTGCCGAGCGTCAGCACCGGGATCGTCGAGATCCACCAGAACAGGTTCTTCGACAGATATGCCGGATGCCGCGACACCGCGTACGGCCCATGCGTCAGAATCCCCCGATTGGTCAGGTTCGAGAAGCGGAACCCGAACGCCATCGTCGCCCAGGCATAGATTGCGGTCAGCCCGACCAGGACCGCGCCGATCAGCGCCAGCAGGATCGGATGCCCCTGAAACCAGTATGCCCAGTCCGACGTGCCCGGATGATAATCGAGCGGCCCGCCCGTCGTCATCAGGATGAACGGCGGATAGCACATCAGCGCAGGCATCCACGCCGCAGCGAACGGATTTGCGCTGCGAATGTGCGAATCGAGCGGCCGGAACGTCAGCAGATACCCGACCGTCGCGAACGCCACGTCGATCAGGAACATCAACGTCACCAGCCAGCTCGACAATGCTACCGGATCGCGCAGCACCGCCGCCGCATCCCCCCGAACGAACTCGCCAAACCCCGGCGGCACGATCGCCAGCATGAAGGCGAGGAAGAACGTCTTCACCCCCCATGCGCGCAGATGGCCGTAGATCGCCTCGCGGTCGACGCCGGCCTGCCCGGTGAACCACGCGCCGAGATGCCAGGCGCCGTCGCGCGGCTCGACGAGATAGCGGTCGATCCACAGCACGTACGGGATCGACGCGACGAACAGGATCGGTGCGGCATTGGTGAAGCACCACATCGCAAACGCGAAATTGCCCTGCCAATAAAACCGCCCGGCGCCATAGATCACCGCGATCCCCGCCCAGGTTGCCCACAGACCGGCCAGCTTGGTCAGGCTGGTATCGAGCGTCTCTCGCCATGGCCTGCCCGCGGACCACTCTATCCCGGTGCTCGGGCTCCGGTGGACCTTGTCGACCAGCAGCGACCAGACCACCATCGGCAGCCCGCACGCCGCGACGTTGACCAGCGCCGAATAGGGCCCGTCCATGCCGAAATGCCGCGCGAACGCGATCCAGGCGAGTACGCCGACCAGTCCCGACACGCCCGCTCCATGACTGACCGCGGATCGCGGACGCGGATCGGTCTTGGCCGGACCGGCAAGCTGAACGTCGTGATCCATGACGGTCGTCATTAGCGTGGATTGGTAAGCAAGCCATGAAGCATGTTGCCGCCGATGTTGGCAGAAGCCTCCAGATGATTTTGGTCAGTTCGGTCGCCGCCCTGTCTTGGCAACGACGAGCGCGAAAAACGCGCAGACCATAAGGCTGCACCTGTTCGATTTCGGGACTTGCATGACCCCGAATTCACTCGCGAACCCCAAGTCCGCCGTTACGTTCCGGTCTAGGAGACCGCGATGTTACAAAGACTTATCGGACGTGCAAAATGCCTCATCGGCATACATCGCCGGTCTCGCAGACATACGGTCTTCAAAGGCAGGGGCGAAGACACCAGTATCTGTCGCTATTGCAGGACACCGATGCGCAGCACCCCCGCAGGCTGGATCATCGAGAAATCGGACTGACACAGTTATAGAGCGACACACAGCGCGAACGTCACTGCCAGCGGCCCGGATCGTCCCCGCGAACCGGATCGTCCGGCCGGAACTAGCATCGATTGATCGGATAGGTGGCGGAGCGGGTGGGATTCGAACCCACGATACGCTTTTGACGTATACTCACTTTCCAGGCGAGCGCCTTCGACCACTCGGCCACCGCTCCGCATTGCTCTGGAAGCGGGTCTGCTAGTGCGGGTTTCGCGCGCGCGCAAGCGATTGCGTGCGGGGACGGCCTCGGGCAGTCTACGGGGATGTTGAATATCCTTCTCGCCGCCATGCTCGCACAAGCCGTTCCGGTCGCCGCGACGCTCCCGTCCGATCCGGTTGCGGCGGACTGGGTCGCGGTGCCGGACGACGAGCTGGTGGTGTTCACCCTGGCCAATGGGCACCGGTTCACAGTGCGGCTCGCGCCTCGATATGCGCCGGTGCACGTCGCGAACATACGCAAGTTGGCGCGTGCGCATTGGTGGGATGCGGGGACGAGCGTGTACCGCGTTCAGGACAATTACGTCGCGCAATGGGGTGATGCGACGGAGAAGAAGGCGCTTGTTGAAGGTGTGGTCGCGAATCCACCGGCGGAATACTCGCATGCCGGACCGACCACCGTGGCGCGGCTGTCGCAGCGCGATCCTTATGCCGAGTGGGCGGGGTATAGTCGCGACGGGTGGCCGCTGGCGGGCAATGGCGCGACCGAGTGGGTGCCGCATTGCTACGGGATGGTCGGCGTCGCGCGCGATCTGGCGCCGAGCACGGGGAGCGGCGCCGAGCTGTATACCGTGATCGGGCATTCGCCGCGTGCGCTGGATCGGAACATTGCGGTGGTGGGCCGCGTGATCGACGGGGTTGAGTGGCTGTCGTCGCTACCGCGCGGGACGGGGGATCTGGGGTTCTACAAGACCGAGGGGGAGCGTAGCCCGATCGTGTCCGCTCGCCTTGCTCGCGAACTGCCTGCCGGCGAGCGACCGCGGTTCGAGTATCGCGCGGCGGACAATCCGCGGTTCGTGGCGTGGATCGCCTCGCGGGAGAACCGGGCGGGGCCGTTCTTCACGGTGCCTGCCGGGGGCGCCGACATCTGTGCCGCGCTGCCCCCGGTGCGTAAAGCGCCCTAGTGGATGACGGGCGGCTTGCCGAACAGGCCGGCGTTATAGTCCTCGATCGCGCGGACGATCTCTTCGCGGGTGTTCATGACGAAGGGGCCGTGTGAGACGACGGGTTCGCCGATCGGGTCGGCGTGGCCGTAGAGCATCGTGGCGGGGGCTTCGGTCGTGACGGTGATGGTGTCGCCCTCGTTGCCGAACGTGGCCAAGTGATGCGGCTTGATCGGCGTCCCGTTGGCGGTAGGAGCGCCGGCAACGACGTAGAAGAAGACCGCTCGGCCGGTTGGGGCCGGCAGGTCGACCTGGGCGCCGGCTTCGAGTTCGACGGTCATCATCGCGACGGCTGTCAGCGATTCGAACGGGCCCTGTCGTCCGGCAAACGTGCCGGAGATCAGGTTCACGGTGCCACCCTCGACCGGGATCGCGGGAATGTCCTGGCGCTGCAGGCCGGTATAGGCGGGCTTGGTCATCTTGAGCCGGCCGGGGAGGTTGACCCAGAGTTGCAGGATCTCCAACGGGCCGCCGTCGCGCTTGAATGAGGCGGGCGAAATTTCCGCGTGGATCAGGCCCGAGCCTGCGGTCATCCACTGGACGCCGCCCGCGCGGATGACACTCTCGTGGCCGCCGCTGTCGAGATGCGCCATCTCGCCCTTGAGGATGAAGCTGACCGTCTCGAAGCCGCGGTGCGGATGCGGGCCGAACGGGAGGCCGGTGTTGCCGGGGCGATAGGTCTGCGGACCGTGATGGTTGAGGAACAGGAACGGATCGACCTGCGGCAGGCCGGGACCCGGTAGCGGGCGTCGTGTCACCAGGTCGGCGATGTCGTCGCGCTGGGCGGGATACTGGTTGAGGACGTGGCGCATGTCAGGAGGCCTCGCGGTCGGCAGCGGTGGGACGGGCGATGTCGGCGAGCAGGTCGTCGATGCCGGCCAAGAGGAAGTCGAGCGTGCGCTGGTCGGTGAAGCGACCGTCCGCGATCTTCTCGTGTACCGCGCCGACGACGGCTTGGGGACGCAGGACGGTGCGGGCGCCAATCGAGGCCAAGGTCTCGTTCAGTTGCGCATGCGCACGCGCGCCGCCGACCGCGCCGGGCGACGACGTGAGCGTGAAGACGGGCTTGCCCGTGAGCGTCGCTTTGCCATGCGGGCGTGAGGCCCAGTCGAGCGCGTTCTTCAGGACGCCAGAGATGCCGTGGTTGTATTCGGGGGAGGCGATGACGATCCCATCGGCCGCGCCGATTGCCGCGCGCAGGGCTGCGACGGCGGCGGGGGGCGTGTCGGTGTCGGTGTCCTGATCGTAGAGGGGCACGTCGTTCAGCGCGAAGACCGTCAGCGCGGCCTTGTCGGCGATAGCGTCGCCTAGCGTGATCAGGATCGCGGTATTGTACGAGCCGCGGCGCAGGCTGCCTGAGATCGCGAGCAGGACGGGAAGGGCCATGGGAATTCCTTTAGTTGAAGCGGTAGCCGGAAATCGCGGTTTGCAGCACGCGCTCGCTGTAAACCTGCGTGCCGGCTTGGTCGGAAGCGCCGGCAGCGACCATCAGCGGTAGCAGGTGCTCTTCGCGGGGGTGCGAGAGACGACCGGCGGGGGCTTCGGACCAGCCTGCTAGCGCTTCCGCCCGGGCGGTTGGTCCGGCCTCGACCGCGGCGGTCAGCCATTGGTCGAAGGCTTCGGACGGTGCGGTGAAACGCGGGTCGCCGTAGCCGCGCATGTTGTGGAAGCTCATGCCCGAGCCGACGATCAGCACGCCTTGGTCCCGCAGCGGGGCAAGCGCGCGGCCGGCGGCGGTGTGGAGTGCCGGGTCGAGATCGCGGTCGACAGACATTTCGACGACCGGAATGTCTGCGTCGGGGAATGCTACCTTCATCGGGATGAAGACGCCGTGATCGAGTCCGCGGGTCGGGTCGACATTGGCGGTCAGGCCGGCTTTGCGGAGCAGGTCGGCGGCGTGGCTGGCCAAGGCTGGGTCACCGGGCGCGTTGTAGCGCAACTCGTAGGTATGCGCGGGGAAGCCGCCGTAATCGTAGATCAGTGGCGGCGTTGCGGCGCCGGTGAAGGCGAAGCCGCGCGTTTCCCAGTGGCCGGAGACGACGAGGATCGCCTTGGGCTTTTCGGGTAGCGAGGCGGCGATCGACCGGAGGTACGCGGCCATGCCGGTCCAGCTTCCCGCAGGGTCGTCCATGAAGAAACAGGGCCCGCCACCGTGCGGAATGAAGAGCGTGGGCTGGCGGGTGTTTGTCATGGTCTTGAGGTAGGCGGCGGTGGCGGCGACCGGAAGGCCGCGAATGGCAACGCTGCGTTGCCGGCTAGCGCGGCGGTCAGGTCCAGTAGAGAATGCGTGCCTGGGGGAGCTTGGTGGCGATCTCGTCCTGGAAGAAGCTGCGGAGCGCGCGCATCGTGTCGGTGTCGTAGACGTATTTGACCGAGCCGAACTTGGTGCGTTTCTCGGTGCGGTTGGTCATGCTGAGGTCGAGCGACGAGCCCGGGTACCAGGTTTCGAGCACTGCCTTCGATCCGGGGGTGTAGCGGTGGGTGATCAGTTCGATCGTCACGTCGGGGACGTCGGCGAGCACCCTGCCCGCCTCGGCGAGCAAGTCGCCATACGCCTCGCGCCAGCCTTCGGCTGCGATGATCGGGGCGACGGTCAAACCGATCTTGTAGCCCGCGTCCGCCATTTTCCGTAGCGCGAGCAGGCGGGCTGCGACCGGGCTGGTGCCGCCCTCGAAGCGCGCATAGGCGGCGGGGTTGATCGAGGCGCGCATGCGGGTGCGGCCGCGATGGTCGAGACCCAGCAGTGGCTCGACCGCGTCGAACTTGGTAGTGAAGCGCAACTGTACGTCCGCCTCCCACGCGCCGAAATGCGCGATCAGCGCGGAGAGCGATCCGGTGACGTGCTCGATGCCGAGCGGGTCGGTGTAGCAGGACGCCTCGAACGTCGTGCCCTCATGCGCACGGGCGGTCGAGCGCGACGTGACGGTGCCTTGGCCGAGGTGCGCGGGAAGTTCGGCGAGGATCTCGGGCAGGTTCGCGTAGACGCGCGTAATCGGCGGGCCTTTTAGCGAGCCGGCAAGGTAGCAATAGCCGCAATGCGCGGGGCAGCCCTCGGCGAGGTCGATCCGCCAGTCCGCGCTGGGGGCGATCGGCTGGAGCTTGCGTTTCGAGGGCGGCGCGACGACCAGCGCGAGCGTTGCCTTGGCTTCGGCATAGGCGCGGCGGGAATCGTCGGGGAAGTCGAGCTTGAGGCGGTCGCTGGGGAGCGTCGTGACGGGCACGCCCAGCGCGGTCGCACGCGCGGCGATCTCGGCACCGTGCTCCCAGGTCAGCGCGGACGGGGTCGCTAGCAATCGCTTTGGCTGCCAGAGTCGTGAGGGTTTTGGTGCTGGCATCGAACGACAACGCGCGCCTTTGCCCAAGCGTTGCGGCTATTTTACCGGGCGTTTCTCGAGCTTTCGCGCGAGCGTGCGGCGGTGCATGCCGAGACGGCGCGCGGTCTCGGAGATGTTGAAGTCGGTTTCGGCGAGCGTGGTATGAATGCGCTCCCATTCGAGCGTCTTGATCGAGGTCGGGCGTTCGGACAATTCGGTGTCGACGCTGCCCTCGGTGCGGTCGAACGCGGCTTCGATGTCGTCGGTGTTCGAGGGTTTGACGAGGTAGTGCGAAGCGCCGAGCTTGATCGCCTCGACCGCGGTGGCGATGCTGGCAAAGCCGGTGAGGACGACAACGAGGATCTCCGGGTCGTGTGCGTGGAGCGTCTGGACGCAGACCAGGCCGGACGCGCCGCCCAGCTTGAGGTCGACGACGGCGTAACGGGGCGTGCGCTCGGCGAGTTGCTCGACGAGTTCCTCGTGGCTGGCGGCCTGCATCACTTCATAGCCGCGGCGTTCGAACGAGCGGCGGAGCGTGCGGGCGAAGGTCTCGTCGTCCTCGACGATCGCCAGGAGTTTCGGTTCTGTCACGGCGTCCGTCACGGTGCTTGTCATGACAGGGCGATCGCGGAGAGAGGCATGGTGATCGTGACTTCCGCGCCGCCGCCTTCGCAGTTCACCACTGACACACCGCCGCCGAGCTTGCGCATGACGTTGACCGCCAGGAACAGGCCGAGGCCATGGCCGGGTTCGCGCTTGCTCGACTGATAGGGTTTGCCGAAACTGGCGAGGCGTTCGTCGCTGAAGCCCGGGCCACGGTCGCGGACGATCAGCGCGAGGTCGCCGTCGGTGCGTTCGCCGCGAAAGGCGACCCAGTGCGGCGAGGCTTCGGCGGCGTTGTCGAGCACGTTGGCGATGACCTGTTTGAGCGCGGGGTCGGACACGACCTGCGGATCGTCGCCGACTCGGGTGGTATAGTCGAAATCGACCGATGGGTGCACCGCGCGCCATTCGTCGACGATCCCGTCGAGGAGCTGGTGGAGCGGCATGATCTCGGGGGCCTCGCCGCGCGCTTCGCCGGCCGAGAGCAAGATGCCGGTGACGATCGCCTTGCAGCGCTGGACCTCGGACTGCATCTCGACGATCTCGGCCTGTAGGTCGGCGTCCTGCGCGAGCGTCGGCATCCGGCGCCAGTCGGCTAAGATGACCGCGATCGACGCGAGCGGCGTGCCGAGCTCGTGTGCGGCCCCCGACGCGAGCAAGCCCATGCGGACGATGTGATCCTCCTCCGCGGCCTGCTGGCGCAGGTCGGCGAGGCGGGTGTCGCGGGCGCGCAAGTTTCCGGTGATGCGGGTCATGAACAGCATCAGCAACGTCGCGATCAGCATGAAACAGAGCAGCGAGCCGATCGTGTAGAGCAGGAAATACTCGCCGCTGTAATCGGGGGGCAGGATCAGCGGGCGGTAATAGAGCGTGAGCACGCCGAAACAGGCGGCGGTGACGGCGACGATCGCCCAGCTCGACCAGCGATCGAGCAACACCGCGCCGAGCACGACGTGGAGCAGATAGAGCGAGATGAACGGATTGGTCGCGCCGCCCGCCAGATAGAGCTGCGTGGTGAGCAGGCCGACGTCGAACAGCAGCGCGAGCAGGAGCTGGATGTTCGCGCCCTTGCGCCAGCCGTAAAGCGGCATGCTGGCGAGGTTGAGGCCCACGGCAGCGGCGAGCGCGGCCATCATCGGAACCAGCGGGAGATCGAAGCCGAGGCCGAAGCGCGCGAACAATATGGTGACGAACTGGCCGGCGACCGCGATCCAGCGCAGCGTCACGAGCTGGCGCATGTTGGCGTTGCCGGTCGCGTCGGTGCGTGCGGTCGCGAGCGCCAGCCAGCGTTGCCAGCCCTGGCGTGCCGCCTCCGAGGTCATGCCGCCTCTTGCCGCTTGCGAGCATCCTGGCGGACGAACACGACGAACGCGCCGATCGTCATCGCGGCGAGCGCGAACCAGGTCAGCATGTAGACCAGGTGGTTGTTGGGGAAGGCGATGATCGTCAGGCCGCCGACCGGGGCGGCGGTGCCGGACTTGTCCGCGTCGACGAAATAGGGCGCTACGTTCGACAGGCCATGCGCGCTGGCGATCGCGGCGACGTCGCGCGAATACCATTTGCCGGCAGTGGGATCGTTGTGGCGCAGGAAGCCTCCGCCGGGCTCGGTGATGCGGAGATAGCCGGTGATCGTGATGCGGCCGCTGGGCTTGGTATGCACGACACGTTGCTCGGGCGAGACGTAGCCGCGGTTGACGAGGACGGTGAACCCGCGATCCGTCCGCAACGGCGTCACGACCCAATAACCGCTGCCGAGTGCGGTGGCTGCGCGGACCAGCGTTTCGCGATTGTTATCGAAAGTGCCGTCGAGCCGGATACGGCGATAAGCGTCGGTGGTGGCGGTGATCGCGCCCCAGGAGGCGGGGCCCGGCGGGGCGACCGGCGCGGCGTGAGCGCGCACCGCGACCTGTTCGATCAGGTTGAGCTTCCAGGTGCGGCGCTCGACCTGCCAGATGCCGAGCGCCATGAACCCGGCGAACAGCAGCAGCGCGACCAGGCCTGCGACATAGACGGCAGGGCCCGGTCGCGTCTTCATCACATGTCTGCCGCGGCCTGCATCGGCATCATGTTCGTGTTCATGTGGTACATCACCCAGATCGATCCGCTGAGCGTGATGACGACGAGGATGATCGTGAAGATCAGCGCCATCATCGTCCAGCCGCCTTCCGACTTGCCGCTCATGTGCAGGAAGTAGATCATGTGGACGACGATCTGCGCGACCGCGAACACCATCACGACGAGCGCCGCGGTCGACGGATCCTTGAAGGCGCCGGTCATCACCGCCCAGAACGGGATCGCGGTCAGGATGACCGAGAGGAAGAACCCCTTGAGGTAGCTGCCACGCGTGCCGTGTGCGGCGTGATCGTGATCCGCATGCGCGTCGTGCGTGTTTGCGTGGGGGTCGCTCATCGTAGGGTGCCCATCAGATAGACGAAGGTGAAGACGCCGATCCAGATGACGTCGAGGAAATGCCAGAACATGCTGAGGCACATGAGACGGCGCTTGTTCGCGGCGATCAGGCCGTGCTTCTGGACCTGGACCATCAGCGTGACGAGCCAGATCAGGCCCATCGTGACGTGGAGGCCATGCGTGCCGACCAGCGTGAAGAACGACGACAGGAACGCGCTGCGGGTCGGGCCCGCACCCTCGTGGATGAGGTTGGCGAACTCGTACATTTCGATCGACAGGAACGCGAGGCCGAACAGGCCGGTGAAGACCAGCCACATCTGCATGACGCGCTGGCGACCTTCCTCCATCGACAGCATCGCAAAGCCGTAGGTGATCGACGAGAACAGCAGCATCGCGGTGTTCACCGCCACCAGCGGCAGCTCGAAGATCTCCTTCGGGCTGGGTCCGCCGGCATAGCTGTTGCCGAGCACGGCATAGGCCGCGAACAGCACCGCGAAGATGAGGCAATCACTCATCAGGTACATCCAGAAGCCCAGCATCGTGCTGCTGCCTTCCGGATGCTCGTGCTCGTCCAGTTCGTAGAACGAGACCTTCTCGGTCTCGTTCAGGCCGTCCTTCATGGGTATTGCGGACATCGCGTCAGGCTCCCTGGGTCGCGAGCTGGCGGGTGCGCGCGTCCTCGCTGGCGATCACGTCCTCGACGGGGATGTGAAAGTCGCGCTTGTAGTTGAAGGTGTGGAAGATCGTCGTCGCGAAGATGCCGACCAGCGTGAGCCCGGCGAGCCACCAGATGTACCAGATCATCGCGAAGCCGAATGCCACGCTGAGACCGGCGAGCACGACGCCCGTGCCGGTGCCGCTCGGCATGTGGATCGACTTGAAGCCGGTCACAGGCCGCTCGTGCTTGCGCTCCTTCATGTCGTACCAGGCGTCCAGATCATGGACGATCGGCGTGAACGCGAAGTTGTACTCCGGCGGCGGCGACGAGGTCGCCCACTCCAGCGTGCGGCCACCCCAGGGATCGCCGCTGTGATCGGCCAGCGCCTCGCGGTTGCGGATGCTGACGAAGATCTGGAGCAGGAAGGCACCGATGCCGGCTGCGATCAGGGCTGCACCGAAGGCGGCGATGACGAACCAGATCTGCAGGTTCGGATCGTCGAAATAGCGCATCCGGCGGGTCACGCCCATCAGGCCGAGCACGTAGAGCGGCATGAAGGCGAAGTAGAAGCCGACCACCCAGCACCAGAACGATACCGTGCCCCACTTCTTGTCCAGCTTGAAGCCGAACGCCTTCGGGAACCAGTAGTTGATGCCGGCGAACATGCCGAACAGCGTGCCGCCGATGATCACGTTATGGAAATGCGCGACCAGGAACAGCGAGTTGTGCAGCACGAAATCGGCTGGCGGCACCGCGAGCAGCACGCCGGTCATGCCGCCTATCGTGAAGGTCACCATGAAGGCGATCGTCCACATCATCGGCAGTTCGAACCGGATCCGTCCCTTGTACATCGTGAACAGCCAGTTGAAGATCTTGGCCCCGGTCGGGATCGAGATGATCATCGTGGTGATGCCGAAGAACGAGTTTACGCTCGCGCCCGACCCCATCGTGAAGAAGTGGTGCAGCCAGACGAGATAGGCGAGGATCGTGATGACGAGCGTTGCATAGACCATCGAGCTGTAGCCGAAGAGGCGCTTGCCCGAGAAGGTCGAGGTGACCTCGGAAAAGATGCCGAACGCCGGCAGGACCAGAATGTAGACCTCGGGGTGACCCCAGATCCAGATCAGGTTGACGTACATCATCGGGTTGCCGCCCGAGTCGTTCGTGAAGAACGCAGTGCCGATGTAGCGATCGAGCGACAGCATCGCGAGAACCGCGGTCAGCACCGGGAAGGCGGCAACGATCAGGATGTTGGTGCAGAGCGACGTCCAGGTGAAGATCGGCATCTTCATCATGGTCATGCCGGGTGCGCGCATCTTGACGATGGTCGCGACCAGATTGACGCCGGACAGCAGTGTCCCGATGCCCGCGATCTGCAAAGCCCAGATATAATAATCGACACCGACGTCGGGCGAATACGCCAACCCTGAGAGGGGCGGCATCGCGAGCCAGCCGGTCCGCGCGAACTCACCGATGAACAGCGACATCATGACGATCACGGCACCGGCCGTGGTCATCCAGAAGCTGAAATTGTTGAGGAACGGGAACGACACGTCGCGCGCACCGATCTGGAGCGGGACGACATAGTTCATCAGGCCCGTGACCATCGGCATCGCCACGAAGAAGATCATGATCACGCCGTGTGCGGTGAAGACCTGGTCGTAGTGATGCGCGGTCAGGTAGCCTTCAGACCCGTTGAACGCCATCGCCTGCTGCGCACGCATCATGATCGCATCGGAGAACCCGCGCAGCAGCATGACGATCGCGAGGATCATGTACATGATCCCGATCTTCTTGTGATCCACGCTCGTGAACCACTCGTTCCAGAGATAGCCCCAGACCTTGAAATAGGTCAGCGCGGCGACGAGCCCAAGCCCGCCGATCGCCACCATCGCGAAGGTGGCGACGACGATCGGTTCGTGCAGCGGCAGCGACTCCAGGGTCAGGCGGCCGAAGATAGTCTTCAACAGGGTGTCGTTCATGATGATTTCTCTAGCCGTTCGCGACGGGGCGCGTGCCCGGCATGGTGGAGGGGGTCAGCCCGTTCTTCTGGGGCATCAACATCGTGTGATTGCGGTTGGACTGCGAGCCGGGCGCGCTGTTGGCGCCGTCCTGTTTTATGTCGGCCGGCGCGGTCCAGTGGTTGCCGCTTCCCTTTTCGTCCGCGTCCTTCATCAGGGCGCCTTCGGGATGACCGGTGTCCTGCGGGCCCTTGCCGCCATTGACTCCGGGCATCGCCATGCCGGCGTGCGAGTCCCCCCCGCCTTTGCCGCCGTGCATCATCTGCGACATGCAGACCTTGCCGGGCTGGACGCACTGCTCGACGACCAGCTTGAACATGTTCGCCTCGACCGCATTGTAATAGCGGACCGGGACCTTCTCGCTCGGCTTCTCCAGCTGGAGATAGCTCGCGCGGTTCAGACCGCCCCCACGCTGTTTGACCTGGTTGACCCAGGCCTGGAAGCCCGCGTCGCTGACGCCGTGGAAGCGGAAGCGCATCCCCGAGAAGCCCGCGCCGCTGTAGTTGGACGAGAAGCCCTCGTAGTTGCCTGGCTTGTTGATCACCGCGTTCAGCGTCGTCTGCATGCCGGGCATCGTGTAGATCATGCCGGCGAGCGCAGGAATGTAGAACGCGTTCATCACCGACGACGAGGTCATCTGGAAACGGATCGGACGATCGACCGGCGCGGCCAGTTCGTTGACCGTGGCGATGCCGTATTCCGGATAGATGAACAGCCACTTCCAATCGAGCGCGACCACCTGAACCTCGAGCGGCTTGCCGACGCCGTTCGCCAGCTGCTGCTTGTCGACCAGGTTGCCGACCGGCACGTTGTTCGCGAGCGTAGGCGCGTCGGGCTTGATCCGGCCGAGCGGGCGGTACGGATCGAGCAGATGCGTGCTGGTCCAGGTCAGCGCACCGAGCGCGATGATGATCAGCAGCGGGATGCCCCAGATCAACAGCTCGAGACCGACCGAGTGATCCCAGTTCGGCTCGTACTTGGCGGTCTTGTTCGACTGGCGGTAGCGGAACGCGAACAGCAGCGTGAGGCAGATCACCGGAACGATGATCAACAGCATCAGCCCGGTCGCGATCAGCACGAGATCGCGCTGTTGCACTGCGATATCGCCCGAAGGCGACATCACGACCCAGTTGCAGCCGCTGGTGAGCAGCGCAAGCGGCAGCACGGCCAGCCATTTTTTCGCGCGGGAAACGGTTTTCTCAACGATCATGCGGATCCCCTACGCCTCGCTTTCGCCGCGCTACAGTGGACAATTTGTCCAATGGGCGCTGCACTGCAACATCGGCATGGCTTTATCGTCGCCCGGAGTAGCATAGATCACCCCTGCCCGCATTGGGCGCGGGAGATTGGCGCGGAATATATCTGCCCGCATCCGCCGGAACAGCGTATCATCGGGTTCGCGCCCTGAAGAGCGAGTTGAAGAATGAGTGCAAACACAGTCCCCGAGACGAGCTTCGAAGCCGACGCTCGCAGTATCCACAGCGACGGCGAGCACGTCACGCCCGGCGTGATCGCGATCGGCGTGGTGATCGGCCGTACCTCGGAATTCTTCGACTTCTTCGTGTATGCGATCGCCTCGGTGCTCGTGTTCCCGACCCTGGTCTTCCCGTATGTCGACCGGTTGCAGGGCACGCTCTATTCGTTCGCGGTGTTCGCGCTGGCGTTCATCGCCCGCCCGATCGGCTCGATCATCTTCATCGCGGTCGATCGTGCGTACGGCCGCAGCGTCAAGCTGACGATCTCGCTGTTCCTGCTCGGTACGTCGACGGTCGCGATGGGATTCATCCCCGGCTATGACCAAGTCGGCAACTGGTCGGTCGCGATCCTCGCGCTGCTGCGTATCGGCCAGGGCGTCGCGCTTGGCGGCGCGTGGGACGGTCTCGCCTCGCTGCTGTCGCTGAACTCGCCGGAAAAGCATCGCGGCTGGTACGCGATGCTGCCGCAGCTGGGTGCACCGATCGGCCTGCTGGTCGCGAGCGGTCTGTTCGCGTTCTTCGTGGCCGCACTGCCGACCGAGGATTTCTTCTCATGGGGCTGGCGCTATCCGTTCTTCGTGGCGTTCGCGATCAACGTCGTCGCACTGTTCGCGCGTCTTCGCCTGGTGGTGACGCCAGAGTTCGAAGAGATGTACGCCAAGCGCGAGCTGGAGCCGGCACCGGTCGTCGAGACCGTGCAGTCGCAGTGGAAGGCGATCTGGCTCGGCTCGTTCGTGCCGCTCGCGAGCTTCGCGCTGTTCCACATGGTCACGGTGTTCCCGCTGTCGTGGGTCGTGCTGTTCACGCGTGAGGCGCCGGCGCGCTTCCTGGTGGTCGAAGTGATCGGCGCGGTGATCGGGATCGGCGCGATGCTGGTATCGGGGCTGCTTGCGGACCGGTTCGGGCGTCGCACGATGCTCGGCACGATCGCGGTGCTGATCGCGGTGTTCGCGATCGCCGCACCGTCGCTGCTCGATGGCGGCGACGTCGGCGAGCGCCTGTTCATGGGCATCGGCTTCCTGTTGTTCGGCCTGTCGTTCGGCCAGTCCTCGGGCGCGATCGCCTCGAGCCTGTCGCCGCAGCACCGCTACACGGGCTCGGCGCTGACGACCGATCTGGCATGGCTGTTCGGTGCCGGGTTTGCCCCGTTGGCTGCGCTGCTGCTGACGAGCAAGCTGGGTCTGGCGGCGAGCGGCGCGTATCTGTTCTCGGGCGCGGTGTTCACGCTGATCGCACTGGGGCTCAACAAGCAGCTTGCCAAGCGCGACATCGCGCGATGATTGGTCGGGGCTGACGGACTTATCGCTCAGCCCCTCTCTGAACTTACGAAAACACCACCCGAGCTGACGAGCCCCACCCCGGCGAAGGCCGGGGCCCAATTGGCAAGGCTGCAGTAACGGAGCGCTGTCCTTAGTTAGCACCGTCCCCCAATTGGGCCCCGGCCTTCGCCGGGGTGGTGGCGATTAGGAAGGTGCGGGCGCCCCACAAGAACCGTTCCCCCACGAAGGCGGGGGTCCAAGAGCCACCAGCGCCTCTGCCTGTAACCCTGGACTCCCGCCTTCGCGGGAGAACAATAGTTAACGGGTCGTCATTCAAACCCGCTTGCGATCCAGTCCCCAGGACACAGCCCAGATCGCAAACCCGCCAAGCGCCAGCGCGGTCCCGACCCACCCGGTCGACGGCAACCCATACCCGCCCGCGATCGCCAGCCCGCCAAGCCAGGGCCCAAGCGCATTGGCGGTATTGAACGCGGAATGGTTGAGCGCCGCGGCCAGGGTCTGCGCCTCCTCCGCGACATCCATCAGCCGCGTCTGCAGGATCGTCGACAACCCGCCCCCGCAGCCGATCAGCACCACCACCGGCAGCATCGCCCACAGATGCGGCGTCGCCGGCGCATAGAGTGCGAGCGCCCCTGCCCCGAACAGCAAGGTGATCCCCGCCGCCGGCATCAGCGCCACGTCCGCAGCCTTGGCGCAGACCAACGTGCCGATCGTCATCCCGACGCCGAACAGTGCAAACGCAACCGGCGTGAACGCGGACGACACCCCCGTGACCTCGGTCAGCGTCGAGGCGAGATAGGTGTAGACGCAGAAGATCCCGCCGAACCCGACTGCGCCGATGGCGAGCGTCAGCCACACCTGCCCGTTACGCAATGCCGCGAGTTCGCCCAGTGGGCTCGCATCCTTGGCAGGCCGCAGGACCGGCGCGAACCGAAACAGCATCGCCACCGTCGCGGCCGCGATGATCGCGACGATCCCGAAACCCCAGCGCCAGCCGAACCACTGGCCGATGCCATTCGCCAACGGCACGCCTGCAATCGTCGCGATCGTTAGCCCGAGCATCATCCGCGACACCGCCCGCGATCGCTTCTCCCGCGGCACCATCGAAGCCGCGACCAGCGACCCGACCCCAAAATACGCGCCATGCGGCAGGCCGCTCAGGAACCGGGCGAGCAGCATCAGGTGATAGGTCGGCGCGAGCGCGGACAGGCCGTTGGCGATCCCAAGGAACGTCATCAACCCGATCAGCAACACTCGCCGCTCGATCTTCGCCGCCAGCACCGCGATCATCGGCGCACCAACCACCACGCCGAGCGCATAGGCACTGATGACGTGCCCCGCGGTCGGTTCGTCAATCCCGAGTCCGCGCGCGAACTGCGGCAACAGGCTCATCGCCGCGAACTCGGTGGTGCCGATCGCGAACCCGCCGACGGCGAGCGCTAGCAACGCCATGCGCGTATCGACAGGTTTCATGGGGTATCGCTTTCGTAAGGTCAGGGCCGCCGCAGAATGCTGCGTCGCAGCAAATGCCTCTATCAGCCCGGGCGTCGCATCTTGAACAAGGAATCCTCCGTGATCGCAAAGTAATCCGCGGGGCCGCCGCCGCGCAGGATCGGGTTCGCGCGGGCGGTCTGATAGACACCGTCCTCCAGCATCGCCGAGTCGATGTGGATCGCGACCGCCTCGCCGAGCACCAGCCACTGGTCGAGCTCGCGGCCCTCCTTGGTTTCCAGGCGGATCAGCTGGGTGAGCTTGCACTCGAACTGCGCGCGCGACGCGGCAACACGCGCCGGCTTCACCTTTGTCGACGCAGCCATATCCAGCTTGGCGAGCGCGAACTCGTTGACGTCGGCGGCGACGTTCGCGGCGGTCGTATTCATCGCCTCGCCGAGATCGCGGGTGACGAGGTTCCAGACGAACTCGCCGGTCGCCTCGATATTGGCGACGCTGTCCTTCCAGCCCATCGACGAGAAGCCGATGATCGGCGGGGTGTAGTTGAACAGGTTGAAGAAACTGTACGGCGCGAGGTTGGCGACGCCGTCGGGGGATACGGTGCTGACCCAGCCGATCGGGCGCGGCGCGACGATCGCGTTGAGGGGATCGTGCGGCAGGCGATGGCCGTTCGTGGGCTCGTAAGAATGCCATTCGGTCATACATGTATTCCTGCTAGGTCACGGTCTGACTGCCTATAGCGAAGGTCGAGCATGAACGATCCCACTGCCCCGATTGTCATCAAGCGCCACCGGATGGCGACGCGCGTCTGGCACTGGGTGACGGTGGTGACGATGTTCATCATGATCGGCAGCGGGATCGGCATCCTCAAGGCGCATCCGCGGCTGTATTGGGGACGGTACGGCGCGAATTTCGATACCGCGTGGACGACGCTCGACCAGTGGCCGAGTTGGCTGGTGTCGCTGCTCAATCTACTGACGATCCCGGCGGGCTACAATTTGGCGCTGTCGCGGCGCTGGCATCTGCTGTTCGCGCTGGTCCTCGCCTTCGCGTTGCTCGGGTTCATGATCGTCAGCCTGGTCAACAAGCATTTCCAGCGCGATCTGCGCGTGCGTGCGGCGGACCTGTCGCCGCGCGAAGTCGTGCACGACGTGAAGGAGCATCTCGCGTTCCGCTTTCACGATCCCAGGAAGCCGGGCGCGTACAACATCCTTCAGAAGCTCTCGTATGTCGCGACGATCTTCGTGCTGATCCCGGTGATGATCCTGACCGGGTTGACGATGTCACCGGGGATGGACGCGGCATGGCCGTGGCTGCTCGAAGTGTTCGGCGGCAGGCAGTCGGCGCGATCGATCCACTTCATCGCCGCGACCGGGCTGGTGCTGTTCATCATCGCGCATCTGGCGCTGGTGATCCTGGCGGGGACGTGGAACGAGGTGCGCTCGATGATTACCGGGCGCTGGAAGGTGCCCGCCCACCCGTCGGAGGACGTCGCATGAGCTCGCTGATTACCCGCCGCTCGCTCGTCATGGGCGCGACCATCGGTGCAGGCGCGCTGCTCGCTGGCTGCGACAAGATCGCCGCGAACCCGGAGGCGCGGAAGATCCTGTTCATGGGCGAGGACATGAACCGCGGGCTGCAGCGCGCGCTGAGCAACCGCAACGCGCTGGCGCCCGAGTTCAGCCCCGCGCAGATGTCGCCGATCTTCCGGTCGAACGGCACGAGCAATCCGGGGACCGCGGATTACACCGAGATGGTCGTCAACAACTTCGCGGATTACCGGCTGAAGGTCGGCGGGCTGGTCGATCGGCCGCTGTCGGTCTCGCTCCCGCAACTCCGCCAGATGCCATCGCGGGCGCAGATCACGCGGCACGATTGTGTCGAGGGCTGGAGCGCGATCGGCAAGTGGCAGGGGCCGAAGCTCGGCGCGTTGCTCGATGCCGCCGGCCTGAAGAACACCGCACGCTACATCGTCTTCACCTGCGCCGACCTGTACAACGGCGCGAACTATTACGAGTCGGTCGATCTGGTCGATGCATTCCACCCGCAGACGATCCTCGCCTGGGCGCTCAACGACCAGGTGCTCGACGTCGCGCACGGCGCGCCCGTCCGGCTGCGGGTCGAACGGCAGCTCGGCTACAAACATGCCAAATACGTCATGGCGATCGACGCGGTCGCCAGTCTCGCCGGGATCGGCAAGGGCAAGGGCGGCTATTGGGAAGATAACGTGGATTATGACTGGTACGCAGGCATCTGAGCCGCCCCGAGGGGTAGCGCAATTCCGTACCAGTCATTAGCTAACGCGGCATGGCCCTTTTCGATCGTTTCCTGGCGCGGCAGGTTAAAACCGGCGAACTCACGCTCATCCATGCGGACGGCACGTCCAAGCATTTCGGCAAGCCCGATGCCGCGTATAACCCGGTCACGATCCGGCTGACCCAGCCCGGCGTCGCCGGCGCGATCGTCCGCCATCCTGCGCTCGGCGCGGCGGAGGCGTTCATGGACGGCCGCCTGGTGATCGAGCGCGGTGACATTCGCGATCTGGTCAACCTGCTCAAGGGCAACAGCCCGTGGGAGCGTGGCGGTGGCCTCAATCCGTCGTTGCCGATCAAGCTGCTCGACAAGGTCGTCCACCGCGTCGACCGCGTCAACATGGCGCGCCGGTCGAAGAAGAACGTCGCGCATCACTATGATCTGTCGGATCGGCTGTACGACCTGTTCCTCGATGCGGACCGGCAATATTCCTGCGCGTACTTCACTGACGCCGGCAACAGCCTGGAGCAGGCGCAGAACGACAAGAAGGCGCATATCGCTGCCAAGCTTGCGATCCAGCCGGGCATGCGCGTGCTCGACATCGGCTGCGGTTGGGGCGGGATGGCGCTGTACCTGCACGCGAAGACCGGCGCCGAAGTGCTGGGCGTGACGCTGAGCGAGGAGCAGTTGAAGGTCGCGCGGCGTCGCGCCGAGGAGGCTGGCGTCGCCGACAAGGTGAAGTTCGAGCTGATCGACTACCGCGCGCTGACGGGCAGTTTCGACCGGATCGTCTCGGTCGGGATGTTCGAGCATGTCGGCCCGGCGCACTACAAGGCGTTCTTCCGCAAGTGCCGCGACCTGCTGACCGACGACGGCGTGATGCTGCTCCACACGATCGGCCGGATGGGCGGGCCCGGTGTCACCGACACTTTCACGACCAAGTACATCTTTCCGGGTGGGTACAACCCTGCTCTGTCGGAGATCGTGAAGGGGTATGAGGGGCTGCGGATGTTCCCGACCGATATCGAGGTGCTGCGGGTCCATTACGCGCTGACGATCGACCTCTGGTA
This sequence comes from Sphingomonas faeni, assembly GCF_040407505.1. Classification (GTDB taxonomy): domain Bacteria; phylum Pseudomonadota; class Alphaproteobacteria; order Sphingomonadales; family Sphingomonadaceae; genus Sphingomonas; species Sphingomonas faeni_E. Next base: position 293,675 of record NZ_JAPZPQ010000002.1, on the reverse strand, counting down.
TGATCGGACGGTGGCCGCGAAGGACGCGATCGTCGGGCTGTACGACGAGCGGTTCTACCGGATGTGGACGTTCTATCTGGCGGGCGCCGCGGCGGCGTTCCGGACCGGGGGGATGGTCAACTACCAGCTCCAGCTGTCGAAGAGCCGGATGACGCTGCCACTGACGCGCGATTACATGATCGAGGGTGAGCGAGCGTTGCGGGAAGGGTAATCCGCCCTCGCCACGGCCCCTGTATCAAGTCGGCCAGAGCCGGAGCTCGATTTCCTAACCTACTTGTTCCCCCGCGGAGGCGGGGGCCCAGGACCAAGCAGGGATACGGTACTTAGCTGGGCTCCCGCGTCCGCGGGAGAACAACGGTGTTAGCCGAATGGAGTTAGCGCGGGCCCTGCACGTCGGCCTTCGCCGCGGCGCGCTCGTTGCCGCCGATCTTGCCGTCCTTGTTCGCGTCGTACTTCGCGAAGGTCGCCGCGAGCAGCGCCTGCGCCTCGGCCTGCGTGACCTTGCCGTCCTTGTTCTTGTCCGCGCTGGTGAACCACAGATCGGCGAGACGCTTAGCGTGCACCGGATCCGGACGGCCCGGCCCAACCTTCATGTTGCCGATCCGTGCCTGCACTTCGGCGCGCGTCAGGACGCCGTCCTTGTTGGTATCCGACGCGGCGAATTCGGTCTTGAACTTGGCCGAGGCGGACGCGCGGGTTTCCTGCGCAAGCGCCGGAGTCGCAAGGCCGGCGAGGACGAGAAGGGTAAGGCTTTGGCGTAGCACGGTGGGTAAACTCCAGAGGATTTGCGGCGCGAATAGACCGGCTCGGTTGTACGCGCCATTAACGCCGGAATTGCATGGCGCGGTTGCATGCACGGCGCTCAACGCATAGGGGCGCGGGCATTGGATATTGCCCAAAGGATCCTGCCCGTGACCGATCAGATCAACCGCGTCGTATTGGCCTATTCCGGTGGCCTGGACACGAGCGTGATCCTGAAATGGCTCCAGCAGACATATAACTGCGAAGTCGTGACCTTCACCGCCGATCTCGGCCAGGGCGAAGAGCTCGAGCCGGCGCGCGCGAAGGCCGAGATGATGGGCGTCAAGCCCGAGCACATCTTTGTCGACGATCTGCGCGAAGAGTTCGTGCGGGATTACGTGTTCCCGATGATGCGCTCGAACGCGCTGTACGAGGGGCTGTACCTGCTCGGCACGTCGATCGCGCGGCCGCTGATCGCCAAGCGCCAGATCGAGATCGCCAAGATGGTCGGTGCCGATGCGGTCAGCCACGGTGCGACCGGCAAGGGCAACGACCAGGTCCGCTTCGAGCTCGGCTATTACGCGCTGTCGCCCGACATCAAGGTCATCGCGCCGTGGCGCGAATGGGATCTCACCAGCCGTACCAAGCTGATCGAGTTCGCCGAACAGCACCAGATCCCGGTCAGCAAGGACAAGCGCGGCCAGGCGCCGTTCTCGACCGACGCGAACATGCTCCACACGTCGAGCGAAGGCCTCGTGCTCGAGAACCCGTGGGACGAGGTTCCTGACTATGTCTACTCGCGCACGGTGAACCCCGAGGACGCGCCCGATACCCCTGAATACATCACGATCGATTTCGAGCGCGGCGACGGCGTCGCGATCAACGGCGAGGGCATGAGCCCGGCCACCCTGCTGTCGACGCTAAACGACTATGGCCGCCGCCACGGCATCGGCCGTCTCGACCTCGTCGAGAACCGCTTCGTCGGCATGAAGAGCCGCGGCATGTACGAGACGCCGGGCGGCACGATCTATCACCTCGCACACCGCGGCATCGAGCAGCTGACGCTCGATCGCGGCGCCGCGCACCTGAAGGATGAATTGGCGCCGCGCTATGCCGAGCTGATCTACAACGGCTTCTGGTTCAGCCCCGAGCGCGAGATGCTGCAGGCGGCGATCGACCACAGCCAGGAGAAGGTCTCGGGCACGGTTCGCCTGAAGCTCTACAAGGGCGGCGTGTACGTGGTCGGCCGCAAGTCGCCGAACTCGCTGTATTCGGAGAAGGTCGTGACGTTCGAGGACGATCAGGGCGCCTATGACCAGCGCGATGCGGCGGGTTTCATCAAGCTGAACGCACTGCGCCTGCGCCTGCTCGGACGGCGCGATCAATAGGGGCGACCCGTAACCCGTCCCCTGTTGGACCTCTCGTAATGCCGAAGTTTGCGGGGAAGATCGTCAACTCGTCGTGCGCGCACTTGTCTAGTGCGCCCACCCGCCCCTAGGGTTCGACGATATGATTACTCAGGGGGAAAAGCTGCATTGGTGGCAGACGCGCGCATTCGTTGCCGCGGTTGCGATCGCATCGATCATACCGTTGCTGTGGCCGGAAATACCGCCGCTGGTCGACTTGCCCGGGCATATGGGCCGGTACCGCGTCCAGCTGGCGATCGCCGACAATCCCTGGTTGAATCAGTGGTATAACTTCCGCTGGCAGATGATCGGCAACCTCGGCATCGACCTGTTGATCGTGCCGCTCGCGCCGATCTTCGGCTTGCAGCTGGCGGTCAAGCTGATCGTCATGGCGATCCCGGCGCTGACCGTGACCGGGCTGCTGTGGATCGCGCGCGAGGTGCACGGGCGAATCCCCGCGACCGCGTTGTTCGCGCTGCCGCTTGCCTACAGCTATCCGTTCCAGTTCGGATTCGTGAATTTCGCGCTCGGCATGGCGCTAGCGCTCAACCTGTTCGCGCTGTGGCTGCGGATGGGGCGGCTCGACCGGCGGCAGCTGCGGACCATCATTTTCGTCCCCGTCTCGTGCCTGTTGTGGCTGTGCCATACGTTCGGCTGGGGCGTGCTGGGCGTGCTCGCCTTCTCCGCCGAGCTGATCCGCCAGCACGACATCCGCCGTGACAGCGATCCCAAGAGCTGGGCGCATGGCTGGTTCAAAGCGTGCATCCAGGCGGGGCTGAACTGCCTGCCGCTCGCGCTGCCGATGGTGATGATGATCGTCTGGCGCTCGGGTGATCATGTCGGCGGCAAGACGCAGGACTGGTTCAACTGGCGCTGGAAGATGAACTGGATCACGATGGTCCTGCGCGATCGGTGGATGACGTTCGACATCGCGTCGGTGACTGTCTTGTTCGTGATCCTGTTCCGCGGCGTGCGCGACCAGACGATCGAATATTCGCGAAACCTGAGCCTGTCGGCACTGTTCCTGGCGATCGTGTACATCCTGTTGCCGCGGATCGTGTTCGGCTCGGCCTATGCCGACATGCGGCTTGCGCCGTTCATGCTCGGGATCGCGGTGATCGCGTTGCGGCCGCGACACGGGCTGTCGCTGCGCGGCGCGGCGGTGCTTGCTGTGCTGGGCTTTGCGTTCTTCGGCGTGCGGCTGGCAGGGACGACGGTCAGCTACCTGATGTACGATCGCAGCTACGACCAAGCGATCGCGGCGATCGATACGGTGCCCGAGCGATCTCGCGTCGTGTCGTTCGTCGGGCGGCGGTGTCGCGACGACTGGGCCTATTCGCGGCTCGAGCATGTGCCAGCGCTGCTGCTGGAGCGGCGGCTGGCGTTCACCAACGACCAATGGTCGATGGCCGGCGCGCAGTTGATGACGACGCACTATCCGGCGGCGAAGGGCTTTGCGCACGATCCGTCGGAGATCGTCAGCGACATCAAGTGTCGGGGCCAGTTCTGGCGGCCGATCGAGGTGGCGCTGGAGAAATTCCCGCGCGATGCGTTCGATTACGTGTGGCTGATCCACCCGCCGAAGTTCGATTCGAAACTGGTTCGCGACCTGACGCTAATCCGGCGCGATGGCACCAGCCTGTTGTACCGCGTCAACCGGGTTGCTGCTGCTCGCCCCGCCGGAACGGAGTAAGCTCGCCAAGATATTCCTGCTGCTCGGCGACGGCTTCGCGTTCACGGAGCAGATAGTCGGCGATCGCGCGGCGGAAGCTCGGGTCGGGGATGTAGTGCGCGGAATAGGTCGCGACCGGGGCATAGCCACGCGCGAGCTTGTGTTCGCCCTGCGCGCCCGCCTCGACGGTCTTCAGGCCGCGCGCGATGGCCGCGCCGATCGCCTGGTAATAGCAGAGTTCGAAGTGGAGGAACGGCACCTCCTCCGTCGCGCCCCAGTATCGGCCGTAGAGCGTGTCGTCGCCGATCAGGTTGAGTGCACCGGCGATCGGTACGCCGTCGCGCTCCGCGAGGATGAGGAGCACGCGGTCGCCCATCGTCTTGCCGATCTGGTCGAAGAAGCCGCGCGTGAGGTACGGCTGGCCCCATTTGCGGCTGCCGGTGTCCTGGTAGAACACCCAGAACGCGTCCCAGTGCTCGGGCGTGATCTCGGCACCGACGAGGTGGCGGATCGTGAGGCCTTCGACGGCTGCGGCACGTTCCTTGCGGATCGCCTTGCGCTTGCGACTGGCGAGAACGGCGAGGAAGTCGTCGAAGCTGGCGTACCCCTCGTTCTTCCAGTGGAACTGCGTGCCCAGGCGGATCAGCCAGCCTGCCGCCTCGAACAGCGGCACCTCGTTTGGGTCGATGAAGGTGGCGTGCGCGGAGGACAGGCCGCTCTGGTCGGTCACCGCTTCCAGCGCGGCGATCAGCGCGGGGGCCTGATCGCGGTCGCGGAGCAGCAGGCGTGGGCCGGGAACCGGGCTGAACGGCGCGGCGATCTGGAGCTTGGGATAATATTGCCCCCCTGCCCGCTCCCACGCGTCGGCCCAGCCCTGGTCGAAGACGTATTCGCCCTGACTGTGGCTCTTGGCGTAGGCGGGCGCGATTCCCGCTGGCTTGCCGTCGGGACCTTCGACCACCACCGGCAGCGCCTGCCAGCCGGAACGGCCACCGACGCTTTTCGAGGCTTCGAGCGCGGACAGGAAGGCGTGGCCGACGAACGGGTTGGCGGTGCCGGAGCACGCCTCCCAGTCCTCGGCCGCGATCGAGGTGACGCCTTGGGCGATGCGGGCTGTGACGGCGTTCATTGCCGCCTTAGGTAGAGACGCGAGGGCGCGCCTCCAAGAGCCATAGGGGAGACGCGAAAGCGCGCCTCCAAGACGGTCAGGCGGAAACTTGAACGATCGCGTCGACCTCGACAGCGGCGCCGAGCGGGAGGACAGGAACGCCGACTGCCGCGCGCGCATGTTTGCCGGCATCGCCGAACAGCGCAACCATCAGGTCCGAAGCGCCATTGGCGACTTTCGCCTGGTCGGTGAAATCGCCGGTCGAGTTGACGAACACGCCGAGCTTCACGATCCGCTCGACGCGGCCGAGCGTGCCGAGCGCCGCCTTCATCTGTGCGACGAGCATGAGCGCGCAGAGCTTGGCAGCCTCCTGCGCGTCTTCGAGCGACACGCCGTCTCCGACGCGACCGGTAACCAGCGCGCCGTCCTTGAACGGCAACTGGCCCGAGATGTGGAGCATGCCGTTCGCCAGCACGGTCGGGACGTAGGACGCCACGGGTGCGGCAGCCTGCGGGAGGGTGAGGCCCAGCTCTTCGAGCTTGCGGTCGATACGATCGGTCATGGAGGAGGTATCACCACAGCGGCGGGGGATGGGTCAAGTGGGGGCTTCTGCTCCCCTCCCTGGAAGGGAGGGGCTGGGGGTGGGTCGGTTGCCGCATCGATCGGAACGGTCGCGACCAAAGCCGGCCTACCCACCCCCAACCCCTCCCTTTCAGGAAGGGGGGAATGGTGTGTTCGTGGTGATGTGAATGGCTCAGGCGTCCGCCGGCAACCCAGCCTCGAACCGCGCAGCAATCCAGTCGGCCGCCTCGCGCCAATCGTCGATCCGCGCGTGGGCCTCGGGCGCCTTTGGCACGCTTACCGCCAGCGTCGGCTCGGAGACCATGTGCAACCGGTGCACCCCCGGCGCGTGCTTGGCGACCGACTCGTGATGCACCGCGAGATCGTCGACGAACACCGTCACCGGCGAGCCATATTCCTCGACCAGCCGCGACACCGGGGTGCCCTTGCCGCCCTGGTTGCACTCGACCCGGTGCTCGATCCCGAACTTCGCCAGTTGCTCGATCCGGGGCTGGCGGCATTCGTCCTGGAGGTTGGTGAGGATGACGATGTCCGCCACCTGTGCGAGCCGCTCCAGCGCCTCGACCGCATGCGGGACCAGCGTCTGGCGGTGCATTTCGGCGGGGAAGAACTCGCCGAGCATCGCCCACATATCCTCGCGCGACGGCGGCGGGCCACCATCGCGACGCGTCATCGCGGTCGAGAAATCGCCGTGCTGGATCTGGAAGTCGATGTCGTGACGCTCGTCGAGCCAGACGCTGAAATGCTTGACCATGTGCAGCAGCACTTCGTCGCAATCGCTGATCAGCAGCGGCCTCATGCTTCAAATTCTCCCTGGTCCAGTTTGGCGTGTGCGCGGACGAGTGCCTCTGGCTTCACACCCAGCGACTCGGCGCAGGCAATCAGGTCCGGCTCGTGGTTTTCGAGGAAGCCGAGCGCCGCGGACAGCACCGTCGGGTCGCTCGCCCGAGCGCGGAGGTCATGCGGCTCAAGGCCGGTCACCGACAGCAATCGCATAGCGCGATCGGGCTCGACCAGCGTCCATACCAGCGCGCGCAGGGCGAGCGCTTCGGCGTCTTCGTTTGAATCACGGTCGCGCATTGCCTATCGTGCCCTCTTTCCGGATAAGGTGCGGCGGTGACAAAGAAGGTGCTCGTTGTCGAGGACAACGAACTCAACCTCAAATTATTCTGCGACCTGTTGCACGCGCATCAGTTCGACGTCGAACCCGTGCGCGACGGCCGCGAAGCCGTTGCGAAAGCGCGGGAATTCGTGCCTGACCTGATCATCATGGACATCCAGATGCCGCACGTCACCGGCTATGAGATCATCCTCGAACTGAAGGCGGATGAGGAGTTGCGCGCGATCCCGGTGATGGCCGTGACGGCGTATGCCGGGCGCGAGGACGAGGAGCGGATCCGGGCGGCGGGCGCGGACTCGTATGTGTCGAAGCCGATCAGCCTGGCGCGGTTCATGGACGCGGTCGGGGCGCTGATCTGAGGTGGGGGGGGGCCGCGCCGTTTGCATCTACCCGTCATGCCTCGCCCCATAATCAGCTGCCTTAATCCCCACTCCCGTTCGTGCTGAGTAGAGACCGAGTAGCTTCGCAGAAGCGTATCGAGGGCTCGTATCGAAGCATAGGCTCCACCCGCCAACCTATCCTTCGATACGCCATCTCGATACGCCGCCTACGGCGACTACTCGACGGCTACTCAGGACGAACGGGAAGGGGGCCCCTGCCCCACACCGTCACCCTAGCGAAAGCTGGGGTCTCCCCGACACGGGGGCACCCTCGCAGCGGGAGATCCCAGCTTTCGCTAAAATGACGGGCGTCCGAGCACAAACGCCAAAAGCCGCGGAGTTACCCGCGGCTTTCCGGATCTTCACAATCGGACGGCGGTTCGCACCGCCGGCCGGATTACTTGATCTTGGCTTCCTTGAACTCGACATGCTTGCGCACGACGGGATCGTACTTCGAGAAGGAGAGCTTCTCCGTCTTGGTACGGGGATTCTTCTTGGTGACGTAGAAGAAGCCGGTGTCAGCGGTGCTGAGCAGCTTGATCTTTACGGTGGTCGGCTTGGCCATGAGCCCAATTCCTATGGCTTGAAAATGCGAAAGCGGCGAACTGACGCCGCCGCTCCATCAGGGGCGGCGCATGGCGGACGGAGGGAGCGAAGTCAAGCTTTACCCCATCGCCGCACGCCAGGACCGTTCATTTAACCCGCTATTCACTGTCCGGGGCGCATTGTACCGTCAGATAAAGGCAGGAGCGGGATCGTGGGGCAGGCGCTGGTTCGAATCGACGACATGATGGCGGTGAAGGCCGATCTCGCGGCGCGAATCGCGGCGATCGATGTCCGAGCGCCCTATTCTCGCCCCTGCGACATCGCCACCGAGATCGATGCGATCCGCGTGATCGCGCATACCAACGGCCTCAACCCGGCGGTGACCGTCGCGCACTTCCTCGATTCGGCCCTGTCGCGCGGCGAGCATGGCGCGCTGATGCATGGATGGCTGTCGATCCTGCGCGATGCGGTCGGGTGCGAGCGGCAGGACGTCCAGGCTTGCCACGCGTTCGCCGCGGCGTGTTCGGTGCGCCTTGCGGGATAACCCATGGACGCCTTGATGGCGGCGCTCGTTGCGGCGGCGCTCGCGCAGGTCGGCGATCGGACGGCTTGGCTCGCGGCGATCCTGTCGGACCGATACCGAAAGCCGGGTCTGGTCATCGCGATGGCGGCGCTGGCGCTGCTCGCGGCAAGCGGCTTGGCGGCGGCGCTCGGCGCGGTGATCGGGCCGAAGCTTGCCCCCAATGCGCAACAACTGATGCTCGCGCTCGCGCTGCTGTTGCAGGGCGGCGGATCGTTCTTCCCGGCCAAGGCACCCGACCGGCTCGACCGTTGGAAGATCGGCGCGATCGCCACCACCGCGCTCGGCCTGTTCATTCTGGCCTTCGGCGACGGTGTGCAGTTCATCGTCCTGACGCTCGCCGCGCGGACGCCCGTCCCCGCGCTCGCCGCGATCGGCGCGACGATCGGCTCGCTGGTCGTGATCGTCCCCGCTGCACTGATGGGTGAGGCCGCATGGCTGAAACTGCCGCTCAAGCCGCTGCGCATCGCGATCGGGATCGTATTCCTGATCTTCGGTATCGTTCTCGCGCTCGGCGCCTTGCGATTGGTCTAGCGATCGGGTGGTCTAGCAATCGGGAGCAATTCGGTGTTCGAATCGTTCACGCAACGACTTTCAAACCGGAGCTAGACATGGCCGACATCAACCCCGCCCTCGACACACCGACCGACCTGCCGAGCAACAGCACCAAATCGGTCGCCGACGCGCTGAACGCCGCGCTCGCCGATTGCTACGCGCTGTACCTCAAGACCAAGAATTTCCACTGGCACATGTCTGGACCGCATTTCCGCGACTATCACCTGTTGCTCGACGACCAGTCTGCACAGATCATCGGCGTGACCGACGCGATCGCCGAGCGCGTGCGCAAGACCGGCAACACGACGCTGCGCTCGATCGGCGACATCTCGCGGCACCAGACGATCGCCGACAACGACATGGCGTTCGTCGGCCCGACCGAGATGCTCGCCGAACTGCGCGAGGACAATCTGAAGCTCGTCGAGCAGTTCCGCATCGTCAAGGACGCCGCCGACGCCGCCAAGGACAACGCTACCAGTGGCATCGTCGACGAATGGACGGATCACGCCGAGGAGCGTGCCTGGTTCCTGTTCGAGGCGAGCCGCAAAGCCTGATCGTTACGGTCAAGGAACAAACCGGTCGTCGCGCCGGTTGAGCGATCCTATCGAAAACAGGAGGCCGTCATGCTGAAGCTCGCAATCACTTTTCTCGTCATCGGCGCCGTTCTCGCGCTGCTCGGCTTCGGCGGTATCGGCGGTGCATTCATGGGCATCGCCAAGATCCTGTTCTTCATCGCGATCGCACTGTTCGTGGTCTTCCTCGTGCTCGGTCTGCTCGCGGGCAAGGGCATCAAGAACGCGGTCGACTAACCCAAGCGTCTAACCCTGACGACTGACGCGAGCGATCCGCGTCACGCGCAAACGACCGTCGTCGGGACCACCCGGCGGCGGTCGTTTCGCGTCTGCATCCCTTCGGGCGGCAGGCGCGTTGAACGACGATGCATGCTTTTGCCGCCCTGCTCGACTCGCTCACCTACACCCGGTCGCGTAACGCGAAGCTGAAGTTGATCGCGGATTATCTGCGCGCGACGCCCGATCCGGACCGTGGCTGGGCGATGGCGGCGCTGACCGGTGATCTCGATCTCAAGGGCGTGAAGTCGGCGGTGATCCGCGGGCTGATCGAGGAGCGCGTCGATCCGGTGCTGTTCCGGATGAGCCGCGATTATGTCGGCGATACCGCGGAGACGGTCGCGCTGCTCTGGCCCGAACCGACGGTGCCGATCGATCCCACCCCCTTGTCGATTACCGACGTCATCGAGCGGCTGGCGGCGTTGTCGCGTGCCGATGCGCCGGGTGCGCTGGCGGACATGCTCGACCGGTCGGATGCGGAGGAGCGGTTCGCGCTGCTCAAGATGGCGACGGGTGCGCTCCGGATCGGCGTGTCGGCGCGGTTGGCGAAGACCGCGCTGGCGGATGCGTTCGGGCTCGATGTCGATGCGGTCGAGGAGGTGTGGCACGGGCTCGATGCGCCGTATCCGAGCCTGTTCGCCTGGGCCGAGGGCACCGGCGCACAGCCCACGCCCGCGGACGTCCCGGTGTTCCGGCCGTTCATGCTGGCACACGGGCTCGAGGATCTGCGCGTCGATCTTGCCGACTATGCCGCCGAGTGGAAATGGGACGGCATCCGCGTCCAGATCGTCCATGTCGGGGGTGAGACGCGCCTCTACAGCCGCACTGGCGACGACGTGACGGGCAGCTTCCCGGAGATTGCCGTCGCGTTCCGGACGCCGGGAACGGTCGACGGCGAACTGCTGGTGAAGGGCGAACATCAGGGCGGGACGCTGGAGGATGGCGGCGGGGCGGCGAGCTTCAACGCGTTGCAGCAGAGGCTTGGGCGCAAGACCGTGTCGGCGAAGATGCTGGCGGACTATCCTGCGTTCGTGCGGCTGTATGATCTGCTGATCGATGGCGAGAAGGATCTGCGTCCGCTACCCTGGACCGAGCGGCGGAAGCGGTTGGAGGCGTTCGTGCCGCAACTCGACTCCGAGCGGTTCGATCTGAGCGTCGTGATCGAGGCGGACGACTTCACCGCGCTGGAGGCGATCCGCGCGACCGCGCGCGATTCGGCGATCGAAGGCGTGATGCTCAAGCGCCGTGATTCGCCGTACGTCGGCGGACGTCGCGCCGGGCTCTGGTATAAGTGGAAACGTGATCCGCTGACCGCCGACTGCGTGATGATGTACGCGCAGCGCGGGTCGGGCCGGCGATCGTCCTATTATTCGGACTATACCTTCGGCTGCTGGACCGAAGAGGGCGAACTGCTCCCCGTCGGGAAAGCCTATTCGGGGATTACCGACGAAGAGCTCAAAATGCTCGACAGCTTCGTGCGCAACCATACGCAGAACAGGTTCGGGCCCGTGCGCGAAGTCGAGAAGACGCTGGTACTGGAGATCGCATTCGATTCGCTGCACGAGTCGAAGCGGCACAAATCGGGCGTGGCGATGCGCTTTCCGCGGATCGCGCGGATCAGGACGGACAAGCCCGCAGCGGAGGCGGACCGGATCGAGACGCTCAAGCGGATGATTACGTAATCCGCGCGTCATCGAAGCGGGCGGCGGTGCAGGCTATCGCGCCCGATCTTGATACGCGTAAGGATCGTCCGGTGAAAAGTTCGAAACACCCCCGCACGGTAGCGGCACGACGCTGGCGGCGCGGCGCGTGGGTGACTGGCATAATATCCGCGATCGTCGTGCTGTTCGTCTACCTCGCGGGCTATTTCGACCGCGATCCGGTGCACGTGTATCCGGCGATTGGCGTCAGCGCGTCGGGACCGCCGCCGATCGCGGTGGTGAATTTTTCAGGCGACATGGGGCTGCGGTTCCTGCTCGGCGCGTCGACCTCGCGGGGGTTGACCGAGCACGGCATCCCCGTGGTCGGTATCACAACACCGGCGTTGTTTGCACATCATCGGACGCGGACGGAACTCGATGCGATCATCGCGGACGGCGTGCGGACGGCGCTGGCGCGGACGGGTGCGAAGCGGATCGTGGTGATGGGGCAGTCCTACGGCGCGGATATCGTCCAGACTGGGCTAGTGAACCTGCCGAAGGACATGCGTGCGCGTGTGGCGGCGATCGTCTTGATCCTGCCCGGCGACATGGTGTTCTACCGCGCCGACCCTTCGGGGCTGCTCTACGATCACGGGACGCCCGACAGCATGGGAGGGACGACCGGCAACCGGCTGACCTGGGCGCCGGTGACGTGCATCTACGGGCTGGAAGAGACCGACAGCCTGTGTCCGCTGCTGACAACTGCGAACGCGCGAAAGGTCGGGATGCCGGGGGGGCATAATATCCATCACGATGCTGATGGGTTGCTCGGGCATGTGCTCGCCGCGATCCGCGTAGTGGCGCCGGGGGCTGGACGGGGGTTCTGAGGAACTCGCCATCTACGAAGCGATCCTCTCCAGAGGCGCGCGCCTGATTCCTTTTGCGAGGATGACGGGGTTCAGATGACGGCGGCTGAAGACAGCGTTCAGGAGGCGGTCGGCGACCCCGCAATGTTCTCCCGCGAAGGCGGGAGTCCAGTCTGGGCTCCCGCCTTCGCGGGAGAACAAGTAGGGGTGCGCTACCGGGGGACCGCAACTCCACAGAGCCTATTGGGGCGTGGCGGCGATCTTGATCTCGAAGAGCGTCGGCCAGTATTTGCCCGTCACGAACAGCCGATCGGCTTTCGCATCCCAGGCGATGCCGTTGAGGACCGCCTCTGGATCGGTCGCAGCGACTTCGGCGACCAGTGGGCGGAGGTCGATCACCGCGGTCACCTTGCCGGTCGCGGGATCGATGCGAACCAGGAAACCGGTGTGCCAGACGTTGGCGAGCAGCGCGCCGTGGACATATTCGAGTTCGTTGATGTCGCGTAACGGGCGGCCGTCGATGGTTACGGCGACGCGCTTGCGCTCGGTCAACGTCAGCGGATCGCGGACGATGATGTCGGGGCTGCCATCGGACTGGAGCAGCGAGACGCCGTCGCTGGTCAGCCCCCAGCCTTCGCCGGTGTAGCGGTTCTGTCCCTTGGGTTTCAGCGTGCGGACGTCCCAGCGGTGCGCGATGCCGTCATGCCAGGTGAGGCTGACGAGCTGGTCCTTCCACAGCGCGAGGCCTTCGCCAAACTGCGCAGGGTCGATTCGCGTCCTGGCGAGGATCTTGCCGTCCTGGAGCGAGACGCGGCGGACGTCGGATTGCCGCTCCTGCCCCGTGCTCTCGTACAGCGCACCGTCGTGCCAAAGCAGCCCTTCGGTGAATGCAGTACGGTCGTGCGGATAGCGCGCGACGATCGTCGCCGAGAACACCGGCACGCGGGTCGGCTCGCGGGGAGCCGCGACAGCACCCTGCCCGGCCTGCGCCACGGACGACAGCGAGGACGATGAAACGAGAACGGCCGGTCCCGCCAAAGCGAAACCGGCCGCAATCATTATCCTACCGAACACGGTACGATCAGCGTTCTGAGTCAGACAGCTATCAGCCGCCTGCGCTCAGGTTCACCGCTGCGTACTTGCCGCGACGATCGACCTCGAGCTCGAACTCGAGCTTGTCGCCCTCGTTCAGAGTCGACATGCCGGCGCGCTCGACGGCCGAGATGTGGACGAATGCGTCAGGCTGTCCGTCGTCGCGCTGGATGAAGCCGAAGCCCTTCATGGCGTTGAAGAACTTGACCGTACCAGTCGCCTTCTCGCCGGTGAGCTGACGCTGTGCGCCACCTGCACCACCGTCACGGTCGCGATCGCCACCACGGGGCGCGCCCGGGCCAGCATCACGGTCACGCGGCGGGCCGCGATCGGTAACGGCCATCGGCTCGCCATCGATCTTCAGGTCGGTTGCCGAGATACGGCCGCCGCGGTCGACGAGCGTGAAGCCGAGCGGCTGACCCTCAGCGAGAGCGACCATGCCGGCCTGCTCGACGGCGCTGATGTGGACGAAAACGTCCTCGCCGCCATCATCGCGAACGACGAAGCCAAAGCCCTTCTGCGCGTTGAAGAACTTTACGACGCCCGTGCCTTCGCCGACAACCTGGGGAGGCATGCCGCGACCACCGCCGCCGCCGCCACCGCCCGAGAAGCCGCCGCCACCGCCGCCGCCGCCGCGGTAACCACCGCCGCCGCCGCCGCTGCCGCCACCGAAGCTGCTGCCGCCGCCGTAGCTGCTGCCACCGCCGCCACCGTAGCTCGAGCCACCGCCGCCGCCATAGCTGCTACCGCCGCCGCCGCCGAACCGATCGCCGCCACCGCCAAAGCTGCTGCCGCCGCCGAACTCGTTGTCGCCGCCGCCGAAGCTGTCGCGCTTGTCGCGGCCACGCCCGCCACGGTTCCCGCGGCCACCTTTATCGAAACCCATAAGCTCTGTTCGTCTTCCCGGTTCGCCCGCAAATTTCTCAAAACCCTTGTGCCGGACGACGAACGCAGGTTTTCCAGCGCGAAACCTTTTGCGCCTTGAGGGGACCCTTAGCGCAAAATACAAGCCGTCGCGAATAGATTCTGATCCGAGGGCGCTCGATTTGGATCGATACTGGCGCAAGTGTCGCGCGCCAGCCACGACTCGTCGCATCAACGATCGCAAAGCCTTCTTGTCGCCTGATTTGGATCGGTGACGCATATAGAGGCATTGAGCGTTAAGCTTCGGGCGGCTACGGCCGGCGCATGACAGTTCATCTCCACGAAGGCGACATTCCCGCCGACCTGTTCGCGGCCGGCGCCGCGATCGCCGTCGATACCGAGACGATGGGGCTGATCACGCCCCGCGACCGGTTGTGCCTCGTCCAGCTTTCCGATGGCGGCCCCGACGAGCACCTCGTCCGATTCGCCGCGGGTGCCGGCTACGACGCACCAAACTTGAAGGCGCTGCTGGCCGATCCGGCGCGCGTGAAGCTCTTTCATTTCGGCCGGTTCGATATCGCGGCGGTCCAATATTATCTCGGGGTTGTCGCGGCACCGGTATATTGCACCAAGATCGCATCGCGGCTGGTGCGGACCTACACCGATCGTCACGGTCTCAAGGAAATCGTCCGCGAACTGCTCGGCCAGGACATCTCGAAGCAGCAGCAGTCGTCGGACTGGGGCAGCCCCGAACTGTCCGAGGCGCAGAAGGATTACGCGGCATCGGACGTCCGCTTCCTCCACCGGCTGCGGACCGAGCTCGACAAGCGATTGATTCGCGAAGGCCGGATGGAACTAGCGCAAGCGTGCTTCGACTTCCTGCCGACTCGCGCCGCGCTCGATATCGCCGGTTGGCCCGAAATTGACATTTTCGCACACGCTTGATGGACGTTCCGCCCCCCTCACCCGTCGCCCGTCGCGTCCGTAGCGCGCGACAGGACTGGGCCGCGCCCGGTGGCAGCCACGATCGGTTCGTGGCGATCGCCCGCGTCGGCCTGCCGACCGCGATCGGCGTGCTGGCGGCGTTCCTGGTGATGGCGCCGCTGACGGCGGGCGGCGACGTGTCGTTCCTGCTCGACAAGAACAAGGTCGACGTCGCGCAGGAGCGGATGAAGACGCAGGCGGCGCGCTATCGCGGCGAGGATACCAAGGGCCAGGCGTTCACGCTCGACGCCGCCTCGGCGATCCAGAAAAGCTCGGCCGAGCCGATCGTCCAGCTCAATCAGCTCGCCGCGCAGATCCAGCTGACCGACGGCCCCGCCAATATCAAGGCGAACACCGGCCGCTACGACATGGACACCGAGAAGGTGCAGTTGTTCGGTCCGCTGAACGCCACTGCGGCGGGCGGCTACAACCTTAAGACGACCAACGCGACGATCGACATGAAGGCGCGCACGCTCGAAAGCGGCGGGGCGGCGACCGGCACCGTCCAGCAGGGGACGTTCAGCGCGAACAAGCTGCGTGCGAACCTGGAAGAGCGGACCGTGACGCTCGATGGCAATGCGCGCTTGCGGATCATCCCCAGAGGGCCGAAATAGCCGTCATGCGCGCTCCCCACATCCTTGCCGGCTTGTCTGCCGTTCTGCTCTCCACGACCGCGGTCGCGCAGCAGGCGCACAATTCCAACGCCCCGATCGATTTCGGCGCGAACCATATCGAATTGCAGGACAAGGCGAACCGCGCCATCCTGTCGGGCAACGTCGCGGTCAAGCAGGCCGAGATGACGCTGAACTCGGCGCGGATGACGGTGGCGTATACCGGCCAGGTTATCGGCGGGAACCCGCAGGTGTCGCGGCTCGACGCGTCGGGCGGCGTGATCGTCAAGCGGCCCGACCAGACGGCGCGGAGCCAGTATGCGATCTATGATCTCAACCGGCGCGTCATCACGATGCTCGGCGCGGTCACGCTGACGCAGGCGGGTAACACCGTGAACGGCGGGCGCCTGACGATGAACCTCGACACCGGGCGGTCGGTGATCGACGGCTCGTCGGTCGCAGGCGGTAGCGCGGGCGGATCGGCGGCGAGTGGTGGCACCGTCGCGCAAACGGGCGGCCGCGTGACCGGCACCTTCTCGGTCCCCAAGCGCAACTGAGCGCGTGAGCATGTCGCGAGGGCTTCCCTCAGACGGCGCGCTCCTGCATGTTTCCTGCCAATCGTCTGCCGAGCGTTCGGCGGCACCATTCATGCCGAGTGTTCGGCGACTGATTATTGCGAGGGCCTGATCCCATGGACGCCACCACGCTGCCCCCGATCGAGGACGTCGCCCCGATTTCCGAGCCTCCGGTGAACAACGGGCTGCAGGTCGTCTCGATCGCGAAGTCCTACGACAAGCGCGTCGTGCTGACCGACGTGTCGGTGTCGGTCGGGCGCGGCGAAGTCGTCGGGCTGCTCGGGCCGAACGGCGCGGGCAAGACGACGTGCTTCTACTCGGTGATGGGCTTGGTGAAGCCGGACTCGGGCCGGATCATGCTCGACGGCGAGGACATCACGAAGCTGCCGATGTACCGGCGCGCGATCCTGGGCCTGGGCTATCTGCCGCAGGAGACGTCGATCTTTCGCGGGCTGACGATCGAGAAAAATATCCTGACCGTGCTGGAGTTGTCCGAGCCGGACAAGGCGGCGCGCCAGCGGAAACTCAACACGCTGCTGGAGGAGTTCGGTCTGACTCGGCTCCGTGCTGCACCCGCGATGGCGCTGTCGGGTGGCGAGCGGCGGCGTGCGGAAATCGCGCGCGCGCTGGCGGCGGACCCGTCGATCATGCTGCTCGACGAGCCGTTCGCGGGCATCGATCCGATCTCGATCGCCGACATTCGCGACCTGGTAAAGGATCTGAAGCGCCGCGACATCGGCGTGTTGATCACCGATCACAACGTCCGCGAGACGCTCGAGATCGTCGACCGCGCCTACATCATCTACGACGGCCGGGTGTTGTTCTCCGGCTCGCCCGAGGAACTGGTCGCAGATGCGAACGTCCGGCGCCTGTATCTCGGCGAAGGCTTCTCGCTTTAAGCCGATGGATACGCCACTTTCTCCGTTCGCCCTGAGCGAAGTCGAAGGGCTGCCGCGCGAGCCGGTGCTTCGACTTCGCTCAGCACGAACGGACGGGGTGGCATGAGCCTCGCCCCTCGCCTGGACATCCGCCAGTCGCAGTCGCTGGTGATGACCCCGCAGCTCCAGCAGGCGATCAAGCTTCTGGCGCTGTCGAACCTCGAGATCGAGGGGTTCATCGCCGAGGAAGTCGAGCGCAATCCCCTCCTCGAAGCCAGCGCCGCCGAAGACAGCGACGCCCCCGACCGCGAGCCCGCCCCCGAAGTCCGCGACGAACGAGTCGCCGCCGACGAACTGGTCGCGGGCACCGGTAGCGGCGACGAACCGACGCTCGACGTCGACTACGCCACCGAAAGCCACCAGCAGGACAGCGTCGCCGACGGCGGCAGCGGGATGGACGGCGCGCTGTCGATGACCGGCGCGAGCGCGGGGAGAGCGGGCGGCGAGGACGGCCCCGATCTGGACGCGTTCGCCGACACCAGCCTCAGCCTCGCCGATCATCTGCTCGCGCAGGCCGGCCCGGCAATCCCGCACGAAGACGCGTTCATTGCCGCGCATCTGATCGACCAGATCGACGAGGCGGGATACCTGACCGTGTCGCTGCTCGACATCGCCAACCGGCTCGGCGTGCCGCTGGTGCGTGTCGAGGGGGTGCTGGCGACGATCCAGACGTTCGATCCGACCGGCGTCGGCGCGCGCGATCTTTCGGAATGCCTCGCGTTGCAGGCGAAGGAAGCGGATCGTTACGATCCGTGCATGGCGCGGTTGATCGACAACCTCGACCTGCTTGCGCGCGGCGAACTGACTCGGCTGAAGCGGATGTGCGATGTCGACGACGAGGACATGGCCGACATGATCCGCGAATTGCGCGGTTATGATCCGAAGCCGGGGTGCCGATACGGGGGCGAACCGGCGCAGTCGGTGACGCCGGACCTGTTCGTGGCGCGGACCAAGGCGGGCTGGGCGATCGAGATCAACGCCACCACGCTGCCGCGTGTGCTGGTGAATCGGAGTTACTACACCGAACTCTCGGGCGGGCAGCAGGACAAGGCGTCGAAGGCTTGGCTGAGCGATTGCCTCGCGAGCGCGAACTGGCTGGTGAAGGCGCTCGACCAGCGCCAGCGGACGATCATCAAGGTCGCGACCGAGATCGTGAAGCAGCAGGAGGCGTTCTTCCTGAAGGGTGTCGCGCATCTGCGACCGCTGACGCTGCGCCAGGTGGCCGACGCTATCGAGATGCACGAATCGACCGTCAGCCGCGTGACGAGCAACAAATACGTGTCGTGCGCACGCGGGCTGTACGAGCTGAAATACTTCTTCACGAGCGCTATCCAGTCCGCGGACGGCGGCGAGGCGGTATCGGCGCAGGCTGTAAAGTCGGCGATCAAGGCGCTGATCGATACCGAAGGTGCGAAGATTCTATCGGATGACACGCTAGTGGAGTTACTTAACGGCAAAGGGTTCGACATCGCGCGCAGGACTGTCGCCAAGTACCGTGAAGCCTTGGGCATCGGAAGCTCCGTACAACGCCGCCGGGCGCGTACATTAGAGGGCGCGGCCTAAGCTTGCCTTTCGTTACGATAGGCCTAGCGTCGGGCCTGTCATCTCGGGGGGGCCCAGAACGATGTACGACCAAGCCACACGCGACTTAAGCGCTCCGGCAGCCGAACCAGCGATATTGCTGGCGACGGAGCCCGATGGCGCGCCGCGTATCGCGGTTCTCGACATTTTGCGCGGGATCGCGATCCTGGGCATCTTGTTCATGAACATCAACGACATGGGCGGCTCGCTCTGGGCGATGTTCGGAGATTTCCGCAATCTCGGCTGGACCCAGGCCGACCAGGTCGCGTGGTGGCTCCGCGAAGTGATCGCGAACGGCACCGCGCGCTGCATGCTCGAACTGCTGTTCGGCGCGGGGATGGTGATCCTCACCGATCGCGCCGCGCTCAGCCTCGGCAAGCGAGTCGTGATGAAGCGCTATTACCTCCGGAACGTGGTGCTGCTCGGGTTCGGCATCGTCCACCTCTTCATCCTGTTGTGGCCCGGCGACATCCTCCACAGCTATGCGATCGCCGCGTTGGCCGCGTTCCTGTTCCGGCGGATGCGCCCGCGCTGGCTGATCACGATCGGGCTGGTCGCCGCCGTCGCGCAATTCGGTGGTGCGGGATATTTCGCCTATTACCAGCCGCAGCGGGAGCGATCGCAGGTCGCCGCGGTCGACGAGGCGCTCGCGGCAGGTCGACCGGTAACCGCGGACGATCGGAAACTGCTCGCGAAGGCCGCAACCGACGACGCCAAGCGCGCGAAGAGCAAGGCCGAAAGCCATGCGAGGATCGTCGCGGAGGACAAGGCGCGTACCGGCAGTTTCGCGACTTGGGCCGCGATGCAGTGGAGCGTCACGGTCACGCTCCAGTCGCAGGGGTTCGAACTGATCGTCTTCTGGGAAGCCGTCAGCGTGATGCTGATCGGGGCCGCGCTCTACAAGCTCGGCATCCTGCAAGGCTTGCGATCGCGCGGATTCTATCTGCGCATGACGCTGATCGCCTATGCGGTCGCTATCCCGCTGCGGATCGTCGGTGCGATCGAGCAGACGCGGTTCGACGATGCGCCGAAGACGATGTGGGCAACCGTCGAAGTCGCGCGCGAGGCGATGACGCTCGGCCATGTCGGTGCGGTATGCCTGCTGCTCGGCACGGGGTTCGGTGCCACGCTGTTACGGCCGTTCATCGCGGCCGGGCGGACCGCGCTGTCGATATATATCCTGCAGACGATCGTGTGCCTGTGGATCCTGTTCCCGCCGTTCGGCCTCGCGTTATACGGCACGCTCGGCTGGGCGGGGCTCATGGCGACCGCGCTGGCGATCAACATCGCGTTGTTGCTGCTCGCCAACGCCTATGTGCGGCGGTTCGATATCGCTCCGGTGGAGTGGGCATGGCGTTCGCTGGTGGAGGGACGCGCGCTGCCGTGGCGCAAGGCGACGTTGCCGCCCTTCTCCGGAGAATTACGCCCGGCGTGAGGTCCGAGGGCTCAGTCGTCCTCGTCCTCGAACCCGACCAGCGCGAGCGCGCGTGCCTTGATCTGGCGAGTCATGCACCAGTGGACCAGCGCATCCTCGCGGCCGTGCGTGACCCAGACTTCACGTGGCGCGATCTCGGTGAGCGTAGCGATGAGTTCGTCCCAGTCGGCATGATCGCTGAGGATCAGCGGGAGCTCGACGTTCTTCTGGCGCGCACGGCCCCGGACACGCATCCAGCCGCTCGCCATCGCGGTGATCGGATCGGGCAGCCGCCGCGACCAGCGATCGTTGAGCGCGCCGGGCGGGCACATCACGACGTGTCCCGCCATGTCCGCCTTCTTCGCGTCCGCCACCGGGAGCAATTCGCCGAGCCTGACGCCGTGCTCCGCATACAGGTCGCAGAGACGTTGCAGCGCGCCGTGGATGTAGATCGGTGCCTCGTGACCACGTTCGCGCAATTCGGCGATCACGCGTTGCGCCTTGCCGAGCGCATAGGCGCCGACGACGACGCAGCGATCGGGGTTGGCGTGGAGCGCGGCAATCAGCTTGTCGATCTCGTCGCCGGTGTCGGGGTGGCGGAACACCGGCAGGCCGAACGTGGCTTCGGTGATGAAGACGTCGCATTTGACGGGCTCAAACGGGGTGCAGGTCGGGTCCGCGCGGCGTTTGTAATCGCCCGACACGACGATCCGTTCGCCGCGATAATCGAGCACGATCTGCGCGGAGCCGAGCACATGCCCGGCGGGGACGAAGCCGATGTCCACCTCTCCCATCCGGATCGTTTCGCCATACGCGACCGGGTGGCCGGCTTGCGGACCGTAGCGCGCATCCATGATCGCGAGCGTCTCGGGTGTCGCCCAGACGGCTTCGTGGCCACCGCGGGCATGATCGGCATGGCCGTGCGTGACGAGCGCCTTGGCGGTCGGGATCGAAGGGTCGATCCAGGCGTCGATCGGCTTGACGAGGATGCCGTGCGGATGCGGTTCGAGCCAGTCGCCGAGTTTTGCCATGCCAGTACTACGCGTGAACCGGGTCCGCGGTGCCAGCATTGTCTTGCGCCCAGTGTCCCGTACGATGCTCGCGCTCACCGGGGGATGTCGCATGAACGATACGATAGAAGACCCGGTCGACCGGCGAAGCGTGCGAGCACGGGTCGGCGTCTCCGCGCTCAACCTGATCCTGCCCGGACTTGGGCTGATCCGCGTCGGCGATCGGCGCGGCGCGGCGCTGACTTTCATGGCGCAGTTCGCACTCGCCGCCCTCGTGACGTTCGGGTTGGGGCACCTTCCCATCTCAAGTTACGGTGTCGCGGTAGCGGCGCTGGTGCTGGTCATCGCGTTGTTCGGTGCCGTTTACGTCGTGCCGATCATACTCACATGGCGCAAGAGCAGGCTCCGCGGCCCCAAACCTTGGTGGTCGCGCTGGTATGCGCTGGCGCTGATCGCCGTGGCCGTGCTGGGCGTTTGGGAACGCGTCCCGCCGATGATGCACCATTTCTACAAGCCGTTCTACGCGCCGTCCGACAGCATGGCGCCGACGATCGGCAGCGGTGACAAGTTCGTCGTCGACATGCGCTGGCGTGGGCCGCCGAGACGCGGCGACGTGATCGTCTTCCAGGCGGCCGACAGCGTCCGCGTCAGTCGGATCGCGGCGATTGCGGGCGACAGGATCGCGATGCGCGCTGGCCTGCCGATCGTGAATGGGGTGGCGGTCGCGCAGCACGCAGAAGGCAGGATGATGGTCGACGATATCGAAGGCCGACATCCTGCGACGATTCTAAAGGAACGCCTGCCGGGCGAACGATCCAGCCATCGCATATTGGACACGGATACGTCGCTGTTCGACGACACGCGGGAGGTCACCGTCCCGCCGGGCCATGTCTTCGTGCTCGGCGACAATCGCGATCGCTCCGCCGACAGTCGCGTGCCGCTCGAGCAACAGGGCGTCGGGATGGTGCCGACGACGACGATCATCGGCCGCGCTATGTACCTGTATTGGAGCATCAATCGCGCGAAGATCGGCGATCGGCTCGACCGCTAGACGGTACGAGCCCCCGAGCTTGCCGCCGTGTTCCGAAGCGGAAGTACCTTCGGAATGCCGCCGGTTTCGGATCCCAGCGACGGGCGTCAGCGGCGACGGCCTACTTTAATCGTCGCGACGATCGCGTCCATCTGGGCCGCGGCTACCGCCTGGGTCGGCGCGTTGCGTGCCGGCGCTGCCGCCGCCTTAACCGCGTAGGTGACGCGGTCGATCGCGTAGCAGGTGCCGTCGACGACGGTGCGCAGGTTCGTCGCGTTGACCTGTTGGCTCATGCCCGCGTCGCCGTTGGAATACACCGTCCAGCGGTGACCGCCGAGCATCCGGTTGGGCAGGCGCCGACCGCTTCCCGACTTCAGCCCCGCGGTGCCGCAGATCGCGACGACCGCGGCGCTGCGGCTGAAACCGACCTGCACCATTTCTGTGACCTGGCCTTCGCCGTCGCTCGGCTTGGCGACCTGCCAGAAGCGGACGATGCCGACGCCGCGACCGACCGGGCTGCCGTCCCAGATCTGGCGCCAACCGGCGTTCATCAGGGCCCGGCCGGCGAAATTGCGCGTCGGGGTCAGCGCCGACGGATGGGATAGCCGGACCATGCCGCCCGCCCCGAGGAAGGACTTGGTCGCCGCACTGGCATTGGCGAAGGGAAGAAAAGCGAGCAGTGGCAGTGGCAGCAAAAAGCGAAGAAGCGTCACCAATCGTCTTTCATATAGAGAGGCTTGGCAGTGTGCCGGCCGTTTGCGCCGCGTCCATAGCGGTGCGGCGCAACGCCCCCATATGACGATGATGCGTGAACAGGCCGTGAGCGACCTCCCCCCTCCCCTCGAAAACTGGTTCGCGACGCGCGGGTGGCGGCCGCGGCGGCATCAGCTCGAGATGCTGGCGGAAGGCCGTGCTGGGCATCACGCGCTGCTGGTGGCGGCGACCGGGGCGGGGAAGACGCTTGCCGGGTTCCTTCCGACGCTTGCCGAGCTGATCGAGGCGCCGACGAATGGGCTCCACACGCTGTACGTCTCGCCGCTGAAAGCGCTTGCGGTCGACGTGCAGCGCAACCTGCTGACGCCGATCGACGAGATGGGCGTCGATATACGCGTGGAGACGCGGACTGGCGACACGCCCTCCGACCGGAAGGCACGGCAGCGGATCAAGCCGCCGCAGATTCTCCTGACGACCCCAGAGTCTCTGTCGCTGCTGCTGAGCTATCCCGACAGCATCACGATGTTCGAAAACCTCCGCACGATCGTGGTCGACGAGGTGCACGCTTTCGCGACCGGCAAGCGCGGCGACCTGTTGTCGCTGTGCATGGCGCGACTTCAGAAGATTTCGCCGGGGATGCGCCGCGTCGCGCTGTCGGCGACGGTCGCGGATGCGGACGGCTATCGCGCGTGGCTCGCCCCCGATGGCGATATCGATCAGGTCGCGATGGTCCGCGGCGAGCCCGGCGCGGATCCCAACATCGCGATTTTGCTGCCCGAGGGCCGCGTGCCGTGGTCGGGGCATTCGGGCCGCTATGCCGCCGCGCAGGTGATGGCCGAGATCGAGGCACACGAGACCTCGATCGTGTTCTGCAACACGCGCAGCCTGGCCGAGCTGATCTTCCAGGATCTGTGGAAGGTAAACTCGGGGAACCTCCCGATCGGCGTCCACCATGGCAGCCTCGCGAAGGAGGCGCGGCGGAAAGTCGAGAATGCGATGGCCGAGGGGAAACTGCGCGCGTTGGTCGCGACGTCGAGCCTCGACCTGGGCGTCGACTGGGGCAATGTCGATTGCGTGATCCAGATGGGCGCGCCGAAGGGATCGTCGCGGCTGTTGCAGCGGATCGGGCGCGCCAACCA
Source organism: Sphingomonas faeni (assembly GCF_040407505.1). GTDB lineage: Bacteria > Pseudomonadota > Alphaproteobacteria > Sphingomonadales > Sphingomonadaceae > Sphingomonas > Sphingomonas faeni_E. The sequence continues at coordinate 269,679 of NZ_JAPZPQ010000002.1, read as the reverse complement.
CCGGCTCGACGAATCGTCGCAGGCGATCGTCGTGCCGGGCAACCGGTTCGAATATCTCGAGGCGCGCGCGGCGCTCGACGCGGTCGAGGCGGGCGAACTCGATGCGGATATCTTCCGCGTCGGGGCGCTAGATGTGCTCGCGCAGCACGTGATGGCGTGCGCCTGTGCGGCCCCGTTCCACGAAGCTGCGTTGCTCGACGAGATCCGCTCAGCCCTCCCCTATTCCGCGCTGCCGACCGAGACGTTCGAGCGCGTGCTGCATTTCATCAGCGACGGCGGCTATTCGCTGAAAGCCTATGATCGGTTCAAGCGGCTGACCAAGGATGCGGACGGGACGTGGCGCGTCAGCCATCCCAAATTCATCGGCCAGCATCGGCTGAACGCGGGCATCATCGTCGAGGCGACGATGCTCAACGTGCGGTTCGGCAATGGCCGCGTGCTGGGTCGCGTCGAGGAGGCGTTCGCGGCGCAGTTGAGTCACGGTGATACGTTCTTCTTCGCCGGGTTGAGCCTCGAGGTGATGAAGATCGATCTCGAGGATCTGGTCGTTCGCGCGACGTCGAAGCCGGCGCGGATTCCGACCTATGGCGGCAGCCGGATGCCGCTGTCGACCAACCTTGCCGACCGCGTCCGTGGCTTCCTGGCGCATCCCGGCGAATGGGCGCGCTTCCCGGACGACGTGCGTGAATGGCTGGAGATGCAGGCGTATCGATCGGTGATGCCCGAGCCCGGCCAGCTGCTGGTCGAGACGTTCCCGCGCGAGGGGCGGCACTACATGGTCGCGTACAGCTTCGAGGGGTGGAACGCGCACCAGTCGCTCGGCATGCTGATCACGCGGCGGATGGAGACGCAGGGGCTGAAACCGCTCGGCTTCGTCGCCAATGATTACGCGCTGGCGGTGTACGGGCTGGAGAAGATCACCGATCCCGCCGCGCTGTTCTCGGCGGATATCCTCGAACATGAGTTCGTCGAATGGGTGCAGCAATCGCATCTGTTGAAGCGCGCGTTCCGCGAGGTCGCGGTGATCGGCGGGCTGGTCGAGCGCCAACATCCGGGCAAGCGCAAGACCGGCAAGCAGGTGACGTTTTCGACCGACCTGATCTACGACGTACTGCGCAAATACGAGCCGACGCATCTGCTGCTGGAGGCGGCGTGGGCGGACGCGCGGGCGCGCATGACCGATGTCGGGCGGCTGGCGTCGCTGCTCGATCGCGCGGCGGCGACGATGGTGCATGTCGATCTGGAGCGGGTGACGCCGCTCGCGGTGCCGGTGCTGACGCTGATCGGGCGCGAGAAGATCTCGACGAACAGCTCGGACGACGCGCTGCTGATCGAGGCGGAAGCGATGATCGCGGATGCGATGCGGCCTGATTGAGGGGCTACGGCTGCCCACGTTGAAACACCACCCCGGCGAAGGCCGGGGCCCAATTGGAAAGGTGGTCGTAACGGAACGTTGCCCTCCATTAGCAATCTCCCCCAATTGGGCCCCGGCCTCCGCCGGGGTGGTAGCGTTTGGGAGGGACGTTCGGGCTTAACAACGGTAGTTGCGCATGTACGAAATCGGGCGCAGCATTTGCAGCATGCACAGGTGGCTAGCCCCTCTACTGCTAGCCATTGCCGCCCAGGCTAGCGCTCAGGACGCAGCCTCTCCACGCCCCGATGCTGCACCTCCGCCCAGCGCAGCATCGGCAACAGAACCCGACCCCGCCACGCTCCTGTTCGGTGACGACCAAGCCCGGATGACGGTGCCGGTCACGATCGCCGGCGCAGGACCGTTCGCGTTCGTCGTCGATACTGGCGCCCAGCGGACCGTCATCGCGCGCGAACTCGCCGCAACGCTCGGGCTTGCGCCAGGCCGCATCGTCCGCGTGACCGGCATGACCGGATCGAGCGCTATCGGCACCGTCGTCATCCCCTCGCTGAATGTCAGCGTGATCGGCAGCGCGGCGATCGAGGCGCCGGCGATCAGCGCGATCAATCTCGGTGCGCGCGGGCTGCTCGGAATCGATGCGTTGCAGGCTCACGCGGTGGGAATCGACTTCGACACCAACACGATGACCGTCACGCCCTCGCGCAAACGGCAGAGCCGCGAGCGCGCGGGCCCCGACGAGATCGTCATCCGGGCGCGCAGCCTGTTCGGGCAGCTCGTCGTAACCGATGCCTATTGCAACGGCATCCGCATCCGCGTGATCCTCGACACCGGCACCTCGGTCAGCATGGCCAATGGCGCGCTCCGCCGGAAGGTGACGCGCAAGGGACTGGGCAGCGCGGGGGCGTCGCAGCCCGTGTCGCTCACCGGCGTCACCGGCGAGACCGTGATCGCCGACTATACGACGATCGACCGCGTCACGATCGGCAGCCTGACGCTAGGCGACCTGCCCGTGGCGTTCACCGCCGTCGACGCACCGCCGTTCCGCCTGTTCGGCCTCGCCGAGCGACCCGCGATGCTGCTCGGGATGGACGTGCTGCAACTGTTCCGCCGCGTCGACATCGATTTCGCCAACCGCGAGGTACGGCTCACCTTACCACGCGAGACGCGCCGTCGTGGCGAGCTGCGCCGCTGAGGTTGCGTCCTGGTGCGTTCGCTGCAACTCTCCCGCCGGAAACGAAAAAGGGGATGACGATGCGCGCGACTGGCTGGCTACTCACGGCGGCAATCCTGACGACACCATTCTCGGCACAGGCGCAATCGCGGCCCGACCAGAAAGCGTTCCTCGGGCTCTACAAAGAGCTGGTCGAGACCAACACGACGCTGTCCGCGGGCAGCTGCACGCAGGCGGCGGCGCAGATCGGTGCGCGGCTGAAGACGGCGGGTTATGCGGACGCCGACATCACCTATTTCTCGGTGCCCGAGCATCCGAAGGACGGCGGGCTGGTCGCGGTGCTGAAGGGGTCGGACGCGTCGATCAAGCCGATGCTGCTGCTCGCGCATCTCGACGTGGTCGAGGCCAAGCGCGAGGACTGGGTGCGCGATCCGTTCAAGCTGATCGAGGAAGGCGGTTATTATTACGCGCGCGGCACCGTCGACGACAAGGCTCAGGCGGCGATCTGGTCAGACGCGATGATCCGCTTCAAGACCAGCGGGTACAAGCCCAAGCGGACGATCAAGCTCGCGCTGACCTGCGGCGAGGAGACGACGTTCGCGTGGAACGGCGCGCAGTATCTGGCCAAATCGAAGCCCGACCTGATCGCTGCGGAGTTCGCGCTCAACGAGGGCGGTGGCGGGCGGCTCGACGACAACGGCAAGCGCCAGTTGCTCGCGATCCAGGTCGGCGAGAAGGCGGCGCAGAACTATACGTTTCTCGCCACCAATCCCGGCGGGCATAGCTCGCAGCCGATCCCGGAGAACGCGATCTACGAGCTCGCCGACGCCGTGAAGGCGGTGCAGGGCTACGAGTTTCCGGTGAAGTTCACCGACACGACCAAGGCGTTCTTCGCGGCGAGTGCGAAGGCGATGCCGGGCGAGATGGGGGATGCGATCAGCAAGCTGCTCGCGAACCCCGAGGACAAGACGGCGGATGCGATCGTCAGTCGTGACAAGGCGATGCACTCCACGTTGCGCACGACGTGCGTGGCGACGTTGCTGAACGCGGGGCATGCGGAGAACGCGTTGCCGCAGCGTGCGACGGCCAATATCAACTGCCGGATCTTTCCGGGCGAGACGGTGGAGGGCACGCTCGCCAAGCTGAAGGAGCTGGCGGGGGCCAAGGTGACGGTGACGGCGAACCAGCCGGTGCGGCCGACCGCGATCCCGCCGACGCTCGACCCGAAGATCATGGGGCCCGTGACCAAGGTGGCGGCGAAGCACTTCCCCGGCCTGCCGATCCTGCCGTTGATGTCGACCGGGGCGACGGACGGGATCTTCTTCGAGGCGATCGGGATTCCGGTTTATGGGGCTCCGGGGGTGTTCATCGACAAGGACATGGGGGGTATTCATGGCCTCAACGAGCGCATCCGGGTGGCTTCGCTGTATGACGGTCGGGATTATCTGTTCGACTTGGTGAAAGCGTTCGCGGGGTGAACGCTACGCCCCTCGCCCCTTCGGGGAGAGGGAGGGAGGAGCCTTAGGCGACGGAAGGGAGAGGGGCTTGGGGCTCGAGACGGTGCCCGACAACGCCCCTCTCCCTTCCCACGGCAAGTGCCGCGGGCCCCTTCCCTCTCCCCGGAGGGGCGAGGGAGCACGCGCTTCCCCTCTTGAAACGTCCGCCTTACTCTGAGCTTAGACGGTGACCTGTTCGCCTAGCTCCAGCACCTTGCCCGGCGGGATCTTCAGGAAGTCGGTCGGATCGCTGGCGTTGCGCTGCAGGAAGAGGAAGATCCGGTCCTGCCAAGGCGGCATCCCCTTTTCCGCATCCGGTTTCAACGTGTTGCGGCCGATGAAGAACGAGGTGCGCATCGGGTCCAACCCAAGCTGTTCAGTCTTGTTGCCGATGCCGAGATCGCGCGGCACGTCCGGAGATTCCATGAACCCGTAGGTCAGCACGACGATCGAGAAATTCTCGTCGACCCGTTCGACCTTCGCCCGCGCCGCCTCATCGACGAACGGGCGGTCGGCGGTACGAATGCTGACGATCAGGTTGCGCTCGTGGAGCACCTTGTTGTGCTTCAGATTATGCAGCAGCGCGCCGGGTGTCGCGTGCGGGTTGCCGGTCAGGAACACGGCCGTTCCCGACACACGCTCGGGCGGACGCTTTTCCAGCGCCGAGGCGAGATCGCTCAGCGGGATGCTCTGGCGCTTCTCGAACGCACTGACGATCTTCTTGCCGCGCACCCAGGTGAAGATGATCAGTCCGATCGCGGCGGCGATGACGAGTGGCACCCAGCCGCCCTCGATGACGCGGAGGATGTTCGCGCCGAAGAAGATCAGGTCGAGCGTCAGGAACGGCAGGATCGCCGCGAGCGCGAGCGGGCGCGACCAGTTCCAACGGTGGCGGACGACGATGTAGGCGAGCAAGGTCGTGACGACCATCGTGCCGGTCACCGCGATGCCGTACGCGGCCGCCATCGCCGACGACGTCTTGAACTGGATCACCAGCACCAGCACGCCGATCAGCAACAGCCAGTTGATCGCCGGCAGGTAGATCTGGCCGGCGAACACCGCGGAGGTCTGGCGGATGCGCAGGCGGGGGAGCAGGCCGAGCTGGATCGCCTGCTGCGTCAGCGAGAATGCACCGGTGATGACCGCCTGGCTGGCGATGACCGTCGCGAAGCCAGCGAGGATGATCAGCGCGGGGCGCAGCGATTCGGGCGCCATCAGGAAGAACCAGTCCTGATTGACGAACGGCACGCCGCGCGCCGCCGCATCCTCGAGCCGAGACAAAGCGAATGCGCCCTGCCCGAGATAGTTCAACGCCAACGCCGGGAAGACGAGGAAAAACCAGCCGATGCGGATCGGCAGCTTGCCGAAATGGCCCATGTCGGCGGTCAGCGCCTCCGCGCCGGTGACGGTCAGGAACACCGCGCCGAGCACGAACAGCCCGGTGACGCCGTGCGTGGCGAGGAACGAGATGCCGTAGGTCGGCAGGAACACGCGGACGATCGAGGGCTCGTCGGCGATGTGCCAGATGCCGAGCGCGCCGATTGCGACGAACCAGAGGATGCAGACCGGGCCGAACAGCTTCGATACCTGCGCCGTGCCGCGCGACTGGATCAGGAACAGCCCGATCAGGATGCCGATCGTCAGCGCGCGGACGACGCCTTCGTTGAAGATGTGCGCGGCGCTGGGGATCGTCCGCAGGCCTTCCATCGCGGAAAGCACCGACAGCGCCGGCGTGATGATTGCATCGCCGTAGAACAAAGACGCGCCCGCCGCGCCGAGCACGATCGCGATCCGCGATCGCATGCCGAGCGCGCGACGGGCTAGCGCGGCCAGCGCTAGCACGCCGCCCTCGCCCTGGTTGTCGGCGCGCATCAGGAAGATGACGTATTTGACGGTGACGACGAGGAACAGCGACCAGAGCGCGAGGCTCAGCACGCCAAGGATTTCGGTCGGATCGATGCCGCCCGCGGACGTCTGGCCGAGTGCCTCGCGGAACGCGTAGAGCGGGCTGGTGCCGATATCGCCGAACACCACGCCGATCGCGCCGACGGTCAGCGCGGCGAGTGCGGGGTGCGGATGCAGATGCGCCGCCGACAGATCGCCAGGCGTTTCCGGTACAGCGGCAGTTTGGGGTGTTCCGGCGACGGACGTCATGGCGCGAAGAGCGCTCCTCCTGAGGGGACGGCGCGCTTTACGCCGATTGGGGGCATGCGCAAGCCCCACCCGGTTCGCGACGATGGCGGCTTGATTCGGTGCGGCGGGGGCGGCATGGCGGGCGGATGGTTCCCTTTTCGTTCGGCGGGCATGCGCTTCTGGCGTTGGCGCAAGGCGCGCTGTTCTGGCCGGAGCGGCGTGCGCTGCTGGTCGCCGACCTGCATTTCGAGAAGGCGAGCTGGTTCGCGAAACGCGGCCAGATGCTGCCGCCGTATGATTCGATCGCGACGCTGGCCGATCTCACCGCGCTGGTCGCCGCAACGGGCGCGCGCGAAGTCTGGTGCCTCGGCGACAGCTTCCACGACAGCGACGGCTGCGAGCGGTTGCCGCAGCGCGCGCAGGACATGCTGCGGGCGATGACCGACGGGACGCGGTGGACGTGGATCACGGGCAATCACGATCCGGCGATCCTCGATCGGTGTGGCGGGGAGGTGGTAGACGAGGTGGTCGTCGATGGACTGGTGCTGCGGCATGAAGCGGACCGGGCGGAGACGCGGCCGGAGCTGTCGGGGCATTTCCATCCGAAGCTTCGGTTGCGCGTGCGGGGGAAGCAGGTGGCGCGGCGGTGTTTCGTGGCGACGGCGACTAAGCTGATCCTGCCGGCGTTCGGGTCGCTGACTGGCGGGCTGGACGTGGACCATCCGGAGATCGTGCGTGCGGTCGGGGTTGGGGCCGAGGCTATGGTGCCGGTGGCGGACCGGATGCTGCGGTTCCCGGTTGCGGCCTGAGGTTCCTACCGGTCACCCCGGAGCAGTGCGATGCTTTCCTGTCGAAACATCGCCCCATCCCTCCTTGTTCTCCCGCGAAGGCGGAAGCCCAGTCTGGGTCCCCGCCTTCGCGGGGAAACAAGCTATCTAGATCCAGTGGTTCACTGGGGGCCCGCTAACAGAATTCAACTCGAAATCGTCGGAAACGCCGCGCGGAAGGCGGCCACCTTCGGCTTGTCCCACGCCACGACGTACGGATGCGTCGGGTTCCGATCGTAGAAATTCTGGTGATACGCCTCGGCCGGATAGAACGTCCCCGTTTCCAGCTTCGTCACGATCGGCCCGGAGAACGCATGCGTGGCACCGAGTTGCGCGATATACGCGCGGGCGACCTGCGCCTGCGCAGGCGACTGCGGGAAGATCGCCGAGCGATAGCTGGTGCCGCTGTCTGGACCCTGGCGGTTCAACGTCGTCGGATCGTGCGCGATCGAGAAATACACGCGGAGCAACGTGCCGTAACTCACGACGCGGGGATCGTAGGCGATCTTGATCGCTTCGGCATGCTTGGTCGTCTCGGCGGAGACCTGGTCGTAGGTCGCGGTCGCCTTGGTGCCGCCGGCATAGCCGGTCGTGACGGCCTTCACGCCCTTCACATGCTCGAACACTGCTTCCATCGTCCAGAAGCAACCGCCGGCAAGCACCGCGGTCTGGATACCGGGCGCTGCGGGGAGGTCGGTCTTGACGGCGGGGATGACGACGGCGCGGGCGCCCTGCGCGGTGCCGGTGGCAATAAACGCACCGGCGATACCGACGGCGGCGAGCGTGGCGAGAAGCGGCTTTTTCATGTTTTGATACATGGGGTTGCGCTTGCGCTTCGCTAGGCCGTCGGCGCAGTTATCAGGTGGCGGTTATCGCGCGGTGGCCGAGACGCTGTGCTCGAAATGGCTGGCGAAGGTCTGGCGGGCTTCGGCGGGCTGCAGTGCGAGCAAGCCGATGGCGCCGAGGACGAAACCGCCGCTGAACTGCCAGAAGAAACTCGACTTTACGATGCTGCGCATGATGCGATCCCAATGAAACCCAGTGATGGCGCCGACCGGATAGGTCAGCGTCAGTTACGGACCGGCATGTCGTAGAGATGCCGGCCAACCACAATGTCGTTTTTAGAAACTCTCGATTAACGCGCCGTGGCCGATGCGTTCATCGTGCAGCAGGCATCGCCCGACAGGGTTGCCGGAAGATGTCGCCGCGTGTCTCGAATGTTGCCGGCAGATGCTTGCGATCCTCCCCCGCCAGGGGGAGGTGTCGCCGAAGGTGACGGAGGGGGAGGATTACATCTTACTTCAGCGCGGCGCAGGCCGTCTGGATGCGCGTGCACGCTTCGCGGAGCAGCGCGTCCGAGGTAGCGTAGCTGATCCGGAACGCCGGCGAGAGGCCGAACGCAGCACCCTGCACCACCGCCACCTTGGCGTCGTCGAGCAGATAGCCGACCATCGCCTCGTCGGTGTCGATCAGGCGGCCGTTCGGCGTGGTCTTGCCGATCAGCTCGGCGAACGATGGGTAGACGTAGAACGCACCCTCCGGCGTCGGGCAGTGCATGCCATCGATCGCGTTCAGCATCGACACGACCAGATCGCGGCGGCCCTGGAACGCGGTGTTGCGCTCGGCGAGGAAGGACTGGTCGCCGTTGAGGGCGGCGACAGCGGCGGCTTGGGCGATCGAGCACGGGTTCGAGGTCGACTGCGACTGGAGCTTGGCCATCGCCTTGATCAGCCACGAAGCGCCTGCGCCGTAGCCAATCCGCCAGCCGGTCATCGCATAGGCCTTCGAGCAGCCGTTGACGGTCAGCGTGCGCTCGAACAGCTCGGGGCATGCCTCCGCGATCGTCGCGAACTTGAAGCCGTCATAGACGATGTGCTCGTACATATCGTCGGCGAAGATCCAGACGTGCGGATGCCGCGCGAGCACCGCGCCGAGCGCCTTCAGTTCGTCGATCGTGTAGCCGGCGCCGGTCGGGTTCGACGGCGAGTTGAGGATCACCCACTTGGTCTTCGGCGTGATCGCGGCGTCGAGCGCGGCGGGGTCGAGCTTGTAGCCGACCTCGGGACCCGCCTTGACGATCACCGGCACGCCACCGGCGAACTGCACGACGTCGGGATAGCTGACCCAATACGGCGCGGGGATGACGACCTCGTCGCCCGGATCGATCGTCGCGACCATCGCGTTGAACAGGGTGTGCTTGCCGCCGACGTTCACGCTGATCTGGTCGGTGGTGTAGGTGAGATTGTTGTCGCGCGCGAACTTGGCGACGATCGCCTGCTTGAGCTCGATCGTGCCGTCGACGTTGGTGTATTTCGTCTTGCCGTCGCGGATCGCCTGGATCGCCGCCTCTTTCACGAAGTCCGGCGTGTCGAAATCGGGTTCACCCGCACCAAGCCCGATCACGTCGACGCCTGCGCGCTTCAGTTCGAGAACGCGCGAGGTGATCGCGAGCGTCGGCGAGGGGCTGATGCGGCCGAGCGCGGCGGATGCGTGCATGGTGTAACCTTTGCGGTTGTCCGCGAACATCGTCGCGGAATTTGCGGGCGCTATACGCGCCGATCGGTCGAATTCGCAACCGTAACGATGGCGGGAATGAGCCCGCGGACTGCATTTCCGATGAAGAATCCGGCGGTCAGGTCGGCTCGGGTTAGCAAGGCTTCGGTTGCGCGGCCCGATTCAAGGAGGTCGGCTCGCAATATACCGGGGAGCAGGCCATGCCGTAGTGGCGGCGTGACGAGTGCTTCGCCGCGCTGGACAAACAAGGAGGTGAAGCTGCCTTCGGTGAGGAAGCCGTCGGCGTCCTCGAACACCACCTCGAACGTCCCCGCGGCTTTCCGCGCGTCGTCGTAGAAGGCGCGGGCGCTCGTCTTGTGGCGGAGGCGGAAGTCGGTCGCGGGCACCGGCAGCGGAACGATCGCAACGGTCGCTTGCGCAGGCGAGTGCGGGAGCGGTGCCGCCTCGATCGCGATCGCGCCCGATGGGCTGAGCAGCAGGCGGATGCGGCGGGGTCCGCGCAGCCGGAAGGTTGCGGCCTGGAGTTCGTTGCGCGCAGTGTGGCGGTCGAAGGTGAAGCCCAAGGCCTCCGCACTCGCCTTCATCCGCGCGAGATGCGCTTCGAGGCGGGGCAGACCGTCCTCGGGATCGAACGCCATCGTCTCGATCAGGTCGAAGCGGCGCTGGCCGGCGGTGACGAACGCGCCTTTTGCGTGGCATTCGTTCCACTCTGCGTCGGCCGCGCTGTCGGCAACGATGCCCGAGCCGAGACTCATCGTCGCCGCGCCGTTCTGGATCGCCAATGTGCGGATCGCGACGTTGAAGATCGCGTCGCCGTTCGCGTCGAACCGCCCGATCGCGCCGGTATAGATGCCACGAACGCGCGCGTGCTCGACCTCGGCGATGACCTCCATCGCGCGTTGTTTCGGCGCGCCGGTGATCGATCCGCAGGGGAACAGCGCGGTCAGGACGTCGACTGCGTCGCACGTGGGTTTCACCGTCGCGGTGACGGTCGAGGTCATCTGGTGGACGGTCGGATAGGTCTCGACGGTGAACAAATCGGGCACCGCAACGTGGGTGGCGACGCGCGACAGGTCGTTGCGCATCAGGTCGACGATCATGAGGTTTTCGGCGCGCTGTTTCGGGTCGGCCGCGAGATCTTCGGCGAGCGCGCGGTCGGCGTCGGGGGTGTCGCCTCGCGGTGAGGTGCCCTTCATCGGGCGGCAGGTGAGCGTGTCGCCGTCGAGCGCGAAGAAGAGTTCGGGGGACAGCGACAGGAAGCGCGTCTCGCCGGTGTCGATCAGCGCACCGTATCCCGCCTTCGCCTGGCGCCGCAGCCGGGCGTAGAGCGCGATAGGGTCGCCGACGAACGGCACGGTGGCGGCAAAGGTGAGGTTGGCTTGGTAGATGTCGCCAGCCGCGATCAGGTCCAGCACGCGCGAGAGGCTGGCGTCGTAGGTCTCGCGGTCGATCAGCGGCTGCGGCGCACCGGTCCAGGCGCCGGCGGGGTCGGGGAGCAACGCGGCGACGTCTTCGGGCGCTATCGTGTCGTACTCGGCGAACAGGCCGAACCAGAGCAGCGGGCCTTTGGTGCGGACGTCGACCGGCCTTGAGGCGAGTGCGGCGCCGGCTTCGTAGGTCAGGTAGCCGGCGGCGTGTAGCCCTTCCTCGCGAGCGTCGCGGAGGGCGTCGAGTGCGGGGCGGACCTCGGCAAGCGTATCGGCGCGGACGATCCGGACGGGATCGCGGTACACTCGCGCCGGGGCGCCTGCCGCGCGGGCGTCATCGAGCAACACGTAGGGCGCGGTCCACATCGCCTTCACTGTTGCACGGGCGATGGGGTAAACCGCAAGCGGCGATTGCTCCAACCGACGCGCCATCCTATTTCGAGGCCATGACAAATCCTCCCCTCCGCGCTGCGCCCCCGCTCCGTGCTGCCATCGTGCCCGTCACGCCGATCCAGCAGAACTGCACGATTATCTGGTGTACCGCGACGATGAAGGCGGCGGTGATCGATCCGGGCGGCGACCTGCCGCGGATCATGGCGGCGGTCGAACAGGCGGGGGTGACGGTCGAGAAGATCCTGCTCACCCACGGCCATATCGATCATGCGGGGGGCGCCAAGCGGCTATCGAACGATCTCGCCGTACCGATCGAGGGACCGCACGAGGCGGATCGCTTCTGGTTGCAGCGGCTCGATCAGGATGGGCCGAAATACGGGATTTCGGGGGTCAATTTCGAGCCCGACCGGTGGCTGGTCGAGGGCGACACGGTGGCGGTCGGGGATCTCGTGCTCGACGTCTACGAAACTCCCGGCCACACCGAGGGTCATGTGATCTTCCACCACGCGCCGTCGAAGTTCGCGCAGGTGGGGGATGTGCTGTTCCAGGGGTCGGTCGGGCGATCGGACATGCCCGGGGGCAATCACGAGACGCTGGTGAAGTCGATCGTCGAGAAGCTGTGGCCGTTGGGGAGCGATACGAGCTTCATTCCGGGGCATGGGCCGGCAAGCACGTTCGCGCATGAGCGGGCGACGAATATGTTCGTTAGCGATCGGGCGCTGGCGGGGTAGCTTTCTACCGTTCCCCCGCGGAGGCGGGTCCAGAATACCAAGCGGTGGCGCCTGCAACCCTGGGCTCCCGCCTTCGCGGGAGAACAATAAGAGTCGCCATCCTCCCAATCACTCCACCCCGGCGAAGGCCGGGGCCCAGTTGGGAGAGGTAGATTGGCGTAGGTCGCGCTCCGTTACAGCGACCTTTCCAATTGGGCCCCGGCCTTCGCCGGGGTGGTTGCCAGCGTGAGGAACGGGTCTTCTACTTCCGCTCCCCTGCCGTCTCAGCTCGCACCGACTTGAACTCCGATCCGTCGCGCCATTCCGGCCACAACCGGCTGTTCGCCAGCTTCGTGCCGATCGTCTTGAACAGGTCCACATCCTGCGCAGCACCACGCAGGTCCCAGTCGGCGCCCCATGCGTCGCACGTCTGGTGATAGCATTTCATATAGCCGTCCAGCCAAGCCTGCCCCGCAGTCCGGCCACCCTTGACCAGATCCGGCGCCCCACTGATCGCCATCAGCAGTAAGGTCGGCACGCCGCGCCGTGCGACCGAGAAATGGTCGGCGCGGTAGAACAGCCCGCGTTCGGGGAGCGCCTCCGACGTCACGACGCGACCTTGCGCCTTGGCGGCATCGCCGAGCATATCCTCGAGGCTGTTCTGGCCCGCGCCGACCAGCATGACGTCCTTCGCCGGCCCTGCGGTCTCAAGGATGTCGAGCGTCAGGTTGGCGACCGTCTTGGCGGCCGGATAGACCGGGTTTACCGCATAGGTCTCCGAGCCGAGCAACCCGCGCTCCTCGCCGCTCCACAGCGCGAAGACGAGGCTGCGGTCGGTGCGGGGCGCCTTGGCGAAATTGCGCGCGAGTTCGAGAACGCCCGCCACGCCGAGACCGTCGTCGTTGGCGCCGGGGCGGATGGTGCGGCCCTGCGCATCGGGCGCGCCGATCCCGTAGGCGTCCCAGTGCGCGCCGAACATCACGACTTCGTCGGGACGTGTCTTGCCGGGAAGCTTGGCGAGCACGTTCTGGCTCACGGCGGTGTCGTGCTTGACCGGCAGATCGGTGGTGAACGCCTGCTTAAGCGCGACCGGGCGGAAGTCGCTCCGTCGCGCCGCCTTGCGCAACGCTGCCAGGTCGAGGCCCGAGGCCGCAAACAACCGGGTCGCCGCGCCGCCTTCGAGCCAGCCCTGGAGCATTACCCGCGACTCAGGGTCGTTCCGGACGATGTCGTAATTCTCGCCGGCGGGGACGGTGACGGTGTTCCAGCCGTACCCCGCGCCCGCCGCGTCGTGGACGATCAACGCGCCGACCGCGCCACGTCGCGCGGCCTCCTCGTATTTGTACGTCCAGCGGCCGTAATAGGTCATCCGGCGGTCGCCGAACTTGCCCTTCGCATCGTCGCCTGTGACCGCCTCGAAATCGGGATCGTTGACGAGGAACACGGCCACCTTGCCCTTGAGGTCGAGGCCCTTGAAGTCGTCCCAGCCGCGTTCGGGCGCGCTGACGCCGTAGCCGACGAACACCATCGGTGCGTTTGCAATGGCGACACGGTCGACGCCGCGGACCGTGCTCAGATAGAGATCACGCCCCTGCACCAGCGCGGTATCACCGGCGCGGACGGTGCCCGAGCCCATCCGAGTGTGGACGAGCGGCACGGGCTGCGTCCAGCTGCCGTTCGGCCCGCCGGGTTGCGCCTTCATCGCCTTGAACTGCGCGATCAGCCACGCGATGGTCTTGGTCTCACCGGGGGTTCCGGGCGCCCTGCCCTCGAACGAGTCGGAGGCGAGCGTCTTCACGTCGGCGGACAGTCGGTCGGGCGAGACCTGCGCGACGGCCGGTGACGCAGCCAGCAGCGTGGCGGCGGTGAGAAAGCGAAACGCGCTCATGCCTGCGACCCCGACGGCACGACCTGGAACGTCTTCGCGGACGGCACGCTGTTCGCCTGATACGCGATCGCCAGCGCCCACCCGGCCAGCACCGCCATCAACGCCCAGGTCGCCAGAGCGCCCCCTGCCCGCGGCACGCTCGATGTCGTCCGGTCCATGCCGAACGCGTGAGCGATTCGCGCGATCACGAACACCGCGCCCGCAATCCACAGCCAAAGCGTCGATCCGCCGGCGAGCTCGATCAGCCCGATCAGGATCAGGATGAACGGCGCGTATTCGGTGAAGTTGGCATGCGCGCGCATCCGCGCCTGCAGGCGCTGGTTGCCGTCGTCGCCGATCAGCACGCTCTCCTTCACGCGCATCGGCACGATTCGGAAGGCGAGCCACAGGTTGACGACGGCGGCAGCCGCGGCGATCGTCAGGGTTACGGGTAAAATCACGGCATTGCCTCTCGTTGGATGTCGCCGGGGTCCTGCCACTCGCGACCAATGGTTGCAACGCGGGGTGAAATCGCTATAGCGCCACGCTTCGCGAGCGTCAGGCCGCATGGGTTGCTTCAGGCGGCCGGCATTCTTGTCGGTTGCCTGTGTCCCGTGTCCGGACGTACTCGGAGCCCCGACCTTTAGATTGAACAAGGTGCCGAAATGGCCGTCCCCAAAAGAAAAACCTCGCCCTCCAAGCGCGGCATGCGCCGTGGTCACGACTCGCTCACGATCGCGTCGTTCCAGGAATGCCCCAACTGTGGCGAGCTGAAGCGTCCCCACAACCTGTGCGGTTCGTGCGGTCACTATAACGGTCGCGAAATCCTCTCGATCGAGGGCTGAGGCTTCCGTCCGGAACCTCTAACTTGAACGAAGGATAAGCGATGCCCGACAGCGGCTGGATCGCGGTCGATGCGATGGGTGGCGATGACGGGCTGGCAGTGATGCTCGCCGGTGTCGCCCGCGCGCGTCATCAATTCGAGGGCATGCGCTTCCTGCTGGTCGGCGACGAAGCTGCGATTCGCGAGGGGCTGAAGGCTCATCCGAACCTGTCGCAGCATTCGGAGATCGTCCACGCGCCGGAAGTCGTCGGGTCGAGCGATAAGCCGACCCAGGCGATTCGTCGCGCCAAGAAGACCTCGATGGGCATCGCGATCGACCTGGTGAAACAGGGTCGCGCCGCCGCTGCAGTGTCGTCGGGCAATACCGGCGCGCTGATGGCGATGGCGAAGCTGTCGTTGCGGATGCTACCCGGGATCGACCGGCCGGCACTCGCGGCGCGTCTGCCGACGCTCGGCGACACCGACATGGTGATGCTCGACCTCGGCGCGAACACCGAGTGCGATGCGCGCAACCTCGTCCAGTTCGCGATCATGGGCGCCGCCTATGCGCGCACCGCGCTCGACATCCCGCACCCCCGCGTCGCGCTGCTGAATATCGGCAGTGAGGACATGAAGGGCACGGACGAGATCCGCGATGCGGCAGCTCAACTGCGCGCGACGCCGGCCGTGGACATGCAGTTCAACGGCTTCATCGAGGGCGACCGTCTGTCGCGTGGCGAAGTCGACGTCGTCGTGTGCGACGGATTCTCCGGCAACATCGCGCTAAAGACCGCCGAGGGCACCGCGCGATTCGTCGCCGACCTACTCAAGCGCGCGTTTCGTAGTTCGGTCCGGTCGAAGCTCGGCTTCCTGATCTCGCGGCCGGCAACCGAGTTGCTGCGCGATCACCTAGATCCCAACAATCATAATGGCGCGGTATTTCTCGGGCTCAACGGCATCGTCGTGAAGAGCCATGGCGGCGCCACCGAGCGCGGCGTCGCGACCGCGATCGGCAATGCCGCGAAGATGGTCCGCAACGATCTGGTCCGGCGCATTGCCGACGATCTCGGCAGCGTGGAGAAGGCGGCATGATCCGTTCGGTCGTCATCGGCACCGGCTCCGCCCTGCCCGCGCGCCGCGTCTCGAACGCCGAGCTGGCGGAACAGGTCGATACGAGCGACGAGTGGATCGTCGAGCGCACCGGTATCCGCTTCCGTCACATCGCCGGCGAAGGCGAGACGACCGCTACGCTCGCCGCCGACGCGTGCCGCGCGGCTTTGACCGCGGCTGGGATCGAAGCCGACAGCATCGACCTGATCGTGCTCGCCACCGCAACACCCGACCAGACCTTCCCCGCCAGCGCCACCAAGGTGCAGGCGATACTCGGCATCGACGACTGCGTCGCGTTCGACGTCGCCGCGGTCTGCTCGGGCTTCCTGTACGCGGTGCAGGTCGTCGACAGCATGATCCGCAGCGGCGTCGCCAAGCGCGCGCTGGTGATCGGCGCGGAGACGTTCAGCCGCATCCTCGACTGGGAAGACCGGACGACCTGCGTGCTGTTCGGCGACGGCGCTGGCGCGATCGTGCTGGAGGCACAGGACACCGCGGACGAAGGCGGTCGCGGCATCCTGACCACCAAGCTGCACGCCGATGGCCGCCACAACGAGCTTCTCTATGTCGACGGGGGCGTTTCGACGACCGGCACCGTCGGCAAGCTCCGCATGAAGGGCCGCGAGGTGTTTCGGCATGCGGTGACCAACTTGGCGTCGGTGATGACCGAATCGCTGGCGATGGCTGGCTTGTCTTCGGACCAGGTCGACTGGGTCGTGCCGCACCAGGCGAACGCGCGCATCCTCGACGCCACCGCGCGGAAACTTAGCCTTGCGCCGGGGAAAGTCGTAGTCACCGTCGACCAGCATGCCAACACGTCGGCTGCCTCCGTACCGCTCGCGCTGGACGTCGCGGTACGCGACGGACGCATTCAGCAAGGCCAGATCGTCGTCCTAGAGGCGATGGGTGGCGGGTTCACCTGGGGCGCTGCGGTTATCCGTTTCTAAACCGGTCAGAAAGTGATCGATCCGCTTGTAGAACAAAAGTTCTTCCGGTCGCCTTCCAGCTTGTGTAGGAGAGACCCCGAGACTGGGAGCTTGTGAATGACGATGACCGGTACTTTGACGCGGGCCGATCTGGCCGAGTCCCTCCACCGCGAGGTTGGATTGTCGCGTTCGGACTCATCAAAGATCGTCGAACAGATCCTTGCGGAGATGTGCGGCGCGCTGTCCGAAGGCGAGAACGTCAAGATTTCGGGGTTCGGCACGTTCGTGCTGCGTGACAAGGGCGAGCGCGTCGGTCGCAACCCAAAGACGGGGATCGAAGTGCCGATTGCACCGCGTCGCGTCCTGACGTTCCGCGCGAGCCAGATGATGCGTGAGCGCATCGTCGGTGCCGACTAATCCAGCAATGCCCGATGGTGCCGATGATTCCCCTGGCGATCTTGCAGGTGACAGTGGTCAAGATACAGATCTCGTCTTAGCCGGTACCGGCGACACAGCGTCGGCGACCGTTCCCGGAAAGGCTCCCGTTACAGGCAAGACTGGCGCAGCGTTCCGAACGATCGGCGAGCTATCGCGCGAGACTGGCCTGCCACAGCATATCCTGCGGTATTGGGAGACCCGGTTTCCGCAACTGCGGCCTCTGCAACGCGCGGGCAACCGACGTTATTACCGCGCCGAGGATGCGGTACTGGTCCGGCGGATCGATACGCTGCTCAACCGCGAGGGCTATACCGTCCGCGGCGTGCAGCAATTGCTTGCAGCCGAAAAGGCAACGCCCGACACGATCGAGCCGGTCGTTCCCGCGCTCCGTGCAATCCGCGCACTTCTGGCGAACGCGCTGGCCGAAGACGGCCGGCGGGCATAACATTCGGTCGATAATGGGGCGAGGGGAAGGACGATGCCCTCCCCTCGCCGATCTCAACCCTCGCTGCCGAGCGTCTTCTTGGCAGCATCGAGTGCCGCCTTGCCGCCCTTGCGAACGGTCTTCACAGCATCGTCCGATGCCTTCTCGATCGTTGCACCGGCCTTGCGACCTAGCCCGATCGACTTCGCCATTGCACGGCGCGCTTCCGAATAGGTCGCGGCGACCATCGGATAGTCAGCCTTCAGGTTGAAGCGCTCGCGATACTGCTCCGGGGTCAGGCCGTTGGTCGACAGGTGACGACGCAGTGTCTTGTACTTCTTGCCGTCGAGCATCGAGATGATGTGATCCGGCGACGCAAGCGACTTGCGGACCGACACGGCCGGCTCCGACGCAGGCGTTGCAACAGCCTCAGGTTCGACATCGCCATTCCCGACGAGCTTCTCGACCGCAGAATGCATCGCGACTAGGAACGCCGGCACGTCGTCTGCCGCGGTGCGCGTATTGGGGTTGGCAAGCCATGCTGCCGTCAGTTCGGCAGCGAGTTCTACGGTATTAATTGTATCAGTCACACTATGTCCTTGAATTCGTGATGCACCCCTGGGAGCAGGCGCCTACAGCTTTTGTTTGCAAATGAACACCAGTGTTTATCATACGTCCATTATTACGTTTTGTTCATTTTGCGGAGCAAATATGGTCATTAAACCGATGCGCTCCGGCGTCACGTCGTAGATATCCTGACTATAGTCAGCGTGGCCAACACATCGGAGAACGCAGACATCCAGTGGAAACCTGGCCACGAACATTTTGGATCCTTGCCCGTCTCAATCGGCGCGTGATCTGAGGGTCGCTGATCCAGCGGATTATGCGCAAGCAAAGCCTACTTACTGCCATGAGTTTTTTGTTACTCAGACATTGATATTTTCAATATCGCGAACTGACCCATTGCCCCTCGACCGAACTCGAATCGGAGGTAGGTACTGGCATCGAACGGCCTGAGCGGGCGTACTTGAGCGGTGCTGGGCCGAGCACGATTCTACGGTATAATGCGCAGGATCGACGGCGGCGGTCATGGGGGCGCGGAACGATGGTCGGCATATCAAAATGGGTCGGTAGCCTTGCAGCTGGCAGTGAGCTGCTCGTGTTGGCATCGATCGCCGGCTGCGGCTCACCCGAAGACGCCCGTGCAGACAATGGAGCGCATGGTTTCGCACCGGCTGGAACCGCCACGGTCGCGTTGGCCCCAGTGACCGTGAACGCCGCCGTTGCAGATGCTCCCACGCGCTTGATATCGCCGGTGGACGTCGCCGATGACACGCTGTGCGAGGCTGGCGAGACGCCCTTCTTCTCTTGCGAGATAGGCGCCAAGCGCGTGTCGGTATGCGGCGGCCCCGCGGGCACGGCCTATCGCTACGGAACGCCCGGCAAGGTAGAGCTTAGCTCGCGCAGTCTAACCTTCGCCAATCGGGGCTATTCGGGTGGCGGAGAGTCGCAGATCACCGCCAAAAACGATGATTACACCTACACCGTGTACGACAGCACCGTGCGCACCTCGTTCAGTAACGACGGCAACGCCCCGCAATTTTCGAGCGGACTGGTCGTCGCACGTAGTGGTCGCGTCGTTTCATCGAAAATGTGCAAAGACGAATCGTCGGTAAAGGCGGATGCGGAACAGGCGCTGCCGGCTGGCAACTTCGTCGAGCACTGAGCTTGGCAGGATGCGGCGTACAGGAGTATTCGTGGCCACCTGGCCGCGACTACACAGGGTCCCGCATGAAGCCGAACTTGGAGATATAGGTCACGGCCGACGTTTCGCAAAATGCGGCTGATTGAGCGAAACACAGTTCCAACCCACCCATTGTTGGCTGAGCCTATTCTCTTCCATCTATGTCATTTCGCTTACGCCCAATTACGGACGCTTGGTCAAACCTCGGAATACACTCATGGTCACAGTGCGCCTCGAACGAGATGGACCGAGCCATAAAATTGATGGTGGAACCGAGCGGAGCAGTGGAACGCATCCCCGCGGGCGCGAGATCCGCCATCCGCTACGAACCGCCAGCCGATCAAGAAGACACGTCATTCGCTGAGTAGCGCTCGGCCATGATCCGATTCTGGGCTGAAGGCGGCGATTACGAATTAGTGACCAATGGTGAGGCAGTCCTAACCTGATGACTGTTCACGCCCATAGCCGGACGTTCATGGTCGATCTGTCATCGCCCGAAACTAGACGTTGATTGGTCCGCTTGGTCGTGGGAGGATGTGGCATGGGGCGTTCGATTATTGCTGCACTCGCGATGATAACGGCACCAGCCTTGCTACTGGTTTTCGCTGCCCACACGGGCCTGTTCTCACATCGGTCTGTGGCTCTCGCCTACATCATGCTTTTTCTAGCATGGCTTACAGGGATGGGAGCCATTCGGATGGCCGGATGGTCGCACCGGGTCACTGCCGGGATGATGGTCGCTTACACCATCGTCGCTATTCCTGCGTTGCCATTCGCCGGGCTTCTCGCAGTCTGCTCCACTGGTGACTGCATCTAAGTCTAAGTCCGCTTTGCCGCTGCGTTCGCTTCAAAGCGGCCAGTCCGCTTACCTCCCATTGCGGTGCCGGTCACGGCGCCTACATCGACGCACGCGTACTTTTCCCTTTCTCCATGCTCCTCACGCGGCTCGAAGGCGAAATCGGGCCGGTCGTCATAGCCGTGGGCCTGCTCCAGTTTCCCATATACGGCGTACTGGTCGGTCGAGCCGTCGCGCTGCAGACAGCCACGCCCTTCGTGCTCTCGACGACAGCGCATCTCTTTGCCGTCCTTATCTGCTTCTCGGTACTACTCCCCGGCTTTTCATAGACCGCGAACGTCCGCTTACCTCCCAATCAAGCCATCCACGGCGACAAAGGCCAAGAGATATGCGTCCGGTAGAACCGGAAGATCAACATCAATCGAAACTAGACTGGCGTTTTGCTTACCAACCATTTCCGTTCTGGCGCGATACCGAGCACGCGCCGGTTCGCTCGCCGTACATTTTGGACACACTGTCGTCTTCGGGCACTCGTACAGCATCATCGACATGTGGTTTTGCAGAAACAACCAAGTACGTCGTCTCCTCGGCAGACACCTGGTCCTGGCCGACGGATCCGCGCACCAAGGTCTTCATCCGCGCCCGGTGGTATAGACAGGATCGCTCGCCAGTGAGATTTCCGTGCTTGAACTTGAGCGTCATCGGTCCGCAACGACTGTCGGCACTGCGCGTTTTTTCGCCGTTCAACATCGCGCGCACCATCACCTCTAAAGACCCTTCGGGAATGCAGCGTTCCCATCGGATCTGAGACGAACGGCCGATCCCGCCGCTCTGCAGTTTCATGAACCGCCATTGGCCGCCGGTGGGCTTGTTCCTGTTTCCTTGGACCACGATGTCGGGCCCGCTGGCGGCGGACGTTGCCGCGGGCGCGCTGGTGGGCGCGAGGTTGGCCAACGTAGGTGTCGGCGTCGAGCGTAACCGCGTTGGCGACGGTGCTGCGTCTTCGGGGTCGGGCTCCGGTGGACGCCGTTGTCCCGATACGAACAGGTCGATGCTCGCGTCCATGCAGCGCTTGGCCGGGCGCGGCTCGCGATACCCCGCCGTTACGCACCGCCTCAGCACGGCGCACATGATGCGGTCGACCCTGGCATCGCCGCTGCTCACCGCGACATCGCAGCGGCGGAGATACGGGCCGTTGAGCGCGTAATCGAGCCGGACCAGCCGCATGCGTCGACCGACCACGACCACATCGTGGCTCGCGGCCACGTCTTGCATTCCGGAGGCCACCGTCGACAACGGGAGTATCGCCATCATGATCGCACCGATCCGCAAGCCAAACTCCTCCCCCGACTGACGTTGCTAGAGGCTGTGCCTCCGCGAGCCGATCTTCAACCGATAGTTCACCGAACGCTGTCCGACCAATGTCCTCCCATCAGCGAACCATCGAGCATTGCCGGTCCGCCAACGGCCGATAGCCGGAGGGTTTGCACGGAGCAGGTTCGCCCCAGATCCAGCTCGAGCCGACATAGCCGAGATAGACGCGGCCGAAGACGTCGGGATCGGCGCCGATCACACTGACCTGATCGAGTGAACCGACCGGGAAGTCGGTGAGCCGCTGCCAGCTCGCGGCGTTGTCGACAGAGCGCCATATCCCATACTCGCCGGTTACGCGCCCCGACAGGAACAGCGTCGGATAGGTCTTGCCCTTGGCCGCCTTGCCGAACGCGATGTCGTCGACGCGAGTGACACCGGGGACGACCTGCCAGGTCTTGCCGCCGTCGATGCTACGACGCAGGCCGGTATCGCTGGTGTGCTCGAACGCGGAGGTGAAGAACAGGTTGCCGGGGTGGCCGGGGACCGAACGGAGCTTTGCCGCGAGTTCGCTCGACGGCGCGAGTTCGCCGTCGAAGACCTTGTCCCAGCCCACGCCGCCATCGGTCGTCCGCCACAGGCCCTGAAGACCGGCGTTCGCGCCACCGCCGCTATGGTAGAGGTAGAAGGTGCCGGGGACGGCCTTGTCCGCGGTCAGCGTCTTGCGCTGCATCCACTGCGCCTGGAACGATCCGGGGGTATCGCCGCTCGCGCCGGGCAGGCGGACCGGGGTCCAGCTGCGGCCGCCGTCCTTGGTGTAATAGGGCTGGCGGTTGAACGCGGGTGCCCAGATGATGTTCTGCGGATCGCCGGAAGAGACCGCGATCGTCCCGAACGACATCCGCCAGGGATCGTCGTCCTTGGTGCCGGGGGGTGTCGGCAGCGTCGCGAACTTGGCCCATTTGCGGCCACCATCGGTGCTGGTGCCTGCCATCACCGCGTTGCCGTCCTCCGAACAGCACCCCATCCGTGCGTCGGACGCGTTGCTGACGACGAAGCCGGGTTTGGCCGGCGTCCAATCGAGTTGCGGGACGGTCATCAGCGCACGCTCCCCGGGGCCGAACGTGGTCGAATAGGCGTTGAGATCGTCCTTCACATGAATCCCGAAATCCCAGCCGGCAAAGATGGGCGAGCCACCGGTCGGCTGGATCACGTCGTTGGCGACGAGTTCTTCGATCCCCCGAGTCTGGCTGACCCAGTCGAGCGCCCCCGTGCCGGGCGGCACGTCGGCGTAGAACACTCCCATGCCCGCCGCGACCCAGACCCGGTTCGGGACGACGGGATCGAACATCATGTCCGCGGTCGTGAAGAACGGCGCGTTGGCGACGCGCAGCCAGGGGGGATCGCCTTCCCCGGCCTTCGCGCTGTGCGATACGCTGTTCCAGGTCGCGCCACCGTCTGTGCTGGCATAGCCCTGCCCGCCTCTATCCACGACGATCACCTGATCGGCATGCGGATTGGCGGCGACCGCGGCGTATTCGCGGACGGTCAGGCCGAGGTCCGCGGTGAGATCGCGCCAGCGGCCGTCGCGGTACGACCAGATCGACTTGGTGAGATCATCGACGCCGAAGAACGTGCCGCGGCGATCGAAAATGCCGCGCTGGAGCGTCAGAGGCTGCACCCCGACCGCCGGAAGTGGTCGGAACGTCGCGCCCGCATCGCTCGACACGAACATGCCCGCACCCGATGCGAGCGCGAACAGCCGCCCGGTCGGCTTGCCGCCGGCGGGTCGTTCGAACCACAGCATCGTGCCGGGTGTCTGCGCGCCCGCATCGGGCTTGCGATCCTTGCTGACCGGGACCGAGCCGACATGGGCCCACTGCGCGCCGCCATCGGTCGAGCGCCACAGCCCGGTCGCGGGGGTGCCGAGCAGGACGATATCCGGATTGGTCGGATCGACCGCCATGAACGGGCCGTGCAGGCGGAACTCGCTGTTCGCGTCCCACACCATCGGGAAGGGATTGCCGGCGTTGGGCTGGACCCAGTGCCTGCCGGTATCGTCCGAGCGATAGACCCGGCCCTGCAGCGCCATGTAGATGCGTTGCGCGCGCGAGGGGGCGACGACGATCTCGTACGCGCCCGCCGCGGCGCCGTTCTGCGTACGGATGCTGTCGGGCATCGACGCGGCGGTGACGAGCTGGCTCCAGCGGTTCGCCGACGCGTCCCAGATATATGCGCCATAGACGTCGGTGCGCGCGACGAAGGTCTTGCCCGACGCATCGCTCGACAGGCCGGAGATCATGCCGCCGCCGCCGATCGCGACGTGCTTCCACTGATAGGCCTCGGATGCGACCGGGCCACCCGCCTGCGACAAAGCGGGGGGCGCGGCGTGCGCCTGGTGATCGCCCCCGAACCAGAAGGCGGCGATCCCGGCGGCGAGCGCGAGCAGCATCACGACCCCCAAGATCCACGGCCAGCGACGGCGGCGGGGCTGGACGAAATCCTCGTAGCGGACGGTGCGGCGTACATGTGGTTCCATCGAACTCCCTGCCGATCCCGGCCCCGCGCGAGGGCTGTCAATCATGCGTTCTGGTTGCCAGATAGTAGATCGCGACCGGACTTGTCACGAGATAGCGCCAGCCGAGCCGCACCGGCTCGCGCGCGGCACGGTAGAGCCACTCCAGCCCGGTCGCCTGCATCCAGCACGGTGCGCGCGATACGCCGCCGCCATAATGATCGAACAGCCCGCCACAGGTCCGGATCCACGCGACCCCGCCGAGCAGGTGCCGGTTGTCGACCGCGAACCGCTCCTGCGCAGGGCTGCCCATGCCGATCCACAACACGTCGGCGCCGGACGCGCGGACCTTCGCGCAAATGTCCGGGATCGCGTCCGCCGAGAAGAACCCGTGGCGCGTGCCGACGACCTTCAGGCCGGGGAAACGACTGCGGAGATGTTGCGCGGCGCGGGCCGCGACGCCCGGTCGCGAACCGAGGAAGAAGAAGCGGATGTCGTCGCGCGCGGCGATGGTCGCCGCGTCGAGCAGGAAGTCGGTGGTGGCGATGCGCTCCTCGAGCGGCTCGCGACACAACAACCGGCTGGCGAACACCAGCGGCATGCCATCCGCATCGACGATGTCGGCGCCGTCGATAAGCCGTCGATACTCTTCGTCGCGGTTATAGGCGGCGATCACGCTGCCATTGGCCGAGGTGACGATGCGCGGTTCCGCCAGCATCCCGCCCCGCGCGCGCGCCGTGTCGGCCAGCATCAACGCCGCGAGTTCGTCGCGCCGCAGCCGGGCGATCTTCATGCCGCCAATCGTCGCGGTCCGCACGCGGCCGTCGTCGCCGACCGAGGCGTCGACGGCGTTCGGCGCAGTACTGTGATGATCGCGTTCGAACAGCGGTCGTCTCCCCGTCCAGATCTTACAAGACCGCAAACGTCTGACCTGTATTGAGGATGCTATGCGCGAGCCCACCAAGGCATGGCAAGCCCGAGACGGTAATTACAGACGTCACGGGGCCAGTCGATAGACGTCGTATACTTCATCGCCTGACGCAGTTCGAAGCGTCGCAAGCTTGGTCGTTGCCGTACGGAACTTGGCGATGTCGACCGGATCGAGGATCAGCGGCCCGAACGTGCCGCGATCGATCACTGCGCGCTGCCTTACATCGTCGAGCGACGCGGAGAGCAGGATCACGACCGGCCTGTGGGTTGCCGCAGCGAGGCGGCGTGCGGTGGCGAGCAGCCGGCCCGGGCTCATCGGCGCGGTTTCGGCCAGCGTCATCGGCACTAGCGACGTGAACCGATCGCGCCGCACGGACCAGGTCGGGTTCGCGCCGTAATAGGCGATGCTCTCGATCAGGAAGTCCGGATCCGCAATCACGACCGACTGGGAAAGCCCCTTGGCAGCGAGCAGATCGACGAGCGCCTTCGCCTCGCCCTGCGGCTGCGCCTTCGCCGCCTGGACGACGGCGCGCGCGGTCGCGGGAAGCTGTGCGGCTAGCAACGCGAGAAAGGCGATGCGGCCGATCCGCTCGGCGCGGCGGGCATATACCGTGTCGTGCCAGCCGCCAAACCCCCGCGCCGTCAGCCAGTGCAGCACGACGAAGAACACGAACAGCAGCGCGCCGTGGCGGTAGTGGCCGGGATAGACGAACACGAACAGCAGTTGCAGCCCAGCCAGCGCTGCGATCGCGGCGACCAGGGCGGCGGGGCGACGCGCAAAGGCGGCGACGCTGCCGGTGACGAGCATCGCCGCGAGGATCGTGACCGGCAGGCTGGCGTTGAAGTTGCCGAAGATCCGCTGGAACTCGACACCGGGTATGAGGTGGAGCAGCGTCTGGCCGAAACTCCGGTGCACGGCGGCGGGGGCGTCCTCGACCGACGGATAGACCGATACGAACGCAAGCAGGGCGCCCAAGCCGGCGACGATCATCGCGGTGAGCCATTGCCGCTTCGCCCGGCTCCAGCCCCACCCCTCGCGCGCGATCAAGTCGCCGAGCCAGAAGATTCCGAACGCACCGGCCAGCACGACTGAATGGACGTTGGCATTGCACAGCAGGAACAACAGGCCGCCGAGGATCAGCGGATGAGACCGGTCGCGTTTCCGAACTCCTGCATAGGCCCAGGCGGCGAGGAGCAGCAGCAGCATCGCGAGCCCGTAGTTCCGCGCCATCACGACATAGTCGAACGTCGCGAACCCGCCGAACAGCGTCAGGATCATCACCGGCATGGACAGGCGGGCGACGAATACGAGGATCGCCGCGGCAACGATGCCGATCGCCAACGCGAGGCCCGGCAGGACGAGTTTCGTCCCCAGCAGGTCGGTGCCGAACCGCAGGAGCACATGCCAGAGCAGTGGATGCCCGTAACCGCGCGCCGCCGCCGGCATGTCGAGGATCGACGCCCCTCGCGTCGCGAGGCTGAGCGCGCGGACCTCGTCGCGCCACATCACGTGATGCGCGACCAGGAACGCCACGACCGCGAGCCATATGATGAAGATCAGGAGGCGTAGCGGCCGATGGCATGCCGGCGGTCGAGCGGCGCCATCTTCAGCGGGAAACAGCCCGTCCACCAGCCCCCACAACCGCGCCGAACCGATCACGCGGGCCATCAGCGGCGCGACAGCCGGGCCGGCCTCCGCAACAAGCGCGTCATCCGCCCACGCAGCGCATGATGCGCGCCGGGGCTCGCATTGGACTCGCGATAGGTGATCGCCATCGCGATCAACAGAAAGACTTCGACGAGCGACGCGGTGTTCAGCAGCGTCGATTCGGCCAGATTATGCCCGGCGCAGAAAATGATGATCGCCACCAGCAGCGATCGCCGCGGCTTGCCGATCGACTGGCTGAGCAAAAGCCGCAGCAACGGCCAGATGATCATCACGACGATCGCCAACAGCATGCCGGGCAGGCCGATCGTGACGAGCAGATCGAGGAAGCCGTTATGTCCATGCGCGGCATAGACCGCGACCCAACCGTCGGTCAGCGTCCAGATCGGACTGTCCGGGCCGATCTGCCAGAACGAACTGAAGCCGGCGCCGGTCCAGAGATGCTCGCTTGCATACTCGAACAACAGCGGCCAGATCGCGCCGCGGCCGGTCAAGGCACCGGGATCGTTGACGAAATCGCTCAACGCCGTGAGGTTTACGAACAGGATCTGCAACGCCAGCCCGACGACCATCGCAAGACAGATCCCGACGGCAAAGCGATGACTGGCGTCATAGGGCCGGATCGCAAAACCCATCGCCAGCGCGAGGACGAGCGACAATTCCGACGTGCTCGAATGCGTATAATACAGGAAGATCGTTGCCGCCGCGATCACCAGCGCGGAAACGATTCGCGGAAACTGCCGGTTGTCGAACGTAAAGAACAGCACGGTGAACGCGCATGCCGCACCCGCAACGTTCTTGTGGGGGATGATCCCGCGCCAGTCGCCGACCACCGACGATTCCTCGCCGAACACCTCCGAATGGATGCCGTACGGCGTCAGGAACACCATCAGGTAATTGACGATCAGCACTGCGACCAGGACGTAGCGGATGAGCTTCAGTGCGCGTTCGGGTCCGAGATCGTTGATCTGCCGGAACGTCACCCAGACCACGAGCGCGGTCAGCGAAATACGCCGGAACGAGATAAACGGCGCGATCGCCCAGGTTACCGAGAAGAAGCAATAGGCAAGCAACAGCGCGAGTCCGAGAGGGACGCAGAACAGCTCGCGCTTGCTAAGCATGCCGCTGCCGGCGAGCAGCATCACGAAGATCACGACGTGCAGCGCCTGGTTCACGCCATCGCCCTTGCCGACCGCGCCGCGGAACGCCCATTCCTGGAACCCGGACGTGCCGACCAGCACCAGTGCAAGGAACACCACGAAACAGGCATTGGCGATGGCGTAGCGCCGACGCGTACGCAGGCGCGTCTCGCGTTGCCTTGGCGTGATCGGACCCGATGCGGGTCGTCGCGCTACGTTGATCGCCGTCGCCATGACCTGTTCCTATCGCGCCGGTGCGGCGGGAGCCAGTACCGCCTCGTACCGATCCAGCATTCGCGCGTTCGACGCTTCGGCGCCGAGCCGCGCGGCGAGATCCGCCCAGTGCGACCGGCGTGCGGGATCGTCCTGCAATCCCTGGAGCGCGGTCGCCAGTGAAGCCGGATCCTCGAGTGGCACGACGATCCCGCACCGCGTTCCGTCGCGTGCGGTGATGCCCTCGACCTGCACCGGCACGTCCGACACGACCAGCGGCAGGCCTAGCCGCGCGGCCTCGATCAGCGCGAGGCTGTGCCCTTCGTAGCGGCTGACCTGGACGAAGACGTCGGCGGACGCAGCCTTGGCGAGCGCGGCGTCGCGCGGGATCAGGCCGGCGAACGTCACGCGGTCGCCGAGGCCAAGGTCCGCGACGAGCGCGCGCAACGCCGCCTCGTCCTCGCCGCCGCCGACGATCTCCAGATCCGCGCCCGGCACTTCAGCCATCGCGCGGATCAGCATCGGATAATTCTTCTGGTAGGACAGCCGCCCCAGCGCGACGACGCGCAACCGATCGCCCCCCGCCTTTGCCCGAGGCAAGGCATCGAGGATCCGTTCGACCCGCTCCGACAGCGCGTTGTGGATCGTGAGCGTCCGCGCGCGATAGGTGGCAGGCTTGTGCGCCAGCGTCGCGCCGACCGCGTCCGACACGCTGATGATCCCGGCGACACACGGCAAACTGCCGGTCCAGCCGTCGATCCGGTCGAGCAGGCGGTTATGCGTATCGGTCGGCGAGTGATGCGACAGGAACACGCGCGTCTGCACGCGCGCGATCGTCACCGCGAGCGGGAGCAGCACGTTGGCGGCAGGCATCGCCGACACGACCGCGGCGGGTCGCTCGCGGCGCAGATAGCGGACCAGCGCCGCGAACGTGCGGACGGCGCCAAGCACCGATCGCGGGCGGGCGTCGGCGACGTGGTGCCAGACCGCCATGTCGACGCCTTCGCCATCCGCGTCGGCCGGCGGATAGAGGACGAAGCGCTTCACCGGATGGCCGCGTGCGATCAGTCCCTCGGCGATGTCGTCCCAGAGTTCGCGCAAGCCCCCGGCCGTCGAATGCGTCATCGTAAAGTGGATCGCACCGGTTCGAGCCGTCATGCCGGCCCATCCAGTGCCGCGACGGTGTGCGCCGACAGCCACTCTCGATCCTTGGCATCGTCGCGCACCCAGCGATCGATCATCTCGCCCCATTTGACCGGGTTCTGCATCCGGTGCCACGCCGCTGCCGACCCTTGCGACACCCGCGCATACAGGTCCGGATCGGTCATCAGCCGCGCGATCGCATCGGCCAGCGCGCGCGGCTTGCCGGCTACGAACACCAGCGCGCTCACACCGTCCTCCAGATGCCCGTCGAACATCGGATGGTCCGACGCGATCACCGGCGTGCGCGAGGCAAGCCCCTCGAACAGCGTCAGCGGCAGGCCTTCGGGGAAATTGTGACGGCTGGGAACGATCACCGCATCGGCGTCTTGCATCATCGCCGGGATCGCACCGTTTGGGACGAGCCCGAGGAACCGGACACGGTCCGCAACGCCGAGGCGTGTCGCGAGCGCTGCGGATTTCTCGATTGTTCCCAGACCTGCGACGTCGAGCCGGACATCGAGGCGGTCCTTCAGCAACGTCACCGCGCGGACCAGGTCGCCGACGCCCTTCTTCGCGCTGATCGAGCCTACGAACAGCAGCGTGAAGGGCGGTCCCGACGCATGCGACTTGCTGGTCTGCGCCTCGGGCGTGCGATCGTGCGGGAAATCCCATGCCAGCACTTTGTCCGCACGCACCCCGATCCCGACCAGCGCCTGCGCGGCATTGGCGCCGTGATTGGCGACCAGCGTCACGCGGCGATCGTTGAGCAGCTTCGGCAGCCGCCGGAACCGAACCCAGCGATAATAGGGATTGGCGAACGAATCGGCCATGATCACGCCCAGCCGGACGTCGTGCTCGATCCCCCAGCGGATTAGCGGCAGCATCGGCCCGAACACGATCAGGTGAGTCGGCGCGAACCGCTCGATCAACGCCAGCACCGGTGCGGGATCCTGGTCCGGGTTGGTGTCCGCGCCGATCACCGTCACACCGCTGTCGAGCGTCTCCCAATAGGACGGCGCGAGCGAACACAGGAACCCGACCGCCTCGTGCTTTGCCTGCCACGCGGCGAGCTGGTCGAGGACATAGCCGTGGCCGTAATAGGTCTCGCCACCGGTGGCGCGGCGCAGGCGATCGGCCTCCCGGTAGTCGCCGGCATAATGGACGATCAGCAGGCGGGTCATCCGATCCTCCCAAGGCCCGCCAGCGGCGTGCCGAGCCCGAGTTGCCAACGTGCCGCCAGCATCACCGCGAATACCGCGCAGGCCACCCCGATCGCGAGCGCGTCCTGCCGCCAGAAGCTCATCCGCACGCGGTGCAGGCCGACCGCGATATAGCCATATTGCAGCAGCTCGGTGACCGCGACCGCGACGACCGCGCCGGGAAAGCCCGCGAGCCGGTGGCCGGTCGGCAGCAACACGGCGAGCGTGACCAGCCGCATCACGTTGGCGACGCTCGCATAGAAGGGCCGGCCCGCGCTGAGCAGCAACGCCTCGTTGAGGTTGGACAATACGGCGAACACCGCGCCGCCGAGCAGCACCGACAGCATCCAGCTCGCCGCCTGGTAGCGCGGGTCGTAGATCACCAGGATCAGGCCATCCGCGATCGACGCCGCCAGCGCCAGCGCGGCACAGACGCCGAGCGTGAATACCGCACGCGAGCCGGCGATCGCCGCCATCTGCCCCGCCCGGTCGCCTTCGGAAACGCTGGCAAGTGCGGGGAAGATGATCTGATAGCTCATCCGCCGCGCAAGCGTGGTCGGCAGCTCGGCGATCGCGCGCGCGATGCCGTAGATGCCGAGCAACGCGAGCGGCGCGACCCGGCCGAGATACAGCCGGTCGAGATTGGTCGCGGCGTACATCACCAGCGAGGTGATCGCGATCCACTTGCCGAAATGGATGATCCGTCGGACCACGTCGCGGTCGAAGCGGAGGCGCTGGCCGGGGTCGGGCAGCAGGTAGCTCAGCGCCGAGCGGATCGCGACCGCGAGGACGAGGCCGATGACCGGCGCCCAGACCGAGCGCAGCCACGCCGCCAGCGCGACCTGCACCGCGAACGCCAGCGCCTCGCACGACAATTCGAACAGGTTGCGGCGGCGGACCTCCATCTGCTTGACCAGCACGAAGATCGCGGTCGAGTGCGCGCCACCGATCATCGGCGACAGCGCCGCGACCAGGAAGATGCGGACGTCGATACCATAAGCGTGCGCGAGGTACGGCGCGGCGATCAGGAAGACCAGGCTCAACAGCACGCCACGCAGCAGTTGCAGCGTCCAGGCGGTGTCGCGGAACTGCCGGTCGAGCCCGTCGCGGTGGTGGATGATATTCTGCTCGATCCCGACATCGGTCAGCAGCTCGACGCCGAGGCGGATCGCGTTGACGACCACCATGACGCCCAGGATCTCCGGCGCGAGCAGGTAGGCGAGGACGATGTTGAGCCCGAACTTCAGCCCGGCGGACACGACGAAGGTGCCCGCGGTCCAGACGAACTTGCCGAGATAGCCGGACGCGGTGCTCATCGCCCCGGCGCGGACAGGTCGCGCGCGGCAACCGGCGCATCGGCGGGGCGGCGCGCGCGGACGAGGCCCTGGAGCATGCCGATCGCGATCACGTTCCACGTCACCAGCGAGTAGATCCCGACCCGCAGGCTCCGGCGGCGCATCGTCAGGAACGCCAAGGGCAGCAGCACGACCGCCAGCAAGGCGATCCCCTGCCCCATCGCCAGCGCGACGAGCATCGCCAGCCACCAGCCATAGACGATCACGCTGTAGCGCAACTGGGCGAACCCGCGCAGGACCTGCGACCAGTGCGGCCGCCCCCAGGCGGCGCGGATCACTTCGCCCGGGCCGCCGGCATAGCCGGTGCGCAACCGGCGCCACATCAGCTGGTAGCCGCCGGTCGCGTGGCCGTGATGCTCGACCGCGGGCACGTCGATCCGCGCCAGTCGCCAGCCGTCCGCGCGCAACCGGGCGCCGAGCTCATATTCCTCGAACGCGTGGAGGTTGCGGTCGGCGAAATGCCCGACGCGCTGCACCGCGGCGACGCGGTACAACCCGCCGCAATCGAGCCGGTCGACATCGCCCGCCACCGCGCTCCCCTTCACGCGATCGTTGCGGGCGCGTAGTTCGAATTCGATGCTGTCGGTGTTGACCTCGCGCACCCGGCCACCGACCGCGGCGTGGCGGGGGTTTGCCTCGAGGAACGCGATGCCCGCTTCGAGGAAGTGCGGGTCGAGGACCATGTCGCCGTCGAGCAGGTAGAAATACCGGACGCCGGGGGTCTCGGATGCGGCCTGGAACGCGAGTTGTGCCCCCGTGCCGCAAGACCGCTCGGCAGGATCGGCAAGTTGCGCGATCCGCGTGCCGGGATGTGCCTGCGCCAACGCTATCGTGGCGTCGGACGACCCGCTGTCCGCGAGCACGACCTGCCCGCCGCCGACGCGGTCGAGCGCGGCGCGCGCGCTGCCGATCGCGGCGTCGATATGCGCCGCCTCGTTCAGCGCCTTGATCCCGATTGCGACCGTCACTCTGCCCCCGTATCCCCACGCGAGCGATAGCGTGCCAGATACGCGGACGCCATCGCCTCCGGACTGAAGCTACGGGCGAGGTCTGCGCCGTAGCGTGCCGCGGTGACGCGTGCGGCCGTCGGAGCGTCGATCACCGCCGCCAGTTGCGCACCGATCCCCGCGACGTCGTCGACCGCGGCCTTGAACGGATAATCGGCCGGGATCGCCTCATCGAGGCCCGGCGCATCGGTCGTCACCAGCGCGATGCCGGCCATCAGCACCTCGAGCGGGAGCAGCGCGAACCCTTCGAACCGTGACGGCAGCAGCACCGCGTCATACTCCTGCAGGCGTTCGGACAGGCGCTCGATCGGCACAGTCATCCGAACGTCCCAGCCCTGCAGGCCCTCCGCTAATCCTTGCGCCACCGAGTCTCGCATTGCGCCGGAGCCGGCGATCGTCACCGCTACGTCGCGGCGGGTCGTGCGGGCATGAGCCTCTCGGAGGATAGCAGGCAACAGGTCGGCGCCCTTCTGGTGAACGAGCCTCCCCGCGAACAGCAGTCTGACCGGCCCCGCGGCCCTCTCGATCGGAGAAGCCGCCGGTGGCGACACGCCGTTGTAGATGACGTCGGCGAGCGGTCGGCGGCCGCGCGTGACGATCGCCGCGTCAGCGTTGGCGGCATTGCGTGACACCGCCACCGCGTCGCCCTTGGCGAAGCGCTGCGTCACCCACCGGCCGATGCCGCCCCACGCGATCCACAACTCACTGTTATGGACAGTGCGCAGCAACGGCGTGCGACGGACGCGCCGCGAGATCAGACCCGCCACCGCCAGCGTCAGTTCCGGAATCTCGGTATGGACATGGATCAGGTCGGGCCGCTGCTCGGTCACCGCGCGGGCGAGCGACCGCGCCGCGAAGACCACGCCGCCCGACTTGAACCCGCGCTCCGTGCCGAACCGGAACGGCACGTGCCAGCGCGCCAGCCGCTCGGCCATGTCCTGCCCGACTTTGCTCAGCGGCGACTGGCGCAGCACGGCGAACAAGGAGAAGTCGACCCGGTCGCGCAAGGCGTCGATCAACCCCAGCGCGACGTTCTCGGCACCGCCCATGTCGAGATGCGTGATGACGTGCATCACCCGAAGGCGCGGCGCATCCGCCGCTTGCGAAGGCTCGTCGTTCGTACCCGTCACCAGATGATCCGCCCCCCGCCGCCGTCTGCGCGTAGCAACGCCCGGCAGGCGCGTCCATGCCGGCCCTAGCAGCATGCCGCCACCCGCTATAGACCGACGGCGCAAGTGGGGGCGTCGGTACAAGTGAGCGAGAGCATAGCGACAGGATCGGCCGCGACCGCAGGCACGCGAACGTCGGCGCCGCAGGACGGACGCGCGCTTCGCTACCGGCCGGATATCGACGGGTTGCGGGCGCTCGCGATCCTGCCGATCCTGCTGCTGCACTGCGGCGTGACGAAGTTGCGGGGCGGGTTCGTCGGGGTCGACATCTTCTTCGTGATATCCGGCTTCCTGATCACCGCGATCATGGTGCGCGACATCGCCGAGGCGCGCTTCTCGATCGCGCGCTTCTATCGCCACCGGATCGTCCGCATCCTGCCGGCGCTGCTCGTGATGATGACCGTCACGCTCGCACTCGGCTGCGTGCTCCTGCTGCCCAACCAGTTGCGCGATCTCGGACGGAGCGCGGCGGCGACCAGCGTGTTCGGGTCGAACGTCTATTTCTACCTGACGTCGGACTATTTCGCGGCGGCGTCCGACGCCAAGCCGCTCGTCCATACCTGGTCGCTGGCGGTGGAAGAGCAATTCTATCTGCTCTACCCTGTGTTGCTCTGGTCTCTCCGTGGGCTGTCGCGCCAACGTCTCGCGGAGGTGATCGCCGGCCTCGCACTTGTCTCGTTCGCGATCGGCGGGTGGCTGGCGACGACCTACCCTTCCGCCGCGTTCTTCCTGCTGCCCGCGCGAATCTGGGAATTGTCGCTTGGCGCGCTGGTCGCGCTCGGTGCCGTACCGACGATCGCGAACCGATCGATCCGAGCGACCCTGTGCATCCTCGCCATCGCAGTGATCGCCGCGAGCTGCATCGCGATCAGCAGCGGCTGGCCGTTTCCCGTGCCCTTCGCGCTGCCGCCCGCGGTCGCTGCCGCGGTGCTGCTGGCGTATGGCGGCGAGGGCCCGACGGCACGACTGCTCGGGGCATGGCCGCTGCGGACGGTCGGACTGATCTCCTATTCGGCGTATCTCTGGCATCGTCCGATCATCGCCTTCTACCAGATCCGCCACGGCTCGACGCTCGCGCCGGTCGAGACGGTCGGACTGCTCTGCGCATCGCTTGGCGCAGCTTGGCTGAGCTTTGCGCTGATCGAGCGTCCGGCGAGCCGGCGCTGGCGCAGCGGATCGGGGCTCGTCCCGCATGCCGTCGCGGTCGTGCTGCTCGCGGCGATGGCGATCACCGGGCTGACGATCGCCGCCAAGGCCGACGACATCCGCCCACTCTCGCCGCGCCAAGCACTTGCCGCCAGTTATCTCGGCTGGGACTCGACGGACGCGGGCAAACGGCAATTCAGTACGGATCGCTGCTTCGTCCTGCCGACCGGTCGCCGCTTCTCGCCCGATTGCCTGCGGTTGTCGGTGACCAAGCCCAACATCGCGCTGTTCGGCGACAGCCACGGCGCGCACTTCTCGCAGGCGCTGCACACGCTGCTGCCGGGCGCGAACATCGTGCAGGTGACCGCGGCGGGCTGTCGGCCACTACTGCACGGGAAGGGCTTGCCGACCTGTCGCACTACTATGGACGCCGCGTTCGACACGCTGGATTTCAAGCGGATCGACACGGTCATCCTTTCCGCACGTTGGCTCGACTTCGAACAGCCGGCGTTGCTCGACACGATCCGCTGGCTACGGGCGCGAGGAACGCGGGTCCTGGTGATCGGCCCGTCGGTCGAATACGACGCGGACCTGCCCGCCTTGATCGTGCGATCGGACGCGGACGGCGACTCGACGCTCGCGGACGAGTTCCGCCTGTCCGACCGTATCGCGCTCGATCGCGCGATGGCGGGGCCGGTCCGCGCAGCGGGCGCCGACTACGCCTCGGCCATCGACACCGAGTGCACCGGGGCGACCTGCCGCCTGACCACCGCCGATGGCACGCCGCTACACTTCGATCATTCGCACTTCACGCCCGCCGGCGCTCAGGCTGCGCTGGCGGCGATCCTCGCACGTCACCCGGTCATTCGCCAGCGGTAAGCACCGGGCGATGCTTGCGCTTGCGGCGGCGCAGTTCGCGCATCACGTCGTCGCCCGCCTGCTTCACCGGTGCGGTCCGCTTGTCGTCCATCGTGCAATAATGCGCGAGCGCGACCGCGAAGAAGAAGATCGTGCTGACGATGCCGTCGCGCTCGAACAGGCCGCTCTCGGTGATGTTGTGGCCGATACAGAACATCAGCATCGCCGAGACCAGCGCACCCCGCCCCTTCGCGACGTCCTCGCTCGCGAGCAGTTTCGCGAGCGGCCAGACCGCCATCGCGAAGACCATCAGCAGCAGGCCGGGAATACCGACCGTCACGAGCTGGTCGATATACCCCGAATGGCCGACGGTGATCTTGGTGACATAGCCCTGGCCATATTCGAAGACCGGGCTGTTGGCCTCGATGTTCCAGAACGACCCGAAGCCCGCGCCGAGTAGAGGATGATCGCTGGCATAGTTCAGCAGCGCTCCCCAGATCTGACCGCGGCCGGTAAATGCCTTCGGCTGGAGGAAATTGGACTGGACCATGTCGGCATAGGCGCTGGTCAGGAACCAGAAAACCGATCCGACGATCATCAGGATCGGAATGATGTAGCGACGCAGGCGAATGCTGACCGTCTCGAATACGATGCCGCCGACCGAGGCGAGCACCACCATGCCGCCCGAGGTCTTCGACTGCGACTTGAACAGGAAATACCCGGCCACAAGGATCGCGAAAATGCGGATCGTCGGTCGTATCCGCTTGGCATCGAACAGGAACATGATGATGCACAACGCACACACCGCGCCCGCAAAATTCTTGTGCCCGAGGAAGCCGCGCCAGTTGCCGAGCAGCGCGGTCGCCATGTCTTCGCCGCCCGTGTGCACGCCGACCACGGGGTCCAACACGACGACCAGATAGGAAATCAGGATCGTGGCGAGCAGCGCGTAGCGGAGCAGGTCGACGTTCAATTGATACCCGCCATGCCGAACGAGGCTGAACACCATCCAAGCGACCAGCGTCGTCAGGAACACGCGCCGGAATGCGGTGCCCGGATCGAGCGCCCAGGATATGCTGATCCAGCACCATGCGAGCGCCAGCAGCATCGGCCAGGTGAACGCGACCACCGACTTCGGACTCGCCGAGGGACGGATCGCGAAGATCGTGCCGGCCAGGATCGCAAGATAGCCGATCTGTCGTACGGCGTTCCCGTCGCCGCCATTGCCGCCCTCGACGTTGGTCATGATCGGACCGAGCATCACCAGGGAAATCAGTGCGATGATCGCGATCCGCAGCGGCATCAGGCGATCGCCGACGCTTCTCAGCACCTGCGCTTCGTCATCCGCATTGCCCTTGCCGAGCTTAGCCAACCAGTCGCTGCCCGAATAGGAACCCGGCTTCGAAAGCGCCTTCGCGGTCCCGCCCATGCCGTCGGATCGGTTCGCGCGTTCGGATCGGTTCGCGCCGTCGGGACCTGAAAGCATGCGGAAACTCTCTCGATAGGATGCATCGCAGCTACGACGCGTGCCGAACAGGTTGCGCGATAGCTAACGACGCGGCCGACGATACGCACGCGACCGTCACCTGAGTTCTATCCGTCGCGACGACAGGCGTCCAGCCATCAGCGACCGGCGATATCTTGCCTGTGCTTGCTTTGTTCAGGGTCGCGAACTTTGATTTAGAGCAATCGCAATGAACCGATCTTCATGCGTTCGCACTTCCAATGTCGATTTTTACAATTTAATGGGCTGAAAACGTCTTTGGATGGTTGAACCCGATGTTGCACGTCGTTACGGCGTCCGCAGACAATGGAGTATACTATGGCCGAAGATACCACCGACCTGAATGCCGTCGAGCTGGCAACAGAATTGACGATTGCATGGCTCGGCAACCCGAATACGCGCAGTTCGGCTGATGACGTTCCCGCGTTTCTCGGCAAGATGCATGAGACCGTCGCGACGTTGCTCGGCACCACGACCGAAGCTGCTCCGGTCGAAGCTGCGACCGAATACACGCCTGCCGTAACGGCACGCAAATCGCTCGCGTCGAAGGATCACATCATCTCGATGATCGACGGCAAGTCGTACAAGACCTTGCGCCGTCACCTCGCGACGCACGGCATGACGCCGGCCGAGTACCGCGAACGTTATGGCCTGAAGCCCGATTACCCGATGGTCGCCGAGAACTACTCGGAGAGCCGTCGCGCGATGGCCAAGAAGATCGGCCTTGGACGCAAGCCCGGCCCGCGCAAGACCGATTCGGCACCGGCTCAGCCGGCGACGACGCGCAAGCGCAAGACGGACACTGCCGCCGCCGCCGAATAAGCGACGCAGCCAGTGACGACAAAAAGGACCGGCGCCTCGCGGCACCGGTCCTTTTTTGTTGGGCGTACCGTGGGAACGCGGCGCCGTTACTTGGCGAAGATCCCACGCCTGTAGAGCAACGTGATCGCAACGCGACGATTGCGCGGATCCGCGGGGTCTTTCACGATCAGCGGTTCGCGGTCGGCGACGCCTTCGATCCGCTCGAACCGTTGCTCGGGCGTGCCACCCGCCAGCAGGCGCCGACGCGTCGCCTCGGCGCGACCGGACGAGAGCATCCAGTTATTCATCGCGCGCGGGTCGCCATACGGCACGCTGTCGGTATGGCCGCGGATCATGATCGGGTTCTGCATGCCCTGCACCGAGCCCGCGATCATGCCGATCAACGCCGACGCCTCCGGATCGAGCGCGGTCGTGCCGAGCGCGAACATCGAATAGTCCGCGTCGTCGACCAGATCGATCCGCATGCCGTCTTGGGTCGGCACGAAGCGGACATGGTTTTGCAGCCGCGACAGTTTCGCATTGCCCGACATCTCGCCGAGCACGCGCCGACGCAGAGCCGCGAAGTTCTTCTGGTCTTCCTTGGTCAGAGCATCACGGCTTTTCAGCGAACCCTTGGGCCCCGTCCCGGCCGATGGCCCACCGAGCCCCGCATCGGGAATCGCCAGTTGCGCCATGCTGGTCTGTCCTGGCTTCGGTCCGATGCGATTCTTGTCGAGGATCGATTCGCCGCCGAACAGCCCGCCGCCGCCGATCCCTAGCGACCGCGTGTTGAGAATGGTCGGCGCGAAGTAATCGGCGATGCCCTTGCGCTGTTTCTCGGTGGTCGCACCCACGATCCACAGCAACAGGAAGAACGCCATCATCGCGGTCACGAAATCGGCGTAGGCGACTTTCCACGCGCCGCCGTGATGGCCGCCATGCGCCTCGATATAGATCTTCTTGACGATGACCTTGGGCGGCTGGTTCGTCCCATGAGGCGCGCGCGCGGCCATGTTACTTTCCGCCCATCTTACTTACCACGGAGCCCGTCGAAGACTTCGGCGAAGCCCGGCTGGTTCTTGTGCGCGATGCCCGAGCGTGCGGCCTCGATCACCAGCGGCTGCGGATGACCGTGCAGCGAGGCGATGATGATCTGCTTCACGACGTCGTAGATCGACGCGTCGGCATCGAGCACCTGCTTCAACCGGTTCGCGAGCGGCGCGACGATGCCGTACGCCAGCAGCACGCCCATGAACGTGCCGACCAGCGCCGAGCCGATCATCGCGCCGAGGATCGACGGCGGCTTGTCGATCGACCCCATCGTCTTCACCACGCCGAGCACCGCGGCAACGATGCCCAGCGCGGGCAGTGCGTCGGCGAGGCTCGCGAGCGTACCGTGCGCGGCCTCCTCCTCGTGGTGGTGCGTCTTGATCGAGTGATCCATCACCTCCTCGACCGCATGCACGTCGAGCGTCCCCGACGACACCACGACCAGGCGCAGCGTATCGGCGATCAGGTTGACGAGCGCCTTGTCCTTCAGAAGCTTCGGATATTCCGCGAACACCGCGGAGGACTGCGGATCCTCGACATGCGGCTCGAGCGCGATCGGCCCGTCCATCCGCAGCATCTTCATCAGCTTGCTGACGAGGAAGATGACGTCGAGATAATCCTGCTTCTTGTACTTCGGACCCTTGAAGACCTTCCCCAGGCCAGCGCCGAGGCCCTTCAGCTCCTTGCCCGAATTGCCGATGATCAGCGCGCCGGCCGCGGCACCACCGATGATCAGCATCTCATGCGGGATCGCCTCCATGACGGGGCCGAGCGCGCCGCCGGTGAACGCGAATCCGCCAAACACCATGACGAGCAGGACGACGATGCCGATGACCGGAAACATGGTGTTCGAATTCCCCCAGGGCCGACAGCGGCACTTGCGTCGCCACAGAATTAACCGCCTTTGGTAGCCAACCGGTTACCAAGATGACGTCGCGCGCGATTAAATTCGGATCAGCGCAGATAATCGAACAGCGACAGCGCCGAGAGCTTCGAGAAGCTCGCCTGCGTCGCCGACAAGATCGTCATCGTCTTCTGCAACTCGACCACCGTCGTGGTGATGTCGGTATCTTCCAGCCCCGACCGGGTCGCCTCGCGGTCGGCGGCGACATCGGTCAGCCGCGATGCCTCCAGGTCGACGC
This sequence comes from Sphingomonas faeni, assembly GCF_040407505.1. Taxonomy (GTDB): domain Bacteria; phylum Pseudomonadota; class Alphaproteobacteria; order Sphingomonadales; family Sphingomonadaceae; genus Sphingomonas; species Sphingomonas faeni_E. The sequence continues at coordinate 229,360 of NZ_JAPZPQ010000002.1, read as the reverse complement.
GCGCGGCGCGAGCCCCGAGCGAGGCCTGCACCGCCGACACCTGATCCGACGCGGCGCCGATGTCGGCGAGCGACGTATCGAGCGCACTTGCCTTGAAGTCGTCCGATTGCAGCGCGGTTGCGATCGCCGAGAGCATGGCCAGCGTATTTGTACCGCCCTCGATGCTGCCGTCGGGCTTGGTCTTGCCGCCGACGGTGAAGATGCGCGCCGCGGTCTCGTTCGCCTGGACGGTCTGGCCATCGCCGATCGGGATGCCCGAGATCGGCTTCGATGCGAGCGCGTAGGTCCCGCCCGCAGAGACCGCAGGCGCACCGTCGGCGCCGCCGAACAGCGCCTGCCCACGCGAGTCCTTGGCATTGGCAAGGTTGGTGAGCGTCGCGACGAGGCCGGCGATCTGTTCGCCGATCGCCTTGCGGTTCGCCGCGTTCAGCGTGCCGGTCTTGGCCTGCGTCACCAGCTCGGTCGCGCTCTGCAACTGGTCGGTGATCGCGGAGAGGCTGGTGTCGCCCTGCTTCAACACCGATTCTGCGGTGCCGAGATTGGCGGCATAGGCCTTGTCGTCAACGGCATCGCGCTTGATCCCGGCGAGCCGCTGATACGCGGCGCTGTCCGACGACGGCGCCGACAGCTTGGTCCCGGTCGAGATCTGGTTCTGCAACGCATCCGCCTTGGCGCCGAGCGAAGTCATCGACGCCGAAGCGCGGTCGTAGAAGAGGCGAGTCGCGATCTGCATGGGCGTTACCGTAGATCGAGGATGGTCTGGAGCGTATCGCGCGCAGTCTGGATCACGCGGCTCGACGCCTGATAGGCCTGCTGGAAGCGCAGCAGGTCGACCGCTTCGCTATCGAGATCGACGCCCGACGACGACGCGAGTGAGTTCACCGCACCGTCGCGGATTGCGGCCTGCGCGTCGGCGACCACCTTGCGCTGTTCGAGCGCGGCGGCGTTGCCGGCGATCAGCGTCGTGGTGCGCGTTTCGAAGCCACCGCTGGTGCGGGCTCCCTGCAACGCGGAGAGATTGGACGCATCGCGCTTGCCGCCGGTCGCGCTCGCCGAAGCGATCCCGCGCCCGTCGGCGAGTGCAACCGAGATGTCGGTCGGCGTAGTGCCGGTCGCGAACATCGCAACTCCCGCATTGCCGTCGAGATCGCGACCCTGCGCCTGCACCGCGTTGATCTTGCCCGTGAAGTCGGTGGCGATCGCATTGAGCGATCCGCGCGCCGCGGCGATCCGCTGTGCGCCTTCCGCGAACCCGGCGAGCGCGCCACCGGTTGGCGACAGCGCAGACGTGACATTGCCGCGCGTCACCGCGAACTGGACCGCACCCTCGTCGTTGCGCGCATAGGACGCCTGCGCGCTCTCGCCGCCCGCGACGAAGACCGAGCCCGCCGCGCCGCCGAGCCGCACGGTGGTCCGCCCGAGATCGTCGAACGACGTATTGATGTCGGTGATCGTGCTCATCTGTTCGAGCATCTGGTCGCGCTGGTCGGCGAGTTGCGCCGCAGTCGACGATCCCGGCGCGGTGCGCGCGATGCCGTCGTTGATCTTGGCGAGCGCGGTGCCGAGCGCATTGAGCGACTGCACCGCCTGCGATGCGGTCGAATCGAGATCGGCGGCCGCGGTATCGAGCGCCGCGCCGGTCGCCGTGAACGCCGCCGCCGCCGTACCGGCCGATTCAAGCATCACCGCACGCGCGGGCTCCGAAGTCGGATCGGCGGCGAGTTTCTGCGCGGACGTGAAGAAGCTGGTGAGCCGGTCACCGAGCTGGTTATTGCCCAGCGCCGTCTCGATCCGGTTCATCCAGGTGACGCCGGCTTCGGTCTTGGCGAGATCGGTGCCTGCCGAGCGAACCGCCTGCGACCGGTATGCATCGGCGCTGCGGCCGATCCCCGTGATCGTGACGCCGTTGCTGCTGACCGACTTTTGCGCGTTCAGCCCGCCATTGACCGACGACACTTCGGAAAGCGTCGTCGTCCGCCGGGTATAGCCCGCATTGCCGGTGTTCGCGATGTTCTCCGACACCGTGGACAGCGCGGTCTGGTACGCGCGCACGCCCGAAGCGCCGATCGAAAGGAGATCGCTCATGGCGGCGAGTCTGCCGCGCCCTGGTTAAGATCGGATTGAGATTTGGCGAGAAAATCGGTCATCGCCTTGCCGATGCCGAGCGGCGTATGCTCGGCCATCGACTTCGCGATCAGCCCGTCCTGCATGTCGGTGAAGGTGTCGATCGCCTTCGAATCGAACAGCGGGTCCGCCAGTTTCGCCTGGCGCATGCTCTTCAGCATCATGCCGGTGAAGACCGCCTCGAACTTCTCCCCCGCCTTGTCGAGATTGTCCTTCGACTTGAGGCGGCTCGTATCGGTCGAGATGCCGGTCGTAGGTGCGACGGCTGCGGGTGCGTTGAGCGGGCTCACAGGACGATCAACTCGGCCTTGAGCGCGCCGGCTTCCTTCAGCGCCTCGAGGATCGCGACCAGATCGGCCGGCGACGCGCCGATCGCGTTGACCGCCTTGACGATGTCGGCGAGCTTGGGACCGGGGTTGAGCAGGAACATCGGGCGACGCTCCTCCTCGACCGCGACGCGGCTGTTCGGGGTGATCGCGGTCTGGCCCTGGCTGAACGGCGCGGGCTGGCTGACCTGTGGCTTCTCGTCGATCCGCACCGTCATCTTGCCGTGCGTGATCGCCGCAGGCCCCACGCGGACTGCCGAGTTGATGACGACGGTGCCGGTGCGCGCGTTGACGATCACCTTGGCGGACGGCTCGGCGGAGACGACGTCGAGATTCTCGATCGTCGACATCAGCGTTGCACGGATATCGGCGCCGATCGGCGCACGCACCGCGACGGAGACCGCGTCGATCGCCTGCGCGCTGCCGAAGCCGAGCTTCGAATTGATCGCACCGGCGACGTTCTGCGCGGTCGTGAAATCGGCACGCGCGAGGTTGAAGGTGAGAGTCGGCGCGCTGTCGAACCCGGTCGCGACCGCGCGTTCGACGGTCGCACCCTCGGGAATGCGGCCGGTCGAGGGCACGTTGACGACGATCTTCGACCCGTCCGCGCCTTCTGCTCCGAGCCCGCCGACCGCGAGATTGCCCTGCGCCATCGCATAGATCTGGTTATCGGCACCGAGCAGCGGCGTCATGATCAGGCTGCCACCGCGGAGCGACTTGGCCTTGCCCATCGACGCGACGGTGATGTCGAGGCGCTGGCCGGGCTTGGCGAACGGCGGCAGTTCGGCGGTGATCATCACCACCGCCGCGTTCTTCATGCCTGGGTTCGCGGTCGGCGGCAGCTGGAGACCGAAGCGCGATGCGACGGCCTTCAGCGACTGGACGGTGTATTCGAGATTGTCGTCGCCCGTGCCTGGCAGGCCGACGACGATGCCGTAACCGGTCAGCTGGTTCGAACGGATACCCTGGAACCCGCCCAGGTCCTTGATCCGGTCGGCCGAGGCCGGCGCGGCGATCAGGAGCGATGCAAGAAGGGTCGTGAGGAGACCTGCGAAAGTACGAAACACGGTCTTTAGTCCTTTGCCGTTCGTGCTGAGTAGCGACCGAGTAGGCGCGCAGCGGCGTATCGAGGGTGCGTATCGAAGCATGGGTTTCGCGCGCCAACCTATCCTTCGATACGAGCCCTCGATACGCGCCTTCGGCACTACTCGGTCTCTACTCAGGACGAACGGGTTGGCGCTGATACGCGTGCCCTCACCCTTCGCCGCCTTCGGCGTCTCTCCCTCTCCCCTGAGGGGAGAGGGAAGGGGCCCGGCCGGCGCTTGCCGGGTGGGAAGGGTGAGGGCACGGGTCAACGAACGCATCAGAACGGGCTGACGACGGAGAAGAAGCGGCTGAGCCACCCCTGGCGGCCGGCGCGGGCGACGTCGCCCTTGCCGGTGTACGAGATCTGCGCGTCGGCGACGCGGGTCGACAGGACGCGGTTGTTCGCGTCGACGTCGGCGGTGCGGACCAGGCCCTTGATCTTGAGGAACTCGTCGCCGCGGTTGAGCGTGACGCGCTTCTCGCCTTGCACCAGCATCGTCCCGTTGGGATAGACTTGCGCCACCGTGACGCTGACTTCACCCGACAGCGAGTTGGTCTGGTCGGCCGCCCCGGTGCCATTGAAACTACGCCCGCCGCTCAGCGTCGCGTCGCTTTTGTTGAACAGATTGAGGAAGCCGGTGGTCGGCGGCGTGATGCTGCCCGAGCCGTTGCTGTCGAGCTTCGACCCCGACGACTTCGACGCAGCGGTCCGCTCGACCAGCACGATCGTCAGCGGATCGCCGACTTTGCGCGCGCGCCAGCCTTCGTACAGCGCGGCGTAACCGTCCTGCGCCTGGAAGATCGAACCGGTAGCGACGACCGGCACCGGCTGGACCGGCAAGGGCCGCGCGACCGAGAAATCCTCGGGCGGGGCCTTCTTGCCGAACAGGCTGGCGTCCACCGGGGACGCGCCGAGCCCGGCGATGAAAAGCGTGCCGACGAGCGCGGCGATAGGGGCGTTACGCATCACAGGTTCTGGTTGACGTATTTGAGCATGTCGTCGGTCGCGGAGATCATCTTCGAATTGACCTCGTACGCGCGCTGCGTCTCGATCATGTCAACCAGCTCCTCGACGACGTTGACGTTCGATGCCTCGAGCATGCCCTGCTTGATGCCACCACGACCGTCCTGCCCCGCAACGCCGACGTTCGCCGCGCCGCTCGCTGCGGTCTCGACGAGATAATTGTCGCCGGTCGCCTGGAGCCCTGCCCCGTTCGGGAAGCTCGCGACCTGGATCTGGCCGATCTGCGACGCCTCGGTCTGGCCGGGGACCATCGCGGACACGGTGCCGTCGCGGCCGATCGTGATCCCGGTCGTCCCCTCGGGCACGGTGATGCCGGGCTGCACCTGATAGCCCTCACTGGTGACCAGCAGGCCCTCGGCCGAGCGCGAGAAATTGCCGGCGCGGGTGTAGCCGAGCGTGCCGCCGGGCATCTGCACCTGGAAATAACCGTCGCCGTCGAGCGCGAGATCGAGGCTGTTGCCGGTCGTCTGCATCGCGCCCTGCGTGTCGATCCGCGCGGTGCCCTGGATGCGGACGCCGGTGCCGAGGTTGAGCCCGGTCGCGTATTTGGTCTCGGCGGTGCTCTGCGTGCCGGGCGTCGTGACGGTCTGGTAGGCGAGCGTCTCGAACGCCGCACGGTCCTTCTTGAAGCCCGTCGTGTTCACGTTGGCGAGATTGTTCGAGATGACGCGCATGCGCATGTCCTGGGCGTCGAGCCCGGTGCGCGCGATATGCATGGCTGCGGATGACATTCGTCTGTTCCTTCTAGCTCGGCAGGCGCATCAGCGATGCACCGCTCTCGTCGATTTCCTTGGCGGATTTCATCATGTTGGCCTGGACTTCGTAGCTGCGCTGGTTCTCGATCATGTCGACCAGCGCCTGCGTCATGTTGACGTTCGATCCTTCGATCGCGCCGCCCTGAACCTTCGCGTCCATGTCCTCGGGCAGCGCCCCGCCGCCCCGCACGCGCAGCAGATTGTCGAGGCCCTTCACGGTATCCGACCCCTTGGTGTCGGCGAGCTTGAGCTTGTCGATCACCTGCGTATCCTTCGCATCGCCACCCAGCGGCACGATCGAGATCGTCCCGTCGGAGGAGATAGTCAGCGACTGATAGGGCGGCAGGGTGATCGGCCCCCCCGAACCGATCACCGGATGCCCGTCGCCGGTCTGCAGCACGCCCGACGGCGCGACCTCCAGGTCACCGCGGCGCGTATACGCCTCCGACCCGTCCGACGCCTGCACCGCCAGCCATGCGGTGGTGCCGGTGATCGCGACGTCGAGCGGACGCCCGGTCAACTGGATCGCGCCCGGCGAGCGGTCGGCGTCGGTTACCTCTTCCGAGGTCGGCGCGCGCGCCTCGATCGTCGAGCCGTCGCCCTTCAGGTTGAGCCGGTCGAACACCACGCGATCGGCGCGGAAGCCGGTGGTCGACGCGTTCGCCATGTTGTTGGCGATCGCCGCCTGCGCCGCCATGTGCGCGCGCAGGCCCGTCGCCGCGGTGTAGACCAGCTTGTCCATTCAGAATCCCCTGCTCGCTCTTGCTTAGCTGCGGATGTTGAAGATGGTTTCGGAGATCTGGTTGGCCGTATCCAAGGCCTTCGAGTTCGCCTGGAAATTGCGCTGTGCCGCGATCAGGTTGACCAGCTCCTCGGTGATGTCGACGTTCGATCCCTCGATCGTTCCCGACATCAGCTTGCCGAAGCCGTTGGTGTCGGCCGAGCCGAGCTTCGCCGAGCCGGAGATGCCGGTCGACTGCCAATAGCTGCTGCCGAGCTGGCGCAAGCCTTCGGGATTGGAGAAATTCGCGAGCATCACCTGGCCCAATGCCTGCGTGTCGCCGTTCGAGAAGCTTGCCTGCACGACGCCCTTCTCATCGACCGTCACGCCCTGGATCTGGCCGACCGCCTTGCCGTCCTGCGTGCGCGAGGCGACGCTGAACGCGGTCGACAACTGGGTCGTGCCGGTGCCGAAGGTAAAGTCGATCTGCTGCGGCGCGGTCGAGTTCGCGGTGGTGAACTCGTCATATTTGATCGTGCCGGCGGGCGCGGTCATCCGGCCCGACCCATCGAACGTCATCTTCGTACCCGCGGTACCGCCGGCGGTCAGTTCCTTGTCGCCGACGAAGCTGTGGACTTCCCAACCGCTGTCGGCGTTGCCCGTCGTCGGGGCGGACACGCGCTTGAAGTAATTGGTCAGCGTCATCGCGTTGCCGGCGGCGTCGTACACAGTGGTCTGCGCGGACTGGTTGTAGCTCGACGGATCGAACCGGTCGAACGTCGCGGTCTTCGGAATCGCCGAATTGGCGTTGAGGTTGAGCGTCATCCCGACCGCCTTGGTCGGTAGCGGCACGCCGCTCGTCTCGGGCAGGCGAAGGCTGAGCGCGGCATCGACGCCGGTCGCGACCACGGTGCCCGAGCCATCGACCGGGAACACCTGGAGGTGCGAGCCCTGCGCGTCGACCACGTAGCGATTGGCGTCGACCAGGAAGCCGCCGTTGCGCGTGTAGTTCACCGTTGCCGATTCCGCGTTCGGCTTGACCGCAAAGAACCCGTCGCCCGACACGGCGAGGTCGAGGCTGTTCGACGACTGGATCAAATTGCCTTGCGCGAATTGCTGGCGGTTTGCCTTGACGACCGTACCCGAGCCGACCTGCTGCGACGGCGCAAGCGACACGCTCGACGCGATGACGTCGGCAAATTCCGTGCGGCTCTTCTTGAAGCCGTTGGTCGCGACGTTCGCGAGGTTGTGCGAGATCGTCGACATCTCGGTCTGAGACGCCTGGAGACCGGAGAGCGAAGTGTAGAAGGACATGGCGATTTAGCTCCTGGAAACTCTGGGTTCAGCCGATCTGGCGGACGGCGCTGGCGGGGATTTCGCCGAGGCCGGGAAGCGTGAGGATGGCGGCACCGGTGGTGGTCGACACCGACTGGACGGGCGCCCAGACCAGGCTGGTCGCACCGACCGTGGTGCCGGCGTTCTGCGCGGCGACCTGCACGGTGAACGGCCCGCTGCCGGCATCCGCACCGGCGGCGTCCTTGCCGTCCCAGTCGTAGCCGATCGTGCCTTTCGCTTGCTTGCCGAGCGACATGGTCTTGAGGACCGCACCGTTCGCATCACTGATCGTGACGTTGACGTCGGTCGCAGCGCCGGCCAGCTCGACCGATCCGGCGATACCGCCCGCCGCGCGACCGTAAGCGGTGCTGCCCTCGGTGAGCACGGTCTTGCCGACATAGCCCATCGCCTCGCCGGTGCTGGTGATGCCGAGCTTGTCGGCGATCGCCTTCATCGTCGTGTTCATCTCGGAGATGCCCGAGGTGGTCGAGATCTGCGCCATCTGCGCGACCATCTGGGTGTTGTCGACCGGGTTGAACGGGTCCTGGTTCTGCATCTGCGCGGTCATCAGCTTCAGGAAGTCGGACTGGCCGAGCGCGGTGGACGACTTGGTCGTGGTGGTCGCCGCCGCGGCGGCCGAGGAGCGCGTGATGCCGAGATTGGACAGCGTGGTATCGAACGATGTTGCCATGATCAGCGGCCTAGCTTGAGGGTATCGATGATGAGCGACTTGGCCGTGTTCATCACTTCGATGTTGTTCTGGTAGCTGCGGGCGGTCTCCATCATGTCGACCATCTCGCGGGTTTCATCGACCGCCGCCTCGAAGATGTTGCCATCCTTGTCGGCCATCGGATTGTCCGGGTCGTACCGCTTCGTTGGCGCTTCACCGGCCGTGACGACGCGCTCGACGTCGACCGTCGACATGCCGCTGGCGGCGTCGAAGCTGGTGCGGAACACCGGCTTCATCGTCTTGTACGCGGTCTCCGCGGAGCCGGTGGTGCCGCCGGCGTTGGCGAGGTTCGAAGCAGTCGTGTTCATCCGGACTAGCTGCGCGGACATCGCGCGGCCGGCGACCTGGAATATCGTCATGGGCTGGTTGGACACGGCTTACTCCCCCTTCAGCGCGCGGGTGATCTGGCCGATCCGCCCGTTCAGGAACGACAGCGTCGTCTGGTACTGGACGGCGTTCTCGGCGAACGCGGTCTGCTCCTGGCTCAGCTCGACGGTGTTGCCGTCCATCGAGGTCTGCGTCGGGATGCGGTACTTGGTCGCCGCATTGGTGCTGCCGTCGTTCTCGACCGAGGCGAGCGCCGACCGGAAGTCGATGTCGCGCGCCTTGAAGCCGGGCGTCGAGGCGTTGGCGATGTTCGACGCGAGCACACCCATGCGCTGCGAGCGCACCTCGAGCGCCGCCCCGTGAACTCCGAAAAGCGTGTCGCCTGACACAAGCCCGTCTCCTGGCGCACCGATTGCGCATCGAGACATTAGCAATGGGCGTGCCAGTTTTGGGCGCGAGGGTGGGGGATGGTGGTTTGCCGGGTGGTGGAGGGCGGGCGGCAAGGTAGGCGGCAAGAGGTTGCCGGTGTTGCAGGGGTGGGCGGCAAGGGGGTTGCCGGTTGGTGCGGTGCCCTATTGAAAGCGGCAAACCGAACTGCCGGCCCGCACGGCCACTATGTTTCCCCGCGAAGGCGGGGACCCAGACTGGGCTCCCGCCTTCGCGGGAGAACAAGGAAGCAGGCGCCGCCGCTCACCCACTGCCCCCACCCCGGCGAAGGCCGGCCCAATTGAAGAGGTCGCAGTCATGGAGCGCCCGCGCAGTTAGCGACGTCACCCAATTGGGCCCCGGCCTCCGCCGGGGTGGTGCTAAGTGCCTACAAGCATGACCCTTCTTCCCCCCTCCCTCGTGAAGGGGGGGCCGGGGGTGGGTGGGCCGCTTGGCGAACTCCAGCGCCTGCAACGAACCCACCCACCCCTAGCCCCTCCCTTCACGAGGGAGGGGAACAGAAGAGTGAGCCCCAGGCATGACGAAAGGCGGCGTTCCCCCCGACAACTGGCCCACCCCTTGCATCACCCCACGCACATGATCACGCTCGCCCAATTCCTCGACCCCGCAGCGCTCGCCATCGTCGCCGGCGGAACGACGCTCGCCGTCGTCCTCCGCACCCCCCTCCGCGACCTCGGCCGAGCCCTCGCCGCCGTGACCACGCTGGGCCGCGGCCGGTTCGACGCGGACCCGCTCCTCCTCCAGATCACTGCCCTAGCCCGCATCGCCAAGCGCCACGGCGTGATGGCACTCGATCGCTCGGTCATCACCGACGCCGATATCGCCGCCGGAATCGCCGCGATCGTCGACGGCGACTCCGCGACCGACGTCGCGACGCTGGTCCAGCATCGCCGTCGCGCGCGGATCGAGCGCCACGTCGCCGCCGCCGACGTCTGGGCGGGCGCCGCAGAGATCGCCCCCGCGATGGGCATGGTCGGCACGCTGATCGGCCTCGCGCAGATGTTCGCGACGATGAGCGATCCGGGCGCGATTGGCGGTGCGATGGCGGTCGCGCTGCTCGCCACGCTGTACGGCGCGCTGTTCGCAAACCTGCTCTTCATGCCGATCGCCAACCGCCTCCGCGCGCAAGGCCGTAACGAAGCGTTCGAACGCGCGCGCATCGAAGCACCGCTCGTGGCCCTCGCCGAACGCGAGACGCCGCGCGGCTATGTCGCACCCAGTTCGCCGCCGACGCTGGCCACCGTCGCGTGAACGCCAGCGAATATCCCGACGCACCGACCGGCAAGCCGCTCTGGCTGATCACGCTCGCCGACCTCGCCTTGTTGCTGGTCGGCTTCCTCGTACTCCTGCAGGCGACACAGCATATCGGCGGCAAGGATCTGGCAAAGGGCATCCGCGAGGGCTTCGGCGCAAACGATACCGAGCCGACGCCGATGCCCGTCGCGGCCGCCGGCATCCTCGATTTCGCGCCCGGCTCGGCAATCCTGCCGACGACGCCGGGCGCGCTCGTCGCCTGGGCGCGCGAGGCGGCGCGCGATCCCCGCGTGATGCTCACCGTCACCGGCTCCACCGACGGCACGCCCGACGATACCGACCGCGTCACCGGTAGCGCCGCGATCCTAGCCGCCGACCGCGCGCGCACCGTCGCCGCCGCGCTCGCCGCGGTCGCGCCGTCTCGCGTGGCGATCGTCACCGCGACCAAGCCCGGCCGTCGTGCCGCCATCGTCTCCGTCGCCTTTGTCGGCGAAGCCCCGAGGACCGCTCAATGATCATCCCGTTCCTGCTCATGGCCGCGAGCTTCCAGGATACCGCCGCGCTCGACGCATCGGTCGCCGCGTTCACCGGTCGCCCTACCGGCGCCGAGGGCGGCGCGCGTACGCCGGTCGATGCGCGGTTGCGGCTCGCGACCTGCCCGACGGTGTCGCTGTCGTGGCGCTCCGAACAGCATGACGCGGTCGTCGTCTCATGCGCCGGCCCCGCGTGGCGGATCTTCGTGCCGGTCATCCGCCCGGCCAATGCGCCGGCCGCGGTGGCGGCCTCGTTCGTGCCAGTCGCGAAGGCCGCACCCGTCATCAAGCGCGGCGATCCGATCGTGATCGAGGCCGGCACCGAGGGCTTCTCGATCAGCCGCGAAGGCGTCGCGATGGGCGATGCCGCGCCCGGCGGCCGCTTCATGGTCAAGGTCGACGACACGCGTACGCCGGTCCAGGCGATCGCGGTCGACGCCGGTCGCGCGACGCTTCCCGGCTGGTCGAACTAATTTCGGACGAACAGATTAATTTTGCTAAAGGTTTTCCGCGTGCAGCCGTTTCTCCTGATGTCAGCGCAAACCAGAGGATGCGGACATGGTGGACTCGATCGGCGCGAAGCCGTCAGTAGCAGGAGATCGCTCCGTCGCGCGCATCGCCGCGGCGGCGCCGACGACGGTCGTACAAACGCCGGTTCTGCCCAGGCAGACGTCGGTGGTGCCGGAATCGATCGCGCTCGCCAAGTCGATGGCCGCCTCGCCGCCGATCGATGCGAGCCGCGTCGCCGCGATCAAGAAGGCGATCGCGGCGGGCACCTTCCCGATCCTCCCCGCGACCATCGCCGATCGCCTGATGGCGCTTCGCCTGGACTGGAATTCCAATGAAACGGCGTGATGCCCTGATCCGCGTGATCGACGCGCTGCACGCCGAGATCGCCGCGCTGAAGTCGAACGACGTCGCCAGCCTGGAGCGCGCGACCGCGGACAAGCTCGCCGGGATCGAACAGGTGGCATTGCTCGGCACCGGGCCTGCGGGTACCGAGATTCGTGAGCTGGCGGACGAGGCGAACCGGCTCAACGAGACCTGCCGGATCTACACCAATTTGATGGCGGCAAATGTTCGCCGCCGCCTGCAAACCCTGACCGGCGATGGTGCCGTTGCCGGCTATCGGCCGGGTCTGCGCGCGGCGTACGCTTAAGTAGCGCGCTTACCCCTCCCCATCTCCGTCATCCTGACGAAAGTCAGGATCCAGGGTAAAGGGGGACGGCGCTACATGGCTCTGGATCCTGACTTTCGTCAGGATGACGGCGTTACGGGAACCAAACACTAAAACTGGCACGCCCCTTGCTGAGCATCCCCTGAACCAGGGGCACCGCACACGGGCATGACCGTCAATCCTATCACTACCGGCCGGATCCAGTCCGCGATCGCGCTTGCGAGCAGCAAGACGGGCGTGGATTTCGACTATCTGCTGGGACAGGCGAAGCTCGAGAGCGGGCTCAACGCCAATGCCAAGGCCGGCACGTCGAGCGCATCCGGTCTCTATCAGTTCATCGAACAGAGCTGGCTCTCCGTCGTCAAGAAGCACGGCGCGGAGCACGGCATGGCCTGGGCTGCGAACAGCATCGGCCAGTCGTCGAGCGGCCGCCTCTCGGTCGGCGATGCCGGCACCAAGGCGGCGATCCTCGCGCTGCGCAATGATCCCAATGCCGCCTCGCTGATGGCCGCCGAATACGCGTCGGACAACAAGGCCTCGCTCGAAGGCACGCTGAACCGGCCGGCCTCGGGCACCGACCTGTATATGGCGCACTTCATGGGGCTCGGCGGCGCGACCAAGTTCCTGAAAACCATGCAGGCCAACCCGCAGGCGAGCGGCGCCGCGCTCTTCCCCGCCGCCGCGCGCGCGAACCACAACGTCTTCTACGATTCGAACAACCAGCCGCGCACGCTGTCGGCGATCTACGACCGCTTCGCCGACAAGCTCGGCGGTGCCGCCGCGGGGGCAAGCGCGACCGCGACGCCCGCCAATTACGCCGCGCAGGCGCTCGACATGAACGGCAATACGGTCATCACCGGCAACAACGAAAGCGCCGACGACGCGCTCGCCTGGGCGACGACGGCAATGGGCACCGCGATGGGCAGGTTCACCGGCAAGACGACGCAGGCCGCCGCGAGTATCCTGCGCCCGACGCCCGACACCGCGCGGCTCGCCTACATGATGCTCGCACGGTTGGGCGGCTAAGCCATGAACCGCATTCTCTCCAACGCGCGCGCGTCGGTCCTGCCGCTCGCGATCCTGCTGCTCGTGCTCGTCATGGTCGTGCCGATCCCGGCGTTCATGCTCGACATCTTCTTCGTGGCGAACATCGCGATCAGCCTGGCGGTGCTGATGGTCGCCTTGAACGCGCAGAAGCCGCTCGATTTCTCCGCCTTCCCGACCGTCCTCCTATTCGCCACGCTCTTCCGCCTAGGCCTCAACGTCGCCTCGACCCGCATCGTGCTGGTCCACGGCCACGAGGGCGAGAGCGCGGCGGGCCACGTGATCGAGGCGTTCGGCACGTTCCTGATCGGCGGCGATTACGTCGTCGGCATCTTCGTCTTCGCGATCCTGATGATCATCAACATGATCGTCGTCACCAAGGGCGCCGGTCGCGTCTCCGAAGTCAGCGCGCGCTTCACGCTCGACGCTTTGCCCGGCAAGCAGATGGCGATCGACGCCGACCTGAACGCCGGCCTCATCACCCCCGACGAAGCCAAGGCGCGCCGCGTCGAAGTCTCCACCGAAGCCGATTTCTACGGCTCGATGGACGGCTCGTCGAAGTTCGTGAAGGGCGATGCGGTCGCGGCGATGCTGATCCTCGCCGCCAACATCATCGGCGGCCTGATCCTCGGCCCCGTCAGCCACGGCATGACGATCGCGGATGCGGCGCACAATTACATCCTGCTCGCGATCGGCGACGCGCTGGTCGCGCAGCTGCCGAGCCTGATGCTGTCGATCGCCGCCGCCTCGATCGTCACGCGCGTCACCTCCGACAAGGACCTTGCCGGCCAGATCGGTGGCCAGTTCGGCTCGCCCCGCACCTGGACCCCGGTCGCGGTCATCCTCGCGCTACTCGGCATCCTGCCCGGTATGCCGCACATGGTGATCCTGCCGGCAGCCGCGATCGCCGGGTTCGCCGCGTGGAAGCTCCGCCAGATCGAACGCCGCCCCGCCCCCGTCGTCGTCGTCCCCGTCGAGACGATCGACCAGTCGAAGATCGGCTGGGAGGAAGTCACCGACGGCATGCAGGTCAATCTCGACATCGGTTACGGCCTTGTGCCGCTCGCCGACGAGCGTCGCGGGTCGCCGCTGATGGGCCGGATCACCGGCGTCCGCCGCCAGTTGTCGAAGGAACTCGGCTTCGTCGTGCCGCAGGTCCGCGTCCGCGACGACATCAATTTGGCCCCCTACGTCTACCGCATCCTCGTCAACGGCGTCGTCGTCGGCGAGGACACCGTGTCGCCCGACGAGATGCTCGCGCTCGACACGGGCCAGGCGTTCGGCGATCTGTTCGGCAAGAAGGTCAAGGACCCCACCTTCGGGCTCGACGCGACCTGGGTCGACGCGGGCGATGCCGATGCTGCGACCGGCGCGGGCTATCTCGTGGTCGATCCCGGCACGGTGATGGCGACGCATCTCAACCATCTGCTCGGCCAGAACGCGGCCGAACTGCTTGGCCAGGACGAGGTGCAGGCGCTGCTCGACGGCCTCAAGGAGCGCGCCGCGCAACTGGTCGCCGCACTCGCGCCGCTGCCGATCACGACGCTCACGCAGGTCCTGAAAGGCCTGCTCGCGGAGAACGTGCCGCTCAAGGAATTCCGCCGCATCGCCGGCGCGATCGCGGTCGCCGCGCAGCGTACGCAGGACGCCGAGGAGATCATCGAGACGATCCGTCCCGAGCTCGGCGCGCTCATCATCCAGAAACTGTGCGGCGTGCGCGAACCGCTGCGCGTCATGACGTTGGAGGGTCAATTGGAAGGTCTGCTCGGCCAGGCGATGCGCGCCGATCAATCGCGCCGCCACGTCATCGAACCCGATCTCGGCCGCCGCATCGTCGAGGCGCTGCAACGCGCCGCCGAACCGCTGATCGCCGAGGCCAAACCCTTCGCGCTGGTCGTCCAGCCGACCATCCGCATCGCCATCCGCAAGCTGGTGCGGACGTGCCTGCCCGACACGCCGGTGATGTCGTTCTTCGAAGTGCCCGAGGAGAAGGCGGTCGAAGTCGTCGCGGTCATCGGTGCCTCGCAACAGGCGCTCGCAGCATGAGCGCCCTCCCGATGCGCGGCGCGTTCGACGATGCGCAGCCCTTCACAGGCCAACCCCTCACTTACCGCCCGCATCAACGCCCCGGCGGCGACGCGGACCAGCTCGTCAAACAGCATCTCCCGCTCGTCCGTCGGATCGCCTGGCATGTCCACGGCAGCATGAGCAGCAGCGTCGAGGTCGAGGACCTGATCCAGGTCGGCCTGGTCGCGCTGGTCGAAGCCGCCGCGAATTTCGACGAACGGGGGATGCCGTTCAAGACCTACCTCATCACCCGCCTCCGCGGCAGCATGATCGACGAACTCCGCCGCCAGGCGACGTCGACGCGCGGCGCGATGCGTCGCCGCCGCCAATATGCCGAGGCGATCTCGACGCTCACCGCCCGCACGGGCAAGGCTCCCGGAGAAGACATGATCGCAGAGCATATCGGCGTCACGATCGAGAAACTCCGCACCGACTACGTCACCGCCGACTCGATACGCTTCGACTCGATCGACGAGATGTACGCCGACGACCTCCCCTGGTTCGCCGACGACACGCCCGACGCATTCGAGCAACTCGCCGACAGCGACATGCGCGAAGCCCTGATCGCCGCGATCACCGCCCTGCCGGAACGCGAGGCGCAGGTGATCCAGCTTTATTACGTCGAGGAACTCAACCTCGAGGAGATCGGTGAAGTCTTCGGTGTCGGCTCCGCGCGCGTGTGCCAGATCAAGGCGTCGGCGCATGCCAAACTCAAGAAGGCGCTCGCCCGCCAGGTTTAGCGGCAGGCCAAGGCCGCGTAAGACGATAGCTCAATCAGGTTCCCATCCGGATCGCGGACATAGACAGACCTGATAGGGCCTCGTGCGCCGTTTTTGGTAACTGGTCCGACCTCGATTTCGACGTCGCACACCTGCAAATGTGCGACGACCGCGTCGGGGGTGAAGCTTGTCAGGAAACATAGATCCTGGCCGCCAGCGCATGGCGTCGCCCCTGTGAACCATTCGTCCTGTGATGCATCGATCGGCCGCAAGTTTATCTTGTTACGCCCGAACGTCACGCTGGTGCGCAACGCTCCACTGTCCGACGGCGCATCGATGCGTGCCATGCCCAGAACCTGCTCGTACCATCTTGCCGACGCTTCCACGTCACGTACGTTGAAGACGATATGGTCGATGGCATCAACGATCACGATCCGGTCTCCGACAAAGTGCGCATATGCAGGAACGCACAGGCCCAAGTTTCGCGCCATACGCCACCACATACAGGCGTTCGCTCCTCGACCGGTCCGTGAAGTCGGGTAACGCCATGAAGCTATCGGCCAGTAGCCATGTGCCGTTGCTACTTTCAACCCGAGGCTGGCGACGCAGTCCTGAACGCGTTCCGCCTCTTGTACGGAAACGCAAAAAACCCCGGCAGCTTGCGCCACCAGGGTTTTCTCCGCCCCCGCTTTCAGGAAGCGAGGCGGGTCCGACCGGCACCGTCACCCTGCGGGGGGCTGGTGCCGGTGCCGGTCCGGATTAGCCGAGCAGCTTCAGCACGCTCTGCTGGCTCTGGTTCGCCTGGCTCAGCATCGCGGTCGATGCCTGGCTCAGGATCTGTGCCTTGGCGAGCGCGGTGGTCTCTGCCGAGAAGTCGGTGTCTTCGATGCGGCTCTTGGCGTCCGACAGGTTGGTCGCGTTCGAGGTCAGGTTGTTGACCGCCGACTGCAGCTGGTTCTGCGATGCGCCGAGCGATGCGCGACGGTTCGAGACGAGCGCGATCGCGTTGTCGTAGTCCTTGAGGATGCCATCAGCCGAACCTTCGGTCGATGCACTCGATACGTCACCAACAACCTTGACGACATTGCCGATGCCGCCGCTTGCGGGAGCGTTACCGACTCCAGCGGTATAGGCCGCAGTTAAATCGCTACCCAGATCGAGCGAGATCGCGTCGCTCTTGTTCGCACCGGCCTGGATCGACACGGTAAATGCCTCTCCGTTGATCTTCATTGCACCACGTGCCTTTACTGCGGCGGCCGCAGCAAGCGCGGTCGAATTCGCGGTTTCAGTCAAGCCTGCAGTCTTAGTGTCGTCCTGATTGGCCGCAAGTGCATCGGCGGCGGCTTTCGCAGCGCCGTTTTTCGTCGCCACGAGATCAGTTGCGTCTTTTACGTCCTTGCTATCAGCCGCGAGACCGCCAGTCGTGCCCTTGAAAAGCGACGTGTTGTTGAACTTGGTATTGCTCAGCACATTGGTAATTTGCTTGGCGAGCGCGTCCTGCTCTGACTTGATGTTGGCCTTGTCGGTCTCCGAGTAAGTACCGTTACCCTTCTGAACTTCCAGCTCGCGCATGCGCTGCAGATTGTTGCTGACCTCGTCGAGCGCACCTTCTGCGGTCTGCGCCATCGAGATGCCGTCATTGGCGTTGCGGATGCCCTGGTTCATGCCCTTGATCTGCGACGTCATCGACGACGTGATCGCGAGGCCGGCTGCGTTGTCCTTGGCGGAGTTGATGCTCTTGCCGGTCGACAGGCGCTCCATCGAGGTGGCGAGCATGTTCGAGGCCTTGGTCGACGCGTTGGTCGCGCGCAGCGCCGAGATGTTGGTACCGATGACAGTCATTGCGAAATCTCCGTGATCTTCGACGATCCGCGCCGCCCCCATGGCGAAGTGCCGATCCGTCAATGTGGGTAACGGCCGGTTCGGGACGGACTTAAGCGAAAAAATGCAGCCGGGGCCGGGCTTCGCACACGCCCGTACGGGAGCCCGCGCGCGCGATCGTGCGTCCGAGCGAGCGCCAGTGTGCCCGCGGAGACGCGCCCGGAAATAATCTGCCGGGAGCGGCAGGGTTTAACCGCGCGTTTACCACCAATACCGCATTCCCCGAATCGTTCAGGGGGAACTCAATGCGTTCAATTTTTCCATCGGCCGCAGTCACTTCGCGGAAATATGCGCTCGTTTCGTCGCTGCGCGCGCAGGGCTTCGGTGTGGGCTCGTTCGAGACCACGCAGCCCGGCGCGAACGACCTGTTCCTGGTCGCGGATGGCGAGGGCGTAACCGCCCCCGCGCGCACCGTGGTGATCGGCTGCGAAGGGCGTGAAGTGACCCCCTCGCGCGACGGTTCGCCGGCGCGGATCAGCTTTGCCGCAGAGGACACCGCAGTCGGCAACGGCTTCGCGCGCGCCCTGATCGGTGGCGCCGACATGCCGACCGCTGCCGACCCCGAATCGCTCGCGCTGCTCGCGCTTGCGGAACGCGTCGCCGCCGCCGACATCACCGTGCTGATCAACGGTCCGACCGGCACGGGCAAGGAGGTGCTCGCCCGCGCGATCCACAACGGCTCCGCGCGGAAAGACAAGCCTTTCATCGCGATCAACTGCGCCGCGCTCCCCGAATCGATGCTCGAGGCTCTGCTGTTCGGGCACCAGAAGGGTGCGTTCACCGGCGCATCGAGCGGTGGCGACGGGTTCTTCCGCGCGGCTAACGGCGGCACGATCCTGCTGGACGAGATCGCCGAGATGCCGCTCCAGTTGCAGGCAAAGCTGCTCCGCGTGTTGCAGGAGCGCGAGGTCGTGCCGCTCGGTGCTTCGGTGCCGCAGCCGATCGACGTGCGCGTCATCGCCTGCGCCAACCGCGATCTTCACGCCGAAGTCGCCGCCGGCCGGTTCCGCGCCGATCTCTATTACCGCCTCGCCGTGTTCCCGCTCGCGACCAAGTCGCTGGCCGAGCGCCCGCAGGACATCCCCGCGCTCGCCGCGACGCTGATCCTGCGTCATGCCGGCAACCGCAACGTCATTCCCTGGCCGAGCCACGCCGCGATCGAGCAGCTGATGCTGCACGACTGGCCGGGCAACGTCCGCGAGCTGGAAAACGTGATCCAGCGCGCGCTGCTGTTCTGCGGCGGCGACACGATCGAGGCGAACCACATCGTGTTCGACCGCCCGGTGACGATGACCTTCCAGCGCACTGCGGTAGTGACGCCGATCACGCCCGTCGCAGCGCCTGCGGAGCCAGAGACGCCCCCCGGGACCTTGGGCAACATCGTCCAGATGAGCGAGTTCGCGGCGATCCGCGAGACGCTCAAGGCGTGCAACGGCAGCCGGATCGAAACCGCAAAGCGCCTCGGCATTTCCGAACGCACGCTGCGCTACCGCCTCGCCAAGGCGCGGGAGCAGGGCGACGATATCGGCAGCGTCCATAACTGGGCGGCCTCGGCATGAGTGGCATCTCAGGCATTGGCGGCGGCGCGATGAGCGTCGACCGCGTCATGGCGCTCAGGTCGCAGATCCTCGAACGCAACCAGGCGCTCTCGCGTGCCGGGGCGTCGGGCAATGTCGCACCGACCGATACGGTCAAGCCGACCAGCTTTGCCGACACGATGGAAACCGCGCTGAAAAGCGTCAACGACGGCCAGACCCAGGCCGCCAAGCTCAGCGAAAGCTATGAGCGCGGCGAGACGGTCGACATCGCGAAAGTGATGCTCGCCCGCCAGCAGGCGTCGGTCGGGTTCGAGGCGACGTTGCAGGTCCGCAACAAGCTGCTGTCCGCCTACAAGGATATCATGAGCATGCCGGTCTGACATGAGCACCGCACTCATCCCCACATCCGGCGCGACCGAACGGTTCGCCAATCCCCTCCAGCAGATCAAGGGGGCGTTCGCGCAGCCCGCGGTCCGCCGTTCGCTGCCGATGGCGCTGATGGTCGGCCTCATTGCGGCCGCCGCGCTTGCGTGGATGAGCCTGTCGACGCCGACGCAGAAGACGCTGTTCAGCGGCCTGCCCGATTCCGACAAGGCCGCGGTCACGTCCGCGCTGACGACCGCCAACATCAAGAGCCATATCGACGAGGGCACTGGTGCACTGACCGTCGGCGAAGAGGATTACAGCCGCGCAAAGATGCTGCTTGCGGGCCAGGGCCTGCCGAAAGCAGCGCCGGGTGGATATGCGATCCTCGACCAGCTGCCGATGGGCGTATCGCGCGCGGTTGAAGGCGAACGCCTCCGCCAGGCGCGTGAATCCGAGATGGCGAAGTCGATCGAGGAGATCGACGCGGTCGCCGAAGCGCGCGTGCATCTCGCGATGCCCGAAGCCTCGGTGTTCGTCCGCGACAACGCCGCGCCGTCGGCTTCGGTGATCCTGAAGTTGCAGGGTGGCCGGTCGCTGAGCGATGCGCAGGTCAGCTCGATCATCAACCTCGTCGCCTCGTCGGTGCCGGGGATGAAGCCCGAGGCGGTGACGATCGTCGACCAGATGGGCGCGTTGCTCACCAAGGCCGGCGGCAACGACGGCGCGGGTGCAGCCAGCGACGCGCGGATCGACATTCAGCGCCGCGTCGAGGACAAGTATCGCACCCAGCTGATCGCGCTGCTTACGCCGTTGGTCGGCGCGGGCAATTTCACCGCGGAAGTGCAGGCCGATGTCAATCTCGACGAGAGCCAGGCGACGCGCGAAAGCTATGAGAAGCAGGGCGTGCTTCGCGCCGAGACGGGTAACTGGACCGGTAACCAGAAGGACGGCGCGGCTAGGGCTCCGGGCGGTATTCCGGGTGCGTTGAGCAATACGCCACCGGCGGCAAGCACCTTATCGACGCCGCAAGCCGCTAACGGCGCGTCGGGCAGCGCTCAGCCGGTCGCTGGCGGCGCTGCACCCGATGCGATGAAGCAGTCCGACCAGTATCAGCGCGCCTACGACCTCGGCCGCGAAGTGTCGGTGACGCGCGCCACGCCGGGCGGGGTAAAGCGCCTGTCGGTCGCCGTTCTCCTGCGCGATCCCGACAAGGGCCGTCGCACCGCGATGGAGATCAACCAGATCAGCGATCTCGTGAAGAGCGCGGTCGGCTTCGACCAGGCACGCAACGACAACGTGACGGTCATCAGCCGCAAGTTCGCTGGCGCCGATGCGACCGCGACGAGCGGCCCGGCGTGGTACGACAATGCCTGGCTGCCGGTGCTGGCACGCAATGGCACCGCGATCCTGATCGCACTGCTGGTGCTGCTGCTCGGCGTCCGCCCGATCGCCAAGGCACTGATGAAGAAGCGCGACGACGCCGGCACGCGCCCTGCGCTCGGCCAGCCAAGCGGCGCGGCGAGCGGAGACGGCATGGCGGTCGCCGCCCCCGTAAGCCTCGACCAGCTCGAGAACACGCGCGGCTATGACGACCGGATCGGCGCGGTCCGCGGCTTCACCCGCGACAATCCGACTCGCGCAGCTCTGGCGGTGCGTGACATGATCAAGGCCGACGCCAAGTGAGCGACGTTGCGATCCGCACTTACACCGGTGTCGAGCGCGCTGCGGTGCTGATGATGCTCGTCGGCGAGGAGGAGGCTGCGGCCATCCTCCAGAAGCTGGAGCCCGAGGAAGTCCGCCAGCTCGGCGCGGCGATGTTCAAGGTCGCCGACGTGTCGGAGCAGGAGGTCGAGGACGTGCTCGACGATTTCGTCGGCCGCGCCCGCGAGCGGACCGCGATCGGCTTCGACCCGCGCCCGCAGATCGAGGCGGTGATGAACCGCGCGCTCGGGCCTGAGAAAGCGGAAAGCGTACTCGCGCGCATCACGCCGCCCGAGGCCGCGTGCGAACTCGAACTGCTCGACTGGCTCGACGCGCCTGAGATCGCGGCGATGATCGAGAAGGAGCATCCACAGATCGCGGCCGTGCTGATCGCCAATCTCGACGCGTCGATCGGCGGCCAGGTGCTCGAACTGCTGCCCGACGCGGTGCAGCCCGACATCCTCCACCGCATCGCGCGGCTGGGTCCGATCACGCCCGAGGCAGTCGAGACGCTGAAGATCGTGCTCGCCAACCGTACCACGGCCGCGCCCGGGTCGGTCGGCGTCACGCTCGGCGGCACGCGCGAGGCCGCCAAGATCCTGTCGGGCGCGCGCAAGGCCACCGAACAGCGCGTCATGCCGAAGCTGTTCAAGATCGACCGCGAAGTGGCCAAGGCGATCGAGGAGGCGATGTTCGTCTTCGACAATCTGCTCGCGCTCGACGACAAGAATCTCGGCGCGCTGATTCGCAACGTCGACAGCGAGATTCTCACCAAGTCCTTGAAGGGCGTCGATGAGGGCGTCCGCAACCGCTTCCTCGGCTGCATGTCGGCGCGCGCCGCTGACGGCATCCGCGACGAGATGGAGGCACGTGGGCCGATGAAGCTCGCCGAAGTGCTCGAGGCGCAAAAGGCGATGATCGCGATCGCGCGTGGCCTCGCGAAGGACGGCACGATCCAGATGGGCGGGGGGGAAGACGATTATGTCTAACGGCTTCACCGCGGGCTTCGCGTCGCGCCACACGACGACGGCCAACGTCCTGGCGAGCGCATTTGCACCGCCCGCCGGGTTTGCGGCTGCGGATATTCGAGAGCGTGCGACTTTGCGGCCCGCGAACTTCGCGGCGCCGAACTTTTCCTCGGAGCCAAGCGCGCCACGCCACTTCAGCCCGGCGGACAAGGACGTGAACCCGACCGCCGGCTGGGATCCGCTCGATCCGGTGAGTGAATCGTCGTTCATCGATCCGCTCGCCGACGCGCATGCTGCCGGTTATGCGGAGGGTCTCGCCGCTGCGGCCGCGGCCGCACAGGAGACGGCTGCACGCGATGGCGCGTTGCTCGGCGACCTTGCCACCGCGCTCGGCAACGACCGGATCGACCGCGATCGCGTTGCGGCGCAGCTTCGCCAGACTGTGCTCTTCCTCGTCTCGAAACTCGTCGGCGAAGTCGGCATCGCGCCCGACGTCCTTGCGGGCCGGATCGAGACCGCCGCCGAACTCCTGTCGGACTCTGCCGAATCCGCGCTGCTCCGCGTTCATCCCGACGACGTCGCATTGCTCGAAGGCCGGTTGCCCAAGACCATTTTCGCCGCAGGCGATCCCGGCGTCGCGCGCGGCAGCTTCGTGCTCGAAAGCGCGTCGACCATCGTCGAGGACGGCCCGGAACTCTGGCTCGATCAACTTGCGCAGGCGATCGACCGCGTGCCGGTGCCCAAATGCTGAACCGCTTCACCGCTGACTATCTCGAAACCCTCTCCAACGCCGATTTCACCGCCAAGCCAAAGGTCTCCGGCCGCCTCGCCTCGTTCGACCGGCTCCTCATGGAAGCAGTCGGCCTCACGCTGCCCGTCGGCACCGTCTGCCAGGTCGGCGAAGGCGCGGCGAGCGTCGAAGCGGAAGTCATCGGCTTCCGCAACGGCCGCACGCTGATGATGAACCTCGGCGGCGCCGCCGCGCTCCTCCCGCGCGCACCGGTCAAGCCGATCGGCGCGCCGGGCGAGGCCGAAGTGGGCGCGGCCATGCTCGGTCGCGTCGTCGATGGCGCCGGCAAGCCGATCGACGGGCTCGGCCCGATCCGCGGTGCCGGGCGCTGGCCGCTCGCCGGCAAGCTTCAGTCGCCGCTCGATCGTGGCCGCGTGCTCGAACCGCTCGACGTCGGCGTCCGCGCGATCAACGGCCTGCTCACGATCGGCCAGGGCCAGCGCGTCGGCATCATGGCCGGCTCGGGCGTCGGCAAGTCGGTGCTGCTCGGCATGATCGTCCGCGCAGCACAGGCCGACGTGATCGTCATCGGCCTGATCGGCGAGCGCAGCCGCGAAGTCGCCGACTTCCTCGAAACCAAGGTCGCCGGCGCTGCGCGAAAGCGTTCGGTCGTCGTTGCGGTCCCCGCCAACCACTCCCCCGTCCTCCGCATCCGCGGTGCGTTGCGGGCGCACGCGATCGCCGAATCCTTCCGCGACGAGGGCAAGAAGGTCTTGCTGATCATGGATTCGCTGACCCGAGTAGCGCATGCCGGTCGCGAGATCGGCCTCGCGCTGGGCGAACCCGCGTCCGCGCGCGGCTATCCGCCCAGCGCCATCGCGATGCTCCCGAACCTGATCGAACGCGCGGGCGTCGACGTCCACACCGGCGGTTCGATCACCGCGATCTACACGGTGCTGGCGGATGGCGACGACGGCAACGACCCGGTGGTCGACTCCGCCCGCTCGATCCTCGACGGCCACATCGTCCTCAACCGCCACCTCGCCGAGCGCGGCGTCTATCCCGCGATCGACATCGGCCCGTCGGTCAGCCGCGTAATGACCGACATCGTCCCCCCGCACCACGCCAAGGCCGCGCGCACGCTGCGCCGTCACCTCGCGACGTACGAGGAAAACCGCGATCTCGTGCTGATGGGCGCGTACCGCCACGGCGCCGATCCGGCGATCGACGCCGCCATCGCCTGCCACCCGGCGGTCATGGAATATATCCGCCAGGACGCCGACGAGAACGTCTCGCTGAACGATGCGGTCGCCGAACTGACCGGCGTGTTCGGCGGCTGACATGGCGGATGCCCGCGGCAAGACGCTGGCGCGCATCCACCGCGTCCGCACGCTGCAGCTCGGTTTGACCCGCGCCGACGAAGCGCGCGCGCACGACAAGTTCGCCAGCGAACAGGCGTTGTCGGGCCGCATTGCTCTGCTCGCCGAAGCCGTCGCGCCGGTGCACGAAACGCAGGTCGCCGTGTCGCTCGGCGCCGCTGCACATTACCGCGATCGCCTGCAACAGTCCGCCAACGCCGCGGTCGAGCGCGTGCAGGCGGCCGAATATCATGTCGAGCGCGCTGCCGAGGCCACGCGCGCCGCCAAGCGCGACCAGACCGCCGTCGAGAAGCTGCTCGCCCGCGCCGACGCCGATGCCGTGCTGAAAGCGATCCGCGCAATGGAAGACGCACCCGCCTTCCGGAAGGTTCGGCACGATCCTTGCTGAGCGAGGAGCATGAGCCCGAACGCGAGTGTCAGAATGATCCAGACCGCGACCCTTTCCCGTACCGTCCCCCTCCACCCTCGCGCCTCTGCTGCAAAGAGTGGCGGCGAGTCGGGCGATTTCGCGGGTACCTTCGAGCAGGTCAGCGACGAGGCGAAACCCGAACCTTCCGCCGCAGCGCCGGAAGACGAGCCCCGGCAGGACGACGCCGCGACCGGCAACGCCTTGCCGCCGCCTGTCATCGCGCCCGATCCCGCGTTCGTGTGGCAGCCGATCGTCGCGACGCCCGCCCCTGCCCTGGAGGTTTCCCTTCCCGGTGCACGCATCCTTGATGCAACCAGCAACCAACCAACTAGCGTGCAGCGACCGACATTCGCGCAATCGCAGCCGCAGGCCGGCACGCCTCCTCCGGCCGAGCCACAACCACCCCTGCCCTCCGCACCCGCCCAAGCCGGCGGCACACCCGCAACGCAGCTCGCCGCTGCGATCATGGCTGCGATGCCACCGGTAAAGACGGCCGTGCAGACGCCGGTGGACACGCCGACGACCGACGCGCCGCGTTGGGCCACCCTGGATACGGCCCCCGTCGCCCTCGCCATCGCACAACCCGACATCGTCCAGCCGCAACTCGGTACGGTCGCGTCGGCGGCAATGGTGTTCGGCGCAGCGATTCAGGCGGCGACCAAGAAGCGCGACGAGTCCGATACCCCCGCCGCCCCATCCGATACGCCACTGACTCCGGTCGGCGCGACCGCAACGCATGAAATCAAGGTCGCCGACTCGCAGCAGGCGCCACTCGACATGCGCCAGGAGCGATGGCCGCACGCGATGATCGAGCGGATCGAGATGCTCCGCGACGCCGCCGACGCGGTCGACACGCGTATCCGCCTCGTCCCCGACGCGCTCGGCGCGATCGACGTATCGGTAAAGACCGATGGCGACACGGTGCGCGTCCACTTCATCGCCGAGCAAGCCGCGACGCGGACGTTGCTGGCGGACGCGCAGCCACGGCTCGCCGAACTCGCCGAAGCACGCGGGTTGAAACTTTCGCAAGGCTCGCTCGGCGACAGCGGCGCTCAACAGCAGCGCGCGCCCGCGACTCCGCAAACCCCGAGTCGCACCGCTCCGGTCTCGACCGTGATCGCGGACGCCCCCGACGACATCCGAATCGCTTGAACCGAAGGACCCTGAAATCATGAGCGACACAAAAGAAACGCCCGACGCCGCCCCGAAGAAAAAGGGCAAATTGAAGACGATCCTGATTGGCGGCGTAGCGCTGCTGGTGCTGGTCGGCGGTGGCGTCGGCGCGGGCGTCTATGCGTCCAATGCAGGGCTGCTCGGCGGTGGCAAGCACGCGACCGAAGCAGAGGACGGCAAGCCCAAGCTCGTGCCCAAGAGCGAGCAGAAGCACCCGACCGAGGGCGGCGAGGGCGGTGGTCATGGCGGCGAGGAAGCAGCCCCCGAAAACCATGGGATGAAGCCCCCCGCAGGGCAGGGCGGCGACAAATACGCCTCGACCTATTACCCGCTGGAGAAGGATTTCACCTCGAATCTCCAGGACTCGGTGCACTTCGTCCAGGTGGGCGTCGCGGTGTCCACACCGTACGACGACACCGTCATCACCAACCTGAAAACCAACGATATCGCGGTCCGGTCGGCGATCCTGATGGCGCTCGGCGACACCACCGAGGAGCAGGTGATGAGCAGCGACGGCAAGCGCCAATTGCAGGTCCGGCTGGCGAAAGCGATCAACGATACGCTCAAGCAGAAGGAAGGCTTCGGCGGCATCGGTAACGTTTACTTTACCAGTTTCGTTGTTCAGTGAGGCATGGTTAACGAGGCCTCAGCAAAGACACGCGAGCGACGCGACCGGGACCGCTCCGGCGCGCCCAAGGACGGCGTGCTGCACCAAGGCGTGCTCGGCGCGGCCAAGCTCAATCCGTTCGGCGATCTGCATTCGTTGCAGCATCTCTCGGCACGCTTTGCCCGCGGTTTGCGCGGCGTGTTCGAGCCGTTGCTGCGCCAGGAAGTCCGCTGCTGGGCCGAGCCGCTGGTGGTCCAGCGCTTCACCGATTACCGGGCGGAACGCAGCGATGCGCTGACCGCGTGGCTACCGCTGATCATGACGCCGGGGATGGCGCAGGCGCTGTGCATCATGGACGGCAAGTTCGTGCTCGAGATGCTCGACATGTTCTTCGGCGGCACCGGTGCCGCGCCGCACGTGCTGCCGACCGAATTCTCGCCCGCAGCCGAGGCGATGGTCGCGCGGATCGGCCAGATGATCGCCGCGCCGCTGAAGACCGCGTGGGAGCCGATGGCGCGGTTCGACTTCTTGCCGACCCGCGTCGAGGTGAACCCGGCGATGATCGCCGATCTCGACGGCGAGGACGCGATGATCGTCACGCGCTTCGGCATCGCCGCGGGCGCGGGTTCGAACGGGGGCAAGCCGGTGTTCCTCGACCTCGTCTACCCCGTCTCCGCGCTGAAGCCGCACGCACCGTCGCTGACCGCGAAGGTCGTCGGCAAGTCGGCTGAGCCCGATCCGGCCTGGCGCACCGAGCTGACTCGGGCCGCGATGAACGTGCGCTTCCCGATCCGCTCGGTACTCGCCGAGCCGGTCGTCAAGCTGACAATGCTGATGGACCTGAAGCCCGGCGACGTGATCCCGATCACCATCTCGGGCGACGTGCCGGTGATGGTCGGCAACAACCGGCTCGGCTGCGGTACGGTCGGCACGTCCAACGGCTTCGCCGCCATCCAGCTTACCTCGATTACCCGTTTCGACGAAGGAATTGCAGCATGAACGACATGACCGGAGGCTTCCCCGTAGATGCTGCCGTCGCCGCCAATTTTCGGCTGCTCCAGGATGTCGACGTCAAGCTGACCGTCGAGATAGGCTCGACCAGCCTGACGCTGCGCGAGCTGCTCGCGCTCGGCGAATCCAGCGTGATCGAGCTCGATCGCCAGGCCAACGAACTGCTCGACGTCTTCGTCAACGGCACGCTGATCGGCCGCGGCGAAGTGGTGACGGTCGGCGAGCGCTTCGGCGTGCGGATGACCGAACTCGTGTCGCCCGACAAGCGCGGCTGAACCCGATGCTCTGGACGTACATCCTCAAGCTCGTCATCCTGCTGCCACTGGTGTGCGGACTGATGTTCGGCTGCCTGTATCTGTGGCGCAAGTTCGAGAGCCGGATCCCGGGCAAGCCCTCGACGCGGCTGATCGGCGTCAAGGAAACGATGATGATCTCGCCGGGCCTGCGCCTCGCGGTGATCGATTTCGAGGGCCGCCGGCTGCTCGTCTCAGTCGGCCGCGGCGGCGTGCACCTGATCGACAAGGTCGACGCATGAGCGCGGTCGCTCGTCCGACGGTGACGCGCAAGGGCTCGGGTCCTTCGCTGTTCCTCGCTCCCAAACCCTCCCTGTTTTCCCGCGAACGCGGGAATCCAGGAGCCACGAACGGTGCGCTCCGTAACCCTGGATCCCCGCGTTCGCGGGGAAACAGCTTGGTGTGGATAGGCCTCGCGATCCTGCTCGCCCTCTTCCTCGCGATGCCCGCCTTTGCGCAGGCCGTCCCCGCCCCGACCAACCCCGCCGTCGGCGACGCGGTCGATCGCGCGCTCGGCCAGCTCGGAGGTCAGGCCGCGGGCAATACCGGCCAGAGCGGCTCGCTGTCGCTCAGCCTGCAAGTCCTCATCATCATGGGGCTGCTCACGGTCCTGCCGGGCATCCTGCTGATGATGACCAGCTTTACGCGGATCATCATCGTGCTCGCGATCCTGCGCCAGGCGCTCGGGCTGCAACAGACGCCGCCGAACCAGGTGCTGCTCGGGCTGTCGCTGTTCCTGAGCTTCTTCATCATGGCGCCGACGATCAGCCAGATCAACACGACCGCGATCCAGCCCTATGCCGCGGGGCAACTCGCCGGCACGCAGATGATCACCACCGCTGGCGTCCCGCTGCACGCGTTCATGGTCAAGCAGACGCGGATCAAGGACGTCACGATGTTCGCGCAGATCGCGAAATCCGGCCCCTACGCGACGCCCACCGACATCCCGTTCTCGGTGCTGCTCCCCGCGTTCGTCACGTCCGAGCTGAAGACCGCGTTCCAGATCGGTTTCCTGATCTTCTTGCCCTTTATCGTCATCGATCTGGTCGTCGCGACCGTGCTGATGTCGCTGGGCATGGCGATGCTGAGCCCGACGATCATCTCGATGCCGTTCAAGCTGCTGTTGTTCGTGCTGGTCGATGGTTGGGCGCTGACGATGGGCAGCCTCGCCAACTCGTTCGCGACTTGAGAGCATGGACGCGCAATATTTCCTGACCGTCGCCAATCAGACGATGTGGGTGCTCGCGCTCGCCAGCGCGCCGATCCTGATCCCGGCGCTGCTGGCGGGGCTGATCCTCGGGATGATCCAGGCGGCGACGTCGATCAACGAGCAGACCTTGTCGTTCGTGCCAAAGCTGGTGGTCGTGGCCGTGTCGATCCTGATCTTCGGGAGCCTGATTCTGGGGTTGCTGAGCGATTTCACTATCGGAATCTTCGAGCGCATTCCGGACTTGGTTAAGTGAGGCGCAGCCCCAGCGCGGCCACGTCCGCGCTGCCAGCGCAAGCCCGGCCGGCCTCGGCACGGCCGAGGTCCGACGACGCGGCTTTGCCGCGGCGGGACCATGCTGAACACGCGACCACACTTACTGCTCCCCTCCCGCTTGCGGGAGGGGTCGGGGGAGGGGCGTGCCCCACCGACCGGACGCCAGTACGTACGTCGCGCCCTCCCCTGACCCCTCCCGCAAGCGGGAGGGGAACTTACTGATGCTAGGCTTCGGCCTTTCTATCGAGCCACAGCTCTGGGCGCTCGTGTTCGTGATGATCCGCATCGGTGCGACGTTCATCGCGGCACCGGTGTTCGGCAACGTCTCGGTGCCGCTCACCGTACGCGTCACGCTGTCCGGCGCGATCGGGTTCCTTGTCCTCGCAGCCCACCCGATCACCCCACCGCAGAACATCTTCGCGGTCACCACGATCCTTTCCGCGGCCGCCGAAGCGCTGGTCGGCCTCGCGCTCGGCTTCGTGCTCCAGATCGCGTTCGCCGCGCCGATGATCGCGGCCGAAGTGATCGGCGGCGCGATGGGGCTCGGGTTCGCGTCCTCGATCGATCCGCAGAACGGCAAGTCGTCCCCTGCCCTCGGCCAGTTCTTCTCGATCATGCTGACGCTGCTGTTCCTGTCGGTCGACGGCCACCTGATCCTGATCGACCTGCTCGTGAAGAGCTACGACGTGCTCCCCCCCGGCGCCGCGTGGATCGGCGTCGAGCGCCTGAAGGCGATCGCGTTCTTCGGCGGTTACGCGTTCCTCGCCGGACTGTTGCTCGCGCTCCCGGTCGGCTTCCTGCTGCTCTGCCTCAACATCGTCGTCGGCATGCTGAGCCGCGCCGCGCCCTCGCTCAACCTGTTCGCGGTCGGCCTGCCCGCCAGCCTCGCGGTCGGCGTCGTCACGCTGGCGATCGCGTTCCCGACGATGGGCGACTACATGCTCGTGATCGTCCGCGAAGGCCTCGCCGCCACCGAAAACCTGGTGCTCGGCTGATGTCGGAAGATTCGGGCGAAAAGACAGAAGCACCAACCGCCAAGCGCAAGAAGGATGCGGGCGAGAAAGGCGACATCCTCAAATCGCGCGATTTCGCGACCGCTTTGAGCATGCTCGCCGGCGTTGCCTGGCTGATCTACGCGGGGCCGACGTTGATCACCGCCTGCAAGGCGATCATGACGTCGAGCTTCCAGTTCACGCATGCCGATGTCGAGGATTTCTCCCCCTGGCACCCGCTGATGGAAGCCGGCGGCAAGCTCGCGCCATCGCTCATAACCCTGTTCATCGTCAGCATCGGCGCCGCGATCCTGAGCCAGGCGGGGCTAGGCTCACTCGGCTTCAACGGCGGTCTGCTCGCGCCCAAATACAGCCGTGTCGATCCAGCGGCTGGACTCAAGCGCATCTTCGGCGCGAACGGCTGGATCGAACTTGGCAAGTCGTTGCTGAAGGTGATCCTGCTCGGCACGATCGGCGGCTGGATGCTGTGGAACGCGGCGCATTCGACGATGGGCCTAGCCTCGTCCGCCGATCTCAACCAGGCGCTGTCGACGCTCGGCGGGATCTTCAAGGGCATCCTGATCGCGATGGCGTTCGGGCTGTGTGCGATCGCCGGCATCGACCTGCCGATCCAGATCATCCGCCGGCTGGGCAAGATGCGGATGTCGAAGCAGGAGGTGAAAGACGAGCACAAGTCGACCGAGGGCAACGGCGAGGCGAAGGGCCAGATGCGGGCCAAGATGCGCGCGATGGCGAGCGGCGGCTTGCGGAAATCGGTCGCGGAGGCGCATGTCGTGCTGACCAATCCGACGCACTTCGCGGTGGCGCTGCGCTATGATCGTGGCAAGGACCAAGTGCCGGTGGTGGTCGCCAAGGGGCGCGGCGCGACCGCGCTGGCGATCCGCGAACTGGCCGGCGAAGGCCGCGTGCCGATCCTCGAATATCCGACGCTCGCCCGTGCCGTCTATTACACGAGCAAGGAAGGCCAGGAGGTCCGCGACGACCTCTACACGGCGATCGCGACCGTGCTGGCGTTCGTCTTCGGGCTGAACGCGGCGGCGGGCGGCACGGCCGGCGGGGTTCAACCCTTCGTCACCGTGCCGAAGGATGCGCGGTTCGACGAAAACGGCATGAAACAGGCCTAAACATTCGCGCCGCATGGCCGTTCTAACAGACGAGCGCGCACGTGCAGGGATTTCACGATGGTAACTTCGACCACCAGCACGACCGCCACGCCGACACCGACACCCACTCCTACCGCGCAAAGTGCCGTCAACGACGCGACGCAGGCACTGCTGAAGGGGCTGAGCGCGGGCTCCGGCGTCGATACCGGCACGTTGGTCACCTCGCTGGTCTCCGCACAGTTCGCCGCGCGGACGGCCGCGTTGAAGACCAAGTCCGACACGCTCACCGCGCAGATCTCGGGCGTCGGTACGCTCAAGAGCACGATGACCGGCTTTTCGACCGCGCTCGCCAATCTGGTGAAGGGCGGCAGCTTGCAGACCCAGCCGACCAGCTCGAATGCCGCGATCCTGTCCGCCACCGCGACCTCGGGCGCGAAATTGTCAGGGCTGTCGTCGAGCATCACGGTCACCCGCCTCGCCACTGGACAGGTCGCGCGGACGACGACCGCCGTCGCCGCTGCGGATCGCGCCACATCGCTCGGCACCGGTGCGCTGACGCTGACCGTCGGCGGCAAGGACACCGTAATCGACGTCGGCGACGGCAGCATCGACGCCGTCGCCGCCGGTATCAACGCGTCCAAGACCGGCGTCACCGCCTCGGTCGTGACCGACGCGAACGGCGGCGCGTATCTCTCGGTCAAGGGCGCGACCGGCAGCGCCAACGCCTTCACGCTTAAGGGAGAGAAGGGCGACGCGCTCGACATCGGCGGCAGCACGGCGACGAAGACCAGCCTCGTCTCCACCGCGCAGAACGCGCAGCTGACCGTCGACGGGATCGCCGTCGAGCGCCCGAGCAACACCGTCAGCGACCTGGTGACCGGCGTGACGCTCCAGCTCAACGGCATATCCACCGTCCCCGTTTCGCTTACCAGCACGCCCCCGACCGACGCGCTGACGCAAGCGGTCAACGATGTCGTCACGACCTATAACGAGGTCCTGAAGACGATCACCGAACAGACCGATCCGATCACCGGCAACCTTCGCGCGGACCCCGCCGCGAAATCGCTGCTGCGGTCGTTGCAGGCCCTGGTGTCGAAGCCGCTGGTCGGTGGCGCGATCGCCGGGCTTCCGCGATCGTTGTCGGAGATCGGCGTCGCCACCAACACCGACGGGACGCTGCGGGTCGATTCCGCGCTACTCGCCAAGCAGCTTGCGGCGAACCCCGACACGATCGAGGCGATGTTCGCTCCGTCCGGCACCAATGCGCTCGGCCTGTCCGCGACGCTGACGGCGTTGACCACCAGCGCGACCAGCACGGTGACCGGCCTCGGCGCATCGACCGTGCGCTACACCGCGGCGGAGGCCGATGTCGCCAAGCAGCAGGACAAGGTCACCGACCAGTCCGCGCAGCTGACCACACGCCTGACGCAGCAATATGCCAGCATGAATTCGCGCGTGTCGGCGTATAAATCGACGCAGACCTTCCTCACCAACCAGATTGCCGCGTGGAACAAGGATTCGTGACCTACGCCAGCACGTTGATGCGCGACCCGTTCGCGACCTATCGCCAGATCGACGCGGTCGGCCAGACCGCTACCGCCGACGGCCCTGCGCTCGTCCAGTTGCTCTACAAGGAACTGGTCGCCGCCCTGCGCGCTGCCGCCTGGGCCTGCGAAAAGCGCAAGTTCGCGATCAAGAGCGAGCGGATCACGCGCGCTACCGCGATCCTGTTCGCACTCGAAGCCGGGCTCGACTTCGAGAAAGGCGGACAAGTCTCGGAAACGCTCGCGCGACTATATGGCGGCGCGCGGAAAACCGTGATCAACGCCTCGCTCGGCCACGACCCGCAGCCGTTCCGCGACTCCGCCGACATGCTCGACGAGATCGCGCAGGCGTGGCGGACCGCCAGCGCCGCGTAGACGCTACCGCTTGAACCAGTGGCGCATGGAGAAATAGGCCACGACACCGACCGCGATCAGCACGCAGGCTCCGGCGATCGCGTCGAAGGCCCACGGCTCCTCGGCATAGGGCAGGCCCTTCACGTTCATGCCGTAGAGGCCGGTGAGGAACGTCAGCGGCAGGAACACCATCGCCGCGATCGAGATGATCAGCGAGCGGTTGTCGATCTGTTCGGCGCGCAGGTCGGTCAGCGTCTCGTGGATTAGCGCCGAGCGTTCGCGGATCGATTCCAGCTCCTCCGCCATCCGCGCGGCGCGGTCCGCCGCCGCCGCCAGATGCAACCGGTCGTCGTCAGCGAGCCAGTCGCCGGGTAGCGCGGCGAGCTTCTCCAGCGCCGCGCGTTGCGGGCTTAGGAAGCGTTTGTAGCCGATCGCCGCGACGCGCACCTTGCTGACCGCGCGGCGCAGTTCGAACACGCGGTTGGCGTCGAGCTGTTCCTCGCAATCGTCGAGTTCGTCACCGAGCGTCGCCACATCGGGATCGAGATCGGTGGTGATCGCGGTGGCGAACGCGGCAATCAGGTCGCCCGGATCGCGCACCTCGTGACGCTCGACCATCTTCTCGACCTCCGCGACCGCGATCAGCGGCTTCCGCGTGACCGAATAGACGCGGCCCTTCACCGCCCAGATCCGCACCGACGCGAGCAGGTCGGAGGTGTCGAGTTCCTCCTTCGATCGCCCGCGCAAATTGAGGAACGCGCCATCGCCAACCGCCTCGCAGCGCGGTCGGGTCTCGGTCGCGGTGAGCGCGTCGACGACATAGTCGAGCAGCTTCGCCTCGTCGCGGAGCCAAGCCTGCGCATGCTCGGCGGTGGTCGACAAATGCACCCAGACGAGGTCGGCGGTGCAGGTGAGCGCTTCCTTGACGTCGACGCGCGTCGCTTTCCCATCGACGATCCGGAATGCGAAACCGCTCATCGTGCCATCTCGACTTCGACCGACAGGCCGGTGCCGGGATCGGCGGGCATCGCCTCGCACAGCCGCGCGGCATCGGCACGGGCGCGGTCGAGGATCGCCGCGGGTACGTCGGGGCGGTGATAGACCCGGTCGGCGCTGGCGAGAGCGCGAGCCTGGCGGAGCGTCAGGTCCTCGGGATCGTCGGACAGGAGAACGAGGGTTATCGCTACGTCGCGCTTTCCAGCGGGCGCAGCAGTCGGGGCCAGCCATGCGTCCACGTCATGCGTCGGCGACAGCGGGTCGAGCATGCCGCCCGCCCCCATCGCCGTCGCCAGCGCACGGCGACGCTCCCCCATATCGGGCCAGCGCTTGCGCAAGGCCCCCCGCGCAGCCTGCAACGCCAGTGCCAGCTTGCCGAGATCGGCGGGGATCAGCGCCTCCAGCCGCTGCCGCAACGCCGCCGCCAGCCCGGCCGACACGCCGCTGGTGCCGATCGCGATGAGCACCGGCGCGCGATCGACGATGGCGGGCAGCGTGAAGTCGCACAATGCGGAACGATCGACCGCGTTGACCAGGATGCCGCGCGCCTTAAGTCGCGCGACCGCCGCTAGAGCTTCGTCCTCGTCGTCGATCGCGACGATCGCGAGCGACGCCAGAGCATCTTCGCCGACGACATCCGCGCCGGCACGATCGAGCAACCGCCGCTTCGCATCCGCCGCCTCGCCCTCGCCCAGCAGAATGACCGGGCGCCCTGCCAGCCTCACGAACAGCGGCAGGCTCTGGAGTATCACCGCTTGAGCCATTCCGGCACGCGCTCGGCAGCCAGGATCGTCTCCGGGTGGATGCGGTCGGCGACCACCGCGAACCGGTCGCCATCGACCAGCACTTCGGGCACCAGCGCGCGGCTGTTGTAAGTCGACGCCATCGTCGCGCCGTACGCTCCGGCGGTACGGAAGATGCCGAGATCGCCCGACTTCACCGCGTCGATATCGCGGCCCATCGCGAAGGTGTCGCCGGTCTCGCACACCGGCCCGGCGATGTTGGCGATCATCCGATCGCCGCTCGGCTCGACCGCGACGAAGTCGTGATACGCGTCGTACATCGCGACGCGCGCGAGGTCGTTCATCGCCGCATCGACGATCACGTACGGGTTCACGACGCCAGGCTTCACCCAGATCACCTCGGTGAGCAGCACGCCGGCATTGCCCGCGATCACGCGGCCGGGCTCGAACATGAGTTCGACGTCCCAGTCGGCGGTCGCGCGTGCGACCATCGCGCCATAATCCGCCGGGCTCGGCAGCACGTCGTCGGGCTTGTAGGGCACGCCGAGACCGCCGCCGAGATCGACGCGGCTGATCGTGTGCCCCGCCGCGCGCAATTCCGCGACCAACTCGCCGATCCGCGCATACGCAGCCTCGAGCGGCGCGAGGTCGGCGAGCTGGCTGCCGATGTGGATCGCGACACCGCGCAGGTCGAGCCCGTCATGCTTCGACAGGCGGTCGAACATCGCTACAGCCTGGTCGATCGCGACGCCGAACTTGTTCTCCTTGCGCCCGGTCGAGATTTTCGCATGCGTGCCGGCGTCCACGTCGGGGTTCACGCGCAGCACCGCCGGCGCGCGTTCACCGCGCGCATGGGCCAGGGCGGCGAGGACTTCGCCCTCCTCCTCCAGCTCGAGATTGAACTGGCCGATCCCCGCGTCGAGCGCCTGCGCCAGTTCGCGCCGCGTCTTGCCGACCCCCGAGAACACGATATCCGAGGCCGGGATCCCCGCCGCGAGTGCGCGCTGCATTTCGCCCGCGGAGACGACGTCGGCGCCGTAGCCCTCGTCGGCCAGTACGCGCAGCACCGCGACGTTGGGGTTCGCCTTGATCGCATAGGCCAGGTGCACGCGCCCGGCGCCCTTCAGCGCGTCGCGGAACACCTGCGCGTGGCGGCGGAAGGTGGCGGTCGAATAGACGTAGACGGGCGTGCCGACGGCCTCGGCGATCGCCGGCAGGGCGACGTCCTCGGCGTGCATGACACCGTCACGATAGGCGAAATGATCCATGGTTCAGGTCTTCAATTCGGCGGCGGCAGGTCGAACTCGTCGCTGCGGCGCGGCTGGGACGTGGTGAGCAGCTCGTCGCTGCGCTGCGGGCGCTGCTGCGTCGTGGGGGTCAGCAACTGCTCGGGAGTCGGCGGCGTTTTCGCACCGTAAGGCGCAATCGGGAGCGTCTTGCCCTCCGCCGGGACAAGCCCGTCCGCTGCGCCGCAGCCCGACAAAGCCAGTGCCAGTCCCACGATGCCAAAAAGCCGTTTCATGCCGTTTCTCCCCCCGCCGTCTCTGCACGCGCTGCACGGATCGCAGCGCGCACATTGTCGGGCGCAGTGCCGCCGAAGCTGGTCCGGCTGGCGACCGACGCATCGACCGAAAGCACGCCGTACACGCGTTCGTCGATCCGCGCATCGATTGCCTTCAGGTCCTCGATCGGCAGCGCATCGAGCGCGACCTTACGCTCCTCCGCGAGCTTCACCGCGCGGCCTGTCACGTGATGCGCCTCGCGGAACGGCAGCCCGGCCTCGCGCACCAGCCAGTCGGCGAGATCGGTCGCGGTCGCGAAGCCGCTCTCGGCCAGCCCGCGCATCCGATCGGTGCGGAACGTCGCGCTCTCGACCATGCCCGTCATCGCCGCGATCGACAGCGCGAGCAGGTCGTGCGCCTCGAACACCGGCGGCTTGTCGTCCTGCATGTCCTTCGAATAAGCGAGCGGCAGGCCCTTCATCGTCACCATCAGCGCGGTCATGCAGCCGAGAATGCGCCCGGCATGCCCGCGCACCAACTCGGCGGCGTCAGGATTGCGCTTCTGTGGCATAATCGAGCTGCCAGTCGACCATTGATCGCTCAGCGCGACGAAGCCGAACGGCTGCGACGCCCACAGCACGAATTCCTCGGCGAGCCGCGAAAGGTGAAGCGAGGTCTGCGTCGCGGCGGTCAGATACTCGATCGCGAAGTCGCGGTCGCTGACGCCGTCGAGCGAGTTGGTCATAGGCCCGTCGAACCCGAGCGCCTCGGCGGTCATCGCGCGGTCGATCGGAAACCCCGTGCCCGCCAGCGCCGCCGAGCCCAGCGGCGATCGGTTCATCCGCCCCCGCGCATCGGCAAACCGGCCGATATCGCGCGAAATCATCGCATGATACGCCATCAGGTGATGCCCGAGCGTCACCGGCTGCGCGGACTGCAAGTGCGTGAAGCCAGGCATCACGCTAGCCGCATGCTCTTCCGCCCGCGCAAGCAATGCCGTCTGGAACCCCGCCAGCGCCGCCAGCGCCTGGTCGATCGCATCGCGCACCCACAGCCGGAAGTCGGTGGCAACCTGATCGTTGCGCGAGCGTGCGGTATGCAGCCGCCCCGCCACCGGCCCGATCGCATCGGCCAGTCGCGCCTCGGTCTGCATGTGAATATCCTCGAGGACCAGATCCTCCGCGACGCCGTGCTCGGCATAATGCGCCGCGACCGTATCGAGCCCCGCCGCGATCATCGCGGCGTCCTCCGCCGAAACGATGCCCTGCTTGCCGAGCATTGCGACATGCGCCTTCGAGCCGGCAATATCCTGCTGCCAGAGGCGCTTGTCGAAGGGAATGGAGGCGTTTATCTCGCGCATGACCGCTGCCGGCCCTTCGGCGAACCGCCCGCCCCACATCGAATTGGAACCGTCCATGTTCTCGAATCCTGTGTTCAATTCGCTGTTAAAGTCTGGGCCGATCGCCGCCGTGATGGGGATGGGCCTGCTGGTCGCCGGCTGCGATAGGAAATCGCCCGCCCCGGAGCAAGCAAACGTCGTCGCCGCAAACGCCGTGTCCGCCGACGAGGTTACGTCCGGACCAACTCCCGACGAAGCCACCGGCCCTGCCGCCAGCACCGAAAAGCTCGACCGCAGCCACAAGGGCGAGACCGGCCCGACGGTCGCCTTCACCGCGCCCGACGGCAAGCCGGTCACGCTCGCCTCGTTCAAGGGCAAGCCGTTGCTGCTCAACATGTGGGCGACCTGGTGCGCGCCGTGCGTAGCGGAAATGCCGACGCTCGATGCCGCCGCCAAGTCGCTGGAGGGCAAGGTCCAGGTGATCGCGGTCAGCCAGGACATGCAGGGCGCGGAGAAGGTGACGCCGTTCTTCGCCGAGAAGAAGTTCACGACGCTCAAGCCGTATCTCGATCCGAAACTCGGTCTCAGCCTCGCCTATCAGGCGAACCTGCCGACCACGATCCTGTACGATTCGGCGGGCAAGGAAGTCTGGCGGATGACCGGCGGCTATGAATGGAACACGCCCGCCGCCGCAAAGCTGATCGCCGAGGCATCGTAACGCCCTGATCTTGCGCTTGTTGGCTCTTCCATTTTGCGACCGTCTCGCATTCATCCGATGTCTGGAATGGGACGGAAAGCGGACCGTCCGCTTTGGGCGCCACACCGCAGGAAACCGACCACTGAACGGGTATCCTAAATGCATCAATATTT
Source organism: Sphingomonas faeni (assembly GCF_040407505.1). Classification (GTDB taxonomy): domain Bacteria; phylum Pseudomonadota; class Alphaproteobacteria; order Sphingomonadales; family Sphingomonadaceae; genus Sphingomonas; species Sphingomonas faeni_E. The sequence continues at coordinate 190,688 of NZ_JAPZPQ010000002.1, read as the reverse complement.
TCCATCGCTGGAGCCGTCGGTTCCTGCCGTTTTTGGGCCGACGCGAAATCCGTGAATTTTGCATCACGAACGCGGAAAATTGGTGGGGAGCGGACCTGACCGCTGGACTGCGAAGGAGGGCTTGTGAAGCCCGCTTCGGCGTGAGACGGTTACGAAATGCTCTTTCGCTCGGTCCTTTTGGTGGCGATTTCCGCCTTCGCGTTGCTCTACTGGCAAATGGTCTGCGACGTGACTGGTGCCAACGAGCCTTGGGACGCTGCGGACTTCTTGACCAAATGGTATCCCGTCGCGTTAGCCGCTTCCGCCGTCAGCGGTTTCTGGCTGCGGTTGTGGGGATGGTCTGCCGGTGTGATCATAATATTGGCGCAGCTTCCAGTGACACTGCTAAATTCGGGGACCGGCCCGCTCTTGGTAGTTGGTCTGTTCTTTCTCGTCGGACTCGCCTTTCCCGCTGTTCTACTTTCAGCCGCTGCCGGTCAGATAGCTACGTTGGTCGCGCCGACCAATAAGGAAGTGTTTTAGGGCCGGCTGTTGGGCGGAAGCGGAACGGCCTGAACGGAGCGGAGAGCGGAACGGCGGCTTTCGAGAGCGGGCAACACGGGCCGACTGTCAGTGCGGAGCGGAAAGCCGACCCGTTATAGCGTGTATGGATATTGGTAAGCACGCCGGACCTGCCCGGATTTATCCACTTCGAACAAGAGAGAGCGGTCCGATACCCCCCAAATGCCGAAGGCAAGTAGGTATGTGGATGCAGTAAGATCCCGTGCGTCCTCAATTTTAAGTTGCCGCATTGTAGTTTGCGCTGGGTATGTAGCCCAGCAACGATAGACTTCTGCTATCACAACTGGAGGTATATTGCCTTCCATCACAGGCAGTCGGCTAATGTAGCCTTTGTAGGTCGGAATATTCCCAGCCAAATATTTACAGGATTGAGCGCGCCGCAAAGTTTGGGCTTTCCAACCCAACAAGGCGGAGCAGGAAGAAAGCAGCACGCCAGCGATAATTAGCCGCACCATCGTGGTTACATCCTTCGCTGCTTGGAAGGCCAGAAGACTGAACGAATGACCGGAGTAGGGCAAGCGCCGCGAAACGCTGAATGACCGCAAGTGGGCGTTTTCAGACATTGGCGTATCACGGTTCACACCTTGCATACCAACAGCAGGTTGTGCCGACCCGCCTTGGTGACGAGCCAAAGGTTTATGGCGGGCCGGCACGCTCCCTTAACGCCTCGATCGATGCCAAAGGTGTAAACAACATCGAAATGCGATGAACCGACTGGAAATCTACTGATGGCGAAGGCAGACACGACATCTTGCGGTGGCCTACCAGTAGCGGCTGCCGGGCACGCCCTTGAACGGTCCGGCGAGATCGGCCGTGATCCAGCCGCCGTAGAATGCCCCGGGCTGAGGGATGACGCGTTCGCCATCGACGAAGCATCCGTCGAACGGGCCTGCATAGAACGCTATATGGTCGCGCAGGGTAGCAAACGCAGCGTTCGGCGTCGGATAGCTCCAGGCGACGTCGCGCATAACGTCACCCGCGATCTCGACGTCGTAATAGACCGCGTTGCCCTTCCATTCGCAGAAGGATTGCCGCGTGGAGCGCCGGAGCGCCGACATCAGGATATCGGAGGGCGGGATATAATAGCTCGGCGGATGGCTCGTCTCGATCGTGCGGACGCTGTGCCGCGTGTCGGCGAACGTAACCCCGCGGTGCTCGATCAAGACATGACGATCGCTGCGCTGCGCGATCGCCGGACGCGGATAATCCCAGACGCTCTCCTGGCCCGGTCGCGCGGTATCGGGAACGGCCGGCCTCATGCGGTGCGATCCACCTTCCGGGCGAACGACTGCAAGCGAGGCCGGACGTGGAGAAACGCCCGATACACCCGTTCGAGGCCAGCCAGGACGACCGGGTTGCGCGCTGCCAACCCCAGCGGTCGCAGCAGCGGGATGGCGCGCCACATCGCTGCGAAGGCCGCGGCGCCGGACAGCATCCGGTCCCCTTCGCGCGCATGGAACCGCGCCAGCATCGCAGCTCGATCGATCGGGCAGCTCGTGTCGCCGTCGCTGGCATCGACGAAATCGATCGCACCCCGACGATCGAGGCGACGCATCAGCGCGATCTCGCGTCGGCACAGCGGACATCCGCCATCGTGCCAGACCGTCAGGCGAGTCATGCCTTGTCCGGGCCGTCGGACCGGTTCCGCGCCCAGATGCGCTCAGCAAGCACGGTCGCGAACCCGAGCCAGGCTACGAACGGGACCGCAGTGGCCGCCGCGGTGCGATCGACCTTGGCCGCGGCCGCGACATATCCGGCGCCGCTGGCGATCATCGCACCCGACGCGACCGCGCTGGGGCCGAGTGCCTTGCGTCGAAAGAACAATTCGGTCCAGCCGCCGACCATCCCCGTGTTCAGCAACCAAAGTCCGACCGCAAGGTTGCGCGGCGCATCGGCGGGGCGGCGCAGCAACCGGTAGCCGCCGACCGCGAGGCCGGTTTCAAGCACCGGCCATACCGCCCCGAACGCGGCGTCGGGCGGCGTGTAGGCTGGTTTGTCGAGCCGTTTGTACCAGCGGCGAATACCGGGATGCGACGGATCGGGCGCGTTACGGCGCCCAAGCACCGCGCTGGCGCCGAGCACGACTGCAACGACCGCCAGGGCGGCGGGTCGGGACAAACCGCCACCGCGCTCTTGCGTGATCGCATCGCGTACGTCCTGGGTCATGCTCGCCGTCCTCATCCTGGGCCCGCTGCCCGCTCCGACCATAGCGAAGCAGCGCCCCCGACGTTCCGCACAGACGGTCCGCGCGACGCGATCGATGTGGGTTAGCGGCGCGTCGTTCGAGAATATCCGTCCGAGCCCGCCTCACGCACTGGGGGCTAGGCTGGCAGATCGTCCTCTATGTCCGAAGCGTTTGCGATAATCGCTGGGACTGAGCCCGGTCTGCTTCGTGAACGTCGTCCGGAAAGAGGTCGGGTCGGCATAGCCCGACTCCCATGCGATCTGGCCGATCGGCGCGACAGTCGTCTCGAGCAGTTCGCGCGCTTTCTCGATCCGCAGGCGCTGATGATATTCGTTGGGTCGCAAACCGGTAGCACCGTGGAAGCGGCGACTGAAAGTCCGCGCCTCCAGCCCCGACCAGGTCGCCATATCCGCGACCGTCGACCCGACCGGACCGCGCGCCTGCAATTGCCGCTGCGTCTTCAGGATCGCTGCGTCGCCGTGGCCCATGTCCGGCGAGAAGGTCTTGTAGAAACGCTGCTCCCGCCCCGGTGGATCGATCATCATGAACCGTGCCGTCTCCATCATCGCGGCGGCGCCCAGCAAGCGCCGGACGACGACGAGGCCGAGATCGGTCCACGCCATCACCCCGCCGACCGTGATCAGATCGTCCTCTTCGGTGAGCAGCGCATCGAGATCGACGTGGACAGCCGGAAACATGGTCGCCAGGTCGGGCGCGCAGAGCAGGTGCGTCGTCGCTCGACGGCCATCCAGCAGGCCGGTCTGCGCCAACAGGAAGGTGCCGCCACAGATCGACCCGAGCACCGCCCCCTCGGCATGGCGGGCCGTCAGCCAGTCCGACCATTTACTGTTACCCTCGATGCCCAGCGCGGCGGTTTCGCACGGCGGAATGATGATGACGTCGGGAACGTCCGACCGCTCCCGGCTGGTTTCATCGGGCGCAGTATCGAAGATACGCATGACTCCGCCGGCGCCAGTATCGGCGAAATGGCTGAGCCGGACGACAGGCGCATCCGTGCCGAGGCGTACCCGGCTGAGATCGTCGGTGATGCGAAACAGGTCGGTCAGGCCGTGGACGATGCCGAGCATGACCTTGTCGCGCAGGACGATCGCGATCTCTACGGGCCGGCGTGGCGGGATGGGCTCGGCGTCCATTTGTCAGTTTTCCCCCGAAGTTTGTCCGTTCGGCCGATCACTCTGCCGATAGATGCAAGTTAATACTCTCATGGCGGCAACAAAGCCGACACTATTCGGGGGTCAGACCATGCCGGAGTTCAATAATTCCGAAATACAGCCACTTATCAGTGGTTCGCGGCGCGATATTCTTTTGGGTACCGCGATCGTAACCGCGCTGGCACTTGGTGGCGAAAGCCTGGCTGGTCCGCCGAAACCTGTTCGACACTCGCTGGGAGACAAGACCATGAGCACGATAACCGTCAAGGATGGCACCGAAATCTTCTACAAGTCGTGGGGCGCGGGTCAGCCGATCGTCTTCCACCACGGCTGGCCGCTGAGTGGCGACGACTGGGATTCGCAAATGATGTACTTTTCCGAGCGCGGCTACCGCGTCGTCGCGCACGACCGCCGCGGCCACGGTAGGTCAAGCCCCGCGTCACAGGGCAATGACATGGACACCTATGCCGCAGACGTCGCCGCTGTCACCGCGCATCTTGGCCTGCGCAACGCGGTCCATATCGGTCACTCGACCGGCGGCGGCGAGGCGATCCGCTACGTCGCCAAATACGGCAGCAACGGCCGCGTCGCCAAGGCGGTGCTGATCGGTGCGATCCCGCCGCGGCTGACGCGTTCGCCGACCAATCCGAACGGCGTGCCACCCGAGGCGATCGACGGCATCCGCGCCGGTACCGCCGCTAACCGCGCGGACTTCTACAACGGCTTTGCGACCGGACCGTTTTACGGCTTCAACCGCGCCGGCGCGAAGGTGCTGCCCGCGGTCTCTGCCAACTGGATGCGGCAGGCGATGGTCGGCGACATCAAGGCGCAATATGATTGCATCACCGCCTTCGCCGACACCGACTTCACCGCGGACCTGCAATCGATCGACCAGCCCGTGCTGATCCTGCACGGCGAGGACGATCAGGTCTGTCCGATCGACACGACCGGGCGGCTGGCGGTGAAGCTGCTCAAGCACGGCTCGATCAAGACCTATCCCGGCTACCCGCACGGCATGGCGACGATCCACGGCGACGTGTTGAACCCGGATATCCTGGCCTTCATCCGGAGCTGACGCTCTAGCGATCAAGGCGGTGGGCGGGAGTATCTCCTGCCCACTGATCTTCGGGCGCTTTCCTTTCACTCGCGACGCAATCCGCGCGCGCAACGTGAATCCAGGGCGGATTGACGAAGTCTCTCGACGCAATACACTTCCGCACATCTCCACCGCGCAAACGTTTACCCGCGTCGGGTGCAATCATCGCAAGTATCAATTGCCGGATGGTAGCGCTCACCTTAGCATCCTCCCTAATAACGATAAACAGGGAGAGCGAGCATGATTCGCATGATGAGCGTTACGGCGGCGTGTCGGTGGCTGCGCGCCTGCATTTCGCCGCTGGGGGTGGCTGCGGCCATGGTATCGGCAACACCGGTCTGCGCACAAACCGACAAGATGGTACCGATCGCCGTCCCCGCACAGTCGGACGCGGTCGAACTGGGAACCGGCAAGCTGCCCGGCGCGACGGCCCCTGAAGCGTGGCATAGTCAATATGGCAGCGTGTTCGCCCGCAACGTTACCGTCGCGACGCTGACGCCGTTCCTGCCCGATCCCGCGAAGGCAACGGGAACCGCCGTCATCGTTGCACCGGGTGGCGGGTTTCGCACGCTATCGATGGAAAATGAAGGCTGGGACGTGGCACGCGCGTTGGCCGCGAAGGGCGTGGCGGCGTTCGTGCTGAAATACAGGCTGAACCCGACACCGGTCGAGATGCCCGCGTTCGAACGATCGATGACCGCGATGTTCGCCCCCGGTGCCGCGCCGCCGCGCCCGAAGCCGGAGGCGATGATGGCCGGTCTCGCACCGCAGATCGCGGATGCGCGCGCCGCCTTCGCGCTGGTGCGCAAGCGGTCTGCGGAGTGGCACGTCGATCCGACGCGTATCGGCATGGTCGGCTTTTCCGCTGGTGCCATGCTGACCCTCGCGACGACGGTTGCGGGCGGTGATGCGAAGCCCGCGTTCATCGGCAACATCTATGGCCCGCTCGCGGCCATGACGGTGCCGGCGGACGCCCCGCCGATGTTCGTGGCCCTAGCCGCGGACGATCCGTTCTTCGGTAACGCCGGGTTCGGCCTGATCGAAAGCTGGCGCACGGCGAAGCGTCCGGTCGAGTTCCATTTGTTTGAGCAGGGCGGCCACGGTTTCGGAATGTATCCAAAGTCGACCACGAGCACGGGATGGTTCGAGGAGTTCACCCGCTGGATGGCGATGCATGACTTGCTGAAGCCAGCGCACTGAGGAGCGGCGCGTGCCAAAGGCCGGCTTCGCCAACGGGAAAGCGGTCGGGGGGAGGCACCGTTTTCAGGACTTTTCGGCCCCTGCCCGCTTACCTCGTAAAGCGGTTCAAACTGAAGGAATCAGGATCAATGCGTCGACTGTTCGCCTTCGCGGCGCTGATGGTTGCGACACCGTTGGGTGCGCAGGCTCCAGCATCACAGGCCGATCCCGCACCACAGGCGGTCGCCAGCTATACGTCGATCCCGTTGTGGCCGAACGGTGCGCCCGACTCGGCCGCGCGTCGCAGCGAGGCGGAAGTCGGGCGTGATTACTGGGTCCGCAACGTTCACGAACCGTCGCTGATCGCGTTCCCGGCGGCGCCTGCGCACCGCAACGGTGCGGCGGTCGTCGTCATACCTGGAGGCGGTCACAAGCTGCTGGTCTGGACCAACGAGGGCACGAAGGTCGCGACCGCGCTCAACCGAATGGGCGTGACTGCCTTCGTGCTCAAATACCGGTTGGCGAACGAACCCGGTTCTTCCTATTCGGTCGATGGCAATGCGGCGGACGACGCGCGCCGTGCCCTGCGCTGGGTCCGCGCGCACGCCGCCCAATACGGTATCGATCCCGCACGCGTCGGCGCGATGGGGTTTTCGGCCGGCGGCGAACTCGTGTCGCTCATCGCGGACAATCCCGAACCTGCCGGACGTCCCGTGGTGGACGCGATCGATCGCCAATCGGCACGCCCGGATTTTCAGGTCCTCGTCTTTCCGGGACCACGCGGCATTCCCGCGACCGCGATCAATTCTGCGCCACCGGCGTTTCTGGTCGCGGGCAGCCTCGACCCGTGCTGCGCGGCACCCACCGTCACGCTGTACGAGCAGCTGCGGAAGGCCGGCATTTCTGCCGAACTCCACATGTATGCCGATAGTGGACATGCGTTCAATCTGGACGAGTCGGACCGGATCTCTGTTTTGCACTGGCCCGACCGGCTGAACGACTGGCTGGCGGACGGTGGATGGCTGTCCCCAAGATCGGCCGGCACCGTGGCGATACCGAAGAGCAAATGAACGCCGCCCGGGCCGACCTCACGCGGCCTCGTACGCCCCCCGCCGCATGACGTAATCGCGCGTCTCGTACGGGGCGGCGAGACCCTCGACCCACGCGCCATGCGCGTGCGTCAGCGCGACCAGTTCCATCGCCCGATCGCCCAGCCAACCGCGGACACGGACCTCATGTCGGTGGAGATCGCGGTTGGGCTCCATCATCACCCAGCCGAGCGGCCTTTCGACCGTCGCCCGCGCGCCTGCCGCCTCCATCGCGATCCGGATCCGCTCGCGGGAGGTCGCCGGCAGATACTGCCACACCACCGAATGCATCAGCACGCGCGTGACGCCCTCGGGCTGCGGCTCGGCCAATTGCGCTTCGACCCAGTCGGCTGCATCGCCTTCGACCAGATCGACGCCGCCCTCGCGCACCATCGCGATCGCCGCCGCCAGCCGCGCCTGTCGCTCAACCGCATCGACCCAGACATACGCCTCGAGCCGTGCCGCCGCGACCGGATCGGCGACGTCCACCGGGTGGATATCGACGCCGCGTGTCGACTTGATCTCCACCAGCGCGCTTGGCGGCGGCGCGCCCCGCCATTCGGGCCGGATCGTCACCGGCGATGTATCCGGCCCGACCGTCACGTCGCCAAGGTCGAACCGATAGCGATCGATCAGCAGATTGAGTCCCGCGCTCGATCCGATCTCCAGCACCTCGAACCGCGGCCCGTACCGCTCGGCCAGGTGCAATATGCCGGTCATCATTCCGGCGGACCGCGCAGCCTCGTTGGTCTGCGGCGGTCCGTCGAGCCAGGGCAGCAACGCCGCATCGTGCGTGACGAGCGTTCCCTTCAACGTCGCCGACACAGGCGATGGGTCGGTCTCTGCGCCGGAGAATACGGCAGAAAGCGCCGGATCGACACCCGCGCGGTGAAGCGCATGCAGCCCGCCGACCAGCCGCAACGCCAGCGCATCCGCGACCGGCTCGCCCGGCCAGTCGAGCACCCGCCGCCCCGTCTCGCTGTCACGCTCAAGCGCATCCGCCAGCGCGGTGCAGACGCGAGCCGTGATGGGCGCGTCCATCGCGGTGCAATAGCCCGCCTGGATGTCGAACGCCGCGCGGTTCTCTGCTTCGTTTGCCATGCGCAGGTTGTTGCACCTGCCAAGCCCCCCCCGTAAAGCCCGGCGCGTGCCAGATTCTCAGATCATTATCGCCGTCCCCAAGGGACGCATCCTCGCCGAGGCCCTGCCGTTACTCGCGCGCGCGGGGGTGCATCCCGAAGCTTCGTTCTCGGACGAGAATTCGCGCGCGCTCCGGTTCGCGACCAACGATCCGGCGATCTCGCTGATCCGGGTGCGCGCGTTCGACGTCGCCACCTTCGTTGCGCACGGTGCGGCGCAGTTGGGGATCGTCGGGTCGGACGTGATCGCCGAGTTCGGCTATTCGGAACTGTATGCGCCGGTGGACCTCGGCATCGGCCACTGCCGGCTGTCGGTTGCCGAGCCTGCCGAGATGGCAGCGCAGGACGACCCACGCGGCTGGAGCCACGTCCGCGTCGCGACCAAATATCCGCATGTGACGGCGGCGCATTTCGCCTCGCGGGGCGTGCAGGCGGAGTGCGTGAAGCTCAACGGTGCGATGGAACTAGCGCCGACGCTGGGGCTGGCACCGCGCATCGTCGACCTGGTTTCGTCCGGCCGCACGCTGCTGGAGAACGGCTTGGTCGAAGTAGAGACGATCATGGAAGTCACCAGCCGCCTGATCGTCAACCGCGCCGCGATGAAAACCCGCAGCCGGGTGGTGCCGCTGGTCGAGGCGTTCCGCCGCGCGGTAGAGCAGGAGATCGCAGCATGACGGCGCTCTTCTGCTCCCCTTCCCGCAAGCGGGAAGGGGTCGGGGGTTGGGCTCGCGCCATCCTCAGCCGTAACGCTGGAGGTGAGCGCGTGCCCACCCCCAGCCCCTCCCGCATGCGGGAGGGGGGCAAGTGATCCGCCTCAACACCTCGGACGCGGATTTCGCCCCCCGCTTCACCGCGCTCGTCGAAGACCGCCGCGAATCCGACGCCGGCGTGACGCAGGACGTCGCCGCGATCATTGCCTCGGTACGCCGCGACGGTGAAACCGCACTCCGCGACCTCACGCAGAAACACGACCGTCACGACCTCGAAACCACCGGCTGGCAGATCGACGTCGCCGACTGCAAGGCCGCGTTCGATGCACTCGACCCGGACCTGCGCACCGCGCTGGAACTCGCCGCCACCCGCATCCGCGCGTATCACGAAAAACAGCGCCCGCTCGACAGCGACTCGGTCGACTCCGCAGGCGTCAGGCTCGGCGCACGCTGGTTGCCCGTCGATGCCGCCGGCATCTACGTTCCCGGTGGACGCGCCGCCTACCCATCGTCGCTGCTGATGAACGCGATCCCCGCCAAGGTTGCGGGCGTTGGCCGTCTCGCGATGGTCACGCCGACCCCGGATGGCCAGATCAATCCGCTGGTCCTCGCAGCGGCGCACCTCGCGGGCGTCGATGAAGTCTGGCGGGTCGGTGGGGCACAAGCCGTGGCAGCGCTCGCCTACGGAGCAGGCCGGATCGAGCCGGTCGACGTCATCACCGGCCCCGGCAACGCGTGGGTCGCCGAAGCCAAGCGCCAGGTCTACGGCGTCGTCGGCATCGACATGGTCGCGGGCCCGAGCGAGATCGTCGTCGTCGCGGACACGCTCAACGACCCCGAATGGACCGCCGCCGACCTGCTCAGCCAGGCCGAGCACGACGTGACCACGCAATCGATCCTGTTCACCGACGATGCCAAGTTCGCCGACAAGGTGGCGGACGCCGTGGATCGCCAGTTGCGCGACCTCGCCACCGAAGCCGTCGCGCGCGTCGCGTGGGACACCAACGGCGCGATCGTCGTCGTCGATACCTTGGTGGACGCGATCCCGCTGGTCGACCGTCTCGCCGCCGAGCATCTCCAGCTGGCGATCCCCGACCCACAAGGGTTCTTTGACCGCATCCGCCACGCCGGGTCGGTGTTCCTCGGCCGCTACACCCCCGAAGCGATCGGCGATTACGTCGCCGGCCCGAACCACGTCCTCCCCACTGGCCGTCGGGCGCGGTTTGCCAGCGGACTGTCGGTGCTCGACTTCATGAAGCGCACCAGCTTCCTTGCGCTCGACGAAGCGGCATTGCGCGAACTCGGCCCAGCCACCGTCGCTCTTGCGAATGCAGAGGGACTGCCGGCTCACGCAAAATCGGTGGCGCTGCGGCTGCGGCTCAACAGCTAGATTGTTCACGCGGAGACGCGGAGGCGCGGAGGTGTTGCGTACGGCGCAGCCGCGTCGACTTCGTCATCGGCCGATGATTGGAGGGCCGCTTCGCGGCAAGGTCGACACCTACGCGGCTCCGCGTCTCCGCGTGAACCATTCTTCTTCGACTCCCCGCACCGAAACGCAAAGGGCTGACACACACGCCCCCCGCGCCTACAGGCAACCGCTTATGACTCGAACCGCCCCCCGCACCAAGGCGCGTGCCGCCGCTCGCCTCGCCGCCGTCCAGGCGACTTACCAGCACGAAATGGAGGGCACCGCGATGCCCGTCCTGCTCAACGAATTCCACCAGCATCGCCTCGGCGCGACGATCGAAGACGTCGAATATGCCGAGGCCGACGTCGATTTCTTCGACGACCTGGTGACCGGCGCCAACGCGCGCGCTGGAGAAATCGATGTGCTGATCGAGGGCAAGCTCGCCAAGGGCTGGACGCTCGCGCGGCTCGACAAGCCGATGAAGGCTATCATCCGCGTCGGCACCTACGAGTTGCTGGCGCGCAAGGACGTGCCGGTCGCCGCGGTGATCAGCGAATATGTCGACGTGGCGCACGCGTTCTATGACAAGCGGGAGTCTGGCTTCGTGAACGGACTGCTCGACGGTATCGCCAAGGAAGTGCGGGCCTGACGGACTCCCTCTCCCCTCCGGGGAGAGGGTCGGGGTGAGGGGCAGCCAAGCAGTGCGGCGCCTGGAACAGCCCCCCACCCCCAGCCCTCTCCCCGGAGGGGAGAGGGAGCAGATAGTGACTGAGGCCGAGTTCATTGCTGCACTACGTCGGCTTCCGCTCCATCCTGCCGCGCGTGGTCTCGACGACGATACCGCGTTGCTCGACGCGGGTGCGCTCGTCGTAACTACCGACACGCTGGTCGAAGGCGTGCACTTCCTCCCGACCGACCCCGCGCAGGACGTCGCGTGGAAGCTGGTCGCTACCAACCTCTCCGATCTCGCCGCCAAGGGCGCGAACCCCGAGGGTATCCTCCTCAACTACCCGCTCGGCGACGACACGTGGGACCGTGCGTTTCTCGAAGGGCTCGCGGGAGTTCTGACGGCCTTCGATACGCGCATCATCGGCGGTGACACCGTGACGCTTCCACCGCATGCGCCGCGAGTCCTGACGGTCACCGCGTTCGGCAGCGACGCCGCCGCCCCTGCCCGCAACGGCGCACGGGTAGGCGACGCGCTCTACGTCACCGGCACAATCGGCGATGCCGGTGCGGGGCTAGCCATCGCACTGGGTGCGCAAGGCCCAGCGGAACTGCTCGCCGCATACCGGCGCCCGCAGCCACGGCTCGGCGACGGCCGCATCCTCGGTCCCCAGGTCCATGCTATGATGGACGTCTCCGACGGGCTGCTCATCGACGCGTCCCGCATGGCGCTCGCCAGTGGCCTCGCCGTCAGCATCGACATCTCGCGCATTCCCCTCTCCGACGCCTATCGCACCTTCTCCGGCGACCGGCTTGCAGCGACTACTGCGGGAGATGACTACCAACTCCTTTTTGCTGCACCGCAAGATTTCATCACTGACGCTGTTCGTATCGGTGGGTTTTCTACCGGCTCCGGCCTTAGCCTTCACGACTCCGGCAAACCCGTCCCGCTCCCGCCAAGTCTAGGCTATGAACACAGCCCCCGAGGATAACTTGCGCAATGCCCCTGCACTGATAAGTTCCTTACATCGGGACTCGGCAAAGCCGGGACCGGAGAGGACCTGACAAGAGGGATAGCGCCGTATGACGACCGTCTATTTGGCCATGATCTGCGGCGTCATCGCCGTCCTATATGGTTTCGTCACCAGTCGACAGGTGCTCGCCGCCTCACCCGGCAACGAGAAGATGCAGGACATCGCTGCCGCCATCCAGGAAGGCGCGAAGGCCTATCTCGGGCGCCAGTACACCACCATTGCCATCGTCGGCGTCATCGTCGCGATCATCTTGCTGGTCACGCTCGGCTACATCTCCACCATCGGCTTCGTCATCGGCGCGGTGCTGTCGGGTGTCGCGGGTTATGTCGGCATGAACATCTCGGTCCGCGCCAACGTGCGCACCGCCGAGGCCGCGCGGACGTCGTTGCAGGCCGGGCTGACGATGGCGTTCCGATCGGGCGCGGTGACCGGCATGCTCGTGGCGGGTCTCGGCCTGCTCGCGATCAGCGCGTTCTTCTGGTACCTCACCGGCCCCGCGGGCCACGCGCCCAACGACCGGATCATCGTCGAGGCGCTGACCGCACTCGCGTTCGGCGCGTCGCTGATCTCGATCTTCGCGCGGCTCGGCGGCGGTATCTTCACCAAGGCGGCGGACGTCGGCGCGGATCTGGTCGGCAAGGTCGAGGCCGGCATCCCCGAGGACGACCCCCGCAACCCGGCCGTCATTGCGGACAATGTCGGCGACAACGTCGGCGATTGTGCGGGCATGGCCGCCGATCTGTTCGAGACGTACGTCGTCACGCTGGGCGTCACGATGATCTCGATCGCGCTGCTGATCCAAGCGAGCGGCGCCGAACTGATGCGGCTGATGACTCTCCCGCTGCTCGTCGGCGGGGTGTGCATCGTTACCTCGATCATCGGCACGTACATGGTCCGACTCGGTGGCGGCAGCATCATGGGCGCGCTGTACAAGGGCTTCTTCACCTCGACGATCCTGTCGATCCCGGCGATCTATCTCGCCACGCAGTATGTGCTCGGCGACCTTCACCGCGTGATCGGCGGCGCGGGGTTCCTCGATCCCGCGACCGACGACCTGACCACGCAGGCGGCACCTTCGCTGACGCAGAGCTTCACCGGCATGGACCTGTTCTGGTCGATGATGATCGGCCTCGTCGTCACCGGGCTGATCGTATGGATCACCGAATATTACACCGGCACCAACCACCGCCCAGTCCAGTCGATCGCGAAGGCATCCGAGACCGGCCACGGTACCAACGTCATCCAGGGCCTCGCGATCAGCTTGGAATCCACCGCGTTGCCGACGCTGGTCATCGTCGTCGCGGTGATCGTCGCGTACCAGTTGGCAGGGATCATTGGCATCGCCTTCGCGGCGACCGCAATGCTCGCCCAAGCCGGCATGGTCGTCGCGCTCGACGCCTATGGCCCGGTCACCGACAACGCCGGCGGCATTGCGGAAATGGCAGGCCTGCCCGACGACGTCCGCCAGCGGACCGACGCGCTCGATGCGGTCGGCAACACCACCAAGGCGGTGACGAAGGGCTATGCGATCGGCTCGGCCGGGCTCGCCGCGCTCGTGCTGTTTGGCGCGTATACCACCGATCTCGCAACCTACTTCCCCGACGTCACGGTCGATTTCAGCCTCAGCAACCCGTACGTGATCGTCGGCCTGCTGCTGGGCGCGCTGCTCCCGTATCTGTTCGGGGCGTTCGGCATGACCGCAGTGGGTCGCGCAGCTGGCGCGGTCGTCGAGGAAGTCCGGGAGCAGTTCCGCAACAACCCCGGCATCATGCTCGGCACCAGTCGTCCCGACTACGCGCGCACCGTCGACTTGGTCACCAAGGCGGCGATCCGCGAGATGATCGTGCCCTCGCTACTACCGGTGCTGTCGCCGCTCGCGGTGTACTTCATCATCACCGCGGTCGCAGGTCAGGCCGCCGGCTTCGCCTCGCTCGGCGCGATGCTGCTGGGCGTGATCGTCTCCGGGCTGTTCGTCGCGATCTCGATGACCTCGGGGGGCGGCGCCTGGGACAACGCCAAGAAGTACATCGAGGACGGCAACCACGGCGGCAAGGGTTCCGAGGCGCACAAGGCTGCGATCACCGGCGACACCGTCGGCGATCCGTACAAGGACACCGCCGGCCCCGCGGTGAACCCGATGATCAAGATCACCAACATCGTGGCCCTGCTGTTGCTCGCGGCGCTCGCCGGCGGCGGGGTGGGCTGATCTGCAAGCGATCGCCGAGCGGCCAAATTACGCTGGCCGCTCGGCGATGCGGGCATTGTCCGGTCCTCGAATATTTCCGTCTAGTTTGGCAGCCTGGTAAAATTCGCGGAATGTGCGCGAACTCAGTTCAAACTTGATCGACTTCGGGCGCGCGCCAATACGTAACGGCGCGGCACCTCTTGTACCGACTGGCGAACGCGATACTCTGCACCGACCGGTCGTTGGGGAATGGCCGGGGGGGACTGATAATGATGTGGCGTATGGGCCTGCTGGCCGGTGCAATGATACCGGCGATCGCGGTCGCGCAGACTGCGCCGCCGCCCGCTTCCGCGCCGAAGGCGAACGCCACGCTCTCGGACCGGGTGCCGGTCGAAACCTTTGCCAAACTGCCCGGCATCGCCAATCCCAAGCTGTCGCCCGACGGCACGCGTATCGCCGCGAAGATGGCGATCGACGGCGTCCAGGTGCTGGTCGTTGCGCCGCTGTTCCCCGGTGGCAAGCTTGCCGCGATCAAGGTCGGGGCGACGGTCGACATCAACTGGTGGCGCTGGGTCGGCGACGACTGGCTCGCGGTCGGCATCGGATCGCAGGACATGCTGTACGGTGAGGACATCTACGTCACGCGCACGCTGGGCGTCAAAGCCGACATGACCAAGATCAACCGGATCGACTGGAAGAATTCGGGTGTTCGTGCAGACGAAATCCTTTGGACGGCGCGCGACGGGACGCCGCGTGTCTTGCTGTCGCGCCAGACTGGGATCGAGAGCGAAAGCCAATGGTATCCCGCGGTCGCCGAAGTGGATCTGTCGACCGGAAAGACCAAGACCGTCGCCGGCGGCCAGACGAACGTCTTCGACTGGTATGCGGATGGCGCAGGCGTCGTCCGGATGGGCTATCGCTACGACGACGACACCCGCAAGAGTTCGCTTCTGTATCGCAGCGCCAATCGCGATCCGTTCAAGGTCATCGCATCGGCACGCGGCAAGCAGGATATCGTCATCCCGGTGACGTTCCGCGCCGACGGCACGGCCATCGCCACGGACGATTCCGGCGGTCGCGACGAGGTGTTCGAGGTATCGATACCCGACCTGAAGCTCGGCAAGAAGCTGTACAGCGCGGATGGCTACGACGTCGATGGCGTGATCGAGAACGCGACCGGCGACGACATCGACGGCATCACCGTCACCGATCGCTTCGGTCATATCGTCTGGCTGAACCCCAAGCTGAAGGAAATCCAGGACGCGGTCGATAAGGCGGTCGGCGAGCGACGCGCGCGTATCGTCTCGTGGGATCGCACCCGGTCGAAGTTCCTGGTGCAGGTCGGCTCGCCGTCGCAGGCGGGGGCTCTGTATTTCTACGATCCCGCGAACGGATCGATGCAGCGCTATTCCTGGCAGAACAACGACTTGAAAGCGCGGACGTTGTCGCCGGTGTCGACGATCCGGTACAAGGCACGCGACGGCGTCGAGATCGAGGCGCTGCTGACGCTGCCGCGCGGACATAGCCCAAAGAACCTGCCGCTGATCGTGTTGCCGCACGGCGGCCCGTTCGCGCGCGATTCGGAAGATTGGGACTGGTGGACTCAGTATCTGGCGGAAACCGGCTATGCCGTCGTCCAGCCCAATTACCGCGGGTCGTCGGGGTACGGCACCAGTTTCGCCAAGCTCGGCGAGGGGCAATGGGGCCTGAAGATGCAGGACGATCTCGACGATGCGATCACGCATCTGGCCAAGCAGGGGATCGCCGATCCGAAGCGCGTCTGCATGGCCGGCGCATCCTATGGTGGCTATGCGGCTATGCGCGCGGCGCAGCGGAACGGCACCGGCGACGCCGCACCCTATCGGTGCGCGATCTCCTACGCCGGCGTGTCCGATCTGCAGGCGATGCAGCGCTATGACGGCAAGTTCCTGTACGGCAAGACCCGCGGCGACTGGCTGAAGAAGCAGGCGCCCGATTATCGCAGCGTCTCGCCGCGTTTCGGTGCACAGACCTTCTCGATCCCGATCCTGATGCTGCACGGCAAGGAAGACAAGCGCGTCCCCGTTAAGCAATCGCGGATGATGGCAGCGGCACTCAAAGAATCAGGCAAGCCGTTCGAATATATCGAACAACCGTTCGGCGATCATCATTTCACGCGCGGCGAGGACCGGCTCGAATTCCTGAAGGCAATGGGTGCATTCCTGACAAAGTATAATCCAGCATAACGCACGGATACTGCCCGCCAAAACTCCATAATGGAGTATATACGCCGACTGTGGATGCATCTTGTTTGGACGAACGGAGTTTTGTCTCCGCATCATCACCGGATGCGCAACCGTCCTGAGAATCACCTCTTCTACGGCGACAACCTTGCCGTCCTGCGCAAGGAGATCGCCGACGAGAGCGTCGACCTGAGCTACCTCGACCCTCCGTTCAATTCGAACGCCAATTACGGCATCCTGTTCAAGGAGCCCGACGGCAAGTCCTCCAACGCGCAGATCGAGGCGTTCGAAGACACCTGGCACTGGAACGAGACCGCCGAGGACGCCTTCGACCAGGTCGCGCGGAGCGGTAGCACCAAGGCGTTCGACCTGCTCAACGCGATGCGCGGCTTCCTCGGCGACAACGACATGATGGCGTATCTGGCGATGATGGCGGTCCGGCTGCTGGAGTTGCACCGCGTGCTGAAGCCGACCGGCAGCCTGTATCTCCACTGCGACCCGACCGCGAGCCACTACCTGAAGCTGCTGCTCGACGCGATCTTCGGCAAGCGCCAGATCGCGAACGAGATCATCTGGTGCTACCGGCGCTACACCGCGGCCAGCAACCGGTTCCAGCGGCTGCACGACACGCTGCTGTTCTATGGCAAGTCCGATCAGAGGCGCTTCAACGACATCCGCATCCCGTATGGCGAAACGTCGGGCAAGAAGGACTCGCACTATCGCCAGGACGGCGACGGCCGCTGGTTCCGCTGGCAGAAGCGCAAGGACGCCGAACCCTACCGCATCTATCTCGCGGACGGGGTCAGGCTGGGCGACTGGTGGGACATTCCGATCATCAACGCGTCATCGAAGGAGCGTCTGGGGTATCCGACGCAGAAACCGTCCGCGTTGCTGGAGCGGATCATCGCCGCCTCGTCGAACGAAGGCGACGTCGTGCTCGACCCGTTCTGTGGCTGCGGCACCGCGGTGCACGCGGCGGAGAAGCTCAAGCGGCAATGGATCGGGATCGACGTCACGCATCTCGCCATCTCGCTGATCGAGAAGCGGATGAAGGACGCGTTTCCCGGCGTCACGTTCACCGTCGAGGGCACACCGAAGGATCTCGCCTCCGCCTATGATCTCGCGCTGCGCGACAAATATCAGTTCCAGTGGTGGGCCGTCTCGATGGTCGACGCGCTGCCGTACGGCGGCAGGAAGAAGGGCGCGGATGGCGGGATCGACGGGCTGATCTACTTCAACGATCATGATCAGGCGTCGGGCAAGATGGTGACGCACCGCGCGATCGTGTCGGTGAAGGGCGGACTGAACCCCGACAACGCGATGGTCGAGACGCTCGCCGCGACGATCGCGCGTGAAAAGGCACCGATCGGCATCCTCATCATGAATGCCAAGCCGACACGCGAGATGGAGCGCCGCGCCGCCGCGGTCGGCATCTACCGCGCGGGCGTCGAGGAGGCGTTTCCGAAGCTCCAGATTCTGACGCTGGCGGACCTGTTCCAGGGCAAGCGCCCACGCATACCCAATGTCGACCGGGCAGCATTCCGGCGTGCGGCGCGCGAGGCCACCGCGCTCCAGCCCAGCCTGTTGTGATAGCGTCCCAATCTATCGCTCTTGTTCAATGGCTGTCGAAGGCCGATATACGGAACACGCAAGCGGGTTCGGGCATCACGCCCGTATCCGCCTTCGGCCGTGCTTTCCTTTTTCGCGAACCTGCGGTAAGGGCGCTCGTCCCGAAATTCCCCCAATTCAGAGATTATATTTGGCCAAGGAAGAACTGCTCGAGATGCGCGGCCGCGTGGTGGAACTCCTCCCCAACGCGATGTTCCGGGTTCAGCTCGAAAACGACCACGAGATTCTCGGTCACACCGCCGGCAAGATGCGCAAGAACCGCATCCGCGTGCTGGTCGGCGACGAGGTGCTGTGCGAACTCACGCCGTACGATCTGACCAAGGGTCGCATCACCTACCGCTTCAAATAAGCGCCACGCGCCGTTCGTACGGTGCGTAGCCCAAGCATCGAGGCACCAATGCTGGTCCTGGCCTCCTCATCGCCCCGCCGCCGCGACCTGCTCGCGCGGCTCGGCGTCGTGCCGTCGCGCGTGGAATCCCCCGACATAGACGAGAAACCGCGCAAGGCTGAACCGCCCCGCGCTTATGCACTGCGCCTCGCGGTCGATAAGGCGAGTGCCGTTGCTCGCGCGGAGGGCGAGATTGTACTCGCTGGCGACACCACAATCGCGCTTGGCAGCCGCATCCTGCCGCCCGCCGATACGCTCGAAATCCAGCGCGACCTGCTCGGCAAGCTGTCGGGTAGACGCCACCATTGCCTGTCCGCGGTCTGCGTGATCGACGCGACCGGCAAGGTCCGGACGCGGATCGCCGGCACGATCGTCGCGTTCAAGCCGCTCTCCCCCGCCGAAATCGACGATTATCTCGCGTGCGGCGAAGGCCTCGGCAAGGCGGGCGGCTACGCGATCCAGGGCCGCGCCGAGGCGTTCGTGCGCTTCCTGTCGGGCAGTCATTCGGGTGTGGTCGGCCTGCCGCTATTCGAGACGCGGGCGCTGTTGAAGACGGCGGGCGTCGCGCTTGCCTGAAACCGGCCTCACGTGGCTTTATGAGGCTGGCATCGGCGAAGCGCGCGCCGCGCTGGTAGACGATGACGAGATTGTCGAAGCCGCGATCGAGCTCGACGACGGAAACGCCCTGAAGGTCGGCCTCATCGCCCGCGCGCGGCTCGTTGAGCTATCACCCGGTCGTCGTGGCCGCGTGACGCTCGACGGCGGCGAGGCGTTGATCAACCACCTCCCCCCCGGCATCACGCAGGGCGCCAGCCTCACCGTCGAGATCGTCCGCGAAGCCCTCCCCGAAGCGGGCCGTGCGAAGCTCGCCAAGGCCGTCCCCAGCGACCTGCCGCCCTGCCCCGCCCCAACACTGTACGAGCGCCTCGTGGCGACCGGCCTGCCCGTCCGCAGTCCGCGCGCCCACGAACCCGACGCGCTGGAGGCGGCGGGCTGGTCCGAACTGCTCGACGAAGCCGTGAGCGGCGAGATCGTGTTCCCGCTCGGCGCGCTCCGCCTCTCACCGACGCCGGCGATGACGCTGTTCGACGTTGACGGCGCACCACCGCTCGACGCGCTCGCAGTCGCCGCCGCGCATGCCGTGGCGCGGGCGATACGCCGACATGGCATCGGGGGTTCGATCGGGATCGATTTCCCGACGATCGCCGGCAAGGCGCAGCGCAACGCCGTCGCGGTCGCGATCGACGAGTCCCTGCCGCAACCGTTCGAGCGCACCGCGATGAACGGCTTCGGCTTTCTCCAGATCGTTCGGCCAAGGCCCCGCGCGTCGATCCCCGAGATTCTCCTCGCCGATCCGGTCGGTGCCGCGACCCGAGCAACGCTCCGCACGCTCGAACGCACGCCGCCGACCGCCTCGCGCCGCCACACCCTGCCCGCAGCCGTCCATGCACGTTTGATGACGCGCCCCGACTGGCTCACGGAACTCGCGCGCCGTACGGGCGTCGTCCACGAACTGGAGAGCGCCCGATGACCGCTACCGCCCCGACCATCAAATGCCCGATCTGCGACCAGCCTGCGGTCGCCGACTTCAAGCCGTTCTGCTCGAGCCGTCACCGCGACCGCGACCTGCTGCAGTGGCTCGGCGAAGGCTATCGCATTCCCGGCCGATCAATTGCGCAAACGGGGCTGGACAGCGCCGAAGACCCCGACTAAATGCGCCCTTCCGATCGCAAGGTCGGACGCTTCTCCGGTCCCAGACCGGACGTGCCCGGATAGCTCAGTTGGTAGAGCATGCGACTGAAAATCGCAGTGTCGGCGGTTCGACCCCGTCTCCGGGCACCACTTTCTTATTATACCGATCGCGCTGACTGTGCTCAGATCAGCCTAGTCGGAGCGGCGCGCTTAACTCGCTGCCGACGGTCAAAGTTTCCCCACTCCCGTTCGTGCTGAGTAGAGACCCAGTAGCTCCGTAAGGAGCATATCGAGGGCTCGTATCGAAGCATGGGTTCCGCGCGCCAACCTGTCCTTCGATGCGCCGTCTCGATACGTCGCCTGCGGCGACTACTCGACGGCTACTCGGGACGAACAATGCGGTCAAGATGACGTCAAGTTCGGTTCAACGGACGATCCGCGTGACGTGGCCCATTTTGCGCCCCGGTCGCGCGGTGCCCTTGCCGTACAGATGCAGGTGCGCGCCTGATTCGGCTAGCAACTCCGCCCAGCGATCCGCGTCGTCGCCGATCAGGTTTTCCATCGTCGCTTCACGGCCGGTCAGCGTTGTCGCGCCCAACGGCAGACCGCAGATCGCGCGGATGTGGTTTTCGAATTGCGAGCATTCGGCGCCTTCGATCGTCCAGTGGCCGGAATTGTGCACGCGGGGGGCCATCTCGTTGAAGACCGGGCCGTCGGCGCCGACGAAGAACTCGCAGGCCAGCACGCCGACATAGTCGAGTTCAGCCGCGATCCGCTGGGCCAGCGCGGCGGCTTCGTCGGCCTGCGCCAGCACGACGGCAGGTGCGGGGACGGTCGAGTGGCGGAGGATCGCGTCGCGATGGACGTTGAGTGGTGGATCGTAGCGCGCGATGCTGCCGTCTAGACCGCGGGCGATCAGGATCGAAAATTCGTGCTCGAACGGGACGAACGCTTCTAGCACTGCGGGCCCGCCGATCGTGTCCCAGGCGGCCTGCGCGCCATCGGGCGTGTCGATCTTGACCTGGCCCTTGCCGTCATAGCCGAAACGGGCGGTCTTGAGGATGGCGGGGGTGCCGATCGCTTTCAGGCCCGCCTGCAGGCTTTCGAGGCTGTCGACCGCGGCCCAGGGTGCAGGGCGGCCGCCGACGCTTTCCACGAAGCGTTTTTCGCCGATCCGCTCCTGGGCGACGCGGAGCGCGCGCGGGCTTGGGTGGACAGGGACGCGGTCTGCGAGCCATTCCACGGGCTCGACCGCGATGTTCTCGAACTCGTAGGTGATGACGTCGCAGGCGTCGGCGAAGTCGGCGAGCACGATGCGGTTGTGGTAATCCGCGCGCGTCATCGTCGAGGCGGACTGGGCGGCGACGCTCTCCTGGTCGGGCGCGAGGACGTGCGTGTGATAGCCGAGCTGGGCCGCGGCGGTCGCGAGCATGCGGCCGAGCTGACCTCCGCCGAGGATGCCGATGGTCGATCCGGGGGGAAGCGGCGTCATGTCTTGGCGTCCTTGAGGCGGGCTTCAGGCGGGGTCGGTGGCGACGGCGTCGGTCTGTGCGGCCCGCCAGGTTTTCAGGCGCTCCGCGAGTACGTCGTCCGAGGTCGCGAGGATCGCGGCGGCGAGCAGGCCTGCGTTGATCGCGCCGGGTTTGCCTATGGCCAGCGTGCCGACCGGGATGCCGCCGGGCATCTGAACGATCGATAACAGGCTATCCATGCCCTTCAGAGCCTTCGATTCGACGGGGACGCCGAGTACCGGAAGGTGCGTCATCGAGGCGGCCATGCCGGGGAGGTGCGCCGCGCCGCCGGCACCGGCGATCACAACCTTGAGGCCGCGGTCGGCGGCGGTCGTCGCATAGTCGTAGAGGCGTTGCGGGGTGCGGTGCGCGGAGACGACCTTGGTCTCGTAGGCGACGTCGAGCGCGTCGAGCGTCTCGGCGGCGTGGCGCATCGTCTCCCAATCGGAGGTGCTGCCCATGATGATGCCGACTAGAGCCATTTCCGTCCCCGGATCAAAGGAGCGCCGTGCCTAGCGACGTGGGGGGGCTAGGGCAACGTTGTTGGTGGGCAGTAGGCGCTACGTAAAACCGCACCTCCCCGGCGGAGGCCGGGGTCCAATTGGGAAACGGAGCTAACCGGTGGCGGCGCTCCGTTACTGCCACCTTTCCAATTGGGCCCCGGCCTTCGCCGGGGTGGTGCTACTTGAGGACGTCGTCAGCGCTCGCTGAGGTAGTAGCGGTCCGTCGCGGTCAGGTCGGCGTCGAGTTCGTAGACGATCGGCTGGCCGGTCGGGATCTCCAGGCTGGTGATCTCGTCGTCGGGGATGTTGGAGAGGTGCTTGACCAGCGCGCGGAGCGAGTTGCCGTGGGCGGAGATCAGGATGCGCTGGCCGTCCTTGAGCGCAGGCGCGATCCGCTCGTCCCAATAGGGGAGGACGCGGGCGATGGTGTCCTTGAGGCTCTCGGTCCTGGGGATCGCGATGCCGTCGTAGCGCCGGTCCTTGGACAGGTCGAACTCGCTGCCGTCGTCGAGTACGGGCGGCGGGACGTCGAAGCTGCGGCGCCAGATATGGACCTGCGCTTCGCCGTGCTTGGCGGCGGTCTCGGCCTTGTCGAGGCCGGTTAGGCCGCCGTAATGCCGCTCGTTGAGGCGCCAGTCCTTCTCGACCGGGAGCCAGAGCCGGCCCATCGCCTCCAGCGCGATGTTGAGCGTCTTGATCGCGCGGGTCTGGAGGCTGACGAAGGTCTGGTCGAAGTCGAGGCCCTTGGCGGCCATCAGCTCGCCGGCGGCCTTGGCCTCGGCCTCACCCTTGGCGGTCATGTCGACGTCCCACCAGCCGGTGAAGCGGTTCTCGAGGTTCCAGGTGGACTGGCCGTGGCGGATCAGGACTAGGGTCGGCATTCGGGCTCCTGCGATGGCGAAACTGAACGGAAGCGTTCAAAGGTTAGGATAAAGTTGGGCCAACGCACGGTCCGCAGCGCTTGAACCCAAGCCTCCAGACCATGCCAAGCCGTTGTTATCAGGTCAGATTTCGTCGATCATGCCGGCGAGCGTCTCGAGCATCGCATGCGCGAGCTGTTTCGAGCGCTCGGGCGACCAGCCGAACTCGGGGTCGGCGTTGGCGTCGTGATCCTTGAACGGCATCTCCAGCGTCATCGACACCGCGCCGAAGCGCTCGGCGAGCTGGTTGGTCGACATCGACAGGTTCGCCGAGCCCGGTGCGGACTTGGGATAGCCCTTCTCGGTCTGGAAATCCGGCGTGTGCGCCGCGAGCCGCCGGCCGTATTCGTAGAATTTCTCACCGTGCGCATCGGTCCAGGAGGGGATGCCTTCGAACCCGGCGATGAAGTTCGCGGGGATCGCCTCGTCGCCGTGGATGTCCATCGCGACGTCGACGCCGGTCAGGTCCATCGCGTTGCGCACGCACAGGACCTCGGGGCTCTTCTCCGGCGTGGGCGTGTGCCATTCGCGGTTGAGGTTCACGCCGACCGCATTGGTGCGCAGGTGACCCCGGCGCGTGCCGTCCGGGTTCATGTTGGGAACGACGTTGAAGGTCGCCTTCGCCAGCAGGTCCGCCGTAATCGGATCGGCCGAATCGGTCAGCCGCTCCAGCGCGCCTTCCATCCACCATTCGGTCATCGATTCGCCGGGGTGCTGGCGACCGTAGATCCAGACCTGCTTCGGGCCCGACCCGATCGTGAAGCAGTCGATCGCCTGCCCGTCGAGCGACTGGCCGAGTTCGCGGTGCGCAACGCCCGGCAGCAACGCGGTCCGCGCCACCAGAGCCTCGTGCATTTCCATCGTGTAGGGCGCGAAATAGGCGAACCAGGCGAGATCGGTATCGGCGGTGAACTCGAATTCGAGCACGCCATTGTCATAGCGCGTATCGATCATCCGCCACGCCTGACGATCGGTGCTGGCACGCGTCTTGTAGCCCGGCCAGCCGAACGGATAGGCCGACTTGCCCGCATTGAGGATGCGATAGGTCAGCGTGCGGCCGGCTGCGCCCGCCACGCGGAAGTAGAACCACTGGAAGAAATCGGACTGCAAATCGGTGACGATCTCCAGGTCGATTCGGTCTCCCTCGACGGCGACAACACGAATGTTGCCGCCATCGAAGGCTGCGTTGACGGTCGGGCTCATGGTTTGCGCGTTCATTTCACCTGAATAGTGCGACCGGACTCGCCGGGGAACCCCATGAACAATGCGCGCGCGAGCTTGTCGGCCTGGATATCAGTCCGGGCATCCTCCTTGCGAGCGTCGGCGAACGACTGGGCGCGGCCTTCCCAGACGGGCGACTGATCGGCGGTGCGCTTGATCGTCACCGACAGCTCGGAGACGAGGATCGCGGTGCTCCCGCCGCCGCCGATCGGGAAGCCGACCCCGCCGCCGAGCCCGACGCCACCACCGCCACCACGACGACCACCGCCACCGCTGAAGCCTCCGCCACCGATGCCGATGCTGATCGGCGACTGCTTGGGCGGCCCTGCCTGCGTGGTGCGGGTGAAGCCTACGGTGGCGACCAGCAATGGCTTGGCGCCGGGTGCGGGGACGCTGTAGCCGGCTTGGAGCAACTGACCCTGCACGGCAGCTGCATAGGTCTTGAACTCGATGCTAGCCGGGCCGCCGGCGGTCAGCGGCTGGACGGCGATGGTGCCGCGGTCGATCGGCTCGCCGAGATGATAGCGCAGCACTTCGGTCGGCGGCAGCGACGGGCCGGTCGCGCACGCGGTGAGGGATGCGCTTGCCAGCGCCAGGACCAGGATCGAACGAACCGCCATCGGTACTTCCTTAGAATGTTGCGCTATAGTAACGCTCCGACCAGCCGAGTGGGTTCCCGGATGGCATGAGCGTGTCCGTTGCTTGACTTGGACACACCCCGCCATTAGGCGATCCCGTCTTTCCGCACACCTAGAATTGAAAAGAAGCGAATCGATCATGAAGATCCGCAATTCCCTGAAGTCGCTCAAGGATCGTCACCGCGATAACCGCGTGATCCGTCGTCGTGGCCGTACCTACGTCATCAACAAGACCAACCGTCGCTTCAAGGCACGCCAGGGCTAACGCCCTGATTACCGCCGTCATTTTCGACGTCGGTCGTGTCCTGTACGACTGGGATCCGCGGATCCTGTACGAGCGCCTGATCGACGACGATCGGGCGCTCGACGCGTTCCTGCGCGACGTCGTGACGATCGACTGGCACTTCCAGCACGACGCTGGCCGCGACTTCGCCGACACCTCGGCGGAGCTGGCCGCGTTGCATCCGCAGCATGCCGACCTGATCGCTGCCTGGGGGCCGCGATTCAACGAGAGCATCGGTGCGCGAATCGCGGGAATGCAGGAGATCGTCGAGGAACTGGACGCGGCGGGCGTACCGCTGTTCGCGATCACGAACTTCAGCCATGAGTTCTGGCCACCCTTCCGCACGCGTGAAGCACAGCTGTTCGACCGGTTCCGCGACGTGGTCGTGTCGGGCGAGGAGAAGATGGTGAAGCCGGATGCGGCGATCTATCGGCTGGCGCTGGAGCGATTCGGGTTGGCGGCGGAGGAGGCTGTGTTCGTCGACGATAACGCGGCGAATGTGGCGGGCGCGCAGGCGTTGGGGATCGAATCGGTGCTGTTTACCGATGCGGCGGATTTTCGTGCGCGGTTGGTCGAGCTTGGACTTCCGATCGCCCAGCACCCGTCATCCTGACGAAAGTCAGGATCCAGAGCCACTAGCGCCAGGGTCCGTTACTCTGGATCCTGACTTTCGTCAGGATGACGGGGTGGCGTTGCTCACTGCTCCAGCGAGATCGACTGGCGCAGGTTCGCCACCGCCGTCTCCTGATCCGCGACCGGCGCCTCCGGCATCACGCCACCCTCGAAATCGTCCGTCACCGTCACGGTCGTCCCCAGCGTCGTCACCCCGAACAACTGCTTGGCAAAGCCGAGCGGGACGCGGATGCAGCCGTGCGAGGCGGGGAAGCCCGGGTTGCGGCCCGCGTGAATCGCGATGCCGTCCCAGGTCAGCCGCTGCATGAACGGCATCGACGCATCGTCATATAGGCTCGACTTGTGGACCGCGTTCTTCTGCAGGATCGGATAGGTGCCGACCGGCGTATCCTTGCCACCCTTGCCACTGGAGATCGTCGTCGCCGCGATCATTACCGACCCGCGATAGACGAACGCGCGCTGCTCCATCAGGCTGACGACGACGCTGACGGGTTCGCTGGAGCCATTGTCCTTCCAGACGAACTGGTTCGGCGAGAGTTCGGTCGCGGCCTGTTCGATCGGCATCGCGGCGATGGCGGCAGCCGATGCGGCCTGCGCGGGATTTGCACCCGCGAGGATCGCAAAGGTCAGCCCCATTGCCATGAAAGACCGCGCCGTCCCGTTCGCCATCTTGCCCATCGTCGCGTCCTCGAATCCCGATATTTTCGCCCAACGCGCGATTCTCGAAAACGTGCCGTCGGAGGATTGAGTCGACGAACCGACCCCAAGCCGGGGTAGTTCGAGGGAACGGACCCACAACCAGTGGAAATGGTTGCAGAATATTCACGGAAAATCGGCTATAGGATGTTCCAAGAAACGGGGCAATTTCGGGAAAATCGATGCACGACGAGCAAGGTCTTGTGCGCGAACGACGCGCGCTTCTGAAGAATGGTTTGGTATTGGCGGGGGCTCTGGCGGTGCCGGGGGCAGTGTCGGCGACGACGCGTCTCGGACGTCCGCTGACCGCACGTGATTTGAAGCCGATGACGCAGCCGCCGCTGCCGCGCACGACGGTCGCACTGACGTCGCCCAAGGTGGTTCGTCCCGACCTGCTGCGCCAGGCGATGGCGTCGCTCAGCCGTCACGGCAGCCGCATCCAGCATCACGACCGGATCGCGATCGCCGATTTCGCGGCGCCGTCGGGCAAGCCGCGGTTCCACTTCATCGACCTCGCCAGCGGGCGCAGCACGTCGCTGCTGGTCGCGCACGGCAGCGGCTCGGATCCGGCGCATACCGGCTATCTCGAGCGCTTCTCGAACCGCTTCGGCTCGAACGCCTCGTCCGAGGGCGCGTTCGTCACCGACGATTATTATGTCGGCAAGCATGGCCGCTCGCAGCGGCTGATCGGGCTCGATCCGACCAACGACAACGCGCTCGATCGTGCGATCGTCGTGCATTCGGCATGGTACGCGAACAAGGACATGATCGAGAGCCACGGGATGCTCGGTCGCAGCCAGGGCTGCTTCGCGGTCGGCGAGCGCGATCTCGACCAGGTGTTCGCGCGGCTTGGTGCCGGCCGGATGATCTACGCCGCGAAGGTCTGAAATACCGGCCCGGACCGCGCTACTCCGCGGTCTGGGCCATGCGGCTCTGCTGCATCCTCCGGCGGGCGCGACGTACGCCGCCGATGAGCCCCGACCACAACAGCGCTTCGACGCCGGCATAGCCGAGCCCGAGATGATCGGGGCGCACCGCCAGCACGTCTTGCAGGCTGACCGTTCCGGCACGCAGCCCTGCGCGGCCGATATCGCCCCAGCGTCGCGCGGTCTCCCAGCGGATCAGGCGGATGTCGTGTGCCGAGCAGTCGTGCGTCGCCAGGAAGTCCGCCTGGATGACGCTCAGCGCACTGCCGAGCGTGGCCAGTGCGGCGCGATCGGGAACTGGGCGCTTGGCCATGTTGTGCAGCATGATCAGGCGCGCAATCCGCTCCGCGCGATCGTCGAACAGCCGGGCATAGCGTTCGGTCAGGACGCGGACCGATGCCGCCTCCATCGTATCGACGAACCGCTTCGAGACGCCGCCGGGGTGGACGCGGTACAGCACCAGCGCTTCGTCCAGCCGCGCGATCGCGCCGAAATGCTGGATCCGCTGATACAGGTCGAAATCCTCGGCATACAGGAGCTCCGGCCGGGTCACCGGGTCGAGCTGTCGTGCCACCTCGGTCCGCATCATCGTCGACGACCAGACGAGCGGGTTCTCGATACAGGTGAGCCATGCGACCAGCGCGGGCGTGGTGGTCGGCGCATAGCTGGACGGGCCGACCACGCCGGCGGTCAGGAGTTCGGCGGCGGTGCCCAGCAAGACGGTGTTTGGATGCGCGTCGAGATACGCCACTTGCCGCTCGAAGCGATCGGGGCGGCAGATATCGTCATGGTCGAGCGCGGCGATGTAGCGGCCGCGTGCTTCTGCGAAGCCGCGGTTGCGGGCGAGCACCGGGCCGCCGTTCTTCGCCATCTGGACCAGTCGCACGCGGGGATCGCGCCAGGCGCGCACCACCTCGCGCGTGTCGTCGGTCGAGCAGTCGTCGACGACGATCACCTCGAAATCGGTGAAGGTCTGTGCCTCCAGGCTGGCGAGCGTCTCCTCGATCAGCCCGGCGCCATTATACGCGGCCATGACCACGCTAACGACGGGGCTAACGGCGGGGCTCACGGCGGGATCAGCCGTTCGATCGTCCGACGTCACGCTGCTGCCAGTGCCTTCGATGCCATCACCTGATCGATTATCATCAACCCCACGTCGTTCTGCCAGAGCCATAAGCCATTGGCTTGCCCGGAGAAACTGGATTCGCCACCGAGAGCACCCCAGGGCACGAAGCCGGCGGCCAGGCCGAGCCCGTACAGGCCTGGGATCGGCGTGCCCTGATCGTCGACGATCCGGCAGTGGCGGTCGACCATCGGCTTTCCGTCATGCGCCGCCAGCGGCATCTGCGCGCCATCGCGGTCGGCGATCGGCATCGCGATCGGGCGATAGCCGAGCGCCGCGATGACGAGATCGGCGTCCGCGATCGTCGTCCGTGCGACCGTATCGTCGTCGCCCGTGATCCGGTGCGGTGCCACGCGGGGATCGGGCGTGCGACCGTCGATGGCGAGCATCCGCAACACGAGGTCGCGCGCTTCGAGGCGGAAGCCCGCGAGGCGGTAGACGAAGCCGGACACCGCGCAGATGTCGTCGGGGCCGAAATCGGTGAACCCCTCGCCATGTGCGGCCTCGACCGAATGATAGAAGGGACGCAGCGGCTTGCGGTGCAGGAGCGTGATGGCCCCTGCCCCCAACGGCAGCGGGGGCTGGCTCTTCAGCAGCAGCGCGATCGTGGTCAGTGCGCTGGTCGAACCGCCGACCACCGCGATCTTCGGCGCGCGCTTGCCGGTCAGGATATCGGCGACCTTCTCGAACCCGCCAGTCGTCAGCACGTCGTCGGACTGGAGCAGGCGTCCGCTTGCCAGCTCGATCAAGCCGGCCCCCGCGACCCGCTGCGTGGCGAGCCGGTCGAGCGGCTGGTGACCGCCGGTCGCGACGACGATGTTGCGCGCGAGTTGCTCGAAGACATGGCCGTCGGCGAGGCGCCGGACCTGCACACTCCACAGGCCTTCGCCGACGCGTTTTGCGCCCAGCGCCTCGTGCCCGGTCAGCACGACGCCGCCATTGGCGCGGACGATATCGGTCAGGCGGTCGCCGGTCGCGCGCAACAGCGGCCCGACCTCGGTCAGCGGCACGCCGAGCGCGCCCTCGTGCGCCGCGACCGCACGTCCGGCGGGATGATCGACCAGCCGCGCGAGTTCGGGGTGCACATTGTCTCGGACCGCGGTCAGGAACGTCTGTGCGGTCGAATCCGACGTGATCGCATAACGCCCGAGCCGCCCGCCACCGATCGCATTGCCGCGCTCGATCACCATCAGCCCCGACCCGGCGAGATCGGGGAGCAGGCCGCGCTTGGTCGCCGAGGTGAGCATCGCCGTCCCCGCGGGGCCGCCGCCGATCACGATGACTGAGGCGATCTTGCCGCCCGCCCCTCGCACCGACGCACGCCGGTCGCGCGGCCGGACGATCGCGGCGCAGGCGTTCGCGAGCGCCTCGGCAGCGCGCCGCGCGTCTTCGACCGACATCGCATCGGTGATCGGTAGCGACAGCATCCGCCCGGCGATCCTGTCGGCGACCGGGGTGGGCTCGATCATCGCGGTCGCCTGGAACCAGGGCTGTTCGCCGAGGTGCGGGCTGAAATAGCGGCCGCAACCGACGCCGTCCGCCTCGATCGCCTCGACGATCGCATCGCGATGGTGCGCGATGTGCTCGGGGAGCAGCACCGGCATGAACTGCATCGAGCGACGCCGGCCCGACACTGCCTGGAACTGGAAATCGGGGAGCGTGGCGCGGTAGGTTTCCTCCAGCACGGCGCGGTGGTCGGCGATTCTGTCGATCTCGGCCAGCTTGGTCTGCGCCATGATCGCGGTGATCTCGGGCAGCTTGGCGTTGATGCCGGGCAGCGTCGCGTTGCGGCTGCCTTCGAACCCGAAATTGCCCATCGAGCGGAGCGTGGCGATCAGGTCGACGTCGCCGCTGTGGATCAAGCCGCCCTCGCCGACTGCGAACGTCTTCGTCGCGTGCATCGAATGGACCACCGCGAACGGCGCGCGTGCGCCGAAGCCGAGCCCTGCGTCGTCTAGCGTGCCGAGCGAGGAGGCCGCGTCGATCACGATTCCGACGCCGTAGCGCCGCTGGAAATGGACGTAGCGGTCGAGGTCGATCGCGTTGCCGAACGTCGCATAGGGCACGACCACGCCGATCCGCTCGCCGTGGCGTTGCAGCAGCCGCTCTTCCTCGAGCGCGCATGCACCCCAGTCGTTTGCGTCGATGTCGCAGACCAGCGGCGTCAGCCCCGCCCATGCCGCCGCTTGCGCGGTCGCGGCGAAGGTGAGTGCAGGCATCAGCGCGAGCGTGCCCTGCTTGGGGTTCAGACCACCGGTTCGCATCCCCGATGCATGGCGGATCGCGAGCATCAGCCCGAGCGTGGCATTGCCGACGGCGAGGCTGGCGCCGTGGCCGCCGAAGAGCTTATCGGTGACGCCGGCCTCGAACGCGCGAACCTCGGGGCCGTTGTTGCTGAACACGCCCGACGCCTCGACGCGGCGCAATGCATCTAGGTGCTCGCTCAGCCGCGGCGGGTTCGGCGCGATCAGGGGGAGGCGTTTCATCGGCGATCCGGTCTGTTGTGCCGCAGACCTATGATCCACGGCCTCCTAAGAACCAGTTACGCTGCCACATTCCGACCGATGCAGGGCGATGTTTTCCTTACATCATCCCGGAACGTATCCGGGATGATGTAAGACTAATCAACGTATTAGCGGAAGGCTGATGTAGCTTTCGTCGGGTCCGGCGACCGTCACCTTCTGCGTCGCCTTCACGTAATCCTTCGGTTGCGCAAAGAAGATGTTCGGGACGAAGGTCTGCGGATTGCGATCGTAGAGCGGGAACCAGCTCGACTGAACCTGCACCATGATCTTGTGCCCGGGCAGGAAGACGTGATTGGTGGTCGGCAGCGCGAACTTGTATTTCAGCGGCACGTTGGCGGCGATCGGCTTGGCCACGGCGAGGTCCTCGCGGTAGCGGCCGCGGAAGATGTCCATCGCCACCGACAGTTGATAGCCCGCCATCGCCTTGTCGCCGGGATAGACGTCCGGATACACGTCGATCAGCTTCACCACCCAGTCGCTGTCGGTGCCGCTGGTCGAGGCGGTCAGGTTCACCTCCGGAACACCCGCGATCGTGGTCGGCGTGGTGAGCGCATCGGTGGTGAAGGTCAGCACGTCGGGGCGGCCGGAGACGGCGCGCTGGTCGTCGACCAGCCACTGTTTCCAGGTCGATCCGCTTGCATAGGTCGGCAGCGTCGGGCGCACGCGGTAGCTGACCGGCGTGGCCGGATCGGAGATATAGTCCGCGGTCGTCGCCGCGCCGCCAGCCGCCTGGAACCCGAGCGTGCCACCGGGCTTGAGGTAGAGTGGCGTGCCCGCGGTCGGCGCGGTCGGCCACTTGTCGAGCCTCTGCCATTCGTTGCGGCCCGACTGGAACATCGTCACCGGGGCGACGTCCATCGCCGGCTGGTCGCTCTTGAGATAGTGCGCGAGGAACGGCGCGAGGACGTGCCAGCGCCACCATTTCGCGGTGTCGGCGTCCCATTTGATCGCGCCGAGTGCGCTGCCGTTGCCGACCTCCTGCCCGTGATACCAGGGGCCCATTGACAGGTAGACCATGCCGTTGGCGGTGTCCTTGGGCTCCAGCGCGCGATAGACCGCGGGCGCACCGTAGATGTCCTCCTGATCCCACAGGCCGCCGACGATCAGCGTCGGCACCTTGAGTGGCTGGCCGGCGAGCACGGTGTCCATCGCCTGGCTCGACCAGAACGAATCGTAGGCGGGATGCTGCGTGATCTTGCGCCAGAAGCCGAGCTGTTCGAGGCCCTGCGCCTTGCCGATCGCGCCTGCCGAGCCGCCCTTGAGATAATAGTCATAGTCGTCGGCGGTGTCGGTGATCCACGGCGTGCCGGCATCCTTGGTCGCCTCCTGGCCGAGGACGTAGGGCATCATACCCTCGCGGAACGCGCCATTGTGGAACCAGTCGTCGCCGCGCCAGCCATCGACCATCGGGTTCATCGGCACCGAGACCTTCAACGCCGGGTGCGGATTGATCAGCGCCATCAGCGGCAGGAAGCCGTCATAGCTGATCCCGCTGATCCCGACGCGGCCGTTCGATTCGGGGACGTGCTTCACCAGCCAGTCGATCGTGTCGTAGGTATCGGTCGAATCGTCGGTCTTGGTCGGGTTCTGCGCGGTCCCGGCGCGCGCGGGGTTCATCATGTAGATGCCCTCCGAAGCGTGCATGCCGCGGACGTCCTGGATCACGCGGATATAGCCCGCCGCGGCAATCACGTCGCCCGCGCCGTCGCCGTGTTCGAGGATGCCGGCATAGGTGCCGCTGTCGACCTTGGTCTGGCCGTCGGCATCATAGGGCGTGCGCGTCATCAGGATGCCCGCGTCCTTCGCGCCCTTCGGCACGATGATGACGGTGTGGAGCTTGACCCCGTCGCGCATTGGGATCTCGACGACCTTGCGCACATAGTCGTAGCCGACGTCGCGCGGCGCCATCTTAGCGGGGCGTTCGTCGTAATTCTGTGCGGTCGCGGGGGTGGTGGTCGCGGTAGCCAGCGCGGCGAGCGCGCAGGCGGCAAACAGATGGGTCGTCGATTTCATTTTCTTCTTCCTTCCCTCCCGGACTGAAAAAGAAAAAGGCCCGCCTTTCCGTGTGGAAAGACGAGCCCCTCTCATAGCAATTCAGGCGATCAGGCCGTCCGCGTGCCGGTCAGCGGGAAGCTGCCGAAGGCGCCGGCCGCGACGCTGCCCTTGAGAACGTCGTCCTCGACAGTCGCCTTGCAGTCGAGCGTCATCGGCATCGGCACGGTCATGCTCTGCTTCCAGGTGATCGTGTCGCCATCGACGTCACCGGTGACGTCCATGCCGCCCATCGCGCCCGACACCGCACCGGTGAAGGTGTTGCCGGCGCTGTTGACGGTCAACGTCATCTTCTGGTCGCCCAGCGGCGACTTGACCACGCAATCCCAGCTGCCATCGACGTTTGCCATTGCTCTCTCTCCTGAATCACCGCCCGGCAACGCCCGGGCTCTTGAACCTAATTGGCGCCGGCTACCGACGCCGCGGGAATGACCTCGACCGGGAGGCCGATGCTGTCAAGCTGCGGGCGCACCGTCTTCGCATCGCCGACCACCACCCAGATCGTCTTCTTCGGGTCGAGCGCCTGCTGGATCGCGGTGTTGAGTTGCGGCAGGTTAAGCCCCTGGTATCGCTGCGTGATCGTCGCGTAGTAATTGTCGGGCCGCTTGAGCAGATCGTTCTGCTGCATCGCGCCCAGCACCGCGTCCGACGTCTCAAAATTACCCGAAAGCGAGCGGATCGCGCCGTTGATCGCCCGGTCGAACTCCGCCTGCGTCATCGGCTCCTTGCCGAGGAACGCGCCGACATCGTTGCGCAGCGCCGTGATCGACGGACCGGTCTGGTCCGCTTGCACGGGGGCCGACAGTATGTACGGCGCGGCGTTTTCCGACTGCTGGAAGCGACCCGAGACGCCGTAGGACCAGTGCTTGCTCTCGCGCAGGTCCATGTTGACGCGGCCGAGGAAGCTGCCGCCGAGCGCATCGTTCGCGGTCGCGATCGGCAACAGGTCCTGCGTGCCCTTCAATCCGGTCGGCACGCCCGCGATAATCAGCGACTGCGGGCTGTCGGGCCGGTCGATCAGCACGATCTTCGGCGCGGACGGCGTCACGGTCGCCGGGAACGCCTTCACGCCCGCCGCCCCGGTCGGCCGCCACGTCCCGAAGCGCGCATCGAGCGCCGCCTTCACCTCGGCGAGCGGACGATCGCTGACGACGAAGATCTTCGCCTTGTCCGGCCGCAGCCATGCCTGCTGGAACGCGACCAGATCGGCACGGGTCAGCGCAGCCACCGCCTTCGGATCACCACTGCCCTGTGCCTTGGCATAGGGCGAGTTCGGCCCGAGCAGCGGCGGCAGGACACGCGTCGCCAGACCCTGTGGGCTGGTCAGTTCCTGCGCGATCTGTGCGAGTTGCTGGTTCTTGACGCGCGCGACTTCGGCATCGGCGAACGCGGGGTTCTGCGCGATGTCGGCGAACAGGTCGACAGCAGGTGCGAGATTGGCACTCGGCACCTGCAACGACAGGAAGGTCCGGTCGTTCGACGCGCCCGTACCGATCTCCGCGCCGAGACGCTCCTTCGCTTCGGCCAGCGCGACCGAATCGCGCGTCGGCGTGCCCTCGTCCATCATCGACAACGTCAGCTGCTGCGTACCGAGCTTGCCGGGGACGTCGGCCGCGACGCCCGCGTCGAAGCTGAGCACCGCCTGCGTGACGGGAACAGCCGTGCGCTGTGCGTAGACCAGCTCGATACCGTTCGCGAGACGGGTACGCTGGACCGCCGGGAAGCTGAGGCCGGCAACCGTGCCGACGCCGGGCAGCGGCCCGCGCGTGCCCTTGAACGGCACGTCTGCGGCGGGTGGCACGTCGACCTTGGGCGGGACGACCGCGTTGGCATAGGCATCGCGCGGTCCGGGCACGACGGTCAGCGAATAGGCCGGGCGCGACAGCCACTTGGCTGCGGCGGCCTTCACACTCGCGGGCGTTTCGGCTGCAAGCTGCAGGAGCTGTTTCTTGTAGAAGCCCGGATCGTTCGAATAGAGCGCGCCCTCGGCCAGCGTCACCGCCTTGCCGCCGAACCCGCCGACGGACTCGAGCCCCTCCATCGTGCTGGCCGCGGTCGTCGTCGCGACGCGGCTGACTTCGTCGGCGGTCGGCCCGTTCTTGATGAAGTCCGCCATGATCTCGTCGATGCGCTTCGACACGAGCGCGGGGTCGACGCCCTGCCGGACGATCGCGCGGATGCCGAACATGCCGAGCTGGCTGAAGCTGCGATTATAGGCGGAGATGCTGACGACGAGCTTCTCCTTCTTGACCAGCGCGGTGTCGAACCGGCTACTCGCGAGGCCACCGAGTACGCCCGCCGCAACATCGAGTGCGGTGCCGTCCTTGTCGTTCAGGCCGGGCACGACCCAGTTGCGGCTGACCATGACGGCGGCGACGCGGTCCTTGATCGTCTCGCTGACCGGAGCAGGCAGGGTCGGGATCGGCGCGGGCGGGACGATGCTCTCGGGGCCCTTCGGGATGCCGCCGAAATACTTCTCCGCGAGCCGCTTGGCGGTCGCCGTATCGACGTCGCCGGCGAGCACCAGGACGGCGTTGTTCGGCCCATAATGATCCTTGAACCAGTCCTTCACGGTCTGCAGCGACGCCGCATCGAGATCCGCCATCGAGCCGATCGTGGTGTGGCCGTAGGGGTGATCCGCGGGGAACAGCCCCTCGGTGATCTTGTACTGGGTCAGGCCGTAGGGCTGGTTGTCACCCTGGCGCTTCTCGTTCTGGACGACGCCGCGCTGCTCGTCGAGCACGCCCTGCGTGATCGCGCCGGTGAGATAGCCCATGCGGTCGGATTCGAGGAACAGCGCGCGATCGAGCGCCGCGGTCGGCACGGTCTCGAAATAATTGGTGCGATCGAAATAGGTGGTGCCGTTGAAGTCGGTCGCGCCGACCTGCTTCAGCGGTTCGAAGAAGTCGCCGGGTGCGTTCTCGGAGCCGTTGAACATCAGATGCTCGAACAGATGCGCGAAGCCGGTCTTGCCCTTGGGTTCGAACTTCGAGCCGACATTATACCAGACCGACACCGCCACGACGGGCGCCTTGCGATCGGTGTGCACGACGACGCGGAGGCCGTTCTTCAGCGTAAACTGCTGGTAGGGAATATCGACCGACTTGACGAGGTCCGCGACCGGTGCAGGCTTTGCCGCGGGGGTCGCTGCGCGCTGGCCCTGACCGAATGCGGGCGAGACGAGAGCAATTGCGGCGACGCCGGCAAGCGCGGTCATTTTCAAAGCCATATGCGAACATTACCCCGTGTTTCAGAATGATATCGTCGCAGCATAGCCACGCTTTGTCGCCGGGCAACAGATAGATATATCGAATTTCGAGGCGGTTCTCGACCGTACATCGTACGCCTTACAGGTACCGCCACCACCAGCCGGTATGGGTCCGTTTGAACCGTCCGAACCACCGGCACGCGAACCAGCACGGCACGGCGGCGGCGGCGGCAACGAGCCAGATCGAGGCGACGTTCGGAACGCTGACCAGCCCCTCGGTCGCACCGCCCGTCACCGCACCGATCAGGCTGTTCACGCCGTGGAGCAGATAGAGGTGCAGGATATAGAAGAACAACGGCGCCGATCCGAACACCACCAGCACGCCGTTCAACCGCGCCAATGTGCGCTCGAACGCCGCCATAAGCAGCATGCCGATGCCGAGCGTGAGCAGGATGAAGTCCGCGGACGGCGGATATTTGGTGAGGTTGAGAACGCTCATGACCGTTGCGAGCGGCGTCGTACCGACCTGCCACGGCAGCGGTTCGCCGTAGCCGTTGAGCGCGCGCAGCACCGCGAACAGCGCGAGCGCCGCAGCGCCGGTCAACACCAGGCGGCGGCGACGAACGTCTTGGTCGACTTGCCGCGCGAACCACGGCCCGATCGACCAGCCGAGCGCGATGACGCCGATCCAGGGCAGCAACGGATAGGACGTCCGCGCCCGCGCGCCCAACGGCAGGTCGATGAACCCGCGGTCGTGCAGCATGCTCCAGGCGACGTAGCCCGGCTGGTCGGGTGTGAACGTGATCGGATCGAGCAGATTGTGGCCCAGCACGATCGCCAGCCCGAGGACGAGCACGGCGATGCGCGGAAGATGGACCAGCGCCGCCAGTGCGATCATCGCCAGCCCGATCACCCAGATCACCTGGAGATAAACGATCGCGGGGGTGGGATCGAACGACCAGGCGAAATTAACGACCGTCACTTCGAGCGCGACGAGGAACAGTCCGCGCTTCAACAGGAACGACGACGCCGCTGTCCTGCCGCCGCCAGCATCTCCGCCGCGCGAGTCCGCGTACAACGATGCCGCGAGCCCGGTCAGCAACACGAAGACGGGCGCGCACAGATGCGCCGTGAGCCGCGTGAAGAACAGGGACGGCGGCGTCGCGGGCAACGCCATCGGGTCGCTCACCTGCATGTGGTAATAGAAGAGTTCGCGGGTGTGATCGACGAGCATCAGCAGCATGACGAACCCGCGCAGCGCATCGACCGAGACGATCCGCGACCGCTTGGACTGCGCGCCCGTCGGAGCTTGCACATGGGTATCAGATGCTGAGGCGCGCGTTCCGGCGACGTTGGGCATGGGACTGAAAACGGTTGACAAGATCGAAGCACCTCCGCCAATCGCGATGTTACATCATCACAGAGAAGGCAACATTTTTTGTCGACGCGTCCACGATCGATCGCCTTCGCGAGCACGTTTTTTCTACTCACCTGCCCCGTTCCTGCCGAGGCGCAGGACAAGACCGACCGCGAGCCGGAGCGCGAGGAACGACGGGTTGAGGGCGAGGCCGAGACGATCGTCGTTCTCGGCACGCGCAGCACGCGGGCGGATCGCACCCTGTCGTCGGACCTCGCCACCGAACGCATGTCGCAATCCAGCCGCTCGCTCGAGCGCGACCTGCTCACCGCCGCGGGGACGTACCGGCTCGGCGACGCGCTCGAACTCGTCAGCGGCGTCAGCAACCAGAACAACCGCGGCGGCTTTCTCGACAATTTCGCGATCCGCGGGTTTCTCGGCACGCCCGACGGCGGCGCCGAATATTATGTCGACGGGTTCCTCGCCAATCGTGGCCTCGCACCGCCGCGCGATCCGGCGACGACCGAGCGGATCGAGGTGTTGAAGGGCCCGGCCGGCGCGCTGTTCGGCGACATCGATCCGGGCGGCCGCGTCAACATCGTCAGCAAGACGCCGCGCTTCACGCCCAGCGCAACCGCGACGTTCACCTATGGCTCGTTCGACACGCGCCGCGTCGAGATCGATGCGACCGGCCCGCTGTCCGACACGATCGCCGCGCGGATCGTCGTTGCCACCGAGGACAGCGATGGCTGGCGCGATTTCGTCCCGTTGCGCCGCCGCGTCGTCGCCCCCTCGCTGACCTGGGCGCCACGCGATGGCCTTCGGCTGACCTATGTCGGCGAGATCACGCGATTCGACGCGCCGTTCGATCGCGGCATCCCGGCGATCGGCGGCGACGCCAACGCGCTTCCCCGGTCGCGCTTCTACGGGGAGCCCGGCGACGGCACGACGCGGTTTCGCAACCAGCGTCACCAACTGACCGGCGAGGTGCGGCTCGACGACCGTCTCTCGCTCAATGGCGGCGTGGCCTGGCGGACGGGATCGCTCCGCGGGTTCTCGTCGGACCAGTCGCGGCTCGTCGGTGGCCAGACGCTCTGGCGTCAGCGGCGCGCGCGCGACTATACCGTCGACGACCTGTCCGCGCGGCTGGAACTAACCGGACGGTTCGGCGCGCACCGTGCCAGCGTCGGCGTGAAGGGCTATACGCTCGACTATCACGAGGGACTGTTGCGGCGGAACCCGACCGCGGCCAACCCGTATGCGATCGACGTGTTCGCGCCGGTTTACGGCGGGCAGGCGCTGCCGCTGGCGCCGTTCACGGACAATGACGAGACGCGGCGGTCCGCCACGCTGTATGCGCAGGACATGTGGGACGTGACCGATCGGTTCACGCTGACCGGCGGCGTCCGCTTCGATGCGTATCGCCAGCAGATCCGCAACAACCGGACCGGCGTGGTCGGGCGCACGGTCGACGAGCCGGTGAACTTCCGGCTGGGTGGCCGATACGCGCTGAACGACGTCTTCGCGGTCGATGCGAACTGGGGCGAGAGCTTCCTGCTCAACTCGGGTACGGGGCGCGACAATCAGGGATTCTCACCCGAACGCGGCAAGGGATACGAGATCGGCGGCACGGCCGCATTGCCGGGCGTGGACATTGCGGTAACGTATTTCGACATCGCCAAGCGCGACATCCTGACCAACGACCCGGTCGACCCGAACTTCCTCGCGCCGGTCGGCAAGCTGTCGAGCAAGGGGATCGAGTTCGACGCGTCGGTTCGCCTCGCGAAACGCTGGCAGGTCGTCGCCAACTATGCCTGGACGCGCGCGCGGACCGACGACAGCATCTTCGCGACCGACCGCGTGCTGAACGTGCCCGAACATGCCGCGACGCTGTTCGCGATCGGACGCTTCCTCGACGACGAGGGGCGTGGGCCCTCGATCAGCGCTGGCGCCAGCTACATAGGCAAGCGGGCGGGCGCGATCGACACAAGCGGGCTCGTCCTGCCCGACTATGTGAAGGCTAAGGCGGCGGTCGAATACGCGGTCTCGCGGCGCCTGTCGGTGCGCGCCGAGGCCGACAATCTGTTCGACGCCCGGTTCGCGCAGAGTTCGTACAGCCCGGTGTGGATCTTCCCGGGGGCGCCGCGGACGGTGCGGCTGTCGGTTCGCTTGAGCCAGTGATCCGCGGCGACCTCGGTCCCCGTTAGAAGAACAGTTTGCGGATGCTGAGGCGGACGGTGCGGCCGAGCGGGTCGAGATAGTCGGGCTGGTAGGTGTTGGGAACAACGCCCGTCGCGTCGGTGACGCGCTGGCGGGTGTTGAAGACGTTGTCGACCGACAGGCTGACGCGCATGCCGCGCAGCCATGGATGCGCCTTCACCCATTCGAGGCGCTGGCCGAGATCGGCGAACAGGCGGGCGTTGGCGGTGGCGAGGCCGCCGAAGTTGAGCGTCTCGGGCGCGGCGATCGTGCCGCCGTTGACGCGCGTGCCGGTCGCGTAGTTGGCGGATATGCGCGCGCCGAGGCCGTTGTTGGTGTACCCCGCCTGCGCCTCCAGTTCGTGACGCGCCTGCCCGCCGCTGTTGCCGATCGCGTCGCCGTTCAGCAGGTTCAGGCTAGGCCCGCCGTCTGCGACGAGGACGCGGTCGGTGAAGTGCCAGGTGTGGTAAACCGCGAACTGGATGCGGCCACCGGCTTGCCCGCCACGCCCGCCGAAGCCACGCCCGCCGCCTCCGCCGCCGGGACCACCAGCGCCGGGACCACCAGCGCC
Organism: Sphingomonas faeni; assembly: GCF_040407505.1. Classification (GTDB taxonomy): domain Bacteria; phylum Pseudomonadota; class Alphaproteobacteria; order Sphingomonadales; family Sphingomonadaceae; genus Sphingomonas; species Sphingomonas faeni_E. Next base: position 149,968 of record NZ_JAPZPQ010000002.1, on the reverse strand, counting down.
GGGACCACCGGCACGCGCACCGTCGCCGCGCGCACCCTCACCGCGCGGTCCATCGCCGCCTGCGCCACCGGGACGACGGCCGCCGGGGGGTTGCAGGCCTTCGAACGGGTTGGGACCGGTGCCGGCACGATACGCCTCGAGTTCACGCTGGATCTTCGACTTGAGCGGTGCGGAGAAGTTGATCCCCCAGCGCAGTTCGGAGCGATCGCTGCGCGCGAAATTGATCGGCCGCCGATCGACCTGCAATAGGTTGCCACCCGCGTCGCGCTGGAAGCGATCGGGGAACGCCGCCTCGATCGCCGCGGTCGCTGCCGGGAAGGCTGCGATCGGGTTGTCGACCCGGCTCTCGACATAATTGGCGGTGATCGAGAGGTCCTTGGCGGACCAGGGCTTCAGCGTTAGCCCGACTTTCTTGACGTGATTGTTGTCCGCGACCAGCCCGGGATTGCCGCCGCTGATCGTCGTGACGGTCGCGGTCTCGCCGCGCACGTAATCGAACACGCGGACGTTGGGCGTGGTGATCGACGGGTTGCCAAGCTGCTGTGCGGTGGGCGCCTCGTCGGTGTCGGTTACGGATGCGATCACGCGCACGCCCTCGATCGGCGACCAGTTCGCGCCGTAGCCAAGTGTTTGCAGCGTGCCGAAGTCCGACAGACGGTCCTCGGCGAGGTTGAAGTTCGCCGACAGCGTGCCGAGGAACGGCAGCACGTCCTGCGACCGGCTCGTCAGCGGCACGTCGACATTGACCTGGCCATTGACCGTGTCGCGCGACACCCGCCCCTGCGTATCGACCCCCAGGAGATTGACGGTGCGGTACGAGCGGCTTTTGAAATCGGCGGTTTCGGCACCGAGCTTGATCGTCGTCGAGACCGAGCCTGCGGGCAGCGAGAAGAGGTTACCGTTCGCCACCGCGTCGACTTCGCCGGTGCTCTGCGTCGCATAGGCGCGGTTGCCGGGCAGTGCGCCGAAGTCGCTCGCGCTCAGGCGGCCGAACGGGTTGGCGGTCGGATCGCCAGCGCGGATGCGGGCAGCGAAAGCGCTCGCGTCGACGCCGGTCTCGGTGAAGGTCTGCGTGTCGCTGCGATCGTAATTGCCCGTCACGTTCCACCGCCACGTGCCGATATCGCCGTTGAGCGTGGTGCCGAGATGCGCGGCGATCGACGAGGTCCGCTGGGTCAACGGCAGGACGCCGTCGTCTTCGATCGCGCGATTGACGGACGTGGTGCTGCCGAACGGTGTCAGCGCGACGACGGGCAGGCCGCTGAGGCTGCGGCTGTCGGTCGATTCGAGGCGGCCGTTGATCGTCGCGCCGATATTGCCGAAGATGTTGCGCGCATAGACGCTGTTCGCGGTGAAGCTGCTGGTCGCGGACTGGAGCGTGCGGAACGGCCGCTGGTCGACGACATTGCCATCCGCGCCGAGCCCGCTGTTCGCGGTGCGCTGAGGCTGGAGGATGTCGCGCTGCGATTCGGTGAGCGGCTCGCTCGACGTGTATTCGACGTGCAGGTTGAGCCGGCGATCGCGCGCGATGTTGAGCATGTCTAGCGAGCCCTTGGGGGTGTTGCCGCCGCCCTCGGTCGCCTGCGTGTCGGCGGCCTCGGCAGTCACCGCGCGGAAGCGGCGGCGCAGGACGAAGTTCACGACTTTCTGGTCGGCGCGATAGCCGTATTTGAGCGCGACCTCCTCGGGCAGGATCTCGACGCGCTGGATCGCCTCGGTCGGGATGTCGCGAATCTCGCTGAAGCTGGAGATGCGGCGGCCGTTGAGCAGCACGACCGGCGCGCCGCCGCTGCCGCGACCGCTGGTGGTCTGCGGACTGAGTTCGTTGAGCAGGTCGGAGACCGTGCTGACGCCGTAGGAGCGGATCTCGGCCTGGCCCAGCGTCTGGTCGGGCGGGATATCGCCGATCACCGCGCCGGGCAGTTTGCGCGAACCCGTGACGACGATCTCCTCGGATTCTGCGCTCTCGTCCTGCTCGGGCGCTTGCGCGGCGGGCGCGGCGGCGGGACGCGACGGTGCCTGCTGCGCGGCCACCATTGCAGGCATGCTCACTGCCAGAACCAGACCCAAACTGCGCATACCCGTTCCACCCCGATGATCGATCATGCCGATTAGGCGGCAATTGTCGCAGGATTGTGCCGGTTCGGCGGCGCTTTCGTCACATGCGCGGGTTATCGCGACATATGCGCTTCCATCTCCTCCAGCGGCACGCCCTTGGTCTCGGGGAAGTAGAGGAACACGGTGACGAACTGGACGGCCATCATCGCCGCGAAGAACAGGAACGGCGCGCCTGCCGACCATGCTGCAGCGATGGGGAAGACCTGCGCGATCACCGCGTTCCAACCCCAGTGGCTCGACGAGCCGATGCTCGATCCGCGCGCGCGGACGTTCTGCGGGAAGACCTCCGAGATATAGACCCAGATCACCGCGCCCGAACCCGGCGCGAAGAACATGATGAAGACGATCAGCGAAGGCAGCAATAACCAGCTTGGCAGCACGCCGAGCAGCGCCAGCCCGCCGACGGTCAGCGCCGCAGTCATGCCAGCCGAGCCCCAGAGCAACAGAGTCCGACGGCCGATCCGGTCGATCAGCAGCATGCCGAGCAGCGTGAAAACCATGTTGGCGACCCCGATCATCACCGCCTGGAGATCGGGCGAGAGGCTGCCGCCCGACGCCTTGAAGATGTCGTTCAGGTAATAGAGGAACGCGTTGATGCCGCTGAACTGGTTGAACATCGCGACCAGGAAGGCGAGCGTGATCGGCTTGCGGTGGCGCGTCCAGGACAGCGACGCATCGCCCTTCGGCGCATCGAGGTCCGCGCGCGCGACGTCGGGGCTCATGCCGACCAGCGCCAGCACCTGCTTCGCCTCGACGTCGCGGCCCTTGGCGAGCAGCCAGCGTGGCGAGTTAGGGATGCGGAACAGCAGACCGAAGAACACCAGCGACGGTGCTGCGACGATCCCGAGCTTCCACCGCCACTCGACATCGCCGAGATCGAGCGACCCGATGACCGCGTTCGAGACATAGGCGAGCAGGATGCCGAGGATCACCGCGAACTGGAACCCGCCGACCATCTTGCCGCGCTGCGCCGGCGGCGCGAGTTCCGCAATATAGGCGGGCGCGAGTACCGACGAGCCGCCGATCGCGATGCCGTTGATGAAGCGGAAGCCGATGAAGCTGTGCCAGTTCCACGCCAGTGCACAGCCAAGCGCGGTGACGACGTACAGGAAGGCGAGCATTCGCAGCACGTTGCGGCTGCCGTAGCGATCACCGAGCGTGCCGATAAACAACGCACCGATCAACGTACCCCAGAGCGCGGACGACACGGTGAAGCCGAGCCACGCCTCGCTGAGCGCGAACTTGGCCTTGAGTGCGCCGGTGACGCCGGCGATCACCGCGGTGTCGAAGCCGAACAGGAGGCCGGCCAGCGCGGCGGTGGCGACGCTCGCGATCAGGACGGTGCCAGGCTGGGCCGAGGGGCGAGATGCGGTGGGCACGATCGTCATGTCCGGCACGTTTCAACAGTTTGACGGCCGCCGCAAGCGCCGCAAGGCCGCCGACACCCTCACGATGAGCCGGTTCGACGAAAACACCCATTTCAGGTCTTTGAAAGCGCGTTAACAAATCACCCCTAGCCCGTGCACATTGACAGGCACAAAGGGGCGAGACGTTGCCGACCGCAGTGATGAGAATCGTGATGGCAGCTGCGGCGTCGGTGGCGGCGATCACCGTGCCGGGGACCGCCTGGGCTGCCTGCGGTGTCGCGAAGACCTCTTCCGCCGATGTCGGTACCTTCTCGCCGGCCGCGCTCTATTCGACCGACACGGTGCCGTCGGCGATGCCCTACGTCGCGACCACCGAGTCGTTCGGCTGCGCCAACACCACGCTGCTGGCGCTGATGTCGAACGATTCGCTGGTCGCGACCGTCAAGGCGGGTACGGTCCTGACGCTGAAGTCCGGCACGTCGACCGCTACCTACCTGTTGGCGGCGGACCAAAGCGGCCAGTATCCGCTCGTTCCGGGCACGCCGCGCACGCTCGTCAACGGCACCGGCTTGGCGCTGCTCAGCAACGGGCGCGCTGCCGTGCCGATCTACCTGAAGGCGCGGAGCACGACCAGCCTGGCACCCGGTGTCTATACCGGCAGTTTCGAGGTGAAGTGGGACTGGTCGTTCTGCACGCTGCTCGGGCTGGACGCGCTTGGGCTCGTGAATATTTGCTTGAACCGCGATAGCGGCAGCGCCAGCGGGACCGTCGCCGTCACCATGACCGTCGCCGAAAAGGGCGCGATCGTCTCCGTCTCGCAGCGGACCACATGGGAAGCGTCCGCATCGACCAACAACCCCAAGGCCATCCCCGGCTCGAAATTGCGGATCATGATGCGGATCGAGAATCCCGACATCGTGCCGCTCGACCTCAATACGCTCGCCGTGACGCTGCCCACCCCCGCCGGGCTGCGCATCGCGCTCGACGGGGACGGCACGGGCAACGGCCCGGTCGTGCGGGGTGACGATACCACCGGCACGACCGGGTTGCGGTTCAGCTATGTGTCGCCATCGGACGGCGGCGACGACGTCGATTTCGCCACCGGCAGCAACGTCTGGGGCTACACCCCGGTCGCCGGCGATGCGACGACGCAAGGGCTGGTCACCGCGGTAAAGTTCAATCCGAAGGGCAAGATGGCCGCCGGCACCGCCTACACGATCTCGATTCCCTATTCGGTCAAATGATCAGGCCGGCACGTCGGTAGCAGGCGAAGCAGGCATGCCGCCGACGATCTCCATCTTGGTCGCGGTCGAGCCGACCTCGATCCCGGCCTCGCGGAACTGGCGGAGCAGCGTGAACAGCAGTTCGCTGCGCATCGGATAGGCATCGCGCGGGCTCGCGACGTACGCGAAACAGTTGAACTTGGCGCGGCCGGCGTCGATCGAGTCGATGAACACCTTGGGCTCGGGATCGTCGAGCACCTCGTGCTTCTCCGCGAACGCCGCGAACAGCATCGTCCGCACCGCATCGAGATCCTCCTCGAGCGGCACCGAGAATTGCAGCTGGATCCGGCCGATCGGTGCGGCCAGCGTCATGTTCTGGATCGTCTTGGTGATCAGCTCGGAATTCGGCACGATCAGCGTCGAGCGGTCCGCCACCTGGATCTCGGTCGAGCGGACGTTGATGCGCTTCACGTCGCCCTCCATGTTGCCGATCCGGACGAGGTCGCCGATCTTGACCGGGCGCTCGGCGAGGAGGATCAGCCCGGAGACGAAGTTCTGCGTGATCGCCTGGAGGCCGAAGCCGATCCCGACCGACAGCGCACCGAGCACCACGGCGAGCTTCTCCATGCCGATCCCGAGCGCGCCGAGCGCCCACAGCACCGCGGCGATGATCCCGGCGTAACGCGCGACCATCATCACCGAATTCTGCGCGCCGGCATCCATCGCGGTGGTCGGCAGATAGCTGTTTACCAGCCAGTGCTGCAGCCCGCGCATGATCGCGAGCGCGACGAACAGCACCGCGATCGAGCGCAGCACCGCGCCCGGCGAGATCGTGACCTGGCCGATCGTCACGCCGTTCGCGACCGTGCCGAACAGCTCGAACGCAGAGCCGACGCCCGCCCCGAACGGCGCCATCACCGCGCCGACCGCGAGCAGGATCAGCAACAGCCGGAGCACCGCGGACAACAGCACGCCGATCTGGTCGACGGTCTTGTTGTCGACCCCGAACCCGCTGTTCGCCGACCGGCCGAGCCGGTTGCCACTCGACAGCAACGTCCGGCACGCGTCGTCGGTGAAGGTCATCATCAGGTACAAGGTCGCCCCGACGATCGCGCCCCACAGCAGCCACGTCGCGACCTTGAACGCGAAGTTCACATAGCCGATCAGCCCGGCGATCAGCGTGACGACCAGGACCAGCCAGACCAGCGTCGCGACGATCGCGAGCAGCGTGTTGCGGGCGGGTTTCGTCGGGTCGGGCAGCGCGGCGGCGCGGAGCCGTCCGAGCGTCACGAGGATCGCGCCGAGCAGGACGATATGGAGCAGCGCGACGACCGCGTTGGCGGCGCTCGATGCAGGTGCGCTGATGCCGATCAGCATGTTGGTCGCGATCAGCAACTGGCCGAAGAAGATCAGCCCGGCGGCCATCCAGGTGTACGGGCGCAGCGCCTGTGCGGCCGGGTCGCCGATCGGCAGCAACCGCCATGTGGACTGGCCGCGCAGCAGGAGCGCGCCGCCGAGCGACGACACGAACGCGCAGAACCATGTGATCCCGACGAAGAGCGCCCCGAACCGGCTCCAGGCGGGCGACACGAGGCCGGCCCAGCGCAGCGACGCGACGATCGCCCAGGCGGCAAGGCCGGGTAGCGCGGTGCCGATCACGACCAGCCACAGCGCGTATGCCGAGCGGCGCAGGCGACCGCCGGGCGCGTGGTTGGTCGCGTACCGCCGGCCGACGCCGTGCAGCCAGCGTCGTAGCGGCACGATCAGCACCAGCGCGGTTAGGATTCCGATGAGCAGACCGGTGCCGGCGCGCATGTCGAACCGCGTACCGAACTGGCGAATCTCGACATTGGCGAACCGCATCATGCGCGCGGTGTCGCGCGGCAGGTGATCGACGATCGCGGCCCACAATGTTGGCGACAACGGCGAGCCGGTGTTCTCGGACAGTTGTTGGCCGAGTTCCTCCGCCTCGGCAGCACCGATGTCGTCGATCTGCTGCTTGGCCTCGATGCCGATGAGGCGCGCGCGCTTGATCGCCGAGTCGATCGCGGACTGGCTCTGCGCGAGGAGCTTGCGTTGCTGGCGGATCTCGGGCGCTTCGACGACGCCGGGGGTGGCGGCACCGAGTTCCGCGACGCGCGCCTGGACGAGCGCCATCTCGGGGGTGAGCGTGCGGACGGCGTCGGCGGCGGTGGTCTGCACGGTTTGCGCGCGGGTCCGGAGGGCTTGCCGCGCCTTGTCGTCGCGCGCGGCGGGCGTGGCGTCGTCGATCGCCTGGAGCTCGGCAGAGGCCTGGGTAAGGCTCGCTGCGACGGTCGCGACCTTGGGCTCGTCCTGCGCGATTGCGGGGAGCGCGGTGGCTAGAAGGAGGAGCGCGGCGAGGTAACGGAGGATGGTCATCCGGGGTGTTGTACAGCGATGGGGCTGGAAACGGGAGGGGGCGGCGGAATCACAGGATTGGGATGCCTGCCGTTCCGAGCCTCCAAACCACCCCGGCGAAGGCCGGGGCCCAATTGGAGGCCGATAATGATCGAGGTCAGCGCTCCGTTACGATGACCTTTCCAATTGGGCCCCGGCCTCCGCCGGGGTGGTAACACTGTTGGAACGCGACCCCGAGAATACAGCCGTACCCTCATCTCCTTGTTCTCCCGCGAAGGCGGGAGCCCAGTCTGGTCCCCGCCTTCGCGGGGAAACAAGAAGTGCGGTCCGCTGCGCCAGGATCAATAGGAACGCGCACCCTTCCCCACTCCGTCACCCCGGCGGAGGCCGGGGCCCACCGCCCCGCAGACTCAATTCTATCGAGTGTGCGGAACGGTGGATGCCGGAACGAGTCCGGCATACCGGGCGGGACGAGTGAAGCGCTAACTCAGTCGAGTTCGAGGATCACCTGATCCACTGCGAGGCTATCCCCGGTCTTCGCAGCAACCGACTTCACCGTCCCCGTCTTCTCGGCGCGCAGGATGTTCTCCATCTTCATCGCCTCGACCACCGCGAGCGGCTGCCCCGCCTCGACCTTGTCGCCCGCAGCCACATCGAGCCGCACCAGCAGCCCCGGCATCGGGCAGATCAGGAACTTCGACAGATCGGGCGCGACCTTCTCGATCAGATGCGCGGTGTACGGCGCGACGCGGGCGGGAAGCACGCGGGCGACGTGGCTAGCCCCTCGCGCGGTAAGCTTGAAGCCGGCGCGGGCCTTGGCGATGCGGATCGTGAGGTGTTCGTCGCCATCTGTCCCATGACCGTCGGCGACCACCATGCGGTCGCCCGGCGTATATTCGAGCGCCAGGTCGAGGTCTTCGCCATCAACCATGATGCCGTCGGTCGAGACCGTCACCGCGTGGTCGGTCTTGTCGATCGTCACCGACCAGTCGGCGGGCGGGCGGAGGCGCTTGCCGAGCTGGCCGTCGATCCGGCGTGCGCGGTCGGCTTCTGCCGTGGCCGCGAAGGCTGCGACGGCGGCGAGCGTCTTCAGCAATTCGGCGTCGGCGGGGGCGCCGTGGAAGCCTTCGGGATATTCCTCTGCGATGAAGCCAGTGGTGAGCGCGCCCGACTGGAAGCGCGGGTGCTGCATGATCGCCGAGAGGAAATCGATGTTGTTGCCCGGCCCCTCCAGCTCGAACGCGTCGAGCGCGGCGATCTGCGCGGCGATCGCGCCGCCGCGGGTGGGTGCCCAGGTGACGAGCTTGGCGATCATCGGGTCGTAGAAGATGCTGACCTCGCCGCCCTCGCGCACGCCGTCGTCGACACGGACTCTCGCTTCCCCCCCTCCCTCAAGCGGGAGGGGGCTGGGGGGTGGGCTCGCACCGTCCTCGAATGCTGCCGTTGCGTTGGAGGAAAGCGCGTGCCCACCCCCGGCCCCTCCCGCTTGCGGGAGGGGGGACGTTTCGGGCGGGTTGTACCGTACCAAGCGACCGATGCTCGGCAGGAACCCGCGATACGGGTCCTCCGCATATACGCGGTTCTCGATCGCCCAGCCGTTGAGCTTCACCTCGTCCTGCGTGAACCCGAGCGGTTCGCCAGCCGCCACGCGGATCATCAGTTCGACGAGATCGAGCCCGGTGATCTCCTCGGTCACGGGATGCTCGACCTGAAGCCGGGTGTTCATCTCGAGGAAGTAGAACCCCTCCCCCGTCGTATCCGCACCCGAGACGATCAGCTCGACCGTGCCCGCCGAAAAATACCCCACCGCCTGCGCCAGCGCGACCGCCTGCTCGCCCATGGCTTTCCGCATCTTCGGCGTCACGAACGGCGACGGCGCCTCCTCGACGACCTTTTGGTGCCGCCGCTGGATTGAGCATTCGCGCTCGTTGAGGTAGACGATGTTGCCGTGCTGGTCGCCGATCAGCTGGATCTCGATATGGCGGGGGGATTCGATGAACTTCTCGATGAACACGCGGTCGTCGCCAAAGCTGGCGAGCCCCTCGCGCTTGGTCGCCTCGAAGCCTTCGCGGACGTCCTGCTCGCTGTAGGCGAGCCGCATGCCCTTGCCGCCGCCGCCGGCCGATGCCTTCATCATCACCGGATAGCCGATGCCCGACGCGATCTCGACCGCGTGGTCGGTGCTGTCGATCTCGCCGAGATAGCCCGGGACGACGTTCACGCCCGCGGCCTTGGCGAGCTTCTTCGATTCGATCTTGTCGCCCATCGCGGCGATGGCCTTGGGAGGAGGTCCGACGAAGGCGATCCCGGCCTCGGCGCAGGCCAGCGCGAAACTCTCGCGTTCGGAGAGGAAGCCGTAGCCGGGGTGAATACAGTCCGCGCCGGTTTCCTTGGCCGCGAGCAGGATCAGCTCGGCCTTGAGATAGCTTTCGGCGGCGGGTGCAGGCCCGAGCCTCACGCTTTCGTCGGCCATCAGCACGTGCGGCGCACGCGCGTCGGCATCGGAATAGACTGCGACGGTCTTGATGCCCATCGCCTTGGCGGTCCGCATGACGCGGCATGCGATCTCGCCCCGATTGGCGACCAGGATTTTCTTGAACATCACTCGCCCTAATCTGTGCCGTCTTGCCGGACGCGGTCCGGGTGCGGACTGGTTATTGGTACCAAATCATCGTCTTGAGCTGCTTCGTGCGGGCCTGCGTCAGGTCGGTCCTACACCCCGCGATCGTCATGCCCTGTGCCGAACCGCCGGCATATTGCCCGCCTTCGATCACGCATTGCGTATCGCGGAACTTGAGCCACGCACGCTGGCTCTCCAGCAGCGCGGCCGCATAGCCGAACCCGCCGCCGCGCGACCCGTCCTGCGCGTCGCGACCCTTCATGTAGGCGTAGGTCCGCTTCCACTGCGCAGCCATCGCCGCATCCGCCCGCGCGTAACTCGTACTGGCGGAAGCGTTCATCGTCGCCTGCGATTGCATCGGAGCAGCCGCAGTCATCAGAAGCGCGATCAGCAGCATGTCTTGGCCTCCCGCATCGGCTCGGGGCCGACCATCGGTTTCATCCCCAGCTTCGCCAGCAGTGTCGCATCGGCGCTGTCGCCGGCGTTGCCGGTGGTCAGCAGCTTGTCGCCGGTGAAGATCGAGTTCGCGCCCGCCATGAAACAGAGCGCCTGCGTCGCCTCCGACATACTCTCGCGCCCCGCTGACAGGCGCACCATGCTCAGCGGCATCGTGATCCGCGCGACGGCGACCGTCCGGACGAACTCGATGTCGTCGATCTGCGCCATCGGCGTGCCGGCGAGCATGTCGCCTAGCGGCGTGCCCTTGACCGGGACCAGCGCGTTGACCGGCACGCTCTCGGGGTGGCGCGGCAGCGTGGCGAGCGCGTGGACGAAGCCGACGCGGTCGCTGCGCGTCTCGCCCATCCCGACGATCCCGCCGCAGCAGACCGAGATCCCTGCGTCACGCACGTTCGCCAGCGTCTCCAGCCGATCGCCGAAGGTGCGCGTGGTGATGACGTTGCCGTAATTCTCGGGCGAGGTGTCGATGTTGTGGTTGTAGTAATCGAGGCCGGCGTCGGCGAGCTGCTTGGCCTGATCCGCGTCGAGCATGCCGAGCGTCATGCACGTCTCGAGCCCCATCGCGCGGACGCCTTCGACCATCGCCACGACCTTCGGCATGTCGCGCGGCTTCGGGTTGCGCCAGGCGGCGCCCATGCAGAAACGCTGCGATCCGGCGGCCTTGGCCTGCGCCGCGTCGGCGAGGACGGCGTCGACGTCCATCAGCTTTTCCGCCTTCAGGCCGGAGTCGGACGAGGCGGACTGCGAGCAATAGCCGCAATCCTCGGGACAACCGCCGGTCTTGATCGACAACAAAGTGCAGAGCTGGACCTCGCCGATCGCGTGGTGCGCGCGGTGGACGGTCTGCGCGCGGAACATGAGTTCGTCGAACGGGAGGTCGAACAGCGCGGCGATTTCCGGACGGGTCCAGTCGGTGCGGGAAACGGGAGCATCGCGCACCAGGCTCGGAGCCACTGCATGGGCGAGAGTACGGAGGAGGGTATCGGTCATTCGGCGGCTTCCTCTTGCGGGGCCATGTTGTGGCCGAGGAGTTTCAACACGTCCTCGGCGGCCTGGATCAGGTTGGTGCCGGGTCCAAAGATCGCCTGGACCCCGGCATCGCGCAGCGCCTGATAGTCCTGTGCGGGGATAACGCCACCCGCGATCACCTTGATATCGGCGCGGCCCGCCTCGCGGAGGTAGCCGATCAGCTCGGGGATCAGCGTCTTGTGGCCGGCGGCGAGTGACGAGGCACCGACGATGTCGACGTCCTTTTCGAGCGCGAGCGCGGCGGCTTCGGCCGGGGTCTGGAACAGCGGGCCTGGCACGATCTCGAAGCCGAGGTCGCCGAACATCGACGAGACGAGGTTGGCGCCGCGGTCGTGGCCGTCCTGACCCATCTTGGCGACGAGCATGCGGGGTTTGCGGCCCATCCGGCGCTCGGTGGCCTCGACGCCATCGGTGAGGCGGGTCCAGCGGGCGTCGTCCTCGTACGCGCCGCCGTAGATGCCGGAGACGGGGGTGGGTTGCGTGCCGTAGCGGCCGAACACGTCCTCCATCGCGGAGGAGATTTCGCCGAGCGTGGCGCGGGCGCGGGCGCATTCGACGGCGAGGGCGAGGAGGTTGTGCTCAAATCCTCCCCGTTCCGAGGAGGTGGCGGCCGCAGGCTGACGGAGGGGGGCTTCCTCAGGCGTATCCGTTTGTGGGACGCCCCCTCCACCAGCCGTTGGCTGGTCCCCCTCCCCGTTCCGGGGAGGAATTCGCGCGCCTTCACGGAGGGCATCTAGGGCGGCTTGGCACTTCGCCTCGTCGCGGGTGGCCTTGACCCGCTCGATCCGTTCGATCTGGCCAGCCCTCACCGCGACGTTATCCACGTCGAGAATCTCGATCGCGTCCTGTTCGGCGAGCTTGTACTTGTTGACGCCGACGATGACGTCCTCGCCGCGATCGACGCGCGCCTGGCGTCCGGCCGCGGCTTCCTCGATCATTGCCTTGGGCCAGCCCGCCGCGACTGCCTTCGCCATGCCGCCTTCGGACTGGATCCGCTCGATCAGGCTCCATGCGCCGTCGACCAGCGACTGCGTCAGGCTCTCGATATAATAGCTGCCGCCGAGCGGATCGACGACCTTGGTCATCCCCGTCTCTTCCTGGATCACGATCTGCGTGTTGCGCGCGATCCGTGCCGAGAAGTCGGTCGGCAGCGCGATCGCCTCGTCGAGCGCGTTGGTGTGGAGCGACTGCGTGCCGCCCAGCATCGCCGCCATCGCCTCGATCGTCGTGCGCATGACGTTGTTGTACGGATCCTGCTCGGTGAGCGAGACGCCGCTGGTCTGGCAATGCGTACGCAGCATCTTCGAGCGCTCGTCCTGCGCGCCGAGCTGCGTCATCGCGCGATGCCAGAGGACGCGGGCGGCGCGGAGCTTGGCGATCTCCATGAAGAAGTTCATGCCGATCGCGAAGAAGAAGCTCAGCCGCCCGGCGAACTTGTCGATATCGAGCCCGCTCGCGACGCCGTATTTCACATATTCCATGCCGTCGGCGATCGTGAAGGCGAGCTCGTGGAGCTGCGTCGCTCCCGCTTCCTGCATGTGATAGCCGCTGATCGAGATGCTGTTGAACTTGGGCATCTCACGCGACGTGTAGCCGAAGATGTCCGAGATGATCCGCATGCTCGGCTCGGGCGGGTAGATGTACGTGTTGCGGACCATGAACTCCTTGAGGATGTCGTTCTGGATGGTCCCGTCGAGCAGCTTTCGGTCGACGCCCTGCTCCTCGCCGGCGACGATGAAGAAGGCGAGGATCGGGATCACGGCGCCGTTCATCGTCATGCTGACCGACATCTTGTCGAGCGGGATGCCGTCGAAGAGGATCTTCATGTCCTCGACCGAATCGATCGCGACGCCTGCCTTGCCGACGTCGCCGGTGACGCGGGGGTGGTCGCTGTCGTAGCCGCGGTGGGTGGCGAGATCGAACGCTACCGACAGGCCCTTCTGGCCGGCGGCGAGGTTGCGGCGGTAGAACGCGTTCGAGGCTTCGGCGGTGGAGAAGCCGGCATATTGGCGGATGGTCCAGGGGCGGCCCGCGTACATCGACGCGCGGACGCCGCGGGTGAAGGGGGCGAAACCTGGGAGGCCTGGGTCGGTGGTAACGTCTTCGGCAATGTAGAGCGGTTTGACGTCGATGCCTTCTGGGGTCGGCCAGGTGAGGTCGGCGCCCTTTACTTCCTTGGCGGCGAGCGCCTGCCAGTCGGCGAGATTGGGGTTCGGTTTGTCAGTCATGCGGAGAACACCACCCCGGCGAAGGCCGGGGCCCAATTGGAAAGGTTGCTGTAAAGGAGAGTTGCACCGGCCAAAGAGCCGTTGCCCAATTGGGCCCCGGCCTTCGCCGGGGTGGTGGTTAGAAACGCCACGGTGGTGTTGGAGGCGGAGGTCACTTGCCCGTGAACACCGGCTTGCGCTTTTCGAGGAAAGCACGGCCGCCCTCCATCGAATCCGCCGACCCCCGCGCGTCACGCTGGTTCGCCGCCTCGGCCTGCATCGCGGTCGCGTAATCCGTCTCGTACGCCGCGGTAATCGCCCGCCGCATCAGCCCGAGCGCAACCGTCGGCATCGCCGCAAGCCGCTCGGCCAGCGCAAACGCCTCGGCATCCAGCGCAGCGTCGGCGACGACCTTGTGGACCATCCCCCAGTCGAGCGCCTTCGCCGCCGGAACCCGCTCACCGAGCATCATCATTTCCGTTGCCCGCGCGCGCCCGATCAAGCGAGGCAGCATCCACGACGCGCCGCCGTCCGGCACCAGCCCGATATTGACGAACGCCTGGAGGAAATACGCCGTCTCGCTACCCACACAGAAATCGGCGGCGAGCGCGAGGCTGCAGCCGATCCCCGCCGCCGGGCCGCGCACTGCGCTCACCACCGGCACCGACAGGTCGGCGATCGCCATCATCGTCGGATTGTAGCTGCCGGTCAGCGCCGCGAACGTCGCCTCGCCCGGATTGTCCGAACCAAGCGCGCCGCCGCCGACATCCGCCCCCGAACAGAACGCACGCCCTGCGCCCGCGATCAGTACCGCCCGCGCCCCATCCAGATCGCCCAGCGCCGCGCGCAATTCCTCGAACATCGCCGGCGGTGCGGCGTTCAGCCGGTCGGGCCGGTTGAGCGTCAGTACCAGCACGTCGCCGCGCCGTTCGCTCAGGATATGCTCGTACGCGGCCATCAGATCTCTCCTAGTGCGCGCCGGTATCGCCCGGCGTCTCCATCAACTCGACCAGCATGCCGCCGAAGTCCTTCGGGTGCACGAACACGATCGGCGTGCCATGCGCCCCGATCCGCGGTTCGCCCAGCACGGTCGCGCCTTTCGCCTTCAGGTCGGCGACCGCGGCGGCGATATCGGCGACCTCGAAGCAGACATGATGCTGCCCGCCTGCCGGGTTCTTGCGCAGGAAGCCGGCGATCGGCGAACTCTCGTCATACGGCTCGATCAGCTCGATCTGCGTATTCGGCGCATCGATGAAGCACACCTTCACGCCCTGCGCGGGCAAGTTGAACGGCTCGCCGATCGCGGTCGCGCCGAGCAGCAGGCGATACGTCTCGACCGACTTCGCGATCGACGGCGTCGCAACTCCGACATGATTGAGGCGGCCGAGCGTCATTGGGCATCCTTCGGTGGTGGCGGTGCAACCGGGACGACACCCAGCGTGTAACCGCACGCACCGAGCACCTGCCGGATCATCGCATCGCCGGCCGGCGCGACGAAGTTCGCCTGCACTGCGAAGTTAGCGCCGTTGGTGGTCTCGACCCGTACCGTCTTCGACTTCACGAGAAAAGTCGTCAGCCTGGTGATCGCTTCAGGATCAGTGACGTAGGTGCCGGTGCCCGGAAACTGCCAGTTGTAATTGAACGCAGGCCCGCCGTCGAACCGCACCGCGACAGGCTTGTCCGGCCCCTGCCCGAGCGGTTGGGGCTGGATGAACTGGATCGACACGATGGGCTCGGACGCGACGTCGCACTTTACGACGAAGCGCGACAGACCGTCATTGCCGGTGACCGACGCGGAGATGCTGCGCACGCCCGCCTGATTGGTGCGATCTGCGAGCTTCCAGGTTGGTGCAGGTGCCGCCACGGCTGCGGCTTGAAGCAGAAGAAACGCGATCATCCCTCAATCCTCCGCTGCTGGGCCGCCGCCATTGCGGCACCTTCGATCACCCCCTCCAAGCGAGACACTCGATCGCGGAGATCACCATGCGCGCCGGCAAGACCGGCAAGTCGCCCGCCAAGCTGGGCCACGTCCCGATCAAGGCCATCCAGCTGATCCTTCAGCGTCAGGATCGTCTTGAAAACGCCGAATGCTTTCTCACCCGCACTCACGGTCTTTCGCCCGCCAGCACCGCATCGACCACAGCGCAGGTGCGCGCGATATTCTCACGCATCGACTGGATGGACATCTTCATGTCGTCGACAGCGGCCTCGATCTCCGGTGCGAGAAACGCCAATGCCGCTTCCTCGTCGCGCGACGCCGGTGCGGCAATGTACCGCGTTGTCGCTTCACGCACGACGCGGCCGACGGACATGCCGCTGTTCGCCGCGAACGCATCGAGCGCTGCCTTGTGATCGGGCGTAGTCAGAAACGTCACGCGTTCGGTCTGCATGTCACGACTCCTTCGCATAACATGATAATGTGCTTATCATCATGCAACAAGCCGCCGGATCACAACGGGATGTTGTCATGCTTCTTCCACGGATTCTCCAGCGCCTTGCCGCGAAGTTTCCGTAGGCCGAGCGCGATGCGGCGGCGGGTCGAGTGGGGCTGGATGACCTCGTCGATAAAGCCCTTCGACGCGGCGACGAACGGGTTGGCGAAGCGCGCCTCGTATTCCGCGGTGCGTTCGGCGATCTCTTCGGGCGTCTTGCCGCGGAAGATGATCTCGACCGCGCCCTTGGCTCCCATCACCGCGATCTCGGCGGTCGGCCATGCATAGTTGAGGTCGCCGCGCAGGTGCTTCGATGCCATCACGTCGTACGCGCCGCCATACGCTTTCCGCGTGATGACGGTGATTTTCGGCACGGTCGCCTCAGCATAGGCGAACAGCAGTTTCGCGCCGTGCTTGATGATGCCGTTATGCTCTTGGGCGGTGCCAGGCAGGAAGCCGGGGACGTCGACGAAGGTCACGATCGGGATCTCGAACGCGTCGCAGAAGCGCACGAACCGCGCCGCCTTCTTCGACGAATTGATGTCGAGCACGCCCGCGAGCACCATCGGCTGGTTCGCGACGAAGCCGACCGTGCGGCCTTCGATGCGGCCGAAGCCGGTGATGATGTTGGCGGCATGCGCCGGCTGCGTCTCGAAGAAATCGCCTTCGTCGACCGTCTTCCGGATCAGCTCGTGCATGTCGTAAGGCTGGTTCGCCGACGCCGGGATCAGCGTGTCGAGGCTCTCCTCGATCCGGTCCCATTCGTCCGCCGTCGGACGCTCGGGCACGCCGTCCCGGTTCGACGCAGGCAGGAAGTCGAAGAAGTCGCGTGCGGCGAGCAAAGCCTCGATGTCGTTCTCGAACGCGTTGTCGGCGACCGACGTCTTGGTGGTGTGCGTCACGGCGCCGCCGAGCGCTTCCTGCGTCACAACCTCGTTGGTCACCGTCTTGACCACGTCGGGGCCGGTGACGAACATGTAGCTCGAATCCTTCACCATGAAGATGAAGTCGGTCATCGCGGGGGAGTAGACCGCGCCGCCCGCGCACGGCCCCATGATCAGCGAAAGCTGCGGCACGACACCGGATGCAAGCGCGTTGCGCTGGAACACCTCGGCATAGCCGCCGAGCGAGGCGACGCCCTCCTGGATGCGTGCACCGCCGCTGTCGTTGAGGCCAATGATCGGTGCGCCGACCTTCATCGCGCTGTCCATCACCTTGCAAATCTTCTGCGCGTGACGTTCGCTGAGCGACCCGCCGAATACGGTGAAATCCTGGCTGAAGACGAACACGAGGCGGCCGTTGATCGTGCCCGAGCCGGTGACCACGCCGTCGCCGGGGATCACCTGGTCCTGCATGCCGAAATCGACGCAATTGTGCTCGACGTACATGTCGAGTTCCTCGAACGATCCCTCGTCCAGCAGCACGTCAAGGCGCTCCCTCGCGGTGAGCTTACCCTTGGCGTGCTGCGCTGCGATCCGCTTGAGGCCCCCGCCGACTCTGGCGGCTTCGCGGCGGCGTTCAAGCTCTTCGATCGTGGATGACATCGTCTCTCCGTCCTGCTGACTGCCTTCACAGAGCGGGATGCGATGCGCAAATGCAATGTTGCAAACTTGTCCGAGGCATGTTTGCAAACTAGGCGGGGATATGACTTTGCCCGCTCGTCGCCTCTTCGTCGGACACCGCCTGCGCGACCTGCGCCGCGTTCTTGGAATTAGCCAGGCCGCGATGGCCGTGCGGATCGGGTTGTCCGTCAGCTATCTCTCGCAGATCGAGAATGGCGACCGCCCGGTGACCGAGGGCGTACTGATCACGCTCGCGCGCGAGTTTCCGGCGGATTGGGGGAGCATCGACGCGGCGGACGACACCGCGTTGCTGATCGCGACGCTGGAGGCGGTGTCGGATACGAGTGTGGAGGCACCTGCGCTCGACGAGACGGCGGTGCGGCGAGCGGTGAAGCACCAGCCTCTGTTGGCGCAGCGCCTCGTCGCGATGCACGACGCGTACCGGCGGGCGCAGGAGCAGTTGCGCGCGCTCGACGATCGGCTGGTGGCGGGATCGGGCGCGCCGGGGTTGCTGCCGTGGGAGGACGTGCGCGACTGGTTTCATGCGGCAGGCAATTATGTCGATGCGCTCGATCGGCGGGCGGAGGAGATCGGCGAGACGCTGGGGGCGGATCGGATTGCGGCGTTGGAGGCTCGGCTGGCGGCGCGCGGCGTGTCGGTCGCGATCTCGGGCGCGCTCGCTGCACCTTTGCGCGACTATGACGGCGCAACGTTGCGGCTCGACGGGTCGCAGCCGGGCGAGACGACCCTGTTCTCGCTCGCGCACCAGGTTGCGCGGCACGAGTTCGGCGACGTCATCGGGGGGATCGTCGCGGCGTCGGAGATGGCGTCCGAAACGGCGCGCGCGCTGCTGACCGCGGGGCTGACCAATTATGCGGCGGGGGCGATCGTCATGCCCTATACGCGCTTTCGGACGGAGGCGCGGAGCGTCCGCCATGACATCGACCGGTTGCGGCGGATCTTCGGGACGAGCTTCGAGCAGACGTGTCACCGGCTCTCGACGTTGCAGCGCCCCGGGGCGCTCGGCATCCCGTTCTTCTTCTGCCGGGTCGACATGGCGGGGAACATCACCAAACGGCACTCCGCCACCCGGTTGCAGTTCGCGCGGTTCGGGGGCGCGTGTCCGTTGTGGATCGTCCACGAGGCGGTGGCGATCCCGGACCGGATCCTGACGCAGCTGATCGAAACGACCGACGGGATCCGCTACGTCTCGATGGCGAAGGGGCTGGTGAAACCGTCCGAGACGTACACGCGGCCGGCGCGGCGCTATGCGGTGGCGCTCGGGTGCGAAGAGGCGAACGCGTCGGAGTTCATCTATGCCGATGCGCTAGGCACCGGAGGCATCGCGACGCCGATCGGGACGTCATGCCGAATCTGCCTGCGCACCGACTGCGACCAGCGCGCGTTCCCGCCAGCCGCCAGCGAGATACGCGTCGATCCCGACCGCCGCGGCGCTGTGCCCTACGAGGTGGTTTAGCCCCCCCCTTCTGAACTCGATCGAAGTACCACTTCGATCGACATAAAAAAGGCCCGGTGTGTTTCCACACCGGGCTAAGGTTGTCCGCAGGAGGAACGTCGTGGGTGCGGGCTCGACTGGCCCGCTACCGATCAGTTGTAGGCGCGCTCGCCGTGTTCGCCGATGTCGAGACCCTCGTGCTCGACTTCCGGCGATACCCGCAGGCCGGTGACGGCCTTGGCGACGTAGATCGCGATCGTGGTGCCGATCGTGGCCCAGATGATCGTCACGATCACCGCCTGGAGCTGCACGAAGAGCTTGGCGCCCATCGCATAGTCCGCAGCGCCAGGGCCGCCGAGTGACGGGGCGTAGACCACCGCGGTGCCGATCGCGCCGATCATGCCGCCGATGCCGTGGATCCCGAAGGCATCGAGCGAGTCGTCGTAGCCGAGCATCGGCTTGAGCTTCGACACTGCCATGAAGCAGACGAGCGAGGCGATCGCGCCGAGGACGATGGCGCCGAACGGGCCGGAGTTGCCGGCAGCAGGCGTGACGGCGACGAGACCGGCAACGATACCCGAGCAGAAGCCCAAAGCCGAACCCTTGTGACCCGAGAGCTTCTCGGCAAGCATCCAGAACAAAGCAGCCGACGCGGTGGCGACGAAGGTGTTGAGCATCGCGAGCGCCGCAGACCCGTTCGCCTCGAGCGCCGAGCCGGCGTTGAAGCCGAACCAGCCGACCCAGAGCAGCCCGGTGCCGATGCCGGTCATGACCAGCGAGTGCGGTGCCATCGGCTCCTTCGGATAGCCGATGCGCTTGCCGAGAATCAGGGCGGCGACCAGCGCCGAGACGCCGGCGTTGATGTGGACCACGGTGCCGCCAGCGAAGTCGAGTGCGCCTGCCTTGAAGAAATAGCCGCTCGATGCCCACACCATGTGCGCTACGGGCAAGTAGACGATCGTCAGCCAGACCAGGCCGAACACCATCACCGCCGAGAACTTCATGCGCTCGACGACCGAGCCCAGGACAAGCGCGACGGTGATCGCGGCGAAGGTCATCTGGAAACAGATGAAGACATATTCGGGGATCTCTACACCGGCCGTGAAGGTCGCTGCCTGCGATGCGGGCGTGACGCCGGCCAGGAACAGCTTGCCGAAGCCGCCGATGAAGTTGCTGAGCAGCGCGCTGCCATTGTCGCTGCCGAGTGCCAGCGAATAGCCCCACATCACCCAGACGAGCATCGCGAGCGCCGCGACGGCACCGATCTGCGTCATGGTCGACAGCATGTTCTTCGACCGTGTGAGGCCGCCGTAGAACAGCGCGAGACCGGGCAGGATCATCATCAGGACGAGGATCGTCGAGGTCATCATCCAGGCGGTGTCGCCCTTGTTCACGGTAGCGACCACGGGCGCCACCACCGGTGCGGCTGCGGCTTGTGCCCAGGCGGGTGCGGCGGCGATCATCGCTGCTCCGAACCCTAGCGCCGCGACGGCGGATGTCTTCATATCAAGCTTCATTTCGTCCCCCCTCAGAGCGCTGAATCGTCGGTTTCGCCGGTGCGGATCCGCACCGCCTGGCCGACGTCGAGCACGAAGATCTTGCCGTCGCCGATCGCGCCGGTGTTCGCCGACGCCTGGATCGCCTCGACCACGCGGTCGGACAGGCTGGCGGCGCAGACCACCTCGATCTTGATCTTCGGCACCATGTTGGTGCTGTATTCGGCCCCGCGATAGATCTCGGTCTGGCCCTTCTGACGGCCGAACCCCTTGACCTCGGTGACCGTCATGCCCGCCACGCCGATCGTGGTGAGCGCTTCGCGCACCTCGTCGAGCTTGAACGGCTTGATGATGGCAATGACGAGTTTCATCGCGCCCCTTCCCCTTGTTACGGGAGTCGCCTCGCAATGTGCGTGCCAGTTGCGGTGTGGAGGGGTGGGGGGTGCTCGGGGAGCGGGCAGCGGGGGTTTTGGGGTTAAAACTTGTGCAGTGCGGTGCGGGTGCCTGTTTTATGTGCAACCTCTACACCTTCGTCATTCCCGCGAAGGCGGGAACCCATACCGGCTAGCTTCAGCGATTATCGCCAGCCTTTGCCAGTAGGGTCCCCGCCTTCGCGGGGATGACCGTAGTGGTGAGGGTCGAACTCAGTGGCGGAAGTGGCGCATGCCGGTGAAGACCATCGCGAGGCCGGCCTCGTCCGCTGCCGCGATGACGTCGGCGTCGCGGATCGAGCCGCCGGGCTGGATCACCGCGGTCGCGCCGGCTTCCACCGCCGCCAGCAACCCGTCGGCGAACGGGAAGAACGCATCCGACGCGACCGCCGAGCCGATCGTGCGCGGGGTGGACCAGCCGGCCTTCTCCGCCGCGTCCTTCGCCTTCCACGCGGCGATGCGCGCGGATTCGAGGCGGTTCATCTGGCCGGCGCCGATGCCGGCGGTGCTGCCGTCCTTGGCGTAGACGATCGCGTTGGACTTGGTGTGCTTGGCCACCGTCCAGGCGAAGCGGCAGTCGAGGAGTTCCTGCTCGGTCGGCTGGCGCTTGGTGACGACCTTCAACTCGCCAGGCGTCCCGTTGTCGCGACCCTGGACGAGCCAGCCGCCGGCGATCGACTTGGCCGTCAAGCCGGCGCGCGCGGGATCTGGGAGGTCGCCGGTGAGCAGCAGGCGGAGGTTCTTCTTGGCGGCGAACAGCGCGATCGCTTCCTCGTCGGCATCGGGGGCGACGACGACTTCGGTGAAGATGCCGGTGATTGCGCGCGCAGTCTCTGCGTCGAGCGTGCGGTTGACGGCGATGATGCCGCCGAATGCCGACACCGTGTCGCAGGCGAACGCCGCAGCATAGGCGTCGGCGAGCGTGGTGCCGGTCGCGACGCCGCAGGGGTTGGCGTGCTTGACGATCACGACCGAGGGCGCGGCGTCGCGGAATTCGGCGATCAGTTCGAGCGCGGCGTCGGCGTCGTTGAGGTTGTTGTAGCTGAGCGCCTTGCCTTGGAGTTGGCGGGCCTGGCCGATGCCGCGGACCGAGCCGGTTGCCGTATAGAAGGCGGCGGACTGGTGCGGGTTCTCGCCGTAGCGGAGCGTGTCGCCGCGCTTGAGCGTGATCGGCAGGGTGGCGGGGAATTCCTCGGCTTGGTCGACGGTGCCGAACCACGTTGCGATCGCCGAATCATAGGCGGCGGTGGTGGCGAAAGCCTTGGCGGCGAGCTTCTTGCGGTCGTCGAGCGTGGTGGTGCCGCCCGAGACGAGCGCATAGTCGGCGGGGTCGGTGACGATCGCGACATAGGCGTGGTTCTTGGCGGCAGAGCGCACCATGCTGGGGCCGCCGATGTCGATGTTCTCGATCACGGTGTCGCGGTCGGCGCCCTTCGCGACGGTCGCCTCGAACGGGTAGAGGTTGACGATCACGAGGTCGATCGCGCCGATCTTGTGCTCGGCCATCGAGGCGGCATGGCCGGCGTCGTCGCGGACCGCGAGCAGGCCGCCATGGACCATCGGGTGGAGCGTCTTGACGCGGCCGTCCATCATTTCGGGGAAGCCGGTGAGTTCGCTGACGTCGCGGACTTCGAGGCCGGCGGCGCGAAGGGCGGTGGCGGTGCCGCCGGTCGAGACGAGTTCGACGCCGTGGCTGGCCAGCGCCTTGCCGAGATCGACGATCCCGGTCTTGTCGGAAACGGACAGGAGCGCGCGCTTGATCGGGATGCTGGTCATGAGGGGTCTTTCGTCGGGGGGTCGCCGTGCGGCGGTGCCTTAGCGTCGGTTGACGTTGGGGAATAGGGGGCGGGGAAAGCAGAGGGCGCGTTGAAGGTAGCGGTCCATCATTTCCCGTCATCCTGACGAAAGTCAGGACCCAGAGCCACGAAGGCAGTCGTTTGGTATCCTGGGTCCTGACTTTCGTCAGGATGACGGAGGTGGGTTGGAGAGCGTGAGTCTTAGAACTGCACGCGGGCAGACGTTAGGTCAGGCCTTTTTCAGCGCCCAGCTAACGCTCGCGCCGCCGGCTGCAGCTTCGCCGGTGATCATCAGCTGCTGCGTCGCGACCGGGCGGCCGTCGGCGTCGATCCAGACGCTGTCCTCGACCACCAGCGCGCCGCCGCGGCAGCGGAACTGCCACAGGGGACCGCCGGGGAGGCGGAGGATCGCGCCGAGGCCGTCCGCGGTGGGGGAGACTTGCACCCCCTCCCCCAAATGGAAGCGGATCGCGAACAGCGACAACCCCGCCCGGCGCTTGCGGCCTTGCGGTAACAGCGCGTCCTCGCCGCGGAGTTCGCGGCCGTCGCCGGTCAGCATCAGCTGGCGGCGGTGGAGGAAGCCCCAGCGGCGGACATAGCCGTCGTGGCTCGCCTCGATCCGGCTGGCGGCGTCCGATTCCTGGCGGCTCAGTTCGACTTCGCCGACGCCGCGGCCGAGCGTGCCGTCGGCTAGGATCGCGGTCGAATTGCTGTCGGCGATCGTCAGCGTCGAATGCGCGGCGGTCGAGCGCAAACCCTCGACCATCGCGGGCGGGAGCTGCGCGATGCCGGCGCGGGCGCCGCCGCAATTGACGACGATGCGTGCCGGGCCGTCGGAGAATTCGAACGCGAGCGTCGAGGCGCAGCCGCCTTCGACGAGACGCGCGATCGGCGGCGGGGCGGCATCGACGATCAACACCGCGGTGCCGGCGGCGAGGCGTTGATAGCCCCAATCGCGGGCTTGGCGGAGCGGGCGGGTGCGGACGCCGCTGGCTTCGATGACCGCGGCGACCTGCGTTTCGCTGGCGGGGCCACCGCCCTGCCAGCTCGACAGGCCGCGATCGGCGTGCGCGACGCCGAGCAGTGCCGCGACCATCCGCGTGAGCGTGACCGCGACCGTCTCGGGCAATTCGGCGCTGCGCGCGGCGTAGCTTTCCTGGAGGAGCGTGAGCAGCTGGATCGAATCGAGCAGCATCGCCGGGCTGCGCGAGACCGAGCCGCCGTCGTCGAACAGGCCGGTGCCGAGCGCGCGGAGCAAGCCTGCCTCACCAAATGCCTGCCGCGGTTCGCCGCCGGGGATGAGGAGTCCAGCCGCGACGACACCGCACCACGCGGCGATGCGCGGCGCACCGGCCGGCGCCTTGTCGGCGGTGCGATCGAGGTGGAGGGCGCCCTTTGCGAGCGCGTTGAGCACCTTCGAGCGGTAGATCTGGTCGGAGGACGACAGGATCAGCGGCGCATGCGCGGTCCAGGCGAGGATGCGACGGCCCCACATGTCGGGGCGCCATGCGATCCCTCCCTGGGTGTCGGCGTGCGCGGTCAGCCAAAGCCCCATGAGGTATTCGGCGATCGGAGCGCCCCGCGCGCGGGTCGCGACGGTCGAGAGGTCGCGTAGCCACGCGAAACTGTGGAGATATTCGCCGAACGGTTTGGGCAGCGGTTTCGAAAGATCGAGCGTCTCGATGTCGCGCGCTTCGCCGCGGAACGAGAGCACGCCTTCGAGGAGCATATGTCCGCGGGGGATGTCACCAAGGATTGGATCTTCGGGGACCGCGATCAGCTTCAGCGGGTAGCGGCCCTTGAGGCGCAGCGTGTGGAGCGGGGTGCGCCACGTCAGGCGGTGGAAGCGCTCCGCCAGCCGGTCGGCGAGCGACAACCCCTTGTCGCCGCCGAGACGGATCAGGCGGCGGCCTTCGTCGATCCCGTCGGGGGCGGGATCGGTCACGGGATCACGCGAACCGTTCACCCCCGCAACGCGGCGATGTTGGCGGCGTAGTGGTCGGGGCCGCCGCGGAACACCGAGGTGCCCGCGACCAGCGCGTCGGCGCCGGCCTCGATGCAGCGCTTGGCCCACTCGGGATCGACGCCGCCATCGACTTCGAGATCGATCGCGCGGCCGCTCTTTTCGATCATCGTGCGGATCGCCGAGATCTTCTTGAGCTGGCTGGGGATGAAGCTCTGGCCGCCGAAGCCCGGGTTGACGCTCATCACCAGCACGAGGTCGACCATGTCCATGAGGTAGTCGAGCATCTTCGCTGGCGTGCCGGGGCAGATCACGACGCCCGCGCGCTTGCCGAGGCTCTTGATGTGCTGGAGCGAGCGGTGGATGTGCGGGCCGGCTTCGTAGTGCACGGTGATGCAGTCGGCGCCGGCCTCCGCGAACGCGTCGAGATAGGCGTCGACGGGCGAGATCATCAGGTGGACGTCGAACGGCTTGGTGGTGACGCCGCGGACCGACTTCATGACCGCGGGGCCGAACGAGATGTTGGGGACGAAATGGCCGTCCATCACGTCGATATGGATCCAGTCGGCGCCGGCCGCGTCGATGGCGCGGACTTCCTCGCCGAGTTTGGAGAAGTCGGCGGAGAGGATCGAGGGGGCGATGCGGACGGGTTGCATGGGATTGTCCTAGCGCGGGATTCGTGCGGTGCGAAGTCCCTGTCGATCCTCCCCCGCAAGGGGGAGGTGGCACCGCAGGTGACGGAGGGGGAGGAACACGCAACCTGAGTTGTCGCCCCCTCCCCCTCCGTCTGGCGAGTGCCAGCCACCTCCCCCTTGCGGGGGAGGATCAGTTAGGCGCGCTTGAGGCGGGTGATGAAGAAGCCGTCGCAGCCGCCCTGGTCGGCGAGCATGCCGGGGAGCGTGCGGATCGTGCCCGCTTCCGTGGGCGTGATGCCGGCGGGGAGTTCGGACTGGTCTACCGGGGCGATCGTGTAATCGCTGCGCGCCGCGAGGAACGCGTCGAGTTGCGCTTCGCCTTCCGACGGTTCGAGCGAGCAGGTGGCGTAGACGAGCGTACCGCCTGGCTTCACCCAGTCCGCCGCCCTGGCGAAGATGCGCGCCTGCAACGCCGCGGTCTCGGCGATGATCGAGGGGCGGACGCGGTGGAGGACGTCGGGGTGGCGGCGGAAGATACCCGTAGCACTGCACGGCGCATCGATCAGGATCGCGTCGGCGGGCTCGGCGGGGGCCCATTCGAGGATGTCGGCGTTGACGACCTCGGCCTTCAGGTGCGTGCGGTAGAGGTTTTCGCGCAGGCGCTTGATCCGGCTCTGCGAATTGTCGACCGAGGTGACGGTCCAGCCCGCGCTCGCGAGTTGCAGCGTCTTGCCGCCGGGCGCCGCGCAGAGATCGAGGACGTGGCCGCCACCTTCTGACGGGGCCTTCCCCAGCAACCGCGCGGGGAGCGAGGCGGCGATGTCCTGCACCCACCAGGCGCCGTCGCCGAACCCGGCCATGTCGGGGACCGAATCATGATCACCCAGGCGCAGATGCCCGGGCATGAAGCTTTCGCCGCCGAGCTTCTCGCGCCAGCCTTCGGTCTCGGACGGGTCCGCGATCGTCAGGTCGAGCGGCGGCACCTGCGCGATCGCGCGGCCGGCGGCGTCGACCATCTCCTCGCCCCACGCCGCTTCCCAGCGCAGTTCGACGGGGGCCGGCAAGGTCGGCACTTCGGGAAGCAGCATGTTGGCGCGGAACAGCGTGCCGAACACGCCGTGGACGAGTTTGCGCGGGCCGCCGTCGACCAGCGGCAACACCGTCGAGATCGCGGCGTGCGAGGGGGTGCCGAGGATCAGCACCTGGACCAGCGCGATCCGCAGCGCCATCCGCGCCTTGGCATCGTCGGGGAGGTTGGTCTTGGTGACCGAATCGATCATCGCGTCGAGATCGGGGAGGCGGCGCAGCGTCTCGGCGGCGATCGCATGCGCGAGGCCGCGGTCGGGGCCGTGGATCGCGCGCGTGGCGGCCGGCAAGGCGGATTCGAGCGACTCGCCGCGACGCAGGACGGCGTCGAGCAGGCGGAGTGCGGCGCGGCGGGTGGGGACGCCGAGCGGCTCGGGGGCGTGGGTATAGTCGGGCATATGAAGGTCCTTCGCGTTCGGTTTGTCGCGCTGCTGTTATGGCAAAGCGGCGCGGCAGGGCCCATGTGGCGGTTACGACGCCAACACACAAATCCGGAGAGCCGCGATGGGCCAGCGCCCCGACCATGTGAAGCCACCCGAATATCTCGCGAAGAATACGCCGGTCCCGAAACCCGAGGCGATCGTGCCCGACAAGGATCCCGAGCCGCGCGATCCGACGCGCTATGGCGATTGGGAGCTGAAGGGCATGGCGATCGATTTCTGAGGACCGATCGTCCCAGGCGTATCAGTCCTTAGGGTCGGTCTTCGGGAAGAAATGCTCGACGACGCTGTTCGCCAGCCGCGACGGGCGCAGCGTCTCGGCATCGAGACAGCACCAGCTCGACTTCACCTCGGCCAGGACGTCCTCGCCGCGCTTGATGATCGTCTCGTAGAACGCGCGCGCGCCCTGGACCTTCTCTAGCAACACCGTCGCGATGACGTCGTCGTCGAGGAACGCCGGTTTCCGATACGTGATCTCGTGCTTGAGCGCGACCCAGAGGTGCCCGGCCACCGCCTCGGCGGGCGCGAGACGCTGCCAATGGTCGATCACCGCGGCCTGTACCCACTTCAGATAGTTCGCGTTGTTGACGTGACCCATGAAGTCGATGTCGGCCGGCTCGATGCCGATGGCGTAGGTATGGGGGAGCGCTGTGGACACGCGCTGCATATAGCATGCGAACCTGAACATAGCGATGACGGCGGCGCTTCGATACCGACAATAAACGCTATTCCGGATGCCTCGCGCTCGCCCTAGCATCCGACCTGCGCCCGCCTCTTGTGTTGCCCAAATACAACACCATCTTTCGGCCAACGCCGAACCAATCCCACAGGAATTCGTCATGAACATCGACAAATTCACCGACCGCGCGAAGGGCTTCCTGCAATCCGCGCAGACCGTCGCGATCCGCATGAACCACCAGCGGATCGCCCCCGAACATCTGCTGAAGGCACTGCTGGAGGACGAGCAGGGCATGGCCGCCGGGCTGATCGCGGCCGCGGGCGGCGACGCCAAGCGTGCGACGTCCGAGACCGATCTCGCGCTCGCGAAGATTCCCGTCGTGTCGGGCTCGGGCGCGCAGACTACGCCGGGGATCGACAACGATGCGGTGCGCGTGCTCGACCAAGCCGAGCAGATCGCGAGCAAGGCGGGCGACAGCTTCGTCACCGTCGAGCGCCTGCTGGTTGCGCTAGCGCTGTCGCTCAATACTGCCGCGGGAAAAGCACTAAAGGCCGGCGGCGTGACGCCTGAGGGGTTGAACACCGCAATCAACGGCCTGCGGCAGGGTCGGTCCGCCGACACCGCGGGCGCCGAGGACCGCTATGATGCGCTGAAGAAATTCGCGCGCGACCTCACCCAGGCTGCGCGTGACGGCAAGCTCGACCCCGTGATCGGCCGAGACGAGGAGATTCGTCGCACGATCCAGATCCTCGCGCGTCGCACCAAGAACAACCCCGCGCTGATCGGTGAACCCGGCGTCGGGAAAACGGCGATCGCCGAAGGGCTGGCGCTCCGGATCGCCAATGGCGACGTGCCCGACACGCTGAAGGATCGCCGGCTGATGTCGCTCGATCTCGGCTCGCTGATCGCGGGTGCCAAATATCGCGGCGAGTTCGAGGAGCGGCTGAAGGGTGTGCTCGACGAGGTGAAGGCCGCCGAGGGCGACATCATCCTGTTCATCGACGAGATGCACCAGCTGATCGGCGCGGGTAAATCCGAGGGTGCGATGGACGCGGGCAACCTGCTGAAACCCGCGCTGGCACGCGGCGAACTCCATTGCGTCGGCGCGACCACGCTCGACGAATACCGCAAGTATGTCGAGAAGGACCCGGCGTTGCAGCGGCGGTTCCAGCCGGTGATGGTCGGCGAACCGACCGTCGAGGACACGATCTCGATCCTGCGCGGGCTGAAGGAGAAGTACGAACTCCATCACGGCGTGCGGATCACCGACGGCGCGATCGTCGCCGCCTCGACGCTGTCGAACCGCTACATCACCGACCGCTTCCTGCCCGACAAGGCGATCGACCTGATGGACGAAGCGGCAAGCCGAATCCGCATGGAGGTGGAATCGAAGCCCGAGGCGATCGAGAACCTCGACCGGCGGATCATCCAGCTCAAGATCGAGCGCGAGGCGTTGAAGCGCGAGACCGACGACGCGTCGGTGGACCGGCTCGACACGCTGGAGGGCGAACTCGTCAATTTGGAGGAGCAGTCCGCCGAACTGACGACGCGCTGGAAGGGCGAGAAGGACAAGATCAACGCCGAGGCGCGGCTGAAGGAACAGCTCGATGCCGCGCGGCTGGAGCTGGAGCAGGCGCAACGCTCAGGTGACTTGGCGAAGGCAGGCGAGCTTTCCTACGGGACGATCCCGGGGTTGCAGCGCCAGCTCGACGAGGCGGCGGGGGCGACCAAGGGCGCGATGCTGCGTGAGGAAGTGACCGCGGACGACATCGCCGGCGTGGTCAGCCGCTGGACCGGCATTCCGGTCGAACGGATGCTCCAGGGCGAGCGCGACAAATTGCTCGCGATGGAAGCGACGATTGGCAAGCGCGTGATCGGCCAGGCGCATGCGGTGAAAGCCGTCTCGACTGCAGTCCGCCGCGCGCGGGCGGGGTTGCAGGATCCCAACCGGCCGCTCGGCTCATTCCTGTTTCTCGGACCGACCGGCGTCGGCAAGACCGAGCTGACCAAGGCGCTGGCCGAATTCCTGTTCGACGATCCATCGGCGATGGTCCGCATCGACATGAGCGAGTTCATGGAGAAGCACGCGGTCGCGCGGCTGATCGGCGCGCCTCCGGGCTATGTCGGATACGAGGAAGGCGGCGTGCTGACCGAGGCGGTGCGGCGGCGTCCGTACCAGGTGATCCTGTTCGACGAGGTCGAGAAGGCGCACGGCGACGTGTTTAACGTGCTGTTGCAGGTGCTCGACGACGGGCGGCTGACCGACGGCCAGGGGCGCACGGTGGACTTCAGCAACACGCTGATCATCCTGACGAGCAACCTCGGCAGCCAGTATCTGGCGAACATGGGCGAAGGCGACGACGTGTCGTCGGTCGAGCCGCAGGTGATGGAGATCGTCCGGTCGCACTTCCGGCCGGAGTTCCTCAACCGGCTCGACGAGGTGATCCTGTTCCACCGCCTCGGCCAGTCGCACATGGCACCGATCGTGGATATCCAGGTGAGCCGTGTCGACAAGCTGCTGGCGGATCGCAAGATCGTGCTGGACCTGACCGACGCCGCGCGCGCGTGGCTGGGTCGGGTCGGCTACGACCCGGTGTACGGCGCGCGGCCGTTGAAGCGTGCAGTCCAGCGCTATCTGCAGGACCCACTCGCCGACATGATCCTGCGCGGCGAGGTGAAGGACGGATCGACGGTGAAGGTCGACGAGGGTGACGGCAAGCTGGTGCTTCGGGTCGCCTAACAAAAAAAGGGCCGCTCCGATGTGGAGCGGCCCAGAGTGCCTTGGCGTGACAGGCGTTTTAGAAGCCGACCTTCACACCAGCCTTGAAGTAACGACCCAGGATGCCCTCGCCGCCCTGCACGGGATTGTAGCCGTTCGCACCGTAGGTGACGGTATCGATGGGCGGGAAATCGTCGAGGATGTTCTGCGCCGTGAAGTAGAAGGTGAAGGCATCGTTGATCTTCACCTGGGCGGTCAGATCCACCGTGACGTAATCGCTGGTGTGGCATGGCAGCGAACCATCGTTCAGACCGCAATCCTTGTAGCCGGTACCCTGATCGGTTGCCGACAGATCATACCCGTCGAAATAGTTGGCCGTACCGCTGAGCAGGAAGGTGTCGTCGATATCGATCGTCGACGTCAGCGTACCGCGCCACTTCGGCGTGCCCGAACCAGCCGTCAGGTTAAAGTTACCCAGCGTACCATCGTAGCGCTCGACCGTCCCATCCGGGAACTCAGTCTCAAGCTTCAGGATGTACGTCGCCTGAGCGTTGGTGCTGAACTTGACATGCTGCCCGATCGGGAACTGCACGTCTGCCCCGAAATCAATACCAGACGTCTTGAGCGTGTTGGCGTTGATGAAGCCCGACTGGACGAACGCGATACGCGGCGTGGCGTTCGGGTTGTTCACGTCGACGGCATCGGGAATGATGTTGTAGCCCGCAGGAACGGCCTGACCGCTGTAGTACGCCTGGATCGCCGGCGAGTTGTTGGCCGTCGTGATGACGTTCGTCTTCTTGATGTTGTAGTAGCCCGCCTTCAGCGTAACACCGCGGATAGGCTCCAGGATCGCACCACCGGTGAAGCTGCGCGACTTCTCCGGCTTGAGCTCCGGATTGGACAACGACGTGGCGCCATAGGAAGCGGAGGTCAGATAGGATGGGCACGTCGTGTACGTTGCAAGCGAACAGCCATATTGGCGCAGGTACGCGTCGTTATAGATACCCCGGCTCGCCGTGACGTAGCCTGTCGTCGGGAACGTCGCACTCGACTCGCCGAAGCTGGGGATACGGAACCCGCGCGAATATGTGCCGCGCAGCGTCAACTGGCGGACCGGCTTGAAGACGATACCGGCCTTCGGCGAGAAATTATCGATACCGTTGGGGTACCGATCGTAACGACCGCTGGCACTGAGCGTAACCTGGTCGATGATCGGTGCGTTCAACTCGCCGTACGCCGAGAATACCGTCCGGCTACCCTTCAGTGCGAACCCGTTCAGCGTAAAATAGCGCTGCGTGGGGCCGTTGAGGTCCGAATTGATGCTTGGCGAATCGACGGCTTCGTAACGAACCGCGCCGCCGACAGCCAACTGGAGCGGACCGCCGGGAAGATCGAAGAGCTTGCCGGTCACGCTGGCATCGAACTCGTCCAGGTCCGACGTGGAGTTACCAATTGCGGTCGGCGCGATGAGTGCCAACGTCGCAGCGCTGTTTGCCGCAGGATCGCGGAAGTTATAGCTGCCCGTGTTGATCGCGTTCAGCAGGTTCTGGATGTAAGGATACCCGTCGCTTTTGCGGCGCAGATCGATGTGCATCGCGGTCGCGCTGATGTTGTACTGCCAATCGCCGGTCAGCGTGCCCTTTGCCCCAATCGCGGCGCGATATCCACGGGTTCGGGTCTCGTCATGCGTCGGCAGGTTGGGAATGCGCCCACCTAGTGCCGCCGTGAAGCCCTGTGCGGCGTACGGGTTGTTGGGGTTCAGGCGGCGATCCGCTGCCGCTGCGCAGTTGACGCCCGAAGCACAGACATAAACCGGAAGCTGCAGGATCGTGTTGTTGCCGTACGCAGCGACGTTCGACGCCGTGCTGTAGCGCGGGAAGTAGAACGGCGCCGGTGCGTTGTTACGGATCGCAACGGGTGCGCCATCGACCGCCGTGTCCGTCTGCACGAAATTGAACGCAGCGTACGCCTCGCCGTCATTGCCGTACTTTGCAGTGACACGGGCGGAAGCACCGTACCGCTGGATGAAGGGGTTGATGACGCCGTAGCGGTTGACCAGATCTTCCTGGCAAACGGTGTTTGGCGAAGCGGCGTTGACGGCGTTTGCCCGATCGGCAGCGGTCAGATTGTAGGGGGTCGAACCGTTCGTGCAGCCGTTGAGATACTGGTACTGGCTGCTGACGCCCGGAATCGCTGCGCCGGTCGCCGCGTTGCGCGGACGCACGACAAGCGGAGTGCCGAAGTTGAACCCGTTGAGCCCACCGTCCGCCTGAACACCGTTGATGGTGTTGTTTACGCCCTGGGTTCCGTCCTGCGAAACACCGCGGAAATCGTTGGTGTTGTACGGGTACTTGCGGTCGCGATTGAACAGCTGATCCTGCTGATAGTAAAAGCCGCTGACATAGGCATTGTAGCCGTTTTCACTCAGATCACCGACGCCGGCGGTCATCGACAGGCGATACTGCGACGCGTCGCCGCGCTCCGAGATGCCACCTTCGGCACGACCCGAAACACCCTTGAACGACTTCTTCGTGATGATGTTCACCACGCCGGCGATCGCGTCAGCACCGTAAGTCGACGAAGCGCCATCGAGCACCGTGTCGATACGATCGACGATATCGTCAGGAATGGTGTTGAGATCGACGAACGCGCGCGTGCCGTCATCGGCCAGCGGGTAATAGGCGGCGCGCAGACCGTCGAACAACACGAGGGTCGAATTGGTCGACAAGCCACGCAGCGACACTGCGGAAGCGCCCGATGCGAATGCACCGTTGGCGGTAAAGCTGTTCGTCAGTGCCGGACCGTTGTTCGCCGAAAGACGCTGAATGCCTTCCTGGATGGTGCTGATGCCGCGCTGGTCCAGATTTTGCGCCGTGATGGTGGTGACCGGCGATGCGGTAGTGTCGGTACCGCGGAACAACGTACCGGTGACGACAATATCCTGACCGTTATCAGCTGCTGCGGCCTGCTCGGGCGCCGTCCGCGTGCTCTGAACCGCGGTTGCGGTCTCGCTACCGGCGGGATCCTGAGGAACAGCCTGGCTGTCGCTCGGCGACGCCGCGGGAGCGGCTGCGACCTGCGCCATCGCGGGTGCGGATATTGCGAAGACGAACGGTGTCGCTGCGGCCAGCAACAGCGCCTTGGACGTGAAACGAGACATTGTAACCACGTAGCTTCCCCTTGTTCAGTTCTCGACAGCCGCCCTGACGATCCGCTGCGAGAACCACTAAAACTCCGAGTGCCGATTTCGGCGGTTGCACGGAATATGAACCAAGAGTGAAGCCCTGTCTTGAAACTGTAAAGGTGCCCGTTTCCGCCTAGTGCAGTTTGTTTTCCGCTAGTGTTAGAAATGACACATGACTGGTAAACCAACGGCCTTGATCGCCAGATTATTACTCCCATCCCCATAAGCGCGCACGATAATGAGCTGATCGTATTACCGCATTGCCTCGGCCGCCAGAATCGGGTCGAGCTTGGCGTCGTTCCAGCGTAGCGCCCAGTGGAGGTGGGGGCCGGTGGCGCGGCCGGTCATGCCGGAGGCGCCGATCGGCTGGCCCTTGGTTACGTGTTCGCCGGGCTTCACGTCGATCCGCGACAGATGGAGGAACGCGCTGTTCAGGCCCATGCCGTGGTCGAGCATCAGCAGGTTGCCCTCCAGTGTGAAGGGGTGGTCTGCGGCGAGGATCACGACGCCGTCGGCGGGGGCGGTTACGATCGTGCCGGTCGGGATGGCGACGTCCGTGCCTGAATGATAGCTGCCGGGTTCGCCTTTATAGACGCGTTGCGATCCGAACAGGCCGGAGATGCGACCGGTGGCGGGCCATGCGAAGGACTGCCGCCAGCCTTGCGCGTCGGTAATGCGCGCGCGGGCGGCGACGATCTGCGCGAGTTCGGGCGGGCGGAGCTTGGCGAAGACCGGGTCTGGCGTGGGGAATTTGGGGAGCGTGTTCAGCCGCTCGATCCGCCACGCCCGCGGTGCGATCGAGAGGCTTTGCGTGACATTGCGGCCGTCGGCGAGTGTCGCGATCAGCGTCGCTTGCGGGCTGGCGTCGCGGTCGAAACCGGCGATGAAGCGGCCGTCGGGGGAGAGCGCGACCGGCTTGCCGTCGAGCATGAGCGTGCGGGTACCGGTGGGGGCGGTGCCGAGGATCAGCCCGCCCTGGCTGAGCGTGCCGGTCCAGCGGAATGTGGACTGGAGCGCGGTATTCGAGGGCGGTGCTTGCTGGGCGGCGGCACCGGATGCAGCCAGCAGGACGAACACCGCCGCGCGGATCATCGTGGCGCCATCGCTTCGCTGGCGGCGGCGGCGGTGGCGTAGGCTTCCTGGCGCGCGACGCTCCAGTAGCGCAGGTCTTCGAGCGCGATGCGGTGGCCGGTGGCGGCACAGGCGACGTGGTCGCCGGGGCTGAGCACGCGGAAACCGTTGGCCATGTAGTGCAGCCGCGCGGCGCGGTCGGAGTTGGACATCAGCATTGCGGGTCTTCTCTACAGCAGGGTCGGCTGGCGCGGCGTCGGGTCCGACGCGGGCTTGGCCTTGGGGGCAGCATAGGTTTTGGCGGCGGGGCGCTCAAGGCCGGTGTCCGTCACCGCGTCCACCACGCCGTCGCGGAAGTGAAGCGTCAACGTCCCCGCGTCGCGCGCCGACGTTGCGGACGCGAGCGTCTCGCCGCCGGGACGCGCCGTGACGCGGGCATAGCCGCGGTCGAGGATCGCGTCGGGGTTGAGCGACTGGACGAGCCGCCATGTCGCATCAAGCTGCGCGCGTTTCGCTTCGAGTTTGCGCTCCAGCGTGGCGGGACGGAGTGCGGCGCCCGAGCGATCGAGACTGCCGCGCGCGAGCGTCAGGCGGCGCTCAAGCCCGCGATCGAGCCGCTGACCGAAATCGTCGGCGCGCTGGCGCTGCGGTCCGAGCAGCTGGTCGCGCTTCGGGAGCAGGCGTGCGAGCGCATCGAGCCGTTCGCGACCGCGCTCGACATGGCGGCGCGCGCAGCGTTCGGTGCGGTTGCGGTGGCTGTCGATTGTCAGGCGCAGGTCCGCTAGCACTGGCACCGCGATCTCGGCCGCGGCGGTCGGCGTCGGCGCGCGCAGGTCGGCGGCGAAGTCGCACAAGGTGGTGTCGGTCTCGTGCCCGACAGCGGAGATGATCGGGATCGTGCAGGCGGCAACCGCGCGGACCACGACCTCCTCGTTGAACGACCACAGGTCCTCGACCGAACCGCCGCCGCGCGCGACGATGACGAGGTCGGGACGCGGCACCGGACCGCCGGGGGCGAGCGCATCGAACCCGCGGACGGCGGCGGCAATCTCGGCGGCGGAACCCTCGCCCTGCACCTTCACCGGCCAGACGATGACGTGCGTCGGGCAGCGATCCTCCAAGCGGTGGAGGATGTCGCGGATCACGGCGCCGGTGCCCGAGGTGACGACGCCGATCACCTTCGGCATGAACGGCAGGCGCTTCTTCCGCGCGCCGTCAAACAGCCCTTCGCCAGCAAGCTTCGCCTTCAATTTCTCAAGCAGCGCCATCAGCGCGCCGGCGCCTGCCAGCTCCATCCGCTCGATGACGATCTGGTATTTCGAGCGGCCGGGATAGGTGGTGAGCTTGCCGGTCGCGATCACCTCGATGCCGTCCTGCGGCACGAACGCGAGGCTCGACGCATTGCCCTTCCAGATGACGCCGTCGATCACCGCCTGGTCGTCCTTGAGCGACATGTAGCAATGCCCGGACGCGACGCGCTTCCAGCCCGAGATCTCGCCGCGCAGACGGACATGGCCGAATTCGCCCTCGACCATCCGCTTCAGCTTGAACGCGAGTTCGCCGACCGACATGGCGAGTGCGTTGTCGCCGGGGACTTGCTCGGCTACCAGCCGGCCCATGTCGCTGGACAAGTCATCGGAAAAGGGATCGGGCATGAACGTCCTGCTGCTGGGCTCGGGGGGGCGCGAACATGCGCTCGCGTGGAAGCTGGTGCAATCTCGCGGCCTCGATACGCTGTATGCCGCGCCGGGCAACCCCGGGATTGCGCGTGTTGCGACGCTCGTGCCGCTCGATGCGACGGATCATAGCGCGGTCGTCGCGTTCGTGCGCGAGCATGAGGTCGGGCTGGTCGTGATCGGGCCGGAGGCGCCGCTGGTCGATGGGCTGGCGGACACGCTGCGCGACGCGGACGTTCCGGTGTTCGGGCCTTCGAAGGCGGCGGCGCAGTTGGAGGGGTCGAAGGGCTTCACCAAGGATCTGTGCCTTCGCGCCGGCATTCCGACCGCGGGCTATGTCCGCGTCAAGACCCGCGAAGAGGCGGACATCGCGCTTGCCCGCACCTTCTCGCTGCCGGTGGTCATCAAGGCGGACGGGCTAGCAGCCGGCAAGGGCGTGGTGATCGCGTTCAGCGCGGCCGAAGCCGATGCCGCGCTCGACGCGCTGTTCGCGGACGGGGAAGCCGAGGCGGTGATAGAGGAATTCCTCGAGGGCGAGGAGGCGAGCCTCTTCGTGCTGACCGACGGCGTGTCGCTGATGCCGTTCGGCTCCGCGCAGGATCACAAGCGCGTTGGCGAAGGCGATACCGGGCCGAACACCGGCGGCATGGGCGCGTACAGCCCTGCGCTCGTGCTGACGCCGGCGCTGGAGAAGCGCGCGATCGACGAGATCGTCGCGCCGACGGTGGCGGCCATGGCGGCGGAAGGCATGCCGTTCTCGGGCGTGCTGTACGCTGGGCTGATGCTGACGCCGCAGGGGCCGAAGCTGATCGAATACAACGCGCGGTTCGGCGATCCCGAGACGCAGGTGCTGATGATGCGCTTCCAGGGCGACCTGCTCGCGACGATGCTGGCGACCGCGGAAGGGCGTCTCGGCGATATGCCGGCAGCGCAGTTCAGCGACGAGACCGCGTTGACGGTGGTGATGGCGGCGGAGGGGTATCCGGGGACGCCCAAGGCGGGCGGGTCGATCGTCGGGCTGGACTCGGCGCGGGCCGCGGGCGGCACGGTGTTCCACGCAGGCACGCGGCTGGAAGATGGTGGGCTGGTCGCGTCCGGCGGGCGCGTTCTTGCGGTGACGGCGACCGGCGACACCGTCGCAATGGCGCAGGCGAACGCGTATCGCGCGGTCGAGGCGATTGATTTCGCGGAAGGCTTCTACCGCCGCGACATCGGCTGGCGCGAGATCGCGCGCGGGGCTTGAACGAGAGGGCTGAACGGGTCGCTTGAACGGACTCGGGCGACGTGACACTCTCCGCGACTATCATCCGGGAAAGTGGTTGCGATGCGCATCTTGTCCGTACCGTCGCTTGCCATCGTGGCGCTGATCCTGACGTCGGCCGCGCCACTGCCGCCCGTTCAGATCGCCAGGCGATCTACCGTCGGCAATGACTCCCCGGTTCGATGCCGGGTGACCGATCCTGATCCTCGCGGATCGGGGCGAACGGGCGGCAACATCGTCGTCACGGGATCGAGAGTCGCGCCCCCGCCCCCGGGACCGCCCCCGCCGCCGCCTCCCCCGCCACCCGCGCCAGTACCGATGATGGCGCCCGCGGCACCCGGCGCTCCCATGGCACCCATCACCCAGAGCTTTGCGATGCAAAGGCCCGCGCCCTTCGGATCGCCTGAGAACACCGAACGCTATGATGGCCGCGCGGTGGCTGCGGTCCAGCAGGTCGCGACGAACCCGGTCTCCACCTTCTCGGTCGATGTCGATACCGGGTCCTACGCCAACGCCCGCCGCTTCCTGACGAAGGGGGAAACGCCGCCTGCCGACGCGGTGCGGACCGAGGAGATGATCAACTATTTCCGCTACGATTATCCACGCCCGACGGACCGCGCGGTACCGTTCAGCGTGACGACCGACGTCGCGCGGACGCCGTGGAATGCGGAGACGCGGCTGCTCCGGATCGGCCTGCGCGGGTATGACGTGACGGGGGCGACGCGCCCGCCGGCGAACCTCGTTTTCCTGGTCGACGTGTCCGGGTCGATGGACTCGCCCGACAAACTGCCGCTGGTGAAAGCGGCGCTGATGGGCCTCGCCGACCGTCTCGAACCGGCCGACCGGGTGTCGATCGTGGTCTATGCGGGCAACAGCGGCATCGTCCTCGAACCGACCGCGAACAAGGGATACGTCAAGGCGGCGCTCGACTGCCTCAGCGCAGGTGGTTCGACTGCGGGCGGCGAAGGCATCGCACTGGCCTATGCAACGGCGCGCGCGAATTTCCGCCAGGGTGGAGTCAACCGGATATTCCTCGCGACCGACGGCGATTTCAACGTCGGGATCAGCGATACGAAGGTGTTGGAGGCGCTCATCAAGACAAACCGCGACGATGGCATCACGCTGACCACGCTCGGGTTCGGCACGGGCAATTATAACGAGGCGATGATGGAGCGGATCGCCGACGTCGGCAACGGCAACTACGCCTATATCGACAGCGCGCTGGAGGCGAAGAAGGTGCTGGAGGACGAACTGTCCGCGACGCTCGTCACGATCGCCAAGGACGTGAAGGTGCAGGTCGAGTTCAATCCCGCCCAGGCCAGCGAATACCGTCTGATCGGCTACGAAAACCGCGCCTTGAAGGAGGAGGATTTCACCAACGACGCGGTCGATGCCGGCGATATCGGCGCGGGGCATCAGGTGACCGCCTTGTATGAGATCGTGCCGGTCGGCGCGAAGGGCTGGGTGCCGACGCGGCGCTATCCTGCGAACCGAACGGCGGCAGCGCCCTCGGCCGGGACCGAACTGGCGGTGGTCAAGCTGCGCTACAAGCTGCCCGACGGAACGACCTCGCGGGAGATCGTTCGGCCGGTCCCCGCGGCGCTGATCCGCGATGCCACCGCGCCGTCCGGCGACTTCGCGTTCGCGACGGCGGTGGCGGCGTTCGGGCAGAAACTGCGCGGCGACCCGTATCTCAGCCAATATCGCTATGCGGACATGCGGGCGCTGGCGAGCCATGCGGACGGTTACTGGCGGCAGGAATTCCTGCAATTGACCGAACTCGCCGCGCGTGACGGCAATCGTCCGGCATCGTCGAACGACTGAACGGTGACGGCGCTCGCGGATTAGGTCTCGCCGCCCTTCGCGGGTGACGCTACGGTATGGGAATGAACGAAACTTCCTCGACCTCCGCCTCGGGCCTGAGCCTATTGCCTGACGGCATCGGGACGCTGACCGCGATCCACTTCGCGATCATCGCGGTGCTGGCGGTCCTTGTCATCATTGGGCTGCTGTGGGGCATCAAGGCCAAGCGCAGCCGCACCAAGGCGTCGCACGAGGTGATCGCGCACGCCGAGGAGGCTGGGGTCGCGCCCGAACCGGTCTCGGCGGATCCCGTCGCCGACGAGCGCAGGGTCGAGCAGTCCCAGCGCCAGACGCAGACGGTAGCCGCTGCCCCCACCCCTGCCCCTGCCCAATCGCCGGTACCGGCGGCTCGGGCAGCAGATACACCGCGGGATGTGCCGTCTAGTCAGAGCGCGCCTGCACCAACCCCTGCCGCTGCTCCGCCCGTACAGCCAATTGCAGACGCACCGGACGACTCCGCGGCGGCGCCCGAGCGGCTAGCCGACGAGCCGATCGCGGCAGCGTCGCCGTTGGAGGCTAGCCCAGCGACCGAGGTCGCAGCGCCGACGCCGATCGCACCGGCAGCCCCGACCCAGTCCTATGCAGACGGTCCCGTCACGCAGTTGAAGGGGCTTGGGCCGAAGGTCGCGGCACAGCTTGGCGCGCTCGGCGTCGCGACGGTCGGCGAGATGGCGGCGCTGTCGGACAGCGAGGCGCAGCGCATCGACGCGCAGCTCGGCAACTTCACCGGTCGGATGGGCCGCGATCGCTGGATCGAACAGGCGCGATTGCTGGCGGCTGGCGACAAGGCCGGCTTCGAAGCGGTGTTCGGCAAGCTCTGAGCTACGCCTTCGCTCCCGACGGATCGGGACGGGGCGTCGCGCGATCGGTTAACCTCGATCCGCACGCGCGGATGACGATTGGCTCTATGCTCCACGCGCGCCGACGGGCATGTCAGGTGCGTCGCATCTCGATGTAGGAGAGCGGCCGACAACAGGGC
This sequence comes from Sphingomonas faeni, assembly GCF_040407505.1. Classification (GTDB taxonomy): domain Bacteria; phylum Pseudomonadota; class Alphaproteobacteria; order Sphingomonadales; family Sphingomonadaceae; genus Sphingomonas; species Sphingomonas faeni_E. The sequence continues at coordinate 109,837 of NZ_JAPZPQ010000002.1, read as the reverse complement.
GATGAGTGCACATGCTGGTAACGATGAGCGCAATGCTGTTGACGGCTGCCCCCGTTCACGTGACGGCCGCGCCGATAGCGTTACCTGGCGTCGGTGCAAGCGTCGCGCTGCCCGGCGCGGTATCGTCGCCGTTCGCGGGTGACTTCGAGCCAGTCGCGGCGATGGCGGTTTCGCCGCTAGCCTTGGCCGCGTCGCTTCCGGCGATCGAGATTTTCGCCCAGGGGCTGCCGACGCAGGACATTCCGCCGGTTGGTCCCGCTCCACTGGGGACTCCGCCTGTCCAACGGACGCCCAACGACATCATCGTCACCGGCCGCAAGGAGAGCGCGGGCGATCCGCTGCGCGCGGTCAACGCCGAGTCGTTCGCGGTGACGCAGAAGGTCGACGACGCGGTGATCGGCCCGGTCGCGCGGACCTACAAGAAGACCGTGCCGAGCCCCATTCGGCGCGGCATCCACAATTTCCTCTACAATCTGCGCGAGCCGATCGTCTTCCTGAACTTCCTGCTGCAATTCAAGCCGGGCAAGGCGGCGGAGACGGTCGGGCGGTTCGCGATCAATACGACGATTGGCGTGGCGGGGGTGCTCGACGTCGCCAAGAAGAAACCGTTCCACCTGCCGCGGCGGTCGAACGGGTTCGCCAACACGCTCGGCTATTACGGCGTCAAGAACGGCCCTTTCCTGTTCCTGCCGTTGGTCGGACCGACGACGATCCGCGATCTGCTCGGCGGTGCGGTCGATCGTTTGATCCTGCCGGTCGCCATCGGCAAGCCGTTCACCAGCACGGCGTACGCCATTCCGGCGGGTATCCTGGGTGCGCTCGATCACCGGTCGGAATTCGACCAGACGCTGAAGGACCTGCACGACAATTCGCCCGATCCGTATGCGGCGACGCGGTCGTTTTATCTCAACCGGCGGCAGGCCGAGATCGACCATCTTCACGGGCGGGTCGAGGGCGATCCGGCGGGGATGTCGGGGCCGCCGCCAAGCGTCGTGCCGTTCGTGCCGAGCGACCTGGAGCCTGGGGCTAGGCCGGTTTCGGAGGTGCCTGAAAAGACTCCGGTGGTTGAGACGCCCCAGGTTGATGCGAAGCCCGCGGCCGAAACCGGTCAGTAGAAGGGGACGGAGCCGAATGGTCTAGTTTTGGCTTACTTCCTCCTTCCCCTCTCTCCTGCCCCCCTCCGTTCGTGCTGAGTAGAGACCGAGTAGCTCCGTCAGGAGCGTATCGAGGGCGCGTATCGAAGCATGAGTTCCGCGCGCCAACCTGTCCTTCGATACGCCGCTTCGACGAGCTCAGCAGCTACTCGGGACGAACGGAAGGTGGGGGTCAGCGCGTCCTCGGCGTAAGAGGAACGAGTCCTTAAGGAGGGAACAAGTCTCCCAATCGACCACCACCCCGGCGGAGGCCGGGGCCCAGTTGGGGGACGTCGAAAACTAGCGACTGCGCTGCGTTACTGCGGCCTTGCCAACTGGGCCCCGGCCTCCGCCGGGGTGGTGCAGAACGGAGACGCCGTGTTCGATCTTACCCGCGCCGCGTAAGCCCTCAGACTTCGCTCACCAGCAGCTTGTCGATCCGCCGCCCGTCGAGATCGACGATCTCGAACTTCCAGCCCTGCTCGACGAAGCTCTCGCCCTCGCCCGGCAGGTGGCGGAACACCGACAGCGCCAACCCTGCGACGGTCGCGTAGTCGCGGTCCTCGGGCAGGTCGATGCCGAGGCGATCGGCGAGCGAATCCGCCGCCATCGTGCCCGCCACCAGCAGCGAGCCGTCGTCGCGCACCACGACGGAAGGCGCATCGTCGGGATCCGAGTCCGACTTGAACTCGCCGGCGATCGCCGCAAGCAGGTCGGCGGGCGTGACGATGCCTTCGAAATGGCCGTATTCGTCATGGATCAGCGCCATCGGCACTTCGGCTTCGCGCAGCGCGAGCAGCGCATCCATCGCGTCGATCTGGTCGATCACCACCGGCGCCTTGCGCATCAGCGCGCGCAGGTCGATCGGCTCGCCGCGAAACAGCGCGGCGGCGATGTCGCGCGCCTGGACGACGCCCTTGACCGTATCGATCGAGCCTTCGCCGACCGGCAGGCGGGTGTGCTGCGATGCGAGCAGCGTCTCGCGGATCTCGTCGGGGCCCCAGTCGCAGTCGAGCCAGTCGATCTCGGTGCGCGGCGTCATCACTTCGCGCACCGGACGATCCGCGAGGCGGACGACGCCCGAGATGATCGACCGCTCATGCTCCTCGATGATCCCCGATTTCGACGCCTCGGCGACGATCATGTGGAGTTCTTCGGCGGTGACGTGTTCTTCCGATTCGCGGTTCAGGCGCAGCGCACGGAAGATCAACGCGCTGGTCGAATCGAGCACCCAGACGATTGGCGCGGTGCCGATCGCGAGCCAGCGCATGACGGGCGCCATGAACGAGGCGATCGCCTCGGGCGCGCGCAGTGCGAACTGTTTCGGCACGAGCTCGCCGATGATTAGCGACGCGTATGTCGTGAGGCCGATGACGATCGCGAACCCGGCGGTCTCGGCGGTCGAGGCGGACAGGCCCCACGCCTGCAACCGCGCGGCGGTCGGCATGCCGAGGCTGGAGCCCGAATAGGCACCCGCGAGGATGCCGATCAGCGTGATGCCGATCTGGACGGTCGACAGGAATTTGCCGGGGTCGGCGGCGAGCAGCAGCGCGGCGCGCGCGCCCTTCTTGCCCGAGCGCGCCATCGCCTCGAGCCGCGCCTTGCGTGCGGAGACGATCGCGAGTTCGCTCATCGCGAACACGCCGTTCAACGCGACGAGCGCGAGGATGATCGCGACGTCGATCCAGGGGAAGGGGGGAAGCGGTGCCATTGGCTCACGCGCTCTTTGCAGGACAACGGTCCGTCGCACAACCGTCCTTACGTACTGGCCTGCGCATACTCGACATCGGACCGCGAAGATGGTCAGGCTCGGTTCAGTGCGCAGGCGGAACAATCGTCGCGACACCGGGTTATCGGCGGTATCAGGCGAAATGCCGTCATCCAACACGTCCCAGGGAGATTATCTATGAAAACCAAGATGTTCGCAGGTGCTGCGATTGCCACACTGATCGCCACCAGCGGCTGCACCACCGATCCGGAGACGGGTCGCCAGACGATCTCGAAGACCGCTCTCGGCGGTATCGGTGGCGCGCTGGGCGGCTATCTGCTCGGCGACGTGGTCGGTGGTCGGCATGACCGGACCGAGAAGCTGCTGGGCGCGGGCATCGGTGGTCTCGCGGGTGCGGGTATCGGCGCGTACATGGACAAGCAGGAGCGCGACCTGCGCGCGCGTACCGCGGGCACCGACGTGCAGGTGATCCGCCAGGGTGACGATCTGGTGCTGAACATTCCGTCGGGCATCACCTTCGCGTATGACAGCGCCAACGTGCAGCCGCAGTTCCAGCGCACGCTCGACCAGGTCGCGGATACGCTGTCGCAGTACAACCAGACGTATATCGACGTGTACGGGCATACCGATTCGACCGGCAGCGACGCGTACAACCAGACGCTGTCCGAGCGCCGCGCGCGCTCGGTCGCGGACTATCTGGCGGGCCACGGCGTGCAGACCGCGCGCATCGGCACGCGCGGCTACGGCGAAACGCAGCCGATCGCGTCGAACGATACCGATGCGGGTCGGGCGGCTAACCGTCGCGTCGAGGTGAAGATCGTGCCGATCACGCAGAACGACCTGCGCCAGTAAGGGGCGCCTATCGAGGGCATTCTCCCCTCCCTACCGTTCCCCCGCGAAAGCGGGGTCCAGGAGCCACGAGCGTTTCGACTGGTACCCTGGGCTCCCGCCTTCGCGGGGGAACGGATTTAGGCGGCGACCGGACGGTTCAAAACAGCCGGCCGCCATTCGGGACTGGTCCGGTCGGCGAAATCAGCACCACTTTGCCGTCCGCATCGGGGAAGCCGAGCGTCAGGACTTCGGACATCATCGGGCCGATCTGACGCGGCGGGAAGTTGACCACCGCGGCGACCTGACGGCCTACCAGCGTCTCCGGCGTATAATGCTCGGTGATCTGCGCGGACGAGCGCTTCACGCCGATCTCCGCACCGAAATCGATCCGCAGCTTGATCGCGGGTTTGCGCGCTTCGGGAAAGGGTTCGGCCTCGACGATCGTGCCGACGCGGATGTCGACCTTCGCGAAGTCCGCGAACGCGATCTGGTCAGAAATCGACATTGTCGTAGTGCGCCGGGGGTGAGATCAGCTCCATCCGCTCGGACAGCAGCGGGCGGAAGCTCGGGCGGCTCTTGAAGCCGCGATACCAGCGCGCGGTCTGGTCGTGGCCCTTCCAGTCGATCCCGCCGAGATAATCGGTGACTGATATCTGCGCGGCCGCCGCGAGATCGGCGAGACTCATTGTCGCGCCGCCGAGCCAGTTCCGATGATCGAGCAGGTAATCCATATAGTCGAGATGCCCGACCGCGGCCTTCATCGCCTCGCGCAGGCCCTTCGCGTCGGGCGCGGTGCGGTGCGCGAGGCGCTTGACCATGCGTTCGTGGAGCAGTGGTCCGGTGACGTCGCGGTAGAAATGCGTGTCGAACCACGTGACCAGCCGGCGGATCTCGGCGCGGTTGGTCGCGGTGCCGTTGATCATCGCCGCCTTCTCGACGGTTTCCTCGAAGAATTCGCAGATCGCCATCGAATCGATCAGCGGAGCCACGCCGCGCGACGCGTCGACCATCACCGGGGTCTGGCCGGCGGGGTTCATGTCCATGAACTCGTCGCGGCGGTCCCAGGGCGATTCGCGCACCAGTTCGTAGCCGACCCCCTTCTCGCCCAGCAGCAGGCGCACCTTTCGCGAGAAGGGACACAGGGGGAATTGATAAAGCTGCCACATGCCATCCGTTTAGGCGGTGGGGGGCGGCTGTGTCACTAGCGCGGGTTGGCGTCGCGTAAGAAGATTTGGTTCGCGCGGAGGCGCGGAGACGCGGAGGTGTTACGTTCGCAGCGAGCGAAGCTCCTTCACCACCGATCGCAATAAGAGAGATGCAGAGGGACTTTAGCTCCGCGTCTCCGCGTCTCCGCGTGAACCCCTCTAACTTGCCCCCCCCCCCCCGGCGAAGGCCGGGGCCCAATTGGGAGACATCGCTAACGGAGGTCCGCGTTCCGTTACTCCAACCTTTCCAATTGGGCCCCGGCCTTCGCCGGGGTGGTAGGCCTGAAGAGGCTATTCCGCCGCTACCAACTCGGCGCTGTCGTCGAGTGGGTGGCTCAGGCGGGTCAGCATTTCCTTGGGCACGATCTGCCAGAAATGCGGCGCGACCCGGTCCCAGTCCTCGAGCAGGCCCTTCGACCATTTGCTATCGGTGTGGTCGGCATGATCGCGAACCAGGTCGAGCAGCACGTCAGCCCAGTGGAGCGACTTCACGCGGTCCCAGGTGATGTTCTCGGGGTTGGCGCGCTTCGCGAACACGCCGTCGGGATCGTAGACGAACGCCATCCCGCCGGTCATGCCCGCGCCGAAGTTCGCGCCGACCGCGCCCAGTACCACGGCGATGCCGTTGGTCATGTACTCGCACCCGTTCGCGCCGCAGCCTTCGACGACGACGATCGCGCCCGAGTTGCGGACCGCGAAGCGCTCGCCCGCCTGCCCCGCCGCGAACAGTCGGCCCGAGGTCGCGCCGTAGAGCACGGTGTTGCCGATGATCGTGTTGTCCTGCGATGCGAGCGGCGAACTCACCGCCGGCCGGACGATGATCGTGCCGCCCGACAGCCCCTTGCCGACGTAATCGTTCGAATCGCCGAACACTTCGAGCGTGATCCCCTTGCACAGGAACGCGCCGAGCGACTGGCCCGCCGACCCACGCAGACGGATCGTCACGTGATTGTCCGCGAGCGTCGACATGCCGAACTTCCGCGTGATCTCCGACGAAAGCCGCGTGCCGACCGCGCGGTGCGTGTTGCGCACCGAATAGGTCAGCTGCATCTTCTCGCCGCGCGAGAACACCGCGGACGCGTCCTTGATGATCTGCGCGTCGAGACTATCGGGCACTTCGTTGCGGAACGTCGACAGGCTGAACCGGCGCTGCGAATCGTCGGCATCCACCTTCGCCAGGATCGGGTTGAGATCGAGATCGTCGAGATGCTCCGCGCCGCGGCTGACCTGCCGCAGCAGTTCGGTCCGCCCGATCACGTCGTCGAGGCTCTTCACGCCGAGCCGCGCGAGGATATCGCGGACTTCCTCGGCGATGAAGGTCATCAGGTTGATCACCTTCTCGGGCGTGCCGACGAACTTCTGGCGGAGCGCGTCATTCTGTGTGCAGATCCCGACCGGGCATGTGTTCGAATGGCATTGCCGCACCATGATGCAGCCCATCGCGACCAGCGACAGCGTGCCGATCCCGAACTCCTCCGCGCCGAGGATCGCGGCGATGACGATGTCGCGCCCGGTCTTGAGCCCGCCATCGGTGCGCAGCCGCACGCGGCCGCGCAGGCCGTTGAGCGTCAGCACTTGGTTGACCTCCGACAGGCCCATTTCCCACGGCGTGCCGGCATATTTGATCGACGTCTGGGGCGATGCCCCGGTGCCGCCGACATGGCCGGCGATCAGGATCACGTCGGCATGCGCCTTCGCCACGCCCGCCGCGACCGTACCGATGCCCGCCGACGAGACCAGCTTGACGCAGACCCGCGCGCGCGGGTTGATCTGCTTCAGGTCGTAGATGAGCTGCGCGAGATCCTCGATCGAGTAGATGTCGTGATGCGGCGGCGGCGAGATCAGCGTCACGCCGGGCGTCGCATGGCGCAGCTTGGCGATGAACTCGGTGACCTTGAAGCCGGGCAGCTGGCCGCCTTCGCCGGGCTTGGCACCCTGTGCGACCTTGACCTCGATCTCCTCGCACGCGTTCAGATATTCCGCCGTCACGCCGAACCGGCCGGACGCGACCTGCTTGATCGACGAGTTGGCGTTGTCGCCGTTCGCGTACGGCACGAAGCGCGACTTGTCCTCCCCGCCCTCGCCCGACACGGCCTTGGCGCCGATCCGGTTCATCGCGATCGCCAGCGTTTCGTGCGCTTCCGGCGACAGCGCGCCGAGCGACATGCCCGGCGTCACGAAGCGCTTGCGGATTTCGGTGATCGCCTCGACCTGGTCGACCGGAACGCCTTCCGCAGGGAAGTTGAACTGAAGCAGATCACGCAGATACACCGGCGGCAGATCGGACACGCCGCGCGAGAATTGCAGGTAGCTCGTATAGCTATCGGTCGCGACCGCGGTCTGGAGCAGGTGCATCAGCTGCGCGGAATAGGCGTGCGTCTCGCCGGTGTGGCGCTGGCGATAGAAGCCGCCGATCGGCAGCGTCGCCACCGCCGGGTCGAATGCCGCTTCGTGGCGATCGGTCGCGTTGACGTGGAGCGAGGCATAGCCCTCGCCGCTGATCTTGGCGGGCATGCCGGGGAACAGGTCGTTGACCAGGCTGCGCGACAGGCCGACCGCCTCGAAGTTGTAGCCGCCGCGGTACGACGAGATGACCGCGATGCCCATCTTCGACATGATCTTGAGCAGCCCCTCCTCGACCGCGATGCGGTGGCGGCGGAGGCATTCGGCGAGGTCGAGATCGCCGAACAGCCCGCGCGACTGGCGATCGACGATCGCGGCCTCGGCGAGATAGGCGTTCACGGTGGTCGCGCCGACGCCGATCAGCACCGCGTAATAATGCGTGTCGAGGCACTCGGCCGAGCGGACATTGATCGACGCATAGGAGCGCAGGCCACGGCGAACGAGGTGTGTGTGCACCGCGGCGACCGCGAGCACGCCGGCGATGCCGACCCGGTCTTCGCTGATCGCCTCGTCGGTGAGGAAGATCTCGCTCTTGCCCTGGCGGACGGCCTGCTCCGCCTCGTTGCGGATCCGCTGGATCGCCGCGCGCAGCTTTTCGGGGCCACCGCCGACGTCGAACGTGCAGTCGATCTCGGCGACCGCGTTACCGAAATGCGCCTTCAGCCGCGACCAATGTTCGCCCGTCAGCACCGGCGAATCGAGCACCAGCACGCGCTCGCGCTGGTCGCGCACGTCGAGGATGTTGGCGAGATTGCCGAACCGCGTCTTCAGCGACATCACGTGGCGCTCGCGTAGCGGATCGATCGGCGGGTTGGTGACCTGCGAGAAGTTTTGGCGGAAGAACTGGCTGATCAGCCGCGGCTTGTCCGAGATAACCGCGAGCGGCGTGTCGTCACCCATCGATCCGATCGCTTCCTTGGCGGATTCGACCATCGGCGACAGGATCAGCTCCATGTCCTCCATCGTCTGGCCCGCGGCGACCTGACGGCGTGCGAGCTCGGCGCGGTCGTAGCGGACGATCGCGTCCTCGACCGAGGGCAGGTCGGCGAGCGTGTGGAATTCGCCGATCATCGCGGCGTAGTCGGCCTCGCCAGAGATGCGATCCTTCACTTCGCGATCCTGGAGCAGGCGACCTTCGTCGAGGTCGACCGCGATCATCTCGCCTGGTCCGAGCCGGCCCTTGGCGACGATCGTCGATTCGGGAACGACGACCATGCCGCTCTCGGAGCCGACGATCAGCAGGCCGTCCGACGTCAGCGTATAGCGGAGAGGGCGCAGCGCGTTGCGGTCCATGCCCGCGACCGCCCAGCGGCCATCGGTCATCGCCAGCGCGGCGGGGCCGTCCCATGGTTCCATCACCGACGCGAGATACTGGTACATCGCGGTATGTTCGGGCGGCATGTCCGGGCTGGCGGCTTCGGGGACTAGCATCAGCTTGGCGGTCGGCGCATCGCGGCCCGAGCGGCAGATCGCCTCGAACACGGCATCGAGCGCGGCGGTGTCGGACGCGCCGGCGGGGATCACCGGCTTGATGTCCTCCGAATTGTCGCCGAACGCGAGGCTCGCCATGCGGATCTCGTGGCTGAGCATCCAGTTCTTGTTGCCGCGGATCGTGTTGATCTCGCCGTTGTGCGCGAGGCAGCGGAACGGTTGCGCCAACCACCATTGCGGGAAGGTGTTGGTCGAATAGCGCTGATGGAAGATCGCGACGCGGCTCTCGAAGCGCTGGTCGCACAGGTCCGGGTAGAAGACGGAGAGCGATTCGGCGAGGAACAGCCCCTTGTAGATGATCGAGCGGCACGACAGCGAACAGATGTAGAAGCCCTGGATCTGCGCCGCGATCACGCGCTTCTCGATCCGGCGGCGGACGAGGTACAGCGTCTTCTCGAACTCGGCGGCGTCCTGTTCCTCCGGCAGCGGCCCGGCGATCATGATCTGCTCGATCTCGGGGCGCGTAGCCTGCGCCTTCTGGCCGATCACCGACACGTCGACCGGCACCTGGCGCCAGCCATAGATGGTGTAGCCCGCCTCGATGATCGCGCTCTCGACGATCGTCCGGCAATCCTCCTGCGCGCCGAGATCGGTGCGGGGGAGGAAGATCATGCCGACGGCGAGACGGTTCGGGCGAACCTTGTGTCCCGACGCGGCGACCGCATCGTCGAAGAAGCGCAGCGGCAGGTCGATATGCAGACCTGCGCCGTCGCCGGTCTTGCCGTCCGCATCGACCGCACCGCGGTGCCACACGGCCTTGAGCGCATCGACCGCGGACTGCACGACACGCCGCGACGCGCGGCCATCGGTGGCGGCGACGAGACCTACACCGCACGCATCGCCCTCGAATTCGGGGCGGTACATGCCGTGTTCGGCGAGACGGGCGCGTTGATCGATCATCGGGGAACCCTGTTCATTGCTCATGCCGCCACCTTCGCGTTGGCCGCCTTGGTCTTCAGCCATTTGTGCATCGTCGCGGCGACGTCGCGGCCGTCGCGGATCGCCCAGACGACGAGGCTCGCGCCGCGGACGATGTCGCCTGCTGCGAACACGCCGTCGAGCGAGGTCATCAACGTCTTGCCGTCGACCAGCACGGTGCCCCAGCGGCTCACGCCCAGTTCCGGCGTTGCGAACAGCGTCGGCAGATCCTCGGCATCGAAGCCGAGCGCCTTGATGACGAGATCGGCATCGACCGAATAGTCGCCCGCTGGATCGGGTTCGGGTGCGCGGCGGCCGCTCGCGTCGGGGGCGCCGAGACGCATTTTCCGGACCTTGACGCTCGACACCATTTCACCGCCATCGAAGCTCTGCGGGCCGGAGAGCCAGACGAACTCGACGCCTTCTTCCTCCGCATTGGCGACTTCGCGCTGCGAGCCGGGCATGTTGGCGCGGTCGCGGCGGTAGAGGCATTTCACCGACTTGGCGCCTTGGCGGATCGCGGTGCGGACGCAGTCCATCGCGGTGTCGCCGCCGCCGATCACGACGATGTCCTTGCCCTCCGCGTTGAGGCTGCCGTCGTCGAACGCGGGAACGGCGTCGCCAAAGCCCTTGCGGTTCGAGGCGACGAGGAAGTCGAGTGCCGCGACCACGCCGTTCGATCCGCCGCCCGGCAGGTCCATCGCACGCGCCTTGTAGACGCCGGTCGCGATCAGGATCGCGTCGTGGCGCTGGCGGAGATCGTCGAGGCTCGCATCGTCGCCGACCGCGAAGCCTTCGTGGAAGACGATTCCAGCGGCCTTCAACCGCTCCACACGGCGCATGACGATCGGCTTTTCGAGCTTGAAGCCGGGGATGCCGTAGGTGAGCAAGCCGCCGGCGCGATCGTAGCGGTCATAGACGTGCACGTCATAGCCATGCCCGCGCAGATATTCCGCCGCGGTGAGACCAGCTGGTCCCGCACCGATCACGCCGACCGACTGGCCGCGCGACTTGCCGGGGACCAGTGGTTCGACCCAGCCATTCTCCCAGGCAGTGTCGGTGATGAACTTCTCGACCGAGCCGATCGTGACCGCGCCGTGCCCGGTGAATTCGATGACGCAATTACCTTCGCAGAGCCGGTCCTGCGGGCAGATCCGGCCGCAAATCTCGGGCATCGTCGAGGTCGCGTTGCTGAGCTCATACGCCTCGCGCAGCCGACCTTCCGCGGTCAGCCGGAGCCAATCGGGGATATGGTTGTGCAGTGGGCAATGGACCGAACAATAGGGCACACCGCACTGCGAACAGCGCCCGGCCTGCTCCTCGGCGGGCTGGACCGCGTATCGCTGCGCGATCTCACGGAAATCCTCCTGCCGCTCATCCGCGGTGCGCTTTGCCGGATAGGATTGCTCCCGCCCGACAAACTTTAGCATCGAATCGTTCGCCATACATGCCTCCGACAGCCGCGTTATTGCGCCATCGGAAACTTGTCACCGTGAAATCGACCAGTATGTCAGGATTGCTGCCGTATTAATCGGTCAATTCAGTCAAATTATCTAAGAACAATTCTCAACAAGACTTATTGATACCGAAACGGACCTACTTGCTGAGCAGCCAGACCAGCGCGGCCGAACCGGCAGCTACCCGGTACCAGGCAAAAGGCACGAACCCATGCTTGGTGACGATCCCAACGAACCACTTCACGACCAGCAGCGCGACGACGAACGATACCGCAGCGCCGATCGCGATCGCGCCAAGCCCGACACCGCCGCCGCTAGCGATCGCATCGCGGTTCTTCAGCAGTTCGAGCGCGCTTGCCCCCAGCATCGTCGGGATCGCGAGGAAGAAGCTGAACTCGGCCGCAGTGCGCCGCTCGACGCCCAGCGCCAACGCGCCGAGAATCGTCGCACCGGAGCGGCTGACGCCGGGGACCATCGCGAGGCACTGGAGGAAACCGATGCCGATCACGGTCTTCAGCGGGATGTCCGCGACGCCGCTGATGTCGCTGCGCGGTGCGAACCGCTCGACCGCGAGGATCGCGAACCCGCCGACGATCAGCGCGATCGCGACGACCTCAGCATTCCCGAGCAGCGCCTCGATATACTTGTGCAGCGCGAGGCCGATGACCGCCGCCGGGATGAACGCGACGACCAGGTTGCGCAGGAACAGCCAGGATTTCGGCTCGCGCTTGATGAGCCCCATGCCGACCGCCCAGAACGTCCGCCAGTACAGCACGACAATCGCGAGGATCGCGCCAAGCTGGATGACGACGTTGAACACCTCCCAGCGCCCCGCGTCATAGCCGAGCAACCGTGTCGCGAGGATCAGGTGCCCGGTCGAGGAGACGGGCAGGAATTCGGTGATCCCCTCGACGATGCCGAGAAGGATGACGGTGAGAAGTTCGGTCAAGCGGGAGCTCCGGCGCGGTAGGTCAGGGCAGTCTCAAGGGTAGGTAGCACGCGCAGGATCAGGCGACATGAACTTCCGCATGCGTCTCGGCGCGACGACCGAACCGTCCGGCCTTGCGAAAGCGCACCAGCCAGCCCGGTGCGACCGTCGACAGTGGTGTAGCCTCGATCCCGAACGCGGCAAGGCCATCGGTGCCGGTAACGATATTGTCGGTCTGCAGCATCGTCCACTGGTCCTTGGTGATCGGTGCCCCCGGCAGGAAGCCGCCCTTGGCGATCAGCGCGCCGGCAAAGTCCGGCAGCTCGACGATCGAAGGGTTGCGCCCGATCGTCTTGGCGATCCAGCGGATGAGATTGCCCATCGTGATTATGTCGGGCCCGCCGAGTTCCAGCGTCTGGCCGCCGAACGTCTCGGGATCGGACGCCGCTGCGACCACCGCGTCCGCCACGTTGCCGACGAACACCGGCTGGAACTTCGCGCCCGCGCGCAGGACCGGCACGACCGGCGCCTTGGCGATCATCCCGGCAAAGCGGTTCACGAACTGGTCTTCCTGGCCGAACACGATCGACGGTCGCAGGATCGTCGCGTTCGGGAACGCCTCGAGCACCGCTGCCTCGCCCTGTCCCTTGGACTTGCCGTAGGCCGAAGCGGAGGCGGGATCGGCGCCGATCGCCGAGACGTGCACGAGCGCCCCGACGCCGGCCTTCGCCGCAGCCTGCGCCACCGTCTGCGCGCCGAGTGCCTGGACGCGCTGGAAATCGCCCGCGAGCACGCCGACCAGGTTCACCACGACATCCGAGCCATGCACGGCATGCGCGATCGTCTCGGGCTTGGTGACGTCGGCACCGACGAACTGCGTCTGGCCGAGCCCGCCGAGTGGCTTCAGGAAGAACGCCTGCCGCGGATCGCGCTGCGCGATGCGGACGCGTGCACCCGTCGCCAGCAGCGCCTGTGCGACATAGCGGCCGACGAAACCGCCACCCCCGATCAGCGTCACCAGTTTGTCGTTCATCGCGCGTCCGTCCACTTTGTTTTGCCTGCCAATCACGAATAACCCCTTGCCCCAGCAAGAGGCGTGTTGACAAGCATCGCGACCCTCCCCTAGAGGCGCCCTCCTACCCCGTGCCCGGATGGCGGAATTGGTAGACGCACCAGCTTCAGGTGCTGGCGATCGCAAGGTCGTGGAGGTTCGAGTCCTCTTCCGGGCACCACTTCTGGTCAAAGAATGGCATTGCGCCTTCTTTGACGGGAAGTCCTACAGTGACACGGGTTTCAGGACATGAAACTGGGCCTGAGATGACAATCTCCCGGTCCGACACCTACGGTGCGCTGACGAACATCTGCGGTCTGATCTACCGCCCGTTTCCCGGAACCCAACATTGGTTCGTCTGCACTCAGACCAAATCGGGTTCGCCGTTCTGACGGCCTTGGACCGATCCAAAAAACCATGCTTCGGTCGCAAGGGAGGAAACCATTCGCCTTGGAATGACTGTGCTCTGGCATCGGTGCCGGCAGCTAGGGCACAATCACCGCGCGCCCTGCACTACCGCAGGTGGGAGCCAATCAGGATCCAGTCGAACGGGATAATCCGCAAAGAAGACAGGTATGGCATCGCTCGCACCATGTTCCGCACGGCCGAGGACGTCAGTCAACCACCCTGCATAAGCCCAGTCTCGGCCATCGCCCTTTTGCGCGATGATCGGAAAACGCTGGATGAAGAGAACGGCGAGTTCGCGGGCGGAGCGTCCAGCGGCGTCCTCCCAGCCGAAATAGCGATCCTCGCTTCCCGAAGAATGGTGGGCTATCTCATCGTTGGGCGTGCTGGCTAGAAACGATATGCCGTCGGCCGCAATATTACCGGCATGCGTGATCGCGCAGCGCCAATGCAATCCGCTCGGCGACATACCGGAGTAAAATCTGAGACGCTGATAGCCCGCCTTGTGAAGTTCGTGAATCATCGACAGGAGTCGGGTGGCATTTCGAATAGAGAGCTGCGCAGACGGCTGCATGGAGATTCGTCGGGCCATGCAATCCTATAGATTAGGGAACGTAGCAGCGTCACGCGGCGAATGTCGCAACCCCCGACGTGCACGTCCAATGCTCCCACTGCACACTGCAACTTGCCTGCGAGGATCGAGCGGATGCCCATGATTTGGAGCGCTTCCCGGCACGCTGCTTCGCTAACCAAGACGCGTGCGCGCTGTCCTACGAACGATGAAGCAATGGAAACTGAGCCACGTTTCGAACGTGCGATCGAGCAAGACCGGGAGTGCACGCGGGTCCTGCAACAGGCGACCTCGTGCCGCGGCGAGCTCGACGGGTTCATCGCCGGAGTGATCGAGGATCATATCCGCGAGCACATGATCGATCCCGCATCGTCGCGTGACGATCCCCGCACGGTCGCGGCCGAGGAGCTGGTCGAGATCGTTCACGCCTACCTCACCTGAGCGCCGCCGCCTCTATGCAGCGAACTCCTTGGGGAGATAGCGATCGGCGACGATCTCGAACCGGTCGCCGTCGACCAGAACCTGCGGGCTGAGCGCGCGGCAGTTGTAGGTCGAGGCCATCGCCGCGCCGTACGCGCCGGTAGCGTGCAGCACGGCGAGATCGCCGCGGCGGACACGGTCGATATCGCGCGCGACCGCGAACACGTCGCCGCTTTCGCAGACCGGGCCGGCGATATTCGCGACCATCCGCTCGCCGTCCGGCATGACCGCTTCGAAGCGGTGAAAGGCATCGTACAGCGCCGGCCGCGCGAGGTCGTTCATCGCGGCATCGACGATCACGAACGGATGGTCGGCGCCAGGTTTCACCCAGATCACCCGCGTCAGCAGCACGCCGGCGAGCCCCGCGACCACCCGTCCCGGCTCGAACGTGAGTTCGACGTCCCAATCGCGCGTGACCCGCGCGACCATGGCGGCATAGGCGTCAAGCGTCGGAACCACGTCGTCGGCGCGATAGGGTATGCCAAGGCCGCCGCCGAGATCTACGCGGCTGACGACATGGCCGCGCGCGCACAAGTCCGCCACGAGCCGGCCGATCCGGTCATAGGCTTCCTCCAGAGGCGCGAGATCGCGCAACTGACTGCCGATGTGCAACGCGACCCCGACCAGGTCGAGACCCTCGAGCCGTGACAGTCGGTCGTACATCGCCGGGACGTCGGCGATCGCCACCCCGAACTTGTTGCCGCGCCGTCCGGTCGAGATCTTGGCATGCGTGCCGCCATCGACGTCGGGATTGATCCGCAGCACGGCGGTCGCTCGCCTGCCGTGCGCGCGTGCCAGCGCGGCGAGCACCTGCCCCTCCTCCTCCAACTCGAGGTTGAACTGCCCGACGTCGGCAGCGAGCGCGTCGGCGAGTTCGCGGTCGGTCTTGCCGACGCCCGAGAAGACGATGTCCGACGCGGCGATCCCCGCGTCGAGCGCGCGCCGCATCTCACCGCCCGAGACGATGTCGGCGCCGAAGCCACACCCGGCCAGCAGGTGCAGCACCGCGCCGTTCGGGTTCGCCTTGACGGCAAACGCGACCCGCACCCTCGGGAGGATCGACAGCGCCGACCTGAAACGGTGTGCGGCATCGCGCAGCGCCGCGGCGGAATAGACGTGGACGGGCGTTCCCACCGCCTCGGCGATGACGGGCAGCGGCACGCCTTCGGCGCACAGGACGCCGTCCCGCGGACTGAAATAAGTCATGAGTGCTCGGTGTCCGGTCATCAGGAATGAGGCGGAGCGACGCGCCGGCGGGAGCGACGAAGGCGCACGGCGTGGATCGCTTCGGCGGTATGCCCATGACCATGACGTTCGGCCCGCAGCACCACCACCACGCGCTTGCCGTTGATCATCAGCGTCAGGCCCAGCAACGCGATCGGAAACACGAGCATCGCCATCGCCGACCCATTCATTGCCGCGGCCACGCCACAGGCTCCGACGGCCAGCACCACGCCTATTCCGCGCCAGAGGATATCGCGCCGGGTCATGCCGCGATTCCCCGGACATGGCATGCGGCATCATCGGTGATGACGATCCGCCCGGCGTTCCGGACCGCACGCGCTGCCTCTGGACGACGGTCTCTCGCGAGGTCGTGGCAGATCACGATATCGGCCGGCAGGTCCTGCTCGTCGCGCAAGGCCGTGATCATGTCCGCCGCCTCGAAGTCCACACCGAGCGCCGGGTCGGCAGCACGCCTCGCCGCCAACCGCGCGCGGCCGATCAACAGCGACGATCGATCGATCCCATGCCCCTCCACGGCGGTGAATCCCAGCTGCCTCGCATGTCCCAGCGCATGCAGCAGCAGCGTTCCGGCACCGCAGTCGGCATCGACGATGCGGACCGCATGCCGCCCGCTGGATCGTAATGCCAACAAGGCGGCCTCGATACGAGGCCAGCGCAGGTCATCGACCGCCGCCTCCGAGCCGTGTTGCGCACGACAGGTCCGCTTGACCGCGCCGACGACGGTACGCGACCAGATAGGTAGAGTGTGGACGTTCATCGCCATTCCTCCCCTCACGCCGCGCGCGGCAAGGCGCGCTCGTCGCGACCGACGGGCGTAAAGGACACCAGTGGCGTGAGCGGCAGCTCGGCGATCTCGACGCTGGCATGGTAGATATCCCGCTCGGCCTGCGCATAGCCCATCGCGGCACCGTAGGAGATGAAGCGGCCTTCGAGAGTGCGCCGGCTGTCCTGGACCAGCCAATGGCCTGCGCGATCCTGGCCGACATAGATGACGAGCCCGGTAGGATCGGGCTCCGATATGGGTTCGGACGACATTTCGCCTGAGTGCCTTTCGTATCGCGAGCGTCCTGCCCGCCCCAGGTATGTACGGGTCGCGGCATAGCGCTTCGAGATCGATCCAGGCCTATCGCATAGTGCGCGCATAGTTTTGCGCTCGCAACCGTATCGGCGGTCAAGGAAGCGTTCGATACTGTCGGCGGCCGCTTAGTCGTGCTGTTCGGCTTCACCGTTCTGACCGCCCCGCCCGCCGCGGCAAACGGCAGGCGTGGCTGTTGGTACCAATACCGGCCGGCAGGCAGGGCACACCGCGTTTCAAAGATAAAACGCGGTATGCCCCAACGCCGAAATCAGAACCTCAGGCGCAGACCAGCGGTCAGGCTTTCCTGATGATCGTCGCGACCGGTCTGCGAGCCGGCCGAGGCGAACAGGTCGAGTCCGCTCGGCAGACGATACGCGATCCCCGCCGCCGCCGTGCCGACCACCCGCGCTCGCTGCGCGCCGAGCGCCACCAGACCCAGACCTCCGCCGGAATATCCGGCGACAGCGTCGGTCCGCGTGCCCTCGATCTGATACCGCGCACCGAGCGACACGAACGGACGGAACGGGTTCGTCGATGTCTCAGGACGGGCAAACGACATCCCGGCATCGGCAAAGCCGGCGACATGCCGGTCGCGCGCAACGGTCAGCGCGAACGGACTGCCGCCCGTTTCCGCCACGCCGTCGCGCGTGGTGCGGACATAGGTGACACCGGCGCGCGGGCGAAGCGTCCAATCCGACGCCATGTCGAGATCGTAGCTGACCGACACGTCGCTGACCCAGCTGTGAAGGTCATACCGGCCGTTCGCGGACGCCGTCCCCGGCAATGCGCGGTCGGTCCGTGCCGTTCCACCGTCGTAGAGGACCGATGCGGTCAGGCCGAACCCGCCCTGGGTAAGGTAGCGGCCATGAACGCCCGCAACGACGCCGTCGAGCTTGGTCCGTGCCCCCAGTGCGTCGATCTGCTGGCGATCGTTGAGATAGCCGGCGAAACCGCCGATGCTCCAGCTTGCGTTGCCGATACCGATGCCACCCAGGAAACCGTAGCTTCGGCTCTGCGCCATCGCGGTACCCGTGGCCGGGTCGCCGCCAAGCCGGTGCCACCCGCCCAGCGTCTGCGCGAACGTGAAGGCGTGCGTGTCGTCTCCCGAAGTGCCGAACGCCGAGCCACGCGCGACGCTGGTGAGTGCGAGTGCATTGTCGACACCGACCTGCGTTGCGGATGCGTAGGCTTCAGGCGTGATCTGCGCGAACGCCACAGGGTTCGACGCACCGCTGGCGGTCAACAGCGATGGCAGCGCGTTGAACAGCGTACTCGTCGCCGGGACCGCCGCAAGCGTCGCATTGGCATAACCGATGCTGCGCGTGACCTGCGGCGAGAAGGCGGCATCACCCAGGAACTGGCCGAGCAACTGGATCCGGTCGGCGCGCTGGACCACGAACCCGAACAGCGTGTCCGGTTTGATGACCGTCGAATAGCTGCCGGTGATCCCGCCGCTCGCGACGATCAGGTCGTAGGAGGTGCCGGGACGCAGCGTTCCGCTCGGCGCCAACTGAAGCGTCGCACCCGACGCGATCGTCAGCGTGCCGTTGATGAGCAGCTTGTCCGACACCGTCGGCGTGATCTCGAACAGCGAGACCGAGCCCGATTGCAGCGCTACGTTGCCGTTCACCGTCATCGTGCCGGGCGACGCGCCCGGGCTGAGCGTGCCAGCGACCGTCAGGTTGGCGTTGACCGTGCCGGCCGACCCGAAGGTCGCGCCCTGACGAACGAGGATCTGCGAGGCGCCGATCGTCGAACCGGCGAAACCGACCAGCCGTCCCCCGGCGAGGTCGACGTTGCCGAACGCAGCCGTACCCGTCACCGTCGCAAAGCCGCCCGACATCGTGAAGGCCTCGACATTGGCGACCGAGCCGAACGCGACCGGCGTGGACTGGCTGCCACCCGATACGGCGATCGTGTCGCTGCCTGCACCGCCATCGACCGATCCTGCAAAGGTGCCCGCGATCGTGAAGCGGTTGTCGCCCCCGGCGAACACGACCTGCGACGCGACCAGCGATGCGCCGGCCACAATCGTCAGATCGCTGCCTGCCAGCACACGGTCATAGGCGTGCGCGCCGCCGAGCGACAATGTGCCGGTACCTTCGGTCGCAAGCGTTTCGAACCCGCTCAGCACGGCACCGAGGGTGCGATTGCCCGCCAGTTCGATCGTCGCGACGTCGGTCCCGGCTCCACCGGCGATCGTCCCGTTCAGCGTGCCCGTAGCGGCAAGGCGGAAACTGTCATTGCCCGCGCCCAGGTCGATCGTACCCGCAAGCATCCCACCGCTGGCGACGGTGACCCGCTGGTCGCCGGCGCCGAACGTGAGTGCGGCCCCGGCGGTGCCAAGTGTACCCGTCACGGTCAGCGCACCGCCTGCGAGCGCGACCTGTTCGAAGCCCGTCGCCGTGCCCGCCAGCGTGACCGGCGCCAGCGCACCGAAGCGCAGCGTGTCGTTACCCGCACCACCGTCATAGCGTCCCGCCGCGCGCGTCGTACCGAGCGTGAGACCGTCGTCGCCCGCACCCAGCGAGACGCTGGCGATATCACCGTCGACGCTCAGCGTTTCGGCCGCCGCCGATCCCGTCACCGCGCCGACGCTGTAGCCGGCCAGTGCGAGGTTCAGTCCCGTGCCGGTCAGCGCGATCTGGTCGAGCCCCTGATCGAGCGTCAGCGACAGCGTACCGGAACCCGCCACGCCCAACCGCTCGAACCCGGTCCAGGTGCCGAGGCCGGAACGATCGCCAGCGAGGATCACGGAGTAGAGATCGTTGCCCGCACCACCATCTACGCCACCGACAACGCGGCTGTTCGGCTGTGCGACGAACTCGTCGTCTCCATCGCCCAGCGACACGGCACCGCCGACCACGCCGGCATTGACGAAGCGATCGTTGCCACCCAGCAGCATGACCGAACCTGCGATCGTCCCGTTGTTGATCACCGTCTCGGCAGCGTCCGAGCCCGTCAGCGTGACGGCGCCGTCGCTGGCCAGTGTCTCGCCAGCCGCGATCGTGACGGTCCCCATCGACACGCCGATCGTATCGAAGCGAAAATTGCCCGAATAGGCGACACTGCCCTGGCCGATCTGGCTGAAGCGTTCGAAGTTGATGAACTGGTCGCCGTTGACCGCGCCGCCGCCAGTGGCATCGACGATCAGGCTGTCGAGCCCGGTACCGCCATCGACGGTACCGAGCAGGGTCGCACTCGCCAATTGCAGGAAGCTGTCGTCGCCGGCGCCGAGGACCACGTTGCCTTCGATCCGGCCGCGGTTCTCGATGGTATCGTTGCCCGCAGCAAGGTCGATCAAACCGGTGATCGTGCCGGCATTGACGATCCGGTCGTCCGCGCTGCCGATCGTCCGGATCGCACCAGCGGGGTAGCCGGACGTGTCCGATCCCCCGCTGCCGACAGCGACGCCACCACGGATCGTGCCGGTATTGGTCAGATCGAGTTTCGCGTCATAGGACAGGATGGCGGTCGAGCCGGTGCCGGTCGCTTCGATCAGGCCTCCGCTTGCGTTGACGACCGTCGCCGTAGCAGGCGTGTTGCTGTTGATCAGCAGCGCGATGCTGGTGTCGCCATTGGCGCGGATCGTGCCGGAATTGACGACGTTGATCGTCAGGGTGGAGTCATTCGATTGGCTGGCCGCATCGACCAGCACACCGATGCCATCGTTGCCGGTCGCCTCGATCGTGCCCGAATTGTTGAGCGACACCGTGCCGGCCGCGGTGCCGGTATCGACATGCAGATCGACGACGATACCCGACGCGCGGGTGATCGTGCCGCTGTTGACGAGCGAAACCGACGCGGGTGATGGCGCTACGCCATACGGTCCGTAATCGGCATAGGACGACGCGAAGAGCCCTCCGACGATGGTCCCGCTATTGGTCGCCGCGACCGAACCGTTGAAATAGTTCAGCAGCGACACCGCCATAGCGTCGACGCCCGCCGATATCCGTCCGCTGTTGGCAAAGTTTATCGCCGAAGCATAGGCGAGGACGGTATCGTTGCTGCCGTCGTTTTCGAGCGTGCCGTTGTTGTCGAAGTTCAGCGCGGACGCTTGGTTGAAATACACCGCGGTGTCCGCCAGCGCGGCGGTGCCGATCGTACCGGTGTTGGCAAAGGATGCCGTCCTGAGCACGGCGCCCCCCGCGATCGAACCGGCATTGGTAATCGATGCGAGCGTCTGATCGACAGGAAACAGCGGGTTGGCGTCGAACGGGTTGGACAGCGGATAGGGCAACTCGGTCGTCATCCGGCCCGCTATCGTGGCCTGGTTCACGACACTGCCGTCACCCGTCAGATACAGATCGCCCGCAAACGGGCTTGATGCCGTTACCGTGGCGACCGTGTCCGCGCCCGCCGCCTGCACCAGCGCATCCTCGAAGTTGCGAAGCCCAGCGAAGTCGATCGCCATCGTGCCGCTGCTGGCGAGTACGCGGCCGTAAATGTCATATCCCGCACCACCATCGACGATGCCGGAAACCCCAAGCGTGTCCCCGGTCTGGAGAAGCAGATCGCTGGCGTCGCCGAACAGCAGGTCGCCCGCGACCGTACCGCCGGCGGCGACGAAGGTGCTGCTGGCATAGGACCGCGTCGGCGCGCCGGCGTAATATGGGAACCCATATCCCATATCGACCGTGCCGTTCACCGCGCCCGCATTGGTAAAGGTGCCGTAGTAGAGGCGCACCGCGGTTCCGCCGGTACCGGTGATCGTGCCGCCCGACGCATTGGTGATTGCGGCGGACGCAGAAGTGTCGTTGCCCGAAATGGCGATGCCACCGGTGCTCGACAGGGTGCCCGAATTGACGATCTGCCCGCTGTTGTACGCGGTTACCGCGACACCGCCGACACGAATGGTACCACGGTTGTCGAGCGTTCCAGCGACGACGCCGCGCGCGACCGCACCGCCGTCGATCTGCGCGATGATGCCGGTGTTGGTGACCTTGGCGCCGGAGATGCCGACGCCGCCATCGAGCAGGATCGAGCCAGCGTTGGTGACGGTCCCGCTACCGCTGCCGAAGCCGCCGACGATGCCGGCCGAACCGCCGTTCGCATTGCGGTCGATGACGGCGATCGTGCCAAAATTGGTGAAGCTGTCGTCGTAGCCAAGGCTTACGCCCGTACCCCCACCGTTTGAACTGCCGGTCGCGCGTGTCACCGTGATGGTGCCATGGCTGCTGATCGCGAGCGCCCCTGTCGGGCTGCCGTACGACGCCTGCGTCGCCAGGATACCGTCCACGGCAAGCGCGGACGTCGTCGTGTTGGTCGCCAGGTCGGCGTAAAGGTCGATGCTGCCGGTACCGGCGACCAGCACTTGTTGCGTGACTGTCGCTGGCGCGGTCAGGGTCAGGGCTGCGCCGTCGGTCAGCTCGTATGCGGCATTCGCGAACGGACCGACGGGTCCCAGGACGGCGGATTGCGCACCCGTCACGCGGTAGCGCAGCTTGGCGCCACTCGCGGCGGTGACCGAGCCCGTGATCCCCGCGAACAGGCCGGGGCCGGTGTTGACCAGATCGGTGAACAGGAGGCCGCCGGATCCAAGCACGAGATTGCCGTTCAGGACACCGCCTGCCTGCGATATATAGCGCTGGCTGCTGCGGCCCGGATCGGCATAGGTCAGCGAGACCGCACCATTGATCGTGCCGGCGTTGACGACGGATTCGTTGAACACCGTGCCGGTGATCGCCTGACCGCCATTGCCGATGACGCCGCCTGCGTTGTTGAACACCACGCCGTACGCATCGAGTACCACCGCAGTACCGTTGCTGTTGGTCGCCGTGATGGATCCGGTGTTGGCCAGGTACGCACTGGTCTGCACGCCGACCTGGGCACCCTGGATCGTCCCGCTGTTGGTCGAAAGGATGCCGACGTTGCCGCTGAGCCGTGCGCCGACGCCTGCGGTCGAGCGGATCGTCCCGCTGTTGGTCAGCGTGTTGCCGAAAATCTCGACGCCGGTGCCAGCGACGGTGAGCGTACCGTCGTTGACGACACTGGCCTGCGAGCTGTTGATACCGCCTCCGGCCGACACGATCGTACCGCTGTTGACGATCCGCGAATACCCGAACCCGCCACTGATCGCGTAGGCCGATGCGTTGCCGGCCTGAATGCTACCCTCGTTCACGAAGCGCTGCACGTCGGGCGACGATACGCCGTTCAGGACGAACGCCGTCCCGGCCGTGACGATCGCCGCACGATTGACCAGGGATCCGGCGCCAGCCACTTGGATGGTCGTCGGCGCGACGAAGCCCGCACCGAGCGTGGTCGTCACGCCCTTGTCAGTGGCGATGGCGAACTGCTGGAACCCGTTCAGCAAAGCGACCGGCGTCGCGATCGTCGTGTCGCTGCCGATCGCGATCTGCTGCGTGTTGATGCCGCCGCCGGCGTCGATCGTGCCGGTGATCCCGGTGACCGGGGTGGCGGTGCCGTCATAGCGGACCACCAATGTGTCATAGCCGGAGCCGAACACGACCGAGCCGTTGATCCGGCCCTGCGACGAATCGATCAGGCTGCTGCTGTTACCGGTCACGACGTTGCCGGTAATCGTCCCCCGGTTGACGAGGTTGAGATAGCCGGTGCCGTCGATGGCGGTCGCGCCGCCGCTGGAGATCTGCCCGCCCGCCTGGTTCTGCACGACCAGATACGAGGACGACAGCGCTGCGCCTGTGCCCGCATTGGCGATCGTGCCGCTGTTGGTCAGCGTGCCGATGGTCGAACTCACGATCGTCGCGGCGGTGCCGTTCGATCGGATCGTGCCACTGTTGGTCCATGTGCCGGGATTGATCGTATAGGGATAACGCGTGTTCGCATCGCCACCCGTCAACGCACTGCCGCTGCCGCCGTCGATCAGCCCGGCATTGTTCAGCGCGGCGACCGGGCCGGCGATGCTGCCCGAGATCGTACCGGTCGCCCGGTTGGTGATCGTATCGAACGCCGACCAGGATGTCGTGAACCCGTTGGTGGTCGTGGCGACGTCGCCGCGCAGCGCGACCCCACCGGACCCCGTGATCGTGCCGGCATTGTCGACCGTGGCGAGCAGCTGGCCATAGAGGCTGCCGGCCGTCCGCCCCATGACAAGGCCGGTCGACCCCGACAGGGTCGCACCATCCGTTACGGTCAGCGCCAACCGTGTCGTACTGCCGTTATACAGTGAAGTCGGCCCCGTCAGCAGCGTGATGCCGCTTTGCGTGCCGCCGGTTACCTGCCCGGATATGAGGATGGTTTCGGTGATCGTCGGGACGGTGTTGGGCACCTCGATCGTGATCGCCGATCCGCCCGCATTGGTGACGGTCGCGCCGCTGGCGACGGTTACCGTCGTGCCTGGCGTCGTTACGCGGATGCCGTCGACGTCGGTGCCGGTGCAGGTGGTGGTGCCATTCGCCAGCGTCGGGTCTGGCGCACATTGCGCAAAAGCGGGGGCCGCCAGCGCCAGCGTCATGACCAGAGCGCTCGTCTGCAATGCGCGTGCGCGGACACGCCGCGCCGACGACATACTTCCCAACATGTAATATCCCCCAATTTCCATCAGACGCCTACCGGACGACGAAGCCCTTTGTCTAGGAAAGTCGGCAATGGAACGCGGCCTGTAGCTCCAGGTCTGGATCTGTCGATGGCTTCTATTCGCTTAACCCAGTCGACGCCCACTATCCGGGCTCCGCGCTCAACAGTAAATCATAGGTTAGCACAGCGGAGACTAGCGTATGTGCCCGCTCTCTCGCGATCGGCGAAACGGGATGCGTTTCGCCTCGTGTTTTGTAAAGGAACGACAACGCGTCCTTGCAGCTATACTGCTCCAGAGCCGAACAGTCCGCGTACCATAGGTCTTCCCACGCGTCGCTCGAAGCGGCGATCGTTGGATACGGATCGGGCCACTCCGCGTCTACCTTACTTGCATCGCCGCCTTGATCGATCAGCGACGTGGCCGGATACCGGGTTGGCTCATGCGAACGGGATAGACATCGCGTCTACCCCGTTCCCGACCCGGCGCCTTTCGCCCCGCCGCCTCGCCGATCAGAACTTCACACGCACACCGAAATTATAGCGTGCACCGGTTTCCTGAAGCGCCAGGAACCGGTCCTCGACCGCCGACCATTCGTTCACCCGCTCGTTGGTGACGTTGACGCCTTGGACGTAGACTTGAAAATTCGAGGTCAGGTCATAACCGACGTTGAAGTCGAGCTGACCATAGGAAGACCGGCTACGCGGGCGTCCCTGGCTCGACCGGCATTGCCGCAGATAATCCGACCGCCAGTTGTACGAGGTACGCGCCGAAATCCCGTATTTCTCGTAGAAGACGCTGCCGTTGGCGGAGTGTGGCGACAGGCCGTTATAGCCGCAGTCGAAGTCGGCGAGAACCTGGTCGCGCTGCACCTTGCTGTCGACATAGGTGTAGTTGCCGGTGACGCCGAAGCCCGAAGCGAAGCCCGGAAGCCAGTCAAAGGCATATTGCGCGCCAACCTCGATGCCACGGATATAGCCGTTCTGCCCGTTGCGGGTGCGGGTGTCTTGGAACACCCGGTTGAACCGGTTCACCGGCAGCGTCTGGAGTTCGAGGAAGTTGCTCAAGTCCTTATAGAAACCGCCGACGCTGACATAGCTGACGGGGGTCATGTACCATTCCACCGACACGTCGTAGTTGGTCGACTTGAACGGCAGCAGGCCCGGATTGCCACCGCTCGACTGCGGTACCGAGATGCGTCCACCGAAGTCATTGTTGACCCCGAGATCGGTGAGCGTCGGGCGCGTGACCGTCTGCGAGAAGGCGGCGCGCGCCAGCAGCTTATCGGTGACGTTGTACCGGATGTTCGCCGACGGCAGCGCGTTGACGTAGCTGTTGCGGACCGACACTGCCGTCGCCGGCCCATAGGTGAACTGCAGGGTATCGTCGCCGGGCGTGTTGGCGATGTTGATGACGGGCGTGTTGAAACCCGACGACACGACATCGGTCTTGATGACGCGGACGCCGACATTCCCCGCCCAGCGCTCGCCACCGAACTGCATGCTGATATAGCCTGCGGTCAGCTTCTCCTGGACGTTGACCGTGCCGCGAAGCTGTTCGCGGACGCCGAACGGTCCACCCGGCAGCGCGAGCACCTGTTGCGCGAATGCCGCCTGTTGCGCGGGTGTGCGACCGTTGGTCGGAATCGACAGGGTGGCGGGGTCGTTCAGATAGGCGAGGAACGCCTTCGGATCGAACTGAAACAGCGAGGGCGGGATATTCTGCCCCCCGCCCAGGAGGTTGCGCCAGTCGTATGCCTCCAGAAGACCGGACGCGATCGGAACCTGATAGCCGCAATAGGTGCAGTTCGAATCGCTGTTGTTGAACTGCCGATTGATCTTGCGTCGCTCGGTATAGGACCCGCCGATCAGCACCGACTTCAGGATCGAGTCCTGCACGTCGTACTTCGTGTCCAGATGGAACTCCGAGCCGCGATCGCGCGACCGATTGGTGTCGATCCCCATGTAATGCAGCCGCATGCGGGCGGGATCGTTGATGATCGCGTTGTCGAACGATACCGTCGGCAGCCCCTGCCCGGGGTTCAGATTGAACTGATAGCTGTACGGCAGCAACGCACCGATCACGAGATACTGGTTCGGCGAGATGCGGTTCGCGCCCGTGACGGACGCGTCCAGCCGCACTTCGACGTCGTCGGCCGGGTTCCACTTGATGTTGCCGCCGAACTGATAGCTTTCCGATTCCCGCTTCGTCAGGTTGTAGACGTGGTCGATCTTCGCGTTGAGGCCGTTGTTGGTCAGCCTGTCGCGATTGTCCGCCAGGAACTGCGGGTTCTGCGCGATGAAGTCGCCGCCGATCATGCCCAGCCCGGTCGCCGTCGCATTGCCGTCGAACGTCGGCGCGAAATACGGCGCGGCCAGGAAGTTATCCATCTTGCGGACCACCCCCGACACGGTGAACTTCGAATAGATGCCGTCGACGGTAATTTCGAGATTGTCGCGGGGCTTGAACTGGACGGCACCGGCCAGATTGATCCGCTCGCGCTCTTCCTGCGAGCGCTGGTAATAGAGGCTCTGGGGAACGTTGACGTTGCCCGTCGTCGGGTATCGCGGGTCGGCGCCGGTGATCAGCGTCGGTGTGCCGCCGATCACCGAGACGATGTCGGGCCGTCCGTTGATCCAGCCATCGATCGCGATGGTGTCTTCCTGGTTCTTGCGCTTGGTGTACGACCCCGACAGCACGACGCCGAAGGTCTTGTCCGGATTGGTCCACGACGCGGTGGCCGACGTGTCCGGCCCCGCCTTGTCTCGCAACGTGTCATAGATCGCGCCCGCCGAGGCGGAAAAATGGAACCCTTCGCGTCCCGACAGCGGGCGCGCGGTGATGATATTGACCGTCGCCCCGATGCCGCCCTCTTGAAGCTCGGGTACGTTCGATTTGAACACATCGGTCCGCTGGATCATGTTCGACGACAGCACGTCGAACGAGAATTCGCGGCCCGGATTGTCGGTCGCCATGATGCGGCCGTTGACCAGTACGGTGTTGAATTCCGGCCCGAGACCGCGAACCGTGATGAACTGACCCTCGCCACCCGACCGATCGATCGCGACACCGGTGATACGCTGGAGTGATTCAGCAATGTTGGAGTCGGGGAATTTGCCGACGTCCTCTGCACTGATGCTGTCGACGATCTGCTGCGCATCGCGCTTCACGCGCGCCGAATTGGCAAGGCTGCTGCGGATGCCGGTGACGACGATCTCGTCGCCGGTCGTGGGAATGTCCTGACCCGGCTCGGCGGCTGTCGGTGGCGGAAGCGCGGTGGCGCCATCCTGCACCGATCCGGGTGGGGGCGCGGTCACATCCTGTGCGGACGCCGGCATGATCATGAACGCGCTGCCGAGCAGCAGACAGATTCGTGCAGAAAACAGGCTCATAGTTCCTCTCCCGGTGACAGGCTCAGTCGAGCCCGTTTTGTTTATAGTCGTCCCGGGTCTTTGATTGCCCGATGATCGACTATCTCAAACACTATGCATTGCGCGGCATCGCTCTACACGACCTGCGCATGAGACTTCGTTACGGTAACTTTCGTATCCAGATGTTGCGGAAACTGATCGGCGCGCTCGGATCGCCGTGATCCTGCAACTTTATCTGCGCAGGGCCGTGCGGCTTGTAGCTCGGTTGGCCGATATACTGGGTCGCACCTTTCAGGATCGCGTGATCCTGCACCACGACATTGTTGAACATGACCGTTGCAGAAGCCGGGCGCGTCACCTTGCCATCTGCACCGAACAACGGAGCCGTCCACAGGATATCGTAGCTTTGCCATTCGCCCGGACGCCGCATTGGATTGGCGAGCGGCGCGATCTGCTTGTAGATGCTGCCGGCCTGCCCGTTGACGTAGGTCCGGTTGCGATAGCTGTCCAAGATCTGCAGTTCGTACCCGTTATCGCCGTCGCCGGTCGAGGCGAGGAATATCCCGCTGTTGCCGCGCGCCTGGCCTTCACCCTTGATGCCGGCGGGGATGCGCCATTCGACGTGGAGTTGATAGCTGCCGAAACGCTCCCGGGTCTGGATGTTGCCAGTGCCCTTCGCGACGGTCAGTACGCCACCCGCAACCGTCCACCGCGCCGCGCCGCCATCCTTCACGGACACCCAGTGCGACAGGTCACGACCGTCGAACAGCACCACCGCATCGGACGGTGGCGGTGTTGACACATACGCGCCGGGCGTCACCACCGGCGGCTCGGGCGCCCACACTTCCGTATCCTCGGGTCGCGGGCCGCCCTGCCCCTGAGCGGCGAGCGCGGCCGCGACGACGATCAGCAATTTCATGCCATTCCCCCTGAAACTTGCATCGATTTAAACTCGCCTGGATCGCGGTTCGCAGACTTGCGCCGGTCGGGCATCGTCTTCGGCTGGTCGCCCCGCGTGCCCCCTGCCCGCAACATGCCGAACGCGGTCGATTGCCTCGAATCGCCGGTCGGGTGCGTGTGGTAGCCGCATCTGCATGTGACCATGCTCGCCTCTCCTTCAGCAGCGTCTTTGCGCCACGTTTGATCATTGCGTATGTCGGTCGATCAGCGATGTAAAGGATTACATTGCTGATCGACCGACGTTCGACGATGCTCGATAAGAGAGAAGCAGGAGGTCGTTCGCGCTTCAGTTCCAGCCACATACCCGCTGCCTTGCCGTCAGTTTCGGGGGCAAGATCTCAGCTGGGGGGAGCATGTGTGGCGTAGCCGAAAATTGGCGATATGCGCGACCGCCACCAGAATCCCGCCCGCCACGGTCACCGCAGTTTCGAGGCCGCCTTCCGGTACTGCGAAGGCACCGAGCGCCATCAGGCTCAGTCCCCCGATACCGAGACCTAATGGCCATAAGGCAGCGTGACGCGCATGCCCGCCGAGCAGCGCGATAACCGCTACCGGTACCGCAAACAGCAGCACCCAGACGTGGAAGCTTTCGGGAATCGCAACGAACGCGGACACCGTGGGTAGCGCGGCCAGAAGCACCGGCAGCACGAGACAATGCACCATGCATACCGCGGATCCTGTCATCGCAGCCCGATCGAGCCAATCCATTCCGCACGTCCGCATATATCTCATCTTGTCATCGCCCGACCTTTCAATGTAATGATACATTGTCTCATACGATGCAAGGTCGGTTCATGATCAAAGCTGCAAGGCCGCTGTTACCGGTAACGGTGCTCTCCGGATTTCTGGGTGCCGGCAAGACGACGCTCCTCAATCACATCCTTGCCAACCGGGAGGGCCGGCGGGTGGCGGTGATCGTCAATGACATGTCCGAGGTGAACATCGATGCGGACCTGGTGCGCAATGGCGACACTGCTCTGTCGCGCGGCGAGGACACGCTGGTCGAGATGACCAACGGCTGCATCTGCTGCACATTGCGCGAGGATCTGCTCGTCGAGGTCCGCGCGCTCGCCGACGCCGGACGGTTCGACTGCCTGGTGATAGAGAGTACCGGCATCTCGGAGCCTTTGCCGGTCGCCGCGACCTTTTCGTTCGAAGACGAGCAGGGCGAAAGCCTGTCGGATGTCGCGCGTCTGGACACGATGGTGACGGTGGTCGACGCCGCCAATCTGCTTCGCGACTATGCGAGCACCGACTTTCTCACCGACCGCGGCGAGGCGCTCGGCCACGACGATCGCCGCAGCCTGGTCGGCTTGCTGGTCGAGCAGATCGAGTTCGCCGACGTCATCGTCATCGCCAAGGCCGATCTGGTAGACGCCGCGCAGTTGGCCACCGTGCGCAAGCTGGTCGCATCGCTCAACACCGATGCCCGCATCGTCGAGGCGCAGCACGGACGCGTGCCGCTTGATACGGTGATCGAGACCGGGCTGTTCGACGATGCGAAGGCGGAACTGCATCCGCTCTGGGCCAAGGAACTATACGGCCATGCCGATCACCGTCCCGAAAGCGAGGAATACGGCGTCGAAAGCTTCGTCTACCGGGCTCGCGCACCGTTCGACCCAGTGAAGTTCCACGCATTTGCGAGAGGCGGCTGGCCGGGCGTGGTTCGGGCGAAGGGGCATTTCTGGCTCGCGACTCGCCCCGACTGGTGCGGCGAACTCGCGCAGGCTGGAGCGCAGTCCGTGACGGAGGCGCTGGGCCGCTGGTGGGCGTGCGTACCGGAAACGAAGCGCCCCGGCGGCGAAGCGTGGGACCGGATGGTGGCGGCGAAATGGTCGCCGATCTGGGGCGACCGACGGCAGGAACTGGTCTTCATCGGCATCGACATGGACGAGGCCGAGATCCGACGGCGCCTCGATGCGTGCCTCGTGCCCGCCGCCGCGTTCACGCCCCGGTTGTGGGAAGATCTGCCCGATCCGTTCCCGATCTGGGGTGTGCGGGAGATGGCCTGATGAACGACACGTCAATGCTCGCCCCGCCCCGCTCGCATGTTCATCGCCTGCGTACCCTCGATGCTCTCGCGGTGATCCTCGACCCCGCGATCAATCTCGTGATCTGGGAGCGGCCGTCCGCGCTGCCGGTTGGTTCGCTGGCCGGCTTCGGCACCATCCAGATGACGACCGCAGTCGATCACGCGCACGGGTCGCTGACCGCTGCGTTCGCGCAGCAGCCTCCGGCTGCCTGGCATGCGGAGATCGCCGCGGACATCACCGCGCTCGCTGCGGCCTTCGCCACGATCATGGACCTGTCGCACGTCGTCATCCGGCTGGAGCGAGTGACCGGCGACGCCTGCAAGCGCTGGCACGTCGACTACGTCTCCATCCGCATGATCTGTACCTATCGCGGATCGGGAACGCAGTGGATCGAACGATCGGTCGAAAGCGCCGATGCACCGGCGGTCGAGACGCCACAATCGCTCGCCCCTGGCGATGTTGGCCTGTTCAAGGGCCGCATCCTCGCCGGCGAACAGGCGATCATCCACCGTTCGCCGCCGATCGCGGGCACCGGCGAGGAGCGGTTGCTACTGGTGCTCGACTGCCCGCCACCGGAAGAAACCGCAGCGTTGTGGGCAAGCGCGATGCAACGTGGCTGACATCGTCGCAGCCCATCATAGTCGTGCGATCGGCCGGCGCCTCCTCATTCTTCCCATGATCCAAACCATCAGGACTCAGACCCCATGACGCGTTTGCCGCTTATCATCGCCGCCATGCTGGCCAGCCTTGGCGCCGTCGCCGGCGCCCAGCAGGCGCTTGGGCCGGCAGGATATCTCAAGCCGGGTGCGTTCGACGTGCTGGCCGTCCTGCCGCCCGCCCCGAAGTCGACCGACCCTCGCGGACTCGCCGACCGCGCGATCTTCAAGGCGACGCGGGCCTTGCAGGGCAGTCCGCGCTGGGCGATGGCGACCAGCGATGTGAAGTCCGCGCCCGCCGACCTGTTCCACGACTTCAGTTGCGCGATGGGGGTCGCGCTGACGCCCGAAAACGCGCCGCGGACCGCCGCGCTGCTTCGGCGCGCGATGTTCGACACGGCACGCCAGACCGGCATCGCCAAGACATTCTACAAGCGCCAGCGCCCCTTCCTGATCGACAAGGGGCCAATCTGCCAGCCCGCGGCCGAGGTTGCGGACAGCTACGATTATCCGTCGGGCCATACGACCGCGGGCTGGACCATGGCGACGTTGCTGGCGCAAATAGCCCCGGATCGTGCGACCGCCCTGCTCGCGCGCGGCCGGGCCTACGGCGAAAGCCGGATCGTGTGCGGCGTCCACAATGCCAGCGCCGTCGACGCGGGACGCCTGTCCGCCTCGTCGACGCTGACCGCGATGCAAAGCGACCCGGCCTTCTCCGCCGATCTCGCCGCGGCCAGACAGGAAATCGCGGCGCTTAGACAGGACGGCGGCACGACGAAGCCGGACGCCGCGATCTGCACGCGTGAAGCGGCACTTGTCGCCCAGCCTCTCTACTGACGAGACAGGCGGTGCTTGGATAGCAACTCCAGCGCCAAGTCGAACGGCGAACTCCAACCCCAGCCCCAGTCCCAGTCCCAGCCGATCTCGCGGCCTTTTGGTCGTTGCGTCTCGGCCGCGCGGCAAATTGCAAACTCGCAGTCTCGTAAGCTATTAAAGGCCGATAATGAGCGTACGGCGTGACATACTCAGCGGCGGCGACCGACACGCTCGGTTCGAAGCGTTGCTAAGCGCCTTGCCCCCTTTCGCGCGGGACGAGGTGCGCCGCCGGGCCGGACGCGGCGTACCGCCCGCTACCGCTACCGAGTTGTTCGAAGCGGTGCGCTCCTGGTTGAACGGAGCCGGCATTGCCGAAGGGCGCGGCGGCTTCCCGGGTGGGCGCGGCAAGCCCGGTTGGACGGACTATGTCGCCGAGCAACGGCGTAGCATTGGCGTCTTGCGCGCGCTGGTGGACGCGTTCGGTGCGCCATCGGACGACATCGTGGACATGCTGCAAAGCTATGAACGATCGTTCCCGCCAGCGGTTCGGCGGATGGGCGACGGGTACGAACCCTGTGTCGATGACGAAGCCGGACGCCTGATCTACTCGATTCCGGTCGACTCCGGCTTTGTCAGCATGATGTTCGAATTCGAGATTGCCGAGCGCGATCTGCAAACACTGCTCACCGATCCGTACCGTCGCGCGATACTGGGCGTCATTGCGCACACGGTGCTGCAACATTCGATGCTGCGCGGTCATGAGGACGTCACGCAACGTGACTTCCGCCAGCTGGTCGACCGGGTGCTGCACGCCTCCCGGGCCGAACTCGCCGAGACCGTTGCCGAGGTTGAACGCGCGCATAACATCAACGTCGCTGCGTTCGTCGGCAAGACGGTACAAGCCTCGGGGCCCACCGGCACGTCTGGGGCGTGAACTGGTTCTCCCGCCTGCGCCGATCCCTTGCCGTCAAGCTGACGGCGGCCGGCAATTCGTCTGGCCCGGCTCCGGTGCCGCTGTACCTCGCCTTCGACGGTACGAACCCGATCCACCAATTGCTCGGCGATACTGGCCTGCCATGGCTGGAGCGCCGCCGTGATCTGGAGGCTAGGATCGGCATTACGGAGGACCCGTTCTACCGCAATCCTGCGCTGTTCTTCGCTGGCGCCGTGCCGCCACCGGGATTCCTTCAGCCGTGGCAGGCCGCGGTGTTCGAACGCTACGCGCCCGACATGCCGGTGGTGCGCTTTACCGGCCTGACGTGGTTCGCCGACGATGCCGCAACGAACATCGAACGCACCGCGGAATTCTTCGCCGCGCGGTTGGGTCCGGCGCCCATCGAGCAGGGGTACGACACGCTGGTTTGCCGGTGGCAGGCGGGTTCGGCCTCGCTTCAGCTGGTGTGTTGGCCCCCGGCCTTGCAGTCCCCGGGCCGCCGCAACGATGCATATGCGCGCGAACCCAGGCTTGTGACTGCCTGTCACGTGACGCTCCTGACCGGCTTCCGGCTGCCCCTGAGTGCAGAAGAAAAAGCCTGGGTTGAAGCCTTTCGTCCGATTGCCGACACGCGATCCGTTTTGGCGCTGACCGCGGAACGGCTGATTGCCTGGGCGCCTAACGATACGGAGGTCGAGTATGCACGCGATCCAGCGGGGTATCTGTCGAACGTGCTCCACAGCGTCGGCTGCCCGCCCGGTTGCGAAGCGCTGATCCTCTGCACCAACCAGCTGTTCGTCCTGCCGGCAAACGACGTGCTCGGCTTTGAGGTCCTGCGGATGCTGCCCGCCAAGGGCGGCGGCGGCTCGACGCTGCTGGTGCGTTGCCGCACCTCCTGCAAGGGCGTGGCGTACAAGACATTGATCGTCGCCCAGCACGGCGATCCCGACGGCATGGTGCCGCTCGGCCGTGAGCTGGCAGACCTGTTCAACAAGCCATGTGAAGTGAGCCGTTACTTCGATGACGCTTGATCGCGTGCCACGACGCTCGACAGGCTCGATCGGAACGGCGCGAGTTGGTCGACTGCTCCGTGCCCTCTCGACCCGAAGCCGAAGCCGACGTTCGTCCACAGTTTTGGTTTTCCGACTGCGGACGCTCCTTCGGCTACCGAACGCCACCAGACATGGATTGCGAGCTCAATATCCAAACTGGCTGAAAATCGACCTCGATCACGGGTAGACGCGCCGGATCGTGAGCGAGGCCGTCCGCGTCAGACGCTCGCAGCGTCCGCGAAGGATGGCGACATCCGGCGGGCTTGTACGAGTGCGCCATCGATCGCCGTACGACGCGCCTCATCCCCACGCCCGAGCCCTTCGGCGACGATGACTTCGACGTCCGCGCCGACGAAACTGAAGATTGAGCGCAGCAGCGTTTCCGCATGCTCGTACGACGCATAGGGCGATCCCTCGCCATAGACGTTGCCACGGGCGAGCGCGACGATCACGCGTTTGCCGACGGCCAGGCCGACCGGACCGTTCTCGCCATAGGTAAAGGTCTTGCCCTTCACGGCGATGCGATCGACCCAGGCTTTCAGCTGGCTCGGAATAGAGAAATTGTAGAATCCCGCACCGATCACCACGATATCGGCGTCGAGGAACTGCTGCACGTCCTCGCCGCTGTCCAGCGCCAGAAAGGCGTCGAGCGTCATATGCGGAATCGGCTCGGCCGTGAGGTCGCGATAGTTAACCTCAAGCATCGGATAGGTTTCTCGGAGACGCTCGACCACGGCCGCCGATATGGCGCGGCTCGCCGACCCCTCACCCATGATGCTGGAATCGAGATGAAGAAGCTTCATTGATTGTCTCCGGTCTAGATTTGTGACCAGGACCAGGTATGTGACCTAAAGCGATGCGCCAAGGACGCATATTTTTAGGACTAGGTCATATGGATATGCCTGCCAAGCCCGGCGTCAGCGCCAACTGCCGCAGAATGAGCAGCGTGCTTTCCCTGGTCGGCGATAAATGGACCGTGATGATCGTCATGGTGCTCGTGGAGCGCCCGCGGCGCTTCAACGACATCAAGCGCACGATCGGCGGGATCTCGCAGCAGATGCTGACCCGGACGCTGAAGGCGCTCGATCGCGACGGCATGGTCAGTCGGACGGTGCATCCCACGGTCCCTCCACAGGTCGAATACGCGCTGACGGAACTCGGTTACTCGCTGTCCGAGCCACTTCGCTCGTTAGGGACCTGGGCTGGAAAACATCTTGAGTTGATCGACGAAAACCGCCTTCGCTATGACACGGCCGGAAATGCCCAGGCCGACGTAACTGCCCGCGGGGCAAGACCATAGATCATCTGCTGACGGCCCGCCACGTTGCCGGAACATTTTTAAGACTACATTCACGCCTTTCACCTTCCCAATTTCTGCCTTGGATTGGCTGGCAACAATAGGTTCTAGTCGGCTCGACCGGTCTTGTTCACGACCTCGATATCGTGACCGTCGGGATCAAGAATCCAGGTCGCGAAATAGTCGGGGAAGTACTGGAGCTGCGGGCCTGGCGCGGTCTTGACGCTCGCACCGGCTGCGACGGCAGCGTCGTGAAATTCACGGACTTTCTTCTGGCTCGCCGCCACCAAGCCGACATGCACGGCATTCGGTTCGGCCTGGCCTTCCTTCAGCCAGAGGAACCACGCCCCGTTGGTCCCGAAACCTTTGAGGTGCGGATGGCCGTCCTGACCAGGGAAATCGGTCACGTCGGTAAGTCCTAGTGGCTTCAGGACGTCCTCGTAGAACGGCACGGAGCGTCCGAAATCGGATACGGTCAGGATCACGTGGTCGATCATATCGGTCACTCCGGAAGGGTTATCGGCTGATTCCGGGTTAGTCGTAGCCCCTGTCAGTTTGTGTCAGGAGTGATGGCGTGGAGCGCGCCCGTGATGAACTGGCGGGTTGCGTCGTCGTAGATCTGGCTTCGCCACCGGCGCAACAGCGCGTTGCGGCGTTCCGGGTAGCGCTGCGGCAACATATCGGCGGTGACGATGCGATCGGTTCGAAACGTACGAAAGGCCTCCCGTGTCTCGCACCATGCGACGATCACGCGCGCCTCCTGCATAAATCCGAGCGCGATCGGCCAGACGATCCGCTCGCTAGGAGTGCCGTTTGCATCGCTATAGGCGATGCTCAACTTCCGCTGCGTATCGATGCTTGAGCGTAGCAGTGCATAATCGACGAGGTCGTCGGGAAATCCCGGACCGACCGGGCCTGGCAAGGACATGGGCTCTCGGAGCGTTTCGTACGCCGCTGGCGACAGCACGGACGCGATCTTGGCCGCCGCGTCGCGTGCCGCCGCCTTCAATATCTCGTCGCCGAACTGATCGACGTATTTGAGGCCGAGCACCACCGCCTCGGTTTCTTGTTTAGTGAGCATAAGCGGCGGGAGAAACATGCCCGACCGCAGGACGTATCCGACGCCAGCTTCCCCATAGATCGGCGCACCTTGCGCAGTGAGCTCGGCAAGGTCTCGATAAATGGTGCGTTCCGATACGCCCATTTCCCGGGAAAGCGCCAAGGCGGTGACAGGCCGCGTCTTACCCCGAAGGATCTGTAACAGTTCGAAAAGTCGCCCCGTTCTCGCCAAAAGCGCAGCCTTATTTATTGCCAGCGAGAATGCCGTCACGCGATTATGACGAATAGCTGCTGCTCGTGACAGAGTACGGCAGGAGCGTCGAGCCGTAGTCTCAGTCGCTTTCGGTTAATATTGAGGCGACCAAAGATGCCGACCTGGATCCGCCGTCACCTGTCGAACACCACCGGTCTCCACTGCTGGAACCGGTGCCAGTGGCTCGCTTCGGTCTTAGGTACCAGCAGGACGTCAACGATGGAGTCATCGGGCTCGGCTCACACCCGGACATTCGCAAGCTGTTTTCTGCTTCTCGACTTTGGCTGTTCATTCACGGGCGAAGCAAAGGTTGATGTTGCGGGAATTTGTTCACCCGACGCAGGCCGGGTTGCCCGAGAAGGATGGTAATCAAAAAAATCGAACTCGGTGGGCATTGCATCGCCTAGAT
This sequence comes from Sphingomonas faeni, assembly GCF_040407505.1. GTDB lineage: Bacteria > Pseudomonadota > Alphaproteobacteria > Sphingomonadales > Sphingomonadaceae > Sphingomonas > Sphingomonas faeni_E. The sequence goes on along the minus strand of NZ_JAPZPQ010000002.1, from coordinate 72,577 downwards.
CGTTATGGCCACAACCTTGAGCGACTTTAGCGCGGTTATCCCGGCAACGGCCAGCAGCAGCAGCGCTGCCCATGGCAACGCACCCGCGCCAAACCCGTCGAGCAGATACCCGCCGGCAACCGCACCACCAGCGATCGCCAGGTTCCAGGCGGTGACGATCATGGCCTGCGCGATATCCGCCGACGCGCCCGCTGCATGTGCAGAGGCGGTCTGCAACACGGTCGCCGCGCCACCGAAGCCCAGCCCCCAGGCCACAGCCGCCGCGTAGACGCCGATGGCTCCCACGGGCGCGGCCAGCAGCATCGCGGCGCTGGCGAACAGCGCGATACCGATGCCGGTCAGCAGGCGGAGATGGCGGTCGACCAGCATGCCAGTCAGCACGATGCTCACCAGCCCGGCCACACCAAAGGCGAGCAATACGCGGTCGATCTGCGCAGGCATGCTGGCGCGTGCCAGCAGTGGTGCGATGTATGTGTAGAGAATGTTGTGCGCGAGGACGAAGGCAAGCGTCAGGAGCAACACCGGACGCACGCTGGGTAGCACGAAGACGCGCCCCAGCGAGGGCCGGTCCACCGCGTCCTCGCCCGGAAAATCCGGCAGTCGCAGCGTCATCCAGCATGCCAGCATTACGGCAATCGCGCTCAGCAGCACGAACGCCGTCCGCCACCCCGCCAGATTGCCGAGCATCGTTCCGGCGGGGATTCCGATGCACAATGCCAACGGCGTGCCGGCCATTGCCACCGCCATGGCGCGTCCGGCCATGCGATCGGGCGCCATGCGGAGGGCATACCCAGCCAGCAACGCCCACAGCAAACCCGCCGACACCCCGCCGACGAAGCGTGCGATGAGCGACACGACGAAGCTGTCCGTCATCGCCGTCAGCAGGTTGGCGACGGCGAACCCGGCTATCGCACCGATCAGCAGCGGGCGTCGCCGCCACTGTCGGGTCGCGGCCGTCAGCGGTATCGCGGCGAGCAGCGACCCTAGCGCAAAAACACTGACCCACTGTCCGGCGAGTGCCTCGCTCACGCCGAAGCTGCGTCCGATCTGCGGCAGCAGGCCGGCAGGAAGCGCCTCCGTCAGGATGGTGACGAACCCCGCCGCGGCCAAGGCAAGCAGCCCTGACAGCGGCAGTCGATCGGATGCGGGTGTCATACAGCGACCGGCGGCAGCACGAGGTCGCCAACGGTGTAGGTGTGAAATTCACTGCTCGATGCGGCGTTCAGCTGCTCGAACTTCTCGACGAAGACGGGGTCCGAGAAAAACAGCTCGACATTGCCGGAGTCGGAAATCGCCTCGACGTTCACGACGGTCAGGCCATCGGTGCTCTTGGAAAGGCTGCTCCAGAGAAATCCCGGCTTCCGCTCGGCGACATAGTGCACGACGTCTTGGATGATACGAAACGCCTCGTCCTGTTTGCCGGCATGGGCGTGGATGACATTGACGACGAACGTCGTCGGCAAGGGTGAGGGTGTAAACGTGGCGGCCATGTCGCGCTCCCGATCGTGTCTGGAGAACCGGAGTTAGGCCTGTCTGCGACGGCGAAAAACAGTCCGCTGTTCCAGTGACTGCGGAACATCGTTCCGGTATATCAGCTCGATGGATCAGTTCGCCGCGCTTACCGTATTCGCCCAGGCCGCTGAGACCGGCAGCTTCGTAGCCGCTGGCCGCCAATTGGGACTGACCGCATCTGCCGTCGGCAAGGCGGTCGTGCGGCTGGAGGAGCAATTGCAAACGCGCCTGTTCCACCGGAATACCCGCAAGATGGCGCTGACCGAGGAGGGGCGCATGTTCCTCGAGCGATGCCGCCGCATCCTGGCCGAGATGGAAGCGGCACGCGCAGAATTGGGCCAGACTCATCCTACACCGCGGGGCAGGCTCCGCGTCAGCCTGCCGCTGGTTGCGATGTTCCTTGCGCCGGTATTGGCCGACTTCATGGCCGCATATCCCGAGGTACAGCTCGACCTGGACTTCAGCGACCGGCTGGTCGACGTGGTCGATGAAGGCTTCGACGCCGTAGTGCGGACGGGACACCCCACCGACAGCCGGCTGATGAGCCGCACCGCCGGGCGCTTCCGGCTGCTCCTCGCGGCAGCCCCCAGCTATCTCGCCGAGCATGGCAGCCCGGCGTCACCGCAGGATCTGGCAACCCACCGCTGTCTGCGACAACGCTCACCCAGTACGGGCAAGCTGCGCCCTTGGCCCCTCGCGGGGGTGCGTCGGTCGTGCCGGAAACGATGAGCGCCAACGTCGTCGATCCGCTGATTCACCTGGCGATCGCTGGACACGGCATCGCCTGCCTGCCGCCGTTCTCGATACGGCAGGAAATCCTCGACGGTCGCCTCCTGTCGTTGCTCGAACAGCATGTCCACGAGTTCGATCAGTTCAGCATATTATGGCCAGCCAGTCGCCAGGTGACGGCGCGGTTGCGGGCGTTCATCGACTTCATGACCTCCCGCCTGACACCGGAGTAACCGTCGGATCGATGCATGTGATGCACGTTCGTCGTCGTCTATGGGGCCGTGGCGAAATCGCGCCTGACCGCGTCGAGCGAGATCGGCGAGGCCGGCAACACGAAGCGCGACGCCGGTATGCGCGCGTGGTCGATCGTGTCGAGTGTCATCCCGAGGAAGACGAGCGGCGCGCCCTTGTCCAGCATACCCTCCATGAAGGCCCACGGGCTTTCGGCGCCGAAAATGCCGTGCATTGTCCCGATCGACGCGGCGAACTGCCTGTGCATCACCGCGGCCAGCGGCGCGAGGGTCGGATCGTCGCTGACGACCAGATAGGGCTCGTCCTCCGCCCCGCTTTTGCCGTCAAGGATCAGGCCATAGGCTAGACCCTTGCGCCCCCGGATGCTGACCGGGCCGCGTGCGACGAGACGGATATCCATCTCGCTCTTGTGCGGTGACGGTCGCACATTGGGCTTCACCTGTTCGATCATCGCGGTGGCGATGTCCTCCTGCCGCATGACCGTCGGCCCGGCAGCATTGGTCTCTACGAGATAGTCTCGCCCCGCCTTCGTCAGGAAATAATGGGAAGCATCGCCGATCGTCACCCGGTAATCGCCCTCCGTGGCGATCTCGATCGTCATCATTCTGTTGTCGTCGGAACCGACATAATGCGCCGTCATGTCGGCAAAGGCGGGACCAGCCCATGCCGCCGAAATGACGGCCAGAAACGCAAACCCGAGCTTCATATCTCGTCCGTTGGTAAAAGGGGGACCGGGCGAACTCCGTAGCACAGGCCGGACCTCTACGCTGGTCACCGTTACTTATCCGAAACAATATATGCAACTCATTCGCATTAGCTTAATTGCCGCCCCATCAAAAGGGGTACGCAAGCATGAGGCTTCACAGGACGCGCCGGTTTTCGCGCAACGCCGCATTGGGGGGACTGACGCTTGCGATACTGGTGCCACTTCCAGCCCTGGCGCAGGCGATCGAGCAGGCCAATGTTCCGACGGGCGACACCACCGGCGCCGAGATCATCGTCCAGGCCAGCCGGTCCGCGGACGGGTATCGGCCGACGGATTCCTACGTAGCATCCGGCGTTGCAGCCAATGTCCTGAACACACCCCGCTCGATCAGCATGGCCAGCCAGCAGGTCTTGCAGGACCGCGGCGTCGTCAATCTCGAACAGGCGATCAAGACGTTGCCGGGCGTGAGCCAGGATAACAGCTTCGGGGGCACGCAAGACAGCTTCAACATCCGCGGCTTCCGCGTCTATTCGTCGGTTGCCTCGACCAACCCGGGCATCCTGATCGACGGCGTGCGCGGAGCGATGGCGCGTGGCTTCCAGGCGAACACCGACCGGGTCGAACTACTCTCCGGCCCCTCAGCGATGCTCTATGGCCGCACCGAGCCCGGCGGCGTCATCAACATCGTCCGCAAGCAGCCGCTCTATACCGCGTATCGGGCGTTCGAGGGTAACATCGGCAGCTACGGCCAATACCGTGCGGTCGGCGATCTGTCTGGCCCGATCGGCCAGCTTGCCGGGGGCGAAACCGCCTACCGTCTTGTGGTCGCCGGCGAGAAGCAGGACTATTGGCGCAATGTCGGCCACGACATGCGTAACCTGCTGATCGCGCCGTCGCTGGGCTGGCGCGACGACAAGGTGCAGCTGGTGCTCGCCTACGAGTATAACGACAGCACCGCGCCGATGGATCGCGGCACGATCCTGCAGAACGGCAAGCCCGTCGCGGTCCCGGCAAAGCGCAGCTTTTCGGAGGATTTCTCGCGCTATCACAGCGTTAGCCATTTCGTCCGCGGCAATCTCGATTACGCGGCGACCGACTGGCTCACGCTGCGGACCCGCGCGGCGTACATGAACTATCTGACGTCCGACGTGCAGGTGAATGCGTCGCGGCTGAACGCGCAGGGCGACCTGACGCGGTTCGTGCTCGCCAATCGTCATGGCCGCCAAGAGAACACCTATCTCCAGGAGACCGGCGTCGCGACGTTCGCCACCGGCCAGCTCAAGCATGAACTGCTGTTCGGCGCGGACTATCGCTACCAGAACCGGCGGCAGGCGGGGCAGGACATGTCCGACATCCGCGGCGGCTTCAACATCTACAATCCCGTCTACGGCCAGCTTTCCGAGAGCGATGCCGTCGCGCAACCGAGCGACGGCCCGTTCTTCATCAACCGCAGTCGCGAATGGGGCGTCTTCGCGCAGGACAGCGTCACGCTCGGCCGACTGACCGCGGCGGCCGGACTGCGCTGGTCGCACATCATGCAGTTCGGCGCGGCGCAGGGCGAGGTCAGCGACGATTCCAGCAAGGGCGTGTTCCTGCCGAGCGCGTCGCTGCTCTACCGGCTCACCGATCGCGTCAGCGTCTATGGCAGCTACAGCACATCCTATCATCCGAACGCATCGGTGCCCGCCGCCGGACCGGTCCCCGCCTCGGGACCGTTCGCACCCGAAAAGGGCGAAGGCTGGGAAGCCGGCGCAAAGGCCGAGTTCTTCGGCGGCAAGCTGCTGACGACCGCCGCTTTGTTCCGGATCGACAAGACCAACGTGCTGACCACGTCCGACGACGTTACCTCGACCGTGGGCAGCGTGCGCGCACAGGGCGGCGAGCTGACGGTCTCGGGTCAGGTAACGCCGGCGTTCAACCTCATCGCCAGCTATACTTATCTCGATGCCAAGGTACGCGACGATCCGACGCTCGGCGGCAACCGCTTCGTCAACGTCCCCACCAACAAGGGATCGATCTTCGGCACGTACGAGATCAGGTCGGGCGCGCTCAAGGGACTGGCGGCAGGCTCGGGCGTCACCGCCTCCAGCCGCATCGCCGTCGATACCGCCAACGCCGCATTCCTCCCCGGCTACGCGACGGTCGACGCAGTGCTGCGCTACCGGGCGCGGCTGGCCAACGGGATGATCTACCGTATCCAGCTGAACGCCCGCAACCTGCTGGATAAAAACTACTATCCCTATGCGAACGGCGTCTACCGGATCGGCGTCGGCGAGCCGCGGACGGTGATGCTCACCGGCAAGATCGAGTTTTAACCGCGTGGCGGGTCCGGCGCGAGGCCGTCTGATATGGCTCAAGATCCACAAATGGATCGGCCTGAGCTTCGGATTTCTGTTCGTGTTCGAAGCCGTGACCGGGTGCATCCTGGTGTTCCAGCACGAGATTTCGGACGCGTTCGACGCGCCCTACGCAGCGGTCGGGGCACCAGTCGGCGTGGGGGTCGATCGCGCGGTCGCCCTGGCCCGCGCGGCCAATGGCGGCGGCGATCTGGCGCTGGTCGGACTGCCCGCGTCAAATGCCGATCATGCCTACCGCGTCCTGATCGCCGGCCAGGACCACGCCACCCGCGAACTCTTCGTCCACCCGAGTTCGGGCAGCGTCGATCGCGACCATCAGCGCCCGGTCGGGGCGGTGCTCAAGTTCATCTGGACGCTGCACAAGCGGCTCGCCGTCCCGCTGGTCGGGGATCTGCTGATCGCGGTCAGCGGGCTCGTCCTCGTGCTCTCGACCGTTTCCGGGCTGGTGCTGTGGTGGCCGAAGCCCGGCAAATGGCGCAAGGCGCTTGCGATCAAGAAGAACGCAACGCTGCCGCGGCTGACCTTCGACCTGCACCGTGTGCTGGGGGCCATGCTGGCCGTGATGTGCCTGCTTTGGGGAATCTCGGGGACGTACATGATCCGTCCGTCGTGGATCGTCGGCCTGCTCCCGAGCGATATGCGCCCGCGCAACGAACAGACGCTGCGCACCGCGCTGCCGGCGAAAGCCGAGCCGATCATTACGCACGAGCGGCTAAGTCCAACCGACATAGCGCGTCTCGCAAGCCAGGTGCCCGGCACCACGGGGACCTATCTGTTTCCCCCGGAAGACCCAGCTGCCTGCGCGTGGCAGGTTCGCCTTAGCCGGCCCGACGACCGCATCCGCTACGTCGGCTCCGCAACGGTGACCGTCAACGCCTGCACCGGGACGATCACCGGGATCAACGACGAACGCGGCGACGTCTCCAGCCGCATCTTCTACTGGCTGCGTCCGCTGCACTCGGGCGAAGCGTTCGGGATCGCCGGCAAAATCGTCGTCCTCATCCTCGGCTTGGCATTCCTCGCGATCGGTATCGCCGGCCTCTATCTGTGGTGGATACGGCGCGGCGCGCGGAAGTTAAGCGCCAGATCCCGGTCGCGCCCCCGCCGGCTTTGATCGGCGGGAGCACGGTCGTGATTGCCGACGGGGTCGTTCCCGCTGGAATTTCAGCCTCGACACTGTCCGTCGAACAGCGTGATCGTCCGCCCTGCTACCCATACCTGCGCCCGTTGGTCCTGCGAGACGTCGATCCGTCCGTCGCGGCCGATGCACGAACCCTGCGCGGCGACGTAGCGGTCGGTCGCCCGGCCGCTGGCGAACAGCCATTGGCCGATCGAGGCGTTGAGGCTGCCGCAGACCGGGTCCTCGATCAGCGCGCCGTGCGCGTCGCTGAAGACCGCACGGATCTCGAATGCGGCGTCGCTGCCGGCCGGGTGCGGACCGACGATGCCGATATCGATGCGGCGGGAGTGATGCCGCGCATGATCGACCGCGAGCACCTCGGCGGCGGAGGCACGCATCACCGCGATCCAGCCTGGACCGTTGTCGACCCACTCCACTGTGCGTCGACGATCGCAACGCGGTCGATCCGCAGCAGTTTGGCCACGTCCGCGATTTCCGCCTCGGTCGGCGTTCCGCTGCGGATCAGCGGCGGCGCGGCGAATGCGAGCCGATCGCCGTCACGTTTGACCTCGATCAGCGGACTGTCGTCAATGTTATTAACGAATACCCGAACCTTCAGCGCGACAATGCCAGCTCGCTTCGTGTTCCTCGTGATCCACGAGTGGACAGCCAGTCCCGCTTATCGAGAGGCAAATGGCGATAGCTCACCTCGCAGCCCGCTATAACCCTTTCCGGAAAGCATCGAGCTTTGTGCCATTAAGCCGGTACAATCTCTTTTCTCGCGTTTGCCCAGGATAGCAATGCCACCAGCACCGGTTCGAGCGCTCGCCCTAGGTCGGTCAGCGTATATTCGACCTTGGGTGGAACCACAGGATAGACGGTTCGCAATATTATCTGTTCGTCCTCGAGCGATCGCAATTGCTGGATCAGCATCTTTTGCGAAACACCTGCAATTTCGCGCTTGAGTTCCGATGCGCAACCAGTTCTCCGCGTGCGCGAGAAGGGCGACGAATATGTTTTCGCGTTCGGCATCCATCAGCCCCCATTGACCGACACCCGGCCCGAAGCCGCGCCCGGCGGGCATCGTCAGCGCCAGCATATCGATGTGCGCCGAGATCCGCCCGACGACGCGATCGTCCTCATAGGCCAGGAACAGCTGCGCTTCGGCATGGCTGAACCATCCGTTCTTGGCCGGCGTGATGAGGCCGAGCGCTTCGCTCTTGAGCGGAGGCACCCAGAACGGATCGTCGCGGTAGAGGCGAAACGGCAGATCGACGAAGAGCTTTCGATCGTTCTTCGACGTCACGGGCGCGATTTTCAACGTGGGCAAGAAAAGTTCCGATATGTCAGGGCGATGGAGCGGCAAGCGAGACGGCATCCGGCCGTCTCATGCGGCTTTCGGCTTTCGTGCGTCACTGCGGGCGGCCAGCGCCGAACGCTGCAAGCGAGTGAGTGCGTGAGGGGGCCGAACGTAAAAGGGGGCGGGGCTAAGGAGGGGCGGCGGGTTGTCGGCCATGCACGGGCCACCACGACGCAGGGCATCATCGTGCAGCCTGCGCCGACGCACGGTCCGAGGAGCGCAGAAACCGGGAGGTCGTGGCCATTACGAGTACGGGTTGCTCGATATGCACCATGTGAGACGCGCGGGGAAATACGGCGAGCGTGGCGTTGGCGATCAGGCGCACGATCTTCGTAGCCACCCATGGGGGCGCTTCGTCGAACTCCCCGCAGGTAACCAACGTCGGGACCGCGATACGTTTGAGGTCGCTGCTGATATCCAGCGTCGCGAGTTTGCCGGTCAGCTGAAACTCGGATGGCCCGTTGAGATAGGCGTAGACCGGATTGATCGCGAGCGCCGCGCCAACCTCCATGAAGAACGCCGGCCACGGATCCAGGCGCAGCAAATGACGCCGATAATATGCTTCGGTCAGTTCCTCGTACGCGGCCTCATAGGCGGGATTGGGCTCAGCGGGGGGCAGTTCCTGCCGCGCTATCGTCGTCCGTGCCGACGGTCCGAACGCGTTCAGCCAGCGGGCTGCCGCCTGCGAAAAGTCGTTCATCGATGTGGCCGTTCCTGCCAGCACGAGTGAGGCGAGACGGTCCGGGTACGCCGTAGCGTACAGAGCACCAAGAAAGCCGCCCCAACTATGGCCGAGGAGGGAAACCTGCTCGAACCCCAGATGATCGCGCAATGCTTCGAGTTCGGAAACATAGGCGTCCGGGGTATAGCCCGCGAGATTGCCAGGTTTCGCCGAACGCCCACAACCGGTCTGATCGTAGAGGACGACCTGCCGGTCGACCGCCAGACCCGCATAGGGTCTCATATAGATTTCGCCGGCTGCCGGGCCGCCGTGCAAGACAATCAGCGGCGTGCCACCCGCCTTGCCATAGACCCGGTAATAGACGGGGCCATTGGGTCCAGGCGCCATGCCTTCCCGCTCCGGTCTGGTTTCCATGTGCCAAGATTTGGCGTCCGGATATGATAAGGTCGTAGCGCGCGCCGATGCTGGAATGGCAGCAGTGGCCAGAAACCCCGCGACGAATGTTCGGCGGTCAGTATCGTGCATATCGCGTCTCTATTGTTGTTTGAGCCGAGGATCAGGCATTCGCTATCTGGGTGAGCTTGAACCCGAGGATCAGAAAGACACCTCCGGTCATGCGATCGAGCGCCTTCGCTACCCGTGCGCTTTTGAGCCAAGGTCTGATGGCGGCGGTGATAGTTGCCAGAAGCGTGAACCAGACAAGAGCGATGCCAGCGGCACTGCATGCAAGCCAGAAGGCATAGTTGCTGCCGATTTCCGTCCGAGGAACGAATTGCGGGAGGAAGGATACGTAGAACAAACCGACTTTGGGGTTCAGGATGTTCGTGCCGAATCCCCGCATGATGGATGCTCCGTATCTTGGCGAAGGAGACGTCGCGACATGGCCGGGGACGATCGCCTCGCGCGGATGGAGCAGGAGTTGCGCGCCGAGCCACGCCAGATACGCGGCACCGCCCCATTTCAGCGCCAGGAATGCCAGAGGCCAGGCCTGCAACAATGCCGACAAACCCAGCACCGCCGCGCTACCCCAGCACAGGCAGCCTGCCGCGACGCCGACGGCCGTCAAGGCCCCATGCCGACCGCCGTTAGCGAGCGCAGATCGAAGGACCATCGCGGTGTCGAGGCCCGGCGCCATGGTCAGCGCCGTCGCTGTGACGACGAACGCAATGATGTTTTCGGCGAACATTGAACGTCTCGTTTCCAGTAGAGTTTTTTGCGTCGGCACATCGGGCACGCAGAATTGCCCAGGGACGGCGGCGCCGGCCTCGATCGCAGCGATTTGAGCCGATCTGTTGCGTAAGGGCGGGGCACCAGATCCTGCCGATCGGTGCCCCTGCCTGCCGATCAGCGAGTGACTTCGAGTGACTCGTCGCTTTCCCGACGCATTGCCCGTGAAGCAGCAGCAGAGCGCCGTCCCTCTGTCAGCAAGCTGGCGAGCCGTTCACCGATCACGACGCAGGGTGCCATGGTGTTGCCGGTCGTCACCCGTGGCATGATCGAGGCGTCGGCGATCCGGAGGTTCTCGACGCCGTAGACGCGGAGTTCGGAGTCCACGACGGACATGCCATCCGTCCCCATTTTGGCGGTTCCGGATTGGTGCCACACGCTCGACGCCGTGTTGCGGACGAACGCGCGCAACGCCTCGCCGGTGAGATTGCCCGGCATGATCTCGCGCTTTGCGAAAGCGCTGAGAGCCGCCCCGTTGCCGATCTCGCGACATAGCTCGACGCTGCGGATGAGTGCCGTCAGATCGTCGGGGTGCGAGAGCACATTGGCATCGATCGCCACGGGATCGCTTGGGTCGGGACCGGTCAGCCGGACGCTGCCCCTGCTTTTCGGGCGAACCAGACCGGGGAGCAGCGCCCATGCAGCAGCAGGCGGCGTTCCGTATTGCTCGAGCGCATCGGGCGCCACGATCGGAACCTCGATCAGGAACGCCTGGATATCCGGCGTGTCGAGCCGATCATCGCTTTTCCAGAAGAACGTCGCCTCACCCAGATTATTGCGCGGCACGATCGGAACGGGACTTTCCCAGACGCAGCCCGCCACCATCACATGGTCCTGGAAGTTGCTGCCGACGCCGGGAAGATGTTCGACGACCGCGATCCCGTGCTGCCGCAACATGGCGGCATCGCCGATGCCGGACTGCATGAGGACCTTGGGCGTGTGGATCGCTCCAAGCGAAAGGATCGTCTCGCGCCGTGCACGCAGCCGCAGATGCTCATTCCCGAGCGTGACCTCGACGCCCGTAGCCTTGCCCCGCTCGACGATGACGCGGGTGACGGTCGCATGCGTCAGCACCGTGAGATTGGCCTGCGCCATGACCGGCGCGACGTAGCGCTGAAACACCGAGGATCGGCGACCGTCGCGAACCGCGAGGTTGCTGAGCGCAGCGCCACCCGCGTCTTCCATCATGGCGCCGTTATGATCGTCGAACGTCGGGATTCCGGCCGCAGCCGCACCCTTGAGCATGGCACTCGCAATCGGATGCGCGTTCTGAGCGGGTTCGACCGGGAACAGCCCGCCTCGGCCGCGTCGCTGCCGGTCGGGATTGCCACTCCAGTCCTCGATGCGGCGATAGATGTCGAGGACGGCCGGATAGTTCCACGCCGGATCGTTCGCTTCGTCCGCGAAATAGTCCCAGTCGTTCGCGTGCCCCCGCGCCCAGATCATGGCGTTGACCGACGACCCGCCACCCAGGCCCTTGCCCATCGACAGCGGCATCGACCGTCCGGCCAGATGGGAACTCGGCTCCGCGACGAAGCCCCAATCGCGTTCGCTGCCGAGATTGGTCGGCCAGAGCGATGGATCGGATACACTCGCTGCGTTATCGTCTCCGCCAGCCTCGATCAGCAGGACGGACATATCGAGGTCTTCCGCCAGACGGCGTGCGACGACCGATCCCGAGGATCCTGCGCCGCAGACGATGAAGTCGTATTCGCCGAGCAGGTTCGCGCGACGTTCGGCCTGGTTGGCGCTCGCCCGCATTGCAAACGCTGCGGTGCTCTCGTTTTTATCCTTCATGGTGTGAGCCAGAAGCAGGTGAAGGGGAAGAGGTCAGCGGTTCGTCCGCCACCGGTACCGCAGTAAAGGTTGGTCGCTCCGCACAATTGTGGACGCGAGCAGCCGAGCGAGCAGCGACCAAGGCTTGCCACTGTGGTAGCAGGCCAAAGCCGGCGAGGCTGTAATTATCCAAGACGCTTACTCGACCCAGCTACTGACCGCGCAGGGGCGATAAGCAGACGTACTCCTGTTACATACTGCAATATTTTAGATGATATGATGCCTATTCGTGAATACCGAAGTCTCTTTTTTACCGCGCTCATCGAAGTATCTTTCTAAGATCCAAAATGTCTGCATACGGATAATCCGTGGAACGCTTCGCAGACCGCTCACGATCTTCTGGCGTAATCCTCGTTCCGGATGCACCGACATTTGATTATGTTTGGCGTTGCGACGCAATTTATGCACAGGCCATCAAGCGAAAACTTGAAGGTCAAAATTATAGTCCTCTGGGAACTAGGTCAGTCCTGCCCGCTATGTCACGGCGTCGATGTCAGCTTTAAAGCAGGATGCGCGCGCTGCGGCTTTCAGCTGCGGGGCGAGCTGTCACGAAAATGCTATTCGTTACGTCTGCCGAATATTGGTTTTGGCGCTCGCCAACCTCATCGGTATCACTATTCGTGCCCGCATGGCGGCGATGCGTAGTATAAGAGGCTTTGCGTCAAGCCGGCAGGTAACGCTCACGCAAGGAACTGTGTCCTGACGGAGTCGATCGCCAAAACCCCGGTAGATACGATGCTAACCGCCGCGACATTTGGCGGACAAGAAACCTTGTCGATCACGCGCGCAGGTGTGCTGGTCGAGCGGCGTCACGTTCCGGCGCTCGAACGTGGTAGCGCGGTACTTAACTTTCACCACATTCTGTCGTGGGAGAATGTGCCGGTCGTCACCGAGCAATCGTATAACGGGCGCCAAGCCGCGCGGACGGTCAAGGCTCCGGGCACGGTATCGCTTGGCCTTGCGGGTGATCTTGCGCCGGTCCGTTTCCATTCGCCGTTCCAGGTTGTCGCGTGCCTGATTGACCCAGCACAGGTCGCCACAGTGATGGCAGAACAAGACCGCCCGAGCCGAGAGCCCTTGCACCCGCACCTGCTCAGCGAGGACGCCGCATTGGTGACTTTGGTCAGGATGCTGATGGCGGAAGCAGACATCGACGGTGGTTCCGGACGACTATATGGCGAGTCACTGGCACTCGCCATCACAAGCCGGTTCGTGACGAATGCCCAGATGCGGCCGCTCGGCCCGGCGGAGGGCGCCGCGCATGCCCTGTCCACGGTACGGCTACGGCGGGTCGTTGATCTGATGACGTCGGACCTGTCGGACGACCTTTCGCTCGAGGTGCTGGCCCAGGAAAGCGGCTATAGCCGCGCGCATTTCCTGCGAATGTTCCGCGCCGCGACCGGTAGCACTCCGCATCGCTACCTGAGGGAGAGGCGCCTCGAACATGCCCGCGACCAACTGGTGTCTAGTCGCAGTTCGATCACGGAGATCGCTCATGCCTCCGGCTTCTCCAGTCACTCGCACCTGACCAAATTATTTCACGAGCGGTTTGGCGCCACGCCCAGCGAGTTCCGACGTGGTAACTAGCTTTAGTGGATTGCGATGTACTGCCCCGGGCCGCGCGACGTCGAGCTTGGCGTCTTTTTCCGCGGCCCGTGCTTTCAACGACACGAACTCTGGCCGCCTAACCTCATCTGGTACGCTCCATGAGCGGACGCTCGCGGCCTACTTCCTGCATCCCGACTTCGGCCGCTCGTTCATCTCGGTAAGAACGCGCTGTGGGATATAACGGCCTTGCCCACCGACGGCCGCCGTCTCGATAAGAGAATATCGGATGCTCTTGTCATCCTTGGACAAGCGTATCGATAAGGTGGTCTTCGGCGGGTAGTTGCCCATCGAGCATCAGCATGGCGAGACCATGAACGAGCGACCAGGATCGGAGCGCGCCGGTCTCCACTTGATCCGAACCGACGCCAGTCGGCGACGCTGCCGCGGCATTGGCACGCAACATCCGCAATGCCTCTATTTCTCCTGTCGCCTGCAACTGCGCTGACGACGTGAATATCAATCGGAAGATTGCCGGGTTGGCGAGCGCGAACCGCACATACGCCCGGCCGGTTGCCGCAAACGCAGCAGCGCCGTCCTTGCCGCTCGCCGCATCTCGCTGGGCGATGGCGAGCCGATCCAACCCCTCCAGGGCAAGCGCACGCATCAGCGCCGCCTTGTCGGGAAAATGCCGGTAGACCGAGGTCGCGCTGACCCCGACCTCGCGTGCCATCTCGCGCAGCGACACGCCTTCCACGTCACGTTCCGCCAGCAACCGCAGCCCGACCTCGATCAGCGCCGCGCGCAGATCGCCATGATGATATCGTTTTTCCATGTTGACACTGTTACCTCGTCGCCTATGATCACGGTGTAAACATTGGAGGCGGGCATGGCTAGCGTTCTGACGCGGATAGACGATGATGGCACTGCGGAAGGGCAACCGACCGCGCACCCCTTCCTATCGGGCATTCACCAGCCAATGGAGAAGGAGCTGACCCTCACCGAGCTGGAGGTCCGCGGCATCATCCCAGAGGCGCTACGTGGTCGCTATCTACGGACCGGGCCGAACCCGGTCGCCGCCGATCCCGCATCGTACCACTGGTTCACGGGTGACGGCATGGTGCACGGCTTGGCGATCCACGATGGCAAGGCATTGTGGTATCGCAATCGCTGGATCGATTCGCGCAGCAACGCCGCAGCGCGCTGCACCACGCCGGCACCGGGGCCGCGCCATGGTCACAGCGATACGGTGAACACCAACGTCGTCGATCTTGGCGGCCGCGTCTTCGCGGTCGTGGAAGGGGGCAGCTACCCCGTCGAACTGTCCGAGACGCTCGACGAACAGCGCTACGACGATTTCGGCGGATCGCTCGTCGGTTCTTTCACCGCGCATCCCCACCGCGACCCACTAACCGGCGAGCATCACGGCATCTGCTACGAGGGTGGGCGCCCCAACGAGATCCGCCATGTTGTCCTCGATTCCACAGGCAGAGTGGTGCGCGAGGCGCCGATCGCGGTCGAACATGGCCCGATGATCCACGATTGCGCGATCACCACGCGCTACGTCGTCATCCTCGATCTTCCGGTGACGTTTTCGCTGGCAACTTACCTCGCCGGCCAGCCGCTGCCCTATGCCTGGAACCCTGCGCATCGTGCCCGCGTCGGCCTGATGCCACGGGGCGGCGATCAGCATGCCATCATCTGGTGTGACGTCGATCCGGCCTATGTCTTTCATGTCGCCAACGCCTTCGACCTGCCCGACGGTCGGGTGGTCCTTGACGTGTGCGCCTATCCGACGATGTTCGCCGGAGCGCTAGGGGGACCGGACGCGTCCTCGCGCGGCCTGGAGCGCTGGACGCTCGACCCTGCGACCGGCACGACCGCGATCGGCACCATTGATGCCACGCCGCAGGAGTTTCCCCGCATCGACGAACGCCGGTTCGGCCAGACGTACCGTTATGGGTATACCCTGGGCACGCAATCGGACCGTCGGTTCCAGAGCGCGAGCCGGCTCTACAAACACGATCTCGTCGAGGGCGCTCGGGAGGTGCACGACTTCGGTGCCGGCTGCCATCCCGGCGAATTCGTCTTCGTGCCCGCGCACGAGAATGCAGAGGAAGACGAGGGGTGGCTGATCGGCTTCGTCATCGACGAACCGAGCGATACCACCGACCTGGTCATCATCGATGCGCACGAATTCGAGGGCGCTCCGGTCGCCACAGTGCGCCTGCCGCACCGCATTCCGCCGGGCTTTCACGGCAACTGGATCAACGGGGGAGACGCACAATGAACACGATCGTCACGACCATGAAGGACAGCACTGTAATGAACCGCCAGACCGGCAGCCGCATCGGCCTGCTTGCCATCGAAGCCGGCATCAATTTCGGGCTACCGTTGCTGATCTACGATCGCGTGGCGCCGCAGTCGGGCGAAATGGTCGCGCTGATGGCGTCCTCGCTGCCACCCTTGCTCTGGTCGCTCGTCGAGTTCGCTCGTCGGCGTCGCGTCGATGCGCTGTCGATCCTCGTGCTGGCCGGCATCGCGCTGTCGCTGCTCGCGATGCTCGGGGGCGGGTCCGTCCGCTTCCTGCAACTGCGCGAGAACCTCGTCTCCGCGTTGATCGGCCTGGTGTTCCTCGGCTCGGCCGCGATGGGTCGCCCCCTGATCTATCAGCTCGCACGCGCCGGCCTTGCCCGGAAATCGCCGGACGAGGTCGCCGCGTTCGAGGCGAAGCGCGACACGCCTCGCTTCCGTCGCGTGATGACGACCATGACTTTGGTCTGGGGCGTCGGCCTGCTCGCGTCGTCGGCGCTTGCCTGCATGCTCGTCTTCGCGCTCAGCATCCACGATTACATGCTCGTCAGCCCGTTCGTCGGCTACGGCTCGATGGGCGCGCTCGCCCTTTGGACGGCCTGGTACAGGCGTCTTGCCCAACGCCGCGCAGCACGTTGAGTTGAGATGCGGGGGTCTTCTCCTAGACGACTTTCGCTCTACCCATGATCGACTGATGTGATCTATCTCTCCCGAATAATCGATTGGACAAATGTCCGTCAAATCCTGCATCTTGCGCCCAAGCACGGAATACTCATCGAGAGAGGACGCCAAGATGGCCGATTACGAACAGCCCAAGAGCAGCGGTTGCCCCATGGGCCCCAACGGCGGCGGCGAGGTCAAGGCCCGCTCGCTGCTCGGCCGTACGAACAAGGATTGGTGGCCGGATGCGCTGCCGATCGACATGCTGCACCAGCACGGCGTCTCCCCCGACCCGATGGGCGAAGAGTTCGACTATGCCGAGTCGTTCCAGCAGCTCGATTATGCTGCGCTCAAGGCGGACCTGACCGCGCTGATGACCGACAGCAAGTCCTGGTGGCCAGCTGATTACGGTCACTACGGCCCGTTCATGATCCGCATGGCGTGGCACGCCGCCGGTACCTACCGCGTGACCGACGGCCGTGGTGGATCGTCGTCGGGTCAGCAGCGCTTCGAGCCGCTCAACTCGTGGCCGGACAATGGCAACCTCGACAAGGCACGCCGCCTGTTGTGGCCGCTGAAGCAGAAGTACGGCAAGAACATCAGCTGGGCCGACCTGTTCATCCTCGCCGGCAACGTCGCGATCGAGAGCATGGGCGGACCGATCTTCGGTTTCGCCGGCGGCCGCAAGGACGTCTTCGCCTCCGAGGGCGACACGTTCTGGGGCGCCGAGGAGCTTTGGGTCAACGAGGGTGCGCAGACGCGTATCAGCGAGGACCTGCCCGAGCTCGAAGGCCCGCTCGCCGCGATCCAGATGGGGCTCATCTACGTCAATCCGGAAGGTCCGGGCGGTGACCCGAACCCCCTCCTGTCGGCGCGCGATATGAAGGCGACCTTCCAGCGGATGGCGATGAACTCCGAGGAAACCGTTGCACTGACCGCGGGCGGCCACGCGTTCGGCAAGGCGCACGGCGCCAAGCCAGCCCCGCACTTCAAGGCGCCGTCTTCGGAATCCGTGCATATGCAGGGTCTCGGCTGGCTGACCGACAGCGAGGAGATTGGCCAGGGCCACATCACGACCTCGGGCGTCGAGGGCGCATGGTCGAACAACCCGACCAAGTGGACCGGTGATTACCTGCGCCTGCTGTTCAAGTACGAGTATGAGCTGACCGAGAGCCCGGCCGGCGCGAAGCAGTGGCAGCCGGTCAACCCCGAGCACGAGGACATGGCACCCGACGCACGCGACCCCAACAAGCGCGTGCCGACGATGATGACCACCGCCGACATGGCGCTGAAGATGGACCCCGAGTTCCGCGAGATCGCGCTGCGCTTCCGTGACGATCAGTCCGCACTCGACGACGCGTTCGCACGCGCCTGGTTCAAGCTGACGCACCGCGACATGGGCCCGCGCGTTCGTTACCTCGGGCCTGAGGTTCCGGAAGAGACGCTGATCTGGCAGGATCCGGTTCCCGAGGGCACCGCGCCGTCGGCCGCCGACGCCGCTGCGTTCAAGGACGCCGTGTTGTCGAGCGGGCTGACGATCGGCCAGCTGGTCAAGACCGCCTGGGCGTCGGCATCGAGCTATCGCCGGTCGGACCACCGCGGTGGTGCGAACGGTGCGCGCATCGCGCTCGCACCGCAGAAGGACTGGCCGGTCAACGAGCCCGAGCAGCTGAGCAAGGTCCTGGCCAAGCTCAACGAACTGCGCGGCGACATGTCGCTGGCCGACGCGATCGTGCTGGCCGGTTCGGCAGCGGTCGAGAAGGCGGCGCGCGATGCCGGTCACGACGTGTCGGTGCCGTTCCTCGGTGGACGCGGCGATGCGACGCAGGAGTGGACCGATGTCGAGAGCTTCGTGTGGATGGAGCCGCAGGCCGATGGCTTCCGCAACTACCTGAAGACGCGTCACCCGGTGAAGACCGAGGAGCTGCTGCTCGACAAGGCTTCGCTGCTCGGCCTGTCCGCGCCGGAGATGACCGTGCTGGTCGGTGGCCTGCGCGTGCTCGGCGCGAACTTCGGCGATGCGCCCGAGGGCGTACTCACCACGCGTCCGGGTCAGCTGACGAACGACTTCTTCGTCAACCTGCTCGACAACGACACGTTCTGGGATCTGGTCGACACGTCGAGCGACGAGAAGTTCATCGGCTACGATCGTGGTGGTCGCGAGAAGAAGTGGCAGGCGACCCGCACCGACCTGATCTTCGGCTCGAACTCGCAGTTGCGCGCGACGGCCGAGGTCTATGCCGAGAACGGCCACGAACAGAAGTTCGTTCGCGACTTCGTCAAGGCGTGGGTCAAGGTCATGAACGCCGATCGTTTCGACGTGACGGCCAAGCCTGTGTCGTCCAATCAGGCGACCTAAGTAACGTTGGCGTGCGGATAGGCCGTGGTGATCTGGGCAAGGTTCCGGAAAACCACGGCTTATCCGCCACCGACCTGAGACATGAAATATAGACTCTGGTCTTTCCGCTGCCCGAAGGCACCGGCATCAACGGCTATAATCCAGCAACTCTTGCTACGGTCTCGCGCGCAGTTCGCCGTGTCCTTGGTGCGCCAACCCATTGACGACCGCGCTGGATCGTATCCTTAGCAATGCCGACCAGGACCATATGACCTGCGCACGGCTCCCGGCCGGCGGGGTAACGTGACAGGGCCGGCCATTCGCGCCTTCACCGCTTCCCAGCGGCCACTCCACAATTAAATATTGATTTGCCTCTCCGCCTTTAGGTCTGACGTAGGATATTGCGAAACCATGGGAGCGGACGGTATCGCGCGATGTTCGAAAGCGCAAAGTCGAGAAAGTACACGCTTTTGACACGCGTTAGGTTGCATTGGGAAGTTGGTCATTCTCCAAACCTGAACCCATGGCCAATTTAGAGCAAGCACGCGCAATGATACATGTCCGAATGCGTTGGCAGTTGTCGGATTGATCGCTGATCCGAATACCCGACCGTGGCTGAAAGTGGACAATTACACTTAGCTACGAAGCGGCGATCGAACTGTAAGCAATGCCGTGAAGTGCGGGTCTTCCACAGATGCATCCTCATCAGCCATCTGGTAGATGCCGGGGCTCGCCGCCTCGATAGCGTCAAGCATCGGGGCGATCACAAATTCCTCATCATTGGCTTGACGGATCACGATGCCAGCAAGCCTGTCGACTGATAATACGGTTCCAAAAATCTGTTGTCGCCGTAGCATTTTGTCTTCGTGATCGACAAACGTCAGACCGACCAGAAGCGTGCATCCGACCAAGTCGTTGGCGAAATCGTCATCCCAGTTATCATCTCCGTCTAGGCTCTCGAATTTGTCCATGGCTCACCATGCAGGTCTGGCGGGATGTCCGCTAGTAAGCGAGTGAGCGGAATGGCTGGAATGGAGAGGAAAGCGGACAGGCGGCTTTAGGACAGTTCCGGCCGATGGCGGCCGCTTGCCCCCCAACTTCGAGGCATCGCTCCTTCGTCGTATCCAGAACAATCACAGTTATTGACCATGCAAAGCATCTGCTCTTCCGTGCCAGCATGGTGGTAGCCGATCGCATGCCCGCACCGGCTGCAATCCCCTGTGCCTATGCTATTAGGCGGTTTGATTGATGCGCGGTGGGGTCGCCGCAAGAGCGTATCGAGAAAGCCCCGTTTGCGGATGATCTCCCCAGTCCACCAAGTCGGCACCTCGTGCTTTGGGTCTAGAAAGCCTTGGATTTTGATGAGGATGGGGCCACCCACCCGCTCCTTCCAATCCGCATCCCATGTGACCGACATATACGGCCCCTCATTCTGCGGCCGCGTGTAAGTCGTGCCGATCGGAACGCGTTCCCCCAGATCAGCCCACGCAAAGTCCGCAACTTCGTATGCGACGTCGCTGACGCGGAGTTCAAGTTCATCACGGTCGGCGTCGGTGGGCATGCGCAGAGACTGAATGAACGGCGGCTATCGGGCAACCTACATTGGCACGCGGACGACCGATTATGGGCGTAGGCGGTCATCCGAAGATGATCCACAATGCCACTCCACCAACTACGAAAGGTCCCAACAGAGCCGCCGCACCGCCAACCCATCCCCATTTATGGTAGGCAACTTCGACCGCACCTTCCCAGAAGCCTTGGACGATCATCTCGGCGATCCATGTCATTGTGACACGATGTAGGACGACATGAATGTCCGCAATCGGGAAATGCCCGACCACTGTCGACGATCACAATTGGGCGGAAGCGGAATGGCTGGAATGGGAGGAAAGCGGACGTTCGCTGCCGAAGTCGATGGCCTCGCGCACCACCGAAGCAAATTCAGCGATTTGCCCTGCCGTGCCGCTCCGGGCTAGTGCGCGACGCGCAGGAGATCATGCATGAAAACAGCGCCGGTCGCCATTCTTTACCAAGCGCTTCCGCCACCGTTGATCGACGGCTTGCGCAAGGACGCAAAGCCTGGCGGATATTCAGATGGCGGCGCCGACATCGCTTTCGCATTGCGGACGGCAGGCGTGAATGTGGTCACGCCGACCTCCTTGCCAAACCCTTCGAAGGCACTCGATTGGGTATTCCCGGACACGGTCGAGGGTCTCCGTAGCGCAGGCGCTGCGGGCGCATCGGTCCTGTGGGCGAACACGGTCCTGTTCGAAGGACATCCGCTCGAGACGGCGATGGCCGACTTCGACATCGTCGGGCAGCTTCCTGCGGCAATGCAGGCGTTCGACGACAAGTTCGAGACCAACCACCGCCTTGCCCAGGCTGGTCTGCCGGTCGCGCAATCGTTTTTGCTGTCCGGCACGGGTAAGGCAAACGTCTGTGCGCTGGTCGATGTCGAGGATGCGTGTGCTTTCCGCGGCATGTCCTTTCCGATGATCGTCAAGCCGGTGCGCGGCCGTGGCAGCCAGGGCGTGACGCTGGTGGAAAGCCTCGCCGCCCTGCGCGATGCCGCGACGGCGCTGATCGAGGCCGCCACCTTCGGCGACATGCTGATGGTGGAAGAGTTTCTTGGGGGCGACGAGATGACCGTCACCATCATGCCGCCTGCATCCCCGCGCCCGGACGGTTCGCGGGCATCGACGCACTGGGCGTTGCCGCCAGTATACCGCTTCGATCAGCGCGGCGGTGTAGCACCGTATAACGGCGACGTTCCGGTTACCGCCAACAGCATCGCAATCGGCCCCGAGCAGCGGCGCGATCCGGCGATCGTGGCGATGATCGACAGCTGCGTGTCGGCGGCCGGGCTGGTCGACGCCCGCACCGCGATCCGGATCGATTGCCGGGCCGACCGCGATGGTCGTTTCAAATTGTTCGACCTCAACATGAAACCCAACATGACGGGGCCGGGCCGCCCGGGGCGCGAGGATCAAGATTGCCTCTCGGCGATCGCCGCCCGCGCCAAAGGGTGGAGCTACGCCGATCTTCTGCTGGCGATGCTTGCTGCCAAATGGACGTTCGACTCCTCGAACGAGGCTTAGGCTGCTTGGAACTTCGCGACTGACGAGACCTAGAAGCGGTCACTCGCGTCGCTCTTGCAACGTTTTCAAACCCGTCGCTCATTCGGCTTGGCTTGCCGGCGCCGTGCGTGTTCGAACAAACGGAAATGCTGTCGGACTTAGGTGCTTGCCGCCCCAGTCAGTCGCTCCCAGTTTGCAAAAGCGAGCCCGCGGCGCGCCGCATCGTCGAGGTCGACGGTGTCGATGAACCGCCGCGGCTCGCCGCCAGGACGATATTGGTAGGGAAAGTCGGTCGAGAAGAGCAGGCGATCAGGCCCGACGATCTCCAGGCAACGACTGAGGTATGACTCGCTCCACATGCCGCTTCCCGTCACGTATAGGTTGCGGCGCGCGTACTCGCCGAGTGGCCGGTCGAGCTCGAGCGCGCGGCCAAGGACGGCCGCAGTGCGCTCGAGATAGAACAGTACCACCTCGCCCCAGTGACCGAGGATGATCTGAAGGCCGGGAAGCTCGTCGAAAATCCCAGCCGCTGCGAGCCGCACCCATTCCAGTCCTGCCTCATAATGCCAGCCTAGGCCGAAGGCAGCGAGAGCGAGGTCCGCCCGCTCACCAATCCCCGAGTAGGTGGCCTCGCGCACCGCCGGCGACGGGGTCTGGGGATGAATAAACAGGGGGACGCCAAGCTCCGCTGCCTTGGTCGGCATGGGTCTGAGGGCGGGATGATCGAGATGTCGGTCGCGTGTGCGCCCGCACAGCAATGCGCCTTTCAGACCAAGATCGCGAACGGCACGCTCTAGCTCGCGGGGCGCGGCTTCTGGATCGGAAGTGGGCAAGGCCGCAAAACCTTGGAAGCGACTGGGATGACGGGCGCACGTCTCCGCGATCAGATCGTTGACGCGGCGAGCCGTCTCTACGGCCGGTCCGGGCTCGAGGTTGTGAAGCCCTGGCGTGGTGAGGGACAGCACCTGTACGTCGACGCCCTGCTCGTCCATCAGCGCAAGACGACCTTCGCCGAGATCGGCTAGGCGATCGCCGGTTTCGCCCCCGTCTGCGATGGCAGATACGGGGTCGTACGGCGGTGGTGCGGACGCCCAGGCCTCCCGGACGTTCAGCGGCAGGATATGTTCTTCGATCGCAATCAGGCGCATAAACGTCTCGCAGCTAGTCCGCGAACAACTCATCTCCATGGCACAAGGTTTCCGAGGCTCGTGTTGGCCTCGCGCGTCCGAAACCCCGCGCTATGCCTCACGAGATCACCGACGATCCCGACTAAGCAAGACCGGTGCGACGCATAATGCCGAGTAACCAAACGCTAAGTCCTTGCCGTTAAGCATGCTGCGATGTTCGTCTCGCTAACCGCACGTATCGCCGCGATCGGGCTCATCGTCCTGCTGGCGCTGGGGTCCTTGGCGGGGCTGCTCGCCGACGCGTCGTATCAGGCCAGCCAGAGCGTCCACTGGGCCGCGCATTCCGCCGGGATCATCGAGACAACTGAGGCTGCACTGGGCGACCTGCGCGAAGCCGAGTCCGGCCAGCGCGGCTTCGTCATCACCCGCAATCCGGCCTATGCCCGGTCTTTCGCCGAACGTGTCGACAGCGCCGCCCAGACCATCGCGAAAGTGGTTGAGCAGACCGACGACAACCAGCTTCAGCACGCACGCGCGCAGGAGATCGCGTCGCTGATGAAGGAGCGCTCCGCCTTCCTGTTGCAGCCGCTCGATCGTGCCCGTCGCGGTGATTTTTCCGGGGCGGTCGCGATCATCGCGAGTGGCCGGGGGCGGGAATTGATGGATGCGATCAGCGTGCGGGCCAATGGCTTCCTCGATGAGGAACGCGCGCTGCAGACCATGCGGCAGGATGCCGCGGTGCAACGCCTGCGCAGCGGCAAAAGGCTCGCCATCCTCGGTGCGATCGCCGTCGCGCTTCTCGTCGTCGGCAGCTTTGCATTGTTGGTACGGGCGATCCGCCGCCCGCTGGATACCATGATGCGCGCCATGACCGCGCTGGGAAGTGGCGAGCAGGAGGCGCGCATCGACATCGCGATGGGCTCACGCGAATTTACCCGTCTCGCCACGGGCTACAATGCGATGGCCGACAGACTGGAGGGCGCCGTCGCCGACCAGGGTGCAAGCGAGCGCCAGTTGCAGATCGTCAATACGGAACTGGAGCGGAATACCAGGACGCTTCGGGAACGTGGCGACGTGATCGAACTGCTCGGCGGCATGGCGCATCGCATGCAGGCCGCGCGTACCGACGACGAGCTGGCACAGATTATCCGGGTATTCGTGCCGCAGGTGCTCCCGGCCATCCCGGGCGCGCTGTATGCGCACAATAATTCGCGCAACTGCCTGGTGCCTGTCGCGAACTGGGGTGGCATCACCGTGGCGATCGACGGCTTTGCGCCCGAACGATGCTGGGCGCTACGCCGCGGCCAGAGCCACTCCGTCGAAGATCCCAGCCGCGAAATCGTCTGCGGTCACGTAGCCGAGGACGAGGTCTATCACTGCGAACCGTTGCTGGCGGGTGGCGAGGTCATCGGCGTGCTCTATCTGCAAGGGCGGATCGAAGCCGAGAACCGCTTCCGGATGAGCGTGCTGACCGAGAACATCGCGTCTGCGCTGGTGAACCACCGCCTGCAGCGATCGCTGCGCGAGCAGACGATCCGCGATCCACTGACCGGCCTGTTCAACCGTCGCTACATGGAAGAGGCGTTGAAGCTGGAGATCGCCCGCGCAGCCCGTGCTAGCGGTCCGCTGAGCCTCGTCATGTGCGACATCGATCATTTCAAGCGGTTCAACGACGAGTTCGGCCACGATGCTGGCGACGCCGTGCTGCAGACGGTAGCCGCAGAAATGCGCAGCCGATTCCGCGACGGCGACGTTGTCTGCCGCTTCGGCGGCGAGGAGTTCACGATCATCGCGCCGGGTACGACGGCGGAGGCGCTTGCCGGGCGCGTCGAGATCGTACGTCAGGCGATCGCCGAGTTGAACGTCCGCCACGGCAACCGCACGCTGGGCTCGACCAGCATGTCATTCGGCATCGCGACCTGGTCCGACGCCATGGACCGCGACGGCTCCACACTCATTCAAGCGGCAGACATGGCACTGTATCAATCCAAGCGCGACGGCCGCAACCGCGCTACCATCAGCCTGCTTGCGGCCTAATTCCAGCCGGTCAGGCACGATCAGACACGCCCGACACGTCAGCTTATGTCGCTCCAGTAAGCCTCTCGCGCCGGCGACGATGCTGGCAGCGCGACGACCCAATCGCAGCCAGTCACGAGGCGTTTCGGCGTCCCGGCTTCAGACTTTTGTTCATGTCGGATCCAAAGTGGGTCCCGCCTAGCCGCGGGGCTCGGAACCGACGACCGAGCGACCGCTCAAGGAGCTTGTTGAGGCGAGCCCGATCTCTGATGCCGGGTTGTCCGTTGTCCCGTGACGATTGATCCCATTGGGTCCTTTCACGGCACGAGAAGTACGCCCTCTACGCTACGAACGGGTAACATCCAGGGCTTCGCGTACAGCAGGTTGTCTCGAGCGGCTGACGGGTACCGGTGCACCCTCGCTAAGGTGCAGTCGCCAGCGGTCGCCGTCCCGCTCGAGCCGCTGCACTTTGGCCAAATTGGCGATCACCGACCGGTGGATTCGCAGGAAGTTCGCTGGCAACTGGGTCGCCAAGCCGTCGAGACGAGCGGCGTGCAGCAGGCTGCGACCGCCGACCAGCCGCAGTTCGACATAATCGTCGGCCCCAACCACGGCCAGGATCTCCGCGATCGGTACCAACTCGACGCCACGCGCGGAAGCCACGGTCAACCGATCGGGGCGGGTGGCGGCACGGGTCAGGGCGGCCTCCCGGTCGCGGTCGTCGCGGCCCAGCCGCACCACCTCGACCGCCAGCAACGGCAGCACCAGGCCGGCGGCGAGCAGGAAGTAGGAAAGATCGGCCAGCCATGCGGGAAATCCAAGCGCCAGCGCCAGGAACAGCGCCAGCCAGGCCAGAACCGGCCGCGCGCCGCGGACGCGCTGGCGCACGCCCGCGGCAGCCGGCACTGCGGCAAGCACCGCCCCCAGGATCAACGCCGAGACCGTTTTCATATCGAAACCGGGAAGCAGGGCCGTGGCGCCGACCCCGCCCAGCGCGAGCCCGATCATCAGGCCGCGCGCTCTGTGCAGGAATCGAGTCGCGACATAGGCCACCAGCAGGATCGCGAAGGCGGCAGCCAGCACCCAGATGGCGCTCATCCGCAAGGCGTGCAACGGATAGGAATAGTCGAACAGCGTCCGCAGACTCTCGACGATGGCCTGCAGCGCGGCGACCGCGGCCATCGCAGTCAGGGCCAAGCTGGAGCCGGTGCGGCGCATGGCGTGAATGACGCCGAAGCCGAAAGCCCCCGCCAGCAGGGCGCCCGCCGCGATGAAGGTGATGGCCAGAGGCACGGTGCGTGGCCGAAAGGGATAGGACCAGACGCCCATGGCGCTCATCGGCCGGTCGAAATGGAGGCCGCCATGGAAGGACGACAGATGCAGGACCAGCATGTTCCCGCCCGGTCGCCACGCGGTCTCGCGGATCGGAAAGATCGCCTGGTATCGCCCGGCCACCTCGGCCTGTGCCGTCGCGCCGGGGCGGCCATTCGCGCCGAGGCGCTGGCCGTTAAGCCACGCCTCAGACGACGCCACGCCTGCCACATACAGGGCGCGGGGCTGTGACCTGGCAGGCGCATCGATGACGGAGCGGATCCAGAGCTCGCGGCCTTGAGGGTCGACGAAATCCTGGACCGAGCGGCAATCGCTCAACACCGGGCCGGCCGGACCGACCGTACCGTGACAGGTTTGCCACGGCATATCCTGCGCCCGGCCCGCAGTGGCCAAGCTCATCAAAAGCATGGTGAGGAGGATTCGCCACATCCCGCCTCTCTAATCCGCCGCTCGCCGAGATGCACCGCCATTCGCCGATGAGCGGACGCCACTGACCGAACCGGGATGGCGGCGGCCGCCGGGAACGGTGCAGCAAGAGGTATGAACCACATATCGCTCAATCGCCGCGCCGTGCTCACCGCCGCCGCCCTTGCCCTTCCCACCCTGGCGCTCGCCCGGGCCTCAGCACAGACGGCATCTCCGTCGCAGGCTGGTCCCTTCCGCTTTAAGGATCGGCGCGGCGAGGAGACCGATGCCGAACGGGGCTTCTTCGACGTGCCGGAGGATCGCCGCGATCCCAGTTCGCGAAAGATCCGGTTGGGCTATATCCGTTTCGCATCGACGGCAGCACGTCCGGGCCCACCGATCGTCTATCTGGCGGGGGGCCCCGGTGGCGAGGGGTCAGGCGCAGCGACCGGACCGCGCTTCCCAATCTTCATGGCGCTTCGGGCGGTCGCCGACGTCATCGCCTTCGATCAGCGCGGCACGGGGATGTCCAGTTCCATCCCGGAGCGGCCGGCCGCGACCCGCCCACCGCCGATATTCACCGAGGCCGGACTAACATCCTATTACCGCTCGGAACTTCAGGCCGCATGGTCAGACTGGACGACGGCAGGCGTGGCCATGGCTGGCTACAATACCGAACAGAGCGCCGACGATATCGACGATCTGCGCCGTCACCTGCGCGCGGAGAAGATCGATCTATGGGGCACCAGCTACGGCTCGCACCTGGCGCTGAGCGTACTCAAACGACACGGTGACAGAGTGAACCGCGTGGCATTGTCCAGCCTGGAGGGCCAGGACCAGACAGTGAAGCGACCGGCGCGGGTCGATGCGTATCTGCGTCAGGTGGACGCGCTGTTGAATGCTGACCCCGCCGCCCGCGCGGCAGTGCCGGACCTGCTGGCCATGATGCGCCGCGTGCACGGCCGAATGGAGGCGCGTCCGGTCTTAACGAAGGTCATGTTGAAGGGCGCACCGGCCGAGATCATGATGGGCGGCTTCGGGGTCCAGATGCTGGCAGGCGGGCTGATTGCCAATCCCTCAACCCTCGCCATGCTGCCAAGCCTGTATCTGGCACTGGATGCCGGCAATACTGCCGTGCTGGCGCCCTTGCTGGGCGATGTAGCGGATCTGCTGAGCCTGCGTGGCATGCCCGAGGCAATGGATCTGGCGTCCGGCATTTCGCCGCGCAGGCTAGCGCTGGTACGGCGTGAGGCGCGGACCGCCGTGCTGGGCGAGACACTGAACTTTCCGATGCCGCAATTGCTCGGCGCGGTCCCGGGCGTCGACCTGGGCGAGGATTTCCGGGCGCCGATCCGCATCGATCACCCCGCCCTGCTGATTGCCGGTTCGCTGGACGGTCGCACACCACTGGCCGAGCAGGACGAGGTGGCTGCCCAGTTCCAACATAAATCCCGGGTGATCGTCGAGCATGCCGGGCACAATGTCTTCGAGGCCCATCCCGATGTACGGCCCCTGCTTGTACGGTTTTTTCGCGGCGAGGCCGTCATCGACACGCGGCTGGTCCTGCCGCCGCCGAAATTCCAGGTGGCTTGAGTAGATGGGCACAATGACGAGGTCAAAGTGCCCCCCTCAGGGGCAAGCGGGGCCATGTCCGAACCGCAACTGAGCGCGTTGCCGCACACGACGGCAAGTCCAGATGATTAAAATGCGTACACCTCGTCCGCTTGCCGACAGCCGGAATGAGCATAAGGGGAGTCGCAGATTAAGTGCCTGCAATTTGGCGGAGACGGAGGGATTCGAACCCTCGGTACCAGTAAACCCGGTACGGCGGTTTAGCAAACCGCTGGTTTCAGCCACTCACCCACGTCTCCGGCTGCAGCAGATGCGGGGCTATAGCGAGGGTCGGTGCGGGGGGCAACGCCTGTAATGGATCGGGCTCGCGAATTCCGGCATTCCCCGTCTTGGCGATCGGGGGTCCATCCCGACGCCCCGGCCCGATTGCCCGCATTCTCGTCATTCACCCCGAATTCGCCCAAATTCGACACGCGCGCCCGCTTCGTTCATTGCGCGGCAAGGCCGACGTTGGTTAACCTAGGCGGAGACGGGCATTCGGATGGTCAATCAGCCATCATTGACTGCCCTGGTATTTTGGGGATCGATCGACATGCGTAGCGTCTGGCTTGGCCTGGGTGCCCTAGCGGCAGCGGTTTGCGGCGGCACCGCGTCCGCGCAGGTC
Source organism: Sphingomonas faeni (assembly GCF_040407505.1). Taxonomy (GTDB): domain Bacteria; phylum Pseudomonadota; class Alphaproteobacteria; order Sphingomonadales; family Sphingomonadaceae; genus Sphingomonas; species Sphingomonas faeni_E. The sequence continues at coordinate 43,747 of NZ_JAPZPQ010000002.1, read as the reverse complement.
CGCACGATCGATCCCAACCAGGCGATCGACGGCGATCTCGCGCCGCGCGCCTATCAGCCCCCCTCGCGTCCGCAGGCGACCACGCAGCCGTCGCGCCCGGCCGCGCCTGACCCCGCCTATCCGGAGACTCCGGTCCAGGACTCCGCCCCGCCCGTCACGACGACCACCACCCGCCCCCCGGAGACGCGCGCCGAGGCGACGATGCAGGCTGCCGACACCTATGAGCGCGACGATCTGCTCGCGGCAGGCGAAGGCGTGTTCGGCAAGGGCGCCGCAGGTCTCGGCGGTATCCTTGAGAACATCCTCAAGGACCAGGGTCAGCCCAACGCGTACATCGCCGGGCGCGAGGCGTCGGGCGCGTTCATCCTCGGCGTGCGCTACGGTTCGGGGATCATGAGCCACAAGGTCGAGGGGCAGCAGCCGGTCTACTGGACCGGTCCATCGGTCGGCTTCGACGTCGGCGGCGACGCGAACAAGGTCTTCGTGTTGGTCTACAACCTGTACGACACCGAAGAACTCTACAAACGCTTCCCAGCAGTAGAAGGTCGCCTGTACCTCGTCGGAGGTTTCGCCGCGACCTATCTGCGCCGTGGCAACGTCGTCCTGATTCCGATCCGCCTCGGCGTCGGCTGGCGCGCGGGGGTGAACGTTGGGTATATGAATATCACACATAAATCGAGGTGGTTGCCGTTTTAAGCGCAGTCGGGCAGCCGGCCACGCCCGGCTGACTCCGACAAGCCCGGCCGGCGGGGCAAGGCCCCGTCCGACGACGTGGGCTTTGCCCACGGCGCGCGCCCAAACAACGACTTCGCTCGTGGAACAACGCCAAAGCCAAGCCCAAAAGTTGACGCCCCCACCAGGCACGCTACCCCCAACACATGGCAAAACCCGACCGCCTCGCCCGTCTAGACGCCCAGCGCGAAGACCTCGAAACCGACTACCGCGAAACGCTGATCGCAGCCCTCGAGAAGACCGCCGCCGGTTCGCTAGGCCTGTTCGACCGCACCCCGGACCGCCGCGTCCGCGCCGCGATCGCCCCGACGATCGACGCGCTCACCGAGATGGGCAGCGACATCGACTCCATGCGCGACCGCCTGATGCTTGAGCCGTTCGCGCTCCACCGCGACTTCTTCGCCGCGCGAGGCCCAGTCAGCGCCAGCGCAGTCGGCGAGCAGAAGGAAGCGCGGCTGTGGCTCGATCGGCTGAAGGCGGGCCTGCAGCCGTAGATACCAGCTGCTCGTCATCCTGACGAAAGTCAGGATCCAGAGCCACAAACGTCGATATGCATAGCTCTGGATCCTGGGTCGAACCCAGCATGACGGAGCGTTCGGGGCATACTGCGGTCGGAGGTAATTTTACCCCTCGAACCGCCACCCGACATTGGTCCCCGCGAGAAACGGTACGACTGCCGTCTCCCCCGCGCCAATCGACGCCGGCACCTCGACGTCGCCCCGCACCAACGTCACCGTCCCCTCGTTCAGCGGCAATCCGTAGAACCGCGCGCCATGCTCCGACGCGAACCCCTCGAACTTGTCGAGCGCCCCCTCCTCGTCGAACACGCGCAGATACGCCTCGAGCGCGAACGGTGCGTTGAAGATCCCCGCGCACCCGCACCCGGACTCCTTCGCCCCGACGACATGCGGCGCGCTGTCCGTCCCCAGGAAGAACCGTGGCGACCCCGACACCGCCGCTGCCCGTACCGCCAATCGATGCGTCTCGCGCTTCAGCACCGGCAGGCAGTATGCGTGCGGACGCAGCCCCCCGTCGAACAGTGCGTTGCGGTTGATCAGCAGATGCTGCGGCGTGATCGTCGCCGCGATCGGATGATCCGCCTCGGCCACGAACGCCGCCGCCTCGGCCGTCGTGATATGCTCCAGCACGATCTTTAGGCCCGGATAGTCGCGGACCAGCGGCGTCAGCACGCGCTCGACGAACACCGCCTCGCGGTCGAAGATGTCGATCGACTTGTCGGTCACCTCGCCGTGGATCAACAGCGGCATGCCGATCCGCTGCAACGTCTCCAGCACAGCCGTCAGCGCGCGAATATCGGTGACGCCGTGCGCGGAGTTGGTCGTCGCATGCGCGGGGTACAGCTTGCACGCGGTGAACACGCCCTCGGCATAGCCGCGTTCCAACTCCGCCGGATCGGTGCCGTCGGTGAGGTAGCATGTCATCAGCGGCGTGAAATCGATGCCCCCATCTTTTCCACCGCCCAACGCCGCCATGATCCGACCCCGATACGCCTTGGCAGCCTCGATCGAGGTTACCGGCGGGGTCAGGTTCGGCATGATGATCGCCCGCGCGAACTGCCGCGCGGTATGCCCCGCGACCGCCTCCAGCATCGCGCCATCGCGCAGGTGGACGTGCCAGTCATCGGGGCGGCGGATCGTGAGGCGGTCGGTCATACCGCCTTCCTATCGGCGCACGTGCCGCGACGCCAGACGGACGGGCGCGGGTTTTCGTCGCATGGGCGGATGCCGCCTTCGGTCGGGATCATACCTTGGTTGGAAATCGCCGCGCACGCACTAGGTGGTACGCATGGACACAGATCTTCCCGGAACGATGCTCGCCGACCGCAGCGTGATCCGCGTCGCCGGCGAAGATGTACGCGGTTTTCTGCAGGGGCTGGTCACCGCCGACACCGCCCTGCTCACGCCGGATGCGCCCGCCTGGGCGGCGTTGCTGTCGCCGCAAGGCAAGGTGCTGTTCGACTTCATCCTGTGGGCCGACGGCGCCGACGTGCTGATCGACGCCGAGGCCGCGCAGGCCGACGCGCTGACCAAGCGCCTCTCGCTCTACCGCCTGCGCCGCGCGATCACACTCGTTCCCGACGCGCTTGCGGTCCATTGGGCACCGGAAGGCGATCGCGGCGTCCCCGACCCTCGCCTTGCGGACCTGGGCCGCCGGTGGCTGGGACCGCCCGGCGAGCCGGCAACCGACTGGCGCGCGCACCGACTGTCGCTCGGCGTGACCGAAGGCATCGGCGAACTCGGCGCGGGCGAGACTCTATGGCTCGAATGCAACGCGCGCGAACTGAACGGCGTCAGCTTCACCAAGGGGTGTTACGTCGGCCAGGAGAACACCGCGCGGATGCACCACCGCTCGAAGGTCAACCGCCGGCTGATCGTCGCGCCGTTCACCGAACCGAGCGGACGGACACGCGTGACCTATCCCGAACTCGGTCTGATGGTGGAGCATCGCCGTGTCGAGGCACTTGGCGACGCGATCGTTCCGCCCTGGCTGGCCACTGCGCTAACGGAAACGTCGACCGGCTGACTCGCTCACGGATGCGCGCGAGCCCAGTCCGCAGCGTCCGTTACCTGAGCCGGCGACGGCGTCACGCCCGTATACAGCACGAACTGCTGCAACGCCTGTAGCGTGGCCACGTCGGCCCCGGTGATGCAACGCTTGCCCGCCTCGCCCGCAGCTTTCAGAAACGGCGTCACGACCGGATATTGCACAACGTCGAACGCTACGGAGCAGGCCGCGATCATCGCGTGTGGAAAGGCCAGTACGTCGGCATCCGCCCCGGTCATCCCACAGGGCGTGGCGTTAACGAGTAACGCCGCCTCACCCTCTGCTTCCGCCGTCCAGGCAAAGCCATAGCGATCCGCGATCGCGCGCCCGGCTGCTTCGTTCCGCGCGACGACGATGCCACCACGAAATCCGCTGTCGCCGAGCGCCGCCACGACCGCCTTTGCCATCCCACCGGACCCTCGCACCACGAACGGCATCGCCCGATTGAGATCCGCAACCAGATCGACGACCGCGCCGTAATCGGTGTTGTGCCCGGTGAGCACGCCGTCATCGTTGACGATCGTATTTACGCTGTCGATCGCGCTCGCCGACTGCGCCAACCTGTCAAGCAGCGGGATCACCGCCTCCTTGAACGGCATCGAGATCGCGCACCCGCGAATGGCGAGCGCCCTGATCCCGCCGACTGCGGCATTGAGGTCGGTGGTCGAGAACGCCTTGTAGACGAAATCCAGCCCGGTCAGCTCGTAGAGCCGGTTTTGGAACCGCGACCCGAAATTCCCCGGCCGCGCCGACAACGACATGCACAGCCGCGTGTCCCGTCCGATCAGCGGTTTCATCTGCTTCTCCTCGTTCACTCAGCCCCAATATAGCGTCGATACGCCAGGGTGAAGGCGCGGGCGTCGCGACGACGCTCCCACACGGTATCCAGCCAGAAGATATGTTCACGCGAAGGCACAAAGGCGCGAAGCTGTCGGACCCCGGGCGAGACGCTGCGCCCTGACGGCTCAGGCGCGAAAGCACTCTAAAGATTCGGGAAGCAAGGTAACCCCGTCCCACGCAAAACCCTCTTCGCGCCTTTGCGCCTTAGCGTGAACATATCGACGTTCCGCTCGGGTACTGCCGTATCGAACAGAAGGTTTGTTCGCGCGGAGACGCGGAGGCGCGGAGATGGATTGCACCGGGACAGCGCACCCGCGCAAGCGGCCTATGATAATCGGCTTCGCCAAAAGCGGGATTGGCTGAAGGCACGACCGCATGCTCCAGCACTTACTCTCCGCGCCTCCGCGCCTCCGCGCGAACAAAATCGACACTCGCCCAATCCACGAACTTTCGCGATTGGCCCCCCGCGAAGCACAAAAGAAAAGGGAGGCCAGCTTGCGCCGACCTCCCCGATCTTCATTCCGTAACCGACCCGAGAGCCGATTGGCGAAAGTCTTACTGGCCCGAACCCGGACCGTAGGTGACTTCCACGCGACGGTTCTGCACTTCGCGAACGCCATCGGCGGTCTCGACGCGCGGACGGCTCTCGCCGAATGCTTCCGTCGAGATGACGCTGTCCGGGATGGCATGCGAAGACAGGTATGCCTTCACGCCATCTGCGCGGCGCTGCGACAGACCGACGTTGTACGATGCCGAACCCGACTTATCGGCGTGACCTGCCAGCATGACCTGTGCGTTGCCGCACGACTGGTACTGCGTGACGGCGTTGTCGAGGATCGACGCTGCCTCAGGCGTGATGTCCGACTTGTCCCATTCGAAGAACACGATGAACGGACCAGGCGAGCAGACGACTTCGACCGGCGCAGGCGGCGGAGGAGGAGCGACTGGCTCAGGCGGCGGCGGCGGCGGCGGCGGCGGCGGAGCAGCAGGCTCGCCGAAGTTGTACGTCACACCACCAAGGATGCTGTGCGAACGATAGCGACCGTCGAACACGCGGTTCGAAACGTCGACCAGCTTGACGTTCTCGGCGTTGAAGAAACGATACTTCAACGTCGCGTCGATGTGGTCGGTCAGCGGTGCGCGGATACCGGCCAGGCCCTGATACGCGAACACGGTGTCCGAGTCGTTCAGGAAGTCGCCGTTGTTGTTGAGTGCGTACTGCGCCTTGACGCGAGCAACACCAACACCACCGCCGACGAAGCCCTGGATGCCATCGTCCGGACCGAAGTCCAGAAGGCCGTTCAGCATGAAGCTGAGAGCCGACGACGAACCACCAGCGTAGTCGTAGTTGTTAGCACCCACGTTGCCGCGAACGCCGGTGCGACCGAACACAGGCGTGGTCGTCGACGACGTGTAGCCGTCAACGGTTGCCTTGCGGTAGCCGACTTCGGTTTCGAGGCGGAAACCGCCAAAGTCGTAGCCCATCACGGCATCGACATCGTAACCATAGTCATGATCGACAGAACCGGCCTTGTTCAACGAGCCGATATCATAGTCGATGTCTTCAACGATCATCGCACCGCCTTCGACGCCAACGTACCACGACTTGTCGCGGGCGAGGGCGGGAGTGGCAAGTGCGGTGGAGGCGAGTGCCAGAACGACGGCAAGCTTCCGCATATAAATCCCCTTTCATGAGTGTCACACGGACATCGCAAACTCCCTATCCTCGGGCTTGTTTCCACGCAAGCTAACAAAAGTTGGATGTGTTGCTGGAACGACACAGTTTTCAGGGTGTTTTACGCCGAAATCAATCCGTGCCCGCGCAATGCTGCCAATATGGCACCAATCGCCGCTCTCGACTGGGCATCCACCACGGTCCCGCCGGCCGGATCCGGAACCGCCGCGCGCCGTGCGCCGACCACATCGACTCCACCGATCGAGACTCGGCTACCTGTCAGCACCCCCAGCGTCCACGCGCCCGCACCGAACCGCACCGACTGTCCATCGGCAATGCTCCACACGGTCATGCCCTCGCGCGGCGTCAGAAACCGCCACCCACTTGCCGTCCACCCGGCGACAGACCGCGCCTGCCCGGCCCAGCCGCCGGTCGGTGCGGTCCCGACGATCCACGCGCTGCCCGCAGTCGGCGCGGCCGGCGGCACATTGGTTCCCAACGCCGTCACGCTCGCCTGCACCGCGAGATCCAGCAACGTCAGCGCCTCGTTATGCGTCGCTTCCTTCTGCGCCTGGCCAGGCTGCAACAACGGCAATGCCAGACGCGCTGTGCGGTCGTCGCTCATAATTCGTTCCCCCGTTGGTGAATCAAGCCGGTACGATCAGTTCCGCCGTGAGCGACTCTCCGAACACGCCGCGCTGCCGAACTGCGATGCTCACGGAACCGATGCGTTCCGCCGCCGTGATCGAGACAAAGGGTTCTATCACATCGACATCGCGCGAGGTTCCACCAGCCGTCACGGTCACCCGGTACGCCTCGACCTCTTCGACGAGCGGCGCATCGACCCCGTCGATCCAGCGCCAACCCGACCTGCTCCGCCGCGTCCACCGCACCGTAGCACTCCCATCGGTCTCGGTCGCGAACCGCAGATGCACCGGCGAAGGCGGCACCACCGAAGCCCCGTGCATCACGCACCGCGTCTCGACCGGCGCATCATCACCGACCCCGGAGGCGATCACGCGAACCTCACGTCCCAACACCGACACCGGCAAGTCGAACGCCCGAGCCGCCTCCGCCTCAAGCAACACGAACCGATCCCCAACCATCTGGGCGCCAGTCGCAGCCTCGGTTCCCCGCCGCCCCCGTAGCAACCCGCTCAACCGCCACCGCGCGCCGTCCAGCGGTTCCGCCCGCCCGAACTGGACCAGCTCGTCCCCCAGGAGCGCCAGGTTCACGCCGCGATCGAGCGCCGCCGCATCCGCGTCCCCCAGCTCCATCTCCGCATGCGCAAGGACCACCTCGAACGCCCCACGCAGATCGACAAGCGTCACCGGTGCACTGGATGCTACAACCGCAATCGTCCCAAGCACCCCAGGCGCAGCCGTCGGCCCGGCCGCCACCCAACTCGCCCCATCATCAACGCTGTAAAGCAAAGCCGCCTGCCGCCACGCCGCCCCCGTACCGCCCGCAACCACCGTCATCCGCGGCGCGCTCAACGGAGCGTCCTCGAGCCCTGGAACTTCGAAAGCCCGCACGATCGTAGCCCCGACGACCGCATCCACCGCCCCCGAAACCCGCCCGCTCGTCGCAGCCGCCGGCAACGACGCCGCCACCAACGGCACCAGCCCCAACGTCGTCACCATCCCCTCGATGCTGACATCGGCCACCCGCCAGACGCCGCCCTCGCCCGCAATCGTCACGCACGCCCCCGGCGCAATCGCCATAGCCCCGAACCCCGCCGCGATAGTCCGCCGCACCCGCCCAGCCTCAGCCCGCGCGAGCATCGCCTCCGCCACCGTCTTCGCCGCGCCCGCCTCCAGCACCGCCGGCACTTCGACGGACACGTCACGCATACCAGCCCCCGGCCGCCGCGCCCGCTGAACACCCGCCTGATAATCCCGCGCCGCGTCATAATACCCGACGGTCACGGTCCGCGGCACGGTCTCGATCGCCGCCACAGCCCGAGCCCGCCGCATGCCCTTCCCCTCAACCGCAAACCCCTCGTCGGCCACGGTGACGGTCGCCCCCGCAACATCCCGCATCACCAACCCGCCGCCGACAGGAGCAAACCACGCGCCCCCAGCCTGCCCCAACATCTCCAGCACCGCCCGAACACTCCCGCCCGACACGGCAAACCCACCCACCGCCAGCAGAGCCGTCCCCGAAACCTCCCCCGCCAGCGCCTTCGCGATCGTCGACACCAGCACCGGACCCTCGTCCGCAATCACCTCGAACGTCAGCGAAGGAATCCGATTCCCGAAATCCGCCAGCTGCAGCATCTCGAACACCGCATAAGCCGCCCCCCGATACGCCGGCGTCGCCGCCCCCTCCGCAGACGCGATCAACGGATCCACAGCCTGATCCTCACCCCCAAGATGCAACCGAAACCCGGTCGCCGTCTTGAAGTCCCCAGCCGCCCCCCGAAGCAGCTTCCCCTCAGCCCAGATCCGCCCAATGCCCAGAATAGCCCGAGCCGACAACAACACCGCAAACGACGCCGCATAAGAGTAGGTGGACGTACTCGGCTGCCCCTTGCCCGAACGAGACGAAGCGCGACTCTCGATCAGATCGGTCGCCCAGATCACCGTCCCCGCCACGCGCATCGTCCCGAACAATTTCGGAATCTGCGCTCCGTAAGACGAAGTCTGCACTGCCAGCTCGACCAGCCGCGGCCCCTCGCGTCGCTTGGGTCCAAACAGCGCATGATCCACCGACTGCCCGATCAAGGCGCCGATCGCGCCCCCGATCGCCCCGCCCACCGCGCTCCCCACGGCCGTCAATACCAAGGTCGCCATGTCACACCCCCCATCCGCCACACACCGATCAGAGGCCAGGGCGGCATCCCCGGCCGCTCCACCACGCGCCGCAACCCCGCGTCCGCATGCACGAACCCGCCCGCCGTCCTGATCCCCAGATGAATCTGCCCCGGCCCCGCCGCCATCAGCAGCACGTCGCCCGCCTCAGCCTCGGCAACCCGCACCAGCATCCGATCGAGCAAACCCCAATCGCCACCCCGCAACGAATACCCGCTCGGAACTTCGCCAAGATAACCCCCAGCCCGAAGCGCCAGCGCGACCAGCCCGACACAATCGAGCCCGTCCGCCCCCCGCCCATGCAACCGAAACCGCGTCCCCACCGCCGCGACGGCGGCGTCCGCGATCCGGCTCAAGCCCCAGGATACCGGGTAAGAAGATCGATCCCCGGCAAAAACGGCTCCCCCCGAAAGTTCACCGCATTCCCAAACCGCCCCGCACAGGTAGCGAGACTCTTGTCACACCCCTCGACGACCTCGACGAGCTCCCCCGCCTTGACCACGAAAGCCGGCACCGCCCGCAAAGTCACCGCCACTCCAGCACCCCGAGCAACGGCACTCTCCAACCCACAATTCGCCCCCCCGAACCAGCGCAACAGCCCACCCCCAAGCCCCTCCGCGCTCGAGTCCAGCGTCACCACCGCCCCCACGCACGCGACCACCCGGGCAAACCGCCGCCGCCCCGCCATCGCCACTCGACACCGCCGATCCCCCAGCTCCGCGCGACATTCCGGCGACGTCTCCTCCACCACAGGCCGATCCAGCGCCGCACTCGCCCCCCGCAGCTCGGCCGTAAACCCGGCATCCCCCAACTCGACCGCACCGATCACGCCCTCCCCGAGTTCCACCCGAGAAGCCGGATCGGTCCAGTCCACAGCGAACAGCACCACCCGAGCCCCATCCCAGCGCCCGCTGAGCAAATCCCGCTCGCCAATCGCGGCGCTCGTCAAAGCCCCCGCCACATCCATCGTATCCGCCTCCAGCCCGTCCGCCCGCTGAATCGCCGAAGGAGTCATCCCCGGCGCAGCCCGATGCACCAGCCCGTCCACCACCAAATCCCGGTCATGAGCGGTCAAGCCCACCGCCACCCCATCCCGCCGCTCGATCCGCCAGCAAAGGGCGATCGTCGCCAGCTCAGCATCCAGAAACATGAGCGTCTCCTCCGAAAGCATACCCTCGCCCCTCCGGGGAGAGGGAGGGGCCCGCGTGCCCTTGCGCGTGGGAGGGTGAGGGGCGTGAGGCACGGGACACAAATCCCAACCACCCCTCACCCTTCCGTCGCCAAGCGGCTCCTCCCTCCCTCTCCCCGACAGGGAGAGGGAAACTAAGCGTCCCGCACCTCGACCAGCGGCACACTCGCCGCCACCCCAGTCAGGAACGTGGCCCGCGCCACGCTCAACCGATCCTCGGCAAACCGAACCGGCACATCGAACGCAAACCCGGAAGTCACCACCACCCCAAGAGCAGGCGCGACATCCAGCACCACCCACCCCCCAGCCTCCACGGAGAACGCCGAAGTCCCAACGCCCCCCACAGCAACCGAAACGCTCCCCCCAACCGGCCGAGTAATCCGCCGCTCCATCGCCCCGTAAGACTTCACCAAAGCAAACCGCCGAGCCACCCCATCGCCAACCCCAACGACCTCCCCGACGGCATCGAAGTCGAAGGGATCCCGCAACCGAAACCCCCGCGCCGCGCCCATCCGCGCCCGAAAGAATGCGAGCAGCACGCCGATATCCGCCTCGCTCCGCAACCCCGGCCCGACATCATACGACGTCCGAGCCTCCGCCCACGCCGCATTCCGAGCCTCCCGCCCCCCGGCACTCGTCAAAATCGCTGTAGAAAACCCAGGCGCCACCTCGGCCTCGCGCCCCAGCTCCAACGGAAACAGCACGTCATCGAACGCATCCACGACCTCGTCTCCCGTTGTGTCAAAATGCACGAACCCATCCCGCATCACCTGCGGCAGCGCCCAGAGGAACGTCTCCGCCACCCCCCGAGCCCGAGCCACCTCGGCAGCGGCCTCGATCAGCCCCCACTCCGCCGCCTGATCCGGCTTCAACACGAACCCCGAAAGATAATGCTGCCGTTCGACCGGATACCCCAGCCGCGCGAAAGCCACCGCCACGCCCTCGGCCGACGACGCAGAATCCCCCGCCGTCACCCAGTCGTAATCCTCCAGCTGCAGCACATCGAAAGCAGGACTGGCCCACCCCACAGGCATGTTCGCGCGCTTGGCCTCCGGCGCCTTCGCCTCCAGCACGGTCGGCAGATACGTCAGCAGATGCGACACGCAGCCCGGCGCTTCGGCTTTGACAGCCGCCACCAGCGCCGCCGTGGACGCCGCCAGGCAAACCCCCGCCGCATCCAGCGTGACGATCTGCGCAGGCGTCTTTGACCGCCGGATATTCACGATCGGCACCGGCGCAAACGCCGCCACCGCACTCGCGTCATAGAAGCACGGCCGCGCATCCGGCATGATCCACCACCACGGCTCGCCGACCTGGAACTTCGCCGCCAACCCCGCCGCCACCGCAATCGCCATGAAAGCGCGCGCGACCGCCTGGAGATAGCCCATCGCCCCGCCATGCGCCGGCGACAGCAACGTCGAAGGCGGCTCCCACCCGGTCAGCGCCGGCGCCCCATCGGCCGCTCGCTGCTTCCAGTCGTTCCAGCAATGCGCATCGAACAGCTCGTAGCTCAGCGACCAGATCACGTCATAGCCAAGCGCCTTCGCCCGCCCCGCAAAATCCCGATGCCAAGCCGCACACGCGACGTTCAGGACGCCGCCTGCCGCCGACACGAACAGCCCCCCGCCTGTCGCCTCGAGCCGGAAATAATGGCTCATCCCGACATAATGCGTGATGCTCCCCCGATACCCGAGATGCAGCGCATTGCGCAGCAACCGCGCCGGCGTCAGGTTATAGCTGTCGTCATATCCGCCCGCGATCCGAACCCCGTGCTCCGGCACGACGGCATCGCCGATCGCCAGCACCGACCCCGGCCCCTCGCAGACGAGACCGGTCCACTCGACCCACCCCTCGCGCGGCGCGGCCAGCGGAACATCGACCTCGGCATAGTCCGGCGGCACCACCGACACGAACATCCGGTCGATATCCCCCGCCCACACCGGATCGCTGTCCTCGGGCAGCTCATACCCGCCCACCATCGCCCCGAAATCGAGCGAAACGACCGCATCCTCCGCCGCCCCCACCGCATAATTCCACAACCGCACATACCAGGACCGAGCCACCCCCACCGCATCCCGCCCCTCGATCGTCAACGTCGGGCCGTTGATGGCATCCAGCGCCATCACCCCCGAAGACCGCCACCGAAATCGCAGCCGACAATCCCGAAAATCCCGCGAAGTCTCATACTTCAGCAACGGATGATCGAACCGATCCACCGACTCCCAGATCACCCCCGCAAGATCATCCGCCCTATAAAACACCGCATCCACCCGCAGCGACGCAGGGCCGACCGTCACAACCGAAGCCATCATCGGCCGCGGAAAATCCACCGTCCAAAACCGAGGATCGAACCGAGAAACAAGCCCCTCGACCTGCACAGTCCGAGCAGAGCAAAGCCAATGCGCCATAAAGATCTCCTATTCCCTCGCCCCTCCGGGGAGAGGGAGGGGCCCGCGCGCCCTTGCGCGTGGGAGGGAGAGGGGCGTGAGGCACGGAACCCCCGCCCCAAAACCCCTCACCCTCCCGTCGCAAGAGCTCCTCCTTCCCTCTCCCCGACGGGGAGAGGGACTAAGGTCACTCCACCGCCAAAGCCGCCTTCACCGCTCTCGCCACCTGCCGGCTCGACTGCGCCAGCACCCCCGCAGCACTCCCCCCAACAGCATTCACCGTAATAGCCACCCTCACCTCCCGAACCCCGCCCCCCGGCGCCCCAACCTCAACCCGCCCGCTGGAAGTAGGCACGAAAACCTCCGCCCCCCGCTCCCCCACGACATAAGCCCGCCCCGGAGACACCGGCCCGCCAGTCGCCCGCCCCGGCAACCCACCAACCAGCCCCGCAAGCGCCCCACTCAACCCGCCCCCGCTAAGAACCGACTGCACCCCAGCCTTCAAAGCCGCCGAAGCAATCGCATCCAGCGCCGACAGAGCCACCACCTTCAGCTCTTCGAACCCCAATTTCCCCGACCGCACGGCTCGCAACAGCCCCGCCTCCAACCGAAGCGCAGCCCGCTCCGCCCCAGCGCCCAGCACCCCCTCCAACTCCCCCCGCATCGCCTCCACATCACGCGAAAAGCCGGTCGTATCCGCCCGCACGCTGACCAGCGCAGCATCAAGATCATCCATCAGGAAAAGCCCCCCTCAACCGAGCGATCGTCGAAGCATCAGGCGGCGCCGTCACATCGCCCACCAAAGCCCCTACGACCCCCGCCAACTCCGCCGGCGTAGCCCGCCAGAACACCTCCGGCGCCCACCCCAGCACAGCGCCAGCAAAGCCAGCCAACCGCCCGGCGCTATCGGAAAACGTCACTTCCCCGCCAGGATCTGCCGCAACAGCCCCCGCAGAACCGGCGTCACCGCCGCCAGCCCCGCCTCGACGACCGCCTCCCCCAACCGCTCCCGAGTAACCCCCTCGGGACACTCGCGCAGGCAATGCCAGAACAGCCCCACCATCTCCCCAATCCCAAGCCGCCCCTCCGCCGCGCGCTCCACCAGCGCAAACAAAGGCCCCAATTCCCCCTCGGCCGCGACCAAAGCCGCAAAGCTAGGCCGAAGGACAAGCACCTCCCCCCCGACCCGAAGAGAAGCCTCCCCCCGAACCGGATTCGCCAAATCACCCATGAGAGTTCTCCTAAATTTCCCTCGCCCCTACGGGGAGAGGGAGGGGCCCGCGCGCCCTTGCGCGTGGGAGGGAGAGGGGAGTGAGGCTAGGAACTCCCACCCCAAAACCCCTCACCCTCCCGTCGCCAAGCAGCTCCTCCTTCCCCCTCCCCAGCGGGGCGAGGGAAAGCCGCTAACCCACAACAACAGCCCCGGAACTCTCCAGGCTAAGCGTATAAGACCGCTCCCCATTGAAATCCCCGGCATAGTCCAGCCGCGACACCAGGAACTTCCCCGTCATCGTATCGCCCCCCTCGAACGCCAGCCGATAATCATCGAGCACGCCGGTCAGCGCGCTAGCCTTCACCCGCAACTCGGCGACAGACCCGGTAAAGACCCCAGCTCCCGAGACAGAAACACTCCGAACCCCAGCCCCCGACAGCAACTGCCGCCACCCCCCGGAGTCCTTCGTCGTGACAACGATGGCCTCCCCATTGACCGACATCTGCGTCGTCCGCAGCCCCGCCACCGTCGCGTAGACCACCGGCACCGCCCCGTTCCCCACCTTCAGCAGGAACGCACTCCCCTTCTCCACCGCCATGTCCGTCTCCCCCAAAACCGTGCCACTCAGCTCTCGCGGTACATCCGCACCAGAAACTCCGACGTCCCCCGCCACCGATCCCCGACCCGCAGCACCCGAGACCGCACCAGCGCCAACCGAACCACCCGCCACCCCTCACCAAGATCGGGCGGAAGCGCCTCCAACCCCTCCTCCGCCGCAGCCAGCAAAGAACGCACCCGAACCGGCCGCTCCCCCCCATCGAACAGCGTCAGCAAAACGCGCCCCTCCCGCCCGACCCAGGTCTTGGTGCTCCAGTCCGACAGCACCGGCTCGTCCACCACCGCATACGGCAGCCCCCCACGCACCGGCGGCGCATCGAACACGCTAACGTCCAGCACCGCATTCAACCGAGCTACGATCGCCGCCTGCAAGACCACCCGCCCACTCACGAATGCACCCCAGCGGACAGCCGCATCCGCCGATAAGGCCGCCACAAAGCCGCCACCGCCGCCGGCGGCGCGACGTCGCTCTCCCGGTGATCAAAGAGGTGCGCGACCAGCATCGCCACCCCCTGCGCGATCGGCGCCGGCACCGCCTCGAAACTCAAGGCCAGCCCCGCCGAGTACGCCACAGCCACCCGCCCGGCCGATCCCGCGGCAAGAACCCGAACCCAGCCAACCCCATCCGCATCGATATCGACCGCATACGCCCCGACCGCCAACACGAACGGCGCTCCCTCGCCAGGCAACCCGGTCACCCCGGAAATCACGGTAACCGGCGCGACCAACAACCGCCGCCACCCCGCTGCACTGGTCACCACATCCTCGAACGGCCGCACGATCACCGCCGCCCCGAGGAAAGCCTCCCCCAGCAGCAACGCCGTCGACGCCAACCGCGCCAGCACGACGTCCTCCCCGCTCTCCACCCGCAACAAAGCCCTAGCCGCGACGACCACCTCAGCGATCACCCCGGCAGAAATCGCCGACCCCGTCATAAGACTTCTCCTATTTCCCTCGCCCCTCCGGGGAGAGGGAGGGGCCCGCGCGCCCTTCGCGCGTGGGAGGGAGAGGGGAGTGAGGCTAAGGACGTGAATCCCAACCACCCCTCACCCTCCCGTCGCAAGTGCTCCTCCTTCCCTCTCCCCGACGGGGAGAGGGACGATCTCAAGCCACCGAGAACTTCAGCAACTTGATCGCCTCGGAATTCGTCACGCACCCACCGACCCGCTTGGTCGCGTAGAAGTTCACGAACGGCTTGTTCGAATAAGGATCGCGCAGGATCCCCGTCTCGGTCCGCTCGGCGATAATATACCCCGCCCGGAAATTCCCGAACGCGATCGCCAGCGCATTGGCGGCAAGGTCCGGCATGTCCTCGGCCTCCACCACCGGATACCCCAGCAGCGTAGCCGGCACGCCAGCCGCCAGCGACGGCGCCCAGACGAACGCCCCATCCGTCGTCTTGAACTTCCGGATCCGCGCCAGCGTCGCCGCATTCATGACAAAGCTGGCGCCCTGCCGATAAGGCCCGCGCAAAGACTGAACCAGATCGATCAACCGCTCCTGCGGGTTCGCCGAAAAGTCCCCAGCCGTCCCGCTAGCAAGATACTGCAAAGTCCCGAAAGCCCGAACCCCGTCCGCAGTCGCCGCAGTAGCCGACGTCAAAAACCCCTTCGGCCGCGACACGCCCGACCCGGACACGAAAGCCGCCCCCTCGGCCTTCGCAAACTCCATCGCGATCTCGCCCGCCAGCCACTCCTCGACATCGAAAGCGGCGTCATCCAGCATCGCCTGGCTAGCCGACGGATTGGCATACAGCTCCCCCGTAGGCGGCGCGATCTCGACGAACACCGGCGAAGCCGTCTCCGGCCGCGCCGCATTCTCCGCCGCCCACCCCGAAGGCGTACCGCCCGTGGTCACGAGCTTGCGATACCCAGCCGACCCCACCTTCACCACATTGGCGATCGCCCGGATTGGCGAGATGCCCTTCAGCAACGTATCGATCTGAGCATCGATCTCCCGCGGCACCGCAAACCCGCCCGCGTCGCCGGTCACCCCGGTAAACGCCTTCATCTCCAGCGTAGCGCCAGTCCGAACGAACCCCGCAAACGCCGCATTCTGCGCCAAGGGGGAAGCCCCCGCCAAAACCGGCCGGTCAACAACACTCATGCCCATCTCCTCGCGTGAAACAAAAAAAGGCGCCCCGCAGGACGCCTCATAAAACTTCAAAATTCCCTCGCCCCCCCCGGGGAGAGGGAGGGGCCCGCACGCGCTTGCGTGTGGGAGGGTGAGGGGAGTGAGGCTCGGGACGCCCGCGCCAATCCCCGTTCTCCTGCGAACGCAGGAGCCCAGGGTCACACGCGTCTCACCCCTCGACCCTGGATTCCTGCGTCCGCAGGAAAACGATCACGCCACGATGTCCACCACCTCAACCCGCGCCAAAGCCTGCATCGGCACCGCCACCAGACTAACCTCCACCAGCTCGACAGACAGCAACTCCCGCCGAACCCCTTGCCGCACGGACGTCGCCCGATACCCAACCGACAACCCAGCCACCGCACCACCCCGCACCAGCCGAGCCAGCTCAGGGTCGGCAACCACCCCCTCGACCCGCAACCCCCGCGCATCCTCCGCAACGACGGACAAAGACCCAACCGCCAGCCCCCGATGCTGCCACAACAAAGGCACCACCCCAGCCCCGGCAAAAGCCCCCCGCCGCATCACATCCCCCGCCCGATCCACCACATCGAACACCGCCGCATACCCAGCGAACGCCACTTCGCCCCCTCCCCGTTCGTCCCGAGTAGCTGTCGAGCCTGTCGAGACGGCGTATCGAGGGATCACTTCAACCACGCAGCAAACCCCAGCTTAACCGCCAGCCCAGCCAGCATCAGCGCCATCGCCAGCCGAGCGATCCACCCCACCACAGCCTTCCACACCGACCGCTTCGCATCCCGCCAGGCCGCCAGCAGCTCGCGCAATTCCGCCACATCCTCCCGAGCCCGCTCGTCGCTCAACGCCACCCGCGCCAAAGCCCGAGCCGCCCCCAATTCCCCCGCCTCCTCCACGATCGCCCGCAGCGTCACCAGGTCGACACCCCGCTCAGCCCCCTGCCGCATCAACTGCGCCAAAACCGCCCCATCCATCACGCCACCTCCTGAATCTCGAGCAACGCCCGCTTCTCCACATCACTGAGAAACGAAGCCGCAGAAACCATCCCCCAAAGCCGCTCGCGATCCTCCGCCAGCGCAGGCACCCGGTCGAGATCGACCGAGATCGCCGCCCCCTCGAACCACCCGGCCAGCCCCTGCGCGATCCCGCCCAGCACCGCGGTCGCCAGCGGCAGAATCGCCAGCCGCCACAGCGCCCGATTGGCCTCGCGGTAATTCGCGTAGCTATTGTCCCCCGGCAGCCCGAGCAGCATCGGCGGCACCCCGAACGCCAGCGCGATCTCCCGCGCCGCCGCCGCCTTCGTCCCCACGAAGTCCATATCCGCCGGCGACAAGCTCAACGCCTGCCACCTGAGCCCCCCCTCCAGCAGCATCGGCCGCCCCGCATTCCCCGCCCCCGAGAACGACGCCTCCAGCTCGCCCCGCAACCGCTCGAACTGCTCGGTCGACAGCGTCGCGCCGTCCTTCGGATCGTACATCAACGCCCCCGAAGGCCGCGCCGCATTGTCGAGCAAGGCCTTGTTCCACCGCGCCGCCGCATTGTGGATCGCCACCGCCCCCGAAGCCGCCCCCAGACACCCCAACCCATAATGGTCATCGACCGGATTGAAGCTCTTCAGGTGGATCACCTCAGGCCGCACCGGATCCGCATGCAGTCGCGAAACCCGCTCGCCCACCCGGTACCGGTACGCCGCCGGCCACCCACTGGCATCCGGCTCGACCGTCACCCGCTCGGGCCGCAGCGCATAGAGTTCCGCCGCCCCGCCCTCGACGTCGCGCAGCACCTGCACATACGCATTGCCGTGCAGCATCAGATGCGCCGCCACCGTCTCGATCAGCGTCTGCCCCCCCGACCGCACCGTCGCCAGCGCCAGCAACGCCGGATCCGACGCGACGATCGGCGCGCTCCCCAGCCCCTCCACCACCAGCTTCACCGCCCGCTGCGCGATCGGATTATCCAGATACGCCTCGCGCACTTGCGCCTCGTAACTCCGCGGCCACTCGCCAAACGCGGAGCCCCCGATCGCGCCGGCCGAAGACCGAGACAACACCGGCCGCGACTCATCGCGCCCGGATTTCCACCCGAACAATTTCATGCCGATCTCCTCTAAATTCCCTCGCCCCCACGGGGAGAGGGAGGGGCCCGCGCGCCCTTGCGCGTGGGAGGGAGAGGGGCGTGAGGCGAGGAACACCCGCCCCAAAGCCCCTCACCCTCCCGTCGCCTACGGCTCCTCCTTCCCTCTCCCCGAAAGGGAGAGGGCCAAACCTAAAGCACCCGCACCGAAACCCGCGCTCTTGGCCCCAGCATCACCTCGGTCATCGCCCAAACAAGCGCATCAGCCCGATCCGGCGACCGCCCCGGCCCCTCATACCCCCCGCCCGCGATCAGCCCGCAAAGCTCATCCTCCAGGTCCGGAAACGCCCCCACATGCCAAGCCCGCCCGGACTCATACAAAGCCGCCACCGGCTCAGCCCGCGCCACCTTCCCCAGCGACGCATGCACCAGCTTCACCGGCATCGCGCGGTCCGCCCCAGAGAGAACGCTCCCCACCATAGTCCCCCCCTGGTTGGCCTCCGCAATCACCCGGTCCGCCCCATGCCGCGCCGCGCACTCGGCCACAGCCCGAGCCCACCCCTCGGGAGACGCCCCGGAAACGCTCGCATCCTCCAGCACATACGCAAACCCGTTATCCCCCAGCGCCACCACCACGATCCCACAAGCATCCCCCGGCCCCCCGGAAACACTCCCAGCCGGAGGATCCACCCCAACGACAACCCGCACGACGGCCGGCGTAAAAGCCACCCGCCGGGACTCCACCAGTTCCCTAGTCCACAACGCGCCGACAACATCCTCGATCAGCTCGCCATCCAGCTCCTGCCGCCCCAACCGCGTCCCCGCATAGGACGCCGTCATCGACTCCACGAAGCTCACCGGCAGGTGCACATTATCCCGCGTCCGCCCCTGCGACCGCACCACCCCCGGCAGCGCCAGTATCCGCCGCAGCAACGCCACCGGCTTAGGCGTCGTCGTCACCACGATCCGCGGCAGCGTCCCCAGCCGCAGCCCCATCATCAGATTGTCCCACGTCGCATTCCCGTTGCGCCACTTCGCCACCTCGTCGCACCACGCCACATGATGCTCCGGCCCGCGCAACCCCTCCGGCGCCTCCGCCGAATAGGCCGACGCCAACGCCCCATTGGCAAACCGCAGCTCGCCCAGCCCAGCCCGCCACACCGGGTCCTCGTCATCGCGCGCGACGGCCAGCAACCCGCTTTTCCCCTCGATCATCACCCGCCGCACATCGTCGATGGTCGCCCCCACCAGCGCGATCCGGGCGCCGGGATTGTCTCGCGCCACCTGGCTGACCCACTCCGCCCCGGCGCGCGTCTTCCCGAATCCACGCCCCGCCAGGATAACCCAGATCCGCCAGTCGTCCGCTCCCGCACCCCCCGCTGCACCGGACCCCGTACCGGCGCTGGCACCAACCTTCGCACCGGCCTCCAGATGCTGCCCGGGGTGCGCCCAGACCGCCCACCGATCATGCAGTTCATGCAACTCCGCGGCAGTCAGCGTCTCGACCAGCCGCGCGCGCTGCGCCGCCGGCAGTACCGCCAATTCCGCGATCACATCCCGGCCGTTCTCCGCCCCGTCTTCGCCAGCCCCGTCTTCGCCCCCTATGTCGTCCAGACCGCCGCCAGGCGTCCCAGCCGCACGACCACCCGCCTTCTCCAAAGCCAAGCGGTCCGAGTCATCAACCACGCCAAGCCCCCCGTCATCAGACCGATCACCGCTCATGCTGGATCCCTTTCTCCAGGACCGCGACAGGACCGGGCAGGCACGCAGCGGACGAAGACCCGCCATCGCCCGAAGGCCCTGCCAGCACGATCACCGCAACCGGCGCCGCCGCCACGTCCGCCGCCGCCAACCGCTTCGCCAACGCATCCAGTTTACTGCCGATCGAAGCATTGGTCTCTTCGGGCGACGCCCGCCGATGACGCGTCTTCTGGCGCTTGCCGCCCTCCGCCTGCGCTGCGCGATACCGCCCCAGCATCGCCAGCGCGACCTGCACCGCCTGCATGCTCGCTAGTCGCACGACACCCGTACCAAGCCCCGAACCCTGCCCGATATCCGGCGCCATATTCGGCTCCGCAACGCCAAACCCGCCGGATGTCCCGACCTCGATAGCCGTCCCGCTGCCAGCGACATCACCGGCTTCAGGCCCAGCAGCCGCCACACGAGTCTCATCCCCCCAGTCGCCACTCAACCCGGCGATCGCCGCCGCCAGCAGCGCCTCCTCGAGCCGATCATAGCCACTCGCCAGCGCCGCCGCCCACGACGCAGCAAAGACCGGATCGCGCAGCCGCAACGCGTACGCCCCGCTCAACGCCAGCCCGGCACTCGCCGCCGACGCCCTGACGTTGCATGTCGTCCCCAGGGCCCGCAGAAACTGCGCCCGCCGTGGCTTGGTCCATCCGTCATGCCGCAGCGCCCGCATCTGGATCCCCCGGTTCCTGCTTCCGTTGACGATCGTCCCGCATGCGCCGTCGCCCAGAACACCAGCACCAGCAGTCTCACCCACCCCCCGAAAGCCCATAACCCCGCGCCCCCGCTATTTCATGACCAGACCGCCAGAACGCAAAAAGGCCGGCAACGCCCGAGGCTCCCACCCCAACCGTCCCGGCCCTCCATCTCCTCAGTCAAGCCAACCAGCCCGACCCGCAATTCTGCATCGTTCCTGTTATGTACCAAACGAGCGTGACGATGTCAAGGTATTTAACCAATATGGTTCACGACGCGGCGCTACGGAAGGTGCCCCTGACGTCGCGCGAGCTGGAAAGGGCACCGAACGCAGGGCTGTGCACGCGGAACACGCCGTGCCGGGCACGGTAGAAGCGGCCCCTGCGCGGGAAAGCGAGCATAACCACGATGACGTGCCGATACCATCGGGCGCGGATGCAAGCCCCGGCGAAGCGATGCAGTCCGATGTGTCGCCAGTACCGGAGATTGCGACGACGCCCGCGGGGACGGACCAGAGCCCGGGCAATGCTCCCGCTCCGGCCCCTTCGCGAGGTTCAGGCGCTCTACAGCCGGGCGCTCGATCCCTATTGGAACCTTCAGGCAGGCGTCCGGTACGATCTCAAACGCAACCCTTCGCGGACCTATGCGGCGATCGGGATCGAAGGCCTCGCGCCGTATTGGTTCAACGTCGAAGGTACCATATTCCTCTCCGATTCCGGGGGGTGTATCTGGCCGCGCCGAGGGCTGGTACGATCAACGCGTGGCGCAGTATGTCGTGCTTCAGCCGCGCATCGAAGCGAATTTCGCAGCGCAGGCCGATGCGCGTGACGGCACCGGATCGGGATTGACCGACCTCGAACTCGGCGTGCGGCTTCGCTACGAAAAATCGCGCGAGTTCGCGCCTTACGTCGGCGTGTCTTGGGAACGACAGTTCGGCAATGCCGCCCGCGGCTCGCGAGAGCGCGCTGAAAATCCAAATGGCGTCAGCCTCGTCGCGGGCATCAGGGTTAGATTCTAGCGTGCTGAAGTTCGTGCATGACTGGCCTCGTAACTCGCCCGCTCAAATCCAACGGAAACCTCAATCGTCGGCAGGTAGACGCACGGTGCCCAAGGCCACGCGCAACTCCCGAATTTGCGCGTTCAAGGACGTGAGTTGATCGAAACTCATACCGGTTCGCTCGACCAGCATCTCGCCGAGACAGGTCGTACTGACCTGCAAGTCACGTCCCGCGTCGGTCAAGCGCACGCGTACCTGTCGCTCGTCAGCCGGATTGCGCATGCGGCCGACCAGTCCGGCTGCTTCGAGCCGTTTCACAAGCGGCGTGACGGTGCTCGACTCGAGCGACAAATGATCTGCGATGGTGCCGATCGTACGGTCGTCCTGCTGCCATAGCGTGCTCAACACCAGATACTGCGGATAGGTGAGGCCGAACCGGTCGAGGATCGGCTTGTAGACGCGCGTGATCGCCATGCTCGTCGCGTACAGCGAAAAACAAAGCTGGTCGTCCACCGGCAAGGATGCGGCAGTCTTAGAAGTGTCCAGCATGGCCATCGTCATCCACTCAATATCGCAGAATTATATATCGTGCGAAACAATACATTGACAAGCGCAAGTTCAACTCTAGACAGATCTTATCGCGATACACATTATCGTACAAATGGAATTCCCTTATGGATATCCTCTATCCACGTCGGTCAAGGTGGTCGGCGGTCGAACTGGATCCGCGCAGTCAAGCGACGGCCTCCTCGATCTGACCTTGGCGACCGTCATGTTGGCCCCGAGTAACGATGTGAAGAAGTCGGGTGACGGATACCTGATGCTGGCCCACGACAAGTTCGCGGCCGATTTCGCCGCCGACGTGCCCCCGGCCTTGTCCGAATTCATGGCGCGATCGCAAATGCCAGTTGCGGAGGCTGCGTTTGCGGGAGCGATCGCACCCGACCGGTTTCTTTCGCCTGCCGTGCACGAACAAAGATCGAAAGAGCCGTCCCTACCGCCTAACGGTCATTAATGACGCACTAGGGTTTACGCAAAACCTCTATCCCGCAACGCAAATGCGCGGCAAATCTCTCCGCGAATGGAGAACGCGCGAACGGCCCGGTCAGTTGGATGGTCGCGCTCCTCAAGCCATCGCCGATGCCAGCGTACACCCGTCATTTGACGATCCGACTATGGTATTCGGAGCTAAGCCAGCGTCGATGATGGACCGCATATGGAAGTCGGCCTCGGACATACCCCCCCGGCAAATACCAGGTCAAACCTCGCAATCGATGTAAGGTGGGATCGCTGACATCATACGTCGAAACGGGTTCAGGATAATGTTGCAGATTTGCAACTGATGTTGAAACTTCGCAACAAACGAGACACGGTCGACTGGCAATCTATTGCGGCGCAGCGCATTTTCCGAAAGACTCCCAGTCGTTAATAAGGGGGCCGCGACAATGATGACCATGACCTTGCTACGTGCTGGCATATGCCTGCCCGCCATGCTGCTTGCGGCGGCTACCGCACAGGCGCAGGCGGTAGACGTTGGACCAGCGGCTGCCGCAAGCGCTTCCAGCAACGAGGCGGCGGACACGCCCGACGATATCATCGTCACCGGATCGCGCATCCGTCAGAGCCCGCTCGAACAGCGCTCTCCTGTCGTCACGCTCGATACTGCCGCGCTCGCACAGACCGGCCTGACCTCGGTCGCTGATATTCTTCAGCGCCTCCCAAGCGCTGCGGGTGGTTTGAACACGAAGGCGAACAATTCCGGTAACATCGGCAATCCGCAGGATGGCGGCGGTGTCGGCGCTGGCTCGGCCGAGATCGACCTGCGCTACCTGCTGGCCAAGCGGACGCTCGTGCTGGTCGACGGGCTTCGCTACGTCAACGGCGCGTCGGCAAGCGGCATTCCCGGCACGGTTGACCTGAACACCATTCCCAACAGTTCGATCGAGCGGATCGAGGTGCTGCAATCGGGCCAGTCGCCGCTGTACGGTTCGGATGCCATTGCCGGCGTCGTCAACATCATCACCAAGGCCAGCCAGCAGGGACTGCGCATGTCCGGCCAGTTCGGTACGTACCGCGCAGGAGATGGTCATTCCTACAACGGCGACATCAGCTACGGCGTGAAGGGTCCCAACACGTCGCTCGTCTTCGGCGCCAGCTATGTGAAGGAAGGCAGCGTCCGCACCAGTGATCGGGCCCTTTCACAATTCCCAAATCCGGACCAGACGACCTGCCTCGATCCTCGCGGCGGGTGCTCGGGCGCGGCGCTGGGCGGTCGCATCGTCTTCAACCCCGGCAACGCCATCCGTCCCCAAGGCGGCACGCTCACGGTGCGCCAGAACGGCCTGACCAGCCGCGGTGTCTACGATCCCACGCTCGCGGGCGGCGACTTCCGCGCGTTCACCACCGCGGACCGGTTCAACTTCTCGCCGTTCAACTATTTCCTGACACCGTCCGAACGCTACGGTGCGTTCGTCAGCTTCAAGGGCGACCTCGGCTCGGGTATCAACCTGCGGATCAAGTCGGTGTACAATCACCGGAACTCGCAGAACCAGGCCGCCTTCCTGCCTCTGAACGTTGGTCCCGATGCGGGGACCGGCACGCTCACCGACCGGATCTCGATCGATGCGACCAACCCGTTCAACCCCTTTGGCGTCACACTATCGGCTGGTGGCGCCGGCCAGCCCCCCGCAAACTACGGGTTTATCGGACGACGCCTCGTCGAGGGCGGGCAACGCACCTACAATCAGAGCGTCGATACGATGTCGGTCACCGCGACGCTGGACGGCAAGTTCCAGGTCGGCGGGAAGACGTTCTACTGGGACGTGAACGCGGTCCAGGGCTTCAACGACGCCAAGCAGGTGTTCACGGGCAACATCAACACGCAGCGCCTCGCGCAGGCGCTTGGTCCGCTCGCGCAATGCACGGGGGAGTGCGTACCGTTCAACATCTTCGGCGGCGCAGGCTCGATCACGCCGCAGATGCTGGCCTTTGTCGGCTTCACCGAGCGCGCCAAGAGCAGCCAGGAACTGCGCGACTACACCGCCAACCTCACGGGTGAACTGTTCGACCTCCCCGCCGGCCCGATCGGCTTCGCGGTCGGCTACGAACATCGCTACCAGAAGGGATCGTTCACCCCGGACGCGTTGATCCAAGCCGGTTTCGGCGCCGACATTCCCGCGCAGGCGGCCAGCGGCGCGTTCAACTCGGACGAGTTCTACGGCGAAATTCGCGTTCCGCTGCTGAAGGACGTGCCGTTCTTCAGCTCGCTGGAAGCCTCGGGTGCGGTCCGCCATGTGAACTATTCGATCAGCGGCAGTAACACCACCTACACCGGCACGGGTCTCTGGAAGCCGATCCCCGATCTGCTGCTACGTGCCTCCTATGCCACGGGATTCCGTGCGCCCAGCATTGGCGAGCTGTTCGGCGCGCAGTCGCGGTCCGATATCGGTATCCCCGATCCGTGCAGCAATATCCCAGGCTCGCGCTATCAGGCGTCCGCCACGGTGCGGGCCAACTGCGCGGCCAACGGTGTTCCCACGAACGGCAGCTATCAGGAACCGACGGGTCAGCTCGGCGTGACGACGGGCGGCAACCAGGCGCTTGCGCCGGAAACCTCGAAGACCTGGCTGTTCGGCGCCGTCCTCAGCCCGGCGTTCATGCGGACAAGCGGCATCGCCAGCCAGTTCGCGTTGGAAGCGAATTATTACGACATCGAGGTGTCGGGCGCGATCGCCTCGACCAACCCGCAGGTGACGTTGGCGCGGTGCTCCGAGGCGGGTGACGCGCTGAGCTGCTCGAACGTGGTGCGCAGCAGCAGCGGCCGCATCTCGAGCATCGTCGGCTTGCTGCAGAACATCGGGCAGATCCGCACGCGCGGCATTGACCTGACGCTCAACTATCGTTCGCCCCAGACCGGCATAGGCATTTTCGGCCTGTCGCTGAACGGCAATCATCTCATGAAGTACAGCGAGACGACACCAACCTCGACCGGGTTCAGTGCAATCAGCTATCGCGGCACGACCCGCGGTTCACCCGACCAGTCCTACCCCAAGTTCAAGGGAACGGGCGTCGTCAGCTGGAGCATCGCCGATGTCGAGGCGTCGTTCACCGGCCGTTACATCAACCATGTCCGTGAGACCACGGGCGCCCGGCTGGACAACACCTTCTACGGTGACGTGCAGTTGACCTTCTCGCCCGCCTTCCTGGACAGGAAGTTCGATTTCACGGCGGGCGTGCGGAACGTGTTCAACCAGGATCCGCCGGCGTGCACGACCTGCACCGGGCCGAACTATGATCCCACGACCTATGACGTACCGGGGCAGTTCGGCTATCTGCGCCTCTCTTACCGGATGTAATATATCCATCCGATTGCTCGGGTGACCTGACCATCCCAACCGTACCCCGAAGGACGATTTCGGTCCTCCCTCGGGGTGCGAGCAAAGTAATGCCCGGGCTTATTCGGCCAAAAAGGCGACGGCCTTAGCCAGTTCCATGCTGGACGGAAACTCAGCCGCGAGCCTGTTGTAACAACTCGGGGAAATCATTCAGGCGACGGCAATGCATTCTCGACAAGATAAGGCTCCCGTAGCGCTCGCGACCGTATCCGACCGTCCGCCTACCGAGCAGCATCTCACCAAGCTCATCTCAATTCGACCAGGCATTATTACAAGCAGTTGACGCGATTATTGAGGAATGGGCCTATTTCGATACACCGACCGAGCTCGACATCGTTCCGTCGAAAACTTGCCTTATCTACAGAGCGCCCGGCACGGGCAAAAACAGTTTGGCGTTGTGGATAGCCCATGAACTCGGGCTGCCCGTCGTTATTGCGAAGTTGGATGGCCTGGTATCGTCATCTCTCGGAGCCCCTGCGCGTAATATTGGCAATCTCTTTAACTTTGCCAACCGATATGACTGCATCCTGCTGATCGATGAGTTCGATGCCATCGCGAAGGTTCGTGATGATCCACAAGGCTCCGGCGAGATCAAGCGCGTCGTCAACGTGGTCCTTCAAAACCTTGATGCTCGTCGTTACGTCGGCTTCACGATCGGCATTACAAATCACTCGAGATTGCTGGACAAGGCTGTTTGGCGAGGGTTCGAAGCACAACTCGATATACCGAAGCCCGATTTTGATCTGCCCAAGTTGCTTGCGGCCCGCCCCGTGCGACCCGTGGAAGCGCTAGACAGTCACCTACAACTCATCACGTGGTTCACCGACGATGCCACCGGCGGCGTACGCGGCGTACGACGCCGCGCCGTGACGGTCGGATCAAGCGTAGCGGCGAGGGCTCCGAGCAAGCTCACGTACGTCGCGACGAATTCGTGGTGGCCCCGGAATTCGCGACCGCGAGGCTGCAGCACAGCACCATCGCAGGCGTAAGGCCTTCCAGGCAGCGCGTCGTGGAACCGTGAGCCTTCACTCCATTCAGCGGCCTTCCGTCGACCTCCTTGGGTTCCTTCCCGGTCCACCAGGCCTGATGGGTCCTGGGGTATTTAGAAGTCGCGCGACTGCGTTGAGGCAAGGTCGTAGTGCTGACACATCGCACAAATCTTCCGAAGCTCGCGATATACGTTAGATTCGTCGGCCCTAATTTCGCGAACGATCTCGCGAAGTTCTGCAATTCGGTCACCGCTATCGGCGCCCTTAAGCCGGGTTTATCAACGACGAACCCCTTCGTTGCAAACTGAACGAGCTTGTCGGTCGCCCAACGCCGAAACATCGTGGCCTGCTTCGGCGACACTCGGTAGCCGACCGAAATTATCATATTTAAGCAGTAATGCTCGATCAGGCGAACGACCCGCCTTGCGCCCTTGAGTCGAACTATTTCAATTTCTGTAAGGGTTGCCGCTCGCTCTGGCTCGCCCTCTTCATAGATGTTCACGATGTGCGGGAGATCGACGCTACGGTAACGCCGAACAGGTCGGCGGCCTACGCTGGGGTCATCCAAAGCGCCTCGCCGGAATCGTAGATCAAAAACCGGCGGCCGTTGTCTCCGTCTTCGAGCAGATGGACCGGCGTCGAATCGCTCATTTGTTTTCCCTAAGCGTATAGAACGCCTGTGGAACACCGGCGGCGTCGCTGCCAGCCATTCGACTTACTCGAGCGCTATCCCCGCGACGCAATCACCGGCTCAGCGCTCTGCCTTGGCGGCAGCGTTGACGACCGCCCGTGCCGCGGTGTCCTCAGTTGCATCTGCCATTGATTCCCAAGTGGCCGCTGAGCGCTCGTGCATTTCCCGCCGATTTGCGAGTGTCGTTTTCTCAGCAGCTTCGCGTTGGGCGGCCGCGTTGGCTCGGTAGGTTTCGGCGGGGGTCATTCATCTCTTCCACGATCGGCATTCGCAAACGCTCGCTCGCGTTCGCCACCAACTCGAAACCAAAAGAGGGACCAAATGTGGGAACGCCCGTGCGCAAAACGGGACAACATCCCGCCTTGTCAGCAACTTAGGCAGGAAGCGCTGGATGCCCCGTGAGGATTCGAACCTCAATAGGCGGTATCAGAAACCGCAGTCTTACCATTAGACGACGGGGCATCAGCGAGGGCGGGCTCTACGGGGGGCCGCCAAGGCTGTCAACGCCAAGATGATGCCGTTCCGCCACTTCGCTTGCGTAATCGCGGCGCCGCGCTACATTCGTGTCCAAGCACCGGGCGGGTATTTTCCCGCGGCGGCAGACATAGATAGCGAGTTTTACGGCGATGGGGGATGTTTCCGCCCGAATGCCGTTCCGGCAGGATGGTCCTGCCCGTCCGGCGGCGACTCGGCCCTCTCGTGGGCGGTGGGCCGATGCGCAGGCGTTTGCCGCGCTGGATCTGGGCACCAACAATTGCAGACTGCTGATCGCACGGCCGCAGGCTGGCGGCTTCGCGGTGATCGATGCGTTCTCGCGAATCGTCCGGCTGGGCGAGGGATTGGCCTCGACCGGCAAGCTGAGCGATGCGGCGATCGAGCGGACGATCGCGGCGCTGCGCGTGTGTTCGGACAAACTTCAGCGGCGCAACGTCACGCTGGCGCGATCGGTAGCGACGGAGGCGTGTCGGCAGGCGTCGAACGGGCCTGCGTTCATCGCGCGCGCGCTGGCCGAGACGGGCATCCATCTCGACATCATTTCCGCCGAGGAAGAGGCGCGGCTGGCGGTGCTCGGCTGCCATGCGCTGATCGAGCCGGGGGAGGACCCTGCGCTGGTGTTCGATATCGGTGGCGGGTCTACCGAGCTCGTGCTGGTCGATACCTCGACGCCGATACCGACCGTGCTCGACTGGCATTCGGCGCCGTGGGGCGTGGTCTCGCTGACCGAGCATGCCGGCGGCGGTGAGGGCGAAGGCGGCCGTCGTGCCGCGTATGCGAAGATGCGTCAGGTCGTTGCCGACAGTTTCGCGGGGTTTGCAGCCCGCCTGCCCCGGCATATCGAGCGGCCGCGTTTGCTCGGCACCAGCGGCACGGTGACGACGCTCGGCAGCGTGCATCTTGGGCTCAGCCATTACGACCGCTCGGTGGTCGATGGGCTGATCGTGCCCGCCTCGGCGATGCGCAAGATCAGCGCCGACCTTTCCCACATGTCGATCACGGAGCGCGCCAAGCTGCCGTGCATCGGCAACGAGCGCGCCGACCTGGTGGTCGCGGGCTGTGCTATTCTGGAGACGATCATGGATCTATGGCCCGCCGAAAGACTCGGCATCGCCGACCGCGGCATTCGCGAGGGTATCCTCCGCGGACTAATGGGTTCGCCGAAGCCTGGCAAAGCCACGGGAGCGGTCGCATGAGCCGCGGTGGTTCCGGCGGGCATGTCCGCGTGCTCACCGCGCGCAAGCGGACCGCGCAGTCGACGCGCTGGCTCGAGCGGCAGCTGAACGATCCCTATGTAAAGCGCGCCAAAGCCGACGGCTATCGCAGCCGGGCGGCGTACAAGCTGATCGAACTGGACGAGCGGTTCGAACTGATCCGCGGCTCGAAGCGCGTGGTCGATCTCGGCCTCGCACCGGGCGGCTGGGCGCAGGTGATCCGGCGGCGGATACCCAAGGCGACTGTCGTCGGCATCGACCTGCTCCCGGTCGATCCGATCGAGGGCGTGACGATCTTCGAAATGGATTTCCTCGACGATGCCGCGCCGGGCAAGCTGATCGAAGCATTGGGCGGCGCGCCGGACCTGGTGCTGTCGGACATGGCGGCGAACACGGTCGGGCATCCGCAGACCGATGCGTTGCGGACGATGGCGCTGGTCGAGACGGCGCTGCACTTTGCGTGCGAGGTGCTGGAGCCGGGCGGGACGTTCGTATCGAAGGTGTTCGCGGGCGGTGCGGATTCGGAGCTGGTCGCGGAGATGAAGCGGAACTTCAAGACGGTGAAGCATGCCAAGCCGCCGGCTAGCCGGAAGGGGTCGGTCGAATGGTTCGTGGTGGCACAGGGGTTTAAAGGCCGAGACCCGAAATAGCAGAGCTATTTCGGACCAGTCGAAAGCCTGGCCAGCGTCGCGTAGCAACGGCTGACGACGCGGCTTCGCCGCGGCGCCCTACCTTAGGATGGTCGCAAACAATCCGGCTGGAATGCATCATAAGCATGTTTCCCCGCGAAGGCGGAGATCCAGACTGGGCTCCCGCCTTCGCGGGAGAACAATCAGGCCGTGGGTCGGCGGTCTTCCTGAAGCGCGTGCCCTCACCCTTCCCACGGCAAGCACCGCGGGGCCCTTCCCTCCCCCTTCAGGGAGAGGGAATATAGAAAAAGCCCGCGGACCTCTTCAGTCTGCGGGCTTTTCTATTTCGCGCCGCGGCAAAGCCGCGTCGTCGGTCGGGCCATGCCCGCCGGCCGGGGTTTCGGCCTAGACACGGATTAGCTTTTGCTAATCCGCTGCCTCACCCCTCGTAATCCGCCCCGAGATTCTGGTTCCGCGGCGGCGCAGCAGCGGTAAGACGCAGTGCCTCGGCCGATGCAGCCAGGCTGCCGACGGCATCGACCTCGTCGTCGTCGTCGACGCGAACCTTTTGCAGGCCCTGGATGACCTGTTCCTTGAGATGCGCCGACTTGACGTTCTCGTCGGCGATCTCGCGTAGCGCGACGACCGGGTTCTTGTCGCGGTCGCGGTCGAGCGTCAGTTCGGCGCCGCCCGAGATCTGGCGCGCACGCTGGGCCGCGAACAACACCAGGTCGAACCGGTTGGGGATCTTGTCGACACAATCCTCGACGGTAACGCGCGCCATGCGGCTTCCTTCGTAACAACGATAGAATGAGAATGCGTCGCCTACGGGGAGTGGCCTGCAAAGTCAAGAATTGCACCTTGGCTTGCCTCAGGTGCCCGCCATGTCCATCAGGCTGCCCATGGAAGATCCCGCAGACCAGCCGACTTTCAGCGTCGACGGCAACCAAATGACGCTGCTCGATACCGGCCCCCGCCGGCTGGACGCGGTGCTCGCGCTGATCGACGGCGCCGAGCGAACCCTGCGCATCCTCTATTACATCTACGCCGACGACGAGTCCGGAAAGCGCGTCAACGCCGCGCTCATTGCCGCCGCCAGACGCGGGGTCGAGGTCGCGCTGATCGTCGACGGGTTCGGTAGCGACGATGCCCCACACGCCTTTTTCGAGCCGCTCGAAGCCGCCAACGTGTCGGTATGCCGGTTCTCCGCACGGTTCGGCCGCCGTTATCTGCTCCGCAACCACCAGAAGCTCGCGCTTGCCGACGAAACGCGGATCATCATCGGCGGCTTCAACATTGAGGACGATTATTTCGGCACCGCCGCCGAGCAGGCGTGGCGCGACCTGGGATTGCTGGTCAAGGGTCCGGCGGCAGGGCGGCTGGCCGGCTATTTCGACGCGCTGAAGGACTGGATCCATGAACCCAAGGGCAAGCTGCGTCATCTGAACGCTGCGCTATCGCACTGGAGCGAGACCAAGGGCGCGACCCGCTGGCTGATCGGTGGACCGACGCGGAAGCTGTCGCCCTGGGCACGTGCGGTGCGCGACGACATGCGGCGCGGGCGGCGGATCGACATCATCGCCGGGTATTTCACGCCTAGCCCCGCGCTGCTGCGTCGGCTCGATAAGGCCGGGCGGCGGCAGGCCGAGGTCCGGGTCGTCACGGCCAGCAAATCCGACAACAATGCGACGATTGCTGCTGCGCGCTTCACCTATGCGGGGTTGTTGCGCAAGGGCGTGCGGCTGTTCGAATACCAACCGACCAAGCTGCACACGAAGCTCTACGTGATCGACGATGCAGTCCATATCGGCTCGGCGAACTTCGACATGCGCAGCCTGTTCATCAACCTCGAACTCATGCTGCGGATCGAGGATGCGGCGTTCGCGGCACATGTCCGGGGGTATATCGACGGCGAAGTGGCGAAGTCGGTCGAGGTGACCAAGGAACTCTATCAGGCGAACATCGGTTGGGTGCAGCGTATCAAGCAGCTCGGAGCGTATTTCGTGGTGGCGGTGGTCGACCCGAGCTTGTCGCGCGGGCTGAACTTCGGGATCGACGAGTAGGGGGTCGGGGGCCGAGGGCCTGGAGCATATCCTCTTCCGTCATCCTGACGAAAGTCGGGACCCAGGGTCGAGAACGCCATCCTTATTGGCTCTGGGTCCTGACTTCGTCAGGATGACGGAGGGGATTTGGGCGAGGTTTCCATTTACCTGGCTTGGAGCAACACCAGCGCCGACGGCAAAGCCGCCGTCGGACGGGTTCGGCTAGTTCCAGCCGACCCGCCGTCCGGGCCTGAAGCTGTGCGGCGCTTTGCTTGCGCATCAACGCGGGCGTGGCCGCGCCTGCTTCAGTCCTTCCACGCCCAATACAGTTGCGCCGGCGGCACGTTCCACCACTCCATGTCGTGATCGATCGACTCGAAATGCGGCGTCAGGAAGTCCTTCACCTTGGGCGAGAACTGATAGACCAAGAACGCACCGCCGGTCCGCAGCACCGAGTGCGTCGCGGTCGCGATCGCCGGGCCGACACCAGGCGGCAATGTGGAAAAAGGAAGCCCGGACAGCACGTAGTCCGCTTTTTCGAAACCATGGTCGGCGACGATGGTCTCGACCTCGTCCGCCGACCCCAGCACCGCGAAGAAGCGTGGGTCGGTGATCGTGTGGCGCAGATACTGGATGAATTCGG
Source organism: Sphingomonas faeni (assembly GCF_040407505.1). Classification (GTDB taxonomy): domain Bacteria; phylum Pseudomonadota; class Alphaproteobacteria; order Sphingomonadales; family Sphingomonadaceae; genus Sphingomonas; species Sphingomonas faeni_E. The sequence continues at coordinate 10,994 of NZ_JAPZPQ010000002.1, read as the reverse complement.
GGTTCGTATCGATCACCACCAGCTTGGCGTCGGACGCCATCCGGTCGAGGATCGGGCGACAGAACGTGCCGACGCCTGGGCCGTATTCGACGAACAGCTTGCAGTTCGCCCAGTCGACGGGCCCCAGCATCTTGCGGATCAGCTTGTCCGACGACGGCACGATCGAGCCAACCATCACCGGGTGTTTCAGGAACCCTGAAAAGAACATCTGCCACGGGGACGGCACGCCGGCTGGTCGGCTGCGTGCGCGCCGGGTGGCGGTGGTCGAACTGGGCATCGCGTTCCTTACGGTCAGGGGTCCCGCACGCTGGCGAGGCTTTGGCCCTCCCGTCGCACGAATTCCGAACGCGTTTCAAGGGCCGCAGGTTGCATCGGGCGACGAACCGAAGCGGAAGTCGTGCTGCGCCAAGTGGTTCTGGCAGCTTTGCCAAGCGTACGGCATCGCTTAAGCACGGATCATGAACGACGATCGGGCAGGACAGATTGCAGTTATTTTCGTGTCGATCCGTAACGACGCGGACGCCGCAGGTTATGGCGAGGCCGCCGTGGCCATGGACGCGCTAGCCGCAGCTCAGCCTGGCTATCGCGGTGTCGACAGCGCGCGCGAGGTGGGCGGCATGGGGATCACGGTCAGTTATTGGGCGGACGACGCCGCGGCGATCGCCTGGCGCGACCATCCCGAGCACACTGCGATTCGCGAGCGCGGGCGGGCGCTGTGGTACGACAGCTATTCGGTCAACGTCGCGCGGATCGAGCGCGCCTATGAGTGGCGACGGCCATGATAGGTTCCGCGACCGAAGGCCCGAAGATCGACCGCCGCTTCGCGCTGATGTTCCTCGTGATGCTCACGATCGCGGCGGGAAATACCGCACTGCAATCGGTCCTGCCTGCACTCGGGCGGTCGCTCGGGGTCGCCGACAGCGCAGTGGCGGCGGCGTTCTCGGTCTCCGCTCTGCTGTGGGTGATCGCCGCGCCGTTCTGGGCGAACCGGTCGGACAAGCACGGCCGGCGCGCGATGATCCTGCTCGGCGTCGGCGGGTTCAGCGTGTCGCTGACCTTGTGCGGCGTGTTCCTGCTTGCCGGGATCAACGCCTGGATCGGCGGCACGACCGCGTTCCTGTGTTTCATCGGTGGCCGACTGATCTACGGCACGTTCGGTGCGGCGGCCCCGCCGGCGGTTCAGGCGCTCGTGGCTGGCGAGACGACCCGCGAGGAGCGGACCAAGGCGCTGACATTGCTCGCCTCGGCGTTTGGGCTTGGCACCATCCTGGGGCCGGCGATCGCGCCGTACCTAATCCTCGGCTCGATCGGCGGAGTCGAGATCGGGCTCGCAGGCCCGGCGTTCCTGTTCGCGGTATTCGGGGTGGCGGTGTGGATCACGGTGCGGCGGATGCTGCCCGACGACAAGATCGTCGCTCCGCACGAAACGCACGGTGCGAGTTCCGCCTATCCCTCGATCGGCGGCGCGCCAACCGGCGCTTCGGTCGCCGCCGCGACCGGATCGCATGTCGAGCATGTCGGCTACACCGATCCCCGCATCCGCGCGTGGATGATCGCCGGGCTGGTGATGGGCCACGCGCAGGCGATGACGGGGCAGGCGATCGGCTTCCTCGTGATCGACCGCCTCCACCTCGCCCCTGCCCTCGCGCTGGAGCCGACCGGCATCGTGCTGATGATGGGCGCAGGCGCCGCGCTGCTCGCGCAATGGGGCATCATCCCGCGCCTCAACATGACCCCGCGGCAACTCGTCTTGACCGGACTGGTGCTCGCCGCGGCCGGCACCGCCCTGACCGGGATCGCGACGTCGCTCTACACGATCGCGACCGCCTATGCGCTGGCAAGTCTCGGCTTCGGCTTTACGCGACCGGGGTTTACGGCGGGATCCTCGCTGGCCGTCGGGGCGAACGCGCAAGGCTCGGTGGCGGGAAAGGTGACGTCGATTAACGGCGCGAGCTTCGTGCTGGGGCCGTCGATCGGGGTCGGCCTGTACGAAGCACAGCACTCCCTCCCCTATCTGGTCGCGGGCGCGGCCTGTGTAGTGATGATCGCCTATGCCTGGATTTCGCTGAAGGACGCCAAAGGTTAGGATAAGGTTACACCAAGGACGGCTACTTCAAGGATCGTTTCGTTATCGAAACGAAGTCTTTTTAGTTGAGAGGCTTTGGCTATCGTTAGCCATAACGTCGCAAAATGGGACGGCTAAAACCCTATAGGCTAGTTTCTCACGACCATTCACATTGTTCGGCAACTCAGGCTTGGATAGCGTAGCGCTTGGGGAGTCCTGCCGCTTGCGATCATCGAAATATATGCGGTTAGTAACGAAGTCGCGAGAAGCGTGTCTATCGGCCGTGGAGACTTACAACCGGGCATCTGCGATGTACCGGGAGGAAACATTCGCAATCCTGATGATCAATGCCTGGGAGCTTTTGCTCAAGGCACGGATCATGCGCGAAAACGGTGGGAAGGCGTCCTCCCTGTACGAGTTCAGACATAGGAGGAAAAAAGACGGCAATGCGAGCAAACTGAAGGAAATCAAGAAAACTCGCTGCGGCGCGCCAATGACGATCGGCCTAGACCGCGCCTGCAACTTGGTCGCTGGATACACTCGAGACAGGGTCGATCAATCCTGCATAGCGAACATCGATGCACTTCTCGAAATACGAGACAGCGCCACGCACTTCGTAGCGCCCGACGCTTTGCTCAAGAAGACCCTCACCGAGATATCACTCGCGTCGGTGCGCAACTACGTAATTGCTGCGCAGCAGTGGTTCGGCGTCACTTTTAGCGATCTCAATATCGCATCGATTCCCCTCTCGTTCGATCTCGATCAGAAGGAAGTTGAGGCCGTTGCTCGCAAATCGTCAAATGCGGTAGTCCGCTTCCTGACACACATGGAAATCCTACGAATAAAAGCTATCGCCGATGAATCCGACTTTGCATTCTCTGTTCGGGTAAATTTCGACCTTATCAAGAACAAGGACGACACCGCGATCAAGGCCGCTATTGTAAATGCGGATCCCGATCTAACTATATCGGTAGAGAGTGATAAAGTGCCAGCAGGCTTCGACTGGACCTACCAGATCCTTCTCTCAAAGCTGACAGAACGATATTCAGATCTGAAGCAGAATCCCGCTTTTCACGCGATAATGACGCCGCTCAGGGCGAACAGCAAATTCTGTTACCATCGCTACCTCAATCCAACGACGAAATCAGGAGGTAAAAAGGCCTTCTTCAGCCCGAACGTAATCAAAGAATTTGACGCACACTACACTCGGAAGCCGCCGACGCTATTCGAGCCGGCTGAGACATAAGAGTCCTTCCTCTCCCCGGAGGGAGAAGAAGGCCATGCTCAGTCGTCCGCCTTGCTGGGGAACGCGAAGCCCAGGGGCTGGATGGCCGTCGCGTCCTGCTTCAGGCGGGCGGCCATCTGTTCGTATTCGCGTTCCGTCTCTGGCGTGACGCTGGCGCGCGACTCCTTCAGCGCGCCTTCGAAGTCGGCCATCGTCACATCGGTCGAGTCGATCGAGCGGCGTAACGCGACCAAGCCTGCGCGGCGGACGACGTCTTCCAGATCCGCACCCGAGAAACGGTCGGTGCGGTCCGCGAGACGATCGAGATCCACGTCCGACGCCAGCGGCATCTTCTGGGTCTGGATGCCGAGGATGCGGCGGCGGCCGGCCTTGTCGGGGACGCCGACATAGACGAGTTCGTCGAACCGGCCGGGACGCAGCAACGCGGGGTCGATCAGGTTGGGCCGGTTGGTCGCGCCAATCACGACGACCGACTGCAACTCCTCCAACCCGTCCATCTCGGCGAGGATCGTGTTGACGACGCGTTCGGTCACCTGTGGTTCGCCCGCGCCAGAACCCCGCGCAGGCACCAGCGAATCGAGCTCATCGATGAAGATCACGCACGGCGCGACCTGGCGTGCGCGCTGGAACAGGCGGGCGATCTGCTGTTCGCTTTCGCCGTACCATTTGCTCAGCAGGTCGGACGATTTGGTGGCGATGAAGTTCGCTTCCGCCTCACGGGCGACCGCCTTCGCCAGCAAGGTCTTGCCGGTACCGGGGGGGCCGTAGAGCAGGAAGCCCTTGGCCGGCCGGATGCCGAGTCGGCGGAACGCGTCGGGGTTCTTGAGCGGGAGTTCGACGCCCTCCTTCAGCCGCATCTGCGCATCGTCGAGACCGCCGACATCGGCCCAGCGCACGGTCGGCGCCTGCACCATGACTTCGCGCATCGCCGACGGCTGGACACGTTTGAGCGCGCCAAGGAAATCCTCGCGCGTGACCGACAATTCGTCGAGCACTTCGGGCGGGATCGTCCGCTCCTCGAGATTGAGCTTCGGCATGATTCGACGCACCGCCTCGATCGCCGCCTCGCGGGTCAGCGCGGCGAGATCGGCACCGACGAAGCCGTAGGTGGTACGCGACAGCTCGTCGAGGTCCACCCGGTCGCCGAGCGGCATGCCACGCGTGTGGATGCCGAGGATCTCGCGACGGCCGCGCTCGTCCGGCACGCCGACGACGATCTCGCGGTCGAACCGGCCCGGACGCCGCAGCGCTTCGTCGATCGCCTCGGGACGGTTGGTGGCGGCGATCACGACGAGGTTCGCGCGCGATTCGATGCCGTCCATCAGCGTCAGCAACTGCGCAACGAGGCGCTTTTCCGCCTCGCCCGAGACCTGGCCGCGCTTGGGCGCGATCGAATCGATCTCGTCGATGAAGACGATCGACGGCGCTGCCTTCGCCGCTTCCTCGAAGACCTCGCGGAGGCGCGACTCGGACTCGCCGTACGCCGAGCCCATGATCTCGGGGCCGTTGATCAGGAAGAACTGCGCGTCGGATTCGTTCGCGACGGCGCGTGCGAGACGCGTCTTGCCGGTGCCGGGAGGGCCGTGCAGCAACACGCCCTTGGGTGGATCGACGCCAAGCCGCTGGAACAGTTCGGGGTAACGCAGCGGCAGTTCGACCATCTCGCGTAACTGGTCGATCGTCTGCGCCATGCCGCCGATATCGTCGTAGGTGACGTCGGCGCGGCGGGCGGCCTGCGGCTCCTCGTACTCGGAGCGGAGTTCGATCTCGGTATTCTCGTCGATGTGCACCACGCCCTTTGGGCTGGCGGCGATCACCGCGAGGCGGATCTCCTGGAGCGCGTAGGCCGGCGCGTTCATGAACTGCTGGACGCCCGGCGGCATGTCACCGACGCGCTGATGCCCCGCAGTCGCGACGATATCACCCTGGCAGATCGGCCGGCCGAGGAAGGTTCGCTTGAGTGCGTTGGTCGAGCCCTGGAGGCGGAGGTTCTGCTGTGCGGGGGCGAAGACGACGCGCGTCGCCGGCTTCGACTCGGCTTTCCGCACCTCAACGAAATCACCCGAGCCGACGCCGGCATTGGCGCGCTGGAGCCCGTCGAGGCGGAGGATGTCGAGACCCTCGTCTTCCGGATACGGGCCGACGGCGCGCGCAGGCGTGTTCTGCTTGCCGAGTATCTCGATTACGTCGCCCTCGCCGATGCCGAGCGTCGCCATCAGCGCGCGCGGCAAGTGCGCCAGGCCGCGGCCGCTGTCTTCGGGACGCGCGTTGGCGACCTGAATTTTGCGCGTGGGGATTTCGCTATCGGCCATGTCGACTCCATTCGATCTCGTAGCATCCGAGATAGGGGGCCGGTTCCAACCTTGTCAGGGGTTGAAAACACAAAAAAAGGGCCGGCCAATGAAGGCCAGCCCGTGAAAGTTTTTAGGAGAGGATGCCTGAAAGGCGAGGTCTTTTTGCGTCGAGACAGTTCGTGTTGCAAGTGCGAAGGGATCAGCTACGATTGCGCTAACTGCAATCGCATGCATGAATGCGTCCAGCGGTCATTGTCACACTCGTCGAGTCGAAAGAGGAATCATGCGCAGGCTGCCGCCATTGGGGGCTATCGAGGCGTTCGTGCAGGTCGCGCGGCTGGGGTCGATCAAGGCCGCCGCCGAGGATCTGGCGCTGTCCGCGCCTGCGCTCAGCCGTCGCGTGCAGAGCCTCGAGCGCTTCATCGCCAAGCCGCTGTTCGCGCGGCGGCATCAGGCGATGGTGCTGAATGCGGATGGCGAACGGTTGCTGGCGCAGATCGCACCGGTGCTGGACTCGCTGTCGGACGCAGTTGAATCGCTGACCAGCACAACCGAAGTGCTGCGATTGCGGCTCGGGATCCTGCCGCTCTATGCGTCGCAGAAGCTGTTTCCGCGGCTGGGCGAGTTACGGACGTCGCATCCCGAACTGCATCTCGATATCGATACCGCGGCGCATCTGGTGTCGCGGCTCGGCGATGGGCTCGATGCGGTGATCGCCCTGTCGCGCGAGATCGACCCGGCGTTCTACGCGCGGCGACTCGATCGGAACTCGGTATATGTGATTGGCGCGCGCAGCCTGCTGGAGCGCGCGGACCCGGTCACGCGACCCGAACAGCTGTCGACACTAACGGCGCTGGTCCACCGCGACATGACGGATACGTTCACCGCGTGGCGGACGGCGGCGGGGCTAGACGATATCGAGCCGCTCGCAATCGATCATTTCGATTCGGGCGCGCTGATGCTGGAGGCGGCCGCGCAGGAGCTCGGCGTCGCGTTCATGCATGCGAGCCATTTCGAGGATGCGAACGATCCGCGACTGGTGCGACTGTTCGATATCGAGGTGGAGAGCCCGTACAGCTACTGGTTCGTCTGCCGCCCGCGGGCGCTGCAGACCAAGCCGGTGAAGCTGTTCCACGACTGGCTGATCAAGACGGTCGCCGAAGTCTGATCCCAATGATTATCAAGTTACACCATACCGGATGTAGTCTCCATCGCGATGATCCGTCACTAGACTAGTATCGACTCCTTAAAGAATTTTGGGAGAATCGCGATGGTGATGGACGCAGATAAAGTCGATGGTCAATTGTTTCTTGGCGACAACTTGCCGCCGGACGCAGCAGCCCGTTACCAGCGGGGTAGCGGACAGGAAACCGATTTATGGGGAACTCAGCCGACGTACGAAATCGTCGATCCCGATAATGGCGTGCTCTACGAACGGGTTCTCCTCCTTACGAAGGACCCGACGACCCTACCGCACAGTCGCGCAAAATGCTCCAAATGGGTGAGAATTGGAACAGCGAAGATATGCGTTGGCTGGACGGTCAACTGGCAATGGTATTATGTTCGTGCAGTACTGCGGGTTTCAACCGCCAACCCGATCGACATTAAGGACATTGTCGAGGATTGTTTGCGGGAAGGCGCGATTGCCGCTGCGATCGCTGCGATCATAACTGGAGGCGGTGCGGCGGCCGCGGCCGCTGGCGCCGCGGTCGAGGTTTGCCTCACGCGTAAACTTAGCGATCAGTTGCTGACGGTGACCGTCAAACTCGAACATTTTTGGGGAGAATGGCAATAGGGACGCTAAAGCGACTGACTACCGGGGCGACCCTGAGCCGCCCCGGCAATTCATCCTTTAGGCCGCGCGTGCCTTAACGATCTTGCCTGGCGCCTTTGGGGGCTCACCCTTCGGCAGCGCGTCGATCAAGTCCATCCCGTCGGTGACTTCGCCCCAGACGGTGTACTGCTTGTCTAGGAAGCGGGCGTCGTCGAACACGATGAAGAACTGCGAGTTCGCCGTGTCGGGCTGGTTGGTGCGCGCCATCGAGCACACGCCGCGGACGTGCGGCTCGGCCGAGAATTCCGCCTTGAGGTTGGGCTTGCTCGACCCGCCGGTGCCGTCGCCGCGACCGCCGTCACCGCCCTGCGCCATGAAGCCCGGGATTACGCGGTGGAAGGGGACGCCGTCATAAAAGCCTTCGTTCGCCAGCTCGGCGATGCGCTCGACGTGCTTGGGCGCCAGATCGGGGCGAAACTTGATCGTGACGTCGCCGCCGTCGAGGGTCAGCGTGAGCGTTTCGGGGGTATCGGGCATTCATGGTCTCCTGAATTGATGCGCCGCAGATAGGGAGCCGCGCTTCGACTGGCAAATGCACGCCGGCCGCGTTAGGGCCCAACCGCGCAACTTTTAAGGGAGGCAGCCATGAGCGAACTCGAGCTTCCCGAAGTCGAAACCGAGACCCAGCCCGAAAACCAGCTCGATCGCGACGACCATCTGCGTCCCGAATTCGTGCGGGCCGTGCTCGATGCGGTCGAGAATGGCGACGACGAGAGCGCACGCGCGCTGGTCGAGCCGCTGCATCCGGCCGACATCGCCGATCTGTTCGAGCTGACCCCGCAGGAGGATCGCGCGGCGCTGGCGCGTGCGGTCACCGACCTGCTCGGCGGCGACGTGTTCGCCGAGATGAACGATTACGTCCGCGAGGACCTGATCGACGCGCTCGAGCCGCACCAGGTCGCCGATCTCGCGTCCGAACTTGATACCGACGATGCGGTCGCGATCATCGAGGACATGGACGAGGACGAGCAGCGCGCGGTGCTGCGCGCGCTCGATCCGGACGATCGCGCCGCGATCGAGGAGGCGCTGAGCTACGCCGAGGAGTCCGCCGGCCGCCTCATGCAGCGCGAGCTGATCGCGGTGCCCGAGCATTGGACCGTCGGCGACGCGATCGATTATCTCCGCGGCCATGAGGAGCTGACGACCGATTTCTGGGAGATCTTCGTCGTCGACCCTGCACACAAGCCGATCGGCACGTGCCAACTGTCGTGGATGCTGCGAACGCCGCGCGGGATCGCGATCGCCGACGTGATGAAGCGCGAGCAGACGCTGATCCCGGTCGACATGGACCAGGAGGAGGTCGCGCTCCGCTTCCAGAAATACGCGCTGATCTCCGCCGCGGTCGTGGATCATGGCGGCCGGCTGGTCGGCATGATCACGGTCGACGACATCGTCCACATCATCTCCGAAGAGGCGGGCGAGGATACGCTTCGTCTGGCCGGCGCGGGCGAGGGGGACATCAACGAGCCGATCCGGCTGACGGTGCGGACGCGGTTCACGTGGCTAGTGGTCAATCTCGGTACCGCGATGGTCGCGTCGTCGGTCGTCGGGCTGTTCCAGGGGACGATCGCGAGCTTTGCATTGCTCGCGGTGCTGATGCCGATCGTGTCGGGGATGGGCGGCAACGCGGGCACGCAGACGCTCGCGGTGGTGGTGCGGGCGCTCGCGACCAACCAGCTGACGAGCTCGAACACCGCGCGCATGATCGGCCGCGAATTCCGGATCGCGGCGGCGAACGGCGTGATGCTGGGTGCGCTGATCGGGCTCGGGACCTACGTCATCTTCCACAACCAGAATCTGTCGATCGTGATCGCGGCGGCGATGCTGACCAACAACATCGTTGCAGGCTTGAGCGGCGTGCTGGTGCCGGTGACGCTCGACAAGTTCCGGATCGATCCCGCGGTGTCTTCTGCGGTGTTCGTGACGACGATGACCGACACGATGGGGTTCTTCTCGTTCCTCGGGCTGGCGAGTCTTTGGGGTCTGCACGGTTGATCGGGACAGTTTAGGTCCCATTTCCAACGCCATGCCGCTCCATCTCACCAAAGTCGCGTTCGGCGCGGAAAGCGTCGACCACCTCGCCGAGCGGTTCCGCGTGCGCGGCGAGGAAGGGCCGGTGTTCCTAACCACGCGCTATCTGCCAAAGCGGCACGAGGAAGTGGCTGGTCAGGGTTCGATATTCTGGATCCTCAAACACCAGTTGATCGCCCGGTCGCCGATCCTGGGCTTCGGCGACGCCGAAGAGGGCCGCGTCGCGATCCATATCGACCCGAAGCTTGTCCTCGTCCAGGCGCGGCCCAAGCGCGCCCACCAGGGGTGGCGCTATTTGGAAGGCGCGGACGCCCCGCTTGATTTGGGAGGAGATGCGACCGGCTTGGACGTGATGCCGCCAGCACTGATGACAAAACTTGCGGAATTGGCGCTTATTTAGCGCGGTACCTGGGCTGCAACGAGGCTTCGTCCGGCATTCACTGATCCGTATGTTCAAACGCATGGACTGCCGGACCGGGGAGGTCCGACCGTGCTGGGTAACGCGGCTGAACAGCAACGAATTACGGAGCCGCTACCGCCCTCGGCTTCCAGCAGGTCACCGGCCCTCTAGCGGCCACATCTACGAGGCATTTCGCGTCACCCGTGATCGCTACCGTCCCCAGCCCGCTGTTCGTGACCTGTGCGGTATAGAGCGCCGACGCCTTGGTCTCGCCGACGTCGTCGAGATGAACCGTAAGGTCCTTTACGTCCAACCCTGATGCATCGATCATCCCAGCACCACTGGTGACCCACCGCGCCCGCCCAGCCTTGCCGGCGAGCATCATACTACCTGGCCCGATCATCGTCGCGTTCAGTTGATCGGTATCCGCCGCTACCAGCGCAAGACTGCTACTACCGCTCCCCGTTACGTCTATCCGCATCCCGCGCATTTTCGCGATCTTCAATTGGCCGCCAGCCGCCACACTCGCTGAGATCAACTGCGGAGTAGATAGCGTGACGATGCTCGGACTAGAACTAACGCCGCGTGGCCGTTCGCCCCAACTGCTTGTGTTCTTGCGAACGGACAGCGTCGCCCCGTCGACACGAACCACTACGTCACTATCCGCCCGTGTTCCCGCGATTTTCGCACACGGTAAGCCCATCGTCACATGAACATCGAACGGTCTCTCAACACGAATATGATCGAAACTGCCGATCGACACCGTACGGGCGGTTGTCGGCGTTTGGCCAGCAAGCTGCACCGACCACAGTAGTGACAGCAGGACACAAAGATATCTCATACTCGCAATCCTCATTGCTGAAACGCGCGTTCGCAAGTACGTGCCGCTTTTAGGCGCAACGATTAGCGACTGTGCATTTTGCAACGCATTCCGTATCGCCTAATGTTTCATTCTGGGCTTTCGAGGGCACTGAGGCGCAGGCGTTCGAACGGTTGCGTGCGCTCATCGAGGCGGTGGTGCTGACGCCGGAAGACGGCCATCTCGCCATCGACCTGCGCGGCGAGCTTGCGTCGATGCTGTCGCTATGTGCTGGAGCGGAAACGCAAAAAGCCTCCGCGGGAGA
>NZ_JAPZPQ010000001.1:0-1451724 GCF_040407505.1 Sphingomonas faeni | reverse complement strand
ATATACGCCATGCCACTAGCATACGCCGATCTGCAGCCCGGCGGAATCACAGACGCGACTTTTCGCACAGTCTGGATCGAGTTTGAGGAATTAACCGCTGCCTCGTATTGTGGTGTGTGGAACAAGAATATCGGATCAGGCTGTGCAGTCTTACCCTATCGGCATGATCTTACCGGTGCCCGGCTCGGGGCGTCTGGTTCTATTCGAAGCGTATCCGACGAGGGATGTCATTCACCGCGAAATCTGGGGGCGAGAGGTGTTCTTGTTCGACGCCGGCAACCGGCCCGTTTGGCAGATCGCGCCGGAACCAGGCGCGACGGACGACATGTACCGGAAATTCGATGCGACCCGCCCCGCGACCGACACCTTCTCCGCCATCAGCAATATCGAAGGACGATTTTATGCAAGCCGGATCGGCGGTGACACCTTTGTGATCGATATGACGACGGGCGCTGCCTCTTATAGTGGCTGGGCACGGACATAGCCCTTCGTAGCGATCAGATCGCGGGATTGTCGATCTTCGCGCGAGCGTTCCCACAACCAATCGAATTCGGGAATGTCTGGGTTGGGAAGGAAAGCGGATGGGCCGCTTTAGCGCAAATCGGGCGGTAAGCCGTCATTCGTTTTTACTATACATCGCTATATTCTTCCAATAAATGGATCGTATTCCCCCGGTAACAGTAAATCGGAACTCCTCCGACGCCACCCTTCAACCTCAACTGAATGCAAGTTTTTTTGGGGAAAGAAATATAACGGGGATATCGGTTCGACATTGCCATTGATGGGGTCTCGTGCACCTTCGTTGCCCACCGCTGAGCGGCATCCTGTGCCTGTGCGATTGACCCGTTCCAACTAGGCAACCGCCTCTCACGCTCAAGCGCACGCCACTCACCGGTCTCAAAACCAATCGCAAATGTGCCTACGATCGCAAGTGAGGCGAGGATGATCTTGGATGCCCTGTTCATAAAAGCATGAAAGCATTTTTAATGTCCGTTTCCAAGCTCACCATAAAGGTTCACGAACGGCGACAATTGGGCGATCCCGGCCAGCAAGCCTTTCCCATTAGTATCGGGTTAGAGGAATGTCCGAGACGGGAAGGAAAGGGGACAAGCGGCTTTCGGGCGGCATTAGAGGTTATTGCCCTCTCTTACATCCTCCCGCGCTTATTCCGAGCGGTGACTTTGGGATCGTACTGGCCGACCTGCTTTCGCCTGTTCCGCACGTCGACGATCAGAATTCCAATGGCGGCAGGAACGATAACAAGCTGCGGGTTCTGAAACACGCCCTCGCTTGGAACATAGCTACCCCACCAGAGGAAAGCCCCGATCACCGATCCAATGGCTATCCCGACAGTCATATTCCATGGCTTCATCCGGGCAGCATCCCGCATGTGCTCTATGACCGCAAGTGGGCGTCAGCGGAATGGCCGGGATGGGCAGGAAAGCGGACGGACTGCTTTCGGGCGCGAGAAGCCGGAAGCGGCCACTGCCTATATGAGAGCGATTCGTGACTGCACGCGCTGAGCCACGATCGTCAGCACTCCGCGATCGTCGTTTGCCAAGGTCAAATAGCTAAGAGCATGTTCGTAGTATACCCGCAGCGACGACCCGTTAAATAGGAGGGTTCCCTCGACGAAATCCTCGTCCACAATATAGTCAGGAAGCGAGACGGAGCGGATCGGGTGTTGTGCTAAAGCCTCAGCGATCTCAATTAGCATGGCCCGGAACGGCGTCGCATAGTTGAAGCTGTCCAACACCCAGAAGGCGAGTTCCCAACCGCCTTGTGGATCAACCTTGATCTCTAACGGGGCTCTGACCTCAATCATCGACGGCATCATGGCGACTATCGGGCACCCCGTCCAGACTCGCGGACGACAACATCTGGGCGTCAGCGGACGTTCCGCCGGTTGAGGTACGCTTGCTGTTCAGCGGCTTCTTCGTCGGAATAAACGTATTCCGCGCCCGCCACAGGCTCGTAGGAACCGAAGTCTAATTCGTCGTATTGACGCTGCATAGCTTCGTGCCAAGAGTCCGCCGAAACGCTGAAAACAAAGCGAGCGTTTGGCATGGTTGCGGGTCGCAACTCGTCATTACGCTCCCTCACGACGGCGAACTCAGCCCCATCGTCGCTCGCCCAATATTCATGCAGAAGTGTCGCCATGTTGGCACAATAACCGAACAGGTCGACGTCCGCTATTGGGCGTTTTCAGACTTTCGCTGATTGCGGTTCACACCTTGCACACCATCAGCCTGTTAGCTCATCCATTTTGCGACGGATTCCTATTAAGGGAACGTCTGGAATGGGGAGGAAAGCGGAAGGGCAGATAACTAGCGGCGCAAGCAATGAACCGAAAGCTCTGCAATAGATTAATCTTTTTTCCGAGCCGTTCGGATTTCGCAGAACTGCCGCTTACCCCCAACGCAGACACGCCATCCCCAAACCGAAAACAAGATGATCGACGGCGTTATAACGAGCAGGCTTTCGATAAAGCCGGGCTTGTCGTTTGGGTGAAACATCGAAGCATAGCTTAGTCCCAATATCAGGGGTAGAAATGCCACCAGCGACGACAGACCGTTCACCCGAGGCCATCCGGTTCCTAAGTCGGCATCAATCCAGCGAACATACCCCCGCCACATTTACATCACTCATTACAAAGTATTGATCAGGCCGATCGTGAACGAACGGCAGCTATTGAGCAAGGTGCCAAGGCGCAGCCATGACCGGGATTGGGCGTAAGCGGAATGGCCGAAATGGACAGAAGAGGCTGATGGCGAGTAGCTCTACTTAAGCGAGTCGAGGCGCTCAGCTGCACAGGCGCGAGCATGCTCAACGTGCGCGGCGAGCACATCATCACCCACTAAGTCGGTAAGCTTGAGCGCCCCGTCCAGCATGAGGCTGATAGCCATAATACGGCTGCGCTGAATTTCGGTCTGGTGCATCGCGTGGGTTCTTTCTCGAACGCCTGATGCGGAAATACCAAATCAGCATCCCTGCGCTACGGCATGCTGGGCGGTTTGCAAACTAAATAAATGCCAAAGGTTTGACTTTGTATCCCGAACGGACGGACTGAAGAAGAAAGCGTAATGACGGATTACTGAACAAACGGCCGCAAGCGGGAACGCCTCAACCATCGTCGAGCGTCGGGAATTGGGCGATTCTAGTACGATCCCGCATTCTCGCGAGGGATCGAATTTCGGGAATTAACCGCCACGTCGTATGGTGGTATCGAACGAGGATATCGGACCAAGTTGTGCAGTCTTACCCAATAGGCATGATCTTACCGGTGCCAGGCTTGGGGCGTCTGGTTCTGTTCGAAGCGTATCCGGCGAGAAATGTCATTCATCGGGAGATCTGGGGCCGAGAGGTGTTCCTGTTCGACGCCAGCAACCGGCCTGTGTGGCAGATTGCGCCGGAACAGGGCGCGACGGACGATATGCACCGGAATTTCGATGCGACCCGCCCCGCGACTGACACCTTCTCCGCCATCAGCAATATCGACGGAAGGTTCTATGCGAGCCGGATCGGCGGTGATACCTTTGTGATCGATATGACGACCGGCGCTGCCTCTTATAGCGGCTGGGCACGGACATAGCCCGTCCGTAGCGATCAGATGGCGGGATTGACCGGAAGGCGACGACCTAGATGGTAAGAGCTTTAGCTGCCATGTTACCAGTTGCAGGTTTAACGTTCATGCACAGCCCGATCCCAACTCAGGCGATTGACCCGCAACGGTTCTCTATCCATTTGAAACTGGCGAATGATGATTTTGGCATCGAAGGCGAGACGTTCCAACTCTATGATGTCGAGGACGCGATAGGCGCTGCCATAGAGCCTGCTGGCGTTATCCAGGGACACGAGATCGGGAACGGCTTCTTCGTCGTGTTTGTTACCGGAGCTCACCCCGATAAACTCCTGTCATCGATCCAGACCAGCCTTTCGAAGGTCAGTGTTCGTCCGGGCTCATTCATAGAGCTGTGTCGGTCTGACGGCTCTTGTTCACGGTATTTGCCCTAGCTTCGCGCGAAAACGCCCGCGTCGGAACGACGGACCCTGGCCTTGTCGTAATACGTAGCTTTCGGCGACATAGGTGTCGATTGCTGCGCCTTGCCACCTTACCGCCATTCCCAAAAAGGAAGGGCGATCGAGACTGCCGCTTTCGCGAAAGGACGGTCAGTCGGGAATGTGCAAGTCTCTAAGCCGCAGTTCGATCGAGCACGTCAGATGCCACTATCCACTTTCCGAACAGCGCAAAGCCGCACGATTTCGCAAGGGCGACGGATGCAAGGTTGTCGATCTGGCAACGATACTGCGGTTCATATCCGTTTCGCCGCGAGAATTCGCTGATCGTCAGGACGACCGCACGTGCCAAACCTCTTCCCCGAACATCGGGAAGCGTCAGCACTCCTAAGTCCGCGAACATGCCGCTTTCCCAAGGGTATGCGCTGGCGGCACTGACCAGCCGACCGCCCTCAAAGCAACCGAACACCGCCCAATGATCGAGTTCGACAAACGCATCGTCGCGGTCCTGCTCTGATGCATCGGCATGGAACGCCTCGAACGCATCCCGATCCTCAATCGTAAGTTGGCGTGCGGTCATTGATTGACCGGACGCGACGCGCGTATCCGCGGGAAGATAGAACAGATAGTCGGGATCGTGCAGGCTGACGCCCCCGCGTTCCAACAGGTCCTGTATGTCGGCGATCGACGTGACACCTGGCGCATTAGGATTGACCCGATCGATCAGCTCGGGTCGCAATACGGTTCGCACCCGGCCATCAATCCCTTCCAGCATCATCGCCGGGCGTTTGGGGTTCAATTTCTCGCTTACCGCCCACGTCGAGCTGCCGTCACCAGCGAACGCTTCATGCCAGTAGTCCAGAATGGGCTTGGGGAATATCGTCATGAGGCTGCACTACCATAGCGGCTCACTGCCCCGGCACTCCACTTTCCCGGTGGGATCAAGATTTGTGACACGGTTAGACCGTGGCTGGCGTCTGTCGCCTTGCGAGCCAATCACGATGAACTGCGATGCTAGACGCGAGCCAGAGCGCACCAGCGGCCATTAATCCAGCGACCTTGCCGCCTGTGGGGGCGTCGACAATGAAGCCCATGATCGCTGCAACAATTAGCGCCGTTCCAAGAGCATAGAACGGACGAAAGCCGCCAGTAAAGGCGATTGGCAGGAAATGGAGGCCGACGACCAACGCCATTGATGGTAACAGAAGGTCGGGTCGGTGCAGGTTCACTACGATGTTAGCGGCTAGGAAAAGGCCGACGCCTTCACCAATGCTGCTCCACATGATGGCTCGTTCTTCTTTCGGTGACGGCTTGATGCCCTCGCCAGGGGTACGGATGACATAGCTCGCGGCAAGACCGATCACCATGAATCCCAAGAAGGGCAGCGCCAGAGTGATCCCGGACAAGTGCCATTGCCAGTAAAGCGTCAACGCCGCGAACACCGCTCCGAAGAAGCTCATAATCAGCGCGCCCCATGCCCCCACAGACGGTCCCCCTTTATGTTTGATAGGCCGATAGTACGTCTGCAATTTCGACAGGTCGAGAAGGATACGCCCGTTCTCGTTTGGGATCGAGATTTAGGAAGCCGGCCAATAGTTGCGGTGGCCACGCACGCCGGTCTATCTAACAGTAATGAACACCGACCTGTCATTGGGCAATCGGCCCGATCTCGCCACCGAACGCCTATCCCTTCGACGTCCTGACGATCGCGACATGGACGCCATTGTAGACGTGGTCGGGGATTGGGAAGTGGCGCGCCGCTTGGCGCGTGTTCCGCATCCGTATGGCCCGGCCGAAGCCCACTTTTTTCTAGATCATGTCGTGCCTGCCGAATGGGTATGGGCTATCACTCTGCGAGGGGCCGACACGCTTCTGGGCGCGATCGGCCTGACGCCGGAAGAAGGCGCTGACGCCGCTGAGTTGGGTTATTGGCTATCCCCTACCAAATGGGGAAGTGGCATCACGACCGAAGCCGCAAGGGCCGTCGTTGCCTTTGGCTTTGAAAGTCTCGGTCTTCCCGTCCTCACGTCTGGCTATTTCGAGGGTAATCCCCCTTCGGGTCGGGTGCTCCGCAAGCTCGGCTTCGTGGAAGTCGGGCGCGTCATGCGGCCTTGCCTTGCGGCAGGTGGCGAGGTGCCGTCGATAAGGATGGAACTGGCGCACCCGACGCGAGGATAACTACGGGCAAAGGCCGCTTATGCAGCGTTCCCGCCAACGATCGAATTCGAGAAACCGCTGGCGTTCTCAAAACCCTCTGCCGCAGGGACGGAAAGGTTATTCTAGGCCCGCGCACGCCCCCCCTAACCGTTGCCCGCCCTGTGGTGAGCTATAGCCGATCTCCCTTCCATCCTGCTTGGCGATCAAATATTTCAGACGCCGATCCACGCTTGACCCTGCGTCGATCACCCAAGCCTCCACCCGTCCTGTCGGCGTCTTCACCACTTCGGTTTCCGTAACGGCGACCGTGAATGCACCTACGCCACGGTCATACTGGTAGAAGGGCAGTGTAAAGCTCTTCCCAATAGCCAGCGGCATCGCGGCAAAGGTCGGGCCGAAAAGGTTGCCGTCCCAAACGGGACTCGTGAAAGCCTGATCGACCGCCACACGGTTGCGTTGCCGATCTAACTTGTACCCCGTGACACGATCGGAGCCGTAGGACAGTTCGGCGTGGGGTTTGCCGTCGCGCGTCGTCGTCAGGCTGATCGGTCGCAAGGTGCGCGCATCAAGCGCGAAAGCGTCGCGCAGATCGAACCGGCCGTTGGCGAGACGCTGATGTATCACGATCCGCCAGATCGGCCGGCCCTCCAACTTGTCCTTGCGAACAGATTGCCACGTCGAACCGATCACGGGGGAGCCTTCGGCCGATGATCCTACGATGGCGTAACAGGCTGAATAGGGCCTCAACCGCGTACCATCGGGTATAGCCGCCAAGCCCGGCCGGTTCAGCTTCTCCGCGAAGAACCGTACCACCTCCGTGTCGAAGCGGGCATGAAACATCGTGCGGTCGAAATCCGGCGCACTGGCGCATAGCTGCGGCATAGTAGCGGGTTCGGCACACGGGGCAAGGAAGTCGAAATGCCCCGCGCCGGAGACGGCATGGAAATCGGGCCTGATCGGCAATGCCGCGCGAACCGCATCCGCATAAAAGGGAGCCGGCAAAATCTGATCGTTATCGGCACGCCAAAGTTGCACGGGGATGCGGACCTTTTCCAGTCCCGCATGGTCGAAAGTAAAGCCTATTGCCGGTGCAGCGACGACGATCGCCTTGATGCGCGGGTCCGTCATCGGCGGCCACGCGGTCGACAGCGTTCGAGGCTGCGACTTGAGGAGCGTACATACGAAGAAGGCGGGATGCTTCGCGCAGTGATCGGCAAAGCGGGTCATGTCCGGCTTCCCTCCGGCAGCCGCCAGAACCGTGAATCCACCTGCTGAAAAACCGAAGGCTCCTATGCGGTCGGGATCGATGGCAGCGCGCCCCGGCCAAGCCTGCAACATGTACGAGATGGCAGCACTTAGCGCGATCGGACGCCCCTCTATCAGCGTCGCTCGGCTGTTGTCGCGCCAGTTGTCGCCGGGGTGGGTGAGCGCGGCGACGATGAAGCCAGCGCGAGCGAGCGCTACGGCGGTATCAACATGACCGGCGAAATCGCCTCCGGTGCCATGTGAGATGACGACCAGGGGGTGCTTGCCACCCGGCACAAGCGCATCAGGCAGCACATCTTGGGCGTAGAGGCCGAGCCGCTGGTGAACAGGCGTGCCAGTCGCCGGATACCAGATACCCACTTCGATGCCCTCCGCTGTCACCTGGCGCTCAAAGCCGACCTGCACGGACTGGGCTTCGGCCGCAGGAGTGGTAGCGGCGAGGAACAGTGCGGCAATGGCGAGGCGCAATGACATAATGAACTCCGTAATGGCGTGCGCCTCGATGACGCGGCACAAACTCTTGCGGAAGCTGTCTATTCGCGAGTGGGCGAACGGGTACGTCAGTCGGCAAACGGGTTTCGTTCGCTAACGTGATCGCGTTAGAAGGTAGAGTGACCCACCCGCCTTCCCTCGTTCTTGATCGCAGCCGAATGGCGACGCCCGTCGTCCGCTGGGTTGGCTTAGCTGTCGCTATTGGCGCTCTCTTGGCGATCCTCGGACCGTTCGGCAGCTATTTGAACGGTGGCCCGGTCCGGCTGCTCGCCTACTGGATCGGCGCGATGTTGCTTGGACTCGGGCTCTACGGCGCGGCATTCAGGATCGTCGGCATATGGACCACCATCGGTTCGCGAACCTGGTGGCTCGCCCTGATCGGGGCGACATTGCTCGCCAGCATACCCGAAGCCTTGGCAACGCGTGTGGCAGCGTTCTGGCTATGGCCCGAGCTAGCGCGGCTCGACCTCTCACTCCCGCGCTGGTTCGCGCAGACGGCGACGATCGGGGTGATTGCGATGGCAGGTGTCAGCTTCGTCCTGCGTCGCTCCGCGTCGGTATCTCATGACGATCCCGTCTCGCCGCCCCCGATCGATCCGATCGCAACACCGCTGGGCGGGGAGGTGCTGGCATTGCAAATGGAGGATCATTACGTCCGCGTGCATCGCCCCGCCGGTTCCGAGCTGATCCTCATGCCTCTCAGCCGTGCGATCGAGGCGGTCGAGGCAGATGGGTTACGCACGCATCGCTCGTGGTGGGTTGCGGCCCATGCGGTTGCAGCCGTTGAAGGAGACGCCCGCTCGATGCGTCTGCGGCTGTCCAACGGCATGGTCGCACCTGTCGCGCGATCCGCTGTGACGCGCCTCAAGGCGGCTGGATGGATCAGGGACACTGATGGCTGTGTCGCCTAGGGCGCATGGCGCGATTGGCTATCTCGAAAACGATCGAGAAATGGGAGTTGATGGGTTGGTCGTCTATTCGCGCTGTATACGACGATCCCATGCCGCCCGCTGATTTTCTTGTGCGGCTAAGGGTGGAACATTGCTGGCCTTACGGACGGCATCGGATAGCAAGCCGCGTTGGTACGGCTCCTGTGTGAATGTGGAGGTCGGCCGCGTGAACTGCGTGCCATATATCTGCGGTCGGCCGCTGTACTGAAGATAACGGTCGAGGGTTGCCGCCCCGATCCACGTCGCGTCCGAGCGTCCGCGTGCAATAGCGATCATCGCCAATGCGTGTGCTCTCATGAAATCGTCAGGCTTCTCGCCATGCTGAAAAACGAACGCAGCATGATAAAAGTCGTCTCCGCTCGACAATCGACCACTATCAAGTAGTTTTTGCGTCTGCTCTCGCCGGGCGCGATCCGCAGGGAGAACGACTTTCCAGTCAATGTGCGCCGGATCGACGCGATCAGCTTGGTCGGCAGCAAAGATGGCGGTCATAGCGTCGCTGGTCGATCGAATGGTGTCAGGGATATACCCTCGATCAGTCTGCCACGGACCCAGTCCAATAGGTGACGCCACCCGCGTCAGTTCATATCGATTTGAATTGAAGGCTGCCCACTGCATGCTGGCGTGATTCTCGCCGTCCGCATGGATCGCGATATGATCCGGCGCACCCCCAGGCCAAGGATTATCGAAGACAAGCTCGACGCCATCTTCAGTTTTACGCGCCTCGCGAGAGCGTCGAGTAGTAGTGTCAGCTTTGATGTCGTTGAAATATTCACCGTTGGTGTCGTAGCTGCTTGGCTGCGTCCACGATCCTGTCCAACCCTTGCGACTGCGCGACACTTCAAGAAGCATTAGCGTAGAGCCCTGTGCGCGGAGTGCCCATATACCTGCAACATCCGCTGCGCACGTTGGTGCAGCACCGCCGATTACCGCCAAAACGGTAACACAAAACTGGATAAGCATTTTCACTAAGCGATCTTGGCCGAAAGATTGAGGGCGTCAATATCGACGCGTCGCTGTTATCGGTATATCTTCCACACGCGCCAACCGCTGGGGTGGGCGGAAGTGGCCGGATGGCATTCCCGAAATTGATCGAATATCGAGAAAGCTGGCATTCGATGCCGCGCCTGATATCGTTTGCCGCATCGTCGCTTGTAGCCAACAGGCGGGTAACCTGGAGGGTACATGCTGATCCTAACGGCCGCTTTGCTCGTGGCTCAACAAGCCATAGTCGGATCCGAACAAACGGAAATCGTGGTCATTGGGCAGCGGTTGTCAAATTGGACAGGTAGGTATGCAATCCGGGGGAGCAAGCTACGCTGTTCTACCAAAACTTCGAGTGGCGATCAGGATATCGACACTCTTGGTTGTAGAGCGTTTGAGGCCTGTGCCGATCAGTTGGCATCCCGAATTGCCGCAACCGACGAAAAATCTCTTCCAAAAGATGTTCGCGTTTCGATGAAGGAAAGCGTTAAGCGCGATCTTTCTATCTGTGTTGCCGATAAGCGGGTAGTTTTTATAGGAGAGCTTGCAAAACAGCGCCAAGGTATTCGTGGATCAAAGCCTAGTTAGCTTCTGGATTAAATATCTTTCCGGCGATGCGGCTTAGCACCGTAATTGGATCACGACCGTTACCATATCCGTACTGAGCCGCCTCCTGCCTGTTGCAGCGCCTCTCGCCTTCGAAGATGCCACATCGGCCAGCAGGTCTTAAAGCATCTGAACCTGTCATTGCTTCACCAACGGATCGACCTCGGTCGCTTACCCGTTCCTCTGGAAGCGGCGATCTATAATTCCTTTTTATTCTTCCACAGATGACAATTTCGTCTCCCGACACGTCATCGTTGCATCGTTCGAACGTGAGGGCAGACAGCGCGGCGCTGCGACGGTTCGGTATCTTTGCAAGGTCGAAATTTTGAGCATCGGATAGAGCCGGCGCTGTTTGTAGAGCGACAAGTATCCAAAGAACCATGTGCTAAGTAACTTTCAGGTATACCAGCCAGCATCAGACTTTACATTTTCTCGTTCGAAACTCAGGTTATTTAATATTATATAACTTGTTTAAAGGCTCTTACTAAAACCGCCACTTAAAGGTTACTGCTGCAGCAGGTGCCACGACAATTGGGCTTGGTCCCTGAATAATATGGACCTTTGTTTCTGAATTGAGCGGGCCGGTGAACTCTCCGCGAAGTGGCTTCCGTGCATATCTGGCCTCATCGGCTGGAAATATCCAAATGTTCATGTTTTTAGGAGCGCAAACGATTATGTCATCTGACGGGCTGCGGTCGGCGCAAGTTGCGTTTTTGTGGTGAACCTTTTCAAGATCGAATTCAGTAATATTCGGTGTAATGACAGTCTGACCACTAGATGCTGCAAAAAAGGCAGTCACGACCGTAGCGATCACGTCAATGACCACGAAGCATTCCATACTAGCACGACCTCACCTCCCAACACGGTGTTAATTACTGCGTTGATTGAGGGCGGCCATGTTGCATCCATCTTCGGCATCATTCGGGGCAATAACATTTCTGGCTTGAGGAAAATTATTGGTTAGTCTCCGTCCGCAGTCGCCGTGCCTCCATTCCGATCAACGATCGGGTTTCGTGAAAGGCCCAAGTATAGCTTACTGACCAGGATCAAGCGGCAACAATGGTGACACCTCTTCGATTTTACCCTCATGTCCTACTGTAAGCTGCATATTTCTCTGACCATTGGCGAACGACAATTTGAACACGTCGCCTCCCGTAAATCTGGCCGCTCGGTAGAAAATCACCGAACGCAGTTCTCCAAGTTCGGCAAGTTCGGCGCGGAGCTTAGGAAGCGTCTCCTCGATACGGGAAGCATATTGCGGTGCCACGATGGCCTGGATCGGGGCGCCGTTGGCGACAGCGCCGAGTAGCTTACGCAACGCCGCCTCCGATTGGGGTAGAGGAGCGGTTCGCGGACTAAAAACCCGTTGTGTAGAGGCAGTGGCGATGTCTGCGACGGGCTTTGACCCTGTTTTCAATAGCGCTGTGCTTAGGGCGGAGTCGAAGGTGACGGCCACGTCTGGCCGAACGCCAACGCCGTCCCAGTTGGTCTTGGTTATCTGATTTTCCGCTCGGCCGATCGGGATAACTGCAGTGAGACCATGGCCTAGGTCGCTCAGCCCTGCCGGATTGGCCCCACCTCCTGTTGTTTCGCCGATCAAGGTTCCCCGCTTGAGCGCTTGAATGTCGTAGGCGAACTCCTCTCCTCCCGAGAAGGTATCTCTGCTCGTGAGCACGTAGACAGGTACTCTCAGGAAAGACACTGGCGTGCGAACGCTTCGGAAGCTCAGCCGCGTTGTCTCATTCGTCTTTGCGGTTCGAAAAACGATGTCGCTGATCGGCAGATCAGGCGCAACCAAGAAGCTCAGGAGGTAAGCGACCGATTCCGGGTCACCGCCATGATTCCTCCTGACGTCGATGATGAGCGCGCGACTGCTAGAAAGACCAGACATCGCAGCATTGATAACCCGCTTGAACGAGTCCAACTGGGGAAAGCCAACCACTTCAATGTACCCGACGCCTCCCGCCAACTTGTCCGCGCGCGTGAGCCCTGCTTCAGCACTTTCCGGGGGCTTGGTCTGTGGTGCCGGGGGTGCATGCGGCCCCTCCGGACCAAAAATTTCCAAGTGCGCGTCGTGCGTGATAGCGACCGCGTCGATGAACAATTTGCGTGCAAGATCTGTCGCCGTTTTGGCGCCGTCGTACTTGCCTGCGCCTAGCGCCGCAGTCACCTGTGCCGCTACCTGATCACCTCTTTCCGAATAAATATACCGCTCTCGCATCTCGCGGGCGAACGTGTTCACGATCTCACGACGTGTGGCTGCGTCAAGGATCGGAGCCGGTGAAGGCGGAGCCGTTTGGGCATTGGCAGACTGCGGCATGGGTATAGCCAGCAAAGGAAGGAGTATCATGAGAACATCGCGACGACGGGACATCGATTACTCCTTGGTCGATTTCAGGTTGGCAAGGCGCGTTGGGATCGGTGAAGCATCAAGTTGAGCGTCGAAGCGATCGAGGACCGAGATCAAAGAAGCATCAATGTTTGCAAACAGGTCATCGAACATCGCTTCCAGATTCGCATTGAAAATCCGAAGCGCGGCAGCCTCATAACGCGCCTTGTCGGTCGGGCTTAGAACTCGCCGCCGACCATCGGACGGATCCGCGTTGATCTCGACCAAACCGCGGCTTTCAAATTCCCGCGCCATGCGGACGATGAGCGGGTGCGACAATCGCAGGCGTCGCGAGATATCCACCACCCCGATCTGTTGATGCTCAACGATCAGCAACAGCATTGAAGCGCCGCGCGGTGGAACGTCGAGGCCTAGCTGGAGAAGAACGCCGCTTATCTGATCGACGATACGGTCCGACGAGCGGCGCAGTCGATGCGCTAGGAATGCGCTTCCGTGAGACTCGATATAGTCGGCCATCGTCAAAGGATGTTCAGTAACAGGGTACGTGTCAAGTTACGGATATTGGGTGGCCGACCTATCTGGGGCCGGTTCTTCCGCTTTCAAATTCCTAAAAACGAACGCCAATTGAGAAGCCTATGGCGTTCCCGATCGGGAACGCCAGCCAGGCAGTGCTCGTTACCGGGTGCTCTTCGGCGGAAGCTTGAACTTGACCCGCTGAACACAGCCTCGACGGCCTGAATCGCTTTCTACTACCCGCGCATTGGAAAGCGCATTGCGCGCGGTATCGCCGAACGCCTCGTCCGGTTCAGAACCTAGAACCCTTACGTTCCCTACCGCTCCCCATGGCGCCGTATCATAGCCAATTACGGCCGCCCCTTCGATTCCGCGGCGCCAGAACGCTCTGGGGTAGGCGCTTCCGTCGAGAAGACCCGGGATCGATTTGGGATCCACGATACAACCGGGCTGGTCTCCAGTATCCAGGGGCGTGTCTGGCACCGGTACGGGGGCCGCCAGGTTGGCGCTTCCGTTATGGTAGAAGTGATAGGTGCATCCGTGAAAACCCGCTCCCGGCTCATAGCGGTTGGCCAGCAAAGCTTCTCGGCCGGCTCGCTCGAGCCCTGTATCGCCGGACGTACCCAATGTCTGGACGTTGCCAGGCTTACCTGCGGCGTTCACGTCGAATGCCAGAAACACCCAAGATGGTCGGCGCGCCGGTTGCGACAGTTTTTCGAAGGCCGGCAGGTTAAGACGCCGGTACTGGCCTGGCTCGCGGGGGCAGTTTGAGTCTGCGGGGCGAACTCGTTCAAACAGGGCAGGCGCGAATCCTATGGAGTCCGGACGGCTCGCCAGTTCGTACAAATCCGGCATCGACGCCTTCTCGATCGGCGTGACCGATACCTTGAAGGACACGCTGCATTTTGCCTGCGGCATTCCGGTTGGAAAGCTCGAAGCCGCCAGCGCAGGGGCAAGATCGCTCGTGTCGACATACCAACCCGGCGATTCCGTCCTATCACGGCGGATCGTGCGGGCGCGCCCCTGCGCATCGATTACGAAGGAGAACCGATATGTGGGTGAGGGGCTTTCGGTAACGGCGGGACCGTAACGCGTTGCAACGGCTGTGAAAGGCCGAACGATGTTAGCGGCTACTATCGGCTCGCCTGAACAGGTGACATCGCTGGCGGTGAACGCAACGACCTCCGTCCGCTGTGTGGCGAACGGTACCGGAGGGGCAGGGACACTGAGCAGCGCGAGCAGCGCACCAGGCATGGCGTGATCTCCAAATTTACGACATCGATTATCCCGCTGGCGGCAACGTGCCTAGCGATCTCACCAATGAATAATCCTCGGCGAGCACAGATGATAGCCGGCCTGGAATTCCACTTTCTCAAAATATGTTCTCATTGTTCATTCTCATTGAACGCCAACTTTGTTGACTAGCTGAGAAGGGTCGAACCATGACGATCGACGACGCACTGCGCGCCTATGCCTCCGGACACCGTTCGGCCAAGGAAACGAAGGACCGTACCGGGCTGGGTTATGTTCAAGTCCTAGACGGCCTTGGCCGGCTAAACCTTCGCGTACCACCGCCCGCCTTCGACGGCCCCGACGGCGACGCGCTGCGTGAGAGCGCAGATCGCTTCGCCGCATTCCGAGGCAGGCGCCCTAACATGGCGGATTCCCCGCTGATGCTCATCGGATATGCCCGGGTCTCGACATCTGACCAGAATTTGACGTTGCAAACGGACGCTCTGACCGCTGCGGGATGCGAACGGATCTGCAGTGACAAGGCGAGTGGCGCGAAACCGACCGTCCGGGTTTGTCAGAAGCGTTGAACGTCGCTCGCCGGGGAGACACGCTCGTCGTCTGGAAGCTCGACCGCCTTGGCCGTTCGATGAAGGGCCTTGTCGAACTGGCAGCTGACCTTGCTACCCGCGGTATCGAGTTACGGTCCCTAACCGACGGGATCGACACAGCGACGCTGACCGGCAGGTTGCTCCTTCACATTCTGGCGTCGATCGCAGAAATGGAGCGTGAGCTGATCCGCGAACGCACAATGGCCGGGCTACTGGCGGCCCGTCGCAAGAACGGGCCGGGCAGGGGGCGCAAGTCGGTCCTGACGCCAAAGAGGGCCACGGCTATGAAGCTGCTCGCTGCGGGCGATCGTCCCCGGGACGTAGCCGAGGCGATCGGCGTCTCGGTCGCAACCTTTTACAGGCATTTTCCGGCTGGTGGCAGCGAGCCGGGCCCTTGAAGAACCGCTACCTGCGCATCGTGCCCTTTAGTGGCCATGATCGCCGTCTGATGACCCTGGAGGCCCTGAGGACGCGCCTCCAGGGACGTAGACTGCATTTCCACAGGGGCTCGGCTCCCGTTTTCCGGGAAGCTATGCCATGGCTTATTCGGCTGCCGTTTCTTCGGTCTTGCGCTTGCGCGGAGCCGGGGTGGGCTTGGCGTCTGCCTTGGCTGCATTGGTTTGACCGGGCTTGCGACCCAGGCCAATGCTTTTCGCCATCGTGCGACGTGCTTCCGAATAGGTCGGAGCGACCATGGGGTAATCAGCCTTCAGGCCATAACGCTCACGATACTCCACTGGCGTCATGCCGTTAGTCGCAAGGTGGCGGCGCAGCGTCTTGTACGGCTTGCCATCGATCATGCTGATGATGTGATCGGGGCTGGCAAGCGACTTACGCGCCGTCACGGCCGGGGTGTATTCTTGAGCAGGTGCCTCGGGTTCAGCAGCCGTAGCGTTTCCGCCGACCAGTACCGAAACAGTTTCGTACATTTTGTTCAGGAAGGCCGGAACGTCGTCAGCATTGGTACGCGTGTTGGGGTTTGCTAACCACGCGATGGTCAATTCCGTGGCGAGCTCAACGGGGTTCAGATCGAGGGTAGTGTCAGACATAGCAGGGCTCCATTTCTGGAGGCGCATCTAGGTATTTGATTGGTTGCTGGCAATCTTAGTTTACCCGAGGCCACATATTTAAGATTGGTGCATGGAAGGACCGGAAAATGCGGTGATCACAAATGGTTCGATATGCAGATCCTACTCACCGCCCACTTGATGTCGGGCCTGCTAGCAACGCGCCGCATCGGACGTTTAGTGGCACAGTAACGTACTTCTCCGCTTTGCATCTCGATCGTGGCGGACCGGTTGGTCCGGCTTCACTACTGGCCACGCCGGCCCGGCTTTGTATGACCGGAATGGTTGCTCACGAGGCACTCTGGTATGCGCCCATTTTTGCGACGGCGGGATTAGCTCGCGCTGATAGTTTCCTCGGTAGATTCGGGATGACATACCGCCGATCCTGCGCGTGAGGTATCAAGCTTGGGCGGATTGCAAATCTTTTTTGATCGCAAAAGGATTTGTTAGTCTTGTCAGCGGCATAGGCGCTGAACATGCTGGAACGACGAACCATCCGAGGCGCCGCCTTTCGCATCGGTCGCCGTGCCTCGCGTCTCGCGCAAAACGAGATAGGTCCGGGGCCGCAATTTGCATGTTCAGAAGCTCGCGCTCAATGCTTTGCTGACCTTGTTCAACCAGATGATGGGTTGACCAGCCTTAGCGCTGTTTCCGAGCTCGAACGAAAGTCGCGGCTACCGCAGTATATAGCTGGCCCCAAGGCCGTGATCATATTGCTCGTGCTGGCAGTGACACTTTGCCTTGGCACGCTCATCTACGTTCAACATGCCAACAGCCTCATCGTTGACCATGACATGCAGACGGCAGTCTCATTGAGCGAGCTTGCCGCGCGCTTCGACCACGAAGATGGCAACCTGTACCGCCTGCTGGTTGATGCGTCGGCTAACGGCCGCGCCGCTGACAGCACCCGACGCCTGATCAATATCCGCCATAGGATCAGTCAGATCAGCGCCGATCTGGCCAGGCAGCGGGAGGCGCTCGACCCTCGGGACATCACTCGTGCTACCCGGGTCGTTGCAGAGCTCGGCAAATATGATGAAGCGGTTGGAGTGGTGTCGTCGATGCTGGAAGTCGACTTCTCCACTAGCGTTGCCATGCTGCGCCCGTTTCGTGCCAATGCAGACCGTGTGCTGGCCGAGGTCAAGGCAATCGCAGCCTCCGGCATTGCCGATGCGCACCGTCATGCCGAGGATGCTGCGTGGCGGACGCGATGGCTTGTCGCATTAGTTACGGCTGCGGTGCTGATCGTCGCCGGCCTATCCTATGCTTGGCTCGCATTGGCAGCCGAACGTGGTGTCCAACTGACAGCGGAGATCACGCGCCGCGGTATCGCCGAGCAGGAGGCGCTGAAGCTCGCACGCACTGACGCGCTGACAGGTCTCGTTAACCGACGAGAGTTCGGTAACGCGCTTGAGATTGCCATTGACGCTGCCATGACCGCTGGCAGAGGATTATCAGTGGTGCTGCTTGATCTCGATGGCTTCAAAGATGCCAATGACATGCATGGACACGCTGCCGGCGACACGGTGCTCATGACGGTTGCACACCGACTGCATAGCGTCTGTGGGGATTATGCCACTATTGCGCGCCTGGGCGGGGACGAGTTTGCTATAATCGTGCCAGACGAAGGGAGCACAGGCGATGCCATGGCGTTGGCCTACCAAGCTAGTCACGTGCTTCATCAACCGCTCGCCTGGCGCAGTAACACGATTACGGTCGGTGCCAGCATCGGGGTCTCCCGCTTCCCGAATGATGGGGTCGCTGGGAGCGAGCTACTGCATGCAGCAGACATCGCGATGTATGAAGCCAAGCGGGGCAGCAAGGGCGGCGTCTGCTTATTTTCCCCTTCAATGGAAGCCGAGCGGTTCGAGCGCCGACGCATGGAGCAGGAATTGCGCGATGGTATTGGCCGCAGCGAAGTAAAGCCGTTCTATCAGCCAATCGTCCGTTTCTCAGATGGGGGGCTATGCGGCTTTGAGATTCTGGCGCGCTGGCATCATCCTCGTCTCGGGCTACTAGCGCCTGACGCCTTTATCAGACTTGCCGATAGCACTGGCCAGATAACGGCGATGACCAATTCGATCCTGCGACAGGCGTGTATTGATGCGCGCCAGATCCCCGCTCACTTGCGTTTGGCTTTGAACATTTCGCCGACCCAGTTCGAAGAACCGGGACTGGCCGAGGCACTGATCGCCATCATCCTCGCTGAAGGCGTCTCGCCATCGCGTTTTGAGATCGAGATTACCGAGGATGCGGTGATGGATGACATCGTCGCGGCCGAACGTGTGCTGGCAACCTTCCGCCAAAGCGGGATATCCGTGGCACTGGATGATTTCGGTACTGGGTATTCCAGCCTATCCAACCTGCGACGCCTCCGGTTCGACAAGATCAAAATCGACCAAAGTTTCGTCACATCGCTCACTGACAGCGTCGAGAGCGAGAAGATTGTCGATGCGATCATCTCGCTGGCGCTCAGCTTCGGCATGAAGGTTACGGCCGAGGGTATCGAGGACGCGGCGGTAGCAGCGATGCTCTCACTAAAGGGATGTACCCAGGGGCAGGGTTACTTATTCGGCAAACCGGCATCATTCACTGAAACTGTCCGATTGTTCAGCACAGCCTGTCAGGTGGCCGCCTGAGCAAAAACAGGTGCCGTCCATAGGTTTCGAAAAGACATAGCCACAGGCCAGAACGGTTCATTCGATCCGCCGCCACATTCCCGGCGGGTATTAACCACTGGCACACATCCCGTTGCTATCCGGCGGGACAAACGATCGGGATACGTGTGAAACATCTATCTTTCCTCGCGGGGCCAGTCCTCGTCACTAGCATGATTTGGCCAGGGGCGACGGCCCCGTCGGCTGTTCTCAACGTCCCCGTTGCCGCCCGTATCATATCATTCGTTCAACCATCGCCTGTCGGACTGGTACCGGTCGGCATTGTTTATCAGCCCGGCAACGCTGCCTCGGAGGCGGAGGCGTCTGACATGGAGCGCATGTTGACTGGTGGCTTCACGCTGGGCCGTGCGACGCTCCGCACGCGGCGGGTGGCAGTGAGTAACCTAGGCCAGCTGACTGGCACGAAGGCTGCGTTCGTTACCATGGGTCTACGCGCGCACCAGGACGAAGTGGCCGCAGCTGCCAGCGCGCAATCTATTTTGACAATCACCGCCGACGCTGGCTGCGTCGTGGCGGGAAAATGCATTGTGGGCATCAGCGGAGCGAGCAAAACACAGATCATCGTGAATAAGGCTGCGGCGCGTCGAAGCGGTATCAGGTTTGGGTCCGCTTTCCTCATGCTCGTCAAGGAAATCTGATCATGGGGCGCCTTCTTACCCTTGTGGTCGCCACCGCAATCGGTGCGATTGTACCCACCGGGCTCGATGCACAGATCGTCGACTATGCTGCGTTGGGTGACGCCTTCGGTGAGCCGATTACGACCAGCGTGACTGGCAAGCCTCAGCGAGCGTCTGAAGCTCCCGCCTCAATTACTATTATTACGCATGACGAGATCGAGCGGTCACCAGCCCGCAGTGTACCGGATCTCTTGAAGGCTTATGCCGGAATTGATGTCAATCGCTGGACCGCGGGCCAGAGTGACGTTGCCGTTCGCGGCGGTGTCCAGACCTATAACGCCAGGCTACTTGTTCTAGTCGACGGGCGACAGGTCTATCTTGATCATTACGGCATGACAAACTGGAACCTACTTGGTGTGCAGCTCGATGACATCCAGCAGATCGAGTTGGTCCGAGGTCCTGCTACTGCGCTGTTTGGCTTCAATGCCGCCAGTGGTGTCGTCAACATCATCACCACTAACGCTGGTTCAGATCCGCATCTTGGTGCAACTGCAGAACTTGGTACCCATAGTTATACCCGCATTGGCGGATCGTTCACCATACCTGTTAGCCCAACTATCGGCTTGAAGGTAACTGGCGGACATCAAAAGGAAGACGAGCGCGCGATCCCAGGTGCACTTTACCAGCCGCCACGTACATTGGGCATCTATGCCGATCAGGTGAGCGCGACGCTGGCAATTCAGGCTGGCGCCTCAACCTCCATCGAACTTAATGGTGGGCTGACCGGCAACCGGCAACTGGAATTCTTGCCGAGCCAGATTCTGACCGAGCAACGGTTCCGCAATCAGACCGCCGGACTACAGGTGAACCACGACACCAACTGGGGCAATCTCTCTGGCCGCGTCTACACTAATTGGTTGCAGGCGGACTATGGGATTACCACGCCCATTTCTGACCCCTACAGCAGCGTTGCCGATCTTCGTACGAGCAACCGCATCACCGTGATGTCCGCGTCGGCGCTCGTTAGAATAAGCGCGGCAGACACCCTTCGAATTGGTACCGAATACCGCAACAACCAGCTCGGCTCCGACAGTCTGTTTTCACATCGCATTGGTTATCAGGTTGCAGCGGTCAGCGGAATGATCGACATTCGTCCGCTTGCCCGCCTCTCGCTGACGGGCGCTTTGCGGCTCGATCATCTTTGGTTGGGTCAGGGGGGGGCGCCGGCAGCACCTCAGATTGATCCTGCCTCAGCCTATAACCGCACGATTACGCCGGTCAGCTTCAACGCCGCTGCAACCATCCAGGTCAGCGAAAATGGCCGGTTCCGGGTTAACGGCGGACGTGGCCTGCAGTTGCCATCGCTGATCGGCTTTGGCCTACGCGTGACCGTTCCGGCGCCTGAAGTTCCGATCCCGGTATATCTAACTGGCGATCCCCGTCTTGCTCCAGTCACCGTCTGGAATGCTGAGACGAGCTATTCGCATAGCTTGGCGTCAGGCCTAAGGTTTGATGCATCCCTCTTTTATACCCGGACCGACAAGTTGATCGCCTCGCCAGGGGGGTCTGTTGATGTAACGGTAGTGCTGACACCGGAACCGATCGCCGTCACTCGGTTTGCCAACGTGGGAAATTTTGAAAGCTACGGCGTTGAGCTGTCAGCGTCCGGTAAGATCGCGACCAACTTCGGTTGGTCATTTAACTACAATGTGACCCGGGTGGATGAGAACATCCCGGCCAACCGTAATACCACCTTCTATGCTCTCTTTCCTAAGGCGGCCACACCGCAGCATCGGGCCAATCTGAGCCTCGATTATGCCGCAGGTGGATGGTCAGCGACCACATTGGCGCATCTCACAAGCGCCAGTCGCCAAAGCAGTTTTCTTCCGTCGACAGAATTGGCGATGATACGCGTACCGGCAGCCATTACGGTCGACGCTAAAATTGCCCGGATGCTAACACCAAGGGTGTCGATCCATGTGGCAGGAGAAAACTTGACACAGGCTCGTGGTGCTTACGGCTCTCCAATACCGGCCGATCGTCGACTTAGATTGGGAGTAAGTGCTAAGATATAAGCTAAAACGTAGCTGGTTGCATGATGAATGGTCGGAAGGGCGACGGTTTCGCTCCCCATCGATCGACGTTCTTGATCATCACCCCACCTGTTCGAAACCACACGATTGTCGTCAGGCGGCAGGTCAGGCGACCAGGGCTGCCCCAATCTGTGGATGGCACATGCGACAAACCCTGTCGCTTTGTCCGATCGTGCGGAAACCAAGATCCGGAGGTTTTCCGTCACCTACCAAAAAGGGCGGGAAGTCACGCTTAGCGTCAATCGGGGTATACCCTGAGTGAGCATGTTATTTGAACACAAATCCCGTTCAAACAGGGTCGGTAACAGCGAAATTGAACACTTCATTCTGGAGTTCTAAACCCTGCTTGCACACATAGGCGTCTTGCTTACCGGCGTGGATCGCGAGGTCGGCCTATGCCTTCGGAGGGCGATCGTAGGATTTGTAGTCGATGGAATGAGCGTCGGCACGCATTGCATGTTTGACGCTCGGTTCGCGGCTGCCATCAGATCAACGTCACCTACATCGCGGCAATCGATCCACCATTTGGCATCGGTGATCCGAAGGCATGCGTTACAGTCGGCGTCGCTGTTTGAGTTGGTTAGCGCTGCGAGCCGCGTGTTCCTGATCGTTGACGCCCAGCTGATTTGCCGATCGGTCCCAGTCAGCGGCGGAAGAACAAGGTGTGAGACGGCTGCGCTGCTTAACGCTGCCGCAGCGACCTCCTCAGCCTTCTTCTCCGCAACGAAGCAGTCACGACAGATAGTCGTCTTCAGCCACTAGGCCTTACGTTCCTGCTGGCTTTCAAAGCCGGTGAGATGATGAGCCTGCTCATGACCGCAGGCATGAATGATCCGCTGTTCCATGGTATGGATGATGCCCGCTCGTGGTTTGTGCGCAACGCCAATGAGTCAGGTTGAATCAGAATTGCGGCCAGTGGCTGGCGACTGAACGGGACAAATGTCCAGCCAACTAAGCTGGCGCAACGCCGTCAGCGTTCACCAGATCCGGGCCAACCAATGTGCGAATGAGCCGGACGCGCTTCTCTACCAGATCTACGGGGGTTCGATGCAATTCCAGCTCGTAGCGGCCACCGACATCGCGGCGAAGATAGAAGGCTCCGCCATCGCGGACCAAGGTGCCTATCTCATTGATCCTGGTACCAATCGCTATGTCGTCGCTCCGTTGATGATCATGCAAAATTGCGGGAGATCCTTAAGGCAGCCGATGCTCCTTGGTAGTCGCCTGATCCTGCTAATTCGTTCCCGACCGGTCTCTAAAGACTGATATTCCGTCGCGCCATTTCAACGAATGCCATATCCCCGATTGGCGAGCGGGGCTCGGCTTTAAAGATGTCGGCCAAATCGAGCAGATCCTCGTTGGAAAGGTTCGCGATCGAGGCTTCGATCTCGGCAAGCCGCCGCACGGCGTGATCGCCGCGACCGGCGATCCGCTTCATTCTTGTCTTGAGCATGTCGCCTTTTATCATAAACGCCGCGGGGGCGGCAGGGGCAATTACGCCCGTTGGCTGAGGTCGTTCGGCAAAAATGCACCCTATCTGCAGGCGAAAGAAGCTTCTCCAATGGAGAACCGCACCGCGTTCGGAGATATGTCGAAGCGGCAGGAACGGACAGCTGTAACGGTATACGGCGTAATCGAGGTTCCTGCGGACTGTCCGCATCTATGGCAAAACTGGTGGAGAGCGGCCTGGCCGCTTTCGGGCATCAGGTTGCCGTAAGTAGCCATCCATTCAGGTATCGATGCTCGGCCGCTAAGGGCTGAGCGCCTAGCGTAGGATCGGGACCCCCGATCATCGAACCGAACCCAGTCGCCGACGCGCACCGATCTATCGAGTTGCGGGCCAAGCCGGGTCGCGTCTAGCCTGCGCCCGGAATGGGGGACGGACAAGATGGTGGCGGCGATCGTCGAGGTTGAGGATGAAGTGGACGGCCGCAAGGCGGCCGACCGCTTGGCGAACGACTGGGAGAACCGGGATTGGGTCCCAGTCTCGCCATCGCCGGTGTGGGCACGGGCCGCGGTGATCCGCTTCGGCGAGATCATGGCCGAGCAACCCTCGATCTTCCAGGCCAGCATGAAGCGCGCCGACAAGGGTGCCAGCACGCTGAGCCCCCGGCCGTTCCAAGGCATACTCGAGTGCCTGCAGAACGCCGACGATCTCGGAGCGCAGCAACTTCGCGTCGCTTTCCGTAACCGCGGCAGACCGGAACTGCTCATCGTCCACGACGGCGAGCCGGTCACCTTCGCCAACGTTGGCGCGATGATGATCCCATGGCTCTCGACCAAGGATGGTGACGCGGACGCTGCCGGAAGGTTCGGCATCGGGCAGAGGACGCTCAACGCCCTAGGCGGCCCCATCGAACTCCATGCATCACCCTTCCACTTGGTGATGGACACCGACGGGCCGCGGCCCTGCGATCCAGAATCAGACGTCCCCAGGGTATACGACGGGTCGCGCCGCGACACGATGCTCGTCATACCTTTGTCGCCGAAGGTCACGAGCGAGGCGATCGCCGGCGCGGTGGGGGAGCTCAGCGCAGAGTCGCTAATCTTCCTGACTAGCATCCGAGAGCTGACCTACAACGACCTCGAGGATCCCGCCTGCAACCTCCGCTTCACCGTGGAGGTCGAACACGTGCACCAAGGAAGCGTCGACTTCGACGGCACTCCAACTGAGGTGGCGGTCCACGATGTCCGTGTGGTCGCGGGGGCGACCAGCGGCCTCGCGCCCTCGTTTCGACGCTACTCGATCAGGCGGCCAGTGCCGGCTGGCGAGGCGCGAGCCAACAAGGAGACGGGAGCGACCACGCCACTCGGGATCTGCGCCCCGCTTACCGGCGGGCGTCCACGAGGGCTCTACGACCGGATGCCGCTGCCGATGCCTACAGGGCTGCTGATCGGCCTCAACGCGCAATTCGATCCGGACGCCGCCCGCTCGACGCTGATACCAAACGACTGGAACCTCGCCCGCATGAAGGACCTCGGTCGACTGGTCGGGTGGGCCGCGCTCGACGCCTTCGCACGTGAAACCGCGATCGGCTGGACCCACGTCCCGCTCGCGAGCGAGGCGGGCGGAGAGGACGACTGGATCGACGCCGCGGCCTGAGTCAACAGGAGCAGACCACTCCCCGCCGCCGCGAGTGCGCCGGTTTGAGGAATTGGTAGGCGACGAAATACAAATACTGTTTTTCTACCGGGCTTGAGATCGCCACACGGGGTTCGTGCTTCTCTCCGGGGTCGGCACGTAGCCGCCCCATGATGGGGTAAGAGAAAGCGGTGTGGATCAATCTTTTGGACGCCCTTGTCGCTGGCAACAGGGCTGTGGACGTTACGATCTCACACCACCTTCGTCCCCGTGAGGACCTCTTTCTGCCGAGGCAGAACCGTGAAAGCTCCTTTGTGAGATCTTATCAGGCGACCGCGACCGCGGTGCCGGGTTCGCTTCCCCAGCGGAAGTCGGTGCCGTCCGTCCACATGCGGTGGAGAACGACGGCCAGGCGGCGCGCGACGGCGACAATGGCGCGCCGCATACCCCGGCGCTGGGCGACCTTCATCCCCCAGGCCTTAAGCCACGACCAATGCCGGCTCTGGGTCATCAGGATTTGCGCCGCTTCGTACAGCATCGTTCGGAGCATGGTGTCGCCGGACTTGGAGATGCCGCCGTCATAGTCGACCTCGCCCGACTGATGCCGCCGAGGCGTCAACCTGAGATGCGCGCCGACCGCTCTGGAATGAACGAAGCGCTGAGGTTGGTCGATCGAGGCACGGTAGGTGAGAGCCACCACCGGGCCGACGCCGGGCGCGGTCATCAACCGTTTGCAGACCGGATCATGCCGGACCGTGTCGAGCAGCATCTCGTGGAGGGTGGCCAGTTGCTGGCGCATCACCCGCCGCACCGTCAGCAACGGCTCGACGATCGCCGCCAGTCTCGGAAAGCCCTCGACTAGATGACGAATCCGGGCCTCGTAACCGATCGTGCTGACGACACCGACCTTGAGGCCGAAGTTGCGCAACGTGCCGCGCATGTCGGACTCGATGTCGATCAGCTTGCGCTGCACAAGCTTGCGGCTGGTCAGCAGCATCCGCTGTTCCTGCGCGGCCAGCGTCTTCACGTGCACCGGCTTGAACAGGCCGACCCGCATCATCTGAGCGATCCCGCGGGCATCGTTGCGATCGGATTTGTTGATCTGCTGCGCCTGCAACAGCGCCTTCATGTGGCGGGTCTCGACGCAGATCACCGGCAGCCCCGCCTCGCTAAGGCCATTGACCAACCACTGCGACAGCGGCCCGGCCTCGATCCCGACCCGAACATAATCGCCACCGACCGACGTCAACAGCACGGCAATGTCATCGGGTTCGGTCGGTACCTTGCGCTCGCACACCACCTTGCCCGCATCGTCCACCACGCACACCGACGTCTCCTTCACCGAGACGTCCAGACCCACGAAATGCGCCATCGCTCTCACTCCTTCCCTCGATGCACGAGGTCAGGTCGACCCCGGTCCAGGCATCGTACGTGAAGGGGCTGTAATCTCATCTACTGTCGAAATGCAGCCACCGCGATACACCATCTTGTGGTCCTGCCGTACTCGCCATCCTCAACCGCTCCCGAGTATCCGATCCGCGGTACGCAGGCTCAGCGCCATGATCGTCAGCGCGGGGTTGGCGGCGAGTGAGCTCGGGAAGACCGAATTGTCACAGATCCACAGATTGTCGATCGCGAAGCTGCGGCCCCACGGATTGACGACCGCGGTATCGCCGCTCTCGCCCATCCGGCAAGTGCCGATGGTATGCGCGGCGCGCGGCAGGGTGACGATGTCGTGGGCGCCCGCCGCCTGCCAGATCGCGGTCATCGTCGCGATCGCGTGTTTGTCGATCGCCTGCTCGTTGGCGCCATAGCCGAACGTCACACGCGCCTTGGGGATGCCAAACGCGTCGGTTTCGTCAGCAAGCACCAGTCGGTTGTCGTCGCTTGGCAGGCATTCGCCGTTGATACCGATGCCGGCCAAATGAAGGTATTTGTCCATCACGTCGACCAGCTCCTGGCCCCAGCGCCCGCCGCCGCGCGCGAACGACGTCGCCAGCGTGACGGGCTGAACGCCGAGGCTCTGCATAAGGTAGCCGCCCGCGAAATCGGCACCGTCTGGGCGCAGCATGTCCTCACTGATCAGCGACGAGGGATAGCCGCGGTTGCAGCGCATCTCGGCATCGAATCGACCCCAGACCTGCGTCGCGACATGCGCCATGAAGTTGCGGCCGACCTGACCGCTCGCATTGCCGATCCCCATGTGGAGCAGCAGGCGCGGGGTCTCAACGCCGCCTGCGCTGAGCACGACCGCGGCGCACCGCTGACGGTGCTCCTGCCGGCCGTTGCGGTAGACTACCGCGACGATCCGGCCGGCGGCGTCGCGCTCGACCCCGGTCATCCGGCAGCCGGGGCGGATCTCGGCGCCGGCGGCGACCGCGAGCGGGAGATAGGTGGTATCCATCGACGCCTTCGCGCCGTTGCGGCACCCCTGATGGCAAGCGCCGCAATTGACGCAGGCCTGACGCAACCCGCCGCCTTCCTGCCGCCAGTCGCGCGAGACCAGCGCAGCGGGGGCGTCGGTCGCGGTGATGCCTACCGCGGCGCACCCCGCCGCCATCGCATCGGCGGGCGCATTGCGCTTGACCGCGGGTAGTTGATAGCGGCGGGCCGCGTCCCACGGGTAATCGGCGGGGCCCGAAACGCCAATGAACGCCTCGACCTGTTCGATGTAGCGGATCAGCTCGGCGTGCTCGATCGGCCAGTCTTCGCCTTGGCCGGTCAGCGTCTTTAGGCGCAGATCGCGCGGATCGGGACGAGGGCAGAACGCGCCCCAGTGCAGCGTCGACCCGCCAACGCCGGTGCCGCTGTTGTTGCCGCCGAACGCCTGCGGCATTGCGCCGTCGCT
The DNA here is from genome assembly GCF_040407505.1 of Sphingomonas faeni. Classification (GTDB taxonomy): domain Bacteria; phylum Pseudomonadota; class Alphaproteobacteria; order Sphingomonadales; family Sphingomonadaceae; genus Sphingomonas; species Sphingomonas faeni_E. The sequence continues at coordinate 1,424,163 of NZ_JAPZPQ010000001.1, read as the reverse complement.
CAGCCGCTCGTCGATCCAGTAGATGTCGCTCGCCGCGAGTTCATCCGGCGTGTGCCGTTGGGGTTCGCCGTTGGGGCCGGCTTCGAGCGCGACCACCTTTAGCCCGGCCTTGGCGAGGCGGGCCAGCAACGGTGCGCCGCCGGCACCGGTGCCGATCACCACGACATCGACGACATCGGTTTCGGCATAGGCGCGCATCTGGTCGAGGTTCATCGTGCGGGCTCCCAGCCTTCGCGTTCGTCGGCGGCGGTCAGCGCATAGCCCTGCTTGCGGACGCCATCGCCACCAATGGCAAAGCCGTCATAGCCGACCCGCGCCATCGTTGCCGGATGCGCGAGCCACAACCGCACGGCGTCGGCGCGAACGTCCTCGAACCACAAGGTCATTTGCTCGGGGGTAAGCGGGGTCTTGGCGGACCAGTCGGCGGCTTCGATCGTGTGGAGCAGGGCGTCGCGGTCTTCACCAGCGAGTTTGGCGAAAGCCCCGTTCGCAAGTGTGTCGAGCGTGTCGAGCCCTGCGCGATAGGCGTCGGCGTCGACGGGAAGCGCGGCGAACCGCCAGCCATCGCCTTCGCCGCCCGCGAGTTGCGTGTCGATCCGCGCGGCGAGGTCGATGCCGTGCTGCGGGATCACGCGGTCGACGAGCGCGCGCAGGGTTTCGAGTTGCTTCGCCGACACGATCTTGGGTTGATAGTCGGGGTCGTCTGCGATCGCGCGTTCGGCCAGCGTCGCGCGGGTGCGCGCGCTCACGCGGTCGGAGGCGATCAGGCGTTCATAGTCGGCGGGGATGCTCGCTGCACCGACGGCGTGCGCGTGATCGCGGATCAGGCGGGCGACGCTGTCCGGCTGTTCGAACGGGAGAAGATGCGCGGCGCCGGCGATGCTCTGGAACCGGGCGTGGGTATAATGCGGCACGTTGAGCTTGCGCTGGTTCGCCTCGCCCAGATCGCCGTCTTCGGCGCCGGCGATGATCACGGCAGGGGTGTTGAGCGTGCCGACCTGATCCGACCAGTCCTCGCGATAGCCCTGTTCGAGCCATGCTCGCCATGCCTGGGGATTGGCGCGCTGAACGTCGGCGACGGCGGCGTCATAGACAGCAGGCGGCAGCGGGGCGGCGATGTTCTGGTCGACGAAGTCGCGGGCGTCTTCGATACCGACTGGGCCCTGCTTCACCCAGTCGATCATCGTCGTGCGGCGTTCGTCGTCGATCGGCTCGGGCGAGGGGGGCGACGCGGCCATAAGCACTACGCCGGCCAGCCCGGAGAGGCGTCCCGCTTCTGATCGCTGCGCGAGAATCGTCGCGATCTTGCCGCCCATGCTGTGGCCGACGAGCATCCATCGGTCCGCGTTTTCCGCGCGGATCTCTTCGGCGATGGTGTCGGCCATCTCCTCCACCGTGAACCCGGTCGCGTCGGACGCATCGCCGAAGCCGTTCAGGTCGAGCGGTCGGCAGTCGAACGCGCCGAGTTGCGCGATCACCGCGTCCCACGACCGGGCGCTGCCGCCCAGCGCATGCAGGAAGAACAGCGTCGGGCGCATCACGCCGCGTCCCATGCGGCCTCCTTTTTGAGCGCGATCTCGTCGTGGTTGCCGCAGGTCATCACGGCCTGCTCCTTGCCGTCCTCCTTCAGGAAGACTGCGAAGTCGCCAGCGGCCACATCGCCTTCGATCCGGCGGTCGTCGGGTTTGGCTACGTGACCAACATAATGGAGGCTGGTGTCATACTGCCCGGTCCAGAAGAACGGCGTGTCGCCATAGCCGCCGGTGACTGCGCCGAGTAGCGAGCGCGCCAGCCATTGGCCCTGGCGTTGCGCATGGACCCAGTGCTCGACGCGGATCGGGTGGCCGAGCCTTGGGTCGGCATAGCTTGCGATATCGCCGATCGCGTAGATACCGTCGGCCGAGGTCCGTAACTGCGCATCGACCGAGACGCCGCCGCCAGCGTCCTTTTCTGCGATCATCAGCCCTGCCGCCTTGGCGAGGTCGATCCGTGGTTCGACACCGACGCCGACCACGAGCAAGTCGCCTTCGATAGCCGTGCCATCGTCGAGCATCGCGGTGTGGCCGTCGTACTGCGCGAGTTCGCAGTCGAGGCGGAAGGTCACGCCCTTCTCCTCGTGGAGCGCCTGCACGAACTTACCGACTTCCGGCCCTGCGACCTTGGCGAGCGGTACGCTGTCCCTGGCGATCACCGTCACCGAAAGCCCGGCTTGGGTAAGCGATGCGGCGGCCTCGAGCCCGATGAAGCTCGCGCCCAGCACGATCGCGCGCTTCGCGTCCTTTGCCGCGGCTTTGACTGCGTCAGCGTCGGCAAGCGTGCGCAGCACGAACACGTTATCCGCGGCCTTCACGGTGTCCGGCGTGACCGGCGTCGCGCCGGTGGCGAGGATGAGAACGTCGTAGGGGACGCGGTCTTGGTCGGCGGTGACGACAGCGTGACCTTCTACGTCGATCGACGCGACAGCAACGCCGGTCCGGACGTTCGGCGCAGGACCGCGACCTAGGCCGGGTTCGGGGAGTGCGGTATCGTCGCGCTCGGCATCGCCTGCGAGATAGTCCTTCGAAACCGCGGTCCGGTCATAGGGCGCATCGGCGTCGTCGGACAGGATCGTGACGTCGCCGCCGAGACCCGAGCGTGCGAGCATGTCGGCGCAGGCGTGCCCCGCCGCACCGCCGCCGACGATGACGACCTTGCCGATCGACCGGGTCGACGGGGTGGCCCGCGTCTGCTCCTCCTTGCCGGTAATGGTGACGACGCCGTCCTTCTCGACCACGGTGAACGTGTCGAGCGGCGCGAACGCAGGGGCGGCGACAGCCTCGCCGTCACTGAGCGAAAAGCGCGCGTGGTGCCACGGGCAGCGCACTGTCCCGTCGATCACGAGGCCGGTTTCCAGCGGTGCGCCCTGATGGGTGCATTTGCCAGCGAACGCGCAGACCTTGCCGCGATGCCGGACCAGAATGACGTCCTCGCTGCCGAATGATCCCGCGACCGGTTTGTCGTCGTGCAGGTCCGCTGCGGGCATGCCCTTGCCGAGATCGATCTTTGCCATGTTCCAAATCTCCGAAATTCCGGAGTGAACGATGCAAATCAACATCCGGTGCCGTGGAAATTCGTTCTCGGTCAGCAGCTTCGACTGCAAAGGTGCTTTGCATCAACGATTACCAAGCTCGCCAAGTAAGATGGTTCGCGCTCGGAAACCGTCTGCTACAACAAGCGTGCTTAGAACCGGTTCTGGGCCCGCTAGCTGGGGCAAGCTGGATCACCGACCCCTCTGCTCTGGTAATAGCGGCTGACGCTGGCCCAATCGTGGCGTCCTGAAAGCCTTGGTGCACCATAGATCCTATGGCTACCTCAGCTGACTGCGGACGTGCAGCCGGCTGAGGTTTAGCCATCAGAATCAGGAAATTGGAACCCCGCCGCTCACGGCCACGACATTACCGGACATGTAGCTCCCCTCCGCCGACGCGAGCATCACATAGGCGGGAGCGAGCTCGCCCGGCTGTCCAGCGCGGCCGAGCGGCGTGTTCTGGCCGAGCGTTTCCAGTTCTTCCGGTGACTTGGCGATCGGCTGGATTGGCGTCCAGATCGGGCCTGGCGCCACCGCGTTTACGCGAATGCCTTCGCCGGATAGAAGGTTGGACAGGCCCACCGTTAGGCTAGAGATAGCGCCCTTGGTTGCTGCGTAGACAATCATGTTCTTGCCAGCGACCTTTGCCTGTTCGCTGGTCGTGTTGATGATCGCCGAACCAGGCTTCATGTGCGGCGCTGCTGCCTTGGCCAAACGGATCATGGCAAAGACGTTAGCGGCGAACGCGGCCTGCATCTCGTCGTCGTCGATGCTATCAAGGCCCTCGTTCATTGTCTGAGCGGCAGCGTTGTTGACGAGCACATCGATGCCACCGAATTCCGCGATCGTACGCTCAACCAGGGTTATGCAGTGATCCCGGTCGCGAAGATCGCCCGGAAGCAAAACACAACGTTGCCCCGCCTTTTCTACCCACGTCAGTGTCTCTTCGGCGTCGGCTTGCTCGTCGGCAAGGTAGGAGATCGCAACGTCGGCTCCCTCACGGGCATAAGCAATCGCCACTGCCCGGCCGATACCGGAGTCCCCTCCGGTTATCAGCGCCACCTTGCCCTTCAGCAGGCCCTTGCCAACGTAGCTCTCCTCGCCGTGATCGGGTTTGGTTCGCATCTTCGCCGTCAAACCGGGTCTTGGCTGCCGCGGCTCATCAGGAAAACTTGTCGGCTGGCTGGTACGCGGATCGTCGGTCATAGCGGTTCCTGCTGGTGGATATCAGCAGCAAACGGCTCAGGAGGGATAACGTGCCGGGCGGCCGCACGTGACGACGGCATCCCGTCGGTGTCAGCGTTTCACCGGTTGCCAGCGATAAGCAGTGCCGGCTTTGACGATCTGGCCGAGCCCTGGGAACGGAAAATGCGGGCTGAACACATGTTCGCCGCTCGCTGCCAACTTGGCCAGCTCGGCCGTCCGCCGCTGGCGCCCCTGCTCGCCGTCAGTGTCGTAGCCGATGATCCATTCGGGCCTGGCGAGAGACACGATAGCGCTATGAGCAGTGTCGCCCATGTCGAGTAGCTTCTGGCTGTCTGACGTGATTTCGTAGCCGCTATGGCCGGGCGTGTGCCCCGCCAGCGGGACCGCGCGGATACCCGGGATCACGGCCGCGCCAGGATCAAACGGCATGACCTTCGGCGTGATCGTCGCGACTAGCGCGGCATTGTCGGGCTGGCTCTGCATGAACGCCCATTCGGCGCGCGTCATACGGATCGTCGCGTTGGGAAACGCCAGTTTGCCGTCCGCGCTCGACAGGCCGCCGACATGATCGCCGTGCGAATGCGTGATGAGGACGTCAGTAATGTCCGCCGGCGATACTTTGGCGAGCGCTAGGCTCTGCATCAGGACGCCACCAACCTTGGGGCCCAGGCCAGTGTCGATAAGGACCATACGGCCCGGCATGCGGACAAGCAGCGCATCGACACCGAGCGATAGCGCGTCGGTTGGCGCGCCTGCTTTCCGCAATATATCCGCGACAGCTGCCGGGCCTTCCTTCTTGCCGAACACGCTGCCGTAGTTCGGAACGCGGTTGATCATGTCCCGCAAGGCCACAGTACGCATCGAGCCGATGCTGAACGGCACCGCCGCAGGCGCGATCGGCACTGGCTTTGCCAGCACCGTCGCCCCCAAGAATACGGCAACTCCGAGCGCGGCTATCGAACGAAGGGTCATCTACAGTCCCATGATGATTGTTGGATATCGTAAGGAACGTGGCGGGTTCAGTGAGCTAAGACAACTTGATGAGGTACCCGGTATTACAGGTAAGGCCGATGGGGCGACTGCTTCACTGACCGTCGGCGATCGCTGGCTCAGGCGGGCGCCAGACTTTGGAACGCCGCGATAAGAGCCTGTTCGTTGATCGGTTTGTCGAGAACGATCATCGATGGCCGACTTACATGGCATGCTTCGCGCGTGCCGGTAACGAAGATCACGGGCGTCGGCCCATGCTCCAAGATGATGGCTTCCACCGCGGCAGGGCCGGTACCGGCTGAGAGATTGACGTCGGACATGATGATGGAGGGAGGCCGCAATCTCGCGGCATCGATTGCCTCATCTTGCGAGGCGGCCTGATCAAAGGATGTGCCGCCAGCCCGCTCGATCAGCTGGATGATGTGATCGGCGATGAGGAAATCATCCTCGATGACGAGCACATGGCACATATGACAGATCCCGATAAGCTGAGCTCTTAACCAATGTGATCACGCAATGGGCCCGCCACGGCGTTAATAAATGTCAGACAAGGTCGAGAGCTCAGATCGGCGCTTCGATTGCGAAGCGAACACCTTCCGGCAAATATTGGATTTCCGCCTTGCCGCGGATGTGGCGTGATAGGACGCGCTCAATCATTCGCGTACCAAATCCAACACGTGTTGGCATAGCAACGATAGGTCCATCCTGCTCCGCCCAGGAGAAGGTAAGTCGGCGTTCGGTTGCATTGCCGTTCAGGTCCCAGCGTATGCTCACCTGACCCTCCGGTACCGAGAGCGCTCCATATTTGATCGCATTGGTCGCCAGCTCGTGCAGTGCCATAGACAACGCAAGTGTCACTTCCGGGGTCAGCCGTATCGTCGGGCCGACAGCGGAAAACCGTCGACCGTTGCTGTCCATGAACGGCGCCAGCACCCGCTCGACAATCTCACCTATTGCCGCGCCTTCGATCTCGTCCTTGAGCAGCAGTTCGTGCGCAGACGCTAGGCTGGCGATGCGGCCCGACACCGCATCCCGAGCCTCAGCAAGGGACCCAGCATCGCGTAGCGTCTGACTGACAACGGCACTTACCGTGGCAAGCGTGTTCTTCACACGGTGCGTCAGTTCATGGGCCAGAACCGAACGTTGCTCCTCGGCGAATTTTCGAGCTGAAACATTGCTCGAAAAGCCCGAAACCGCCAACGGTGTGCCATCCGCGCGACGCTGCAGCGAGCCTTGGGAATGGATCCAGCGTTGCTCGCCTTCAGGCGTCAATATGCGGTATTCGACGTTATAACGCGTGCCATGCTCGATAGCGCTGTTCAGCGAAGATCTGACGAGTTCGCGATCCTCTGGGTGCACGCAAGCCAACAAGCCTTCCGCCGATAATATCTCTTCGGCCGGCCTTCCAAAGTTTGCAAGACAGCTTGGCGAATAGCTAAGCCGCCATTCTGGCAGGTCGATGGTCCAAGTGCCCAGTCCGCCAGCATCGAGCGCAAGCGCCAGGCGCGCTTCTCGTTCGGCCAAAGCGACTTCACGCTTCGCAAGCTCGGCACTCAGCGTGTCGCGGTCGCGTTCCAACTGCAACAGCCCGTGCCGCTCGAGCGTGACATCGAGCTGAGATGCCACGAAGTAGCGTAGGCTGCCAGTCGCGTCATGCACGGGCGCGACCATGAGGCGGTTCCAGAACGGCGTGCCGTCACGACGGTGATTCAGGAGGTCGATATCGATCGGCTCGCGGCTAGCGACCGCATCCTTCATACGTCGGACGTCGGCCTGATCGGTTAACGGTCCCTGCATGAAACGGCAGTTCCGGCCAACGACCTCGACCGCCGAGAACCCCGTCAGAGCCTCGAACGCACGATTGACGTAAACCAGCGGGTTATCCGGTAGCGTTGGATCGCTGACGACCATCGGCGTAATGCAGTGATCGAACGCCGCAACGAAGGGGTCATGCTCGTCGAGGCGGGACGCAAATGCGTCGACAGCCTCGCGTACGACACCTGAGGCATCGTGCGGTCGAATAGGCGAAGGTGGGAGTGGCTGACGGTCCAAAGCGGGAACGTCCTAGCGGTAAGACGTTGATGGATCAACGTAATCGAATTTATGTATAACTTCTGTCATCTGTCGTCCCACTTCGTGAAGCCGTGGATTGTCGCTTATCACCCGGAAATCAGGGACTGGTCTGGGACCACTCTGCGGCAAACGCGGGCGCCGCAATGAAGCTCGCTGGCTGCGGGGATACGGGCGGTGGATCGCAGACACCCTCTTCAATGTAGCGCATTGCGGACATCAGACCATTCCGGGAGAAGGGCTTGGGTATGACGCCATGGCCACCGGCAAAGTCGGCTGGGATCTTAAGTGGGTTTGCAGTGACGAAGACGACTATTGCGTCCGCCCATCGCTTCCGGATCAGTGCACAGACATCTAGGCCGCTGGTGCCTTTCGCAAGCTGTATGTCGACAAAAGCCAAGTCCGGATGGAGATCGCTTGCCAGGTCTTCAACTTCGTAGAGAGACGCGGCCTCGCCGACGACACGGTGACCGGCGTCTTCGATCATCGCTTCAATATCCATCGCCAAAAGAGCTTCGTCCTCGACGATCAGCACGTTCAACGGCGGTTGGGCACGTACACTCATTAATCGTCCACCGGGAATGAGAGAGATACCCGAACACCGGGGGCGGCGTCGGACCACACGACGTCGGCCCTGACTTGCTTGGCGAGGCGGGAGATAAGCATTTTGCCAATGCCGCCCAGCTGAACGTCATTGCTGGCTAGCCCATGCCCATCATCGGTGATTTCGATCATAGCATGATTGTCTTCTGGGGCGGTGCGGACAGAAATCGTACCGGCTCGCCCGTCGGCAAATGCATGCTTGATGGCGTTGGTCGCTATCTCGTTGAGGATCAACCCAAGCGATGCCGCCTTACTGGACGGCACCTCTATTTGCGAAATGTTCGAAACCACCTTGATGTCGTTGCGTCGGCTGGCACCAACGACGTCGCTGATTAGATTTTCGGTAAACGCCCCGACATCGAACCGGGTGACGTCGTCCGACTGATAAAGACGGCGATGTACTGTCGCCAGAGCATCAACCCGTTCGAGCATGGTTTCAAGTTTTGATGAAACGGCCGGGTCTGATATGCTACGCGCCTGCAAACGCAGAAGCGAACCAATCATTGTAAGGTTGTTCTTTACGCGATGGTCGACTTCGTGAAGCAGTAGGGTTTTTGCATCTAATGCGGCCTCCAGGTCTGACGTGCGCGCCTCGACTTCCTGCTCGACCAATAACTTCTGCTTTGAGATGATAGCCTGCGCCTTGACGCGGTCGGTAACATCGAGCTGGGAGGCGAAGAAGAACACAACCTTGCCAGCGTCATTGCGTACAGGACTCAGATACAACGCGTTCCAGAACGCAGATCCATCCTTTCGATAGTTTAGAAGGTCCACGGCAATGTCGGCTTGGGCGTCGATTGCCCGACGCACTTTAGCCACCTGCTCTCGGTCGGTGTCGGGACCCTGCAGGAAGCGGCAGTTACGGCCAATGATTTCACTTCGGTCATAGCCCGACAGCGTTTGAAAGGCTTCGTTGCAGAAGACGATCGGGTTATCGGTTTGCGCGGGGTCCGTAATGACCATAGGCATTCGGGTAGCCCGAACAGCCGCAGCAAAAGGGTCCGCTCGTCCGTGCTCGTAATCAAGCGCTTCCGTCAGATGCCAATCGTCCCGCTGCTTCATCACGCCTCCGTGGAGCGTGCCGACCAGCCGAACTCCGTGCCGGGACTAAATCGTTCTGATCGTTTTCCGTTCCGCTGAGAGATCGAGTTCGTCTCATTGAGGCATGACCATTGGGCAGCATGGCTCGCGCGTAGAAAGCCTCTTTGAGTTCGAAAATCGGCGACCCGTCTGCAGGCTGGAAGCTGAACGAATGGCAGACATGGGGAAAGCGGAAATGGCTCGTGAGTATCCGGTTCTGGGTCGTCTGAGGTTGATGAAAAACTGCGACCATTCGTATTGCGGCCACCTACCAGCAACCAAGGCGCGCGGCTCAGCGAAGCACATCCTCGGCGTCGATGACCGTCATGTCGTGCATCTGGTCGAGGTAGCGTTCGAGGTATGGCTTGTGCGAGGCGCCAACGACGATAAGCCCGCGGATACCTGGTTGCATCGCAAACATGTCACGTATGTTCGAGGCCATGCGCAGGTTGCGCGTTTCCCAATAGCCGACATAGCCGCGGCCAAAACGGTCTGCCGACGGCTCTGCTAAGGCAGCGCCGAAGTCGCTGGTAAATATGAGCTTCGCTTGGGCAGCCCGATTGAAGTCACGGTACATCGCAAGCATTGCGCCGGGCTGCCCGAGCCTGGCGGACAGTGCCGCATCTCTTGCCTTGCGCTTGGCCATGGCGGCGTTGTCCCACGCTTTCGAGATAACAGCTTCGTAGCCTTTCTCGTCGGCAACCGGCGCGTCGGCCGTGTGATCGTCCATCGCGTACACGCGCTCAAGCCCGAGCCGGGCAGCCAAGGCGGCAGCTATTAGCAGGCTCTCGTCATTCCGAGTGCGGAGGCGTTCGAGCCTCGCGACTAATACAGTGTCAAGGCCCTCACCGGCGTGACGCTCGTTCTCAGGGAGGCGAAGCCACTGAACGAGCGCGCAGGCGCTCTCGCCGCCGGCAAGGAACACGGCGGCGAGGCGACGTCGATCGGCGGGCAAAGGTGCTGCGGGCCAGGTCGCAAGCAGCCGGTTCCAGGCGGCCGTTGCCGCTGGCACGTCCAGCCCAGTAGCTTTGGCGGCGGGTACCGGGTCCCAGCAGTAGCTTTCGACGCTGTCTTTGTAGCGTTCTGGGTAGTGCCGCATAAAATCGCACTGAGACCCGGACACCGCCTCGATCGCGATCGCCTGAGGACGCCACGCCGCCAGCTTGTCGAGGACCGGACCGAGTTGTTCAGGTCGGAACGTTGCAGGCATGGCAGAAAGGTGCGTGCTCCCAAGCACGACCAGCTGGTTCTGCGGTCCGGACCGCGGTCCCTTCAACCGGCTTGTGTCGAACGGGCGGTACGTCTGCGCCACCGCGACCGACACGCCTGATACCGCCGCGATCGTTACTAGGAACCTCGACAACCAACGCATTTTTGACCCTTCGGTATAGCTGTGACACTCACCTAATACAGCAAGGGCGATCAGGGAAGCGTTGCTGGCGGCTGCCAATGTGGGGGAGGGCAACCGGACCGGATTTAAGGGAGCCCGTTACCAGAACCCGTTTACCGAACATCAGACCCGCCCGCCGAACCGGCGTCGTGGCGAGGCCATCGACGTCAGCGAATGGCGCGTCTAAACGGCGACCATGAGCTATCCGGGGTGCAGGATTAAGTGACAGGGTCCGCCAGGATACGATTTGCGACCGTTGCGCCGCCAGGCAGAATGCCACCGGTGATCTGGTTAGGCATCACGATCATTCTCACGATCGTCGACGCCTTTGGTGTCTCTACAACGTTCGGATTTGCGCTCGGGCTCGCCTTCTGGGGCGCACTGGTCGGCGTAAACATGCTCGGCTGGTCCGCTTGGCGACGATCGCTGCCGGGGACGCGTGACCATGCCGGGCGGACGGCGCTAAGTGCCCTTGTCCTTAACTCGCTGCTCGCGATCGAGGTGCCGCTGCTCTACCGCCTGATGGGGCGGGGCGACGCTTCAGTGGACTGGAAACCGTTCGCCTATGGTCTGCTGGTGACAGGCTTCGTCATGGTCCTGCTCCGCGCCACGCGGGCACGGCATACCCTGGCCAGGCAAGACAGCGACGTAGAAGACACTGCTTGCTCGCCAGCGACGCCGACCACGAGTTTCGGCATTCTAGCCCGCGCAGGCATAGACCCGGCAGACCTGCTGTCGGTTCGCGCCGAAGATCATTACTGCCGCCTCTCAGTGCGCGGTGGGGGGACGCTGCTGGTGCACTATCGCTTCCGCGATGCAGTCGGCGACCTCGCCGACGTGCAGGGCGCGCAGGTCCACCGGGGGGCCTGGGTTGCAGATTGCGCCATTACGGGCAGTGAGCGCACCGGGCGGCGCTGGTCGCTTCACCTCGCCGACGGGTCGCGCGTGCCTGTCAGCGAGACGCGCATCGCGTTGTGTCGAGCGCGGGGCTGGCTGGAACGCGGCTGACTCGCGTAACGCCAAACCGGTTTCGCGAAATCTGTGCCTATCCGGCGCAATCACACCTTACCGAACCGCGATCCGCCAACCATCACCGGTCCTGTATTCGAGATAGGGAACGGATAATGGGTGGGATATCGGCAATAGGCGCGGCGCATGTCGCAATGGGAAGCGTGGCGCTGGTCAGCGGCGCCTTCGTGGTGACGTTGCCCAAGGGGACAGCGCGGCACAGGCACGTTGGCAGAGTCTATGCCGCCGCGATCCTCGCGATCAACGGTACCGCATTGTCGATGTACGACCTCACGGGGCGGCCCAACGTCTTTCACGTTATCGCGCTCGTCAATCTCGCGACGTTGGCAATGGGGCTGCTGGCGCTACGTCGTTGGCGCCGGACGCGCGAGCCTGATGATCTTGTCACTCACCAGCGACGGATGGCAATGAACTATGTCGGCCTGTGGATGGCGTTCGTCACCGAACTGCTGGTCAACCCAATGCTAGGTATAAGCCGGATTAGCGACCCGCGAAGTCACTGGCTCCTGATGATCGCGTTGAACCTCGCGTTGTTCGGCGCCGGTGGCTGGCTAGTGCGGACACGCCTGACCGCTACGACGGTGCGGGCATGACGCCGCGGTCGTCTACCGATCCGCGCGCGCCACTCGCGGACGTCGTCGCATTGGCGGCGCTGGCGTGGGTCGCGGCGGCCACGCTGCACGAGGGAATGGGGCACGGCCTCACGTGCTCTGCAATGGGGGGCGATCCAACGAACTGGAGCACCTTTCACTTCGGATGCAATTCACAAGCAATGTCGCTGTGGGGCGGGCGGATCGTCGCAGGCGCTGGAACCGCGGTCAACGTCATCCTCGCCGCTCTTGGCTGGCTCGTCTGGCGAGGAAGCGGCTCGCTGAGGGGGCGGCTCGCCGGTTGGATCGTGTTCGCACTCAACGGATTGACCAGCTTCGGCTATCTCGTCTTCTCCGCAGTCTTCGGCATCGGTGATTGGAACGGGCACGGAGTGATGGCGGGGGTGACCGATCCTGTTCTCGCGCGTGTTGCGCTCGCGGTCGTCGGCATCGCAGGTTACTATGCCGTCGTCCGCCTCGCTGCGGGAATGCTGTCGCGCGTGCTCGACAGTGAAGGTGTGGCGGCGCAGGCACGGCGGTGTGCGGTCATTGTGTGGATGACGACAGGGGTGATCTCGCTGGCTGCGGCGCTGGCAGCGGGTAGCGATTGGCGGTCTACGATCGGCGCGTCGATTGGGGTCGCACTCGGCGGTAATGCCGGCCTGTTGAGCATGGGGCGGTTCGTTAAGCCAACGGCTGCCGCATCGGCGACCACGCTTTCGCCAAGTTGGTTGCTGCGCGTGGCTGCTCTCGTCGGGACGGTAGCGTTTGTTGCGATCCTCGGGCCGGGGTTCGCCTTGTAACGCAATGGACTAGGGGCTTCGCTGAGTGGTCAGGGAACTGCCTGCGGCACTGCCTCCCCCTTGGACATGAACCAGTGTCTGAGCTGGAAGGGGGCAGAGACGCGCGAATGACGTGCTATGGGTCGTTACTAACGCGGATCGGCTGACGGACTTCCGCGGCGGTGGTCTTAGCTAGCCTAGTCGCGCCGAATCTGTATGCCAGTGAGTAGGTTGCTTACGAGGGTTGATAATGGATTTGGTGTCCAGGCGGACGATGCTCGCGGCCCCGTGCTTCGGGACGCTCGCCATAGCCGTGGCGGCAGGTGCAACAACCGCGACGACGCCCGGCATTCTCGCCAACTTGTCGACCTGGATGGACCTGGCGTCCGTACCGGGCGCGAGCTGGGCAATGCTGGACCGCTCCGGCGCCATCTCGTCTGGTGCGGTCGGCTACGCAAAGGCTAATGCGGTGCCCGCGACACCCGAAACACTGTTCGAAGCAGCATCGCTGTCGAAGGTGGTTCTTGCGGTCGCGGTCCATGACATGGTGCGGGAAGGCCTGATCGACCTCGACCGGCCGGTGGCGGAGCATGTCGCGTTCACGGATGATCCTGCGACGCGATCGATTACGCCTCGCCACCTGCTCTCCCACTCTAGTGGCCTGCCTAACTGGCGCGACGAAGCGGGCGAGCCGTTAACAGCCGCGTTCCTTCCCGGCACGCGATTTCGCTACTCTGGCGAGGGCTTCGTCCTGCTCGGCCGGTTGGTCGAGGCAGTTACAGGCCAGACCGCCGCGCAGGTGGTGGAAACGCGGGTCCTGCGACGGGCGGGAATGAGCCGAAGCACCTATGGATGGGCAAGGGGCGCCGAGCCAGCAGTCGCGTGGGCGCACGACGGAGGTGGAGGTGTACTCATCGACAAAGGACCGGCGGGCTATGCGATGCGTCGCGATGCTGGCCCGCCGAAACCAGTCGACCGGTGGACGTTAGGCGAACGGGAGAAAGCGGCCGTCGCACTTGGCAAACCGGCAATGCCAATATTCATGATGCCCAACATGGCGGCCGGATTGTGGACCACCGCCAGCGACTACGCGCGGTTCCTGGCTTTCGCACAGCGCTATCCGGCGCTTTCAACGAAGACCACTCGGGTAAAGGGAGCGCTCGACTGGGGACTAGGCTGGGGGATGGAGAGTGACGGTGGGCGGGGTTTCGCTTGGCACTGGGGTGCCAACGACGGCGTCGCGAACCTGTTTGTCGTGGACCTCGCATCGGGCGCAGCGGTTGTGGTGCTCACCAACGGCGACGCTGGGCGCAAAGTTTTCGAGCGTGCTGCCCGCACTGTCTTCGCACGCGAGTTCGATGCGTTCGCTTGGCTGAAGTGACCTCCGCCGGCCCATCCGTCTGCTTGCGATATGGGAAAGGCAGCCGCTTTAAGGTTGCAACCCTGTCACCCGGCGCGTCTCAGTCGTCTTCTGAAGCATGAACGAGACGCTCCCAGTGGCCGGCATGGGTCACGCTGATCGCAGATAGCGCATCGCAGCCTTCAAAATGTCATCGCCCATGAGGACAGGTACATCGGGTTCCAGTTCCCATCTGGGGTTATCCTGGACGTCGTAAACTGGCTCTGCTGAGTATTGCAGCGCCAGACCAGTGCGGTCGAGCCGTAACGGAAAGACTGCGGCACCTACCCGCATCATTGGTGTTCCTACGATAGCCGCACGCCCGAGACTACGCAAGCCCATGGGAAAGCCTTCCGCCATGCTGGCGCTCCACCGCGTTGTGAGGACAGCGACCTTACCGGTGTAGGTAAAGGGGCCCCGCGGCTCGACGGTCTCTGTCCAGGCAGCACTCAGTCGGTTGCCCTCGCGCCTGCGCATGCGGGCATAGGGCATCGTCTCGGTGATAAATCGTCCCATGATCGGGCGGGCTACCGCGGTGTCGCCGCCACCATTCTGACGCACATCGATGATGAGTCCGGGTGCATTCCGGAAGCTTGCCAGCGCCGCGTCGAAGGCCGTCACAACCGCATCGTCAGCAAAGCTGCGAACGACGATGCAACCGATGTCATGACCTAACATCCGGCTCTCGACATTGGGGAGCGTAACAGGTTGCTTCACGCGGACGGGAACGACGTGTTCCGAACCTGGCGTCGACCGCACCGTTAACGTCCTTGGCATGCCGCGCCGCCCCGACACCGCCACGTTAAGCGCAAACGCCGTTGCCGCTGGATCTGGACGGCTAAGACAACGCGGCATTATATCCGAAGCGATCTGCCCAAGCGGTCGGCCGTCGATCGCAAGCACGCTCTGGCCAGGCGTAATGCCCGCATCCGCTGCGGGGGACCCATCGCGAACGCTTGTGACAAACGCCGTACCATCGCGGTTGGGTTCGACCCGCAGATCAAAATATGGCCCGCGCGCCGCATCCGGTGCCGGATCATTCAAGTGGGTGTGCGCGTCGTACAGTTCGCCGATCACCCGGCCAACAATGCCGGCGAACGCTTCAGACGATTGGGCGGCAGCGGCGAGCGGGCGATACATTCGCCTTACTGCCCTCCAATCGGTGCGTTTCTCCCCGAAATAGCAGTAGCGCTCGTCCAGTGTCCGCCAGAGCTCGTCGAAGTCCTCGACATAGGTCACGTCATGAGCCGGCTCTCCCGCCTGGGCCATACCCGGCGGGAATGCCGCAGCCGTACCCAGGGCGATACCAGCATGAATCAGCGAGCGACGGGTCATGGGGTGGTGCATGTGATCGGCTTTCGCTGGTGGTCTTCCATGCGGTTAGCTGAATGAAATCTCGCCGCCTTGAACGATATTGCTGTCGCGCGAACGGTGCGAGCTTACCTGTTTGCGTAGCGTGCCGGCGATACACCGACGATACGCTGGAATTGCCGTGTGAGATGGCTTTGATCGGCATAGCCGACATCAAGCGCAACCTCCGCGATTGGCTGACCTGCCAAAAGCAGGCGTCGTGCTGCGACGATGCGGCACTGATTGCGGTACGCAAGGGGGGTGATCCCGACTGCCTTGCGGAAGCTACGCGCAAGATGGAAGACGCTGATCCCGGATACGGTCGAGAGCGTGCCCAACCCAAAGCCGTCGGCGAAGTGGGCGTCGATGTAGCTTCGAGCGCGCGCAACGGCATCGCTGGATACGCGGGTGTCATCCGACGATTGTTTCACCTGGTCGGCGAACAGGACCCCAGCCAAATCGGCGAGCGCGCTTTCCTGTTCCAATCGCCCCGCGTCGTCGCGACACAATAAAGTGTGCGCATCAGCAACGATGGAGTGAGACCGATCGCCAGCCAACACGGGGGAGTCAAACCGCGGCGCGTTCAGGCGCGCGGCGATGTAGGGACGTATCGCTTCGTCGGGGATGTACGCGACGCGATAGCGTAAGGTCTCACCTCCCGTCGTTCGGTTGGCATGCGGCTGGTCGCGATGAAGACGCAGTACCTGACCTGCCTCGACGTTGTAGGTTCTGCCGCCAACAGCGAGGGCCTCACAGCCTGCCATGACCGCGCCGACTACCCATTCCGCATGGCTGTGCTCGGGAAAGGCTCGCTCGTTATACTCGACGGATACGAGTTCGACGCCTGGTAGGTAGGAGGGGCGGGAGAAGTGGGCATCATTTCTCACTGGCTCACTCATGTTAACGCGCCGCCTACCGAGAGCCGAACGCCGATCAGTCCAAGCAAGTATGTCATTGCGCCTTACCGATCCACGCGCGGCCGGATCCCAAATCGACCGTCAGATCGCGCCTGCCCATCAGTTGCATGCCGATATTGCCGTCCATTATCATATTCGGAAATACGCGTGCTTGCCCGGTAAATACCACGTCGCGCGTAATCGTTGCGCTAACCGGCTGAGCCGTCCGAATGTCCGCGCGTAAGCCTAGATGCGGCGCGATCTGCGGCGACACGAAGATGGTCGGCCCTGCATTGGCAGAGTCCAGTTCCATCCAGGCACGGCCCCGGGGGGTGTTTACCCCGATGTTGACATCGAGGGCGGCACCTTCTGCTCCCCGCACCAGCCGAACCGGCACTTCAAGACCGGACTTCATACGCGCCGCGAGGGAGCCCGGTGTTTCGATCACGATCTGGCGACTAGCGAAGCGAATAGTGATGATACGGCCAGCGAAGAGGTCTAGTCCGATCGAGCCGTCCAGCCTGGCAGTGTCGGCATCGAGCTTGCCGAGATCGTAGACGATCGTCGTCGGTGCTGTGTAGGCGTGCTCGCCCATTTCAAAAGCAACGTCATCGCAGCGTGGTAGATCCAGGCGCTCTCCGGTCATACGGAACGCCGTGACATTGCCCCAAGGTTCGCAGCCAAGGTCGCGGGCCAGGGCTGGCGTAATCATTGTCACCCCCTCGCCGGTGTCAAACAAGAAGGTCCGCTCGCGGCCGCCAACCGATGCCTGAACAGTGAACTGCTTACCTTGAAAAAGCTCGAGGCTTATCGTTTGTGGGCCGCGGTCTTGCGATGGTCCGGCTGGAAGGGCGGCGAGCAACGCGCCCATCATTAACATTTTCACTAGCATCCCCTTACCCCGCAGGCTTCACTGGCGGCGGGGTCCCCATACCGGCGGGTGCTGCAACGGCACTGCGTTTGAGCCAAACCCGTCCTTGAGCAAGATCCATGGTGACCACCCAATCTTTGAGAAACGGCATGCCAAGGTTTCCATCGATCACGATGTCGGGGCTGAAGATCATCCCGGACGCTTCGACACCGGGAGCGATCTGGAAGTGGCCTTGTTGCGGCCCCTCGCCGGCAACCTTCTTCAAGCCGAGTAGAGGAAGAAGTTTTGGTGCAACCAGGATCGTGCCGCCATTGCCACTGTCCAGCTCGAGGCGCGCCGGTCCACGTTCGGTGGGGACGTCAATGAACACAGACAGCGCCAGGCCGCCTATTTCACGAGCCAGATGAGCAGGAAGCTCCACCGCGTTCGCCTTGCGCCCAGCCGCGCTTTCAGGTGTTTCCAACGTGAGTTCGCGACCTGCGAAATCGATGGTTATAGTGCGTCCGGCGAATGCGTCGAGGGCAAGCAGACCATCGATCGGTGTGTCGGGAGACCCCACGTCCATGACGATTGCAACAGGGCTCTGTAGGGTCTGGTTCTTCCAGTGGATTGCAACATTGTCGCAACGTGGGGCGGTGATCTTCGTGCCGGTCATATGAAACCCGGTGATTGATCCCCAGGGTTGGCAGTCCATCTCTTTCGCGAGCGCTGGTGAGATCACCGTCAGTCCGCCTGCAGTGTCGAGTTGAAAAAGCCGCTCCCGGCCGGCCACCTTCACTCGTGCCGCTACGCCTTTGCGGTAACTTTCCAACGGCAGCCGCACCGGACCCGTTGGGGCAGCATTCGCTCCAGACGCCAAACTAATGAGCAACCCAGCCGATAATAGCTTCTTCAAAAGAATGCCCCTTTCATGGTGGGATGCGCAGGCATCAAAGTAGTCGAACAGACGATGCATTTTACTGTTTAAGGCTAAAGGGCAGTGATCCAGCGCTCGAGCTGATCGGTATTGCGCATGTCGCCGGTGTTAGCATGTACCGGCCTGGCCGGGACGTTCGAACCGCGTTTCCTGCCGCGATACACCTTCATCGGAATGACGGCCCGGGCAAAACCGCTGGGCAGAGCGACTTGCCGTACGTCCATGTAGAGCGAGTCAGCGCTCGTCTCCTGCCCGACGTGAATGCCGCCTAACGCGGTCCATAGATCGACCGCATCAAGGCATGCCGATCCGCATCCCCAGTCCGTCAGCACGAATACCCGCGCTTTCAGCATGTGAGCAGCGCCGGTTGCCGCTGGCTTAGCTTCGTCGGCATCCACTTCACGCCAGAGCGCTTGGCCGAGGGCGCGGGCAGATGTCATGCCCTTCGCGGTACGCGCGGCCCAGTCTTTCACCGCCTGCGAGACATCGGCGGAATTCTGCCAGGCGGTACGATAGCCTTCAAGCGTGGCGATGTTTCCCGCCGAAGCGCGCCAGTCGACGCCTTCCGATCCTGATGGCAGCGCGTTCACTGCAGCCTGGCCCCAGAGGATAGCCGCAATCTGATACGACCAGTCGGACGATCCACCGCCATTGCCTCGAAGGTCGAGCACGATGCGCTGTGCCGCTGCGATCGCGAGGGCGTCCTTCCTCATCGATTTGATGATTGGCGTTAGGGACTTGGCATCAGCGCTGTCGGGGTCACCGTTGAAGCTGGGGAGCGAGAACCAGCGCGTGCCGTCAGCAAGGGTTCGAGCCGCGAACTCTGGACGTGCCCGCGGTGCGGTAGCGGCAAAACGTGCGTCGAAGTCTGCATCAGGCAGATCGCGCCAACTGAGCGTCACGTCCTTTAGCTTGTCATCGACCTTGAAGCGGCAGCGGACTGGACGCTTGATGTAGGGGTTGGCGGCGTCGAGGAACAACCGACCACCATTGGTCGCTCGTTGGCTGACCAACTCCCACCTGCCTCGGAAGGCGCCGACGTTGCGGGCAGCCAGGTGTTCGGCATCAATGCCATCGCAGCTTACGAGTACTGCTCCGAGCGGTAAGGGAGCGTCATCCGCTCGGGTCATCACGACCTGACGTCCGGTGCCGTCAAAGCCGGTCAGAAAGCCGGGCCAGCGGATCGGCAGTGGCGCTGGCTGATCGAGGTCGAGCGCGACATGCCCATCGTTGAAGCTCGCCACGTAACCGCGCATCGCCCATAGATATCCTGGGTAGTCTCCAGCGGTTGCAGCACGACGCAGGGCCAACGCCAGACCGGCATCGTTGCGACGCGCAAAGCCGGGGTCGAGTTTGTTGTAGGGACCAGGGTGATTGTCGGCTATCTGGTTGTGATAGGCCTTGGCGTCCATTCGCAAGGTCGCTGCCCAGTCGCGAGGTACGTTGGTCGCACCGATCAGCAGAACCGCCGCTGGTATGGCAAGGAGCGACGGGTTCATCTCGGCGCGGCCAGTTTGCTGGCTGCCTTCTCAAGATAGGGCCTGACATCAACCGAACTGTAGCCCGGTGTCGTCGAGGCGAAGTGTCGCAGCCAGTACCCGTGTCCAGCCCCGTACACGACGAGGATGCGATCGCCCGGTTTGGCCACATTGATGAGCTTTGCGAAGATCTTCGCATTGCGCAGGTACCACATGGCATTCAGATCTGCGCCGGGCTGCTCGTTACCGTCACCAAGTCGGAGCAGGGAGTAGTATGAATCCTGTCCACCCATGGGCGTGGAGGGGTCGTTATAGTGGATCAGCATCCGCGGTATGCTGGTGGTTGCCTGCTCAGCCTCAAACTTTTTGGCAGACGCCTGGACCGTTTCAAAGGCGGCGTCGAGATAGGCCTGCTGCCCGTGAGCTTTTGCATAAGCTTCGACCCGGCCGATTGGGAAATAGTCCGGTTCACCCTTGTCGGGTTGCTCGTCAATACCTTGAACGGACCGAAGGCCGGCGCGAGCAGCGATGCGGTAGCCGATCTGGGTTGTCTCGTCCCGGTCGATCTTGAGCATTTTTGGGGAAAACCTTGCGAAGTCCGTCACATCGTGGGTCGGGCCCGGGCGTTGCGCCTCGACCATGACCCGCGTCGGTTCAAACTCAGCGATGGCATCAGCCAGTGCTTCCAGTTCGCGCTGGCGCTGCGGCGTGGTGACATCGTCGACATGGGCATTCACCTTGTCACGACCAGGGTTGCCGAAATGATAGCTACCCAGCACCATCACTTGGACAGGTTGCTGTTGTGCAGCGGTCACAGCAGGCGTTGCTGCCGCAGCGAGTATGGGTAGCAGCATGCAGGAGTCCTCCTTGGTGTGGTGCTCAAACAATACACGTCGAACGGCAGCTGTCTATCTGGATTTGCTGCATTGGACGCCGCTGTAGATGAGGTTGGTCCGACAGCTGGCAACGACACCAGTCCCGGAATCGGTACGTTTGCGAGCAGGCCGAGTTAATCATATCCCCTGTTGATCTCATGCCCTAACAATCCGCCAAGTCAGATTATGATGGGGCGAGGGCAGTTGAGAAGACGTAGCTTCCTCGTGGGTGCAGCGGGGGCCGCTTTATCAGGCGCTGTGCGTGGAGCGGACGTCATACCCAATGGAGCGGTGGGCCTCACATGTTCGAAGGCGGGCGTATCGGGAATTATCTCGCAGGGCGAAGATGGCGCAATTCTCGATCCGTCTTTCCGTTGGCACATCGGTTCCAATACCAAGGCAATGACAGCCGCCCTATACGCTCGCTTGGTCGATCGCGGACGGTGCCGATGGGGCGCAAGCGTACCTAGTCTCTTCCCCGCAATCGCATCGCATCCTGCTTGGGTCGACATACGTGTCGAGGAACTATTAAGTCATTCAGCAGGCCTAACCGATACCTTCGTTGACCCTCGGTGGTTGGACGCGAGGCGCGCCGATCCAAAATCTGCCAATGAACAACGGCGCGATCTGGTTGAGCGCGTTCTTAGCAGTGCTCCGCCGGAAAGGCGGGGTGTCTATCGCTACGGCAATCTGAACTACGTGATGGTGGGCGCAGCTATTGAAGAGGCGGTCAACGTTACGTGGGAGGAGGCACTGCGGGGCGAAGTTTTCAGAGCTTTGCGTATTGCCGAAGCGGGGTTTGGGGCACCTCCTCGAACAGGGCCGTGGGGGCGGGAAGCTAATGGTGGCATATTGAAACCCATTGACCCGGCCCTTCGTGAGACTGACAATCCGGCGGTACTATGGCCATCCGGCGGCGTACACATCAGCGCCTCGGGTTACGCGCAATTCCTGGCCAGTTATTTGGGCGGCGGGCCACCTTTTCTTCGTACAACGACGCTAAAGCACTTGCTTACCCCAGCCCAGCCGGATTTGGGCTATGCCGGGGGCCGGAGCCTTGACGGACCATCCGACTCTCCGGCCAGCAGACTAACGCACGATGGGTCGAACACCCTATGGTTTGCGAGTGCGATTATCGACCGCAAGTCCGGTCATGGGTACGGGGCGCTTACCAACTGCGGCGGCGAACGAGGGGTCGCAATTACATCGCAGATCCTCGAACGCATCTCCCTCAGATCACCAAGCACATAGCCAGAGCAAAGGGCGGGCCGATGAATGAGTGTCCGAAGATGGGAACCGTCTTAGTACCGTTAAATGGCGGCTTGTGGGTCGACGTGGTGATGAGTAGGGCCGGTACCGACCGGCCCCACCGGTCACTTCTTTTTCTTGTCGGGGCGCTGAGATAAAGCAGATCCAGCAGCTGTTTTTGAGTCCTTCCCGGTTCGTCCGTCTTTGAGGACCTTCGAGGCGGCCTTGCCAGCCTTTTCGCTCGTATGCTCGTTCTTCGCCATCGTTTGGCTCCATCAGACACCATCTTGTGATGCATTTGGAAAACTGTCTATTAGTAGATTGGTTCCTGACTTGTTCTTACGGAATGATAGCATCGGAAGACGAGATGGATGGTTGTCTGCTTATGGACAGCGGTGCTGTTGCGTTGAACATCTGAGAATGGGTATCCGCTGACGCAAGGTCCTGTCCGGAAGCCTCGCGCGATCTGCCACCTTGTCGCCTTAAAGACCTTGGATGATCCGCCAAGTTTCGTTCCGGGCCGGCGAAGGAAGGCAGGCCGGACGTCGGTAGGAGGCTGGAAGTTGCGCTTCAGAGTATTCGCGAGCAGACTTCTACGACTAGGCGTCGTTGCCCTATCCTCCAGCGGGTCCGCCATACATGCGGGCGACGGGCATCGTACCGCGACAACCGCTGTGAAATCGAACGCTGCACAGAAAGTTGATTGGGCGCCTGTAGTTAGTGGGCGTCTCCCGAACGGTGTACGTTATGGGATCCTCCCGAGGCAGGGAGACGAACCTGGCATAGGCCTGCTCATGCGAAACGAAGGCGGCTTCATCGAGGAGCAGCGGCCGGGCGAGCGCGGGTTGACACACCTCATCGAGCATCTCGTATTCGTCAGTCCAACGTTAAACGCGCCGAACGAACTGCATTATCTGCCGAAGATCGGTTTGCCGCTGACTTTCCCCGCACCTTCCGCCGGTACGACGAGCTGGCGCGAGACCAATTACTTCGTGTCGACCAAGACGACGCGGACTGCCGACTTAGACACATTGCTGCGTCTGTTCCGCGAGGTCGCGACCGATCTCACGTTCAGGTCCGATGCAGTGGACGACCAGCGTGCGGACGTGATGCGGGAGATGGCCGGCAGGAAGCCCGGCAACGTGATTTACGCCGACTACATCGCGGACGTAGCACCTGGATCTCCGACCGACGTGATCGATGGGCAGAATTCTGACGATGTACCAACAGCGAGCGTGGAAACTATCCGCGCCCTATACCGCCGCCTGTACCGACCAGAAAACATGATGGTCGTGATCGTCGGAAACGTCGATCCGACCACCGCGAAGGCTCTTATCACCCAGCGTTTCGGAAGTTGGAAAAGCATCGGGTCGCCGGTCGTCCACGTCCCTGTTCCGCGCTTGCGTTACGATCGTATCGCGCCGATCAGTTTCTCGGCTCTGCCGCAGGGGCGCAGGACAGCGCTGATCACCGTGGCAATGCCGACACTTTCGTCACGCGGCCCCAAAAGATCGCAGATGAACGCAGAGCTCATGGACAGGCTGGCGATCCGCGCGGTCAACAATCGACTGGCAAGAGCTCAGCCAGGCAGTCCGTCCGGAAAGGTCGGAATGTTCATTGAGAATGGCGAGCAAGGCCACCGGCTTATCATGCTGTGGGACAACTTCACGGGCGACGCATGGCAGCCCGCACTGGTCGCCCTAAAACGTACCACATGCGGACTGGGTTTGGCGGGCTTTTCTGCGGACGAATGGGACAGGGCGAGGCGTGACCTGATCCAGAAGCTCGAGCAAATTACCGGAGACATGGGCCACTCCAAGAACGTCGAGCTGGCAAAGGATCTATCTCACGCCATCGCCGTGGACAAGGAACTGATCGCACCGAGCGCTTTGCTGCGGCGTGCTCGGATCTGGTTGCCGACGATCAATGCGAGCACCGGGAGTGCCTGGTGGCGTCGGCAATGGCAAAGCGGCCACGAACATGTCCGGGTCGAAGCACCGGAGCTCGCCCGGGTCGTGAACCCCCGTCAGGCGATACGGACCGCGCTCGATGCAGCATCGTTGGGGGCCGCCTGCCGCCCACTGCGGCACTAACCGAGCCGGAACAGGGAGACACGGATGGCCATCGTCCTCATCATCGCAGCGCTCGTGTCGCAGACCGGGCCCACGACGGTCGTTCCAAATGTCGTCGGTTTTGACCTTGCCAAGGTGCGCCCCAGAGAACCGACGTGCCTGGACCGAGGGCAGTCGGACGAGATCATCGTGTGCGCTCCAAAGGGGATGGACATCTGGCTGGGTGACGTAAGCGGATTTGCTGCCAAGCCCCTCAATGCCGAATTCAAAGGGCCGTTAAACGCCGAGACGACCATCCACGTCATTCAGCAAAAGAGTCCCATTGCTACGACCCCGGCAGCGGCTGTGACATTCAAATGGCGTTTCTGATATTCCTGGTTGCGGGAAAATCCCGTGTTCGACTGCAATTCAAACTGAACCGTATCTGCCGTCGAAAACTGCAGAACGATCTTGACTATGGCGGTGGTGCGTCCGCCAAGACGTGTCTCCACGGTGCTTCGATCAGATGACATCAAAGACCGAATGGAAGACCATCTGGCCCGCTAATGCATCGAGAACGAACCAAAGTCTGCTCATACCCTTCCTGTTTCCTGAAAGCGCCGCATTCCGAACACGATGGCTCGCTCTACTCTGAACAGCCCATTCGTGAGACCGTGACGATGATCGAATACCACAGCCTTCGTGATCCCCGACTCATAAGGTGCCAGCTACAGAATCTTGCTTATCGGACGGCACTCGCCTTTCTGGCAGGGGGGGCGGCATGTCCTGGGGCGGGAACGGCTCAGGAGATACCTCCGGAGGCACCGTCGTCCGGCAAGGACGACATCGTCATCACGGGTCAACGGACCGCCGGTAGCGCGGTTGGTGCTGTAGATCCGACTGCGACCCTAGACCAGGCGGCGATCCAGGCGCTGGGCGCGACCGATCTGAAGACTTTCCTCGAACGCCTGAAAACGCTCACGACGTCCGCAAGCGGCGGGGATCCGGTCTATCTGCTCAATGGCCGACGGATGTCGAGCATGAACGAGCTCTACAGCCTGCCGCAGGAGGCGATGGAGAAGATCGAGGTCTTGCCTGAGTCCGAGGCTGCACGGTTCGGTTTTCCTGCCACCGTTCGCGTGATGAACTTCATCACCAAAAAGAAGTTTCGTGCGGTCACGTACCAGCAGGCCACCGGCACCACGACGGAAGGCGGCGGTGAGACGAACTATGTCGAGGTAACCGCCGCCCGCATCGACGGCCCGCGCCGCGCAACGCTGACGATGTCGCATCTGAGGCTCAACCCGATTCTACAAAGCGAACGGGCGATCGTGCCCGATCCGGACACGCTGTATGCGTTTGGCGGCAACATCACGGGGGTAGGCGGGGGGAGTATCGATCCAGCGCTCGATGCTCTGGTCGGTAATCCGGTTACGATCGCCGCGGTGCCGAACGACCCGGCAAGCCCGCGGACTCTGGCGGGATACGTCGCCGGCGCAGGGGTGCCGGCGGTCATCGATGTCGGCCGCTATCGCTCGCTCCAGCAGCGAAACGACAGGATCTCCGTCGACGGCACGGTCGCCGCGCCGATCGGCAAGTCGATGAGCGGGTCGCTCAACCTGTCGATGGAGGCGCAAAGGAACACTGGCTTGAACGGCTTGGCGCCCGCCCTGCTCACGATACCGGGAGGGAGCGGCGTGCTGCCCTTTGCTGATGATGTTCTGCTCTACCGCTATCTGCCCGACGCGGTGCTCCGGCAGCGGAACACTAGCCTGACTCTGCACGGTTCGGGTCTGGTACAGGGCAGTATCCGGCGCTGGGGGTGGAACGTCACCACCAGCTACGACCGGGTGCGGGGGCTGGCACATTCGCAACAAGGCGTCCCGATCGACGACTTGCAGGCCTCGATCGATGCGGGCGGTGATCCGCTGGCAATCTTGACCCCCGAAGCGACCGCGCTGCGTCAGGACTATCGAAGCCGGACTGTGACCGGCACATTGCTGACGAAGGCGGTCGCGAACGGTCCGCTGGTCAAGCTGCCGGCCGGCGACGCGCAGATCACGCTGTCGGGCGATTACGCACGGTCGAGCAGTTCGGGCAACCTGCCGGGTTTGCAGCAATCGACGCTGGATCTCACGCGAACGACGAAGGGGGCAAGCGTCAACGCGGATCTTCCGATCGCCTCCGCCAATCAGGACGTGCTCGCGTTCCTCGGGCAACTGTCGGTCAACGGCATGATCGGTGTGTCGGACGTATCCGATTACGGTCGGCTGGTCAGTTCCAACTACGGTCTGACATGGTCGCCGGTGCGACCGATCCAGCTGATCGCGTCGGTCAACGAAGCGCAGACCCCGCCGGCGATCGCGCTGTTGACCAATCCGACGGTCACCACGCCAAACACGCCCTTTTTCGACTTCACCACCGGCACTAGCGTGCTCGTCACGACGATCGCCGGTGGCAACCCTGCCTTGGCTCCGGAGCGACGACGGATCGTCACGCTGGGCGTGGCCGTATCGCCGATTAAGGCAAAGGATCTGCGGCTTACCGCAAATTATCTCGAAACGCGCATCGGCAATCAGACGACGACGTTGGGCAGCGCCACAGCGGCATTCCAGAGCGCGTTTGCCGACGCGTTTCAGCGCAATGCCGCAGGGCAACTCGTCAGCGCCGACCTCAGGCCGGTTAACATCGCGCGCGAACGCGAAAAGAAGATGCAGGTCACGCTCAGCCTGTCGACGCCGATCGGTCGTACCCCCCGGCCGACGCCGCCCGCCGGCACCGCCGCGAAGGACGGCCCGCCGCCAGCCGCGCCCAAGCCCAGACCGCAAATCTATGTGTCGATGACCACGACGTGGCGGCTCGACAATCGCCTGTCGTTGCGCAGCGATTTACCGGCGCTGGACCTGCTGGATGGCGACACGCTGACCGGCACCGGCGGGCGGCCCCGCTGGGAAACCGAACTGAACCTGAGCGGATCGCTCGGGGCTGCGAACATTGGGCTGTACGGCCGATTGCAGGGGCCGACCCGAATCCGCAGTGACCTGGCAGCGTCGGACCTCCGCTTTTCGGGCCGGACGTGGCTCGTGCCCTACGCATCTCTCAAGGTCGATCAGATCGTTAAACGTCCCTGGGCAAAAGCCATGATGCTGCAGTTCACGGTCGAGAACCTGTTGAACGATCGGATCAACGTGCGCGATCGGCTCGACCGCGTCCCAAACCGTTTCCAAGCCGCGTACATCGATCCGTTAGGTCGCTCCGTCCGGCTCGGTCTGCGCAAGCTCTTCTGAGACGTGAGCCTCGTGGATTACTGCAAACGGTGGGTATTTGACGCGGCTCTAGCTTGCTGGATCGGTTCCTGCGGCTTTAGAGCACAATATGCTTCGACGACCGTCCTCCCGATTGTTGGTTCTTGATCCAGACGATCGCGTTTTGCTGTTTCGCTTCGAGCATAAAAAGGGCGCCCTTATCGGGCAAACCTTCTGGGCTACGCCCGGAGGCGGCCTTGCCGAAGGGGAGGCATTTGAGCAGGCGGCTATCCGTGAGCTGTTTGAGGAAACAGGTGTCGTGGTCGAAACAGCGGGCCGCCAAGTCGCACAGCGGCTCGCATCCTTTGTACTACCTACTGGCGAGATAGTTGAGGCCGACGAGCGATATTTCGTTGTTCGGGTCCATCAAAGTACCGTGTCGACCGCCAATTGGACCAAGATGGAGCATACCGTGATATCCGTCCACCGGTGGTGGAGCCAAGCAGAACTTGAGGTAACCGCCGAACAGGTCTGGCCTGAACATCTGTGCCACATGCTCATCGAAACCGGGGAGTGGACCTCGGCCCCGCAGTGATTGGTCAGTTACGCTATCGCCGTAAAGACTGGCTTCAGGTCGCAGCGGACATGAACGAATGGCGGAAGTTGGGAGGTCAATATTCGCTTGGGAATGACCGGTTGTGGGTCTGAGCAGACGTCCTTTCCGCCCGATGGATGCTACCTGAAAGCACGAACTTTCGTGAGTGGCGATGTCGACAATGCCCCTCGACGCCAGCGTAAGTCGCGTCGTCTTGCTTATTGTCCTGCGTCACCTCAATCGGTGATCGTATCGTATCGACGGGCAGAAGCCTGCTGGCCTATGGCGTTTTATATTAAGCAATGGTGGGGACATTGGTCGTCAAATTTATTCAATATGTCGGAGGCATGGGGTTATCTGTAGCGGGCTTCTCCCTTGCTCCGGCGCAGCCGTGGGTGCCGGTAGCGACGGCCGGTAAGGTTATCGATGGCGTTTGGCGATCGCGCGGCTATGGGCATATCCTCGTCGTGCGAGGCGGGACCCGTACACTCTACCATGAGGCCGGCGCGTTCTGCTATCGCGGGACCAGCGACGACCTCGACGACGATGCCTATCGGCTGGTGTCCGTCACAGGACGGACCCATCTTGCATTCGCCGCATCGCCCGATCAGACCCATTACTCCTTCGAGCGCATAGATGCGCTGCCACGCCGCTGCACCACGAAACGCGATTGGACGGCTCACGACATAGCAGAGGTTATCGCGGCGACGTTCTCTGACCTCTATCCCGGATTCGGCCGGCGCGGACGGACGCTGAATGCATTGACTGCTGCTCTTGCGACCAGCGACGCTTCCCCCCCCGGATTGCCCTTCTTCGAACGTACCACCCGGGCGCTGGCGAGCCTCGACGATGCCCATGTCGGTCTTGAGGCCAAGATCGACGGCGTTGATCACGATTTCGAGGGTGGCGAAGCCCGAACCATCAAGAACGCTCGAGCAGACTCTGCATTGGGTTCCGATCCCGCCGCGCGGGAGCGGGCCTGGTCCAAGTCCTATCACGACGGGATCACCGCCCTTCTCGATGGCGGTGGACATCAGGTCGCCAACCGCCGCATCCTGTGGGGGACGATCGGGCGGGTCGGCTATATCAACATCGTCGCCATGGGCGCGTTCGACAAGGACGCTCTTCCAAATAGCACAAAGGTGCTGGACGCCGCGCTGGACGAGGCGCTTGCTGCCTTTCAGGGGCTTCCCGGCGTTATCGTGGATGTCTCTAACAATCGTGGTGGGTACGATGCGATCAGCCTCCGTATCGCCGGTCGTTTCGCCGACGGGCGCCATCTGGCTTTCTCGAAGAGGGCCATAGGTGCGAACGGTCCCTACCAGCAGTTCGAAGTCATGCCGTCCGAGCGCGTCCGCTATCTTGGTAGAATCGCTTTACTGACCAGCGACGTGACGGTCAGCGCCGGTGAGACGTTTACCCTCGCGATGCGGGCGCTGCCGAACGTGGTGCATATCGGCAGCCGGACAAGAGGAGCTTTGTCCGATCAACTCAGCAAGCCGCTGCCAAACGGCTGGACGCTCACGCTGCCCGCCGAGAAGTATCGCGATCCCTATGGGTATTCGGCGGAAGGGATCGGCGTCGAACCCGCACGATCCCTACCCCCGTTCGAACCCGATCATCGCACCATGATCCGGCAGGTAGCGCAAATCCTGTCGTCTCATGGTTGAGCTGCCGCTTTCACGGTGGCCCCTGCCGCCATGCTGGTGACGACGGCCAGGTCATCTCGCTGGTCGTTCGTCATCCGGGATGCAAGTTCAGGATGACGGAACGCGTCGACGTGCGACAAGCTGGCCAACCAACTCGTCCCGGCTCGATTTAAAGCACTGTCCAAAAGCCGCCTCAAGACCACGAACGTCTGTGATCTCCCCTTTGTCATGTCGTTTCCGGGCGGATGCGAGCTGAGGCCGGTACTCGGACCAGCATCGTTTGAGGGCCGTGCATCCCACGTCGTCGACGTCTTTGTCCCCAGTCGATATCGTCGTCTTGCACGTCGTGACGCCGATGGTGGTCGCAACCGTTCCCCGCCAAGCCGCCAGTCGCTTGCCGATCACGACAATATCCGTCTCGGGCGGTGCTTGAGGTACCACCTGAGCCTGCGAAAGTAGAAGCGCGAACGCCATCATAAGACTTACCCCTTCAGTGGTCTATTCAAGTCGTTCGGCTCATTGAAAAAGCCCGCGCCGACGTCGCGGCGGCTCCGGCCGTGTCGCTATATTAGTGAGGCCCGGAGCGTGTCTCTGTCGTCAGATTGCCGCTGATGAAAGCATAAGGGTGTTACCAGTGACGGTCAGCGGGACGTCGCCCGATTTCAGGATCGTCTCCACGTCTTTTAGCGGTTGGCTCGACCCCCGCTGGATCATCGCACGCATGACATCGCCTGCGTGTTTGTCATCGTTCAAACCATCGAAATAATCGAGCCACTCTGTCCCGCCCAAGCGTCGATCGGCTTGATGGCGGGTAAGCAGCGGATTGATAAAGTCGAAGAAATTGGAACCGCCGTGGCGTCGCGCGACGCCGGATGCCGCCAATGCGAATACCGTCCCGCAGGCGTAGAAAGCACGGCTTTCATGGCGATCGGCAGCTTGTGCGATCGGCTTCGTGCCGAGCTTCACGCAATCGTCGACCGCCCGCTGGAGCTCGCCGATCACATACTCATGGTCGGCGTCGGCCAGCAACGTGTAGGCCATCATCTCGGCGCCGCCCTCGGTGATCCATGCGTCCGATGGCGCGCTGTAGGCCACGCCCTCCGACCCCAGCCAGAAATGCGCCATTTCGTGCGCGATGAACCACCTGGTCCGGCGCGCCGCGCGCTCGTTCCGCTCCAGCAGGCCCTCGCCCTCGAAATTGAGGACGATTTCGCCGGGGCGCACGCCACCGTCGTTGATGACCTTTCCGGGAGTCGCGCCGCGCCAGCCCATGATGAGCAACGGTAGCCGAGGATCAGACCGTGCGCCGAGGCGCGCCACATAGGTTGATGCCACGCGCGGCGCGAACTGCGATACGTCGGTTTTCAACCAGGCTGGCAAGGCAGGATCGGCGAGTATGGCGACGCCTCCAAGCGTCTGTACCTCCCCAGATCCGAACACGACGTAGGTGGCCGCCCCGGTCAGGATCGGGTCACTTTGCCGTTTGCCCTGCACGAACACCGGACCGGCATTGTCATGGAAGCGCACCGGCAATGCGCGGCCACCCAAATCCTGGACCGACAGTCCTGCCTCTTTCGCGTCAACGGTTGCCGGATGATCGATCGGAACGAGGTCGAACTGGTCGGAATAGAGCGCTGTCGCGCCGTTGCTGAAGGAGATGGCTGGATCGTATTCCCGTTCCAGCGTGGCGTTGGTCGGTGTAAAGGTTATCCGGACTTTTCGGGGAACCGTACTACCATGATCGGCGACTAGTACGTCATAAGCCCCGTGACGCTCGATCCGCACGCCGGGCGTCACAACCCGCCAAACTTCCGAGCGCCAGGCTCGATGATCGGCCTGCTTTGGCGCAGACACAGGAAAAATCCAGCCGCGCGAGTCGCCGCGAAGCGTATAGTCCACCTGCCAAGCGCCATTCCTGTGTGTGACACTGGCTGAAGCTGGTTCATGCAATTTGTGCTTCGACGCCGCAATCTGTGCGGCGATCGCCATTATGAGCAACATGTATTCGTCCCCCTCTCCTCGATAGGAGAGGGCGACAGCTTTATGGCCGCTGAACGTTGCCCGCCTGAAATTACTGCATACAGCATCCCGTTTTTAAAAAAGTCTTTGCCCTTTGTGATTTCGAGAAGGGATCCCGCTTCCGGTCTCTTGATCGATTTGAGGCAGCCGGGGGGCAGCCGGCAGGCCGAGCTCAGCAACTCCTTCGCTGCAAACATGAATGCATGGCCGAAAGTGGAGCGGAGAACAGGCGGCGAATGACCGGAACTGGGTCGCGGCAACCGTCCGAACTCCGATTGAGTTTCAATCGAAAACTGGTCGCTGGCTACATCAGCTTAATGACTTGCCGGTCGCGCGGCCTTGTTGGGTCTCACCATCGAAGGCCGCAGCGCCCGCGCATTTAACTGAAGAGCAAAGCAGTAGGCGGCGACCAGTTCGCCACTTGGGCGTTTAGCGGTCGAGCAAGCTTTTTGTTAGGAACGAGACCAACCTTATGAAGACCGTCGTAGTAACGGGAGCGAGCGCCGGCATCGGCCTCGCGACTGCGGATCGCTTTGCACGTAGCGGATGGCAGGTTGCAATCATCGCAAGGGAACCGACACGTCTTGATGAGGCTCGGGCAATGCTCGAACAGCATGGTGGTCGAGTCCTGGCGATCCCGGCAGACGTTGCCGATCCGAAGGCTGTCGACGAGGCCGCCGATAAGGTGGTCGCCGAATTTGGCGCGATCGACGCCTGGATCAACAACGCCATGTCGACGGTGGTTGCTCGCGCGCACGACATTACGCCGGATGAATATGCCCGCGTCACCGCCACAACCTATCTGTCGCAGGTCTACGGAACGCTTGCCGCGCTGCGTCACATGCGTACGCGGGATCAGGGGGCAATCATCCAGGTGTCGTCCGGCCTCGCGATCCGGGCCGCTCCCTTGCAGGCCGCGTATTGTGGCGCGAAGGCTGCGGTGGGCGGGTTTACGGACTCGCTGCGCTCGGAGCTGATCTCGGACAAATCAAAGATCACGCTCAGCGTCGTGTATCTGCCCGGCGTCAACACGCCGCAGACAAGCTGGACACGCACCCACACGGGACGTGAGCAAATCATTCCCGATCCACTTTTCGACCCGCGCCTCTGTGCCGAAGCAATTTGGACCGCAGCACGCGATCCTCAACGTGAGTTCTGGGTTGGGCGTTCGACACTGATGATGGCGCTCGGGCAGTCGGTCGCACCAGGCTTCTCCGATCGTGAGGCAGCCGGAATGCTCGACAAGCAGCAGGGCGATCCGATGCCCGATCGCATTGGCAATCTCGACGAGGCGGTTCCAGGACCGGCGCAGATCGACGGCGACGGAAAGGACCGAGTAAAAGGAAGCCGCCGCGAGTTCTTTACGAGCCGTCAGCGCGATATGCTAAAGCTAGGCGTGGTGGGTGGTCTGCTGGGTGCGGGTGCTTTGATGGGTGTCGGTGCGTCACGCGCGCTGCCGCGTCTGCTTCGTTGACCGGGATACTAAAGCGGCTGCTGCCGCAGCATCATGAGCGTATCGAACTCGGCGTTCGCAAAGACGGCTATCTGCCGCTTGAGCAATATGGCGCGCTTGGGGATGGCCGATCCGTCGCATTGTCCGGTGCCGATGGATCAATCGACTGGTGGTGCGTACCCAACATGGACTCGCCTCCACTGTTCGATCGATTACTCGATGGCGAGAATGGTGGGTGCTTTACGCTACAGCCCGATCGCCCCTTCACGGTCGAGCGCCAGTATCGCCCGGGCAGTAATGTACTCGAGACAATCTTTACGACGCCGAGTGGGCGAGCAAAACTGACCGAGTCTCTCAACAGTGGCACGGCGGGGCGTCTGCCATGGGCCGAGCTGGCGCGGCGGGTCGATGGGCTGGATGGCACCGTTCGCTTTAGGCTGACGATGAAGCCCGGTCGGCGAGGCGATACGGTCAGTCCGTACCACTCGAAGATTGGGGGCCACACAGTTTTCCATGTCGAGCGCGTCCTTGGTCTATTCGTTCACAGCGACACGGTACATTATGACTGGGCCGACGAAGGCATCACGGGCGAAGTGACGGTGGCTGCCGGCGAGCGTCAAACCGTCGCAGTCGTGGCTGGTCGTGACGAGCCGCTGGTGGCCCCAACGATTGAACAGATTGATGCACGCATCGACATATCGGACCGGGAATGGCGAGACTGGTGCGAGCATGTCTCCTACTTCGGTGAAGACCGCGAAGCATTCCTACGCAGTGCACTGGCGCTGAAGCTGCTACTCTACTCGCCGTCTGGCGCCATCGCGGCCGCAGCAACAACGTCGATTCCGGAAGGTATCGGCGGAGCAAAGAATTATGACTATCGCTACGCCTGGATCAGGGATGCCGGCTACACGATCAAGGCGTTCCTGACGGCAGGCCTTGAAGCCGAGGCGAAGGCTGCGTTCAGCTGGCTGCTCGACCAGCTTCGCAGCGTGGGCACGCGTGTGGTCTATACCCTCGACGGCAAGGTCGTGCCCGGCGTGTCCGAATGGGCAATGCCAGGGTATCGCGGTTCGACCCCGGTCCGTACCGGCAATCAGGCTACCGACCAAAGTCAGCACGGCGTCTACGGTGACATCTTCGAGACGGCCGCCTGCTTCGTCGGCTGCGGCAACATCCTCGACCCCGCGAGCGCGGAGTTGCTTTCACACCTCGCCGACGAATGTGCTGACCGTTGGCGTATGCCCGATGCAGGTATGTGGGAGCTGGAGGAGGCGCAGCACTACACGATGTCCAAGGTCAGCTGCTGGCAGGCTCTGGCCCGCGCCGTGGAACTCGCGGACCAAGGTCAGCTGCCGACCACCTGCCGGGAACGCTGGTCGCGCGAGCGTGACCGGATCAAGGACTGGATCGAGGCTGAGTGCTGGTCAGAGAAGATGCAGGCTTTCGTCATGTACCCGGGCACCGACAAACTCGATGCCTCATTGGCGCTCGCCGTTCGCTTCGGCTTTGATGGTCATGATCGCCTGCTGGCGACGATGGATGCGATCGATCGTGAGCTCGGCAGCGGTGCTTTTCACTACCGCTATACCGGCATGGACAAGGAAGAAGGGTGCTTCCTCGCCTGTTCCTTCTGGATGGTGGAGGCCCGGGCGGAACTTGGTCAACGGCCTGAAGCGCGCCATCGGTTCGATAAGTTGAACGAAGCATTGTCTCACGGACACGGCATCCTGGCCGAGATGATCGATCCGGCGAGTGGCGCGTTTCTCGGCAACCTTCCTCAAGGCCTCAGCCATTTAGCGCACATCATGGCGCTGTCCGTCCTCGACGAGGCAGCGGCCTGCAACTGACCCTGATCCTATCGCAACGGAGATAAGCATGACCGACCGTCTGACTATGCAGGATCCTCGCTCGCAGTACCCTCAGCCGCCTTTCCCGCGACAGCCGCAGCCCGTTCCCGGCGAAGCGTCGAAGATGGATCCCGTGCCCGACCATGGCGAAACGAGCTACAAGGGCTCAGGCAAGCTTGCCGGGCGCAAGGCGCTGATCACAGGCGCCGACAGCGGCATCGGTCGCGCGGCTGCTATCGCGTTCGCACGTGAGGGCGCCGACGTTGCCCTGTCGTATCTCGAGTCGGAGAAGAACGACGCGGCCGAGGTCATCCAGCTGATCGGGGCAGAGGGGCGCACCGCCGTCGACCTTGCCGGTGACATCACCGACGAGGAGTGGTGCAAGACGCTCGTCGCGCAAGCTGTCGAGAAGCTTGGCGGGCTCGACATCCTCGTCATCAACGCCGGACGGCAGCAGAACCGTGAGGACGTCTCGAAGGTCACGTCGGAGGATTTCGACAAGACCATGAAGACCAACCTCTATGCTATGCACTGGATCGCGCAGGCGGCTGTGCCGCACCTGCCGGCAGGCGGCTCCGTCATCACCACCGCCTCGGTGCAGGCCTATGAGCCTTCCGCGATCTTGCTCGACTACGCCACGACCAAGGCTGGGATCGTCGCCTACACCAAGGCGCTCGCCAAGCAGCTACTGGAGAAGGGCATCCGCGCCAATGTCGTGGCTCCTGGCCCGTTCTGGACGCCGCTCCAGGCATCCGGCGGTCAGCCGCCTGAGGCGGTGATGAAGTTCGGTTCGGAAAGCCAATATGGCCGTCCGGGTCAGCCTGTCGAAATCGCCCCTGTCTATGTGCTGCTTGCGAGCCAGGAAGGCAGCTATATCAGCGGCGAGGTGTACGGCGTCACTGGTGGTGCTGGCGTCGCCTGACAGTACAGAGCCCCGGTCAGTCCATACTGATTGGGGCCTTCAATATGATAGGGCATCTTTTGCCCCAAAGAGGAGGGCTCGCAAAGGTCATCTGTAGCGTCCCGATCGTCGCGCCAACTCGATAATGTGGGTTATCCAATAGCCGACTTCGGCCACGTGACCGACAATTGATCGACCCGCACAATGAAGAAAATCAGCTTTTTCATTGCATACGGATACATCACCGTGCGTTGGGACTTCGCATTCTCAAAAAGGAAATCTACATGTTCGAGAAGCTACGCATCAAGGAACACATGGAGATCGCCGGTTCGGACGGTGAACATGTCGGTACCGTGGACAAGGTAGAGGGCGAGCAGATTAAGCTCACCAAGACGGACGCCGCAGATCATCAGCATCATTACATTGCACTCGACCAGATCGACCGGATTGAGGACAATCGTATCTACCTGAATGTTACGAAAGCCGAGGCGAAGATGGTCCTGTCCTGACGACCGGATCGCAGACCGGCAAAACGCCGCGGCACCATCGGTGCCGCGGCGTTTTGCTTATCCGGCGATGGTGAAGACCGAGCCGGAGTCGACGCGGATGCCGGCGCCGTTGATGAAGCTGGCTCGCTCCGAACACAGGAAGGCGACTGCCGCCGCCACTTCCTCGGCGCGGCCGCGGCGCTTGAGGACCATGCCCGGCCGTTCCTCCTCGAGGAAGCTCTCGATCGCCGCGTCGAAGCTCTCGCCGCGTTCCTCGGCGCGCTTGCGCATCATCTTGTCGGTCATCGGCGTCGCGATGAAGGCTGGCGAGACGGTGTTCACCAGCACATTGTCGCAGCCATAGGCCTTGGACAGCCCCTTCGCGAGCGCAAGGATGCCCGCCTTCGATGCGCAATAGGCCAGTTCGTCGACATAGGGCTGCACCGCATCCTCAGACGCAAACAGGACGATCCGCCCCCAGCCGCTCTCGCGCATCGCGGGGATCGCCTCGCGACACATCCGCACCGCACCCATCAGGTTGATGTCGAGCGTCTGTTGCCACCCCGTATCATCGACATCGAGGAAGTCGCCGGTCGCCCCCGTCACGCCCGCTGCATTGACGTATATGTCCGGATTGCCGAGCCGCTCACGCACCTCCGCCCAGATCGATCTTACGTCATCGGGGCTGGTCACGTCGCCGGTAACCGCGATGACTTCGCCGAGCGGGGAGAGTTCCGCAATTGCCTCGTCCAGCGTGCCGCCGGGTTGATCGGTGATGGCGACGCGCACCCCCGCCTCGAGCAGCAGCCGTGCCGTCTCCTTGCCCATGCCCGAGTCCGCGCCGCTGATCAGCGCGATACGATTCCTGATGCCTAGATCCATAATGAACTCCTCAACGGTGGGATGCGAGAAAACGGTCGGCGGTACGCAGAGACAGCGCCATGATCGTCAGCGCGGGGTTCGCCGCCAGCGCGCTGGGAAAGATGGAATTGTCGCAGATCAGCAGATTGGGAACGTCGAAACTGCGGCCGTTGGGATCGACCACCGCCGCGTCGCCGTCTGTTCCCATGCGGCACGTACCGATCGCATGGGCGGAGCGGTCGACGGCAAAGATGTCACTGGCCCCCGCCGCGGCCCAGATCTCGGTGAGCGTGCGCCGGGCGTGGCGGTCGATCGCGCGTTCGTTGGCCCGATAGCTGAAGTCGATGCGCGCCTTGCGGTGGCCGAAGGCGTCGACCTCGTCGGCCAGCGTCAGGCGATTATCGGGATGCGGCAGGCATTCGCCGTTGATCCCGATCCCCGCCATCCGGTTGTAGCCCCGCAGGACGGCCTGGAGCCGCTCGCCCCACATGCCAGCGCCGCGCGCCAGCCCGGTGGCGAGGGTGACGGGCAGTACGCCAAGACTCTGGATCAGATAGCCACCTGCGCAGCCCGCATCGCCGGGCCGCATCATGTCTTCGCTGATGAGTGACGAAGGATAGCCGCGGTTCATTCGCATGTCGGCATTAAATCGACCCCAGACCTGCGTCGCGACATGCGCCATGAAGTTGCGTCCGATCTGGCCGCTCGCATTGGCGATGCCAAGGTTGAGGAGCAGCCGCGGCGTCTCCACCCCGCCGGCGCACAGGAAGACTGCCGCGCAGCGCTGGCGATGATCCTCGTCACCTTTTCGATAGACGACCGCGCTGATCCGGCCGCTGCCGTCGAACTCGAACGACACCACGCGCGCCTCCGCGCGGATCTCGGCACCGTGCGCGACTGCAAGGGGCAGATAGGTGGTATCCATGCTGGTCTTGGCGGCGGTGCGGCAGCCCTGGTGACAGGTACCGCAATTGATGCAGGCCTGCCGCTGTCCCCAATACGGTTGGTCGCGATCGCGCGAGACCAAGGCGGCGGGTGCGTCGGTGGCGGTGATGCCTACCGCCGCACAGCCTCGCGCCATCGCATCGGCCGCAGCGTTGCGGGCGACCGGCGGATATGCGTAGCGGCGCGCGGCGTCCCACGGATAGTCAGGCGGGCCGGATACGCCGGTGAAATGCTCGACCTCAGCGATGTAGCGGATCAGTTCGGCGTGATCGATCGGCCAGTCCGCGCCCTCGCCGGTCAGCGTCTTGAGTTGCAGGTCGCGCGGATCGGGGCGGGGGCAGAAGGCGCCCCAGTGCAATGTTGATCCGCCGACCCCCATGCCCGAATTGTTCGAACCGAACGCAGTCGGCGTCGCCCCGCCGCTCAGCCGTTCCTCCATCCAGTATATGTCGGCCGCGACTTCGTCGGCGACGTGATCGTCGGGCCGGAAAGCGCGGCCCGCCTCCAGCGCCACTACCGACAAACCGGCTTGTTCTAGCCGCGCGGTGAGCGGCGCGCCGCCAGCGCCCGTCCCGATCACCACGGCATCGACGACGTCGGTTCGCGCGTAGCGTTTCGCCCTCACGACAGGCGCTCCCGCGCCTGCTGCCATGCTTCCGGATCGTCAGCGCCGGTGCGGATATAGCCCTGTTTGCGGCGGCCATCGCCACCCACGGCGAAGCCGTCATAGCCGATCGCCGCCATCGTGGCTGGCAGTGACATCCAGACGCGCACTGTCTCGGCGCGCACGTCCTCGAACCACAAGACCATCTGCTCAGGCGAGAGCTGTGTGATGTCGCCGGTGCTGCCGACCTCGCCGCCGTCGACGCGTTCGAGCAACCGGGTTTGTGCATCAGGATGGAGTGCGGCGAAACCGCCCGCCGCCTTTGTCAAAGTCGCAAGTCCGCGCCGCCATGCCTCGCGATCGGGTGGCAATGCCGCGAAGCGCCAGCCGTCGCCCGCGCCGTCGGCGATGCCAGCGAGGATACGACCCGCCAGGACGGCCTCGCCGGCGCAATCGGGCAGGATTTGCGCGACCAGCGCGGCGACGGTCCCCTGCTCCTCCGTCGTCCAGACCGAGCTGGACGCCGGCGCGCGCATTCGATCCAGCAGCGTTGCGCGCGTCCTGTGGCTAACGCGATCGGAGGCGAGCAGGGTCGCGAAATGCGCAGGGAGGGCGGCTAACGCGACGTTCGTCGCGTGACCGTCGATCAGCGCGGCGAGCGCCTGCGGCTGTTCGTACGGGATGAGGTGCGCCGCGCCGCGCACGACCTGCATATCCGCGGTGATGTAATGTGGCAGGTTGAGCCGGCGCTG
Organism: Sphingomonas faeni; assembly: GCF_040407505.1. Taxonomy (GTDB): domain Bacteria; phylum Pseudomonadota; class Alphaproteobacteria; order Sphingomonadales; family Sphingomonadaceae; genus Sphingomonas; species Sphingomonas faeni_E. Next base: position 1,384,913 of record NZ_JAPZPQ010000001.1, on the reverse strand, counting down.
AGCATCTTCGCCAAGATCGCCGTCCTCGGCGCCGGCGAGGATCAGCGCCGGGATTGCGATGCGTCCAGCCTCGGCGCTCCAATCCTCGCGACTGCCACGTTCCAGCCAGCCGAGCCACGCCTCTCGGCTTGACCGTCGCACGTCGTCGATCGCGGTGTCGCGCAGAGGTTTGGCCAGTGTTCTGGCGGTATTGGCGTCGACGAAGGTCGCGGCATTGACGCCTGCGATCTGGCCGTTGGCGAACCAGTCAATCATCTGGTTACGGCGCTCTTCGTCCATCGGTTCGGGTGACGGTGGCGATGCCGCGACTAGTACGACCCCAAGTACGCCTGACAGGCCGATTTCGCCGGCTGCGGCGCGGGCCGCGACGAGCGTGACGATCTTGCCGCCCATGCTGTGACCGACGAGCACGCATGAGGTCCGCGCACGGGAGCGGATCTCGTCCGCCAGCCAGTCCGCCATCACTTCGACATCGCAATGCCCCGCCTCCGCCGCGGCGCCGAATCCTGGCAGGTCTAGCGCTACGCACGCTTGGTTTGGCAGGTGATCAAGAACTTGCTTCCACTCTCCCGCGCTGGCGCCGAGGGCATGAAGAAATACCAACGTCGGTCCGGTCATGCATCCTCGCTAAATCAACTGCATGCCCGACGTTGCAACGGTCAGTCCGTTCCGGTGTAATGCGTATTTCGTTGATTTATCTCACGATAAGGCGGCGACCATGATGGCTTCTCGGTGTCAAACCGACTGAGAGCGTTTTCCGTCAAGCCGCTAGAGACCAACGAATAACTGATGGGCCTTTTCCTGCTGATCCTCACCGCCGCACCGATCGCTACAATCCAGGTTCTGTATAAGGAGGAACCCGGATTGGCATCTACAGTCCGACGCAGCGTCCCCACTAATCCCGTACCTAAGCTTCCTGCAAAAGCCGTCTGCAGCTCATAGGGAGTAAAACGTAAACTTGGACAGCCTTCCTGCCAAACTATCGCCCAGCTGCGACATTCGAGTTCGCAGGTCAGGCGCCAAAGCGGGCGTTACGCGGAGATGAACCAATGTCTGGAGTTGGGGAGAGGGGAAGGGCGCGCGAATGACCGGATGTGGGTCACGTGGTTGAAGATGTAGTCGGATAGGCAGAAAACGGTCGATATATCGATAACTTACGGTTTGGTTGGCGATGCACGGGATACCAAGGTGCGATACAGGATGCCTATGATCATCCACGCCATCAGCAGTGCATAGGGGCGCCAATCGGCCTCGAGGCCGACGAAGATCAGCGCGAGTGCACATAAGGCGCCCGTGTAACCGAGCGCACGCATCCGGGGCTTGGAGAATTTGAACGCTGCCGCCTCGTACAGGTCGGGATGGTGCTCGGTCACCCGCGCGGCGGCTAGGCAGATGCTGCCGTATTTCAGGAGGTTGGGGATGTTCACCGCGAGGAACAGGAAGGTGAGTTCCATCGGCAGGAGCAGGCCAACGCAGCCGAGCAGGAATACCGCGATCAGCGCGATGTGCGGGGTTTGCCAGCGGGGGTGAATCTTGCCGAGCGCGGTGGGCAGCGAGCCGGCGAGGCCCATCGCGTACAGGCTGCGGCTAAACATTGCGAACAGCGCGTTGAGCGACTTGCCGATCGACAGGACCGCGGCCAGCACGACGATCGGCGTCGCGGCGGTGCCCATGAAACGCTTGGCCGCGTCGAGGATCGGCGCATCGCTGGCGCCGAGCGCATCGCCGCCGAGCACGCCCAACGCGACGAAGCCGACCGCGAGGTACAACAGTGTCGCCGACCCGATCGACAGCGCGATGCCGAGCGGGATGGTGCGGCGGCTGTCCTTTACCTCGGCGCCGGCCTCGGTCGCGGCCTCGATGCCGAAGAACAGGCCCATCAGCAACGGCGTCGCGGTGATCATGCCGTGCAGCCCGTGCGGGAACAGCGGTTGCAGCCGTACGACGTCGACCGCGGTGGCGCCGCCCCAGACCACGAACACCGTGAACAGCACCAGCATGCCCGCGAGCAGGATTTTCTGCACGCGGGCGGCGATATTGATCCCGAACAGATTGGCCAGCAGCGCGAGCAGCAGCACCGCGAGCATGGTCGGCTTGGTCGGCAGCGGCACGAGCATCGACGCGTATTTGACCAATACCAGCGCTAGCACGACGATCGCGCCAACATTGGCGACGATCCGCGCCCAGCCGATATAAAAGCCCCAGGCGGGGTGCAGGAACCGCGCCGGCCAGACGAACGACGCACCCGATACGGGGCAGGCCGAGCCGAGGAACGCATAGCTGATCGCGATCAGGTACATCGGCAGCGCCGCGAGCAGTGCCGAGAACAGCATCGCCGGCCCGGCCATCTTCGCCGCGGGAGCGATCGCCGAGAAGATCGAAACGCCGACCGCGGTGCCGAGGCCAAGCGCGACGACGCCCCAGAGATCGATCCCCTTGGCGAGTTTCGCGTCGCTCAATGCGGTGCTCCGGCGGCAATGAACGTGCGGAGGTCGGCCATGAACTTGTGCCAACTGACGTCGTCCGAATAGAAGACGTGGCCGGCGGGATAGCGCTCGTTGCGATAGCGCGCCGGGGCGAGCGAGGATTGTGCGAACAGATAGTCGGCGGCGCCGACGGTGGTGGTGAGGTCGAACAGTCCCGTGCCGACGAGCAGGCGCAGGTCGGGCGTCGCCGCCATCGCCTTTTCAAGGCGCGCCATGAACGGCCAGTCGTTGAAAGGCGAGTCGCCCGCGCCGTACCGCCAGTCGCCTTCCCCGCGGACGATCACCTTGTAGGCAGCGGAATCGCTCACGCCGATTGCCGCCAGCTGGTTCACGATGGCTTTTCCGTAGAGATCGGATACGGCCGAAAAGGCATCCGGGCCGACCACTTCGCCCGCGTCGGCTGCGCGCGGCGCGGTGTAGCGCGCGTCGTAGCGGCCGAGCACCATGCCTTGGGCGCGCAGCAGTTCGACGCGGAACTGCTCTTTCGAGATACGCAGGTCGTGCGCGAGATAATAGGCTTTGGGGATGCCGCTGAGGGCCCCGAGCCTGGTCGCGACAGCATCGCGCGTCGCCGCGTCCAAGGCCTGACCCCGGTAGAGCGCGTCGAGATAGGTCGGGCCGTACGCCGCGGCTTCCCGCGCGCTCTCCGCCGGATCGCAGGGGGCGGCGCGCTTGCTGTGGTAGCAGGCAATCGCGGCAAGCGCGGGGAGCGATACCGGGTAGGTGACGACGTTGTCCGGGCGCTGCGACGTCTCGATCATGTTGAGCGCCTGACCGAGCAGCACCACCCCGCGCAGTTTCAGTGCCGGATCCTGCGTTCGCAGCGCATCGACCATCGCCGCGGCGCGGATCGTGCCATAGCTTTCACCGAGGATGTAGATCGGCGCGCCGGTGCGACCATGCGCCGCGAGCCAGGCGCGCGCGAGTTGCGACACCGCGTCGGCATCGCCCTTCACCGACTGATAGAAGTCGCGGTCGGCACCGGCACTCAACGCCGAAAAACCGGTGCCGGGCGGATCGAGAAAGACGAGATCGGCGAGGTCGAGGGGGGTCTCGGTATTGGCATCGACCGGTGCCGCGGTCGGCAGCACCGCGGCGGGATCCTGCGGCACATGCACGCGCGCCGGGCCGAGCGCGCCCATCTGCAGATAGGCGGATGCCGCGCCTGGGCCGCCGTTGAAGATGAACATCACCGGGCGATCGGGATTGCCTGCGACGCTGTACGAGATGTAGCCGGCGGCCGCATCGCTGGTGCTCGGCTTGCTCGACACCGGCACCAGACCGACCTCGGTGGTGTACGCGAATTTATGCCCACGGACCGTCAATACCTGTTCGCGCTTCGCCTTGACCTCCGGGGCGGGCGGTTTTGCCTGAGCCGCAGCCGGCATGGTCCAGCTCGATGCGGTGAGCAGCGCTGCGATCAGGAGGCGTGTCATGTCTATCGGGTGTCCTTCGCCTGGTGGTCGCGGTACCGGATCAGCCCATCGGTGAGCGCCTGCAAGCCGTAATCGACATCGGCCGGCGCGCGGGCGAAGCCAATGCGGATATGCCCGGATGCACCGAAATACTCGCCCGGCGCGACGATCACGCCGCAGCGATCGGCGAGCCATTCGGAGAAGCCGATCGTATCATGCACCCCGATCAGTCGCGGGAAAGCGATACAGCCGAACGGCGGCAGCGTGCCGGCGACCAGTCCCTCCTCGCACCAATACGCGTGGTAGGATTCCACGATCGGCCGTGCGCGGCGCATGATCTCGCTGCGGAAGTCGTCGAACGGCTGCGGGCGCTCCAGTACCAGCGCCGCGATCGCATGCGACAAATTGGAGATGCCGAAGTCGATCTCCTCCGCCAGCGCGCGGATGCGGCCGATCGGCTCCAGCGCGCCGACGATCCAGCCGCACCGCAGCGTGCTCAGCCCGTGCGACTTGGTCAGGCTGCTCACGCTGATCAGTGCCGGCGACAGCTGCATCGCCGGGGGTGGGCGGAGTGCGGGATCGACATAGTCGCCGTAAACCTCGTCGACGATCACACGCACACCGCGCGCCTCCGCGATCCGGCCGATCGCCGCGAGCGTCTCGGGCGGGATCGCCATGCCGGAGGGATTGTGCAGGTTCGCGAGCACGATCAGCCGGGTATCGGGCGTCATCGCCGCCGCCACCTCGACCGGATCGATCGCGAAATCATCGCCGCGTCGTTCGAAGCGATCGACCCCGAAGCCATAGGTCTCGGCGATCTTGTGGAACAGGTCGAAGCCGGGGTTTTCCACGAGCACGCGGTCGCCGGGCTTCAGCAGCGCGCGGTAGATCAGCGACAGTGCGCCCGTGGCGCCCGTCGTGCACACCACCTGGTCCGCAGGCACCGCGTAGCGTCGCGCGAGTTGTTCGACGACGTACGGATTCCCGTTCGCGAACGCGCTCGTGTAGCGCGAGGTGATCGTCTCCGAAAAACCCTCGACCACGAACTGGCGCAGCAGCTCGATCGGCTCCGGCACCGAACTGTCGAACAGGCTCACCAGCAGGTTGCGCTCGGACCGCACCGTACGGATCACCTTTCGCACCCATTGCGAATAGGAGTCCGTACCGAGCGGCCGGGCGCCGTCGATGCGTGCGGCCTCGGCAACCGAAAGGGCGAGATCAGGGAGCTCGGGCCGGTTCATCGGTGATGTCTTTTTTTACTGGAACGCATGGGGCGATGTCGAGAGGCCGCCCGGCGGCGAGCGCCGGGCAGGGCCATCACTTGAACCTGATCTTCGCGCCGACGTAGAAACGCCGGCCCAGGATATCGCCATATGCGATCTGCGGATAGGACGGGTCCTTGTCGGTCAGATTGTCGATCCCGAAGCGGACCGCGACCTTGCCCAGATCGACCTGCGCGGAGACGTCGTGGACGATGTTCTTCGCCAGCGTTGGGTTCGGCGTGGTCTCGATCGACACGTTCGAACCCGCATCGGTGCGCCCGTAATATTGCAGCTGATAGGTCAGCCGCAACGGCCCTCTGGCATAGGCGACGTTGAACCGGCCGACCCATTCCGGCGACAGATACGTATCGTCGGTCCGCACGAACGTCGCACCGGTGACCGAGGTCGTGAGCAGGGTGTTGTGCGTCGCCGTCGCGGTTAGCTGTAATCGGCCGAGGTCGCCGCCGTGGAACAGGTCGCCAACCCCGAACTGGTAATCCACCATGTAGTTATCGCCGTGATAGCGGACCATGCCGGCGTTGAAGGTGGTCGACGTGCCGGTCGCGATCGTGCCGCCCGGGCTGATGCCGTCGCTGGTAGCGAGGCGGGTGAATGCGTTGCACACCGCAGGATCCGGGGCCGCGTTGTCGTAACACGCCGCGGTGAAATCTTCAGTGGTGAACGCCGATAGGCCGTTCTTCAGATCGATCTCGATCCGGTCGGCGCTGATCGTCAGGCCTGGCACGAAGCGCGGCTGGAGCAGGATCCCATAAGTCCAGGTGTTCGAAATTTCGTTACGCAGCGCGGCATTGCCGCCGCTGGTGACGGTGGCCCGCGCGAAATTCTCGGACGGATCCTGGAAGCGGGCGAGGCGGCCCGCCGCGCTCAATCCCGCGCCGGTGCCGTCGGCGTCTACGCCATAGCCGGGGTTCGCGGTGAACAGCGCCAGGCAATTCGCGCGGCGCGTCGCGGGGTTCGGGCCGCTACTGATACGGTCCGCGTCGCACGGATCGAACCCCGTCGAATCCAGCCCGCTCGACGAGGGCGCGAGCAACTGGGTGAGCGTCGGTGCGCGGAAGTTGCGGCTACGCGATCCCCGCAGCGTGATGCCGTCCAGGACTTCCCAGCGCAGGCCGAGATCCCAGACGTTCTGGTGCCCGGCATAGCTGTTGTCGACATAACGGAACGCGCCCTTGGCCTCGAGCAGCTTGACCAGCGGAAGCTGGAAGTCCTTGCCGATCAGCGGCACGATCACTTCGGCCGAGAATTCGTCGGTATTATAGCCGCCCGACTGCGCAACCTGCTGCACGCCGGTTCCGAACAGGCCGAGCCGGTTGGCGTCAAGCGGATCGAAACTCGCCTGCTCGTCGCGGTGCTCATAAGCGAGGCTGAAGTCGAGCGTGCCGGTCGGCAGCCTGGCCAGCGTGCCGCCGAGCGTCGCCAGCAGGTCTACCTGCTCGTTCGCCCAATCCAGCCCGGCGCGCGTGCTCACGTAATTGCGTGCGGCCGCGCTGACATTGCCGTCGCCGAACGGATTGATCGGCGCGCAGGCGGCATCGTTGTTGGTGGCGATCGCATCGGCGTTGATCCCGCACACGATCTGCCCGCCGCTCGACACCGCGTTGATCGCGTTCTGGAATTTTGAATTGACGACCTGCCAGCTGCGCTGTTGCCCTTCGACCCGCGCGTAGCTGCCGCCCACCGACCAGTAGAAATTGCGGCTGGCGACATCGAAGTCGCCCTGCGCCGACAGGGCTGCACGGTAGGTGTCGGTGTTGGTCGTCTGGTCGTTGGCAGGCGTGAGGTGGTAGAAATATTTCGACAGGTACAGCGGCGATCCATTCGCAAACGCAGGGTTTGCCGCACCGAGCAGCGTTCTCGCCTGGCTGGTGAGGTAGGGATTGCTCCGGGTGAACGCGATCGGACCATTGTACGCGCCGGCGTTCAGCGTGGTGTAGCTGTTGCCCTGCGGGATTTCGGTGCCGTTGGTGCGGGCATAGAGAAGCTCGGTCGAGATGGTGAGGTGATCGGTGACGTCGTAATGACCCACCATGTTCGCAGTGTAGCGCTCGACGCCCGTCCGTAGACCCGCCAGCGCCTGGTACTTGAAGCCATCGCCGCCGGCCGCGAACGGAATGCCTTGGAGCACGCCGGTGTTGTACGGCACGACATTGCCACTGCCGTCGAACTGGAGCGCGCTGCCGCCGCTCCGCGCGAGGAACTGGCTGACCGGCGCTGCGCGCGTGAAGATCACGCCGTTGCTGTTGAACGGCCAGAACGCCGCGTTGAAGATCTCCTTGACCGCCGGGATGCCGTCGCCTGGCCCCGTATCGGCACCGTTGCTGACGGTCAGCCGGCCGAGATTGGAGAGCGGTCGTGCCGAGAACATCAGCGTCGGCGACTTCGAGTAACCGAGGTCGATCGCGACGTTGCCGCGGCCGTCGGCGAAGTTGGTGCCGGCGGTGGCGCGCAGGCTGTGCGTGGCGTAGTCGCCGCGGCTGGAAATGCCGTTCTGCGCGTCGACCTCCAGGCCGGTGAAGTCCTTCTTTAGGATGTAGTTCACCACGCCGGCGATCGCGTCCGATCCGTACACCGCCGCGCCGCCGCCCTGATACACCTCGACGCGGTCGAGCAGGCCGACCGGAATAATGTTCGCATCGACGAACGCATCGCCGCTGCCGTCGGCCGCGCCGATCCCCGATCCGCTGGTCACCATACGGCGGCCGTTGACGAGCGTCAGCGTGCGACCGGCGCCGAGATTGAACAGGTTCGGCGCCTGATAGCCGGCACCACTCGAATTGCCGCTACCGTCGGCCTGGTTCAGCGTCGGTGCGTTGGACGGCAGGTTATTGAGCGCATCGGCGGCAGTGATGAAGCCGCGATCGGTGATCGATTGCGACGTGATGACCGACACCGGCGCGGCGTTGTCGAGCCCGGCGCGACGGATGCGCGAACCGGTGACGACGATGGTCTCGCCCCCTTCGACGGAGTCCGCGGTCGGGGTGATCGACTGGTCGAGCGGCGACTGCGCATCCTGTGCGAGCGCTGGTGCTGCGGTCACTGCGGCGAGCAGTGCCGTCGAGGCCAACAGTCCGCGGACCATCTTGGCGTGTATGGTGTTCATGAAGCCCCCCATTATGTCGTTGCCCAGCGTGCGGTCCGCCCCGAACCCGCTCTCGCTTCAACCTGTGGACAGCTTAGCGCGGGCTAGCCGAACTTTTTTGTCGTTGGTGCGGCGGGATTCGCGCGATTGAAACAACGAGGTCGTCTTTTTCAGCATATGCCGCAAAATTTATGCGCGGTTCTCGAGAAACGCGGCTAAGTCGTGCCCGAATATCCCGGTCTGGCGCGGATCCTGATACATCATGTGGCCGCCGGCATAGCATTTCAGCGTGAAACGGCTGGCCAGCGCAATGGGGAGTCCGCCAACCGTCAGCGTGTTGCCGATGCAGCTGTTGAGCGAGTCATAGAGGCCCGCCGCGACCCAGACGCGCAGCCTCGGTGCCTTGGTCATGGCACGCTGGATCCAGGGTTGCGACGCGCTTGGCGGGCCTTCGCCGGCCATCGCGCGGGCGAGCGACTCCTTGGTGATCGGGGACTGGTCGTACTGCCAGTCGTTGCCGACGCCGGCGTCGGGGGCGTCGATCCCGGCATAGCTGCCCTGGGTGTAGCCCAGCGTCCGGCGGTAATAGTCGAGCACGATCTTGCCGTCGCCGCCTTCGCTTGCCGCGCTGGTTTGCCGCATGTCAAAAATGCCGAGAGTCTTGCCTTCGCTCGCCAACAGACGCGTGCGGAATTCGCGGGGCGAAATCCATAGCGTCTTGGCATCGATCGTCTTGGGATCGAGGCCTTGATAGCGCGCCAGGGCAGCCACGACCGAGGCGCGCGACGCGTCGTTCAGGGCAGCGGGATTGGAAAGGGCAGGGGCGTAGACGGTCTTGGCCCAACGATCCGCCTCGGCGAGCGTCTTCGCCTCATCTCTCTGTAGATCGGGTGCCAGCCGGCCGAGCGCGAATGCGGTCGCGGTGCGGTTGACCATCGAGACGGCGCGGCGGCGATCGCTGCGCGCTTCGTCGCCGAGCGGGATCCCGCCGGAAATCATCGCCACACCGTCGACGCGGATACCCTCGTTTACGAGCGTCTCCGCGACGCCCGATGCGCGCCACGTACCGAAGCTCTCGCCGACCAGATTAAGTGCGCTCGTTTCGCGGCCATAGCCGACGCGGAAGTCGCGGACGAAACCCGCAACCGAAGCGATGTCGGCGTTGGTGCCGTAGAAGGCGGTGGCGTGCTCGGGTGTGTCCGCGCGGCTGAAACCGGTGCCGACCGGGTCGACGAAGACGAGATCGCTGATGCCGAGCGGGGTTGCGGCATTGTCGACGAGCACGCCGTCCTTGAGGATGCGCGGTCCGACCGCGTGAAATTGCAGCGTCCGCGAGTCCGCACCGGGGCCCCCGTTCCACACGAAGCTCAGCGGGCGTGCCGAGCGTCCAGGGACGATATACGCGGTGTAGACGATCCGGCCGTGTGCTTCGCCCTCGAGGTTGCGGACGGGGAGGGTGCCGACGCAGGCGACATACTCGATCCGGCGGCTGCCGATCTGTGCGGAATGGTGGGTCTCGACCGCGTCCACGGCGCAGTTTCGCGGGGCGGCGCGTGCGTTGGAGATCGCCGCGATGCTCGCCAACAGCATCGCGCACGACAGGCCTGGTTTCAGCATCGATACGTCTCCTCGCAATCTGGTTAGGCGGGAATGCGCGGCATTTTTATGCGCAAATGTGGTTCGCAGATAGCGCGTGCAGACGAGAAGCGGCCCCGTCATCCTGGCGCAAAACGGCTAAAACTATGCGTGGCAGTCGGGCTAAGCTCGATGCCGACCGGAAGGGGCATGATGGCGAAAAATGGAGTGACAAGGCGCGGTGTGCTAAGCGGCGTACTGGCAGGCGCAGGCGCGTTGCCCCTGGCGGCGAGCGCGGTGACGCGGCCTGCTTCCGGCGCGCTCCCGGATCGCGCGAGCTTCGCGCCGATGCCGGGCGTGTATCTGGATTCGGGCACGATGCACCCGGTGCCGCTCGGCGCACGCGACGCTGCACGCGCCTATCTCGATCAGCGTGCGACGATGAACGGCCACTATCCGACCGACGAGGTCGAGACGCGCGTGAAGGCGAGTTTCGCGCGCCTGATCAACGCGAAACCGGAGGAAATCGCGTTCGTCCAGAGCACGACCGCCGGCGAGCAGGCAATCATCGATGCGCTTGGTTTTCCGCGCGAGAAGGGGCGCATCGTCACCGACACGCTCCACTTCTTCGGCTCCTTCTATCTGTACGAGGAACTGGCAAGACAGGGCGTCGACGTCGCCTGGATACGACCTCGCGACGCACAAGGCGTTGCGCGGATCGCGATCGACGACATCGAGCGCGCGATCATTCCCAGCACGCGGCTCGTCGCGCTGTCGCTGGTGTCGACCTACAACGGCTTCGAGCACGATCTGAAGCGGGTCTGCGAAATCGCGCACGCCAAGGGGGCGCTCGTCTATGCCGACATCATCCATGCGGCCGGCACCGTACCGATCGATGTGCGCGCGACCAACGTCGATTTCGCAGCCTGCGCCAGTTACAAATGGCTGATGGGCGATTTCGGTCTGGGGCTGCTCTATGTCCGCGCCGACCTGCACGACCGGCTGACGCGCACCCGCTTCGGCTATTACCAGCTCGCCGGGTTCGCCCCGCACGTCTATCCGTTCGATCCGCCGGCGACCAAGCCCGACTACCCGATCGCCGACGTCACGCCGCGCCCCGACATGGAGGGGTTGTTCGCGGGCGGCACGCACGCCCACACCATCTCGGCGATGCTGGGCTTCTCGCTCGATTACATCCTCGGAATCGGCGTCGACCGGATCGTCGCGCACCGCCAGCCGCTGCTCGAGCGCCTGCACCAAGGCTTGGACGCGCTTGGCTATACCGTCGTCACCCCGCCCGAGAGCCGTACGCCACTCGTCACCTGCGTGCTCGAAGGCGCGCATACCAGGCTCGCCGACAGGTTGAAGGCGGCAAAGATCCAGATCACGCTGTCGCGCAACCGGTTCCGGGTCAGCCCGTCGGTGTTCAACGACCTAGACGATATCGAACGCCTGCTCGCCGCGTTGCCCAAGGCTTAAGCCCGTCTCAGCCCGTATCTTACGAAGGACCCATGCCCATGCGCCGTCTTGCTTTGATCTCGACGCTGCTCGTCGCCGCTGCACCTGCCGCGCTTCATGCCCAGGATGAGGGGGATGCGCCGATGTCGCCCGCCTTCCTGCGCGCAATGGACCCGATGGTGCCACGCGACGCCTCTAGCGCGCGCATCGTCACGACCAGGCACGTTGTCACGATCGCCGGTCGAAAGCTCGCCTACCGCGCGATCGTCAGCGAACAGCCGATGGCGGGACCGGACGGCACGCCGGTCGCGGTCGGGGTCAGCTATGCTTATGTCGCCGAGGGCGTGAAGACCGCCAGCCGCCCGGTGATTTTCTTTTTCAACGGTGGTCCCGGCGCGTCCTCCTCGCCGCTGCACATGCAGGCCTTCGGTCCGCGCCGGATCGTCGGCAAGGGCGATGCCGCGCATCTGGAGGACAATCGCTTCACGCTGCTCGATACCGCCGATCTCGTCTTCATCGATCCGGTCGGCACGGGCGCGTCGATGCCGATCAAGGGCAAGGACGCGTCGGGCTATTTCGGTGTCGGCGGCGATGCGCGCGGCGTATCCTCGATGATCGAACGCTGGCTCGCCGCCAACGGCCGTACCGGGTCGCCGGCGCTGTTGATCGGGGAGAGCTATGGCACCGCGCGCGCGCTCGCGATCCTCAACGAGAATATGAAGGCCAAGAAACCGTTGCCCGACGGCGTCGTGCTGTTGTCGTTGTCGGTCGGCGATAGCGACGGACCGGTGGTCTCCGACGTGGTGCTGCTGCCGACGCTGTCCGCGGTCGCTTGGTATCACGCCGCGATCGATCGCGGCGGGCGGAGCGTCGCGCAGCAGTTCGACGATGCGCTGCATTTCGCCCAGACCGACTATGCTGCCGCGCTGATGCAGGGCGCCGCGTTGCCGACGGCGGAAAAACACCGTGTCGCCGAGCGCCTCTCGACGCTGATCGGTATTCCAGCCGCGACGATCGAGGCCAAGGACCTGCGGATCGAGCGGCGCGACTTTATGCTCGGGCTGCTCGCCGCCAAGGGCCTGCGGACGGGGCAACTCGACGGTCGCGCCACCCGGTTGATCTCCGAGAGCAAGCTGCGCCCGCCGTTCGACGATCCGTCGATGTCGCTGGGATCGAACACGGGTGCCGCCGCGTCGGTCGAGACCTATCTCAAGGACGAGCTCGGCTACGCCGCGCCCAGCCCGTATCGCAGCCTGAACCTCGGGATCAACTTCAAGTGGAACTGGGACAAGGAATACGGCGGCAGCTATCGCGCGATGGCGTTCGCACCGTATCTGAAGGCGGCGATGGAGACCAAGCCGGCGCTGCGCATGTTCGCGGCGGGCGGCTACTACGACATCACTACGCCGGTCTATGCCGGCCAGTTCGCACTCGAACAGAGGGGTGTCCCGGCCGATCGCACCGCGTTCCACCGCTACGCCTCGGGCCATTCGGCGTTCGAGGACGAGACCGCGCTGGCAGCGCTCAGTGCGGACCTCCACCAGTTCGTGGCGCAGGTCGTGGCCGGCAGGAAGTAGTCGCCCTCAGTACAGGAACTCGTCCATCGCATCTTTCGCCGGGCCCGATCCCACCAGCTTCGGTGCGGTCGCCGGGAGCGTCATCTTCGGCGCGGCGGCAAACGGCTTCACGCCGAACGCGGGATAGATTTCGGACGGGAAATAGATCGTCCCGTCCTTCACCACCATAGATATGCGGTGCAGTTCGCTTAGGTCCTTCGTCGGATCGCCCGGCAACAGGATGAAGTCGGCGATCTTGCCGCGTGCAATCGAACCCAGCTCCTGGTCGCGACCCATATATTGCTCGGGGCCAAGCGTCGCCATTCGCAGCACGTCGGGGATCGGAATGCCGGCCTCGGCATAGATTTCCAGCTCGCGGTGTACCGACAGCCCGGTCTGGTCGTCGGTGCCAGGCAGCAACCGAATGCCGCGATCGTGCAGCAGTTTCAGCGTCTGCTTCACCTTGGCCATCGCACCGTCATATCCTGCGGCATCCGCCGGGCTGGCGATCGGCGCGATCGCCTGACGGCGGCGGCGCTGCAGGCCGATCGGCAGGTGATCGATATACTCGGCCACCGATGGCGAGGCGACACCGTTGCGGCTGAGCATTAGCAACTCCAGCGTCACCGCGGTCGGATCATGCGCAATCCCGCCCGCGACCATCCGATCGATCGTCGCCTGGACGCGCGGCGATGCGAGATCGAGCGTCGCGGTGCGCTTCATCGCGGTCAGCCGCAGCGGCGTACGCGTATCTTCTTTCGGATCGAGCACCCAGCCGAGCATCAGCTGGTTGATGTGCGTCACCTCGTCATACCCCGCGCCGATCATCGCATCGGCATTGGTGAAGGCGGGGATATGCCCCGTCACCGTCAGCCCGAGCGCATGCGCCTCCTTGGCGATGGCGGGCACCCAGGCGGGGTTCATGCTGTTGTAGATCTTGATCTGCCAATAGCCGCGTGCGGCATACCAGCGCACCGCCTCCAGCGCTTTGGCCTCGCTGTCCGCGACGATACCGAGCCGCGCCGAATAGGAACTGCGGCCTTCCAAGAACCCGTCGGGCATGATCCGCGGCCCTGCGACTTCGCCGCTCGCGATCCGGCGCATCAGGTCGGGCAGGAAGGCGTTGTGGTTGCCCATGTCGCGCACCTCGGTGACGCCCGCGGCGATGTAGAGCATCGCGGATTCCAGGCTAATATGCGCGTGCATGTCGTGCAGCCCCGCCATCAGCGTCCCGCCCTGGCCGTCGATCAGCGCTTCGCCCGGCGAAGCCACAGCGTCCAGAGGCTGGATGCCGCTGATCCGACCATTGGCGAACACCACCGAGACCGGCTCGCCGCGCTTGCCGCTGACGGGATCGAATACGCGGACGTTGCGGATGCGAACCGGCGCATCGACAGTGTGCGCGAACCGTTTCTGGAGCGCGGCGTAGCGCTTGGCGGTCAGCTTGGTCGCCAGGTCCGCCAGCGCCGGCACGTCGGCGTCATGCCCTTCGCGGACCACAGCGCCGCCGGTGTCGAGCACGGCGAACAGCGCATTCTTGTCATCGAGTAGGATCAGGTCCGGCGATAGGTCGATGCCGCTGATCGCATAGGCCTGGTACGAGACCTTGCCGATCGTCGCCGGCCCGAGCTTGTCGAGATGAACCTGCCCACCCGGCAACGCGGTCAGAGTCGAGGCCGGAGCCTTGAGCAGAGCGCGCGCGTACAGGCCGAGCGCCCAGGGGCTCGCGGCCTGACCGATATACAGGCCCGTGCCGCGGACCGTCGCGGTGCGTGCACCCATCGAATCACTCCATTCCGCCTTGGTGGCGGTACGCAAGAAGCGTTCGTGGACATCGCCGCCGAAGGTCGCCTTGCCGTCCAGCGCCCAGCTGATGGGCAGGCCATCGGCGCCGAGCTCGATCGCCTCGACCATCGTCGGGCCGCGACCATTGTTCTTCACGTCGTACTGGACCGCGACATGGTTGCCGGTCCGCGCGACGTCGACGAAGCCGACCTTCTCGCCATTGGCGATCACCGACATGCGCTCATGCTGGGCGAAGGCAGGCGCGGCACAGAAACCGGCCAGCAGAGTCGATGCGGCCAGTGCCGAACGAAAAGGGGACAACGACATCAGCGACGCGAACTCCGATAGAGATGAGCGGCTGCGGCAAGGTCCTGCACCGCATGGCCTAGGGACTTGTAGAGCGTGATGTCGCGGTCGCTGGTGCGGCCGGCGATGCGGCCGAGCAGCACGTCGCCGATCTCGCCGATGATGTGGTCCTCGCCGACGATCCCGGCGGCGCGGGCGACCAGGAACTCGGCGGCGGCATCGCGCGCGGAGGCCGCGCTGTCGGCGATGTAGCGGCTCTTGGCGACAAGTGCGCTGTCGACCTCGACGGGGCCGGGGCCACTCGACCCGACCAGATTGACGTGCGTGCCGGGCTGCACCCAATCGCCGAGGATCACCGGTTCGGACGCAGTGGTCAGCGTGCAGATCACATCTGCCGTGCGCGTCGCCGCCTCCAGATCGTCGGCCCGCTCCGCGCCGAGATGACGATATTCCTCGACCAGGGTTTCGGTCTTGTCAGGCGATCGACCCCAGATCAGCACGCGTTCGAATGTTCGCACCAACGGCAGCGCCTTCAGATGCGTGCGCGCCTGCCCACCGGTACCGACGATCAACAACGTCTTCGCATCGGCACGGGCCAGCGCATCGGTCGCGACCGCAGTCGCGGCGGCGGTCCGGATATGGGTGATTTCCTCGGCATCGGCAACGGCGACCGGGCGCCCCTCTTCCGGCTCGAACAGGACGACCAGCCCCCGGTGACGGCGGAGCCCAGGCTTGTTTGGATCGGCGAAGACGCTGATCGTCTTGGTCCCGAACATGTCGTAGTCGCCGAGCGCGCCGGGCATCTGCGCGAACGTGCGTCCCGATCCCAGCGAGATCATCGTGCGCAGCAACTGCCGCGTGGTGCCAGCCGACAATGCCAGCATCACGTCCCGCATCGCCGCGATGCAGTCGGGGTAGCTCAGGCCATTGCGAACCGCTTGGCTATCGAAGATTGCGAGTTCATCCCGTGTCATCGTCATTTCCCGCATGCGACCGACGACCGTTCGCCACGACAACCTTATAGCGTCTGACGGGCGGAAACTTGTCGATTACGTGCGCTGCCCGTAGAGCCAGTGCGATATCAATCCACGCATAAGCAAGATGGTGCATAAACAATGGCTGAGGTGCTTGACCGTCTCGATCTGAAAATCCTCGATCGCCTTCAGATCGACGCGTCCGAATCCTCCAGCGATATCGCCGATCGTGTCGGCCTGTCGCAGTCGCCCTGCTGGCGGCGTATCCAGCGGCTCAAGGAGGAGGGCTATATCAAGGCGCAGGTCGCGGTGCTCGACCGCGAGAAGTTCGGCGAAAGCATGTATATCTTCGCCCAGCTCAAGATGGGCCGGCTGAGCGACGAGGGCCGCGACCGCTTCATGCGCGCGGTCGACGAAATCCCCGAAATCACCGAGGCCTACACGCTGTTCGGTGAGATGGACGTGATGCTCAAGGTGCTTGCGCCAAGCATGGGCTGGTACCAGAATTTCACCTTCCGCACGCTGCTGCGATTACCAGGTGTCGAGGACATCCGGTCGATCGCCACGCTGTCCGAGATGAAGTGCACGCACCGCCTGCCGCTGCCATCCGCCGGATAACGTGACGTCGACCAGCCTGAGCTCATAAATTCCGCAAGGGAAAATCGTTTTCCGCCATACGATGCCAGTGCATAAAAAATGAATGATCGAACACTTGGCGCATAGGAAATGCAGGCGAGCCAGGGCGCCATTGGCAATCCGCGATGATTTACCGCGTCGGGCGGTCTACGCTGGCCACCTCAGGGAGATATCATGCTGAATCATCGCGCGCTGACGGGCCTCCTGGCGCCGTCGTTCCTTCTTCTCGCGGGTGCTGCCGATCCTGCAGCACCGCAGTTGATCGTCCGCCTCGCACCCGGCGCTCCAGATGCCGCGCAGCATATTCCCTACGTCGACATGGCGCTGACCGTGCAGGGTGTCCACGCCAAGCCTGGCGATGCGCTGTTCGAACTACCGCTCATCGCCAATACCGTCGTCACCAGTGGCAAGGACCTCCAACAGCTCAGTTTTGCCGATCGTGCCGGACCGATTGCCGTCACCGTGCAGGATAAGGCTGAGGACGGATCGAACACGACGCGTAGCTGGCGCGCGGGTCGTGCCATTGATGGCGTCGTGACGGTCCGTTACCGCGTGCCGATCGATGCCGCCGCCCCGCCGCTCGCGCTGCCCCAATACGAGATCCGCACCGAGAACGGCACCTTCTCGGCTGCGGCCAATGCGTTCGTGCTGCAGCCCGCCGATACGATTGCACGCGTCACGCACGTTCAGTGGGACTTCACAGGTTACGGCGCGGGCGGGGTAGGGGTGTCCAGCCTGGGCGTCAGTAACGCGGTCGGTAGCACGCCGTTGCCCGCTGCGAAGCTCGGCTCGATCTATTACATGGGCGGTCATCCGGGGGTGTCGGGACCAGCTGGCGATGGCTTCTTCGCGGCGTGGCAGGGCACACCGCCGTTCGACATGACGCCGCTCATGGCCTGGGGCGGGAAACTCCACCAATTCTATGGCAGGTTCTTCGGCTATGCCCCGCCGAGCTTCGGCGTGTTCGGCCGTACCAATACCCGCAACCCCGGCAGCGGCATCGGCCTGACCGACAGTTTCGCCTACACCTTCAACGATACGTCGAAACCAGACGATCTGCGTTCGCTGCTCGCGCATGAAATGCTGCACAGTTGGGTCAATTCGCTCGATGGGTCGATGGACGCTGCTGGCGGGCTTGATCGATCGTGGTTCGGCGAGGGACTGGCGGTGCATTATCAACGCACGCTGCCATACCGATCAGGCATGATTTCCGCGGACGATTTCCTCAAGGACCTTAATGAGACCGCCGCCCGCTATTACACGAACATCAAGATCGCCACGCTCAACTCGGAGATCCCGGCGGGCTTCTGGCGCGACACGCGGATCCGCGTGCTGCCCTATGATCGCGGCTCACTGTATTTCGAGGCGGTCGATGCGCAGATCCGCGCCGCTTCGAAGGGCAAGCGCTCGCTCGACGACCTGGTACGGACGATGCTGACGACGCGCCGGAACGGCCAGCCAATGAACGAGGCACTATACCGAAAGTTGCTGAGGGCCGAACTCGGGGACAAGGGGCTGGCAGAGTTCGATGCGATGCTCGCCGGTGGGACAGTATTGCCACCATCCGACGCCTATGGCCCCGGGTTCCGTCGGGTCTCGCAGCCATTGCGCCGCTACGATCTAGGCTTCGACATTGCCTCGCTTCAGGCGCGGCCAAAGATCGTCCACGGTTTGGTCAAGGGCTCGAACGCCGATCAGGCTGGACTGAAGGAGGGCGACGAAATCCTGAACAGCTTCCCTCAGGATGCGTTGCAAGGGGACCAGCAAGCCTACGTGACGCTGGACGTTAAACGCGCCAGCCAAACTAAGCATATCCGTTATCAGCCGCGTGGAGAAATCGTGCAGGCCTATCAGTGGGTACCTGCATCGTGACCTGCCAAAGCTGAGGAAAGTTTCTACAATTGTCGATGCGCTAACAGCAGACTTATGGAATCTAAGCCATTCGCCCAACAATTCCACCACTAACACCGACGCTTGTCCTCTCCGAAGAATGCGAACGGCGGGAAAGTCTTATTTTTTGCTCGTCCGCATGCTCGACATATCACTCTCAAGATCTCAATCTCTCGGCATTAACGAACGTCCGAAGCTGGGAAGCGAGGGGCGGGACGTGAGCGTCCGATTGTGGGTCCAACGGACCGCCGGTCGCCAAGGATAGATCCTCGGTATAAAGGCAAGCCGCGATCACGGCAAAAGGACACCGTCGTCATAATCGAGCATTTCGCACCTGACGCTTATGGCCTCCTTATCCTAGCACCTGAGATTGCGCTTGGCAGTGGCTGGCTTGGCGGCGACAGGGTCGTCGGTCGCGCAGCCATCCGTGACTTGTTAAGAAAGGCCGCTCGTTTTAACGAAGACGAACGGCAGAGACTAACTATTCATTTGCCCAGCAGAGCGCTCACGCTCCAGTTGGGTGAGGTCGAACGATACTACGGAGCGTAACACTGCTCCGCGGTGGGAGCTGAATGGATGCCCGGTTCCGAATAGCGCTTTTAGTAGGCTGAGTGGCCGGAACCAGGTCAGAGCGTAACCACGACCTTGCCGATTTGCTCGTTGGATTCCAGGAAGCGATGAGCGTTTTGAATGTCGGCGAAAGCGAAGGCACGCGCGATCAGGGGTTTAAGGGCACCCGATACCAAACCGTCCGTGATGAACGTCTTAGCGCGCTCGAGGATGGCATCGTCGGATACCACTTCGGTGTAAAGGTATCCCTTCAACGTTAGGGACTTGCTGAGGACGGTAAGCAACGGGAACGGCGTGGGATTGGCGCTGAGCACCCCATACTCCAGCAGGATCCCGCCTCGCGCCATGCTGGCCGTCAGTGGCTCGAACGAAGGGCCGCCGACCGGGTCGAATACGACGCGAGCGCCGATCCCGTCCGTGATTTCGAGAACCCTCGCTACAAGGTCCTCTTCGTCCGTCGCTACGACATGGTCGGCGCCGGCATCTAAAAGAGCTTGGCGCTTAGCGCCGGTTCGCGTCGTTGCGATGACGGTAGCGCCGACAAGTTTAGCGACCTGGAACGCGGCAATGCCGACACTGCTGGACGCCGCCGAGATGATGACGGCCTCACCTTGGGACAGCTTTGCCTGTTCGATAAGCGCGCCCCAAGCCGTGACATAAGGCATCCAAACCGCTGCGGCCTCCTCGAAAGACAATGTCTCCGGATGCTTTACGACCAAGCGTGATTGCACGTTGACCAGTTCGCCATAGGTGCCGCCGTTAGTGATATCCTGTGAGGGAATGACGCTGACCACATCGCCGATGGCGAAACCTTCGACTGCTTCACCGACCAGCTCGATGACGCCCGAAGCTTCGTAGCCAAGGCGGCTTGGAAAGTGTGCCTCCTGTAGATAGGCGTGATTGCGGAACATCACTTCGGCACGGTTAATTCCGATCGCCTTGACCTTGATCTGAACCTCGTTGGCTGCCGGCGCCGGCACGTCTACGTCATCAATTCGGAGAACGCTGGCGTCACCGTATTCGTGAATTCGGACTACTCGGGTCATCAGGAATCTCCGTGCGCATCGCTTTAGGGAGCGCGTGCTCCAAAAACCGATAAGCGACGTTCCGCCAAGCGTCAACACAATATGGAGTAAGAACTCCATTTAAGGTTGTCATGCTGCTTCAGTTTCTTTCGGGGGCCGGGTGGCCCGTCACGTTGAGACTGATGCCAACGCTAGCGTCAGGAATGTCTGGGACAAGGTCATCCTCCGCTATGATCTGGAGGCTTGGCTCCAAAACTCGTTGACGATCCTGCAAATCGCAAGCAGAGCAAGTTTGTGGAGCCTCTACTCCAAATACACACGCTTCATGTAAGCACTATGCAATGAGGATCACGTCATGCCCTTTTTTAACGTCCATGTGCCCAAGGACCTGTTTTCCCTGGATCAGCGTAAGGCCATTGCGGACGCCCTCGCGCACTCGCTTCAGGCCAGCTTCGGCCTGCCTCCCGAGGACAAGTTTGTCGTGATCAACGAGCATGCCGAAGGTTATCTGTTTCTCCATCCTACCTACGGGGACGTGGATCGCTCAGCGGGCGCGATCATCATCTCTGTGCACATCCCTGCATCGCGCCCCATGTCGCAAAAGCGAGTGTTGCTAAAAGAGATCGTCCAGCGCCTTCACGACAATGTCGGGATCAGGCCGGACGATGTGTTCGTAACTCTCATTCCCCTACCATCAGAGAACTTCTCGTTCGGGCGAGGTGTCAGTCCATTCGACAAGGGCGACGACTAGGCCCGGCCGCCTGGCCAGGCGTCAAGCGCCATGACACCAGTCTTTTCAAGCATCTCGCGATCTGCACCGTCACGCGCACGGACCGCCATGCCCCTGAACACTGTCTCGAAGAAGTCGGCGATCTGGGCGACGTCAGTCCCCTTAGGCAGGTCGCCGTTTCGGACGCCCTCGTCGAGGCGTTCTACCATCAACGCAAGCGACCGGCCTCTGACCTCACGCATGAAGTCGCGGAGGTCGGCGCGTTCGGGGGCGTCGTGCAACCCGGCCAGTGAGATCATACAGCCCGCAGGACCGGTATCGTCAGTATACGCGGCAGCCGTAGCTATCATCAGCCGCGCGAACGCATCGCGTGCCGAGCCCTCGCCAGCGAGCGCCTTGGGGAAGAAGCCACCCGGCCCCGTGAGGTATGCACCGACCGCCTCGCGATAGAGGGCCTCCTTGTTACCGAACGCGTTGTAGAAGCTCGAGGGGCTTAGCCCCATCGCGGTAATCAGTTCGTCGAACGTCGTGCCCTCGTAACCCCTGTCCCAAAACACGCGCATTGCCCGGTCGAGCGCCGCTGTCCGATCAAACAGACGTGGTCGTCCGCGCCCGCGAGGGGTCTGGCTCTCAACCTTAGTCGTCATCGCGTTTCTTCCTGCCTGCGACGTGAACGGACATCGCTCAGGTCTTCTAATCTGCGACCTAACATATTCGGAGCGACGGCTCCACTTTTGCGTTGACTGCGGCAAATTCACGGACCAGGGCCTGTTTATGGAGCCACCGCTCCACTAACCAACCGCTGCGGCCATGCCGCTCGATCAAGGAGTATCCTGATGAAAGCGATCCAGATTTCCGCCTTCGGCGAGCCTCGTGAAGTGTTGCGCTTCACCGATCTGCCGGAGCCAGCCGCGCCCGGCGTGAACGAGGTGCTGGTCCAACTCGAGGCCTCGCCACTCAATCCCCATGACCTCTACGTGATCAAAGGCGGATTTCCCGTTCTGCCAACCGCTCCTGGGCCTGTTGGAAACGAAGGGGTTGGCCGCGTCATTGGCCTAGGCGAGGACGTCGATCATCTCGCCATCGGTGACCGCGTGCTTCTTCCAGTCTTTACCTGGCTATGGCGCGAACGGATGACCATTCCTGCAGAGGGACTGTTCGCTCTTCCCAACGCCGACCTGCATCAGTTGTCGATGCTGGGAATCAACCCGCCGACTGCGGCCCTTTTGCTCAGCGAATATACGACACTGAAACCAGGTGACTGGGTTGTCCAGAACGCCGCAAATTCGGGGGTGGGCCGATCGGTGATCGGGGTCGCGAAAGCTCGCGGTTTGAAGACGCTCAACATTGTCCGGCGTCCCGAACTTGTCGACGAATTGAAGGCCGCCGGCGCCGACGTGGTCTTGGTCGCTGGCGACGACACCAAAGCTGAGGCAGAGAGGGCGGTCGAGGGCGGTCGCATTGGTTTGGGTATCGATGCGATCGGCGGCGAGGCGATTGGCCTTATCGCCGACATCGTCTCGCCCCGCGCGGCCGTCGTCGCCTACTCCATTCTGGGCAGCGCGACGATGTCGATCCCGGCCTGGTTGCCAATCTTCAAGCAGGTGACCGTCCACGGTTTCTTCCTTGGCAACCCGGACTCCGCCGCTGCCGCTCCTGCCGCGGTCAAAGACGTCTTGCCGCTTGTCGTCAGCGGGACGTTGCACACACCGATCAGCGGCATCTACCCGCCGTCCGCAATCGTCGAAGCCGCTATCCATGCTGAGCGCGGCGGCAAGGTCATTATCGACTTCACGGCTATCTGACTGCGTTAAGCCGCCCGGCCGATGACCTGATCGACTGGCCGGCTCAACGTCTGAGCCGGAATCACTTCGTACAGATCGTCTTTGAGGGCGTCGTTCTCGAGCCGGTCATTACACGTCCGCTCAGATTCGCGCTTTCTCAAGGCTATCGGACGTCAGTCGCGAACTGGCGTTCGGGTAGCGCGGGCGGATCACCCGCAACCCTCTATCACTAGGCAAAACTCCTATGACTGCCCTTGTCCTCATCGATCTCACAGTACGTGATCTGCAGGCTATGACCCACTACGAGGGCGCTGCGATCGCCTTGGCCGCGCAGTTCGGTGGCAAACCGCTCGTCAAAGACGTCCAGCCCGAGATCATCGAGGGACACTGGTCCCCGACGTGGCTAGTCGTGCTGGAGTTTTCGAACCGCCAGGCTGTTCGCGACTTTTACGACGCGCCGGAATACCAGCCGTTAAAGGCCGTCCGACAGGCGGCAGCGACTTCAAACGGTCTGATCGTCGTCGGCCAGTAGCTATGCAAGATGCACGGTTTCCGGGCTAAACTCCGCGCCGACGGCGCCATCCAGTCGATAAGCAGATAGCGGCTCCGAGAAGCCCTATTTAAGCCGCGGATATCCGCGACCGGGGGTTAGCGTCGTGTGACCGCAGCAATCTCCCGGGCGAGATCGATGAACGCTTTGAACGCGGCCGATGAATGGCGCCTGCCCGGGTAGTAGAGGCATAGCGGTGCAAGGGGCGGGGTCCAGTCTTCCAACATCTGGACAAGCCTGCCCGATGCGACATCGTCGCGGACATCCGCCTCCATGAAGAACCCAATCCCAACACCATCCAGCGCGGCAATTCGAGACAGGCTGGCCTCGTCCAATGTGATTGGGCCTTGTACATCGATCTGCATCGACTCGCCGTTCTTCGCGAAATGCCAACGATACGGCGCGCCATTGGGCAACCGCACGCGGATGCAGGCGTGCGCCAGGAGATCATGCGGCACCTGCGGCGTCTCGCGCTTCTCAAGATATGCCGGCGACGCCACTACGGAGAAGCGCCGAGGAGCGCCGACCGGGATCGCGATCGTATCACTTGGGATCAGGTCGGCGGTGCGAATGCCAAAATCAAAGCCCTCCGCCACAACGTCGACAAGACGTCCTTCGGTGACAAGATCGATGTGAACCTGCGGGTACCGACGTATATATTCCAAAACCAGTGGAGACAGGATTTCTCGAGCGGCGGTTGCGAAGGAATTGATGCGCAGGATACCCGACGGCGTACTCTGCTGCGATCGCGCCGTGTTCATGGCGTCTTGGATGCTTTGAACCGCCGGCGCGATCTGGCCGACAAAAGTTCTTCCGGCGTCTGTTAGCGAGACGCTGCGCGTAGTCCGATTGAGCAGACGAACGCCGAGCTGCTGCTCAAGCTTGCCGACTGCGTTGCTTAGCGCGGTTGTGGACATGCCGAGATCAATCGCAGCCGCGCGGAATGAGCCGCGATGGACAATGGCGAGGATCGCCTCCAGCTCAATCAGTCCCGACCGTGACATTGTCCCGCTTTCCGTGACGCCTCATCCCTATCTATCCTGATTATCCTACAGGCCGTCCATCCATACTTTGGTTCGGGAGAGCGGAGCGAGCGCTTCGCTGCGAAATGGAGGACGTCATGGCCATCGATCTGCCACCTGGGATTGCGAGATACCTCGACGCGGACAGGAGACGCGATGCAGCGGCGATCGCTGGATGTTTCACCGCCGATGCGACCGTGCAGGACGAGGGACACACCTACACTGGTCGCGATGCGATCCAGGAGTGGGCCGTGGGCTATCTCGCAAAATACCTCTGCGCCACTGAGCCGTTCGCCATTACCGACGAAGGCAATAAAGCCGTCGTGACAAGCCATGTAGTTGGGAACTTCCCGGGCAGTCCCGTCGACCTGCGATACCAGTTTACGCTTGCCCATGGTGCGATTGCCGGTCTGGAGATCGCGCTGTGATTCCGTTCCTTTCGCTGGAAGGCAAGCGCGCCCTCATCACCTCAGGAACCCGTGGCGCTGGCGCTGCGACGGTTTCTCTGTTTCGTGAGCTGGGTGCTCACGTTTTGACTACTGCTCGGAGCAAGCCAGAAACACTACCTAAGGAGCTTTTCTTCGCGGCCGACCTTACCACCGTGGAGGGCTGCGCAGCTCTTGCCGACGCGGTCCGCGAGCGGATGGGCGGGGTCGACATCATCGTTCACATGCTAGGCGGTTCCTCGGCGCCAGCAGGCGGGTTCGTCGCTCTTGGCGAAGAGGAATGGGCGAAGGAGCTCGACCTCAACCTGATGCCGGCCATCCGGCTCGATCGGGCGCTGGTTCCGGAAATGGTCTCGCGGGGCGCGGGGGTGGTCGTCCATGTGACTTCGATCCAGCACGTCATGCCATTGCCGGAAGCGACAACCGCCTACGCCGCTGCAAAGGCGGCGCTCTCTACCTACAGCAAAAGCTTGTCAAAAGAGGTTTCGCCAGCAGGGGTAAGGGTTGTGCGCGTGTCGCCTGGCTGGATTGAAACCGAGGCCTCCGTCGCACTGGCCAAACGTCTCGGCGGTGAGGACGGCGCTGAGAAGGGGAAGCAGATGATCATGGCCTCACTGGGCGGCATACCGCTCGGCCGACCAGCTACTCCTGACGAGGTGGCGAACCTCATCGCGTTCGTCGCTTCTGATCGGGCAGGCAGCATAACCGGAACCGAATTCGTGATTGATGGCGGCACTGTCCCGACGGCGTAAGGCTCCTGAGCGCTCTGGACGCGAAGCCCTGATCCGTCCGCTCGCAAATCGAAAGCGGGCTCATGAACGAATGGCCGAAGTTGAGGGGCAGGAAAAGGTGCCGGAACGTCTGCTTGTGGGTCTTCTCGAACTGCAGAGTAAGCTACAAGTGCGCGGGTATAGCTATTAGAACTGAGCCATCCGATAAAGTCGCTAAGCCTCATAGATAATCTAGTGTCCTCTGGCGAGTAAGTGTGGGTCCAAGCTATCGAGATGGCCGCCAAATGTTTGGACCATGATCAATATCGCGATCGCAACGGCAATCAAGCCGAACGAAATCATAGAGCGACGTGAATGCATAGCTGTCAGTCTCCCGCTCACTCCGGAACGCGGCGATACGCCCTTGTCGTCGAGCAGCGATCATAGTAGCCTTGCATCCGAATGCAAGGGAGAGAGAAATGCGGCACCTGAAGACCGGCACGCTACCGTCCGTACGAGCAGAACAGGGGCGTGCAGTGCAAACTGCGGTCGAAGCGATTCTGGAGGATATCGAGCACCGAGGCGACGCGGCCGTTCGAGACCTGTCGATCCGTTTCGATAACTGGGACCGTGAGAGCTACCGACTGACCCCAGCGGAGATCCAGGACTGTATCGATCAACTGGATTCCCAGGCCATCAGCGATATCGAGTTCGCTCAAACGCAGGTGCGACGCTTTGCAGAGGTGCAGCGCGCGAGCATGACCGACGTCGAGGTCGAGACGCTACCGGGCGTGGTGCTGGGGCACAAGAACATCCCGTTGAACGCCGCGGGTTGCTATGTGCCAGGTGGAAAGTACCCATTGCTGGCATCGGCGCACATGTCGGTCATCACGGCGAAGGTCGCTGGCGTCGCTCGCGTGATAACCTGTGCACCGCCATTCCAGGGAAAGCCCGCTCCGGCGATCGTCGCGGCGCAGGCAATGGCGGGCGCTGACGAGATCTACTGTCTCGGCGGTATCCAGGCGGTCGCTGCGATGGGGATCGGCACGCAGTCGATCGCTCCGGTCGACATCCTCGTGGGTCCAGGCAATGCGTATGTCGCAGAAGCGAAACGACAGTTGTTCGGCCGCGTCGGAATCGACCTGTTCGCAGGGCCAACCGAGACGCTCGTCATCGCCGATGAGACGGTAGATGGGGAGCTCTGCGCGACCGATCTTCTGGGGCAGGCCGAGCATGGTCCCGACAGCCCGGCGATCCTGCTGACCACGTCGGAGAAGCTTGCGCGTGACACGATGGCGCAAATCGAGCGGTTGCTGACGATCCTGCCGACCGCCGATGTCGCCCGCAAGGCGTGGGAGACGTACGGCGAAGTGATCGTCGCGGATTCGGATGAGGAGATGGTGCGGATCGCCGACGACCTGGCTTCCGAGCACGTTCAGGTCATGACGCGTGATCCGGATTATTTCCTCGCGAACATGAGCAACTACGGTGCGCTGTTTCTCGGCCCACGGACCAACGTCGCTTATGGTGACAAGGTGATCGGCACCAATCACACGCTGCCGACTAAGAAGGCGGCGCGGTATACCGGCGGGCTATGGGTAGGCAAGTTCCTCAAGACCTGCACCTATCAGCGCGTCACAACCGACGCGGCGTCAGCGATGATCGGCGAATATTGCAGCCGGTTGTGCGCGCTCGAAGGGTTTGCGGGCCACGGCGAACAGGCCAACATCCGGGTGCGGCGCTATGGTGGCCGCAATATCCCGTACGCCGGTGTGGCGGCGCCCCTGGTCGCTGCCGAGTGACGCTTCCGCGCACGCCCAGCTTCCGCCTCGATGGCCGGCGCGCTTTGGTGACGGGGGCGGGCCGAGGCATCGGCCTCGCCCTCGCCGCAGCGTTGAGTGAGGCAGGTGCCTCGGTGACGCTCGTCGCGCGCACCGGCGCCGACGTCGAGGCCGCCGCTGATGCGATCAGCGCGGCGGGCGGACAGGCGGAGGCATGCATACTCGACGTTGCCGACCTCGACGCGGTGGCTAGCTTCTTCTCAGAACAGTCGGCGTTTCATGTGCTCGTCAACAATGCGGGTACCAACCGGCCGAAACCCATGCAGGACGTGACGCGCGACGATTACGACGCGGTACTGGACCTCAACCTGCGCAGCGCGTTCTTCGTGGCGCAAGGTTGTGTTCGCCGAATGCTCGCCGACAGCGTTCGTGGATCACTGATCCACCTGGGGTCTCAGATGGGGCATGTCGGTGGAGTCAATCGGTCTCTCTACTGTGCATCCAAATGGGGTCTCGAGGGAATGAGCAAAGGCTTCGCACTCGACCTCGCGGCACGTGGCATCCGCTCGAACACGATTGCGCCGACATTCATAGAGACGCCGCTCACCAAGCCGTATTTCGAGGACGCCGCGTTCAAGGCGAGCGTATTGGCGAAGATCAAGCTGGGCCGTCTGGGCACCGTTGAAGACCTGATGGGTGCGGCGTTGTTCCTTGCGTCCGACGCCTCGGCGCTGATCACGGGTACTAGCCTGGTCGTCGACGGTGGCTGGACCGCGGATTGACGCCGTCGGGTCTTGGCCACGATAGCTTCTCAAACAGGATAACGCATGACCGACCGCATTCTCACGACGCATGTCGGCTCGCTGCCGCGCAGCAAGGCCGTGACCGATCTCGTCTTCGCGCACGAACGCGGTGAGCCAATCGATCCCGCGGCCTTTGATCGGGTGATCGGTGAAGCCGTAGACACCTGTGTCGCACGGCAGATCGCGGCTGGAGTCGACCTAGTATCCGACGGCGAGATGTCGAAGATATCCTACGCGACCTATATCAAGGACCGGGTCACCGGGTTCAATGGCGACAGCCCGCGGTCGGCGCCCGCCGATCTGGAAGCATTCCCCAGCTTCCTCGCGCGTCAGGCGTCGAGCGGCGGGACGCCGACCTACCGCCGGCCCTGCTGCGTAGGCGCCGTCGCACCCAAGACGCTCGCGCCGTTGGAAGCCGATCTCGCGCATCTCACGCGCGCAGTGGAACGGCACAAGTCCACGGGCGCGTTCATGAACGCTGCGTCTCCCGGCGTGATCGCGCTGTTCCAGCCCAACCAGCACTATCCGACCCAGGATGCCTATCTGGAGGCGCTCGCGGAGGCTATGCGACCCGAATATGAGGCGATTGCCGCGACGGGTACGATCCTGCAGCTCGACAGTCCCGACCTCGGGCTTGGTCGGCACATGATGTACAAGGATCGTAGCGACGCGGACTACCTGGTCCTCATCGAACGCCATGTCGAGGTGCTGAACCACGCGCTGCGCAATATCGCACCCGAGCAGGTGCGGATGCACGTCTGCTGGGGCAATTATGAAGGGCCGCATACCCATGACATCGAGATGAGCACGATCCTGCCGGTGCTGATGAAGGCCAAGCCGCAAGGGCTGCTGTTCGAAACGTCGAACCCGCGGCACCAGCACGACTGGCAGGCGTTCCGCGATCTCGCCGCGCTCGTGCCTGACGACTGCATCCTGATCCCGGGCGTCATCGATTCCACCACCAACTTCGTCGAGCACCCGGAGGTCGTCGCGCAGCGCATCGAACAGTTTGCGGCATTGGTCGGGCGCGACCGGGTCGTCGCCGGTACGGACTGTGGTTTCTCTACCTTCGCCGGTTTCGGTGCGGTGGATCCCGACATCGTCTATGCCAAACTGGCCGCACTCGCCGAAGGGGCATCTCGAGCGAGCGATCGATTGTGGAGCCGAGCGACATGACCCTGAAGCAACGCCTTACGGCGGGTGAACTGATCGTTGGCACCTTCGTCAAGACGCCGTCACCGATCGTCGTCGAGGTGCTGGCGCTGTCGGCACTGGATTGTCTGTGCCTCGATGCCGAGCACGCGCCCTTCGATCGGATCGCAATAGATGGCTGCGCGATGGCGGCGAGAGCAGGGGGCAAGGACCTGCTGGTGCGCGTCCCCGTGGCGACCCCCGAGCACATCCTCAACGCGCTCGACTGCGGTGCAACGGGGATCGTCGCACCGCACGTCAGGTCGGCGCACGAGGCGCGCGATCTGGTGCGGATGGCGCACTATGGCGCAGGCGGCCGGGGCTACGCCGGTTCGTCGCGTGCGGCGGGGTACACCACCAGCAGTATGGCGGATCATCTTGAGCGCTCGGCACGGACGATCGTCATCGCCCAGATCGAGGATCCGGAAAGCATCGAGGACATCGAGGCGATCGCCGCCGTCGATGGCATCGATGCCCTGTTCGTAGGACGGGTCGATCTCACGGTCGCTTACGGTGCGGCAAGCCAGGACGACCCACGCGTCGTCGCGGCGGTGGAGCGCGTCTGCGCAGCCGGACGCGCGCAGGGGCGCCCGGTCGGCATGTTCCTGGCGCGCACAGGCGACATCCCGCTGTGGCGCGAGAAGGGGGCCTCGCTTTTCCTGCTCGGATCCGATCATGGATTCATGCTGGCGGGTGCCGCCGCTTTGATGGCGGCGGCGAAGGCCTGATGTTCAGGCGGGGTGACGGATCCTCCGGAGTCGGGCCTGTCGCGCCGCTTCTCCTGTCGATCGTCTCCCTCTGCGTCGGAACGTCCTTTGCCAAGACGCTGTTTCCCGTCGTCGGATCATCGGGGATTACCGCGTTGCGGATCGGCCTGTCGGCGTTGTTGCTCGTCGTGATCCAGCGGCCCTGGCGGTGGAGGCTGGACGGGACACAGGCGCGCGCCGTGGTCGGCTACGGCGTCATTCTCGCGCTCATGAACCTCAGTTTCTATGCGGCGCTGACGAGTCTGCCGTTGGGGGTCGCAATCGCGATAGAGTTTCTTGGACCACTCGGTGTCGCCGTCGCCTATTCCCGCTCACGCCTCGATGCGGTGTGGATACTGCTGGCCGTCTGCGGAATCCTCGCGCTGGTCCTGCCGGGATCCTCCGGACATCCCGTCCGTGCCGTCGGCGTCGGCTTTGCTCTTCTCGCAGCGCTGTTCTGGGCGCTCTACATCGTCGCTGGCAAGCATGCGAGCGAGCACGTGCCGGAGCGGCAGATCGTCTGTCTGGGGTTGTGCGTGGCATCGCTGATCGCGGTGCCGGCGGGGATTGCGCAGGCCGGCGCCGCCCTGCTTGATGGACAGGTGCTGCTCATCGGCTTCGCCGTCGCGATCCTGTGCAGCGCGCTACCGTACTCGCTCGAGATTTTCGCGCTCAAGCGCCTGCCGAAGCAGGTCTTCGGAATAGTCGTCAGTCTCGAGCCGGCGGTCGGCGCGGCCGCTGCCTTCGCCATACTCGGCGAGCGCCTCGGCATGACGCAATGGCTCGGCATGGCCGGCGTCGTAGCGGCGTCGATCGGGTCGACGATGTCGAGGCCGGGTGCCGGTAGTCCGGCGGTCGTGCCGGCATGACGGATTGACAAGTCGCGCAGCTTCGCGTGCATTCGAATTCACGTATCAGGGAGTTTCGTGTTTTGCCCATTCCACGCGTCCGCCATCTTCTTGCCACCGCCGCACTGGTGGTCGGCTTCGGCGCCATCCCCGCGATCGCGCAACCGGCGAAGACGGAGGCGGCCGATCGCCGCTGGTGGAAGGAGGCGGTCGTATATCAGGTCTATCCACGGTCGTTCGCGGACAGCAATGGTGACGGCATCGGCGACCTGAACGGCATCACCGCAAAGCTGGACTATCTGAAGTCGCTCGGCGTTGACGTTGTTTGGCTGTCACCGCATTTCGATTCCCCCAACGCCGACAACGGGTACGACATTCGCGACTATCGCAAGGTTCTCGCGCAGTTCGGCACGATGGCCGATTTCGACACGATGCTGGCCGGCATGAAGGCGCGCGGCATCAAGCTGATCATCGACCTCGTCGTCAATCACACCAGTGACGAGCATCGCTGGTTCACCGAAGCGAAGAATGGACCGGGCAACCCGTACCGAGACTATTATATCTGGCGACCGGGCAAGGCCGGCGGACCACCGAACAACTATCCGGCGTTTTTCGGGGGTTCCGCCTGGACGCAGGTCGGTCCGGGTGGCGAGCATTACCTTCATTATTTCGCGGTGAAGCAGCCGGACCTTAACTGGGACAATCCGAAGGTTCGCGGCGAGGTCTATGACCTGATGCGCTTCTGGCTGGACAAGGGCGTATCGGGCTTTCGAATGGACGTGATACCTTTCATCTCGAAGGATCCGCGCTTCCCCGATCTGAACGCCGAGCAGCTGCTTCATCCAGATCAGGTCTATGCGAGCGGCCCGCGCGTTCACGACTATCTGAAAGAAATGCGTCGCGAGGTCCTGTCGAAGTACGACACGATGAGCGTCGGCGAGGCTGTGGGTGTCACGCCTGAAAAGGGACCGCTGTTCACGGCGGCGAGCCGCGGCGAACTCGACATGATCTTTCGGTTCGAGGGCGTGAACATCGACCGAAACGGCTGGCGGACCAAGCCCTGGTCGCTGGTCGATCTCAAGAAGATCTACGACGACCTAGATCGTTCGGCGGGCACCGATGGCTGGAACACCAGTTTCATCGGCAATCATGACAAGCCACGTGCGGTGTCGCATCTCGGCGACGGCAGCCCGGCATCGGCAAAGGCACTGGCGACGATGATGCTGACGCAACGCGGCACGCCGTTCCTGTATCAGGGCGACGAACTGGGCATGACCAACTTCCCGTTCACGCGGATCGAGCAATATGACGATATCTCGGCGCGCAACCTGTGGCGCGATCAGGTGCTCGGCGGCAAGGTGACCGCGGCCGAGTTCCTGCCCGAACTCGCCAAGACCAGTCGGGATAACGCGCGTACGCCGATGCAGTGGAGCAAGTCGGTCAATGCCGGCTTTACCAGCGGCACGCCCTGGCTTCCCGTGAACCCTAATTACGCAACGATCAACGTCGCGTCGGAACAGGCGGATCGTGCATCGGTGCTCAACCATTACCGCGCGCTGATTGCTTTGCGTCGCAAGACCCCGGTGCTGCAATATGGTGCCTATGACGATATCGATCCTGCGCATCCGCAGGTCTACGCCTATACGCGTACCTTGGGATCCGCGCGGTACCTGACCGTGATCAACTTTTCGGGGACAGCGGCAGCGTACACCCTACCGCAGACCTTGCAGGTGCGCTCGGTGGCGCTCGACAGCATGGAGCAGAATGTTCTGCCGGTTGCGGGCCGGCTGGCTCTCCGGCCATGGCAGGCGGTCGTCTATAAGCTCTGAATGAGAAGCTCCTCCTGCCCGGCAGGAGGGGGTCTAAACCGCCGTGGAGCGCGCCAGCGTTTCAGGCAGGCTGCGCCAGATCAACGCCGCGATCAGGAACGCCACGCTCGCGGCGAGCATCGCGACCTGCAGGCCGAACGCGCTTGCAAGGGCGCCGGTCACGAGTGGCGAGAAGAAGCTGATGAGGCGACCCCAGTTGAAGATCGATGCAGCCGTCGATTTCAAATGCGGCGGGTACAGCTCGGCGAGCCAGGGTCCCCAGACGACGCTCGACGAGAAGCTGAAACCATAGACGAAGCCGACGACCATCAGCAGCGGGGGGATGGTCGGGACGAGTAGGTAGGTCACGATCGCTACCGCGGCCAGTGCGAAGCCCCACGAACCGAAACGCCGTCCCAGCCGGTCCGATGCCCATCCCCAGACGAACCCTCCGATCATGTTGCCGGTGAACAGCGCAGCGACTAGTTGCCCGGTTACGTCGGGCGGTAAGTGGCGCACGTCGTGGAGATAGATCGTCAGCCAGCCGCTGAACGCCTGGTACGCGAAGAAATTAAGGCCGGTCAGGCTTGCCAGCAACAATGTGCGGCGCCGAACCGAGGGTGCGAACAGCTCGCGGACGGGGAAGCGCGAGGCCTGCGACGTGACGCGCGAGCTCTCTGGAACGACGAGATAGGCAAGTCCGGCGAGTAGCACAGGAGGCACGCCGCCAAGCCAAAGGAGCACGCGCCAGTCGTGATTGCCGAGATGGCCAAGCGCAATGCCGAGCAACGCGATCGAACTGCTGAAGGTGAGGTTGATGCCGCTCGCAAGCCGTCCCCGCACGTTGGCGTGAAACAGACTGACGTAAATCCCGACGACGACCGGAAAGCTGCCGCCGAGGAACAGCCCGAGGATGAAGCGTTGCAGCAGGAGTTGCGGATAGCTGGCGACTAGGACGCCGGCCAGAAGCATCAGGCCATAACCGACCATTATCACGACAAGCATGTTGCGCCGGCCGAGCCTGTCGGCCAGCTGTCCGATCACCACCGCACCGATCAGCGCCCCAGCACCTTGCGCCGAATAGGCGGAGCCGGCCTGGGTCAGGCTGAGCCCAAGACTGTCGCGCAGGTACGGCCGCAGCACGTCGACCGTGTTCCACGCCCAACCATAGAAGAATTCGGCCAACAGTACGAAGGCGAATGCCGCGCAGCGCCGCGCAAAGCTGTGTTCGAACACCGTGTCGGTAACCGCCGCATCGGGGGCGGCGGCGACGTCAGGCACCGAAAGGGTGACGGGAATCTTCATTGCGACAGCTCCCATCACCCTCATCCGTTCACTCTCAGCGCTGGAACCGCAGGCGGAGACCATACATGCGCGGCGGGTTGTAGCTCGCCTGAAGCGATGTACCGCCATACGATACCAGCGTCTGGACCTTCTCGTTGGTGACGTTGTCGACGAACGCCTCGACCGAGAGCTGCTTGCTGTAATCGTATGTCAGGCTGAGATCGACCTTCTGCCAGACGGGCGCGCGTGCCAGCCAATCGTTAAACGCCTGCTCGTCATGATGTCCGGCGAACGAGATGGCGGCGAAGGGCGTCAGTGCGCTGTCGCCGCCAAGTTCGAAGCGGTACGAGGCGTATGCCGTGCCGGAGTATTTCGGCGAGTGCGGAATGTTGTTGCCCGAGAGATCACAGGTGAACGCAACCGCCGGCTGCCCGGGGCCACCCGTACCGCTCTGTGGTCCGCAGTCATATCCCGGTGCGAAAACCCGACGTTGACCAGCTGCTGCGATTGTGACGCCGTTGACGACGGTCGCCGACGTCTGGGTGGCATCGTTGACCAGGATCGATCCGCCGAAGGGCAGGGTTACGTCCTTGAAGCTGCTGTACTTGGCGTTGAGCAGCGACAGGTTCGCGCCGAACGTCAGCGCCCGTGTCGGCTGCCAGATCGCTTCCGTCTCAAGGCCGTAGGACCGCGCCCGCGCCGCGTTGAAGGTCGTCTGCAGCGTGGTCCCGCCGACGATGATCTGGCGGCTTTCCTGCAGATCGCGGTAGCGGTTGTAGAAGGCGGAGAGGTTGAGTTGGAGCGTGTTGTCGAAGAAACGGTTCTTCGACCCTACCTCATAGGCGATGACCTTCTCCGGCGCGAACGTCGGGGCGCTTTGTGATGCTGCGAGGCCTGCATTGAAACCACCTGAGCGGAAACCCGTCGACACGCTGGCATAGACGAGATTGCGGTCGGTGAGCTTGAACTCCGTGCCGCCCTTCCACGTCACTTCGCTGAATGACAGGGGGCAGTAGGTCGACAACACCTGCGCGCCAGCGGAGTTGAGCACCGTGGCGGCAGTCACGCCATTCTCCCCGCAGTTATTCGGTACGGCAGGAAAAATGCCGTTCGACGGAAGAGGATCGTCGATGGTGATCAGAGTCAGGGGATTGGCACCGTTCGGGGCGGCGGCAGGCAGGTAGAAATACCCCGTGGCGTTCAGATATGTCTTCTTTTCGTGCGTGTAGCGCACACCACCGGTGACCGACCACGCGTCGGTCAGGTGATATGTCGCTTGGCCATATGCGGCACGTGAGTACACCTTCACACGCTCGAACTGGTAGGTGCCGTTGTTCGCGGGCGCCGTTATCGGCGCCGCGAGTGCAGTCGACACGATAGTACGCGGCAACTGCTGGTTGATGAATCCGTTGACCAAATTGTCGTTGAGGAAAAAGCCGCCGAGTACGTACTCGAGCTTGTTGCCGGTGTTCGACAGGAGCTGCAGTTCTTGCGTGAAGGTATCAGCCTGCGTTCGCGCCTGATCGATGGCGATGCTCGACGCTGAGAAGTCGGAGTCGGTCGTACGGCGGCCACGGTATCGGACATAGCCGGTGATCGATTTCACCGAGACGGGACCGAAGTCGTAGCTGGCTGTCAGCGACGTCGATGCCTGACTGAGGTCGCGGAACGGCTTGTAGTTGTTTCCGATCGTATGCCAGTCGCCCGGATATTCGATGGGAACGCCAAGATCCACGCCGGTGCCGACGGCCGCCGATGGGCTGGCGGTCGTAACCCGGCAATCGGCAACGCCGTCACGGTTGCCCGCGCGTTCGTTGAGACCAATGTAGCTGGCATTGAACAGCGTTTGGCAGGAGCCCGGATCGATATAGCTACCGATCTGCTTGTAGCCGAATGCCGATGCACCGTTGCCGCCCTGATGGACGTAATCACCGCGCAGCGTTGCCGAAAAACCGCCCAGATCCCACTTCAGCGCGCCGCGGACGTTCTTCTTGTTCTCGTCGAACAGGTCCGCTTGTGAGAAATTCCTGTTCCTGACCCAGCCATCCGCGAGGTCGCTCACCAGCACGATGCGGGCGGCGAGATTGCTGGTCAAAGGTACGTTGACGAACCCTTCGTAGCGGATCTTCGAGTAGTTGCCGACGGTGAACGTCGACCCATAATCGAGTTCGTGAGACGGGGCGTTCGTGGTCACGACGATGTTCCCGCCGAACGTGTTGCGTCCGTATAGCGTGCCCTGCGGACCACGCTGGACCTCCAGCGTGGCGACGTCTGCAAAGCCGAGTGCGGCCTGGCTCGTGCGCGACTGGTAGATGCCGTCGATGAAGTACCCGATCGTCGGATCGCCTGTGACGCCGTTGTTCGCGGTACGTACGCCGCGCATGGCAGGTCGAACATCCGATCCCGTCTGGCCGAAGCTGAAGCCGGGCACGAATTCGTTGAGACGCGAAATGTCGACGACGCCGCGGCTCTGAAGCGTTTCGCCCGAGATGGCGGTGATCGCCAGCGGTACGCTCTGCAGACTTTCGTCGCGACGTTGCGCGGTGACGACGATGTCACCGATGCCCTCGGCGTCAGGCGCCGGCGCCTGGGGGGAGGCGGCATCCGTAGCGGTCGGAGCCGTAGTCTGCTGTGCAGGCGTTGCAGCAGGGACAGTCGTGCTCTGCGCCGAGGCCATCTGGCCGGACACGGCGATGGCGAAAACCGAAGCCCCCGTAACGAAATGACGAACCGTCATGCTGCCCCCTAATTTTTGTTTGCTAAGGGAAGCTATCGCGACCGAAACCAACTGTCTACCGATTATTGCATTCGGATTACACGGCTTATTTCGACGCAATGTCGTGCCGTTTGATCGGCTACAGAGATGCAACTCGTGGATTTTCGGCGGTTTTCTGCCGGTTCACGGTTTACTGAGACGCGGCGCATCATGTGACAATACCGTCACAGCATCGCCGAAAGAACCGGAACACCGGCAAAAGACCAAAGCTTTTGCATCCGGATTTAAACGTGGGGGATCGCTCGGCCAGCCTTTCGAGTGGGAAGACCAAGTCGCTATCCAAGGACAGCAGATCGCCCTTCGATCAACCTGCCGTTGAACAAGCGTCGTTCGGCGGGTAGGTCGGGGTCCTCGATACGCTCCACGAGCATATTGACGGCAGCTTCAGTCATCCGGCGTACGGGCTGTCGGATCGACGTCAGGCGATATCCTGCCCAGGTCGCAGGGCCAGATCCGTCGAAGCCCACTACCGAGATGTCTTCCGGGATCCGCATGCCGAACTCTTCGCGGGCGGCGTCTATTACGCCGATTGCCATAAGGTCGTTGACGCAGACGATCGCGTCGAACTGCGCTCCGTCCGCCAGCAAGGCGGCAAAAGCAGCTGCACCACTTTCATAACCGTAGTCGCCACGCACCACGGGAACGTCATTGATTCCGGCCTCCTGCAGACGACCGAGAGCCGCCCGGCGACGTTCCTCGCCGACATAGCTGTCTTCCGGGCCAGCAATGATCGCGAACCGGCGATGCCCAGCGGCGAGGAGGCGATCAACAAGGAGCCGTTGTCCCGTGACGGAGTCACAGCCTACTGACGCCGCCTGGGCGCGGTCCGCGACGCGGTTGTAGAGAACGAGAGGCACTTCGCGGTCAACGAACAGGCTGACCTGTTCGTCCGAAAGTCGAGCTGCGCAGATCACCCCGTCGACGCTGTGACGCCATACCTGATCGATTACCTCGTCAACATCGCTCTCGGTGTTCAGGGAGAACAAGAGCATGCGCAGGTCCCGTGCCAGCATACGGTGTGACAGTTCGGCGAGTACTTCAGGATAGTTCAGCGCCGTCAGGCTGGAAATCAGGACGGCGACGAGATTGGTGCGACGCGAAATCAACGCTTGGGCCAGCGCGTTCGGTCGATAGCCAAGTTCCAGAGCCGCCTTCTCGATACGCTCGCGAGTAGCTGGAGCAATGCTTCCGCTTGGCGCGAAGCACCTTGAGACGGCTGACTGGGAGACGCCGGCCAGACGCGCGACGTCATAGGAGGTCGCGCGACGCCCCTGCCGGCCAGACGCCGCGTTTATGAGAGACCGCCCGTCCTTGTCGTCTTTACGCTCGGCCACTCAGCGCTCCCCGTGACATTTGCATTCGAATTCATTAGCAGTATCATCGCGTATCGCCGCACGGTGCGGCGGAGTGACGGAGGACAACGCAAATGGCCAATTCGGCGCCAAGAGGGTTCGAACACACCACCAGCTATGTCAAGGCGCCCGCCCGAGACTCGATGGTTGATACCGGCGACGTGGTTGCGATCGTCGAAAACGTGCTGGCGGACGTCCGCACCCGCGGCGACGCTGCCGTGCGCGAATATTCGATCAAGTTCGATTCCGCCGACTTGGACCAGTTTGAGGTAACGCAGCAGGATCGTCTGGATGCGGTCGCCGAGATGGAAGCGCAAACGCGCGCCGACACAGAGTTCGCCATCGACAACGTTCGCCGCTTCGCCGAGGCTCAGCTGGCCACAATTCTGCCGCTCGAAGTGGAGCCGCTACCTGGCCTCCATCTCGGCCACCGGGTCATCCCGATCGAGCGGGTCGGCTGCTACGTCCCAGGCGGTCGTTTCCCGCTGCTCTCCGCGCCGATCATGACGATCGTACCTGGAAAGGTCGCCGGGTGCGATGAGGTGGTTGCTTGCCTTCCGCCGAACGCGCACCGTGCTATGATCGCAGGCTGCCATCTTTCGGGTGCGGACCGGATCTTCCGCATCGGCGGTGCGCAGGCCATCGCGGCCATGGCGTTCGGAACCGAAACCGTGCCGCGCGTCGACAAGATCGTCGGCCCGGGCAATGCCTTCGTCAACGAAGCCAAGCGCCAGGTCTTCGGCCCCGTCGGAATCGATCAGCTCGCAGGTCCGTCGGAGATCTTCGTACTTGCTGACGGCACCGGCGACCCCCGGCTCATCGCAACCGATCTGCTCGCGCAGGCCGAGCACGACGTGCGCACGCGCGTCGGTCTGATCACCACCGATCGATCGGTAGCGGAAGCAACCGCGCGCGAAGTGACGCGACAGCTCGAAACGCTGAAGACTGCGGCGATTGCCGGACCGAGTTGGGAGAACTACGGCGAGATCGTGCTGTGTGAAGACGAAGCGGCGATGATCGCCTATTCCGACTATGTCGCGGCTGAGCATCTTCAGGTGCACACTGCCGATCCTCACGGGTTAGCAGCCAAGCTGCGCAACTACGGCTCGTTGTTCATCGGCGAAAACGCGAGTGTCGTCTATTCGGACAAGACCGTGGGTACCAACCACACGCTGCCGACGATGGGTGCCGGGCGGTACACCGGGGGACTGTGGGTCGGATCCTACGTCAAGATCGCAACGCATCAGTGGCTTGAAGAAAGCGCCATTCTCAAGGTCGGGCCGCCGGCGTCTCGGCAGAGCGCCAGCGAGGGACTCGACGGCCACATGAAGGCTGCGCAGGTTCGCGTCGACCGCCTGCACCAGGTCGCT
Source organism: Sphingomonas faeni (assembly GCF_040407505.1). Classification (GTDB taxonomy): domain Bacteria; phylum Pseudomonadota; class Alphaproteobacteria; order Sphingomonadales; family Sphingomonadaceae; genus Sphingomonas; species Sphingomonas faeni_E. Next base: position 1,345,671 of record NZ_JAPZPQ010000001.1, on the reverse strand, counting down.
TCGGCCTGAACACGCTGCCGCCCCGGTCGATGACCGGGGCGGGGGCGGCAATGGTTGGCAGATCGTCCGCCCGTAGCGGCATCGCCGAACGCACGAGGTCCGGTCCGGCGCTTCGTTGGCCCGACCGGTTGGCTCTGCCTTCGCCCCGGTCAACGCCGGGGCGCCGTAACGTCAGCCGGCAGAACGTGCCTGAAAGATCGGCCGGGCCGGGTTCTCTCCGCCGCGAACCACGAAGACGACAGCGTCGACCGACGCCGTGTTGCGGAAGGCGTGGTCCAGATCTACCGGTACGGTAAACGTATCACCGGCCCCCAGGATGACGTTGCCGTCCGCCCAGCTCACTTCCATCGTGCCCGATTGTACCATCAGCACTTCGGCCTCGCTGCGCGCGTGCATAGGCACATAGGCGCCCGTTGCGAGCGTCAGCTGTCGCAGGTTGAAACCATGCGGCCACCACCCGGTAATCAGACCGGGCTCGAAACCGTCGTCGGTCGCCTGCGGTACAATCAGGCCGGCTTCCTCGACGCCCGGCGCCGCGAGCGGCGAATTCGGGTTGGCGACAGCCTCGCCTGCTCGAACAACGCACTGCGCCAGTTTCTCCATTGGCGGTGTCGCCAGAGCGTCAGCCTGTTCCTGCGTCAGCCCGGTATCGAGTTCGACGTCGTCTGCGGACGCCTCGCCCGCCGAGGTGTCGATCAACCGTCCGCCTTTCGCAAGCTTGAGGCCATGTCCCTGAGCGGCCTGGAAAACCGCAGGTGCCCACGTCACTTTGCCCGGATCGTCCTGACCGAGAACCGTGAAGAGGAACCCGACGCCTTGGTCGACCTTTTCGAACCCCCTGAACATATGGATCGGCACCGATGCGACGTCGCCCGGGCCGATCTCAAGCGTGCCGTCTTCGCGGTTTGCCCCGAACAACAGGCGCCACGTGCCGGAATGCACGACGAACACTTCGGCAGTGTCGTGACTATGCTGTGAGTTAACGCACCCGAATGGCTGACGGGCGGCGCCGATATTGAAACCGTGCTTCTCGGTAATATGAACGTGCTGCTCGGCGCTTTCGGAAACGCCGGCGCCGATAATCGTGAAGTTCTCCTTCTCGGTCGAACCTGGGGTGCGAGTATCGAGGAACGCAGTCCGACACGGCACCAAGTCGGCATAGCGGACCAATCGCTGGTCCATGGCATCAGGAGCAAGAGGCACGACGATCTCCAATTAGCGGGGCTGTTGCATTCGGATGCAAGATCGGTACGATGTTTCTCGTCGCTACACAAGCGAGCGGGACAATTCTGGATGAACGGCACTAGCATGGTCGAAATTGACCCGCAGGCGCATAGCGCGAGCGACGCTCTGCCCTTGGTATTTTTGCCAGGCACCTTGTGCGACGGCAGGATGTTCGGGCCGCTGCTCGACCGATTGAGTCTGACGGATCGTGCCGTCAGTCACGGTGGCTATATTGGCGCGCGATCCATTGACGAAGCCATTGGAGATTTGCTGCAGACCATCCCGCCCAGAGCGATCCTGTTCGGCTTTTCACTAGGCGGGATCCTCGCTTTGGCTTTGGCTCGCGCTGCGCCCGATCGGATCGCAGCGATGATCTTGAGCAACAGCACCGCGCGGCCCGTCGATCCCGTTATGCATCGTGACCGTCGCGGAGAGGTCGAGAGCGTGCGAGCGGAGGGAATGATTGCTCACGTGCAGACCCTCCTTCCGCGATACCTTATGGATCCATCCGCGATCCACCATGCCGAACTCATTCTTTCGATGGCAACGGTCAGCGCCGATCGTTTCGCCGACCAGACTGAATTAGCTCTGTCGCGACCCGATGCTCGGCCTTGGCTGCAAACGTTGGGCATGCCTGTCCTCGTCATTGGGGGTGGCCAAGACGGTATCAATCCACCCGCGGTCCAGATCGAGATGGCAGATGCGCTTCCGGCGTCCACGCTCGTCCTGATCGAGCGCTCCGGCCACTTCACGCCGCTCGAACAGCCCGAGGTCGTTGCGTCGCATGTCGCGACGTGGCTCGGTCAGGTCGATGCTATGAATATTTCAACGATCAAGGAGAGACAGCGATGAGTGACGCACCCTCAACCCCGCCGCGGGCACCGAAGACCGAAACCAAGCAAGCGGGTGACGACCCTGCTGCCGTGCTGCAGGTCGAACGTCGCGACTTCACTCAACTCGTGCCGACCGACCGCCCGCGCGTTCAGTCTCTGCGGGGCTTCGACCCCGAATATACGGATATCGTCGACTACATCATCCGCTGCACGCACCGGATCTGGGACGAACGGGACGTCGGCCTGATCTATACGCACTATACCCACAACTGCGTGCTCTACGGCGTGCTCGGCTCGGTCTACGAGCGCGAGAGCGTAGTGCGCGAAACGATACAGCGGCTAGTCGAATTGCCGGACCGTCGCGGTATGGCGATCCAAGTGATCTGGCGCGGCAACGACGTCGATGGGTTCTACACGAGCCACATGACCAACGGCACCGGCCGGCATACGGAATACGGCATCTGGGGCAAGCCGACCGGCCGGACCTATACTACGCGGACTGTCGCAGACTGCATGATCCTAGAAAACAAGATCTACCGGGAATGGGTCGTGCGCGACAATATGGGTCTGTACCTTCAACTGGGGCTCGACCCTCACGAGTTGGCAGACAAGCTGGCGCGACAGAAGATCGCGAACGGCGAAACGATGCTGCAGCTGTCGGAAAACCGTCGGATGATCGGGCAGTATCCGCCCGAGGCGCAGGCTGACGTATCCCTTGCCCACGACGATGGCGAGGCGGAGATCCTGCGCTGGCTCTACACCATATACAACCAGCGTATGTTCGGCACGATCGAGAAGGTCTATGCGCCGACCTGCCAGTGGCACGGCCCTCTCATGCGCGAACTCTACGGGCCGGCCTCGGTGCTTCACCAGACCATGCGGCTTGTTGCCCTTATGCCGGACTGCGTTTTCGTTCCGCAGCACATATGTTCGATCGACAGCGAGGAAGGCGGCCGCAAATACGCCGTGCGCTGGATCATGGACGGCCATCATCTGGGATACGGCGCATTGGGTGCGCCAAGCGGCCATCGCTTGTTCGTGATGGGCGTTACGCACTTTCACGTCATCGACGGGAAGATCGTCGACGAATGGGTGCTGTACGACGAGTTCTCGATGCTGGTGCAGATCCGCATGGCCGAATTGCAGAAAGACTTACCTTCGCAGTAAATATTTTAAATGCACGAGGCCTGGCGACATTTATCGGCAGGCCTCGCGGCATCAGCCTTATCGATATATTCGGATGAGAAGGGGGTGCGACGTGACAAATGTTTGAGCGGTACCTGTAACGATGTAGCGCAGTCGCTCTTATTCATGACAGAGCGCTTCAAAGATTTGCTGAGGTGTTCCCGTTGGACCGGTATTGACGGACGTTGCGGTAAAATAAAGATGAACGAATGGCCGAAGTTGGGATTGGCAAAATTGTTCGTAAGCGTCCGTTTGTGGGTCAGCGCCACTGCGAAACTGGCGGCAGCTTTCGACCAACTCGAGACATTGGTAACGTTAATGTGACCGACGGCTTTTACTGGAACCCGCCAATCGTTATTCCGATTATCGTTGTTGATGACGAGGCTTCCCCCGTTTCGGCGGAATCGAAGTCAGAAAATCCAATCGACTAGCAACTCGCCACCGGAGACCTCAAGTACCGTCCCGGTGACATATGGGTTGGTCATGAGAAAAACAGCTGCGTGTCCGACATCTCCTGCTGTCCCCAACCGCCTGGCCGGGAACTTGGCGCGTACCTTGGCGCGGATTTCCTCCACGTCCGCCGGAGGCAGCACTTCCCAGAAATTGGTATCGATGAAGCCGGGCCGGATCGTGTTGACGCGGATCGGAGCTAACTCAAGCGCGAGCGATTGTGACAGCAATTCGACCGCCGCAAAGGTTGAGGTGACCGCGGCTAGGCCAAGCTTCGCGCGGGCGCCGGTCCCGCCCGTCAGGAAGGTCATCGAGCCGCCAGCCTGCAGGTGCGGGGCGGCATATCGAGCGCAGGCCCATGTGCCGAGAAACTTGGCCTCCAGATAGCTGCGGACGCCGCGCATGTCGGGGTCCATGAACGATCCCCAAGCACCGAGCGCCGGTCCGGCGGTGACGATGAGGTGATCGAAGGGCCCGATCGCCTCGAATGCGGCCAGCACGGCTGTCTCGTCGCTGATATCCAGAACGACTTGCTCGAACGCCGCAAGCTCCGGATGTTCCTCGACCGACGTATTGCGGCGGCTGGCGACCGTAACGGCAGCGCCCATGGCATGGGCGGCCTGCGCGACCCCGAGGCCGATCGCTTTCTTACCGCCGACGACGACGACCCGCTTGCCGGTGAGGTCGAACGATGGTGTCGGCGTAGGCACTTGCACTGATGCGGAATTGCTCATGACAAATATTCTTTTATTCGAAGAGGAAAGCCGGCGCGAAGGTCGGTCAGGCTTGGGCGCGATTGGCTTCCTCCGCCGCGCGAGCCAGGGCTTCCACCCATTCCTGGTGGTAGCGATACAGCAGGCCGGGATTCTGGCGTCCGACCATCTCCAGGAAAAAGGAACCCTGCTCTGTCTCTTCGGTGAGGAGGTGGCAGCCCTGTGCAGTGGGGGTGATGACCCAGCCGTGATAGGCGGTGGAGCCCGTGTCGTCACCGTCGACCATGGTGGCCCATGCGAGCCGCCTGCCAGGGACGCATTCGGTGACTTCAAGGCTCATCGGATAGCCCGCAGTCACACGGGTGAGCCTGGTCCCGAGGGCAAGTTCCCGCTCACCGCCGAGAATCTTCACCTGGTTCTCGGGGGGGAAGTGACGGTGCCAGTTCTCGGCATCGACGAGCAGTTTCCAGACCGTCTCGGCGGACGCTTCAACGTCAATATCGTTCAGCCCGTAGATCTCCGAGATCTTGGGGTGGAACTGCTCAGGCCAGATGACGTGGTCGTACATGCGTCAGTGCTCCTTCTTGGGCAGGACTCGGAGGTTCATCTCAGTTGGGCCGGTCTGTCAGGTCAGCGAACACCAAAGCCTGGCGCCATTCGGCAGGGCTGGTTCGCATGCCCTGGCGGAACGCGTCAGCCATCGCCTCGGCCAGCCACGATGCGTCGAGCCCCCCGAGATCCACGGCACCCAGCCCGGCGTCCGCCGCCAGCCCAGCGGCCACCGTCTTCGCCTCCCCGTCGTCGCTGGCCAGCAACACCTGTGTGCCCGACGCCGCCAGCCGTTCGGGAGTCTCCCGCAGCACCCGCATCACGATGGTGTTGAACACTTTCACCACGCGCGCCTGCGGTGCGGCGGCTTGGAGCCGTTCGGCGTAACTCAGCCCATTAGGACGCGGCGAGGCGTAATCGCGGCCGGGATCCGGCTCGCGATTGTTGGGATCGAGCACGATTTTTCCGGCGAGGAGGTTCGGGTCGGCGGGCATCACGCCGCGCGGCGTCCACAACACGACATCGCCGAACGCCACCGCCTGTTCCTGGGTCATCGCGTGAGCACCGGCCAAGCCTTTCACCGTCGCCGCGGCCTTGACTGAGTCACGCGACCCGAAGGCGACCTCGTGACCCGCGCGCGCCCAGATGGACCCCAAGGTTTCCCCAACCTGCCCCACGCCTACGATCCCTATGCGCATCATCTTTCTCCGCTCGTGATACCCTCAACGTAAGAGCGGACAGTCGCTCGAGGAATGACAGGTGGTGTTGTAAGTGAACCAACAGAATGTATTGAATAAGAGATGGACACTCTACGTGCCGCTGTCGTCGTTCTCCGCGTTGCCGAGGCTGGCTCCTTCGCTGGCGCCGCGCGCTTGCTTGGCGTGACCCCGGCCGCCGTCGCGCGCCTCGTCGGGCGCTTTGAGACCGCGCACGGTGCGCGCCTGTTCCGTCGATCGACCCGCACACTCTCCCTGACGCCCGACGGTGAGCGCTTCCTCGCTGAGGTCCGAGGCCCGGCACTCGCGCTCGCAGCGGCCGCCAGTCGGCTCGGCGCACCGCTCGGGGTCGCGGGTACGGTGCGAGTGACCGCCGCCGCCTCGCTCGCTCCGACCCTGCTGCACGCACTGGCTTCGCTTCTGGATTGTCATCCCGCGCTGCGTGTGGAGCTTGCATTCGATGACCACCTTGCCGACCTTGGCGGCGGACGTTGGGACCTCGCGGTGCGCATCGCGCCACGTATCGCCGACGCGAGCCTCCTCGCACGGCGCCTCGCACCGTTGCCGCTCGTCACCCTCGCGGCGCCCGCTTACCTTGCCAAGCACGGTGTGCCGCAGACGCCGGATGACCTAGTAAGACATCGGCTGGTCGGGGTGCGGTTTCCGGCAACGGGGCGCATGATGCCCTGGCTGTTTCGCACACCTAGTGGCACGCGCCGTCTTCAACCTGACTTCGCACTCATCGTCGACGGATCAGACGCCATGCGCGCAGCTGCGGCGCTCGGAGCAGGCATCGTGCAGGCTGGCTCGGAAGGCACGGCGACGCTCCTGGCCTCTGGCGGTCTCGTGATGGTGCTCGAAACCTACGCGCCGCCTCCTTGGGCCGTGTGGATGTTGCGTGCGCCGGGTCCTGCAGGATCGGCGCTCGCCGCAGTCATGGGCGCATTCGTTGCGGCGTTTCGGCGGAAGGAGAACTGACAGCAGACTCGATGGTACGCGTTCCAACTCCGGTGAGGTGAACTCCGCTGCCGATGCCTACAAAGTGGGCATCGAACGAGCGGCGCGGTATGGCCGCAGCTGGGGACTTCCCACGTTACCGAACACGATGGTTCGTCGGGAAATGCCCTTCCTTCGAATACAGCTCGTTGCCGCGAACGGCCGCTTCACCCCAAAACGGTCGTTCGCTGTCGCCCTACTCAACGACGGGTTTGTCCCACCTTCCGCCCGCTCCCGCAGCGCTGCCGGTTGGTCGCGGACTGATGAGTGGATGTCGGAAGTTGGGAACGCGGAAAGGCTTCGGGAATGGCAACTTTCTGGGTCTTTTACGGTGCCGCGCCGTCCAGCGTAGGAGGGGGATAGCATCGATCGGGCGCCAGCTCCGCAAGGAACGTTAGACAGTCATGTTGCCCAACCCGTTAGCCAAGGCGTCGAACACGGTGCGGAAGCGGGCGCTGGTCTTTAGATCCTCATGCATGACGATCCAAATCGGCAGGTGTAGTGCAATTGCAGGAAGAACGCGCACTAAGGCCTTGTCGCGCTGCGCGACAGCGGATTGGCACAGGCCGATGCCGAACCCTGCGCGAATAGCAGCAAGCTGGGCAAGGTTGCTGTCTGTCCTTAACGCGAAGCCGTGCCGATCAAGGGGCGGAAGCTGCTCGACCATCGCGCGCAGCGCCGGTGTTTCGGCGTCATGCCCGATCAGGTCATGGGCGGCGAGTTCTTCCATGTTGGCCGGCGTTCCACGCAGGTCTAGATAGCTTCGGTGTGCGTGAAAACCGAGTTCGACAGGCGGGAGGCGGCGCGCGAGCAAAGAGGTCTGTGTGGGCTCGGTCATGCGAACGGCGATGTCGGCCTCACGCGCGAGCAGATCGTCGACGCGATCCGATAGCATCAACTCGACCACAAGTGCCGCATGGTCGCGTCGCAGCAGCGTCAAAATCGGCGGTAGATGTTCGACGGCGACGACGTCACTGGCGCTGATCCGCACCGTTCCTGTGACGCTACCCAGCGTACCGCTGGCAGTGCGCAGCAGCGCGGCGGCCGTGGTCGCCATAATCTGCGCATGCGATCGGAGCGATTGGCCAAGATCAGTGGGTTCCAGCCCGCGCTGCGACCTGACGAACAGGTCGGCGCCCAGAACCGCCTCTAGCGCGTCGACATGACGCGCAACCGTGGGTTGCGTGAGCCCAAGGCTTCGAGCAGCGGCAGACAGCGAGCCTTCATCAAGAACGGCGAGCAACGTGCGGTAGAGGGCCCAATCAGGATCGTCGCTCATTGGTTTTTGTATAGCGGATCAACGTTCTTGGGCAATTTTCGATGTTGTTGCGATCGATTAATTCGGTCGTACGGCAACGGAGACAAACGATGACACAGCAAATCACGATGTTCGGATACGGGGCGGTCGGCCGGCCAATTGTCGAGAAACTGGTGGCTCGTGGAGACCGCGTGCGAATCGCGACGCGCCGCCTACCTGCGAACCTTCCTGCGAACGTCGAGCACATGCCGTGTGACGTCCTCGACGCCGCCGATGTCCGAGCGGCGCTCGCGGGTGCCGCGCAGGCGGTTCTGGCAGTCGGCTTTGCCTACGATTCGCGGCTGTGGCGCACCGTTTGGCCGCGGGCGATGACCAACATGGTTGAGGGATGTGCGGTCGCCGGCGCGCGGTTGGTATTTATCGATAACCTCTATCAGCTCGGACCGCAGACGACGCCGCGCACGGAGGAGATGCCGCTGACCACGGTCGGTGAAAAACCCGTGATCCTGGCCGAGGTGACGCGCATCTGGCAGTCGGCGCGCGGCCGGGTGCATGTGGCGGCGCTGCGCTGCACTGATTTCTACGGACCTGGCGTAACGGTGTCGCACCTTGGTGCGCTCGCCATCGGTGAAATCGCGAAGGGCAAGCCCGCGCAGATGCTAGTGCCGACCGACACGCCGCACGACTTCGCGTATGTGCCCGATATCGCCCGCGCAACAGTGCTATTGCTGGATGCGCCGGACGAGGATTTCGATCAGGTTTGGAATATGCCCTGCGCGCCGACCCGCACGCCGCGTGCGCTGCTGGCGATGGCAGCTGCCGCTCGTGGCTACACGTTGCGGGTGTGGGGCGTACCGCTGGCTCTGCTGCGTCCGCTAGGGTTGTTCTACCGTTTTGCCAAGGAAGTCGCCGATGTCGGCTTTACCTGGGACCGCTCTTACGTCGTCGACGGCGGCAAGTTTGCTCGCCGCTTCGTCTTTGACCCGACTCCGTTCGAGGTCGGCGTGCCCGTGACCGTTCACGCTTTTGCGGGCGGTCGATCAGGAGGCTACGAGTGAGAAGAACGGAGCTAGCGACGGTTATGCAAAAATGGAAAATGGCGGGTGCGGCGGCTGTGCTGTGCGCAACCGGCGCTGCTGCCGGCGCACCACAGGTAGCGGCGCGGATGGACCTTCCCGTCCAGACGCTCGATCGAACACCGATCACTTCCCCCGTCGATCACCCGTTCCGAGGGACGATCGCGCTGGAAGTGGACGCGCGGGACGTGGCGCACAGGGTGTTCGTCGTCCACGAACGCGTGCCGGTGCAACACGCGGGCGCGATGACGCTGCTCTACCCACGCTGGGAGGCGGCAAGCCACGGGCCAAGTCTCACCGTTACCGAGCTGGCCGGGCTGACGGTATCGGCGAACGGAGAACCGATCGCGTGGCGGCGGGACGCGATCGAGCCGCACGCGTTTCATCTGGAAGTTCCCGAGGATACCAAGACGATCGACGTAAGCTTCCAGATCATCGCGGATGAAGATCGACTGTCGGGCGACGTGGTCGCCGTGGCTTGGCAGCACCTGCTGCTGTACCCGGCCGGGTGGTACGCTCGAAATATCGCGGTAGCACCGTCGGTCATGCTGCCGACGGGATTGAGCGCATTTTCGTCGCTTGACGTTGCCGATCCGGAAGAAGGCAAGCTTAGCTTTAAACCGGTTTCTCTGGAGCGGTTGCTCGACTCGCCGGTCCTCGCAGGACGTCACGCCGCACGCGTGCCGCTCGCACAAGACGGCGCAGGCGCGGTAACGCTCGACCTCGTTGCAACAAAAGCCGGCGATCTTGCCGTTCCCCCCGATCGCATCGCGGATCTGCGTCGCATGGTAACGCAGGCGGGCGCGGTATTCGGCCCGCCGCCGTTCAGCCGCTATGAGGTGCTGGCACGGATGAGCGACGACGGCTCGTCCGGCGGCACCGAGCACCGGGAGTCGGCCGAAATCGGCATGGCCTCGTCCTACTTCCGCGATTGGGCCGGGCAGCTCAACAATCGCGACATCGTCGCGCACGAGTTCGTCCATGCTTGGAACGGCCTCTACCGCGTGCCCGCGGACCTGTGGGCACCCACTCCCAATGTTCCGCAAAGCGGCAGCCTGCTCTGGATGTACGAAGGCCAGACCGAGTTCTGGGCGCGCGTGCTCGCCGCTCGTTCGGGGCTGCGGAGCCGCGAGGAAACGCTCGACAAGCTTGCGCTCGATGCGGCCGAGGTCGTCAATCGACCGGGACGCGCGTGGCGGTCGCTGTCGGACGACGTGAACTACCCGTCATTCATGCTCCGCCAATCGGTCCCTTGGCGCGACTGGCAGCGGCGCAAGGATTACTACTTGGAAGGCGTGATGCTGTGGCTCGACATCGATGCGCTGTTACGCGAACAGACCCACGGGCACCGTGGAGTCGATGATTTCGCGCGAGATTTCCTCGCAGGTGCCTCGGCGGAGCATCCTGTTCGCACCTATACCTTCGACGACCTCTGCGCTGCTCTGCAACGCGTTGCGCCATTCGACTGGCCGAGCTTCATCAACCGCTGGATCGAAGGACATGGGGAAATGAACCCGTCCGAAGGGCTCAAGCGGCATGGATGGCGTCTCACCTATGATGCAGAGCCGACGCTAACATTCCAGCAGAACGAGCAGGAACTCGGAGGAGCGGACCTTTCATACTCGATCGGCCTGACGGTTGCAGATGACGGGAAGGTGCGCGCGGTGAATTGGGCCGGGCCGGCGTTCCGCGCAGGGATGGCTCCCGGCGATCACATTACGGCGGTCACGGGGGCGCCATACACACGTGGCGCGCTCCAAGATGCAGTACGGAATACCCCAGCGAACCCGATTGCGCTCACCTGGCAGCACGACGGAAATTCCGTGACACGAACGATCGATTATCGTGGCGGACTGCGATACCCCCACCTTACACGCGTCCCCGGTCATCGGGATGGGCTGACTGCGCTACTCGCTGCGCGATGAGGGCGCGGTGTGCCACTCTCTTGCTCCAACGAGGTCTTAGATTTACGCCCAAGGATAATTGCGCGCGCAGTTTTGCCGGTGAGGCAATATGAATAACTGTCCGGAGTTGGGGACCGCGAAGCCGGCGCCGAGCGGCCGCTATTGGGTCTGGCCGGAAGCCGTAGGGCAGGGCGCGTTATGCTACCCTTTTTCTTTCGGGGCTGGCACGCGGCCAGTCCCGAACGTTATTGGCGATGGTGGCGCGCATCATCCTGATTGCAGGGAATAATATTGATCGCATTTCGATGTATCTTGAAAGACCACGTTGACCGCCGCGATGAATTATCGAATTATATTTTTGTAAAAATCTTGAATTAGTCTCGGTGTTCGGGGGTTAGCGTAATGCGTAAGCTGTTGTCTGGGGTTGCCGCGTGCAGCCTGATCGTCCTGACGTCCGGCTGCGGTAGCGACGACGGTTCGGCTACGACGCCGCCAATCACGACGGTCCCCGGTGCCACGCCGACGCCGACGCCAGCACCGACGCCGGCTCCAACGCCCGCGCCGACCCCTACGCCGACGCCGGCTTCTTATGTCTCCCCTTGCGATTTCACGCGCAGCCAGGCGGTGAGCCTGCTGTTTGGCGCCGAGGTGCAGGCGAAACCCACGTTCCCCTCGCCCAGCACCTATCGGTATGCGTCCGCGTCGGCTGCACTCGTAGATCTAGGAACGAACTCGTCCTTCCAGCTCGACGCCGCGACCCGCAACGTGAGTTTGGTACGCAACGGCGCGACAATCGCCTCATTCACAGGGGCGCAGCGCAATATCCCGGAACCCGGTGACGAAGGTATCGCCTATAGCGCAGGCGCCAATCTTTTCGGATTTGGCTGCATTCCGTCCAGTCTCGCCCTCGCCTATACGGTGACCGCGGTGTACGCGGTCAATCTGGACCCGGTACCGCCTGCTGCGGATACGTCCGGTCTGATCCTGGTCGGCGGTACACCGACGATATCGTTGAGTGAGCTGTCGTCGGGCAGCTACGGCTCATTGGTTTCGCTCAGCATTCTGACGACCGGCTCCGACAATCCGGAAGACTCGACCGACGCCCGGACCATCACCACCGTCACCTTCGACCTCGCGAGCGGCGTGCTGAAGGGGACCCTGACCGGGGTGGGCGATAAGACCTATACCGTGAATTTCACGGCCACGCTGATACCCGGAACGACGCGGTTCCAGGGCGTCGTGACGACCGCAAGCGGGGCGACCGGCAAGCTGAGCGGCGGGTTTTTCGGTCCGGGTGGCAGAGAATATGGCTTCACCCTAGCAGTCGACGACGGCACGGCGCACATCACCGGCGTAGGCTTGGGTAAAAGAAGCTAGACTGACACGGCAGCACGGTTGCGGGATCGTGCGCGGCGGCTTCGCCTCTCGCACGGTCCGGCGCCGGAACGATATGCCGCGTCGGTTCGCGTGAGTAGCGCTCTCTCGCCCCTTTGCCCCGCGCCCGGGTAAGGCTCGCGGCATGACCCGTGCTCCCCTTACGCTCTACAACAGCCTCTCCCGCCAAAGAGAGCGCTTCGTACCGATCGATCCGGGCAATGTTGGCATCTATTCCCTTGGGCCGACGGTCTACAATCACGCGCATATCGGCAATTTGCGCGCCTACGTCTTCACGCCACGCTGTGGCGCGTGCTGACGTGGAAATCCTCGAAAGCAGCCGGACCGCTTTCCTCTCCCATCACGACATTCGCGACCGGATTGCCGCCTTCACAATCGGTTCGTCGCGAAGATTAACCAGCGTCCGAAGTTGGGAGGGGGAAGGGGCGTGAGCGTCCGATTATGGGTCAGTGCTACCCAATCCACCGGGAGCGCATACCCCAACCACCTGCCGAGCAGGCAGCAGAGTACTACGCCGGCTCGTGGTAGATCCCCCAATTCCGGAAGTCCCAGTCGTCAAGAGAGATCGTCAGTTCTCAGTGCAAACTGCCCTCGGGCAACATCTGATTCACACGAGCTGCCACTGTCGATAGCAATCCGGAATACCCCGTGCCTTCGTTGGGTGCCGCAGCGACGGCTTCGCCGATCAGCAGCAGAGATGGATCGCAATCGCTTATCGTTTCGACCAGGAAGGCGAGCGCAGACAATCGACCTCGAATGATGCGTTCGGTCGGAAGCGAAACGTTGACCGCGACCATCACCGGCGTGTCGGGCGCGCGACCGGCGGCGATCAGATTGCGCGAGACTTCGGCGGCGGCGGCGCGGCCCATGTAGATTGCGAGCGTGGCATCGGACGCGGCGAGCGCGGTCCAGTCAAGATCGAGCGCTTCGCCGGCGCGGGCGTGTGCCGTGACGAACGTCAGCTTTCGTGCGAGGCCGCGCAGCGTCAGCGACGCGCCACCCGACGCCGCAGCGGCGCTGGCGGCGGTGATGCCGGGGCAGATCCGCACCGTGATGCCGTTGGCGGCGAGGTGGTCGAGCTCTTCGGTCGAGCGGCCGAAGATCGACGGATCTCCGCCCTTGAGCCGGACGACGCGCTTGCCCGCGCGCGCTGCCCTGGCGAGCAAGACGTTGATCGAGACCTGATCCTTCGAATGTCGCCCCGATCGCTTGCCGACACTCACGACTTCGGTGCGGGCGGGGATGAGCGCAAGGACGCCCGGGCCGACCAGCGCGTCGTAGAACACGATGTCGGCCGCCGCGATCAGCCGCTCGGCTTTCCGCGTGAGAAGGTCGGGATCGCCGGGGCCGGCACCGACCAGCCAGACCGAACCGGGCGGGAAATCATGCGACATTTGCTGATCCTTGCGTGACGAGGAGTTTGGCGAGGGCAGGGCGGCAGGATCCACAATTGGTGCCGGCTTTAAGTGCCGCACCGATCGCGGGAACGTCGGCGAGATGCTGGTCGGCGATCGCGGCGAGGATGGTCTTCAGCCCGACGTCGAAGCACGCGCAGACGATCGGGCCACGGTCGACCTGCATGCCCGGCGCGCGGCCGGCGAGCAGGGTGGGCGCGGCGATGGCCTCGCTCAGTTGCGCGACGAGCCAGTCGCGGGGCGGAAGTGCACCGTCCCGGGTCACGAACAGCACTGCGGCGAGCTTGCCGCCCTCCAATATCGCGATCCGGCGGGAGCCCCGAGCCGCATCGACCGCCTCGATCCGCTGGCCCTTCGGCAGCAACGCGTCGAGTGCGGCGGCGTCGCCGTTGCCCGCCATGTCCCACGCCGTTCCACCCGGTACCGCGACGCGCGTCGCCCACAGGCAATCGGGGCGCGTCGCCAGTTCGTCGCGGACCACGACGAAGCCGCGCCATTCAGTCGCGACGGGCTCGATCCGAACGGGCGTGGATTTGAAGCCCGGCTGACCCGAGACAGGGTCGGCTAGCGGGCGAGGCAGCAGCCCGGCACGGCCGCCGGTCGCGGTGCGGTCTGTCCAGTGGATCGGTACGAACAGCTCGCCGATCCGCTGCGTCGCGACGACGCTCGCGCGGAAGAGGCTGTCGCCCTGCGGCGTGAGTACGCGCGCAAGGCCGCCATCCACGATCCCCAGCCGTACCGCGTCGTGGGGGTGAATCTCGACCAGCGGCTCCTCGCGGTGGCGCGCGAGTTTGGGCGACAGGCCGGTACGGGTCATCGTATGCCACTGGTCGCGGTAGCGCCCGGTATTGAGTGTCATCGGCCATCGGGCGAGTGGTGCGGCAACCGGCTTTTGCGCCACTGGCACGAGGCGGGCACGGCCATTGGGAGTCGAGAACCGGCCGTCCGCGAAGGGTGCGCCGCCCCAACGGAACGGCATCATCGCACCGTATTCCGCATTGCCCTTGGCGGTATGACCGGGAAGCGCGAACAGCCGCGTGCCGTTATTCTCATAGGACGACAGCCGGCAATGCTCGCGCCAGATCTCGGCGGGGCGGTCGTAGGAGAATGCCGTCTTCCAGCCCATCCGCCGCCCGACTTCGGAGATGATCCACCAATCCGGTTTTGCGTCGCCGGGCGCGGCCATGAACGCGCGCTGGCGGCTGATCGTGCGGTCCGAATTGGTGACGGTGCCGTCCTTCTCGCCCCATGCCGCGGCGGGCAGGCGGACGTGCGCGTGGACCGATGTGTCGGTCGTCTCGATCACGTCGGAGACGACGACGAATGGGCATGCCGCCAGAGCCTCGCGCACGCGGCCGGCGTCGGGCATCGATACCGCGGGGTTGGTCGCCATCACCCACAGCGCCTTGATCCGGCCGTTGCCGAGTTCGCGGAACAGGTCGACCGCCTTCAGCCCCGGCTTGGTCGCCATGTTGGGCGCGGCCCAGAACCGGCCGACGCGGGCGACGTTCTCGGGCGCGAAATCCATGTGCGCGGCGAGGCTCGACGCGAGCCCGCCGACCTCGCGCCCGCCCATCGCATTGGGCTGGCCGGTGATCGAGAAGGGGGCTGCACCCTGCTTGCCGATGCGGCCGGTGGCGAGGTGCAGGTTGGTGATCGCGTTGACCTGATCGGTGCCCGACAGCGACTGGTTCACACCCTGGCTGAACATCGTCACCGTCTTCGGCGTCGCGGCGAACAGTTCGAAGAAGCGCCTGAGATCCTGCGGCGGAACGTCGCAGATGCGCGCGACCGACCACAGGTCGCTGCCCTCGTCGAACTGGTCCCAGAACGCATCGGGCGTCGCGACATGCGCGGCGAGATAGTCGTAGTCGACCACGCCCGCGTCGCGACACCACGCGAGCAGGCCGTTCATCAGCGCGACGTCGGTGCCGGGGCGGATTGCAAGATGAAGGTCCGCCTCGTCCGCGGTCTCGGTCCGGCGCGGGTCGATCACGACGAGCTTGGCGCCGGCGTCGCAGCGCGCGCGGATGCGTTGATAGACGATCGGATGGCACCAGGCGGTGTTCGACCCGACCAGCACGATCAGGTCGGCGGCGTCGAGATCGTCGTAGCTCGCGGGCACGATGTCCTCGCCGAACGCGCGCATGTGGCCCGCGACTGCGCTCGCCATGCAAAGCCGCGAATTGGTGTCGATGTTGGCCGAGCCGATGAAGCCCTTCATCAGCTTGTTGGCGACGTAATAGTCCTCGGTGAGCAGTTGTCCGGAGACATAGAACGCGACGCTGTTCGGGCCGTGCTGTGCGATCGTGTCGCGGAAGCGTTTCGCGACGAGGTCGAGCGCCTTGTCCCAGGATGCGCGACGCTGGCCGATCATGGGGGTCAGCAGGCGGCCTTCGAGTCCGATCGTTTCGCCGAGATGCGTACCCTTCGAGCAGAGCTTGCCGGAATTGGCGGGGTGGTCAGGGTCGCCCTTGATCGTGACGGACCGCTCCCCGGTCGGGGTCGCGAGGATACCGCAGCCGACACCGCAATACGCGCACGTCGTGCGAACGGAGGCCATTAGCCCTCTCCCCCTTGGGGAGAGGGTTGGGTGAGGGGTAGTTGGGAAGGCCAGCACACGCCCCAAACCCTCACCCCGGCCCTCTCCCCGGAGGGGAGGGGGAGCAGTGGCGCGCTCATGCGGCGGCTTTAATGGTTGAGGTGCGGCAGAGCAAAACCCGGCCCCCCGACACCTTCACTGGGATCACCGGCGTACACCCCTTGTCCTCGCCCAGCGCCTCGCCCGTATCCAGCGCGATCCGCCAGTTGTGCAGCGGGCACGCCACCGCGCCGCCGTGCACGATGCCCTGCGACAGCCGCCCACCCTTGTGCGGACAGCGATCGGCGAGCGCGAAGACCTTGCCGTCGCCGGTGCGGAAGACCGCGATGTCGTCGCCGCCGGTGACCTGCACCGTACGGCTGCCGCGGACCGGGATCTCGTCGACCCAGCCGATATCGAGCCATTCGCCGATCATGCCATTTCCCTCGTCTGATCGATGGGCGTGAAGCGCGCCATCGGCGCATGCTGCTCGCGATGCTCACCCGCCGCGCGCGCCGCCCACGGATTGTCCTGCGTGAACTGCTGCGAGAACAGGAACCGTGCCGCCAGCGCATCGCGGCCCTCCGGATCGTCGGCGATCCGTTCGCGAATATACGCGACGCCGATGCGCTCGATCCACGGCGCGGTGCGTTCCAGATAGCGCGCTTCCTCGCGGTACAACTGGATGAACGCGGCGCAGTAATGCATCGCCTCGTCCTCGGTCGCGACCTTGCACAAGAAGTCGGTCGCGCGGACCTTGATCCCGCCATTGCCGCCGACCGACAGCTCGTAGCCGCTGTCGACGCACACCACGCCGAAATCCTTGATCGTCGCCTCGGCGCAGTTGCGCGGGCAGCCGCTGACCGCGATCTTGAACTTGTGCGGCATCCAACTGCCCCAGGTCATCCGCTCGACCTTCACGCCAAGCCCGGTTGAATCCTGCGTTCCGAACCGGCACCAGTCCGACCCGACGCACGTCTTCACGGTCCGCAGCGACTTGCCGTACGCATGCCCGCTGACCATCCCCGCGGCGTTCAGATCCGCCCAAACCGCTGGCAGATCCTCCTTCTTGATCCCGAAGATGTCGAGCCGCTGGCCGCCCGTCACCTTGACCATCGGCGCGTCGTATTTCTCGACGACGTCGGCGATCGCGCGCAACTCGCGCGGGTTGGTGAGCCCACCCCACATCCGCGGCACGACCGAATAGGTGCCGTCTTTCTGGATGTTGGCATGCACGCGCTCGTTGACGTAGCGGCTCTGCTGGTCGTCCTTGTAGTCGCCCGGCAACGCGCAGAGCAGATAGTAATTGAGCGCAGGCCGGCACGACGAACACCCGTCCGGCGTCGACCAGCTCATCTTCTGCATGACTTCGGGGATCGAGCGCATGCCCTGCGCGACGATCTCGCGGCGGACGTCGTCGTGGCCGAAGCTGGTGCATTTGCACATCGTCTTCACCGAACGTTCGCCCGAATATTCGTCACCCAAGGTAACTGCGAGCAGCGTCTCGACCAGCCCGGTACACGATCCGCACGACGCCGACGCCTTGCAGGTCGCACGGACCGCGTCGAGCGTCGCGTTGCCGGCGCCGATGCACGCCACGACCTTGCCCTTGGTGACGCCGTTGCAGCCGCAGATCTCCGCATCGTCGGGGAGCGCCGCAACGGCCGCCTTAGGGTCCGCGGTGCCTCCTCCCGAGGCGAACGACTGGCCGAAGATCAGCATGTCGCGGATCGGCGCGATGTCTTCCGCCCGCTTGAGCAGGTCGAAATACCAGCCGCCATCGGTCGTGTCGCCGTACAGCACCGCGCCGACGATCCGGTCGTCCTTGACCACGACGCGCTTGTAGATGCCGCGCGACGCATCGCGCAGGACGATGTCCTCCGCGCCTGCACCGCCGGAGAAATCGCCCGCCGAGAACACGTCGAGCCCGGCGACCTTCAGCTTGGTCGAGGTCACCGATCCGCGATAGCCGCTGTGACTGTCGGTCAATCCATCGGCGAGCGCGCGGCACATGTCCCACAGCGGCGCGACGAGGCCGTAGACGTTGCCGTCATGCTCGACGCATTCGCCGACCGCCAGGATCGACGGGTCGCTGGTGACCATGTGGTCGTCGACCTTGATCCCGCGGCCGATCTCCAGCCCGGCGTCGCGCGCGAGGGCGACGGAGGGGCGGATACCGACCGCCATGACGACGAGGCTGGCGGGGATCAGCGTGCCGTCTTTCAGCAGCACGCCCTCGACGTGGGTATCGCCGACGATCTCGGCGGTGTTCGCCTCGGTGAGAATGACCTGACCGCGCGATTCCAGCGCCGACTTGAGCAACCACCCCGCCGCCTCGTCGAGCTGCCGCTCCATCAGCGTCGGCATCAGGTGGATTACCGTGACCTTCATCCCGCGCAGCGTGAGCCCGTGTGCGGCCTCCAGCCCGAGCAGCCCGCCGCCGATGACGACCGCCGCTCCACCCTTGCCCGCAGCCTCCAGCATGTGGTCGACGTCCGCCATGTCGCGGAACGAGATCACGCCGGGCAGGTCCTTGCCGGGGACGGGGATGATGAACGGATCGGAGCCGGTCGCGATCAGCAGCCTGTCGTACGACACCGTCAGCCCCGACCGTGCGGTGACGGTCTTGGCGGTGCGGTCGATCGCGTGCACCGGATCGCTCGTCACCAGCTCTATGGTGTTGGTCGCGTACCAGGCGTGGTCATTGATGACGATCTGCTCGAACGTCTTCTCGCCCGCCAGCACCGGCGACAGCATGATGCGGTTGTAGTTCACGTGCGGCTCGGCACCGAAGATCGTCACGCGGTAGCGGGTCGGGTCGCGCGCGATCAGCTCCTCGACCGCGCGACAGCCGGCCATGCCGTTGCCGATCACGACGAGATGCTCGCGCCGCTTGGAAAAGGGGGTGTCGGGGAAGGGGGTTTGGTGTTCCATCAGATCATCCAGTCGGGTTGGAGCCGGGGAAGGGAGGGTCATGCGGGGAGCGCGCCGTTGACCGAGCGGTCGCTGGTGCGGCGTGCGTCGAGCGCCGCGTCGAGCAGCGCGCGCTCGTTCGATTTGTGCGTGGCGGAGAAGCGGACGGCGAGCGCGCAGACCGCGGTGCCTGCGACGACGTAGCCGAGCACGATGAGACATTGCTGCGGGGTGGCCGACGCTTTGTTGAGGAACCCCGCCGCGACCGCGCCGATATTGCCGCCCGCGCCGATCAGCCCGGCGACACCGCCCAGCGCCTTGCGGTCGATGAACGGCACCAGCGCATAGGTCGCGCCGCACGCCATGTGCGTGAACAGCCCGAACATCGTCATCGCCAGTATCGCGAGCGTCACGCTGCCGGCATGACCGAACAGCACCAGCCCGACGCCTTCGCCGAGCATCAGCGCGAACAGCAGCAGCGCGCGGCCGTCGAGCCCTTTGCTGAGCGCGATCCGGTCGCTCGCGATCCCGCCGAGCGCGCGGGCGAACAGGGCTAGACCGCCGAAGATCCCGGCGGCGAGGCCTGCGTTGGTCAACGAAAGGCCGAACCGGTCGACGTAATAGCTGGCGGCGATGTTATGGATGAAGATCTCGACGCCGAAGCAGGCGCCGTACGTCGCGGCGAGCATCCAGGTGCGGTAATTGGCGGCGGCGCGGCGGAAGATCGCCATGCCCGTCGCCTTGCCGCCATCGAGTTCGATGCCCGCGGCGCGGAGGTCGACGATGTCGCCCTGCAGCGTGTCCTGCGTGTAGCGCGCATAGACGAACGCCATCGCGAGCATAGCGACGCCCGGCACGAACATCGCCGCGCGCCATCCGAACGCGTGCTCCACCCCGAGCCCAATCAGCGCCGCGACGACCAGCGGCATCAGGCTCTGCGCCGCGCCGCCGCCGGCATTGCCCCAGCCCCCGACGGTCGCGTTGGCGGTGCCGACGACGTTGGGCGCGAACATCACGCTCGTATGATATTGCGTAATGACGAACGACGCGCCGATCGCACCGATCGCGAGTCGGAAGAACAGGAACGTCTCGTAGGTCTGCGCGAACGCCAGCCCGAACACGGGGATCGCACCGAGCAGCAGCAGCCATGTATACGCACGTCGCGGACCGAACCGGTCGCAGAGCGGCCCGACCACCAGCCGAACCAGAATCGTCACCGCGACCGCGGCGATGTTGATGTTGGCGATCTGGTCCTTGCTGAGGCCGAACTCGGTCTTGATCAGCGGCATCAACGGCGCGGCGGCGAACCATGCGAAGAAGCACACGAAGAACGCCAGCCACGTGACGTGGAACGCGCGCATCTGCGGCGTGGCGGCGCTGAACAGGTCGATCCGTGTGGCTTTCGGCGCGGCGGTGTCGATTCCCGGTGATGCGAACAGCATGATTTCCCCCATCTGCGATGGACAAAGAAAAAGCCGCCCCGACGGCGACCTTGTGGACGCATCGGAGCGGCTTCGTTGCCTGTGGACGATCGGTGGATCGCCCTACGCGGTCAGGTCCCCTCGTTGGAACCGGTCTCGCGATAATTTCGTGTCCGACTCCCTTGCCGGACAATGCGAAGATGAACGAAGAGGCCCCATCGCGCAAGCGTCATTTCGCATATGCAGCAGATTGGGGCTTGGCGGGGCAATTGACTCCGGGATCACCCCTCCAGGGAGGGGCAGGGGGTGGGTCGGCTTCCGCATGTCCGAACCGAAGGGGCTCAAGCCAGCCGATCCACCCCCAACCGCCCCCTTCCAGGGGGGGAGAGGAGAGTTCAAGGCAAGCTGGCCAGATACCCCTCGATATCGTCGGGATCGAACGCTCGCCGATCGAAGAACGCATCGCGCCCAAGGATCAACCGCCCCTGTGTCGATCCCGCGCCAATGCTGTCCGCGCCGATCGCCCCCTCCAGCTTCGAACTCGCATTCGGCAACGGCGCGCCTGAGCCAATCAGCGCCGCGCGATACGCGTCAGGACGAAACACACCTTGCGCGACGTCCGCATCCTCAGCCGAGAACGGCGTGCCGTCCCACCGCACCATCTGCGAATACAGCCATGCCGCCTGACTGCGCCAAGGGAAGTTCGCCGCTTCGCGGTACTGGAACATAAAGTCGGGCACGTGGATTGGCAGCGCGTCCTTCACCAGCCGCACTCGGTCGCCGATCGCCCGCGCCACTGCATCGACCGGGGCATCGAGATACTCTCGACGAGACAGTATCGCCGCATTCTCCTCAAGCGTATCCGGATCGATGAACTGCGCAGCCGCAGCGTGCAATGCGCGGATCAGCCGGTGGACGACGTCGCCACACTCGGCCAGCGTGGCGGCACGCATCGCCAGCACCTTTTCGACCCCACGCTGCCAGACCTGTGCCGTTACCAGCGCGATCCGCCCGACCCCGCGATCGACCGCGACGCCGTTCCAGGGCTCGCCGACGCAGATGCCGTCGACTTCGCCCGCCGCCAGCGCATCGGCGGCGAAGGTCGGGCTGGTCGTGACGATCTCGACGTCGGTATCCGGGCGGATGCCGACAGCCGCGAGCCAGTAGCGCAGCATGTAATTATGACTCGAATAGCGATGCACCACGCCGAACCGCAGCCGCCGTCCCGCCGCGGCGCGCGCGATTGCGACCGCCTTCAGTCGCGCACCGAGCACCACCGGATCGCCAAGCGCGTCGCCGTCCATCACCTGCGCCGCGAGCGGCAACGACAGCGTGATCGCATTGCCGTTGAGCCCCAGCACGAACGGTACCGCCATCGGCACTGCCGGTCGTCCACGCCCCAGTGCCGTCGCGATCGCCAGTGGTGCGACCATGTGCGCGGCATCGGTATGGCCGTACAGCAGCCGATCGCGCACAGTCGCCCAAGTCATGTCGCGGACGAGTTCGATCTCCAGCCCCTCGGCCTCGGCGAACCCACGTTCGCGCGCGAGGATCGGCAGCGCCGCATCGACGAGCGGGAGGAAACCGATGCGAACCCGGTCGAGCGCCATCACAAATCTCCCATGAGCGCGTCGCTGGTGATGATCGCGTCGGCGATCTCGGCGATCCGCCGGTTGGATCGCATCGCCTGCGCGCGGAGCAGGCCGTACGCGGTCGGTTCGTCGATGCCGCGGCGCTTCATCAGGATCGCCTTGGCGCGGTCGACGGTGGTGCGATCGGCGAGTGCGCTGCGAGCTTCGTGCAGTTCCGCCTGCAATCGCGCGAACGCTTGGAACCGGCGGATCGCGAGGTCGATGACCGGCTTGATCCGCTGCTTGGCGAGCCCGTCGACGATATAGGCAGAGACGCCTGCATCAACCGCCGCGTTCGTGGACTCTGCGTCACTTTGATCGACGAACATCGCAATTGGTCGGGCGAGGGCGCGCGATACGGCAAAGAACTCCTCGAGCACGTCGCGGCTTGGATTCTCGAGGTTGATCAGCACCACTTCGGGCGCTGCCTTCTCCAACGCCGCAACCATCCCGAGCATGCCGTCGATAACGACGATATCGTCGAGGCCGGCCTCACGCAGGCCTTCCGAAATGATCGCAGCACGCGTCGTGCTTGTGTCGATGATCGCGATCCGCATCACGCAGTCTTATGCTGCACCGATCCTCATGGCGAGGGGACACCCGCACAGAGATGAATGAGTGTCTGAAGTTGGGGAGCGGCGAACGGAGCGCGAACGTCCGGGTATGGGTCTTGATGCTTCAGATCATGGCTCATGAGCGACACACTGTAACCATAAGGTTGGTCGCCGATGCCAAGCACCTAAATATTGGAGCTGCTTTCGGCTAGCCTGGTTTCGTACGTTAAGCCGGTCCCGAACTTGAACGCCCGATAAAAGTATATGGTACCTGAATCGATCGTGCGGGCCGGTCGCCGACCTGTTGATACAAGGGGTCGGCCAGGATATCGATGGCCACACTTGCAAGAAGGGCATTGGGTTGACGAATGGTCGTCAGTTGAGGCCACGCCATGCGAGAAATAGGCGCATCGTCGAAGCCCACGACGGACAGGGCCCCGGGTACGGCAATGTTCCTGCGCGCGGCGCTGACCAGAACACCCAGAGCCATCTCGTCGTTGGCGGCGAACACGGCGCTGGGACGATCGTTGGTCGACAGAATCGCGTCGCCGGCCGCCATACCCGACCTGAAGCTGAAGTCGCCGGCTTGAACCCAAGCTTCCCTGATGCCGATCCCCGCGCAACTCATCGCGTCGCAAAAGCCCGCTAGTCGTTTGCCAGCCGCATCGTGCGATACGATTCCCTGAACGAACGCAATGTCGCGATGCCCCAGCGTGATGAGGTGATCGGTCATATCGCGGGCAGCCTGATAGTCGTCGATATGAATCACCGCGGCCGACGAGCCGGTTCGTGATGAATTCAGTTTCACGACAGGGATGCCGCGTTGATCGAGCAGGTCGGTGAGATCGGACCAGTCGCAAATCGGCGGCGTTAGAATGACCCCGGCGAGCTGCAATGCCTGCAACGTTCTCGATACCTCGTCGAGCGGCTCGAGCCCGTCGCGGTCGATCCGTTCGACCACAAGATGATAGCCGTGATGGCGGCAGCGGGCCATCGCGCCCAGCTGTACCTCCGCGGCGTACCCCGATGCCGGATCGTCGAAGAACAATCCGATGAGGTAGGACCGCGAACTAGACAGGCTGCGGGCGTAGGCGTTCGGGCGATAACCCAGTTCCGCGACGACCCGCAGGACATGGTCCCGCACCGCTGGCCGAACATGCGCCTCCGCGTTCATCACCCGAGAAACAGTCTTCGGTGACACGCCTGCAGCGCGCGCGACATCCTTGATGGTGACCGGCGGCATCATCGTGCTATAAATCCCATGTTCGATGCCGCCACCACGCGAACGCCGCGATGACGATGTAGCAGGCGCCTGGGAGCATGAATGACATCGTCAAGCCGGCCGCGTCCGCGAGGACGCCGGTCAGCAACGGGATGATGGCGCCGCCGACGACGACCATGCACAAAAGCATCGAGGCATAGGTGGCGGTGGAATGATCATCGGGCAGCGAAAGCGCGAAGATCGTTGGATACATGATAGCGTTGCACAGCCCGACTGCGAGCAGCGCCGCGGCGGCCACCGGCCCCTGCAAACCGATCGCCACCGCAACAAGCCCGACGGCGACGATCGCGCAACCGAGCAGCATCGTCGGCGCACGATAGCGGGTGAGGTAGCGCGCGCCTACCAGTCGACCGACCAACGCACCTGTCCAGTACAGACCTACGAGTTGCCCCGCCGCGACCGGCGAGACGTCCAGGATGTCGTGCATGGACAGGTATTCCACGAGCAGTGTGCCGATCGTGACCTCGGCGCCGACATAGGCGAACATCGCGCCGCCACCTGCCAGCAACCGTCGATTCGACAGCACGCCGACGATGCCGGAGAGCGGCACGCAACGCGGCGTTGAGGACGCGCGCAACAGGTCGCGTCGGCTGATAAAGGCTGCGGCAAGCACAAGTGCAACCAGCGCAACCGCAAGGAACGGCAGAACAACCCGTATGTGGTCTGCCAGATCGCCGGATCGTTGCCGACCCGTCCCGAGAAGCAGTGTGGATCCTGCCAAAGACGCGAGCACGGTACCAAGCGAGTTGAAGCCCTGCAGCAAGGTCAATCGCGAAACGGCGCGGCGTGCTGGTTCGACAACCGGGACGACTATGTTGGCGGCGATCTGCAGGAAGGTGACACCACCGGCGACGGCTAGGAGCGCGAGTAGAACCGTCGTGTATCCAAGCGACCCGAGCGATGCGGCCAGCAGGCCGCAACCGAGCGCGATGACGGCTAGCCCCGCCGCGATGCTTCGCATGTAGCCGAACTTCACCACCAGCACGGTGATCGGTACGGCGAAGAGGAGATAGCTCGAATGGAACGCGAACTGCACCAGCAGCGAGCGCGTGTGGTTCAGCCCTTCGATCATCCGCAACCGGGGCACCAGCAATCCGACAAGCGAGTTAAGGAATCCACCGAGAAAATAGACGCCTATACAAAGCTGGAACAGCAGAGTTGCGCGCTGTTCGCCGGTAGCGGGCGCAAGGGGCATGCTGCTCGTGTTCACGCCTCATCCTAGCAAGGCGGCGCTGCTGCGCAATGTATGACGACGGCATCATGCTTCGCATTGACATCGATGTCGGAGTTGGCGATCACGCTGCCAAGCCGCTCGGGAAAATGCGGCATGGGAGGATATCTACGATGAGCACGGGATTTCCGCGCATCGCATGCGCGCTGCTGAGCGTCGCGCCGATGGCGCTGTCGGCGCAGACTCTGCCGGGAGTGGCGCCTGCGCAGACGTCGGCGTCGAAGGCGGGCGGCGGAACAGGTACACGCACGTCCGAGATCTGGCGGGATACGACGAGGACCGCGGCGGTTCGAGCCGACGCTCTCGTGAAGGCGATGACCAAGGCTGAAAAGCTGCGGTATGTTCACGGCATATTTCCGCCGATGGCAAAGCCGATGACGTCCGACATGATTCCGTCCGCCGGTTACGTGCCCGGAGTCCCTCGTCTGGGCATACCTACGTTGCGCGAAAGCGATGCGTCGCTGGGCGTTGCCAATCAGGTCGAGCAGCGCAAGGGAGATGTGGCCACTGCGCTTCCCGCGAGCCTTGCCACCGCCGCGAGTTTCGATCCCGCCATCGCCTATGCCGGGGGCGCGATGATCGGCAGCGAAGCGCGGGCGAAGACATTCAACGTATTGCTTGCGGGCGGCGTAAACCTGACGCGTGATGCGTGGAACGGGCGAAACTTCGAGTATCTTGGCGAAGATCCGCTGCTCACAGGCGTCATGGGCGCGGCGTCGATCCAAGGCGTCCAGTCAAACCATATCGTCTCGACGATCAAGCATTTCGTCCTGAACAGCCAAGAGACCGGGCGAGCGGTTCTCGACGCGCGGATCGATCCGACGGCATTACGAGAAAGCGACCTGCTGGCGTTTGAGATCGCGATCGCGGATGGGAAGCCGGGATCAGTGATGTGCGCGTATAATCGCATCGACGGTGACTATGCTTGCGAGAACAAGTTTCTGTTGACCGACGTCCTGCGCAGGGACTGGAAATATCCAGGGTTCGTCATGTCCGACTGGGGTGCCGTACACTCAACGGAGAAGGCAGCCAACGCCGGGCTCGATCAGGAGTCAGGCCAGGAACTGGATGCCAAAGTCTACTTCGGCACGCCGCTTGCGGATGCCATCGCTGCCGGGCAGGTCTCGACGGCACGGCTCGACGACATGGTACGCAGCATCCTGACCGGGGTCATCGCCAGCGGCCTCTATGACAATCCCACGCCCACTTCCGCACAGCCGATCGACTATGCCGCGAACGCAGAGATTGCACAGCGTGCCGCCGAGGCCGGGATCGTCCTGCTCAGGAATGAGAACGGTCTTTTGCCGCTGGCAAAGACGGTACGGTCGATCGTGGTCATCGGCGGCCATGCCGACGTCGGCGTGCTGTCCGGGGGCGGCTCGTCCCAGGTTCGCTCGGTCGGCGGCGTGCCGATCGAGATCCCGCTCAAGACCGGCGCGGCAGCGTCTTTCGCACGGGTTACCTATCATTCGTCATCGCCGCTGCGCGCCATCAAGGCCCTGGCGCCGAACGCGCAGGTGACGTTCGTCGACGGCACCGACCCGGCCGCCGCCGCCAAGGCGGCCCGCACCGCCGACCTCGCAATCGTGTTTGCAACGCATTGGCAGACCGAAGCGCAGGATGCGCCATCCCTGTCGCTTCCTGATAATCAGGATGCGATGATCGACGCGGTCGCCGCCGCCAACCGACGCACGATCGTCGTGCTGGAGACCGGTGGACCGGTGCTGATGCCGTGGGCCGCGCGGGTACCGGCTATCGTCGAAGCCTGGTATCCTGGGCAGCGTGGCGGTAAGGCGATCGCGCGCGTGTTGTTCGGCGAGGTCGATGCATCGGGCCGTCTGCCGATCAGCTTCCCCCGGACGATCGAGCAGCTCCCCCGTCCTCGGCCGGTGACTTCGCCGACTGGCGCGACCAGCAACGATGCCTCGGCCAATGCCGGTGCCGGAGATGCCAGCCTGCTTCCGGCCTATCCCGTCACCTATCAGGAGGGGGCGAACGTCGGCTATCGATGGTATGCCACCCGCAAGGACACGCCGCTGTTCCCGTTCGGCTTCGGACTGAGCTATGCGAGCACGAAGATCGGCAACCCACGGTTTTCGGGCGGGACCAATGCCAGTGTGACGTTCACCGTCACCAATCAGACTGCACGTACCGGCACCGCCGTACCTCAACTGTACGCAACGTCGCCGGACGGCGGAGCGCCTCGGTTGGTCGGCTGGTCACGTCAGACACTGGCGGCTGGCGAGACCAGAAACGTGACGATCACCGCTGACCCACGAGCGTTGGCGCGGTGGGAAGCCGCCGGCTGGCGCGTGAAGGGCGGCGCGTATGCGCTCAAACTCGCAACGGACGCACAGACGACGATCGGCGCAGGGACGGTCATTCTGACTGACCGGCGCCTTGCGTCTGGCCGTGCTGCTTTTGACACACCTTGAAACAAATCCGCCCATGTATGACGTCGATGTCACGCGCCGATTGACATCGATGTCGGACGGAAGCACGGTTGAGCAACGCGGGGTTACACCGCCAAAATCATACACCGGTAGGGACATGCCGGTCAGGGAGGATGAGTATGAGGGGTTCTATTCCGTCAGCGTTCGCGCGCTCGACGTCGGTATTCGCGTTGGTGGCGGGGCTGACGATGCCCGGCTTCGCGAATGCGCAGGCCGCTCCAGATCCGACTCCGACCGTTCAGGCCCAACAGGGCACACCACAAGCCGATACGTCGCCAGGCGCTCCGCAGGTTGAGACCGGCGCGACTGCGACCAACGCGATGCCCGATCAGGCCCCAGGCGACGAGATCGTCGTGACCGGCGTTCGCGCCTCGCTCGAGCGGTCGATCGCGATCAAGCGGGACTCGTTCGGCGTCGTTGATGCAATCAGCGCCGAGGACATCGGCAAGTTCGCCAACACTAATCTTGCGGAATCCCTGCAGCGCATCACCGGCGTGTCGATCGATCGCCGCAACGGCGAAGGCTCGACAGTCACGGTTCGCGGCTTCGGCGCGCAGTACAATCTCGTCACGCTCAACGGCCGCCAGCTCGCCACGTCGAACATCGTCGCGGTGGGCGGTGACCAGGGCGGCGACGGTGCCGGCGGCTTCGGCCGTTCGTTCGACTTCTCCAACCTCGCTTCCGAAGGCGTGAAGACGCTGGAGGTCTACAAGACCGGCCGCGCTGCGATCCCCTCGGGTGGCATCGGCGCGGCCGTGAACGTTGTCAGCCGTCGTCCGCTCGACTCGAAGGACACGGGTCTGCTCGGCTCGCTCGGCGTCAAGGGCAGCTACGACAACAGCTCGTCTGACTGTTTCGACTGCGGCGCGCGGGTAACGCCAGAGGTGTCGGGCACCGCCAGCTGGAGCGATCCCAACCAGCGCTTCGGCGTGTCGCTGTTCGGCAGCTACCAGAAGCGCAACTTCAGCTTCTCCAGCGTCGCGCCGGACAACTGGAACATCCGGTCGCTGACCGACTTCCTCAATCCCGGCAACGGCTTCGTCAACGGTCAGACGGTAATCAACAACCGTCCGACCAACGGCAACGTCCTGGTCTCCGTGCCGAACGACTCGCGCTATCACTTCTCCGAGGCGAGCCGCGAGCGCATCAACGGGTCGGGCGTCATTCAATTCCGTCCGACCGACACGCTGACCTTCACTGCAGACGGCCTCTATGCGCAGTTGCGCCAGTCGGAACGTCGCTCGACCCAGTCCAACTGGTTCAACCGCCCGTTCGGCGTGGTCACGTTCGACGACGCAAGCAACGGCATCGCGACGACGAGCTTCCTGTCGGAAACGATCAACGGCGTGAAGGACGAGGCCTTCGAACAGGCGTATCGCGCGCAAAAGAACAAGCTGTACGACTTCGGCGGCAATATCGAATGGAAGCCGACCGATCGCTTCTCGCTGGCGATCGACGGTCACATCGGTCGGGCGGACAGCTCGCCTGACAATCCCAATGGCCAGACCTCGACCACCGTCGCCTTCAACGCTCCGGTCGTCGCCGCGCATTCGCTGACGCTGGGCAAGGATGGCTTCCCGCAGCAGACGATCGCGATCAACGACGGTTCGGTCAGCACCACGCCCAACGGCCAGTCCTTCATCAAGGGCAACGGCAACGGCGTGATCGATCTCGGCGATTTGTCGAGCGCGGTCCAGCGTCAGTTCGCGTCCAATCAGACGCAGCGGGTCAAGGAATTGCGCGCCGACGCCGGATGGGCACTGAACGATCAGCTCCGCCTCGACGCAGGTGCTGATTATCGCACCACGAACACACGTCAGACGCAGTACAACACGCGCCAGGTCTTGGGTGACTGGGGCAACTCGCTGCCGCCCGACATCGCGCGCCTTGCGCCCGGTCAGGTGTTCCAATTCTGCAACGTGTGCAAGTTCGAGCACAACGACGGAAATCCGGACGCCAATACGCTTGTGGCATTCCGTACGCAGGATGCGACGAAGCTCTACAATACGCTGCACGACTATTATCTCGGCGTGACGAATGACGGCGTGAACCATGCCGACAACATCGACGCGAACGACGACAACCGCGTTCGCGAGAACATCTGGTCGGGCTATGTCCAGGGATCCTGGAACGGCAAACTGTTCGATCACAACGCGCAGTTGGTTGCCGGCGTACGTTACGAGAACACCAAAGTGCGTGCGGTTTCGCTCCAGCCGGTGCCGACCGCGGTCGTGTGGACTGCGGACAACGACTTCTTCGTGTTGAACACCGCCGATCGGCAGACGCTGTCGTCGCGTGGCGGTTACAGCAACTGGCTGCCGTCGGTGGATGCCAAGTTCGAGGTCGTCGACAACCTCTTCGCCCGCGCCTCGTACAGCAAGACGATCTCGCGTGCCGGTTACGGCGACCTGTTCGCCTCGACCAACGTCGCCGGTCCGGGCCGCCCGACGGCGATCGGTGGCATAGCGACCGGCACTGCGCACAACACCGATCTCGATCCGTTGTCGTCGGACAACATCGACGTCTCGCTCGAATGGTACCCGCGCAAGGACGTGTTCCTGTCGGCGGGCTTCTTCAACAAGAAGGTCCATAACTTCATCGGCCAGACGGTGGTCAACCGCAATCTGTTCGGTCTGCGCGATCCCACCTCGGGCACCGCCGGGACGCGTTCGGGTACCGCGCGGGAGCAGCTCGCCGGTACGTTCAACGCTGACATCACCGACGTGAACCTGTTCACCTACACGGCGCTGCTGCAGCAGAATGCGGGCAACGTCGCGACGACGAACGCCCAGTTCGCGGCAAACTACAACACGCAGAGCCGCGCGTTGAACCAGGGGTTCGTCGATCAGATCCTCGGCCAGTACGATATCACCGCCAACGGGCAGGATCCGCTATTCAACTTTGCGGTCAATACGCCGATCAACAACCAGGACGCGCACATCTACGGCGTCGAACTCGCCGGGCAGTATTTCCTTGGGGATACAGGTTTCGGCGTGGCAGCGAGCTATACGCTGGTCCGCGGCAACATCGGCATCGACATCGCGGCCGATCCGAGCGTGAACACGTTCGCGCTGGTCGGTCTGTCGGATACCGCCAACGCCACGCTGATATACGACAAGAACGGTATCTCGGCACGCATGTCGTACAATTGGCGCGACAAGTTCCTCAGTGGCATAAACCGCGGCGGCGATCGCAATCCGGTGTTCACCGCGCCCTATGGTCAGCTCGACCTGTCGGTGAACTTCGACCTCACCTCGCGTTTTGCGCTAGGGTTCGAAGCGATCAACATCACCGAGGAGGGCGTGCGCTCCTACGGCCGCGACAAGAGCAACATCTGGTACCTGTCGGAAGGGTCCGCACGGTATCTGGTCGGAGCGCGATACCGCTTCTGACCAAGCGGCGAGAAGGCCGCTGACGACAGCGGCCTTCCTCGTCTAGGATCATCTCATGGCCTCGGTACTTCTTAACAACATCGACCACCGCGACCTGCGTGTCGCGGTCGGTCATCACGCGCGCTACGGCGATGCAATCAACCAGACGCGCGTCTTCCCGGCCGAGTTCGAGGAACTGCAGCGCGACTATGCGATCCTGCTGCGTCGCGACGAGCACGGCGTCCTATTCTCGACCGTCCTGTTGGGGCTCGATCCGGATGAGAATCTGTTCTTGGACGGCGAGAAGTGGGACGCGCGGTACGTTCCTGCGGCACGGGCCCGCGGTCCCTTCTCGATCGGTTCGGGTGCCGATGGCGAACCTATGATCCACGTCGATCCGGACCATCCGCGCATCGTCGATAACGGCGAGCCGGTGTTCCGCGAGCTCGGCGGTAACGCGCCGTTGCTCGATCACGTCTCAGCGATGCTGCAGCGGATCTATGTCGGTCTGGAGACCGAGAAGGCGATGTTCGACGCGTTCGCCGCCGCCGGCCTGCTCGAACCCGCCACGCTGCAACTCGATCTCGCCGACGGGCGTCGTTATGACATTCCCGATCGCTTCACTGTCGATGCGGGGAAGCTGGCTGCGCTGGACGGCGATATCCTGGCACGGCTCCACCGCGACGACTTCTTGCGTCCTGCGTTCTGGATTGCCTCATCGCTCGGCAATCTTCGCCACCTGATCGATCGGAAGCTGCGGAAAGAGCTTCATGACTGAGAGCTTGCGGGTATCGCGACCCGTCCGCGAGATCGATCACTCCGGTGTCCTCGATTTGGACGCGTTGATAGCGACAGAAGAGCCGGTGATCCTGCGCGGGCTCGCCGCCGACTGGCCGCTGGTCCAGGCCGGACGCAGGTCGCCGCAAGAGGCTGCCGCCTATCTGCGCCGGTTCGACGCTGGCCGTCCCGTCACCGGCTATGTCGGCGATCCCGCGATCAGGGGACGCTTCCATTATGACGAGACTGCGACTGCGATGAACTTCGCCGCAAAGCGGATCGCTCTGGGCGAATTCCTCAATCATGTGCTCGGTCATCTCGGCGACGCCGGGGCACCCGCTTATTATATCGGCTCCACCGATCTCGACACCTATCTCCCCGGCTTCCGCGCCGAGAACGATCTGGTGCCGCACGGTGACGTCTTCGATCGCCACCCGCCGCTCGCCAGCATCTGGATTGGCAACCGCACGGTCGCGTCCGCACACCACGACATGTCGAACAACGCGGCTATCTGCGCAGTCGGACGGCGACGCTTCACGCTGTTCCCACCGGATCAGGTCGCCAACCTCTATCCCGGCCCGCTCTCGCCGACTCCCGGGGGGCAGGTGGTGAGCATGGTCGATTTCGCCGCGCCGGATCTCGATGCCTATCCACGCTTTGCTGCCGCTGTCGCCGCCGGATCGGTGGCGGATCTGGAGGCCGGCGACGTCCTCGTCTACCCGGCTTTGTGGTGGCACCATGTTGAGGCGCTCGACGACTTCAACGTGCTGGTGAACTATTGGTGGAACGCGGCGCCCGCCTTCATGGACACGCCGATGGATACGCTACTGCACGCGCTGCTCAGCCTGCGTGACCGGCCAGCGCAGGAGAAGCGCGCGTGGCGCGTGATGTTCGATCATTACGTGTTCGGCGATGCGGAGGCGGTCGCGGCGCATCTGCCGCCACCGGCACGCGGACCGCTTGCGCCGCTCGACGAGCATGCTGCACGCCAGTTGCGCGCTTACCTGCTGCACAGGCTGAACCGATGAATGATACGTCTGAACCTCCACGTACCCGCGTCGTGGTCGCCGGCGGTGGCACGGCCGGATGGATCGCCGCCGCAGCGATCGTGCGGCAACTGGGATCGCTAGTCGATGTGACACTCGTCGAATCGGACGAGATCGGCACCGTCGGCGTCGGCGAGTCCACCATTCCGACAGCGCGCAGCTTTCACGCCTTTCTCGGCATCGACGAAGCGGCGTTCATGCGTGCCACGCAGGCGACCTTCAAGCTGGGCATCGCATTCGAAAATTGGCGCCAGGTCGGAGACCGATATTTCCATCCGTTCGGCAGCATCGGCAGGTCGGTGGCGATCGCCGACTTCCAGCATTTCTGGCTGGAGGCACGCGCACGCGGGTTCGGTGGGGCGTACGGCGACTATTCGCTCGAACAGCAGGCAGCCGGCGCTGGCCTCTTCGGTCACGACGAGCAGCATTCGCTGGCCTATGCCTATCACCTCGACGCGACCGCCTATGCGCGGTTCCTGCGCACGCTGGCCGAACCCTGGGGCGTCCGCCGCGTCGAGGGATGCATCGAGCGGGTCGAGCGTGACGGCGAGGGGGGCGATATTGCCGCGCTCGTCCTCGCCTCAGGCGAGCGGATCGCTGGCGACCTGTTCGTCGATTGCACCGGCTTCCGCGCACTGCTGACCGAAGGCACGCTTGAGACTGGATTCGAGGACTGGTCGGAATGGCTCACGACCGACCGGGCGCTCGCCGTGCAGACGGAGACGGTCGGGCCCCCCGTGCCGTACACGCGTGCGATCGCACACGGTGCCGGCTGGCGCTGGCAGATCCCGCTGCAGACGCGGACGGGCAACGGTCTCGTCTATTCCAGCGCGCACATGAGTGACGACGAGGCGCACGAAACGTTGATAGGTGCTTTGGATGGCCGCCCGCTGTTCGAGCCGCGACCGCTGCGCTTCCGTTCGGGAATGCGACGGCTGGCTTGGAACCGGAATTGTATCGCGCTGGGCCTGGCAGCGGGCTTCATCGAGCCCCTTGAGTCGACCAGCATCCATCTGATCATGAATGCGGTGATTCGCCTGATCCAGCTGTTCCCATTCCGTGGCGACGATCACGGTGCACTGGCCTCGCGCTTTAACGCGCAATCGCGACACGAGTGGGAGCATGTGCGCGACTTCATCGTCCTCCATTACCACGTCACCCAACGCGACGATTCGGCGTTCTGGCGGGACTGCGCGCGCATGACCATTCCTGACAGCCTTGCTGAGCGGATCGCACTTTTCACGAAGACCGCTGGCGCCTGGCAGGGACAGGACGACCTGTTCAGGATCGATTCCTGGGTCTCAGTCATGCTCGGGCAAGGCGTCGTACCCCGCGCGCATCATCGCATCGCCAGCATCATCAAGGGACAGGAGTTGCGAACCTCCTTCGAAGACCTTTCCAGAGGAATAGCAAGTACGGTGCGGCTGCTACCGCGACATTGCGACTTCCTAGCCCGGTATTGCCCGGCTGACGGCTGATGCATTACGTAGCCGCTTGTTTGGACGGATATCTCACATGAGGGGAATACTCTAATGTGAGGAGAAGGTGTTCTCCAGAAAAAGTGTCCATATCCACAGGCCACTGATTTCTATCAGCCATCCGCGCTCCCGTTTCAAAAGGCGGCGCCGCACCCTCTCTCAAGATGAACGAGCGTCCGAAGTTGGAAAGCGAAAATGGGCACCGGAATGTCCGGAAGTGGGTCTCTGTAGTTGGTATAACCCGGTTTTAGGTTTGGCAGTTCGAAGACGCTAACCACGAATGCGCTGGTTAAGTCTGAGGTCGTCAGACGCCGTCATTTGCTTCACGCAGCGAATTGTACATTTAGATCGCTGACTAGATAACGTCGACATCTCGTCCTTTCGTTTCGCGACCCAGCCACGCCACGAGCACGAGAGAGGCGGCCGTCGGTACCAGAACTAAGCCCGCTACCGTCGCCAGCGGCGGGACCGCGCCCGCGATCGCGAGCCCTTGTGCGCCCAGGCCACCGGCTTTGGAACAGGCCGCCACCCATCCCGTGGCGCGCCCCCGAATGCGCGCCGGGAAGCTCTCAGCGACGTAGGGCAACAAGATGGCGATGATGGCGTTCACGCCGACGATCAGTGCGGCGACCGGCAGTACGGGGCTGACGATGCCGGACTGCCGCTCGACCCACAATACTCCGATGAGTCCCAAGGCGAGCATCGCGATGGCCGCGACGAGCGCACCCTTGCTGCTCCAGCGGCTGTAGAGCAGCGCCGCGACGAAGATCGTGGGGACCGCGATCAGCGAGGCCTTGGCGAGCAGTCCGCTAGCCACGCCGACGCTATAACCGCGAGCGACGAGGTCGGCGGGCAGCCACAGCAATAGGCCGAAATTCGCGCAGCCCCAGGCCAGCGCGGCGATGCTGAAGGCGACGAGTGCTCCAGCGTTGCGCAGGGTCGGCCGTGCCGCAACGTCCGCCCCATCATTCGACAGCGCGTCCTGCCTCGTCACGCGCCCGCCACCGAAGCGCGCGAGCACCATCTCCGCCTCGTGCGTGCGCCCCTGAACGACCAGGAACCGTGGCGATTCCGGTATCAGCCGACCAAGAAGGATCAGCAGCAGTCCGGTCGGCAGATTGGCCAGCCACAGGATCCTCCAGCCGAAGATCGGTTGGAGGAGCGCCGACAGGCCACTGGCAGCGAAATAGCCTCCCGCCGCGCCCAGGCCGCCGATGAGCACGAGGCTCCAGCCGCGGTGTCGGTTCGGCATCATCTCCGCAAGCAGCGCATAGGTGACCGGCAGCATCCCGCCGGCGGCCGCGCCCATCATGAAACACATGGCGATGTTCCAGGCGAGGCTCGGCATCGCGCCGCAGATCGACGTGCCGACGAACATCACCGCCGAGAGCAGGATCGACGCCTTGCGCCCGTATATGTCCGCAACGAAGCCCCACAGGATCGATCCCGCGACCGTCCCCGACAGCGCTGCAAACGGCACCAGCGAGGCGGTGGCACGCGACACGCCATATTCGCTCGTCATGCCCGACAGGGTGAAGCCAAGCGCGGCGGGCTTCATGACGTCGATCACCAACGCCACGATCAGTGCGCCCATCATGACCCAGTGCGATGCGCGCAACGGTGCATCCTGCAGCCCGGTGACGGTCATATGCGTCAATTGCCGCCGCAACCGCATCGCATCGCCCGGCAGCAACCCATAGGCGGCGAGGCCGGTCCCGCCGACGATCAGCGCCATGCCGATCAGCATGCCGACGTCCATCGGCATGCCGGCCATCCGGTAGCCCATGCTGCGGGCCATCAGGAACATCGGCAGATGAAGCGCGACCCCGATCGTCACCGCGATACAGCCGACCACGAAGGCCCAAAGACCCCGCCTACCGGTCACCATCGTTCGAATTCCCCCCTCGTTACCCAGCGCTTCTTTGCGCAACAGCCAGCCATCCGCGTTTGCGTTACCTGGCATTTTAGATCGCGTTACGACAGAACCTCCCCGGCCGATATCGATGTTTCACCCAAATCGATCGAGCATCTCCGTAAGCATGGGGCGGAGGCGGGCGATCTCGTCGCGGTGGACCGACGACAGGCCCGCGAGCATGGTTTCTCCCTCGGGTGTCAGGCGCAGGAGCGAGCGGCGCTTGTCGCCATCGGAATTATAGCGGACGACGAGGTTCGACGCCTCCAACCGGTCGATCAGTCCCGAGGCACTGTGCGGCTTGAGGACGAGCCGCGTCGCGACATAGCCGATCGTGATGTCGTCGACCGGCGCGGCCCGGATCGCGAGCAGCGCCTGATGCTGTTGCGGCGCAAGCCCAGCCGCCGCCGCCGCAGTCTCACTGAAGGTCGTGAACAGCCGCAGCGCATGGCGAAAATCCGCCAGTGCCTGGTAATCGGCGTCATTCAATGCGTCCGTATCACTCATCGCAATCAGCCCGTGTTGATATATATCGTACTACGATATAATAGCCTGCCTTCCTCGGAGGCGAAAGACTCTCATCATGATCGCAGCGGTACGAGCAATCGAAAACCACCAGCTCGCGGACCATAGCGCCGACCGGCGGATGCTGATGCTGGCGGCGATGGCGATCGTCGTCGGGACCGGCGGGGCGCTTGCGGCATGGATGCTCATCAAACTCATCGCGCTCGCGACCAACCTCTTCTGGTTCGGTCGACTTTCCACGCGGTCAGCCGCAATCGTCGACACGCTCGTCGGGCCGTGGATGGTCGCCATTCCCGTTATTGGCGGTCTCATCATCGGCCTGATGGCGCGCTACGGCTCCGACAAGATCCGGGGGCATGGCATACCCGAGGCGATCGAGACGATCCTGTTCGGCGAAAGCCGGATGTCGGCCAAGGTCGCTCTGCTCAAGCCGCTATCCGCCGCGGTATCTATCGGCAGTGGCGGGCCGTTCGGGGCGGAAGGGCCGATCATCATGACCGGCGGGGCGATCGGATCGCTGTTCGCGCAACGCTTCCACATGAGTGCCGCCGAGCGCAAGACACTTCTCGTCGCGGGCGCGGCGGCGGGCATGACCGCGATCTTCGGAACTCCGCTCGCGGCGATCCTGCTGGCGGTCGAGGTGCTGCTGTTCGAATGGAAGCCGCGCAGTTTCGTACCGGTCGTGGTCGCCGTCCTGGTCGCGTTCGCGTGGCGGCCGGTGCTGCTCGACGGCGGTGCGATGTTCCCGTTCCCGAGCACGACCCCGTCCGGCGCCTGGCCGCTCGCGATGGCAACAGGAGTAGGCCTCGTCACCGGCGTGCTGGCAGCGGCGCTGTCGGTCGCGCTGTATGCGGTTGAGGACGCGTTTCATCGCCTGCCGGTGCATTGGATGTGGTGGCCTGCAATCGGCGGGGTCGTCGTCGGACTTGGCGGACTGGTCGACGCGCATGTCCTGGGGGCCGGCTATCCCAATATCCAGGCGCTACTCGACGGGTCCCTCGCGGTGCGTGTCATCCTCGCGCTGCTGGTCGTAAAGGCGGTCGTCTGGCTGGTTGCCCTGGGATCGGGAACGTCGGGCGGCATCCTCGCGCCGTTGCTGATCCTTGGTGGCGCCGCGGGCGCGCTGACCGGACAGGTCCTGCCCGGCGGTCTTGGGTTCTGGGCGATGATTGGCATGGCCGGGATCATGAGCGGGGCGATGCGGGCGCCGATCACCGGGGCGCTGTTCGCGGCCGAACTGACGCGGCATTTCGATGCCTTGCCGCTGACCATTGCAGCGGCAGCGGCGGCCTATGCGGTCAGCGTATTGCTGATGCGGCGGTCGATCCTGACCGAGAAGATCGCACGCCGCGGCCGGCATATCCTGCAGGAATATAGCGTCGATCCGCTTGACCTGATGCAGGCGGACCAGTTGATGTCACGCGCGCCCGCGACGCTGCCGGGTTCGATGACGACCGCAGACGCGGCGATTTTTTTCGCGGATCGCGCCGAACATCGGAGCTATCCGGTCGTCGACGATGCGGGTCGCATACTTGGCCTCGTGTCGCGGACCGACGCGTTGCGCTGGCGGACTATGCAACCGGGCACCGACGTATCGCTGACCGAGACCTTGTCGGACGCTTCGCTGCTCGTCGCGTATCCCGATACGCCGATCGGAGTCGTGGCCGACATGATGGTCGAATCCGGTGTCGGACGCGTGCCGATCGTAGAGCGCGATACGCGACAGGTTGTCGGCATCCTCTCGCGACAGGATCTGCTCAAGGCTCGCCGGACCCAACGGCAGTCTGAAACCGGCCGGGCCAGCGCTCGTAAAACCAGCCAGATGTCAGAACTCGCGAATGACGCGTAAGCCGACCCTTGGGCGGAACGGACCAGTCGCGCTCCGTTCGGTACCCGCGCCGATCTGCGCCGACACCTTCTGCCCGATCGCGTGGTGCAACTGCGGCATCAGCAGCCAATACCGGCTCGCCCCCGTCTGGCGGTTCACTTCGAAGCCAAGCACGGTGTCTGGATCGACGTCCCAGAACGTCGTGTGATTGACGATCAGCCCGGTACCCTTCGTGCTCTTGAGCGTCACGTCGCCCGCGCCGACCATCGTCATCGTACTCAGTCGCTCGCCGAAGCGGTTGCCGAGCAGGTACAACAGGCTGCTCGACCAGCCGCCGTCGCGGCGGTTGTGGAGTCCCAGATACTGGACACCGTGGATGCTGCGGCCGCCGCGGAACGTGCCGAATGTGCCTTGCAGGCCGATCTTGTAATCGGTCGGGCGACTATTGGTGAACGGCAGTTCGATCTCGAGCGCGAAGCCGTCGGCAACGGCGTATTCGACTTCCGGTGCCCATTCGACATGCCGGCCGGGGCCGCTGATATTGACCTGCGCGAGCGCGTTGACTTCGAGTTCGCCGCGACGGGCGCCAAGCGGGCGCACCATGTCGAAGATCATCGGTTCGGGAATGGCGGGGATCGCAGCCGACGTTGCGCCTGGAATTGATGTTGGTATCGCCGATTGCGCGTCTGCGCCGGTGGCGACGACTGCACTGAGGACGACCGATGCGCAGAACAGAGCGCGAATGGGCATGCTGAGGGTTCCGATAGACTGAGCGGATGGATGCGCCCTCATCGCGTCCCCGACTTACGCCGACCTTACACGTGCGCCGCGTAGCTCATGGATGCCGAACAGCAGCATGCCGATCGCCAGCGGGATCAGGTAATAGACCACGCGGTAGGCGAGCAACGCGGCGAACAGGCTTGCGCGGTCGATCTCGGGCAGGCTGACGAGCATCACGGCCTCGAACACGCCGACCCCGCCGGGCGCGTGCGTAATCAGACCGGTGACGATCGCGACGAGATACCCGAGCAGCAGGGCGGGAAAAAGCGTTGCCTCCGCACCCGGCAGCAGCACGAACAACGCGGTGGCTGCCAAAACGATGTCGACACTCGCCAGCATGATCTGAGCGAGCGCCTGCGACACGCTGGGCAGCGGTATGGAGCGGCCGAATAGGACGAGCGTCCGTCCTGCGCGACGTTTCAGTCCAACCAGAACCGCAGCGAGAATGGCAAAGCTCGACCCGCCGATCGCAGCGTGCACTGGATAGGACAGCGCTACGCCGGCGACAGCCACCGTCCCTGGCTGGACGATCAGTCCGAACCCCAGCAATAGCAGGACGCCGGACCAGAAGGTTACGCCAGTCAGAACCATGATATGCGCTACTTCGCCGATCGTCAGGCCCGCCGGCTGGTAGATCCGCAATCGCGCGGTGCCGCCGGTCAGCAGCGCGAACCCAAAATTGTGGCTGAAGACATAGCTGGTGAACGACGCGAGTGCGGCGCGCGTATAGCGGACGCGCTTCCCGACGATCCGCAGCGCGACCACGTCATATCCGGTCAGTACCCCGTAGCTGATCGCGGTCACGACAGCGGCGGCGAACAGGCGTGGCCAATTGATCCGCGACAAGGCCGTGCGGATGTCGCTCCCATTGACGCCGTCCAGCAGGTGCGACAACGCCGACACGGCGATGCCGACGATCGCGAGCATCGCCACCACGGCAACGCCGGTACGAACCGACCGCGAGGAGGTAGCGCGACGCAACCCCGACCATGCCGGACCACGCCACCGTGCGATCACCGTGGTCAGCCCGAGATCGACCGGGTCAGCGGCCTGGCAGTCGGTACGGTCTCCCCATGCTCCTGGTTCAGGAGCGCGCGATACGCGTCCATGACCATCTTCGACGCCTTGTCCCAGCTATACTCTTCGCTCGCGGCACGCGCGGCGCGCGCCATGGTCGACCGCAGATCGGAGAAGACCGCGAGGCGGCGGACGGCCGCGACCGCGCCGTCGATATCGTCGGGGGCGTAGAACATGCCCGTTCCCTTGCGCAGGAGGTTGCGGCCGCTCGGGATGTCGACGCACACGCTGGGCAGGCCCGACGCCATCGCCTCCAGCGTGACGTTTCCGAACGCTTCGGTGATGCTCGGGTTGACGAAGATGTCCGCGCTGGCGACCGCGCGGCCGAGCTCGTCGCCCGACAGGCTGCCGGTCAGCCGCGCATTCGCCAGTCGCTTCGCGAGCCAGCGGCGTTCGGGACCGTCGCCGACGATCAGCGGCCGGATCGCGACGCCCGAGGCGGTGATCCGGTCGACGATATCGGCGAACAATGCGGTGCCCTTCTCGCGGACGAGGCGGCCGAAGAAGAGGACGACCACGTCGTCGTCCCGGAAGCCGTGCGATCGCCGCCAGGCGAGATTGCGATGGCGGGGCGAGAACTGGTCGCGGTCGACGCCGCGCCCCCATAAGCGCGTGCGGTCGGCAAAGCCCTGCTCGGCGAATTCGTCCGCAATTGGCGCGGTCGGAACGAGGATCATGTCGCTGCTCCGGTAGAAGCGATCGAGGTGTCGCTCCATCGCCGGCCGGATCAGCCCTGCGCCATAAAACTGCGCATAGGTCTCGAACCGCGTATGGAGGCTGGCAACGACCGGAGCATCGATCGTCCTCGCGAGCCCCTGTGCTGCGACGCCGGTCCAGTCCGGAGCGGACACATGGACGAGATCGGGCCGGAATGCCTGTACGTCGCGACGCAGTTCAGCGGACAATCCCAGGCCCAGTCGATACTCGCCGCGACCCGGGATGCGCACCGACGGAACAGAAACCAGCGTTCCCGCAGGCTCGAACGCCGGCGTATCCGAGGTCGGCGAATAGACCCGGACGTCGGTGCCGCGGCGTTCGAGATAGGCCACCAAGCGGTTCAGCGCCTGGTTGGCGCCGTCGCGAAGATAGTTGTAGTTGCCGGAAAACAGCGCGACCCGTCGTGGCACATCGAATATCGCCGGGGCGGAAAGCGTAGCGGGTCGCCGGAACGGGCGAAGGGTATCGAACATGGAGACACTCTGATTTTTGCTGAGGGCGCATCGTGCGACATCGATTGGGATCAAGATCTGGATCGTGGATCGACCGGGCTACGCGGCCTGGCTTACGTGAGCCTTACAGACCGATCGCCGCGTGAAGCGCCGCGCGATCAGCGCGCCCAGAGCCGGGCTGAGCGATGAGAATCCTGATCGTTGAGGACCATGCCGAGCTGGTCACGATGCTGGTCCGTCTGCTCGATACGGCGGGCTATGCGTCAGACTGCACGACCACGGCCGAGGATGCGCTGATCGTGCTGTCCTACACGCGCTACGCCGTCGTGATCCTCGATCTGGGACTCCCGGATGCCGATGGGCTATCGATCGTGCGTGCGATGCGCGAGCGCGACGATCGCACGCCGGTGATCGCCCTGACCGCACGGGCGAGCGTCGCACACCGGGTGACGGGTCTCGAAGCGGGCGCCGACGATTATCTCGCCAAGCCGTTCGCGCCCGAGGAACTGCTTGCCCGGATCCAAGCGCTGCTCCGGCGTAGCGGGACGATCGTCGATCGGACGATCGATTGCGGCAATGTAAGCTTCGATCCCGCCACGCGCGAGGTTGCGATCGGGGGCGTACCGACGGTGCTGTCCGCGCGCGAGCTGGAGGTGCTCGCCGCGCTGATCCGCCGGTCGAGCCGGGTCGTGACGAAGGCGCATATCGAGCAACTGCTGTTCGGGCTCGCTGACGATCTCGGCTCGAATGCGGTCGAGGTGTATATCCACCGGTTGCGAAGGCGGCTGACGCTGGCCGAGGCGGATGTCGAGATCGTCACCGTCCGCGGGGTGGGGTATATGATTATGGAGCGTGCCGCATGACACGCCAGCCGCGGTCGCTGATGGCGCAGATCCTGCGGTGGCATGCGATCGCGGTGCTGATGACCGCCATCGCGGTCGCCGGCAGCGTGTACCTGTTCCTCGACACGACCGCGGCGCGGATCCAGCACCAGACGCTCCACGTCCACGCGCAAGCCTTGCGGCAGGCGCTATCGCACGACGGGACCGGCCGGCTCCGGTTGACGCAGGACAATACCAGCGCGGCGGTGTTCGCGCCCAGTGCAGGCTTCTCGTTCCGCATTCTCGATCAACGCGGCACGGTCCTGTTCCAATCGGCGTCAAAGATGGTCCTGCCGACCGCGGACATTCCGCTGGAGAACGAGGAGAGCTTCTTTCGTCGCCAGTCGCGCCGCACCTTCTATGCCGGGACGAGCAGCCCGGCTCAGGTTGGCAACAAACGGGTGTGGATCGCCGTGCTCCAGAACCTCACGCATCCAGATTATATCCTCGACGATCTGCTCGCGCAGTTCCTGCTCTACGGAATGGCGATCGTGGCGCCGCTGCTGTTACTGTTGCTCGCGATCGACGTGTTGATCATCCGCCGCGCGGTTTTGCCGGTGCGTAAGGCGTCGGCTTCGCTGGAGACCGCGGAAGGCGTGCCACTCGATCTTCGATTGCATGACGAGCGGCTTCCTGCCGAAGTTCGCCCGCTCGCGCTAGCCGTCAACGCGCTGCTCGAACGGCTGACGTCGAGTTACCGTATGCAACGCGATTTCATCGCCGATGCCGCGCACGAGCTACGTACGCCGATCGCCGTTGCCCGCCTGCGCGTCGAGGCGGTCGACGACGCGACGTTGCGGGCAAGGCTTTGCAGCGACCTGGACGCGCTCGGCCGGATCGTCGAGCAGGTCTTGGAACTCGCCGAGTTGGAGACCGTCGCACTGGATACCGCGGCATCGGTCGATCTCGTCCAGATCGCGACGGACGGCGTGGCATCGATAGCACCGCTCGCCTTTCGATCGGGCAAGTCGATCGCGTTGTCACCCGGTGCGGACAGCGTGATGGTCGCGGGGCACGCGGCCTGGATCGCCAAGGCGCTGGGGTGCCTGTTGGAGAACGCGGTCAAGCATAGCGGTACCGGCAGCAGTATCGACGTTTCGGTCGGCACGGACGGGACGCTGGCCGTCTGCGACGACGGCCCCGGGATCCGCGAACAGGACCATGCGGCGATCTTCCATCGGTTTTGGAAAAAGGAGCGCCCGACGGGGGGCAGCAGCGGTCTTGGCCTCGCGATCGTCGCACAGGTT
The DNA here is from genome assembly GCF_040407505.1 of Sphingomonas faeni. Classification (GTDB taxonomy): domain Bacteria; phylum Pseudomonadota; class Alphaproteobacteria; order Sphingomonadales; family Sphingomonadaceae; genus Sphingomonas; species Sphingomonas faeni_E. The sequence goes on along the minus strand of NZ_JAPZPQ010000001.1, from coordinate 1,301,800 downwards.
GCCGAAGCACACGATACGCATGTGATGCTGACATCTAATCCGGGCCAAACAAGGTTCGCGATCGCCTTTCGGCTGCTGCCAGTCGCCTCCGAGAGACTATGCGGCAAGCGGTCTTTTGAAGACTGACGGCCTACAAATTGAATCAACAATCGACGTTGAATGAACGGCGGAAATGGGGAAGCGGAGAGGAGCGCGCGAATGTCCGGGTATGGCAAGCGAGAGAGGCGGCCTGAACGTCCACTTGTGGGACAACCGCACGGGAGACCGAAGCAGCGGCATATTCAACAAGCGTCATCGCAAAGGGCAGTCGGCGTTAAGCGCTAGAATGAAGTAACCCTTTGCGCCAGACAGTTAGCCAACACCATTGACTGGCCGCTTCGTTGAAACGTCTGTAAGCGGGCGCGATGCTCAAAAGCCAAATGAATCCCCGCGTTTTCTGGGGCGCGTCCGCTGTGATCGCGCTGCTGCTGTCCGCCACCCTTGCCATGCCCGGCACCGCAGATGCCGCTTTCAAAGCTGCACAGGCGTGGACGATCGATACGTTTGGTTGGTTCTACATCGCAGCGGTGGCCGCGTTCCTGGTTGTCGTGCTTACACTTGGCTTCGGGCCTGCGGGCAAGCTTCGGCTTGGGCCGGACGATGCCGAGCCCGACTTCCCGTATGTATCGTGGCTGGCTATGCTGTTTGCCGCGGGAATGGGTATCGGACTGATGTACTTCGCCGTCGCCGAGCCAATTCAGCACTACATTTCACCACCTGAGGCCAAGAGCGGCACCATTCTGGCTGCACGCGAAGCCATGGCGATCACGTTCCACCATTACGGAGTGCATGCGTGGGCAATCTATGCGCTGGTTGGTCTGAGCCTTGCTTATTTTACCTACCGCAAGGGCATGCCGCTTACTCTCCGGTCCGGTCTGTCACCAATCCTGGGTAAGCGCGTCGATGGCACGCTTGGCGATGCGATCGACATTTTCGCAATTTGTGGGACCGTGTTCGGCGTTTCGACCTCGCTCGGGTTCGGCGTTTCCCAGATGACAGCTGGGCTTGCCTATAATTACGGGGTAGCGGACACCAGTCTGACGAAGGTGATCGTCATCAGCGTGGTGATGGGCGCTGCTACGCTGTCGGTACTGAGTGGCGCAGACCGCGGGATCAGGCGGCTCTCGGAACTCAACCTCGTCCTTGCCGTGCTGTTGATGCTGTTCGTGCTGGCCGTTGGACCAACGCTTTTCTTGCTTCGCGCGCTGGTGCAGAATTTCGGGCTATATCTCGATCACTTCGTCAAGCGGACCTTCACGCTCTACGCCTACGAGCCGCGCGCCTGGATGGCCGACTGGACCTTGTTCTACTGGGCGTGGTGGATCGCGTGGTCGCCATTCGTCGGCATGTTCATTGCGCGTATCTCACGCGGCCGCACCATCCGCGAATTCGTCATCGGCGTCCTGTTCGTACCGACCGCGTTTACGTTCCTGTGGATGACCGTGTTCGGCAACACAGCGATCGCGCTCGATCTCGGGCCAGCGGCGGGCGGGATCGCGAAAGCGGTCCAGGGGAACCTCTCCACGGCGTTGTTCAAGTTCCTGGAGTATCTGCCGGGTGCCGGGTTCACGTCCGCGCTGTCGATCCTGTTGGTCGGCGTGTTCTTCGTGACATCGGCGGACTCAGGGGCGCTTGTGATCGACACGCTGGCATCGGGTGGCCAGGAAGACACGCCCCGCTGGCAACGTGTTTATTGGTGCCTTCTGCTCGCGGTTACCTCGACATTACTGCTGCTAACGGGTGGTCTCGGCGCCTTGCAGGCGGCGACGTTGCTGGCAGCGCTACCGTTCTGTTTTATCATGCTCCTGCTCGCGTTTGGTCTTCTGCGGCAGGCGAAGGCCGACCTTGCCGGCGTGACGCTGTCGAACGACGCTGCAGCTCTCGGCCAGCGGTTGAAGCGGTTGGTCGTGCCATCAACCCGTGCCGATATCGAAGCAGAGATCGAGCGCAATGGTTTGCCGGCGCTCCGATCCGTCTGTGAGTTGATGCACGCTGAGGGTTGGACGGACAGCCGGGTGGACAGCACGGAAGACGACCTCACGCTTGTCGTAGGGGCCGGCGGTGCAAGCAGCTTCACGTACAAGCTGATCCCCCGCTCCCGCGCGCTGGCGGCCTATACCGCTCGTGAGGCACGGGCAGCGGGTCGCAGCCAGACTTGGGCGCTTACGGCGCAATCCGAGACCGAGACCGGGTATCGAAACCTTACTGGGTTTTCGCAGGATCAGATCACTGCTGACGTCGTCAGGCAGTTGGAGCGCTGGCGTCTCGGGTGATCCGAGGCGTCAGGTCCTTGCAAAGCGGACGTAGCGCCGATTTAGTTTAGCTGCTTATGCTCATCATATGGTGACGCATTCATCGCCACGGCAGACAATCGGCCAGATTGCTACACAAGGTGCTCTCGGGATCTTTCGTAGGAGCGAGCATGGTGCCGGGGGGAACGATCCCTGAATTGCTGGAAGTTGGTCGAGACTATCGGGTATCGATCGTACCGACAGTTCGGAGCTCACGGCGTCACCAGCGGCCCCGTTCATACCCCAGTCTGCATAATGCCCGGACAGTATCGGCCGGACCCAAGCGGAACTGTAGAGCGGGGCATGCGTAAATACGCGTATTGACCCTGCACCGATTAACGAAGTTCGAGGCGGTCAGGTAACTTTGCCGTCTCACATGCAGACTGGCAAAAGCCGGCTCATCGAGAGGGAGAGGTTGAGTATCCGTTCGATTTATCAAGGTTGCCCATGTCTTTGACGCCACGATTATCTGGTAAGATTGCGGCGCGCGCGCATCATTCCCCCGCAACGGCTGCGTTCTTCCACCGCCTGGCGCCGTTTTTCGCCACTGATCAGGTCGTCGGCGGACCGTTGCTCGTTGCAACGGTCGTTGCGCTGATCTGCACGAATTCAGCGCTCGCTCATGCCTATGAAGCGTTCTGGGATAAGGAACTCGCGATCAGCCTTGGTGTCATGCGCACCGCGCATCCGCTGGCCGACTGGGTCAACGACGCGTTGCTGCCGCTGTTCTTCCTGATCATCGGCGCAGAGGTGAAGCGGGAATTCACCAAGGGCGCGCTGTCGACTGTCAGGACCGCGGCGTTTCCCCTGGCGGGGGCGATCGGTGGCATCGTCGTGCCGATCGCGGTCTATCTCGCCTTCACCTATGGAACCGAGGCGGCGCATGGCTGGGGAACCGTCATCACCTCGGATACGGCGTTCGCGCTAGCGATCATCGGTCTGTTCGCTACGCGTCTGCCGACGTCGGTCCGCGCCGTGCTCCTGGCATTCGCCGCCATCGACGACGTCGGCGGCCTGCTCGTGATCGCCGTCGCTTATACCGATGCGCTCCACGTGGCCGCCCTGATCGTCGCGATCATGGCCTATGCCGCTATGTTCGGCGCGCTCAAGCTGCGGCTGGTGTCGCCGATCCCGTACGTGCTCCTGGGGTTGATCGTGTGGGGCGGGACCTATGTCTCCGGCATTCATGCCACGATCGCGGGGGTCATGCTGGGACTGTTGTCGCCGACGCGCTCGCGATTGTCCGAGCATCGGTTCGCCGACCGCGTTCAGGAGCCGATTGATCGGTTCCAGGCTGCCGTCGAGGATGCCCGCCAGGCGGACGATGGCGATGCAGATGCCGAAGAAGCCGAACGCAGGACGCAGAAGCAGCTTGGCTACCTCCAGGAAATGACGCAGGCGACCGACGAACCTGCCGAGCGTCTGGTACAGATGCTCAACCCCTGGGTTTCCTACGTGGTCCTGCCGCTATTTGCGCTCTCGGCCGTCCGCATTCACTTCTCCGCGGATCTGCTCGCGGACGCCGCTGGCTCGCTGCTCGGGCTGGGTGTGTTTGCCGGGCTCGCGTTCGGCAAGCCGCTCGGATTCCTCTCGGCGACGTGGCTTTCCGTGAAGTTGCGGGTGGCCGAGCTTCCGGAAGCCGTGTCGTGGCGGATGGTGCTCGGGGTCGGTGCTCTGTCGGGGATTGGGTTCACGATCTCGCTGTTCATCGCCAACCTCGCCTTCCCGGACGCGCAACGCACCGAAATGGCATCGCTTGCTGTCTTGGTCGCATCACTCGTGTCCGCGGGATTTGGGTATGTTGCCCTCCGGTGGGCGGCTGTTTCGATCGAACAAGAGTCAGGGAACGCTTGACCCGATATCAAACTCGAGAGACCGTCCCCATCGCTAATCCGGCGTTTCAAACCCGGTAGCGAGTTTCCAGCAAATCGAGCTCGCGAATAAGCTTTTGTGCTGTGACACTACCGACTTGCCGCTCGCGAACACGTTCGACAACCGAAGCGCGCTCCGCCTTGATACCAGCCAACCGAAACTTCCTCTCCAACTGATCCTGTAGCCGAGCCTCTGCGGTCGCCTTAGCCGAGCCGCTGCGGCTCTCGATGCGTTCCCGGTATAGATCCATTACGCGGGTGCCGGCTGCCGCGAAAAAGTCAGCGTTTCCGTCACGCTCCGCAAGATCATGCTGGGCTCGCTCAACGGCGCAGATCGCCGCCTCCGCGGCCGCAATACGGGCTGCGTCCTCTTCAGCTTGACGGGATGGCTCTGGTGGCATGCTCAGTCCGTTCAAAAGGATCGGCAGCGCGACGCTCGCGAGGACCAGGGATACGATGATGACTCCCGCAGCTAGAAAAATTGCAAGATCGCGGGCAGGGAAGGGTGATCCGTCGTTCAGCGTCAGCGGAATGGTCAACACGCCCGCAAGTGTGATCGCGCCCCTGACACCCGCTAATGACATCGCAGCAACCAGGCGCCAGTTGGGGCTTTTCCGGGTCATTGTATTTTCGTCGCGGCGCCGAAATAGCGTGAGACGGAAAGAAACCCACACCCAGCCGAAGCGCAGTAATGCGAGACCCGCTACGATCGCGAGAACATAGAGACCAAGCCACGCCGGCCCGTGATGCCCGGTCAACAGAACGGTCGCTTTGGCACCGGAAAGAATGACAGGAAGTTGCTCGCCCAACAGGACGAAAATTATACCGTTGAGGGCGAACTGAATGGTGTCCCATACGGAATTGCGACGCATCCGTGTCGTCGCCAGCGCCTGACGCGATCGCTCGGCAAAGGTCATTGTGACGCCGGCCGACACAGCGGCAAGGATACCGGATGCGTGCAGATGCTCGGCAAGAAGATAGGAGCCAAAGGGGATCAGCAGGCTGACAAGGATTTGCGAACCCGGCTCCTCACCGAAGTGCCGGGAGACCCACGCCTTGATGTAGGTCGCGACGAGCGTAACAACGATTCCGACGACAAGGCCAGCGCCAGCCACCCAGACAAAACTGGTTGCGGCCGTAGTAGCCGAGAACGTACCCGTCAGGACCGCGGCGATCGCAAAGCGCAGGCAGACCAGTCCCGAGGCATCGTTGAGAAGCGACTCACCCTCGAGAATGTGCATCATTCGTTTGGGAATGGGGACCCGCGCTGCGATCGCCGAAACTGCGATCGGGTCGGTTGGAGACACCACAGCCGCAAGCGCGAACGCAACGGCCAAAGGCATTGCGGGGATCATCCAGTGAATGAACAGCCCCATGCCGATCACGGTCAAAAGTACCAGACCCAGCGCCAATTCGACTACGGTGGACAAATCCTTGAGGAGTTCGTCCTTGGGTATGCGCCAACCGTCCAGAAAGAGTAGCGGGGGCAAGAACAAAAGCAGGAAAAGCTCGGGATCGAGCTCCACACGATACGACATCGATAGCCCGATTGCCGCGCCGAAAAGAATCTGAACCAGTGGCGTGGGTATGGATACCGGCAAAATTCGGGACACTACTCCGCTTGCCACGACAGCGAGCAGGAGGATGAGTACGATCGATACGGATTCCAAGCGATACTCCCTGAGTTGGCTCTGCTGTTACCGGTTTTAGGCATACGACGACACCCCGTGCATCGTTGCAAACGACTACGCAGTAGACGATGCGCGGTCGATCTCGGCACTTTCAACCTGAATTAGGTCGTATCACGCCGAAAATCTTTGCCCGGAGGGTCGCAAGAAGATCTGAGCATAATGGAATAATTTTGCTCCAGTCATACGAAGTTAGATGACGTTCTCGGCCCATTTTCGTGACGCCTGCCTAATACGGTCCGATATCACGGTTACCCGGCTAAAGGCGCTACTGTCAGCTGACATTGATATTAGGTCGTGACTTTCGCCAGCTAGAATGAAGAGCATTTGATGAAACCTACTGGTGATTTGACATCCCGTCTGGAAGCGACGATGTTCCACTGATGTACGCCCCTGCGACACATAAGCGTTTCCGCGACCATTCCGGCCAACTCGCCGCACGCGGTTAGCCCGAGCTCGCGGTTTTTCACCGCTTGAGTTCGGGCTTTATTCGATCTGAATTTTGGGACGTGCTCTGCGCGCCCATGGTCTCGAGTAAACGGAGCCGCACAGTGGTGGGTAATGTTACAGAATCTGAGAACGATCATCCAGCCGACTGCGCGAAAAATTTAACTGACACTTTGCCGCGGCATTATTTACGGATGACGCCAAGGCACTTTTTCTCGAATAAGTTCGATTTGGTAATAATTGAGGAGTTCTCAAAAGCGGATGGCGAAAGCGAGGAGTCGACACGTACGAACTGGCTTAATCGCCTTATGAGCCTGAACCTATTTTTTTTGATCGTTACGGTCGGAGTCCCAGTACTCGTATATTGTGTACTAGTGGCTGGGACGTAGGGGGCTTTTGTAAAGCAAATGCTGAGCTTCAGCTATGAATGTGGCGGTCCTATTGTTCGATGGTGATTTCAAGATGCCGATATCAATTCGGCCTGTCGGGGCGAGGCAGTGCGCTTAAACCCTTCAGCAAGCACGTTCCGCAGGTTACCATTCTCCGAAACGGCAAATCAGGTTCGACCGTGGCAAAGCGCTGTACTGGAATAGGCGCGGGCGTATTCTAGCAGATCGTCGGTCTGACCAAGGTAGATCCACCAGGACTATTTTTCAGGAGGGCTGGCGGTATCCCGGTTGGATTGGGATCCGGGACGCCAAGCGCTGGTGAGGGAAAGCTAGCGTGATACGTACGGTGAAGCGACTTTCGAAAAACCGGCGCGCCTACGCAAGCTTCAGAACGATAGCTGCACACGGCCTATAATTCTGTCTGCATCACTGCGCCGGTCTGCCGATCGGCTTTCGGGGTTTGTGCGGGAAATATCGGTACCGACATAATCGACGCCGATTGTCATACGGTTGCGACGATGTTCGAGGCCGAGCCGCCAGTTGGTGTAACTGCCGCTCGGACGAAGACGCTCCGCCCGGACGGGATCGCTGACGCTGCCGGAGGAGTGGCCGATTTCGGCGAGCATCGTAAGCGGCGTACCGGGAATACCGGCATTAGCGGTCGTATAGACATGCACGTTGCTGCCGCCGATTGCACGCTGCGAGGGCGCGCCGATCACGCCGAGCGTGGCGTAGAGTGGACCATAGGCATAGCTTGCCGATACGCCGGCCTCGACATAGTCCATCCGCCCTCGTGCGCCTGCGAATGCGTGTCCTGTGGCGTCGGTGCGTATCTGCACGGCGCCCAGATCCCAGCCGGTTCCCACCGACAGGTCGACGACCGCATCAGCGCCACCGTGTCGCACGCTGTTCCGAAGCGTCACCGCGCGCGCAGAGGCATCGAGCCGGCCGCGTGAAACGCGAAGATCGCCCGCCAGCGCGGCACGTCCCTCACTCCAGCTGAGCCCGCGGCGTTCCTCCTCGCTCATCACCTCCAAGGTTACCGACCCGGCATCCTGTGCAAACGCGGGCGTGATCAGGCCGCAGCTCGCGGCACCGAGCACGCCCGCCAATCTAACGCGGCGGATCATCCAGCGCGCTGCGGACCGTGGACCCGGTCGAGCTCGACGCGCAGCATCTGTTCGTCTTCCTGCGCCAGCATCAGCAGATGTTGCTGCATGTCCGCGGCCTTTCTGGCGACTTCCTTCTTGATGGCGCCATGGCTTGCGACGCACCAGCCCGGTCGAGTGCCCGAAACTACGGGTTCGCTTTCGATGCTGCGCACCAGCCTGGTACCCGATGCTGCGACCGCGTGACGCGCGACCGACATGCTTGCCGCCCAATCGCAGCGTAGCGACGACGCTCTTCCGCCGGGAGCGACCGCGCCCACCTGTTTGTGCGTGATGACGACGTTGCCGCGATATTTGACGGCGACCGGACCGCTGCGATGATCCACCTCGTTCTGGTGATCGACGGTCATACCGAGGGCGGCACCGGTGGCGGCAAGCACCAGACCGGCGGTTAGCAAATAGGCCATATTCGTTCTCCTGTTGCCATTCCGATCCATTCTGATCGGTAAAGCTGGTCCTTGCGGACGATGATTCTACAACGACGCTGCGGCGCGTCGGTTCAGTTGAATTGCAGCCGTAACGCGCGGGTGCGCAGCCGATCCTTCACCTCGAGGCGCAGACGTTTCAGGCGAAACAGCCGCAAGCTATTGGGGATGCGCCGCTTTATCTCGGCGCGAATCTGCTCGTCCAGCCGCGCGTGCAACTGGGTCAGTTTGTAGGAAAATATATGCAAAGCCGCTCTCCAACCAATGATTGAACGATCGGATCAGTCGCGATGAAAGCAGGCCAGGCCTAGACATCGAGATAGCCCGATGCGGTCCGACATCACGTCTGTCACAAGACAATCGTCAGAGGGGCCCGGCCCGCGCTAAGGATGTTAGGCATTTCATGGTGAGCGTCAAGGCAATATAACTAAAACTCAACACGCGTTGACATTAGGGTGCAGGTCCACGATGTTATTATGACGTATAGCCCACCTCACTAAGTGAACTATAGATCACTCAGGTCATATAGCCGCACAAGAACAGCCAGTATCTACGATTCTATGTCGTTGATATTGGGATTTATTCCATATTACTTTCTGGACGTTCCGGTTGCGGTAGGGTCAGGACCCATTGATGTGAGAGACGCGATCTGATTCAGGCTCCGTGAGGAGACTGAGGATGAGCGACCTGTACTGGCTAACGGACGAGCAGATGGCACGCCTGCGGCCATATTTCCCAAAGAGCCATGGCAAGCCGCGAGTTGACGACCGGCGGGTGTTGAGCGGCATCGTTTTCGTGAACCGCAATGGGCTGCGTTGGCGTGATGCGCCCAGCGACTACGGCCCGCACAAGACGCTCTACAATCGCTGGAAACGGTGGGGTGAGATGGGTGTGTTCCTCCGCATGATGGAAGGTCTGTCTGCCGCTGATGCAGACCCAAAGACCGTCATGATCGACGCGACGTATCTGAAGGCGCACCGCACGGCATCGAGCCTGCGGGTTAAAAAGGGGATCTCGGGCGTCTGATTGGTCGCACCAAAGGTGGCATGAACACGAAGCTCCATGCCGTGACCGACGCAAACGGCCGTCCGCTCAGCTTCTTCATGACCGCTGGACAGGTCAGCGACTACACCGGTGCGGCCGCATTGCTCGACGATCTGCCCAAGGCGCAATGGCTGCTCGGCGACCGCGGTTACGACGCCGACTGGTTCAGGGATGCCTTACAGGCCAAAGGCATCCAGCCATGCATCCCAGGTCGGAAGTCTCGGCTCGAGCCCATCAAATACGACAAACGCCGCTACAGGCGCCGTAGCCGTATCGAGATCATGTTCGGACGGCTGAAGGACTGGCGCCGCGTTGCGACCCGCTACGACAGGTGTCCGACGGTCTTCTTGTCCGCCATCGCCCTCGCTGCCACTGTCATCTTTTGGCTTTGATCAACGAGTCCTGACCCTAGGTGGCAATATTCTTGCCGGGGCGTCTGATACCGGCAAAAGCCTGCTTCTCCATTGCCTTGACTACATTCTCGGCTCAGACAAAATGCGCAAGCGCGTCCCCGAGATTGAGCCATATTCAAGCCTGTACGTCGAGTTTGGTACCAGCAACGGGCAGGTGCTGACCCTCAAGCGTGACCTTTCCGGAGGCAATCTCGCTGCCTATCATTATTCGATTGATCAGATCGGCGGCGCCGGGCAGACGATCAGTCCGAGGCGCTATGGAAAGTCAGTCGGCGATGATGTCACTTCCGTTCTGTTCCCATTCGCGGGGATAGCGGAAGCCCAGCTGAGGACGAACGAGCAAGGCAAAGTGCAGCGGCTCACAGTCAGAAATTTGCTACCGATTTTCCTCGTCGACGAGATTTCTGTGATCGCCGAGCAGTCGCCCGTTCTCGGAGAGACGGGCTTCGGCGACACGACCCGCAAGCGGATGTTCTCCTTTCTTTTGACTGGCAAAGATGACGCAGGCGTTGTCGCGGACGAGAAGCGTGAAGTCGTCAACGCGCGCCTCGCGGCCAAATTAGGGATTATCGAGGACCTTTTGGCCCCTCTCCAGAAGCGCTTGGATGGAGTCCGCCAAGCGGAGTCGTTGGATTCAGTCGAAAAGCTCGACGCGGCGATCGACGCGACGCGAGCGCGGCTCCAGATTGTCGAACTGCAGCGTGAGCGGCTGCAGTCGGAGCGGATTTTGGCGGCTGAAAGCCTGGACCATTCGAACTCACAGATCATAGCGATTGACGAGCTGCTAGTGCGCTACGAATTGCTGGATGAGCGGTATAGTTCTGATCTCGAGCGACTGGATTTCGTTGCGGAAGGCGTCCAGTTCTTCGATCAGTTACAGGAGGTGACCTGCCCCTTGTGCGACCAGGTAATGACGGCCGATCATGCTCATATCGCCGACGATCGAAGTGCTGCGATTTATGACGCCGCCAAAGCTGAAGCCGCCAAGATCCTTGCCCAACGATCGGACCTGGGCGCCGCCATTGCCGACCTTGAAGACCGTCGCAAAGCTCATGTCGTCATTGTCAAAGAGCTTTCCCAGACGCTTCAGCAGATCGAGACCGGTTTAAAATCCGATCTAGCGCCAAAGCTCAGGGGGGATGTTGAACGTCTCGAGTCATTATCGGATAAACGACTGCAGCTTGAGACGATACGTAATGACTTTGATCAATATGACAGCCTTATGCTGCTGCGTCAGCAGATTGAGGACGCAGCTAAAGACGGTCGGCCTAAGTCCCGCGATTGGGAACCGTTGCCTGCTGCGGCGTTGCTGGTCTTCTGCCGTCAGGTAGAAGCAGTCCTAAAAGAGTGGCAATGGCATTCCGCGGAGCCTCGCGTCGAATTTGACCAGCAAACCTTTGACATTGTCGTAGATGGCCAAGCTCGTCAGTCGCATGGTAAGGGCGTTAGGGCGCTACTATATTCCGCCTTTGTTTTAGGTCTTCTTCGTTATTGCGCCGCGAACGGTCGGCCTCACCCAGGTTTTATCGTTATCGACTCCCCGCTGACGTCCTACAAAAGGGGCCGAGATGTCAAATTGAATGACGGTGTAGATCTAGGCTTAGAGGATGGATTTTGGTCGTCGATGCCAAACACATCCGCTGACCTGCAGGTCATTATTATCGAAAATAAGGAACCCCCGGCAGCTGTTCAGACCGGTACACACTATGAATGGTTTTCCGGAGCAGATGCTACAGATCGCGATCGAGCTGGCTTCGTGCCGAATTAATCGGCTTTGACAGTGCTTAACACCGACGATGTGCAGGGGCCTAATGTTGCTGAACCGGCGTGCCTCAGACCGTGAAGACCGGTTAGGACGTTTCGGCATCATAGGTAAGTTCGTCACGGGCGATGAAACACGTCGGGGCAGGGTACAGATGCAGGAAAAAGAATTTCGAGCCTGGTTGGGCAAACGCCTCTGGAAGGGACATTCCCTGACGAAAAAGGCGACGGACAACCGGGTCGGTCGAAGCTTCCGGGCGGAACGCGGTATACACGGCCTCGGCTTTGCCGAAGACACGCTCGACGAACTGTTCGATGCCGGGAAATGGCAGCAACTTCTCGACAAGCTGTCTGCGCTCAGAAGCGATTCCGAAGCAGATCTGGAAGGCGTGCGGGCCGTGGTGCCAAAAGCGGAGAAGCCGGGGGGCCAACTCGGAAACATGATCGCGGCCCTCAAGCAATATGGCTATTTTCGCGAAGGTCGTGATCCGAACTATTCGACGTCCGGGACGACGGACGAGGATGAGGAAGACGAGAGCCAGGCGGACAGGATTCGTCGGTATGTCTTGGACAATTACATCGCCCCTGCGCGCGTCGAGGGGAAGGCGACGGTAACGATCACCGTTGGACCGCTGAACAACGAGATGGGCCTGCACATGGCTTGGCCTATCATTTGCCAGGCACTTGAAGGCCGTCTCTTTATGGAGCTCGCGATGGTGCCGCGTCCGGCAGCGGAGGGTCCTCGGCAAAGCACGACCCGCAAACTAACCTTTTCCTTGAAATCGGAGGACGGCAACGTGATCGAGCCGAAACAACTGCCAACCAACCTCATCCTCTTCGGACCGCCGGGCACCGGCAAGACCTATCAGACGGTTCGAGAAGCCGTGGCGCTTTGTGACGGCAGTGCAGATTATCCCGACACCAGGGATGGCAGGAAAAGCCTTATGGGCCGATACCGCGACTTGGAGGCAGAGAGACGGATCGCCTTCGTGACCTTCCACCAAAATTACGATTACGAGAGCTTTGTGGAAGGGTTGCGCCCTGAAACCGGAGATGACGAAGGGGCCACGACTGGATTTCGGCTCGAGGCGCGTCCTGGTATATTCCGGGAAATTTGTGCGCTTGCCGATCAGGCACGAACGCGCACCGTACCATCGGTCAGCGCAACGGACTTCGATTTTAGTGATCGCCGGTTCTGGAAAATGGGCCAAGGCGCGATTGGCAGTGAGGCCGATGTTTACGATGCCGCGATAGCGAATAACTATATCACGCTAGGTTGGGGAGGCATGATAGACTGGAGTGGAAAGCAATTCTCTACTTTCGAGGCAATCAAAGCCGAGTGGCTCAAAAGGAATCCCGGGGATCCCACACCCAGCAATTGGACCCAGATGTGGCCTTTCCGCTGTGAGATGAAGGTGGGAGATATCGTCATCGTTCCCTACGGCAATACGGCCTTTCGAGCCATCGCCTAGGTAACGGGCGACTATCGGTATGAGCCCTCCGCCGAGGGGCATTACGCACATCGACGAGACGTGCGCTGGCTGCTCAGTTTAGATGAGCCCTTAGCCCTCGACACCATCGTCGATGGTAGGTTCACGACGCGCACTCTTTATCCGATCGCGACTAAGCGGGTGAACCTGCCGGCACTCGGTCGCTTGATTAGTGATGAGAACGCAGTCCCGGTTGGTGAAGGAGGGGGGAGCCTGACCAGTTCGTGCTGATCATTGATGAAATCAACAGCGCCAATGTCTCCAAAGTATTTGGCGAGCTGATTACTTTGATCGAGCCTGACAAGCGGCTCGGTATGGACAATGCCCTGACGCTGACCTTGCCCTATTCGAAGAGGCGAGACTTTGGCGTCCCCGCCAACCTTCACATCATCGGTACGATGAACACGGCCGACCGCTCGATCGCGTTGCTTGATACCGCGTTACGCCGACGCTTCGTTTTTCAGGAGATCGCGCCAAAACCAGAGTTGCTTGGAACCGTTGACGGGATCGACCTGAAGGCTGTGCTTGTGAAAATTAACGACCGGATCGAATATCTGATCGATCGCGAGCACCGGATTGGTCACGCGTTCTTCATGGGATGCAGCAACCGAGCCGCTGTTAACAATGTCATGCGGGACAAGATCATTCCGCTTCTTCAAGAGTATTTTTTTGAGGATTGGAGCCGGATACAGGGCGTGCTTGGCGATGGCTTCATCGGCGCGCGAAAGCTCCCACCTCCCCCGGGAATTGAAGGTGAGGAGCGCGATAGCTGGTTCGTCCGCGGCAAGTTCGCAGATGATGCCTTTGGGCGCCTGACAGGCGAAGCCCCAGCAGAGTCCGGGGCCGAATGAGTCATCTGTCGGTCAGCGAATGGGGACGTGTCCCGGTACTCGATCAACCAGACGAGGCCGGCTTCACGCGCGCGCAGGCCAATGCGCTGATCGCGGCTGCGCGCACTCATCCGCTCGGCGGTGATGAGGGCACGAGGATCCTCAGTGATCACTATCGTCACCTGACCGCACGACAGATGGTCGGCGTGATCGCTGCGCCGGGATGCAGCCTCGAAATCCTTCCGAAGATCGACCCGGCGGAAGGGGAGGACACCGAAGCCCGGAGCACGGTGCGCCAGCGTCTGGTTCGAATGCTCGATGTGGCCTTGGGATTGAACATCGGCGACGGCGCTGTGGCGACCATGGCACGGCAACAAGAGAGCCTGCTCGATATCCTAATCCGGCTTTTCGCCGACAAGCTGCTGACAGAGGCGCGACGCGGGTTGCCGCGGACGTATCTGGCACAGGAGCAAGACCTGCCAGCCTTACGTGGCCGGCTGAACGTCGTGAGGCAATTTACTGCTCATGCCGTGCGGCCAGATAGACTCGCTTGCCGGTTTGACGCGCTTTCCAACGATATTCCGCTTTTGCAGGTGATGAAGGCATGTGTGATCGCGCTCCGCCGCCATGCACGGGCAGGAGAGACAATCCGTAAGCTCGACGAGTTGCGCTTCGTACTGGCAGATATTAGCGATGTCGGCGTTTCCGTCCTTCCTTGGGGATCGATCCGTATCGACCGGACCAATCGGCGATGGGAAACACTCTACGGGCTCGCGCGGCTATTTTTAAAGCGCGACTGGCAGGCGACGCACCGGGCCTCTCATGCTGGCCAAGGGATCACGCTCCTCTTCCCCATGAATGATCTGTTCGAAGCCTATGTCACCGCTTTGATGAGAAAGGCGATACGCCCGCTCGATCTGAGCGTGGAGTCGCAAGGCGGTCGGTTGTTCTGTTTGATCGAGGAGGGGGGGCGCAGGCGCTTCCAGACAAAGCCCGACTTGATCGTCCGTCGCCGTCCGCAGGACGGCGGGAAAGTTGTCGCAATCATCGATACCAAGTGGAAACGGCTGTCTCCGTTGGTCGAGGACGGCAAGCACGGTGTCAGCCAGTCCGATGTCTACCAGATGATGGCCTACGGCCAATTGTACGACTGTCGTGAGCTGGTCTTGCTCTATCCGCACCACGCCGGATTGGGCGAGACCGCCCTAACCTTGCCGTATCGCGTTTTGAACAGCGCGGATCGCCTTCATCTGCGAAGCGTTGACGTGCGGCTGCGCGAACCTCTCATCCTCGACCAGCTCTTCAGCATGTTAACGCTCTGGTCGACCTCAAACCATGTTCGCGAAGCCTTCTCAGCGTGAGAGCGGGTTCGGCTTTCCGCCCCGCCACGATGATCGGAAAGGCGCCATGATTCTTGATTACGATGCACCCGCCACATGGCCGGCGGAGGTCATCAATTTCCTCGACGGGACCTTGGCGATCCTAGACGACTGGCACGGCGACCAGCGCTTCGCGACGCCCTATGAATATGATGATATCATCCGCAGGTTATACGCCGTGCTCGAGCCTCATGACAATCTTGCGTGGCATAACACTCGGCTGACGGCGCGCGAAGCAGACGCCATTCTGAGCAATGGTATGTTTCTGCCTAGTGTCGACGCACTGTTGCAGCGGATCGACGCTGCTCAAGCGGAAGGGGCTTTCTCGGCGGCTATCGCCGAGGGGTTCAAAAGACGGCACCAGGCGGACTCGCCGACACGCGTCGGACGCATCTGGTTTCTGTTCACCCGGCCGCATAACGACGCCGGGATCGAGGATTTTCTGCGCTTCTGGGGCGGGGAATCCCTGCACGCGGCGATCGACCGAGACCCGACGCTCGGACCGGTGTTGAGATCGGTCGGTATCCCATCTGTTGTGGAGGCGGCGATACCCATCGCCTTCTTTCCAGATAGCCTTGGGTTCGAATCGCATCTTGCGCGACAGTTCTCTGCGTGGCGTGCTGGCCGCTGCTACGATGGTCTTCCGCATGACCGCGTCCGAGTTGCCTTGCCCAAGGAGTGGATCCGCAGGATCGTCACATTTCCAAGTGCCGAATTTTCAGAGCTGACGGGCTGCGACCAGTATTATAAGCCGCTATGAAGGTCGTTCGGCAGCGAGATAAAGGGATACCGCTCGCGCAGCGCAGGGCGCCCGACTCGTGCCGAAGTAAGAGCAGCGCGTAACGTCCTCCATGCATTTCAGCCACGGTATAGCGGGTTGGCTAAGTCTCGGGCCTGTCGGGTTTCGGTCGGCCTGCAATATCGCTGAATGCCGCCCCCTTTGAGAGACGTTCCATGATCCCCCCGCCAACGCGTCGAGCTGCTCCGCGTCCGCGCCTGCAGCCGGCACTGAAACTGCCGGTGAAAGGCCTGATACCAGCTATCTCGGCACTCTTATATCCGAGCTTCCTGGACTTGTTCCACTTTCTGGTCGGGGCACCGGGCGAGGAGATCACGGCAGCGAGCAGGGCGCTTGCTGAACTGGCGTTGTTCGCGACGTTCGTGCCTTCCGCATTCGGCATCGCGTGGGCCGTTTCCATCACGGACGGCGTGCCGGGTCCGAGCGCGAGCGAGACGAGAGCGCGCAGGCTGGCGCTCGCAACGGTCGCGACCCCTGCGTTGTACACGATGCTCGGCGTGATGCAGGCCTTGGCGGGGAGTCGCGTTCCCGATGAGGCTGCGTGGGCCGTCCTGTGGTAGGCTGCCATTTTGCTGCTGATGCTCGTGCCTGTCCGACGTGCGGCCGTAGTTTCGGTCGTTCCGAGCGGCGGACTTCGCGTGGCTCATGGCGTAAGCGCCCTGATACTCGTCGTCTACGTGGGCTTCCACCTGACGAACCATCTGCTGGCTTGGGAAGGAGAAGCTGCGCACGCCGCTTTTATGACCGCCGGCCGTCGCGTCTACCGATCCAGCATAGGAGAGCCCATCCTCGTCGCAGCGATGCTATTCCAGGTTGTCAGCGGCCTCGTTCTGACATGGCGGTGGAGCGCAGTCCGAAGCGAGTTCTTCCGCACGTTTCAGATCTCATCCGGGTTCTATCTCGGTAAGCGTGGTCGGTAGGCCGCCTTGCGGTAGCGCCGGTAGGCGGGATGCTTGTCGTCTTTGACGAGGGCGCGGGCGGTGCGGGAAGTTGTCGGTTCTACGACTGGTCATACGAGCGCTCGTATGACCAGTCGTATGGAAGTCGTTGGCCGTGTGTCGGGTCGACGGCGATGGTCGGACGCGGAGAAGCTGGAGATCTTGGCGGAGGCGTTCCGGCCGGGGGTTCGGGTCTGCGATGTCATCGCGCATCGCGAGGTATCGAGCAGCCTGATCTACACGTGGCGCAAGCAGTTTCGCGAAGGAAAGCTGGCCGGGGCGGTGTCGTCGCTGCCGGTGTTTGCGGAGGTGCAGGTGGCGGAGCCGACACCGCCAGCGCCAGAGCCGGCGCTGTGTTCATCGGGGCTTATCCAGATCGAGTTGCCGGGCGGCGTGCGGGTGAGCGTGGATGCCGCGGTGGATGCAGGGGCGCTGGCACGGGTGCTGTCGGTGCTGCGGTGAGCCCGGTGCCGCTACCGACGCGGGTGTTCCTGGCGTGCGGCGTGACCGACATGCGCAAGGGGTTCGATGGTTTGGCGGTGCTGGTGCAGCAGGTGCTGGCGCAGAACCCGCATTCGGGTGCGCTGTTCGCGTTCCGGGGCAAACGGGGGCATTTGGTCAAGCTGCTATGGTTCGACGGACAAGGCCTATGCCTGTTCTCGAAGCGGCTCGACCGGGGCCGGTTCGTCTGGCCGGTAACCGCGACCGGCACGGTGGTGCTGACGCCGGCGCAATTGTCGATGCTGCTGGAGGGCATTGACTGGCGCCGCCCCGAGCGGACGTTCACGCCGACGCTGGCGGGGTAGTAACGGCGGTTTTTCGCCACTTTTCCTCGCTCGCCGATCTGCAATCTGCTATGGAAACAGGGTGTCGGAAGCGCCCGTTTCCTCTGCTGATGCCGCCGCGCGGATCGCCGCGCTGGAGGCATCGCTTGCCCGGGCCAATGCCGCACTCGCCGCCCGCGACCTGCTCATCGACACCCTGCGCGGACAGATCGCCCGGCTGCGGCGGATGCAGTTCGGCGCCTCGTCCGAGAAGCTGGGGCGCGAGATCGAGCAGCTCGAACTGGCGCTGGAAGAGCTGGAGACGGAGCGTGACACTCCGGTGGTCGATGTCACTGCGGCCAGCGTAGCGGCGCGGCCGGGACCGGTCCGCGGCTTGCCGGGGCACCTGCCGCGCGAGGACGTCGTTCACGAACCGGCGTCGGGTACCTGCACCTGCCCGGACTGTGGCGGTGCGTTGCGCGCGCTCGGCTCGGACGCGCATGAGATGCTCGACATCGTGCCGGTGCGCTGGCGGGTCGTGCGCGACGTTCGCCCCAAATACAGTTGCCGAACCTGTGAGAAGATCGTCCAGGCGCCCGCCCCGGCCAGCGCCATCGCTCGCGGCAAGGCGACCTTCGCCACGCTGGCACACATCGTCGTCTCGAAGTTCGACCACCATTTGCCACTCTACCGCCAAGCCGAAATGATGGCGGCGCAAGGTCTCGACATCGACCGCTCGACGCTGGCGGGCTGGACCGGACAGGCCGCGGCACTTCTCGACCCCATCGTCAGCCGCATCCGTGACGAGGTGCTCAAGGCCGACAAGATCCATGCCGACGACACGCCCGTGCCGGTGCTCGACCCCGGGCGGGGCAAGACCGCGACCGGGCGGTTGTGGGTGTACTCGGCCGACGACCGGGCATCCGGCAGCACGGCACCGCGCGCGACCTGGTATCGCTTCACGCCAGACCGCACCGCCGCGCACCCGCTGGCGCATCTCGCGGAGTTTCGTAGTTTCCTCCAAGCCGATGCCTATGCCGGTTATGACGGGCTGTACCGCAGCGGCGTCACCGAGGTCGCCTGCTGGGCGCATTTCCGGCGCAAGGTCTTCGATCTGCACGAGCGGTCGCCCACGCCGCTGACCACCGACATCCTCGAGCGGATTGGTACTCTACGCTGTCGAGGCCGAGGTCCGCGGCCAACCACCCGACGTGCGATGTCGAGCCCGACAGGAGAAAAGTTGGCCGCTGGTCGACGCCTTGCGCGAGGTGCTCGACGGGGCTCTTCGCCATCTGTCGCCCAGGTCCGACATGGCGAAGGCCGTCGCCTATGGCACGAAGCGATGGCCCGCGCTGTCGCGCTTTCTCGATGATGGCCGCCTGGAGATAGACAACAACATCGCGGAGCGTGCGCTGCGCGGTGTCGCGGTCGGACGCCGCAACTGGCTTTTCGCCGGCTCGCGCGCAGGTGGCGAGCGCGCCGCGGCCATCTACACCGTCATCCAGACCTGCAAGGCGAACGGCGTCGACCCGCAGGCCTATATCGCCGACGTCGTCGCCAAGGTCGCGGGCGACTGGCCTGCCAGCCAATGGGACGAACTCATGCCGTGGAAATGGTCCGCCGAACCTGCCAGACTGGCGGCATGAGCGCCGAGACCATCGCCCGTCTGCATATCGTCCTCGACGACATCGAACCCGCCATCTGGCGCCGGGTCGACGTGCCGGTCACCGCCAGCCTCAAGATGCTCCACGACATCGTCCAGGCCGCGATGGGCTGGGAGGATTGCCATCTATGGCATTTCGAAGCCGGCGACCGGCGCTACGGCATCCCCGACCCGATGTGGCCGGAGAGCGGCATGACCGCTGCAAAGAACGTGAAGCTCGCGACGCTCATCGACCGGGGTGTGCGGGAACTCGTCTACACCTACGACATGGGCGACGACTGGCGGCACACCATCACGCTCGAGACGGTCGGTACCGGCGAACGCGAGGTCAAATATCCGCGCTTCGTCGATGGCGCCCGGCGCTGCCCGCCCGAGGATGTCGGCGGCTTGCCCGGGTTCGAGATGTTTCTCGATGCCATGGCCGACCCCAAACACGAGGAACATGACCGCTTACGTGAATGGTATGGCGGCCCCTACAACGCCGACGACATCGACGAACGCCTCACCCGCCGCGCCGTCGCCGCCATCGCCATCCGCCGCCACGCCGGCAAACTCGCGTACCAGAAAAGCCGCGCTCAATAACAAGGCGGCCTCCCGACCACGCTTACCTATCTCGCGGTCTATATCGCGGGGCACATGAACTCTGTGTTCGTCTACGCGCGGGCCTATCTAGGTATTCCTACCGGGTGGGACTTCGCGACCGGTGCGCCGAACGGCTTGATCCACGACGCATGGA
The DNA here is from genome assembly GCF_040407505.1 of Sphingomonas faeni. Classification (GTDB taxonomy): domain Bacteria; phylum Pseudomonadota; class Alphaproteobacteria; order Sphingomonadales; family Sphingomonadaceae; genus Sphingomonas; species Sphingomonas faeni_E. Next base: position 1,281,664 of record NZ_JAPZPQ010000001.1, on the reverse strand, counting down.
GTGTCCGTCTCATCCCACACTACGCTCTGGCGGTGTTCTTCGTGATAGCGCACCTCGGCTCTGCAGTCCGCGTATTCCTGATCGCCCATGGGGTCCGGCGGCATGTCGCCGATCGGATTTGGATGACTGGCGCGGCGATCGGCATCGTCCTGGCCGCGGCGATCCTCATGGCTATGTGCGGCATGCGACTGCCCGACGGGCTTCATTAACCACTGCTGGCCTGAACGTCGGGGTGTCACAGCGGTGCACGGATCGTTTGCACGAGGTTGTTCATCCTAACTTGGTGGCTGCCCTCTGGTTACCGGGTCAGGATCGGTCACCGGTAGAGGGAGTCGCCCGTTCGATCATGAGATCGAGGAGTTGGTGGACGATCCTGCCTGCCTCGTTGCCAACACGCTGAGCCGGCGGGACTTTGAGGTTCAGGCTGCACGCTATGGTCCGGAGAGCGAGAGACATGGTCAGCGGATCGATCGGGGGGGTCTTCTTCTCGCGGGCGAACCGTTCGGCGAGGATGCCTGCATGAAACTCGGTCAGACGAGCCTCGTGCGCGAAGAACCGCTCCGCGAAGGCGGGATTGCGCCGCGCATGCAGCTGCAACTCCATTGTCATGACGTCCCAGTCGAGATCGGCGTTCAAGGTGTCTAGCCGGTCTTTGAGCTGCGTCTTGAGCGTAGTCGGATCGAGTTGCATGATCCGGTTGAACTCTGCGATCTCGTCGTCCGCATAGCGTTCCAGGAGAGCTAGCATGATCGCCTCCTTGGACTCGAAGTTCGAGTAGATCGCACCTTTGGAATAGCCGGCCTCCGCCGCGATCCGGTCGATCGAAGCGCCCCCGTACCCATGCTTGGCAAATACCGAGCGAGCGGCGTCGAGCAGCTGCTCGCGAGTCTGCGCGTGACGCTCCGCCCGACTTATCCGCACGCGCTTTTCCATGATGCCGGCAATAATCCATTAGCAGTGTCGTGCCAGCGCGGATCTAGACCGCGCCGGCTGGAGGACGAAGGACAAATTCGCCCATTCGTCTCCGATACAGCTGCGGGCGCTACGCGGCTACCGACCGCTCGTGCCCGCGTTGTTCGAGCAGCGCGGTCATGTAGCCGGTCTCTAGGTTAACGAACTGCTCCGAGGCCGCGGCCCCCTCGAGAGTCCGGTCCGGCATGAGGCCGTCGCCCATCCGATCGATCTGGACCGAGAACCACTGCATCAGATGCCCGATCTCCAGCGTCTTCTCCGGCGTAGGCGCGGTGTCGATTTCGCCTGAGATCAGTTTGCGGGCGATTTCCGGATCGGCGATGAAGGGGCGTGCCATCCCCACGAGATCGAGATCTCCGTTCTGGATCGCCTCGATCATGCCTTGTGCAGACCGGAACCCGCCCGTCACCAAGACCGGCATGTTCGCTGCCGCACGTACGGCTGCTGCGAACTCGACGAAGTACGCCTCTCGCTTGCGGGTGCTGGCGGGAATGGCATCCGCCCCCTCATCCTTGACGGAGATGCCAACGACCTTAGGTTGCTCGAGCGATCCGCCAGAGAGCTCGAGCAGGTCTAGGGAGCTGTCGTTCAGCAGGCCTACGAGCGCGATGCACTCGGCGTTGGTGAAGCCGCCCTTCTGGAAGTCTGACGCGTTCAACTTCATGCCAATCGGAAAATCCGGCCCGACCGCCTCGCGAACCGCCGCCATCACCTCCAGAAGGAGCCTCGACCGGTTCTCGAGCGAACCGCCCCAACGATCGGTGCGCCGGTTGGAAAGGGGGCTGAGGAACTGCGAGATCAGGTACCCGTGAGCCGCGTGGAACTGGACTCCCGTGAAACCTGCTTTCTGCGCTAGGCCGGCAGCCGTCGCGAACTGCGCGATCGCGCGGGCTATGTCCGCCTCTGTCATCGCCTTCGGTTTGGCGAAAGTCAGCCCGAGCCCGCGGGGGACGTCGATGTCGACGTCGGAGGACGACAGGGGCTCAGGGTTGATGAGGTCAGAGACCTGGCGCCCGGTATGGCTGAGCTGGGCCCAGAAGGCGCTGCCTCCGCTGGTAGCTGCCGCAGCGACTGCAGCAAGCCGGTCAAGCCCGGTCTCGTCCGAAAGTACTACGTTGCTCGGGCGTTCAAGATGCCAGCGATCCACCTGTATGTTGCCGCTGAGAATGAGACCCGCACCCGACCGCGCCCAGCGCTCGTAGAGCGTCACGAGGCGTGACGTGGCGTGGTTTTCCGAGTCTGACAGACCCTCGCTGGTCGCCGCCTTGACGAGGCGGTTCGAGATGACAGTGCCATTGGGAAGGACGACGGGGGTACCGAGCAGGCTGGTCATATCTGATCTCCGAATTCTTGATTATTTGAAATACTAACCGGTATCCGAATATCAATGGGTATCTAGCGTTTTTTCTCCGTGGCGACTGTTCCCGCCATTCGAGCATCGAGCGGGACAAGTTATTCCCTGCTTCGCCGCCCAATTCGTCATCGTGAGCCGGGGCGGGGGGCGAGTGTTCCGCCGACGCCTCGTTTGGACCAGCCGCACGGATCTGCGGACCTTGAACTGTCGGGACATAGGGGCCGGCGGAGGGGGGCGGGGGACCCGGCCAACGGTCATTCAGCGCCACGGTTGCGCTTGACGCGGGCTGCCAGGGGAAGCAGCCCCGCGCGAAGGTCAGGTGAACCGTGCCACGGTCTCAGTAGTCCCAGTAGGACGGAACGTACGTGAAGGTGTCGCCGTCTACCGCGACGTGACCGACCGACGGGAAGGCGAGGTGGGTGGCCACGACCAGTTCGCCGGACTCGGCGAATTCCCGGAGCAGCCGAACCCTAACCCGCGCCGCTTCCTCTGGATCGTGTTCGAAGCCGTTCTGCCAGTCTGGGTGGTCGAAGCCCGGCGGGAAGATGGCGTCGCCGGCGAACGTCAGCCGATCTCCGCCCGACGAGAGACGGACGATGCTGTGCCCCGGGGTGTGGCCACCGGTACGCGAGACGAGCACGCCGGGCGCAACCTCGTATTCGTCGCCGAAGGTGTGGATCTGGCTGCGGTATTCGTCCGCGAACCGGGTTGCCGTCTCCCTGAGCACGTCCGGCACCGGCGCCGGCATGACGGTGTGCGTGAAGTCCGGCGCCTTCCAGAAGTCGACCTCGGACTGCGCGACATGGATACGCACGTCGGGACTGAGCTTGCTCTTCACGTCATCGACGAGAAGGCCGCCAACGTGATCCATGTGCATGTGGGTGATCACGATGTCAGTCACGGACGAGAGATCGATACCGGCTGCCTCGAGCCGCTTCGGGAACTGCCCGGCCCGGGGGAAACCGGGAAACTGTCCGCCGAGGCCCGCGTCGACGAGGATGATCTGATCTCCGGTTTGCACCACGACCACGTTGAGAGGCCAGTCGAGTCCCTCCGGCGGCAGGAACTTCTCCTTCAACCAGCCTGCCCGGCTGTCCGGATCGGCGTTCGTCGCCAGCGTGGTGGTCGGCAAGGGCAGCACGCCGTCGCTGATCACCAGGACGTCTATCTCTCCGACGCGTAGCGCGTAGCGAGAAGAGACCATCTCTTCGGCTTGCGTTCGACCGGGATGCGAAATCTTGGCGTGCTTCATCTGATTCTCCAGTCTGGATGTTTGTCGCAGTGAGCGAACAGGGCACGAGACGATCGAGACTGGTCGACGCGACCGGGGTAGATGCATCGACGACGAATCGTTCGGTACGTGTGCTGGGCGGGCAGGGATCGAGTTCGTCGAGAGCAGGTAGCTCGACCAGCCCGATCGTCTCTCGCATGACCTTCGCGATCGAAATAGAACCGAGACTACGCGGGAACGATGTACCATCGGTCGATGCCGACGCGGCTACGGCCGAGGCGGGCGGCTGCATCCGTGACGCGCTGCTCGGGAGATCCTGCGCCGCCCCTACGAACCGTATCTATGCGCCGGCGGCGGAACGGACGGAATGCTGGCTGCATGTAGGAAGGTAGAGATGGAACGTGGTTCCGCGTCCGACGGCTGTTTCGACCCTGATTGTCCCGCCGGCGTCGCGGGCGAAGGCGAACACCTGACTGAGTCCGAGACCGGTACCCTTGCCGGCACCTTTGGTCGTGAAGAAGGGTTCGAAGATCCTGGCGGCGGTTTCCGGGCTCATCCCCGTCCCACTGTCGCTGACCGAGATCTGGACGAAGCGCCCTGCGTCGAGGTCGGGCGCCCGCGGATCTTCGCGTTCGATATCGACGTTGGCGGTCGTTATCGAAATGGCGCCCCCCTCGGGCATGGCGTCTCTGGCGTTGACGCTGAGGTTCAGGATCGCGTTCTCGAGCTGACTGACGTCTCCGCGGGTGTCCAACAGGTCGCCGCCGAGGAATACGTCCACCGTGACACCGCCCCCCAGCGTTCGCGTCAGCAGATCGACGATCCCGGAGATCACCGGGTTCACCTCGATCGCGACGTGTCTGACGGGCTCCTTGCGCGCGAAGCTGAGCAGACGGGTGGTCAGGGACGTCGCCCGCCGTACAGCTTCGTCGGATCGGTCGAGGCACCGCCCAATCCCATCCTCCGACGAACCTAGCCTGTGCCGAAGCATCTCAAGACAGCCCGAGACGACCGCAAGCATGTTGTTGAAGTCGTGCGCGATGCCGCCGGCGAGCTGCCCCAAGGCGTCCATCTTCTGCGCCTGCAGGAGAGCTCCCTCGACGTCGCGACGAGCTAGCACGGCTTTGGCCCTTTCCGTCGAGGCGATGGCGACGAGCTCCAAGGCGTGCCACCGTCGCAGGATAGCCCACAGCAGCGAAGCGGTGAGAAGCCCAACGAGGGCCACGGCGACGCCGATCGCCCACGCCTCACTTCTCCAACCCGCCAGCAGGGTCTTCTCGTCCCGTCCGACGGCGACCTGGATCGAGAAGTCGTGCGTGATCGTCGTCGCGACGAGGCGTGGTCGCGACGACCCGTCCGCGGCGGTCGGCTCTTCTCGCCGAACGCCTGGAACGTTGCCGCTTGCGGCGCCGGCCGGTCCGCTGGAAGCTAGATGAGGATCCGACGAACCCTCGTTCGGGAACGCCGTGATCAGGTCGCCGCCCGGACGGCGCAGCGCGATGAACTCGCCGGGCAGAAGGCGTAGGGTCTCGTAGAACCGGTTGAAGTAGTTCAGCCGGATCGCGCCTATCACGATGCCGGCGAAACTGCCGTCCGGACCTGAGAGCCTCCGAACAAGGTAGACCGTCGGCTGCTTGGTGAATCGATCGACGAGGGGCTCGCTGATGTACGGGGCGTCCTTCGTCCTTTCGATCATCGCACGGAAATACGAACGGTCGGAGAGGTTCCAATACCGTACGGGCCACTCTCGCGAGTAGTTCGCTATCCTACCATCCGCGGCGACGATCGTGACCGCTTCCAGTTGAGGAAGGCCTGACAGGCGGGCCCGAAGCTCCTGATGCATGGCCTTCGTGGACGCCCGTCTGGCGACAGTGCCACCCGTCATTTCGCCGCTGGCCGCAAGTCGTGCCGCGACGCCGTCGAGCACGAGCCGAACGCTCTGGAAGGAACGCTCCGTCTCGCCCGCCAAGAGAAGATCAAGGGTCCGCAGTTCCCGCTCGGCGTCGTCCAGTCGACCGGCATGGCGCGCCACCACCAAGGCCAGCGCGGCGGCTGCGAGCGACGCGACGAACAACGTTCCCAGCAGGACGAGGAGGCGGGCCGCCGGCACACGGACGTGTATGCGAGGCGACGATGAAGGAAGAAGCGTAGCCGAAGGCGGTCCGACCGGGTTGCCGATCACGACGGGCGTCCTGTCGAACGGCGAAGAAGCGTGGGCGTGAAACATCCATTCGCATGCGGTGACGTTCTCGGACGACTCTCCACGGGGGCGCCCTCGATGCCGCGGGAGGGCATGCGACAAAGGCGTTCGGGCCGTGACGCCGGTCCGTCCGGTTTGATGAGGATGTCCATCATTCATTGGGTAGGTTCGGCAGGGAGCGACTTCCAGAACCGAGACGCGCAGATGGGTCTGTACCAAGTCGTTCGGCAACCATCTGCATACCGGGCAGGAGGAGGTTCTGGACCCATCACGCGCCAATTAGACCTTTTGTATAGCTAGGACGAACGTGGCGTTGGGCTGATGGGTGACCTCTGCAGCGGCATATCCGCTATGAGGGACCAGTAACTTGTCCAGTTTGCCCCTGTTTGCGGTTGTCGACGACGACGAGGCCATGCGGGAGGCACTCGCCGATCTCATCGAGGTGTTTGACTTCGACTGCCGCACCTTCGACGGAAGCGAGAGCTTCATGGAGGCGTACGAGCCCGAGCGCTTCGTCGCGCTGATCACCGATCTGAATCTGCTGGGTGAAAGCGGGTTGCAGCTTCAAAGGCGACTGTTCCGGATCGATCCGTCGTTTCCGGTCATCATAATTTCCGCCCAGGGAGATGCCGCGACCCGTACTCGCGCGATGAGTACCGGCGCGTTGGCCTATCTGACCAAGCCGCTCGACGACAGATTGCTTCTCAAGCATCTGCAGGGGGTTCTCGACGACCGCGCGGCGGTGGGGCGGTGCTGATGCGGACGGGGATCGGCAGTGGATGGAAGCCGGGAAGTCCACGTTTGAACACCCGTTGGCCGATCAGCCGAACGAGCTTCGATCGCGATCGTCACTGTTCGGCCGTTCGCCCATGAGCGCTTCGTCATCGATTTTCGACGTGCCGGAACGCAGCGTCAAGACGCCGGGAGGGGCTGTCTTCCGCGCCGGCGACGACCTTGCCGAGCTATGTTCCGAAAGCGTCATAGTCTTCGGCCTCGACGGCACCATCCGGGCCTGGAACGGGCGGGCCGCCGAACTCTACGGGTTCACCGCCGAGGAGGCCATCGGTAGCCACGTCGACATTCTGGCCGCTCCGGGGCATCTTCCCCACGATGCCGCGTACGAGGTTCTCACTCGGACCGGCAGCTGGTCCGGGCAGCTGCGACGCCTGACGACGGGGCTGGAGGAACGGGTCGTGTACTCGCGCTGGACGCGGCATGCGGATGCATCGGGCCGGATCGACGGCACGATCGAGTTCAGCTCCTTGGTCTCACAGGATGAGGCCTATGCGCGTTTTACGGCAGGAGAGGAGCGTTACCGGCAGCTGTTCATGCGAGCGCCGGTGGCGCTGATGCTCGCGGACGGGCGAGGGATCGGGCGGCTCGTTCGTGAACTGCGCGCGGCTGGAATCAAAGACCCCGCCGCATACGTCGAGGCGAACCCGGAATACCTCGATCAGGCCTTGGACATCGTCGCCGTCGCCGAGGTCAACGACCACGCCGCGACCCTGTTCGGAGCGGCGTCGGCGCATGATCTGGTCGGTCCCGTTCGCGCGCTCTGGGTGGATTCGCCCGATACCTTCAAACGTGCGCTCATCGCCCGGTTCGAAGGGGTCCCGTACTTCGCCGAGGAGACGAGGATGCGGACGCGGGACGGTCGCACGATAGACATCCTCTTCTCTCTGGCGTTTCCATCTCCCGACACCTTCCTAGGTGCCAGCCTGATGGGCATGCTGGATATCACCGATCGGCGGAACGCCGAGACCCAGCTACAGAAGTTGCAGTCCGAGTTCGCCCACGGAGCTCGCATCTCGATGCTCGGCGAGTTGACCGCGTCCGTTGCTCACGAATTGACCCAGCCGCTGGGTGCGATTTCGGCTAACGGACAGGCGGCGCTGCGGTGGCTCGACAAAACCTTGCCAAACCTCCCCCGGGCGTCCGATCGGATCGCCCGCATCGTCACCGACGCCCATCGCGCGGCGCAGATCATCCAGCGGATCCGCGGTATGGCGAACAACGTCGCTGCCGAAAGGCGGTTGACGGACATGAGCGAAGTGGCGCGTGAGGTGCTGCTGTTCCTTCGTCACGATCTGGACGAGAAGCGCGTCGCCGTTTCCGCTGAGTTCGCCGCGGGACTACCGCCGGCCCGGTGCGACCGGATCCAGATCCAGCAGGTCATGGTCAACCTGATCATCAACAGCATGCAGGCAATGAGCCAAGGGCACGGTTCCGAGCGAAGCGTCCATCTGCGGACATACGTCGACGATGCAGGCTACGTCGCCTTCTCGATCCGGGATAGCGGGCCGGGCGTCGATGCCGAGCACATGGACGTCGTGTTCAACGGTTTCTTCACGACGAAGGTCGACGGCATGGGCATGGGGCTGACGATATGCCAGTCCATCATCGCTGCGCATGGCGGTGAGATCGGAGTATCCAACATGGCCGATGGCGGCGCATGCTTCCACTTCGCGATACCCGCCGAAGGTGTCGGCGGCCCCATCCTAACAGGGAGGTGGGACGAGACCGCCTGATACCGGATCGGAACGCCATAGCTGAGGGTCGCCCATCGGATCGCCGCGTCGCCGGGACCGCCGGCCGCGTTGGCAGAAGGTTTGGACGCCTGTGGGCGCCAGGCGCGGATCCCAGCCGGTGATCCCGCGTGCTATACTCGATCGTCCGTCCATTGGCCCGCCAAGCGGTCAAGCTGTCGACGCGCCCGATCCATGGCCTCCGCGCACTCTTCCGGCTGAGCGAACTGGACCGGCTGCGCGTCGACGAAGGTGGGTTCGTCCACGCCCATGAACCCGAACGCGGCCCGAACCGCAGGGGTGAGGCCATCCATGTGGGCGAGCGGGGATCCGGCTCGCATGTCTACGCCCCGGGTGGTGATGAAGAGCACCTTCTTTCCGCCGAGCCGTCCGACGTAACGTCCGTCGGCAGCGACGTCGTAGGTGACGTTCGTCCTCACGATGGCGTCTATGAACGCCTTGAAGGTGGAGGGCATCGTGAAGTTGTACATCGGCATCGCGAAGACGAGGAAATCGGCCGAGAGCAGGCGCTCGCACAGCGCGTCCGACACAGCCAGCGTCGCGAGCATGTCGGACGTCCTGTCGTTTGCCGGGGTGTAGGTGGCCGTTATGAATTCCGCGGTTACGTGCGGAGGGGCCTCCCGTGACAGATCCAGATGGTCAACGGACATGTCGGGGGATCGGGAAAGCATCGCTTCCACGAAGCCCCGCGAGAGCGAGCGGGATTTGGAGATTTCGCCCCGGGGGCTGGAATCGACGTGCAGCAGTCGCATTGTCGCGCCTCTTCGATGAATGGTTCGTGGAACGAGGCCGGGACGGTTCAGGCACCCGCCGCGATAAGCTCGCGAAGCGTTCCGCAAGCCTGCTCGAGGTGGCCCTTGCGGAGATTGGTGACACCCAGGAGGAAGCCTGGCTGGGCATCTTCCCTGTTGTGATGCCACACGGACATCGGAAGGGGGGCGATCCCGCGACCGAGTGCCTGCTGGGCCAAGGCGACGTCGCTGAACCCTTTCGGCAGTCGGATGGGCACGGCAAGACCCGACACGTCCTGCATGATGAGATCCTGGCCGAGGCATTCGCGCAGCGCGTTCCGCCTTTCCATGTAGAGGGCCTTCATATGGCGCAGGTGACGCAGGTAGTGGCCGTCCGCCAGAAAGCTCGCCAGCGCGAGCTGCGTCGTAGGGTTTGGTGCCGGATTGAGGCAGGCCGCGACCTCGCCGAACCGTTCCGCCATCGCCAGCGGTGCGACGAGGAACCCGAGACTGAGGGCGGGACTGAGCGTCTTGCTGAAGCTGCCTACGTGGACGACGCGCCCATGGGTGTCCTCGGCAGCGAGTGCGGGTGCAGCACGTCCGGTGAGCTGCAGTTCGCTGAGATAGTCGTCTTCGACGATCCATGCGTCTTCGCGCTTCGCCCAATCCAGCAGTTCCCGGCGCCTCGACGGCGACATGGTGACGCCGGTCGGCGCCTGCTGACCAGGCGTCACCACCGCCAAGCCCGCGTCGGGAGCGAGCGCGATCCCGCGATTGACCCGGATGCCTTGGTCGTCGACCGGAACGGGGACGACCTTCATGCCGGCGAGTTCGAGACCCATCTTGGCGATCGGGTATCCGGGATCCTCCATCCAGACCGAGCGACCGTGGAGCTGCAGCGTCGTGATGGCGAGGAAGAGGCCGTTCTTGTAGCCGCTGGTGAGAATGATCTGATCGGGAACGCAGCGGATGCCACGCGAGATGGCGAGGTAGCTGGCGATCTGCGCCCGTAACTCTGGATGCCCGCGAGGATCGGGGGGACCCACCGGCGCCATCGCGTCCTCGCGGACCGCCCGGGTCCGAATACGCGACCAAAGCTTGGCGGGGAAGGCGTCCTGTGCTGGTACGCCTATCTGGAACGGCAGAGGTGCCAACGAGAAGCCGCGCTCGATGCCCTGCAGCGGGCGAGCGATCTGCCGTGTCGGCAGGGTAGGCGTGACCGGCTTGCGGCCTGCGACGCGGGTCCCTGCGGCCCCTGCGGAGACGACGAGGAATTCGTCCGTGAGCCGTTCGTACGCGGCCTTCACCGTTCCTCTCGCGACCCCGAGCCGCGTCGCCATATCCAGCCATGACGGAAGTCGCGCGCCGGGCTCGAGAAGGCCTTCCATGATCGCGCTACGGAGGTTCGTCGTGATCTGCTCGGTGATAGGTACCGGCTTGGACCTGTCGATCGCGATCGAGAACCGGTCGTTGGTCAGTTGCAGTGTCATTTCCGTAGGCCTCGGTTCTGGCGTTCCTAAAGCGGATCGGTAGAAGGAGTTATGATCAGGGGTGCCGAGACTGTCGAGAATAGGTCCACCTATACATTGGTTCAGGTAGGCGGCCGGACAGGCGGATGGCGACCGATGCCGGAGCTCGATCCCGCCCGACGCGTTGGTAGCGGACGAGCATGAGTGTTCTCTACGGGCCATCCGTGGAGTCCGGCCTCCACTGCATCCTGTGGCTCATCGGGCAGGATGGTCGTTCGGTCAGCAGCCGGGATCTCGCCGACTTCCAGGGCGCCTCTCCGTCTGTGTTAGGCAAGATCATGCCGAAAATGGAGAAGGCGGGACTGGTCGTCTCGAACAGTGGCATAAACGGCGGATACCGTTTGGCGCGGCCGCCCGGGGAGATCACGATGCTGGACGTCGTCGAGGCGATCGACGGCCCGAGTGCCATCTTCCAATGCCGCGACGTCCGACGAGGTTGCGTGCTGATCAGATCGGATCCGCCGGAGTGGATCACGGGGGGTGTCTGCGGCATTCACGCCGTGATGCTCAGGGCCGAGGCCGCAATGCGGTCGGAACTTGCCCGCACGACGATCTTGGATCTCGCGCAAGGGTTCAAGACGCCGCCGGGCTTCGGCGCCGAGGTCGACGCATGGTTCGCCGATCGCGGCGTAGCGCGAGAGGCGTCGCGTGCCGACGCCGTCCAGAAGAGCTTCGAGCGTAGGCAGAACGACTCCGGTTAGCGTCAGCCGATGATTGATGCCGTTGGTCTGCTGCCGGAACGATCGACGCGAGATCTAGCCGTCCGCGGCGGCCGCCCGCCGGTTCAGCCCTTCGCCGCGGTGGCGGCCAATTCCTCAAGATCGAGATCATGTTCCAAGTCGTGAAGCGTCTCGTCGTCGATGCGTCCGGTACGATGCAGTTCGACCATGTGATCGCGTCCGGCCTTCACTGCGGCAATGATCACGTCGAAGTGACTCGCGATCGCCAGCGTGCGCTCCTGCGACGTTCCTGCAAAGGCGTCTCCCGCAGTCGCGCGCGTCTGGTAGCGTCGCAGCAGTTGTGCGTGGACGAGGCGTCCATCCGCGTCATACGCCTCGCGCTCCACCGCGGTCAGCTGGGCGCGGAACATCGCCGACTCCGCGGCGTAGAGATCGAGCGGTGGCAGCGAGCCTGGATCCTCTGCTGGCTTTGCGCGCCGAATGACCCAGCCGAGCGACGTGCCCTGCACCAGAACAGTGACGAGGATGACCGCGAAGGCAGTCACCAGCATCAGATCTCGCGCCGGCATCGTCTCGGGCAGCGAAAGCGCCGCCGCCAGTGTCACCACGCCGCGCATTCCCGCCCAACTCATTACCAGCGCGGCGCGCGGCCCGAGCGGACGGGCGTTCTTCCAACCTAGGCGGCGCAACACCGAGAGGATCGCATCGGCGCCGAAGATCCAAACGAACCGCGCGAGGATGACGGCTGCGACGATCAGGATCACGGGGGCCGCCATCGTGTCGATCACGACGCCGACGCCGCCGACGCGGTTGAGCAAGCCACGCAGCGAAAGACCGATAAGAGTGAACACCGCCGCCTCGAGCAAGAACACCAGTACCTCCCAGAAGGCGAAAGCCCGGATGCGCACGCTCGCGCTGAATACGACATGCTGATACCAGCCGCAGGTCAGCCCGGCCGTCACCACCGCTATGACGCCGGAAACATGGAGAAGCTCGCCCGCGATGTAGGCGCTCCAGCAAACCAGCACGGTAGCCGCGATCATCAACGTATCGTCACCCAAACGGCGCAGGAGGAGCACCCATAGCCCTCCGATTCCGGCACCGACCGCGATACCGCCGAGGACTAGCATGAAGAAGCTCCCCGTAGCGGCGCCGAGGCTGAACGTCCCGGTGACCACCGCGGCGACGGCGAAGCGGAACAAGACCAGCCCGGCGGCGTCGTTGAGCAGGCTTTCGCCCTCAAGGAGCGTGGAGAGCCGGCGGGGCAGCCTGACGCGCTGGAGCACCGCGCGTGCGGACACCGCATCGGGCGGCGACAGGATAGCACCCAGTGCGACACACGCGGCCCAGGGGAGATCGGGAAGGAGCAACTTCGCGACCACTGCCACCACCGCCGTCGTGAAGAACACCGCGCCCACTGCCAGCGAGAGGATGCCGGCCACATGGCGGCGGAAGGGCGCGATGGCGGTGAACCAGGCGCCGTCCATCAGCAGTGGGGGCAGGAAGAGGACGAGGACGAGTTCGGGATCGATCTCTATGCCGGGAAGGCCGGGCACGAAGGCGAGCGCGCCGCCGCCGACGATTAAAGCTGCAGCGGGAGGCAGCGAAAGCCGTTGGGCGAAATAGTGCAGCCCGACCACTACCAAAAACATGGCGATGATCAGTTCGAAGCCCGCCGTCGGATGCATGATACCCCTCCCGATATCGCGAGCAGAGCGCATGCTCGCGCAGCTTCATAACCGAGCGTCGCCAGATGACAATGCGACCGACCACCGAGGATGTTTCGTAGGCTCCAGACGGTTGATTTCGTACCCGGACGAGATGGATATGGGCTGTTATCCGTGATGGAACCTGTCGCGAACTAGGGGCAACGAGGCTCCGCGCATGCTGCAGTCAGCCGCATTTGGACCGAGGTGGTGTGCGAAACCTCTTCGGACGTCTGCGCTATTCCGTCCGCGTGAGCTGCGGCATCATCGAAAGCCGGTCAGGTTTTCGGTAACGGGCCGCTTTGAAAAATGCTAGTGTTCGCATTCGTGAGCGACGACGCGTCACCGCATATCCGCTTCTTTCGACAACGACGCATGTTCCGGCTGCCGATGGGGACCCCGCTTTCGCCGCGTCGGTGGGTTCAGCGACTATGGGTAGGGGGGAGGGGCCTAAGTAAATTGCGAGGCTTCGGGGACGGGCCTGAGCTGGCCGACACCGCCCCCGCATCAACCCACCGTTGCACTATCCGGGCTTCCCGCCGTACGAGACAGAAACAACAGCGCGATCAACGCCGCCGATATGAGCGGCAGCAGCACGACGAGCACGTCCGTGGGAGAACCTCCTTCGGCCAGTATGGCGCCGGCCAGCAACGGGCCGATGACGGCGCCGATCCGTCCGAAGGCGACCGCTGCGCCCGCCCCCGTTCCTTGCCATCGGGAAGGGTAGCAGTCCGCGGAGAGACCATAGATGGCGAATTGACCGGCTGTGATGCACGCGCCGACGATGGACGCCGACGCCACCGTCGCTGCGAGACTGCCCGACATCGCCAAGGCTGCGGTGCCGACGATGGCGCCGGCGTACGTGAGCACGAGCGTCCGGGTCCTGCGCGCACGTCCCATGAGGATGCCGCAAGCCACGGCGCCAGCCGTTCCTGCGATGTTGAAGCCCAGGGACGCCAACAGCGCCTCGGACCTGTCGGAGCCACGGCTGACGAGCAGGGAGGGCAACCAGTTCACCATGAGGTACAGGACGAGCAGCGTGCACAGCGAAGCCATCCAGAGCGAAAGGGTCGCGCGTGCGCGTCCCTCGCCGAACAGGATCCGGCGGGTGCTCGCTCCGCCGATCTCCATGCTCTGCCTGTCCGCACAACGTTGACTGGGCCGGTCGGAAGGCATCTCCATGACGACGACGAGCGCGAGGACCAGGGGCCCGGCACCTCCCAGATAGAATATCCAGCGCCAGTCGCCGGGCACGGTCGTCAGGCTGAACAGAACGGCCACCGCGCCTCCTAGCGGCATTCCGGCACTTACCATCGTCACCCGGCCAGCCCTCCTGGCGTCCTGCGCGTGCGCCGCGACCAGAGCGATCAGGCTGGGAAAGGTGCTGCCGAGGCCCACCCCCGTGAGGACGCGCATGATCAGAAGCGAATTCAGGTCGAAGGCCGAGACGGTGCAGATCGAGAAGACGCCGAACATCGCCAGGGAGACGACCAGCACGTTCCTCCGGCCTATGCGGTCCGAGAGCCACCCGCCGATTGCCGCCCCGACAAACATTCCGACGGTGCTGCAGGCGAAGACGAGGCCCAGATTGTCCTTGGGGACGTGAAGCGCGGCAGCGAGCGCGGGCGCGGCGACGCCCGCCGACTGCAGGTCATACCCCTCCACCATCGATGCGGCGAAACAGAGGCCCGTGACGGCCCAAGGATGCGAATTCGGCATGTTACGGACTCTGTCTCAAGATCGTGTGGACGACCCGCCGGACGGCTTGGTCGGGCATACCTGCCGTATCGGCGGCGAGCCGTGACGGTGAGCGGGATTGCGGACGATCGGCCACGCCATCGGACACCAGGATGATGGTTCATCGGTCCGGGGCGCGTACATACCGAGCGGGGCATTCGACACTACCGCGCGACGCTCGCCGCTGGAAACCGAAGTGCGACGGAGGTTCCGCTCCCGAACTGGCTGTGGATTTCCGCCGTGCCCCCTGAAGTCCGCATGAACTGGTGCACCATGGCGAGACCGTAACCGGTACCCCGACCCCCTTGCTTTGTTGTGAAGCGGGGCTCGAAAGCGCGCGCCCGCGTTGCCTCGCTCATGCCTTCGCCTCGATCCGTGATCGAGATCACGACGTCCGTTCGCCCGAGCAGCTCCTTCAGGACGACGTCGATGGAGATCGTGCCACCATTGGCCGACGCATCGCGTGCGTTCATCACCAGGTTGAGCACGGCCGTTCGCAGGCCGACGGAGGAGCAGCGGATCGGGGGGAGGTCCCGTTGCAGCGCCATCTGGAATGCGACATCGGGTTCGCAGAGCGAGGCAAGCACATCTGCGAGCGGCGAGAGGGCCAGGTCGACGTTCACGAGATCGTCGTTCGTCTCGGCAGTGCGCTCCCGTGCCGAGGCCATCGTCTGGCGTACGAGAGCACTCGCGCTTTCGAGTGAGACCCGGGCACGCGCTACTATCGGCAGCAGCGATGATGTCGCCATGACGCTGGGGTTCCGACCGATGATGTTGACCGCCGCGCTCACGACCTGGATGAGGTTGCCCAAGTCGTGAACGATGCCGGCTCCGGCATCGTCGTCTGCGAGCTTGTAGACGCCTACACCGCAGATCACCGGAGCGTAGGAAGAGTTCTGTTCAAGACCGAGCACGACGTTCTCCCTGCTTTACATGCCCAATCGTGAGCCATGGCGCGACGTTAGTCCTGACTTTGATGGGGATCGATCCGGCGAAAGGACGTGGCGAAGCCATACCGCGGTATAGGGGGAAGGACCTTCACGGCCATCTTCGACGACAGCGCGCGGCGGTGGGGCACGACGACGGATGAAGGGTCCGGGGCCGCCACCTTAACGACGTCGGACGATGTGCCAGTTCGGCCGCTCCCGAGTTCGAGGGCCGCCAGGGGGCGATCCGTGGCCCGTGGGCCATCAGATCGCGTCGCGCATAGCCTGCGGTAGTGCCTGCCACACGCTGACAAGATGGGTGACGAATGTCGTCTTCATCTTCTTCATCATGCTTGCTCGGTGGAGCTTCACGGTGATGTCCGAGATCCCGAGGTCGAACGCGATCTGCTTGTTCAAAGCGCCCAGGACCACGGCCTTCATCACCTGCCGCTCGCGGGGAGTGAGGCTTTCGAACAGGAGAATGCTTTCCCGCACGGCAAGATCATCGGATCGCTTGCGGAGGTCGACGGCAATCGCACGGTCTACGGCGTCCAGAAGGGTCTGGTCCCTTACCGGCTTTGTCAGAAACTCGACCGCGCCTGCCTTCATCGCCTGGACCGTCATGGGTATGTCGCCATGGCCGGTAAGGAAGATGATCGAAGCGGAAATCCCGGTGGCGGCCAAACGGCCTTGGAATTCGAGGCCGTTCACACCGGGCATCCGCACGTCGAGGATCAGGCACCCTGGACGATCGAGCACGTCCGCCTCGAGCAGCGACGCGGTCGACGCGAAGGAAGCGGTCTCAGTGCCCACCGAGAGGAGGAGTTCGCAGATCGATTCCCGGACCGCGTCATCGTCGTCTACCACGATGACGAGGGGGCCATCGGATCGCGATTGGTCGAGTTCGTTCATAGCCCTGATCCAATTCCGCGCTTTTCGGGGCGTCGACGCCAAGAGGTCCTTTCGGCTGCAGGCGCGGGTGACCCACCCACGACAGGGGCGACTTCCGGAGTACAGCGCCGGAGCAACTGTCGCATGCGGTCCCGTCCCATGTTCAACCTCCTCCAGCGGTATCGGCGGGGGTGACCGGAATCACGACGTCGAAGATCGCGCCGCCCGCAGCCGCATTCGATGCAGTGATGGTGCCGCCGTGCGCCGCGACGATCGACTGGCAGATTGCGAGCCCTATGCCCAAGCCGTCGTCCTTCGTACTGAAGAATCCTTCGAAGACGCGGCCCAGGTCGCCTTCCGGGATCCCCGGTCCGGTATCCTGCACGCACAACCCGATGCCCGCCTCGGGAACGAAAGTCCTGACATGGATTTCCCGGCGGCCATCGCCGACGGACTTCAGGGCTTGCGCGCTATTGACGAGGAGGTTGACGACAACTTGCTGAAGTTGAACGCGATCACCGCGAACTGGTGGCAGACCTACCGCCAAGTCGAGGCGCAGGCGAATGTCGTGCTCGTCTGTGTCATGCCTGACGAAGCTGACCGCCTGAACGACGACTTCGTTGAAGTTGAGCGGTCCACGGTGAGGTGCCCGGTGTCGGGCCATGTCCTGGATCCGGTTGATGACGTCGTTCGCGTGCTGAGCGCTGCTCACGATCCTCTGGTTCAGTTGCGCTACCTTCGCCAGGTTTGGCGGGTCCTTCGCTAACCAGCGCAGGCTGGTCTCCGCATTCGTCAACATGGCCGAGATGGGCTGCTTGACCTCGTGCGCGAGGGATGCGGTCAGTTCGCCCAACGTCGAGATCCGCGCAGCGTGCGCGAAGTCCGCCTCGACGCGTCGCACCTTCGTCTCGGCCGCGATCCGTTCGGTATTGTCGATCATCAGCAAGATCGTGGACTCGAGACGGCGCCCGCGGCCAGGGAACATGACCATGAACAGCACGTCTTGAAGATGTCCGACGAGGTCGCGAACCTGTATTTCCTCGACGTAGGTCGGCAGACCCGAACAGTACGCCTGCAGGAGGCGGAGATGCGAGCCTGGGGCTGCCGCGAAGAGATATTCCACCGACCTGATGAGTTGGGAGGGATGCGACGCACGCAGTAGCGCGACGGCTGCATCGTTCACCTGCGTCACGAGAACGATCTCCCCCGCCAGATCGACGAGTGCGGGGTGCTCCGCGAGATAGTTTGGAAGATCCGTCACGCCGTTTTCAGCAAGGCGGTCGAGAATCTTACCTGCTGGTACTGCATCGACCTGCCAGATCGGGATCGGCATGGCCGAAAGCATGTTGCGCCAGCGATCTTGGCGGGATTGCAGTTCACGTAGAGCGCTGGCCGCACTGACCGTGCCACTAATCGTCAAAACTATAATGCCGTGTAGGCCGGTCTGCGTCGAACGCTGCGCGGTCAGGGATACGGCGTCAAGCCAGCCCACCGTCCCGATACGTCGAAGTTCCTGCGCGTCGTCTCCCTTGATGCTCACGGCGCGCAGGATGTCGGCGAGCGCAGCGTGACTCTGTTCCGGCCATAGATTCGCCACGGGCCACGTAAGCAGGTGTTCACGGTCCATAGGCAGGCCGAACAGGCTTATGGCCGCGTCGCTCACCTCGACGACGCGGATGGAATCAAGGACTGTGTCCAGCTCGTCGCGGCGCCAGTCGGGTTCATCCGAGGATGACCAGACGGTCCGCTCTCCGTCGGATCCTAGAAGCGGATGTGCCTCGCCGATTTCGAAATGCCAGACGGCGCTCGACCCGAAAGCTTGCCGATCCGATTTCGCGGACTCGGGCGGGTGCGTCGTCACGCCAACGCGGACTTGTGGCGGTGTCTGGAGATGAGGGACCGAGTCATCGGCGTTCGTTGTCACTTTACGTCGATCACCACGAGAGAAGCCGACCGCCGCATAGGGCGGTGGCGGTCGATTGGCCGCATCTCAGAAGGAACGCGGACCATTGTGCGGTGATGGAAAGGTTCAAGGACACTCAGCTTGATCGTCCCTCGTTCAGTTACGCTAGCAGCTTCAGCGCCGCTTGCACTCGTCGACGTTCTAACACGGATCAAATCGGACGTGTTAGCAATTCGCGTCAGTCCATTTGCGTCCGGCCGTCGCACTGAGGGCGTGGCGCAGTTCAGGAAGCCGTCCCGCCGACAGCAAAAACTTTCGAGCTCGAACCTCACTGATAACAGTCGCAGCATCAGTGCGGGCGCTTTGGGATCGGCCCTATCTCGTTGGCGATGAGGGACTTCAACACCTCGCACGCAGGCTGCAGGCGCGCACGATTTAGGTTCGTTACACCCAAGAGGAGGCCTGCGTGCCGTCCCGCTTCCCTAGTGTACCATGGGGAGAGAGGGGCGGGGTTTATACCTGCTTCCAGCGCGAGCCGACAAAGGGCCACATCGTCCGTTCCGGTGGGTAGTCGGGTCAGGACGGCCAAGCCCGCCATCGCGTCGGATCCGAACGCGGGACCGAGATCGCAATGCAGGGCGTGGCTTCGCTCCCGATACAATGTCTTCATGTAACGAAGATGCCGCAGGTAGTGTCCGTCGGCGAGAAACTCCGCCAAGGCCAGCTGAGTGGTCGAGTTGGATGCGGGGTTGAGGCAGCCGGCGACCTCTCCGAACCGCTCCGCCAGCTCCATTGGCGCCACGACGAAACCGAGGCCGAGCGTGGGGCTCAGCGTCTTGCTGAACGTTCCGAGATGTATCACGCGCCCCCGATCGTCCTCCGCGGCCAGCGCATTCCGTGCCCGGCCGGAGAGCTGGAGTTCACTCAGATAGTCGTCCTCTATGATCCAGGCGTCCTCGCGTGCCGCCCAGTCGAGCAGCTGACGCCGACGAGCCGAACTCATGGCGACACCGGTCGGAGCGTGCTGGCCCGGCGTCACGATGGCCACGGCAGCATCGGCTGCCATCGATATGCCCGCCTCGACGTCCAGTCCGTCGCCGTCAACCGGAACTGCTAGGGCGCACATCCCTGCCAGCTGCAGCGCCATGCGCGCCAGTGGATAGCCAGGATCCTCGACCCAGCCTTTCCTGCCGTGGCACTGCAGCGTCATGAGCGCCACACTCAACCCATTCCGATAGCCGCTCGTTACGATGATCTGATCCGGATGGCAGCGTATCCCCCGGGCAATCGAAAGATAGCTGGCGATCTGCGTGCGGAGCATCGGGTGGCCTCGGGGATCTGGAGGCCCGCCTGGTGCCGAAGCCTCCTCGCGGACCGCGCGCATCCGCACGCGAGACCATAGTTTCGCGGGGAAGGCATCCTGAGCTGGAACGCCCATCTGGAAGGGGAGGGGAGGAAGGTCGAACCCTCGTTCGAAGCCCTCCAGCGGACGCTTGATGCGGACGGGTGCAGCGCCCGCCTGTTGGTTACGCGGTTTAGCCACCCGAGTGCCTGCCGCGCCGGCGGAGAAGACTAGCGCCTCGTCGGCCAGTGTCTCGTAGGCGGCTTTCACCGTTCCGCGTGCTACTCCCAACTGTGTCGCCATGTCAAGCCACGAAGGAAGTCGAGACCCTTCTTTCAGATGACCATTCAAGATGGCATCTCGCAGATTGTCGGTTATCTGATGAGTTAAAGATTTCGCTATGCTTCGATCTACTGCGATGTCTTGAACAGCTACTGAGATACCTTCGGGCATGGCGCTCAGATCCTGTTTATGAACGTTATATCCGGTGATGACGCATTATGATTGACCGGGCGTTTTCTGTCGATGGCACTGCGCGGCTATCTTTTGATACTGTCGAGCCTTGTTGCTCTTCGCTCCATCAGACGGTCACCAGATCGTTATGCTACTGACGACATTAGGCAATGTGGGCATTTCCGGAGGATTGGATGGGTGGCGGGCGACCGTCTGCACCGTAAAAGAGCGATCGAATTCACCCATAAGTGTTACCTGCGGGGACGGTCATTTGCGTCCTGCTTTGCCTTGCCGGTGGCGCTGGAACGAGCATTGCCGTGCACGATCGACGCCCCTGTTCGAGCAAGAGACCCGCCGCCATTATGGCGCGCCGCGACCGATCGCCGGCGACCCGACGGTACAGGACAAGGGACCTGAACCGTCGGGTCGCCGGCGCGGCTGCTATCGAGGAAAGTATGTTCCGAGTTTAGCGAACTCGTCAGCGCCTCACGAACGCGAGCAGATCCGGATTGATGACGTCGGCATGCGTTGTCGGCATGCCATGCGGAAACCCCTTGTAGATCTTCAGCGTTGCGTTCTTGAGCAGCTTGGCCTGAAGCATCGCCGCGGCCGCATAAGGCACGATTTGGTCGTCATCCCCCTGCATCACGAGTACGGGGACGGAGATCGCCTTCAGATCCTCGGTCTGGTCGGTCTCGGAGAATGCCTTGATGCCCTCGTAGTGCGCCACCGCGCCACCCATCATGCCTTGGCGCCACCAATTCGTGATGATGCCCTGCGAGACCTTCTCGTGGGGCCGGTTGAAGCCGTAGAACGGCCCCGACGCGACATCGAGAAAGAACTGCGCGCGGTTGTCGGCCAACGCCTTTCGGAACCCGTCGAAAACGGTGATCGGGGTGCCACCCGGATTGGCCGCGGTCTTCAGCATCAGCGGCGGAACCGCGCTCACCAGCACGGCCTTGGCGACGCGAGCCTGGGGCTGACCGAATTTGGCCACATAGCGCGCGACCTCGCCGCCCCCGGTCGAATGACCTATATGCACGGTGTTCCGCAGATCGAGATGCTCGACCACGGCTGAGGCGTCGGCGGCATAATGGTCCATGTCGTTGCCGTTATCCGCCTGCGACGACCGGCCATGTCCGCGGCGGTCGTGAGCCACGACACGGTAGCCTTCGCCGAGAAAGAACAGCATCTGCGCGTCCCAGTCATCCGACGACAGCGGCCAGCCGTGATGGAACATGATCGGCTGCGCATTTTTCGGACCCCAGTCCTTGTAGAATATGTCGGTGCCGTCCTTGGCCTTGATGAATCCGCTGCTCATATTCTTTACTCCGTCTTGTTTGGGGGCGGGAGATGATTCTGCGAAAGCTATCTGTGGTAGCAGTGTCGCCGCGGCCACGGTTCCGGATCCGACGATCATTGATCTTCTGGACAACTCGCGTGTGAGGTCTGGCATGCCGGTGTCCTGATATTGCGTAGCTGTGGCGGCTCTGGCTGTCCGCCAGGCTCCGGTGCAACTGTGACGACAGCGACCGGACCATCTGGGGCGATCGTCGCGATTGGCGAGAGTGACCCGCATGGCCGCTCTCCGTATCGAGTCGCTTCCCTAGGAAGCCTTGGTCACCCCAAGCAGACCGCCGCCGGTCGCGTCGATTACCTGACCATTGACATAACGTGCATCGTCCGAGGCGAGAAACGCGATGATGTCGCCGATGTCGCGGGGCTCTGCGACGCGGCCCGATGCGCTCATGCTTGCCGCCCACGCCTTAGCACCCGGTTCCGCGAACCAAGTACTCATGTCCGTGTCGGTGAATCCTGGTGCGACCGCGTTGACGGTGATGAGCCGCTCGGCCAGGTCCCAAGCCACGGTACGAGTCAGCGTGCTGATGGCGCCCTTGGTCGTGGCGTACATCGTTGCCATGGGGCTTGCCATGTAGGCGGCTGCCGATGACACGTTGATGATCCGACCACCGTCACGCAGTCGGCTGAGACCGTGCTGAATGATGAAGATCGGAGCTTTGACGTTGACGGCGAAAAGGCGGTCGAAGTCCTCTTCCTTGACCTCGGCCACCGTGCCGTAGATGACTTCGCCGGCGTTGTTGACGAGAATGTCCAACCCATCCGCATGCTGGTCGAATGCTTCCCAAAGCGTCTCCGCTGCGTGTGGAACCGAGAAGTCCGTCTGTATTGCAAATGCCGAGCCGCCAGCCGATTCGATGCTGGCAACTACTTCCATGGCCGCCGCCTCCTGCTTGCCATAGTGCACGCCGACACGAGCGCCATCACGAGCAAGTCGTTGGGCCGTATAGCGCCCGATCCCGCGACTCGCGCCGGTGACCAAGGCCGTCTTTCCCGTTAGATCCGACATATTAGTTCGCCTTTGTTTAAGCTTGGAACTTATGCGCCGATATTTGGCAGCTCGAATCTCGCTGTAAACTCGGCAGTAAGTCCCGCTAGGACCGAGATCGATATAAGGCGATATACCAAGCGTGCGGGTGCCATCCTCGGCAACGTTGAAACTCGCACCGATGGCAGTAACCGCCGCGACCGCCAGCAACGCTTAGCCAAGATCGACCAATGAATGGCGACCGCAATTCACGTGGTGCATTCGGCATGACCGCGGCTGCCACCTGAAGGCGGCTGAAATTTGGTTCATGTGCGCCAGCACATCCGCCCATCGGATCGGATGGCGACTGGGAATGGTACGATCATTTTCGGATATCTTGGGCCTGTCGTTTCCAGAGGCGCGGTCTACTTGGGCTGCACCGCTCATCCCCGCCACAGGGAGTCTGGTCATGGTGACCACGCCGTACATTGATCTCGCCGTCCGCCAACGCCCTGAAAGCGGATCTGATCGCGTTGCGCTCGCCTTCAACGCGAGGCGCGTCTGTGCCGGGTTACCGGGCCTTGCCACGCTATGCGGCTTTGGGCTGTCCGCGCATGCGGACGGAGCGCATCACCGGGAAGTCGATCACGGGCTTGCCAGCCAAAGGAACGAACAGGCGGAGCGGTCGATCATCGCGCCCTATCTCGCCTACGCCGACAAACTCTGGAAGGCAGCATGAGCACGACGCACTTCCCGATAGGAGACGCTCGGACGGAGTTTCGGCGCATGATGACATTGATCGTCGTCGCCGCCGCGGCTCTCTTCGCCGCTGCAGTGTGGTACATGTCGCTGTTTATGTCGCTGACGGCCCCGATGGTCGGCATGCTGGCACTCAGCGTCTTCGTCTCGGTGCTGCTGGGATGCGGACTGTTCGCCGGTGCCTTCTTCAGCAACAATAGCGGTCTCGATCAACGGGTCAGCGATGCGGCGCACGTGGCACCTTCGAGGGAGCCCAATCCATTGGCGCTGCCCGACAGCGTGGTGTTCCAGCGCCGCACGATGGAATTCAACGGCGAAACCCTCCCGGCCCCGTTGCTCAAGGATCACCGAACCAAGGCCGGCACGTGGGCTCTCATCCATGTGCTGGACGGAGCACTGCAGTACGACATTACGGACGATCGACGCCTATCCGCGTCTGTGGTCCTGACCGCCGGCGGGCCGCCAGGCATCGTCGAACCGACGATCCTGCATCACATCGCGCCGATCGGTCCCGTCCGATTCCACTTGGAGTTCCTCCGCGATGCGGAGGCGCTGGCCCCCGCCGCCATGCTCCGCACGCCGCGGCCACAAGGACAAAACTCATGAAGATTTTCCAAATTGTCGCGGCTTCGGCACTGCTGCTGGGCACGACAGAGCGCGCGAGCGCGCAGGAAAAGCCGGCGGAATCCGCTCGGGACCTCGTCCAGGACCTTCATACCGCCTTCGGCGAGCACCATGCTCGGGCGGTTCACGCCAAAGGCATCATCCTGGAAGGCCGGTTCGAGCCGACGAGCGCGGCGCGAACGCTCAGCCGCGCGCTGCTGTTCGAGAAGACCACGCCAGTCACAGTCCGCTTCTCCAATTTCACCGGCTTTCCCGACATCCCTGACAACGATCCGGGGGCCAATCCTCGCGGCATGGCGATCAAGTTCGGTTCGCGGACCAATCCTTCTCTTGATATCGTAACGCATAATTTCGACGGGTTCCCGACGCGCACCGCAACCGAGTTCGGCGCGCTGCTGCGAGCGATCGGCAACAGCGGTCCAGGAGTTGCCGCGCCGACGCCGCTCGACGCCTTTCTCGCGGCTCATCCTGACGCCAAGACGTTCTTGACGACCCAGCATCCAGCCCCACTCAGCTATGCGACCACCGCATACTTCGGGGTCAATGCGGTCACCTTCACCGACCGCAAAGGCCGCACGCGACCGGTACGCTATCGCTTCGTGCCGGCGGCCGGCGAGAAGTACTTCGGCGCCGGAGTCGGCCCGACGCCGAACTACCTGCAGCCCGAGATCGCCAAGCGTGTGAAGGAAGCGCCAGTCCGGTTCGACTGGTACGCGCAACTGGGTCAACCCGGAGATCTGCTCGACGACCCGTCGATCGCGTGGCCCGCGAGCCGCAAGCTGGTCAAGCTGGGTACGATCACGATCGACGCCTTGGCGGCGAACACCGCGGAGGCCGACCGCGCGCTGATGTTCCTTCCAGGGAGGATGCCGGACGGGATAGCGGCGGCCGACCCCATGCTCGCGGTACGCACCGAGGCCTATCCGGTCTCGTTCAGCGAGCGCCAATAACCCCTTACGAATTCGCACGACGCCGGTTCCGGCGGACGGCGTGGCTCCAAAGAAACGATGGGATTTATACGATGGTGACGCCACTCAGCGCCCAGACTATCGCGCTAGTCAAGGCAACGGTTCCTGCGCTCGTCCAGCACGGCACGACGATTACCGCGGTCATGTACGATCGCCTGCTGCGCGACGATCACATCCGCAAGCTGTTCAACCACGCCAACCAGGGGGAGGGCGGTGGGCAGGTCCATGCGTTGGCAGCCGCCATCCTCGGGTATGCGCAGAACATCGAGAATCTGGAAGCGTTGGCGCCTGTCGTCGAGCGCATCTCCCAGAAGCACATCGGCTACCACATCCTGCCCGAACACTATCCGTACGTCGCGACCGCGCTGCTCGGAGCGATCGAGGAGGTCCTGGGCGACGCCGCGACCGATGAGATTCTACGGGCCTGGGGCGAAGCATACTGGTTCCTTGCCGAGGTGCTGAAGGCGAGAGAAGTGGTCATCCGCGACGAGATCGAGCACAGCAGCGGCGGCTGGACGGGGTGGCGCTCTTTCGTCGTCGCCGACCGCATCCGCGAGAGCAGCGTCATTACCTCGTTCATTCTTTCACCTTTGGACGGCGGCCCGGTCATTCGGCATAAACCGGGGCAGTACCTGACGTTCCGGCTGGATGCGCCGGATCAGCCCGATCTGAAGCGCAACTATTCCATTTCATGCGGTCCGAACGACGATCATTACCGTATCTCGGTCAAGCGCGAGGCCGATGGACATGGTGGGTCCCGATACTTCCACGACGACGTCCAGATCGGCGATGTCGTGGAGACTACGCCACCGGCAGGCGACTTCTTCCTGGAAGAGTCGCCCCAGCGTCCGGTCATCCTTCTTTCGGGAGGGGTCGGCCTGACGCCGATGATCAGCATGGTGGAGGCGATCGCCGCCGATCATCCGGATGTTGAAGCGCACTATATCCACGGCACGTTGAGCAGCGCGACCCACGCCATGGACAATCACGTGCGTGCCACTGCGGAAGGGCACGGCAACATTACCGTCGCAACGTTCTACAGCCAGCCGAGGGCCTGCGATGTGCTTGGTGAAACACATGATGCCAGCGGCTTCGTGACCACCGAATGGCTCGCGGAGAATACGCCGCTGCACGATGCGGACATCTATCTGTGCGGCCCCAAACCGTTTCTGCGCGCATTCGTGAGCGGTCTGGCGCTCGCGGGGGTTCCGAGCGATCGGATTCACTACGAGTTCTTCGGCCCTGCGGACGGGCTGATCGGGACGTGACGGACGGCGGCGGATGTATTCCGCCGCCTGATCAACCATCCGGGCCACGTAGCCAGCCATCCCAAGAGAAGCCCTTGCGTGGCCCGTCGTTCGTCCTCGCTTCATGCCGACAAGCTTCGCGGCCAATGCGCCGACCTTCTGCAAGGTCGGGGACCCCGCGCTCACATACCTACAGTCCGAGCAGGATCAGCAGATGAATAATTACGCAGAGCATCCAACCGGGACGGGCCGACGGTTGGGTGCTACCGAAGAGTTGTTCTGGCTCTACAACTTCGCGTCGCCGTTCCACTTCGTGATGGCGGCGACGATCACGGGCCGGGTGGAGGTTGGCGAATGGCGCAGGGCGCTCAACGCCCTGCAGATACGAAATCCGCTGATGCGCATGCGCATAGACCCGATGACGAGAGCTTTCGTGGCAAGCGACGCCGAGATCCCGCTTCGCGGCGTGTCGGCGGAGACGTATACGTGGCAGGAGGAGATGGAGCGGGAGCTCGTCACGCCGTTCTCCGAGAACGCCATGCCATTGATCCGCGCTACCTGCATATCCGGTGTCGATCGGCAGACGATCCTACTGGCAGCTCACCATTCCATCGCGGACGGAATCTCGATTTCGTTCGCGCTACATGACCTTCTACGGGCGGTCGCCGGTGCCGAGCTCGGTTCGACACGGATCCCCGAGGCCCATGAGACGACATTCCTTCCATCCCGCCTTCCGCCATTCCAAGGTGATCCGATCGCTCCGGCCCCCACGGCGACGGATCGACAGATCAGGGTCGAGGGTGTCGAGCTGAGCAGGGAGAATACGAGCGCGCTGCTGGCTGCGTGCCGTCGAAACGGCACGACGCTTCAAGGTGCCCTTTGCGCCGCCCTGGTCTCTGCGGGATCCGCCATGTCTGCCGCGTGGCGGGACGGGCCGGTGCGCATTCTCGTCCCAGTGAGTACGGACCCTGCATCGGGACGCGGCGTCCATTCCCGCGTCGCGATCACCGTCAACGTCGTGACGGCCGCCGGAGGTAGGGTTCAGAGCGGATGGGCGCTCGCTTCCGAGCTCAAGGGTCAACTTCTGCCGGCGCAGGAACAGGCGACCATTCGGGGCGCGCTCTCAGCGTTGACCGAGTTGATCGGCTCTGGTCCGACCATAGAGACGGCGGCGGGCGTGATGACCTCCCTGTTCGGTTCGGAAGGCATGGTCACCAACGTCGGAGCATTACCCTTCAGCCCTTCCTACGGTCGGTTCGATCTGGAGAGGATGTGGGGGCCGGCCATCCTGACCGGTTCGCCTGGCGAGCAGGTGCTCGGCGCCCTGACGGTGAACGGAGCTCTCCATCTGACCTTGTCCAACCAAGCTCCCCTCGTGCAGTTGATGCCGTCGGTGGTCAACGAGTTGATGAGTCTTTTAGGCTCAACATGATCAGAGCTTGGTGGTGCCTCCACGGGGCGCCAAGGTGACCGCATGGGTACACCCAGTCGAGCCAAGTTGAGAACGCTTTGATCTTCAGAGCTCGTCAGCCTTGGATAGACCTATGCCACGCCCACTATGAACATTCACCGCGTTCAGTAGGCTGTTTGCGATATTGCGCGCGCGCTCCAGTATGAGGGTGCGTGCCGGCGCTGTACCGATCTCGATGAGCGTTTCATCGAACAGTGCCAGCCACTGTGCGAATTGACGTCGGTCAAGATCCGGAATCACGACGTGCTTCAGCATCGGGTTCCCGGTGAATTCGCCGGAACTGAATAGTACCGACCGCCAGAAAAGGTTCATGCGCTCCAGGTGCGGCGCCCAGTCGGCGACATGGCTGGCGAAGATCGGGCCCAGCATCAGATCGCTTCGAATTTTGGTATAGAAGCGATCAATCATCGTTGCGATGAACGTGTCGTCTATGCCGAGCGACAGTGCATGTGCACGCTTGGCGGCTCTCGCGTCGCGAGCATGTTTGCTTTCGTTCACGAGCAGGCGCCGGCAACGCTCGACGATATCGAGAGGGTCATCTCCGTGCCCACGCCGCGAGCGCTTTCGGTATGGATGTTGCCGCCGACTGCCCCGGCGAACCGTGCAACCATCGCGGCTCCAACGCGGCTACCGCAGTGATCGTGCTCAGCGACGCTCCGTGCGCGCGAACTGACGTTCGGGACGCTTGTGACGATATGGATGAGGTTGCCCAGGTCGTGGAATGCACCCGGCTGTTCGGAGGCTTTCGACGGCGCGCCGCGCCGAGGCTTCGAAATGCCGAACGGCCGGGCCGCGGGTCGGTTTGGTGAACCACTTGTCTGCTCAGCATGCATCGGTCTTGGCCCTTATCTATTGTTCTCTCCTCACTTTCAGCGCGCTAGCGTCCTACTACCAGAACTGAGCGATGAAATTGACGATGTACCAAGTCGGACCGAACGGTGCGGGGGTGGAGGATCGCCAGCTCGATGGTACTCTTCATTTGGGCGATCTTGGGTCTGTCGAGGTGAACACCGTCGTCTATTTAGGCGACACTTGCACATCCCATTCAACAGGGACGATCACGATGCCGAACACCCCCTATATCGACTTGGCCGTCCACCACCGGCCCGAGAACGCCTCAGACCGAGTGGCACTCGCGTTCACCAAGGCCATGCGGTTCTGTGCCGACACCTTCTTTGCCAAACGATACGGCCATCGCGCGGTGGTTCTCGAAACGATCGCGGCAGTGCCTGGCATGGTTGGCGCAACGCTCAAGCATCTACGCGCGCTCCGCGACATGTCCGACGATCATGGTTGGATTCGGACTCTCCTCGAGGAAGCCGAAAACGAACGAATGCACTTGATGACCTTCATCGAGGTGGCACAGCCAACGCGCTTCGAGCGTTTCGTCATCATATCCGCGCAATGGGTATTCTACCTCGCCTACTTCCTGCTCTACCTTGCCAGCGCGAAGACCGCCCACCGCGTCATCGGCTATTTCGAGGAGGAGGCCGTCTACAGCTACACGCTGTATCTTCAGGAGATCGACGACGGCCGGGCCGCGAATGGCCCTGCGCCGGATATTGCAAAGCACTATTGGAATCTCCCCGCCGATGCCACGCTACGTGATGTCGTGCTGGTGGTGCGTGCCGACGAAGCGCATCATCGCGATGTGAATCACGGTCTAGCAAGCGAGATGAGTGGCGATGCCGCGGCGTTTGCTCATGTATCCCCTTATCCCGAGCACGCCGACACGATCCGTAAGGTCGCGTGATCGGGTGCGACACTGAACCACGGTTGGTTTGAGGTACGTTCTGACGCCTAAACCCCGGACCTTCGGTTCCTGGGGCCAACCGACGAGCCTACGGCAGACACGCTACGCGGAGCATTTCGTAGGCTCGTGTGTTAGCTGCCGTCGGACCGTCCTCGGGACGCGAGCGCGACCGCTTGATAAATGCTGGAGACCGAACGGCTTGAGATCCTACCCTCTACGAGGAACGACGATGCTGGATAGCAGGGCGTCGATGGCTCGTCGTAGTTCGCGGTCGATCTGCAGGACCATATGAGCGAAACGCGGCTTCGCCAGCACCTCCGCGAGTGCTGGCGATGGGCGAACTCCTGGCCACATTCCCGCAAGCAGCGACATGGTCATGGAGAAGACCCAGCCGCAGTCCTCGAGTGACGAGCCCGGCATTCGCTCACTCAACGCGCCGACGAGGCGCGAGGAATGATCGGCCATCGCAACCTTCACGTCTTCGATCCTTGAGACTGATACGTTGCGCTCGAGGACCAGTCCGAAGATGGCGACCATTTCGCAGAACCGAGGCGAAGCGATGAGAGCGTCTGCCCACGACGCCGCCAGTCCGCCGAGATCGCCGGGACGGCAGCCTCGAGTCAGGGCGCTCGCATCGGTGCAGAAGCGTTCGAGTTCGACTAGGAACAGCGCGAGCAGCACATCTTCCCTGTTCTCGAAGTATCGATAGACGTTGGACTTCGTGAACCCGGCACGCGCGGCGATGGCGTTGAGCCCGGCGCCTGAAGGCCCTATCTCGTCGAACAGCTCGGCGGCAGCGGTGAGGATGCTCAGCCGGCGAACGTCCTTCTGAGCTGCCTGCCTTGCGCGTATGAACTCGGCCATGGGGCGCTTTCACGCGACCTGGCCTGGATGCGCAAGCGCTTTGTCAGGGTCTCAGCCCATGCCGCGGGTAACGGACGCCAGTGAGCTCTTCCGATACCGACCATAGCCGATCGGACGTCAGATCGTCCGTGGCCTTCGCCGGAAGCCTCAACCGCCCCGGTGGACCCTTCTGCTGGAACATTCTGGTGGGCCCGAAATAGTCCAGCTTCCCGACGTCCGACGCCGCCGCGGCTTGAACGATCGGCAAGGCCCCGGACGCCGCATCGTGCGACGCTATCGCCTGCAGGGCATGTATGAGGAGGGCCTTCCCGCCCGTCGGTTTCCCGGCACCGTTCTCGATGAGATTCGTCCTCGCATGGCCTGGATGCGCCGACGCTGCGGTCAAGCCCCAGCCTTGCTGGTCGCTGCGTTGCTGCAGCCCGCGGGCAAAGAGGAGATTGGCCAGCTTGGACTGCATGTACGCCGTGTTCGGGACATAGGCGCGTTCCGACTGCAGGTTTTCGAAATCGATGGTTCCGAACGCCGCGATACCTGACGCGACGGATACGACGCGGGCATCGGCGGCTGCGGCCAGAAGCGGAATCAGTCCCCCCGTGAGCGCGAAGTGGCCGAGATGGTTCGTGCCGAACTGAACTTCGAACCCGTCCTTGGTGAGACGGCGCTCGGGCGGCGCCATCAGCCCGGCGTTGTTGACGAGGATGTCGATGGGCAGCCCCTTGGTCAATGCGCGCCCGATGAAGGCGTCGACGGAGGTCAGATCCGCCAGATCCAACTTCTCGAACGTGACCTCGGCGACTGCGGTCGTCGCGATCTTCGCGCGTGCGATCGCCCCCCGTTCCGCATCCCGCCCAGCCAGAACGACCGAAGCGCCTGCTGCAGCCAGGGTCTTCGCGACCTCGTATCCCAAGCCCCCGGCGGCGCCGGTGACGACCGCCCTCCGGCCCGCGAGATTACGAACGTCTTTCAGCTCGAACGCCATGTGCCGATTTCCTGGAAGATGAGGGACATCAATAGGAGACCATCGGTCTTCTAGATAGTCTTCTTTCAGATGGTAGAAGCTCGGCAGCGACGTACCGGAGCAGTGGGCGGGTCTTAATAGCCGGGGCGCCAGCACATCGGCGTGTCCGAAAGCGGGAGCACGCTCGCGCCTACGTGGACGCCGAGCTCGTCGATCATGAATTCGCGTCTCGCCTCATTTCGAGCCCAGACATTCGGATGTCCTCGTCGACTCCGTTGAATCACCGGAAGCGGCTCGGAGGCGTACTTCAGAACAGCCCCAAGGCTTCGACTTCGTCCGCCGAGACTGAGATGCCGAACCTATCTGCGAGCACGGTCAGGTAGGCTTGGCGGGTGTCTATGACGGTCGTCCTGCGCTCCGGGCCCACGGTTTCCTGCAGTTTGCGGTCAACGAGCGATACGAATCCCTGAGGGAGCACGGCGTTCACGAACTGTTGGTTGCGGAAGAGACTGTCGGGCGCCGTAGACGTCCAGTGGTTCGCAAGCGCCAGATCGGCGTGGAAGACTTCGCTCAGATCGAAGCTGTACTGCGCCTGGAAGTCCCCTTCGGAACCCGCCGCGCCGTCGGAGGGCGCAGGGATTCGGCTGAGCAGCCAGTTCGACGGTTCAGTCTGCTGCAGGAGGTATCGAGCGCCGTCGGGAGCCTGGACCCGTGTTCCGGCTACGAGCCTCATGGGAGGCACGAAGCTCCCGCCGAAGCCGGCGTCGGCGATCCACTGCTCGTCCTCGATCGTCACGAGGATAAGGCTGTGGGTCTTCGGTGGGGTGCTATCAGATCCTAGCCAGACCCGAGCAAGCAGCGTCCGAGCCGTGAAGCCGAGAGACGTCAAAGCATCGAGGAAGAGCTGGTTCTGTTCGAAGCAGTATCCTCCACGGGCACGTCCGACGAGCTTCTCGTACACCGCCCCGCTGTCGATTTCGACGGGCTTCCCTAGCTTGACGTCAATGTTCTCGAACGGGATCGAGAGCCGGTGTGCGAATTGGAGGCGGGACAGCGTCTCGCTGTCCGCTACTGACACGTCGGACAGGTTGATGCGCTGTAGATAGCGGGCGAGATTAAACACGTTTGGAGAACTTCCATTTTGGGGGGGCAAATTGCGGGCTCACATGCAGGCGTCGGCCTGGCATCCGCCGGTCGTGACGGATTCGCCGTGGGCTGCAGCCAATGAATGGGAGGCTAGCGGGCAGCCCGGGCACCCGCCCTTCGCGGACCGGCGACGTCCTCATTTAGCGACTCGCTTTCGGGGGAGATGGTGCCGAAGAACCGGGCTAGCGCGGTGCCGACTTGTTTGCTCATCTCGTGGAACGCCTCCGCCGTCTTGCCGGACGAGTGCGGTGTGAGGAACGTGTTGGGAACTCCATCCCATCGGGCCGCGGGGGTCGGTTCCTGCTCGAACACGTCCAGCGCAGCGCCGCCCAGTCTTCCGTCCCTCAGGGCTTCGATCAGGGCGTCCTCGTTCACGAGGCGACCTCTCGAGACGTTCACGAGATATCCCGTGGGGCCCAGCGCATCGAGGACCTCGCGTGATACGAGGCCGACGTTGTGATGAAGTCGGGCCGCCACGACCAGGTAATCGCTCTCGCGCGCCAGTTCGATGAGGCTTCCGGCGCGCGGCCACCTCGCCGGCTTCTCCCTCGGGCCCCACCAGGACACTGACATGCGCATCGCGGAGGCGCGGTTGGCCACAGCACGGCCGATCCGTCCCAGGCCCACGATGCCGACCCGAGCGTTGGAAAATGACCGGTTGGGAAGTTCGGCGGCCCGCTCCCAACGCCCGCCTCGAACGAGGCGATCGCCTTCCAGAAGAGCGCGGCGGTGCATGATCATCGTGCCGAGGGCATGATCGGCGACATCCTGCTCGTTCACGTTTTCGACATGCGAGAAGGCGATGCCGGCCGCCGCCAGCCGGTCGACGTCGATCCCATCGTACCCCCGCGTAGCGCAGACCACCAGGCGGAGCGCGGGCATCATCGCCAGGAGTTGAGTGTCCAGCGGCGCGTCGCCGGCCGCTACGACCACTCCGGCGTCCAGGTAGATCGCCGGGTGCTGTGCGAGCCATCCACGGATGACGGCGTAGTCACGCGAGAGCGGCTGGACGAGCTTGTCCAAAGCTGGGCTGGCGATCACGACCTTCGAGATGGATGTCATAGAATCGATACTTCTCTAGAAAAGGGAATGTACTGGCCGCCTGCTCGGCGGTGATGATCGCGTCTCCCGAGCGGCTCGCGCGCACCGCGCCTTGCGGAAGTGACGGTTGGGCTGGAAACGGCACCCGAGGTGCGCCGCGCCGCCCGCCAACTTCTCCAACGAACCGGGAAGCCTCCGATCGATGACAACAGCATCTTCAGCACCGCGACCAGCTGGTACGCCTGTTCCAAGGAGAAGCCGGTCAGCGTGAGCATGACGGTGGCCCATTTGGCATAGAAGTCGAGCGATCGTCCCGGGCTTGCAGACAGGTGCGCGATGCGGTCCCCCGCGTTCATTCCGCACAGGCCCCGGACCGACACATGCGCAATGTGCCGAGCAGCGTGGCGACGGATTTGTTCAGAACGTGGCGAACGTCCGGATCCGCGAGCGTGTCACCAGCGAACGCCTCTGCGGCGTTCGAAAGACACAGCTCGTCGGGAAGCACGAGCACGCCCATTCGGGACAGCACCAGGCGAAGATGGTCGAGGCAGCAGGCTCCGCCTTCCAACACCGGAGACGCGGACATGATCGCCGCGACCTTGCCGCGGAACGGAGCTGCCGACTGCTCGCCTGGTGCGGCGCGGGAACACCAGTCGAGGGCGTTCTTCAGGATCGGTGGAAGCGATCCGTTGTATTCAGGAGAGGCGATGAGAAAGCCGTCGTGCCCGGCAATGATCCGTCGCAGGGTCATGGCGCCTTCGGGAGCGTCGTCCGGGCGCACGCCGGGGTCGTAGATCGGAAGGTCCAGATCCCGAAGATCGAGGATCGACATCCGCGCGCCCAGCGTCCGGCCGGCGAGCACCGCCGACTCAATAAGACGCCCGTTGAACGTTCCCCGTCTCGAACTCCCGGCGAATGCCAGGATGGCGGCGCCAGGATCGAACGAACGCTTCAGCTCCGCAGCCGCATCGTCTTGCCGGCCGCCGTCTGCTTCGGTCAGAACAAAGCCCGGCCCGGGGAATCCTCGACCACGCACGCCGGTACGCGGCGCAGCGCTTTCGCAGTCACGTACGGTGGTCTTCATAGTGATCGCCTCGTTGTGCATGTCTCCTTTTTTAGAGGCGGCCTCTCGACCCGTAAGGTCCGAGAAGCGGCGCTCGCACTATACCAAGCGGGACGCGGCGGTTTTGGCGACGCAGCAGGCGATGACCGCGCGCTTAATAAAGGCCGTTTGTGAGAACCTGGAACGACGACGGCAGCAGACCCCGACCACCGGCTGCCTTGGTACAGTGAAGTTCGCAGCTCTCGGTTCTCGTGCCGCGTTTCGGCGGCTCGTAGTGATCGATGGGTGAAGCGCGGTCGGCGCTTTCGGAAATTCATCGAAAGGCAGAAGTCATGAAGATCGTCGTCATCGGAGGAACGGGACTGATCGGGTCCAAGGTCGTGACCAAGCTGACCGCACTGGGCCATGAGGCATTGGCCGCAGCCCCGAACACGGGCGTCAACACCATCACCGGCGAGGGTTTGGCCGAGGCGCTGGAGGGTGCGCAGGTCGTGGTGGACATGGCGAACTCGCCATCGTTCGAGGACCAGGCCGTGATGGATTTCTTCCAGACGGCTGGGAAGAACCTCATCGCCGCCGAAGCGGCTGCCGGCGTCAAGCTGCACGTCGCCCTCTCGGTCGTAGGTACGGAGCACCTTCAGGGGAGTGGCTACTTCCGCGCCAAGCTCGCGCAGGAAGCGCTGATCAAGAGCGGTCCCATTCCCTACACGCTGCTGCATGCGACCCAGTTCATGGAATTTCTCCGCGGTATCGCGCAGTCGGCCGCGGATGGCGATACGGTGAAGCTGTCGCATGCCTACATTCAGCCGATGGCGGCCGAGGACGTTGCGGACGCGGTCGTTGAGGCGGCGCTGGCGCCGGCGGCGAACGGCACGGTCGAAGTCGGCGGCCCCGAGAAGTTCCACATGGACGAGCTGATCGCCCGAGTGCTCGAATTCGACAAGGATCCCCGCAAGGTCGTGACCGATCCCGACGCTCCGTACTTCGGTGTGAAGCTCGAAGAGGGCTCGCTGATCCCAGGGCCCGACGCCAAGCTGGGTGCGACCAAGTTCGACTGGTGGATCGAGAACGTCGCTCCCCCACCCAAGCGGTAAGCAAGCCGCGCGATCCGGATCCTGACGGGTTCGGATCGCTCCCTGGGCGCGTCCCGCCGGCATGATCATGAAGGTATCGAATATGAAAAAGCTCGCCTTGGGCGTGGCGATCGCGCTTGGCGTCGGAGCCGTCGCGAACGGCTCGTACATGCTTTACTCGCCCACCGGCTGGTACTTCGCGGTTCCCGGCGTGACGACCACCGGGCCGTTCAACCAGCACTTCATCCGCGATATCGGGCTGATCTTCCTCCTCCTCGGTGCATCGTTCCTGGCTGGTGCTGCCCGTCCGCCCCACCGGATCCTCCTGTGGGGCGCACCTACGGTCTGGTTATGGGGTCATGCGCTCTTCCACTTCTGGGAGGTCGCCGTCGGCATCTGCGGGCCATCCGCGATCGCACGGGATTTCCCTGCGGTCACGCTTCCGGCGATCCTCGCCACGCTCCTCACCCTCTGGGCGGTTTCGGACGCACGTGACGGCCGGAATCCGGCCTGACCGCCTTACCACGATCAACTTCAAGGAAAACGAACATGAAGCAACGTATGAACATCTTCGCCGCAGCACCCGAAGCCATGAAGGGCATGATGGCCGTCGAGGCGACCATCGACAGCTCCGCGCTCGAGCACAGCCTGATTGAACTGGTGAAGATCCGGGCTTCGCAGATGAATGGCTGCGCGTTCTGCATCCACATGCACGTGACGGACGCCGTCAAGCACGGCGAGTCGGACATGCGTATCCATCTGCTCGGGGCCTGGCGCGAATCCCCGTCGTTCACCGACCGCGAGCGCGCCGCGCTGAACTGGACCGAGTCCCTCACCAACGTCGGCGAGACCCATGCGTCCGACGAGGACTATGCTCTACTTCAGAGTCAGTTCGACGAGAAGGACATCGCATCGCTCACGGTACTGATCGGTGCGATCAACTTCTGGAACCGGCTCCAGATCGGTCTTCGTGCCGTGCACCCGGCATTGAAGCCGGTAGCGGCCGCAGCCTGAGCTTGTAGGAGCGCCGGCGACGCCGGCGTTCCTCTTTCGAATGGACGAGGAAACAGTCGATGAAACTCTATTACAGCCCCGGCGCCTGCAG
Source organism: Sphingomonas faeni (assembly GCF_040407505.1). Classification (GTDB taxonomy): domain Bacteria; phylum Pseudomonadota; class Alphaproteobacteria; order Sphingomonadales; family Sphingomonadaceae; genus Sphingomonas; species Sphingomonas faeni_E. The sequence continues at coordinate 1,245,065 of NZ_JAPZPQ010000001.1, read as the reverse complement.
CCTGGCAGGCCACGTCGCTCTCCACGAGGCGGGAACGCCGTTCGAGACGGAGACGGTCGATCTCAGCACGAAGATCACTGCCTCCGGTGGTGACTTCGAGGCGATTACCACCAAGGGGTACGTGCCAGCGCTAGTCTTGGATGACGGCGAGCTGCTCAGCGAGAACATCGCGGTGCTGGACTTCATCGCCTCGCGGTACCCGAAGCTGGGCCTCGACGGCGAGATGGGTCGGACGAGGCTCATCGAGGCGTTGGCCTACATCTCTACCGAGGTGCACAAGAGCTTCAAACCGTTCTGGCGCGGCGGCAGCGACGCGGAGAAGAGCGCTGCGAGTGCCTACATCACGAAGCGGATGCAGTACCTCGCCGACCGGGTGAAGGGTGACTACCTGCTGAGCGATCAGCCTACGGTGGCCGATTTCTATCTGCTGGTGACGATGCTTTGGGCTGAGCGCTTCGCCGTCGTCATCCCGACCGCGCTGCAGGGCGTCTTCGCTCGCCTTAAGGCGCGACCGGCCGTCCAGGTAGCATTGAAGGCCGAGGGCTTGATCTAGCCATATCGCGTGGAGCGAAAGCCCTCTTCCCAACCGGTCCTCTCGATCTTCCCGTGATCGGGGGGACCGACCGTTTTCCCCCGAAAGGATATTCATGAACCGCATCGACAGTCGGACCGTCGCACCTGCCGGCATGCGTGCGCTCTTCGGCGTGCACTCGTACCTTCACTCGCAGACGGATCTTCCAAAGCCCCTTATCGACCTGGTCTTCCTCAGGACTTCGCAAATCAACGGGTGTGCGCATTGCATCGACATGCATTCCCGGGACCTTCTCAAGGATGGGATGGAGGTCGAGAAGCTCGTCCTCGTTCCTGCATGGAGGGAGGCGGGTGCCCTTTTCGACGCCAAGGAGCGTGCCGCGCTCGCGTGGACCGAGTCCGTGGCCCGCGTTGCGGATACGCAGGTGCCGGATGCCGACTACGAGACTGCTTCTTCGGCTCTGTCGGAGAAGGACCTCGTGGACCTTACGATCGCGATCGGTCTCATGTCCGCCTACAATCGGCTGGGCGTTGCCTTTCGCCTTCCGGTCGCCGCAGCGGGCGCGTGATCCGCGATCTCCTAGGGACGACCTCCGGAGACGACTTCCCGGCCCATATGTCGCCGGTTGGGTAAGATGGACGGCTCGCGCGCGATCTTTCGTGAGCGAGCCGTACCGATAACAGACGAACTGGCACGGCTTGCGGGCAGCCTAGGCGCTATGGTTCGAGGCTGGTTTCTCGCGGCGTCATCCACCGGCGGCGGACGCGTTCGATGCCGAAGCCATGAAGGCGCGCAGCCGCGGCACGAAGAAGTCGAGAAAGACCGTGACCCGCGCGGGAAGTCGCTGCGGACCAAGATAGAGTGCAGCGACCTGCTCCTCGTCGCCGACACCGGCCGCCGCAAGGACTTCGACAAGCCTTCCGGCGGCGATGTCGGCGCGAGCGTGGTAGTCGCCCAGTCTCGCCAGTCCGGCACCCGCTACCGCGAGACGGCGAACCGTTTCCCCATTATTCGCAAGCAGGGTGCCTGCCACCATGCGATCGATGATCCGCCCACCCGTGCGCATCGGCCACACCGGCTGCGCCCGGCGGAAGTTGAAGCCCAGGCAGTTATGTCGATCGAGGTCGTCGACGTCTTGGGGCACGCCCATTGCTTCCAGGTAGGAAGGGGAGGCCACGATGACGCGGCGAGCCGTTCCTATCTTCCGTGCGATCAGGGAGGAGTCGACTAGGCCTCCGACGCGGAACGCTATGTCGGTCCCTTCGACGTACAGATCCGCCATTTCGTCTGACAGGGAGAGATCGACGACGATGTTCGGGTGTGCCCGCCAGAAGGCCGGTAGGAGAGGCTCGACGGCAATCGCGCCAAAGCCCACGGACGCATTGACTCGCACGGTGCCGCTCGCTCCGGCACTGCCAGCGGCGACCTCTAGCTCCAGCTCGTCGAGATCTGCCAGCAGACGTTGCGATCGCTCGTGGTAGAGATGACCTTCCGCGGTAAGCGCCAGACTGCGTGTCGATCGTTCGACCAGACGCACCCCGAGCCGGCTCTCGAGCCGTGCGATCAGCTTAGACACCGTCGATGGGGTCGTCGTCAGTCTGCGTGCGGCCGCGGAGAAGCTTCCGGCTGCTACGACCGACACGAAGACGTGCATCTCGCCAACCCTGTTGTCCATTTCGCGGCTCCGTCTGTGAAATTCGTTCATAGTTCATATGGAGCGGTGGCGCATTATCGACGGAGCCGTACGGAGCCATATCATCGTTCAGATCGGCGGGCGCCGAGGGTGCCTTTCGATCGGGAATAACGAGAAGGAAGTTTCATGGATCTGCAACTGAACGGCAAGGTCGCCCTGGTCACCGGCTCAACCGCGGGCATAGGACTGGAAATCGCCCGGCGGCTTGCTGCAGAGGGCGCCGACGTCGTCATCTGCGGCCGGACGGAGACGAAGCTGGCAACCGTGGCCGCTGCAATCGGGGCGCGGGGCGTACTTGCCGATCCTTCCACGGCGGAAGGCGCGGCGACGCTGGTCGAAGCGGTTCCCGCGGTCGACATCCTGGTGAACAATCTGGGGATCTACGAGGCCAAGCCGTTCGACGACATCACCGACGACGACTGGCGCCGCTTCTTCGAGATCAACGTGCTTTCAGGCGCAAGGCTCGCACGAGCCTATTTCTCGGGTATGCTCGAACGCGACTGGGGACGGGTGATCTTCGTCGCGAGCGAGTCTGCCGTGATGGTGCCGGCGGACATGATCCACTACGGCATGACGAAGACGGCGCAGCTGGCGATCTCGCGAGGGCTGGCAGGTCTCACCAAGGGTACGAACGTCACGGTGAACACCGTCTTGCCGGGCACGACGCGTTCGGACGGGATAGTCGATTTTCTGAAGAGCGTCGCCGCGGACCCGAACGCACCTTCGAAGGAACTGGAACGTGCCTTCTTTGCGAAGGATCGGCCGACTTCCCTGATCCAGCGCATGATAGAGCCGGAGGAGATCGCATCGTTGGTGGCCTACGTAGCGAGCCCTCTTTCATCCGCCACGAATGGAGCCGCATTGCGGGTAGATGGTGGTATCACCCCAACGATCCTCTAAAACTCCCCCGCCGGCTTGCCAGTCGGCGGGGGGATTCGCATCCGACGTCGGAGCCTGATCGAAAACAGTCAGGACAGCCAGTATCCGTTGGCGGCGGCTATGGTCTGGAAGTTCGTGGAAACCACGTGGGAGGTGGCGATCAGCGCCTGGGCATCCGCTTCATAGATTGCACGAAGTTTCATCCGGACGGCCTCATCGGGCTGAGTAAACTTCACAGCGAGGCGGGAGAGCTTGAGCGCTAGCTCGAACCCCTCTTCGGGGGATGCCGTCTTCAGTGTCGGCAGGTATCCGGTCATGCGGCTTCTCCGTGTGGGACGCCTGGGAGGCGGCGTCCATGTCGGAGCTGTCGCCGACGGTGCTCCGCGGCGGTAGGCCCAAGATCTGCCGGTTTCGATGCACCAGGTGACATCGCGGGCAACCCGTCCGGGCAGGCCGGTCGCAAGAATGCTCTCGCGACCGGCAGACGAGCCTCTAGGCTGCCAACAGGGTGGAACGGCCGGTGACGGCGTCAGATAGCTCAGCATCATGTTCGCTGACGTACTCCGCAAGGGAAGTCTTCCCGGCGTCGATTGCCAACGTCTTCCCCGCAAGTACGATCGTAAGGTCGGTGATGCCGACGAAGCCCAGGACCTGACGCAGATAGCTGCTGGCCGAATTCGCCGACGCATATGGCGCGTCGGGGCCGAAGTCGCCGCCGGTCGCGATGATCGCCGTAGCCGACTTGCTCTTCAGCATGCCTTCGTAGGACTGGGACACCGTGACGCCGGATCGGACGATCTGGTCGAGATAGGCCTTCAGAAGAGCCGAGATGGAGAAGTTGTGCATCGGCGTACCGATCACGATGTGATCGGCATGCTTGAGTTCGGCGATTAGGTCATCGGAGATGCGGATGGCTGCGCTGTGCTCCGTGGAGTGGTCTTCGTAGGGCGTGAATGCGCCGCCGATCCACGCGGTATCGACGAACGGGATGTTGCTTCTGGGAAGATCGCGATGCGTCACCGTTCCGTCGGGGTGAGCTGCCTTCCACTTGTCGACGAACGACGCGGTGAGCGCTCGTGACACGGACTGTTCGAACCGCGGGCTGGAATCGACGACTAGGAGATTGGGCATGGTCTACCTCGTTTACGTTGGGGAAGGTTTCGCAGAGACCCGTCTGCGATCGGCAGCGCTCAGCGCATCTCGTTGGGCGGTACCGTCTGTCGCAGCAGGGCGTGGAACTGGCCCATCAGCCTCGCAACGCCGAGACTGGTTTCACCGTCGTCGGTTCCGTCGCCGAAGGACGCAGCTCGACCTGGAACGCGAAGCTCCTCCGGCATTACGAGGACGCCGAGCCGGCACAGGATGGTCCGCAGGTGGTTCAGAACACTGACGCCCCCCGTGGCAGCGTCGCATACCGTCATCAGCACGGCGGCCTTGCCTTTGTAGGGCGCCAGACCGTCCAAGCCGAAGGATGGGCGCGAGCTCCAGTCCAGCGCGTTCTTGAGCAGCGCGGGAACGGAACCGTTGTACTCCGGCGTCGCAATCATGAGGCCGTCGTGCGCGCCGAGAAGCTGTCGCAGGATCAGGACGGCCTGAGGTAGTTCGTCCTCTTCCAGATCGTGATCGTAGATTGGGAGATCCAGGTCGCGCAGATCTACCAGCGTGACGTCGGACCCGAGGCGGATCGCCTCCTCGACCGCGATGTTGAGGAGCTTCGCGTTGCGCGAGCCGGCGCGGGAACTGCCGGATAGGGCGATGATGGCGGCCGAATCGAGCGAGCCGTATCCGTTGAGGCGAATGGGCGAAGTGTCGTCATCGTGCATGTTCGAATGCCGGCCTCGTTCTTGGGGTGCGGATCGGCGGCCGTTTAGGGCTGAGATCGAGCGCGGGGAGTGGCGGCGAGCCGCCGCCACCTTGACGGGTTTCTCTTTCCTTTCCGGCGGTACCTCTCGGGTCAGGTCATCGGGTTACGCGGCGGGTCGGTCCGACCGGAAGGCCCGAGACGTGGCTCGATGAATGTACCAACGGACATCGCAGCCGCCCCCGAGTCCTCGCAGCGGCGTTTCGCCGGTCTTCGGAAGTGGTGGCGGAAGGTCTCGCGGATTCGACCGGGTCGGATCAGGTCCGAGGCGAGCGGAGCTGACTGGGCGTCGTACCGAAGACGCGTTTGAATGCGTGCCCGAAGGCGCTAACCGAGGAATATCCGTAGCGGTCGGCTATGAGCGCCAGATTGCCCATGGGCAGACCCAGATCTCGGCGGGCCAGCTGCATGCGCCACCGAACCACGTAGTCCAGGGCGGTAAGACCGACCTTGCGCTTGAAGCGTTCTGCGAAACTCGAGCGTGACATCGAGCAGGCGTCCGCAAGCTCAGCCAGCGTCCACGGATGCACAGGTCGCGCATGGATCAGCCCAAGCGCCCTTCCGATCCGATCGTCCCGCTGAGCGTCCATCCAACCGGGTCGTATGCCTTCGCGATGCGACGACAGATGCGCGCGGACGAGTTCGATGAACATCAGGTGCATTAGCGTACCGGCGACCACGCCGCTGCCCGCCCCGCCGCCCTCGATCTCCTTGACGAACCGGGCGAGCAGCCAGTGCACCGCCTGCGCGCCTTCCGTTTCCCGTCTAAGAAGGACGCAGTCCGGCAATTCACCGGTCAGCAGCGGTTCGGACAGCTCGTCCAGCACCATCTTGCCGCCGACGACGTGGAAGTCCTCGCCCGACCCTAGCACGGCCGTTCCGTGCCTCGCCGCGGCGAATACCCCGTCGGCCGGCTCGGCTGGCAACTCCAGGTCGCTCCCGAGGACGAACGGCGTACCCCTCGAGAGCATGAAGCAGTCGCCGCTCCGAAGTACGATCGGTTCGACTTGGCCGTCGATAAGCAGGCGGGCTTCGCCCTTCAGCACCGCATTGAACTTGAGGCCTCGGAAGCTCGGGACCTGAAGAGCCCAGGGTCCGCCGGCTTTGAAGCCGGTGGATACGAGGCTGTGCGCACCGAGTAGTTCAAGCACGTCACTGAGCGGATCAACCATGGTCCGGACTATCGCGACACGATTTCGGTTTTTCAAGCATAGATCGTATCACGGGTCGCCTGCTACCGGTATTGCATGTCAACGAGCGAACAGGTCCAAACATGACGCAGCAGCATCCTCTCAATTCTGGTTTCGATGCCTACAGCACGGCGATGGACGTGATCGCCGGCGTGAATCTCTCCGGCAAGGTAGCCATCGTGACCGGTGGCCATTCGAATCTGGGGCTCGAGGCGGCACGCGTTCTGGCGGGGGCGGGGGCTCACGTCATCGTGCCGACACGATCCGAGGCTGGCGCGGTCCAGGCCAAGGAAACCATTCCGGGCGTCGAGACCGCGACGATGGATCTGATGGATCCGGCGTCGATCGACGCGTTCGCGGAGGACTTCCTTTCTACCGGTCGCAGTCTGGACATCCTTCTTAACAGTGCAGGCATCATGGCTACCCCGCTGGCGCGCGATGCCAGCGGCAACGAAGCCCAGTTATCCACGAACCACCTGGGACATTTCCGGCTGACCTCTCGCCTATGGCCTGCGCTGGTCGCGGCGAAGGGGGCCCGGGTGGTCTCGGTGTCCTCTCGTGGTCATCAGATCGCCGGTATCGACTTCGACGACGTCAACTTCGACCGTCGGGACTACGACAAGTGGGTCGCCTACGGTCAGTCGAAGACCGCGAATGTCCTCTTCGCGGTCGCATTGGACGAACCGGGCGCCCAACACGGGGTGCGAGCCTACTCGCTCCATCCCGGGTCGGTGTTGGGACCGCTGGCTCGTCATCTGACCGACGAGGAGATCGATTCGTTCGGGGCGCGTCACGCTTCCGGCGAAGCGATCGTCGCCCCCGACAGGGACATGAAGTCGACGGAGCAGGGCGCATCCACCCTGGTCTGGTGCGCTTCCAGTCCGCTGCTGCGCGACATCGGGGGCGTCTATTGCGAGAATAGCGACGTCGCGCGCGTCATGCCCGAGGACGCGCCCGAGCGTTTCGGCGTTTTCGCTCGCGCGATCGATCCGGAAATCGCGGAACGGCTCTGGGCGTTGAGCGTGGACATGACCGGCGTCGACATTCCCAAAGGAGAATGACCGCAGAATTGCGACAAGTCCTCGCCATCCCGCGAGTCATCGGCGGGTACGAAGAGTGAGGCGGAGCGCCGGCCGGCACGCTGGGGAGTGGGGAAAGATTCCGCGTGCCGGCATTGCCGCTTCGGAACATCTCTCGACCGGAGAAGGCTAAGCGCTCCGATCGCTGCGCCATCTCGGGGGTGGGGCGGCACCTCTGATCAGGGTGCGTTGCAAGAATCGCATTTGGTCCACTCGCTTGCGTGGTTCTCGGTTCTACTCCGTTTCGGACGATCCCCTAGGGTTCTCCCACCGACGTCGCCAGCGGGCGATCGAGCACTTGTACCTGGTCGGCGAGCTGAAAGGCGAAAGTCGTCCGGGATGAACTGGTTTCGCGCTTTCGGTCGCAGGAGCGGTTCTGGCCTCGTGCTCGTCCGCAGGCGTTCGCCGCAAGGCGCGTCGGATGCACATGCAAGGAGAATCCCATGAATATCAGAGCAGCCGGCGCATTGTCCCTCGGCCTTCTCGCTGCCTCGGCAGCGGTCGCGGCAGTGGGCACGTCATCTGCGCACCGGGGGCACTCCGCCCCCTCCAAGGTGTCCGTAGTCTATCAACACGAGCTCCCGAACGTTCCGGGCAAGAGCATCAAGGGCGTTCTCGTCGAATACGGTCCGGGCGGATCGTCCCCTGCCCATACGCATCCCGGTTCGGCGTTCATATATGCGACCGTCCTCGAGGGAGCGATCCGCAGTCAGGTCAACGGCGGCCCGATCGAGGTCTATCGCGCCGGCCAGAACTTTTCGGAATATCCCGGCGATAGGCACGGGGTGAGCGCGAACGCCAGCAAGACCGTGCCCGCACGTCTCCTGGCGGTATTCGTCGTCGATACCGCCGCGAAGGACCTGGTCCTCCCCTACAGGTAGCTCACGCTTCGACGATGCGGGCGGATGAGGAATCCGTCCGTGGTTCGACGCTCGCGGTCCAGGGCCGAGAGCCCGCGCCGTGGAGACGCCGAAAGCTACAAGGAAACGGAATGCCATGAAGATCGTCGTGATCGGCGGAACTGGTCTCATTGGCTCGCGGACGGTGGAAAGGCTCCGCCGGCGAGGCCATGATGCGGTTGCCGCCTCGCCGAAGACCGGCGTCGATACCCTGAACAACTTGGGACTCGCGGAGGTGCTGGAGGGCGCCGCCGTCGTCGTGGATCTCGCGGACTCTCCGTCATACGAAGAGGGGGCGGTGATGCACTTCTTCGAGACGACTGCCCGGAATCTGATAGCGGGGGAGCTGAAGGCCGGGGTGAAGCACCACGTCGTCCTCTCGATCGTGGGTTCGGAGCGCCTGCCCGACAATCCCTACTTTCGCGCGAAGATGGCGCAGCAGCGGATCGTCGCCAGTTCGCCGGTGCCGCACACGATCATTCACTCTACGCAGTTCTTCGAGTTCCTCCCGGGCATCGCCGATGCAGCGACCTCCGATGGGGTCGCGCGACTCTCACCGGCCTTCGTGCAGCCGATCGCGGCGGACGACGTCGCCGACATCATCGCCACCATCGCGACGGAGCAGCCGCAAGATGCCGTCGTCGAGATCGCGGGGCCCGGAAGTTTCAGGCTGAACGAGATCGTCGAAAGGTATCTGCAAGCGATCGGAGATGACCGGCGCGTCGAACCCGACGTCCATGCGCGCTACTTCGGCGCGGAGCTCGAAGAGTTGACCCTCGTTCCCGGTGGTTCCCCGACGATGGGCCACACGAGCTTCCCGCAATGGCTCGCTCGACGAAGGCGACCCACCCGGGAGCCCGCCACGGAGCCGGCTTCGGCACTGACTAACTGAACGGAAAGGCGAGTTACGTGATGACGATGCGATCCACGCTCATCGACGGCATAGAAGCCATTGTCCTGCCACCCGTGCGCGACGTGGACGGCTTTACCGTCCGGCGAGCTCTACCTTCCGCTCATCGGCGAATGGTGGGACCCTTCATCTTCTTCGATCTTCTGGGGCCGGCGGTTCTCCGTGCGGGCGACGGCTTCGACGTGCGGCCGCATCCTCACATCGGTCTGGCCACCGTGACCTATCAGATGGCGGGCGAGGTGATCCACCGTGACAATCTGGGCGCGGTGCAGGCGATCCGGCCGGGCGAGGTAAACTGGATGACCGCGGGGTCCGGGATCGTCCATTCCGAACGTACGCCCCCATCCGTGCGGCGGGATGGAGGCTCTCTCTACGGCATCCAGGCCTGGGTGGCCCTGCCCAAGGCTCTCGAGGAGACCAGACCGGGGTTCTTCCACCATGCCGCCGCGGAGATTCCCTCGGTCGACGCCGAAGGCGTTTCGCTGTCGCTGATAGCTGGTACGTCGGACGGGCTGACGTCGCCCGTCGCGACGCTGTCGGACATGGTCTACGCGGATGTCTCTCTAGCTGCCGACGCCCGCTACCGTGTTCGTGCCGAACACGTGGAGCGCGCGATCTACGTGTTGACGGGCGCGATCGAGGTCATCGGTCAAACCGGTTCCTTCGAAGCGCATGAACTGGTGATATTCAAACCGGGCGAGGAGATCGTCCTGAAGACGCGTGCCGGGGCCCGGTTCATGCTCATCGGTGGCGAGCCGTTCCCCGAAGCACGCCACGTGTACTGGAACTTCGTGTCGTCTTCGTTGGATCGCATTGAACAGGCGAAGGCGGACTGGCGCGAACGGCGCTTCGGCTCAGTGCCGGGCGAGCACGAGTTCATACCGCTGCCTGCCGATACGGCGCCCCGGGCCTGAACCCGCCTCACACAAGGAGCATTCCGTGCCGACGCGCCCTTTCGATTTTGAGAATTCCGCCGGTCATAGGCTTTCCGGACGCATTGAGCTTCCTGCCGGGCCTGCCCGGGCATGGGCTCTGTTCGCTCACTGTTTCACCTGTGGAAAGGACAACGTGGCGGCAGTGCGGATTTCGCGGCGGCTGGCCGGTGCCGGCATCGGCGTGCTCCGCTTCGACTTTACGGGGCTTGGGCGAAGCGACGGGGATTTCGCACGGTCGGGCTTCAGCCACAACGTGCAGGATCTCGTCGCGGCGGCGAGCAGCATGACGGACGCCGGAATGAAGCCGGCGCTGCTGATCGGTCACAGCCTGGGTGGCGCGGCGGTCATCGCGGCCGCCGGCTCGCTTCCCGGAGTAAGCGCGGTAGCGACGATAGCCGCTCCCTTCGACGTAGCCCACGTGCTTGCGCAGTTCGATCCTGAGTCGTTGGCGGAGATCGAACGGGAAGGAAGCGCGGCCGTTCTTCTGGCGGGGCGACCTTTCACAGTCGGCCGCGAGCTCGTCGACGACATGCGTCAGCAGGATCAGGAGACGAGAATAGCGGAACTGAAACGGCCGCTTCTGCTCCTTCATTCACCAGTCGATCAGGCGGTCGGCATCGAGAATGTCACCCGCCTGTTCGTGGCCGCCCGGCATCCCAAGAGTTTCGTGTCGCTGGACGGAGCGGATCATCTCTTGTCGAAAGTCCGGGACGCCGACTTCGCTGCCGACATGATCGCGGCGTGGGCCTCACGCTATCTACCGGCGCCGGCGCCTGCCGGCGCAAGCGTATTCGACGCGGAGGCGGAAGAGACGGGGCTGGGCAAGTTCCAGCTGGCCATGCGCGCCGGCCAGGCCAGCTTCATTGCGGACGAACCGGAAAGCATGGGCGGGCTGGGATCCGGGCCCACCCCGTTCAACTTGCTATCGTCCGCGCTGGCTGCCTGCACCACCATGACGCTGCGCATGCTCGCCGATCGGAAGGGCTGGAAGGTGGACCGGATCCGAACGGCGGTGGCGCATCGCAAGGAGGCAGGAACGGAGCCGGCGGATCTCTTCACGAGGCAGGTGACTCTGGAGGGGAATCTCGACGCCGATCAGCGCAACGCCCTGTTGGCGGCGGCGGATCGCTGTCCAGTCCATAGGACGCTCGAGCGGGGCGCTAGATTCGAACCCGTCAACGACGACCTGACCCTTCCGTAACGTCCGTCCCGTTCAAATCCTCGAGCGGTTGCACCTGTAGTCGAGACGAGGTCCTCCCCCGACAGTCCAGGAATGATCATCATGACGACACAGATGCATATCGACTTCGTATCCGACGTTTCATGTCCCTGGTGTGCCATCGGGCTCGCGAGTCTCGAGGACGCACTCCACCAAATCGGGGACGCCGTTGAGGCGGACATCGATTTTCAGCCTTTCGAACTGAACCCGTCGATCCCGTTCGAAGGTCAGAACATCGTCGAGCACGTCGCCGAGAAATACGGTTACACGCGGGAACAGAGCGAAGAGAACAGGTCTGTGCTTATCGAACGTGCGAAGGACGTGGGGTTCGATATGGCGCTCGACGCCGACAGCCGGATCTACAACACCTTCGACGCCCACCGCCTGCTTCATTGGGCGCGTTCGACACCCAACCAACTGGCCCTGAAGCACGCGCTGCTTCAAGCGAACTTCACCGACGGTAGGAACCCGGGTGACCCGGAGGTGCTGGTGGCCGCGGCAGAGGAAGCCGGACTCGACGTCGAGCAGGTAAGGGAGGTTCTGAGTTCGGGACGGTACGCCGCCGAAGTCCGCGCGGAAATGGCGCGGTGGCAGGCTCGCGGGATCGCATCGGTTCCGGCGATCATCGTGAACGGAAGGCACCTCATTTCCGGCGGGCAGCCTGCCGAGGTGTTCGCTCAGGCGCTCCGGCAGATCGCTGCGCAGGGCTTGGTATAGGTCGTTGGTCGAGTCTCGGTGCTGGTCCGGCGCAGGGCGATGATCGAGTAGGGGCTGGCAGGAAAACCAGATTGGACAGCGTCGTATGAAGATCGTCGTCATGGGTGGAACCGGGCTCGTCGGAAGGAAGCTCGTCCGTATACTGAGTAACGAAGGGCACGAGGCCATCGCAGCTTCGCGATCGACCGGTGTGGATCTCCTAACGGGGGAAGGTCTTCATGAGGTTCTCTTGGGGGCGGAGACGGTCGTCGACGTCTGCAACCTCAGCTACGGGGACGCCGACGACCTGAACGCGTTCTTCGAACTCGCAGGGAGCAACCTATTCGAGGCGGAGCTCCTGTCGGGCGTGTCGCATCATGTCACGCTTTCCGCCGTGGGGACCGATCGCCTGGCCGACCGCGGCAACTTTCGTGCGAAGGCGACGCAGGAAGCCCTGGCCGCGGGCGCGGGCATCCCGCACACGATCGTTCGCTCGACGCCCTTTTTCGAATTCATCTACGGAATTGTCGACGAGGGAGGGGAGGGCGACCTCATCCGTCTTCCGCCGGTCCGCGTACGGCCCATCGCGGCCGACGACGTCGCCGAAGCCCTTGCTAGGATCGCACTCGGTCGGCCGGCTCATGGCGTGATCGAACTGGCGGGTCCGGAAGTCCGCCTTTTGGCCGAGATCGCGGAGGAGATCCTCGTCGCGAACGAGGACACCCGCACGCTCGTGGTCGACGTCGAGGCGCGTTACTTCGGCGCGCGCGTGGGCGACGAGCCCCTCGTCGGTGACGGAGGTCATCGCTTCGCGTCTACTAGGTTCGACGACTGGCTGCGCAGCTCTCTTCAACCAAATTTCGCCGAAGCATAGGACTCACAGATGAACGCATCGATCGACACCACCGTCCCGCCATCCGGGGACGGCTGCGTGGAATGCCTGGCAGCCGGTGGATGGTGGTTCCACCTCCGTCGTTGCGCGCAATGCGGTCATGTCGGCTGCTGCGATTCGTCGCCGAGCGGCCATGCCACCCGACATTTTCACGAGACGGGTCATGCGTTCATGCAGTCCTTCGAGCCGGGGGAGGACTGGGGCTGGGATTACGTGCGGGAAGAGGAGGTCGAACTTCCGGACTTGGCATCCCCTACGAGCCATCCCGTCGCTCAGCCGACCCCGGGGCCGGAGGGTCGCGTTCCCGAAGATTGGCGCGTCCGGCTGAACTGATGCGAGACGGGCGACATCCGGCCATGACGAGGCACCCGCGTTTGCAGCGGTTCATGATTGGGAAGAACGACGTGAAGATGATTGAGTTAGGCGTCGACACGTTCGGCGACATCACGAGGAAACCTGACGGCACCCTCGTGTCGCCAGCCCAGGGAATCCGCGACGTGGTCGAGGAGGGGGTACTTTCCGACCAGGTCGGCATCGACTTCTTCGGAGTGGGCGAACACCACCGGGAGGACTTCTCCGTTTCCTCGCCCGAGACGGTGCTGGCGGCGATCGCGGGCCGGACCGAACGCATTCGCCTCGGATCCGCCGTCACCGTTCTCAGCTCAGATGATCCGATCCGCGTGTTTCAGAGGTTCTCGACGCTCGACGCGATATCCAACGGCCGCGCGGAGGTCATTCTCGGGCGTGGATCGTTCACGGAATCGTTCCCGCTCTTCGGGTTCGAACTGTCGCAGTACGAGCGGCTCTTCGAAGAGAAGCTCGACCTCTTCGCGACGGTGCGTCGTCAGCAGCCCGTCAGCTGGCAAGGATCGTTCCGCACGCCGCTTCGCGACCAGTCGGTTCAGCCTCCGGTCGAGAACGGTTTGCTGAGGACGTGGATCGGCGTCGGCGGCAGCCCGGAGTCGGTCGTTCGCGCCGCGCGCTACGGTCTGCCGATGATGCTGGCGATAATAGGGGGAGATCCCGCTCGGTTCGTCCCGTATGCCGACCTCTATCGGGACGCGCTCGGCAAATCCGGCTCGCAGGAACTGCCTATCGGTGTGCATTCTCCCGGCCATGTCGCGCGTACCGACGAAGAGGCACGAGACGAGCTGTGGTCCGACTATCGGCAGATGCGCGATCGGATCGGGGCGGAACGGAACTGGCCTCCGATGCAGCGTGCGGAGTTCGATGCCGAAGCGGATCGTGGGTCGCTCTACGTCGGATCGCCCGAGACCGTCGCGCGTAGGATCGCATCGACCGTAAGGACCTTGGGGCTGTCGCGGTTCGAGATGAAGTATTCCGCTGGCATGCTCCCTCACGAAAAGCTCATGGATTCGCTGGCGCTGTACGGTCAGCGGGTCATACCGATGGTCCGTGACATGCTGTCCGCCGGCGGAGACGGTGAGGCATGATCGTCTTTGGATCGCCGCTGAGCGCTTGAGGAGCAAGGTTGATTGTTTGCAGGCATTGAAACCGTACGTCGCGGGAAGCCGTCCGATGATGCGGCAATCATAGATCTGTTGATTGCGTCCTTCACCAGTCTCTACTCGACGATCGGCGGGAGCATGTCCGCAGAGAGACGGCGTTATCTAAGCGATCAAGCCGGCCGACGGACCTCCGCCATATCCTTTGTTCGCGAACTCGACGGTCTCGTGGTCGGCACGCTCGCGCTCACGCCACCCTCGACCCATTCCCAAGCATGGGTCGAGGGGGCATGGTATCTTGGCTTGCTCGCGGTGGACAGCCACGCGCAAGGTCGGGGAATTGCGGGTTCGTTGATCCGGCATGCCGAACGGCACGCTCGTGCGGCCGGCGCAACCGCCATGTGCCTGCACGCCCGGCGAGGAATACATAGGCAGGCTCGCCTCTACGTCGCTTGCGGATACGGCCGCGATCCCGTTGGGGATCTGACGGTACAGCCCTATCAGGAAGGGTACCTGAAGGTCCTGAGTGATCCAGACGAGAAGCCGACCGCGTAGGCCAGCTGCGGCTGTGGCAACGGCTGTTTGCAAGGTGGCTTCGTCTGAACGAGCCTGGAAAGGTCTCGGCTCGCGGATCGCCGTTGCCACTCAATAGATGGCGGGCGACCAATGCTTCATCAACGGCCACGCCCGTTCGCCGTTGGTCACTCGTCTCGCCGTCCTTGAGTCTGAGAGCCGGCGCCCGTTCGAAGTGGATCGCACGGATCCACTTCGACGAGGCTTCGCTAAATCCGATCCGAACGCCACAGAATGCGGCGGTATAAACTAGGCCGCCATGAGTTCGTCCGCGGGGCCGAAGAACTCATAGTGGATCCGCGAGCTCGGGACGCCCGCCATGGAGAGGTCGGCGATGTAGGTTCGCAGGAATCCCTTGGGACCGCAGACGTAGATGTCCGCTTCCTCGAGTGGCGTATGACGAGTCAGCCATTCGATGGGCACGTATCCTTCGCCGGAATGGGTGTCGCCCAGCACGTCCTGCGGGGTCGGGTGGCTGTAGAACGTCGCCACGTGCAGGCCGGGGCAGCCTTCCTTGAGGGCGCGCACGTGCGTGTCCATGGCGTGCGTCTCGCTGCTGAGCGTCCCGTGGACGTAGTGCACCTCACGTGCCGAGTGCTCTCTGGCGATCGCCTCGACCATGCTCACCATCGGCGTGAGACCGACGCCCCCCGAGAGGAGGATGACCGGCCGCTGGTCTTCCTCGGAAAGGAAGAAGTCGCCGGCGGGTGGTGTCGTCTCAAGGACGTCGCCGATCTGTACGTCGTCGTGAAGGAACCGCGAACCGCCGTGGCCGGCGTCCTCGCGCTTCACGGATATCCGGTAGAACTCGCCGTTAGGGCCGCTCGAGATCGAATAGTTCCGCTTCAGGTCAGGTCGACCGGCGGGCTTCAAACGGAAGGTCAGATACTGACCGGGCTTGTGTCGAAGCACGGGAAGTTCGTCGGTCGGATGCAGCACGAAGGAAGTGATCAGGCTGCTTTCGCGTATCTTCTGGGTCACGCGGAATTCCCGCCAGCCGTCCCAGCCGCCCTCGGACGTCACGATCGACTCGCGGATCACGACCTCCCGTGCCTTCAGGATGTCGGCCAGGAACCAGTATGCTTCGCCCCAGGCGGTGAGGATCTCGTCCGTCGCGGCGTCCCCAAGGACGTCCTTGATGGCGGCCAGGAGGGCGTTGGCCACGAACGGATAATGCTCGGGCAGGATGTGGTAGCCGATGTGCTTCTGCGCGATGCGTTCGACCGCCGGCGCAAGCGCGCCAAGGTTCTCGATGTTCCGGGCATAGGCGAGAATCGCCGCAGCGAGGGCATGGACCTGAGCACCACTTTCGCCTTGGTTCGAATGGTTGAAGAGCTTGCTAATCTGCTCGTCCTGGAACAGTCGGCCGTACATCGCCGCGGTGATCGCCGTGCCATGCTCGGCAAGCGCCGGGACGGTAGCCTTCACGATGGCGATCGTCTGGGGAGAGAGTGGCTTGGACATTTCGTTCTTCCTTCTGGCTGGCATTCCGCCGCCCAGAGGCGTCGGAATTTCGAGGGCCGCGCGGAACGCGGGGTTCAGCTCTTGTCGGAGCCGCACCCCCCCGAAACGACACTTCGTCGCCGGTGAATTAAGATGCATTCCGTATGCACCTATTCAATCCAAATAACATGCACGTCAAGTACATGTTTTATATTGATCGGCTGGCACGAAAGGCTCATCTGGGACTGATGACGGATCGCTTTTCTCGAGCTCGAAGGCTGACGATTCACGGGCGTCATGCGTCCGGGCGGCAGGACGGTTTGCGAATGGATTGCTCCATCCATAAGGTCTCAGCCGCACGCCCACTTCGAGAACGCCGATGCAACTGACGCGATATACGGACTATGCCGTGCGAGTGCTCCTGCACGTAGGAGCACGCGACGAGGGCGACCTTTCGTCAATCGCGGAGATTGCTCGGGTGTATGCGATATCCAAGAACCACCTCATGAAGGTTGTGCAGAATCTTGGACAGGCGGGGTTCCTCATCACGGTCCGAGGGCGGAATGGCGGGTTGAAGCTCGGGCGTTCCGCGGACACGATCACGATCGGCGAGATCGTCCGCCACACGGAAACCGGTTTCGACCTGGTCGACTGCGGATCGTGCATCATAGCCCGGGCGTGCACGATGCCGCGCATACTGAACGAGGCAACTCTCGCGTTTCTCGCCGTCCTTGACCGCTACACGCTCGAGGACGTCCTTGCGCGCAGAGCGGATCTTCGTGGTCTGTTCGACAAGCCCATGCCGCTCAGGGAGGCGGTCGTACGTCTCGGCAAGGCCGCGGCCGAGGAGGTCCGGTAGCCGGCACGGCGACGAACGTACACGAGCTTCTGCGGGACAAGGTCGCGGTTAGTCCGGCGAGTTGCGGCGAGCCGAGAACCATGCGTCCAGACTCCACGCGCCACCGCCGGCGAATGCGATGTAGAGGAAGATGAAGCAGTAGAGGATCGCCTCCCCGCCCCCGTTGGCGGCTGGCCAGAACCCCGCCGGCGCATGAGCCATAAGGTACGCGACCGCCATCTGACCGGAGCATACGAACGCCACCGCGCGCGTGCCAAGGCCGAGCGTGAGGAGTGCACCACCAACGACCTCCAGCAACGCAGCGACGACCAGTTGGACTGGTAGCGGGTCAGGCAGGCCACTCTGAGCGATCGGAAAATGGAAGAGCTTCATGAGGCCGTGCTCCATGAACAGAAGAGCAGCGACGATGCGCAGCGCGCTAAGGACGCGTGGGGCCCAGGTTGTCATTGTCTTCAATCCTTTCGAGGTGACGCGCAACGCGCGGAAGCGTTGGATACTGAGGAATTTGCGCACTCGCCCGGCCAGGCTTCTTGAGCGCTGCCCGGATCGGCCCGCATCAACCTCGGGAGGTGTCCGGACGCGTCGTCTGCTTCGCCCAGGCATCGATGCCGAGCCTCTGCGGCAGGCCGTTCAATATCGCGTCCAGTGCATGGCCCGGCCCTGCCGGGCAGCGGCTTTTGAGAACAGCCGTCGTGGGGAGTCCGGCTCCGTTGGTCCAAGTGATCGTGTAGGTCGACGTGTCCGACATCGCCGCTGCACAGGCGATGGTCGCGGTCTCGCCGTCCGCTGGTTTGAAAGGTGTCAGTTCGGCCTTCAGGTCCGAATACAGGCTAGCGCGTCCGCGGAGTGTGCGATCGCCGAGTTCGGCGGTATGGCGTTTGCCGGTGAAGGCGACCATCCCGTCCGATCCTATACGGACGTCATAGACGGGGCAGAAGCCAAAGCACGGACCGACCGAGACCAATACCGATTCCGGGTCATGCGAAGCACTGACCTCCAGTCCGCCGGAGGGGGATCCGGTACAGGCTCCCAGTGCCATCAGAGATACGAGCAGGGCGGATTTCGAAAGATACGGCGTCATTATTCTCTCCTGGAAGGTCGCATCGCGCCGGCGGTCAGGCGCTGATCTCAAGACGATGCCGTCGAGTTCGTCCCTTGACGAAAAACGTCGCTCAAATGAGGGAGGCGCAGGGTGCAGCTTCAGCGTCGCCTGGCGCAAAGTGTGACGAAGGGCAGGTAGAGCAGGAGCGTAAGCATCGCCGCTATCATTCCGTCCTGAACTGCCGCGCCCACGATCTTGTAGATAGCCACCATCCCAGCGCAGACGACGGCAACGGCGATGAGCTTGGCCAACTGCCGTACGGCTCGCTTACGGATCGAGCCGCATGGACGCTGCGGCGCCCGGTTCTGGCATACGCCGCCGGACAGACGGGGCCGGTGAAGGGTAGTCATGGCTTCGCCCGGTCGAGCAACCGATCCACCTCGATTTCGGCCCAGGTCGTATAGCCCGCGACCAGGAAGCGGCGACGTTCGTCGTCAGCGTCTCCGGACCTTTCTCGGGACATCACGGCGAACCGTCGTAGGGCTTCGAGTTTCGGATCTGCGAGCCGGTTCGGCAGAGCGCCACCGAACAGTCGGAAGATGAAAAGGCGTAGGCCGTGCGGTGGAGCAAAGCTTCTGGCGTCGTCATGCAGGGACAGCGCCACGACGGTCTGTTCCAGAGCCGACAGAGGACTGTTCAGACTGGCGGATCGAACGACGGGCTGGGATGGCTCACCTCGCGGCGGCCGAGCGGAATTTGAAGAATACCCGGCGACCCGACGTTCGGTTGCGGGTGGCGGTTCGACAAGCTTAGGCAGACCCATCTCGTCCTCCGGCATCTATGGATGCAGTTCGCGGACCGCTCACCGATAGCGGTGTGCGTTTCTTGATGGTTTATCTGCGCTCGACGCGTCGTCGGAGGTAGGCCCATGTCCTATCCATCGTCCTGTACCGTCGACCCCGTTTACGTTTCCGATCCAGCCCTGAACGTGAGGTGGAGGGTATGAGTGCCACTCGGGTTAGTGTCCTAGTCTGGCAGGCGGACGGTCATTCTGCCGAAGAGCCGGGCGTCGAGCGAGAACGCGCCTGGCCCGACCATGGCAAGCACGAGCGCGTCGATCGCATGGGCGATGAAGGCGCCGTTCAGATCTGGGCCGCCCGCAGCGAGCGCCACCACCGCAAGTATCATGGCGATGGTAGCGGCGGAACGTGTGCGAAGCCCCGTTCCTATGGCGAACGCCAGGAGATAGAAGGCGAAGGGTTGCCAGTCGTCCTTGGCGAACCTGCCCGCTGGGTAGGTGGCTAGGAAGATCGTCACCGAAAGCCGCAGAAGAAGCAGTCCGGCTCCTGGAGCGCCAGCGGGGAACAGCAGGAAACGGTGTCTGCGCATACTGGAACACTATTCGGCACGTTGGTGTTCGCAAACATCGAAAGAGTTAGTTTGCGATAGCTCTTTCGAGCCATCTCGAAGTGGTTCCACGGGTTTATGATACGCAGGGGAAACCTGCTGGGGCAGCGATACTCGGACGAGTCGGCATCAAGCGTCAGCAATGCTTGGAGGTGCGCAGCCTAGGAGCCGATCGGGGCGTCGCTTACAGGTATGTTTTGCCTCGGGGAGAGCGTAACGTTAAGGCAGGGTCGGGTGCCATCATGCTTGCCGCGGCGATGGGGAGGTTGATGATCGCGATCTCCGTTCGACACCTTTGGCGCTACATCTTGCTCGTCGTCTGCGGCGGCTTGAGCGCCGTGGCGATCGCCCAGGACGCTTCGAGCCTGCGACAGATAAACTGGACGGCGCGCGAGGGCGCACCTGGCGCAGTCCAAGCGATCGCACAGACGCCCGACGGGTATTTGTGGATCGGGTCGGCGACCGGCCTCTACCGCTTCAACGGCATCATCTTTCAGCGCATGCCGCGTTCGGTGGGCGCCCGCCGCCAATCCGAAGCAATCGGCGCACTGGCGGTGACCCCTTCCGGTGCCGTCCTCGTGGGACATGACTGGGGAGGTCTCTCGGTCTTGCGGAGCGATCGCCATACGGCGGTCGCGAGCGATGCGATGGGAAGTACCGTTCGACGGATCTTCCGGGACCGCGACGGTGCAATCTGGACGATCGCGGAAGGGCCGAACGCGCCTATCATCTCGCGTTTCCGAGCTGGCCGTTGGCGAACGTTCGCGCGTAACCAGGTCCTCTCTGCGGAGCGTTTCAGCTCGGCCATGCTCGACGGCTCAGGGGTGCTATGGATGACCTTGGGGACCCGCCCATTCTACTTGGACGAGCGGAGCGACCGGTTACGAAGCGTACAGAACCCCGAAACCGCGGGCGGACATCTCGCGCATGGCCCATCCGGCAAGATCTGGCTCGTTTCGCCCAAGGGTATCCACTCGATCTCGTCTCCAGTTGCAGGGGCCGATGGGCGGATAGGGCCCGTTGCAATGGCTACCGCCGCCACGCCGGGCGAACGCAACGTCGCCTGGGACGGCGACGGATCCCTCTGGGGTATCAGCCGGGCGAACGGCGTGGGGCGCTACGTCGTGTCCGCGGCGTCCGGCGGAGCTGACCCCGCCATGGCGTCATCCGACGGTTTCCTGAAGGAGCGCTCGGGACAGCTCATGCCGTCTACGGCGATGTTCGACAGGGAAGGAAACCTCTGGGTCGGCAGCGAGTCCGGTCTTGAGCAGTTTGCGCCGGCCAGCTTCGGAACGTTCGGGAAGGGCGGACTTCCGGCCACCACTCGGTGGGCGGGTACGATGGTGATCCAGGATGGCCTGCAGGACGTCTACCTGAGAATGGGCTCCGGCCTCTTCCGGGTTCATGGTCGCGCAGGTCCGGTGCGCATGCCCCACACCGTCGAAGCCGACGATGTGCCCTGTTCCAGCGGCGGGGGCGGCGTATGGATTCGTCGAGCGGACCGGGAGTTGGTGCTCGTTGGCAATCCCGCGGTCAGGCATATTCCGATAACAGGTTCTCGCGGTCGCGGCCTCGTAGGTGGTTGCGCCGAGGACGCGTCCGGGCGGCTCTGGGTCCTGCAAGCCGGGCGCAACGACTTTGGATATCTCACCGAGCGCGGGCAGGGTGCAGTCCGGCTGGGTTCGGAGGCTGGAAGGATACCGAACGAGATCATCGCCGCCGGCGGCGGGGGCATCCTGGCCTACGTAGGGCGTGGATCGCTGTGGAGGACGGAGGGGACCGTTGTCGAACGCCTATGGGAGAGGCGAGATGTCGCCATCGAATTCGTGGAGTTCATGTACCAGGGGCCGCGCTACCTTCTCATGGGCGGCCCTGCCGGCCTCGCGCGCTACGACGGCAAGGGGATACGGGTACTCTCCAGCACGCGGTTCCCGTTTCTGTCCCATCTCTCCGGTGGTGTTCAGACCCGCAGAGGTGAAACATGGCTTCAGAACGCCTCCGGGGTCCTGCGCATGTCGACGGCCGATCTGGACCGCGCGTTCGAAGATCGTACGGCGGATCTTCCCGTCCGGACGTTCGACGCGGACGACGGACTCCCGGGTGTCGGACCGTACTTCAGCTTATCGACGTTGGCGGAGGACTTGGCCGGACGCGTGTGGGTAGCCACTAACAACGGCTTTGCCTGGGCCGACCCGGCAAGGCTGCCGCATAACGCGGTACCCCCTCCGGTCGTAATAACGGGAGTTCGCGTCGGAAGCCGGCGGCTGGCGGCATTCGATGGGCTCGTCCTTCCTGCGGGAGTGTCGCGAATCGAGATCGACTACGACGGTCTCAGTCTGACGACGCCGAAACGCGTCCGGTTCCGATACATGCTAGTGGGGGTCGACTCCAACTGGATCGATGGAGGGGGCCAACGGCAGGCGTCCTATACGAACCTCTCACCCGGCAGATACCGGTTCCGCGTCGTCGCTGCGAACAATGACGGCGTCTGGAACCGCAGCGGCGCTACGCTCTCTTTCGTCATACCCCCGACCTTCATGCAGTCGAACTGGTTTCTTGCGCTCTGCGGCGTAGGCGCGGCATGCCTGCTCTGGGCACTCTACTCGGCCCGGATGCACCACGTCACCGCGAGGATGCGACGGCGACAGTCCGCACGGCTCGCGGAACGCGAGCGTATCGCACGAGATCTCCACGACACACTTCTTCAGGGATTCCAGGGTCTGGTTCTCAAGTTCCAATCGGTAGCCAACGCCATCCCTCAGAACGAGCCGGCGAAAAAACTGATCGATCAGGCACTCGACAGCGCTGACGAGGTGCTGAGCGATGGGCGCGAAAGCGTCCTCCAGCTCCGAAGCTCGGGAAGTGATGATCTGCCCGCCATGCTTGCGGAGACCGCCGCACGATTGAAATCGGCCGAACCTACGGAGTTCGAGATGGTCATCGAGGGAAGCCGGCGCGAACTGGATCCCGTCGTACGCGAAGAGCTCCGAAGGATCGGCGACGAGGCGCTGATCAACGCGTTCCGGCATTCGAAGGCGAGTCTGATAGAGGTCGTCGTATCCTATCACGGGTCGGCGTTGCTGATGGGGATCCGCGACGACGGCGACGGCATAGATCCGGAGATCATACGGGACGGTGGGCGGCAAGGTCATTTCGGACTGGTAGGCATGCGTGAACGCGCGGCGCAGATCGATGGGGAGCTCACCATCGCGAGCCGCATCGACATCGGCACCGAAGTGCTCGTCAGGATACCCGGCCGCGTGGCGTATGTAGTTCGCGGTCGCGGTGGATGGCGACTTGCGGTACGGCGCTTCCTAGGCATGGGTCGACGATCATCATGACAACCGTAGGAAGCGCTCAGATCCGCGTGATGATCGCGGATGATCACCCTGTGCTCAGGGCCGGCATCGCCGCCATGATCGATGGACAGAGCGACATGTGCCTCGTCGCCGAGGCCGCCAACGGAGCGGAGGCGCTCGAGAAGTTCCGGACTTCCCGTCCCGACGTGGTGCTGATGGATCTCCAGATGCCCCGCATGAACGGCGTCGACGCGATCATCGCAATCCGGAAGGAGGCTCCGGCGGCCAAGATCATGGTGCTAACAACCTACGCTGGAGATGCGCAGGCTTTGCGCGCGCTGAAGGCTGGAGCAACCGGCTATCTGCTCAAGAGCGTCGTCAGGAAGGAACTACTGGATACGGTTCGTGCCATCCACGCAGGCCGCCGCCACGTGCCTGCCGAGATTGCCCAGGAGATCACGTTTCATGCCGCCGGCGAGGCACTGAGCGACCGCGAGATCGGCGTGCTCAGCCACGTCGCGGCAGGCCGGCCGAACAAGGAGATCGGATGGCTGTTGAAGATTTCGGAAGATACGGTGAAGGCACATCTTCGAAGCATCTTCGCAAAGCTTGGCGCACGCGATCGGACCCACGCCGTCATAGTCGCGGCGAAACGCGGCTTCATTGACATCTAAGCAGGTGCTGGCCGCCATGCGATGGCAGGTAAGCGTACGGACCTGAGGGGCGGACAGCCCGCGGCTACGGCCGTTAGCCGGATTTGAAGCCGATCGCCTTGTGCGTGCTGTCGCAGAAGGGCTTTGTCGCGCTGCCGCCGCACCGGCAGAGGCGAGCGCTCTGAAGGCAGGCAACCGTTCGCCCGGTACCGCTCACGATCTCCAGGTTTCCTCTTATCCCGAGCGGGCCGTCCAGCTCGGGCCTGATGTCGAGCGGACCGTCGCGCGTCGTCAGAAGCGGCGTCTTGCGCGTCTCGGGTTCGCCGGTCGCCTTGAAGCCGACGTACTTGTGCGACTTGTCACAGAACGGCTTGTTCTTCGAGGCGCCGCATCGGCAAAGCGTGGCGCGGAACCCGGCAGGACTTCCGTCCAGCACGAGCTCGGCGCGGGCGGCGTACGGTCCGTCCTCGCGCAGCGCGATGAGGTTCACCGGGGGAGCCTTCTCGTCGTGTCCGTCCTTCCGGCGATAATGCAGCGCGCCTGACGGACAGTTGCGGACGATCGCAGAGAGGTCCTCGTAATCCGTGGCGTCCGGAAAAATCCATGGACCATCGACGTTTGCGAGGAACGTTCGCGGCGCGCCCGTGACGCAGAACCGAGCGTGTATGCAGCGTTTACCATCGTAGGAGATCTCGATCTCCCTTCCTTCCACGACATCCACTCCGTCGGGAGTTCGCGATGCGGGTGGGGGCGGCGCCAGACTCGATTGCGCCTTTGACATCTGGGGTGCATTCGCTTCGGCCACGTGAGCGGCCGCGACCGGATCCGGGGCATCTCGCAGGCGCTCGTGCAGTGACTGCAGTACGCGGGCCGCTTTGCCGATGCGGGGAGCCCTGTCGGCCATCGCGTCGGCCACGGCTGCTATCTCCGCAAGCCGCTCCACGTAGAAACGGCGGGCGGATGAACCCGGGGTGAGGGCAGCGGCCTCTCGCAGCGCAGTGAACGAGACCCCGGCGTTGCAGTCGGGATTCGAAGGCCCCGCCGGCAGTCGTGCTGCGTGTTCCGCCAACGGCGTCAGCGCTCGCATGAGACTTATGGCCACGTCGACGTAGAGGGTCTTCTCAGGGCTGGGGCTTGGCAGAACGTACGAGGCCGCGAGCAGACGCAGCGTGAGGCCGTACGTCGCGTTGGCCAGATCGACGACGGCGACCGCTTCCGGTTCCTCTATCCACACACGGCCTTCGGGGCGGGGCGGCTTGCGGAGAACCGGATTGTGCGCGCTGGGGAAGGCAGGCGCGAAGTTAGGGTTTGCCGTCCGCATCTCGGTGAACTCCTCACGGATCCGCACGAAGCGCTGGTAGTGGGAGTCCGCCGTCTCGGTTGGGGCACCTTCTCCTTCGACGATGATCGCGTCGAATGCGGCTAGTGCCGAACTCAGGTCTGTAACGACCTTCGCGCCACCGAGATCGACTTCGGTGGTCGACAGCTGAAGGGCGGGGGCGCCGCAAAAGGTCTCGCTCTCGCCGTGGCTTTCGACCATCGCCCTCAAGTTCGCACCCATGGTTTCGTAGAATATGCCGACCGTCTCGTAGTCAAAGGCCGCCGGAGTCAGAAGCAGAGGGCGCGGTGTCCGGGTCGCGTTCAGTTCGGGGGCGAAGCCGGCACCGTCCGGCTCGGTAGAGCCGTGAGGCCTCTCGAGATGCACGAAGTGCTGGAGAACGGACTCGCTGAAGGGCGCGAGCTTTACGACGACGCCCGCTGGGAGATACCCAGCATCAAGGGGAAAGTTCGTTCGGCCGAAGCGAGGCGAGCCGCCGAGCGCCGCAGTGATGTTCCACACCGCGACGAGGTGACCCATCTCCTCGATGGCGACGTCGATGATGGCACGTCGCCAGCGTCGCACCGCGTCGGCCTCGCGTTCGCTCAACTCCTCCTCGGAGCCGTCCTTCAGGCTGAAGGCGGCGTAGAGGTAGGTGCACATCAGGTTGTGCTCGAGCTCAGCCGCCTCGTAGAGCGAATGCATCAGCTTCTCGCGACCGATGGCCGCTCCGACGTCAGCTGTTCCGTCCATAGGTATCGATTCCATCGTGAAGCCGCACGTAGCGCGCTCATTGTTCTGAGCCACGGCATAGCCGTCCCGCCGCGTAGGCTTAAGGACCGAGACCGATCGTTCCCGCTATACCAAGGTCTGGGGAGGTCCCGGGTAAGCGGCGCCCAGCGGCCTGCGATAGCCGACGGTACATCCGAATCGTCTGCTCTTGGGTCTGGAGCCTTTGGGCCGCGAGCCTAGTAGTGTCCTGCACGCCGATATTGGGAACCAAGGGATACAGCAATGGTGGGAGATGTGGTCGAGAACGCCGTGCAAAGGCGGTTCGAACTGCCGATCGGCGAAGATGCCGTCGCCGCCGCCTACTACCGAGTTGAAGGCGACAACCTGGTGCTCATCCACACGGAGGTGCCATCGGAGTACGCCGGTCAGGGAGTTGCTTCCCGCCTGGCGCGGGGGACGTTCGATCTGATCCGGGCCTCCGGGCGTAAGGCGATCCTACGCTGCCCTTTCATGGTGACGTTCTTTGCGCGCCACCCCGAATATGCCGATGTCGTCGCCGGCTGAAATCAGCGCTGGAAAACGCTGTTAATCGAGAGGATTTCAGCAGTGATCAACGATGAATACAATCTGCAGCGTTTCGTCGCTGCACAGGACCCCGTCTACATCGATGCGCTGGACGTCCTGCGTAGAGGCATGATGTGCTCGCCATACATCGACTTCATCTTTCCGCGGCTGGATGACGAGCTCGATGTGTCCGCACGTGACCGTTTTGGCATCCGTTCCTTGGACGAGGCGCGGGCGTATCTGGCTTACCCAATCCTGGGAAATCGCTACCGCGAGTGCGTCCGCGCCCTGTCCTGGCTGGCAGACCTTGAAATTTCGAGCGTGTTCAGCGCGACGGATGGGAAGAAGCTCCATTCGTCGCTGACGCTGTTCGCCGAAGCGTCGAATGAGTCGGCGCTGCGGGAGATGCTTGACATCTGGTTCGATAATCTGGCGGACGAGGAGACGCTGGCTCGCCTCGATTTGACGGCATAATGCGATGGTTGCGGCCAGAACTCGTCGTCGAAGTCCTGTACGATCAGGTGACCGGGAACCGGTTCCGGCACGGTACGCGCATCCTGCGCTGGCGTCCCGATAAGGCACCTGAGGCGTGTACCATGGATCAGCTGGAGCATGAGCTTCGCCCTGCTGAATTGGGCATAGCGTCATGACCGGTTCCTCCTCCAGCGATCCACTGGCGAAATACCGGGAAAAGCGGGATTTCGCCAAAACCGCCGAACCTGAGGGTAAAATCGCCAAAGCAGGGGGCAACCGCTTCGTCGTGCAAAAGCATGCCGCGTCTCGGCTACACTATGACTTGCGGCTCGAACTCGACGACGTTCTCAAAAGCTGGGCCGTCACGCGAGGACCCAGCATCAATCCCGACGACAAACGGCTCGCAGTCCGCACGGAGGATCATCCGATCGAGTACGCCACGTTCGAGGGCACGATCCCCAAGTCGGAATATGGCGGCGGGACGATGATGCTGTGGGACACAGGAACTTGGGAGCCGCTCGCTGGCAAGGACCCGAGCAAGACGCTGCCTGAGGGACATCTCCACTTCTTCCTGCATGGGGACCGCCTCAAAGGCGAATGGATGCTCTTCAGATTAAAGCCCCGCGGGAAGGAAAAAGGCGAGAACTGGATCCTGCGCAAGGTCACCGACGACGAGATCGGCGGATCGGAAGACTTTGTCGGAACATACCTCACCGGCGTCGTCAGCGGCCTGACTATGGAAGAGATCGCCGCAGGCAAGCAAGGCAAGTCAGGTGCGCCGGCGACGCCTGCCGCAAAGTCTGCGACGAAAGCTGCAAAATCTCGAGCGACAAACCGTAAGAAGGCAGGATCACCCCCGCCATTCCAACCTGTCCAGCTCGCGACGCTTGTCGATCATGTGCCCGCTGGCAACGCCTGGCTGCACGAAATGAAATATGACGGGTATCGAACGCTGGTGGCGGTCGGTGGGGGGACGGGACGGGCCTATACGCGATCCGGGTTGGACTGGACGGACAAGTTCGCCGGCATTGTCGCTGACGCTGCAGATCTGAATGCGTCGTCTGCTCTCATCGATGGTGAGGCAGTGATCGTCGATGCCGACGGCAAGACTAACTTCCAGGCGTTGCAAGCTGCGCTCAAAGGAGACCCGGACGCGATCCTGTATTACGCGTTTGACCTGCTGGCGCTCGACGGTGAGGATCTGACCGGACTACCGCTATCGGAGCGCAAGGCGAAGCTTGCGACCCTGCTCGGGGGTGGCACTGACCGAATCCGCTACTCGGATCATATCGCTGGCCGCGGCGACGATCTGTTCGACACATTTTGCGCCGAAGGTCTCGAAGGCGTCATTTCGAAGCGCGCGGACGCGCGCTATGTTGGCTCGCGGTCCGGCAGCTGGCTGAAGACGAAGTGTATCCAGAGACAGGAGTTCGTCATCGTCGGCTGGTTGCCGTCCGACAAGCAGCGAGGGTTCAAGTCGCTCCTCTTGGGCGTCAACGAGGACGGTCATCTCCGCTATGCCGGCAAGGTCGGAACAGGGTATACGGGCGAGGAGATCGACAAGCTGATGAATCTGATGACGCCGCTGGCCGTCACGAAGCCGACCGTCACCGCACCCCGCGCAGCCGTACGCGGCGCACGCTGGATCAAGCCGCAGCTGGTGGCCGAAGTGGCGTTCATGGAAGTGACGAGCGACGGGGTGTTGCGCCACTCCAGCTATCTGGGTTTGCGTCAGGCCAAGAAACCCGAAGCGGTCGTCGTCGAGAAGCCTGCGCCCGTTGCCAAGCTCGAGGCACCCGAGCCGTCCGTCGTCCGGGTGACGAACCGGGAACGGGTGATCTTTCCCGAGTCCGCAATTACCAAAGGCCAGCTCGCCGACTATTACCAGGCTGTCTCGGGCATCATGCTGCCCTGGTGCGGGAGTCGGCCGATAAGCCTAGTCCGGTGTCCGCAGGGCAGGGGGAAGAAGTGCTTCTTTCAAAAGCATGACGCCGGCAGCTTCGGCGATCATGTCCACCATGTCGGGATCGCCGAGAAGGACGGACATGACGAACCCTATCTGTTCGTTGATGATGCCGAGGGTCTCGTCACCTGCGTCCAAATGGGTACGATCGAGTTCCACGGCTGGGGTGCGCGGATCGAAGACGTCGAGAAGGCCGACCGGCTGGTGTTCGATCTCGATCCCGATGAAGGCCTCGATTTCGAGGATGTCATTTCCGCGGCCCTTCATGTCCGCGACGTGCTGGCCCAGATGGGCCTTGAGACCTTTCCAATGGTGACGGGCGGAAAGGGTGTCCACGTCATCGCGCCGCTGACACCGAAAGCCGAGTGGCCGGCTGTGAAGGATTTCGCGCACCGCTTGGCGCTTGTCCTGGCCCAGTCCGAACCTGATCGATTTACCGCAGCCCTCGCCAAGGCCAAGCGAACAGGGCGCATCTTCATCGACTATCTGCGCAATCAGCGCGGGGCGACGGCAGTTATGCCGTACAGTGCTCGTGCTCGCGAGGGCGCGCCCGTCGCCGTACCCATCACGTGGAAAGAGCTCGGAAAACTCGACCGCGCATCGGGCTGGCATATCGGCGATGCGGGTGCGCTGTTGAAACGCGCGGCCATTTTCACGTCCTTACAACTTCGGGATTTTGAAGCGTTTGGGCCACAAGACGTTCCCCAAAAATCTCGGAAAATAGCTCTGTTAAGTCGTCTACTAAACCACCGTGGCGGGTGACACGATGGCGCTTCTCGTCAGGCAAAATCGAGTTCTACAGCGGTCAAATCCTGTCCCCGCAACCAACCTAATTTGCAACACCTCCAAGGGATCTCCCGCGGAGGCTTTTTGCGTTTCCGCTCCAGCACATAGCGACAGTATCGAGGCATGCTCACCACGTAGATCGATCGCGAGAGGGACTCTGCCCTACCACCAGCGTCGCGCTACTTCTCGCCTGCACAGCGATAACGGCGGTCGGCGTCGACGAGGTGGACGCCACGAGTTGGCACGACAGCGGCCTGGGCTTCGTCCGCTGTCTGACACGCAAATGTACGGTGCCACGCCCGGCGTCACGGTATCGCCGACGCAACCTTTCTCGGTAGGGATACCGTCTTTCACCCCACCCGCGCCAAGCGAAAAGGCAACCTGGGGCGCGACGCCGATCGACCAGTTGCCATGCCGGATCGACATTCGCCGCTCGCAGGGGGCGGGGATCTCCCAGCGGATCGGCCTGACGCCGATCATCGGCCATCCCGTGTTCGACGGCGGGACGGACTGGGGCGGCGCGGCGGTCGATCCGGTGCGCGGCATCATGACCGTCAACACGATGGAGATGCCGTTCAAGCTGTGGCTGATGCGCCGCAACGATCCGCGCGTCGCGGCCCGCTGATGGCACAGAAGCAGGGCGGCGAGAACACGCGGCAGGCGCAGTATAACACGCCGTACGTCGCCGGTCGTCCAGGCGTGGATCGGTATCTTCGACGTACCGTGCAACGCGCCGCCCTGGCGGCATCTGATCGCGGTCGATCTGAAGACGAAGACGATCCTGTGGCGCGAGGTGCTCGGTACGGCGCGCGATACCGGCCTGTTCGGATCGCATCTAGGCGTGCCGATCAAGACCGGCGTGCCGAACCTCGGTGGATCGATCGTCACCGCCGGCGGGATCGCCTTTATCGTCGCGACCACCGACCAGTATCTGCGCACGTTAGACCTGAGGACCGGCAAGGTCGTCTGGAAGGCACGGCTTCCGGCCGGGGCGCAGGCCATGCCAATTACGTACCGGGGCGCGGACGGGCGGCAATATGTTGTGATCATCGCGGGTGGGCACGGTGCGCTCGGAACGCGGTATGGCGACTACACGCTGGCCTATGCGTTGCCGCGTACGTGACGACGAAAGCGAGCAAGTCGCGTAGGTTTTCATGTAGCTAGAGGGGGCGACCATCCACCGCTATTTCGGCGGACGATGGTCGGCAAGTTAAAGACGTCGGTGCATCCGCCGCTAAGGATGGCGGGCGGTGCGACAAGGGGGCCAGGTGTTCGTTCGATTGAAGTGGAGTCTATCGCGGTTGGCGCCGCTCTCGATCCTGATGAGCCTCGGGAGCTGTACGGCGCTGTCGCACGGGTTCTTCAACCCGCAGGGGCTGGTCGCGGGGCACGAGCGCGACCTGTTCATCACCGTATCGATCGTGCTCTTGTTCGTTGCCGGACCAGTGCTGCTGCTGACGCCGCTGTTCGCCTGGCATTACCGGCTGTCCAACCGGAGCGACGCATACCGGCCGAAGTGGAATTTCTCGTGGTGGGTGGAAGGGCTGATCTGGATCCCGCCTGCCGGGATCGTCATCGGGCTGGCTGTGCTGCTGTGGCATTGGACGCAGATCGACGATCCGTATCGGCGGTTGCCAGGCGCGGCGCCGGTCGAGGTGCAGGCGATCGCGCTCGATTGGAAATGGGTGTTCGTCTATCCCGACCTCGGCGTCGCGTCGGTCGATCGGCTGACCATTCCCGCTGGGCGCCCGGTGCATATCAAGCTGACCAGCGGCACGGTGATGCAGTCGATGCTGATCCCGCAACTCGCCGGGCAGATCTATGCGATGGGCGGGATGACAACCGAGCTGAACATCCAGGCGCACCGGCCGGGGCGGTTCCGCAGCGAGAACACGCAGTATAACGGCGCCGGGTTCCAGCAGCAGAAGTTCGACGTCGTTGCCGTGTCGCCGGCGGACTATGATCGCTGGGTGGCGGCTGCACGAAGCGGCAAGCGTACGCTCGATGCACAGACGTGGCGGCGGCTGTTCGCGCGGTCGATCATCACGCACCCCATCGAGTTCGCGCATGTTACGCCGAACCTGTTCGAGCACGTCGTCGCCGCGACCGGCGGCATGACCCATTCTTCTCCGAAAGCCGTTCGATGACCGTTTCCGTTCCCCTCTGGCCAGCGGTGCTTGGCCGGTTCGGCTGGCAGGACCTGCCGTTCGTGCGCGCATGGGAAAACCCGACGATCAGCGAGATCATCGGCGCGTTCGCGGGCGCGCTGGTGGTGGTCGGCGCGGTCGTCGTCGCCGCGCTGCTGACGCGTTATGGCAAGTGGCGCTATCTCTGGACCGAGTGGCTGACCAGCCTCGACCACAAGAAGATCGGCATCATGTATATCGTCGTCGCGTTCGGGATGCTGTCGCGCGCGCTGGTCGAGGCGGTGCTGATGCGAATGCAGCAGGCGGTGGCGATCGAGAACCCCGGCTTCCTGTCGCCCGACCATTTCGGCCAGCTATTCTCGACGCATGGCTCGATCATGATCTTCTTCATGGCGATGCCGTTCCTGACGGGGATGATCAACTATGTCCTGCCGCTCCAGATCGGCGCGCGCGACATGGCGTTTCCCTGGGCCAATTCGATCGCGCTGTGGCTGACGATCGGCGCGGCGGGGCTGATGATGGCGTCGCTGGTGGTCGGCGAATTCTCGACCGGCGGATGGAGCGGCTATCCGCCTTATACCGAGCGCGCGTTCAGTCCGGGCGTCGGGGTCGACTACTGGATCTGGGCGGTGACATTGGGGTCGATCGGCTCGACGATGGCGGGGATCAACATCGCCTGCACCGTCTACAAGCTGCGCGCGCCGGGGATGCGGTTCATGCGGATGCAGATGTTTTCGTGGACCAGCCTGTGCACGTCGATCCTGATGATCTTCGCGATGCCGCCGCTGACCGTCGCCACGCTGCTGCTCGCGCTCGACCGCTATTTGGGGTTCCATTTCTTCACCAACGACCTTGGTGGCAACATGATGAACTATGCCAACATGTTCTGGCTGTTCGGTCATCCCGAGGTCTACATCCTGATCCTGCCCGCGTTCGGGGTGTATTCGGAGGTCGTGTCGACCTTCTCGACCAAGGATCTGTACGGCTACACCTCGCTGGTGATCGCGACGATGGCGATCGCGGTGCTGA
The DNA here is from genome assembly GCF_040407505.1 of Sphingomonas faeni. Taxonomy (GTDB): domain Bacteria; phylum Pseudomonadota; class Alphaproteobacteria; order Sphingomonadales; family Sphingomonadaceae; genus Sphingomonas; species Sphingomonas faeni_E. The sequence goes on along the minus strand of NZ_JAPZPQ010000001.1, from coordinate 1,212,525 downwards.
GCTTCACCGTGTGGGTCCATCATTTCTTCACGATGGGGCAGTCGGCCAACGTCAATGCGGCGTTCGGGATCGCGACGATGACGATCGGCGTGCCGACGGGCGTCAAGATCTACGACTGGATCTGGACGATGTTTCGCGGCGAGGTGCGCTTTACCGTGCCGATGCTCTACGCGATCGCGTTCATGATGACGTTCGTGCTGGGCGGCTTCACCGGCATCATCCTGGCGATGCCGCCGCTCGATTACCTCGTCCACAACACGCTGTTCCTGGTCGCGCATTTCCACAATATGCTGATCCCGGGGCTGCTGTACGGGATGCTCGCGGGCTATCATTACTGGTTTCCCAAGGCGTTCGGGTTCCGCCTCGACGAGCGCTGGGGGCGGATCGCGTTCACCTGTTGGGTGGTCGGCTTCTACCTCGCCTTCTTCCCGCTGTACGTGCTTGGCGCGAGCGGGATGGCGCGGCGGACGCAGGCGATCTTCGAACCGTCGTTCCGGCCCTGGCTGTACGTCGCCGGCGTCGGCGCGTTCGTCCTGCTGGCGGCACTGACGTCGCTTGGTATCCAGTTGTGGGTGAGCATCCGCGACCGTGCCGAGACACGCGTGGAAGCGGGCGACCCGTGGGATGGCCGCGGGCTCGAATGGTCGGTCAGCGCACCGCCGCCCGAATACAACTTTGCGGTCCTGCCACTGATCGACGGACGCAACCCGTTCTACGATCACAAGCATGACGAGGGCCAGCCCGATCCCTACGCCTCACCACCGGCTTACGAGGACATCGTCGTGCCGCGCGGCAGCGCAACCAGCGTCGTGATCGGGCTTGCTGCTGCTGTGGCGGCGTTCGGCCTGATCTGGGAGATCTGGGGGCTGACCATCGTCGCGCTGCAGGTGATCGTCGCGGCGGTCGTGCTGCGTAGCTTCGGTCGCGACCAGCATCGCACGATACCGGCCGGGGAGGTCGCGCGTGAGCATGAGGCATGGCTCACGCGCGTCCGGGCGACGCCTGCGATTCCGCGACAACTGGAGACCGCCGCGGTCAATCGTGGCCTTGCGGAGATCGTGGCGTGAGCGAACCCGAACTGGCGCATGCCGGCCTCAACCTCGGCGACACCGGTGCGCTGACGCAGGACCAGGCGGAGAATGCGATCTTCGGCTTCTGGATATTCCTGATGAGCGACGCGGTGATCTTCGCGCTGCTGTTCGCGACCTACGGCACGATGATCGCGAGCACCGTCGGCGGCCCGACCCCCGCCTCGGAGTTCAAGCTGCTGCCCGCGTTCGTCGAGACGTTGCTGTTGCTGACGAGCAGCGCGACGTTCGGCCGCGCGACGATCGCGATGAAGTACGACGAACCGCGCCGCGTGCTGTTCGGCTGGCTCGGTGCGACGCTGGGCCTCGGCCTCGTCTTCCTCGCGCTCGAAGTGAACGATTTCGCGACGATGTTCTCGCACGGCGCCTATCCGATGCGCAGTGGCTTCCTGTCGTCGTTCTTCGCGCTGGTCGGGCTGCACGGGCTGCACGTCGCGGTCGCGTGCTTCTGGCTGGTCGTGATGGTCGCCCAGGTCGGCACGTACGGCCTCGATGCGCGGGTAAGGATCAACCTGTTGCGGCTGGGGCTGTTCTGGCACCTGCTCGACATCGTCTGGATCGCGATCTTCTCGGTCGTCTATCTGCAAGGGAACATCGGATGAGCGACCGGACCCGCGGACTCAGAACCTATGCGATCGGCTATGGCCTGTCGCTCGTGCTGACGGTGACGGCCTTCGCGATGGTCCGCTGGCCGTCGTTCGGTGCGCGCGCGATCTTCGGCGGCGTGCTGGCGCTGGGCCTCGTGCAGATGGCGGTGCAGTTCCGCTGTTTCCTCCACATCAGCCTCAAGCGGTCGTCGCGGCACGACCTGCAACTGATCCTCTTCTCGACGTTGATCATCGCGCTGATGGTGTCGGGAACGTTGGTGATCCTGTTCAACCTGCGCGGGCGGATGATGGGGTGAGGGAGACCTGAAGCCTGACCATTACTATCTCCGTGGAGGCGAGTGAGGCTGAACCAATACGAAACTCGAACATGAACGAATAGCCGAATTTGGGAAGCTTGTAGCGCCCACTAAAGGTCCGATTGCGGGGCACCTCGTGTTTGGGACGGCGTACGGTGGGCGCCGAAGCGCTGAACGTCGCCGCCGTCCCTGACTGCCCTCGGTACTACTGCAAAATGCGTTCGGCGCATTTATGGACGAAGGCGGCGCTTGCCTGTGGATGCGCGACCGGGAGCATATGACCTCCGTCGGTCATCTCCAGCGTCGCGCCTGAAATTTCCGCTACTGCCTGCTCGCCATCGATCGAGGGGGCAATCACTTGGTCGTCACGGCCATACAGCAGCGCGACCAGAATCGTCAGTTCAGGATAGCGGCTGACAATTGCGGCAAGGTCGACGTCTGCGCTAGCCAGTTCGACCAGCGCAGCATTGACCGAAACCGGGCGATCGCCAAGCCCGCCGCCGCCCCACGTGGCGAAATCGGTTGGGACCGCATCGGGCGCGAAGATTTTGCCCCAGCGCAGGTCATACGCCGCACGGCTGATCGGCGTGCCAAGCAGATTGGCGAAGAACGCCCGCCCGCCGGAATTGCCTTCGATTGCGTTTGCCACCGATGCGGGCATCGTCTTGGGGGGCTGCGTCATCGGCGCCAGCAGCGCGAGGCCGGCGACCGAGCCGGGATGGTGCGTGGCCACGCCGAGGGCGACCGCACCGCCCAGCGAATGACCGACGAGCAGCGGCGGGCGGTCGAGCGCGAGCCTGTCGATGAGGCTTGCGATGATCGCCGACTGGCCCAGGATACCGGGCTGTTCGCGGGTCGGCACCGAATAGCCCGAGCCGGGCCGGTCAACCAAGATGACACGGTACTTGTCGGCGAGCGCATCGGCGACGCCGTAGGAGAAGTTTCGGAGCTGCGCGCCCAGCCCGTGGATCAGGACGATCGGCGGTCCCGCACCGCGATCGACATAGTGGATCCGTGCACCCGCGACGGTGATGAAACGACCGTCCGCGGGCACGTCCTGCTCGATCCGCCTGGTCGCCACGCGAGTGTAGACCGCGGCTGCTGCCAGCGTCGCAGCGATGATCCCAGCCGAGCGAAGTGCGATCGAGCGTTTCGGGGTGTCATCGGAAACCGATCTGGACGCGAAGAAACGGCGCATGTCGGCGAGCAGCAATTCGGGTTGCTCCAGCGCGGCGAAGTGGCCGCCCGCAGGCATCTCGGTCCACTGGACGATGTCGTAGGTCTTCAGCGCCTGCGAGCGCGGCGGCGGCGGGAAGACCGGGTCGGGGAAGACCGCGACACCGGTCGGTACGGTAATCCGCGTTCCCGCAGGAAAAGTGCCCGAACCCTCCAACACGCGGCCACGGTATATCCAGGTCGATGTCACGAACGATCCCTCGACCAGATACAGCATGATGTTGGTGAGGAGCAGGTCCTCGTCGAACGCCTGCCAAAGGTCGGGGCGGCCGTGCGCGTCGCGCGGCACGTCGGCCCATGCGCCGAACTTCTCCAGGATCCACGCCGCAACGCCGACCGGGCTATCGGACATCGCCACGCCGAGCGTCTGTGGGCGCGTGCCCTGCTCTTGCGAATAGCCGGTTTCTTCCTTGGCGAGCTTGGCGCGCTTCGCGGCCCAGGCGACCTCGTCGGGCTTTTTCGGCACCGCGTCTTTGGCCTGGAGCAGCACCATGTTCAGATGGAGTCCGGCGATCGGATCGGGATGCGCGTGCGCCATCCAGCCACCGATCGCAGAACCCCAGTCGCCACCCTGCACGAGATAGCGTTGCGTGCCGAACAGCTCGACCATCAGGCCGTGCATGAGTTCTGCGGTCTGCTTCGGTCCGATCGGAGACACGGGGCGGCCCGAAAACGCGTAGCCGGGGAGCGAGGGAACAACGACGTCGTGACCATCGGCGACGAGCGGCGCGATCAGCGCCTCGAATTCGAGGAACGACCCCGGCCAGCCGTGTAGCAGGAGCAGCGGGGGACGTGAGCCATCGCCGCGCGCATGAATGAAATGGAGGCTCTGCCCCTGCACGTCGGCCGTAAACTGCGGCAGCATATTGAGCCGCCGCTCCTGCGCGCGCCAGTCGTAGTCCGCCAGCCAATAGTCGACGAGCCGCTTGAGATCGGCGAGGCCGACGCCTGACTGCCAGCCCCCCGCGTCCGGCATACGGCTCCAGTCGAACGCCTCGACCTTGGCGCGAATGGCGGCGAGCCGGTCGTCGGGTACCGCTATGAAGAAGGGTTCTGCCATGTGTCGATCCTACCGATGGGGGTAAATCTTGCTTCCCCGATTGAAAGCCTCACGTCGAACGCGCGAAGGTCGCCGAAAGGGGCTTCGAAGCGAGATGAACGAACGGCTGCTTTTGGGAAGCGGGTACGGCGGTTTGAACGTCTGGAAGGGGGCAGCAATCTGGACGGTTGTCCAAACCAACAAGTTTTGATCACCTTAAACCTCCTGTAAAACGCGCACCATGACACTCTTGTCACAAAGGGGCTTTGGGAGAGGCTATCGGTTATACCGGGGGGGCATAATGGAGGACATACGCGGCTCAGGATACAGTCTAGAGCTCAGCTCGATGCAAGAGACGAAGTCCGCCGACTGCAGGCGTTATTGGAGACGTTGCCGGTCCAATGCCGTAAAATGTCCATAGCGCGCCGCGTCTACGGCAAAACATTGGCTGAGATAGCGGAAGAAATGGGTCTGTCCGTTTCCGCTATCGAGAAGCATTTTAGCGAAGGATCGGTGAGCCCAGCGCCGAACAGCGCGATGCGATCTATCGCTGGGTCGAGGAAAGCCCCCAACACGCAGTCGCCTTTGCCGCGGCCGAGGCGGCGTGGGAACAGGCGGAGCGGCTGAAAGCCGTCTATCCGCCGGCACCGGAGCAAGCGGTGGCGTCGGCCGACGACTGAGCGTCAGTCCTTCTGGTCCGCATAGGCCTCGATCAGGCCGTGGAGGAAGCGGCGCCCCTCCAGGACGGAGCGGATGCGTATCCGCTCGTTAAGGCCGTGCGCGCCGTTTCCGTCCGGATCGCGAAACAGCCCGGTCACGCCGTAAGTGGGGATGCCCGCGGCGTTCAGCGTCACCGCATCGGTTGCGCCTGTCGCCATGTTGGGTACGACCGGCACCCCCGGCCAGATTTTCTGCGACATGGCCTGCAGGGGAGCCATCATCCGGGGCGTCAACGGGGCAGGGGCCGAGGGCGAATAGGACGTCCGCCCCGGCGTGACGGTGACGTCCGGATCGTCGACCACCTTGATCAACGTCGCGAGGATGTCCGCAGGCGCGACGCCGGGGATCACGCGGCAGTTCACCATCGCACTGGCATTTTGCGGCAGGGCATTGGCGGCATGACCTGCCGTCATCGTCGTCGCAACGCAGGTGGTGCGCAGCATTGAATGCCAGATTGGAGACCTGTTGAGGATCGCGTTCGCCTGCACATCGTCGGGATGCGCGACGATGGTCGCCATCGCCGCGCCGTTTTCGCCGCCGACGATCTTCGCCATCTTGGTAAAATAGCCTCGATTGGCCTCAATGAACTGAACCGGGAACTCGTAGCGGCTGAGTTTGTCGAGAGCGCGCGCGAGGCTGTAGATCGCGTTGTCCGGGCGCGGTACCGACGAGTGCCCGCCGGCGTTGATGGTCGCGAAGGTGAAACCCATCACGACCTTCTGCGCGGCCTGGATATTCTGGTTGGTGCGATTGCCCTGCGCGTCGGTTTCGCCATAGCCGCCTTCGTTGAGCGCGAATGCTGCGTCGATCGGGTCGCGCTGGTTGTCGACCAGCCAGCGTGCGCCGTTGAGGAACCCACCCTCCTCGCCGCAGGTCAGCGCCATCTTGATCGTGCGCAGGGGTTTGTACTTCGCCGCGTGATAGCGCAGCAGGCTGTCGACATAGATCGCGTCCTGCGCCTTCATGTCCGCGGTGCCGCGCGCGTAGAAATAGCCGCCTTCCTCGATCAGCGTGTAGGGATCGCGCGTCCAGTCGGCGCGGCGTGCATTCACGACGTCGATATGCCCGAGCAGCAGCACCGCCTTCAGTGTCGGATCGCGCCCGGGATAGACCGCGACCAGCGCACCGGCCTTGGGACTGCCCTCGGGTACGAACAGATGGAGATTGGCCTCGGGGTAGCCCGCTGCCTTCATGCGAGCGGCGATCTTCTCGGTCAGCGCGGTACAACTGCCGCTCTCTACGCTAGTGTCGGTCTCGACCATTTCCTTGAAGATGACGCGGTACTGCGCCTCTCCGGGGTCGGGCGCCGCGTGGGCGGGGGCGGTACTCGCCAGTGCGGCGGCGGCACTGGCGACGGCGGCAAGCGTGCGGATCATGCGGGTCATCATCGGGTCCTCGTCTACCGTCAGCTGGAAGGTTTGCCGGCCATCGCAATCAACTGTTCGACCGTATAGGCGCGTCCGTTGGCGATCACCGTCTTAACGTTGAAGGTGTTGGCGATATTCTCGCGCGGATCGCCCGCCAGCAGCGTGATGTCGGCGAGTTTGCCGACCTCAAGCGTGCCCGCGTCCAGGTTCAATTCCTCGGCCGAGGTCTTGGTCGCGGCTTGCAGCGCCTGGAACGGGGTTAGGCCCGCCTCGACATAGGACGCGATCTCGGCGTGCAGGTTGATCGCGATCGTGGTGTCGGTGCCGGCGGTAATCTTCGTGCCGGCGTCGTACATCGCCTTGAGCGCGTCGAGGCTTCCCTGCACCAGCGGTCGCACCAGCGCGGCCATCCCCTGCGTATCGCTGAGCACCGATTTCTGCGCCCATTGCGGGTATAGCGCCAGCCGTGGATCGGTGCGGTAGGCCTGATTCTTGTCGAGGTAACGGATCAGCGCACCGAAATTGGTCGGCGTCAGGTAGCGCTGGCTCTGACCGAACAGCTGCACGACATCCTCGTACGCCCGGCCCTGCGGCCCTTGCTTGGGTGAATAGCCGCGGCGGCTGGTGGCGCCGAGATGCTCGGTCGCGTCGACCCCCGTGTACGCGGCGGGAAAAATCTCGTGACCCGTCACGGGAACGCCCATCGCGTGTGCGGCCTCGACGATGCGGCGCTGATACAGGTCCGGCATGCGGACATAGCTCTTCACCAGATCGTATTTAAGCAGGCGGCCGCGTTCGAGTTCGCGTTCGAGATGCGCGGGACCGGCGACCGCGACGCCCATCTTGTAATAGACGCGCTGCCATTCGAGCAGCGGGCCGTTGGTGTAGATACGCGGGCCGATACGGATGCCGGCGTCGTTCGCCTCGCGGTCCTCGATGCCGGCGATCCGGGCTGGCCGAGCGAGGATTGCAGCCGCGTGACGTTGCCGGTCGCGACGTCGGCGATGCAGACGCCAGCGACGCCCCACATGCCGTCGACGTCGATAAAGGCGATCGACTTGCCATCGGGCGACCAAGCGGCGTCGAGCGGCTGCGTGTCGAGATGTGTGAACTGGCGTTCGGTGCTGGTCTTTAGATCACGGATATAGAGCTGCGGCAGGCCGCCGTTACTGTCCGAGGTGTAGACGAGGTTGCTCCCGTCGGGCGACCAAGCGACATCGGCTTCGAGCGAAGCATCTTTCGTCAGGTTCCCGGGTTTGCCGCCCCTTACGGACTGGAGACAAACGTCGCCGAGCGCGACATAGGCGATCCGGGCACCGTCGGGCGAGACGGCGGGTTTGACGATGCCGAGCGCACGGCGGGGCGCCAGTGAGTCATAGTGATGTTTGGCGCGGACATAATCTGGGCGCGGAGCAGTTCATCGAGTTCCTGGTGAGCTTCGGCTATCTGTCGAAGAAGGACCTCGCATATACCGGCACCCCCGGTTGGGGCTTCCTGGTCGAGCCCGGCGCGGGCATCAGTCCGGGCCCGGGCAAACCATCGATCCCGTACAAGCTCACCGACGTGTTCGACAGCGGCATCGGTCGGCTGCTGCACAGCGTGTCCGACTGGGAACAGCAGCGTACGATGTTCCAGCCGGTTCAGGGCATGGAGCAGATCCCGAAAGCGATCGCGCGTCACCTGCCCGACGGCATGATCCGCTTTTCGACCGAGGTGCAGCGCATCCGGCAGAGTGGCGAGGGGGCCACCATCGACGTCGTCACCGACGGGCAGCGCGCGACCACGACCGTCGACTGATGTATCTGTACCGAAATCAACTACCGGCTCGGCTTCGAAGTGGTCCGATTCACACTGTGCGTGGCAACGGTGGTCAAACAGCGTTGCCACGCACAGTCGAGCGCGGATGCCGGGGTCCCAAGCCGATATACCGACGAGCATTTGTCTAGCTACGCCCCATACAGGATGGGCATGTTGTGCCCCGCGCGTTGCCGCGCCGAACTTGAGAAGCGGTTAGGTCCGCGCTGGCGGCGCCTTGCGTGCGCACAGGGTTATCGATGGAAAGCGGCCGACCCGCTCTGTTCGGCATTGTACATAGCCCTCTGCCGCAAGCCGCTGCGCCGCCCAGTTCTGAAATATCCACGATCCACCCAACGCGACCGGCACAGCGATCATTGCCACCACAGCGATCACGTTGCCGATTCGCGTCACGGCGTCGTCGTTGCGGAACACCGCCAGCGTTCCCCATATCGTCAACGCCACGAGGATTGGCATCAACGTCAACATGCCGACGTCGCCCCCCGAAATCCGCACTTCCGCCGCACCCGACCGCCACGCGGCGAATGATGCCCTTATCGAACTTACCAGCAACCATCCGCACAGCACCGATAACGTCAATCCGATGCCCGTCAGCATCAATGCCGCGCGACGCCGCTCGTGCGTCATCGCAGGGTCGGATTGCGCGGAAGGAGTTTCCAGAACATGTCGCGGATTTGTCGCTTGGCTTCGGCAACTGCAGCATCGCGGATCAGATCGATCATGTTTCCGACGGCATGGAACGCGGTACTCTTTCCGCGCGCCGCCAGTACCTGCCTCTGCCGCTCCAATTCGGCTATGCCGTCATCGAGTTGCTTTTGCAGGCGCTCGGTAAAGCGATATTTCGTATCGAGCGCGTCAAGGGCCCAGCCGACGCCCAGCCCAACCACGACGGCGATCACCAGCGGCCCTGCCGCGACCGTCATGCCTAGCGCGACCGCCGCCGACGCCGCGGCATAGCCCACACCGCTGGCGACCAGTGCCTTGCCGACATCCCCAGCGATACCACCCAGCAACTGCCCCAGCGTGGCATCGTCACGAATGACATAGTCGACGATGTTCCATGCGGACAGCAGTACGACCGAAACGATCGTTCCGCCTTTGACGGATTTCGCCACGCCCGCCTTGCCGATCCCCAGGCCCACGACCTTGGCGTGGAGAGCGCCGTATCTGGATCCGGTCAGCACGCGACGAAGACCCGGATATCCCTTGAACACGACGTGCAACTTGCCGTTGTAGCTCTTGAAGTAACACCGACCGCGGATGCCGGTTTCCCGCACCAGCTTGCGGATCAGCATCGCGTCGTCGGCGACGGAAAAATAATTGGCGACCGTGTGCCAGTTGTCCGAGTACCCCTTCCAATGCTTGTCAGCCGTAGCTTGAGTCATTTTACCGGTCGCGACCGCTTCTGCGAACCACATCCGAACAAGCATTTCACGATCGGCGATGACGATTTGATCAGTCTGCCCGGTCATTGCCGCTCCTCGTCCTGCTTAGCCCTGCCTTCCACGATCGTGAACCGACGCGGTTGCTTGCCGCCGATCGTGAAGCTTTCACCATGCCACGTCACCGGCGGCGCGGCCGCCACAAGTCGATCGAGGCAACTTTCGACAGGAATCGAATCGGTCAGGCGACGCTTTGCGACCGAAAAGAGCCGGACCCAGGATTCCCGCCCATTGGCGCAACGCTCCCCACCGTTCCTGCTGCCATAGCTGTCGAGTACCGCGACAACGTCGCCGCCTTCGCCGATCCGTTGGACATCGTGGTAAAGGACAGGATCGGCGCGATCCACGGCAATCGGGAACCGAATCTCCGTCTTCGTTCCGCCGTCGCCATAGGTGTAGATTCCAGTGGTACCGATCACCTTGATCGCGTCCGAAGCCAGGATCGTCACGGTCGCCGCCCCGGAATTCTCCGCTACGCCATCAGCCGGACCGCAGCCGACAAGGGTCGAACAGATGGCCGCCAAGACCAACTTCGTAGTGGCTCGCATGATGAGAAGGTAGACCGCGTCATTGCCATAAGGAAGCGTAAACTGCCGATCTGCCGTGCGGCGCAGCCCATCCGCTGGAGCGGCCCTTAAGTGATGCCCGCGCGCCCAAAGCGGCCCCACCGATCACCTTCCCCATTACGACATTCGCGAGCGGATAGCCGGGCTTGAAAATCGGTTGTTCGCAAAGATGAACCAATATCCGAAGTTGGGAAGCGCGTGAAGAGGCGTGGGCGTGTGCTTGTGGGCGTCGAGAGGGGGCACTTTTCCACTACCGCGGATGAGGACGTCATTTCTCAGGCATCGTCTAGTTTTGGCGCCGCTAACGAGACGGCCCATCCATTTCTTAGGAGGTTCCGAAGGGCGTTGCGTGTTTCTGGATGCGTGGTCGATCGTCCGCTGGCCCAAGCTATAGCCAAAGCTCCCAGAAAGACGTCTTGGCCTGAAAAGTTAGGTCGGGCAAAACCCTCGGTCTGCGCATCCCGTAAAAACCGATCGGTGGTTTCGATCAGGTCTGCGCAGGTCGGCCTCAGCGGGGAGGTCGTAGTGGACCAGGCGTCACGCAACGGCTCTGATAGGCCGTCATAAGCGAGCATCCAGTGGCCCAGGGCGTCGATCCATCGCTGAAGCTTATGACCGCTATGACCGTCCTCCTGGTCTATCGCGGCCTTTTCCTGCATCAATTTGTCATGATGCGGGGCCAGCAAGGCAACGAGAAGGGCATCCTTGTTGGGGAAGTTGCGGTAGAGTGTCGCAGATCCAACGCCTGCCTGTCTCGCGATCGCATCCATTGATACATCGATGCCTTCGGTGTCGAACGCCTGACCCGCAACGACCAGAATATGCGCGCGATTTTCCTGAGCGTCCTTGCGAGGCGTGCGAGCGGTCGATGATGGCGCCACGAAATTCTTTCTTGATAAACGGGGATGCTCCCCATATCTGACCTGTAAGCGGGGAGTATCCCCATTAATCGACTTCGGTGTCTGGGAACAGGCATCATTCGTCGTGGGGAGCAACGCGACATCACTACGTCCAAACAGATGCTGATCGGCATGGTCTTCGGGAACGGCTACGGCTCTCAGGCGGGGGCGTGGCGCATGCCGGGCGTCGATCCCACTGGCTTCACCAACTTCGATACTCTGGTGCGCTACGCGCAGCTCGCCGAGCGCGGCAAGTTCCAGTTCCTGTTCATGCCCGACTTTCCGGCGCTGAGAGCCGACATCGCCACCGACGCACAGCAATTGAACATCGAACCGATGATGACGCTCGCAGCGGTCGCGCGCGGGACGGAACGGATCGGTCTGGTGGCCACAGGGTCGTCGACGTTCAGCGAGCCGTTCAACCTGGCGCGACAGTTCAAGGCGCTGGATCTGATGAGTCACGGCCGCGCAGGCTGGAACGCCGTGCCGACGAGCGATCCGATGGTCGCCGCCAATTTCGGTCGCGCCTTGCCGCCGCGCTCTGAGAAGTACGAACGGCTGCACGAGTTCGTCCAGATCGTTCAAGGCCTGTGGGGGAGTTGGCAGCAAGGCGCCTGGCTGCACGATCAGGCGTCGGGACGTTTCGCCGATCCAGCCAAGATCAAGCCGGTCAATCTACGTGGCCGCCACCTTGCGACCAGCGGACCGCTGCCGCTGCCCCCGTCCGAACAAGGGCAGCCAGTGATCTTCCAGGCCGGTGGAGGCGATCAAGGGCTGGAGGTTGCGGGACGGTATGCAAGTGGCGTGATCGGGGCCGTCTTCACGATGGAAGACGCCCGAGCGCAGCGGATGGCGCTACGCGATGCGGCCGAACGCGCCGGTCGCGATCCGGACGAGATCAAGTTTTTCGCTGGCCTTATGACGACGATCGCGCCGAACCGGCGTGCGGCGCTCGACCGCCGGATCGCGATGTCGGGTTTCAGCTTCGAGCCACGTGTCGGCTATCTCGGTCAGATGCTCGGATTGGCGCTCGATTCGGCGCAGCTCGGCGAGCCGCTGACGAAAGCGCAGCTCGCCGCCGCGCGTCCGTCGCGACAAGACCCGCGCTCGACGTACGCGCTCAAGGTAGCAAGCGAAGGCTGGTCGTTGCGCGACGTACTGGCGCACGGCGTCATCGACTATCACCCGATGATCGTCGGGCCGGTGGTGGAAGCGGCCGATCATATGCAGACCTGGTTCGAAGCGGGGGCGGCAGACGGTTTCTGGCTGTGTCCCGACGTCTATGAGGACGGTCTGCCCCCGCTCGTCGAGGAGCTGGTGCCGATCCTGCAGGAGCGCGGCCTGTTCCACCGGGACTATCAGGGCGCGACGCTGCGCGATCATCTTGGCGTGCCCGCGCAATATGGCCGGGATCCCCGCCTCCAGTAGCTGTCGGCCTCAAAAACTCCGGCTCCGTTCCATCAAAATCAACGAGGTACCCCGTGACCAATACCCTAAGCGCTTCCGACAACGGCACATCGCCGGACGGCACGCTGCCCTTCCAGGAGACGGCACGCACGCGCCGCTCCTATCGCGGGTTTCTCGACAAGGTCGTTCCCGACGACGTTCTCGACGCAGTTCTGCAAGACGCGCAGTATGCCCCGTCGAACTGCAACACGCAGCCTTGGGACGTGCATATCGTCCGTGGTGCGAAACTGGCCGAGCTTTCGCGGATACTGCATGAGAAGAACGATGCGGCGGACTTTTCGCCCGATTTCTCGTTCGACATGGGTGCGTTCTACGGCTGCTACGACGAGCGCAAGAACGCGCAGGGCAAGGCCTATTACGAGGCGATGAACGTCATGCGCGAGGACAAGGAGGGGCGGCGTCGTGCGGCCGCGCTCAACCTTTCGTTCTTTGGCGCACCGCAGGTCGCGCTGCTGTTCATGCCGTCCTTTGGTGACAACGTGCGAACAGCCGGCGACATCGGCATGTATGGCCAGACATTCCTGCTGTCGCTGGCGGCCAGAGGATTGGGCGGTATCCCACAGACGTCACTAGGTTTTTACGCAGGTACGATCCGTGAGGTTCTCGGCATCCCCGCGGAGATGAAGATGCTGTTCGGCATATCGTTCGGCTATCCCGACGAAACGGCGCCGGGAAATCGGATGCGGATGGACCGCGTACCAGTCGCCGACAGCGTGCATTTCCACGGTTAATCGACCTCGAACGCCAAGACGTCGCTGTCGCGCAGGCGAAGCTCAAATAATATTTGGAAGGTATCACCATGAAGATCGGCATTATCGGCGCGGGAAACATTGGCGCCACGCTTGCGCGGAAGTTCGCCGCGGCGGGACACACGGTGAAGCTTGCCGGGTCAAAAGGACCTGAAGCCGTTCGCGATAAGGCAGCGGAAGTCGGCGCTGTCCCGGTCGCTGCGAAGGACGCGGTCAAGGATGTCGCTGTGATCATCCTTTCGATCCCGTTTGCGAAGATACCAGATGTCGCCGGTGTTTTTATCGATGTGCCCGCCGACACGGTCGTGATCGACACGTCCAACTATTATCCGATGCGCGACGGCAACATCGCGGACGTCGACAACGGCAAGCCAGAGAGCGTCTGGGTCAGCGAGCACCTCGGCCGGCCGGTGGTAAAGGCGTTCAACGCAGTTCTTGCCGAGACGCTGGCGAATGGCGGTACGCCGACCGGAACGGCTCGTCGGATCGCCATTCCCGTTGCGGCCGATGATGCGCATGCGATGGCTGTCGCGCGCGGTCTTGTGGACGAGACCGGCTTCGATGCGCTGGATGCCGGCGACCTTGCGCACTCTTGGCACCAGCAGCCGGGAACGCCAGCCTATTGCACCGAGCTGACTTTGCCCGAGCTTCAGGTCGCAGTGTCTGCTGCGGACAAGGCAAGGGCGCCGGTCGATCGCGACGTTTTGATCAAGCAGTTTATGGAGACGAAGACTCCGCTCAGCCACGATCAGATCGTAGCCCGTAACCGTGAGGTCACTGCGGCTCAGGGATGATGTGGGAGAGGGGGGCGGTGCAGCCCCCCTTCGAACTGGCAGGTTCGCAGGCTGATGCCCACAGCGCCTCGGACACCTTCGACAACGATATAGCCGGCCGGACGAGAGCGATCGCAATCTTGGTCGAATACATATCATCGGCAGCCAGCACGACCTTGCCCGATCCGAGCGCCGACTGGGCCAGCGAGAGCGGCACCCAGGCAACACCGCGCCCGTCGATCGCCATCGATAGCAGCGCGGCCGCAAGCCTCGATTGCAGCACCATTTCGAGGCGGGGGGCAAGGCTACGGGCCTCCCAATCCGCCTTCAGGATTCCGCCCAGGCCGGATTCCGAACTGTAGGCCAGGTACGGCACCTCGGGGGAGTCCAGTGTCCATCGTGGCGCGCCGGTATCGTCAGGCTGGCACAACGGCACGAGCAGATCCTCGCCCACTTCGACGCGCAGGAAATCCTGCGTGTCGAGCGACGTCGGCAGGAGCGGATGATGATGCGAGAGCAGGAAGGAGGCTTCCCCGCGCTGCATGATCCGCTCGCACGCCTGCATGCTGTCGGACTTCAAGTTGATCGGCTCGTGCGGCGCGTGCTCGACGATCCAATGCGGGAAGAACGTGAACGACAGCGCGTGCGTTGCCGCGACCGTGAGGACCGACGCCGCCTGATCCACGACTTCCAGCGCTGCGGCACGTGCGCGATACAGGTCGCGTACCGATACCTGGATATAGCCTTGGAACATCTCGCCGGCAGGGCTGAGCGTGGTGCCCGCCGTCGTACGCGTGAACAGGGCAGCGCCGACCCATTGCTCCAGCGCTCGGATTCTCCGGCCGAAAGCGGGCTGCGTGATGTTGCGACGTTGCGCCGCGCGCGAGAAATTGCGTTCCTCGGCGAGCGCAAGGAAGTCTTCCAGCCAATCCAGTTGCACGGCTCGTCCTCACTTGCGGTCCAAACATCAGAACGCACAATGCATTTATGCCGATCGAGCATAACCGGCAACCACATCGGCATTTGATCGCGACGGCCACAGCGTCGAGAACGCTCGCAGAAAAAAAGAAAAGTCGTTTTAGCGAGAGAGCCGGAGAGAAGCCATGGCGCGACGCCTTCTAGGCCAGTTATACATCCAGGTACTGATCGGCATCGCTATCGGTGCACTCATCGGGGTTATGTTCCCCGACATAGCCGTCTCGCTTCAGCCGCTTGCCGATGCCTTCATCAAGCTCATCAAGATGCTGCTAGCGCCGATCATCTTCGGCACCGTAGTGCTCGGCATCGCGAAGATGGGCAACGTGAAGGAGGTCGGGCGCATCGGCGTGCGCGCGCTGATCTATTTCGAGATCGTATCGACGCTCGCGCTGGTGATCGGCCTGGTGGTCGTCAACGTGATGAAGCCGGGCGTGGGGATGAACATCGACGTCTCGACGCTCGACGCCAGCGGCATCGCGAAATATCAGCCGACGGCCGGCGAGCAGCACGGCGTCGTTGATTTCTTCCTGAACATCATTCCCAAAACGATGGCTGATGCCTTCGCACAGGGCGCGATGCTGCAGATCATCCTGATCGCCGTGCTCATGGGCTATGCGCTGGTCTCGATCGGCAAGCGCGGCGAGCCGCTGATGGCGGTGATCGAGTCTCTGTTGCAGACGCTGTTCCGGATCGTCGGGATGGTCATGAAGCTGGCGCCGATCGGCGCGGGGGCGGGCGTCGCCTACACCATCGGCAAGCATGGCCTCGGCTCGCTCTGGGGACTCGGCCACCTGATGCTCGCGGTGTATCTCACTTCGATCATCTTCGTCGTGTTCGTGATCGGCAGCGTCGCGCGCTGGGCCGGTTTTCCGCTCCTGCAATTCTTCCGCTACTTTAAGGACGAGCTACTCGTCACTTTTGCTACCTGCTCGACGGAAGCGGTGTTGCCGCGGATGATGACGAAGCTGGAGCGCCTCGGCGTTGCCAAGCCGGTGGTCGGACTGGTCTTGCCGACCGGCTACACCTTTAACGCCGACGGCACGTGCATCTACCTGACGATGGCGGCGATCTTCATCGCTCAGGCGACGAATACGCCGCTGACGCTGTGGCACCAGATCGTCATCCTCGGCGTGCTGCTGCTGACCTCGAAGGGGTCGGCGGGCGTTGCGGGCGGTGGCTTCGTCACGCTGGCGGCCACGCTGTCCACCTTCCCCGACATCCCGGCAGCGGGGCTCGTCCTGCTCCTCGGCGTCGACCGTTTCATGAACGAAGCGCGCGCCGTCACCAATCTCATCGGCAACGGCGTCGCCACGATCGCGATCGCGAAATGGGAGGGCGCGCTCGATGCCGAGACGGTGCGGACCGTGATCGCGGAGCAGAAGGGCGAGGTGCCACGCAGCATCACCCTTCATCCCGCCGGCCCCACCGAGACCCATTCCTGACCACCCACAATCATCGATCCAAAAGGAGCAATCATGCGTATTATCGACGTCTGCGAGATCACCCAGCCGATCTCGTCCCCCATCCGCAACGCCTATATCGACTTCAGCAAGATGACCGCGAGCCTGGTCGCGGTCGTCACCGACGTCGTTCGCGACGGCAAGCGCGTCGTCGGCTACGGGTTCAATTCCAACGGTCGCTATGGCCAGGGCGGACTGATCCGCGAGCGGTTCCGTGACCGGATCCTCGAAGCGGCACCGGAAAGCCTGCTCGACGATGCGCGCGACAATCTGGACCCCCACAAGATCTGGGCGGTGATGATGACCAACGAGAAGCCCGGCGGCCACGGCGAGCGCTCGGTCGCGGTCGGGACGCTCGACATGGCGATCTGGGATGCGGTCGCGAAGATCGAGGGCAAGCCGTTGTTCCGCATGCTCGCCGAGCGCCACGACCGTGAGGCCGATCCGCGCGTGTTCGTGTACGCGGCGGGCGGCTATTACTACCCTGGCAAGGACAACAGCGCACTGTGCGCCGAGATGCGCGGCTATCTGGATCGCGGCTACAACATCGTGAAAATGAAGATTGGTGGCGCTTCGATCGAGGAGGATCGTGGCCGCATCGAAGCCGTGCTGAACGAGATCGGTTCTGAAGCGCAGCTGGCGGTCGACGCCAATGGCCGCTTCGATCTCGAGACGGGCATCGCCTACGCCAAGATGCTGCGTGAATACCCGCTGTTCTGGTACGAGGAGATCGGCGATCCGCTCGACTACTCGCTGCAGGCGGCGATCTCGCAATATTATCCGGGCCCGATGGCGACGGGTGAAAACCTGTTCTCGCACCAGGACGCGCGTAACCTGCTGCGCCATGGCGGTATGCGCCCGGATCGCGACTGGCTGCAGTTCGACTGTGCACTGTCCTACGGGCTGGTCGAGTATCTGCGCACGCTCGACGTGTTGAAGCAGTTCGGCTGGTCGCCGTCGCGGTGCATTCCGCACGGCGGTCACCAGATGTCGCTCAACATCGCGGCCGGCCTGGGGCTTGGCGGCAATGAGAGCTATCCGGACCTGTTCCAGCCTTATGGTGGATTCCCGGATGGCGTGAAGGTCATCGACGGCCACATCACCATGCCCGAACTTCCCGGCATCGGCTTCGAGGGTAAGTCCGACCTCATCAAGGTGATGCGCGAACTCGCGGAATGACACGGATCGGCAGGGTGGCACGATGCCACCCTGCCGATCCCTCCAGCAGACATAGGACCGGCTTGGCATCGACCAGTCGGCGGAG
Source organism: Sphingomonas faeni (assembly GCF_040407505.1). Taxonomy (GTDB): domain Bacteria; phylum Pseudomonadota; class Alphaproteobacteria; order Sphingomonadales; family Sphingomonadaceae; genus Sphingomonas; species Sphingomonas faeni_E. Next base: position 1,194,758 of record NZ_JAPZPQ010000001.1, on the reverse strand, counting down.
AGGTACGGCATGAACCGGCTATCGCTACTGCAGGGCTGCGGCCTTGCGATCGTAGGCCTGAGCGCCACGCACCACGCTTCCGCACAGGAGCGGCCTCCGTCTCAGGTCGAGGCGCAGAACACGCAGGTGCCGGCGACACCGGTCGCGACCCCATACCCTGACGCGGCTGCCGGCGACGGCAACACGCAGCAGGGCTACAATCCGCTGCGCTGGGCCGAGGATTGGCGCAGCATGCGCGATCCCGCCAAGCGCAACGACATTTTCGACAGCCTGAAGTACATCCCCATAGGATCGAACGACGTGTACCTGACCCTGTCGGGCGAACTGCGCGCGCGCGTGAACTACTTCTCTAACCCGCAAGGCCGCAAGTCCGAGCATCAACGCCAGGACAGCTACCGCATCTTCCTCGGCGCCGACCTCCATCTGGGCGAACATTTCCGCGCATACGGCGAACTCGCGCGCGGGCCTATGGATGGCAAGAACATTGGCTCGCCCTCGGGCACGTTGTCGAACAAGCTGCTCGTTCAGCAAGCGTTCGTCGATGGCACGTGGCAAGTCGGCCAGACCGACGTCGGCGCCCGCATCGGCCGGCAGGTGTTCATCGACGGCTCGAACCTGCTGCTGGCGAACCGCGACAACAACACGGTGCAGACAAGCCTGACCGGCGTGCGGGCTTGGGCGCGCGGATCGACGCTGCGAGCAGACGTGTTCGATCTCTACTACACGACCTATGGCAACGGCGGCATCGGCGACGATCCGATCGACTGGGGCCGCCGGTTCAGCGGCGTCACGGCCGGCATCGTCCTTCCGAAGCATCTGTTCGGTGGCTCGAAGCTGTATCTCGACCCGTTCGTCTGGCGACTGCGCAACCGGGAGGCGACATGGGGAACCGAAACGGCCCGCGAAGAGCGAACCTATGTCGGCGCTCATCTCTGGGGCGATGCCGGCCCCGTCACGATCGACTGGACGGCCAACCATCAGGGCGGCAGCTATGGCGGCCGGGATCTCGATGCGTGGCAGGTTCTGCTGGCCGGGACGTACCGCCTTGGCAAAGCCAACACCGCGCCGCGCCTCGGTCTCCACTTCGACTATGCGACGGGGGGAGGCGCCGATGGGCAGGGCAAGCTGAAGACCGCCTTCGCGCCCTACGGCAACAACATCTACTACAGCTATCAGGGCTATCTGACCCCGACCAACCTCATCGCCATCGCGCCCAGCCTGACCGTCTCGCCTGCCAAGACGGTCCGCGTGACCGGCGAGTACCAGTTCACCTGGCGCGAGACGACGAGCGATGCGGTCTATCGATCGAACGGCACGCCTTTCGCCGGTACGGCCGGCACCGGTGGTCGCCGGACCGTCGACGTCGCCCGGCTACAAGCGATCTGGACTGTCAGTCCTCGCCTGTCGCTGACCGGACGGTTGGAACACGCTTTCGCCAAAGGTGGGCTGGAGACTGCGGGTTACCGGGACTCGTCTTACGCGGCTCTATGGGCTAGTTTTCGATTTTGAGAGGCCTCGGGACGCGCGTCTCAAACCGCTTCAAAGCACATTAACGAACGGCCGAAGTTGGGGGCCGGAAAGGGCGTCCCGGCAAGCTTTTTAACTGCCATCGCGTACTGCCCATCAGCCGCCGCCTTGATCGCCATCCAGCCCGCATGATCTTCCGGCAAGGGCATCGTGTAAGACGCGTTGAGCGGCTTGTCATCCTCGCCCACCAGACGTGCAAGACTAGTCCGGGCTTCAGGACTTATGGAAGAAGGATATGGGACCAGGCGTGCCGGCACTGCTACACCATGCTTTTGATCACTCATGTTACCGTAACCCGTTACACCTCTGAACCTTGCGTTCGCGACGCGAACGACCTGGATATGAGAAAATATCCTAGCACCGTTCGCTTTAATTTGCCCAAACGAATGGCGATCGGGATCGAGCCTAAGAAAAACGGGACATCGCGTGCTGATCGGGGGGTGCTCGTCGCTTCCCTCGTTCTGCAGTTGTTTGCACTCGCCACATCTCTCATCGTTCAGGTCGTCATCGACAAGCTGCTTGTGCAAAAAGGGCCGAACACCCTCAACGCGCTTGCGGTCGCTCTCATGGCGTGGTGCAAAGACCCAGGCGTTCCATCGGCGGTGCTGCGCGAGGCCAGTCTCTCCGTAGAACCTGGCGAGTTGCTGCTCCTACCCGACGCCGCCGAATAAAGCTTTTTACCGTTCTATTCCCCGGCGCATCAGTCAACCCTTACCAGCTGTTATCGTCATCGGCGTTTCCGTGAGCGGGCGGTCCGCACTCCTTCCTCATCACGACATTGATGCTGGAAAATCGCACCTGGATAGAGATCAGTGCGGAGAGGAATGAGCGTCTGAAGTTGGGAAGCGGGGGAAGGGTGCGCGAATGTGCGGGTGTGAGTGCATTCGGCTATCTGTCCTCTGAAGCTACACCATCATCGAATTCGTCAGGGACGGTAACGCGAGCGCTCGCTGGCGGGTGCCCGGTATCGTCCGCTGGTTCGCAACCGAGTGGTTTATTCAATCATTTAGTTTTTCTGAAGGAGAGCGACGATGGTCACCACCCCGCAAGCCGAAGAACCTGGTTTTGAGTCCGACGTCAACGAACTACCGGACGACAACAACGGGCGGGAAGATACCCTTGAGGATAAACCAATCGCTGACGAACAAGAGCCAAGCGATTTAGAGGACGCGCAGAAAGAATGAGTCGAGGAAAGACAAGGGGGCGGCCCATACTGCCGATGTGGGTCCGGAGCTTAACCTGCTCCGGACCAATAACGGGCTCAGATTGCAAACGTGCCTCTGCGCTAAAGCGCTAAATCTGCAGTGGTCAGCAGGATCGGTGGCTCGCCACCCAGGCGTTTCACAAACTCACGTTGGGCGATGCCGTGAATGTCGCTTTCGAACTCGATGAAGACCTCGGCCGCAGTTTCCGGATCAATTCCTTCCAGCTCGGGGTTCAGCATCTCGGCCAACGCTTCGCTAGTGATCAGAAATTCGACGGGGCCAAAGTCGGTCGTGCCGGTGAAGCCGATGCTATCACGCTCCGCCACCCAATATCCGTCACCGCGCTCGAACCGAACGCTGGATTTCGCCATAGTAATTACTCCTCTACGGTTGGAGTGGGCGGCAGGTGCTCGGCGAGCGCTGCGATGGCTTCGCCAGTGAACGTCGTACTGGAAACCCCTTCGATCTGAACGGCATGATCCGTGGTCAAGGTTGCCGCTTCTTTATGTTCAGGATCCAGCCTTACCCAATCCCGCACGGCTCGCTCGAGGTTCGTCACCTCGGCGATATCGGTTTTACCGCGGGGCACGTTTTCCAGCGACGCACTCATCCGCCAATTGATGTCAGGGGTCTTGGCGCTTTCGCCCCATGTCGCTTCTGTCATTGTCAGTCACCTTACAGGGGTTCAACGGCTAGAATAGCACAGGCGATCGGGCATGTTCTACGTCCGCCCGGGCCATGCCCAGGCGGCGCGTTGCGGCGGTGCCAACCAGTTTGCTTTGCGGCTGTCCGCTCAGCGAGGACACTATCATGGGCCTGCTTTCCAAAGACATCGTGACGTTCGAAGACCTGTTGCTGCACCAGTTGCAGGACGTATATTACGCAGAAAACCGGATCACCAAGGTCTCGCCGAAGATGGTCGACAAGGCGACGGCGTCAGCCCTGAAGCAGGGTTTCGAAACACATCTGCCTGAGACGGAAGGGCAGATCGCGCGCCTCGAGAGCATCTTCGACCTGCTCGGTGAGAAGGCGAAGGCGGTGACCTGCCCGGCGATCGACGGCATCATCAAGGAAGCAACGAAGTCGCCGGTGAGGTCGAGGACAAGGCGGTGCTTGATGCCGCGCTGATCGCGTTGGCACAGGCCGTCGAGCATTACGAGATCACCCGGTACGGGACGCTGATCGCCTGGGCGAACCAGCTCGGCCGCGCCGATATCGCGGCGATCCTGAAAGAGACGCTCGACGAGAAATATGCGACCGACGACAAGCTGACGGCGATGGCAACGTCGAGCTTGAACGCCAAGGCGAAAGCGGTCACCGCATAAGCGTTTCGGTGTCGGGGGGCCTTATCCCCCGATCATTTTCCGGCTTCCATGAAAGGCACGGTCGATGGCCGATGATGTCGCATTCACGCTTCCCGAAGCCTTGCGGGCGCAAAAGCACAAGCGCGATGCGCTGGGCCTGGGTGAGGAACGGTTTCCAGTCCCCGACTTTATCAACATGGTCAGCGACGAGATCGAGCAGCTGCGCGACGCTGGGAAGACCGATGGCGAAATCGCCGCGCTCGTCGAAGAATCGAGCGGTCACGCGCTCACCGAAGCGGATATCGCGCGCTACTACACGCCGGCCGAAGACCGGCACTCCCACGAGCATTGAAGCTTCCCCTACTAGGTCACTGCTCCCCTTGTCGGGGGCAGGGGGCACAGGTTTGCGGTCCTGGACGCGACCACCGACGCCCACGTCAAGCGTCCCACCGGTTCTGATACTATCTGCGATACGCTGGCGCGCGGCTTCCCCTTGCGCGGTAACGCCGCGCGCTCTGTCGCCGCGGTCCCGTGATAACTGCATTGTTGCGTTGACGCCTGTCTGTGCGAGAGCGAGTCGCGGATCGGCAAAATTCGTCTCGGACTCGTTCTTCAGGAACAGCGTGGCGAGCCGCTCCTGCCCGGAATAGCCCTACGGTAGGATCGGTCGTTCGAGCTAGCGGACCGCGTGCTGCAATTGCTACGCGGCGACGATACACCCTCGGTATTTAGCCGCCTCGTGATGGTGATGGGAGACAGTCCCGCGGCATAGTCTTCGAAAATCCGCACCACGACCGCCGCCTCGGCGGGCACGATCTGCTGCAAGCCGCGGATGCGTTCGCCATTACCGTGGTGCTCGATGCGTTTTTCGTAGCCGTAGGCAGACCCACCGGGATTCTTCCCCATCGCGTGACCTCGCACGAGCGCATCGCGCGTCTTGTCGCTGGTAGCGCTCAACTGCTCTGCGTTGATGCTACCGATTATGCCGATGTGCAGCAGCGTGACTACGCCTTCCTGCGCGTCGCCGGGATGATGCCGCGAAACCTGAGACGATCGAACAATATCGCGATATCGGCCTGACTGCGCGACACTTCGCGTCGGCATAGACAATGTCAACGCCGCCTGCCGCAACGGCTGCTGGCAGTGCTTTCATACCGGGGCGGTGCATCGTAGCGGCCGAATCCGCCGCGTCTGTGAAGCGGAGCACCTCCTTAACCCTGGCGCATGACGTCGCGCCGGCACATCATCAGCTAGGTCTCGATCGACTGCACGTCCTGTTTGTCCGTCGAATACCGCGCATATATCGCACACCGCTTCATCTTTCCTTCATTCGTGCTTCCTGGATCCGGAACGAAGGTCGTCAAGATGGCAGCCTACCTTTATTGGTAGCGACCTGATGTTTCTAGATAAGCAAACTTGCGTTCGTTGATGGAAAAATCAAACTTCTCCATTGTAAGTAGATAAATCAAATCGCGTTCGTCCCAACAATAGTATCTTGCGATGATAGTAGGTAGCCAATTTATTGCGGCCGTTGTCGGCAATTGCCAGCCAAGCCATCGCCTCTGCCACGCGAGTACCTGGTTCAAGGGGGATGCGAGCCAGCTCGATGTCGAACGGCGCGAAATAGGCGGGTTCGCCTTGCCATTCGGTGAGGCGTTCGCGGGCCTGTTCGATCGACCAGTCGTGGAGGTGGATACCGAGATCAACGAGTGCGCGGGCGACGCGGAACAGGAGCCAGTGAATGTGGCCGAGTGCGTCGTGGGGATCGGTGTAGGCGCCGGCCCGTTCGGCGACCTGCTCGGCGTAAATGCCCCAGCCTTCGACGAACGCTGCAGCGTATTCGATGCGGAGGGGGTGAGGCGGGGTGGCACCCTCCAGGCTGAGCTGGATCATGTGGCCGGGGAGCAGTTCGTGCGCCACGACGCTCGGGAGCGTCCAGCGTGGACGGCGGCGGATGTCCTTGAGATCGACGACATAGGCGCCGGCGCGGATCGGAGTCGGGACCTCTCGATAGCCGCCGCGGCCGGCGGCGATCTCTTGCGCGGATAACGCGCGGGCGCTGGCGTTCAGGCACCATGGAGGGAGCGCGTCGAACGCCGTCGGGATTTTTGCTCGCGCGGTGGCGAGCATGCGGTTCATGTCGCCAATTGCCTCGGCGCGACCAGCGTCGGTGTCAGGATACAGAAAGCGCTCGTCCTGCCAGAGCTTGGCATAGCGTGCTGCGACCGTCCCCCTGGATGCGCCGATCTGGTCGAACAGGTGCTGGGCGCGGGCGTGGAGGCGGTTCAATTCCACGAGAAGCCGGCGTTCGGCATAGGCCGGCGTCATGGTGCCGAGCGAGCGTTGCAGTTGGAGAGCGTACCAGTCCGCGCCGCCCCTGAAGCGTCCGACTCCGGGAGCGGACGGGGCGGTGTCGCGGAGACTTTCGAGCGCGGCGATCTGTCGTTCGATCGCGGGATTTGGGAGCGCCGTCCGCAGAGCGTCGACCGTGCGATCGAGAGACAGGCGGGGAAGGACGATGTCGGTTTCGGCGTCGGCGAGGATCGCGGTGGTGTCTGCGTCGATCCTGGCTTGATCCGGACGTGCTGCCTTCCACGCGCCGGTCGTAGGGGTGACGCGGTAGGGGCTGCGTCCGGTGCGGCCGAACGTGGACCGGGCGATAGCGGCGTCGATCGCCAGACCGGCGCGCGCGGTCGTCAGATCGAGGCGGTCACCGGGTTGCAAGGCGTGTGGGTCGAAGGGGGCGAGCAGGCGGAGTGCTTCGTCTGGATCGGTCGCTGCGGCTGCGTCGAGGGCTTGGCGAAGGAGCGGGACGGATTGGGCGCGGCCGTTTGAGCGGACGAAGGCTGTTGAAGCCAGTCCGGCGAGTATGCTCCTGCGGGTTGGAGTCATCCTATGCCCCTCCGAGCGTCTTGAGCGAACGGTGAACCCTGGGAAGCGTGTGCTTCGACTTCGCTCAGCACGAACGGGGTGGGGTCGGTCTTACCCTGGCTCTGGGCAGAGCAGGCGTTGCATGATTCGGGAACCGTCATCGGGCGCGCATCATCGTTGCAGCGAGACGCGGTTGTTGGCTTGGGTGATCTCGGGCTCGTCTCCGATAAGCGCGACGCGGACGGTCAGCGTCGCGGGATCGAGCCGCGCCGGGACCGCAAGCTTTACAGTTGCGGTTTTGGGCTTGAGATCGAGCGGGGCGGCTAGCGGGGGGATGCGCGTGGCGGCGACGCCCTTGCCCGTCGCGTCGATCAGTTCCGCACGGCCGCCCGTTGCGTCCTTCGCGCCGAGGCTGTGGACGGTGACCGTTACGCTCCGACCCTTTACGATCACGTCGTCCGTGCCGATGCCGAGGTCAGCGCGCTCGTCTACCGGGGTACCCGGCTCGACGAGCGCGAAGTCGATCACCGTCGTGCCCGGTGCGAACGCGACGTCGGTAGCAGCGCTGCGTTCGAGTGTCATGGTCTGCGCAGCCCGGATTGGCGCGAGCGTCTTGCCGCTGTCGGTGCTGCTCGACGCCTGCATCGACCAGCGACCGGCGGTGACGGTCCAGGTGGACATCGTCGCGCGCTGGGCGTGATCGGTGGTGTTGTAGGCGATCACCCGGAACTTCGTGGGCGTGGCGCCGGGCAGCAGGATCGCCACTCGCTCAGCCGCTCCCGGCTCGGCGAAGCGCCAGCTTACCGTGTTGCCGGGCCAGCTCTGGTTGCGGCGGAGTGCCACGCCGCCAAGCCGTTCGCGTTGCAGGATCTCACTCGGCTGGTCGACGCGGTCGCTCCACCAATGGCCCTCGGTGTACATGTCCATGTGCTGCGATTTGTCGGCGATCGCGTCGGCGTGAAGCGCTTCCAACGGCGTGGTGTCGCCGGTCGCGGTCCACGCGGTGTAGCGCGCGAACGGGTCTTCGGACTTGCTGGCCGCGAGTTTGGTCCGGGCTGCGGCGCCACCGGGGAGGGCATCGAAGGCGTTCTCGTTGAATTCGGCCAGCGCGCCGGGGCCGGCTTTCGCGAGCCGTGCTTCGATCGGGCGGAGGTAATTCGCGTCGCCAGTGTAGCGCCATGCGGCCCAGGTCGCTTGGAGCGACGTGGTGATCCCGCCGCCGTCGCCGGTGCGCTCGGCGTCGGTGCGCCAGTTGATCTCGTTAGGGTAGCTCCAGCTGCCGTCCGGATCCTGTTTTCCGTGCGCCATCCAGCCGTCGATCACGCCGGTGACGAGCCCGCGGGCGAGCGGGTTGGCGTTGTATAGGCCGACCAGCATCGGGCCATGCATGACGGTGAAGGCATACGGCTTCTGCCATTCCCACGCGCCCTCGCGGTACATTTTCCGCCCGCCATACCAGTTGCTGGCGAAGTGCATGTGGCCGGCGGGGTTCTTGAGAATTACGGTCTGGAGGGCGCGCGTGTTTTCCATCAGGCGCTCGACAGCCTTGGGCTCGCCCCAGTTGAGGTAGAGGCGCTCGGCGTTGCTGTTGAGGCCCTCCTCATACGCGTGGAGTTCGTCGGCGGTGATGTAGCCGAGGCCGTTGACGATCATGCCGTTCTTGTAGACCGCGTCGGAAAGCGCGCGGAGTGAGGCGTTGATCTTGTCGGGTTCGACTCCCATCAGCGCGAGGCCGGGCCATTGTTGCGTCAGGTCGGTGTCGTCGGAGATACCGCCGCCGAAATCACCATAGGGGACTTGGCGCTCGTCGATCCACCAGGTGACGAACTGGCGGACGCGCTTGAGGTCTTCGAGCTGGCGGAAGGCCCATAGGGGGACTTCGGCGGGGGCGATCGGTTGGGCGAAGGTCGGCAGGTTTTCGGGGCGATAGTTTATGTCGGCCCAATAGGCGCGGGCGCGCGCATTGTCGGGGTCGACGCGTAGCAGGTCGGAGATGTCGGCGAACAGGCGCTGGTAGAGGCCGGCGCGTTTCGACGCGGTATGCTCCTCGACGAGGAAGCCCCAATTGTCCTTCACCTGCGCCATGCGGTCGGCGATGTGCTCGGGCAGGGCGGCGGTGCGGGGTTTGAAGACGAGGCGAATCTTGGCGCCGTTGAGCGCGGTGGCGTCGAAGTCCGGTGCTGCGCTGGCGATCGTCAGGTACAGGCTGTCGTTGGGGAGGATGCGGTCGCGCAGGTCGAGCCAGAGCGTGCGCGCTTCGTTCGGGCGGACCGAGACGGAGAGGTCGAGCATGTCGCGGCCGGGCCAGATCGGGTCCTGCACGCGGATGTTGAGCGCGATCAGGCCGGCGGCGTTGGGCCTAGCCTTCAGCGCGGGGATGTCGATCGCGATGCCGTCGAGGCCGTCGTTGAGGTTCTGCCAGCCGTAGTCGAAGGCGCGAGCTAGCGGGCGGTCGGGAAGCGCGTCGCCAAAGCTCGCCGGGATCAGGATGTGGACGATCGGGGCGGCGTTTTCGCGGCGGACCGGGGCGCCGGATGCGCCGCCAGTGCCGGCGCCGACGGCCGCTTTGAGGCCGGCTGAGGGCATGGCGACGACGGTACTGCGTTCATCGGGCGCGAACCGGCCGGCAATGTAGGTATTGAGGGGCGCGAGGGCGGCGAGGTTGGGAGAGGCAGCTGCGTCGACGGTATAGGAGAGCTTGAAGTTACCGGCGGGTTCCGCGCCTGCGCCGATGTCATAGGCCCAGAGTTCCTGGATCGGTTGCTCCTGCATCGTGTTCGTGAAGCTGAGCGTGCCGCCGGTGCGGAGGGCGAACTGGTCGACGCTGCGGACTACGCCTTGCGCACGGGTGGCTATCTGGACGGGCTTGGTTCCGTCGCTCCAGTCTAGACGGCCGTACGCCGCGCCGCGGATCTCGACGCGGTTGACGCGTTCGCCCAGCGGGATGGTCAGGTCGTAGCGCTTGCCGCCTTCGACATAGGTGTTCCAGTCGGGCAGCTCGAAATAATCGTCGCGGCCGGGCAGGCGAGAGCGGTTGTAGACGCCGGGCCAGGTCGTCTCGGCGATGCCGTCGACGCCTTTCCACATCCATTGCTTCAGGTCCTTAGCGTCGGCGAACTCGACTTTTCGGACTCGGGTGACGGGGGCGTCGAGCACCGGTGGCGTGGACTTGTCCCAGCCGTAGCGGTGGAGCCATGCAGCGCGTCTGGCGGTCGGGTCGGTCGCGGAGGCGAGGGACGGTTCGCGTTTTTCCGCGAGCGATGCGACGTCGGTGGCGGGGAGAATGCGGTCGTAGACGCGGATCTCGTCGAGGTCCGATCCGCGCATGAAATTGTAGCGGCTTTGGACCTGGTGCGGCGACACGACGCGCCCGGCGAGGCCGAACTGGTCGAGGCCGCTGTCGAGATCGGCCTTCTGGTCCTTTCGCGCGACCAGCTTACCGTCGACGTAGAGTTGCACGCCAACGGTCTCGTCCCAGGCGAACGCGATGTGCGACCATGCGTCAGTGGCTGGCGCTCGCGGGATCGTCCACGAGACGCGGATGCGCGAGAGATTCGCGTCAGTGACGAAGGCGTCGAAGCCGTGGCCGTTCCAGTCGATCCGCAGGAACGCCATGTCCCAACTCGAATGATCTGCGAACCCGGTTCGGAAGATGACGAACGGGGCCTCGCCGACGGGTGTGCGGGCACGCCAGAAGAAAGCGAGCGTGCCGCGGTCGCCGCGGATGTTACCGGGGGCCTTCCACGCGACGTAACCGTCGTCCGCCCAACGTGCGGCACCGCCGATCGCGCCATCCGGGGTGATGTCGACGCCGCTGCGGAAGTTGGGGACAGGGTCGCCGGCTGCGTAGTCGGCGGTGAGGCTCTTGTCGGCGGAGGCGCGGAAGAGAAGCCCGGTCGCGTCCTGCGCAACGGCAGGTGTGACTTGCGCGACCATGAGGGCCAGGACTGACGTCATCGTCGAACGCTTCACGTCTCTCTCCTAACGGCCAATCGACATTGAGCGATTTGGCCAGGTGTTCGTCGTCCAAAGTTTGTTTCCCCGCGAAGGCGGGGACCCAGTCTGGGCTCCCGCCTTCGCGGGAGAACAAGGAAGGGCAGATCTAGCCCGCGTTCACCCTAGCCAAGCGCGGCGAGAGCAAATGAACGACGATGATCGCGATCAGATACGTGCTGCCGGCGACGGCGAAGATCAGCGTATAGCTTCCCGTCGTCTGCAGGACGTAGCCGGTGAACTTGGCCATCATCATGCCGCCGATCGCGCCGACCGTGCCGCCGATCCCGACCACCGACCCGACCGCGCCGCGCGGGAACATATCCGACGGGATCGTGTAGAGGTTCGCCGAAAACGCCTGGTGCGCCGCCGTCGCCAGTCCGACGATCCCCACTGCAAGCCAGAGGTTGTCGACATATTGCGCGAAGAAGATCGGCATCACCAGGAACGCGCACGCCAGCATCGTGATCTTCCGTGCGAAATTGGCCGAGTGGCCGCGCTTCATCAGCTTCGACGACGACCAGCCGCCCGCAACGCTGCCGACGTCGGAGAGGAGGTAGATCGCGACCAGCGGCGGGCCGAAGCTCTTGAGATCGAGATGATAGGTCTTGGCGAGGAAATCGGGCGTCCAGAACAGGAACAGCCACCAGATAGGATCGATAAGGAACTTGCCCAGCGCATACGCCCAGGTCTCGCGGTAGCCGAGCAGCTTGAGCCAGCCGATCTTCTTGGCGGGGTCCGCCGGATCGCTCTCGATATGCGCAAGCTCGGCAGGCGATAGCTTCACCACTTCGCGCGGACGGCGATAGATGGCGATCCACGCGACGAGCCAGATCAGGCTGATTGCACCGGTGATGATGAACGCCATCCGCCAGCCGAACGCGATCGTGATGATCGGCACGATTAGCGGCGTGATCACCGCGCCGATATTGGCGCCCGCGTTGAACACGCCGGTCGCAAACGCGCGCTCCTTGGCCGGAAACCACTCCGAGACAGCCTTGATTCCCGCGGGAAAGTTGCCCGCCTCGCCCAGGCCGAGCACGACGCGTGCCGCCGAGAACTGGAACGCGTTGCCAGCAAACCCGCACAGCGTATGCCCGAGCGTCCAGATCACGAACGCCACCGAATAACCGATCCGCGCGCCGAGCACGTCGACGATCCGGCCAAAGCTCAAATAGCCGATCGCATAGGCAGCCTGGAACCAGAAGATCACGTCGGCATAAGTCGTCTCGTTCCAGCCAAGTTCGGCGGAAATCGTCGGCTTCAGCACGCCGATCATCTGACGGTCGACATAGTTGATCGCAGTCGCGGCGAACAACAGGCTGCAGATCAGCCATCGATAGCGGCCGATCTTGCCGCCTATCCCTGCGTCACCGACCGCGCCGTTCGCCTTGGCCGCGCCCACCTCCGGCATGTTCATACTCGCCATTGGCTTCTCTCCTAAAGACAGCCTCTAGCGGGCCTTGATGGTGCAGTGGACGGCGAACCGTCCGTCAAAACGCGCCTCGACCCGGTCGCCAATCGCAACCGGATGGACGCCGGTGACCGCGCCGGTCGAAACCCATTGTCCCGGCGACAATGCAATCCCGCGCGCCGCCATATGTTCGAGCAGATAGCGTACCGCACCGAACGGCCCGTCGAGCATCGTCGCACTCGTCGCGGCACCGATCAAGGCGTCGTTGATCCACAGTTCGACCGGCCAGTCGTTGATGTCGCCGTCGCGCCACCCGTCGGCATCTGCACCCACGACTAGCCCATTGTTGTTGCCGAAATCGGACACTGTGACGGTCGGCCCGAGGGCGTTGATGCCTGGGAAGGGCGAACTCGCAATCTCGATCCCGACATGCACCGCGTCCATCATCGCGCGGGCTTCGTCGATCGTGTAGGTCGACTTGGCGGGGTCTGGCGCAGTGCCGATCCTGAGCAGGAACTCGGCCTCCGCTGCGGCAAAGCCTTGCGCGAACACCGGCATAGCGACCGGATCAACGCTGGCCATGACGATTTGATCGGCGAAAATGGGGCCGGTCAGGCGGTCGATCCCGTCGAGCGGCGGGTTGATCCGACCAACCTTCCAGCCCGCCACGACGCCGTCCGCGAGCAGCAGCGCCGCGTCCTGCACGGCATAGCCCTCGTCAAGCGTGACCGGCACGTCGCCGGGAAATTCGGGAACGACGCCACCGTCGCGGCGCGCCTCCACGAAGGTCTGGGCGATCCGTGTCGTGTTGGTCGTGTTCGGCTGTGCCGCCAAGAACCCCTCCTGTGATGTCGTTCTATTTTTTCGAAGCGTATGGGAAACCGGTGTCATTGACAAGTCGACTTGCTCAGCCCGCGAACAATGGGCCCCAGTTTTCGTCGTGAGCATCGGTCGCGGCGTGGCCGAGCGCTGCCATTAGCGCAGCGTCTTCAAGCACTTCGCGAGGAATGCCGAGGGCTTCGTCGGCCAAGCGCGTGACGATATCCGCCGCGCTGCCCTCGGATGCGAGTATGGCCAGCCTGTCGCCGGCGGGGTCGACGATCGGCTGTCCACTGCGCGATCGACGGATCAGGAACGCGGTCCAGGCGCCGAGTGCTGCGACGACGTGCGTCGGCATGCGTCCCGCGCGCCGGTTGGCGATCAGCGTGTCGCCGAGGCGGTAGGGGAGCTTCTGCGAGCCGTCCTGCGCGATCTGGTCGAGCCGGTGGACGATCACCGGGTTGCGGAAGCGTTGGAGGACGGCTGCGCGATAGTCCTGAATGTCGAGGCCGTGGACGGGGGGCAGCATCGGGATGATGTCGCGGACGATCATCGCGTCGACGAACGCGGCCAGTTCCGGGTCGCGCATCGCGTCGGCGACACTGGTCGATCCGCGCAACAAGCCCACATAGGCTAGCGTGGAATGCGCGCCGTTGAGGATCCGCAGCTTGGCCTTCTCATAGCCGCTGACGTCGTTGGTGACGGTCGCGCCGACGCTGGCGAGATCGGGGCCGAGAGGGCGTCCGATGTCCTCGATGACCCAGTGGGTAAATGATTCACGCTGAACCGCCCCCCCGATCCTCGACGCCGAGCGTTGCGGCGACATCGGCGTAGAGCGCGGTGTCGCTCGCCGGCATGATAGATATCGACCATCGTCGACGGAACGCGGACTTCGCCCGCGATCCAGTCTGCGAGCGATGCGTCTTTACGCCCGGCAAAGGCGACCAGCGCGGCGTGCAGCTTGGCGCCGTTGCTCGCTAGATTATCGCACGGCATCGGCACGAAGGGCGCGACGCCCGCGGTACGGCGGGCAGCCAGACCGGCGATCAACCAGCCGACGACGCTGCGCGGAACGCGCGTTCCGGCAAGATCGTGGACGATATCGGGATGCGTCATATCGAGCGTGCCATCGGCCGCGAGACAATAGCCCTTTTCCGTCACGGTCGTCGTCACCAGCGCGACTGCCGGGTCGGCAAGCAGCGCGCGGGTCTCCGCCGCGTCCTCCGGCCCCAGGAAGCGGCGGTGCGCACCGATCACGCGCAGCGACGGATCGGCGTCACGGATCACCAGCGTATAGAGGCCGTCCTGCTCGGCCAGTGCATCGATCGTGCCGCGCGTCCGCATCGAAACCGCGGCGATCCCCCAGCGAGGATCGTGTGTGAGCAAATCGTCGATATAGGCCGCCTGGTGCGCGCGGTGGAACGCGCCGGGGCCGAAATGGACGATGCCGACGCCGCTAACGGACCGTGTGTTGGGGCTTCGGACGGATGCGGGCAGGGCAGGGAGGCTGGCAAGAGACAGTCGGTTCACAGCGTTACGCCTCGTTTCCAGATCGCGATCTCGCGTTCGCCGTTGCGCTCCGCAGCGGTCTCGCCGCCTGATGCAACCTCCATGATCCGCGCCAGCAAGGCGTCTTCGGTCGCCGGAAAGCCGTCTTCCAGCACCGCGCCCGCATCGAAGTCGATCCAACCGGGCTTGCGTGTGGCGAGGTCGGTGTTGGACGCGATCTTGATCGTCGGCACGGGGAAGCCTAGCGGCGTCCCGCGACCGGTCGTGAACAGGATCGCAGTTGCCCCCGCCGCCGCCAGGGCCGTCGAAGAGACCGCGTCGTTGCCCGGCGCCTCCAACAGCGTCAGCCCGTCGATCCGGACCCGCGCGCCATAATCGATCACGTCGGCAACCGCGGCGCGACCCGCTTTCTGGACGGCGCCGAGCGACTTTTCCTCGAGCGTGGTGATACCGCCGATGACGTTGCCGGGGGATGGGTTCTCCGACACCGTCTCGCCGTGATCGAGGAAGTAGCGTTTGAAATCGTTCACGACGTCGACGATCCGGTCGAACACGGGCGCGCTCGCCGCGCGGTTCATCAGCATCTGTTCGGCGCCAAAGATCTCGGGGATTTCGGTGACCAGCACGCGGCCGCCAGCCGACGTCACGCGGTCGCTCATCCGGCCGACCAGCGGGTTCGCGGTAAGGCCCGACAGCCCGTCCGATCCGCCGCATTTGACCCCGAGGACAAGCTTGTCGAGGCCGACCGTCTGGCGCTCGGCCCTCGCCAGCGCGGCGAGTTCGGCAACGAGCGCGCAGCCTTCCGCGATCTCGTCGCCGCTGGCCTGCGTCGTCAGCGTCCGGATCATGCCGTGGCGCGACGTCGGGATAGTCGCCAGCAACGCCCTGATCTGGTTCTCTTCGCAGCCAAGCCCGACGATCAGCACGCCGCCGGCATTGGGATGGCAGGCGAGGCTCGCCATGATGGTTCGCGTCCCCTCCAGATCTTGGCCAAGCTGCGAACAGCCATGCGGATGCGTGAAGGCGTGGACGCCGTCGACACTGTCACCGACCAGCGCGGCGGCCTTGGCGGCGATGCGCTCGGCTGTGCGCGCAACGCAGCCGACGGTCGACAGGATCCAGATCTCGTTGCGCGTACCGACGCTCCCGTCGGCGCGAACATAGCCTTCGAAGGTCGTCGTGGATGCAATGGCCCTCGACGCAGTGTCGACCGGATCGAACCGATAGGCGAGCGTGCCTTCCAGGCCGGTCTTGAGGTTGTGCGAATGGACGTGCGCGCCGGGGGCGATCCGCTGCGTCGCGGTGCCGATCGGGAAGCCATATTTGACGACCGGATCACCAGCTGCGATCGGCGCGAGCGCGACCTTGTGACCGCGCCCGATATCCGCAGTAAGCAGAAGGCTGCCGGCTTCGGCGCCCTCGCCGACCGTCACGACGTCGCCCGCCAGCGCGTCGTGAAGCAGTGTCGCCACGCCGTCGCGCGGATCGACCCTCAGAGCCTTCGCCATCGCATCCTCTTATGTATATCGGTAACCGGTGTCAGCATTATGCTATGGCGACAGCTTTTCCGCAAGACGGCTTGATCGGCCCGGGCTATGTCCCTGCGATGCAGAAGACCGGTCAGCCGACTATCAACGACGTTGCTCGAATTGCCGGGGTCTCCAAAAAGACGGTGAGCCGGGTGATCAACCGATCGCCGTTGCTCAACGACGATACGCGCAAGCGAGTCGAGGACGTGATCGGCGAACTCGGTTATATTCCCAATCCGCAAGCGCGCGCACTAGCCCTCCGCCGCAACTTCCTGATCGGCTTGGTACACGACAATCCTAACGCACAGACGGTGCTGAATGTGCAGCAGGGCATGCTCGAGGCATTGCATGGGACCGAGTTCGAGATGGTGGTGCGGCCGCTAGATCGAGGTTCCGCGACGATGCTCGAAGACCTACGGCATTTTCTCGAGCGGCAGCGGCTGTTCGGCGTATTGCTGATGCCGCCGGTCAGCGAGAATGACTCGGTCGCTAAATTGTGCGATTCGATCGGCTGTCGTTACGTACGCATGGGCTCGGCCGTGATCGACGATACCGAGCATATGGTCGCGTCGAACGACCGCGAGGCGGTACGGATCGCAACCGAATACCTGATAGAGCAGGGACATCGCCGGATCGGGTTGGTGGCGGGGCCGCACGGATTCCGCTCGGCACGCGAGCGGCGCCTGGGGTTCGAGGATGCCTTGGCTGCAGCCGGAATCGCCTTGCCGCGCAGCATGATCGCGGATGGGAATTACACGTTCGAGTCCGGTCTGGTCGCAGCAGAGCGGTTGCTCGACGTCATGCCGCGGCCGACCGCGATCTTCTCGTCGAATGACGAGATGGCGGCGGGGATCATTCACGCCGCGCGGCAACGTGGGCTGGACATCCCGCGCGATCTCTCGATCGTCGGCTTTGACGACACGCCGATCGCCGCGCACGTCTGGCCACCACTGACCACGGTACGATGGCCGATCGCATCGATGGCGCGCTCTGCCGCGTTAAAGTTGATTGCGGGCGCCGAGGACGGCAGCGATATGGTCGAGGAGCCCTCGCTGTTCCTTTCGACGCTCATACGACGCGCGTCGGTCTCGCCGCCGGCCGATGCGGAGACTTGATACGCTGAGCCTAAATCGCGGTTGCGTGTTTTACTGACACCGGTTACCAGATTGGGCGAGGATCGCGTGAAGCGGCAAGGAGGATGGACGATGGCAAGGGCTCTGGAACTGCATCCGGACCGCCTTTTCCCGGCGGAACCGGCGACGCGGGCAATCGCGCGGGCGTTGTACGCCGAGGTGGCGGCGTTGCCCATCGTCAGTCCGCATGGGCATACCGATCCGACCTGGTTCGCGGACAATGCCAACTGGACTGACGCGACTTCGCTGCTGCTCGCGCCTGATCATTATCTCTACCGCATGCTTTACAGCCAAGGCGTCGACCTCGATGCGCTGGCGATCCCGCGGCTGAGCGGCACGCCCGCGACCGATCCGCGTGCGGCATGGAAGCTGTTCGCCGAGCATTACACGCTATTCCGGGGAACACCGTCGCGTCTGTGGCTCGATCATGTGTTCGCCGATGTATTCGGGATCGACGTCGCGCTCGAGGCGTCGACTGCGGACCGGTATTTCGACCGCATCGGCGAGAAGCTGGCGTCCGAAGCGTTTCGGCCTCGCACATTGTTCGATCGGTTCGGAATCGAGTTCCTCGCGACCACCGAGGGCGCGCATGACGATCTCGCCGCGCATCGCCGCATCCGCCAGTCGGGATGGAACGGGCGCGTCGTCACGACTTATCGCCCGGACGGCGTGATCGACGTCGAGCATGAGGCGTTCAAACCAGCGATGACTCGCTTTGCCGAGCTGACTGGCGAGGATGTTTACGACTGGAAGGGCTATCTCGCCGCGCATCGCAAGCGCCGGGCGGACTTCCGTGCGGCAGGTGCCACCGCGACCGATCACGGGCATCCGACCGCGGCGACCGCGAACCTGTCGAGCGTCGAGGCGGAGGCGCTGTTCGCAAAGGTGACGCGCGGCGACTGGGCGCCGGCCGACGCCGAACTGTTCCGTGCGCAGATGCTGACCGAGATGGCGGCGATGTCGGTCGAGGATGGCATGGTGATGCAGATCCACCCCGGCTCGTCGCGTAACCACAATGCGGGCCTGTTCGCGAGCCATGGCCGCGACAAGGGCGCCGATATCCCGACGCGGACCGATTACGTGCACGCGCTGAAACCGCTGCTCGACCGGTTCGGCACCAGCACGCGACTGTCGATCATCCTCTTCACGCTCGACGAGAGTTCGTATGCTCGCGAACTGGCGCCGCTGGCGGGGCATTATCCGTGCCTCAAGCTGGGGCCGTCCTGGTGGTTCCACGACAGTGCCGAGGGGATGCGCCGGTTCCGCGAGATGACGACCGAGACCGCCGGGTTCTACAACACGGTCGGCTTCAACGACGACACGCGGGCGTTCCTTTCGATCCCGGCGCGACACGACGTCGCACGGCGGATCGACTGCGGATTTCTTGCGCGGCTGGTGGCGGAACACCGGCTTGCCGATTGGGAAGCGGCCGACCTTGCCCACGAGTTGACGAGCGGCCTCGTCCGCCGCGCCTACCGTATCGACGAACCCCATTTCGCTGCGCAAGCGGCCTGACCGGAGCTTACCATGTACGAACGCACCTACTACGCCACGCATCCCGACATGATGGAGTGCGTCTCCAACGACGAACTGCGCGACCGGTACCTGATCCAGGACCTGTTCCGCGACGGTGAATGCGTGCTCAACTACACCCATGCCGAGCGTTTCGTGATCGGCGGCGTTGCCGTCGCGAGCGGCTCGGTGAAGCTGCCCGACCAGGCCGAGCCGGCGTCGGCGGCGGGGCATCCGTTCCTGGAGCGTCGCGAGCTAGCGGTCGTCAACGTCGGCAAGGTCGGCGGTACCGTCACGGTCGATGGCGAGACGTTCACGCTCGGCAACAAGGATTGCCTGTACGTGACGATGGGCGCCAAGGACGTGCAGTTCTCTGGCGACGGCGCGCGCTTCTATCTGGCGTCGTGCCCCGCGCACAAGGGGTTCACGACGCGGGTCATCTCGGTCGGCGATGCGACCACGCTGGAACGCGGTAGCCTCGAGGACTCGAACGAGCGGACGATCTACCAGATGGTCATCCCTGGCATCTGCGACAGCGCGCAGCTCGTCATGGGCCTTACCGTCCTGAAGCCCGGCTCGGTGTGGAACACGATGCCACCGCATATTCATGAGCGTCGCAGCGAGATCTATTTCTACTTCGAACTCGACGATCTCGAGAAGGATCGCGTGTTCCACTACATGGGCGAGGGCGAGGCGACCCGCCACATCGTGTTGGCGAACGAGGAAGCGGTCATCAGTCCACCTTGGTCGATCCACATGGGCTCGGGCACCAAGGCTTATGCGTTCATCTGGGCGATGGCCGGTGAGAACCAGGATTATACCGACATGAACGTCCTGGATATCTGCCAGCTCGCGTAACCGACTTTCTCCCCTTCCCGCTTGCGGGAGGGGGCAGGGGGTGGGCACGCGCTCACCTCGATCGATCCGCGTGAGGAAAGCGCGAGCCCACCCCCGGCCCCTCCCGTATACGGGAGGGGAGGAGACAAGCATGACCACTCCTCCCGTATCTGGCCCCTTCGACCTGACCGGCAAGATCGCCATCGTCACCGGCGCGAACACCGGCATCGGCCAGGCCATCGCGGTTGCGCTTGCTGCTGCCGGGGCTGATGTCGCCTGCGTCGGTCGTACGCCTGCCGAAGACACCGTCACGCAGATCCGCGCTCTCGGGCGGAAAGCGGAGATCGTGTCGGCGGACCTGTCGACGATCGAGCCGGTCCAGCGCGTCGTCGACGAGACGGTCGCCAAGCTCGGCGGTCTCGACATCCTGATCAACAATGCCGGCATCATCCGCCGCGCTGATGCAGTCGATTTCACCGAAGCGGACTGGGATTCGGTGATCGACACCAACCTCAAATCGGTGTTCTTCCTGTGCCAGGCCGCCGGTCGCCACATGATCGCGAACGGTGGCGGCAAGATCGTCAACATCGCCTCGATGCTGACCTTCCAGGGCGGCATCCGCGTGCCGAGCTATACCGCGTCGAAGTCAGGCATCGGCGGCCTTACCAAGCTGCTGGCGAACGAGTGGGCGAGCAAGGGCATAAACGTCAACGCGATCGCACCCGGCTATATCGCGACGAACAACACCGCGGCGTTGCAGGCCGACGCGGCGCGCAACAAATCGATCATGGACCGCATTCCCGCAGGCGCATGGGGCGAGGCGTCCGATCTCGGCGGCGCGGCGGTGTTCCTGTCGTCGTCGGCGGCGAAGTATGTCCAGGGGCATATCCTGGCGGTCGATGGCGGCTGGCTAGCACGGTAATCCTCCCCGGCACGGGGAGGTGGCAGCTACCGGCTGACGGAGGGGGGCTTCCACGTGCATAACGGTCGTGGAAAACCCCCTCCACCCCCGCCTTAGGCGACGGTCCCCCTCCCCGTGCCGGGGAGGAATTAGAGAGGACAATATGACCAAATTCCTGGCGTTCGGTGAGATCATGCTGCGGTTTTCCCCACCGGGGCGCGAGTTGCTGTTGCAGACGCCCAAGCTCGACGTTTGGGTTGCCGGTGCCGAAGCGAACGTCGTCACGCAGTTGGCGCGGCTCGGTCACGACGTCGGCATGGCGACGATGGTGCCGGACAACGACCTTGGCCGCGCGGCGATCACGACTTTACGGGGGCATGGCGTCGACACGTCGGCCATTGCGTTCGGTGGTGAGCGGATGGGGCTGTATTTTGTCACGTCCGGGGCAGGCTTGCGAGCGACGGAAGTGATCTACGATCGCGCCTGGTCTTCGTTCGCCGAGGCGCCGACGAACGCGTGGGACTGGGACACGCTGCTGGCAGGCGTCGATCGCTTCCACCTTTCCGGCATCACCCCGGCGCTCGGGCCAGTGTCGGCGGAAAGCGCGCTTGCCGCCGTCGAGGCAGCCACCCGGCGCGGCATCCCCGTCTCGTTTGACGGCAATTGGCGCGGCAAGCTGTGGGAGCGCTGGGATTCGAACCCGCGTGCGATCCTGACGGACCTAGTCGCGCATGCCGACCTGATGTTCGGTAATCACCGCGATATCGCCCTCCTGCTCGGCCGCGATTTCTCAGGGGATGCGGAGAACCGGCGGCGCGAGGCGGCGGAAGCGGCGTTCGAAGCGTTCCCGCGGCTGCAGATGATCTCGTCGACCGCGCGGCACGTCGAGCACGTCGATCTCCACCGGCTGTCGGCACGGATCGACACGCGGTCGGCGCATGTCCAGACGGACGAAGTGGTGCTGGCCGGGATCGTCGACCGGATCGGCGGCGGCGATGCCTTTGCAGCAGGCGTGCTGCACGGTCTTCGCTCCGGCGAGGACATTGGCGACATCGCGCGGATTGGCCTCGCGCTTGCTGCCCTGAAGCATTCTCTGCCGGGTGACGCGAGCTTGTTCCGACAGGCCGATATCGATGCGTATCTGGCGGGTGGACTCGATGTCCGTCGCTGACGGCTGGACGCGACGTGGGGTGCTGGGTGGAGGCGCTGCGCTGATCCTGGCGTCTGGCGTGCGCGCAGCGTCTCCGCTCGTGGTTCGCGCACCGGCCGG
This sequence comes from Sphingomonas faeni, assembly GCF_040407505.1. GTDB lineage: Bacteria > Pseudomonadota > Alphaproteobacteria > Sphingomonadales > Sphingomonadaceae > Sphingomonas > Sphingomonas faeni_E. The sequence goes on along the minus strand of NZ_JAPZPQ010000001.1, from coordinate 1,172,934 downwards.
CAATTTCGTGGGATCCGCCGACCAAAACGTCTTGGCCTTCAAGGGCATTCGCTATGGTCGCGCTGAACGGTTTCGTGCGCCGACCGCCGTAGGGATGCCCGGCGAGACGCGACCGGCACGCGATTTCGGACCGGTCTGTCCGCAGTCCGGCGCTTACGGTCCGCAGTCCGAAGACTGCCTGTTCCTGAACGTCTGGACCGCAGACGCCGACCTCCGCGCGAAGAAACCGGTGATGGTCTACATCCACGGTGGCGCGTATTCGAACGGCAGCGTCACCGATCCGCAGAACGATGGGCAGGCGCTGGCGTCGCGCGGCGACGTCGTGGTCGTTACGGTGAACCACCGGCTCAACGCGCTCGGCTATCTGTATCTCGCGCGGCTCGACCCACGGTTTCCCGACAGCGGCAATGCAGGACAGCTCGACCTGATCCTCGCGCTGAAATGGGTCCGCGACAACATCGCGGCGTTCGGGGGCGATCCCTCCCGCGTCATGGTGTTCGGCCAGTCCGGCGGCGGCGCGAAGATCGCGACGATGATGGGGATGCCCGCCGCCGCCGGTCTGTTCCACCGGGCGGCGACGATGAGCGGGCAGCAGGTGACGGCGTCCGGACCTCTCAACGCGACGTCGCGCGCGAAAGCGTATCTGGCGAAGCTGGGGGTGGTCGAGACCGATCTCGCGCCGTTGCTCGCCATGCCGGTCGAGAAACTCGTCGAAGCGCTGTCGGCGACCGATCCGATCATGGGTGGCAGCGTGTATTTCGGGCCGGTGCTCGACATGACATGGCTGACGCGGCACCCGTTCTGGCCGGACGCCAACCCGCTCGGCAATCGCATCCCGATGATGCTCGGCAACACGCGCGACGAGACGCGGGCGTTCATCGGGCCGGACTCGCCCAAGGTGAGGGGGCTCGACTGGAGCAACCTCGCGGCCCGGATGGCACCCGAACTCAAGATCGACATCCTGCCCGAATGGGTCGTGGCGCAGTACCGCGCGCGCTATCCGGACTGGTCGCCGACCGACATATTCTACGGCGCGACCACGGCGGGGCGGAGCTGGCGCGGGCAGGTGATCGAGGCCGAGGCGCGCGCCGATGCAGGGAGGCCGACCTGGGTCTATCAGGTCGATTTCACCTCGCGGACGGATCCGCGGCGCGGCGCGTTCCACACGATGGATATCCCGCTGGTGTTCGGCACGCTCGGTGCAGCCGGATCGCAGACCGGCACGGCGGCGGATGCACAGGCCGCATCAAAGGCGATGCAGGACAGTTTCGTCGCGTTCGCGATCTCTGGCGATCCCAATCATGCGAGCGCACCGAAATGGCCGCGGTACGATCGCGCCAAACGATCGACGATGATCTTTGATGCCCGGTCCAGGGTCGAGGACGATCCGCGCCGCTGGGAGCGCGAACTGTTCGCCCGCGTACCGTATATCCAACCTGGGACTTAGCGTGGCACCGGATAGGCGATGATCAGTACGAGCGGTTCGCTGCCGGTCTGGCGGATGCCGACGGATAGGCAGCGACCCCCGTCTGTACCGGCTGCGTCACTGCGCCCGACGAGACCGCGCCCGTTCCCTAAATTTTGAAATACATCTCGTCGTGCGTGATCCGGTGAAGGCCGATCACGCTGCCGGAACGCACGATGCGCTTGCGGAACTCCATCGTCCGGGCGGGGACGGGGTCGCTGACCGATAGGCGGTGCTCGAGCCGATCGCGCCGTCCGGCAGCGGTTCGCGGCGCATCGTATCGAACTCGTCGCCGATGGCCATCGGTCGGATGCCGGCTACTGCGCCAGTCCAGGCGCGGAGAGCATCACCGCGAGGTAGGAAGCGATAAATCGTACCATGTCATCCATGCATCTCCCGCTTCGCGTGACGTGCGACACGGCATGTTGACACGCCAAAGATCCTGCGACATTGTTCTGACACCGGTTACCTAGGCAGGTAAGTGACCGTGGAAGGACCAGCAAGAGCTGGCTTTTCTGGAGAGGATCGGGTGCCACCGTGGTAGATAACGGGTCCAACTCTCCAAAATAATCGGGTCGGAAGCGCGGCGGCGGGTCGTCGATCGCGCAACCGGTGTCATCGGCGATCGCCGGACGGGGAGTGGATGCAATGAAAGATCAAGCAACGGTTGCGATTCGACGGATGAACTGGCTCGGTGGCGTATCCGCGGGCAGTCTGGTTCTCGCGCTCGCACTGCCGTCGATCGCGTCGGCACAGGCGGCGCAAATCCCTAACAGCGTAACGCCGGGAACGCCGGCTCAGGTCGATCCATCGCCGGTGCAGACCGCGGTCGTTCCCCAGGGAACCGCTTCGGATCCTGCCGCCACCACCGCGCCACAGACTGCGCCGGAGACCGTTGCGGCGGACGGCGAGACCGCCGAGATCATCGTCACGGGTTTCCGCAAGTCGCTCGACGCCGCGCTCAACGTGAAGCGCCAGTCGGTCGCCGCGGTCGATGCGATCGTCGCCGAAGACATCGCCAAGTTCCCCGACCAGAACCTCGCCGAATCGCTGCAGCGTATTCCGGGTATCTCGATCCAGCGCGACGCCGGCGAAGGACGGGCAATCACGGTGCGTGGCCTAGGTGCACAGTTCACGCGCGTCCGCGTCAACGGCATGGAGACGGTCGCCACCTCGACCGATGGCGCCAGTTCGAACCGCGACCGCGCGTTCGACTTTAACGTGTTCGCGTCCGAGCTGTTCAACTCGATCGTCGTTCACAAGACGGCCGAGGCGTCGCTCGACGAAGGATCACTCGGCGCCGTGGTTGACCTGAACACGGGCAACCCGCTCGGCGGCAAGATCGGCTTCACCGCGGTTGGCTCGGCGCAGGCCAGCTACAACGATTTGAGCAAGAATACCGGGCCGCGCCTCGCCGGGCTGCTGTCTTGGAAGTCGGCCGACGGCAGCTTCGGCGTCGCAGCGTCGGCGGCGTATTCGAAGACCAACAACTTCGAACTGGGCAACAACACGGTGCGCTGGGCACAGGGGCCGTTCGACTCGGTCGACGGCACCCGCTGCTACACAACGCAGAACCGGGGCGGCGTCTATGTCCCTAGCACCGCGTGCACCACGGCTGCGCTCGCCTTCCACCCGCGCATCCCGCGCTACGGCTCGGTCCGGCACGAGCGCGAACGGCTGGGCATCACCGGCAGCGTGCAATGGTCGCCGAGCGAGGCGACCAAGATCTCGATCGACGGGTTGTATTCGCGGTTCAAGGAAACCCGCGAGGAGAAATGGGGCGAAGTCCTGCTGCGCTCGAACGAGCGGTCGATCGACATCAGCAACTACACGATCGATTCGAACAACAACTTGATCAAGGCGACCCTCAACGACGCCTGGGTGCGGACCGAGCACTACCTGCGTAAGTCGCAGACCGAATTCTACCAGCTCGGCGGTAGCTGGGATCAGGACGTGACCGACAAGCTGCGCTTCACGTTGATGGGCGGCATCTCGAAGTCCGACGCCACGATCCCGGTCGAGACGACCTTCGTGTTCGATGACCGAGACGCGCAGGGGTATAGCTATGACTATACCGACATGAAGAGCCCGAAGCTGACCTTCGGCACCAGCGTCACCGATCCGGCGAACTTCCAGCTTGCCGAAATTCGCGATCGGCCATCGGAAACGGTCAACAAGTTTCGCACCGCGCAGTTGCGGACCGAATGGGACGTCGCCGAGGGGTTCCAGATCAAGGCGGGCGGGCTGTACCGCAAGTTCACCTTCGACACGCAGGGCTTCTCGCGCGACGCGGTCGTCTGCCCCAACGCCGGCGGCAAGGACGTCGTGCTGGGAACACTGACCTGTTCGCCGAACACGTTGTTCGGGCCGACCGCGGTCTACGGCTTCCCCGCCGGCAACCTCGGCGAGATCTTCAACCTCGGCAAGGCGGGCCAGCCCTCGGGGACGACGACCAGCTTCCTCATCCCGAACATCGACGCGTCGGCGGCCTATACTGGGTTGTATAACCGTCCGGCGACCGTGCTGGTTGGCGATACCCGCAGCGTCTCCGAGCAGGTCACCGGCGGCTTTACCGAGTTCGACGTCAAGGGCGACATCCTCGGTCTGCGGTACGCCGCCAATGCCGGCATTCGCTACGTCCGCACCAAGCAACGCTCGACAGGACTTTCGTCCGCGGTCGTCGGCGGCGTGACCGTCAACACACCCGCCACGGTCGGTCGCAGCTATGATGATTGGTTGCCTGCGATCAACGTTGCGCTGTTCCCGACGGAGAACGTCATTGTTCGCGGTGCGATCGCCAAGGTACTGACGCGGCCGAGCCTCGGCAGCCTGACGCCGGGCGGGTCGGTCGACGGATTCAACTACCGCGTGACCTTCGGCAACCCGCAGCTTGATCCGTTCCGCGCAACCGCGTTCGACATCTCGGCGGAGTGGTATTTCGCGCCGCAGTCGATCTTCTCAGTCGCGCTGTTCAAGAAGAACGTCGAAAGCTTCCCGGTCTCGGCAACGCGGAGCGGGACGTTCGCGTCGACCGGTCTGCCGCTGTCGGTGATCCCGGCGAGCTCGCCGGCCGCCGGCGCTCCGGAAGGCCAGTTGTGGCAGATCACCTCGCCGATCAACGGCACGGGCGCGTCGTTGAAGGGCGCGGAAATCTCGCTCCAGACGACGTTCCGCTTCCTGCCCGGCTTCCTGCGGAACTTCGGCGCGCTGGCTAATGCGACCTTCGTCGACTCCAACGCCGGTTATTCGCAAGGTGGTCCGGCGACCACGATCGTTACCCCAGCAGGCACGCTCGGCGCGCTGCCGAACACGACCCGCTCGGCGACGCTCTACGGCTTGTCGAAGCGCGCGTATAACGGCACGCTGTATTATGAGGACGCGAAGTTCAGCGCGCGTGGATCGATCAGCTATCGCAGCCCGTATATCGACGGCGCATCGGCGACGGGCAATCTGTTCGAGGGTTATGGCGCGACGACCAACGTCGATGCATCGATGCGCTACAAGCTGACTCCCGCGATCGAGGTGTCGCTCGAGGGGACCAACCTTACCGATAATTATCGTACCCGCTACACCGATCTCGATGCGAACCGGAACTACGAGAATAATCACTTCGGCCGCACCTTCCTCGTCGGCGCGCGCTTCAAGATGTAGTCGCGCCGGGCATAGTCTCTCCTCTCCTCGGGCGCATTCCTCACGGAGTGCGCCCATTTTTTTTGATGGGCCGAAGCGTATGATCGATCGTCGGAGTGCAATCCTTGGGACGCTGGCCGTCGGTCTGTCGGCCGGCGTCGATGCGCAGACTCCGCCGCCCGCGCAGGTCGGTGGCCGGGAGCCGAGATCGACCGACCCGACCGAAACGATCGATCTCTGGCCAGCCGGAGCGCCGGGTGCGCCGCAGAACTTGCCGGTCGAGATCGTCGAGAACCGGGCAACCGGTACCGCGGCTGCCGATCGCGCCGTCCCCGGTATCGCCCGTCCGCGCATGGTCGTGTTCCGGCCCGCCAAGCCGAACGGATCGGCGGTGCTGGTGATGCCGGGCGGCGGCTATGTCCGGATCGTCGTCGACCGTGAGGGGTATGAGATCGCACGCCGGCTGGCGGATCGTGGCTGGACGGTGTTCGTGCTGTTCTATCGGTTGCCCGGTGATGGCTGGGCGGCCGGGCCGGACGTTGCGTTGTCCGATGCGCAACGCGCGATGCGGCTGATCCGCGCAGGGGCGGGGCTGTACGGGATCAAGCCAGACCGGATCGCCGCGATGGGGTTCTCAGCCGGCGGCCATGTCTGCGGAGACCTGGCGACGAGGTTCGCGCAGCCAACCTACTCGCCGATCGATACCGCCGACCAAGGCAGCGCACGGCCTGATGCGGCGGCGCTGATGTACGCTGTCCAATCGATGGCCTTGCCGCTTGCCCATCCCGGATCGCGCGCGCTGTTACTCGGAGCTTCGCCGACACCGGCCTTGGAGCGCGCGCATTCGACGGTCTCTAACCTGACGCCGGCGACGCCACCCTGCTTCCTCGTCCACGCCGAAGACGATCGGAGCGTCGCCGTCGACAATACGCTGGCGTTCCGGGCGGCGGCGATAAAGGCCGGCGTGGCGGTGGAAACGCATCTGTTCGCGACCGGGGGACATGGTTTCGGCCTGAGCAAAGCGGCCGGCAAGCCAGCGGCGTCATGGCCGACGCTGTTCGAGGAATGGGCGCGCGCGCAAGGCCTTGGGTGAGCCGTACGCGTCGGGGTCAGAGCGCCTCGTACCTGAAGTCGCGAAAGCGTGCCGCTCCGCTACCGGCCGAATACAGGCCGGGGCGCAGCATCAGGAACCCGCCGCGGACATTGTGGTGATAGCCTGAGACCTCCATGCCGCGATCGAAGCGGTGCCAGGTCTTGCCCGCATCGCCGCTGGTATGGATCGCAACGATGTGACGCGTATTCGTGATCCGGATCCGCATGCGGCGCCCGTGCGGATTCACCGGACGCCCGCGCTCGGCGCCATATTGATGCGTGACGAACCGGTGTTCGTCGAAGCCTAGACCGCAGTACAGCTTGTCGTCGTAGAACAGGACGAGCCCTGCGGTGCCGCCAGCCTCGATCTCGATATCGCATTCGAACCGATAGGCCTGGTCGCCGGCGATCAACATCAGCGGCGACGAATCGACCGGTGCGGTGCCGCTGGCCTTCAGGATCAACGCACCGCCTTCGACCCGTGCCCGGTCGCGTTCGGTGGGACCCGGACGAAAGAAATTCCATTTGCTGCCCATTTGCAGGGTGCGGAAGTCGTCGGAAAGCGGTTGGCCGTGGGGCAGGGCCGCGCCGCCCTTTGGCTTGGCTAAGGGCTTCGACAGATCTCCACCGGTCATCGCGAACCAGCCATCGGCGGTCCAGCGGATCGGATCGAGCAGCGCCTGCCGGCCGAGCGTCCAATAGCCGTTCTCGAAACCGTGATAGATCGACCACCAGCTGCCGTCGGGCGCCTCGACAAGGCTGGCATGACCGCGCGACCACCATTTCTCGTCGGTGCTGACAGTCCGCACCACGGGGTTGGCGGGATCATTGGTCCAAGGGCCGTGAATCGAGCGCGAACGGGCGACGATCACCATGTGCCCGGTCGGTGGCCCGGCGGTGCCGCCGACCGCGGTGATCATGTAGAACCAGCCGCCGTGGCGGACGATCTTCGGCCCCTCGGGACTGAAGCCCTCGACGTCCCAAGTGTCAGGATAGCGCCACGGATCATAGACATGCTCGACCTTGCCGACCGTCGACAAGCCATCGGCGGCGAGCCGGATCCGGTCGCCGCCGGACAGGAACAGCCAGCGCGATCCGTCCTCGCCGACCGCGTGGCAGGGATCGATATGGTCGGGTAGCCCGAGGTCTATCGGGTCGGACCAGGGGCCGTCGATATGATCGGCCCAGATGACGTGGATCGCGTTCGGCTTGGCCTTGACCGGGATATACAGGAGGTACCGGCCGTCGTGTTTCTCGAGACTGACCGCCCAGACCGAACCGATGTTCTTCGTCAGCGCGGCCTTGCGCGGTTGCCAGTTCACCAGGTCGCGGCTGTGCCAGATCGTCAGCCCCGGATAGGAATCGAAGCTGGAAAAGGTCATGTAATAATCCGCGCCATCTTTCAGGATGGCGGGATCGGGATGGTCCCCGGCGATCAACGGATTGAGGAAACGAGCGTCGCCAAGATCGGCGACGCGCTGCCCTTCGAAGCCTTGCCGCCAATCGTCGTCGAACCGTTGTATGCATGCCTCCGGCTTAGCAGGCTCCGCAACCGCGGGCGTCGGCGGAACGAGCGCAACCGCACCACCCGCCAGTGCCAGTCCAAAGGTTTCGCGGCGATTATAGGTCATGCGCATGTCCTGCTCTGATCTGACGTCGTGACCGGGATGTCGTGCCCGTCGTACCAGCATGATGCGCCCGAGGTCGATGATCGCAATACCGATCGGTTCTCCGCCGAACCATCCGAACGAGAACTGTACTCCCGCCGTGAACTGACGGCCGCTATGCGTCAGAACGTTCAGGCAGGTGATCTCGTCGATGTGCTGGTCGTTGACCTGATCGGTGAGGTTGATCGCCTCGACTAGCTGTGTCGGTAATCTCGACCATGCGATCGGCGATGAGTATTCTTCGTTCGCCGTAGGCGAAGTGGGCGACCTTCGTTCGGTCATGATGGCTTATTTATCTGCCGTTGCGAAAGCCCGCATTGGGCGTAGCGGCGTTTGCCAGAAGCGAGATCAGCACAGTGGAACCGTGACTAACTCGCTGGCATGGCCGAGTGGAAGAGCCCCACGACCAGAAGAACAAGGACGAGGGATACGGCGCTCGACATCGCGACAAGGATGGCTGCCTCTTTGCGGTTTGTGTCGAGAAGTGTCGCGAACAGGGTCACGTTGCTGGCGATCGGGAACAGGGCGACAAGTCCGACAATCACGCGGTCGCGTGGACTTAGTACGCCGACAAATGCCGCTTCGAGTGCGAGCGCTGCGCCGAGTAATATTAGGGCGGCGACCTGCCTGACCGCGAGGATGCGCGTCATCAGCTTAGGCCGCCAATCGTCACGGCCGGTTTCAGCGAGGTTGAGGCCGATCACCACCATCCCGAGCACCGACACCAAAGTGCTGGCGATCGAGACGATAGGCGCTGCCGCTTCAGGCATCGTCACGCCGCTCCATCTCGCGATGAAGGAGCCGATGACGACATAGACGAGCGGCACCCGCAACGCCTTGGTCGCGGCCGTTCGCGTGCCCTCCTTGGTACGGGCGATGAGGAAATACCCGATCGTGTTGCCGTACAGGGCGCTGCCGATATACGCGCAGATCACCGTCGATACACCAATCTCACCGAACAACGCCTGGCTGACCGGCACGCCGAAGAACGCGACGTTGAAGAACGAGAAGGACGCCGACAGCAGTTTGGGGTCGAAGTCGTCGCCGAGCCGCTTTGCCAACCGGTACGCGGGGATGCTCATCAGGGCGGAGACGACGAACATTAGCGGCGGGATCACCAGCAGCTGTCGTGTTTCCGCACCGAGCACCTTGTCGACGACCAGCAAGGGGATGAGGCCGAAGACGAGAATTTTTGAACACAGCTTCGCTGCCCAGGGCACGCGGCGGCCGACGGCCCATGCCAGCAGGATCACGCCGTAGAGTGGCAGCAGCGCCGCCGCGATATTACCGAGAGCGCTCATTGTTGGCGCAGGATATCGTCGACCGCTCGACCGGCGCATTCGACGTTGAACCAGACAGCATTGGTGTCGCGCAACTCGCCGTTCAGCAATTGGCCGAGCGCGTACAACCGAGGTGCGTCGCGCGTGGCGGATATGATCCGACACGTCGCCCGGTGCGCGATGGCCCCGCCGACCGGATGCGCTTGCAGCCAGTCCTTCGCGAGCAGGTCCTTGATCAGCGTCTCCTTCATCTCGTCGAGCGTGGTGGCCTGGCCCGTGGCGTTGACGACGACCGGCGTATCGAGCGTGTCGCCATTCTCGAACCGGACCGTGAAGCCGGTACCGGTCTCGTTGGCAACGGTCTCATCGATCCGTCCGCGTACGCTGAGCAGTCCGCGCGTCATCGCATCCGCCAAGCGTCGTGCGTTCACCATCGGCGTGACGAAGCGCGCCGCGGCGAAATGCGGCGCCAACCATCGCCCGAATCGCTTCTGGTCGGCGGGGCGCAACAGGTTCCATATTGCCGTCGAGTCATGGCGGGCGGCGGTCAGGATGCGCTGGAACGGTTCGTCTCCGGCTTTCGCAGCGGCGATGTCGTGCAGCAAGGCAGCCTCGGCGTCGCCGTCATAGCGATTCTCTGCCGGCCAATCGATCGCGCGTCCGGCAGCCGTCTCTGCTTCCAGACGGAACAGGCGGAACAGATCCACGACAGAGAAGGCGCTGCCCCGCTCACGGATCAGCCGATGGACGTTTCCAAGCGTAAGGTGCTGACGGTCATAACCTGTCTCGGGCGCCGGAATTTCGACGCGCGGCAACATCCCCTCCTTCGATATGAGGTGGATGTTGCCGCGATGTCCATCGTCGAGCAGTGTCATCACTGCGTCGATGGCACTCAGGCCGCTGCCGAGGATAACTACGGACTGATCCCGCTCGATCCCCTCGGTTATGCGGTGGGCGGGATAGGGCGAGTCGAAGTAGCCGGGCGTTTTGTTCAAATTGCCGAACCGATCCGGATCGGGCGTGCCGATCGTCAGAAGGACGACGTCCGTCGCGATCGTCGACCCGTTGGCGAGCCGAACCGTCGCCGCGGCATGATCGCCCTCGATGGCGATAGCTTCCTCGCGGTGGACGTGGACATCGATCCCGGCGGTCCGCGCCCGATCGAGCGCACGGTCGAGAACCTCTTGCATGTAGACGCGGTATTCGCGGCGTTGCGGGTATTCCACGCCAGCGGGATCGAGCGGCATGCCCGATGCTGCGCGCCGAGCCGCCAGCCAGGTTCGGAAATGACCCGGCTCGCGGTCGTACAGTCCCATGAGACGGGATTCCGTGTTCAGTAGGTGTCCCGCTTGCTTCGTCCCGAACGCCAAACCGCGCGCGAGTTCGTCATCACGTTCGACAAGATGGATGAACCACCCGTCACCCGGATCATAGCATAACCGAGTTACCGCTTCGGCGAATGCTGCGACGCCACAAGCGCCCATGCCGATAATTGTCAATGTTTTCGGCATGATATCCGTTCGCTGAGGAACGGCCATAACGCGCGGACGCTCTTTCGTGCCACGGCGAACGTGAAACTTTCGTCATTTTGTTCTTCGTGCGGTTCGGCGGCCGTCAGACGTTGCGCCAAGGCTGATCGCTCGAATCCAAATGAATTGCCGCGGCTGCTCGTCTCACGGATATCCATGATTGTCAGGGGTTACACTCCCGATCATAATCCGGGAGACATTATGAAACGATCCTTGCTGCCGCCGGCGTCTTAAGCCTCGCAAGCGGTGCCGTCGCACAGAAGCACCGGTGGTGGTGGGCTTGAAAGCACAGGTAGAGCCTTATGCGACTGCGTCCGTGGTAAACCATCCCAAGACAATCGGCTGGCCCGAGGGGCGCAAACCGAGGGCGCTGCGGGGGTTTGACTCTCGTCCTACGGCCCCTGTTATCGGCCGCGCCTCCCTCATTTCTCGAAGAAACGGATTTGGTCACCGGGAGCGGCCAATGGCCTAGATGAATGAATGGCGGAAGTCGGGCAGCCGAAAGTGAGTTCCGAACGTCTGCAAATGGGGCCTCCTCGGCTAATGGCCTACGGTGTGATCATCGCAATCCGGCTCGCCACCACGTTCTTAGTCTGGCGGTCGAGGGACCATAGCATTCGCGGTGTCGAGCGATCCCAAGCGATCGCCTGGCCGCCTGTGGGCAACGAGATCGTCGCGACATGTTCCAAGACGCTGCCGGCTTCCGGGAGGCGCAGTGCGTAGAGTTCGGGGCGGTCATGTCCCGTGACGTAGAGCAAGCCATCGTCCCCCCATGATCCGCCCGAGCAACTCATCGGCGCGAAGCGTGCCAGCACGCTTTCCGGGAAATGCCAGGATCCGGTGCTGCGGAACTGCGCGTCGAAGCGGACCAGCAGCGTCCAGCGATGATCGTGACCCGGCTCGCCGCCGCGCGCTTCGGGATAATTGGCATAGCCTGCGAACCAGGCGTCGCCATGCCGTTCGATCCAGGTCAGCGATCCCGGCATCGGCGGCAGGCTGACGCTGCGGAGGTGGCGCAGTGTCCGTGTGTCGAATATTTCAACCGCACTGGACATCGGCACCGCGGGATAGTTGGACGCGGCGCAGACCAGATTGCCCCCGTCGACCACGCACGAGTTCATGTGCGGATAGAGCGCGCGCGGTCCCTCCCATTGGGCGACCCGCTTGCCGGTCTTCTTGTCGTATTTGCCGATGCGGTTGTTGCTCATCGGGTAGAAGTATCGTGCGTCGACGGCGACACCCTGCCGAGCTTCCTCGGCGGCGAAGCGCGACACCACGGTTGCTGGGGCGAGCGTCGGCACGGTGTCCTGTGCGCTACCCGCCGTAGCCAGCAGCGCGGTCGAGATGAGGGCGAACGCGCTGCGCATCAGAACTTCACCGATACGCCGCCGTAGAAGGTCCGGCCATAGCGTTCGTTCTGGATGATCCAGTCCTTGCGGTTGCCCTGATACTGGCGGGTCGGCGCGTCGGTCAGGTTCTGTGCCTCCGCAAACAGCGTGACGTTCTCAAGGAGCGCCAGGCTTGCCTTGGCATCGAGCCGCTTGAGGTCGTCGTTCGACTGGTCCTGATAGTCGAGCGCACCGACCGCGAGCAGCGCGTGGCCGGTATTGTGATAGGCGACCGACGCCTCGACCGGCCCGCGCTGGTAGAACAGTTCGGCACCGTAGAGATACTCCGACTGGCTCGGGAAGGTCGAAGTGCGGCCGGTCGGCAGCCGCAGGGTCGAATTCGTGAGCGTTCCCGTCAGTTGGACGCCCAACCCGGACAGCGCCCCCGGCAGGAACGTGAACTGCTGCTGGAACTGCGCCTCGATACCGACGATGTCGCCCTTGTCGGCGTTGAACGGCTGCGCGATCGCCAGCGTCGCGTAATTGACGCCGTTGTAGACCGTGTTGGTCAGCGTGGTGGTCTGCGTGAAAATCGGGTTCTTGATCAGTTTGGCGAACGCACCGACGCTAAACAGCCCGCCGCGTGCGAAATACCATTCGCCCGAGACGTCAAAATTGTCCGCGCGATACGGTTTGAGGTCGGGGTTGCCGAGCGCGACGATACCGTTGCCCGTGTCGATCGAGCCGCCCGGGGAAAGCGAATTATACTCGGGACGGCCGAGGCTGCGCGAATAAGAGGCGCGCAGGACGGTTTCTTCGTTCGGCCTGACCCGCACGATCAGCGACGGTAGCCAGTCGTTGTAATCGGTCTTGCGGGTCAGCGGCACGACGGTCGCGGTGTTCTGCAACTGATAGCCGGTGACGTTCAGTCGGGTATGTTCGAAACGCAGCCCGGGCGTGACGGTGATCGCGCCGAACGCCAGATTGGCCATCGCATAGCCCGAGCCGACGTCTTCCTTCAGCTGGAAGTCGGCGATCGTGTCGTTGGTCGGCGAGGTCGCGCGGTTCAGCACGAACAGATTGCCGGCGAGCTGCGCGGCGGTGAACGCCTTGATCGCCGCGGGATCGATCAGCGGGGTGTTCACATAGCCCTTGTCGGTATCGGTGTTGTCGGGATGCACGGTGACCGACCCGCCCTGGAGGTTGTATTGGCCGAGCGTGAAGCGGGTGGCGGCATTGGCGCCGCGATCATAGACCGGGTTGCTCTGGTCGAAGTCGCGGTCGGAGGTGCGGTATTTCGCGCCGACCTTGAAGAAGCTCTCGCCACCGAGGTCATAGGTCGCGTCGAGCTTGCCCTGCCAGATCTTCTCGACGCCGCGCTGCGTCTGCTGGTTGTACTGGCGGAACTGCAACTGGTTGGCGGTGCATTCGGTGATCGGCGCGGCGGTGTAGATCGTGTCGGTGAAGTCGAACCTGACCGGGCCGGGGTTGCAGCGGAACTGCCAGGTGCTGAAGCGGTCGAGCACGGTGTTGCGGCTGCGCGAGCCGGCATAGTCGAGCTTCAGCCTTTCGACCTCTGTCGAGCCGCCGACCATCGCGGTCGCGATCGTCTTCACCTTGTAATCGAGCCGCAGGTCCTGCCGCCGTTCGGTGCCGGTGCCCGCCACGCCGGTCTGCGAGCTGGGCGTGCCCGGTGCGGAGCCGGTCAGTCCGTTGGCATCGAACGTGAACGGCGTGCTGGTGAAATCGAGGCGGTAGCGGCCGCGGACCTCGTCCTCGATGAACTTCGAATAAACCCCGCGGACGTAGAGGCTCTGGTGGTCGCTTGGGTGCCAGTCGAGCGAGCCGGCGCCGCCGATGCGCGTGCGCGTGAGGTTGTATTCGGTGTACTTGATGTTGGTCGGGACGCCGCCACGCGCCGCGCCCACCACCGGGCGCCAGTCGTCGGGGTAGAAGCCGTCGCTGGCGAAATCGCGCTTCGAATAGCTGCCGCCGAGCACGACCCCGAACTGTTCGTTGGCGCCGAAGCGTTTCGCGATGCTGGCGTCGGCCTGGTACGGGACCTTGCCGTTGAGCTCCTGATACCCGGCCTTCGCGGTGGCGGCGAGCGCGAAGGGTTCCTTGAAGTCGAATGCGGTCTCGGTGACCAGGTTGATGGTGCCGCCGATGCCCTGGCCGTCCATGTCCGCGGTCTTGACCTTGGCGACCTCGACGCGGTTGACCAACTGGCCCGAGACGATGTCGAGCGGCAGGGCACGCGTTGTGCCGTCGGGGTTGCCGATCTCGAGCCCGTTCAGTGTGTAGCCGTTGAGCGTCGAGGGCACGCCGCGGACCGAGGCGTAACGCCCTTCGCCCTGGTCGTAGGTAACGCCGACGCCGGGCAGATGCTCGATCACCTCGGCGACGTTGCGGTCGGGCAGGCGGCCGATATCGTCCGCGGCGGCGACGTCGATCACGCCGATCGCATCGCGCTTGGCGGCCAGCGCGCGGGCCTGACTGGCGCGCTGGCCGGTGACGACGATCTCGGCTTCGGGGGCGTCTTCGGTCGTCGGCACGGTCTGCGCCTGCAGCGTCGTGGCGATTGTGAGCGCGAGCAGCAACGCGGTCAGCGATATGGCGGTACGGAGGCGATTCATGATGGTTCCCTTTGGAACGGCGCGCGCATTCGGCTGCCGGTAAGATGTCGGTGATGAGTAAGGCGTCGCCGCGGTGGCGCGCCGGGTTCAGGCCGCCTGCATCTTCGGCCTGCGGTTTTCGACGACGTATCTGGTCAGGTCGTACGCCTCGGTCCGCGCATCGAGCGGGTCGCGGAGTGCGCGGAACGCGACGTCGCACTGGGTAGGCGTGACGTCGATGCGGCCATAACCGCGGACGTCGTTGCGCGCGAAACGGTAGGCCGGCAGGTCGGCGGTGTTCTGCACCAGCAGCTTGTCCCCCGCCTGCGTGGCGATCGACCCGCCCACAAAGCAGGGCGCCAGCGCCTTGCCGCGGTAGCTGATGTCGCTGGCGACGAAGGCGTGGATGTCGCCGCCGATTACGAGCGGGTTCGACACATTGGCGTCCTGCCATCGCGCGAAAATACGGTCACGCGAGGCCTGATAGCCCTGCCAGGTATCGACCGTCTGCATGTCGGCAGGACCATCCGGATGCGCCGGATCGCGGCGCGGATAGGGCGTGATTTGGGTCTGTTGCGTAAGGATATTCCAGCGCGCCTTGGTCGCCGACAGGGTATCCAGCAGCCATTTCTCCTGCGGCATGCCGAGGATCGTCGCCTTCGAATCGTGGAGGTCTGGGCAATCCTTGACGACCGACACCGACATCTCGCCGCGCACATGCGACTGGCAGCCGCGTGGCGAGCGGTATTGCCGGTCGTCGAGCACCTGGAACTGCGCCAGCCGGCCCCAGTCGAGCGTTCGGTACAGCCGCATGTCGGGACCGTGCGGACGCGAATAGGCGCGCAGCGGCATGAACTCGTAATAGGCCTGGTACGCCGCTGCCCGCCGCCGCGCCATGATCGCGGGATCGTTGTTATGCTGGTCCGCCAGGTCGGCATAGTCGTTGATGACCTCGTGATCGTCCCACGTCACGATCCATGGCGCGACCGCGTGTGCCGCCTGCAACAGCGGATCGAGCCGATAGGTCGCGTAGCGCACGCGGTAGCCGTCGAGATCGACCGGCGCGGGATTGAGGTGGACCCGCGGCGTGCCGATCGAAGGGTCTTCTTCGTAGATGTAATCGCCGAGGAAGACGATCAGATCGGGATCTTCGGCGACGGTGTTGGCCCAGGCGCCGAACTGTGCGTCCTCGTATTTCTGGCACGACCCGAAACAGAAGCGCAGCCGCTCGGGCAGCGCGTGGCGGGCAGGGGCGGTGCGCGTCCGCCCGATCGCGCTCGCTTCGCCCCCGGCGATGAAACGGTACCAATAGGGGCGGCCCGGGTGCAGCCCGTTCACCTCGACATGCACCGAATGCCCCCATGCGGGTTCGGCGACTGCATCGCCCGCGCGTACGAGGTGGCGCGCTCCGTCGTCGTCATAGATTTCCCACCGCACCGGCACACGGGCAGTGCCCATGCCACCGTCGCCGGCGAGCGACCGCGTGGCGAGACGGGTCCACAGCACCACGCCGTCGGGTGTCGGATCACCCGACGCGACGCCGAAGCTGAACAGCCGCTCCGATGTCAGCGCATTCGCGCGTCCGAAGCCGAGTAGGGCAGGGGCGGCCGCGGCCGCGCCGATTATCGAACGCCGGGTGAGCATCAGACTTCACTCCCTTTGGACAGGAACCGGCGCGTATCGCTGCCGGTCTGCCGTTGCATGTCGTGGATGGGCGACACCGTGATGACGGTCGCGGTGGGCTACAGGCTGTATTGCAGGCTCAGTTTGACCAGCCGGCCGAACAGCGGTCGGCCGTAGATCGCCTCCGGCGTGCCCTGACCGGTCAGCGTGTCCTGCCGCGGATTGCCCTCCGACAGCCCAAACGCGTTGGTCAGGTTGGAGACGTTGAGCTGAGCGCGGACCGGGCCACGATCGACGATCAGCCCGGCCTGCAACTCGGTATAGGCGGGCAGCAGGGTGGTGTTGGCGGCATCGACGAAGCGTCGGCCGACATGCGCAGCGTTGAGGTAAAGCCGCGTCGCGCTGCCCGCGACGTCGAAGTTCACCGCCGGGGTCACGTTGAAGATCAGCTTGGGGATCCGCGCAACGTTGCGCCCGACCTTGAACGCGAACGGCTGCGTGCTGCCCTGTTCGCGCAGGTTCACCTGCTTGGGTTCCTGGTAGGTCAGGTTGCCCGTGAGCGAGAAGAACGAGGTGGGGTTCAGCGTCAGTTCGCCCTCGAACCCCGGCGTATCGCTCTTGCCGACTAGGACGAAGCTGCGGACCAGATTGGTTTTCGGATCGACGACCGCCGTCGTGACCGACAGATTGTCGAAGCTGTTGGTGAACGCGGTCACGCTCGCCGACAGGAATCTGTTACGATAGCGCGCGCCGATCTCCTTCTGGTCGACATAGCTGTTGGTGACGACCGTACCGCGGGTGATGTTCGACAAGGCGGGGGTCAGGAGGCCGCGGGTGTAGCGGGCGAACATCACGAAAGTGTCGGCGAAATCGTACAGGCCGCCGATCGTGTAGGAGTTGCCGGCGAACCGTTCCCGGCGGTTGGTGCGCGTTCCCGCCGAGCCGATCACCGCATCGTCCGCAAGCGTCTCGCGCGTGCCGAGATTCTGCGTGACGGTGTTGATGCCATAGCCGGACTGCCGGGTGGACTGGTGGCGAAAGCCGCCATCGATCTGCAGCTTGCCGAGGCGCCAGGTGTCGGCGACGTAGAAGGCGAGTGCGGTACTGTCGACGCCGCCACCGACGAACGTCGATGCGCCGTAGCGGACGACCCCGTGATCGGTGACCATGCCCACCGTATTGCCGGCGGCGTCGACCGCGACCAGGTCGAGCAGGCGCGGACGGTTGCGCACCTCGAACAGCATGTCCGCGGCGTACTGCGTCTGGTCAAGATGGTAGCGCGAGAAATAGCCGCCGATCGAGACCTCGTGCGACCCGAACCAGGTCTCGAACGAACGCCTTGCAGACAGGCTGTCGAACACGTTGTTGAACTTGGTATCGGCGGTTTGATACTGCGCCTGGACGACGAGGTTGCGGGTCGTCGCAGGGTCGAAGCTCTGCTGCCCGGGCGTGGCGCTGTCGGCATAGGCATAGCGGATGCCGGCGACGCTGGTGCCGAACGCGGCGCGCGCGCGGGTCAGCGCGGCGTTGCGATAGGTCGTCGCGTCCTGCACCGCGGTGGTCGAGAACAGAGAGTCCCCGCTCAGCGTGCCGTGGGTGACGCGGAACAGGTTGCGGAACGTGAAACCGCCGAGCGTCACGGTGGCGTCGGCCCCCGCAGTGATGACGTCCGGGTGGCGGCCGTCGGACAGGTCGCGCGTCATCGTCGTGCCGGTTGGCGTACCGTCGACCATCCGCAGCCGGGGAAACTGGACGTTGGTCGACGCCAGCGTCCCGCGCAACGGGTCGATCAGGTCCTTCAGGCTGCTGCTGGGATCGCGCGGATCGTTAAGCGGGATCGGCAGGTAGAAGATGTTCCGATCGTTCTGGTATTTCGCATAGACCGTCAGCTCGCCGCGATCGTCGCGATAGGTGACGTTGGCGCGCAGCTGTCCGCCTTTGTCGGCGGTGAAGCCGGTCTTCCGCAGGCCGTCGCCGATCCGGTAAAACCCTCCGGTCGCAAACGTCAGTTTGTCGGCAATCGGGCCGCTGACATAGGCATCGATCCGCTGCGCGTCGTTGTCTTGCGCGGTCAGCCGGATGGCGCCCTTGAAGTGGTCGGTGCCCTTGCGGGTGATGAAGTTGATCACGCCACCCGGTGCGTTGTTGTACAGGATCGGCGATGTGCCGAGCCGGACCGCCTCGACGCGCTCGGTCATAAGGTCGTCGCGGACGAACACGTCGGGCAGGATCGTGCCCTCCTGGTTCTCGTTGAAGATCGGCAGGCCGTCCTCAAGCAACTGGACGAAGCGGTAGCCTCCGAGCGGCAGGCCGCGGGTGTACACCGTCGCGGAGACTTCGCCCGAGGTCGCCTCGGCGTAGAAGCCGGGCAGCGAACCGATAAGGTCGGCGGTGCTGAGCGGGCTCTGTTGATCGATGTCCTCGCGACGCATCGTGCTGATCGAGTAAGGCGCGCGAAATTGCTTCAGCCGGGTGTTCGTCCCAGTGACGACAATCTCCTCCAGCGGCTGCTTGGTGGCCGCCTCAGGGCTTCGCGTGATCGTCTTGCTGGTGGCGGCGGGCGTCCGCAGTGCGATCGTCGATGGGCTCTCAGTCGCGATCTGCAACGGCAGGCCGTCCAGCAGCCGCAGTAGGGCGGCGCGCGGCATGTAGCGCCCGCGTAGCGCGATGGTGCGGCGACCTTGCAGTCCGGCATACGGAAACAACAGCTGGATCCCCGCCTGTTTGCTCCAGCTGTTCAATGCTTGCGTTGCATCCTGTGCAGGAATGTCGAAACTCTTCTCCCCTGCGTCCTGCGCTGACGCAGACTGCGCGACGCACGCCGCCAGGCTTGCGCCCGCCATCATCAAGTTCCGCATGTCGATCCCCCGTGGCCTGTACCCTGCTGACGGGGGAGGCTCGAGAAACCGCCAGTCAGGCAGGAACTATTTTGTGCGGTTGCGAATAGAGGACCGTCAGGCCCCCTTGCTGACGCACCGTGATCCCGAACGACGCGTGCAGCGCTGCCAGGAAATCATCAGGATTGTTCGAGGTGAAGCGGCCGCCGATCCGGATCGCCTTAAGGTGGGGGTCGCCGATCGCGAGTTTGCGGGTCAGGTAGCGATTATAGTCGGTGAGGATTGCGTCCAGTGGCTCGCCCGACAGCACGATCTCGCCACGTCGCCAGCCGGCGGTACGATCGCGCTCATTGCCTCCGACCTCGGCCGTAACCATCGCCCTGTCTGCGCCGACGATCAGTTGCTGCCCCGCACCGACCCGGCTGGATCCCGGCGTGTTCAGAGCGCCTGCCAGGACCAGCAAAATGCTATTCGGCCCCTGGACGCGCGCGTTGTATCGCCCGGGTGTCAGGTTCGCCTTCACGCTGTCTGTTGCCAGTGCCACGGCTCCGTGCGCGATATCGAGTGCGATCTCGCCGCGGTTCAGCCAGACTCGAGCGTTGTCGGCATCGTCGATCCATTCCACCGTGGTGTCGGTGTTCAGATCCAGCCGCGTTCCTCCGCGCAACAGGATCGTCCGCCGTTCGCCGACCGCTGTCGTTGCTGACGATCGCGCCCAGAGTCGCGTTCCGGTCAGGCCAACGCTAACCATGCCCATCACCGACGCGGCCTGCAGGACTCGGCGACGCGACATGCGCCGTGCCGGCTGCGTCGCGGGGACTGGTGGGCTGGTCGACGCCAGCGACCGCGCATCCGACAGATTGGTCCAAACCGCCGCTACCTGCGCAAAGGTCGCGGCGTTGCGCGGGTCGCCGTCACGCCAGGCCTCGAACGCCGGTAGGTCCGCCTTGCCGCCATCCAGCGCCACGAGCCAGGCCGCGGCCTGCTCGGTCAGACTTGGCGTTTGCGTCCCTTCCATGGACTGACCTTATCTTCCTGGTACGGAGCCGCCAAGTCGGCGGTTCGCCCGGCCACGAGCATGGCAAGGCCCTTGGCGAGATGCTTCTCTACCGTAGAGACGGACAGGCCGAGCACGTCCGCTATCGTTTGCGGAGCAAGACCATCGAATTTTCGCATTCTAACGACCTTGCGACATTGCGAGGGCAGGCGATCCACCGCCGCAACCAGAGCTTCGAGTTCCGTCTTCCCGGACAGCACGGCCAGCGGGTCCGGACCGTCATAGCGGATTTCCATCAGGTCTGCAGCGGCGATCTGTTCGATTCGGACGATGCGCGCGCGGCGTAGCCGATCGAGCGCCAGATTGTGCACGACACGCATCGTGAACCCGATCGGGTTCACGATAGAACGCCAATCAGAAGCGCATAGCAGCTTTGCGTAAGCCTCCTGAACCAGATCCTCGGCGTCGGCAGCACCCACAAGTCGAGCTGCCAAAGCGTGGTAGCGCAGGGCGCCGGGGAGCACCGCGTCAACCAACCATCGGTCTATGTCACGAAGCCAGGCCAAATCGCCCCCCTTACGGCCTGCTTACCAACCGCGCGTGACAGTTTGAGGGCGTGACGAACGAATGCCGGTACGGGACGTCTTACTCTACCGGTAGACAGGCCGATCTGCCGTGCGGCTTCAGCGGGGTAGAGCTCAAGATGGAGTGTGAATGAAAGGCAGAAATCAGTGAACAGAAAAGATGCGTAGTCCGCTTCTGGGTCATAGCTGCCGAGTAGCTTGGAGCCGCACTGATGTCAGCGCTCTGTCACGTCTTTGCGAAAGGGTAGGAATCAGGTCGCCGGTAAGGTCAAATCGTAATTCGTGCATGTCCATGCCCGAGCGGTAGCCGCTGGGCCAGACGCTGGTCAGTTCGAAGCCGCAATGCTGGAAGAACGGCGAGACCTGCGGCGAGGTGTCGACCGTGACGTAGCGCGTCGGCGGTTCGGCTGAGGTGGCGACGTGGAGCAGGCGTTCGAACAGCAGCAGCTTGCCGAGGCCCGAGCCATGGTACGTCCGCGCGACCATGCCCCAATAGAGCAGCGCCTTGTTGTAATGCTCCCAGATCTCGTAGCCGCCGAACGCGCCGGGAACGCCGTCGACGTCGACCACGAATGCCGGGCCGTCGGGCTCGTCGAGCGTCTCCTCCAGCCATTCGCGGTCGCCAGCGCCGAAATACTCGGGGAGGTTCGAGTCGAAGATCGCGAGGACGGCGGCGCGGTCCTTCTCCTCGTAGCGGCGGGTCAGGATACTGGTCATGGCTGGCTCCACTGCGCGACGGTTTCGATCGCGTCGGTTGTGGAACGGCTCCAGCAGCGCGAAGTGCCTTCGAACGTCGCGGTCGCGTGGGTTGGATCGGTGACGATGGTGTCGATGGACTCGGGGCGGATGCGGCGGGGTTCGCCGATGAGCTTCGCGTGTGCTTCCTTGATCGTCCAGCGACGGAGCCAGGCTTGGGGCCGGGCGAGGGCGGGCAGGCGGCGGAGCGCGTCGGCTTCGGTCTTGGTGAGCATGTCCCAGAGCGGCGGGTGGTCGTCGATGACCTCGCGGTCGACCGCGATCGGTGCGCGCGCAACGCCGATCAGGGCGCGTGCACCGCGACTGGAGAGGCTGAGATACCAACCCTCGGGGGCGGAAACGATCGGCGCGCCGGCTGGGCTGCGTGTCAGGCGCACATCGACGGACTCGCCGGCCAGTTTGCGGATCAGCGCGGAGGCCAGGCCGTAACGGATCGCGCGCGCATCGCCTTGCAGGCCGGCGGCATACGGTCCGGTCTCGGCAACACTCCATGCGACCGGCGACCGCCCGTCCCAGATGAGCGCGTCGAGCGGACCGTCGTGCCAGATCGGCGTCACGTCGCGACGGCGATCCGTGCGGGGCTCCCGTCCCAGCTCGTGCCGTCGGGCAGCGTCTCGCCCTTCATCACCACCGACAGGTCGCCGAGCTGCGCGTCGGCACCGATCTCGGCGTCGTACAGGACGATCGCGAGCGAGCCGATCGTCGCGCGGTCACCGACGCGGATCGCGCCGACCTTCATCACGCGGTCCTCGAACAGGTGCGTCTGCAGGCCGGCGAAGTCGTTCAGCGCGACGTCGTCGCCGATGTCGACGAGGTCGTGCTCGGTCAGGTCGGTAGTGTCGATGTAGCAGCGCTTGCCGATCCGCGCGCCCATCAGGCGGAGGTACACGCCGATCCACGGGGTGCCGCGGAGTGGTTCGAGCAGGTTGGCGACCGCCAGATTCTCGTAGGTCGCGGTGACGAGTTCGGTGCGCCAAACGAAAGTGCTCCACAGAGGCGCGGTGGTGACCTTGTAGCGACCCACGACGAGCCATTTGAGCGCAAGGACGAAGATCCCGCAGGCGAGGCAGAAGCCGACGTACAGGAAGGGGAAGGTCGTCGCGATCAGCAGCCCGCCGTTATCGAGATCGTCGAGGTCGCCGACCACCGACAGAAGCAGGCTGAAGAACACGAGGAACGCGGTCAGCGACAAGGTGGTACGGACCGCCTCGATCGACAGGCGCGTGGCGATCAGCGCGCGCGACGGATTGAACCGCGCGCCCTCGTCGAACATCGTGTTGACCTGTCGCACCGGCAGCTTGATCGCGGGCGAGCCGAACCATGTGCTGCCCGCCTCGGTGGCGAGCGCGGGGTCGCTCGGCGGCTTCGAGAGCACGCCTACGAGCACCTCGTCGCCGATCTGCGTGCCGCTCGGCAGCAGTGCCGAATTGCCAATGAAACTGCGGCGGCCGATCTTGGTATGCGCGAGTTCGATCGTGCCGTGGCCGATCCGCGCGGCGCCGAAGATCACCGAGTCCGCGATGAAGCTCTCCTCGCCGATCTCGACCAAGTCCGGCACGATCGCGCTCGCGGTCGAGATTTCCGCGCGACGGCCGACCTTCACGCCAAGCGCACGGTACCACGGCACCACGTAGAGCGTCGCGAAGATCGGGTGGAGCAGGCGGAGCGCGAGGTCGTTGATCTGCTGGACGAACCAGTAGCGGACGTAGAACCCGCTGTTCAGCGCGTACACCGCAGGTCCGACGCGACCGAGGATCAGGCGCTTGGCCGCCACCGTGAGCACGCACATCATGACGATATAGGTGACCGCGAGCAGCGGCGCGACCGCGACATAGGCATAGCCACTGGTCGCCCAGTCGAGCTCGATCAGCGCGATCAGCCCGGGGGCGATCGGCAGGATCGCGACCAACGGCAGGATCAGCGCGCACAGGAACAGGCCGATCGCCGGGCCGGCGTTGCGCGGGGCTGCGGTGGCGGGGCGGCGGGGCGCATCGCCGTCATGCGCCGCGGGCGAACCGCCCCAGCGCTGGCCGGCCGGGATCGTCGTATCCGCGGGCAGCGCGGACAGGTCGTCGAGCATCGCGTCGTCGCCGAGCGCGGCGTTGCGGCCGACTACCGCCATCGACCCGACGAACGCGCCCTTGCCGAGCTTTACCGTGCCGAGGCGGAGCAATCCGCGCTCGACCGAGCTGGTCGAGAGCACCGACTGGTCGCTGATGATCGCATCGTCGTCCGCGTGGAGCAGGTCGGCAGTGTCGATGATCCCGGTGCCGATATGGACGCGCTCGCCGATCTTCGCGCCCATCATCCGGTAATAACCGCGGATCATCGGCGTGCCCGCCAGATACGGCGTCGCGGTGACGCCGATGATCCGGCGGACCAGCCACCAGCGGAAATAATAGCTGCCCCAGAGCGGGTAATCGCCCGCCTTGAAGCGCCCGACGATCAGCCATTTGAGCGCGATCGACAGGAACATCGACGCGATCGGCACGACCGTGAAGAACAGCCCGCTGAGGATCAGCGCGTCGACCCGCGGCATGTCGCCGGCGAGATGCGTGTAGGCGAGATAGGGGGAGAACCACTGGACCCCCGCCAGCGTATAGATCGGCAGCAGCGCGAGCGTCTGCGCGGCGACGCACAGCCGCCGCTTCCACGGCGCGATATGGTGGAAGCTGGTCTCGTCGAGGATCGCGACGGGCGTGGTGCCACCGATCCGCAGCGCGAGCGCGCGGATGGTGGGCGCGGCATAGACGTCCTCCAGCGACAGCCCTTCGAGCCCGCGGACCTTTCGCGCTGCCGAGACGAGACGTGCGGCCTTCAGCGAATGGCCGCCGAGATCCTCGAACAGGTCGTCGAGCACCGATACCGGCTGCGGCGCGAACGCCTCGGCCCAGACGCGGTGCAGGCTTTCCTCCATCGGCGTGGCGGGCGCGACCATCTCGCGGTCCGACGACACGGTGATCTCGGGCTTGACCAGCGCCTTGCGGTCGACCTTCCCCGAGGCGGGTAGCGTGGGCATGTGCGACAGCAGCTGGTAGCCCGCGGGGCGCATGTAATTGGGGAGACGCTCGGCGACGCGGGCCTTGAGGCCGACCATGTCGATCTCCTCCGCCGGACGCGCGATCAGGAACGCGGCGAGGAACTCCGAGCCATCGTCGTCGGTGAAGAGCTGGACGACGGTCTGCGCGACGCCAGGCCATTCGCCGATCACCGCCTCGATCTCGGCGAGCTCGACGCGGAAGCCACGGATCTTCACCTGCGTGTCGATGCGCCCGACGAAATCGATGTCGCCCGCCGCGTCGAGCTTCACCAGGTCGCCCGACCGGTAGATGCGTTCGGGGGCACCGGAAGGCCCGTCGAACGGGGTCATGATGAACTTCTCGGCGGTCAGATCGGGGCGGTTGACGTAGCCGACGCCGACGCCGGGACCGCCGATCACGAGTTCGCCTTCCTGGCCGTCCGGAACCGGCTGCATATGCTCGTCGACCACCCAGGCGGTGTAGCCGGGGAGCGGCTTGCCGATCGTGATGCGCTGGCCAGGGAAGACCTCGGTCCAGGTCGCGGTGACCGACGTCTCTGTCGGGCCGTAGGTATTGAGCAACCGCAATCCGGGACGCGCAAGCCGGCGCGGCAGGTCGGCGGGGCACGCTTCGCCGCCCATGTTGAGCAGGCGCAGCGTCGGCACCGGATGCTCGACCAGTGCGATCAGCGAGGGGACGACGTGCCAGATCGTCGTGTTCGCCTCGGCGAGCGCGATCGCCACGTCGGGCCCGCTGGTCGCCAGCGCCTCGGTCGCGACCAGCACCACCGCACCGACGAAGAACGCGCTCCACATCGTCTCGACCGACATGTCGAACGCGAGGCTGAACCCGCCGAACACGACGTCGGCAGGAGTGAGGTCGAGGATCGCGCTTTCCGACCGGACCAGGTGGCACGCATTGCCGTGCGAGATCATCACGCCCTTGGGGCGGCCGGTCGTGCCCGAGGTGTAGATGATGTAGGCTAGGTCGTGCGGCGTTGCCTGCGTGACGTCGCGGCCGATCGGTTCGGACGGCTCAGCCGCGAGATCGCCCAGCGCCGCATCGAGTGCGAGCGTTTTCCCCTTGAGGTTGGCGACGCGGCTGGCGACGGTGATCGTCAGCGCGGCCTCGCTGTCCTCGACGATGAAGTCGATGCGGTCCTGCGGATAGCCCCAGTCGACCGGCACATAGGCGGCACCGGCGCGCAGCACGCCGAGGATCGCCATATATTGGTCGAGCCCGCGCGGCAGGCACAGCACGACACGGTCGCCGCGGCCGATCCCCATCGCCCGCAGGCGGTGTGCGAGCGCGAAGCTGCGCGTGGCGAGGTCGGTATAGGTCCAGGCGGTCTTGCGGTCGTATTCCTCGTCCGCGCCGATCAGCCGCAGCGCCGTCGCGTCGGGATGCGCCGCGCGCGTGGCGTCGAACAGTTCGTGCAGCAGTTCATCGCGGGCGTAAGGCTCGGCTGCCCGCAGCGCCGGCGCGGGAGCGATCGACGCGACGCCTTGCCTTGGCAAAAGGGTATGATCCGAAGGGCTTGCCGAAGTGTCGTGCTGCATGCGGCGGCTTTAGCCGAACCGTCGCGCCCTTTGCTACCGGCATGTCATCGCCACCATGTTTCGAGTAGTATTTCGAGCGCGTATTTTACTGCCATTCGGTGCAGGCGCGGCGTCGACAACGGCCTGTCCAACCGCGATCCGTCGTTTCACTAAGGCCGCGCGAAAAAGAGTAAATGGCAAGGTAACCTGCAAATCGGAGTTCACTCCTTCATGCCGACTGTCGATCGCGGCAATCTCGGTTCGATGCGCGCCCGTTGCGGATAGGCAACGGGCGCACATTCAAACGAACGGGTGAGAGGCGTCAGGTTGCGACGCTGGCGGTCAGGGGCGGGGTCTGCTGGTGCTGGACGACCAGCCAGTCGTCATGCCCCCGCATGCGCAGGGTCGAAGAGCAATGCGCTTCGTACTTTTCGTCGCCGCTCGCGCATCGGGCCGTATACGCCACGACAATCAATCCCTCCTGAGGCCGCGACACGCGCTTGTCAGACAGCTCGACCGAATCCCACCGGGGTGTGGCCTTGACGGCATCCTTCGCGTCCTGGCCCTGAAAGACATAGGGCGGCCGGGGAAGAACCATGACGATCTCCTCGTCGATCCGCTCCTGATAATGTTCGTTACTGGCATCCCAGAGGCCACCCTCAAATTCCCACACGCGTTGATCGTCCACGATTATTTCTCCTTCCTGGCTCAAGCGCAGGGAGGTGGAAGACGGTTCCGACGTCTCAGCGTGGGAACGTCGGATACGTCGGCACCGAAACTCGGTTTGCACGAGCCGATGACGATCAGTTGGGGCTGCTGCTGCCATCGATCCACTGAATGAAGCTATCGCTCTTCGCCCGCATGCTGATAGTAACCGATTAGACAAGACGGCGACGAAAGCTCCACTGCATTGACGGTCAAAAGGCGGCATATCGCCATCATCGCGCCGCCAACCGCGGGCCACATCAACCCGCTAGCAGCATTGGGAACGTCGCTCGTCGAAGCGGGGCGTCGAGTGACGATAATTCACATGGCCGCCGCCGCGTCGCTGGTACCGGACTGCGTTGTCGATTTCGCGGCGCTCGGCCACCCCGCGGACTGTCAGGGCTTGTTGGCAGAGCATTACCACAAGCTGGCGCAGCCGTCGGGGCCGGTCGGGTTACCCAGGATGATCCGCAGCACCGCATCGATGACGGAACTGCTTCTGAAGACCTTGCCGGCGGCACTGTCGAGGCTCGAAGTCGATGCGGTCGTCGCGGACTCGGTCGAGCCGGCCGGTGCGCTGGTGGCGCGACACCTCCGTCTGCCGTTCGTGACTGCCGTAACAGGATTGCCGTTGCTCAGGGAGCCAATGGTACCGCCACCCTTCCTTGGGTGGGCGTATCGTCCTGATGCGGTGGGGCGGAATCGCAATAACGGCGGGTACGCGGTGAGCGACCTGCTGATGCGGCCGATCACGAATATGGTGTCGACCTATGCGCGGCGTTGGGGACTCGATCCCGACCCCCGGCATCAATGGTCCGACCGCTTGCAGATCGCGCAATGTCCGGCGGGACTGGACTTTCCACGCACGGCATTGCCGCCGAGCTTTCGATACGGCGCGCCGTGGCGCCTGGCGGAGGCCGAGGCAAACCTGCCGGACGACGACGGGCGACCGCTCATATACTGTTCGCTGGGATCATTGCAGGGGGCGCGCCGATCGCTGTTCGCGGCGATGACGGCGGCCTGTGCCGCGGTCGGTGCCCGCGCGGTGGTGGCCCATGGCGGCGGGCTGAGCGACCGCGAAGCCCACTCGCTACCTGGAAACCCGCTGGTACGGGCATTCTGGTCTCAGACTCGCATCCTGCCACGGTGTTCGGCCGCGATCCTGCACGGCGGGTTCAACACGGTGCTGGACGCACTGGCGGCCGGCGTTCCGATCGTTGCCGTGCCGTTGGCATTCGAACAACCGGCGACGGCGGCGCGACTGAAGCGGATCGGGGCTGCGCGCGTCATCTCTGCCGCTGGAGCCGGCAAGGGCGGCCTTGAACCAGCGTTGCAGCTCGTACTGCGCGATCCGCAATACCGCCGTGCGGCACGGCTGCTCGCGACGGAGATGGCCGGGGCAGGGGGCGCGGCCGAGGCAGCGGCGATGGTCGATGCGGTGCTTTGCGACGATACCGACGTCAGGCCGGCACGGCCGAACACGTCGGATGGGACGGCTGCCTACGCTGCGTGAGGCGGCGCGCTGCAATGATGGCAGGCGGCGCGAGGATCAGTCCCATGATGACGTCGACCCCGTAGTGACCGCCGAAAACCGGTGTCGCGACGATCGTCAGTATCGCCCACGTGCGGCCCGCTAGGGCAATACGCGGCATCGCGCCAAACGCCCATATGAAGATGGCGGCGAGCGTCGCATGGAAACTGGGAAAACTGACAATTCCCATGAGCATGGTGAGATCGAGTACGCGTAGCGACCCGTCGCGAAGCCCCGATATCAGTCCCTGTTCCAGCCAGGCTATGGACGGCCAGAGATGCCCGTAGCGGGATGGGTCGAATAGATTGCCCATCGCCGGGGTGAGCCCCGAAATCAGGATCGTGACAAAACCTGACAGGATCGCGGCACAGACCATCGTCCTCAGTATGTCGAATTTGCGCATCCCGCTCAAAGCTACGATGACGACGATCATCTGCAAGGTGAGGCTGTGATACGCCAATCCGAACAGCCAGATCGCAGGCGGGGATGTGTCGAGCAACGCCAAAACGACTGGCCAGTTGAAGCCGATTGCCCGATCGGCGGCGGCCAAGTGCCCATCCCACAATGGTCCAGAATTCGCCGCCAACGCGTACGCCAACACGACGCCGAGCAGCGTAAAAAGCGTCATCTGGAGGAACGCGGTCGCGCCAGCCGCCAGACGCGGTCGGGCGGTGCACCTGCCGATCGCCAGCGCGCTACCCAGTGCTATCAGCGAGGCGATCGCGGGTGCCGCTCGGATCGGATCTACCGTGAAGCGGTGATGATATTGGGCCGCGAGAAAAGTCATCAGCATGGCTGCGATCAGCAGCCATGAGGGCGTGTCCCGGTGGTCGGCGCGTAAGGCTGGGGCGATCATCGCGGTCGAACGCAGCGGGCCACTCTGCGGTGCCAAGGGTGATTGTTTTCGAGCATTTTACCGCGACATCTGGTCGCGGATATCCGATTCGGCGCTTCTCAGTCGGTGACGGGGTCAGGCTGGCGGCAACGATCAGCGGCCCGAGATTTTGTGGAGGAGCGCCCTCGCATCGGAAGGCGGTAACCGTTATGTGTGCATCATGTTGAATTCGTTGCACCCGTCCATCGTCAACTCGCGCGATCGAGCAAAGTGACCTGGTTCGAGAAACTCGCGATCGTTGTCTTCATGGTTCTGTTCATGGAGTGCTTCGCGTGGGCAGCGCATCGGTATGTCATGCACGGCTGGGGCTGGGGCTGGCACAAGTCGCATCACGAAGATCACGAGGGCTGGTTCGAGAAGAACGACCTGTATGCGGTCGTCTTCGCGATCGTGCCGATTGTGTTGTTCGTCGTCGGGCTCTGGTGGGAGCCGTTGTGGTGGGCAGCGCTCGGCATCACCGTGTACGGCGGCATCTACGCCTTCGTGCACGACATGCTCGTGCATCAGCGCGGCGGCTTCCGCTGGGTGCCCAAGCAGGGCTATTTCAAGCGCCTGTTGCAAGCGCATCGCCTGCACCATGCGGTCGAGGGCAAGGACGGCACCGTCAGCCACGGCTTCCTGTTCGCGCGCAAGCCGGCGGTGCTGAAGGCGCAGTTGCGCGCGAACGCCGATCCGCAGCGACGCGCGGTACGTGCTGACAAAGCCGGAAACCTCGTCTCGGCAGATGCAAAGAAGTGAGCGTTACGGTTCGCCAATCGGAGGCCCTGCGGCATCAGACCCGTGTCGGCGTGTCGTTGTCCGCCGCGATCGTCGTCGCGTGGCTGGCGATCCACATCACCGGCATCTTTTTCTGGCGATGGAGCCCGGATGTCATTCCCTTGGCCATCGTGATGGTCATCGTCCAGACTTGGCTGAGTACCGGATTGTTCATCGTCGCGCATGACTCAATGCACGGTGCGCTGGCGCCCGATCGACCACGCCTGAACCGGGCGATCGGTGCGACCTGTCTCTCGCTCTATGCCTGCCTGTCCTATGCATCACTGTTGCCGCAGCATCATCTGCATCACAAGGAAACCGGACGAGCGGGGGACCCGGATTTTCACGGCGGCGACCCCAGTCTCGGCGGCTGGTTCCTGCAGTTCTTCAAGACCTATTATTCCCACGGGCAGATTATCCGGATAACCGCGGTGGCGCTGATTTATACGCTGCTGCTCGGGGCGCCGCTTGGCAACATCGTCATATTCTGGGCATTGCCAGCCCTGGGTGCCGTGGCGCAGTTGTTCGTGTTCGGGACGTGGTTGCCGCACCGGGAGAGCGAGACTCCTTTTGCGGACGCTCACCGCGCGCACAGTATCGACGTGGGCCCCATATTGTCGCTGCTGACCTGCTTCCACTTCGGCGGTTATCATCACGAGCACCATCTCTCGCCGGGAACGCCGTGGTGGGGCCTTCCATCGCGACGCCGTGCCCTTGCCGGACGAACTGCCGATCGCAGGGTCGTGAAGGACCAAGCATGACGCTCGCCATCATCCTCTCCGCCGTCGCGATGACCGTCATTGTCGGCGTCCGCTATCTCCTCGTGTCGGGTGCGTTCGCCTGGATCACGGTCCGCAAGCATCCGGGGCTGTACCTCGGACTTGACCCGCAGGTCCGCCGCGAGATCGTTTGGAGCCTCGCGTCCGCAGCGCTCTACGGCATCCCCGCGGGCGTCGTCGCCTGGGGATGGCAGCATCATGGCTGGACCAAGGTATATTCCGACATCCACGCCTATCCGCTCTGGTACCTGCCGGTCTCGGTGTTCCTGTATCTGCTGCTGCACGATGCCTGGTTCTACTGGACGCACCGCTGGATGCATCGTCCCAAACCGTTCAAGCTCGCGCACGCGCTGCATCACGCCAGCCGCCCGCCGACGGCCTGGGCCGCAATGGCGTTTCACCCGATCGAAGCGTTGACCGGCGCGGTGGTCATTCCATTGCTGGTGTTCTTCGTTCCGATCCATATCGCCGGTCTTGGCATCGTGCTGACGATCATGACGGTGATGGGGGTCACGAACCACATGGGATGGGAGATTTTCCCGCGTTTCATGTGGTCGGGCCCGCTGGGCGGATGGCTGATTACGGCCAGCCATCATCAGCGGCACCACGAACTCTATGGCTGCAACTACGGCCTATATTTCCGCCATTGGGACCGGCTGTGCCACACCGACCGCGGCGTCGGCGATTTCACGCGAGAGCACGCACGCGCTGCGCGTCGGGTTACCGCGGCAAGCTCTTAGTCGGCGTCAAAGAGCGCGGATCGGCGCGCTCCGAGCAGACTGTCGAGCAGGACCGGCGTAAAGTCGTGACCATCGACACCGACGTCGAACTGTCGCAGCATCGGCTTCAACCGGCCGTGGCTGTGCCCGTGCAGGTTCAGCGCGCCGCGGTGTTGCCCATTCCAGCTCCGGAACGGGTAATGGCATAGAACGAGCTTTCGGCCATCGAGCTCGATCTCCGCGTAGTCACCAACGCTCGTCCACCCGTCTGCGGCCAGCGTCGCATCCGGATCGTTGTTGCCACGCAGCAGGTGTTTGGTCCCGTTCAGGCGAGTGAGCAATTCGGCTACCTCCATCGGACGACGTGCCACGTCACCTAGGTGCCACACCACGTCACCCGGGCGCACAGCGGTGTTCCAGCGTTCGATCAGCGCCTCATCCATCTCGGCCGTGTCGGCGAACGGTCGTCGAGAGATGTTGATGGTGCGATGGTCGCCGAAATGCGTGTCGGCAGTAAAGAATACGCTCATGAAAGCCGCGATGTCGGTTTGCATATCATCGCAAACGAACGAGCATCAGCATCAAAGGTTCGGCGCTATTATCCCGGACGCCTTACATTGCGTCCAACGTGAACTATCTCGCAGCAGCGCATGACAACCGACGAACCCTTGATCCTGGCAATTGGCGACAGCTTGATTGCCGGTTACGGCCTACCGACTGCCGACAGCTTTCCGGCGCAGCTGCAGGCATCACTGCAGGGGAGGTTCCCCGACGTCCGCGTGGTGAACGCCGGCGTATCGGGGGATACGACCGCGGACCTCCTGCGGCGCTTGCCCCGCCAGCTGTCCGCCCTAGATCAGCGACCGGCTCTCGCGATCGTTCAGGTGGGACCGAACGATGTCCTGCGACAAATACCCGCGGCTCGGACTCGAGCGCAACTCGAGCAGATACTGCTGAGCTTGAGCAGCTGTGGCATTCCCGTATTGCTGACGACCGTCGATCCCCCGGCGTTCATCCGTGACCGAGCAGCAGCGTACCTGGGTATCCACGCGGTGCTGGCTGGCGAACATGGCGCGACGATTTGGCCATTCTTTCCGCCTGGGGTGTTGGGACACGCCGATATGGTGCTGATGGACCGAGTGCATCCCAACGCCAAGGCGATCGCAGCAGTGGTCGCGGCGATGCTGTCAACGGTGGAGAAGATGCTGTAATGCTCGCGCTTGAGTACGACCGCGAATGTTTCCGCGCATCAACCGCAAAGCCGAGTGGACTATGGTGACGGAGCCGAAGTGGTTGAGAGTCGCGCGCACGAAGCTAGGCACGAAGGAAGCTGCCGGATCAGCCAATAGCGCCACGATCCTGGGTTGGGCGAAACGGCTTGGGACGAAGGTGCTGGGCATGGTCTACAACGCTGACAGCGTCCCATGGTGCGGCGTGTTCGTTGCATACTGCCTTCAGGAAGACGGTATCGAACCGGTCTCTATTGCGGTGCGGGCGACGTCATGGTCGACATGGGGATCTGCGTTACGGCCGGAGCGGTTGGCCCCGGGGTCGGTGCTGGTGTTCGAGCGTCCGGGTGGCGGTCATGTCGGTTTCTACGTGGGCGAAGACGCGACCGCGTACCATGTCCTCGGTGGCAATCAGGGCGACGCGGTGACGATAGCCCGGATAGCGAAGGATCGCTGTATCGCGCGCCGATGGCCAACCGGCCGCCCCGTGATAGGCAAACCCGTCCAAATGGCGGCAAGGAAGCCGATCTCTACCGACGAAGCCTGATGCACCACGCGCTGGTTCGGAATGCCCACAGTAACGCCAGATCCTGCCAGCACTGACCATATCGGCAAGCGGTTGCTCAATCGGCGGTTTCGGCCTGAACCCGCCGCACGGCCTCGACGATGAGGTCGCCCGGTTCGAGCCGCTGCGTTTCTGCCTCCCAAAACCCGAAGCTTCGGTCGCCCCGGTAGATACGGTGGCCGAGACCGGTACGGATCTCCGACAATGGGATGCCCACCTCTGTCGAGGTCACCGTCCGTTCGTGCAAAACGACCTGTCCGTCGGCCGCGGCGAGGTCCGCCAGATACGATGCGATATGGGCGCCGTGGGTCGATCCCGCCAACAGGACACCGGCCAGACTTGCCGGGTTGATCACGGTGTCGGCCCCGGCCTGCCGCGCAATCGCTTCGTTGTCATGCGACTTTATGACGACACTTATCGGCACGTGCGGCGCCAGTCCCCGCGCAGTCAGGACGATGAGGATCGATGTGTCGTCCCGCCCGGCCGCGACGATCAGCGCACGCGCACGCGCGAGTTGTGCTGCTTCCAGCGCCGCATTGCGGGTCGCATCGCCTTGCATCACGGTCGTGCCCCGCGCTTCAGCAGCGTCCAGCGCGACAGTCCGATCGTCGATCACCACGATCGTCTCGGGATCCGCACCACGCCTGACGAGCTCGTCGACTGCTTCGGCGCCACTGGTGCCATACCCGGCGACGACGACATGACCGTGAAGATGACGCTGGATGATGGTCATGCGCCACTTGTCCCAAACATTTTTGAGCAGGAAGTCATACGCCGTCCCCAGAAAGATGATCCATACGAATAGCCTGACCGGTGTGACGACGAACGTGTCGAACATGCGCGCCTGCGTCGTCACCGGTACGATGTCGCCATATCCGACGGTAGTGACCGTGATCATCGTGAAATAGAGCACATCGAGGAAGCTGATGGCGCCGTCGATGTTGTCGCGCAGGCCATCCCGGTCGAACCAATGACCGGATAGCGCGATAGCTATGAGCGCGCCGGCAAGCCCCACCCGCCATAGCAGCCGGAGCCAAACCGGCGTTCTGCCGCGACGTCTCAGGGTAAAGCTGCGTCGATGCGGACGGATCATGGCTTGGTCTACGCATGGTTCCGATCGACCGGAAGGGCTGCCGGCCAAGTTTAGGCATCGTGAGTTCGCACCCAGGGCTGACAGGTCAAACGTGTATGAGCGTCCGACGTCGTGTCGGCCTACCGGACGCCGAAGCCCGCGGTGCTGTTTGCGCCATCGTCGGAGCGCTCGCGACCAGCCAGGACGTTCTCGAGTTCAGCCAATGAATGGGGAACGTCTAAGTGCTGCGCTCCAATGAACAGGCGTGATCCATTACCTTCGGGTACTGCATGGGTCAGCTTGTCGATATCCACCAGCGCCTTGCCTTGCGGCAGTATCTCGATCTGAACAAATCGCATGTCATTTTCCAGTGTATGTCTGATGGTCGAATTGCCACGTGGGCTATAACAGGCCGCTGCACCCTAGGGTGCGCTCGACGCCTCGCTTCATCTGGACGCGTGGCGAGTTAAGCCGCCGAAATCGGCCTACGAGCGAGATTGGTGAGCGTCCATAGTTGGATCGCCAACGCAGCATGTCCGGTGTCTTCTCCATGAATGCGTGTCCGAAGTTGGGGAGAAGAGAAAGAAGTTCCAATCGCCGACTATGGGGCCGCGCACCGGCGCAAGACGGTTCCATTGTATCGCGCGATCTGTCGTCATCTCATGGGTAGCGTCACCCTGGCGAGTAAGCCGCCCAGTCGTCCATCGTGAAGGAAGAGGGTACCGCCGAGTGCAGATGCCGCTTTACTGCTGGTTGCGAGGCCGAGACCGGCGCCGCCACTTGTGCAGCCATGGGCGTTTTCGAGGCGGCGGAACGGCAGCACAGCCTCGGCACGACGATGCGGCGGGATACCGGCGCCATCGTCGTCCACGGCGATCACGTAGTTCGGTCCGTCGAGCGCGAGCGTGACTTCGATCCGGGTGGCATGCCGCGTGGCGTTATCAATCAGGTTGGCCAAGATACGGCGAAGCATGGTCGGCCGCGTCGTCGCGAGCAATTCGTCGCAGCCGTGGAAGGATATCGTGGCACCGGCATCGGCGGCGTTGTCGACCGCGGTCGCAACGATCGCCGCGATATCGACGAGGCGTGCGGCTTCCTGCCGATCGTAACGGATATAGGCGAGCGTCGACTCGATGATGCGCTCCATCTCGATCAGGTCGTCGGTCATCGCGTCGCGGGGATCGGTATCGTCGAGCAACGCCGTCCGTAGCCGGAGTCGCTGGATCGGCGTTCGCAGATCGTGCGATACCGCGATCAGCGACTGCGTATGATCCTCGACCATGTGCAACAGGCGGGACTGCATCGCCGTGAAGGCCGTCGCGACCCGGCGTACTTCGGCGGGCCCCTGGATTCGGACGGTAGCAGGCTTTCCGGGGCGCGTAGCGTCGGCGGCATCGGCAAGATCGCCAAGCGGCCGGATCAACGCGCGGATCATCAGCAGCGCGATCAGCAGCACCAGTCCGGTCAGCGCCAGATGCGCCGCCGTCGTGATGCCCAGCCCGGGCGCCGACGCGATGTAGGGACTGACGCGGAAGGTGACGAACGAGCCATCGGCGAGGCGCATTGCCCCGACCAGATCGCGCCGTCCCGCCAATTCGGACGGCAGGATGCTGAGCCGCAGCGGACGCCGTTCCAACGCGGGTGCTGCGTTGATCAGTCGCTGCTTCATCGCGCTCAGATGCTCGCGCGGATCCGAAAAGTCGGTGATCACCGTGTGGGGCACCCAGTTCAGCGTCATGCCGGGCGCGGAAAGCGTGGCCATCAATCGGGCGCGTTGCGTGGTCGGTGCGCCGCTGGCGATGCTGTCGGCGTCGGCGAGCTTTTCGGCCAACCGCTGCGTATCGGCGGCGGTCACATATTCCTGTTGCGCCCAGCGATCGAGCGCGACGTTCCCCAGCAGTTCGAGCAACAGCGCCAGCAACAGCACCAGCGAAATCCGGCCGACCATCCCGCGCGGGCGGATCGTCATCAGGACGAGGTCACATCGGGCGCGAACATGTAGCCGACGCCCCGAATCGTGCGGATGATCGGTTGTGCGCGTCGTCCATCGCCCAGCTTGGCCCGCAGACGACTGATCATGACGTCGATGCTCCGGTCGCTCGGATGGCCGATCCGGCTGCGCGACATCTCCAGCAGGCGCTCGCGTCCGATCGTTCGCTGCGGGTTGCGCAGGAACGTGACCAGCAGTTCGTGTTCGGCGGCGGTAAGCTCGACCTCTGCGCCGCGTGGCGAGATCAGTTCGCGGCGACGCGCATGATAGTTCCAGTCCGCAAAGTCGAACCGGTCTGGCACGGGGATGTCGAGCGGTACATGCGTGTCACTGGCGCGGCGCAGGGCAGCACGCACACGAGCCAGCAATTCGGCGCGTCCGAACGGCTTGGCGATATAATCGTCGGCACCGTTGTCGAGGCCGGCGACGCGGTCTCCCTCTTCACCGCGTGCGCTGACCATGATGATCGGCACGCGGCTACGCTCGCGGATCGTCTGGCAGAGTTCGAGCCCGCTGGGACCGGACAGCATGATGTCGAGCAGGATAAGGTCGATCGGTCGCTCTATCATCGCTCGCTGCAATTCGATCCCGTCTGCCGCGCCGGTCACGTCGTACCCGCATTCCCGCAGTATTCGGGACAAGAGCGCCCGGAGTGCCGGATCGTCCTCGACCACGACGATATGCGGCGGCGTGTCGCGGTCGGCGAATGGCGACGCAGCAGCGATCCCCGCAACAGGTGCGGATTGTAACGAAGCGTTGCAGTCGACGTCCATGCGCGGTTTCCGAATTGACCATTCCGGCGACACCAACCAATCGCGCCCCAGAGATTGCTAATCATTCGCAATATTAATCGGGGGTTTCAATGGGGTATTTTCGCGAGAGCCGCGCGCGGCTGGCGGGCAGCGCCGCGTACATGATGGTGTCGCTGGTGCTGAGCCAGCCCGTTTACGGGCAGGCGCGGGCGCAATCGACGTCCGCCACCGCCGAGGTCGAGGGCACCGCCGACGATATCGTCGTCACCGCCGCCGGGTTCAAACAGAAGATCGTCAACGCACCCGCCTCGATCAGCGTGATCAGTCGCGCTGAACTTCAGGAGAAGCGCTTCGGCAGCCTCGCCGAGGCGCTCGGGGATGTCGAGGGCGTCGATGTCGGGCAAACGCAGGGCAAGACAGGGGGGCTGACCATCTCGATCCGCGGCATGCCGGCGGACTATACGCTGGTGCTGCTCGACGGCCGCCGCCAGAACGCACCGGGTAGTGTCACCCCGAACGGCTTCGGCGAAACCTCGTCCGGGTTCCTGCCGCCATTCTCCGCGATCGAACGGATCGAGGTGGTCCGGGGGCCGATGTCGACGCTGTACGGCTCCGACGCGATGGGCGGCGTGGTCAACCTGATCACCCGAAAGGTGGGCACGCACTGGCTCGGCACAGTCGGTGCCGAAAGCACCGTTCAGGGCAATGGTGATTTCGGCAATATCCAGTCGCTCAATGGCTATGCGCAGGGACCGGTCGTACGCGACCTGATCGGCCTGTCGGTACGCGGCAGCCTGTATCACCGCGATGCGTCGGCGCTGAAGTACGAGAATGTCGCTGGCGCACTGGTGCCGCTGTCGACGCGCGGGCCCAGCCCGGTCAAGGCCGACATCTATACCTATGGTGGGCGGATCAGCGTCACGCCGAGCCCCGACCACGATCTGTGGATCGAATATGATCGCTCCGAGCAGACCTACGACAACTCGGCGGGGCAGCTTGGCACCGCAACGGTCGCGGGCGGCTATGGGCCTATGCAGCGTTTCAATCGCGACAATTACGTTGCCGCACACACGTGGCGCGCGGGCTTCGGCACGCTCGAGACGACGCTGACGCGCAACACGACCGAGACGATCGGCCGTACCGTGCCACCGGGTACGCCGGGCGTGGTGGCGGGGTCGCCGCGCACGTTGGAGGCGACCAACAGCATCGTCGACTCGCGGTTCATCGGCTCGACCGGACCGTTCACCTTCACGGTCGGCGGACAATATTGGGACGCCAAAATGATCGATGCCGTCGCCCCCGAACCATACAAGTTCCAGCAATGGGCCGGCTTCGTCGAGAACGAGCTCAAGATCGCCGAGACGTTGAGGCTGACGCTGGGCGCGCGCTATGATGATCACTCGACGTTCGGCGGCAAGCTCTCGCCGCGCGCCTATCTGGTATGGAATGCGAGTTCTGCACTGACCGCGAAGGGCGGCGTCAGCCGGGGCTTCAAGACGCCGCGGCTCGAACAGATCGCGGAAGGCATCACCGGCTTTGGCGGGCAGGGGACGATCCCGCTGATCGGCAGCCCCGGCCTCAAGCCCGAGACGAGTACCAGCTACGAGGCGGGCATCTATTTCGACAATGACGGCTTCTTCAGCGGCAACGTCACGGTGTTCAACAACGAGTTCAAGGACAAGATCGCCGGCGGGCCTGGCGCGTTCAACTGCCGTTTCGTCGGCAATCCCGATCGGCCCGGCTGTCTCGATGTCGGCGCGTTCCCGAATGTCGATCTGTTCGGTCAGTCGATCAACATCGACGAGGCGGTGACGCGCGGTGGCGAGGTCGCCGCACGGTTCGAATTTACCCGGCGGTTGTCGCTGGGTCTGAACTACACCTACACCGAAAGCGAGCAGAAGAGCGGTACCGAGCGCGGCCAGCCACTCGTCAATACACCCAAGCACATGATCAACGGCAATCTGCGCTGGCGCCCGGCCGACAAGGTCAGCACGTGGCTGCGCTCCGAAATCCGCTCGGATCGCTATCGCGGTGTCGGCGCGGCGCAGACTGCGCTCGGCAGCTTCAAGGGCTATGCGTTGTTCAGTCTCGGCGGCGCGCTAAAGGTGACGGAGAAGTTCAAGCTGAGTGCGACGCTGTTCAATCTGTTCGACAAGAACTTCGTCGATCACCTGCCGTATCGCAGCGGCGCGACGACGGTGTACGCGGGGGAATACGCCAACCCGCAGGAAGGCCGCCG
This sequence comes from Sphingomonas faeni, assembly GCF_040407505.1. Classification (GTDB taxonomy): domain Bacteria; phylum Pseudomonadota; class Alphaproteobacteria; order Sphingomonadales; family Sphingomonadaceae; genus Sphingomonas; species Sphingomonas faeni_E. The sequence continues at coordinate 1,133,741 of NZ_JAPZPQ010000001.1, read as the reverse complement.
CTTATGGCTGTCTGCAACGGTCGACTTCTGACTACTGCGTTGCGGCATTTTTAGAAAAGTGACGCGCGCTGAACGAATGGTAGATGTTGGCGACGGTAACGTCTTCGCGAATGACCGCTCCGGTGACGGAAACGGAGTCGTCGAAGCTCATGGTATAGGGAGAGGAGACGGGCGACGAAACGCGAGGTGCTGGCCGAATGGGTGGGACGCGAGATCCTGCCGCATGAACGCGACCTTCGCGTTTGGCTGCGCCGTCGGCTGGTCGTTTCGGAGGACATGGAGGACATCGTGCAGGAATGTTACTGCCGGCTCGCGCAGCTTTCCGATGTCTCGCACATCACCTCGCCCCGCGCCTATGTCTTCGTGATGGCGCGCAACCTGCTCAACACGCAACGTAAACGGACGCGCGTTGTCCGAATTGAATCGATGTCCGATGCACTGGCGGAAACGCTCGAAAGCGATCTGCCGTCGCCCGAGCGCGCGGTGGCGGCCCGGCACGAACTCGCGCGCGTTCGGGCCGCGCTGGCCAAGCTGTCGGCGCGCGCGCAACGTATCTTCGTGATGCGCCGGGTCGACGGGCTCAGCCAGAAGCATATCGCTCACACGCTCGGCATCTCGGAGACCATCGTCGAGAACGAGGCCAGCCGGAGCCTGCGCGCGATCCTGAAGACGCTGACAGACCCGCCCGCGGAAAATGATTTCCTCCTGCCCAACGGAGAGACGCGTGTCCGATCGCGCTGAACAGACCGCAGCGGCCTGGGCGCTGCGCCATCCGCTGGACCCCGGCCGGCAGCACGAGCTCGAGGCGTGGCTGGCCAGCGACCCCCGTCATGCGGGGATGCTGTTGCGGGCGATGGCCGCGCTGAGCGCGCTCGATACTGCGCTGGCGCCTGCGCCGGACGAGATCGCCGATGCGTTCGAAGCACGCCCGGCACGGCGCCGGATGCTCATCGGCATGGGCGGCGCGATCGCAGCGGCCGCGATCGGGCTGATCGGCTGGTCGAGCGTCACGAGCGAGCACGTCGCGACCGGACGCGGGGAGATTCGACGTCTGCCACTGGTCGATGGGTCGGTGGCGACGATCAACACCGACAGCGATCTGCGTGTCGCGTTCGTGAGCAACAGCCGCCGGGTCGTGCTCGGTCGCGGACAGGCCTGGTTCCAGGTCGCCAAGGATCGCAAGCGTCCCTTTATCGTCGACGCCGGCATCGCGCAGGTGCGGGCGGTCGGCACCGCCTTTTCGGTCGATCGCAGCGAAAGCGGCGTGCAGGTGACGGTAACGGAGGGCGTCGTCGCCGTCTGGCCAAGCGGGGAGAGCGGCGCGCTGACGATCCTGCAGGCGGGGCAATATGCCAGTTTCCATGCCGGCGGCGTATCGCCCGAAGTGGGGACCGCGCCGGTGCAGATCACGCGCGCGCTGGCGTGGCGGAACGGCGAAATATCGCTCGAGAACGATACGCTGGGTCATGCGGTCGAGCAGTTCAACCGGTATAATCGGCAGCAACTGGTGGTCGTCGATCCGACACTTGCCCACGAACGGCTGATCGGGCTTTTCCAGATCGACAAGCCGGAGGATTTCGCGGCGACGCTGGCCGCCTCGCTCGGCGTCGCGGTGACCGTTTCGCCCGACGAAATTCGGATCGATCGGACCAAACTGCCGACGCACTGACGGAAACCGCCGGTGTCAGGCTCTTATGGTGGAGAGCGCCGGAAACAGGCGCCTCCATATTAGGGGGATGCCGGGATGAGAATCGTACGGTCGTGGCTGTTCGGCGCAAGCGCCGCAGCAATTTGTTGTTCTGCCACCAGCGTCGAGGCAAGCGCGCAGACGCGCCGCTTCGACGTCCCTGCGCAACCCGCAAGCTCGGGCATCCTGTTGTTCGCGCATCAGGCGGGCATCCAGATCCTCGTTTCCACGCCGGTCGCCGCCGGTGTCACGACCAATCGCGTGCAGGGCGCCATGGACGTGTCCGCCGCGTTGAAGATGCTTCTCGCCGGTACGAATCTGGTTCCGGTAAAGACCGGCGGGGCGATCACGCTCAAGCGACGCCAACCTGTCGCGTCCCGGATCGCCCTCATGCCCGTCGTGGCGCAGCAGATCGCCGCGCCCGTGAATGAGATCGCGGCGCCGCCGCAGCAGGAGCCCGCGGTCGTCTCTCCCACCACGGAGCAGGACATCGTCGTCACCGGCATCCGCGCCTCGTTGCAGGAGTCGATCAACGTCAAGCGCGCGGCGAGCAATATCGTCGACGTCATCACCGCACAGGACATCGGCAAGCTGCCCGACCAGAACGTCGCGGAATCGATGAGCCGGATCAGCGGCGTGCAGATCACGCGGCGCGAGGGCGACGGATCGACCTTCACCGTGCGCGGCATTTCTCAGAACCGGCTGGAGATCAACGGTCGTACGCTGCTGGGGCCGGGCGCGGGCGGCAACGCGTCGCTCGAATCGATCAGTCCGGAGATCATATCGAGTATCGTCGTCTCGAAGTCGCCGACCGCCGACATGCCGGAGGGGGCGCTGGGCGCGACGGTCAATCTCAAGACCAAGCGCCCGCTCGATCTCGCCGATCTGGTCGTGAGCGGTCGGCTGCAGGGGGCCTATACCGATCAGGCGGATCATCTGGGCTATCGCGGCTCCGCGCTGGTCTCGAAGAATTTCAGCGATACGCTGGGGGTGCTCGCGAGTGCGGCCTATTCGAACACGCACACGCGCGGCTATTCATTCGACTCCGGCGGCTGGTCGCGGACCAACAATATCGACGGCAATGGCGACGGGGTGAACGATCCCGGCCTGTTCCGGCCGAACCGCTTCATGGCGCGGATCTTCGACCGCGCGGAGCAGCGGCTGACGCTCAACAGTTCGATCCAGTATCGTCCCGCCGACAAATGGGAGATCGTGCTCGACGGCACCTATTCGCGGCTGAAGCGCGAGCGGCAGAGCGCGAACTATCAGGTGCTGCTCAACGACAACGATGTCGGCGCGGTCGCGGACAAGGATGGCACGATCGTCAGCGGGACGTTCAACAACGTCATCGTCCGGCCGCTCGTCTACGACGAACCGACCGAATTCCGATCGACCAATCTCGGCGCCTCGACGAAGTACGACGGCGATATCGTCAAGGTCAGCGCGGATGCGTCCTACAGCAAGGGACGCGGCACCGATGGCGGGCCGGGGGCGTCGTTCACCTATGTCGTCGTGCCACGCGCGGGACGGGTCGCCAGCGCCGCGATCGATTTCAGCAAGGGGAATGCGGTCCCGAACCTCGCGTTGACGTCGAACTTCGACGTCAACGATCCCGCGCAATATCAGCTGGCGTCGGTGTTCGACGGCGACAACGTCACCAACAACACCGGGTATGACGGACGCGTCGATTTCACGATCCTGTCCAGGTGGGGGCCGTTGCAATCGATCCAGGTCGGCAGTCGCTACGAGAAGATCCAATTCTATTCGGAGACCCCGCAAAGCCTGCCTTCCGCCGCGAGCCTGGTCGGTAAACACGATCGCAATGGCGACGGGATCATCACCGTCGATGAACTCCCGGGGCTCGACTATAACGACAGGCAGGGCAGCTTCTTCCCCGGGGTGGGCGGAGATTTTCCGCGCGATATCCTGGGCGGCACGGTCGACAAGAATGTCGCACGCGATGCCTTCGGGCTGCCGGTGCCGCGCGCCAACGCCATTCCGTTCGGGCGGGTATCGATCAAGGACGTCGAACAGGACACGCTCGCCTTCTACGCAAGGGCCAATGTCGCCGGGACGATCGGTGGCCTGCCGCTCGCCGGCAATGCGGGCGTGCGCTACATCACGTTCGAACGGATATCGTCCGGGTACCTTTCGGACACGCAGCCGACGCTGGCGAAATCTCGGTTCGACTATTGGTTGCCGAGCGCCAACGCGTCGCTCGACCTGCGCAACAACCTGATTTTTCGGTTGGCAGCGGCCAAGGTGGTGGCGCGGCCCAATCTGAACGATGTCGGGGTCAGCTTCGTACCCTTGCTGGTCTCGCGTACCGGATCGCGCGGCAATCCGACGCTGCGTCCGTTCGAGGCGACGCAATATGACGCGACGCTCGAATGGTATTTCGCGCCGTCCAGCGCGCTGACGGTTGCCGGCTTCTACAAGAACGTCGACTCTTTCACGATCAACGTCACGCAGAGCGAGTTCATCGGCGGACTCTCCGACCAGATCGAGCCGAGCACCGGGCAACCTTACGGACTGTTCCAGATCACCCAGCCGATCAACGGGTCCTCGGGCAAGATCAAGGGGTTCGAGGTCGCGTTTCAACAGTCGCTGCGGTTTCTCCCGGCTCCGTTCGACAATCTCGGTGTCCAGGCCAATTATACCTATGTCGACAGCAAGACGCCGCTGATCGACGAAGCGACGAAGACCGCGCTGCCACTGCCCGGGCTTTCGAAGAACAGCTACAATCTGATCGGGTTCTACGAGGACAAGACGTTCATGCTGCGGGTCGCCTATATCCGGCGCAGCAAGTATCTGATCGGCCAGGGTGGCGCGAATTCTGGGGGCAGCCCCTACGCCGCGGCACGGGGGCAGCTCGACATGTCCGGGCAGGTCAATTTGACCAAGACCGTCAGGCTGACGATCGAAGGGATCAACCTGACGCGCGAGGTCGATCGGCAATATCTGCAGACGCCGCAACGCCTGTTCTATTCGGCGCGCGAGGACCGCCGTGTGTTCTTCGGCGTCGCGGCAACGTTTTGAGGATGAGCCCCATGCGTATCCGCTTCCTCGCAACGATCGCTCTCCTGCTCGGCGCGACGCTTCCGGTACAGTCCGCAAAGCCCATCGATCCCCAAATAGTCGATATCGTTATCTATGGTTGTACTGCCGGCGGGGTGATCGCCGCGATCGAGGCACGCCGGCTGGGACGGTCCGTCACTCTGGTCTGTCGCGACGGTCACCTCGGCGGGATGACGACCAACGGTCTGAGCTGGTCGGATACCGGCAACCACCGCGCGATCGGCGGACTGGCGCTCGAATTCTACCGGCGGGTGAAGCATCATTACGACGATCCCGCAGCGTGGGTACAGGCGCCGCGCCCGGCGCGCGGCGAGAACTTCGTCGATAACGAGGCGATGTGGCAGTTCGAACCGAAGGTCGCCGAACGCATCCTGGAGGACTGGGTTCGCACCGAAGGGGTGACCGTCGTTCGCAACCAGCCGCTCGATCGGACCCGCGGCGTCGACTTGCGCGACGGGCGGATCGTCGCGTTTCGCTCGATCGGCGGGCAGCGCTTCGCCGGGCACGTCGTTATCGACGCCAGCTACGAAGGCGACCTAATGGCCGGCGCCGGCGTCTCGTTCACGACCGGGCGGGAGGCGAATGCGACGTACGGCGAAACGCTCAACGGCGTGCAGGCGAAGAATGCGGAGAGCCATCAGTTCATGCTCGATATCGATCCCTACCGCGTGGCGGGCGATCCGAAGAGCGGGCTGTTGCCGAGGATCAGTGCCGCGAACACCGCGCCCGACGGCAGCGCGGATAGGAAGATCCAGGCGTATACCTATCGGCTATGCCTGACCGACGTGCCGGGCAATCGCATCACTCTGCCCAAGCCGACGGGCTATGATCCGGGCCAGTATGCGCTGCTCAAGCGCTACATGGATGCGGGGTATCGCGATTTCTTCGGGAAGTTCGACCGCATTCCAAACGGCAAGGCCGACGTGAACAATTTCGGTGCGTTCTCGATGGACGATATCGGCATGAATTACGGCTATCCCGAGGGCAATGACGCCGAACGCGCCGCGATCGCGCAGGAGCACATGCGCTACCAGCAGGGCCTGCTCTGGTTCATGGCGAACGATCCGGGCGTTCCCGAAGACACGCGCACGACGATGTCCAGTTGGGGACTGTGCAGGGACGAGTTCGTCGCCAACGGCGGCTGGCCGCGCGAGATGTACGTCCGCGAGGCGCGACGGATGGTGTCGGACTTCGTGATGGCCGAGCCGCACGTGCGCGGCCTCAAGTCCACGCCTCGACCGATCGGCATGGGATCGTACCAGATGGATTCGCATAACGTGCAGCGCATCGTCGACGCACGCGGTTTCGCGCGCAACGAGGGCAATATCGAGGTGCCGGTCAAGCAGGCCTATCCGATCGGCTACGACGCGATCGTACCCAGGCGCGGGCAGGCGACGAACCTGCTCGTACCGGTCGCGCTCTCAGCCTCGCACATCGCCTATGGCACGATCCGCATGGAGCCCGTCTTCATGATCCTAGGCCAATCCGCCGCCGCCGCCGCAGATCTCGCCATCCGAGGCAAGCTAGCGGTGCAGGATGTGCCCTATGCTCAGCTACGCGCCCGGCTTGCTGATGAAGGGCAGGTGTTGCACCTTGAAAATTGATATCTTCATCATTGGATATCGGTTCGTGAAGTCCTGACAGGTTTCGACGCGAGCAGTCGCACGGAAGCCGCGCCTGAGTGGCGGTGCTGCCAAACACCCTCATCTTTTGAGTACGTGGAACGACCGCTGCGCCCTTTCGCCTGACCGGCAATATCGAGATGAACTATCGACAGAATTCGACACATGATATCAGGCAAATGGCTCGTCACCCTCGAGCTTGGTCCGAAGCATCAGGCGGCCGCATGCGGGGTCATAAGGTTCGGCCCGGTGCATCGTTCCGGTGTTGTCCCACATGACGAGGTCACCAGTCTTCCAGGCATGGCTGTAACTGAACTCGTCGCGCGTCGCCCATTCGCGCAAGCCGACGAGTAGCGCGGTGCTGTCCTTCGGGTCCAGCCCGACCACGTTGCGGGCGGTGCAGCCCAGGATCAGCGACTTGCGTTCCGAGGCGTGTATCCAGACCAGGGGCAACTCCTTCTCGCCAAGCGCCTGCATCGCCATCAGCATGTCGAGGCTGGGTTCGGGGCGGTAGTAGAACAGCGATGCCCAAGGTGCATGGACGACGCGCAGAGGGTCGTACTCCGCCTGTCGGCTAGCGGGCAGGGCGTCATAGGCCGCATAGGTATTGCAGAAGCCGGTATTGCCGCCGCTCGGTGCCGGGACGACGCACGACAGGAGCGAAGCGAGGATCGGCACGTCGCTGTTGGTGCCGTCGATATGCCAGTAGAGTGAGCCCTTCAGGAACTCCGCCGTCGCCGGGTTCTGCTTCGCATCCAGCGAAATCTTTGCGGTGGTCTTGCCATCGCTGCCTTCCGACGCGGGCATTCCGAGCGTCCGGGTGAACGCGATTTGTTCGGCTTCGGTAAAATGAATCTTGGGGAAAATCAGCACGCCGCGGGCTTGAAGCAGCGCGCGGATATCCTTGGCGAGATGACCCGCAAGTAGGTCGGTCTTGTCGTTGAGGACCCGGCTGGCGATGGCGTCCTTCACGATCTCGGTGCGTAGCGTCGTCATGTCATGCTCCTGCGATGCGGGGGGTCAGCGGGCGGGCTGCCACGTCGGTCCACGGCATAGGAATGCGACGCATCCCTCGACCTTTAACGTGCCGTCGGGGTTGCGGGAGAGCTTCGCCGCGTAGGTCTTGCCGCTGTCTGGATTGTAGATCTTGCCCTTCCAGACCGATCCCGCGTCGGTGAACCCGGTCAGGATGAAGCTGCCTTCGATCGGGTTATGCCGTTTCGACGGGTCGGGGTTGGCGATGTCGGTGGTCGGCTTGCCGGGTTCGTGTTTGAGGATCTTGACGATCCTGCCGCAGACCGCCGGGCCGCACGGCTCGATCCGGACCAGCGCCTTGCCCTCGTCGGTGATCCAGGTGCCGGTCACCGGCGTCGCAGCGATCGCGCCCGATGCCGAGCCGATCAGGAGCGCCGCGAGCGTGCCTGCGCCAAGCTTACGGAATATCACCATCATTCTATCTCCCAAGCGCGGCCGCCCAGACTAGCCAAGACGAGGCGCGCCGTTTGTCGACCGGGACGATCCCGGCGGTCCGTACAAAGCAGCGGGTGATGGAGGCGCGATGGAGCGACGATGTCGAAACCGCGAACGAGTCAGGTCAGAGGGGTAGCCATACCGAGAAGCAGGCGCCGGACCGGTCGACACGGTTCTTCGCCATGATACGCCCGCCATGCGCCTCGGTGATCTTCGCGGCGAGCGTCAGGCCGACGCCGCTGCCGGGGCGACCGGCCAGCCTGTCGCTGCCGGCGCGCCAGAACGGCATGAACATGCGGGCCTCGTCGTCGATCGCGAAACCGTCGCCCTCATCGGTCACGCTGACGATCGCGTGGCCGGACGCGGTGAAGACGGCGACGTCGATCCGGCTGCGATCGGGCGCGTGCTTGATCGCGTTGGTGAGGATGTTGGTCATCACCTGCATCAACCGGACCGGATCGCCGTGCGCCATTGCCGTCTCGTACGACTCGACGATCGTGACGCTGCGCTCGCTCGCCGATCCTCGGAGATCGCCGACCGCCAGTCCCAGCAACACCGCCAGATCGACCGGGCGCCGGTCGAGATCGAGTTCGCCCGCATCGGCATGCGCGAGCGTTCGCAGGTCCTCCACCAGATGCGAGAGGTGCTCGACCTGGCGGAGCAGTCGGTCGGCCTCGCCGGTCGCGGGATCGATCACGCCGTCGGCCAGCCCGTGCAGTCGCCCCTTCAGGATCGTCAGCGGGGTGCGCAGTTCGTGCGCGATGCCCGCGGTCAGGACGGTGCGTTCGCGTTCGTAGGCGTCGATGTCTGCCGCCATCCGGTTGAAGCTCTCGATCAGTTCGCCGGTTTCGCCCGAGGTGCTGCCGCGCTCCACCCGCACCGACCGGTCTCCGGCGGAGACGCGCGCGGCGGCGTTCGCGACGGCGGTGATCGGTCGGCTGATCCGGCGCGCGAAGACCATCGCCACCCCGCCGCCGACCAGGATCGAGACCAGCGCGATCGTCGCGACGAAGCCCAGGTCGGTGAGCGCGGGGGCCTTCGCGCCATAGCGATCGAACAGGTCGAAATAGCGATCGCTGCCCTCCTGATGCGTTCGCACCAGCAGCTCCAGTTGTTCGCGTGCCTTGGGTGGCATGTGATGCGTGGTGACGCTCAACCGGTAATGGACGGCGGCGACATAGGCGACCATGCCGAGCAACATCGTGATGATCGTCGTCGCCGCGGCGAGTACGACCATCCGCGTTACGATGCGGTTCAGGAAGCGGGCCACAGGCGATATCCCATTCCGCGCACCGGTTCGATCATGTCGATGCAGCCCGCCGCCGCCAGCTTCTGGCGCAGTTTCGACAGGTGGCTGTCGACGACGCGATCATAAGCGTCGCTGTCGGGCGACGCCGCCTCGAGCAGTTCCGCGCGCGAGAAGGCGCGGCGCGGCTGGCGTGCCATGTGCGCAAGGATCTCGAACTCGCTTGGGGTCAGCGGGACGCGGGCGGGCTCGTCACCCTCGGCGTTGCGGCAGCTGACGACGCGCGCGTCGAGTTCGATCAACAACGTGCCGACCGACAGCGTCCGCCGGTTGGTCGCGCCCTGAGCCCGACGCAGTACCGCACGGATGCGCTCGACGACCTCCGACGGGTTGAACGGCTTCACCACGTAATCATCCGCGCCGATCCGCAGCGACGACAGCTTGGTCACTTCGTCGTCGTGCGCGGTGATCATGATGACCGGCGTGTCGGCGCGGCGGCGAATCGTCGTCAGCACGTCGAGCCCGTCGCCACCCGGCAGGCCGATGTCGAGCAGCATCAGCACCGGGTTCGACTGGGCATGCGCGCGGATCGCGTCCTGTACGGTGCCCGCCTTCACCACCTCGAAGCCGGCGCGCTCGACATAGGCCGCGAGCAGCTCGGCGATCTCGCGTTCGTCCTCGACGATCAGGATACGGTCGGTCACGCGGTGTTCCTCGGCTCATTCGATTGTCAGGGCTTTGCCGCGAAGTGTGGACGAACGATGGAGGCGGCGCTCCATCGTTCGTCCATCATACCCACGACGCGTCTTCATCGCCGTCCGCCATCAGCCTTTTCGACCCCGCCAGCCCGAGGCGGGAACCACTCGAAAGGCCCTATCCCATGACTCGTTTCGTTTTCGCCAGCCTGATCGCTCTTGGTGCGGCTGCGTCGCTTTCGTCCGTCGCGCAGGCGCAGGACGAACCCGCGCGCGGCATCTATGCGGTGGCGCGCGCCGGTGCCTCGGTCAATTCCGAGCAGAAGTTCGACGTCGACTCGCTGCCGTCGCAGTTCGACGACAAGACCAAGTACAAGACCGGGCTGACCGGCGAGATCGGCGGCGGTTACGACTTCGGGATGTTCCGCGTCGAACAGACGATCGGCTATAACGGCAACAGCCTCAACCTGAAGGACCTCGGTACGGACAATCTGCCGGCGTCGGGTCGCACCCGGTCGTACAACGTCAGCGTGTCGGGCTATGTCGACATCCCGCTCCATGCCGTATTCGTGCCCTATCTCGGTGGCGGCATCGGCGCGTCGCGGGTCGACGCAAACCTGTCCCGGACCGGCGCGAACGGCCTGAGCAGCAGCTATGCGGGCAAGGACTGGGGCATGACGTGGCACGGCGACGCGGGCATCGGCATCAACGTAGCACCCAAGACCACGATCGAGGTCGGCGGCAGGTATTCGCAGACCAGCAAGCTCGCGTTCGACGGCCAGGATGCCGGTGCCGCCACCCGCTATGAACCCAAGCTGCGCACGCTGTCCGGCACGATCGGCGTGCGCCACATCTTCTGAGGGCAGGTGGGTCTCGCCTGGTTCGCCTTCGAATGCGAGCCAGGCGACTTATCGAGTGATTTTCCGAACTGAAGGAGGCAGCAGATGCTGATCCCGCTCCCGCTCCCGCTCGCCATCGGCATAGACGAAAACGGCGCAAGCTTGCCGAACAGTGAGCCTATCGAAGGTCGTCGGCCATCGTTCAAACAGGTGACACAGTGAAGCGCCGGTCAATAGGCGCGACGGAACTCCGATCGACGCGGCGCGGTCACCGCCGGCAGCTAGCGGCGGCGGTTTTAATTCTGGGGTTCGGTGCCGTAGCCATCGTGACGGAGCAGTGGTTGGCCGCGTTGTTCGACGATAACCTGATCGCGACGATGTTCATGCTCATCGCCAGTATCGTCGTGATTGCGTTCGTCTCGCCCCTAGTCGCCCGCACCGCGTGAGATCACGACATGACGTCCGTCCCTGCGTCCCTGCGTCCCAGCGTCCCAGCGTCCCAGCGTCCATACGCGGCGTTCGTCTCGCTCATTGCCGATGGCGCAAGGACCTGGTCGCCCTGCGCCACGAACTCCCCCGGTTCCGCAGACGTTTCGATCGATCTGGCTGCGCTCTCGAGCAGATCCGACAATCCGGCATGTCCCCGGTAGGTGCCGGCCAGCGGCCAGTCCTTGCCCGGGATGATCCACTCGATATCCTCGGCGACCAGTGCCAGCAGGCCCTTCTTGTCGCCGCGTCCGATCGCGGCGAAGAAGTCCTTCACGGTCTGGACGTTCTTTTCGGCGCCCATGGCATTCTCTCCTATTTCAGACAGCGCCCGTCAGCCGAACCTGACCAGGTCCTTGAAGATCAGCCGGCCCCAGCTCTTGTCGTGCGCCTGAACGAGCAGCCCACCTTCCGAAAGCCCGCCGAGCTGGATCGGCGCGAAGCCGAGATCTTCCGCCAGCGCACCGACCTGTGCTGCAGCATCGTCGTCGTCGCTCGACAGGAACACGACGCGCCTGCCACCCTGTACGGCCGGATCCTGGTCGAGCACGGCGGCGACCAGATGGTTGAAGCCCTTGACCACCCTGCCGCCGGCGAAGGCGTCCGCGACGATTTTGGCCGAGGGCCGTCCGCCCATGTCCTCCGCGGACACACCGTACGCATTGGTCACGTCGACGATGATCTTGCCCTGCCAGTCCGGCAGCACCTTCGCGACATCGGGGTGCGATTGGAAACGGACGGCGAGGAAGATGACGTCCGCCTCGACCGCCTCGGCGAGCGTCGTGGGCGTGATGCCGGGACCGATCGCTACTGCAGTCGCTGCAAAGCTTTCCGGATCGCGCGTCGTCGCGACGGATACCGCGATCCCCTTGCGGGCGAACGTCTTGGCGAGGGTCTGGCCGATCTCGCCGAAACCGATGATTGCGTAGGTCATGATAGTCTCCTTGTGATTTCGGGCGGTCACAGCTTGTAGCCGCCGCTTGCTTCGATCGTCTGGCCGGTCACCCAGTGGCCGTCGTCGGATGCCAGGAACGCCACGACGGCGGCGATTTCCGAAGGCTCGCCAAAGCGCCCGAGCGCGATGTCGGCCTCGACCGCCTTCACGAGTGCCGGGTTCTCCCGGAAGGCCGCGTTCGCGTCGGTCCGCGTGAAGCCTGGCGCGACCGCGTTCGCGGTGATCCCGCGCGGCCCCAGTTCGGACGCGAGCGCATGCGTCAGGGTGTTGATCGCGGCCTTGGCCATCGAGTAGATCGGCGCCGTCGTTACCGGCTTCGTCGCGGCGGCGGACGAGATGTTGATGATCCGCCCGCCATCGGCGAGGCGATCCATCGCGGCCTGGACGATGAAGAGCGGCGCGCGCAGGTAGACCGCCATCAGCGTGTCCCAACTGGCGGGCGTCGCGTCCTTGAAACCGATCCAGCCGGCATTGCCCGCGTTGTTGACCAGGATGTCGAGTGTCTTGCTGCCATTCCGCTGGGTGAACTCGTGGTCGAGCGTGTCGAACAAGACGGGCACGGTTGCCGGGTCCACCAAGTCCGCCTGGATCGCGAACGCAGTGCCACCAGCTTTCTCGATGGCCGCGACCGCTTCGTCCGCGCCGGATTTGCTGGCGTTGTAGGTCAGCGCGACCGTCGCACCGTCGCGTGCGAGGCGCTCGGCGATCGCGCGGCCGATGCCACGCGATGCCCCGGTAACGAGCGCGGTTTTTCCCTTGAGAGGATGGTCCACAGGATGTTCCTTCGTACTTGGGTGCAGGTGCCGATCATGCGAGCGATCGGCGGGTGGGACGCGTCAGAGCTGTGCGAGGCCACCGTCGACGGCGAGTTCGCTGGCGGTCATGAAGCTGCTGTCCGACGATGCGAGAAAGACCGCGGCCGCCGCGATCTCGGCCGGATCGGCCATGCGCAGGAGCGGGGTCATCGCGCCGTAGGCCTTCTGGCCCTCCTCGCCGAGCGCGGCCTTGGCGAGTTCGGTCGCCGTCGCCCCGGGGGACAGGACGTTCACGCGGATGCCGGTACCCTTGAGGTCCTCCGCCCAGCTCCGCGCGAGGTTGCGCACGGCCGCCTTGCTGGCGCTGTAGGCGGTGAACCCCGGTGCGCCCGTGGTGCCCGCGCTCGATCCGGTCAGGATGATCGAACCGCCCTCGCGCATCAGCGGGAGCGCCTTCTGGACGGTAAAGATCGTCCCCTTCACGTTGGTGTCGAAGGTCTCGTCGATGTGTTCTGCGGTGATCTGGCCGAGTGGGAGCGGAATTCCCGCGCCTGCATTGGCAAAGACGATGTCGAGCGTTCCGCGCTCGGCCTTCACCGCGGCGTAGAGCCGGTCGAGGTCGGACTCGTCGCAGACCGAGCCTTTCACCGCGCGGGCATTCGACCCGAGTTCTGCCACCGCGGCATCGAGCGCATCCTGTCGCCGCCCATAGATGAAGACGAAAGCGCCTTCCTCGATGAACCGCTTCGCCGAGGCGAGGCCGATACCAGTCGCGCCGCCAGTGATCACGGCGGTCTTTCCTTCTAATCTGGTCATGTCGTGCATCCTTGTTCGCCGACCGGGTGTCCGGCCGTCCGGGGATGTTCCCCCCCGCGAGCCTCAACATGGGCTCGGCAAAGTCAGGCAGGGATTGGGGAATTCCGCACATCGGTGGTGCGGAAACGATCCACCGAACGCGTCGTGCGCAGATCTCGGCGCCTCGTGCTATGAGGAGCGTGCAGCTTGCGGCGCGGGAATGCACCATGATCGATTGGGACGACGTTCGCTACTTTCTGGCCGCCGCGCGCGAGGGGTCTGTGCGCGCTGCCGCCAAGCGTCTCGCGGTGAACCACGCGACCGTGCTGCGACGTATCGCGCATCTCGAACAGCGGCTCGGCGCACAGATGTTCGAAAAGCTGCCCTCGGGCTACCGCCTGACGACGGCGGGCGAGGAGGTTCTCGAATTCGCGCTGCAAATGGAATCCTCGTCGCACCAGTTGGAGACGAGGGTCTTCGGACGCGACCAGAGCGTGCGCGGGCTCCTGCGAGTGACGCTGACCCCGATCCTCGCAACGCACCTTCTGCTGCCGGATTTCGCCGATTTCGCGCGCCGGCATCCGGACATCGAAATGGAAATCCAGTCCTCCGGCGATCTCGCAAATTTGACCAACCGGGAGGCCGACGTCGCGATCCGCGTCGTCTACGACCGCAAGACCCTGCCGCTCAATCTACACGGATTGAAGGGTCCGGAGCTGTTCGGCGGCGTCTACATAGCCCGTGATCGGCTGGCTGCATGGCGGGCGGGCGCGTCCGATACCAAGCGCGCGGGCGCGTCCGATACCCTCCGCTGGATCGTCATCAGCACGCACGGCATTCCGGATTGGGCGAGCGAAGGCGATGTCCATACCACCGCGGTTCCCTTCAGGGTCACCGACGCAGGCGCGGAGATCGCCGCCGTCCGGCAAGGGCTCGGCATCACGACGCTGCCATGCTTCGTCGGCGATGCCGATCCTTTGCTCGCGAGAGTTCCGGGCACCGACCTTCACCTGTACGGAACGCTTTGGATTCTCACGCAGGGGGAGACCCGCAAGACGAAGCGCGTGCAGCTGTTCACGGAGCACGTTTCCGGCAGGCTAGCCGCATACGCTCCGCTTCTCGCGGGAATGTCCGTATCAGGCGAATGATGCCCGACGGTCCTCAGGTCGGCGAAGGCAACTCCATAGAGGTGGCGGTTACAACGTGCCTCCTTCGGCGAGCGTCTTGAGTTGATCAGCCATCGCGCCCCAGCCGCCTTCAAAGCCCATCGAGCGATGCTGCTCCAACGCCTCGTCGGTCCAGTGGCGCGCCGTGGCGGTGAAGAGGGTGTCGCCGCCGTCCGGCGCGATCTCGAACAGGCCGACCATGAACGGCCCGCTGGGCTTCCAGCCGGCCGTGAAGGCGTCGGTGAACACGAAGCGACGGTTCGGCTCATATTCGAGGATCAGGCCCTCGTTGGGAATCTCCTCGCCATTGGGTCCATGCATAACCACCAGACTGCGACCGCCTGGGCGCCACTCGATATCGCGTGCTTCTGCGCGCCAAGGTCGCGGACAGAACCACTCTTCGAAGCGGTTCGTCATAGTCCGCCAGACCGTCTCCACGGGGGCGACGATGCGTCGCTCGACGCTGAGTTCCCGGATATCGCTCATTGTTTGTCTCCTCGGCACAGTAGGATGACGTAGCGCTTGAGGTGCTACACGCCTTCGCGAGCGTCTTGCGAGTCGCCGGCAGCGTTGGCGACGACGAAGTTGCCCTGCCGCGCTACCTGCGGTAAAGCGCGAGGGTCGTTACATCGACGTCGGCAACACCGTAATCCACAAGGCCTCGGCGATGTCGGCGTCGAGTGCGCGCGTGGCCCAACGATTACGCTATGACTTTAAACCGCTCGCATTTATCGCGCGCCGGGCAGAGATAACGCGATCGCCATAGAGTATTGCCAAGGATCGATGGACGGCTTTGGCGCTCCTGTCGTTCGCTAAGGCCGACGCCTGCCGCTCGGCTTGTTCGCGCTTCTTGCTGTAGGCGATGTCGTAATCTTGAACGTAAGGCATGGCAGGCACTCGGCACTGCGGGCGGAAGCTGACTCCAGCTCTCTATCGTCACCGTGCTCGCGGCAAGGGTGATGGCGATGTCACAGCATACGCCGATGCGGCTTGGGGAGATACAGCGGTCGCGCCGTCTGGCTCGCGCAATGGTCCGTCTGCCGCGTATCGGGCAGCCGGCCATGTTGGTGAAGCCCGCGAGGCCTACATCGGGTCTCAGTCCCATTGAGGTGCCTCAGCATGTCGCGATCGACCAGTCCCTTGTTCGTGGATGCCGTGATCGATTGCATGGGCGAGGGCAGGGCGCCCACGCATGAGGAGATGATGATCGTCGCGCAGCATATCTGGTCCGATGGCGCGGCATCCCGTTCCGCGTTCGCTTGGAACAGCTTGTCGATGTCCTCGCCCGATCGTCTCTGTTCGATGCGGGCGGCGGGTCTGGCCTTGCACGGCTCGCGGTAACCTGCCGATGGCGGCGCAGGTGTGTCTGCCGTGATGGACCCCGCGTACGGCAAATGAGCGGGGATGGTCACGCAGCGTGGTCGCTCGTCGCCGCCAAACCAGAATAGCTCCGTTTCTCGCCGTTGCCGCGACGCGGCGTCATCGACACCCTATCTAGACGATACGAAGTCATCTCGCCGCGACAGCCTTGACGGCGATGAACATCAGGATTGCGCCATGAAGAAGATCGGGTTCCTTTCGTTCGGTCATTGGTCATCATCTTCCCAATCCGCGACGCGGTCCGCCTCGGACGTGTTGCTGCAGTCGATCGATCTTGCCATCGCCGCCGAGGAATTGGGCGCCGACGGCGCGTACTTCCGCGTTCACCACTTCGCCCAGCAACTCGCATCGCCATTCCCGTTGCTGGCCGCGGTCGGCGCCAGAACCAGTCGGATCGAGATAGGGACCGGCGTAATCGACATGCGCTACGAGAACCCGTTCTACATGGCTGAGGACGCGGGATCGGCCGACCTGATAAGCGGTGGCCGCTTGCAGCTAGGGATCAGCCGCGGTTCGCCCGAGCAGGTGGTCGAAGGGTGGCGCCACTTCGGCTACGCACCCGCCGAGGGCGAGACGGACGCCGATATGGGCCGTCGGCATGCCGAGGTGTTGCTCGATCTACTGGAGGGCGAGGGGTTCGCGCAGCCTAGCCCGAACCCGATGTTCCCCAATCCACCAGGGTTGTTGCGCCTCGAACCGCATGCGCCAGGCCTGCGGCGGCGCATCTGGTGGGGCTCATCGTCGAACGCCACTGCGGTCTGGGCCGCGCAAAACGGCATGAACCTGCAAAGCTCGACGCTGAAGGCGGACGAAAGCGGCGAACCGCTGCACGTCCAGCAAGCCAAGCAGATCCGGCTCTATCGCCAGGCCTGGAAGGATGCGGGGCATGATTGGCAGCCGCGCGTGTCGGTATCGCGCTCGATTTTCGCGCTGATGAACGATCGCGATCGTGCCTATTTCGGGCGTGGTGAAAGCAGCGACCAGATCGGCGTGATCGACAACATGCGCGCCGTGTTCGGCCGGTCCTATGCGGCTGAGCCAGATCAACTGATCGAGCAGCTCCGCACCGACGAGGGCATTGCCGAAGCCGACACTGTATTGCTGACGGTGCCGAACCAACTAGGCGTCGACTACAACGCGCACGTGCTCGAGTCCGTCCTAACCCACGTCGCGCCAGCGCTTGGGTGGCGTTGAGACGGCGGGTGTCACCGCGCTTCGCCTGGTTGCATATTTAAGAGTAAATATCAGAGGGCAGTTTGAACGTCAGCGATGAGTTGAAAACGGATTAAGGATGAGTGTCCAGTTTCAGGATTTAACGACATAGATATGAGTGGCGACCTTTTGTTCTGACCGAATGCATGAGCATGGTACATTCTTGCCCACTTGCGGACACTCGGCGTTAATGTACCATGAGCGGAAGCGGAGCCGCGTCACAGAATTCTTCGTTATGACCGGCTTGCCGGTACTGATCGGGCTACTCATATTCACTGTATTAACAGCATCTAACAGTATGCTGTCGGCTGTCTTGCTTTGAGGGCAACCGTTATTTTGCGGTGTTGCTGGTCTGGGTTGCCATCCGGGAACAACGCGCGTCAAAGTTGACTTTCCGCTAACCTCATCTTTCAAGCCGTCCAAACAACGGATCGGCCGCCGAGAGCTACCGTCCAGTCCCATGAACGAATGGCCAAAGTTAGGAGCAGGGAAGGGCACCTGAATGTCCGTTTGTGGGTCCTCGCTGCACTGGAAAAATGGCTGCTCGCCGTTGGTGAAGACTAGGTTATAGATGTCATCGTTCTTCACGCCACGTCAGCGAAACGTCACGGATTTAAGCTCGCCGAGGGCCTTGAACATGGGGTGTGTCATGGGAAGATCGCGGTGGACGACCTCAGCGAATACCGGCGAAAGTTTTCCGTAATCCGGTGAGCCGCTCGCGAGACCGGCGACAAGCTGCCGTAGCACAGCCTCGGTACCGGGTATTGGCGCTGTGGTAGCTGATGTTGCCTGCGCCGTATCGGCAGCTGCGCGCTGAAAGGGCTGTTGGCCGATAGTGGCAGAGGCCTGGAGCCAGACGATGAGGGCGGCTGCCGCGAATGAGATCATAAGGATTGTTTCTGAAATCACGTAGGTGGAGGGGCGCCGCTCACCCCGCGTGATCGACGGGTGCGGAATGGCGGCGGGAACCTCCTCAACGATCGCGTTGGTTCCGGAAAGTGCGGACGCTTGGGGTACCAAGAGGTTGGACTCGTCGGCTGTTGCCACGAGCTTTGCCACCTCAAGCGAAGACGACATGCCCAGCTTGGCACGCGCCATCTTGAGACGCTTTTCGACAGCTTGAGGAGAACGCCCAGATCCAGCGCCATTTCCTTGGCCGTCTGATGATTTAAGCAACGCTTCAAGCACTCCCGCTCACCTGTCGTCAGGCGCAGGTGAGCGGCCCGCATGCTGTCGTCTATCTCGTCTGTCTTATGTTAGCCATGATAACGCCTAAGGAGAAAGTACCAACTATGGCGTCTGGTACCGCTCTTGTACTTTGACTGTGTACCAGCCCGTTCCGGCGGCGTTCCGCGCCTGCCTTCAGGCGAGATCGGCCAGCCGATCGACATTCGCCGACAGTCGATGGGTCTGTGGGGCAGTGGGGAGCAGCCATGATGGGGCCGGCGGGCTCAGGCAGGGCTGGCGCCGAATAGA
The DNA here is from genome assembly GCF_040407505.1 of Sphingomonas faeni. Classification (GTDB taxonomy): domain Bacteria; phylum Pseudomonadota; class Alphaproteobacteria; order Sphingomonadales; family Sphingomonadaceae; genus Sphingomonas; species Sphingomonas faeni_E. The sequence continues at coordinate 1,114,879 of NZ_JAPZPQ010000001.1, read as the reverse complement.
CGGCACTGCTGCCTTTATGTGGCGCGAATGGCATTAATGTTGATGGCTGAGGCGATGGCCGCCAGCCTGAGCCAGCGCAAATTGCATGCAACAGCGTAAAGCTGCCTGGTTTAAACTGGCAAAAGTCGTTGCTTGCAGCGTGAATAACGCCTGGTCGAGATCGACTGCGGACGTGAAAGAACGTTCGAAATTCGTGAGCTCGGAACCGCGGCCCGATGGCCGCTTGTAGATCTTTGGCCATCGCGACGGCTACGGCGGAAGTCGGCCAGAGCTAGCCGTTCAACTCCTACCAAGCAAACGTCCGGTTCTGGCCGATTCCGTCGGCTGCTAATCGGGGTTACCGCTGCTGAATGTGCGGTTGTCACCTGAAATACTGAGGCTCCCGTCCGGCGCGATCACCGAAATATCTGCACCCGTCAGCGTTTTGGCGGTGGCGAAGCGGGCCAGCAGCGTGGCGTTCATCACCAGATTCCCCGACGGGAACCAGCGGTAATAGCTGCGACGCGCGGCGACCAGATTGGTCACGGCGCCTTGGCCGGCATAACCGTCGATCGCTGATCGGGATTGACGTAGCGCGCGTCGATATCACGCATCGGCAGGCTGCGGCCGGCGAAGTTGCATTCCGCCATGCCCCAGACGCCCATGAATGGCAGCCTGAACTAAGGTCTGGAAGTGGGTCACACCGTGCAGGTCCGGACCGCCTCCGCAAGGGCTGCCAATGGATCACCAACAGGTACGAATTCGTGCGCGAAAAAGCCTTGGAAGTCGAGATCGGCAATGCTGCGCGCAACCGCATGCCAATTCACCTCCTGTGTGTCGTCGAGGTTATGGCGTCCAGGAACCCCGCCAGTATGGAAATGGCCGATCCACTGAATATTCTGCCGGATCGTATCGATCAGGTCGCCTTCCATGATCTGCATATGGTAGATATCGTACAACAGCTTGACGTGTGACGAACCGACCTCCTTGGCGACACGCACTCCCCAAGCGGTATGGTCAGCCATATAGTCGGGGTGGTCGACCTTGCTATTTAGCAGCTCGACGCAAATCGTCACATCATAATCCTCGGCGATCTTCTTGACGCGGTTGAGGCCCGCAACGGCGTTGTCGGCGCCCTCCGCGTCCGACATGCCGCGACGATTGCCTGAGAAGGCAATCACGTTAGGCACGCCGGCCTTCGCGGCTTGTGGGATACCGATGCGGAATGCCCGTTCGATCGCCGCGTGATTTTCACGTCGGTTCAAACCATTGGGGATCGTCATGATATCGGCAGCGTAGCCCATCGTGCAGCGCAATCCATGGCGGCGCGGCACTTCGTAATCGGCTGGCTGCAACAGGTCGATGCCTTCCAGCCCGATATGCGCTGCCGTAGCACACAGCAGATCAAGCGGAATATTCTGGTAACACCAACGGCTCACGGACTGCTTCAGGCGGCCGCGACGCGCAGGCGTCGCAGCCGTCCCGGAGGTCGCACACATGGCGAAAGAAGAAGCGATGACGTTGCGTCGTGTAATCATGCCTGCACAGTAATCGAGAAGGGAGTGGCGGCAAGGTGTATTGCTACTTGAAGCCGTTCGCCGCGACCGGATCCGCCTATCCATCGGACGAAAAAGTAACGGGCGGCACTCCCGCCCATTACGGCGCTCATACAATTAAGACCTGAATAAATGAAGGATTTGTGCGTATTTCACCCAAGGCGACTCTGGCTGTCCAAGAATCTTGGGAGATGCCGACGTTATAAACATGATGGAGCTACGGCGATGTCCGAAGAATACCCACGCGGACGTCGAGATAAACTTCGCCTGACGCTGACGGGCATACTGGCCAACTAGGCTAAGTGGCATGCGCTGCTAGGTGAGATCCCCGTATGTCGGACGAACGCGAGGCACGCGATCATTCATAGGGGGTATCGAATAGCTCTCAAGCGCGTGCAGACGACGCTTGATCGATTACTGCTCAAGTCGGAGTATGCGTGATCGGTTGAGATCGCAACGGTGATTGATCAAGCCGGATTGCAGTCGGGAGCGAGCTCAGTGAATAGCGGGGTGCAATCGAAAATGAGCTCTGCAAGCCCGAGTCCAGCTAGTGCGATCACAACACGCTGTCGGTTTGAATGGTGCTGGAGCGCTTTTCATGAGCGGATCCCGCGATGAATGTCTGTTACGCTGACTCGGAACCCCGCGGCATCGACCCACGCGTTGCTCTGACAGCATTCAACGGCGGGAAAGGGTTACTTGATAGCTGTCATCATCCTAATTGCGCTTTGGATCATCGGATCGCTTATGGGGCCGGGTGAACAGGCAGTACCGTTGTCAGACATCGTGGCGAGCGATAGCGTGAGCAGGAACATCAGTTAGCGTCAGACGTAGAGGATCGCACTGCGGTCCAACATTTAGGATCAGTCCGCGAGCAGCGCGATTACCTGAATTATCGCGAGACGGGGCCGTGGAAGTCCGTCTCGACGATCCCTAGCCGCCAGCCCGGTGCCACCGCTTCCGCGCCCGTGTCGCCTGATTGTTTGGCAGTGCCGAGCTCGACGATCTTGCCGAACGCGTCACGGTCCTGTGTCGGAGCGATCTGGGTGAGGCGCAGGATGCTACCGGTTACAGGCGCGAAGGCGACGTTCGCATAGCCGAGTTGGCGGTCGGTCTCCCCCGTCCACACCTCCTTGCCGTCCAGCGTGATACGAAGCGGATAGGCGCGCGAGCGCCAGCCGACGAGCTTCAGTTCGATTTCGCTGAGCGTGACGGGTTTGTCGAAGCGATACTCGATCCACGCGGCAGCGGGGGTGCCATCGCTGACCCAATGCGTGAGTTCGTTGTCGTCAATCGACTTGCCCGCATCCGCCTGGCGTGAGCCGGCTATGATGCGTGACGGGATGAACGTCCTACGGCTGACGCGGTATGATGGCGTTCCGGGCGTCGGCCCCCGCGTGAGCAGACCGGGCTGGGCATCTTCGGCGAATGCGCGCGACAGGCCGCCCACGACCTTTGCGGCAGCCACGGTCGGCACGACCAGCGTTGCTGGTTTCAGGCCTGGCGCGGTGGCGGTCACCGTGACGGTCCCCTTTTGGGCGCCGGCGCGCAGCAGCACACGGTTGATGCCGCCTTCGACCGGCAGCGTTTTCGACAGGATATAATTGTCCTCGTCGCGCGCGGTGCCTGCAGTCGGCGTCGTGCCTGGAACGGCGTCTTCCTGCTTGGCGATTGTGGCGCGCGGTTTGCCCGAGCTGTCGCCCTGCGCGATGCCGCCGCGCCATTCGGCGGGACCGGCAAGCGTGAAGGCGACCTTGTCGTTGGCGGTAGGCACGCGCCGGCCCTTGGCATCCACGACCTCGACATCTACCAGCGCGATGTCGGCGCCGTCCATCACGAAGCCGCGCGGACCGGTATGCGGCGTGAGACGTAGCGCGACCGGCGCGCCGACTGTCTCGACGACGTTTTCGGACGTGCGACCGTCGACGTTTGTTGCGACCGCGCGCAGCGTTCCCGGTTGCCAGTGGACGCCCGGCCAAGTGAACAGGAAGCCGGTCGAACGCTTGCCCTGGCCCAGCGTGCGACCGTTGAGGAACAATTCTACCTTGTCGCCAGTGGAGACGGCGGTAACGTCCTTCGTCGTGCCCGGCGCGTAATTCCAGTGGCCGACGATATGCGTTGCGGGGCGTTCGACGTCGACCCAGCCGTTCCACATCACCTTGTGCGCGTAGAAGCCTTCCTTGGGGATGCGTACCGCGTCGACCTCGCCCGACCGGCGATAATTGTTCTCGCCGCGATAATGCGTGTTGCTGTCCGACCAGATGATGTTGACGCCACCCGAACTCACGCGCCGACCGGTGCCCGGACGGATGCGGTAATAGTCCCACCAGCGCCGGACATCCTCGGCGGCTTGACTGTCCTGGTTGCGGTTATAATCGGGGGAGTCGGGGTGGAAGGGTGGCGTCTGCGCATCCTGGTAAGCCCGCGCGGCCTCGTCGCGGCTATATTCCATCGCCCACATCGGGATGTGTGCGCTCTTGTTGATGTAGAGCATCTCGCCGCCATATTCGGCGACTTTGCTATCGAGCATCTCGCGCGAGCCGATCGCGCGACCGCCCTTGGGGTCGTACTGGTCGCGAATGGCCTTCATCTCAGCCATGTGTGGTTCGCTGATGCTTTCGTTGCCGCTTTCGTAGAACAGGATCGACGGATTGTTGCGGTTGTAGACAATCGCGCTGCGCAGCTGTTCCTTGCGCTGGTCCCAGCGTCGGCCCTCGACGTCGTGCTCGGAATCGCCCGCGGGCATCGCTTGCGGCAACCCTACGCGGTCGGCGGACTCGATGTCCTGTTTCGACGGCGTGATATGCATCCAGCGCACCATGTTGCCGCCGCTCTCGACCATTAGCGCGTTGGAGAAATCGCTGATCCAGGGCGGAATCGAGACGCCGACCGCGGGCCATTCGTTCGACGTGCGCTGCGCATAGCCGTGCACCTGCATGGTTCGCCCGTTAAGCTGGATCATGCCGTCGCCGAAATGCGTCGACCGGAACCCGGTCAGCGTGTCGACTGCGTCGGCGACCTTGCCGTTCTCGACCAGGCTCGTGGTCACACGGTAGAGATAGCCGTAGCCCCAACTCCAGAAATGCAGATCGGCAAGGCGTCCCTGCGCGGACAGCACGCGCGTTTCGCCCGGTGCCAGCGTGAAGCTGCCGCCGTCGAACGTCCCGATCAGCTTGCCGTCGCGGTCGCGCACCTCGGCGCGGTAGGACAGCGTGCGTGGGCTCGTTTCCTCGTTGCGCACCTGCGTCTCGGCATGGATCATCGCCGCATGGCCCGGGATGTCGAAGCCGTCCGCCCAGACATATTGCCCGGTAGTCCCCAGGTTCGCGAACAGCGGCAGCGTCTGGTAGGTCCGCGGCGTCAGGTGCAACCGGACGTTGCGCGTGATGCCGCCATAGTTGACGTTGAAGTTGCGGTCGTTCCACTGGAAGCCGCTCCCCGTCGCACGCTCCTTGTAGCGCCAGTCGTTGTCGACGCGCACGGCGATGACGTTCTCGCCGGACTTGAGCGCCTTGGAGATGTCGGCGCCGAACGCCATCGCGCCGCTCTCGGAGAGTACGACCGACTGGCCGTTGACCCACACTTCGGCCGCTTGGCGCACGCCCTCGAATTCGAGGAAGGCCTTGTTTGCCATCGCGTCTGACGGGGCGGTGAAGCGCTTGCGGTACCAAGTAATGCCCGTCGACAATTTCTTAATATCGCGCGCGAACGCCTCGGTTTCGTTGAACGCGTTGGGCAAGGTGACCTTGGTCCAGCGGCGATCGTCGAAGCCGGGCTGCTGCGCGTCAAGTTGATCGCCCGCCGTCATTTTCCAGTCAGGGTTGAGATTGTAGGTGCTGCGCGCCGAGGCGACGACGCTCGACGCGTCGTGCGCATATGCGGCGGAACTGGCAAGAGCAGCAGCGGCGGTGGCCACGAGGAATTGCGCGCGCATGATCATCCTTTGATTATGTTGTAGGCCCACTCGTATGGCTGATCTGCAGACGTGAACGTCTGTCTGGTCTTCCGGGTAAGTATGGCTTTCGAAGGCGGGTGGGGCGCTTGCCTCTAGATCGTACCGTCAGAAGCCTCGGGCATCGCAAATGCCCCGACAGATGAAATGGCCTTACAGCTTGAAGTTGACGCCGAACGTCACCGTGCGACCGATCCGGGTCTGGAACAGCGTGTCCTGGCGGACGCTGTCGGTATAAAGCCGGTTCTGCTCGTCGGTCAGGTTGGTCCCCTCGAGGATGAGCTTCACGGTGTCCGTCACCGCAAACGACGCGGACGCGTCAACGAACAACGTGCTGTCGTTGCCCTGGAGATCGCTGCCCGGGGAGGCGGGGATGCCGCGAATGAAGCCGTCGCGGTAATTGGCGGTGCCCCGGATGCTGAACTTGCTGTCCTCGTAATATAGCGTGCCGGATGCGGTGTTCTTCGACAGGCCGATCAGGTTCGCGGTGGTCGTGACGGTCGGCACGCCGTTCACGCTGGCGAGGATATAGTCGATCCGCGAGGTGACGTGCGTGTAGTTCGCCAGCGCGCCGAAGTTCCTGAGGAACCCCGGCAGGAAGGTGAACGGCACCTGCGCGTTGACCTCGACGCCCTTCAACGGCCCACCCGGCGTGTTGAGCGGCTGCGCGATCGTGAACTGTTCGCTCGGCAACGTGTTGCTGCCTGCGAGAAGTTCGTTCGGCAGGCCGAGATCGCTGAACGGGATAAGCGTGTTGACGCTCTGCACGTAGGATTTGAGATCCTTGTAGAAGAACGCAGCGGACAACAACGCGCCCGGGCGGAAATACCATTCGATCGCCGCATCGAAGGTGTTGGCGCGGATCGGATCGAGTTGCGGGTTCTGGACGCTGCCGTTGCGCGTAATCGCGTTGACGCCGCTGGTGGGAGTCAGCACGCCGAGTTCCGGTCGGGCAAGCACCTTCGCGCCCGAGAAGCGGAACAGCAGGTCCTCGATCGGTTCGATCACGAGATTACCGGAGGGCAGCCAGTCGCTGTAGCGCTTGTTCGCGGTGGCGAACCGTCCGGTCACGCCTGTCGGCGAGCCTGCGAGCGCGACCGAGATGAAGCCCGACGACAGCTGGTCGGTGTGGACGAAGCGGACGCCCGCATCGCCGCGAACGCCGATGCCGCCGAGCCGATCGCCGAGATCGAACGCCGCCATCGCATAGGCCGACGAGACTTCCTCCAGCACGCGGCTGGACTGTGCGCCGCATTCGGTGCCGCAATAGCGCACCGCATCCAGGTTGAACGTGCTGATCAACTTGTCAGGATCGAGCGATGCCCAGCTCGACGGCGCGCCATTGCCCCAGAGATTGCCGACGCCGCTGATCTGGTGCGTGATGTCGGCGAGCGTGGTGCCGGCGGGTAGCGCCTTGGTGAGCGTGTCGGCGGTGTACGGAATGACGTTGCGCAGTGTGAAATCGCTGCGGCGATATTGGCCGCCCGCCTTCAGCGTCAGCACGTCGGCGACCTTCCAATGCAGGTTCGTTTCCGCGGTCAGTCCGTTGTTGGTGTTGGTCGAGGGACGCGCCTGGAAGCTGTAGCCGCCGCGCACGGTGCCATCGCCGAGCGCAGGTCCGTAGTTGAAGCGGGTCGGATCGGACACGTCGAATCCGAAGCCGAGCTTCGGCGTATCCTTGCCGTCGCGGTAGTCGATCGAGAAATTGGGCGTGTCGATCGCATCCATGAAATACTGGAAGCGCCGCTTGCCGAACGCCTTGGCCTGGTTGAGCCCGAACAGCGCGGTGATCCCGAAGCTGTCGGTGAAGTCGTGCTTGATGTTGAGATTGGCTTGCTTGAACGTCGACGTGAAATCGTCGACCAGCCCTTCGGAGCGGACGTCGACGCCGTCGAACAGGCCGTAGATCAGGCCGCCTTGCGGTGTCAGTTGGACGTCCTTGATCGACATCACCGGCTGGCCGTTGTTCGCGGCCGAGCGCGCGAACGAAATCGCTTCGATGTAATTGTCCCGGCGCACGACGTGGAAGCGCGAATAGAGCAGGTCGAGCGAAATATCGGTCGCCGCGTCAGGCTGGAACTGGAAGCTGAGCGTGCCGCCGAGCCGCTTCTGCTTCTGCTCCGAATTCAGATAACGCGGGATGCGCGGGAAGAACGCGCCGCTGCCGGCAGTGTTGGGCAGGTCGGGGCGGCGCGCGGCGAGCACCGTGTTGAACGCCCCCGCTGTGCTGGTACGCGGCGTGCCGGGATAGCAGTTCGCGGCATCGGCACCCTTGCTGCCGATCGCCGGCGTGGCGGGCGCGAAGCCGACCGGCGAACAGAACAGCCCGTTGGTATTGGCGGACAGAATGTCGACCGCGGAATAGCCTACTTCGCGGATGTCGCGTTCCTGATAGGCGACCGAGCCGAGGACGCCGAACCTTCCGTCGTCGAATTTCTTCGCGATCAGCAACGAGGCGCGAGGGTTCACCTTCTTGGCGAGTTCGCTGTAGACGCCGCGGACGGTCGCGCTGAGCGTGAAGTCCTGCTTGCCGGCCAGTGGCTTCGGTGCGGAGAGGTCGACGGTCGCGCCGAGCGAGCCTTCCTCGACATCGGCGGAGGGCGTCTTGCGAACCGCGAGCGACGAAAAGATCTCGGTCGGGAAGACGTTGAAATCGAAACTGCGGCCGTTGTTGCCACCGCCATAGATGTCGGACGATCCGGTCTGCGATGTGCCTTCCATGCCGTTGATGCGGACGCGGGTGAACGCCGCGCCCAGCCCGCGAACGGAGATGTTGCGGCCTTCGCCACCGTCGCCGCGGGCAAGCGCGACGCCGGGAATGCGCTGCATCGATTCGGCCAGGTTCGAGTCCGGGAACTTGCCGATGTCCTCCGCGACGATGCTGTCGATGGCGGCGGTTTCGTTGCGCTTCTGGTTGATCGCGGTGGTGAGCGACGCGCGGAACCCGGTGACGATGATGTCGTCGGTTTGGTTCAACTCAGGGGGCGTCTGCGCTGTTGCTGCGACGGTGGTATCGGTCGTGGGGGTGGGCAGGACAGGTGCCGTCTGCTGTGCTGCAGAAGCACTTGCGCATCCGGCGGAGAGCAGCGCGATCATTGACGTGCTGAGACGGATACGGGCCGCGAGATGTGTACGGTGCATGGACAACCTCCCCTTTGGTGTGGACCAGCTCTTTGGCATGTTTCCACATTGTAAGACGATAAACCATATAGCACAGCTCTGACGGCGAGTCCGTTTAAATTTTGGTTGGCGTTCTGAGGATGGTGACGTGGAGCAACTGGGAGCCGTGCGCCGCGGGCATAGCTGCCCTAGATATCGATCGTCTCGGACACACCGGTCACCCGGCATTACGCGCGGAGCATCGCCCGGCGCGTCGGCATCCTCCAGAAGCGGGGCGATGTAGTGGATCAGAACGATATGATGCAGTGCGATAAAGCCGGAGGACAGGGTCGCAACCACGGCGCCTTATCAGGCCATTTAGTTAGAGACGTCCTCACTATGATGTGGGGCACGCTCGCTTGACGTCACTGAACGATCTTTACCATCACAGAGCGAACTTAGGCCGGGTCTGCGGCTTCCGTGGACACCGAGGCGTCGTTCACCCCCGATCTGTTGCCAGCTGGTCCGATTTAGAACGCGCCAACGTCGCTATTGACAAGCTGAATATCCGCAACACTGCTCCGCGTTAGGCGCCATTTTGCGTTTGGGAGCCGTCATGCCGTTAAGCACGTTGTAGTACCCCCATTCAGTCGTGATCGCCTGTACCAGCCATCACCGTCTTCAGCGGGGATCGAACATGATCCGAAGTTCAGCAACACGTCCAACGTCAGCGCATGCCCGGTGCGCATGTAATGGCGGTAGCCTTGGGTTCCGAAGTCCGGGGGTGCGCGGCGGCGGTAAAACTCCGCCGGTGGTCCACACGTAGCTTGTATAACTCATCGAGCGAAGGCTTGCCTGCCTGCGTCACCGCGATGCGGGGCTTCCCGTCCATGTCGGTAGGAGCATCACGCAGCCACATTCTGCCACTTGGGTCAAGCTCGTCATCACTGTTACTGAACGATATGAGTATCATGTCCAGTGTCCGGCTAAAGAGGTGCGTCTGGCCAATGTAGCTGAACGCATCCAATTTACTGCTCAGAAAAAATCCCGTGAGGCCAACTTGGCAAACGTTCGCAGGCGATGAGAAATTCTAGCTGTTGCCCTGTGATGCCAGCGGCGAGCGCAGCCTTGAAGGTTGCAGGCTGCGGATGGTGCTGGCCGAGCGCGATCACTAGTACCCGTAGGGCTTCGAGCCGAGGGTCAGCTAGGCGCGTAGCCTGTGCGACCCCCAAAAAAGTTTTGCAAAGAATCGCGAGCTTACTATCCGGTTTGCGGAAGGAGTGCCGGTCTTGCCGACCGATATGAACAACTATCAATTCCAAGGCATTGAACGGCTGTATCTCCGTTTTCGCATTCTCCGCGGAGAAAAAGAGGGTGCGGTTGGTCAGCGCTGGTGGGAATCGCCGATCGTGTTGGGCAGAGCTTCTACGCCGAGGCAATGAATTGATGATCAGCAGGGCATTGGCCGTTGCGTGAGACAGATACGGCGTGGATGTCGACGACAGGAGCATGAGGGATGCCAACATGCTAAAGTCCGAACCGATAGGTCAGGCCCAGGCCGAGCGTCTTCTGGTTGCGCGATCCGCGTTCGCGGACGAGGGGAGACTTGGCGGCGTCTCCCGACAATCGATCGAACCCGCCGATCAGGGCCGCGCTGAGCTTGGGGGAGATGGGAACGACGACGACCGCGTTGACGCCGTAGGACTGCAACCCGCCCTTGGTATCGAACCGTGCAAGACCGGTACGTGAGGACTGTCCGGCATCGATGCTGAAATACGTCGCCTCGTAATTGCTATCGACGACCGTCGCGCCCGGGCCGACCGAAAGGATGATCGGCCGATCACCGACGCTCAGGCCGGCAAACGGGGTCGTGTATCGCAGGCCGAATTCGGCGATGACGCCGTCATGGCCGCCGAGCCCTTTGCGCACCTCCGCGTTCGCCGAGAACGGGCCCGACTGATAGCGGATATAGCCACCTGCCTCGATGGTCGCGTCGACGTCGCCCATACCGAGGAGTGCGGTTGACCGCTTGCCCGCGATCATGAACGTGGATTTGCCGTTCTCCCGGCGCTGCTGCTGGAATTTGACGACCGGACCCGCTCTGAAGCTGTCGGTCTTGATCAGATCGAAACCGACGCCATCGAGGACCGAAATGAAGAAGCGGTCCTTGTAACGCACCGCGATATTGGGACCTGCCTGGAACTGATAATCCTTGGATCCGACGAAGTTGGGGCTGTAAAAGCCGCCCACGCCGAGCTGAATCTGCCAATCGTCCCGCGGCTCATCTGGTGTGCCGACGGCACGGATCGCGTCGGGATCAAGCGGCGGACGCTCCTGCGCGGATGAAGCCGTGGCCCCCAGCGTTGCAGCAGCGCAGAGGACGGCGGAACGGCACCAGACGGAGATTTTCATATAAGACCTTATGGCTGCTGCCGAGCGCGCTCAGAGCGGTGTCCGCCGGGCATGGAGGCACGGCCCGCGGTTCGTGACCGAGGTGGAGGCGCGCTGTCGGACGAGTTCGGAGCGGTTGTTTGAAATGCAGATTTCGTCGACCGAAGCCGTGGCGTTCGATTGCCGATCGACGAAATCTTCAGACGGCGACGATCACCGGCTTAATCGAGACGTCTTTGCCGAATACGTCGCTACGCATCGGGTATAGTGCGTGAGTAGATGAGTAGGGATCTGCGATATCGGTGCTTTTTATTGCGCTGGACCACAGGTGCCTCCTTTCCTGACTGAGACGCCGACGATATCGATATTCCCCATCACAAATATATTATCGAGCAATGTCAGGTCATTGACTTTGGTTTAGCCTTGCGTAACACCGAAACGACTCAATCGTGCTCGCGAAAATGTGATTTTGAGTCTGTCGAGGCGCATTGATAGACATTCACAAAATCGATAACGCTATTGCTTGCGTTCGGTATTGGATGTTGACGGCATATGCCGAATAGAGAAATTCTGGGAATGCTGGTTCCATTGAGGTCGGCATTGCTACGATTTCTCGCCTCCCGTGGCGCCGCCGCGGACGAGGCGGAGGATATTCTCCAGGAAGTGTATCTTACTCTTTCGGCTGCAAAGATCGGTCCGGTCACGGAGCCTCGCGCCTATCTGTACCGGACCGCCAACAGTCATTTTCTCGATCATCGTCGCGCGGCGGGACGACGCGTGCGGCGCGAGGGCGACTGGGTCGATGCGCATACCGGCGAGGACCGGGAACTCGACGAACGGCCGTCGGCCGAGACGTCGCTGATCGCCAACCAGCAGGTCGCGATCTTGCAGCACGTGCTGGACGGACTGCCGGAGCGAACCCGGACAATATTCCGACGCTTCCGGGTAGAGGGCGAACCGCAACGGCAGATCGCCGCGGACATCGGCGTCAGTGTCAGCGCGGTCGAGAAGCATCTGACGCGCGCGTACGAAGCGATCGCTGCTGCGAGGCTTCATCTGGATGAGGATCATTCGATGCCGCGGCGTCTCAGGCATGAAAGAGGGCATCATGGAGACTGAGACAGCCCATGGCCACGACGCGCGCGCGATCGAATGGCATGTTCGGCTTCGCGATGGCGACGATCGCGCATGGGAAGCGTTCGCCGACTGGCTTGCCGAGGATCCGCGGCATGCTGCTGCATATGACGCCATCGAACGCATCGATGGCGCGATCGCGCCGTTATTGTCGGAGGTGTCGTTCGCGCCTGCGGAACGAACTGCCGCCAACGATGATGCCGTCATGCCCGCGCCTGACCGCAGGGTACGCGGCTGGCTGATCGCCGGCGGCGCACTGGCCGCGTCGGTCGCCGCGGCGATCGTCGTCGCCCCGCAGTTCGAGTCGGGCCGCTACGAGGTCGCGACCGGCCCTGGCGAGCGCCGGACGATCGCACTGGATGCGACGACTGTGGTGGCGCTCAACGGCTCGACGCGAATGACGTTCGATCGCAAGAATGCGCGGTTCGCTTCGCTCGTCGGGGGCGAGGCCTTGTTCCGGGTTCGCCATGACGATGCCGCGCCGTTTACGCTTCACGTCGGTCGCAACCGGGTGGAAGATGTCGGAACCGTCTTCAACGTCGTGAACGATGCAGGCGGGGTGCGGGTCACGGTGGCCGAAGGCGAGGTCGTGTATAACCCCGGCGACAGGGGAATTTCCCTCCATGCCGGCCAGGGATTGATCGATCCGTCGTCCTCGAAGACGGTGCGCGTGATCGCTACGCCGGTCGCGTCCGTCGGCGGGTGGCAAAAAGGGCAATTGCTGTATGGTGGGGCGCCGCTGTCGAGCGTGGCAGCCGACCTCGCCCGGGCGCTCGGCGTTCGCATCGACATGGCGCCGGCCATCGCGAACCGCCCGTTTTCCGGTGCAGTTCGCCTCGACGGTTCGGGCCCCGGTCAGCTCGAGCGACTGGCGCCGGCTCTGGGCGTCACCGTGCAGCGTGGGTCCGCGGGCTGGATCATGAAACCCGGTGACGGTGCTGCGCGCTAGATGGGCGTCGATGGCGACGGTCGGTACCGGGCTCGTTCTCGCCATGCCGGCCATCGCTCAGGCCGAAAGGTTCGACGTTTCACCGGGACGGCTCGGCGACGTAGCAGCGACGCTCGGCGCACAGGCTGGGATCACGATAACGGTGACCGATCCGGTCATCGCCGCCAGGCGATCGCCGGGCGTCCGGGGTGCGCGTTCGGTGTCCGCCGCGTTGACGGAGGCTATCAAGGGGACTGGTGCCGACTTCGTCTTCTACGATCGCAAGACCGTCCGGATCATGGCGCGGAAAATCATCCCGCCGAAGGAACCCAAACGTCCCGTTCCGGCAAGGACACCGATCGAAACCACTGAAGTGCCTGGCGATATCATCGTTACGGCCAGCAAGCAGGGAACGCTGCTCGACAGTTTCCCGGGTTCGGTGAAGCTCATGGAATTCGATGCCGGCTGGCTGGCGCGCAACGCCGGCAACGGTAGCGCGGCGATCGCCGAACTGCTTCCGACCATGGGCTCCACGAATTTGGGCCCCGGGCGGGACAAGCTGTTTATCCGAGGAATTGCGGACAGCAGTTTCAGCGGCCAGACCCAGGCGACCGTCGGCCAGTATCTCGGGGAAGTACGCCTGAATTACAGTGCGCCCGATCCCGATCTGAACCTGTACGACATGGAACGCGTCGAAATCCTGGTCGGTCCTCAGGGCACGTTGTACGGCGCGAGTGCGCTCGGCGGGATCATGCGTTTCGTCCCCAACGCACCGGCGACCGACCGCATCGCCGCGACCGCTTCCGCCGGCCTGAGTTCGACCCGGTCGGGCGGCGTCGGGGGCGACGGTGCCGCGATGCTCAACATCCCGATCGCGGCGGACCGCATCGCCCTGCGCATCGTCGCATTCGGTGCGCGCGAAGCCGGATATATCGACGATCCGTCTCGCAACCTGCGCGACATCAACACGACGCGAAGCTTTGGGCAGCGCGTGACGCTGCGCATCGCAGATCTTTCTGGCTGGACCGTCGATATCGGTGGCGTCGAGCAGAATATCACCAGCCGCGACGGGCAGTACACGATCCGGGGCGATCCGCCGCTGACCCGCGCGACGGCGATCGCGCAGCCGTTTCGCGATCATTATCATCTCGGCTACGTGACCGCGCGACGTCCGCTTGGACGAGGGGAGATCGTCACGACGGCGTCGGTCGTCGAGCATGATTTCACGACCGTCTTCGATGCGACGGGATATCTCGGCGCAACGTCGCCGCTCAAGTTCGAAGAAACGAACGCGATCCGTGCCTATGCCTACGAGACGCGCGTTTCGGGCGGGGGCCAGCGATCGCCTTGGGTAGTGGGGGTAGCGGGGATCCATAACGTCAGCCGATTGTCACGCTTGATCGGGGCGCCGGATGCGCTCGAGCAGATCGCCGGCGTCCGTAACCGGCAGATGGAATTCGCACTGTTCGGACAGGCGTCGAAGCCCATAACACGAACGCTGACGGCGACGGCGGGCGTACGCGTCACGCTGGCACGAAGCGCGGGCAGCCTGCTCGACAAGTCCAAGAATGGATCAAAGGAGCCCTCCAGTACGGCGCTGCCTGCACTGCCGAGCTTCGCGGTGGATTGGCAGCCGTCCCGGTCGTTCTCGAGCTTCGTGCATTTCCAGAAGGGGTTCAGGGCGGGCGGTCTCGCGGTGGCGCCATCGGGTGGCGCGCTGGATAGCCGGAAATTCGTGGCCGACGATCTGTCGATGACCGAACTCGGCGTGCGGTGGGGGCGCAGGGGGGAGGATCGGTTGAGTATTCGCGCCGCGATCTTCTTCGCCGACTGGAACCACATCCAGGCCGACCTCGTCGATACGTCGGGTTTGCCGTACACCGCCAATGTTGGGGACGGGCGGGTCTATGGGCTGGACGCGGAGATAACGGGGCGGCTGTCGCCCGCGATCACGCTCACTGGCGCGGCGTTCGTCAACAACAGCAAGCTGTACGCGGCCGAGGCCGATTTCGGCACGTCGGAAGAGCAGACTTTGCCCAACGTTCCGAGGAACGGCACGCGCGCGGCCGCTACCTGGCAAAAGACCATCGCCGAGGGGGTGAATTTGAGCGCGGACGTGTCGGTGCGCTACATCGGTCAATCCCGACTTGGTGTCGGCCCTGTCCTGAATATTCCGCAAGGCCGATATGCGGTCGGCGATCTGGGGGGGCGGTTGGGCTTCGACAGGTTCGGCGTGTCGCTCGACATCGACAATATCGGCGACGTCCGCGCGAACAGTTTCGCGTTCGGCAATCCGTTCAGCGTGGCCGAGCGCAACCAGATGACCCCGCTCAGACCGCGTACCATCCGACTGGGTTTCGACGTCCGCTTCTGACGACCGCATGGCCTTGCCCGCGTCAGACGTTCCGTCCAAGCCCGGCCAAAGCGTCTGAAAGGTGGATGACTGTCTCATTCATCAGACCAATGCTGCGTTAATCTTACGAAGGCTAATCTCATACCGCAAGGTTAGCTATTGACAAACGTGTCACTAGAAGGCGCCAAACTACTACCTTTTCATCCCGACCATTGCCAAACCTGAGCGCTTTCGGGCCGTTCAGGGGCGAGCACTAGTCACTGGCGCCGTCTATCCAAGCTGCTCAAGGTTACTGTTCACTCCTGGATCGGGGGCGGGTCCGCATGCCGCGATTGTCGAGGCGTGGGCGACGCTTGCCGGGCATTTCCGCCAGATCGTCGCAAATATCCGAAGCTTGGCAAGGCCAACAATCTGGTCCATCTCGGCACGCTCGGCACCGGCAACCACTTCATCGAGATCTGCCTGGATACCGAACAGGGGGGATGCTTCACCCGGGCTCGCGCGGCGTTGGCAACGCGATCGGCACGTTCTTCATCGAGTTGGCGAATCAGGACATGCGCAGTGGTTCCTTAGCCTGCCCGACGAGGATCTGGCCTATTCTCCCCGAGGGCACCGACCACTTCGACGATTATGTCGATGCGGTCGGCTGGGCGCAGGACTATGCAGGCTCAATCGGCGGATGATGATGACGAACGTGATCCGGGCTGTGCGCTGCGTGATTGCCAAGCCGTCCGATGCGGAACTGGAGGCGGTCAACTGCCACCACAACTATGTCGGGCAGGAGAACCATTTCGGTCAGAACGTGCTGGTGACCCGCAAGGGCGGGGTGTGCGCTGTGACCGGCGTAATGGGGATCATCCCCGGATCGATGGGCGCCAAGTCGTTCATCGTTCGCGGGCTTGGCAACAAGGCGTCGTTCGACAACTGCTCGCATGGCGCCGAGCGAGTGATGAGCCGGACCCAAGCGAAGCGCGAGGTCACAGTAGCGGAGCACGTCGCCGCTACCGGGGGCGTTGCCTGCCGCAAAGATGAGGGCGTGATTAACGAGAGCCCCCGCGCGTACAAGCCGATCGAGGCGGTGATGCCAGCGCAGGCCGATCTCGTCGAGATTGTGCATACGCTCAAGCAGGTGGTGTGCGTCAAAGGCTGACGCACACCACCATCCGAACTAGAAAGAACTATTATGATCGAGATCGACGGCTCCGAGGGCGAGGGCGAGGGTGGGGGGCAGGTGGTTCGCAACGCCTGCGCATTGTCGCTCGTAACCGACACGCCCTTCCGGATCACTAAGGTCCGCGGTGGACGCGAGAAGCCCGGGCTATTGCGCCCGCGCGTCACCGCGATCGAGGCTACATGGACCGTAGGCAATGCAACGTGCGAGGGACTGACCGTAAAATCGTCCTAGATTGTATTCCGTCCCGGCCGTGTAGTCGTGGGGGAATGTAACTTCGCTGTTGGAACGGCGGGATCCACCGGTTCTGTGTTGCAGACGGTGTTGATGCCCCTCGTCCTCGCGGACCGGCTGTGGCGGTTGGTGCTCGAAGGCGGCACCCACAACATGCTTGCGCCGCCGTTGACTTCATTGTCAAAAGCTTCCTGCCGATTGTCAACCGAATGACCCCGACCGTCACTGCACGGCTGTGCGCCCCGGCTTCTATCCGCGGCGGCGGCCGGATCGAAGTGGAAATCACCCCCGCCGCTCCGTGTTATCGAGTGCATCGACGGGGGTGCCCTGGTCGATCGGTCAGCGGTGGCGATGTTTGCGGGGATCCCGCCGGGGATCGACGACCGCGAAATCGCCACCGCTCGCAAGCTGCTCGACTGGCCGGACGAAGCGTTTGCCGTCAAGGAACTTCCGGAGAGCCAGGTACCGGGCAACATTTTACTCCTCGAGGCCGCGTTCGAGCATGTGACCGAGGTAGTCAGCGGCTTTGGCAAGCTAGGCATGCCAACAGAAAGGGTAACGCAGACCGCCGTGAGCCGCATGGCCGGCTACCTCGCGTCGGACGTGTTCGCCGGCCCATATCTAGCCCACCACTGCTCCTACCGTTTGCGTTGGCAGGCGGGGGCACATTCACGACGTAAAGCCGAGCCAGCGCCAGCTATAGGGCCGCAGCAGTTATCGAACGTTTCCTCGACCGCCTATGCGGTTTCATTTAGCTGCCCTCCGAAGCTCATCGTCTGGACGTGCGGTAAGTGCGAACTGCTATGTAATCGATTCCTGTCAGCAACTGTCAATGCGTAGCATTAGGTCGACTGCGGCGGGAGCCTTGGCTACCTGTATCGACATGCTCGCAAGGTCCGATCAGCCCTCCGATCTCAACCCTACCGGGACGGAGCAGAACTCTTCGCGAAAGCGCTGGACGAACCTGCGCTTGTTCGCCTCGAGGCTGCCTTGGCAGCGCTTCCAATCGACACGACCGGAGTGCGGGTCGGGGAGGGGGCGTTGCTTAAGCCGTTGCTTGAGATTACCGGACCAATCGGTGCGATAGCTGCGACCGCAATCGGACCCCGGGCTCTCCCGGTTCGTGCGATCCTGTTCGACAAAACGGCTGAGCGGCACTGGGCGCTTTGCTGGCATCAGGACCGCACAATCGTTGTTAGGGAGCGGATCGACGACCCCGGTTTCGGGCCATGGACGGTTAAGTCCGGGCTTATCCAGGCCGAGCCGCCGTTCAAAACTCTTGAGCGCATGGTGAAAGTGCGCGTGCACCTTGACCCAGTAGACGCGAGTAACGCGCCGTTGCGGATCGTGCCCGGCTCGCACCGGCTCGGACGCTTGCCCGAGGGCGAAGTTTAACGCGTGGCGACGATTTCTGGTGAGCGGCCCTGTTTGGCCGAACGCGGCGACGTCTGGCTCTATGCTAAACCATCGTTCACGCAACGTACCCTGCTGACTCGCACCGCAGCCGCCGCGTGCTTCAGATCTACTATTCCGCTGACGTGGCGCCCTACCCGCTCGCGTGGCGCGGCATATAGCTGCCGGATTGAGCCGCCTTACGCGTCCAAACGGTTTTGTTCGTATGTAGCCAAAACAAGCTGCGAAGCCCAACGGCCGAGCAGGTGTTCTCGTCGGGAGAGGAACTGGAGGTAGACTCTGCCGGGACGAATCGTGATGCTGAAAATCCACTCACAGCTGAACTGGTCAGTTGGGCCGACCTTATTTTGTCATGGAGAGGACGCACCTAAGCAAGCTGCAGCGACGCTTTCGAGAGGCTCTGGCCGGCACGCGCGTCATCTGCCTCGACATACCGGATGATTATGCTTTCCTGCAGCCGGAACTGGTCAGCTTTCTCGAGATCAAGGTGAGCAAGCACCTGCCCGCGACCCTTGCGGCAGCGCCGAACAAGTAAACTCGAGCGCGAAATCGGAATGTGAATTAACGGCAGTTTATGAGAAACTGCGCACCGATCCTGCGTCTACGAGTGGGTGAAAGCGCTCGCGTTCAATCGCGCGCCTTGAGATGGGGCATCGGAAAATGCTCGTAGCGTCCGATCCCGTTTCGCACGATCGGATCCAGCGCGGTGATCGCCTCGATGTCCTGATCGTCCTCGATCCGGTACAGCGAAACGCCATAGCTGCCGTCGGGGTCGATCACCGGGCCGTGCGCCACGATCTGCCCCTTGGCGAGCAGGTCGTCGAGGAACGCGCCGTGCCGCCCCATCCATGTCCTTTCGTCGTCGGTCATCGTCGCAAGGAAATCCGCGCGGGGCGGCAGGTATCTGCACAGATAATATTTCATGGTTGGTGTCCTCCGGACTGTTGAAACTGCTCGGTGTAGCCTGTGCTCAGGAGCTCGCGCTATCCAGTTCTGGCCTGGCCGCCGGTAAGTTCGGGCAGAGTGTCTTCGATCCAGTCGGCCAGCGCCTGTACGAGGAGGGCGGCCTGTTGGCCTTGCTCGGTCAGCGCATAGTCGACGCGGGGCGGTACGACCGGGAAGCTTCGGCGACTGACCAGCCCGTCGCCTTCGAGCTGCTTCAATGTCTGCGAAAGCATGCGTTCGCTGACGCCGGCGACCTTGCGGCGCAGGTCGCTGAACCGAAGCGTCCCCGGTAGCAGCGCGATTAACGCCAGCGTGCCCCAGCTGCTCGTCACGTGTCGCAGGATTACGCGCGAGGGACACCGGGGCGCGAACACGTCGCCGCGTTCCATGCGATCGGCGAGGCGCGTGGACGATACGGTGGTCATTTCCAGAACTAACCTTTTTGTGCGTACTTCTCTTTCGTAAGTTAGGCGCTTACCTCGCCTTCATCAACAGCGAGAAAGTGGAGAACATCATGTACGCGGTAACGGGAGCTTCCGGTCAGCTTGGTCGTCTGGTCATCGACGCCCTTCTCCGGACGGCCAGGCCATCCGACATCGTCGCGCTTGTGCGAAATCCCGCCAAGCTGAGCGACCTTGCCGCGCGTGGCGTCGTCGTGCGGGCATTCGATTATGATGCGCCGGATACGCTCGAGCCCGCGCTCGCCGGGGTCGATCGCCTGCTGCTGATCTCGTCGAGCGACGTCGGTTCGCGCGAGGCGCAGCACGGCGCTGTGATCTCCGCCGCCAAAACGGCGGGTGTCGGCTACATCGCGTACACCAGCATCCTCCATGCCGACGCCAATCCGATGAACCTGGCGATCGAGCACCGCGCGACCGAAGCCGCCATCAAGGCGAGCAGCCTACCGTACGCGATCCTTCGCAACGGCTGGTATACCGAGAATTACGTTATGTCCGCCGGGCCTGCGATCGAGCATGGTGCGCTGGTCGGTAGTGCAGGCGACGGTCGGATCTCCGGCGCGAGCCGCGAGGA
Organism: Sphingomonas faeni; assembly: GCF_040407505.1. GTDB lineage: Bacteria > Pseudomonadota > Alphaproteobacteria > Sphingomonadales > Sphingomonadaceae > Sphingomonas > Sphingomonas faeni_E. The sequence continues at coordinate 1,094,692 of NZ_JAPZPQ010000001.1, read as the reverse complement.
CTATGCCGACGCAGCAGCGGCGGTGCTGAGCGATGGCTCCGCCGAGACCCGGGTCTTCGAACTCGCCGGGGACGATGCGTTCACGCTTGCCGAGTTCGCTACTGCGATCGGTGAGATCGCGGGACGCCCGGTCACCTACCAGAATCTACCGCAGGACGAGTATCGCCGGATCCTCGAAGGCGCCGGCCTCGCGACACCGATCGCCGACATGCTTGCGGAAAGCGATGCGAAGGCGGCGACCGGCTCGTTGTTCGACGACGGTGGCGTGCTCAGCGCGTTGATCGGTCGCCCGACTACGCCTTGGCGGACGACACTGGCCGATGCGTTGAAGATCAGGCAAGGCTGAGGCTGGCGCTTCAAGCGCGCGCGTTGGGATCGCGTTTGATCGCCACGCGTGCGGGAATGCCGACGACCGTCGTTCCTGCCGCCACATCGCGGATGACGACGCTGCCGGCACCGACGGTCGCATCGTCGCCGATCGTTACGCCGGGCAGGATCAATGCGCCGGCGCCGATCCAGACGTTGCGGCCGATGACAACCGGGCGACCGAACTCCAGCATCTTCGCCCTGATCGCTGGATCTCGGGGGTGATCTGCCGTCAGGATCTGGACACCCGGTCCGATCTGCGTTCCCGCGCCGATCCGGACCGGTACGACGTCCAGGACAATGCACCCGAAATTGAGAAACACGCCGTCTTCGAGGTGGATGTTGTAACCATAATCGCAGTGGAATGGCGATCGCACCGTGACACCGTCGCCTACGTGGTCCAGCGCTTCGCGGAGCATCCCGTGCCGCTCGGACGCAGGCGCAGCGGACGCGGCGTTGTAGCGCGCGAGCCAGACCGAGGCCGCGGCTGCGTCGGCCGTAAGCTCGCGATCGTTCGCGGTGTACAGGTCGCCGCGCAACATCTTCTGCTTCTCGGTCGTCATGCTCAGCTCAGATCGTGCAGGTCTTTGCCGAGCGGGGCGGTGATCCGGAGATCGGAAAACCGGATCTTCAGGCCGCTACGTTCGGGCGTGCAGGCCATCGGGCCGACCTGGTACGACGAGGCGATCGGGAACGGCGCGAGACGGACCAGCGGCCAGGTCTTGCCGTCGGTCGACACCTGAAGCCGCAGCACGCCCTTGGCGACGGTCGCACGCATCCAGAAATCCTGCGCCGGATGCTCGTAAGGCCCGGTTGCCCAATCGGACTTGCCGTCGGTCAACACGCTGCTGAGCATCGCGCGTCCGTCGGACAGTTCGATCCCGGCTTTGACCCAGTGGCGCTCGTCGACCCGCACCATGATCCCGGCTTGGTCGTAGAGCCTTTCATACTGGCCGCGGATGCGGACCTGTGCGGTGAACGCGTCGGGCGCGGTGAAACCGAGGAAGTGGCCGCTGTCGCGTGTGAAGCCGTAATGCGTTTCCCGCCAGAAGTCGGTTCCCTGGTCGGTGACGATCGACAGGTCGCCATTCGGATCGACCGTCCAGCTCTTCGGTTCGTTCAACCATCGCCCGTCATGCCGGCCCAGTATCAGCTTGCTGCTTGCTGCATCGAGCGGCGTTGCTGTCACTACCGGGATCGCCAATGCCGCCGCCCCGCTAAGAACCGCACGTCGCGACATATCGAGGGTCTTCATAAGCAATGCCTTTCGCTACAATTCCCGTATGTGTACATATGTACATAATGCTGGAAAGGCAAAAAGTGACTGTGGAACCTCGTCGGCGGAATGATCCGGAGCGCAGACAGCGGATCGTCGACGCGACGCTGATCGTCATCGAACGCCATGGCGTCGCGGGGACCACGCATCGTCGGATCGCCGAGGCGGCCGCGGTGCCGCTTGGCTCCGTCACCTATTATTTCGTATCGCTCGAGGACCTGCTGACGACCGCGTTCCTGCAACTGGCAACGACCTCGTCCGGCGCGTTCAAGGCGAGACTGGACGCAGCCACCACGCGCGTCGAGGCAATCGAGGGTGTCATCGATATCATTGCCGGGTCGGTCTGGGCGGATCCGCGCACGCTATTGCTGAGCTACGAGCTGTACGCCTACGCGGCACGCCATCCCGAGGTGACGGTGGTCATGCAGCAATGGATGGACAATAGTCGCGCGGCGCTCGGGCGGTTCTTCGATCCGCTCACGGCGCGGGCGCTAGATGCGCTTGTCGAGGGGATCGGCATCCACAATTCGATCGACCCCGCACCGCTCAACCGGGACGCGATCCGTATGATCGTCGAAAGATTGGCTAGTACGCATAAATTTCAAACAACTTTTAGGTGAGTACAGTCAACGCCCATAGTTAAGAGACGCTTATCTTGCGTCGCAAACTGGAAATCTTCGTTTTGGCAATGTATAATCTAAGTAAATATAATGAAACGGCATATGCATTTCTCAACAGGTTCCAGAGGACGTTCGTGTTTCATGGGGCGTTTTCGATCGTCCGATTGCCCAAGCTACCACCGATAACGTCGCCTAAGCTTTAGATTGCGTTATCTGCTGCGGACATGGCACGTACGATCGGCCGATCGTGATGGTTTGATCAAGGGCTTCATCGAATCAAACGCTCCGCGATGTCACCAGCAGATCGCAGGCCGGAAGCATGAGGTTGGCCCGGCTCGGCGATGCCTGGAACTTGAGGTGATCCGCCTGTGGCGGGCCTTAACGGTGAGCAGGGTTAGGGGTGTCGGAACCGCCGGGTCCGCAGGCGGATGCCCATAGCGCCTCGGATACCTTCGACAACGGTATGGCAGGCCTGACGAGTGCGATCGCTATCTTGGTCGAATATTATGTCATCGGCAGCCAGCACGATCTTGCCCGATGCAAGCACGGACTGCGCCAGCGACCGCGGCATCCAGGCGACACCGCGCCCGTTGATCGCCATCGATAGCAGCGCGGCCGGAAGCCTCGTGGCCGTATCGAAGCCGTCCTGAAAGAGATAGGTTCGAAAGCGCAGCTGGTGGTCGACGCCAACAGCAGCTTCGATATCGAGATCTGATCGCCTATGCCACGATGCTGCGCGAATACCCGCTGTCTTGATACGAGGAGATCGGCGATCCGCTAGATTACTCGCTGCAGGCGGCGATCTCGGAATTGCCCAGGTCCGATGGCGACCGGCGAAAACCTGTTCTCGCATCGGGACGCGCGCAACCTGTGGCGGCATGGTGGCATGCGCCCCAATCACGACTGGCGCCAGTTCGACTGTGCGCTGTCCTACGGCTTGGTCGAGTATCTGTGGACGCGGGACGTGCTGAAGCAGTTCGGCGGGTCACCCTCTGCATTCCACACGGCGGGCACCAGATGTCGCTCAACATCGCAGCCGGGCTCGGGCTGGGGGGCAATGAGAGCTATCCCGACCTGTTCCAGCTCTATGGCGGGTTCCCGGACGGCGTGAACGTCATCGACAGGCACATCACCATGCCGGAGCTTCCCGGCATCCGCTTCGAGGGCAAATCCGACCTCATCAAGGTAATGCGCGAACTCGCGGGATGACATGGCATAGCAGGGCGGCATGAGGCTGCCTTGCCGGTGCTACCCGAGACAGAGGACCGACGTGGCATCAACCCGGCGGCGGAGAGGTACGACATGAACCGGCTATCGCAGTTGCGGGGCTGCGGCCTTGCGATCGTGGGCCTGACCGGCACGCATCACGCTGCGGCCCAGGAACTGCCGCCGTCGGCAATCGAGGCGCGGAACACGCAGGTGCCGGCGGCACCGGTCGCGACACCCTATCCCGATGCAGCTGCCGGCGACGGCAACATGCAGCAGGGTTGCAATCCGCTGCGTTGGGCCGAAGACTGGCGCGGCATGCGCGATCCCGCCAAGCGCGACGACGTCTTCGATCGGCTGAAATGGCAAAAACACCGGTTGCCCATCGGGCACGGTTTCGAACGATCTGCTGGTCCAGCAGGCCTTCGTTGATCGCACATGGCAGGTCGGGCAGGTCGACGTCGGTGCTTGCGTCGGTCGGCAGGTCTTCATCGATGGATCGAACCTGCTGCTGGCGAACCGCAACAACAACACGGTGCAGACCAGTCTGACCGGCGTGTGGGCTTATGCGCGTGAATTGACGCTGCGGGCAGACGTGTTCGATCTCTACTACACGACCTTTGGCAACGGCGGCATCGGCGGCGACCCCGTCGACCGGGGTCGCCGGTTCAGCGCGTCACGGCGGGCATTGTCCTTCCAATACATCTGTTCGCAGGTTCGAAGCTACATCTCGATCCGTTCGTCTGGCGTTTGCGCAACCGAGAGGCAACATGGGGAGGCGAGACGGCGCGTAAGAGCTGATCTATGTCGGCGCGCATGTCTGGGGAGGGGTGGGGCCGATCACGATCGACTGGACCGCCACCATCAGGGCGGCAGCTATGGCAGCCGCGATCTCGATGCGTGGCAGGTCCTGCTGGCCGGCACGTATCGCCTCCACAAAGCCAAAACCGAGCCCCGCTTCGGCCTCCACTTCGACTATGCGACGGGGGGAGGCGCCGATGGGCAGGGCAAGCTGAAGACGGCGTTCGCGCCCTACGGCAACAACATCTACTAGAGCTATCAGGGCTATCTCACCCCGACCAACCTCATCGCCATCGCGCCCAGCCTGACCGTCTCGCCTGACAGGACGGCTCGGTTGACAGACGAGTACCAATTCACTTGTCGTTAGACGACGAGCGATGCCGTCTACCGATCGAACGGCACGCCCTTCCCCGGCACGACAGGCACTGTTGGTCAACGGACCGTCGACGTGGCACGGCTAAACGCCACCTAGACTGTCAGTCTTCGTGAATCGTCGACTGGACGCCTAGAACACGTATTCGCGAAACGGGGCTAGGGAGTGCGCGTTACCGGGACTCGTCGTACGTTACTCTCCGGCAAGCTTACGATTTTGGGACGCTTTGCGGCGCACGTCTCGACCCGCTCAAAGCCCATTAACGAATGGCCGAAGTTGGAATGTGGGTTGGCCGACCTGAATTTCCGCAGTGGAGTTTGTTCGCCGAGATCCGTGTCGAGTCGACGGTGGCCATCGCAACTGGCTTTCATTTGCTGCCCCGCCTGTTGATCGCGGTGAGTAGTGGCCGGTCGCGGCCGCTCCGCGATCCTTCCAGTCAGCTACCCGAGCGCTACTGCCTGGTGAATGGGACAGTCGTATCGTGACGGGCGCAACTCGTAGCAAAATCAGCCAAGGGCCAGGATACAACGGTCTGGCTTGTATCTGGTCAACTGCATTGCGTCGTTGAACTGAAATGGGCAGCATACGTGCTCAAGGACCGGGAGATCGGATGTGTCTGTTGCTGTTTTGGATAGCCAACGGCTGAAGCTGGTCGCGCTTGTCCCTGAAAATGCCGTATCCATCTTCGACCGGTTCCGGGGATTTCCTCGGTTCGGTGAAATCCAGGAGGTCGCGGTTCGGGGCCGTACCGCCGCGGAGCGAACGGCACTGGGAGCGCGCATTGATGATGCGGTTTCGGACTCCGGTCGTGCAGTCATGCTGTTGGCGCAAGGAAACGCTTGTGCGGCGGCGGCGTGGTGGGCGCGATTGTCACCAAAGTCATACACGGCAAACGTCTATGCCGCTTTGTTAGTAGCGCCCGAAGAGACGGGCCTCAATCATCGGGGCTTTGCGTCTCCAAAGATGGTTTTGCCCTTCCCTTCGCTAGTTGTTGGCACGGATGACGAGACACAGCGCCTTGGCGGCGAGTGGGGAAGCCGACTGATCGATGGCCCGTTTCTGACCGCGGCAACAGCGCCGACCGGTCGCCTGCGCTTCATCATCGAACGCTTCACGGCTGCTATAGTCGAGCGCGACGTTGTGGCCGCGCATCGCATCATCCAGGCCATGGGAGATAAATAGGTAACGTCCGATCAGATCAGATGCCGGGACGCGCATCGATCCGTGTCGAGCTGATCCCAGTAAGTAAACACTAAGCGCATCTGGTAAAGCGTCACCTCGTCGCGCTGTCGGACGCTGCAGCGTCGAGCTTATCCTGCGTGCATGTCGAAGTTGCGAGCGTCGTAACGGCCGAAACGCGTTGTGCGGGCGAGCGCATGAACGCGGCCGAGCGACCCGCCGTTGGTCAGCACCAACTTCGCATGTGGTAGCGCGGCCACGAGATCGCGTTGTGCCTGGCGGCCGAACAGCACGGCGTTCAACGAACTGAGTGCTGCGGGAACGCCGAGACCAGCTGTGCACCGCGTGTATTCCGCGACGCGTCGATGCTGCGGGTGCGCGTGTCGATCGCGTTGGGGGAAAACTGCGCGCTGTTGACGCTGGTCACGCCGCTGGCGATTAGGATGTTGCGGATCGCGGTGCTGCCATTGGACGCCGTGCCGAGGAACTCGGCCTTCACGATTCGGTCGTCGGCACGAATCTGATACGCGTCGAGCGTGAGGTGCAGGGCACCGGCTTCGTAAGTGATTTCCGCGATGTGTTTGAGCGACTTTTCCGGCTCTAGCGGTTGGGAATTCAGCGCGATCGCCTCGGTGCTATTCACTGGCAGAGACTTCGCAATCGTCGAGACGGGCGTGTCGCCGATCATCGCCGTGGTGTTCTACGTGGTCAAAAATCCGGTCTGTGCGAGCGACGGTGCGCGGAAGCCGGTGTTGACGCCCCCGCGAATGGCGAAGCAGGGTGTAATCTCGTAGCGCGTCGAGACTTTGCCGCGGACCGTATTGCCCGCGCTGTCGTCGTAATGCTCGAACCGGGCTGCGTCGCCGACGTCCGCGCCGTCGGCGACGACGCGCGCCCCTTCGGCGAGCGCGGTCCCGCTATAGGTCGACCAGATTGACCGGGCATCGATCAAGCCAGTATCGAACGCTGTCTTGGCATCGCCCGGTGCGGGGAAATCAGGCGCACATCGCTGGGTTTGGGGTCCTTCGCATCAAGCGTACCCAGAAGGAGGTAGTGGCCGACCGAGCCGCGGGTCGTCGCGACCCGCTTGCCGCGCAGTCCGCCGGCATCGGCGATCCGCGACCGCGCCGGCACCAGGATCGCGAGGCTGTCCCGCGGCCGCGAGGTAGCGGATTGCACGGCCACCGTCTTGATCGGGCTGCCACTCTGGTAAGCGAACTGGAACGGTGCGTCGCCGACCATCCCGACATCCACCGCGCCCGCGCCGATCGCCTCCGGCAAATTCTGCACGGTGGGGAGTTCGGACCATTCGACGCGGTAGGGGGCGCCGTCGAGCGCACCCGAGGCGAGCATGAGCGGCTTGGTGCCGCCGCGCTGGCTGCCGACGTGCAATACATCGCCGCTCGCGGTGCCGCGTCCCAGCCACGGGTACAGACCTGCCGCTAGCACGGCCGCGAGCAGTAACGGCCACCATCGCTTCAGGCCTTCCTTGGGCGGGGGTGGCGCCGAAGCCACCCTTTCGTCGTCCGTCCAGTCCGGCATCAGCCTACCGCCCGTTGCGGTTCGACGAGGACGCGTTCGGCATCGCGCGCGGCAATCAGTTCGTGGACGACCGGCAGCAGGTCGCGGCCATAGTCGATCGCGTCCTGCAACGGCTCGAAGCCGCGGATCAGGAAATGATCGATGCCGAGGTCGTAATAATCCAGCATCGCGTCGGCGACCTGTTCCGGCGTGCCGACCAGCCCGGTCGAATTACCCTGCGCGCCGCCCAGAGCTGCCACGCCCGTCCAGAGGCGTTTGTCGACGCGGTAGCCTTGGTTGGCGGTATCGAGGAGCCGCTGCGAACCGGCGTTCGGTGGGGCGTGGCCGCTGGTCGCTGCACCGGCCGAGACGCGCAGATCGCGGACCTTTTCGACGATCTGGTCGGCCTTCTTCCACGCGGCCTCTTCGGTGTCGGCGATCACCGGGCGCAAGGACAGCGAGAAGCCAGGGCTTCGGCCATAGCGCGCAGCGGCGTGGCGGATCGTGCCGACCGCCTCGCGGACCTGCGCCTGCGTCTCGCCCCACAGTGCGTAGACATCGGCATGGCGCCCGGCGACATCGATCGCGGCCAGCGACGATCCGCCGAAGAACACGGGTAGATTGGTCGGCTTGATCTGGCTGAACGCCTGGCGGACGTTGTAGAAACGCCCGTCGTGATCGAACGGCGTGGCCGACGACCATTCCTGCTTCAGGATCTCCAGATACTCGTCGGTGCGTGCGTAGCGATCGTCCTTCACCGAATGATCGCCGTCGCGCGCCATTTCGCTGTCCGCGCCACCGGTGATGATGTGGACCGCGACGCGTCCGCCCGAGAGGTGGTCGAGCGTCGCCAATTGCCGTGCGGCGAGCGTCGGCTGGGTAAAGCCGGGGCGGTGCGCGATCAGGAAACCGAGCTTGGTCGTGATCGCGGCGGCGTGCGCGGCGACGATCTGGCTTTCAGGGCTGTCGGAACCGAACGGGATCAGCACACGGTCGAAGCCGCCCTTTTCCTGCGCGATCGCGGCGGCCTCGACATAGGCCTTGTCGAGCCCGCGCGCCTTGCCGACGCCGTGGATTTCGGACGCGTCGTTGAAACCGATATAGCCGATGAACTTGACGGGCATGACGTGTCTCCTGTGATATTCGAGGAAATTAGATGACGTAGAAGCCGTGCGTGCCGTCGCGCGCGAGCTGTTCGACCAGGCCGTATTCCCAGTCGAGATAGGCCTGCATCGCGGCGGCGGCGTTGTCGGTGCCTTCGTAGGGGCGCTTGTACCGGTGCGCGGGGTCGCCCGGCGGGATGGTCTTGCCGGGACCGGTTTCGAGGTCGCCCCCAGTGCTATTGGCGAACCCGCCATCGAGCACGAACACCTTCCAGCCAAGTTGCGCGAGCCAGGACGCGGTCATGTCGGCTCGCGGCCCGATGTCGTCGGCGAGAACGATCCGCGCGCCGCGGACGGGCGCGGCGATGTCGGTTTCCTGCACCAGCTGTCCGCCGGGATAGGAGCGGAAGCCGCCGATGTGACCGGCAGCGTATTCGTCGGGGCGGCGCACGTCGAAGCGGTAGAGCGTGCGGCTGGTGTCGCGTTCGAGCACCGCAAGCTCGGCGGGCGTCAGGCGTTTTACACCCGCGCGGTAGGCGACGGCGCGGGCCATGGCGGCGGTCTCGTCGCTCTTTCGTACGTCCGGCGCAGGGCGATTGCTGCCGTGCGCGAGCGACTGGCCGGCGAGCGTCCAGCCGATCGTACCGTTGCGCAGCGCGACGACGCGGTTGGGGATGCCGGCGTTGATCAGCGACTGCGTGCCGATGATGCTGCGCGTGCGGCCGGCGCAGTTGACGATGATTGTCGTGTCGGGATCGGGCACCGCCTCGGCGACGCGCAACACGAGTTCGGCACCTGGCACGCTCGTCGAGCCGGGGATGTTCATCGTCGCATATTCCTCGAACCGGCGCGCATCGAGGATCGCGATGTCGGCCTTTTCTTCGATCAGCGCGGCGACGTCCTCGGCGGCCAACCACGGCGTGTGACGACGCGCCTCGACCAGTTCGCCGAACGCCTTCGAGTAGGAGTTCACGTCCTCGAACACTTCGAAACCTGCCGCGCGCCAGCTTGCGAGACCGCCTTCGAGGGTGGTGATTTGGGTGTAGCCGAGGGCGGTCAGCGCCTCGGCGGCGGCGGGAACATGGCCTTCGCCGTCATCGTACAGGACGATCGGTACGTCCCTGCGCGGGAGGCGGATCGTCGCTTCCAGATCAATCCGGTCGAAGGCGAGATTGGCGGCGAACAGCGGGTGTCCGGTGGCGAACGCGGCTTCGTAACGGACATCGAGCAGCGCGATTTCGTGCCCGAGCAGCAGCGCGGTGCGGATCTCGGTGGGGGTGGTCATGCGGTGGCTCGCGAACGGTCCCAGAGGTTCGGCAGCACGGCGTTGGCATAACCCGACACGAACCGCTTCGGAGTGCCCGCCGCATCATAGGTGGCGCGTTCGACCGCGCCGATATTGCTGCCGTAGAGGTGGATGCTGATCGACACGCGGTCGTCGAACGCGTTCGATACGCGGTGGATGTCGCCGACCGAGGGTGAGACGGCCTCGACTTCGCCGGCTTCGAGACGCTCGATCGCGCCGACTGCGTGCAACCCACCGTCCGGGTAGCGCGCGAACCGTTCGGAGAGTTCGGCGCCGCGCAGCACGCCGACCAGGCCCCAGACGCGGTGGTCGTGGATCGGCGTGGCCTGTCCCGGCCCCCAGACGAAGCTGACGACGGAAAAACGTTCGCGGCTGTCGCAGTGGAGGAGGTATTGCGAGTAACGATCCGGGTTTGGGGCGGCGTAGGCGTCGGGCAGCCAGTCGTCCTGCGCGACCAGCCTGCCCAGCGCCGTGCTGCCTTCCTCGAGCAGCGAGCGTTCGTCCCGGGTGCGGTCGAGCAGCGTGCCGATTCCGGTGACGAAATCGCGCAAGCGGTCGAGGCGTGGGCGGTCTTGTACGAGGCTCGCCATCATTCGGCCTTCACGAAGGGCAGGGGCTCGTCCCGTTCGACGCCGAGCGATCCCAGCAACCGCTCGCGCAACGCCGTCGCGATTCCCGTTCGCTGTCCACGCGGGACCGAAATGCGCTCCTCGACGACGATCCGCCCGGCATCGAGTACCAGTACCCGGTCGGCCAGCGCGATCGCCTCGTCGACGTCGTGCGTCACCAGCAGCACGGCAGGCTTGTGCGCGCGCCACAGTGCCATCACGAGACCGTGCATCTTGACGCGGGTCAGTGCGTCGAGTGCTGCAAACGGCTCGTCGAGCAGCAGCAGTTTTGGCTCGCGGACCAGCGCGCGGGCGAGCGCCACACGCTGCGCCTCGCCGCCGGACAGCGTCAGCGGCCAGACGTCGAGCCGGTGGCCGAGACCGACTTCACGTAGCGCCGCCTCTGCGCGGTCGCGTACGTCCGCGCCCTTCAGTCCGAGCCCGACATTGCGCCACACGCGCTTCCACGGCAGCAACCGCGCATCCTGGAACACGACGGCGCGAGAGGTCGGGATCGTCACGTCCTGCGCATCGGCGGTATCGAGTCCCGCGAGAGTCCGCAGCAACGTGGTCTTGCCGGAGCCCGAGCGGCCGAGCAGCGCGACGAACTCGCCTTGGGCTATCTCGAGATGGAGATTGTCGAGGATGGTGTTGGTGCCGAAGCTGCGCGAGAACCGCGTGAGCTTTACGACGGGTCGGACTGGCTGCGGCATCGGGATGATGTGCGAGATGGTCATGGTTCAGGCCTCCACGAGCTTGGGGCGCCACGCGAGCGCACGGTCTTCGATCAGGCGCACGGACTGGTCGGCGAGCAGGCCGAGCCCGGCATAGACGAGCAGGCAGACGACGATAATGTCGGTCCGCATGAAATCGCGCGCGTTGTTGATCAGGAAGCCGAGACCCGCCGACGCGTTGATCTGTTCGGCGACCACGAGGATGAGCACGGCGACCGAGAAGGCGTAGCGCAAGCCGACCAGCAGTTGCGGCAGTGCGGCGGGGAGGACGATGTCGGTGACGATCTGCGCGCGCGACAGGCCGAAGCTGCGCCCCGCGTCGATCAGCCGGACGTCGACGCCGCGGATGCCGTTGTAGAGGTTGAGATAGACCGGAAACAGCGTCGCGAACGCGATCAGCGCGATCTTGGGTGTCTCGCCGATCCCGAACCAGACGATGAACAGCGGCGACAGCGCGAGCGCGGGCAATGTCCGCAGCATTTGCACGGGAGAGTCAACCGCCGCTTCGCCCTCGCGGGTGAGGCCGGCGACCAGAGCGAGGACGATGCCGAGGCTGACGCCGATCACGAGGCCCGCCGCCGCACGACCGAGCGATACGGCGAGGTTGGCGGGCAATTCACCCGAAACGATCATGCCCCACAGCGTGCCCAGCACCTGCGAAGGCGCCGCCAGCGTGCGGGTTGGGATCAGGCCGATCCGGGATGCCGCTTCCCATGCCAGCATGAGCGCTATCGGCGATACCCAGCGGCTACGCTGGAGCTTGCTCTGCCATGATCGGTTGGTGGATCGTTGGGACGTCTTCGCCATGGACAGCCTTTCGGACGCTCGTTTTCCGGAGCGCCTTCAATGCGTCTTCAATTCCTATTGGTTTAATAGAGAATGGCTTGCCAGCCTTATGAGCGTTGCAAATACTGGCCTAAAACCGCATCGATCTCAGGAGGTTAGCCGACCGGGAAAGAAAGCCTTTGCGGCCGTGAAGAGCGTCAATCTGCACTGGCGGATTCGACGATCGAACGAAGGACGACGTCGTGGAGCCGGTCGAGTACCGGATGACGCGTCTCGTTGATACGCAGGACATAGGCGACGCGGGGCAGCGCGGGGAGCCCGTCGTGGATCTCCGGATCGAGCCCCATCAAGGCGTCGGTGCGACAGGTTATACCGATCCCGCCGGTCACCGCCGCGCGCAGGGCGGACAGGCTCGGCGTCTCCAGGACGATCCGGTAGGGCCTGCCCGCCGCCTCCAGCGCGGCGATCGCGGCATCGCGGAACCGGCATGGCTTCTGGAGCACCGCCAAGGGCAGGATCGCCGCGGATATCAGGCGCGGATTGCCGAGCCAGTGCATGTCGGCGGTCGCGACGGCGGCCTTGTCGGTGTCCTCGCCGAAGCACAGGACGATGTCGAGGCGGTCGGTCGCGAGCAGATCGAGCAGTTCGGCGGACCCGGCGACGCGAACGTCGAGCGAGGCGTCGGGGTTGCTCGACGCGAACACCGACAAGACGCCGGACAACAACGTCTCCGCGAAATCCTGGACGAAACCGATCCGCGCGGGGCCGGCGAGGCTGCCGTCGCCAAGCGCCGCCAAAGCCCGGTCGTTGACCGCAAGCAACTCGCGCGCGTGCGGCAGGAACCGTTCACCCTGCACCGACAGGACGAGCCTGCGTCCCTCCCGCCGAAAGAGTGCGACCTGGAGCAGTTCCTCCAGCCGTTTCATCTGCAAGCTGAGCGCAGACTGGCTGACGAACACGCGGTCCGCGGCACGGAGCATCGAGCCGGCATCGACGATCGCGACGAAGCTGCGCACCACATCGGTGGGAATATTGACGGCCATGATCGGTCCTAGAAGCCAGGCTCATATGCGTTAGCAGACAATCTACATTGATTCGATGGGAAATGAAGCGCTCCTTGCTGCGGGAAGGAGCGCAACCTTGGTATATCCTAATTCCGGACCCGGATCGCAGCACGGCAGCCTTGCGCAGTGCGCGACCGATCGTCTTAACGTGAAGCCGGTCAACGACCTGACCGGCATGGTCCTGCAATGAGTGCGCAGCTCCTATCGATTGCGCCACAGGTTCCGACGCTTGATCTGGATGCGATCCTGCCGGGGGTGACGGCCGCGTTCGCTGCAACCGCCGCACAGCATGACCGCGCCGGCACGTTGCCGGTCGAGAACTTCGCGTTGCTGCACCGTCACGGCCTGCTCGCGCTGACCGCGCCGCGTCGGCTTGGCGGTGGTGGCGGCGATCTGGCGGAGGCGCGGCGCGTAATCGCAGCGGTCGCTCGCGGCGAACCGGCGACCGCGCTCGTCCTGACGATGCAGTATCTGTTTCATGCCGGGCTCGACGATCGGTCCGGTTTCTCGGAGGCGCTAAAGACGCGTGTCGTCGGCGAGGCGTTGCGCGATGGTGCGCTGATCAATGCGCTGCGGGTAGAGCCGGATCTGGGCACGCCGGCGCGCGGCGGCCTTCCCGGCACGATCGCGCGGCGCACGGCCGAGGGCTGGCGGCTCGACGGGCGGAAGATCTTCTCGACCGGCTCGACCGCGCTGACCTGGATGGTGGTCTGGGCGCGTTCGGACGATGCCGAGCCGCTGGTCGGCGGCTGGCTGGTGCGCGCCGATACGCCGGGCATCCGGATCGAGGAGAGCTGGGATCATCTCGGGCTGCGCGCGAGTGCCAGCCACGATGTCGTGTTCGAGGACGTTCTAGTGCCGTTCGATCAGGCGCTGGAGCCCCGGCCGGTCGGCAAGCAGCCGCCCTATTCCGCCGCGTTCGCCAACTGGTCCGCGGTGCTGACATCGGCGATCTATAACGCCGTCGCACGGAATGCGCGCGATTGGCTGGTCGGCTGGCTGATCGATCGCAAGCCGACCAATCTCGGTGCGTCGTTGTCGACCTTGCCGCGGTTCCAGGAGGTGGTCGGGACGATCGACGGGTTGTTGTTGCAGAACCGGTTGCTGCTCGATGCCGGTACGTCGGGTGCAACAAGCGGGTTGGAGGCGGGGCTGGTCAAGCACCTCGTCACCGAGAACGCGATCGCCGCGGTCGAGAAGGCGATCGCAGTGACTGGGAATGCAGGGCTGACGCGACACAACCCGCTGGAACGGCATCTGCGCGATGTGCTGTGCGGCCGCATTCATACGCCGCAGGGCGATGTCGTGCTGGGCAGCACCGGTCGCGCGGCGTTCGCGGAGCGTGGCGCGTGACGCGTGTCCAGGTCGTTAGCCAGTTACCGGCGCTCTTCAACGACGCCTTTGCAGCCTCGACGCAGGCGGCGGAGATCGTCAGCATCGCGCCTGGATCGGCCGGGCTCGCGCACGGGCCCGAGGTCCTGATCGCCGCGCCGTTCCGACGGCCGGGCGATGCGTTCCCTGCGCAGCCGAGGGGCTGGCCGTTCGATCTGCGCTGGATCCAGCTCGTCTCGGTGGGCATCGATTTCTACCCGGACTGGCTGTTCGAGGGGCCGGTCGTCACCACCGCCCGCGGGGCATCGGCGATCGCGCTGGCGGAGTTCGCGCTTGCCGCGATCCTGGCGGAGGCGAAACATCTCCCCGACATCTGGATCCGTGATCGGAAGGACTGGGTGGCGAAACCGCTCGCGACCGTCGCCGGCACCACGCTCGGCCTGATCGGGTTCGGCGCGATCGGCGAGGCGCTCGCCCCGCGCGCGCAGGCGCTGGGGATGCGGGTGATCGCCACGCGCCGCTCGGACCTGCCGCTCGCGGCGGGTGTCGAGCGTGCCGATCCCACGGCGATCTTCGCGCAGGCCGACCACGTCGTGCTCGCCGCGCCCGCGACCGCACAGACCGAGCGGATGATCGATGCGAAACTCCTGTCGCTGGCCAAGCCGAACCTTCACCTGATCAACATCGCGCGCGGCATCCTGATCGACGACGATGCGTTGCTCGCCGCGCTCGACGAGGGGCGGGTCGGGCGCGCGACGCTCGACGTCACCTACCCGGAGCCGCTGACCGCCGGGCACCGTTACTACACGCATCCCCGCGTCCGCCTGTCGCCGCATACCAGCGTTCACACGACCGAGACGCGGCGTAATCTTTCGCTGAGTTTCGCCGCCAATCTCGATCGCTTCCGCCGCGGGCAACCGCTCGACGGCGTGGTGGATCGCGCGCGCGGCTATTGAGGAGACAGACGATGACCAAACCGCTTCCCCTGCGGCGCAAGGAGCCGAACGAGACTGCGATCGTCGAGGCGCTGTTGCCTGAGTTCGGGTCGTCCGTGATCCCGGTCCACGCCGATCCCGCGGTCGAGCGGCTGTATCGCAAACAGCGCCTGGCGGCTGCGTACCGGCTGTTCGGGCGCAACGGCTATGACATGGGCGGCGCGGGGCACATCACGGTGCGCGATCCCGAATGGCCCGATCATTTCTGGGTCAACCCGTTCGGCGTGCATTTCGGCCGGATCAAGGTGTCGCACCTGATGCTCGTCAGCCACGAAGGCGTCGTCGTCGAGCCCCCCAAGGGCGTGCCCGCGCGCCTCAACCGTGCGGCGTTCGCTATCCACTCGGAGCTGCACAAGGCCCGGCCCGACGTGATCGCGGCGGCGCATTCGCACTCGCTGTACGGCAAGGCCTGGTCGTCGCTCGGTCGACTGCTCGATCCGCTGACACAGGATTCGGCGGCCTTCTACGACGACCACGCGCTGTTCGAGGAATATAGCGGCGTCGTGCTCGACGCGAGCGAGGGCGAGAAGATCGCGCACGCGCTTGGTCATCGGAAGGCGGTGATCCTCCAGAACCACGGCATCCTGACGGTCGGCCATTCGGTCGAGGCGGCGGTCTGGCGCTATCTCGCGATGGAGAATGCGTGCCAGGCGCAGTTGCTCGCCGAGGCGGCTGGCACGACCAAGCCGATGAGCGACGCGGTCGCGCGGCACACCGCGTCGCAGGTCGGCACGGAGGTCGGCGCGTTGTGGGCGTTCCAGCCCTCTTGGGATGTGATCGTCTCGCAAGAGCCGGACCTGCTCGATTGAGCGCGCTGGTTTCCCGCCGCGCGGTGATCGGGGGTGCGCTGGCCCTGTCGGCGTGCGGACGCGGGGGTTCCAAACCGGTCGCGCTGAAGGACGTCACGCTGCGCGTCGCCACCTACAAGGGCCAGATCGACTCGTTCTTCGCGCAGGCTGGCGAGGCCGCGCCGCCCTATACGGTAAGCAAGGCGCTGTTCGCGGGCGGCAACCAGATCGTCGAGGCGATCAACGCCGGCGCGATCGACTTCGGCGGGATGAGCGAGATACCGCCGATCTTCGCCGCCGCCGCGGACCCGCTGTTCCGGCTGATTGCGGTGCAGCAGTACGACGTCAACAATCAGGTCGTGCTGGTGCCGGGCGGTTCGACCATCCGCGATGCGGCGGGTTTGCGCGGCAAACGGATCGGCTATGTTCGCGCGACCACCTCGCATTACATTCTGCTGCGCCTGCTGGACGAGGCAGGCCTCACGTTCGCGGACGTCGTGCCGATCGCACTGTCGCCATCGGACGGGCTGACCGCGTTCCAGCAGGGACGGCTCGACGCATGGGTGATCTACGGCGTGCAGGGCAGTCTCGCCCGGTCGACCGGCGCGCGCGTGCTCGCCACCGGCAAGGGGAGGTTGTCGGGCAATTACGTCGTCGCGGCGTCGACCGCAGCGCTCGCCGATCCGCTGCGGCGTGAGGCGATCGGCGACTATCTCGGCAAGATCGCGCGGACCTTCGCATGGTCGGTGGCCAACCCCGCAGCCTGGGCAACAGCGCTCGCCAAGGATACCGGAGTTCCCGAAGCGATCTGGCTCCAGCAGTTTCGAGAGCGTAGTTCCGATCCGCGCATAGTGCCCGTCACCGATGCGGCGATCGCCTCGCAGCAACAGGTTGCGGACCGGTTCGCGACGGCAAAGGTCATTCCGACGAAGGTGGATGTGCGGCCATTATGGTCGACCACCTTCAATGCACGGATTGGGGACATATACTGAAGAGCGGCCAATGATACATATATGCATCGGCGAACAATCGGTAGTTGTAAGCTGGATACCTAAAGCAACTCGTACGAATACCGGATCGACTCCATAGTTCAGCGACATAATAAGGGGTCGCATTGATGGGTCGTACTACACGGCGTTTGCTGAAGATATCCGTCGCAACCATGGCTTTTGGGTTGGCATGGTCCGCGAGCGCGCAGACAACGGGCGGCCCGTCGATCACGGATCCGGTCGATACGTCCGACAAGACCGAGACCTCGGATCGCGGCGAGATCATCGTCACTGCCGAGCGCCGTTCGACTGACCTGCAGAAGACTCCGATCGCGATCTCCGTGTTCGGCGGGCAGCTCGCGCAGGATCGCGACATCCGCGACGTGCGCGATCTGGCAGGACAGGTGCCCAATCTGTTCGTACCCCGCACCTCCATCAGCCACACCACGCAGACCTTTTCGTTGCGCGGCGTCGGCGAGAGCGATCCGATCCAAGAGCCGGTGCTCGCGGTCTATGTCGACGACGTCTATATCCCGCGGCAGATCGGTTCGATGGTGGAGTTCAACGATCTCGAACGGATCGAATTGCTGCGCGGGCCGCAGGGTACGCTTTATGGGCGCAATTCGAGCGCCGGCGCGCTGCGGATCATAACCCGCGATCCGGACCAGGAAACGCATCTGAAGGCCGCGATCGGCTATGGCAGCAAGAACGAGGTCGATGCACGCGCGCTGGTCAGCGGTCCGCTGAGCGATACGCTGGCCGCCAGCTTCTCGTATATTCACCACAGTCGCGACGGCGTGACGAAGGACCCGACGCTCGGCCACGACGTCAACCGGATCGACGTGGACTCGTTCAGGGGCAAGCTGCGCTGGACGCCGAACGCCGATCTCGACGTGTTGTTGACGGCCAACCTCGTCCGCGACCGATCCGACTCGCGCAGCTATATTCCGGTCAACCAACCGGGCGTCGTGTTCGACAAGCGCACGTCCTATTCCGAGGTCGAGCCGCTTCAGGATCTTGATGGTCGTTCGGGCTCTCTTCGGGTCAAATATGCGCTCGGCGAACATCTCAGCGTGAAGTCGATCACCGCGGTCGGCGGGTTCAACCTCGACCCGGTCTCGTACGACAATGACGGCCAGTCCGCGCTGATCCAGAAGAACCTGATCCATTACAATGATCGCTACGTGACGCAGGAAGTGCAGTTGAATGGCGATTACGGCGCACTGACCTTTACCGGCGGGTTGTTCTATCTGCACGAGCGATTCTTCGTCGAACGCGACGGGTTTACACGCCTCGGCACGTCGCCGACGGCTGCCGTATCGGGACTGCGCGCACACAATATTACGACCACCGATGCCTACGCGATCTTTGGCGAGGCGACGTATCGGGTCGGGTCGGTGTTCAGTGTCACCGGCGGGCTTCGTGGCACGATCGAGCACAAGGATTTCGTGTTCGACAACAAGGTCATCAACCTCGCACGCGTGCCCACCGCGCAGTCGATCGCGGGGAAGGCGGACGAGACGTGGCGTGCGCTGACCCCGAAAGCCTCGGTGCAGGCGCAATGGAACTCGGCGCTTCTGCAATATGCCAGCTATTCGCAAGGCTTCAAATCGGGTGGGTACGACAATCGTGCGACGCGGCTCGATCTGGCCACGTTGCCGTTCGCGCCGGAGAAGGTCAGCACCTACGAAACCGGGCTGAAGGCGACGTTGTTCGATCGTGCGCTGCGGTCCAACATCGCGGTGTTCTACAACGACTATCAAGACTTGCAGGTGTCGTTCTTCGACCCGGTCTATCAGGGATCGCGGCGCGGCAATGCAGGCAAGGCGCATAGCTGGGGCATCGAGATCGAGAACAGCGCCACCCTGACCGATCGTTTCAGCGTGCAACTTGCGGGCGGGTATCTCCACGCGACGTTCGACGACTATAAGGGCGCCGGCGGGGCAGGGGTGAATGCCGATGGCAACCGCCTGACCAACGCGCCCAAATGGACCGTCACCGGTGGCGCGAGCTATGAGTTGCCTTTGGCGGCTGCGGGCTCGCTGAGGCTGGCCGCGGACGCGAATTACCAGTCGTCCTATTACGTCTCCGCGCTCAACCGCCCGCAGGATCGCTCGCCTGGGCAAGCCTATGTGAACGGTAAGATCACGTGGAATACCCCGAACCCGCATGTCGACGTCGCACTATCGGTCCGCAACGTCCTGAACACGAGCAAACAGGTCGCGTCGGTCTACAACCCGTCGATCGGTGCTTGGTACCGGAATTTTCCCGATCCCCGGACGGCGTTGCTGACGCTGCGCTTCAGCCGGTAGATGGCTTTACGTAAAGGTCGCAGATCGATCAGCAGGTCGGACCATGACGATTTTTCCGACCTCTACATGCACATCCTCTTGCCAACGACTGTCCCGCCGCGGAATTGCCAGCCGGGCTGGAAAGTCTTAATCGGGCCGGAATATGAGTATGTATGGTTCGATAGCAGCCTGCTTGACGCCTAACGCGGACCGTCTCGAATTCTTCCATTATGCTTGAGCTCACTTCGCGTCGCTACGGATCTTCACGGCGCTTGCGCAAAAGCGATCGCTCGTTCAGTTTCCTCGTGTGACGGATAGATCCAAACGGCCAACGACGTTCGGCGCTTTCGCCATCGCAGTATCAATGGCGGTAAGCGGCTGCACTGCTTCCCAAAGCACGTTCACGCCGTCGATCTTCGAAACGGCTAAATCGGCCTGTGGCGCAACAGATGCATATATTTCAGAATCGAACGCGAAGGCCATTGGGTTTCGAGGGTACGCAGCGCCCCACGCAGAACAAGCTAGATGCCTCGTGAAACACTTAAAAGGGACGGACGCGAGGGTGATCGGCTTTATCGGCGAACCGCCTAGCTCATAGCCGCCGATTTCGGTCCGTGATCCTCTCCATTCCGCTTCCGCCCAATCGTCGACATTCACCACTCAGATGGCGCTTCCCGAAAACATACATCAGGATTGGGCGGACTTGAGGGGACGCACGGTCTGATACTGGCGTTCTGGCGTTACATCGTAACTTGGGCCGAAGTTGGGAGGCGGGAAGGGCACATGAATGTCCGAAACCGGTTCGACCACCATCGTTAGCGTTCAGACGCCTCCTTCACCGAAGAGGTCTAGACCAGGTTAGGAAAGACCGTCATCGTCTGGGAATGAACGATAATGCCGGTCATCATGAACCGATGGTCCACCGCGCCCGGAACGTCGCGGCTGGGTTTGCCGATGTAGGGCTTACCCATGCCGAAGATCTGCTTCGCCGCCTGTCTCCTGAAGGACGCGAGCAAGCGCGCCGGGAACGCGAGGCGAGGACACGGCGCCAGAAGCGCCTGATCGTTCGATTGGTCGCCGCCGCCACGGCCTCGCTGCTCGTCTGGGCGATGCTGGCTCTACTTGCCCCAGCGAGTGTCGCTCTCGCGGTCGCATCGGCGCTATTGCTGCTGTTGATGACGGCAGTCCTCTTACGCGCCGATCCGCGTGTACCAGGACGGGAAGCGTTGGCAGAGGCCACACTTCCCAGCTTGGCCGAGCAAGCCGTTATCTGGCTTGCTGCACAACGTCGTGGCATGCCGCCACTCGCGCTTCAGCGTGCCGATGCAATAAGTCGTCGGTTGGGTGACCTGGCGCCGCGCCTCGGTCAGCTCGATCCTCGCAGCCCTGCGGCGGCATCTGTGCGGAAGCTGGTTGCCGTGGAGATGCCCGCTTTAGTGGACAGTTGGCGTATAGTTCCCATCTCCGCGCGGCGTGTGGCGCATGCCGATGGCCGTATGCCGGACGATCACTTGGTCAACGGTCTGCAGCTTATCGACGCAGAGCTCGCGCGTGCAAACGACCTACTTGGGCAGAGCACGCTTGATGAAATCGCAATTCAGGGCAGGTATCTCGAATTGAAGTATAAGGGCGATAGCTTTTCCCTGTGATTACTCCGGAATTAGACAGGTTGTGCGGTAGTTGTCACCATGGTGGGAGCTTCGACCCGCGCATTGGATATGAATGGGCGTTCGAAGTTTGGAACGAGGTGGGGCCTTCTGAGCGTCAGCCGTTGGGTCGTGTCGCGACACGTGGCGTCCTCGATGCCGTCTCCCATTGACGGCACTTGGCATCTGAGGCCATCGCGGTGTCCATGACCAAGAGCAAGGGACGCACCGGCGCACACGCGCGCGCCAATATCCAGCCTGCACCGACAGCGAACGAGCTTGATGCAGCCAAGCGAGAGGTCGCCCAGATCGAAGGGCGGCTTGCCGGACTCGCCTCGGGGCATCCGTCGGTCAAGATCTGGAAGGCCCGTCTTCGTTTAGCCCAAGGCGTGATCGCCCGCGCTCCGCGCGACTGAGAGCTGGCATGGGCATGAGGCAGGACAGCCAAGCTGGACCCGGGGGCCGCAGGAAGGCTAGGTGCTCCCGGGCCTGAACAAGGGTGCGCCTCAATCCACGACCGAAGCGCTGCCGTCCCGCTGGATTGCCGATGATGACCGCGTACTTCGTCCCGACGTCGGAGTAGGTGGCCACCCGGTCGGCGCGAGTTCTGCTTCGCGAAGCGTCGCTTGCAACCTGAACGCGGCGGCGGGTACGTGCATCCGCTGATGCCTCAGGTCGAGATCGACATCCTAAGGCAAGGCGGGTTGGCTCTCGACGCGTCGCGATCAACGCCTGCCTAGGTTTCTTAGAGCCTATGTCGCATGGCACCGGCGACGACGCCTATGCGATGAATTGGGCCGACGCCAAGGACCGGGCGACCGGGTAACGCACATCAAAGAAGGCGCGGCCCGTATTGTCGTAGAAGGCAGGGGCGTTGCTCTAGGTCGAGAAGCGTTTTGTTGCCGAGTCCAGCAGGTTCGAGCCTTGGGCATAGACGGTGATTTTTGGAAGAATGTCGTAGGATATGCTTGCTGCTAGTTCATGGTATGGCGTCCGCTTGATCGCCAGCGTGTCGATGTAACTGCACTGCGACGACACGAACTTCGACTGGTACTGGTACGACACCGAAGCGTTGATTCCGTGCTTTTCGTAGAACAGCTTGGCGTCGGCGGAGAACGGTACTGCGTCTTCCAGATTGACCGTCGGGCGCCCTTCGCGTTCGACGCGTGAGCGATGGTACGTCGCGTTGGCCGGTACGCCGAGACCGGCTTCAGGTCGGGATTGCCTGCGTCGGTGACGACGGGGTATTCGACTGGGCCGTCGAATAATCCTTGGTCGAGGAAGCTGGCCGGGAGGTCGGTCGCGATATGGCCTGCGACGTGGCGAGGCGAATCCGCAAACCAACGGCGCACGCGTGGTCATCGCCGATATCGCGTGCACCAATGGCGTGATCCATGCGATCTACACGGTCCTGCTGCCAACCGGTTGATCGCCGGCTGGATTTCCAGCGTAGTAGATCGCCATGAGTTCGATACCGGAGCATGATTGTTGCGGTATCGTCGGATCGGAGAAGTGCGTGAAGGTTGCGATCGTAGGTGCCGGTATCGCCGGGCTTTCCTGTGCCGCGCGGCTCCAGCAGGATGGCTGTGCGGTAACGCTGTTCGACAAGGGACGCGGTGCCGGTGGACGCATGGCGACGCGGCGTATCGACACGCCGATGGGCGAGGTCGCGTTCGATCACGGGGCGCAGTATCTGACGATGCGCGACCCGGCTTTTCGCGCGGCGATGCATGCATGGGAGGCGGCTGGCGTGGTCGCGCGCTGGCCTGCTGCCGGGTCCGATGCATGGGTCGGCACGCCCGGCATGAACGCCATCGTCAAGCATCTCGCGGCGCAGGCGGACGTCCGCTGGAATTGCCGCGTCACGGCGGTTCGCGGGACCGCAGCGGGATGGACAGTCGATCCGGATGGCACTGACGCATCGTTCGACGCCGTCGTCATCGCGACGCCCGCGGAACAGGCTGCGCCGTTGCTGGCGCCGCATGACCCGGCGATGGCGAGCGAGGCGCTGGCGTGTCGGTCAGCGCCATGCTGGACGGCGATGTTCGCGTTCGAGACACCACTGGCTATCCCGCATGACGTGCTGAAAGATGTCGGGATCATCGGCTGGGCTGCACGCAACAGCGCGAAGCCAGGACGAAGCGGCCTGGAATCCTGGGTGGTCCAGGCGACGGCGGACTGGTCGAGCGCGCATCTGGAAGACTCGGTCGAGGCCGTGGTCGATCGGTTGGAGGCGGCTTTGGCCGCGCACAGTCCGGTTGGATTGTCGATGCCGATCGTTCGTACCGGCCATCGCTGGCGCTACGCTCGCACTTCAGGAACCGATCTTGGGTCATTGTGGAATGCCACCGAGCGGATCGGTGCAGCGGGAGACTGGCTGTTGGGGCCTCGGATCGAGAGCGCGTGGTTGTCTGGCAGAAAACTCGCCGAGCAGATCCTGGAACATGCCTGACGCCGCGCATCCGCCAGCGCGTCAGGTCATGAGAGATCGACGATCGCCCAGCGCCAGTCGTCGTTCAATCCACCTGAAAACGCCCGGTGAGAAACTGCGACGGTGGCGAGCATCTGAAACGCCTGCGCGGTCAGGTCGGCTGGAAGTAGGCGCGCCGCGCTGGATGCGAAGATGCCCAACCGTCGATCGCGATGAGCGACAATGCTGCACCCGGCGTCAGCCACCAGCGGGTCGGCGCCAAGCTATCGGTGTTCTCAACCGCGTTGAGCGTCGGGGCGAGTGAAAGGTTCAGGAGCGACGATCTGATCCCGTCGCTCCAACTCTCCTAACGCTACTTTTTCTTGCCGCTTTCACCCGAGGCGTTGGAGACGGCCGTTCCAGCGGACTTCACATCCTTGCCGACGCCGTTCACCGTGTGACATCCCGTCAGTGCCAGGCCTGCAGCAAGTAGTGCCAGTGCAAATACGTTCTTCATACTTGGTCTCTCTCATGTTCAGTGTTTGAGGTGGATGGTGCCGGTGCGACGAGTGCGGCCGACCGCCAGTGAAGTTTTCGTGATACGAGCGGCCTTGGCATCGACGTCAGCCTCGGACGGGGCTGACCCGGTGAGCTTGAAGATCGCCTCCGCAACCGAGACTCTGGCCTTGTCGGCAAAATCACCGGTATCATCACTCATGAGCACCCATTCTCCATCCGGGTCTGGTTAAGTCCCGTGATTTAACGTGATCCGAATGACGGCAACAGATCGGGTTGTATCAACCCGATAGTATTTTCGACATCTCGCACGGATACTGTCGGACAGGCGGATCCTGCTTGGTTCGATCAATATCAGCGGCGTCATCGATCAGGCCAATGCCGATCAGGGCTGTAGCGTCACGACCGGGACGGGGCTTGGCAGCAGCGTCTTGCGATCGGCCCCATCGCCGAACCCGCGGGCACGCGCCCAGGCCGCCGCGGCCACCCTGCGATTGACGCCGATCTTGCTGTAGACGCGCGCGACATGGTTGCGAACGGTGTTGCCGCTGACGTTCAATGTGCGCGCCATCGTCTTGTCGTCCATGCCCTCGCAAATCAGTGCGAGCACGTCGCGTTCGCGCGCGGTCAGGTCGTTCAGGCCCGATGGCGTAACGGCTCGCGGTGGTTCGGACTGCAGCGCAAGATTGTCCAGGATTGCGTGGCTGAGCCATTTGGATTCCGCGATCGTCGCCTCGATCGCGGCGGCCAGATTGCGCTCGTCGATCCGACGATTGGTGACGTCCTGAAAGGTCCAGAGCGCGTAGGCCTTGTCGGCGATCATGATCGTGGCTTCGGAAATCTGGCATTCGAGACGTTGCCCGCACTTGGTACGCACGAAGCCCGATGCAATTCCCGATGGCCAGATCTCGATGTCGTCGGTCGATCGACCGGACAGGTCACTCCGCGAATACCCGATCAGAGAACAGAAACTGTCATTCGCGACGGTCACGAAATTGTCGGCCGGATCGACGATCATCATGCACGCCGTCGACGTCGCGAACGCGGTTTCGACGCTTGTTCGGAGTTGATCGTAATGGCGTTCGGTCTGCTGCCATGCGTCGATATCCGTCAGCGTAAACAGCATGCACGGCTGGCCGGCGACGGTGACGGGCTGGCCGGTAACGATCACGGGCCGGCTTGTGCCGTCAGGCATCGCCAAGCTGGCCCGGGTCTGCGGGATCGTCTGCGCGTCGACGAGCGCGCGCTTCACCGCCGCGTAGTTCGCGACGCCCTCGAGGATGTTGCGCTCGTACATAGAGCGTCTCAGCCAATCCTCGTCCGCGCTATCGGTGAGCGCGAGGAAACTACGATTGACCATGACGTAGCGCAGGTCCCGCAAGCCGCAGACGATGGCTGGGGCGGGGTGCGACTCGATCGAGCATTCGAGCCGCGTCATGCGATCTGGCGCATGCCACACGGTGCTCGCGAGGGTCTGGTGGGGTCGTGTGAAGATATCCAGGCAGTCGTTCGTCATGGTCGTTCCTCGTCGTCACGAAGATACGCTCAAGTTGATCGATAGATGGAGTGAAAAATCCGTCATACCACGAGCGCCCCATTTTGATACTAAAGAGACCGTATATCGGCGCGCAATCTGTACGACAGATGAGTCGAAAGGTCAGTGTTAGTTACTTAAGCCGATCTTGATGGCATTAACTATGATATGCTCCCAGACCGGTTCTTGTATTGATGCTCAGAGTGATGTGTTGTTGTTGAATGCGTGAATTACTGCTTACCATTCCGGTGGCTGCGGAGCTGATTATCCTTCACGCGGTGCAGTATTGCGGTCGTCGCCGACCATCAGTTCGACCGGGGTGTCGCCGATCGGGCCAGGCGATTGATCTTCATCGGTATGCGCGAACAGCCAGCGACCGAGAAGGCCAGCTACGGCGGCGCCGCTCAGTGGTGCGATCCAGAAAAGCCAGAGCTGCGACAGCGCCCACCCGCCGACGAACAACGCCGGACCCGTGCTGCGCGCCGGGTTCACCGACGTATTATCGATCGGGATCGAGATGAGATGGATCAGCGTCAACGCCAGACCGATCGACAGCGGCGCGAACGCTGCCGGAGAGCGCTCGTCGGTCGCGCCAAGGATTACCGTCAGGAAACCGGCGGTCAGCAGTGCCTCCGAAAGGAACGCGGTTGCCGCGCTGTATCCGCCCGGCGAATGCACGCCGTAACCATTCGCGGCGAACCCGCTGGCGACCAGGTCGAACCCTGCGGTACCTGATGCCAGTGCAGCCAGTGCCGCGCTGCCCAATATGCCGCCGATAACCTGCGCGATGACGTAGCCCGGGAGGTCGCGAGCGGGAAAGCGGCCGGCGACCGTCAAGCCGACGCTGACGGCCGGATTGAAGTGGCCGCCCGAGATGAAGCCGACGGCAAACGCCATGGTGAAGACGGTGAGGCCGAACGCCAGCGCCACGCCTGCCATGCCGATCGTGCCGGGAACGCCCGTGCCCGCGGCAAGAACCGCAGCGCCGCAACCACCCAGGACCAGCCAGAACGTGCCGATGACTTCTGCGGCCAGCCGTCGCGCGGTAGCGATACGGCGGGGACGGGGCGCCTGACCAGCGGGCGTACCGATGGTCGACGCGCGCTGGAGGTGTGGACTGTCGGCCATGTCGTTCGTGCCTAGCATGGGGTGCATCGATGAGCGCCCGTCGGTCTTTGGGGTGGCGGGCAGGGCACAGCAATCGCTGCCCCACCCGCCGTTGAGAAGCGGCGTCTCTGGCGGCTTACTTGCCGCGCAGGGTATTGATGACCGCGATCCCGAGCACGCCGGCCACGGCGGCCGCGGTGAAGGGGCGCTCCTTCGAGAACTGGCGGACATAGTCGAGCAGCGGGCGGATATTGTCCTCGACGACATCCTTGGCCTGGCCAACGGTCTTCTGGATCGTGCCGCCAAGCTGGTCCGCGGCGCCTTCGCTCTGCAGCGATGTGTCGCCGATCGCGCCGCCAAGCGTTTCCTTGAGCTTACCACTGACGTTGGTGGCTGCGCCGTTGAGGGTATCGGTGTTCATGAGAGTTTCCTTTGATTTGCGAGGGAGGGAAAGGTCAGATCAG
The DNA here is from genome assembly GCF_040407505.1 of Sphingomonas faeni. GTDB lineage: Bacteria > Pseudomonadota > Alphaproteobacteria > Sphingomonadales > Sphingomonadaceae > Sphingomonas > Sphingomonas faeni_E. Next base: position 1,067,677 of record NZ_JAPZPQ010000001.1, on the reverse strand, counting down.
GGGGCGGTCGGTCGGGTCCCGCATGTCGCCACGGTCGTCCTGACGGGTGTCGCTACGGGCGAAATCGCTGTCCGAGGGACGGTCCGTCGATGCCGTGCCGGACGTCGCCGTACGGTCGCCGTCGATCGCGCGATCGGCGCGGTCATCGGTCGACTTGGCACCGTCGAGCATCCGCTTGACGGCATTCCCTGCCGCATCGCGACCACCCAGGCCGAATGCCAGGGCAAAGGCGACGGCGATCGCACCGAGCAGCAACCCGAACGCCAGGTTGATGATGTCGTCGGCCAGACCCATGAAGCGGAGGCCGATCGCGGTGCCGAGCACGATGATTGCAATCCGCACGACGGGGGCGGCAACGCGCGTGCCCTGGTTGCCGTTACGCTCGATGGCGTGCGCCACGAAGCGGGCGATGACGACCGATGCGAAGATGATGATCGCACCGAACACGACCTGCCCGAACAGCGTCAGCACCTCGGCCATGATCTGCGAGCCATACGCGAAGTTCAGCTGCCGGAACGCTTCCATCAGGCCGAAGATCAGGATCGCAACGAACGCGCCGGTGCCGACCGTCTTCGACGGTACGAACGACGGACCGGTCGACTGGCCGGTAGTGCCGAGCTCGCGGTTTTCCGTGTTGCCGAAGATGCCGATCGACCCGATCGTCCGGTCGAAGCCGGTCGTTGCCAGAAACTGCGTCAACAGACGCGACGCGAACTTGGCGATGACATAGGCGACGGCCAGGATCATGCCGGCGGCGATGACGTGCGGGATGGCGTCGAGGATGATGCGCAGCATGGCGGTTGCCGGCTGCGAGATCGCCGCGATGTTGAGCGTGTCGAGCGCCGCGATCGAGACCGGGATGATGATCAGCGCGAACACGATGCCACCGATGGTACGCGGCATCATGGTCGGATCGCTCGGCTTGGTCGCACCGACATGCGTCGAGAAGCGCTCGACATGGCTGGCCGTGATGACCGCCTCGACCGCCTTCTTGGCTACCTTGGCGAGAACATAGCCGAGGAAGAAGATCAGCGCTGCGCCGATGATCCGCGGGATGGCCGTGCCGAAGCCCTGCAGCATGTCGCCGAGCGGACCGGTTGCGCCGGTCAGCCCCAGTGGCTGCGTCGCGAGGAACAGCGCGATCAGGAGGACCACCCAATAGGCGGCATCACCGACCTGCGCGCCGATCGTCGTCGGGTTGCGCGGGTTTGCGTTCGGCTCGTTGGCGTGGATCGCGAGCGGCGTCTTGTTGACGAGCTTGGCGACACCCCACTTCACGGCGCGGGCAACCGCCCAGCCGATGACGAGGATGATCAGCGCCGCGATGATCCGGGGTGTCCAGATCTCGACATAGCTCCAGGCTTGCGCCCCGAAATCGCGGGTGTTCGATACCACCGTATCGCCCGCATAGGTTACGTCTTGCATGTGTGTGTCCCTTGAAACCCTCTACGGGGCCTGACGTCTGCCGGTGCGCGGCGCCGTGTGCCTTGGGTGCGCCTTGGCCCCGATGCCGCGGTTCCGGATTAGAGTGGTGATGCGGGGTCGGTCAGGATGCCGCACGCAGCAGCGGCCTTGCCGACCTCGAGCGGTACCTTGGGATCCTTGACCTGACCCGACACGCGAACGAAGTCGCTGACCGTCAGGCGGCCCGGCGTGGTGTCGCCTTCACGCGACGCCTTGGCCGCGCGACCGAGCTGTTGGAGCTGGCCAAGCGACAGGTTCGCCTCGAGCCGGTCGCCGACGCACTGCGATTGCGCCGGCTGGAAGCCATAGCCCTCGAGCGAGGTGGCGATCTTCGCCGACGGATTTACGCATGCCGCGAGCGATAGGGAGATCACGCCGACAGCACCGAGCCCGGTAAATCGTGGAAAACTACGCTGCTGTGTCATAATAAGCCCCATTCTTCATGGGCCACACAGTCGGGCCGGAGTGGCCCATGATCTGTTGATCCCACGCGCCAAACCAGCCAGTTCGTTCAAAAGTTTCTAGTATTATTGGCGGTTTATCAGGTGGTTAAATACTAATCACGTAAATCTCGACGGATTCCCGGGTTTGGAAGGGGCGACTTCAGCGCGCGCGCGATGAAGTAACACGGACTGTCCTCGCATGATCTAGATGCTGGTTTCGGCCACGCGCAAAACACGAACCGCCGCCGCGTTGACGATCTGCGTAGTTCCCGAGGGTCACCTTGAGGGATGTCGGCGGATAAACCCCCTGACCAGATACCGTGTGAGACACCGCCGCCATTGGCTTCGGCCGACCTCGGTCATGACGATTTGGCAAGGACGAAACGATGGTAGTTGACGAGCGAGGCACGACAGCCAGCCGACATGCGGTGATCCTGTGTCATCCCGATCCGTCGAGCTTCAACCATGCGATCGCGGGCGCCTATTGCGGCGCGGTGCGCGTAGCGGGGCAGGCGGTCGTGCTGCGCGACCTGTATGCGATCGGGTTCGATCCCGTGCTGAAGGCGGCGGAGCGGCCGACCAACGTCGCCGCGGTATATGAGGCGGACGTGCTGGCCGAGGTTGACGCGATCGCCGGCTGCGATGTGTTCGTGCTGGTCTATCCGATCTGGTTCGGGACGCCGCCGGCGATGCTGAAGGGCTATGTCGAGCGCGTGTTCGGTGCCGGCGTCCAGCCGGAGTCGTTGCAGGGGCGGGTGCGGACCGACCTGCTCGGCGGCAAGCGTCTGGTGAGCTTCTCGACATCGGCGGCGAGCAAGGTCTGGCTCGACGAACAGGGACAGGCACAAGGGCTCAACAGCGTCTTCGATCAGTATCTGGTGCACGCGTTCGGGATGCGGTCGCAGGAGCATCGCCGGTTTGCGCACATCGTGCCGGGGCTAAGCGCGCGGTTTGCGGACCAGTATCTGCGCGAGGTTGCAGTCCAGGCACGGCGGACCTGTGCGCAGATCGCATTCGGGGACGAGGCCTTGCTGGCCGATCCCAAGCTCGTCGCGCGAATGGCGCGTTGAGTTCTTCGCATCTTCAAGGACAGTCCATGACCCGTATGATGCAAGCCGCCGTCGTCGAGGCGTTCGGCAAACCCCTGACCTTGCGCGAATGGCCGGTACCGGTCGCAGGGCCCGGACAGATCGTCGTCAAGACCGAAGCATGCGGGGTGTGCCACACCGACCTGCATGCCGCGCATGGCGACTGGCCGGTCAAGCCTTCGCCACCCTTCATTCCCGGCCACGAGGGTATCGGCATCGTCGTCGAGGTCGGCGCCGGAGTGACGATCGTCAAGCTTGGCGACCGGGTTGGGGTGCCATGGCTATACTCCGCGTGCGGGCATTGCGAATACTGCCTGTCCGCCTGGGAAACCGTGTGCGCCGAGGCGGAGTTCGGCGGGTACACGCGCAATGGCGGGTTCGCGGAATATATCCTCGCCGACCCGAACTACGTCGCGCATATTCCCGCAGGCCTGTCCGCGATCGAGGCGGCGCCGATCATCTGCGCGGGCATCACCACCTACAAGGGCATCAAGGAAACGGGCGCGAAGCCGGGCGAGTGGATCGCGATCTCGGGCGTCGGCGGGCTGGGGCATCTGGCGGTGCAGTACGCCAAGGCGATGGGGTTGCGGGTCGCTGCCGTCGATGTCGACGAAGGCAAGCTCGCCCATGCCAAGGCGTTGGGCGCGGAACTGTTGATCGACGCGCGCAAGCCGGATGCGATCGCGGCGCTGAAGGACGGGACGGGGGGCGGGGCACACGGCGTGCTGATCACCGCGCCGTCGCTGACCGCGTTCAATCAGGGCGTGGCGATGACGCGGCGCAAGGGGACGTGCGTGCTCGTCGGCTTGCCGCCGGGTGACTTTCCGATGCCCCTGTTCGACGTCGTGGCGCAGTGCATCACGGTGCGCGGATCGTTCGTCGGGACGCGCAAGGACATGGCCGAGGCGCTCGCCTTTGCCGCGGATGGCAAGGTGAAGGCCGACATCGAAGTGCAGCCCTTGTCGGCGATCAACGACATCTTCGACCGGCTCCAACATGGCCAGGTCGCGTCGCGCGTCGTCCTCGACTTCGGGAGCTGAACATGGCCGATATTGCAACGCTGACGCTGACCAAGACGCACCCGCTGTCTCCCGACATGCTGCGGCGGATGGACGCCTATTGGCGAGCGGCGAACTACCTGTCAGTCGGGCAGATCTACCTGCGCGACAACGCGTTGCTCGATCGGCCGCTGGCGATCGCCGACGTCAAGCCGCGGCTGCTCGGGCATTGGGGAACGACGCCGGGGCTGAACTTCCTGTACGTCCATCTCAACCGGCTGATCGTCGAGCATGACCTCGACATGATCAACATCATCGGGCCGGGGCATGGCGGGCCGGGGCTGGTCGCGAACACGTATCTGGAGGGCTCGTATACCGAGCGCTACCCGGCGATCGAGCGGAGCCGCAGCGGCATGCACCGGCTGTTCCGGCAATTCTCGTGGCCGGGCGGTATCCCGAGCCATGTCGCGCCCGAGACGCCGGGATCGATCCACGAAGGCGGCGAGCTCGGGTATTCGCTGGCGCACGCATATGGTGCGGCGTTCGACAATCCCGACCTGATCGTCGCGTGCGTGGTCGGCGATGGCGAGGCGGAGACCGGCGCGCTGGCGGCGAGCTGGCACTCGAACAAGTTCCTCAATCCCGCGCGCGACGGTGCGGTGTTGCCGATCCTGCACCTCAACGGCTTCAAGATCGCCAACCCGACGATCCTTGCGCGGATCGACGGGCATGAGCTCGACGCGTTGCTGCGCGGCTATGGGCACGAGCCCTATTATGTCGGCGGCAGCGATCCGGCGGCGGTCCACCAGCAGCTCGCCGCGGCGCTCGACAAGGCGTTGGCGCGAATCCATGCGATCCAGGCGGCGGCGCGTGTCGAGGGCGTGACGCCCGAACGCCCGCGCTGGCCGATGATCGTGTTCCGCACGCCGAAGGGCTGGACCGGGCCGAAGTTCGTCGATGGCAAGCCGGTCGAGGGCACGTGGCGCGCGCATCAGGTGCCGATCGCGGACTTCAAGGATCCCGAGCATCTGCGCCAGCTCGAGGCGTGGATGCGGAGTTACCGGCCGGAGGAGTTGTTCGACGCGAACGGCAAGTTCCTGGAGGAGTATGCCTCGCTCGCGCCGACGGGGCATCGGCGGATGGGATCGAACCCGCATGCCAATGGCGGCGAGCTGATGGTGCCGTTGTCGCTGCCCGATTTCCGCAGCTTTGCGGTGCCGGTGGAGACGCCGGGTAGGGTCAAGGCGGAGGCGACCCGGGTGCTCGGACAGTATCTGCGCGATGTGATGAAGCTCAATCTGGCGACGGTGAACTTTCGGCTGTTCGGCCCCGACGAGACCGCGTCGAACCGGCTTGCCGATGTGTACGATGTGTCGGGCAAGGTGTGGATGGCGGAGGTCGAGGCGGTCGACGAGCATCTCGGGCCCGACGGGCGCGTGATGGAGGTGCTGAGCGAGCATCTCTGCCAGGGCTGGCTCGAGGGGTATCTGCTGACCGGGCGGCACGGGCTGTTCTCGTGTTACGAGGCGTTCGTCCACATCGTCGATTCGATGGTCAACCAGCATGCCAAGTGGCTGAAGGTGACCAAGGCGATCCCGTGGCGGCGGCCGATCGCGTCGCTCAACTACCTGCTGACGTCGCATGTCTGGCGGCAGGATCACAACGGGCTGTCGCACCAGGATCCGGGGTTCATCGATGACGTCGCGAACAAGACCGCGGACGTCGCGCGGATTTACCTCCCGCCCGATGCGAACTGCCTGTTGTCGGTCGGCGATCACTGCCTGCGCAGTCGTGGGTATGTGAACGTGATCGTCGCGGGGAAGCAGCCCGAATGGCAATGGCTCGGAATCGACGCGGCGGTGCGGCATTGCACCGCGGGTGCGGGGATCTGGGCGTGGGCTGGTGACGATGCGGACCCCGACGTGGTGATGGCGTGCGCTGGCGACGTGCCGACGCTGGAGACGCTGGCGGCGGTGACGATGTTGCGTGCGTACGTGCCCGATATCCGCATCCGGGTGGTCAACGTGGTCGATCTGATGGTGTTGCAGCCACGCTCCGAACATTCGCACGGACTGGACGAGCGCGAGTTCGACGCGATGTTCACGGCGGACAAGCCGGTGATCTTCGCGTTCCACGGCTATCCGGCAATGATCCACAAGCTGACGTACCGGCGCGCCAATCACGCCAATATCCATGTGCGCGGGTACAAGGAGATGGGGACGACGACGACGCCGTTCGACATGGTCGTGCTGAACGATCTCGACCGGTACCGGCTGGCGCTGGATGCGATCGAACGGATCCCGCGGCTGCGGGACCGGGTACCGCGCGAGACGGCGCGGTATTGGACGACGATGGAGCGGCACAAACTGTATATCGCCGAACAGGGCGACGATCTGCCGGAGGTGCGTGACTGGCAATGGTCGCGGTAGGGGGGGGCGTAGTTCTCGCGCTGAACAGCGGTTCGTCGTCGCTGAAATATGGGCTGTACGCGGTGGAGACCGAGCCGGTCCTGCTGGTCGGTGGGACGATCGAGACGCACGACGATGATGGCGACGATCAAGCGCGCTTCTTCGACACGATCGAGACCGCGCTGAAGGGGTGGCCGACGCCCACGGTGATCGGTCACCGGATCGTCCACGGTGGCCCGCACCGCGACGCGCATTGCCGGATCGACGATGCGGTGTTGGCGGATCTGGAGGCGGCATGTGCGTTCGCGCCGCTGCACGAGCCTGTATCACTGGCGCTGATCCGGGCCGCGGAGGCGCACTATCCGCGCGTCCCCCAGGTCGCGTGTTTCGACACGGCGTTCCATGCGGGCATGCCCGACATCGCCCGGACGCTGCCGATCCCGCGCGAATACCAGGCAACCGGCGTGCGGCGCTACGGCTTTCACGGACTGTCCTGCGAGTCGATCGTCCGGCAACTCGGCGACGACATGCCCGCAGGGCTGGTGATAGCGCATCTCGGAAACGGTGCGAGCGTTAGCGCCGTGCGCGATGGGCGGTCGATCGACACCAGCATGGGGCTGACCCCGTCCGGCGGCGTGATGATGGCGACGCGGACGGGCGATATCGATCCGGGCGTACTGCTGTATCTGCTGCGCGAGACCGGACTGGACGTGACCGCGCTGGCAAGACTGGTCGATCACGCATCGGGGATGGCGGGCGTATCCGGGCTGTCCGGGGACATGCGGGTCCTGCGCGGTTCCAGCATCGACGACGCAGACCTCGCCCTCCGCATGTTCGAGCGCTCGGTATGCAAGCAGATCGCGGCGATGATCGCATCGCTCGGGGGCGCCGACATTCTCGTGCTGACGGGGGGCATCGGGGAGAACGACGCGTCTACCGGCCGGGCAATCCGTGAAGGTTTAAGCTGGGTTCCGGGTCTTGAGATCCGCATACTTCCTTCGCAGGAGGACGTGCAGATCGCGCTCCATGCTGCCGCGCTCGCCTGACCAACTTCGCGATGTACGTGCTTTCCGAGTCCCGACGCCGTCGCCCGATCGCGCTATCGTCTTGATACGGATCAGCCCATCGGCACCCGCATCGTGCGGCAGCGGGGCAAGCCGGCGGGGAGTTCGTGATGAACGCTATCCACACAGAAATGCTCTATTTCCAGCGCCGCCTGAATGCCACGCAAGCGATGGCCGATGCCGCCGCCGGGCCATGCGCGCGGGTTGCGCATGAGACGCTCGCACGTCTGTATGGCGAGACGCTCGACACGCTCGCCGCGACGCTGCCGCACTTGGCCGTAGAGCCAGTGGCCACGATCCCGCGGCGGATCTTTCGACCGGATCGTACGGTCACGCCGCCGATCCTCCGGCATGCGACACCACGGCCGCGCCTGACGCTGAAGCTCGCCTGCTAGCGCGGTGACGCTATAGGAATGGGCTTCATGCTGAGCTTGTACCCATTCCTTCAGATACGGTGTCCTCGCAGTTCATCCCTCGGCATTCCAGTCGGCCCAGCCGCGATCGATCGAAGCGGCGATCGCAGCGAGAAGGGAGGCGTCGCCGGTGGCGCGGTCGAGAATATGGTCGCCGTGGCGCTCGGCGGCTTGGACCAGCGCGGGTGGGGAGATCCCATCGTCGAGCAGGATGGCCTTGCCGCGCCAGCCCGACGCACGCATCGCGTGGAGCGTGTCCATGCCGCTGCTGCCGATCTCGTCGACATCGACGACGATGCACGACACGTCGCGCGAACGCGGGTCGGCTAGCAGCGCTGCGCCGGTCGCGTAGGAGCGTACGTCGTAGCGTTCGGACAGTAGCATGATCTGACGAGCGCGACGGATCGCTGGGTCGCCGTCGACCAGCGACACGGCGATGCCGTCACGGAATTGGGTAGGTTGGTCGGTCATCGGGCGGTCCCTCTCGGAACCCTAGATGACATCCACGGGTGCGCGCGTCTGTACGTAGAAAGCGAGGTGTCAGACCGGCTCGACGGCCTCGCCAAGGCCTGCGGAGAACGCGACGCGCAGGACGTCGGACAAGCTGCGTGCGGCAAGCTTTTCCATTAGATTGGCGCGGTGGACTTCGACGGTGCGGGTGGCGATGTCGAGGTCGTAGGCGATCAGCTTGTTGGGGCGACCCAGCACCATGCCGTCGAGCACGTCGCGTTCGCGCGGGGTGAGGGCGGCAAGCCGGACGAGCGCGTCCGCGGCGGCGAGATGCTCGCGGTTGGACCGTGCCGCGTGCGCCAGTGCTATCTCGATCGCGGCGAGCAAGACGCTGCGCTCGAACGGTTTTTCGAGAAACTCGATAGCGCCGGCCTTGATCGCTCGGACGGCAAGTGTGACGTCGCCGTGACCGGTCAGCATGATCACCGGCAGCGCGATGCCGCTTTGCGCGAGGCGTGCCTGCACCTCCAGGCCATCGAGATCGGGCATGCGGACGTCGAGCAGTACGCAGCCGCGTGTCTCGCGCGTCACGGACTTCAGGAAGTGCGTGCCCGCCGGATAGGTCTCGACCGCATATCCCGCCTTGCGCAGCAGGAAGCCGACCGACTGGCGGATCGCCTCGTCGTCGTCGACGATATGCACCGTGCGCGAAATGTCAGTCATGGGGTTCGCCTACTTCCGAGAGGGCGGCAAGCGGCACGGTGAAGTGGAACGCGGTGCCGCCGTTCGCGACGCCGTCCGCCCAGATCCGCCCTCCATGTGCCTCGACGATCGTCCGGCAGATCGACAGGCCGAGCCCCATGCCGTCCTCCTTGGTGGTCGCGAACGCTTCGAACAGACGCGCGCGGACGTCGGCGTCGATACCGGCCCCAGTGTCGGCGACGGTGATCTGCATCCAGCCCTCACGCTCAGGCGCGGTGGCAATCGACAGCGTCCGGACGGGCGACGCGGCCATCGCATGGATCGCGTTGCGGATGAGGTTGACCAGCACCTGCTGGATCTGGATGCGGTCGACGCGGACCATGACCGGGCTCGGCGAAGCCGTGTTGACGACGGTGATCCCAGCCTCGCGCGCACCGAGCAGGCCAAGGCTGGTCGCTTCCTCGACGAGCAGGTCCAGACGTTCGTCGCGAAACCCGGTATCGCCGCCATCAACGAATGCGCGCAGCCGGCGGACGATCGTGCCCGCCCTCAGCGATTGCGCCGCTGCCAACTCCAATGCTTCCGCTATGTCGGCCAGCAGCGGGGCCAACACCGGGTCGTCGCTGTCCCCGATCATCGCCCGTGTTGCCTCGAGATAATTGGCGATCGCGGTCAGCGGCTGGTTGATCTCGTGCGCCAGCGTCGAGGCCATCGTGCCCATCGCGCTGACGCGGGAGACATGGACGAGTTCGGACTGCAACTCCTGCAGCCGACGTTCCGTAGCGTGGCGGTTGGTGAGATCGCGGATGAAGCCGGTGAAGATGCGTTCGCCCGCGATCGACGCCTCGCCGACCGCCAGTTCGATCGGGAACGTCTCGCCGCCTTTACGCATCGCGCGTTCGAGCCGGACGTTGCCGATCACGTGGCGCTCGCCGGTGTGGCGGTATTTGCGCAGGTGCGCGTCGTGGTCGCGCGCTTCAATCTGCGGCATCAGCATCGCGACGTTCTGGCCGATCACGTCGCTCGCCGCATAGCCGAAGACGAGTTCTGCGGCGGCGCTGAACGAGGCGACGATGCCGTTCTCGTTCATCACGATCATCGCGTCGGGGACGGTGTTGAGGATCGAACGGAGGTGGTGTTCGCGCCGCACGATCGCGGCCTCGGCCGCCTTCTCATGCGTGATGTCACGGATCACCTTGCCGAACCCCCGCAGCGCGCCGGCGTCGTCGTGGAGCGCGGTGATCGTGACGTGCGCGAGAAATTCGGAGCCGTCCTTGCGGACTCGCCAGCTTTCCTCCTCGATCCGGCCATCGCAGTGCGCGTGGGCGAGGTCGGCTGCGGGTTTGCCCGCGGCGATATCGTCGGCGGGGTAGAAGATCGCGAAATCGCGGCCGATGATCTCTGCCTCGGCCCAGCCCTTGATCCGTTCGGCACCACGATTCCAGATCGTCACGCGGCCATGGGGATCGAGCGTGTAGATCGCATAGGTCGTAGCGCCGTCGATCAGCAGCCCCAGTTCCTCCGCCAGCGCCGCATCGCCGCGCGCCACTGCCTGGGGGTCGGTATCGTGCGGCGACTGCGACGCGATCATGCGGGCGGTGCGGTGGCTCGGGGAGCGCAGAGGCAAGTCATTGAGACGCCGGCCTTGTTCGACACATTGGTCCAATCCGGGGGGGGCAATGATACGATACCCTCGTTCGGAACATGACGCATGTTAAGCCAAAGACCTGCTATATGCTAATAGTCCTTCGACAATTGCGATCGCCGACAGGATCGTGGCGCCGACGACTACTCTTCGGTTCGCTGCCGCGACCGGATCGATATACTTGCGGAAAGCGCGGACCGTCATGGCTCAGTGCGACAACAACGTGCAGCGCCGGTCGCGCAGCAGCAGGTCGCGGGTGACGCCGCCGAACGCCCATTCGCGGATTCGGCTATGTCCATAGGCGCCCGCGACGACGAGGTCGGCCTCGACGTCGTTCGCGATGCCGGCGAGCGTGTCGATGCTGGTGCCCTTCATGCGCGCGACGACCTTGTCCGCATCGACGCCGTGGCGGGCGAGCCAGGCGGTGACGTCGTCGATCGGTTCCCGCGCGTCGATCGCGTCGATCGTGACCTCGACGATCACGACGCGGTCGGCGGCATGGAGCATCGGCAGCGCATCACTGATCGCGCGCCGGCATTCGCGCGTGTCGGTCCACGCAATCATGATCGTCGAGAAGGTGGCGGTGGCGGCGCCGTCGGGAACGACCAGCACCGGGCGGCCCGCGCGCAGGATGAGGTCGCCGGTGTCGGCATGCGTCGCGCGGTCGGCAAACCCGGGACCTGCGCTGGTGATGACCAGATCGGCGGACCGCGCATTCTCCGCGACGACGTGCGCGATGTTGGCGAGCGTCGGGATCGATCGCCATTCGAGCACGTGCTTCGCGAGGCGCTCGTGTGCGTAAAACTCGGTCTTGGCGCGGGCGAGTTCGTCGGTGACGATATCGCGCTCGATCACCGCATATTCGCCGCCGAGATACCCGTCGCACGTACCGATCGGCACTGGCTGGCACGCGGCGATGCCGATCACCGCGGCGCCGTACTGGTCGGCGAGCGTCGCGGCGACGTCGAGCAACGTCGCGTTGGCGCGGCCGCCGTCGAGATGCACCATCAGGGTCGAATAGGTCATGCGCGGTCTCCCTCTTTCACCAAGCTGTCGGCGTTCGGGCGGGTTCGGGAAACTATCGGGAACTACGCATAAGCGCGGGCTGCGTAGTTCCCGACGCTGTTGGTAACCGCTTGCGGCGATAGGGTGCGGTCATCGGCTCGGGCCTCTCCGCGCTGTCTTCAGGAGAGTGTCATGTCCCACGACGCCAGATTGCAGAAAGCCGTGCTCGCCGAACTCAACTGGGATCCGAGCGTCCCCGCCGGGCATATCGGCGTCACTGCGAACAATGGCGTCGTCACGCTGAGCGGCCACGCCGGCAGCTACGCCGCGAAATACGCTGCCGAACGCGCCGCGGGGCGCGTCGATGGCGTCAAGGCGGTAGCCGAGGAGATCGAGGTGCAGCTGGAAGACCGCTTCAAGCGTGGCGACGAGGCGATCGCCAGCGCGATCGTCGAGCGGCTTTCCTGGGATACCACCGTGCCGCACGACAGCATCAAGGCGCAGGTCGAGGACGGCTGGGTCAGCTTGCGCGGCGAAGTGCGCTGGCATTTCCAGAAGGACGCGGCCGAGGCGGCGGTGCGACCGCTCGCCGGCGTCGTCGGCGTGATCAACCACATCACGCTCAAACCGCGCGTCGACGTGACCGACGTTAGCAACGACATCCGCACCGCGCTGCACCGCTCGTGGTTCTTCGACGGCGACACGATCAAGGTATCGGTCGACGGCGGCACCGTGCGGCTCACCGGCTCGGTCGATTCCCCGCATGACCGGATGGTTGCCGAGCGCACGGCCTGGGCGGCACCCGGCGCGGTGAAGGTCGAGAACATGCTCGAAATCGCCTGACATGGGCGCGCTGTCGTCGCACCGCGAACGTCACGTCGCCGACAGGATCGGGTGGCTTCGCGCGGCGGTGCTCGGCGCCAATGACGGGATCGTCGGCGCGGGTGCTCCGCATGGGTGCAATTATCTTGCGGCGGACGAGGCAAAGTCTGTTCAGTATGCCTTTTCAGCGTCCTGATGCACGGACCGAAGACGTGGTAGTTCGTAGCGGTGAACCTGGGAGGAGTTGTAGCTGTTATGGGATTGGGAGTGACGAGCGCATACTCGGCATGTCCTGAAATAGCAGGTCTCTGCGCACTACGTCCCACATCGCCTGTCTGCATCGAGAAGGTGTTTCGATTGGAGATCGTGCTGCCTTTCAGGCTGCCGTCGATCGGTCCACTTGCCAAGGTGACGATGTGCGGCCAATCCGCGCCAGCGAGCGCTACCAGATGATGGCGAAGCGATCACTGGGGTGGAAATGGCCGAGACTATCTACGACGATCTGCTGCGTCTGGGGCAGGAGGTGCTTCAGTTTGAGGGGTTCCTCGATACGCAGGAGAAGAACGCACAACTGAAGGCCCGAGGCAGTTTCGAGGCGGCGCGTAACAAGGTCGTCTACGATCTGTTGCAGCGCGGGTTGGATGCCAACGTGGCAACCGAGGTCGTGACGAACGACTTCGCGGCTATTCGCGCGGATACGCCAGACTATTACGCGCCGGTCGTCGACCATGTCGAAACCGAACTCGTCACCCGCATCCAGCGAGAAGCCGGTAAAAGCCCACTCCGGCGTAGTATCGTCAAATGGGCACCAGCGACGATCGCGGTCGTAATGATCGCGGCCTACTTCGGGGTGCGGTTCTACAGCGTCGCGCCTGTCGACCGTTCGCTCGACACGCGTGCGGGGCTGATGCAGCGGGCTGCCGCGTTTGCGAAGGTGATGCGGCATCAGGACTGGACCGCGACGCGGCGCCACCGGTTGACGGTCGAACTGCTCACTTGGCCGATCGCGCCCACCGAGGCGGAAACCAATGGAGCCTCGGAATTTGCGGGACTGGTTCTAGAGGGACGCGCGGCGCTCGCGCGCGCGGGCGCCATTTGCGGCGCGCCAAGCGATCACCCAACCCTCGACGATGCCGACATGGCGCTGATCGCAGGCGCCGCCGACTATCTGCGCCAGCCGCGGGTAAAGTGGCTCGCTCCCCCCGCTTACACGCTGCTTCCGGCGATTCAGAAAGCCTATCCCTGCCGCTAGGGGCGTAACCGTCAGGCAGCCGGGGCTTTGCCGTTCGGTCACCCCTGTCTGAACATTTGACGGTCTTCGGGTCCAGCCCTTATCGAATTGCCAGGAATTAGGGAGCGTGAGCAGGATGATCGTCGGTATCGATCTGGGTACGACCAACAGCGCGATCGCGATCTGGCGCGATGGGCGGGCCGAACTCATCCCCAATGCGCTGGGTGATACGTTGACCCCTTCCGCGGTCAGCGTCGCCGAGGACGGATCAGTGATCGTCGGCATGGCGGCCCGCGATCGACAGTCGACGCATCCCAATGCCACGGCGACCGCCTTCAAGCGCTACATGGGGACGCGGCAGACCGTGCAGCTTGGCGCGACCGTTTTCACGGCCGAGGATCTGTCGGCGGTCGTGCTGTCTAGCCTGAAGATCGATGCCGAGACGTTCCTGGGTGAGCCTGTGACCGGTGCGGTCATTACCGTTCCGGCCTATTTCAACGACCGCCAGCGCAAGGCGACGCGCCGGGCGGGCGAACTTGCGGGGCTGAAGGTCGAACGGCTGATCAACGAGCCGACCGCGGCCGCGCTTGCCTACGGAATCCAGACCCGCGAGGAAAGGGAGCCGTTCCTGGTGTTCGATCTGGGGGGCGGGACGTTCGACGTCTCGATCGTCGAGATGTTCGATGGGGTGATGGAGGTCCGCGCATCGGCTGGCGACAACCGGTTGGGCGGCGAGGACTTCAACGAAACGGTGATCGATCTGGCGAAGCGGCGGATCGACCCGGACGGCGCGCTGGCCGCGATCGATCCGGTGATGCTGCGCGAACTGCTCCGCGCCGCCGCTGAACGGTGTCGTCGCAGGCTCACCGAGGCCGAGGAAGCACCGTTTACCGTGACTGCGCTGGGCCGGGATTTCTCGACCACCATTACCACCAGCGAATTCGAGGCGCAGGCCGCGCCGTTGCTCGCGCGCCTGCGCGAGCCCGTGCTGCGATCGCTGCGCGACAGCGACATCCGCGTCGACTCGCTGAGCGAAGTGATCCTGGTCGGCGGATCGACACGGATGCCGGCCGTTCGGCGGACGATCACGCGGATGTTCGGGCGGTTTCCGAGCGCGGCGGTCCATCCCGATCACGCGGTCGCGCTGGGCGCCGCGGTGCAGGCCGGGCTCAAGGCTCGCGATGCCGCGCTCGACGAAATCCGCATGACCGACGTCTGCCCCTATACCCTCGGCATCGACCACAGCGTGGCGGACGGACGCGGCGGGTTCCGTCATGGCATTTTTTCGCCGATTATCGAACGCAACACGCCGATCCCCGCGAGCCGGGTCGGCTGGTATCAGACGATCGCCGACAATCAGCGCCAACTGGAGATCCAGATCTATCAGGGCGAAGCGCGCGAGGTGCAGGGCAACGTCAAGCTTGGCACGGTCCGGATGCCGGTGCCGGCGGGGCGTGCCGGCGAAGTCGGTATCGAGGTGCGCTTCAGCTACGATACCAGTGGCCTGCTGGAGGTTGACGTCGCCGTGCCGCTATCGGGCACGCAGCGCAATCTCGTAATCGTCGACGACGAAGACGCGCCGGACAAAGCCGAGATCGCGGCGCGGCGCGACGTGCTCGCCGCGCTGAAGCGCCATCCCCGCGACGAAAGCCACAATCGGGCAGTCCTCGCCCGCGCGTCGCGCTGCTACGAAGCGTTCATCGGCGACCGACGCGACTTGATCGGGACGTGGATCACGCAGTTCGAAGCGGCACTGGCGACGCAAGACCCGCGGATTATCGACCCCGCGCGGGCCCAGTTCGATGCCGCGCTGAACGACCTCGAAGGCGACCGCTACCTGTGACCGAGCTGCAGGGCATCTGGCGGACACTGGATCTGGCGCCGACCGTCGACACGTCGGCAATCCGCAAGGCCTATGCAGGCGTACTGAAGACTTTCGATATCGACGACGACCCGGAGCGCTACAGCGCGCTTCGCGACGCCCGCGACGCCGCGATCGCGCAGGCTCGAAGCGGTCTGCTGGATGAGGGCGACGAGATCGGTTCTACCGGCGAGCCAGAGGCAGACCTGAACTTTGCTGACGGCTATGACGAATGGTTCGAGGGCGACGTTGATAATAGCGTCAACGCGACGTCCACCGGGTCACTCCGATCCGCAGGCGACCAGCCAGATCACCCCGCAGGCGACGCGGCACACACCCAAGATGCAGCGATGCAGGGGCATTACGATGCGGTGCTCGCCATCCTGTTTCCGGGTGACGAACGGGAGGGGGCGGCGCTCGATCGTCCCACGGCTGCGACCTTGGCCGAGCATGTCCGCGCTCTGCTCGCGGACGAACGCTTGGAGGAACTGAAATTCTACGCCGACGCGGAACGCTGGTTCGCCGAGGTGATCGCGTCGGCACCGTTACGGTCCGATCCGGTCCTGACGCAGGTCATCGAGCATTTCGGCTGGTTGGCTGGTCGGGGGCGGATCGATCAGTCGCCGGCGATCGCCGCAGTCGTCGAACGTCGGGATGCCCTCGCGTTCGCGACCGAGTTGCAGAACCGGAGGCATCCGCTGCATCGGGCTTGGCGTGAGTTGCGCAGGCCGGCCACCGAAACCAGCCGCAGAGGATGGGGTGTCCGCCGATCGACGATATGGCGGCTCCTTCGCGAGATCCGCACGCATCATCCGAGCTTGGAGCGGGAGCTGGACTGGTACCGCGTAGGGCTCTGGGAACGTGCGCCCCGCTTCACGCTAAGCTGGCGAACCGTGTGGGCCATTTGTGCGGTAGCGTTCTTCATCCTGCGCGCGGTCTACGACACGGATACATCGCCGCGCTCCCCAGCGTCGTCGACCGTATCGGCGTCCGCCTACGCTAGTCCGGCGATAACGCTCGATCCAGTTCTTGCCCAGCTCGGCGGCACCGACCTGACCATGGCGAAGATACGCAGCGGAAATGCCAAGCTGTACGGACAATTGCATGCTGACTGGATGGTGGCCCGCGACACCGCGACCGATCCGAGAACGTTCGCCGACACCATGTTCAGGCTATTGTCCGATCGCTACGTCGCCGGTTCGAACCGCGCGCCGCATGAACTGCTGGCCAAGATCGCGACCTTGCGACTGGACAAGGCACGGCTGCTCCGTGGTCACGATTGGAAAGCGTGCGACGACTTCTTCGTGGACGGCACCGAGCCACTGGGCCGGATACCCCCGGATATCGCTGCGCGTCGCAGCGCGCTCGTCGCCCGCGTGCTGCTGGAAACCGATGGTGACCCTCCCGCCAAACCTCTCGGCAATACCTTCAAGGTCGATGGTACCGTGATCGACAAGGCGGCCGAGCGTTCCGGCCTGCCGCGTGCCGAATTCGTCAAGGCGGTCCTCAAAGGTGGCAACGCAATGACCCGCTGCAAGGCGAAGATCGCGCTGGGCGAGACCGCGTTGACGCTCCCTGGCAAGCAAGGGAACGAAATACTGCGGCATTTCTAGGGTACAAGCCGGCGCTCGAGACCCTATCCAAGCAGATCGCCCCGATATTATGGTCTGCGAGGACGGACAGGTTTTGCGACGCCTCGACGAAGATCTAAGGTCTCCGCCAAACTTGCCCGCTGTCGCTCCGAGCTAGAACCTCATCGTCCCGCCAAACGCCACGGTCCGCCCGCTTACCGTGTTGGTCATCACCCGCTTGGCGGTGCCGTCCGCATATTGGACGATCGGTTCGTCGGTGATGTTGATCACGTCCAGTGACAGCTTGAACTGGCGCGTGACGTTGACATAGGCGGATGCGTCCAGGTTCGTCGTGCCCTTGATGTACTCGCCGATATTGCCGTTGCCACCGTCGCCCCAGCGATAGCGCGAGCGGGTCGCCACGGAGCCTCGCACGCCCCAGCGATCGGTATCGTAATACAGCGTCGCGTTGGACGAGAATTTCGAGAGCGTCGGCAACGGCAGGCGAACCGCGACGCCGGAGTAGAACACATCGGTCGATCCCTCGGCGAGGGTGACGTTGCCGAGCAAGCCGAGCCTGTCGAACGGCGCGGGGAGGAAGTCGAAGTCCCGTTTTGCGGCGATCTCGATGCCCTTGATCGACGCGCCGGGACCGTTGATCGGCCGCGTGTAGTTCACCAGCACCGACGGGTCGACGCCGACGGGCAGTAGTGACGATGGATACCCCGTGCTGTTGTACGCGACCAATCGCGTCTCCGACGTTATGTACGAGTCCATGTGCTTGTAGAACGCGCCGATCGCCAGCGAACCGCGCTTGCCGTCGTAATATTCAAGTGACCCCTCGACGGAATCGGCGATGAACGGTGCGAGGTTGGGGTTGCCCGCGGCGATCGTACCGCCGAACGAGGCGAGGTTCAGCGTACCTGCCGCGCGCATGTCGCTGAGCGCGGGGCGGCTCAAATTGCGGTTGCCGCTGATGCGAAAGACAAGCGACCGGCTGAGGTCGAACGCCAGGTTGGCCGCGGGCAGGAAGCCGTCGTAACGGTTGGTCACGTTGACCGGAACCAGCGCGCTGCCGACCAGCGCGGTACCCGATGATCCGAGATCGGTATGATAGTAGCGCACACCCAGATTGGCGCGGAGGCCGACGCTGCCGAGCTGCGTTTCGAGGTCGTATTGCAGATAGGCGCCGTAGGTTTGTTCGATCAGGTCATACGCGGTGCCTGCGACGGTGTTGCGCTCGTCGACGGTCAAGCTCTGGCCCAGCAGCGCGTAGGTGCCCGCGACGTCGCCGATGACATAGGGGGCCAGGCTGCTGTCCGACAGCACGCTGGTGGGGACGTCGGGCACGCCGGGCTTGCCCTCGTAGCTCGGTGCCACCTTGCGCTGCCAGCCGCCGTTGGTGAAGCGCTTGAACCCGCCCCCCGCCTTGATCGTCGAACCCGAGCCGACCGTCCAGGCGAGTTCCGCCTTGCTGTTGTAGAATTCGCTGCGGATGCGATCGGCGCGGGTTTCCAGGCCTTGAAGATCCCACTGCGACGCATCGGCGATGTCGAAGCCGTAGCTGGTTCGCGGCGATCCCGTGTTCAGGCCGCTGAACGCATAGCTCTTGTCGACCGCCTCCAGATATACCTGCGCATAGTGCGAATTGAACGTCGATCGCGACCAGCCGCCGAGAAAGTTGACGGTAAGGTTGCTAGTCAGATCGGTGTGCCCGTTCAGCGCGGCCTGCCAGAAAGTCGTCTGATCCCGCGTAACCTTCGATTCCGTGCGCATGTCGACGTGATCGAATGCCGCGCCGACGATGTCGTTATACTCGTCGAAGCTCACCCCGGTCAGCACCTGCGTCCCGGTGACGTTGTTGGCGGCGACACCATTGGTGCCCGCGGCCCCGATCACGCCCGATCGGCGATCGTTGGTCAATCTGCCGTACAGGACGTCGAGAGTCAGATCGGTCCGGTCGTTCGGGTGATATTGCAGCGCGGTAGTGAGGCCGAGGCGTTCGCGTTTGTTGAAGAATGTCGCATAGGTCTGCGCGCGGCTGTTCCATGCGCGGTTGGCGCCGGTCGCACCGACCAGCACCGCCCGGTCCGCCGCGGAGACGCCCGGACCGACGTTGGCGGCACCGAAATTGAGTTGCGACCAGTTCCAGTTGCGATAGCCGAATTCGACCGTGTCCGCGGTGCTGTACGCCACCGATGCGAGGACCCCGAAATCGCCCCACCGGTCCGAGATGAGGCCGACCAGCCGCGGCGTGACGGTCTTGGTATATTGGTTCGACTGCCCCTTGGCGGATGCCACGACGGTAAGGCCGTTGAAGTCGAAGGGCTTGGCGGTGTGCAGCCCGACGGTGCCGCCGATGCCGCCCTCGTCCTGTTCGGCCGCATAGGATTTCTCGACGACGACCTTGTTGAACAGTTCGGACGCGAAGATGCTGTAGTCGAACGAGCGGGAGCGGCTGACCGATGACCGGCTGTCGAGCCCCGACGAGGTGTTGGTGAGTACCTCCATGCCGTTCAGCTGGGTTCGCGTAAAATCTGCGCCGAGGCCACGTAGCGAGATCTGACGACCTTCGCCGCTGTCGCGCGTGATCGCGACGCCGGGAATGCGTTGCAGCGCTTCCGCGAGGTTCTGGTCGGGAAATGCGGCGATGTCCTGCGCCAGGATCACGTCCTGCGAACCGGTCGCGGCTTTCTTGAGCTGCTGCGCCTTGGCTATGCTCTCGCGGTACCCGGTGACGACGATGTCCGTACTGCCATCCGTTGATCGTTCACCCAGCGAGACCGGTACGGTCGCCGTCTGTGTCTCCGCAGAGCCGAAGGCCACGGCAGGGGTGTTCGCCCCCGCCGTGGCATAGGGCATGCGCCGCACGACCGTCACCGTGCCGCCGACGATCCTGCCGTCGAGGGCGCTACCCGCGGTAAGCCGCTCGAGTGCTGCCTCGGCGGTCATCCGCCCGCGCACGCGCTGGCTGCGCGCGCCTTTCAACAGCGCTGGCGAGGACGCCAGTTGCAGCCCCGTCCGCCGGGAAAACGCCAGTAGTGCGTCGCCGAGACTCTGCGCCGGCACGTCGAACGTGAACTGGCGCGGCGCAGACTGCGCGCTTTGTGCTGTTGCCGGCGTGGCAATGCAAGCCAATGACGCGACAGAGCTTAACAGAAGATTTGAAAGTCGGAGCTTGTTGAACATGGTTTCCCCCGGATGGCTTGAGGGGAAGACGACAAATACGCGTAGAACCCGACAAAGTATTTGGTTTCATTTATATGACATGTCGGCGCGGCTATCGTTGCCTTAACCAAGGCGTCCGAACCTCTGAATATACTTGGTCCGCACGCTCTTCATGATGCTGTCCGAGATTGTCACAAACGGAGTCTAGATGGCCGGGACGAACATCCCGGATAGTCCATGCCCGCGTCGCCGCATCACATCGAGACACTCGCGGGCGAACCCCCGGCCGAGGACTGGCGTGCGATCGCCGCCACGCTGAACCGGTATGTGCGGGCGCGCACGAACCGCGCGGACGTCGCCGAGGATGTCGTGCAAGAGACGCTGTCGAGGCTGGTGCACCAAAGCCGCCTGCAAAAGCTGGTGAGCATCTATGCGTTGGGCTTTCGGATCGCCGCGAACCTACTGGTCGATCATCACCGCCGCGACAAGAGATACGTCGCCGAACGCGAGGAGGAGCCCGCCAGCCAGGCGCCGTTGCCCGATCGGGTGCTCGTCGGCCGTCAGGAGCTTGCGATCCTCAACGACGCCTTGGCGGCGATGCCACCACTGCGCCGCGACGTACTTGTCCGCCGTCGATTGCAGGGGCAAAGCTGTGCCGCGATAGCAAGGGACCTGGGATTGAGCCCGAAGGCAGTCGAAAAGCATATTACCCGCGGTCTTGCCGACCTGCATAAGGCGATGCCGGGGAACGCGGTCATGCGTGGCGGCGAGCGATGAGCCGCGAGAACCAGATCGCGGAAGAGGCGGCTGGCTGGATCGACCGGCTTAACCAACCTGCGTTCGATGCGGCGGCGGGGCCGAACTTCGATGCCTGGATGGCGGCGTCGCCGCGCCACCGCGAGGTTTTTGCGGATCTCCAGGCGCTGTGGCAATCGGACGCGCTGGTCGAAGCGCTCGGTCAGGCCAAGCTAGCACCGATCACCGCTCACGCTCCGCCCGAACCAGACCTTCGAATCCGCAGACGGTGGGCCACGGCCCCCCGGTTGGCGGCGGCCGCATGCGCGATGCTGCTCGCGATCGTCCTGCTCCTGCCGATGCTGTCGACGAGCACCTATCGTAGTGGCGAGGGCAAGGCCCGGTCGGTCGTGCTGGCAGACGGATCGCGGGTGGACCTGAGCAGTGATACCGAGCTTCGCGTACGCATCCTGCCATGGGAACGCACCGCGACGCTGGTGCGCGGCGAAGCGTTCTTCGATGTGCACCACGAAGGTGTCCGGGCGTTCCGGGTCACCAGCGGCACCACGTCGGTGCGCGTGTTGGGCACCGCGTTCAACGTCGACCGCCAAAGCCCGACGCGGACTGCGGTGTCGGTATATCGCGGCGCGGTGGAGGTCGGCGTGGACGGCGCGGCTAATCTCGTGGTGCGCAAGGGAGACGGCGCGCGTGTCGTCGACGGGCATGTCGTCGCGCAGCCGCGCATCGCGGAAGGCGCGCCCGATTGGAAGTCCGGATGGTTCGAAGCGTCGGATATCCCGCTCGGCGTGCTGATCGGCAAGGTGCAGCGCTATTCGGCGCGGCCGATCCTGTTGCAGGATCGCGGCTTGCAGGCGCTGCCGATCAGCGGCCGCTTCCACATCGCCGATACCGACCGGGCGCTGCAGGCGGTGCAGGCGGCCTATCATGTCGACGTCGCTTATGGTCCGAAGACGATCTCCATTCGCCCCGGAGCCAGGGCAGAAGACCACTAACATTACCGTTGCCGGCCGCTTTGCGTGTCGGGTTTCGCCGGGCTGGTCCGTCTTCCGAGCATGACAGGGTGCGATGCGATGCCGGGCGTGGTCCGGCGTGCAGTCCGCGCCCTGCTGCAAGGGAGTATGCCCGCCGTGATTCAGTTCGATCGCCGCAATCTGGTCAAGGCCGGTCTGTCCCTATCGCTGCTGGGAGGATTGGGCGCGCCTCGCCTGCTGGCACGGACGACGTTCGCGCGCGATCCGTTCACGCTCGGGATCGCGTCGGGCGAGCCGTGGCCGGACGGGTTCGTCATCTGGACGCGGTTGGCGCCCGAGCCGCAGACCCCCGATGGTGGTATGCCGCCGCACGACGTTCCGCTTCGCTGGGAGGTCGCCGAGGACCCCGGCTTCCGCAAGATCGTCCGCACCGGCGCGGCGGTGGCGGACGCGGCGCTGGCGCACTCGGTCCATGTCGAGGTCGACGGGCTGCGGCCGCATCGCCCCTATTGGTACCGCTTCCTCGTCGCCGGCGCCGGCGCCAGCCCGATCGGCACCGCGCGGACCGCGCCGGCAGCGGGCGCATCGCTAGACCGGTTGCGGCTTGCGATGCTGGGCTGCCAGGATTTCGAGACCGGCTTCTTCACCGCCTATGCGCACGTCGCGCGTGAGCCCGACCTCGACGCGGTCTTTCACTATGGCGACTATATCTACGAGATGGCGGCGCGTACCGAGCCCAGCCCGCGCAAGCATCTCGGCGCGGAGACCTACACGCTGGACGCGTATCGCCGCCGCTATGCCCAGTACAAGGCGGATCCCGATCTCCAGGCGGCGCACGCCGCGGTCGCCTTCATCATGTCGTTCGACGACCACGAGATCGACGATAATTGGGCGGGCGAATTCGACAAGGACGGCAACCCGCCCGAGATATTCGCCCACCGCAAGGCGGCGGCGCTGCAAGCCTGGTACGAGCATGTACCCGTCCGGCGCGCGCAGCGGCCCGGAGCTAACGGCGCGCACGCCTATCGCCGGCTCGATTACGGTACGCTCGCGCGGATGCACGTTCTCGATACGCGCTCGTCTCGCAGCGATCAGCTTTGCGAGCGCCCCGGTCTGCCGCGCGCGGAGCTCGATGCCTGCGTTCCCGTCGACCGGCCGGAGCGGACGATGCTGGGGGCGGTACAGGAGCACTGGCTCGACCAGGGACTGGCCAACGGTGCCCGCTGGAACTTCATCGCGCAGCAGGTTCTCTTCATGCCCTATGATGCGCGCAAGGACGGCGCCACGACGCCCATCGTCGGCAAGGACAACTGGAACGGCTACCCGCTGTCCCGTCAGCGGCTGGTCGACAGCGTTGCTCGGCGCGGCCTGACCAACGTCGTGATCGGCAGCGGCGATCTTCACCAGCACGTCGTCGGCTCTGTCCCACGCGATGCGCAGGACGTCGGCGGCCCTGCGATTGCCACGGAATTCCTCGCGACCTCGATTTCCTCGGGTGGCACCGGCGGGCTGCACTATGCGGGCGAAACCCAGACGCTGGACAACAATCCGAACGTAGCGCTGCTCAACAACCAACGCGGCTACCAACTCTTCACCGTGACGCCGGATAGCTGGCTCGCCGAGGTCAAGGTGATGGACCAGGTCGATCGGCCCGGCGGGGCGATCTCGACGCTGGCGACATTCGCGGTGGATCCGAAGCAGCCCGGCTTACAACCGGGCTGACGGTCCGCGGTCGCCCTGCAAACCGACGCCAACGCGGCATCCATAATCGCCCGTTTGCTTGCGATCAGTCGGGCGCCGAGCCCGTTTCAGGATTGAACCGGGGGTTCGCGAAATCGATCGGCGAAGGTTGTATCTCGGCGGGTTTGGTCGCGCTCTCGCTCCAGGCACGGCATAGCATGTCGCGGAGCATCGCCGCGCCAGCGGTCGTCTGCGTGTAGACGAGCGCACGCACATCCTTGTCGGCGAAATCGGTGAAACCGTTCCGCTTTTCGAGGATGTAGACGTTTTCCATCTTGTTGCCGGCATTGTCGAGAAAGGCGAGGATCGCGTCGAACATGTCGCCATCGCGGTGGCCTGGCGCCCCGATCCGCGGCGTGATGTCGGACGACGTCAGTTTCATTCCGTCGACGAAGCGGCTTTCGAACCGACCGTGGATCGATCGGTCGGTCGTGTACCCCTTGGGATTGGCCCCGCGCCAGCCGTCGCTGTTGACCGAGTCATGCAGAGGCTGCGCGCCGTCGCCGATGTAATGCCCGAGGCGGATGACGTCGAAGGCGCAATGCTGCTCGGCGAATGCAGCGTCCCTACCAGTCGCCTGCGCAGCGCGGACATCGCGCATGCAGACGACGATCCGCTCATAGGCCTCGATCGCCGCATAGGGGAGCGTGCCGGTCCAGCGTACGTTGGTCCGTGCGGCGGTTGCGGGATCGGTGTGCTTGATCTTCTCGTGCTGTTTGAACACCGCGATGACGAATTCGTAGCGCGATCGGGGGATCGGCTTCAGGAAGGTGAACTGCTCGCGGAACCAGCCATGGTTCGGATCCTCCTCGATCTTCGAGAAGTTTTCGGACGACCCACGCCACGCGTCCGGCAGCGAGGCCGACCCGGCGATGTAGTCGACATGGCGTCGCAGGAAGACCGGGCCATCGTCGGGGATCGCCTCGATCGCCGCGCGGTCGATGACGGCGTGCGCGGTGCCGCCCCAGGCCTGCGCCGACGTGGGCATCCAGGTCACGGCAAGAACGGCGATCGTGGCGAACAGGGCAGGGCGCATCACAGGCTCCAGACGGGATCAGGGGTCGAGGGGATCGCGCGGGTCGACCCGTAAAGATAGTGGTGAAGGCCGGAACTCGAGTTCGGTTGGCGACCATCGCCGACCGACTTGCCCAGGGACGTAGCCCAGTTCGGCCAGGTTGCGCTGCGCGAACGCGGCGCTGGCGATCGTCTCGCTCTGTCCTGGATTGCAGACGATCAGCGCGTCCTTGTCGAGCGGCGCGCCGAGAGTGGCAAGCAGGCGGGTCGCGTTGCGCAGGTTGGTCGTGGTGTGCCGGGCATAGGGTTCGATGACGATCGCGTCTGCCGGTACGCCGTAGCGCTCGATCAGCGCCGCGCGCATCTGCTCTGCTTCGGTGAAGCGCGTGGCACGAGGATGCGCGCGTCCGCCGGTCACGATGATCAGCGCGATGTCGCCGCGTGCGAAGCGATCCGCAGCGAGGCGGACATGGTATTTGCCGAACGGGCTGAGCGCGGTGTCAGGCATCTCGGGTCCAACACCGGTGACGATCATCGCGCTAAACCGCCACCGCTTCCAGTCGAGCGACCGCGCGCGCTTTACGGCGGCGGCGTTCAAGCCTCCGATCAGTGGATCGAAGCCGATCGCATCGGTTCGGTCGCTGACGTCGAGCAAGGACAGTGCGAAG
The DNA here is from genome assembly GCF_040407505.1 of Sphingomonas faeni. Taxonomy (GTDB): domain Bacteria; phylum Pseudomonadota; class Alphaproteobacteria; order Sphingomonadales; family Sphingomonadaceae; genus Sphingomonas; species Sphingomonas faeni_E. Next base: position 1,042,195 of record NZ_JAPZPQ010000001.1, on the reverse strand, counting down.
TCCATACTTGGGTCGATCGCCTGGGCCGATCGCGCGCGCGGCGTGCGCGACAGCCAGTCGGCGGCCTGCAATCGTGCGCGTGCCTCCAGCGGATCGATCGGCCCCGTGCCGTCGATCTGTGGGTACCGCGGCACCTGACCCAGGCCGAAGGTGCGGAGAACGACGTTGATCCCCTCGATCTCGCGCTTGGCCTGCGCCGCGGCGCCGTCGTCGGCAGACGACATGCTCCTCGGGATTGCCTCGGCGAGAGTTGCGGACTCGGACGGCGTCCAGACCAGCGCCTGCGTGATGCAGGTCAAGTCGTCGGCACAGGCGGTCCGCCGCCCGGCGCGGGTCGCCAGCATTGCCGCAACGGCAGGGTTCGCTTTCAACCGCTCGACAGCCGCCGGATCTCCGCCGATCGCGTCGAACAGCGGGAATAGCTGGTGCGACAAAGCGCCAATGACGCGGTCGCCGACCGGCTTGGCCACTGCCTGCGCGACCACCGGCTCGGCGCTAGCCGGTACGCACGCAAAGCCGACGATCGCCGCGGCAAGGGCCAAGCCGTATCTCACCAGGATTTGCCGACCACGAGCCGGACGTTGCGACCGAAGATCGGACGGCCGTAAATCGCCTCCGAACTACCCTGGCCGCTCAACTGGTCGGTACGCGTGTTGCCTTCGGTCAGGCCGTGCGCGTTGAACAGATTGTCGCCGACGACCTGCACCTGCCACGTGCCATGCCGCACCGTCACGCCCGCGCCGGTCGTGCCATAGGCTGGCAGTGCGGTGTTGTTGTACAGGTCGACGAAGCGCTTCCCCATATAGGTATAGCGACCATAGACCGACACCGCGTTGTCGCCGAGATCGAAGTCGAAGCTTGGGCGGATGTTGCCGTAGATCTTCGGCTGGCGAACGATCTGCTTGCCCTCGGCCTGGACGGGATCGGCGCCGGTCGAGCTCTGGAAGTTCTTGTATTTGGGATCGCTGATCGTCAGCGCGCCGTTAAGCGAGAACCATGATGTCAGTGCGAGCGATCCGTCGAACTCGATGCCCTTGACCTGCGCTTCGCCGATGAAGGGAATGTTGACGTCGTTGCGTCCGGTGCTCGGGTCGAACGCCAGGAACGACGCATTGAGCGGATCGAAATTGGTATAGAAGCCCGTGACGTACAGGTACGAACGGCCTGCCGCCAGCTTCAGCCCGGCTTCGTACTGATCGGCGATCGTGGTGAGGATGGTCGGGTTGATGCTCATCACGGTCTGCACGCTCGGGGGCGTCTCGAGATGCGAGGCGCGCCCGTACACGCCTATATGCCGGTTGAAGTCGTAGTTGGCGCCCGCGGTCCAGTTGGTGACGTGCGGCTTGCCCGTCTGGTTGATAATGTTGCCGGTAAACGCACGCGTGGTGTCGTCTGCCAGCGTCGCGCCGTTGCCAAGATTTGCTTGTCCCGTCAGCGCGGCATAGCCCTTGTAGCTGTAGCGCTCGTGGCGGACGCCCGCGTCGAACCGCAGGCCGGGGAGTATCTCCCAGGTGTCGTTGGCGAAGAGCGCGATCATCTTCGCATCGGAATTGCCGCGGGTCAGCGTCGCGGCGTAGTTGAGTACGCCGTTATCCGTAACGGACCCGATCCGCGTTCCGGCGGCGTTGTAGGCGATCAGGTCGAGCGTACGTGGCTTGCCCGCCACCTCGATCAGGTAGTTCTGATAGATCGTCCGGCTATCCTCGCCGTAGAGGCTGCCATACACGCCGAGCTTTAGATCGTGGCTGCCGAAGCCGGTCTCGAACTTCTTGGCGACCGACAGGTTGACCTGGTTCGAATAGAATTTCGAATGGATGTCGCGGTACTGGCCCTGCACGACCAGGCCGGAGGCGGCGTAGGGATCGTAGACCGTGCTGGTGCCGGCGAGCACATAACCGAGCGACGCAACCGGACCGAACGCAGTTGTCGCGCGGGCGCGATAGCCGGTTGCAAAGCTGTTCGCATCGACCGGGTTGGTGGTCGAGTAGAACGCGTTGAAATCGAGCTTGCCCATCGTGAAGCCGGCCTTGGCGGAGACCAGCCAGCCGTCGAAATCGGCATCATATTGCGTACCGATGTTGATCATTCGCATATAGCGACCGTCGGCGAGGTCGCTCGACTCATTCTGGACCACGCCGGCACCGTCGCGGTAGCGCAGGTTGACGTTGCGCAGCGCTGGCGAGTTCATCGTGCCCGAGAAATAGTCGATATAGCGATCGAGCGAGACCGCCGGGTTGCGCGGGTCGGCGGTCGGGATGGGTAGATAGAACACGTTGTGATCGTTGACGTAGTTGACGCTCAGCCGAAGCGAGCCGTTGTCCAGGTCGTGCTTGATGTTGGCGCGGAACTGGCCGCCCTTGTCGTTCGGAAAGCCGTTGTCACGGTAGCCATCGTGATAGCGAACGAACCCGCCGACCGCGTAATAGGTCTTGCCGCCGAGGGGCCCCGACTGGACGATGTCTGCACGGTAGAGCCCGGTATCGCCGACCGTGACCTGTGCCTTGCCGCGCACCTCGTCGCGTCCCGTCACTTCGATCGCATTGACGATCGCGCCCGAATAGCTTGCGTAGACGGGGGCGGGACCGCCGCGAACGACTTCGACTCGCTCGGTCATCAGATCGGGCTTCAGGATCGCGTCGCCGCGGAAGAACACGCCGTCATTCTCATGGAACAGCGGCAAGCCATCCTGCTGGAAACTGACGAAGCCGCCGTCGTTCGGCAGGCCGCGGATACGGTAGATGTTCTGCACTTCGCCGCCGGTGATCTCGGTCTGGAAGCCCGGCAACTGTCCGATGAGGTCGGCAAAGTTTACCGGTGCGATCTTCTCGATGTCAGCCTGCGAGAGGACGTTGATCGCATAGGACGCGTCGAAGCGGCGTTGCGCGCGCGTCGAACCGGTGACGATGATGTCGCTTTTGGTTTCCTCGGGGGCCGCAGCAGGAGCGGCGGCGGCGGCTTTATCGGTTGCGGCCGCTGCGGCGGCGTCGGCCGCTTGGGCATAGGCGGGCGCGGCGATCGTTGCGCTCAAGGCAGCGACCGCAGCGCCGCTTGCGAGAATGGATTTGAGCATTGGTCCCCCCAGGAACTGATTTGCAAAGCAAGAATCCAGTCCCGTTGGAGGGCCAATGTTACATCTTGAATTATAAAACCAAAAAAATACCAATTCGCCGCGTTCTAGGCCAAGCAACGCGACCTCGGGCGACCATCGGACCGTGAAAGTTCGCTCCACGCTCTACCTGCCGATCCGGATCCCTGCCGCGTCGTCCTATCAGGAAGGGACGGCGATACTGGTGCTGCCCTTGGCAGCGACGCCAGGGCATCGGACGCATATCCGGGCTTGATCATGACGCTGACGTTCGCGGCCATGTAACTAGCCGACTCATCCAGATAACATGGCCCGTTAGTCAGTCATTTCCGGAAGAGGCGCCGCGGGATCGACCAGACCGGCATGACGGAGATCGTGCCAGAACGCAGAGGGTATGACTTCTGTCAGCGCTGCCCGGTCTTCGGCGATCCGGCTTGGCTGGCTCGCGCCAGGAATGACGGCCGCTACCGCCGGGTTCGCCAGCGAGAACTGAAGACCGGCAGCTTTCATAGTGACGCCGTGACGATCCGCTATGGTCTTGATCCGAGCTACTTTGTCGAGGATGGCGGGCGTGGCTGGGGCATATTCGAAGTTGGGGCCGCCGACGAGCACGCCCGAACTGTACGGCCCACCGACGACTACACCGAGGTTGCGCTCGGCGACCAACGGCATGACACGCTGGAGCGCGCGGCTATGGTCGAGTAGGGTGTAGCGCCCGGCGAGTAGAAACGCGTCCGGTCGCGGCTCTTCCAGATCAAGCAACGTTTCGATCGGTTCGCATAGATTGACGCCGAGACCCCACGCCTTGATCACGCCTTCGTCGCGCAGGCGGTCGAGTGCGCGGAAAGCTCCCGTGCGAGCCTCTTCGAACCGTCCGATCCATTCATCGCCCCAGAAATCGCGGGCAAGGTCGTGGACGAAGGCGATCTCGATATGGTCGGTGCGCAGGCGTTCGAGACTACCCTCGATCGAGCGCAACGTGGCGTCGTAGGAATAGTCGTTGACCACGGTGTTGGCGCGGCCGTGCGCGAACACGCCGGCTTTTTCGCCCTGCTGCCGTGCGCTGACGTCTTCGAATTCGTCCAGGATGACCCGGCCGACTTTGGTGCTGATGACGTAGTCGTTGCGCGGTTTGTCCGCGAGCGCCTCGCCCATCCTCAGTTCGGCGAGACCGGCGCCATAGAATGGTGCGTTGTCGTAATAGCGGATACCGTCATCCCAGGCCGCCTGGACCGTCGCCAGCGCCTCGTCCTGTGGGATGTCGCGGAACATGTTGCCGAGCGGTGCGGCACCGAAGCCGAGCTTGTCGGCGAGAACATCGTTGATGGCCATGATCGATGTCCTTTTCGGGAAGTTGAGCCCAAGTCCGGGCGGGAGGCGGCGCGCAACCTATAGCAGTCGTGGGGATGTATGCGCGATGCCGGCATCTGCAACCAGCGGGACTTTGTCGGAATTGTCGTTTGACGGAAGCCGTTGCGACACTTTCCGGTTGCGGGCGACGTAGACGAGGCCATAGATTCTGCCCAAGGACGTCCAATATCGGCTTCGGGACGATGGTGGGCTCGTCTCCGCGAGCATATTATTTTGCGTTTCCCGCGTCTGAATGCAGAAGCCGTTAGCCGACCTGTTCTCGATACCCCAGTCGACCCTTGCGTTGCGGCAGCGATCGGGCTGACGCGCCCGGCCATGAGCGGCGCGCTGATTCATACGACGTATCTGGCGATCTATCCGTCTTCCGGACGAGGTGCGAGCAGCAACGTGAGGCATTCACGATTCCGACCAGCGCGAGTAATTGTGCATATGCCTTGCTGACCGCATATTCTCGTGTGGAGCAGGCGTTATCTTGTTTCAATCATTACGAAATGCAAGGAACGCCGCTCCAGGTTGGCGGCATATGCCCGACAAGAGGATCAGTGTGTGACGATAATCGGTTCCAGGGTCGACGAGACCGGCACGCTGCTGCGTGATGGCGGCGCGTTCTATCTGCGGCGTGATCTGGGTGGCCGCTATCAGCTTGAGCTTCATCGGACGCCGGTCGATCTGGTCGAGAAGCGGGTTCGTCTGATCGGTACGCTGGTTGGCGCAGACCTCGTGAATGCAGATGGCGTTGCTCCCGCCTGACCCGTCGCTTCGACCCATCGCATTATGCGTCCGTCGATGATCGCAAGAACCGTTTTAGTCAGGCCTGACCAACGTTACCTCGGGGTAGCTTGCATCAATACACTCCAAGCCAAGCGAATGACCAGATGCAGGGATTCGCTCTCCAACCAATCCGCGCTGTTTCCAATGATGGCACATGAGAGCGGACTGGTTGGTGGTGTTCGATAGCAAGCGTTTCAGCTTATCTACAAAAAGACGAAGCCGTCGTCTCTGCATTTCATCATGATCGAGTCTGCATCGACTTTAGATTAAACGATGCAAACTCGTCACTGTTAAAAAGCCAAGGCTCGGGGCCGATTTGCTTTATTCAGTTAGCAACACGCTACCGGTTGTTGTTGTTGGTACGACGAAGGTCGCTGTGCCAGCTTCCGCGTTTAGGGCGACTGCCAATGACTTGCCCTTGAAGTTGGCAACGCCGGTGCCGGTCCGACCGTGGACGGTAACCGCGATGGTCTTCCACCAAGGCTTGAACCCACCCTCGGGCGTGGCGAAGTCGATCGACAGGCCGGTCGGCGTGATCGTGCAGCGCACCGTCTGGCGAAAATAGCCGCGGCGGGTGTACGCCAGCGTGCGGCCGTCATCCTCGTAGAGCGTGCCCTGGCAATCCGCGCCGGGATAGACGTCGAGCCGCAGCGGGCCGTTCGGGGTTTCGCTCGTGCTCTGGACCAGGGGCTGGCGGGGCAGGATCGTGCCGGCGCGGACGAACACGGGCAGGCGATCGAGCCGAGGCGTCTCGGTCACGCGGTCGCCCAGCGTGCGCGTGGTCGGCACGGCTTGCGTCGCGGACTGGATCGGACCTGCGGCGGCGGGCTCTGGCGTGCCGACACGCTGCCCGGTCCAATAGTCGTACCAGCCGCCCGCGGGGAGGCAGACGTCGTAGGTCTGCGGGGACTCGGGCTTGGGCGGCGGCGCGATCAGCAGCGACTTGCCGAGCGTGAACGCCATCGACTGGTCGCACGACGCGGTCGCGGCGGCCGGGTAATCGTAGAACACCGGGCGCATGATCGGATCGCCGAACCGCGCGTTCTGGTCCGCCAGTGCGTAGAAATACGGCATCAGGCGATAACGCTCCTCGATGAAGCGGCGGCGGATCGCGAGATGGTCGGGGCCATCGACCCAGGGCTCGACGCGCGGCGTGCCGGTCGCCGAATGGTTGCGGAACACCGGCGTGAACGCGCCGATCTCGGTCCAGCGCGTGAGCAGATCGGGGCTCGGGCCGCCTGCGAAGCCGCTGACGTCGGCGGCGCTGTAGCCGAAGCCGGACAGGCCGAGGTTGATGATCTGCTGGACCGACAGCTTCAGGTGATCCCAGGTCGCGCTGTTGTCGCCGGTCCAGGTGACCGCATAACGCTGCCCGCCGGCATAGCTCGCACGGGTCATCACGAACGGGCGCTCGTCGGGGCGCAGCTTGAGCAGGCCGTCATACGTAGCGCGCGTGTTGAGCATGCCGTAGACGTTGTGCGCCTCGCGGTGATCGGTGATGCGGACCGAGAAATCATCGCTGTCGATGCGGTGGCGGGTGTCGAGCGGCATCGTCTTGGTCGGCGTCTCGAAGATCGCCGGCTCGTTCATGTCGTTCCAGAATCCTGCGATCCCGGCGTCGAGGAACCCCTTATACTGCTGCCCCCACCAAGTCCGCGCGGCGGTCTTGGTGAAGTCGGGGAACACCGACGGGCCGGGCCATACTGGCGCGACATAGGGGCTGCCATCGGCGTTCTTGATGAACGCGTCGGCCTTCATCCCGCTCTGGTAGGGCGCGTAGCCCTGCTCGACCGCGGCGATGTGGAGGTCTGTGATCGCGACTAGCTTGATCCCATCCGCCTTCATTTCGGTGGCGAGCTTGGGAAGGTCGGGGAAGGTCTTGGCGTCGGTGGTGAAGGGGCGGTTGCGATCCTGATAGCCGATGTCGAGCCAGATGACGTCGGTCGGTACGCGATCGCTGCGCAGGCGGGCGGCGATCTGGCGAACCTCGTCGGCGCTGCCATAGCTGTAGCGCGACTGCTGATAGCCGAGCGCCCATTTCGGCGCGAGCGGCGCGTGGCCCGTCAGGTCGGCATAGCGGCGCGTGACCTCGGCCATCGATGGACCGGCGATGAAGTAATAGTCGATCGGACCGTCGGGGCCGCCGAACGAGAGCGTCTCGGCATCGCGGTGGCCGAAGTCGAACCAGGTGCGATACGTGTTGTCGAGCAGGATGCCGTAGCTGCCGCCCGCACCGCCGGTCCCGATGAAGAACGGAATCGACTTGTAGATCGGATCGTCCGCGCTGCTGAACCCGAACGCGTCGGTGTTCCAGTCGACGAAGCCGTGGCCGCGCCGGTCGAGCCCCTGCGTCTTGTCGCCGAGGCCGTAGAAATGCTCGGCGATCGGCAGCGTCTTCGTGATCGTGAACGCCTTGCCGTCGGTCGCGACCGGCGCGGCGTCGGCGGAGATGATCTTGCCGTCGAGCGTCTCGAAGGTGATCGCGCCGCCGGCACCGATCCGTACACGAACGCTGGCGGTAGTGAAGCCGTCGGGGGCTGCGCTCACCTTTGCGGTCTGCTTGCGGGTCGCCGCCGTCACCGCCCAGCTCGCATCCTCGGCGAACGCGCCGTTCTTGGCGACGCGCACGCGGACGAGGCCGTCGGTCATCGCGGTGATCCGCATGGTCGTCGCGCCCGCACGAACCTCGACACCATCATTGCGCGGGGTGAGCGTGGGGGCGGCGAGCGTGGTCGTCTGCGCTTGGACGGGCACACTGCACAGGCCAGCGGTGGCGGCGAGCAGGAGGGCGATGCGTTTCATACGTGATCCTTGTGGTCCGCGGCGGCGCGGAGGCGAGAGGCGTGCGACCCGAAATTCGATGCGCAACGGGTCAGGAAATCGTCGATCTTCGGTAGGTCGATGGGATCGATGTCGATGCCGGGCGGGATCAGCCGCACGGCATCTGGAAAGGTGCCGTAGCCCGCGAACAGGCAGTGCCAGCTGATCGCGGAATAATAGCGGCCGAGCCCGGCGCGGTCGATCGCCGCGACCATGTCCGCGCCGGTGAACCAGGTCGACATCAGCATCTTCAGGTCGTCGGATAGGGCTTCGATACCGCGCGCTTCCGCCCAATAGCCGGTCGGATCGTCGTGGCGCTGGTTCAGCCGGTAATGCGCGACGATGTAGTCGCGGACGCCGTCGTAGCGTGCGGCGATGCGCGTGTTGAACGCGGTGCGGACCGCGTCGGTAGCGCCGCCCTGATCGACCATGTCGAGGAACGCTTCGACGGTGGCGATGACGAGATGCAGCGCGGTTGCCTCGAGCGGTTCGAGAAAGCCTTGCGCGAGCCCGACCGCGAGCGCGTTGTGCGACCAGCTGTCGCGGACGCGGCCGACGCGCATCCTGAGGTGACGCGCTTCGCCAGCCTCGACGCCGATTTGTGCGCGCAACTCCGCTTCGGCCTGTGCTTCGGTCAGGTGGCGACTGGAGTAGACGTAGCCGTTGCCGTTTCGGCTGGTCAGCGGGATGTGCCACGCCCAGCCGGCCGACAACGCGGTCGCGCGCGTCTGGCTGGGGATCGGCGCGCCGGGCGCGTGCGCGGTCGGCATCACTACCGCGCGGTCGTTGAACAGTGCGTCGGCGTAGCTGACGAACGGCATTTCCAGCGCGCCAAAGATCGTGCTGCGGAACCCGCTGGCATCGACGAAGGAGTCGCCTGCGATACGCTCGCCATCGGTATCTATCAGCGCGGCGACGTTGCCGGATTGGGTGCGCTCGACGCTGACGATACGGCGCTGGAGATGGACGACGCCCAGCGTCTCGATCGCGTGCGCAGCGAGGAACGCCCCGACCTTGTACGCGTCGAAATGATAGCCGTAGCTGACCTCGAACGGGAAGTTGTCGGCTGGCTGCGGCGCGCAGTGCGCTGCGGCCAGGCGGGCGGGGAGCAGGAATTGGTCGGGGTGCGCGTCGACATCGCGGCCGGTCCGCCTTGCCCGTGCGTTGTAGAAGAACTGCGGCGCGGTGTGGCCGTCGAGCGCGGTGGGGAAGGGGTGGAAATAGCGCTCGTACCCGGCGCGGTCGGACCAGCCCTCGAAGCCGATCCCAAGCTTGTAGGTCGCGTCGCACGCCGGCATCCACTCGGCTTCGGCGATACCGAGCGTGTCGAAGAAGTGCTTCAACTGCGGCGTCGATCCTTCGCCGACGCCGACGATGCCGATCTCCGGGCTTTCGACCAACGTCACGCGGACGCTGCGATCCCGCCAGCGATGCGCGATCAGGCACGCAGTCATCCACCCGGCGGTGCCCCCGCCGAGGATGACGATGTGCTGGCCGAGCCCGTCGATCACCGCCGCAACACCAGCCCGGACAGCGGCGGCAGCGTCGTCGTGTCGGCGCCGTCGGTCGCGAACAGCATGTTGCCATCGGTCGCGATGCCGGTCGGCCAATCGCGCGCGTCATCGCCGAGATTGAACACGCAGAGCAGCGTTTCGTTCTCGGACTCACGCTCGAAAGCGATCACCGCGTCGTCGCTGTGGACGATCCGCAAGCTACCCAACCGCAACGCCGGATGCGCTTTCCGCGCAGCGATCAGCGCCCGCGTCCAATGCAGCAGCGATGTGGCGTCCGCCTCCTGCGCGTCGACCGCGATCGCGCGGTGATCCTCGCCGAATGGCAGCCAAGGCTCGGTGCTGCCGAACCCGAGATCGGGCGCCGCGCCGATCCACGGCATCGGCGTACGCGCGCCGTCTCGGGACAAGGTGAGCGGCCAGTTCGCGATCGCCTCCGGGTCGAGGAGGTCGTCGAACGCGATGTCGACCTGCGTCAGGCCAAGCTCCTCGCCCTGGTACAGGAAGATGTTGCCGCGCAGCGCGACGAGCAGCAGGATCTTCATCCGCGCGAACGCCTCGCGCTGGTCGGGCGTGGTCCAGCGCGACACCGCGCGCGGCGCGTCGTGGTTCTCGAACGCCCAGCTCGGCCAGCCGAGACCCGGCGTATCGGGCCAGTTGCCGACCGCATCGACGATCAGCTCGGGCGTCAAACGGTCCGCGTACAGGAAGTCGAACCCGTACGCGCTGTTGAGCCGGCCATTGCCGCCGGTGAACAGCTTCATCTCGCGGTCGCTGTCGTCGCCGCCGACTTCGGCCACGGTGAACCCGGCGCCATATTCGTCGAGTAGCGCGCGGATCCGCTCGATGAAGCCGACGATGTCCGGATGGCTCTGGTTGTGCAGCTTCTGCTGGAAATCGAACGACCGCGTGCGTGCGCGATTGGTCGCCGGTGCGGGCGGATTGTCGGTCAGCGCCGGGTCATGCATCGCGAAGTTGATCGCATCGAGGCGGAAGCCGTCGACGCCGCGATCGAGCCAGAACCGCGCGGTTGCGATCAGCTCGTCCTGCACCGCGGGGTTGTGCCCATTGAGCTGCGGCTGGTCCTTGAGGAAATTGTGCATGTAATATTGGCCGCGTCGCGCGTCCCAGGTCCAGGCGGGGCCGCCGAACACCGACTGCCAGTTCGATGGCGGCGTGCCGTCGGGCTTGGCATCCGCCCAGACATACCAGTCCGCCTTGTCGCCGCTGCGCGACGCGCGGCTCCGGCGGAACCAGTCATGCTCTTCCGAGGTGTGCGAATAGACCTGGTCGATGATGATCTTGAGGCCCAGCGCATGCGCGCGCGCGATCAGCGCGTCGAAATCGGCGAGCGTGCCGAAGATCGGATCAACGTCGCGGTAATCCGACACGTCGTAGCCGAAATCCTTCATTGGCGAGGTGAAGAACGGCGACAGCCACACCGCGTCGACGCCGAGGCTGGCGACATAGTCGAGATGCGCGGTAATACCCGGCAGGTCGCCGATCCCGTCGTCGTTCGAGTCCGCGAAACTACGGGGATAGATCTGGTAGATCGTCGCACCCTTCCACCACGGGTGGTCGGCAACGGACTCAGGCAATCGTGCAGGCATCAACGAGTCTCCGCGGCGCAGACGGCGTAGCCGAACGCGGGCAGGGTTAGTGTGACACTGCCGGGGGCGGCAGCGCGGGGCGCGCATGTGCCGGCGAGCGTAGTGAAGCGGGTGGAACCCGTCTCGACCTGCACCGCCTGTGTGATCGGCTTGGCCGAGGTGTTGAACGCCATCAGGGTTTCCGCACCCGTCGTCGGATCGAAGCGCGAAACGGCGAGCAGGCCCGGCGTTTCGCTACGGCTGCGAATGACCGTCCGGCCACGCGTAAGCGCCGGATGCGCGACGCGAACCCTCGACAGCTCGGCGATCTGGCGGAACAGCGGATTGGTCTCGCCGAAGCTCGCGGTCGCGGTCGTCTTGGTCGTGCCGAGCAGGCGATTGTCGTTGTAGATCGCCACCTTCGACGCGAACATGTCCTCCCGCGCGTCCTGGTCGTTGCCGTCGCCGACGAAGCCCTGCTCGTCACCCGAATAGATCGTCGGCACGCCGCGCAACGTCAGCAGCATCGCGTTCGACAGCAGGACTCGCTTCAGCACCTCATCGTCGGACGCCTGCGGGAATGCCTTCCGCACGTAGGTGGCGAAGCGGCCGTCGTCGTGGTTGCCGGTGAAGGTCGGCAGGATCGCCGCGGTATCGACCCCCTTTGCATACAGCGCGTCACCGTCGAACAACGCCTCGAACGCATCGGTGCCGCGCGTACCCGCGACCGTCTCGACCACCGCCTGGCGGAACGCGAAGTCTAGCACCGCGGGTAGCTTGTCGACGATCGTATGCTGCGCGAGCACCGCGGGGCGGATCTCGTGGTCGGAGACCTCGCCGAAGATGTGGAAGTTCGGGATGCCGTTCGCCTGCGCCCGCGTCAGCATCGCCGGCACGAACTGCGCCCAGAATTGGGGGTTCACGTGGCGCGCGGTATCGATGCGGAAGCCGTCGACCTTGAACCGGTCGACCCATGATCCGAAGATGTCGATCATCCCGCTCACGACGCGCGGGTTCTCCGTCATCACGTCGTCGAGCCCCGAGAAGTCGCCCATCGTCGAGCTCTCGTTCATGAAAGTCGTGTCGCCGCGATTATGGTAATAGATCGGGTCGTTGAGCCACGCCGGCACCTTAATATTGCGCTCGGCGGCGGGTACGTACGGCGTGTAGGCATAGGTCGTGTCCGTCAGCCTGGCGAAGTTCGCCACGGTCTGGACACCGTCGCCGACGAACCCCGGATTGATCGCCTTGCCGCCGACGCCGCCCTTGCGCTGGTACGGATAGGTCGCGCGATCGCGGTACGGGCAGGGCATGCCGACCGCGCATTCGCGGTACTGGATCACGTCTGCGGTGTGGTTGATGATGATGTCCATATACACCTTCATCCCGCGCGCGTGGGCCGCGTCGACGAAGGCGGTCATGTCGGCGTTGGTGCCGAGATGCGGGTCGACCTGCGTGAAGTCGGTGATCCAGTATCCGTGATAGCCAGCGGATTCGTGGCCCTGGGAACCCTGCACCGCCTTGTTCTTGAAGATCGGTCCGAGCCAGATCGCGGTCGCGCCGAGATGCTGGATATAGTCGAGCCGTTTGGTCAGGCCCTTCAGGTCGCCGCCGTGATAGAAGCCCTTCGCGGTCGGATCATAGCCGGTCTTCAGCCGATCGCCGGCGATCCCACCGCGATCGTTGGAGGGATCGGCGTTCTCGAACCGGTCGGGCAGGACGAAATAGATGACCTCGTCCTGCGGCGCACGCGCGCGATAGTCGGCGGGCGGCGCGGCGGCCGCGCCGGACAGCGCGAGCAGGATGGCGGCGGAAATGCTCATGCGCCGAGCCCTGCCGGTGACGCGCAATGTTGCGCGACGAACGCGGCGTGATCCTGCATCTGGCCCGCCTCGCGCGCGTTCAGCTTGTCGATCGTGTCCATGAATTCCCCCAGGTCGCTCGTCGATATCGCGTCGGCCAGCGGGTGGTGGCCCGCCGGCATGATGCCTTGTCCCGCCAGCACCTGAAGCCAGCCGACTTCGGTGAACAGCTCCTCATGCTCGCGGACGATGTGTCCGTTGCCGCGCCACAGGTCGATCTTCGCGGCGAGCGTGTCGGGCACCGCCATGTCGCGGCACTGGCGCCAGAACGGCGTGTCGTCGCGCGCCGTCGCCTTGTAGTGGAGGATGATGAAGTCGCGGATACGTTCGTATTCGAAGTCGCTCTGGCGGTTGAACTCGGTGCGATCGGCGTCGGCGATGACGCGGCCGGGCAACAGCTTGAGAAGGCGCGCGATCGCCGACTGGATCAGGTGGATGCTGGTCGATTCGAGCGGTTCCATGAACCCGGCGGCGAGCCCGAGCGCGACGACGTTGCGGTTCCACATCCGCTTGCGCCGGCCGGTGCGGAACGCGATCGTCCGCGGATCGGCCATCGCCGGCGTATCGAGTCCGCTGAGCAAGGTCGCTGTCGCCTCGTCCTCGCTCATATGCGCGCTGGAGAACACCACGCCGTTACCGGTCCGATGCTGCAACGGGATCCGCCACTGCCAGCCGGCGGCATGCGCGGTCGATCGCGTGTACGGCGTGAACTTTTCGCTGCGCGCCGACGGTACCGCGATCGCGCGGTCGCACGGCAGCCAGTGCGTCCAGTCCTCGTACCCGGTGCCGAGCGCCTCCTCGATCAGCAGCCCGCGAAACCCGGTGCAGTCGATATACAGGTCGGCGGCGACGGTAGTGCCGTTCTCCAGCACGAGGCCGGAGACGTCGCCGCTCTCGCCGTCTCGCGCGACGCGGACGATCTTGCCCTCGATCCGGTTGACGCCGCGGGTTTCGGAATAGCGCCGCAGGTACCGCGCATAGAGTCCGGCATCGAAATGGTAGGCGTACGGCATCGACGGCAGCACGCGCGACGTGCGGGCGGGGCCGCGCTGCATGCGCTCGGCAAGCGCCGCATGCGTGTTCAGCGAATAGGCACCGAGATCGCCAGCCAGCCCGAGCGACCGCGCGCGGAGCCAATATTGGTGGAACGGCAGCAAGCCGACATCGCGACCGATATCGCCGAACGCATGCATGTAGCGATGGCCCGGCTTGAACCAGTCGACGAACTCGATCCCGAGCTTGAACGTGCCCCCAGTCGCGCGGAGGAACGCGTCCTCGTCTAGCCCGAGAGCATCGTTGAACAGATGGATCTGCGGGATCGTCGCCTCGCCGACGCCGACGGTGCCGATCGCGTCGGACTCGATCAGGTCGATCTCGTATCCCGTCTCCAGGAACCGCGCGAAGGTCGCCGCCGCCATCCAGCCGGCGGTGCCGCCACCGGCGATCACGATACGCAAAGGGTGATTGGCCATCGTCCGCGTCCCCGCTTCGAAACCGTCAGGTGCCGCCATCGCGGGGCAAATGCGGGGCGGCGTCAACCGCCCCGCCATCGACATCAGAACTTATAGGTGATGCCGACATAGTAGTCGCGACCATAGCGCTGATAGTCGATCACCTGGCGCGGGTCGTCGTTCTGGTAGGTCACGAACGGCCGGTCGGTCAGGTTCTTCGCCTGCGCCAGGATCGCGAAGTTCGCAAGCGGACCGCTCTGGAACTCATAGCCGATCTGCGCATCCAGGATCCCTTCCGATCGCGCGGTGCGATAGGTCGGGTTGGCGGACAGGCCCGCGACCTCGGCGAGGAAGCTGGAGCGGTAACGATAGTTGGCGCGCGCCTGGAAGCCCCATTTCTCGAAATAGATCGTGCCGCTGCCGGTCCACTTGGACAGGCCGGGCAGGGTGATCGCCTCGGTCGGGTTGCTGCCATACTTGATCGTCGACTGCGTGTAGTTGCCGCTCGCGAAGATGCCAAAGCCGTCTAGCGCGGACGTGATCGCCTTGAACGGCAGCGACACCGTACCCTCGACGCCCAGCACTTCGCCGCGACCGGTATTGGCGGGCGACGAGACGTTGCCGATCGTCTGGCCCGCGGCGATCACCTGCGCCTGCTGCGCCGCGGTCAGCGCAGGCAGCAACGCCGAGAAGTCGTACGGCAGCGAGTTGTTTGGATCGACGAAGTCGGTGAGGTGCTTGAAGTAACCCGAGAGCGCGACATAGCCGCCCCCGTTGAAATACTTCTCGAACGACAGATCGATGTTGGTCGACTGGTACGGCTTCAGATTGACGTTGCCGCCGGTCGACGTGAACACCGGGAACAGCCCGGCGGGCGTCTGGCCGATGTTGGTCAGGTTGATCGCGACATCCTGCGTGACGCGCTCCTGATCGAGACGCGGACGGACCATCGTCTGCGAGGCGCCGACCTTGACGAAGCCCAGCGGGATCAGTTCAACCGACATCGTCGCCGACGGCAGGAAGTTGGTGTATTTCAGCGACTGCGTCACCGGTGCGATCGTCACTGCGCCGCCGACGACGCTGGCAATCTGGCCGGTCGAGCTCTGGTCCGAATGCACCACCTGCGCACCGATCGATCCCTTGAGCGGCTTGTCGCCGACCAGGCCGTCGATCGTGACCTTGGCGTAGCCGGTCCAGACCTTCTCGAGCACGACATTGTCGCGCACCAGCGCGGAGGGCCGGCCATCGAACGCCGCGTTGAGCGAATTATTGTAGAGATACAGCGGATCGAGCGTCAGCATCTGCGGGATGCCGAGATAATCGAGCGCGACGTTAGAGCCGAGCAGTGCTTCGCTCGGCACGTTGCCGCTCAGCGGCGAATTGCTCGCCACGATGCAGTTGGTGCCGCCGCCGGTCGGGCACAGGAAGTACGACGTGTACGCGCTGGTCTTCTTGCGCTGGCTGTAGTTGCCGCCGGCTTCCCAGCCCTTGACGACGCTGTCGGAGAACTCGCCGTTCAGGCTCGCGCGGAGCGACTTCAGATCGTCCTTGAAGCTCGGCCGGTTGAGGAAGCCCGACTGGACGACCTGCTGCGTGCCGTTGTTGCCCCACCCTTGCGGATCGGTCAGCTTGAAGATGTTTGTGTTGGTGTAATCGAGCGTCGGCGAGAAGGTGTAGGTGCCGTTGCCGTTCTGCTTGACGGTGACGGTGTCCGCCGCGCCGCTCTTGGCGAAGCCGGTGCCGGTGTTGGTCTCGAGCAGGAAGTCGGTGCGCTTGGCACGGCTCCAGCTCGCATCGACGTTGAGGTGAACCGTCTCGGTCAGCTTGAGGTCGTTGTTCCAGCCGAGCGAGAAATTGTCCGCCTTGCGCTGGTTATAGTCGTTGCGCTGCACCGCGAAGACGTTGCCGAACGTCGCGCCCGTCGCGAAGCCGTCGGCGACGGTCACCCCGGTCGCGGTTGTTCCGCCAGCCGTACCGGCGCTCGCGAGCTGCCCTGCGAGCGGGAACTCGATGCCGCGCAGGATCTGCGTTTCCTCGAAGTGCGAATACAGCGCGTCCAACGTCGAATGGAAGCTGTCCGACGGCTGCCACTCGATCGTCGCGACGCCGCCGTAGCGCTTCAGCTCGTTCGACTGGACGTACGGCTTGGCGCCGTTGAGCAGGAACGGGCTGGCCGCGGTGCCGGCGCCGCTATAGCCCCACGCGTTGTAGCGCTCGTCCTGCGACGGCGTCTGCGTCGCCGACACGCCGATCGCGATACCGAGCGTATCGTTGGCGAACTTGTCGACATAGGTCGCCGACGCGCGATAGCCGTAGCGATCGCCATCCGGGTTCAGCTTGTCGATGCCGTTCATCTGCGCGCGCGCGCTGACCGCGATGATGCGGTGCGCCTGGTCGAGCGGTCGCAGCATGCGCAGGTCGACCGTACCGGCGACGCCGGCGGCGATCAGCGATGCGTCCGCCGACTTGTAGACGTTGACAGTCTTGAAGAATTCCGACGGGTACTGGTCGAACTCGACGCCGCGGTTGTCGCCGGTCGTCACCTGTTCGCGGCCGTTGAGCAATGTGGTTGAGAAATCGGGGCCGAGACCGCGGATCGACAGGCGCTGGTCGCGGCCTTCAAGGCGTTGCGCGGTGACGCCGGGCAGGCGGGCGAGCGAGTCCGCGATCGACACGTCGGGCAGCTTGCCGACGTCTTCGGCCGAGATCGAGTCGACGATCAGCACAGACTGGCGCTTGATCTTGGCGGAGGATTCCAGGCCGGCGCGGATACCGGTGACGACGATCTCGTCACCGCCCGCGGCATCTTCCTGCGGTGCGGGCGGCACGGCATCGGCGGGCTGCGGGGTCGGTGCGGCGACGGTCGGGACCGCGTCGACCTGCGCTGGTGCGGTCGGATTGGCATTTGCCGTGCCCGGCGTCGCCTGCGCGAACGCTGCGTGACCCGGGAGGATCAGTGCGGCGGCAAGCGCGGTCGCGCTAACGCGGAGCGCGAGGCGGCTATGCGCGGAAACGCCGGTCGTGGCGCGCGTGCGGCACGGTGCAAAATTGCTCATGAATACCCCTTTGGGCGGGACTGATCCCGCGCATCCTCAATAACTTGTGTCGGTAGCCTCGACGTCGTGCTTTCGCGTCGATTGTCGCAGGACTGTTATATTTCGGGCGGGGGCGTTGCAAAAGGGACGGGCATACGTATTCACTGGTTCATGCAGACCCTGTCTCTTTTGGACCACTTTTGTCCGCATAGGTTCCGGTGATGGGCCGCCGACCGACATCGTTCGACATCGCGCAACTGGCGGGCGTGTCGCAACCGACCGTGTCGCGTGCGTTGCGCGGATCGAAGTCGGTCAACGCGCAGACCCGCCAGCGGATCGAGGCGATCGCACGCAGCCTGCACTACGCCGTCGACAAACATGCGTCGTCGCTGCGCAGTCAGTCGGCCAACACGCTGGCGCTGCTGTTCTTCGAAGAACCCGCCGAAGACGAGTCGACGATCAACCCGTTCTTCCTCTCGATGCTGGGTTCCATCACGCACGCGTGCGCGCGCGCCGGCTACGACCTGCTGATCTCGTTCCAGCAATTGTCGGGCGACTGGCACGTCGATTACCAGGACAGTCGCAAAGCCGATGGCATCATCCTGCTCGGCTATGGCGATTATGAAGCGTACCGCGCGCGCCTCGATCACCTCACCGAACAGGGAACCAAGGTGGTGCGCTGGGGCGCGGTCGGCACGGGGCCTGCCGGGATCACGGTCGGCTCGGACAACCGCGGCGGCGGCGAGGCGGCGACCGCGCACCTGATCGCGCGGGGTAGGCGGCGGATCGCGTTCCTGGGCGCCGCGGACGGGCGGTATCCCGAACTCGAAGACCGCTATCTGGGATATCGGGATGCACTGGCGGCCGCGGGACTGGCAGTGGACGATGGACTGCAGGTCGATGCGATCACCACCGAAGACGCCGGACGGGAGGCGATTGCCGAACTCGCGCGACGCGGCGCCGACTATGACGCAATTTTCGCAGCGAGCGACAGCATCGCGATCGGCGCGATGCGCGCATTGGCGGCGGCGGGGCGATCGATCCCGGACGACGTCGCGATCGTGGGCTTCGACGATATCGCTTCGGCACAACTGACCAACCCGCCGCTGACGACGGTAACGCAGGATGCACGCCGGGCAGGGGAGGCGTTGGTGCGGACCCTGCTGGTCAAATTACGCGGCGAGGTATCAGAGGATGCGTTCTTGCCGACACGACTGGTGATCCGCGCGAGCAGTTAAGTAGAGCGCCGCGATTGGCCCCGCGGAGTGGATCGCCGCACTCAGTCGTCGAACAGAAAGAGATTCAGCGTTAGCCTGCCGACCAGTGGGTCGGGGCTCAGCGTCACTTCGGGCGGCAGATAGGCGCAGTGCAGCGTGTTGCCGGCATAGACGAGCGCACGGTTGAAACAGGCGGGCTGGACCGCGACGCGTTGGTACAAGGCCGTATCGCCGGCGATGTAGGACGCTTCGGGCATGCCGTGCGTTTGCACACCTGCTTCCAGTTCCGTCCTGAACCGGTCGAGCCGGGAGCTATCGACGCTCTCGAACCTGGTTGCGCGCTGTCTATAGAAGGCGGTGCCACCCTGTTCGCCGTGACCCAGGAACAGCAACACCGCGATCCGCCGCGGCTCGACGCCATCGAAATGCGGCAATCGCTGGATCGGTGCCAGATCGGCGGGGGCCGTGGTGACGAGCGAATAATAGGCTTCCGACACCGCCGGCGCTGGATCGAGATCGAAATGCTCCGCGAGCAGCGGCGCGATCCGGCGGCGCATCGTCTGGGCCAAGCGCGGCGGCACCTCGGCGCGGACACCGGGATAATGCGGACCGATCGGGGCCATGCGCAGGCTCGCCGCATCCTCGCGCAGCGCATCCGGATCAGGCCAGAAATTGTCGATCGTTAGTAACGGGCGCTGCTCCTCACCTTGGAGATAAAGCGCGGTTGTCGGCATGTCGGTCATGCCGCCTCTCATGCAGCGCGGCTGCGTGGTGGAGCAAGGTATTCGTATGCATGGTTGTTTTGCCGTTCGCTTGACGTCAAGCCGAGGCCTCAGGATCGTCGTGTCGACAAACGACGGCCAAGGGGAGCCAAATTTTGACCGAGAAACCAGTTCAGGGCTTTGGCGGCCTTTGGAACATCAGCTTTGGCTTTTTCGGCATCCAGATCGGCTTCGCCTTGCAGAACGCAAACATGAGCCGGATCTTCCAGACGCTCGGCGGATCGCTCGACGACCTCTCCTATCTGTGGGTCGCGGCGCCGCTGACCGGTCTGCTCGTTCAGCCGATCATCGGCCATTACAGCGATCGCACCTGGACGCGGTTCGGCCGCCGTCGCCCGTACTTCTTCGCTGGTGCCGTACTCGCCGCGCTCGCGCTGTTCGTGATGCCCGAAGCGAAACTGCTATGGCTTGCCGCGCTGACGCTCTGGGTACTCGACGCCTCGATCAACGTTTCGATGGAGCCGTTCCGCGCGTTCGTCGGCGACATGCTGCGCAAGGACCAGCACACCGCGGGCTACGCGCTTCAGACTGCCTTCATCGGTATGGGCGCGGTAGTCGGCTCAATCTTTCCGTTCGTGCTCGCGCATCTCGGCGTATCGGGCGATGCGCTCGCTGGCGTGCCCGATACGGTACGCTACAGCTTCTGGTTCGGCGGCGCGGCACTTCTGCTAGCCGTGCTCTGGACGGTCGGCAGCACGCGCGAATACAGCCCCGAACAGATGGCGTCGTTCGCCGAGCGCGACGCGGCCGAGGTGCTCGCCGCTCCCGTCCGCGCACTCGCAAGCCACGGTTTCGCAACCAGTATCGCTTGGATCGCCGCCGGGGTTGCAGTGATCGTCGCGGTACCCGAACTGGCGTTGCAGAAGGAAGTGTACCTGCTCGGAGGGCTCCTCGTCGCTTACGGTGGCGCCAGCCTCGCCGCGATATCACTCGCGCGCGGCGGCAACGTGAACAACGCGCTGAGCCAGATCGTCGGCGACTTCTCTGCGATGCCCTCGGTGATGAAGCGTCTGGCGCTCGTCCAGTTCTTCAGCTGGTCCGCTTTGTTCATCATGTGGATCTTCACCACGCCGGTCGTAGCGCAATACATGTACGGGTCGAGCGACGCGACGAGCGCGGCCTACAACGCCGGCAGCGACTGGGTCGGTGTGTTGTTCGCAGTCTACAACGCGGTCGCGGCGCTAGTCGCGCTACTCGTGTTGCCGCGCCTGGCTCGGCGGATCGGTCGCGTGAAAACGCATATCGTCTGCCTGCTGTGCGGGGCGGCGGGGTTTGCGAGCTTTTTCGTGGTGCGCGATCCGACGATGCTGATCGTCAGCGAAATCGGCGTCGGCATCGCCTGGGCGTCTATCCTGGCCATGCCCTACGCGATCCTCGCCTCCAGCCTGCCCCAGGCCAAGCTTGGCATCTATATGGGGTTGTTCAACATCTTCATCGTGCTCCCGCAGTTGTTGGTCGCAACGCTGATGGGGTCGGTGCTGAAGGCGTTCTTCCCAACCGAACCAATCTGGACGATGGCGTTCGCCGCGATCGTCATGGCGCTTGCCGCGCTGGCGATGTTGCGTGTCCCCGAAGTCGAACAGGGCGTCGCCTGATGCGCCGCCCCTGAATACCCGATTTTCGCTGCGCGCCACTGCTTTTGATCGGCCGTCGGTGGCGCGAGCGCGAAACGGGCTCGCTATGACAGTTACCACGCTCAACGGAGTTGATCAGCGAACGCTGAGCACGACCTTGCCCTTCGCGCGGCCGGTATCGATGTACGCCATCGCGTCGTTCATCTTGGCGAAGGGGAAAACGCGGTCGACGACGGGCCGGATTTCATTGCTTTCGATCAGCGTCGTGATAGTCGTCAGTTGCTCGCCGCTCGCCTGCATGAACAGGAACGAGTAGCTGACATCCCGGCGTCTGGCCTTGCGTCGGATGCTCGCGCTCAGCAAGCGGATCACTTGGCGCAGCGGCCAGTGCAGGCCTTGCTGCCGTGCGAATGCCGGATCGGGTGGCCCCGAAATCGAGATCAGTTTGCCGCCCGGCTTCAGCACCTGCAGCGACTTTGCGAGCGTTTTCCCGTCGAGGCTGTTGAGTGCTCCGTGGTAGCCCGACAGCAGTTCGGAAAAATCCTGTATCTTGTAATCGACGACGACGTCTGCACCGAGGCTTCGGACGAGATCGAGATTGTCGGTCCCAGCCGTCGTCGCGATGTGCAGACCGAGATGTTTGGCAAGCTGGATGGCGAACGTCCCGACGCCGCCCGAACCTGCATGTATGAGCACCTTCTGCCCGCGCTGCAGTTTGGCGCGCTCGACCAGAACTTGCCACGCGGTTAGGCCGACGAGCGGGATCGATGCGGCCTCGACCATCGATAGGTTGGCGGGTTTCAACGCAAGATCGGCCTGGTCCACCGCGATGACCTCGGCGAACGTGCCGATCCGTCCTTGGCGTGGGCTGCCATAGACCGCATCGCCGACCGCGAACCGCGTCACGTTGGCGCCAACGCGCTTCACGATCCCCGCGAGATCCGCCCCCAGAACGAGGGGCAGCGTGTATGGCATGATCAGTTTGAACTCCCCGTTTCGGATCTTCGAATCGATCACGTTGAGGCCAGCGGCGTGGATCTCGATGAGGACGTCATCCGGCCCGACCACGGGGTCCGGCATCTCGCCGAGCCGGAGCTGGTGACCTTTGCCATAGGCGTCGAGGATATAGGCTTTCATGATGCTTCGTGTCCTCAGAAGGCGTCGGGGTTACGGCGTTTGGTGCGCAGGTCAGGCAGCGTAGCGCTCCGCGCGGAGCAGCTGGGCAAACCGCGGCACCATCGCCTTGCGGGCATCGTCGAACGCATCCCATAGTTCGCCTTCGTGCAGCGTCGGCATCGTCACGCCCTCGCGGCGATCAAAGCCGACCAGCGCAGCATCGACCAGTTCGTTCACGTCCATCATCGGCGGCAGTGCAGCCTCGTCGGCACCTGCACGCCCCCATAGCTCGGTCTTGGTCGCAGCCGGCAGTACCGCCTGGACATACACCCCCTTGGGCCCGAGTTCGAGCGCAAGCCCCTGCGACAGGAACAGCACGAACGCCTTGGTCGCACCGTAGACGGTCATGCCGAACTCGGGGGCGAGCCCGACGACCGAGCCCAGATTGACGATCGATCCCGTGCCCGCCGCGACAAGCCGCGGCGCGATGGCATGCGCGAGTCGGACGACCGCCGTCGTGTTGAGCGCGACGTTGCCGAGCACTGCGTCCGACGACTGGTCGACGAAGTTTCCGCCCAGACCAGCACCCGCATTGTTGATCAGGATCTCGACAGCAGCGTCATCGCGCAGGCGCGCCTCGACCGCGGCGATGTCGTCCTCGCGCGTCAGGTCCGCGGTCAGGATATCGACCGTCACACCGCTCTCATCCTTGAGTTGTGCCGCAAGAGCCTCGAGCCGTGCGGTATCGCGGGCGACGAGAACGAGGTCGTGGCCGCGACGAGCGAAACGATCGGCATAGATTGCGCCGATGCCGGTCGAGGCGCCGGTGATGAGAACGGTTGGGAGGGGCATAGGATTGCTCTCTTTCAGTCGATGCTTATATACATGACGCGTATCATGATTGGCTAAATATGATGGTCGTCATGTAACTGTCAATGCGGGCCGAGGAGTTTTTCGTCATGAAGGTTAGTCGCGAGCAGATGTCGGCAAACCGCACGCGCATCCTCGATGCTGCGAGCACATTGTTTCGCGATCGTGGGTTTGACGCCGTCACCGTGTCGGAGGTCATGAAGGGGGCCGGGCTTACGCATGGCGCGTTCTACGGTCACTTTGCGTCGAAGGACGATCTGATCGCGCAGACGGTCACGCATGCGCTCACGCCGTCCGACAGCGTCAGCGGTGATCTACAGGCATATGTGGATGCGTACCTGTCACCCGATCACCGGGATCGCGCGGCAACCGGGTGTCCGACGGCAGGCCTCGCCAGCGCATTGCGGCATCAATCGGTCGAGGCTCGTGCGGCCATGACCACCGGTCTGCGCAGCCAGATCGATCGGTTCGCCGAACGCATGCCGGGCGCGGATGATGCCGAGAAGCGACGCGCCGCGATCGGGAACTGGGCGGCAATGGTGGGCGCGGTGATCCTCGCGCGCGCCGTCGACGATCCCGCGCTGTCCGACGAGGTTCTGGCGCAGACGCGGGCCTGGATCGACCTCCGCGCTGCATAGTCCGCGCGATCATACCCGGATGCTGGGTGCCAGATCGAGTTCCTGTGTCGTTTCGGTGAGATCTGTCACGACATCAAGCGCGGGCTTGCACTCGGCGTCGCAGCGGGCGATCACGCCACGCGGTTGGTCGTCGACCTGTCGATCGGCGCAGAACTTGGCTGGTGGCAGGCGATGCGAGAGGGCAAGGGGCAAGGAATGAGCAATGTCTGAGACCGGACAGTACGATATCCTGATCGTCGGCGCGGGGCATGCCGGCGCACAGGCCGCCATCAGTCTGCGCCAGCGCAATTATGACGGTACGATCGCGCTGCTCGGCGACGAGCCGTCGCTTCCCTATGAGCGGCCGCCCTTGTCGAAAGAGTATCTGTCGGGCGACAAGCCTTTCGAGCGCATTCTGCTGCGTCCCGCCGTATTCTGGACCGACCGCGCGATTACGCTGCTGCCTGGGCGGACGGTGGTCGACGTCGATCCCGTGGCCCACCAGGTCACGACCGCGGATGGCGGCATTATCGTGTACGGTACGTTGATCTGGGCGACCGGGGGATCGCCGCGGCGGCTGACCTGTACGGGCCATGACCTAACCGGTGTCCACGGCGTTCGCACCCGCGCCGATGTCGACCAGATGATGGCCGAACTACCCCAGGTCGAGCGCGTCGTCGTGATCGGGGGCGGCTATATCGGGCTCGAAGCCGCCGCGGTCCTGACCAAGCTCGGCAGGCACGTCACCGTGATCGAGGCACAAGACCGCGTTCTGGCGCGCGTGGCAGGCGAGCCATTGTCGCGGTTCTATGAAGCCGAACATCGCGCGCGCGGTGTCGATCTCCGGACCGGTGTCGCGGTTTCATGCATCGAGGAAACCGACGGCGCGGCATGCGGCGTTCGGCTGGCGGATGGCGAAATACTCTGCTGCGAGATGGTGATCGTCGGCATAGGTATCGTCCCCGCGGTCGCACCGTTGCTCGCCGCCGGGGCCGAGGGCGACAACGGCGTGATGGTCGACGACCATTGCCGCACGACCTTGCCCGACGTCTTCGCGATCGGGGACTGTGCGGCGCACGCCAATGCGTTCGCCGCCGGCGCGACGATCCGGCTGGAATCGGTGCAGAACGCAAACGATCAGGCAACGACCGTGGCGAAGATGCTGACCGGCGCGGCCGAACCCTATCACGCGGTGCCGTGGTTCTGGTCCAACCAGTACGATCTCAAGCTCCAGACGGTCGGATTGTCTACGGGCTATGATGAGGCGATTCTGCGCGGCAATCCCGCCGAGCGCAGCTTTTCCGTGATCTATCTGAAAGCGGGACATGTCATCGCGCTCGACTGCGTCAACCGCGTACGGGATTACGTACAGGGCCGCGCATTGGTCGTCGGATCGTTCGAAGCCGATCCAGAATTATTGGCGGATCCGGCGATCGACTTGAAAGCCATTCCGAGTAAGCCCGCTGAAGTCTGAATTACGGCCGCCTACCGCGATCGCATCCCTGTCGTTTTAGCCCGAGGATCCTAGTCGTGGAGGCCTGCCACACCAAGTGTTCCTAGGTTCAGCGTCATCTGCACGTTCAACGCATTGTCCATCTGTGCCCGAGCGCCGCCTCGCGCGAAACGATACTGGTTGAGGTAGCCGATATCGGCCGTCACCGCCTTGCCGAGCGGGAAAGCCAGCCCGACAATGTTACGCATCCGCTCGTACCCGGCACGCTGGCCCCAAGCCGTAGTGTTCGGCAGGAAGAAACTCTCGTGGCTGCCGAACAGGGTCAGTCGCCTGGATCCTACAGGTAGATTGTAGCGTAGCAGTGGGCGGACACGGAAACCGATTTCGCTACCATCGGGATTGAAGCGTTCGTCGAGCCGCAGGCGACCGGCGAAGCGGCCATGTGAGACCACCATCTGCTGGCGGAGCCGTTCCTCGTCGGGGGCGAGGTTGCGGCTGTGGAATCCGACATGGCGGTAACCGATCCCAAATTCGACCCCCTTGACGAGCTGCCAGCCGACGAGCGCGCCGAATTCCTTGGTATAGACGCCGTCCTGGCGATCGCTGATCCGCGCAATTTCCTCAAGCGTCACGCGCAATCGCGGCGCCACGGGAACGACCACGTTGAGCTGTTCCCAAGCCTGCGCATCCTGCTGCTGCGCCCAGGCCGGAGTCGCGGCGAGAACCAACGGGAAAACGATTACCATGAGCGGACGATGCATTGCATGTGATTGGCACGCCTCGGCCGATACAGGCAATGGAGGCGGCTTCACTTTACGTCGACGTCCCTAGACGCAGCCCATCCACCAAAGCGGGCGTAGAGCGTTGGCAATACGAACAGCGTCAACAGGGTCGCCGATACCAAGCCGCCGATCACCACGGTCGCCAGCGGTTTCTGAACCTCGGCGCCGGCCCCATGCCCGAGTGCCATCGGTACGAAGCCGAGGCTTGCGACGAGCGCGGTCATCGCGACCGGTCGCAGTCGCGCCAACGCACCGTCGTGCGCGGCGCGTGCCCTGTCCATGCCGCGCGCCATCAGGTCATGGATCGACGACACCATTACCAGCCCGTTGAGGACCGCGATGCCCGACAGAGCGATGAACCCGACCGCCGCCGAGACCGAAAACGGCATGCCGCGAACTACGAGCGCAAGCACGCCACCGACCAGCGCGAGCGGCACGCCGGTGAACACGATCGCCGCGTCGCGGACCGAGCCGAGTGCGCCGTAGAGCAACAGCATGATGACCACGAAGCAGACCGGCACGACGAGCATCAGGCGGTCGCGCGCGGAGGCGAGGTTCTCGAACTGCCCGCCCCATTCGACATAGGTTCCGGGCGGCATCGTCACCTCCGCGTCGATCGCCGCACGCGCGTCGGCGACTACGCCGGCGACGTCACGGTCGCGGACGTTGGCCTGGACGACCACGCGGCGCTTGCCGTTCTCTCGGCTGATCTGGTTGGGGCCGTCGACGACCGCGATGTCGGCGACGGTCGACAGCGGCACGAACCCGCCCGCCGACGTCTGCACGGGGATTTGCGCCACCTGGGTCAAGTCCGATCGCGACGCCTCCGACAGGCGGATGACGACGGGGAAACGCCGGTCGCCCTCGAAGATCATGCCGGCCTCGCGTCCACCGATCGCGGCGGCGACGGTGTCCTGCACGTCGCCCGCGGTGACGCCGATGCGCGACATCGCCATGCGGTTCGGGCGGATGTCGAGCATCGGCAGGCCTTCTGTCTGCTCGACGCGCACGTCGACCGCGCCGCGCGTCTTGCGCAGGATTTCGGCGATACGGTCCGCGGCGGCGTTCATCCCGCCGAAGTCGTCGCCGAAGACCTTGACCGCAATATCGCCACGCACGCCGGCGATCAGTTCGTTGAAGCGCATCTGGATCGGTTGGGTGATCTCGTACGCGTTGCCCGGTAGCGCCGAGAGTTGCTGCTCCATCCGCGCGACGAGCGCTTCCTTGGCTAGGCTCGGGTCTGGC
Organism: Sphingomonas faeni; assembly: GCF_040407505.1. Taxonomy (GTDB): domain Bacteria; phylum Pseudomonadota; class Alphaproteobacteria; order Sphingomonadales; family Sphingomonadaceae; genus Sphingomonas; species Sphingomonas faeni_E. The sequence continues at coordinate 1,015,044 of NZ_JAPZPQ010000001.1, read as the reverse complement.
CATTCCGCCTTGGGCTTCAGGATGACGAAGGTGTCGGTGGCGTTCGGCGGCATCGGATCGCTAGCGATCTCGGACGTGCCGGTGCGCGAGAAGGCGAAGCGGACCTCGGGCTGGCGCGCGAGCAGCTTCTCGACCTGGAACTGCATCGCCTGGCTCTGGTCGACCGAGGTGCCGGGGATGCGGACCGCCTGGACGAGGATGTTGCCCTCGTCGAGCTGCGGCAGGAACTCTTGGCCGAGCGTGGTGAAGGCGACGCCCGCCAGCGCCAGTGCGCCGATGGCGATGCCCAGCGTGATGCTCGGGCGGCGCATCGCCTTGCCGAGACCCGGTTCGTAGCGGCGACGCAGCCAGCCGATGATCCGGCTCTCTTTCTCGTCGACGGTTCGGCTGAGCGCGATCGCGATTGCCGCGGGGACGAACGTCATCGACAGGACGAACGCGAAGACGAGCGCGATGATCACGGTCAGCGCCATCGGTTCGAACATCTTGCCCTCGACACCGGTGAAGGTGAGCAATGGCGCGTAAACGAGGATGATGATCGCCTGGCCGTAGACGGACGGTCGGATCATCTCGCGCGCCGACGCGGCGACCAGGTCGAGCCTTTGTCGCAACGGCAATGGCTCGCTGCGACCATGTTGCGCGTCGCCAAGGCGGCGGAGCGCGTTCTCGACGATGATGACCGCGCCGTCGACGATCAGCCCGAAATCGAGCGCGCCGAGGCTCATCAGGTTCGCGGACACCCCGGCCTTCAGCATGCCGATGCTCGTCAGCAGCATCGTGATCGGGATCACCAGTGCGGCGATCAGCGCGGCGCGGAAATTACCGAGCAGCACGAACAGCACGACGATGACCAGCACCGCGCCTTCGGCGAGATTGCGGGCGACGGTCGCGATCGTCGAATTGACGAGTTCGGTGCGGTTGAGCACCGGCTTCACCACCACGTCGACGGGAAGCGCGCGGCCGATCTCCTCGAGCCGTGTGCCGACGCCGGTCGAGACGGTGCGGCTGTTCTCGCCGATCCGCATGACTGCGGTGCCGACGACGACCTCGTGGCCGTTCTCCGACGCCGAGCCCATCCGCAATGCCTGGCCGGTGCGGACGGTGGCGATCTGGCTGAGCAGGATCGGCACGCTCTCGCGCGTCGCGACCACGGTGCGCGCGAGCTCGTCGGCGTTGCGGATCCGGCCGTCGGCGCGGACCGCGAGACCTTCGCCGTTGCGGTCGACGATGCCGGCGCCCGCGCTGGTGTTGTTGCGTTCGAGCGCAGTCGCGAGGTCGTTCAGCGTGATCTTCATCGCTACCATCCGCTGAATATCGGGGACGACGAGATACTGCTTGGTATAGCCGCCGAGGCTGTCGACCCCCGCAAGGCCCGCGCTGCTCTTCAGCTGCGGCGTGACGATCCAGTCCTGCACGGTGCGCAGATACGTCGCCTTGTCGGGTCCGCTGACGAGGTGGTCGCCCTCGGGCGTGATGTAGCTGCCGTCCTTCTGCAAGCCGGGTTCGCCGTTGCGGTGGCGGACCTGGTCGAGCTCGCGGTATTCGACCGTCCACATGAAGATGTCGCCGAGACCCGTGGCGATCGGTCCCATCTCGGGCACCACGTCGTCCGGCAGGTCCTCCTCGGCGGTGCGCAGCCGCTCCGCCACCTGCGACCGCGCGAAGTAGATGTCGGTCTTTTCGTCGAACACCGCGGTAACCTGCGCGAAGCCGTTGCGGCTGAGCGACCGCGTGTAGTCGAGGCCGGGAATGCCGGCGAGCGCGGTCTCGACGGTGAAGGCGACCTGCTTCTCGATCTGGTCGGGAGAGAGCGCGGGCGCGCGGACGTTGATCTGGACCTGGTTGTTGGTGATGTCGGGGACGGCGTCGATCGGCAGCCGCTGGATGGCGAACATTCCGGCGAACGCCGCGGCGAGCGTGAGCAGCAGGACGAGCCAGCGCTTCTCGACGGCGAGCGTTACTATACGCGAGAGCATGGCCTAGTCCTCGTCCTTCGCCGCGCTCTTGCCGAGTTCCGCCTTGAGCGTGAACGAGTTGGTCGAGGCGATGCGCTCCTCGCCCGTCAGGCCGGCTGTCACGGTGACGGCGCCCCCATTGGTGCGACCGAGCGTCACCGGCGTCGCGCGGAACCCGGTCGCGGTGCGGACGAAGACGTGTGGCCGGTCGCCGATCATCTGCACGGCGGCCGAGGGCACGGCGACGCTGCGGTCCCCGCTCGCCGGGAGCAGCACCGATACGCCGACATTCTCGCCGACGCGCCAGACGCCGCTCGCATTGTCGATCGTCGCGATCACGGGGACGAGCCGCGTGGTTTCGTCGAGGATCGGCGAGACGAAGGTGACACGGCCGTCCTGGCGGCGGCCGGCGGACGTGACTTCCACGCGTGCACCCGGCTTCACGCGGCCGGCGTCGGTGGGCACGAGCGACATCGTCACCGACACCTTGGCGAGGTTGGCGACGCGGAAGAGTTCGGCGTCGGTCGCAACCTGTTGTCCGAGCGTGGCCGACCGGGCGATCACCTGGCCGGCGATCGGCGAGCGCACCGCAATGCGGTTGAGCGCACCGCCGCCGCCACCCGTGGCCGACAGCTGCTGCCTCGCGAGTCGGAGCGCGATGTTGGCTTCGGTTGCGGCGGTGCGGGCGGCGACGAGATCCTGCTCGGGTGACACGCGTTCGGCGAACAATCGCTGTTCGCGGCGTAGGTTCGACTGGGCGAGCGCGGACCGCGCACCGGCCGCTTCGACCTCGGCATTGAGCGACGCTGCCTCGCGGCTTTCGATGATCGCCAGCGTCTCGCCGTGGCTGATCGATTGGCCAAGGTTGCGGGTGAGCGAGACCAGCCGGCCGCCGATCGGCGCGGCCACGACCTGCACGCCCTGCGGATCGCCCTCGATCGTCGCGGGCAGTTCGATCGCGCCGGCGACGCCGCCGACGGTCGGGCGCGTGACCTCGATACCGGCATCGGCGATCTGCTGTGTCGACAGGGTCGCGACCGTGGGATCGCCGGAAGCCTTCTCTCGGTCCTCGTTCGCCGTAGCGTTGGCTGCGGGCGTCGGGTCGGGGGAGGGGCCACAGCCTGCGAATGCCAGAGCGGCAGCTGCAGACGCGATTGCGCGCAAGATCGTGCGGTTCATCGGTCGGTGTCCTTGGCAATCGGCGCTTCGGCAGTCAGCCGCTCGAGGCGCGCGCGTGCGTCGTGATAGGCGGCAAGCGCGTCGGTCGCGGCCGTCCGTGTGTCGAGAAGCGTCCGCTCCGCGTCGAGCAGGTCGAGCTGCCCGAACTTGCCTTCGCGGTAGCCGATGCGCGCGATCCGCGCCGCCTCCACGGCGGCTGTGAGCGCTGGCCCGGTCGCGTTGCGCGCAGTTGTCGCGGCGTTCGCGGCCTCAGCCTGCGTGGTGGCGATGTCCTGCTCGGCATCGAGCAAGGCCACGCGACGTAGCGCGTCCAACTGGTCGCGTTGCGCATCGGCGACGGCAACCGCCGATCGACCGCCGTTGAAGACGGTCAGCGGGATCGAGACGCCAAAGACGGCGGCGGAGTCGTTGGTCTGTTCGAGCCGGCGAGCGCTGGCACTGAGCGTCAGGTCCGGCACCCGCTGGCTGCGCGCGAGCCGCACCTGCGCGGTCGCGGTGTCGAGATCGGCGCGTGCTGCCGTGGCGATGAGCGTGTTGGTCGATCCGAGTGGTCGGACCAAGTCGAGCGCGTCCACCCGTTCGAACCACGCCTCGTCGATCGCCTCTACCGGCATGCCAATAAGCCGAGCGAGGTTCGCCGCGGCAACGTCGGCAGACCGTTCTGCCCGCTCCTCGGCGCCCTCGGCAGCGACCCGCGCGACGTCGGCTCGTTGTTCCTCGAGTGGCGACGCGCGACCGGCTTGGACCCGCACTCTGGCGGCGCGGAGGACCTCGGCGGCAATACCGACCTGATCACGCGTGATGGCGGCACGGCGCTGTGCCGCCCCCGCGATGACGTACGACTGCGTGACCCGAAGGCGGAGATCGGCACGTGCGATCTCCGCGGCGATACCTGCGCGCCCGATCTGCGCGTCGGCGAGTGCCATCCGCGCCTGCCGCTTGCCGCCGCGTTCCAGCGGCAACGCCAGCCCTAGCGTCGTCTCGGACGACCGCAGACCTTGATAGATGCCGGACCCGGCGACGTTTTCGGTCTCCGCAATAATCGACGGGTTCGGACGCAGTGCGGCGACCCGACGCTGCGCTTCGGCGGCGCGGATGCCCGCCGAGGCCACGTCCTGGAATGGCGAGGATACGTGTGCGTGAATTAGCGCGTCGGCCAGCGTTAGTACCGGTTCCGCCGACGTGTGCGGAAGGGTCTGGGCCTGCAGCGATGGTGCGCAGACGCCTGCGACCATGATGGCCGCGAAAATGCGATACATGGGAATGCTCCTGACGATGTGGACGCAGGCGCGCATCGCGCACCCGATCGACGTGTCAGGCCTGGGGCGGTCGCAAAGCGGTGTCGGCATTCCGACCGACGAGCGTGGCGCTATCGAAGGCGACGAGCGTGGCGCTGGCGAGATCCGTCATGCCGTCCAGCGCATCGGCGTCCGCCACGCTCATGTGATGCGCATGGCAGCTGCCATGATGATGCGGGTAACCCTTGTCCCCATCGGCCGCGACCTGATCCGCATCGCCATCGAGATGGGCGGCTGCTTCGTATTGGCTGGTCTCGATACACCCGCCGACCTCGGCCGCATGCGCCACCCCGACCCATGTGGTCAGCACGAGCATCAGACAGGCAAGGAAGGGCAGAAGCCTACGCATGACCTAGCGGGTAGCAGATGCGGGCGTTGCTGTAACCGGGTCGACGACCAAGAAAATTGTCGAAAGGTCCAGTGGTCGCACGAGAGTTCGCCGTGGTTACGCGTTGCGGCCCTCGTCACCGTGCGAGCCTTTTGTAACCGAGCCAGACGCCGCTTATCGACGTGACGATACCGACGATCGAGAACACCCAGATCAGCAGATCCCATGCTGGTCTACGCACGGTGAGCGCGTTCAAATCCCATTTATGAAGCAGGCCGAATGCCCATCGATACGCTCGTTGTCTTCGATCGACCGTCAGGAGGATTTCGCCGGTAGCGACATCGATATACATCCAGGTTCGCGTCGGATCGGCAAAGCGCAGCCGCAGTACTGGAAGCTGTGGTAGTGTCCCGACGGCATACCAATACGCATCGGGCGATGTCAGGTGGGTGATCGAGAGCAGCGGCGCGAAGCCTGCCAGGCGGCTGGCGGCGTTCACGATGGCTTGGCTCGCGGGGCGGGACGGCAAGAACGTTGTCGCATCCAACGTCGATCGCCGGCCGTCGGAATAGGACAGCAGGACGAGCGGGGTTCCGGCGTTGTCGATGATCTGCGCCTTGACGGCGCCTTTGCCCACCGCCCGCAGGCGTTCGAGCGACACGGCTGGCATCGGGTCGGACGCCTGATAGATGCGCATCGCCACGTCGTCCGGTTTCGCTCCGTGAAACAGATGGCCAGGATCGACGGATAGCCAGCCGCTGAAAATCCACGTTATCAGGAACGCGCCACCGACCAGTCCTGCGACGTGATGCCACAACATCCAGCCGGTGTAGGGAGACACCCGCCCACCCTTGAAGCGGCGTTTGCCGACACGGGTCCGCAGGATACCGATCCACATACCTGTCACGGCTGCGGCGATGCAGGCTCCGGACACCCACATGACGACCTGACGCCAGGCGACCTGATCCTGTCGCAATACGGTCGGATACAGCCAGTGGGGCACCGATCCGAGCCAGTTCCAGAAACGCTCATGACGCGTCGTTGCCTGAACGACGGCACCCGTACTCGATGACACATAGGCCTCCGTGCCCGGCGCGTCGCCGAGCGAGACTTTCCAGAGTGGTCGGTGCCGATCAAAGCCGCCGCCGACCGTCCACTGGTCGCGCTGGAGCCGCGCGACACGCTCCGCCGGTGCATTGACGAAACGACTGGCGACACGGCCGGCATAGGAAGCGTCGACCGGCCGCAGGACAGCGCCCCGACTGGCTGCGACCGTTGTCTGCGCGTCGTCCCACCCGGTGACACGCCACACGGCTATGCCGTCACGCATTTCGAGCATCAGTTCTCGCGGCAACCGTCCGTTATCGAACCGGGGTGGCACGTTTACCGCTGACCAACCGATCGCCTCGGCCCCCGCCAGCCTTTCAACCGGCGTGAGCGAGGGATAGGGCACGTAGACCATGACCAGTCCGGACAGGAACCACATGGCGAAAAACAGGCAACTGGTGATGCCGATCCACCGATGGATGAGGTAGAGCCAACGCCGGGCAAACTTGCCCAGCGCTGGCCGTGTGGCTGCGTTAGAAGCCGACACGAAGCGCCACGTCTATCGAGCGGGGTCGACCGAGCACCCATTGCTGGGCGTTATAGGTGTTGAGTGCGTAGGTCCTGTCGAACACGTTGTAGGCATGGACGTCGACTGCGAGGCTTTGCGTCACCGCGTACGATATGGTCGCATCCACCGTGGTATAGCTGGGGACGCGGAAGCTGTTGGCATTGTCCGAATAGCGCCGACCGACATAGCGCAGCCCGGCGCGCGCGTTCAGTGCGCGCGTAGCGTTCCAGCGTAGCCAGAGATTGGCGAGCGTCTCGGGTACGTCCGGCGGCGTGTTCCCGTTGAAGCTGGTGCCGCCGGAGATGAAGTCGTCGAACTTCGCGTCGAGGATGCTGCCGTTGGCATCGATCCCGATACCGTAAGGCAGATCGAGTGACACCGCCGCCTCGATCCCCTTGGCCGATCGCTGTCCGACCTGCTCGATCGGGCTCGTCGCGGTCTGCTGCGCCAGGAGGCGCTTCTTGACGATGCGGTAGGCGGCCAGCGTCGCGGTGCCGTGGCCGTCGAGGAACACCGCCTTCGCGCCGACCTCGACTTGGTCGCCGACCGCGTTGCTGAACTGCACCTGCCCGGTCGAATAGGTGGTCAGCGTGCCGAGCGGGTCCACGCCCGTCGCATATTGCGCGTACAGCGAGACGGTCGGGATCGGCTGATACACGCTCCCGACGCGCCAGGTCACGTTGCGCAGCCGCTTGTCGAGCGCGAACGTCTCGGTGCCGACGCCGCCTGGATAGGCGATCGTCCAGCGTCGTATCTTGTCACGCTCGTAGCGTATCCCGCCGACGATCGAGAGGTGCGTACCGAGCTTCAGGCGATCCTCGGCGAAAACCGCATATTCGTCGGTTCGCGTGCGATAGCGCGGCGCGATACCCTGCGTGTCGGCGATCAGGCCGGGATCGAAGTCAAAGGGATCGACCTCGGAGATCTGTGGGTCCGAGCCGAAATTGTGCGAATAGGTCAGCTTGATGAGGTTGATGTCGAAGCCCGCGACGAAATCATTGTCGATGCCGTCCGCGATCGGGGTCTTGAGCGCGAGGCTGGCCTGATCGCCCCATTGCGTCTGGTCGTGGACGATACCCGTCATGTCGGTGCGAAAGATGCGCCCTGGCGTGCCCGCATCGGCGTTATACCCATTGGGACAGAAACCGTCGGCGGCGATCCAGCAATAGCTTTCGAGGTTGAGCCAGGAACGCTTGGACGTCAGGCGATACGCCTGGTTGCTGAGCGTGAGCGTATCGCTGGAAGTCCAGTCGACCTGCACCGTCGAGCGGTTGTCGCGGTAGCGGATGTAGCCGTCGCGCGTGTTGTAGTTGCGTTCCCGGTTGGCGTCGTCGAGCCGGCCGTCGATCAGCGGCGTGCCGAAATAGCGCATCGGCTGCTGGCTGCCGTAGTCGTCACGGGCGGTGACCACGAGCGTGTCGGTCGGCGCCCAGCGTAGCGTGGCGGAGAGCGCATAGCTGCGCGACCGCCCGCGATCGACATAGCCGTCCGATCGGCGATAGCTGCCGTCGACGCGGTAGGCGAGGCGGTCAGTGATCGGGCCCCCAGCGCCGGCCGCGACGTGAAAACTGTCCTGCGAACCATAGCCGATTTCGCCTTCGACCTCGGTGTGCTGCGTATTCGGTTTGCGCATCAGGACATTCACCGCTCCCCCCAGCGCGCCCTGGCCGTACAGCACGGAGGCGGGACCGTTGAGGATGTCGATTCGCTCGACCATCCACGGATCGGTCGGGAAGGTGATCGTGCCCGCCGACGGGAACAACCGCACGCCGTCGATAAGCTGGAGCACCGAACCCTGGCCGCTGAAGCCGCGGGCGGCGAGCGCGGTGCCGCCATTGCCGGGGTTGCCGGCATTGCTGATGCCCGGTGCGCGGCTCTCCGCGTCGATCACGGACATGTCGCCGCGCGCGCGGATCGTATCGCCGTCGATCACCGAGATCGTGGCCGGGGTCTCGAGCGGCGTGAGGCCGAGGCGGCTGCCGGTCGTGTTGAGCGTGGTCAGCGTGTCCTTCGCGTGCTGGCCGACGACCAGTATGTCTTCGGCGTTGGCGATTGTGCTGGCGGGCGGCGCGGATTGTGCGCCGGTCGGTGTCGCAAACGCAGGCGACAGCAAAGCCCCCGCAAGCGCGAGGCGAGAAGTTAGGAACGGCATTACGGTAATTCCCCGGAGCGTCTAGCGAACCCGGCAAGGACCTCCCGCGAACGGCCGGCATCCGCGCCAGCCGGACGCCATCGCGACCGACACGCATGCCCGTGCGGTCCTCACCGCACACGTCGTCGCTCGACGGAGTACCGTGCCGCGGCCACCCCCTGGGCCAGGCAAGAGCGACCAGACGCCGGCAGGTCTCCTGGCTCACGGGTCGTCACACGATGCACGGCCTTCCCAGGCCGTGCGTGACATCACGCTTGGCCCAGTGGCTGCCCCTTTCGTTCGAGAAAGGAGCGATATGCATCGCGCTCGCCGCTTACAGTTGCAGGGACAGCCTCGGCTTCGAACGGCGAACCATCCTCACCGCGTTCCCTTTTAAGTCCCTCTCGGGACACCGACGCGATCATGTCGACCTGCTCCGATGGAGCTGGCCGACGGAGGGTGGTGTATCCCGATCCATGCCTGCGGGCAATCCAGGGGAGCCGTCGCACTGGCCGGGTCCTGAACATCACTGCAATACGGTGAGCGGTGTTTGTTTGGGTGGTGGCCCGCGTCACGACCGTGAGTACCGCCGCAACGATCTCGATGAACGAGACGCAGAGGGGGGTGGCCTAACTGGCTGCTCGACCTAAAGAAGCATCATGACTGGCCTATTCAATCGCCTGGTACCGGCGAAACGCTGGACGCCGTCGCGGTACAGGGCGTTGTTGCGCGCGCGCGGACCGCGATCGACGCAGTTTCGCACACGCGTCGCGATCCTGACGGGTGCGATCCTTGTCGGCATCGTCGCAACGCTGTTCGCGGAGGCGGCAGACTGGGCGGGTGCCGTCTTCAGCCGTTTTGCGACGACATGGCACTGGATACCGCTGATCACGACGCCGCTGACCTTCATGGGGCTGGTCTGGCTGACCCGTCGCTATGCGCCGCTCGCGCGGGGATCGGGCATTCCTCAGGTCATCGCCGCGCAGGCCAATCCGAACGACGCGACCGGGTCACTGATCTCGATTCGGACCGTCGCGGCCAAGGCGGTGCTGACGATCGGCGCGGTACTGGGTGGTGCTTCGGTCGGTCGGGAAGGGCCGACCGTCCAGCTGGCCGCCGCCGTCATGGGATTCACACACCGCCTCGTTCGCGTGCCGTTGCGGGGCGGGGTCGTCATTGCCGGCGGTGCGGCGGGCGTGGCAGCGGCGTTCAACACGCCGCTCGCCGGACTGCTGTTTGCGATTGAGGAACTCGCCTCCGCGTATGAGCAGCGGGTGACGTTGCTCGTCCTTGCCGCGATCGTCATCGCCGGAATGGTCGCCCAGTCGGTGCAAGGCGACTACATCTATTTCGGTGCGATCGGCGCGCATATGCCGCTGCTGTCCGCCCTGATCGTCGCACCGGTCGCCGGCATCGCCGGTGGCATGACCGGCGGGCTCTTCTCGCGGATCCTTTTGGGAATGGCCGTCAGTCGCAATCGACTGACGGGTTGGACCCGCGCGCACCCGGTGGCGTTCGCCGGCATCTGCGGCGCGGTCGTCGCAGTGCTCGGCGTCACGACCGGACTGACATGGGGAACCGGCTACGCATCGGCGCGCGCGATGATCGTCGGCGTCGATGCCCCGCTCTGGTTCGGCCCGGCCAAGATGATTGCCACGGCCGCGACCGCGATCGCCGGCTTGCCGGGCGGGATCTTCGCGCCGTCGCTCGCAGTCGGCGCCGGCGTCGGCAATCTGCTGCGGGAGATATTCCCCGGAGAGCCGGCCAGCGCGATCGTGATCCTCGGCATGGTCGCCTATTTCGCGGGCGTCGTCCGCGCACCGCTCACAGCCGTCATCATCCTGTCGGAGACGACCGCCAGCCGCGGCCTGATGCTGCCGATGTTCGCGACCGCTTTCATCGCCGACGCGGCAAGCCAATGGGTATGCCGCGAGAAGCTGTACCATGGTCTGTCGAAGACCTTCGCCATGACGGAGACGACCCGATCCACCTGACTGCTGCAAAATTCGTGACCCGTCCGCGGGCGTGGCTGGCCAAGGCGACCGAAGGCGTCGACCATGATGGTGTCCTGCGACAGATCGCCGAGGAAGCCGGATGGTCGGGGCGCTACGCTTTCCTGATCGTCATATCGGCCGCGATCTCGCTGCTCGGGCTGCTGATGCCGTCGGTCGCGGTGCTGATCGGTGCCATGCTGCTGTCGCCGCTGATGATGCCGATCATCGGCCTGGGCTTCGGTATCGCCACGTTCGATTTCCATGAGATACGCCGCGCTGCGACCGCGCTGACCCTAGGCGCGGCTATCGCCGTGGCGCTATCCGTCGTGCTGGTCCTGCTGTCGCCGGTCCAGACGATCACGAGCGAAATCGCCGGGCGGACGCAGCCGACGCTGTTCGACTTGCTCGTCGCGCTGCTGTCGGCAATTGCGGGCGGCTATGCCCTGATCCGCGGGCGCGGGGGTACGGTCGTCGGTGTGGCGATCGCGATCGCCTTGATGCCGCCGCTGGTCGTGGTCGGGTTCGGCATCGCGACCTGGAACTGGGTAGTCTTCTCGGGCGCCTTACTGCTGTTCCTGACCAACGCGATCACCATTGCGCTGACCGCCGCGCTCGTCGCGCGCTGTTACGGCTTCGGCAGCCATCTTTCGCCGCATCATACCGGGTGGCAACTCGTGCTGTTCGCGGTCGCGATCGGCGTGCTGTCGATCCCGCTTGGCGCCGGCTTGCGTCGGATCGCCTTCGAGGCCGTCGCACAGCGGCAGGTCCGCGATGCGCTGGGTCAGGATTTCCCACCCGGTGCGCGACTGAGCCAGGTCGAGATCGATCATGGCGCAAACCCGGTCCGCGTTCGCGCGGTGATGCTGACTCCGCGGATCGAACCGGGCGCGGATCGCAAGCTCGCGGCCGATCTTCGCCAACGCCTATCGCGGCCCGTCGACGTCCATGTCGATCAGGTGCGCATCTCACCCGAAACCGGCGCGGTCGAGGCGGCGCAGATCGCGCGGGCGGGCAATGGTGATGCGCTGCGTGCCGCCCGCGAGCGTGATCGCGCGATTGCGGACGTCGCACTGATCGCAGGCGTTCCTGCCGCCTCGGTGCAATCAGACGCCGCCCAGCGGACGATCCGCGCCGTGGCGGCGCCGCTCGCTGGCCTCGGCATCGCCGGCTATCGCGACCTCGAACGTCGTGCGGACGCCGCGGTCGCCGACTGGCACGTCATTCTCGATCCGCCGAACGACGTCGCCTTGCCGGACGTAGCGATCGTATCCGGGGTTATCGACGATCGGGCGCTCGGCGAAGCTGGCTGGGTCTCTGCTCGGCATGCCCGGACGCTCGATGTGCTGGGCGGGACCTTGCGGCAGCGAACGGCGATCGCGCGGGGGATCGTCGAGCGCGGGGGTAGGGCGGAACCGGGTGGCGCGGGCGGTCGCCTGCGCCTGATATGGTCGATCGATACCGAGCAGCCTGCGCCTGGATCAGACGTGCGCCGGCCATAGCTGCGCATAGCGTCGCTCGAACACGGCGAGGTCGTCGGGATCCGCGATCGTTTCGCCCACACGCTTGGCATGACGCGCGGCCCAGCGTTCGATCGGCTTGCTCATCGCTGGCAGGTTCGCCTGCATGGCCGAGAGCGTGCTGGTCAGACGAAGAGATACTTCGACCTCCTTGCCGCCTTCGCGGAGGATCGGTCCGAAGGCGTCGGTCAGCATATCGTCGAGCGAAGGTCGGCCAACATACACCCGGCGACCCCCTTCATCCTCCGGAAGTCCGTCCGTCGGTCGCGATCGGAGGGCCAGAAAGACTCTGAGTAGTGCGTTGAGAACCTCGATCCCGGTACCAGGATCGTTAGTCGCCGGCGCCAGCGCGCGACTGGCGATCTCGGACAGCGCGATCAGGCCCAGACGAGGATCCTGGTCGAAGCTGCGATGCCGTTCGATCGTAAAGGCCTTGATCAGCGGCTCGTGCGTCGCGTCGTCGACATGGCCTTCGACGTGAACCAGATGGCGTGCCGGGTGCACCATCGTCCCTGGCAGGACGTCGACGTGAACGCGCAGTCCTTTCCGTTCGGCGGTCGCCTGGAGTGCAGCAACGTCGATATGGGTGACATACCCGGTTTGCGATCCGGCGATCGCCGCAGCGTCCTGCGGTACGGCGATGGCCGCGCGGCCGCCCAGGTGCGGCGCGGCGACAAAGTCCGCCATTGCCCGGGTCGCGGCCTCCTCGACGCGATCGATGACGTCGGCCATGCGTCCGAACGCGGTGATATGGCCGATCCAGCGCAACAGCGTGCCGACCACCAGCATGATGATGACGACGGTGGCGGCGAACAGGATGATGCGACCGTCATGGCCGTAGGCACTCGTGTTCAGCCCAACGATGCCGACCATCGAGAAGACGAACGCACCGAGGAACGTCGACAGCGCGTTCTGCGAGGTTGGATCGCTGACCATCAACTGCGTCGCGCGTGGCGTGGCGAGTTGCGTCGCCGACGAATAGGCGCTGACCATCGCCGTCAAAGAGAACGTCGTCACCGCGAGCATGCTGGACGCCATGATCTGCAGGATGGTACCGACCGACCGCTGGCCGATATCCACGTCGAATGTGTAGGGCAGATACGGCGTCACGATGCCGGCAAGGATTGCCAGCGCCACGCTGAGCAGGCTGATGATTGCTGCACGAAACCAGATCTGCCGGATGATACGGTGGAGGATCCATGCCCATCGTTTCATGGTCTTTTCTCCCGATTACCGATCACGAACTACGGCACGGTACCGTCGGTCAGCCCAGCCAGCCACCGGTAAAGCCCGCGCGCTGCAGACCGCGGCGGATGTGCGGGTTGCGCCGCATCGTCGTCCACACCAGCCCGGTCCGCCAATTCTCCATCATCACGACGATCGCACCCTGATCGATGCCGAGATAGTCGCCGTCGACCCAGCCCATTTTCGGATCGATGCGGCCATGCTTCAACGGCGCCGACGCCGCGGTCAGCGTCGGGTTGAACGAGTCGAGAAACCCGTATTTGCCGTAGATCTGCGGGCCGTAGCGACCATGCATCGTCTCGATTGCGCGGCGAGCCAGTTCCGGCTCGAACGCGATCGACGCCGCCGCCGCGGTAGGTGCCAAGGTGCCATCGTCGCGGTCGGCCGGACCCCGCGCGGAATAGCTGAAGAACTCGCGCTTACGTCCGCCGAGGTCGATCGTGAAATCGCCCGGACCATCGCATGCGGTCAGCCCCCAGACGTCGGGACCATAGCCGGTCCACCCGCCCGGATTGACGATCGCATAGTTCCGTTGTGCGCGCACCGCCCTGCGGCTGTTCTCGAAATAATCGATGCCCTTCTTCGCCATGTAACGATCGCGGATGCCACGGAAGTCGATCCAGCAATGGCTATATTGATGCACGAACAGCGGCGCGAAATGGACGTGCGGCTCGCCCCATTTGTCGGTCCACTGCGCATCGAAGCGATCGGTCCACGCGTCCCAGGTCTCCGCCGGCAACGCGTGCGTCGGCGACCCCAGCGCCAGAACGTACAGCAGCAACGCCTCGTTATAGATGTTCCAATCATGTGCGATGAACCCACTTTCGGGGTGCCAGCCCATCGACATGAACGGCGTGCGGGGCACGATCCAGTTCCAGTCGATCGCCGCGTAAAGTTGGTCCGCGAGCGTCCGAATTCGGACCTCGCCAGGATGAACCGAATCGAACCAGCTCTGCGCGAACAGCACGCCGCCGATCAACAGCGCGGTGTCGATCGTCGACAGTTCCGCGCGGGCGAACCGGTGGCCCTTGGTGGTGCCGAGGAAGTGGTAGAACAGCCCCTTGTAACCGCTATCGTCGCTCTTGCTGTCGCCCTGCGGTGCCGCGGCAAAGAATTCGAGTGTGGCGAGCGTCCTCGTGCGCGCCTCGTCCCGCGTGATCCATCCGTTGGCGACGCCGATCGGATACGCGGTCAGCGCGAACCCGACTGCGGCGATCGACGCGAACGACGGCGTCGGCCAGCGATCCGGTGCCAGTCCGGTCGCGGGATCCGTAGTCTCCCAGAAGAATCGGAAACTGCGCTGATGCAGATCGCCGAGCAGCGCGGTCGGCATCGCCGTGCCCGTAGCGGTGCCGGTTACGCTGCCTAGCCGGGTAGTGGCGGATGGCATGGCGCAGCCGGCGATAAGTCCTGCCAGGCCCAACGACGTGCGGCCCAGCATCTGCCTGCGATCGATCATGACGTCCTTCGGTTACTGGTAAGCAAGAATAGGGGCGGGACGCAGCAAGACCGCGTCCCGCCGAGATGGTCTAGAACGAGAAGCCCGCCGACAGCTTGATCGTACGCGGCGCGTTGCCGCCCGTGCTGTAGGTCGATCGCTGGCCGTAATTCGGATCGATGGGACTGTTGTTGAAGTCGACGTAATTGCGGTCGTTCATCACGTTCAGGATATCGAGCCGCATGCGAATCTTCGTCTGATCGGTGATGAAGCCGAGCGGCACGTATTTGGTGAACGCGAAGTCGAGCTGTCGGCGACCCCAGAGATCGCCGAGGCTATCCGCCTGCCGCCCGAGCAGTGTTCGCGCGAATGGCTCCGAGCTATCGAGGAAGGCCTTCAGGTAGCTCGGCGATTCGATCTGGAACTTGCTCGAGATCGTCACGCCGATCGGTGTATCGACGCTGCCCGCGATCACGAACCGGTGACGCGGCACCCCCGACGACCGCAGCGTCGGATAATCCGAGATCTGCGCGTAATCGAGCGCATAGGTCTCACCGAACTGCCGGTTCTCGTCCGCCTGCGTGTAGGTGTAGGTCGCGTCGATGCTCCACGGCGACGCCGCAGAATAGGTCTTGGTCAGCTTGAAATAAACCGCGTCGGAATTGGTCTTGAGGCCATTGGTGCCGAGGATGATCGAGCCATAGCCGTTGGGTGAGTAGGTGAATGGGGATTGAGGAACATCCGACACGCTTGCGGGATCGTTCAAGAAGAAGCTCCCATCCGGACGGCGATTGCCGAGCAGGAACGCAAACCCGTCGTTGCTTTCGATATGCGTGAAACCGACTTCGAGTTCGACTGGCGAGAAGCGTCCGCGCAGGCCGAGGCTGAACTGGTCCGCATAGGGCAGCTTCAGGTCGTTGTTCATCATGACGATGGCACGCCCGCCGCCCGCGGCCGAGCTCGTGAGCTGCTGGCGTCCGGCCTCGGTCAGATAGGCGGGGTTCCACGCGATACAGGTCTGGCTCGCCACGCAGGGGTTGAGGGAATCGTTGCCGATGAAGTTGAACGTGCGGACCTGGTACGCGCCCTGGCTGACCTCCTGCTGGAGGAAGTCGAACTGGTTGCGGTCATAGGACCGGCCATAGCCACCGAACATCGAGAAGCGGCCGGCCTCGTCGAAGCGATAGGTGAAGCCGAGCCGCGGCTGCCACGCGCCCTTGAACGCCTTCCGGTTGTTGCCGGTCGAGATATAGTTGTTGATGTCGTAATCGGCGCCGATGAGATTTGTATAATTGGCAGGCGACACCGCCGCTACGATCTCCGGAGCCGTGGCATAGTCCAGATACGCCGGCGTCCGCTCGTAATCCCAGCGCAGGCCGAGATTGAGCGTCAGGTGGCTGGTGACGTCCCAATCATCCTGCGCGTAGAAGCCGATCTGGAAATTGTTCGATCGAACGCTCGCATTGCCAGATGTCCCCGGTGCACCGAACTCGAGTTTATAGGGCAGCGTATCGTTGAAGGCGACGCCGGGGATCGCGTTGACGTCGTAGGTGTATTGCGGGTTGGTCAAATTCTGCTCAAGCGTGTTGAGCTTGACCCGTTTTGCCTTGGCACCGACCTTGATCGTGTGGCCCTGAAGGCCGGTGAAGGTGAAATCGTCCTGGACGGTCCAACCCTTCTGGCCCTTGGTCTGGAAATTGCCGCCGGCGCCTGCACGGAGCAGGTCGGTGCGCTGCGTGCCCGTGCCGATCCGCTGCGTCGCCTGGAAGAATTGCGTGATGCCATCGGTCGACGGCCTCGGCGAGAAGACCACGTCCTCGTACGACACGCGCGCGTCGTTGATCCACTTGTCGCCGGTATGCTGCCAGCGGAGCAGGCCGCGCTTGTCGACGACCTTGTTCAAGGTCGACGTACTCGCAGCATTGATCCCGGTCGCGTTCTGCAGGCCTGACTCGTCGCGATACTTGCCCGACAGCTCGATCAGGTCGTTGTCGGTCGGCACGATATCGATCTTGCCGAAATACAGGTCTTCCTTGAACTGCTGCGCGAAGGTGCCGAAATTACCCTGATACTGCTGCGGGATCGACGACACCGGATAGCCGTTCTCGGGCCGAACGTCGTACGGACTGGATATGCGCTTGCCTTCGTACGTGAAGAAGAAGTGCGCCTTGTCCTTGATGATCGGGCCGCCGAGCGCCGCACCGAACTGCTTGTTGCTGGTGTCGACCTTGGAGATCACGGTCGGGAAGATTTCGCTCGGCCGACGATCGCGCAAATTCTGGTTGGTGAAGTCGTAGAAGCCCTCGCCGTGGAACTGGTTGGTGCCCGACTTCGTGACTGCCGTGATCGCGACCGAGCTGACCTGGTCGAACTCCGCCTTGTAGTTCGACGACAGCACCTGATACTCGCCGATACCGAGCTGCGGAAACGGGTTGCCGGGCGAGGAATCCTGCCCTGTGATGCCGTTCTTGAGGACGTAATCCTTCTGGCTGACGCCATCGATGAAGACGTTGACGGTGCGGCTATCCTGGCCACCGCCCTGGATTCGCGACGCCCCGCTCGCGTCCTCGATGAAGCGCACGCCGGGTGCGAGATCGGCGAAGGCGAGGAAGTTGCGGTTGTTCTGTGGCAGTTGCTCGATCAGGCGCGACGAAATGACGCTGCCGACTTGGCCACCGGCAAGCGAGCGGATGCGATTGCCGGTGACGACGATCTCGTCACCGGTTTCGGCTGTGCCTGAAGCGGGCGTTTCGGCGGTGCCGGCAGGCGCAGCCGGTGCGGTCGGCGCCGACAAATCGAGGTCGAGCCCGGCAACCTGACCGACGCGCAGCGTGAACGCGTCCGAATTGCGCGTGCCGTTGCGCTGCTTGATCTCAAGCCGATAGGTACCTGCGCGCAGCGAGGCGAAGTTGTACGCGCCGCCGGTCTCGGCAGGCACGGTGCGCCGCAGCCCGGTAGCGATCTCGACCGCGGTGACCTCGACGACCGGATTGTCGGCGGGGGCGGTGATCGTGCCGCGGAGCGATGCCTGACCGACCTGTGCCGTTGCCGGCGCCGGCGCGAACAGCAGCCCGCTCGACAATGCGGTCAGCGAGACGAGCGCTGCGCGCAACATCATCGTATTCATGGTAGTTCCCCTGTTCCCGATTGTTCGGGTTTCTCGTTGTAAATGCTGGAAGGATTTTGAACTCGGTGGCCCCGGAGCGCGGGGCCAGTGGACTCGCGCACCATCACGATCGGTACGCGCTGCTCGACGCCGCCGTCGTCATCGCCAGCGATCGCCTTCACCAGCCGCGCGACAGCGCTGGCCCCGAAGCTGGCGATGTCGATACTCGCCGACGTGAGGGACGGCGAGATAAGTCTGGTCAACGGAATGTCGTCGAAGCCACAGATCGCGATCTGGTCGGGCACGACGATACCGGCACGCTTGAGAGTCATCATCGCGCCGATCGCCATCATGTCGTTGGCGGCGAAGATCGCGTCGATATCGGCGCCCTCCTCGATCAGGATCGTGGCGGCGGCGGCACCCGACGGCTCCTTGAAATCACCCGTCAGCACGCGGAGCGACAGCTCGGCGCGTGCGCAGGCGTCCTGCGCGCCGCGGAGACGCTCATCGGCATCGATGTTGCCCGCGGGCCCGGAGATGTGGACCAGCCGCCGCCGACCGGTCGCAATCAGATGCTCGACCAGCGCGGACGCACCCGCAACATTGTCGATGCGCAGTTCGGTGCGACCCGATTGGCCCGGCGCACAGTTCACGAGAACGGCAGGCATGCCGCGCGGCAGGTGCGCGAGCAGTTCGTCCGCCGACACCTGCGGCGCCATCACCACCAGCCCGTCGACGCGGCCGCGCATCGCGTGCAGCGCCGCGACGCCGCGCTGCGCATCGCCGTGCATCACCATCATCATGCAGTACAGGCCGCGCTCGGACGCCTCGCGGTCCATGCCGCGCAACAGTTCGGAGAAGAACTCGCCGTGCAGGTCCGGCACGACGACGCCGATCATCCCCGACTTTGCCGAGCTCAAATGACGCGCCGCCGCGTGCGGCACATAGCCGAGCCGCAAGGCGACAGCCTCGATATGTTCGCGCACTTCGGGGCGCACATTGCTGTGCCCGTTCAGCGCGCGCGACACCGTCGCCACCGACACCGCGGCTTCGCGGGCGATATCACGGACAGTGGCGTGCGGCATGAAGTGTCAGCATCCCCTCTGGCACGATCTGCGACTTGCGATCGGCATCTTGTTCTTGATGTAACCGGTTACATGATCCAGAAGCGGGGATCAAGAACCTTGCGACGATCGTCTTTCCGGTGTGAGCCAAGGCGATCGCTACAGGCACGGACAGGGGTGAGCGGATGACGGCGGCAACGAATTCACGGGCGATTTCTACGGCCATTTCACGGCGCGCGATGATGATGGGCACGGCCGCGGTGACGGCTTGGGCGGCCAGTCCTGCACGCGCGCTGCTCCAGCAGGCGAAGGGTGGTGCAGCGGCGTTGCCCGCATCGGTCGAGGCAATAATCGGCCGGATGACGGTCGTCGAAAAGGCTGGGCAACTGACGCTGATGGCGGCGGCCTGGGCAGGGGGGGCGGCGACCTCGCTCAACCCGGCGGGCGGGTCCGCCAGCTTCGACGGACAGATCGCCGACGTCCGGGCGGGGCGACTCGGCGGCGTGTTCAACGGCAACGGCGCGGTCATGGCACAGCGGATGCAGACCGTTGCCCTGCGCGAGTCGAGGCTCAAGATCCCGCTGCTGTTTGCCGCCGACGTCATCCACGGCCTGCGGACCGTCTTCCCCGTACCGCTCGCCGAAGCCGCGAGTTTCGATCCGGAGCTGGCGCGGCGGACCGCTCGCGCGGCAGGCGCCGAGGCAGCGGCATCCGGCATCGACTGGACGTTCGCGCCGATGGTCGACATCGCCCACGACGCGCGCTGGGGACGCGGGGTCGAGGGTGCCGGCGAGGACGTGCTGCTCGGCCGGATGATGGCGGCTGCGCGCGTCCGCGGGTTCCAGGGCGAGCACGGTCTCGCGGCACCCGATGCGGTCGCGTCGTGCGCCAAGCATTTCGCCGCCTATGGCGCGGCTGAGGCGGGGCTCGACTACAACTCGGTCGACATTTCCGAGCGCACTCTCCGCGAGACGTATTTCCCGCCCTTCCAGTCCGCGTTCGCGGCGGGCTCGCCAACCGTGATGGCGTCGTTCAACGAGATCAACGGCGTCCCCGCGACCGCAAACCGGTGGCTGCTCACCGATGTCCTGCGGCGCGAATGGGGTTTCGGCGGGCTGGTCGTGTCCGATTACACCGGCGACGAGGAACTGATCGCGCACGGCTTCGCGGCCGACGCGCGCGAAGCGACCAAGCTCGCGTTCATGGCCGGCGTCGACATGAGCATGCAAAGCGGGTTCTACCTGAAGCACCTGCCAGATCTGGTCGCGTCGGGCGACGTGCCGATGGCCCGGCTCGACGAAGCCGTCCGTCGCGTCCTCGCGTTGAAGGTGCAGCTCGGCCTCTTCGATGACCCGTTCCGTCGAATCGATCCGCGCCGCGAGAAAACCCGTATCCGCACCCGCGAGAACCTTGCACTCGCCCGCGAGGCCGGCGCGAAGTCGATCGTCATGCTGAAGAACGACGGCAGCCTCCTGCCGTTGCCACGCATCGGGAAACGGATCGCGCTGATCGGTCCGTTCGCGGCCGGACAGCACGACCTGATCGGCCCCTGGAACGTCTACGGCACAGATGCCGAGGCCGTGGATCTCGCGACCGGCGTTCGCGCAACCGTTGCCGATCCGTCGCTCGTCAGCACCGCGCTCGGCTCGGGTATCGACGAACCTCTGGCCGGCGGCATCGCCGCAGCGATCGCCGCAGCGCGCGCGGCCGACGTCGTCGTGCTCGCGATCGGCGAGAGCCAGCGTATGTCGGGCGAGGCACAATCGCGCGTCGACATCGTTATCCCCTCAGCGCAGATGGCGCTGGTCGAAGCGGTCGCCGCAACCGGCAAGCCGCTCGTCGTCCTACTTCGCACCGGCCGTGCATTGGCGCTCAGCGGAGCGGTTCTCGGCGCCCCCGCGATCCTCGTTACGTGGTTCCTAGGGTCGCAGGACGGGCCGGCGATCGCCGACGTACTGTTCGGCAAGATAGGGCCGTCCGCGCGCCTGCCGGTGTCGTTCCCGCATGCGACCGGGCAGGAACCCTATCACTACGATCACAAGAGTACCGGTCGCCCAAACCCGTCGGGTCCATTGACAGAGTACAAAGCGCATTACCGCGAGTTCGCCAACGACGCTCTGTTCCCGTTCGGCCACGGCCTGACCTATGGCGCGATCGGGTATTCGGGCCTCGACCTCGGCACCGGGATCATGGCCCGCGATGGTGGGCTTGTCGTGCGCGCGACGATCGCCAACACCGGCACGCGGGCGGCGGAAGAAACGGTCCAGCTCTACAGCCGCGATCTCGCCGCCAGCATCACCCGGCCGGTGCGCGAACTGAAGGCGTTTCGGAAGATCGCGCTCAAGCCCGGCGAGCGGCAGATCGTGTCGTTCACGCTCCGCCGCAGCGATCTGCTGTTCGTCGGACGCGATCTGAAACCGACCGTCGAGCCAGGCCGGTTCCAGATATGGATCGCCCCCTCGGCACAGGCCGAAGGCGTCTCAGGCGAGTTCACGCTCACCTGAGACGCGACAGCGTATCGCGGCGCAGCGGGATGGCGATCACCGCCGCGACCATCGCCGCGATCAAAACGGCAGGCCCGGCGAGCATAAGCCAACGGATCGCGCGCAAGCTGTCCGCGCCCTGTGCAGCGCCAGCGATGAAGCCGTTCGCCTGATACACTGCGCCGATTGCAAACCCCGCTCCGGCCAGTGCGATCTTCTGCACGAGCGCGAACGTACCGAACGCGAGCGCCTCGACCCGCTCGCCGGTGCGCGCTTCGTCCCAGTCGACCGCGTCGGGCAGCAGCGTCCATGCGGCAAGGGCGAATCCGATAAAGGTCGCCTGCATTGCCAGCAAGAACGCGGTAGTCTCCACACTGCCGGGGGTAGCGATCAGTGCAAATCCGGCGGGCAAAAGCAGCGCCAGCGTGCCTGTGCCGATCCACGCGGTGCGCGCGCCATGACGACGGCCGAGCGCAGTCCAGACCGGCACGGCGACAAGGCTGGCGCACGCCATACCGGCTAGCGATCGCGGTCCGCCGGGGGTGTCCAGCAATACGTAGCGAAAGAAATACAGCACCGATTGCGTGGTCAGTGCAGTCGCCGCGCCGCCCAGTGCCACCGCGAGATTGAGCGCAACGAACGCCCGGTTGCGTGCGAGCGCCGCCAGTTTCGCACGGATGGCGGGTCGACCGGCATTCGGGGCCGGGGGGCTCGGTTCGGGAACGCGCCACGCCATGATTGCGAGCAACGGCACGCCGATGATCGCAAGCATTGTGCTGGCCGCACCGTAGCTCCCGGTCCGTTCCGCCAGCCAGGGCAGGGCAAGTGCCACCAACGCTGCGGCGGCCGAACCGAACGCCATACGCCAGCCCGCCACCAGCGAGCGTTCCCCACTGGTTAGCGCCACGCGTGTCGTCCATGCCGCGTACGGAACGTTTGTGAACGCATACAGCATCCGAAATAGTACCTGCGTAGCCAGCGCCCAGCGTGCCGCACCGGTCGGCACTGAGAACATCGCCGCGAACGCCAACCCGAGCGGCAAGGCGCCCCATCCAACCAGCCGACGATACGAAAGCCGCATCCGCTCCGTGGCCGCCCCCGCGAGGAAATCGGCGGCGCCATCCCAAATCGCCCCGATCATGAAGATCAGCCCGGCGGTGCTAGGCGGCAACGCCAGCACGTCCATGTAGAAAAACAGCAGGTAAAGGCTGATAGTCTGCCAGTAGAGATTGAACGCAAAGTCCCCGGCGCTGAACAGCACCAGCGTACCGACCGGAGTTGCGGTATTTTCAGGCAAGATCGACCCACCACAGTCCAGCGAAGCAGTAGCTGGCGCGTCTGATGCCTCCGTTCGACCGCGTCAATGAATGCCAGTAGCCTATCGGTGGATCGGATGACTGACGCGCCTGTCGGGTATCGTCGGACAGCAAGGCCGAGATTGAACGAGCGGCTCGGGCGGGGCATGAACACTCCCGACTATTCCAGGGAGTGTAACGACATGAACCGATTGCTCACCACCTTGACCTGCCTCGCCGCATTTGGGGCTACGGGGGTAGTCGCGCAGTCCGTTGCCCCGTCCAAGGACATCGCTGCCGGTATCGCGGCCTCGACGCGGACGCCTGCTAACCGGGCGCGCGATCGCTATCGCCATCCGGCGGAGACACTGGCGTTCTTTGGCGTGAAGCCGACGCAGACCATCGTCGAATTCCTGCCGGCGGGCGGTTGGTATACCGAGATCCTCGCGCCGATCGTAAAGGGCCGGGGGGAGTATGTCGCCCTGGTCCCCGCTGCCCAGGCAGACCGCACGCGCAAGACATTCGCCGAAAAGGTCGCTATTTATGGCGCGACGAAGGTTGCGACGATCGACTTCAAGACCGGAGCATCGTCGATCCCAGCCGGGAGCGCCGACGTGGTGCTCACGTTCCGCAACGTTCACAATTTGCTGATGCAGGACGATCCCGCCGTAGCGAACCGCGTGTTCGCCGGGTTCTATGCAGCGTTGAAGCCGGGCGGGGTGCTTGGCGTGGTCGACCATCGCTTGCCGGAGGAGATGGACACGGCACGCGAGAAGACGAGCGGTTACATCAAGCGGTCGACGATAGTCCGGCTCGCGCAGCAAGCTGGCTTCACGCTTGCGGGCGAGTCCCGGATCAATGCCAATCCGAAGGATTCGCACGATCATCCGGAAGGTGTCTGGACGCTGCCGCCGACGTATCGCCTGAAGGACGTCGATCACGCAAAATATGCAGCGATCGGCGAAAGCGATCGATTGACGCTCAAGTTCGTGAAGCCGCGTTGATGGTGATCCGGCCGGTTTCCTAATCGGAGGCAGTTGAGTCGGCCGCCTCCTGACCCGTCGGTTGGCGATGCACGGCTAAATTTCGGCCTGGGATCGTGAGCCGCTCGGCATCGTTACCTAAGTTCGTCGCGAATGTCCGTCCGCGACCGGGTCAAAGGAACGATGCCGATGAACGCTGCCGATGTCTTCAACACGCTCGACGTCGAACTGAAGCCCGATCCGTCGCGCACCGTGATCCGGCCGTTCAGCTTCGGCTATCCGGCAGCGTTTGCGGCGGATCACCCGCCGCGCAGCCAGGTTGTCGTGGACCGCATCCAGGGACTCGACGATGCGATGCGGGCGAGGATGCTCGACCTGTTGCTTACCCCGATGCGGGAGCGTCATCGCAACGTCGAGCAGGTGCTGCTTCGCCGCTTCGAGGAGATGCGCGAGGAATTAGGTGACGGCGATTTCAACGACGACGAACGGCTCCTGATCGGCGCCTATTTCAGCCAGGAATACGCATTCGAGTCGGCTGCCCTCTTCAATCCCAGCATCGTCTCGCTGACGGACGAAGAACCGACAATGCCCGGCGCCATCCGCTTCGTCATGTCGCTGCGGGGGATCGGCGAGGGACATATTTCGTCGATTACGTTTCGCACCGGTGAATGGGGCCCGGGCGACCGACTGGTGATCGATCCGCCGAGCGCGCACGGCGTACCACCTCGCATCGAGCGGCAGGAGGACGGCTGGGTCCGGCTGGTATGCGAGGACAGTCAGGACGCGTCCGAAACCGTCATCTTCCCCGTACTGCCGAGCCAGCGCCAGGGCATCGAGGACCTCCGCCTCGTCAATTTCACCGATCACGACGGTGTCCGCAGTATCATCGGCACGTACACTGCGTTCGACGGCAAGGATGCGCGCCAGGAGATCCTGCGCGGTGTCGACCTGCGCCGGGTAGAGATGAGGCCGCTGGCCGGCGCGATGACCGGGTATAAGGGAATGGCGCTGTTCCCGCGGCGCATCGACAACCAGTTCGTGATGCTCGGCCGCCAGGACAGCGAGAATATCTGGCTGCTGCGGTCCGACGATCTCTACACGTGGGACACTGGAACGCCGATCATGGCGCCGAAATACCCTTGGGAATTCGTCCAGCTCGGCAATTGCGGATCGCCGATCGAAATAGACGAGGGTTGGCTGGTCTTCACGCACGGCGTCGGCATGGTCCGGGGATACTGCATCGGTGCCTGCCTGCTCGACAAGGACGATCCGTCGAAGGTGCTCGCCCGCACCGCATCGCCCCTGTTGTTTCCCAGCGCAGAGCATCGCGGAGGCTATGTGCCCAACGTGACCTATAGCTGCGGTGCCCTCATCCGCGATCGTCGCATCCTGCTGCCCTACGCGATCGGCGACGAGTTCTCCGCGTTCGCCGTGGGCAATGTCGACGATCTGCTGGCAGTGATGGAGCCCGCCTGATCGGGCCTGTATCCCGGCCCCCTGCCCGGCGCCGGGATAGCGGTGGCTGCTCGGCGGTTTCCCCTGATCAGGGACATCGTCGCAGACGCTTGCAGCTACGCCTGCCGCATCCTACCCCCGCACCATCGCATCCAAAGGAACGCATGGTGTCCGTCAAACTGATGTTCGTCGCTCTACTGTCTACCACGATTGCCGCGGGCGCGGCGACGGCGCAGGCGCTCCCCCCGCCGGTCGCGCAAGCGGGCGAGAGCACGGACGACACGCGCCTGAAACGACTATTCTACGACAGCGATGAGGCGAGCCTGAAGCGCAACCCGATCGAGGCGATTTTCCGCGGCGACCTGCGCTATGCCGACCGGCTCGGCGACTATCTCACCGATGCGTACCTCGCCGCCGAACGCGCCGCGATCGAGCATGACCTCGCCGCGCTGAAAGCGATCGACCGGACCAAGCTGTCGCCGACCGACCAGATCGCCTATGACGTGTTCAGGACGCGCAACGAGACCGATTTGGCCGGCTACGCGCCCGCTATCCTGAAGGTGCAACGCGACCTGCCGATCGACCATTTCGGCGGTTTCCAGACCTTCTATCCCGACTTCGCGTCGGGCAAGGGCGCGGCGCCGTTCAAGACGCTCGCGGACTATGAGAACAACCTCAAGCGTAGCGCGCAATATGCGGCCCTGCTCGACCGCGCGATTACCCTGTTCCGCCAGGGCATGAAGGACAAGATCGTCCAGCCCAAGCTGGTCGTCACCAACATGATCCAGGAGTTCGACAATCTGATCGCGGAAGGCGTCGAGGGCTCGACCTTCTACGGCCCGGTTAAGACCTTCCCCGCGACGATCTCGGCCGCCGACCAGACGCGTCTCAAGGCGGCCTATGCCAAGCAGATCCGCGACGTCATCACGCCCGCGCACCAGCGGATGCGCGATTTCCTCGCCAAGACGTATCTGCCGGTCGCGCGCGACACCGTCGGCCTGTCTGCGCTGCCCGGCGGCGATGCCTATTACACCTACCTGATCCAGCAGCGCACGACGTTGCCGATGACCGCCGAGCAGGTCCACCAGCTCGGCCTGTCCGAAGTCGCGCGCATCCTGAAGGGGATGGAGGCGCAGAAGCAGGCGGTCGGGTTCAAGGGCGATCTGCCCGCGTTCTTCACCTTCCTGCGCACCGACAAGCAGTTCCAGCCAAGTTCGGTCGCGCAGCTTCGCGACGGCTATCAGGCGATCGAGAAGCGCATCTATCAGCGGATTCCCGAGCAGTTCTCGCTGACGCCGAAGACCGCGCTCGAAATCCGCCCGGTCCCTGCATTCAAGGAAAAGGGCTCGGCCGGCGGCTCGTACGAGGGCGGCACGCCGGACGGATCGCGGCCGGGGGTGTTCTACTACAACAGCTACGACCTGCCCTCGCGGTACATGTGGGAGATGGAGACGCTGTTCCTGCACGAGGGCGTGCCCGGGCATCATTTCCAGATCAGCCTCGCGCAGGAGAACACCGCACTCCCCGCCTTCATGCGGTTCGGCGGCAACACCGCCTATGTCGAGGGCTGGGCGCTCTATGCCGAGAGCCTCTGGAAGGAGCTCGGGATGGAGACCGATCCGTATCAGCGGATGGGCGGGCTGAACGACGAGATGCTGCGCGCGATGCGGCTGGTGGTCGACAGCGGCATTCACGCCAAGGGTTGGACGCGCGATCAGGCGATCGACTACATGCTTGCCAATTCGCCGATGGCGCGGACAGATGCGACCGCCGAGGTGGAACGTTACATTGCGATTCCGGGCCAGGCGCTAGCCTACAAGATCGGCCAGCTGACGATCGCGCGAACCAAGGCCAAGGCGCAGGCGGCGCTCGGGGCGAAGTTCGATCCGCGTGATTTTCATGCACAGGTGCTCGATACCGGGTCGCTGCCAATGCCCGTGCTCGAACGCAAGATCGACGCCTGGATCGCCGCCGGCGGTGGTGCAGCCAAGTGATCGCACGTTTCGTCACCGCACTCGCCGCGACTTGCCTGCTCGCCGCGCCGATCGCGGCACAGGACAAGAAGGAGACCTCGACCGTCGAGAAGAAGGTCGACGACGAGTTCAAGTTCCCGCCGCTCCCCGCCGACAAGACGGTGCGCCAGTCGGCATCGATCGGCGGCCGGACGATCGCCTACGACGCCACCATCGGCACGATCCCGGTGCGCGACGACAAGGGCAAGGAGATCGGCCAGGTCGTCTACACGTCCTATGTCGCGACGGGAGGCGCCACCAACCGCCCGGTGACGTTCGCGTTCAACGGCGGGCCGGGCGCATCGTCGGTCTACCTCAACCTCGGCGCGGTCGGACCCAAGCGCGTCCAGTTCGGCGCGCAGGGCAATGCGCCGTCCGACGCACCGATCACGACCGACAATCCGAACAGCTGGCTCGACTTTACCGACCTCGTCTTCATCGACCCGGTCGGCACGGGCTTCAGCCGCAGCCTGGTCGATGAGGAGAAGACCAAGAAGGCGTTCTACGCCAACGATCCCGACATCAAATATTTGTCGAAG
The DNA here is from genome assembly GCF_040407505.1 of Sphingomonas faeni. Classification (GTDB taxonomy): domain Bacteria; phylum Pseudomonadota; class Alphaproteobacteria; order Sphingomonadales; family Sphingomonadaceae; genus Sphingomonas; species Sphingomonas faeni_E. Next base: position 987,407 of record NZ_JAPZPQ010000001.1, on the reverse strand, counting down.
GTCGTCTACGACTGGCTGGTAAAAGCCGGGCGTTTGCGCTCGCCAAAATACGTAATGGGCGAAAGCTATGGCGGCTACCGCGCGCCGCGGATCGCGTACGAGCTCCAGTCTCAGATCGGCGTCGGGGTCAACGGGATCGTCATGGTCTCGCCGTATCTCGATCCCGCCTCGGGCGACGGCGCGACCGCGTTGTCGCCGCTGCCGTGGATGATCGACCTGCCGTCGATGGCGGCGGCGCATCTCGAGCAACAGCATCAACTCACCCCCGCGGCGATGGTCGATGTCGAAGCGTACACCCGTGGCGCCTTCGCCACCGATCTGCTGCGCGGACGCACCGATCCGCAGGCGGTCTCGCGGCTCGTCACCAACGTCAGCCGGCTGACGGGGCTCGATCCGGCGCTGGTGCAGAAAATGGGCGGCCGTGTCGATTCCGCGACGTTCCTGCGCGAGATCCACCGCGCGGACGGGACGATCGGCAGCGTCTACGATTCGAACGTCACCGCGTTCGATCCGTTTCCCTGGTCCGCGCAACGCCAGTCGAACGACCCGATCCTCGACGCGCTGATCGCGCCGACGACCAGCGCGATGGTCGACTTCGTCACGCGCGTCGTCGGGTGGAAGACCGACGCGCGCTATCATGCGCTGTCCTACGAGGTGAATTCGGCGTGGGATCGCGGCAAGCCCGACGACACCCCCGTCACCGACCTCCGCAAAGCGATCGCCAACGATCCCAAGATGGCGGTGATGATCGTGCACGGCTGGGACGACCTGTCCTGCCCGTTCTTCGCCTCGCGGCTGATCGTCGACCAGATGCCGAGCTTCGGCGCCACCGAGCGCGTGAAGCTCAACGTCTATCCGGGCGGCCACATGTTCTACAGCCGCGAGGACAGCGGCGCGGCGTTCAAGCGCGACGCGCGCGCGATCTATGGCGGCGGCGCGCGATGACTCCGAATCGTACCGGCATGAGGATGAGCGGATGATCTTGCGCAGCGACGAGACCCAGGATGTCGCCGTGTCGGGCAGCGGCCCGATGCGGATGCACATGTTCCGGCCCGCGATCGAGGGCCGCTTCCCCGGCATTCTCCTGTTTTCGGAGATCTACCAGGTCACCGCACCGATCCGCAGGCTGGCCGCGATGATCGCCGGCAACGGCTATGTCGTCGCCGTGCCCGAGGTCTATCACGAGTATGAGGCGCCGGGCACGGTTCTCGCCTATGATCCCGCCGGCACGGATCGCGGCAACGCGTTGAAGGTCGCCAAGCCCGTCGCCGCCTTCGACGCGGACGCGGAGGCCGGCCTGTCCGCATTGCTCGCACACCCGGCATGCAATGGCCGGCTGGGAACGTTCGGTGTGTGCCTCGGCGGCCATCTCGCCTACCGCGCCGCGCTCGACCCGCGCGTATCCGCAGCCGCATGCTTCTATCCGACGGACATCCATTCGGGCACGCTCGGTGAGGGGCGAGCGGACGACAGCCTTGCGCGGATGGCCGCGCTGAAGGCCGCCGCGATGTTCGTATTTGGCCGGCAGGACCCACACGTTCCCTTCGCCGGTCGGGAAACGATCCGCGCTCGGCTGGAAGAGGTCGGCGCGAACTATGAGTGGCACGAGCTGAATGCCCAGCACGCATTCCTGAGGGACGAAGGCCCGCGCTACGACCCTGCGTTGTTCCTGCAGGCAATGAGCCTCACCTTCGAGTTCTACCGCCGCGCGCTGGTATGACAGGTCGTTGAATAGTCCAGTGTTTGGAACGCTTAAGCCCGCGAAATACCAGTTTTATAGTGCATCCGCGGCTTTCATATTTCGCCCTATGTGTTGGTTTCGGGCAAACCATTTGTCGCCCCTGGTAACACCGCGATCAAGCGTTCCGAGGTTAAGTCTGGACTAGCGCTACCCAGCCACTATTCTACGGGCGGGGAGAGCGGGCATGCGATTTGCTAGACTGTGGGCGGCGCTTGCGATCGTCGTTGCGCCGGTTGCCGCGTTCGGGGGCGATACGCCGCACGTCACGCTTGCCACGCCCAACATCTCGGACGGCGCGATCACGCGCTTTACCGTGCGGTTCAGCGACGCGATCGTCCCGCTCGGCGATCCGCGCGCCGCGTCGCCGCTGAAGGTCGAGTGCGCGGTGTCGGGCGAAGGGCGCTGGGTAGATCAGCAGACCTATGTCTGGGACTTCGCGCAAGGCCTGCCCGGCGGCACCCGCTGCACGCTGGCGACGCGAGAGGGACTCAAAAGCGCGGCGGGCTACGGCGTCGATGCGGAGAGCTTCACCGTCGATGCCGGCGGTCCCATCGCCCGCGCGGTGCTGCCCGGCGAAGGCGATATCGAGGAGGACCAGGTGTTCCTGGTCGCCGCGAACATGCTTGCGACCCGTGAATCGATCGCCGCTAACGCCTATTGCGCGGTCGACGGAATCGGCGAGAAGATCGCGGTCGACGTGCTCGCGCCCGACTTGCCGGGCAAGCTGCTCGCCGGGTTGGGCAACAACTACTCGGTCACCAATTTCCTCGAAAGCGCCGGGCTGCCCAAGACGGTCCCCGCCGATACCGCGTCGCGCCAGCGCGCGCTGGCCGGCATTACCGCGTTAAAGTGTCGTCGGCCTTTGCCGCCGGGCCGCGACATGGCGCTGGTGTGGGGCGCGAACATCGCCAGTGCCGGGGGCAAGCTCGCCGGTGCCGACCAGCGGTTCGACTTCACCGTTCGGAAACCCTTCACCGCGCGGTTCGAATGCTCGCGCGTCAACACCGCGGCGGGATGCAGCCCGGTCGAGAAGGCGTATCTGCGGTTCTCCGCGCCCGTCCCGATGAGCGCGGCGACGCAGGTCCGCCTGATGCTCGCCGACGGCAAGTCGATCGCGCCCGTGTTCAGCGACGAGGAAAAGACCCGCGCGACGATCGAACAGGTCACTTTCGCCGCACCCTTGCCGTTCGCGACGCGTGGCAACGTGTCGATCCCCGCCGAGCTCAAGGACGAAAGCGGCCGCATCCTCGCCAACCGCGAACGTTTCCCGCTCGAGGTGAAGTTCGACGAAGCGCCGCCGCTCGTCAAGTTCGCGGCCGATTTTGGCATCCTCGAGGCGAAACAGGGCGGCGTGCTGCCCGTTACCGTGCGCAACGTCGAGCCGTCGCTGCAAGGCCAGACCGCGGGGATCGGCGGCCAGCGGCTGCGCGTGGGCGGTACCGACGGCGAGATCGCCGCGTGGCTGCGGCGCGTCGAGGAGGCGGGCAAGACCGACTATCAGACGATCGAGCGCAAGGGGGCCGAGCCGCTCCAGATCAACCATACCGGCGAGAAACCGCTGCTGTTCGGGAGCGGTGGCGGCGGGGCTAGCGGCGGTGGAGGCGATCCGTTCAAGCTCGATCTGCCGGGCAAGGGCAAGGACTTCGAGGTCGTCGGCCTGCCGCTCGGCAAGCCTGGTTTCTACGTCGTCGAACTCGCCAGCCCGACGCTGGGCCGCGCGTTGCTCGGCCGCGACGTGCCGCGCTATGTTGCGAGCGCCGCGCTAGTCACCGATCTGGCGGTGCATTTCGAATGGGGGCGCGATCGCTCGCTCGCCTGGGTCACGCGGCTGTCGACCGGCAAGCCGGTGGCGAACGCGGTCGTGCAGGTCAGCGACAGCTGTACGGGGAAGCCGCTCGCGCGCGGCGCGACCGACAAGAGCGGCGGGCTGATGGTCGCGCGCGGGCTGCCCGAACCCGAGACCTATGGTAGCTGCAAGGGCGAGGGTTCGCCGCATCCGCTGATGATCTCGGCGCGTACGGGCGACGATTTCAGCTTCACGCTGACCGACTGGGGCGAGGGCATCCGGCCGTTCGATTTCGACCTGTCCTATGGCTATTCGGCGGCGACCGACATCATCCACACCGTGTTCGATCGCGCGCTGGTCCGCCAGGGCGAGACGATCCACATGAAGCATATCCTGCGCCGCCCCGACGCGCGCGGCTTCTCGTTGGTGCCCGGCTTTACCGGCACGCTGCGGCTGTCGCATCGCGGCTCGGACACGCAGTTCGAGATGCCCGTGACGATCGGCGCCAACGGTACCGGCGAGACGGTCTGGACCGCGCCCAATGGAGCGCCGATGGGCGATTACGACCTCGTCTTTGTCGTCGGCGACATCACCACCGAATCCGCGCAGTCGTTCAAGGTCGACGAATATCGCCTGCCGACGATGCGCGCGAGCGTGACCGGGCCGAAGACCGCGCTCGTCAAGCCACGCACCGCCCAGCTCGATCTGTTCGCAGGCTATCTCTCGGGCGGCGGTGCCCCCGGCTTGCCGGTCGACGTCCGCATCGGCTGGTTCGCGCATAGTGCGACGCCTGTCGGCTACGACAAGTTCAGCTTCGGCGGTGAACCGATCACCGAGGGCGTCAAGCCGCTCGACGGCGAGGGCGAGGATGCGAAGACGCCGTTGCCGCCCACCCAGATGCTGCCGGCGACGCTCGGCAGCGACGGTACGCGGCGGATGACGGTCGACATGCCGCAAACGCTGCCCGGCACGACCGATATGCAGGTCGAGATGGATTACCGCGATGCCAATGGCGAGACGCTGACCGCGTCGAAATCGATCCCGATCTACGCCTCGGGCGTGCAACTCGGCATCGCGACCGATGGGTGGATGATGCGCGCGGACGATCTGCGCCTGCGCTTCGTCGCGCTCGATACCGACGGCAAGCCGATCAAGGGACAGAAGCTGTCGGTCGCGCTCTACAGTCGCCAGATACTGACCGCGCGGCGGCGGCTGATCGGCGGGTTCTACGCCTATGACAACCGGATGCGGACGACCAAGCTGTCGGCCTCGTGCAGCGCGACCACCGATGCGCAGGGGCTTGCGCAGTGCAAGGCGGATCCGGGCGTATCGGGCGAGATCTACGCGGTCGTCACCACGACCGACGCCGACGGCAACGTCGCCCGCGCGGTGAAGTCGGTGTGGCTCGCGGGGAACGACGACTGGTGGTTCGGCGGCGACAATGGCGACCGGATGGACGTCGTGCCAGAAAAGCTCACCTATGCGTCGGGCGAGACCGCGCGGTTCCAGGTACGGATGCCGTTCCGCTCGGCGACCGCTTTGGTCAGCGTCGAGCGCGAGGGCGTGTTGTCGAGCTTCGTGACCGAATTGTCGGGCAAGGACCCGGTGATCGAAGTGCCGATGGACGCGGCCTATGCGCCCGACGTCTATGTCTCGGTGCTGGTCGTGCGCGGCCGTGTCGAGAGCGGTTTCTGGAGCTGGATCCACCGGATCGCGCGGACGCTCGGGCTGTCGGACACGCCCGAGGACGCGGCCGAGCCGACCGCGCTGGTCGATCTCGCCAAGCCCGCCTACCGCCTCGGCATCGCCAAGGTGAAGGTTGGCTGGGAGGGCCATACGCTCGCCGTCGCGGTCAAGGCGGATCGCGAGCGTTACGCGCCGCGGGGGACGGCCAACGTCGCGATCCAGGTGCGGAAGCCCGATGGCAGCCCGGCGCGCGAGGCCGATGTCGCGTTCGCCGCGGTCGATCAGGCGTTGCTGCAACTTGCGCCGAACGACAGCTGGAACATTCTCGACGCGATGATGGGCGATCGCCCTCTGTCGGTCTTGACCGCGACCGCGCAGATGCAGGTCGTCGGCAAGCGGCATTATGGACGCAAGGCGCTCGAAGCGGGTGGCGGCGGTGGCGGCGGCGACCTGTCGGGGCTCAACCGCGAGAATTTCCAGCCGGTGCTGCTGTGGAAGGGGCATGTCCCGCTCGATGCGCAAGGGCGTGCGCGCGTGTCCGTGCCGCTGTCGGATGCGCTGTCGTCGTTCAAGCTCGTCGCGATCGCCACCGATGGCGCGCAGGCTTTCGGCACCGGCAGCACCGACATCCGCACCGCGCAGGACCTGTCGCTCTATGCCGGGATGCCGCCGCTCGTCCGATCGGGTGATTTCTACGGCGCGCGGTTTACGCTCCGGAACGGATCGGACCGCGCGATGACCGTCACGGCGAACGTCGACGTCTTCCCGCGGATCGCGCAAGGCAAGCCGCTCACCGTCACCATTCCCGCGGGTGGTGCGGCACCGGTGGCGTGGAACCTCACCGCGCCTGCGGGCGTCGATACGCTGCGCTGGACGGTGCGGGCTAGCAGTCACGACGGCCGCGCGACCGATCAGGTGACGGTAACGCAGGACGTCATCCCGGCGGTGCCGACCGAGATCTGGGCGGCAACGCTCGCGCAGGTCGGTGAGAATACGATGATCCCGATCGCGCCGCCGATGGGGGCGCTGCCGGGTCGCGGCAGCGTCGACATCCGCCTCGCCGATACGCTGGCGCCGTCGCTAGCCGGGGTGCGCGACTATATGAGCCGCTATCCGTTCAACTGTTTCGAGCAGCGGCTGTCGCGGATCGTCGTGCTTGGCGACATCGCGGGTTGGGTGACGCTGGCGGGCGAGATCCCGACCTATCAGGCGCCCGATGGCCTGCTCCGGTATTTCCCCGGCGACAGCCTGCAGGGGTCCGAGGCGCTGACCGCCTATGTCCTGTCGATGACGGGCGCGGCGAACCTGTCACTGCCGCCGGTCCAGCGCGCGCGGATGATCGAGGCGATGAAGGCGGTGCTCGACGGGCGCTTGCGGCATGAGGATTACGGCGATGTCCGCCTAACCAAGGTCGCGGCACTGGCGGCCTTGGCGCGGCAGGGCGAGGCGACGGCAGCGATGCTCGGCCAGATCGGCATGACGCCCGCCGAGATGCCGACCGCGAGCCTCGCCGACTACATCACCGCACTGACGGCGATCCCTGGTGCGTCGACCGAGGCCAAGGCGCAGGCCGAGGCGGTGTTGCGGACGCGGTTGGTGTTCGAGGGCACGCGGCTCGATCTGTCGGACTCGGCCAACGCGTCGTGGTGGCTGATGTCGTCGGCGGACGAGGCGGCGAACAAGGCGACCGCGGTGGTGCTCGGGCGGCCGGGTTGGCAGGACGACGCGCCGCGGCTGATGGTCGGCACGGCGCTGCGCCAGTCGCGCGGGCATTGGGATACGACCACCGCCAACGCGTGGGGGGCGATCGCCGCGCGGCGGTTCGCGCAGGTCTATCCGGCGCAGGCGGTCACGGGGACGACGATGCTGTCTTATGCAGGGCGTAGCGTCGCGCGCGGCTGGCCGCTGGCGGAGCCGGCGAGGACGGTATCGTTCCCGCTCGCCGCCGCCGGACCGCTGCGGTTGGCGCAAGGCGGCGGGGCCGGGCCGTGGGCGACCGTGTCGATCTCGGCGGCGGTGCCGCTGCGGCAACCGCTGTTCGCCGGCTATCGCCTGACGCGGAAAGTCGACGTCGTACAGGCGCGTACGGCAGGGCGGCTGACGACCGGCGACGTGCTCCGGGTGACGCTGTCGGTCGAGGCGACCGCCGAGCGCAACTGGGTCGCAATCAGCGATCCGGTGCCCGCCGGCGCGACCGTGATCGGCGACCTCGGTGGCCAATCGCAGCTGCTCCAGCAGGGCGGCGGGGCAGATGGTGAAAGCGGCGGGCCGAGCTATGTCGAACGCGGCCGCGATACGTGGCGCGCCTATTTCGCCTGGCTGCCCAAGGGGACCACCACCGTGACGTACACGCTGCGGCTCAACGGCGCCGGCCGGTTCCAGATGCCGCCAAGCCGGGTCGAGGCGATGTATTCGCCCGCAATTCGCGCCGCAGTGCCGAACCAGACGATGGTCGTCGCGGATCGATGAAGCAGCGCGCGGCGCTTGCCGGATTGCTGGTGTTGATCCTGGCCGCGGTCGGGTTCGACTGGGCGACGTTCCCGCCGCCCTTGCCGGGCTATGCGCAGGTGCGCGCTGCGTGGAAGCCGTCGGAAGCGTGGCTGTACGATCGCCACGGCGTGCTGATCGACAGCGCCCGCGTCAATTTCGCGGCGCGGCGACTGGCATGGGTACCGCTCGACCAGATCGCGCCGATCGTGCCCGCCACCGTCGTCGCGGCGGAGGACGCCCGCTTCCGCAGCCACGGCGGCGTCGACTGGCTGGCGATCCTCGGCTCGGTTCGCGCGCGCGCGAAGGGCGAGCGGGGCAGGGGTGCCAGTACGCTCTCGATGCAGGTCGCGGCGTTCCTGTCGCCGACGCTGGCGATGCCCGGCGCACGCGGCTGGCGCGACAAGCTCCGCCAGATGCGCGCGGCGCGATTGCTCGAGATGACGTGGAGCAAGGACCAGATACTCGAGGCGTATCTCAACCTCGCACCGTTCCGCGGCGAGGCGAAGGGGATCGGCGCGGCGGCGCTGTCGCTGTTCGGCAAGACCCCCGCGGCGATGGCGCGCGACGATGCGCTGCTGCTGACCGCGCTGCTCCCCGATCCCCAGGCGCCCGCCCCTCGCATCGCCGCGCGGGCGTGTCGCCTGGGTGGCGCGGGGGACTGTACGCGGTTCGCGAGCGAGGCCGCGTCGATGCTCGGTCCCGTCCGAACGCTCGCGCTCGATCCGGGCCTCGCGCCGCATCTCGCCGATCGCCTGCTGACCAAGCCCGGTCTGCGGATCACCACCACGCTCGATGCCGCGCTCCAGCGCACGGTCGCCGCCGCGCTGCGTCGCCAGCTTCTCGGGCTCGGCGGATCGCGCGCGCGCGACGGGTCCGCGGTGGTGATCGACAATGCGAGCGGTGACGTCCTTGCCTATGTCGGCGGGATCGGCGGCGCCTCGACCGCGCCAGCCGTCGATGCCGCGAACGCCTATCGCCAGGCCGGGTCGACGCTGAAACCGTTCCTCTACGCGCAGGCGATCGAGCGCGGATACCTGACCCCGGCCTCGGTGCTCGACGATTCTCCCGTGCAGCTCGATACCGCGTCGGGGCTGTACGTACCGCAAAATTACGATCGCGGGTTCAAGGGGCGCGTGTCGGTGCGCAGTGCGCTGGCGGGATCGCTCAACGTGCCAGCGGTGCGGACGCTGCTGCTGGTCGGGGTCGAACCGTTCCGCGATCGGCTCTGGGATACGGGCTATCGTGGTCTCGTCGAGGACGGCGATTATTACGGGTTCAGCCTTGCGCTCGGATCGGCGGAGGTGACTCTGCTCGAACAGGCCGACGCGTACCGGTCGCTGGCGAACGGCGGGCGCTGGTCCCCGTTGCGGCTCACCGCCGATGCTCCCCACGTTGCCGCTCGTCCGGTCACGACCCCCGCTGCCGCGTGGATCGTCGCCGACATGATGGCCGACCCCAACGCCCGCGCCGCCACCTTCGGCCTCGATTCGGCCCTGCGCCTGCCGTTCTGGACCGCGGTGAAGACGGGCACCTCGAAAGGCATGCGCGACAATTGGTGCGTCGGGTTCTCGCGCCGCTATACGGTCGCGGTCTGGGTCGGGAACGTCGAGGGCGACCCGATGCGCGCGGTCTCCGGCACCAGCGGCGCGGCGCCGGTGTGGCGCGACGTGATGCTGGCGCTCGGACGCGACGACGAACGCGGGCCGCCCATGCCCGCCGGCGTCGAGCACCGCCGCATCGCGTTTGCCGACGCGATCGAGCAGCCCCGCGTGGAATACTTTCTCCGCGGCACCGGCCAGTCGCTGATCGCCGCGGCGCCAGCCACCGCCCGGCGCGCGCGGATCGTCAACCCCGCCTCGGGCAGCGTCTACGCGATAGACCCCGACATCCCCGCCGACCGCCAGCGCCTCGCGATCGAGACCACCGGCGACGTCCGCGCGCATCACGTCTTCCTCGACAACCGCGACCTCGGCCCCGCCGCACAACAACTGCTGTTCTTCGCTCCACCAGGCCGACACCGCCTTCGCCTAGTCGACCAAGCCGGCCGCATCACTGATCAGGTGATCGTCACGATCCGGTGATCATGCATAGCTCACCGGGGCTTCGCGAAATAAATGCTCAGCGCTTTGGAAGATGTACCGGCTCGGCAAGTGCCTGATCTTGGTGCGCAATGTAGCTGTCGAGCGCGCTTGCAGCGTTGAGCATATGCGCACGCATGCGGCGGCCGGCTTCATCGCCATTCCCTTCTGCAATGGCGCGCATCACTGCGTCATGTTCTTCGCGAGAATGCGCAAGACGGCGATCCTGTCTCAATTGCATGCGGCGGAACGCGTTCAGGCGTGTTCGTACTGCCATCGTCTGGTCCGCCAGAAAATCGTTGTGGGCGGCATGATAGATCGCCTCGTGGAACTCGCGGTTGAGCGCGTCATAGGCATCGACGTCATTGTTCACGACAGCCGCCTCGCTTGTTTCGTGGATGCGGAGCAACCGACTGCGTTCAAGCGGCGTGATACGGTAGGTGGCAAGCCGAACGCAGGTAGCCTCTAGCTCCGCCATCGTCTCGAACATGTCCATCACTTCGTTGGCGGTTACGTGGCGGACGATGACGCCGCGGCGCGGGCGTATCTCGACCATGCCGCTGGTCGCCAATTGTCGAAGCGCCTCGCGGACCGGCGTGCGCGAGGCGCCGTAGCGATCCGCCAACTGCTGTTCGTCGAGCATCGTGCCCGGCGTCAGTTCGCCCGACGAGATCGCATCGGTCAGCGCATTGCGGATCCGGTCGGACAGCAGCCCGGTGTCTTCGATGTCGATACCGCTCACTTGCCTTCAGCCCCCCACGATCGCGCGGACGATCAGGTACAGGATCGACGGCGCCACCAGACAGCCTAGCCCGGTATGGAAGGTCGCGGTCAAGGCGCCATAGGGCACCAGCCGGCGATCGGTCGCGGCGAGCCCGCCCGACACGCCGCTGACGGTGCCCATCAACCCGCCGAACACCATTGCGCTGCGGGGATTGTTCAGCCCGATCAGCCCGGCGACCAAGGGCGTGCCGACCATCACCATCACCGCCTTGAACACGCCGGTCGCGATCGACAGCGCGATCACCGGCGAACTCGCGCCGATCGCAGCACCGGTGACCGGGCCGACGATATAGGTCACCGCGCCCGCGCCGATCGTCGTCATCGAGACGGCATCGGTATAGCCGAACGACGCTGCGACCAGCGTCCCGACGATGAACGGCAGCACCGTGCCGAGCAGCAACGCGACGACGCCGATCAGTCCCGCTTTCTTGGCCTGTTCGACGTCGACTTCGCAGGCTGTGGCGACGATCGCGAAGTCGCGCAGCATCGCGCCGCCCATCAGGCCGATCCCGGCGAGCATCGGCAAATCGGCCAGCCCCTTGTGCCCGCCGGTCGCGATCCCGCCCCAGAAGGCGAGCGCGAGACCGATCAGGATCGCGATCGCCGAGCCGTGGACTCGCCCCATCGTCAGCTTGGCGGACAGCATATTCGACAGCCACATGACGATGCCGACGACCGCGAACGCGGTGAGCAGCGCATTGGCGGTCAGCACCTTGGTGATCATTTCCATGTCGGTGCGCCTCAGTGCTGGGGTGCAGTGGAGGGGGCGAGCGCAGCCTCGGCCTCGCGGGCTTCGCGTGCCTCGATCTCGTCCATCGTTTCGGGCGTGCCCGACAGGCGGCTGATGAGCGCGACCGCGCTGAAGCACACCAGCAGCGCACCGACGCCGGCGATCAGCACCACCGGTCCGCCCTCGACCGCGGCGACGACGTCCTGCTGCGCCGCCATCGCGACGACGATCGGGATATACAGCGCACCCCAGAAGCCGATCCCGCGCGAAACGCCCTCGACATAGCGGCCACGTGACTTCAGCCACATCCGCGCAGCGATCAGCAGGATCATCGCGATGCCGACTCCGCCGACATTGGCCTTCACGCCGAGCAGCGCGCCGAGGCCTTCGCCGAGCAACTGCCCGATCAACGTGCAGATCGCGAGCAACGCGACTCCCGCAATCATGCGCCGCGTCCCGGATCTGGAGCGGCGACGGGTAGGGACTCGCTCATGGCATATCCTCTCACTGTATTCGATCTATCGTCTTATACGGGTTTAAGTATGCACAGGGTTGCGTTTGGAGCAATAGAGAATACAAAGAGTGCAGAATAAGCGTCAGGAGACGATGCGTGCGGCAGTGGAATACGCGGAAGGCTTTGCGTGAGGAACGGATCGCGGCCGGGTCTGGCTTCGCCACCGGCAAGCTGGTCCAACCCGAAACGCTGGTCGATTTCCTGGAGGCGGTACTGCGCCCCGGCGACCGGGTCTGCTTGGAGGGCGACAACCAGAAGCAGGCGGACGTGCTGGCCAAGGGGCTGGCGGCAATGGACCCGGCGCGGATCCACGATCTGCACATGGTCCAGTCCGGGGTCGTTCTGCCCGAGCATCTCGATGTGTTCGACAGCGGCATCGCGAAGCGGCTCGATTTCTCCTATTCAGGCCCGCAATCGGCGCGGATCGCCAAGATGCTGTTCGGCGGCAAGATCGAGCTGGGCGCGATCCATACCTATCTCGAACTGTTCGCGCGCTATTTCGTCGACCTCACGCCGCAGGTCGCGCTGATCGCCGCGGTCAGCGCGGACCGCCACGGCAATCTCTACACCGGCCCGAATACCGAGGACACGCCGACGGTGGTTGAGGCGACTAGCTTTGGCAGCGGCCTGGTGATCGCGCAGGTCGGGTCGATCGTCGACACGCTACCGCGCGTCGACATTCCCGGCGACCAGGTCCATTTCGTGCTCGACGCGGGCAAGCCCTTCTATGTCGAGCCGCTGTTCACGCGCGATCCCGCGGCGATGACCGAGACGCAGATCCTGACCGCGATGCTGGCGATCAAGGGGCTGTATCAACCTTACGGCGTGCGCCGGCTGAACCACGGCATCGGCTTCAACACCGCGGCGATCGAGCTGTTGCTGCCGACCTATGGCGAGAAGCTCGGGCTGAAGGGCAAGATCTGCACGCACTGGGCGCTCAACCCGCATCCGACGCTGATCCCGGCGATCGAGGCGGGCTGGGTCGAGCAGGTGCATTGCTTCGGTTCCGAGGTCGGCATGGAGGATTACCTCGCCGCGCGGCCCGATATCTTCTTCACCGGCCCCGACGGATCGCTGCGCTCGAACCGCGCCTTCAGCCAGACCGCGGGGCTGTACGCGTGCGACATGTTCATCGGCTCGACGCTCCAGATCGACCTCGCCGGACACAGCTCGACGATCACCGCGAACCGGATCGCAGGCTTTGGCGGCGCGCCCAACATGGGATCGGACGCGCGCGGTCGGCGCCATCCGAGCGCGCCCTGGCTCCAAGCGGGGGCGGAGGCCGATCCGGATACGGCGGCGCCTTTAAGGCGAGGGCGGAAACTGGTGGTGCAGATCGGCGAGACCTTCGGCGAGGGCAACGCGCCGCTGTTCGTCGAGAAGCTCGGCGCGCTCGAACTTGCCGAGAAGCTCGATCTCGATCTGGCGCCGATCATGGTCTATGCCGACGACACCACGCACATCGTCACCGAGGAAGGCATCGCCAACCTGCTGCTGTGCCGTACCGCCGACGAGCGCGAGCAGGCGATCCGCGGCGTCGCGGGTTTTACCGAGATCGGCCGTGGCCGCGACAAGGCGATGGTCGAGCGATTACGCGAACGGAAGATCATCCAGCGGCCCGAGGATCTGGGCATCGATCCGCTTGATGCGAACCGGAACATGCTCGCCGCCCGATCGATCAAGGACCTCATGCTCGCCTCGGGCGGGCTGTACCGGCCGCCGAGCCGCTTCCGGAACTGGTAGGACAACATGGAAATTCTCCATTTCGATATCGCCGCACCGATTCCGGTGGCCGGCACGCGGAAAATGGCGTTGGTCGGCGTTGTCGCGTCGGGCAATCTCGAGGTACTGGTCGAGCGCGGCGACGCACCCGATCGGTGCGCGATCGAGATTAGTACCGCGGCACACGGCTTTCGCGATCTGTGGGACGCGGTGGTCGCCGATTTCGTCGGCCGGCGTGCGGCCGGCGGCTTGCGGATCGCCATAAACGATGGCGGCGCGCGGCCCGACACCGTCTCGCTGCGGCTCGCCCAGGGCGTTCGCATGATCGAGGAGCCCGAGGCATGAGCAATTTTCGCCAGAGCTGGTACGAAGCGGGTGCGCGCGAGCGGGTCGCGGCACTGGTCGACACCGGCAGCTTCACCGAGTTCGTCGGACCCGAACAGCGCGAGACGAGCCCGCACCTCGGCATTTTCGACCTGCCCGCACAGTTCGACGACGGGATCGTCGTCGGCAGCGCGACGCTCGACGGCACGTCGATCCTGGTTGCCGCGCAGGAGGGCCGCTTCATGGGCGGCGCGTTCGGCGAGGTCCACGGCGCCAAGCTGACCGGGCTGTTGCGCGCCGCCAAGACGCTCGGGCGCGACGTGGTGATCGCGTTCGACACCGGCGGCGTGCGTTTGCAGGAGGCCAACGCCGGCGAGATCGCGATCGCCGAGATCATGCGCGCGGTCGTCGAAGCGCGTATGGCGGGCGTCCGCGTCGTCGGCCTGATCGGCGGTCGTGCCGGCTGCTACGGCGGCGGCGGGTTGATTGCGGGCTGTTGCTCGACGCTGATCGTATCCGAACAGGGCCGCGTCAGCGTGACCGGCCCCGAGGTGATCGAGACCAACATGGGCGTGGAAGAGTTCGATTCGCGGGATCGCGCGCTGGTCTGGCGGACGATGGGCGGCAAGCATCGCACGTTGATCGGCGGCGCGGACGTGTTCGTCGACGACGACGCAGCAGCGTTCCGCGACGCGGCGCGCGCAGCGTTGGCGCGTCCGACTGGCGCGGCGTACGATCGAAACGCCTCCCCCCTACCGTTCGTGCTGAGCGAAGTCGAAGCACCGGTTGAGCCGAGCCCTTCGACTTCGTCCGGGGCGACCGGAACGGCGCATAGAGCCAATCTCGATCTGCATACTATGACCGCCGAGCAGGCGCGGCTCGAACGGCGGATCGAACGGTTCGGCGACGCGACCGATGCGACCGACATCTGGCGCGCGCTCGGGATCGACGATCCCAAGGCTATCCCCGACATGCCATCGACCGCATTCGCCACCCTTGCCGCCCAGTATCGGGAGAGCGCCGATGACGCCCGCTGATATCCTCGCCTCGCTGTTCCCCGCCGGTCATTCGGTGTCCGCCGAGGGTGACCTGCTGTTCGGCCAAGGGACTTGGCGGGATGGCGACGTGGTCCACGTCGTCGGCGCGACTGCACGCGCGCCGATCGGGATCGATCAGGCGATCCGGTTGTCCGCTGCGGTGCTGGATATCGCCCGCAGCGACGACACCACGCCGATCCTGTTCCTCGTAGACAGCGCCAGCCAGCGCATGAGCCGCCGCGACGAACTGCTTGGGCTGAGCGAATACCTCGCGCATCTCGGCAAGTCGCTGTTGCTCGCGGAAGCGAAAGGCCACCGCACGATCGGTCTGCTCTATGGTGGCAGCGCGGCGGGGGCGTTCATTGCCACCGCACTCGCCTGCGGCACGCTGGTCGCGCTGCCCGGCGCACATCCCGAAGTCATGGACCTCGCCTCGATGGCGCGCGTGACGAAGCTGCCGATCGAGGTGCTGGAGGCCAAGGCAAAGACCACGCCCGTCTTTGCGCCCGGCCTCGACAACCTCGTCAGCGTCGGCGGCATCGCGCAGGTCTGGAGTCCAGCCGAGAGTCTCGCGGACCAGTTGCAGACGCTTCTGGCACGCCCGCGCGAGCGCGACGACCGGGCCGCACTCGGCGCGGAGCGGGGCGGTCGACCGAAATCGGCGCTGATCGCCGGTGAAGTCGCGGCGGCGGCGGAGGCGTAATGCAGTTCGAGCGGCACCGCCTGATCTACCTCGATCCGGCGCGCTGGACTGAGATACTTGCAGCATATCCGGCCCTCCGGGCGATCCCGGTGGTGGTAGACTGGGTCTTAGCGGGGCATCCGCTGATCGGCCGCCGGTCGGTATGCGAGGACATGGCGGGGCTGGTACCGCTTGGCCTGCCGTTACCGCCATCGCTCGGCAAACAGCGTCTGGCGATCATGGTGCCGCCGGACGCGATCCTGTCCGATGTGCCGCCGCCTTTGCTTGCCGAGGCAAAGCGGACTGCGCCGGCTACTTGGCAGGAGACGATCACCGCTCTGGTCGCGCTCGATCCCGAGACGCGGTCCTTCGGCAGCCTGGCGTGGGCTTACCTGACCGGCCTGCCGTATCTGTCGGAGACGTCCGACCTGGACTCCTTATGGCAGGTCGCGACCGCCGATGATGCGGCGCGACTGGTGGCAGCGCTGGTGCGCATCGACGCGAAGGCGCCGATGCGGCTGGACGGCGAGATCGTGACGCCGACCGGGCTCGCGGTGCAGTGGCGGGAGTTCGCATCGGACGCGCCCGAAATGCTGGTGAAGACGGCGGAGGGTAACCGGATGATCGCCCGCGCCGAGGTGTTCGCATGACCGCGCTGGCCCGCTCCACCACGGCGATCGACTGCGAAGGCATTGGCCGGATCGCCACCGACTGCCTCAAGCTGGAAGTCGCGACCTATCCCAAGCCCGGTCTCGTCAGCCCGGTCGATAGCGGCGCGCACGACGACATGGACGCGGCGATGATGGACCGCAGCGCCGACGCGCTCGAACCGTTCTTCGCACGGCTCGCCGAGGCGGGTGCAGCAGGCGCAGGAATGGATCGTCTCCGCGTGATTGGGATCGAGGCGGAGAGTGCGATGATGGCGGCGACCGGCGGCGTCAACACGCACCGCGGCGCGATCTTCGGCATGGGGCTGCTCTGCGCTGCGGCCGGGTTTCGCGCGGTGTACCGCATGCGGGGCACACTCGGCGCGATCGTCGCGCAACGTTGGGGCGCGGAGATCGTGCACGGTCCCGTCGCGCTCCACAGCCACGGCAGCATGGTCGCGCGCCGCCACGCCAGCGGCGGTGCGCGCATGGAAGCGGCAGCGGGCTTTCCGACGCTGTACCAGATCGCGCTGCCCGCGCTGGCCAAGGGGCGGCGTCTGACCGCAGATGGCGAAGCCGGGCGCGTGCATGTGCTGATGGCGCTGATCGCCGCGGTGGAGGATACCAATCTTCTCTACCGCGGTGGTCTCGCAGGGCTCGCCTTCGCGCGGGCTCAGGCGACGGACTTTCTCGCTGCGGGCAGTATCGGCGCCGACGACTGGCGCGCCCGCGCGGTCGCGATCCACGGGGCGTTCACCGCGCGACGGCTCAGCCCCGGAGGGTGTGCCGACCTGCTGGCGATGGCGCTGTTCGCTGCGGTGCACGACGCATGACGCTCGTCCTGTTGTGCTCCGGGCAGGGCCGCCAGGATCGTGCGATGCTCGACCTGTTCGTCGATCACCCCGCCGCCGCGCCAATCCTGGCGGAGGCTTCGACGCTGCTGGGCCGGGATATCCGCACGTCCCTGAAGTCCGCAGATGACGCGACGCTGTTCGCCAACCGGACGAGCCAGATCCTCTGCGTCGCACGCGGTCTTGTCGCAGCGGCTTGCCTTGCGCCCGCTCTGCCGTTCGTGGTGGCGGGGTACAGCGTTGGCGAAATGACCGCGTGGGGCGTTGCCGGCATATGGTCGCCTGCGCGCACGCTCAAGCTTACCGCTGCGCGCGCCGAGGCGATGGATTCGGCGAGCGGCGACGACGATGGTCTGGGCTTCGTGCGCGGCTTGGCGCGGGACCGGGTGGAGACGCTGGTTGCGCAGTTCGATTGCGCGATCGCGATCGTCAATCCGGACCGGGTGTTCGTGATTGGCGGCGCGCGTGAGCGGGTCGAGCGATGCTGTGCCGTGGCGTTGGAGGAGGGGGCGATCGCGGCGCGTCCGATTGCGGTGCACATCGCCTCGCACACCCCGCGATTGTCCCGCGCGGTCGCGCCGTTTCGCGCCGTGCTCGATGCCTCCGAGCCGGCTCGGCCCGTGCCTGGCCGTACATTGATAGCGGCGGCCGATGCCTCGACGGTCAGCGGCGCACGCGGCATCGCGGGCCTCGCGAACCAGGTTGATACGACGATCGACTGGGCGGCGACGCTCGAAGCGATCGTCGAGCGCGGCGGCAGCCGGTTTCTCGAACTCGGCCCCGGCAGTGCGCTAGCCGACATGGTGCGGGCTACCTACCCGATGCTCGACGCCCGCGCTGTCGACGATTTTCGTAGCATCGCCGGCGTCGAGGCTTGGATCGCGGGCTAAGGTAGTAGGCTATCGTCGGCGGGCGCCTCTTTGCCCGAGGCCCTCCGATCCGATTTGGAATCTGCAATCCTCCCCAGGCGGGGGAGGATCAAATCGAAGTGCCCATAGTACCGCGCGGGGTCACTCCCCCGTCGTGGCCGTCGCCGGATGCGCCTTGTCCGGCGAAGTGCCCTCGCCCACGAACGGGGTCAGGCGGAACGTCACCGTGGTAGGCGCAAGCGGGATGCGGTAGCCGGGGAGGGGTTTGCCGACTTCGCTCCACTCGGTATCGCCGCCGACGCCCCATTGTGCGGCGTCGACCAGCAGCGTGACCTGCCCGTGCGGGACGACGTCGCTCGACTTCCAGCTGCCCGGTGTCTTGCGATCGAGATCGGCATAGGGGAACGCCAGCGCGTTCATCATCAGCGGCCGGTCGCCCTGGACGCGAACGCCGCCCGCCGCACCCGACAGCTCCATCCAGCGTACGTCGACCTTGTTGCCGGTCTCCTGCGGGCGGATATAGTCGTGGTTCTGTTCCGCGATCGCGCCGCGCCACAGGCCGATCGGCGCCGAGGTCTTCCGATCGACATAGCTCTCGTGCGGGCCACGGCCATACCATTCGACCGTCTTCGTCTCGGTCGGCATCGCAAACGCCATGCCGATGCGGAACGGCCCGGGCAGATCCTGCTTGATCGGCGTGAAGCGGCCCGCGACGCCGACGGATCCATCCGCGGCCATCGTGTAGCGTGTTTCGAACGACGCCGTGCCATCGCCAAGATCGTAATCGACGACGATTGCCCCCGTACCGCGATCGGCGGTGACCGAGCGGACTTTCCGCGTGTCGCTCATCGTCTTCCACATCGCCAATTGCTTGGCGGTGCCGATGCCGAGGTCGTTGTCGGTTACCGCGCGCCAGAAATGCGGCTGGCCGCCACTCGCCAGGACGCGACCGTCCTTGCGATAGCCGGTGATCAAGCCGGTCTTGCGATCGATATCGAGCGACGCGCCGATCGCGGCCAGCGTCAGGCTACCGCCCGTCTGGCGTACCGCGACACCGTTCGCATCGGCGGCCGGCACGGTTGCCGCGCCGGGAGTCAGCGCAAACTGTTCGAACCCGAGCACCGTACCGCCCGCCACCAGCGGCACCGCGCCGTCCTTGGCATGGACCTTCACCGTGACGAAATACTCCGCCCCCGGCTTTCGCGTCACCGCCGCGATCGGCAGCGTGATCGTCTCCGCGGTCCGCGCCGCGGTGGTCAACCCGGGCAGCTTGCCCGACGCGACCGCGATGCCGTTCTCTTCCACGGTCCAGTCGAAGTCGAAGCCCGACAGGTCGCGGAAATCGTGCCGGTTGCGCACCGTCACCTTGCCGTTAGCCGCATCGAACCCGTCGAACTGCACCGGCGCATACACCTTGCGCAATTCGTAGAAGGCCGGGTTCGGCGTGCGATCGGACTGGAGCAGGCCGTCGCCGAACTCGATATCGCCGCCCGGATTGGGGCCGTACTCACCGCCATCGCCCCAATAGCGCTTGCCGTCCTTGGTATAGCGATACATCGACTGGTCGACCCAGTCCCACACGAACCCGCCCTGGAGCTTGTTCGGATGCGCGTAGGTCGTGTCCCAATATTCCTTCAGATTGCCGCCCGAATTGCCCATCATGTGCGCATATTCGCACTGGATCATCGGCTGCTTGAAGTTCCAGTTGGTCGCGTAGTCCTCAAGCTTGACGACCGGGTCGTACATCGGCGCATAGATGTCGGCATAGTAATTGGGACGATGGTCGGTGACGCCGTCGAACGTGCCCCAGCCGAGATAGCTGATCAGCCGGTTCGGATCGCGCGCCTTCGCAGCCGCCGCGGCAGCCTCGAAATTGGGACCGATGCCCGCCTCGTTGCCGAGCGACCAGAAGATGATCGACGGGTGGTTCTTGTCGCGCTCGACCATGTTGACGACGCGGCTGACATGCGCGTCCTTCCACGCGGGATCGAACCCGACCTGGAACTTGGCACGCGATTCAGGGTGATTATTACCCTGCTCCATATACGCGTGGCTCTCGATATCCGCCTCGTCCATCACGTACAGGCCGTAGCGATCGGCGAGCTCGTAGATGTACGGGTCGTTCGGATAATGCGAGGTACGCAGCGCGTTGATGTTGGCGCCCTTCATCAACGTGATGTCGCGCTCCATCGATTCGTGGCTGACGACGTGGAAGGTTTCCGGATCGTGCTCGTGGCGATTGACGCCACGGATCGTGATCGGCTTGCCGTTGACGCTGACCAGACCGTTCTTGATCGCCACGGTGCGGAAGCCGATCGACTGCGCGGTCGACTGGATGACCTTGCCCTTGGCATCGGTCAGCTCGACGACCAGCCGGTAGAGATTGGGCGTTTCCGCGGTCCAGGGCTTCACGCCCGGCACCCGTCCGGCCAGCTTGACGGTACGCTCGTCCTTGCCGGCGGGCACCGCGACGCGGCCCTCCAGCACCTGGCGCTCGCCGTCCATCAACGCATAGCGCGCGCTGGTCGCGGCGCCCGGCGTCACCGCGAGATCGAGACCGAGCACGCCGTCGCGGTAATCGTCGGACAGCCCGGCATGGACGAACGTGTCGCGTACGCGGGTGCGCGGCGCGGCCATCAGGAAGACCTCGCGCTCGATCCCCGACACTCGCCAGAAATCCTGGTCCTCGAGATAGCTGCCGTCGGACCAGCGATGGATCTGGATCGCGATCGTGTTCTTGCCCGGCTTCAGATAGCGCGTGACGTCGAACTCGCTCGGCAGCTTGGAATCTTCCGAATAGCCTACCGACTGGCCGTTCACCCAGACTTGATACGCGGAGCCTGCCGCACCGATGTGAAGGATCACGTCCTGGCCCTGCCAGCCCGGCGCGATCACGACGTCGCGGCGGTACGAACCGACCGGGTTGGTCGCGTGGGGTATCAGTGGGCGGTTGGCGGGGAAGGGGTAGACGATGTTGTTGTAGCGCGGCTGGTCATAGCCTTCGGTCTGCCAGTCGGCGGGGACCTTGATGCTCTTCCACGCGGAGGCGTCGTAGTCCGGCCGCTCGAACCCGGGCGGCACCGCGTCCGAACTGGGCGAGAACTGGAACTGCCATTGGCCATTGAGTGACTGGAACCGCGCCGACTTGGTACGGTCTCCGGCGACCGCGGCAGCGCGCGTCTCGAACGGAAAGCTGGTGGCACGAGCGGGCATCTTGCCGCGCGCGAACACGGCGGGGTTTTCCCAGTCGGGTCGCGTCGGATCGATCTGGACCGGCTGCACCCGCGGGGGCTGGGCGCCGGGAAGCTCGGCGGGAGTCGGGGCGGGGGCCCCGGCAGGAATTTGCGCCCATGCAGCGCCGATCGCGGTGATGTTGCCAAGCGCGACGATTGCGACGCCACCTAAGAAACCGAATTTTGTCATGCCGAGATCTGGTCCTTGTCAGCCGCTTGCACGCCGAGTGTAGTCAGCATGGGCGGGATCGTCACCGGATCCCGCCCATGCTCTGGTGTCGAGGGTATCAGAAGGAGAAGCGTACGCCCGCGTCGTAGCGCGGTCCGAAGTTCTGGTACGTCAGCACCTGATTATCGAACCGGCCGGTGGTGATGTACTTCGCGTTGAACAGGTTGGTCCCTTCCAGGAAGACCTGTGCGAACGGCGTGACGTTGACCGCGACGCTGCCGTCGAACTGACCGTAATCGCGGACGAACACCGGCTCGTTGCCCGGACCGCCTGCCAAGGTCTGCAGGAACCGCTCGCGACGGTTATAGGCGATACGGGCGGAGATGCCGTATTTCTCGTAGAACACGGTGGCGTTCTGCGAATTGCCGATGCCTTCCGCG
The DNA here is from genome assembly GCF_040407505.1 of Sphingomonas faeni. Classification (GTDB taxonomy): domain Bacteria; phylum Pseudomonadota; class Alphaproteobacteria; order Sphingomonadales; family Sphingomonadaceae; genus Sphingomonas; species Sphingomonas faeni_E. The sequence continues at coordinate 965,625 of NZ_JAPZPQ010000001.1, read as the reverse complement.
GCGAACGACGTACCGACCTGCGTGACGTCGAACTCGCGATTGGTCTTCACGAAGGTCGCGTTCGCCTGCACGCCGAAGCCGCTCAGAACGCCCGGCAACCAATCGAACGTGTGCACCAGGTTGAGTTCGAGCCCCTTCACCTTGAGCGACTGCGCGTTGCGTGGCCGGCGTACGCTGAACCGTGCCGTGTTCGGACCGACGATCAAACCGCCGACCGGGATGTTGCCCGCATTGGCGATCGGGAACAGTTCCTCGCCGAAGCTCTGGACGATGAAGTCGTCGATGGTCTTGTGGAACACCGCCGCCGATACCGTCGTCGTGCTGGTCGGGTACCATTCGAGCGACGCGTCGTAGTTGGTCGCGCGGTATGGTTTCAGGTCCGGATTGCCGCCGCTCGCGGTCAGCGTGGCGGGGCGCAGCGTGTCATAGCTGAGGCTTGGCGCGAGATCGCCGATCGCCGGGCGGGTCAGCGTCTTGTACGCCGCGAGACGCATCTGAAACTTCGGCGTGAAGCTCAGTTTCGCGTTCAAATTGGGCAGGAAGTTGTTGTAGGTCGACCGGCGGTTGACGGATACGCCGACGCGGTTGTTCGCGTACACGCCGTTATAGATGGTCGGATCGCCCGGCACCGGCAGAAGATCGGTCAGCAGGAGCTGCTGTCCGCCTGATACGAGCTCGGTATATTCGTAACGAGCACCGACGTTGATGAACCAGGGCAGGCCGGCGACGTCGCCGTCGAGGTCCATGTCCGCATAGCTCGCATAGACGATTTCCTTGACGCGATTGGACGGCTGGCGGGACACCGCATAGCCGTTGCTCGCCGCAAACAGCGCGGCGGTCGTGCCGACCGGCTGGTTACGCGCACGGTCAAGCGCCGCGCCCGCCGACGCGCTGGTCAGGAAGTCGAAATAGCGATTGGCATCGAACTGCAGGAACTGCGTCGGTGCCGAACCGCTGCTGGCACCCAGCGAATTCGGCGAATACGCGCTCAGCAACGAAGGATCGGCGGACGTCGCGTAACCGCAATAGACGCAACCGACGTTCGGGTCTGAGGTGATCGGCACGTTGCTCTTGTCGCGCGACGTGCGGTTCAGGCCGAAGCGGATGGTATCGACGATCCCCCAGCCGGGCTTCCAATCGGTGTTCCAGCGGTATTCGGTCACCTTCTCGGTGACGTCGTTGCCGTTGATCCCGGCGATGTGAGTCTTTCCGCGCGACGGGTCGGTCAGTGCGCCGGCATTATAGCCGAACGTCGACGGGATATCATCATCGCCCGCGGCGGTGAACGAATAGGCGGTCGGCGTGCCGATCACCGCGAAATAGCTCTTGCCGCCACCTGCGTTCTTCGCGCGCGACCAGGTAGCGTCGAACACCATATGGACCTGATCGTTAGGACTCCATTCGGCATTAAAGCCCGCTTCGTAGGTCTTGGTTTCGCGGACCGCGCCGGACGAGATGAAGTCGGCATTGCCGTTGGTCGTCAGCGACGTGATCGAGCGATTGCCGTCGATCGTCGCGGCGGTGTAGCTCGATGGCTCGAACCAACTGCCGAGGGCATGCGTCTCGCTATCGCTTTTGAAGCGATTGAACAGGCCGTCGACGGTGAAGGTCAGCTCGTCGGTGGGGGCATATTGCGCCACCAGCGTTGCGCCGAGCCGGGTGCGGTCATCGGTGGTGGTGCCGACATTCTGGTTGCGCGGCGCGTAGACGTTGGTGAACAGCGGCGCGTTGGTCGGTCCGACCGTCGTGTTCGGAATATAGCCGTCGGTGGTGATCGACGTGACCGCAGCTTTGCGTCGCTGGTACGACACCGAGCCGAGCAGGCCGAGCTTGCCGTCCGCGAACGTGTCGCTCAGCAGGCCGAACAGCTGCGGCGTGAACTTGTCGCTGTTCTTCTCGTAATTCGCCTTGCCGGTGAAGACGCCCTTGAAGCCCTTCAGCGCGAGCGGTTTGGGGGTCTGCAGGTTGATCGTCGCGCCGATGCCGCCACTCTGCAACGGGGCCTGCGAGCTCTTGTACACCTGCGCGCCGCTGATCAGTTCGGCGGGGAGAAGGTCGAACGAGAACGACCGGTTATAGTTGTCGGAGGCGAAGCTGCGGCCGTTGAACAGCACGGTGTTGAAGTTCGGGCCGAGACCGCGGACCGTGACCGACTGGCCTTCGCCGTTGCTGCGATCGATCGCCACGCCCGGAATGCGCTGGAGCGACTCGGCGACGTTGGCGTCGGGGAACTTGCCCAGATCCTCGGAGGAAATCGCATCGAGGATACCGGCGGCGTCGCGCTTCTGGGCGGCGGCCGATTCGATGCTGCGACGGATGCCCGTGACGACGATGTCGGCCTGGCTCGCGTCGGCGTCGGTTTGGATGCCGCCGGCCTGCTCGCTGGTCGGCGGCGCAACCTGTGCAATCGCTGGTACGGCAGCGATCAACGCGCCAAGCGCGCTGGCCAGTCCGCATGCGGTGTAAAGGTATTTAGATTCTGGTCGCCCTAGTTTGGCTAGCATCGCTCTCCCCTCCTATACAGTTCCCGACCCGCCTCGATTGGGCAGATTTAAATCGATTGCTACAGTATTATCTTATAAATACAATCAAGAAAAATAGCGGTGCGCGCCGTAAATAAGATTGGAGACGAGATGTCGAACGCCGAGGGTATGCGAGGCATGATCCGGACCATAGTCGTAGTTGGTGGTGGATCCGCGGGCTGGCTGACAGCGTGTCGGCTTGCGGCACGATCCGTCGGCTTGGGTAGCGGGATCAAGGTCCTGCTCGTCGAGTCCGCCACCGTACCGAGTGTCGGCGTTGGCGAGGGAACCTGGCCGACGATGCGCAACACGCTGCGCAAGATCGGGATCGACGAAACCACGTTCATCCGCTCCTGCGACGTCGCATTGAAACAGGGCGCGCGGTTCGTGGGCTGGACCGATGGGAGTGCCGATGACGCCTATTACCATCCACTAAACCCGCCGGCGGGGGCAGGGGATGTCGACCTTGCCCCCTATTGGCTCGGTCTGCCAGACGCGAAAGCGGAGACGGACGCGGATGGGGCGAGCTTTGCCGATTGGGTGGATTACCAGTCGGCGCTGTGCGACGCAGGGCTTGCACCGAAGACGATCACCGCGCCTGAATATGGCGGCCATGCCAATTACGCCTATCATCTCGATGCGGGCAAATTCGCGACCTTGCTGCGCGATCATGCGGTTGGTTCGTTGGGCGTCGAGCACGTGATCGGCGACGTCGCGCGCGCAAACCTGGCCGACAACGGCGACATACGGAACGTCGAACTGGCCGACGGACGCATCTTGGCGGGCGACCTGTTCGTGGATTGCTCCGGATTTTCTGCATTGCTGATCGGTGGCGTCTACGATGTCCCCTTCCGCAGCTGCCGTGACGTCCTGTTCGCCGACCGCGCGCTTGCGATGCAGGTCCCGTATCAGGGCGAGGACGATCCGATCGCCTGCCATACCATTTCCACGGCGCAGGATGCGGGTTGGATCTGGGACATCGGCCTTTGGACCCGCCGCGGCGTCGGTCATGTCTACAGCAGCGCCTATACCAGCGACTACGAGGCCGAGGCGGCGTTGCGCCGGTACGTCGGCCCGGCGTCGGACGCGCTGCCAGTTCGTCGGATCGCGTTCGATCCAGGACATCGTGAGCGGTTCTGGCAGAACAATTGCGTCGCCATCGGCCTGTCGGCAGGGTTCCTGGAGCCGCTCGAGGCGTCTGCACTGATGCTGATCGAGACCTCGCTCGATGCGCTGGTCGACCGATTGCCGCAGACGCGATCGACGATGGATGCGATCGCGCGACAGTTCAACGAGACGTTCAGCCATCACTGGCAACGGATCATCGAGTTCCTCAAGCTCCATTATGTCATCACGCAGCGGCGCGACACTGCCTTCTGGCGCGATCATGCCGCCGTGTCGTCGATGCCCGACGGGTTGCAGGAGCGGCTCGAGCTTTGGACGCACCATTCTCCCGCCGCGCAGGATTTCGCCCACGCGCGGGAAGTGTTTTCCTGGCCGAGCTATCAGTATGTTCTTCACGGCATGCGCTTCGGGAGTAGCTATCGCGGCGAACCCGTCACCGCCGACGGCAAGCTGGTCGCCACGCTGGTGGCGCGTAACGCGCGCGTTCGTGCCGAACTGACGAGCAAACTGCCGCGCCACCGCGATCTCCTGCGGGCGGTACGCAAACACGGGCTGCAACGGGTATGAGCCGCGTCCGTCCGTTAGATCGCGCCGATCACGGTGCGCTCCGTTTCGATCCGACCGTCGTCGGTCCGTCGCGACGCATCGTGCAGATCGGTCTGTCCGAACTTGCGCTCGCTGCGGCGGACATGCCGCTCTGCCTTGCCAAGGATGCCAACACCGGACAATTTAATCTGGTCGCGCTCGTCGGCTTGGTCGAGCCGGTCAATCTGTTCGTTCACGATTGCCACTTCCATGCGACCTATTGCCCCCGGGCGTTGCAGTTGACGGGGTTCCGGTTGGACCCGAACGGCGTCGCAGGGCTGGCGGTGGTCAAGGACGATCCGGCGATCGGCAGCTCGGGCGATCCGCTATTCCAGGACGGGGAGCCATCGCCGGTCTTGGCGGGCATCACAGCGGCGCTGGAGCATCTCATCGCCGATATCGCTGCGGCGCGCGCGGTGATCGACGACTATGCGACGCAGCGGCTGATCCGCCCGCTCAACCTCGTGCTTCAAAGCGACGACGGGCAGGAGCATGTCATCGACGGGCTCTACACGATCGGTACCGAGCCGCTCATGCAGCTATCCGATGACGAGGTTGCGCGCATGCACCGCTCGGGCGCGCTCGCCTCCGCGACGCTTCTCGCCGCGTCGCTGGTGCAGGTCGAACGACTGTGCCAGCTGCACAATGCCGGTGGCCGGCAACGGCTGCGCATCACGCGTCTATCGCACGACGACGGATTGGCGGCGTTCTGACTAGAACCGGACGGTCGTCGATCACCCGGAGCGTGATCGACGACCATCGCGCTGGGTTCATCGCACTGCGTCGAACACGAAGGCTACCCCCACGAAGTCGCCCTTGAGCGGTGCTCGAAGGCCGTGTTCCATCCAGTATGCGCCACTCGCGCGCGTCGGCACGCCGTCGGGCAACGCGCCGCCGCCGAGAATCGACACGCGGTAGGTGGCGGCCGGATCGAGGCCCTGCGGATGGTTCGGTGCCGGATTGTCGCGCCACATCGATGAATGCAGCATCTGGAACATGATGCCCTGCCGACTGTCCTGCGACACGTACATCGTCGCAGACGACGCGTTGTCGTTCGAGGGCGGATCGATACGGTAGAGCTGGCCGCGCTGCACGGTCTGCCGGATCGTCTTGTACGCGGCGACCCACTTGGCAGCCGTCGTAAAGTCTTCCTGCTGCCATTTGTCGAGGTTGGCGCCGATGCCGAGGCCGCCCTGCATCGACGACAGGAACCGGTAGTCCAGCGACGTCGTCCGCGTGTTCGCCCAATTGGGGCTGTCGGTCACCCACGCCATCATCACCGCCGCGGGATAGGCCTGGGTGAAGCCGTCCTGGATCATCAGCCGGTCCGCCGGGTCGGTATTGTCCGACGGCCACACCTCGTCCGTCAGTCCGAGGATACCGAGATCGACGCGACCGCCGCCACCCGAACAGCCTTCGATCTCAAGCTTGGGATGTCGACGCCGCAACTCGGACAAGATGTGATACAGGTTGCGGACATAGTCGACATAGACCCGCTGCTGGTCCTGCACCGGAACTTCGGGCCAGCCCGCCTCGGTCCAGTTGCGGTTATAGTCCCATTTGAGGAACGCGATGTCGTTCTCACTGACCAGCGTGTCGAGAACGCCGAGCAGATGATCGCGTACGTCCTTCCGCGCGAGGTTCAGCACCAGCTGGTTCCTCCCCTCGGTACGCGGGCGTCCGGGAAAGTTCAGGACCCAGTCGGGATGCGCACGATACAGGTCGCTGTCGACGTTCACCATCTCCGGCTCGACCCACAGGCCGAAGTCCATGCCAAGACTGTGGACCTTGTCGATCAGCGGCTTCATCCCGTTCGGGAACTTGGTCCGGTTGACCGTCCAGTCGCCAAGCCCGGCCTTGTCGCTGTTCCGCGCACCGAACCAGCCATCGTCGACGACGAACCGCTCGACCCCAATCCGTGCGGCTTTTTGAGCAAGCGCTTCCTGGCCTGCCTCGGTCACGTCGAACGCGGTTGCTTCCCAGCTGTTGTAGACGACCGGGCGCGGTTTTTTATCGACGCCGCCCGGAAGGATGTGCCCGATCTCGAACTCGTGGAAATTGCGTGAGGCGCCGCCCATGCCGGCGTTGGAATAACCGGCGTAGAAGATTGGCGTTTCGAGCGTTTCGCCGGGCTTCAAGGTCCATGAGAAATCATAGGGATTATATCCGCCCATCAGGCGAACACGGCCGAGATTGTCCTGGCCGACACTGATCCGGAACGACCCCGACCAGGCGAGCGCGCCGTACCAGACCGGACCATGGTCCTCGCTGGTGAGGCCTTCCTTGCCGATCGCGAAATAAGGGTTGTTGCCATGGCCGGTCGAACCGCGCCGGCTTTCCAGCACGGTCAGGGCAGGGGTGATCGGGACGTCCTTCTTCTGCCATTCCGCGGCATGGCGCCCCGTGAGATAGTGAAGGCGATAGTCGTCACCGACGGGCAACGTGAACACCGCGGAGGCGATCTGATCGACCCGTACCGGGCGACGGTCGCCGTTGCGCACCGATGCCGAGCGCGCGAGGACCCCGGTTTTCGGGTCGATCGTATAGCGGAGGGTTACGGTCAGCGGGCGTCTGATGTCCGCCAGTTCGACGATCAGCGTCTCGCCCTTGACGGAATGAGAGCGATATTTGAGGACGAGGTCGCGATTACCGTCCTCGAACAGCGCCTTGATGCCGGGATCGTTGACGAGGCCTTCGCCTTGTCCCGGATATTCCTGCAGCGTGACCGACCCTGCCGGGTCGAACCCGGAAAGCTCGCCAGGGGCTTTCACAAGCACCGGATCCCCGCTCTTGACCGGATCAGTGGCGACGAGTGGATCGCCGGCCGCGAGCGGCGCCCCCCAGTAGAGCGGCTGCAGATAGCCCTTCTCGTCGACGCCCATCGCGTAGGTCACGCCAGCGCCGTCCAATCGAAAGATCCTCGCACCCGCAGGCGCAGTGACCTTCGATTGCGCGGCCGTCGCGCATATTGCCGCCACGAGTCCCGACGCCAGGACCAATCCCGTCTTCCGCATATCCCGCTCCCCTTCCGCCGCATGGTCCGGTACGGTCCTGCAAACGATTGACATCGTGGTATGATAATTGCCTTCGCATGGAAAGCCGATTGATGGGCACGCGAGGCAGACCCCAGAAACCATATCTACACCGCGCCCCGTCGCCTTCGTGCTGAACGGCGCGGATCCGCAGCGGCCAGGCGCAACCTACCGTACCCATGACGGAAGAACCGGTTGAAATCGAACGGTCTTGGCAGCCTTGAACGGGTTTGCGCGACCCATTTGACCGGCGAAACTGTGCCCCGTACAGCCGGACCCAACGACATACATACGTATGCGAAAATCTGAGGAGAGAGATGCCGTGTCGAACGAGCGTATTCCGGCCGTCGGCCTATCCGCGCAGGGGATCGAAACCCGCGCCAATCTGCACTGGAACCTGGTCACCGCGCAACTCGTCGAGGCGGCGTTGGAGCGGAACGAGGGGACGCTGTCCGCGGACGGCCCGTTGGTCGTCGAGACCGGCGCGCATACCGGTCGCTCGGCGCAGGACAAGTTCATCGTCCGTGATGCCGAGACCGAGGTGACCGTCTGGTGGGGCAAGAGCAACAAGGCGATGGAGCCCACGCATTTCGCCGCGCTGAAGGAGGATTTCTTCGCTGCGCTCGCCGCCAAGGACGAGCTTTTCGTGCAGGACCTGTACGGCGGATCGCAGCCCGACCACCGCGTCAACGTCCGCGTCGTCACCGAACTGGCGTGGCATAACCTCTTCATCCGGACGATGCTGGTCCGTCCCGAGCAGGCTGCGCTGAAGGATTTCGTCGCGGACTACACGATCGTCGACCTGCCGAGCTTCCGCGCCGATCCTGGGCGTCATGGCTGCCGCAGCGAGACGGTGATCGCGGTCAACTTCACCGACAAGCTGATCCTGATCGGCGGCACGAAGTACGCCGGCGAGATGAAGAAGTCGGTGTTCGGCCTGCTCAACTACCTCCTCCCGCCGACCGGGGTGATGCCGATGCATTGCTCGGCGAACATGGGCGCGAACGGCGACACCGCGGTATTCTTCGGCCTGTCGGGCACCGGCAAGACGACGCTCTCGGCCGATGCCAGCCGCACGCTGATCGGCGACGACGAGCATGGCTGGTCCGACACCGCCGTCTTCAACTTCGAAGGCGGGTGCTATGCCAAGATGATCCGCCTCTCCGCCGACGCAGAGCCGGAGATCTTCGCGACCACCAAGCGGTTCGGCACGGTGCTGGAGAACGTCGTGATGGACCCGGCGACGCGCCTGCTCGACCTCGACGACCACACGCTCGCCGAGAACAGCCGCGGTGCGTATCCGATCGACTTCATCCCGAATGCGTCGGCCGAGAACATGGGGCCGGTGCCGCGCAACATCGTGATGCTGACCGCGGACGCGTACGGCGTGCTGCCGCCGATCGCCAAGCTCACGCCCGACCAGGCGATGTACCATTTCCTCTCGGGCTACACCGCTCGCGTGGCCGGGACCGAGATCGGCGTCACCGAGCCCGATGCGACCTTCTCGACCTGCTTCGGCGCGCCGTTCATGCCGCGGCATCCGTCGGTGTACGGCAATCTGTTGAAGGAGCGGATCGCGAAGGGCGGCGTCGATTGCTGGCTGGTCAACACTGGCTGGACCGGCGGCAAATACGGCGTCGGCAACCGCATGCCGATCAAGGCGACGCGGGCCTTGCTGAACGCGGCGCTGGACGGGAGCTTGAACGATGCCGAGTTCCGGACCGACCCCAATTTTGGCTTCCAGGTGCCCGTGAGCGTGCCGGGTGTCGCCAGCGCGATCCTCGATCCGCGGACGACCTGGGCTGACAAGGACGCATACGATGCGACCGCAGCCAAGCTGGTCGACCTGTTCGTGGAAAACTTCGCCCAATTCGCGGAGCATGTCGACGAGGGTGTCCGGCAAGCGGCGCCAAAGGTGAAAGAGTCGGCCTAAACTCCTCTCCCCTTGGGGAGAGGAAGGGGCCCACACGACGAAGTCGGGTGGGAAGGTGAGGGCACGTGGTACGGCGTGCCCTCACCCTCGTCGCTACGCGGCTTCCCTCTCCCCTGAGGGGAGAGGGTTCAAAGGGGTTCGACCACGACTTCGCCATCGACAACCGCCGTTACCCGAACGCGCGTCCCAACGACCGCATCCTCGCCACGAGCCGGCCAACTTCCGTCGCCCACCAGCACGCGCCCACGCCCGCCGACCAGCGCCGTCTCCACGACCACAACCATACCCACCAGCCGCGCAGACCGATCGTTCAACATCGGATCCCCGCCCTCGACCGGATAATCCCGGTACCAGCGCTTCCCGATCAGCACGGTAACCGCGCTCCAAACCCCGAACGCCGCCAACTGCGCCGCCACCGGCAGATCCGGCAACACGTACACCGCTACCCCCGTCACCGCCGCAGCGATGGCGAGGAACACCAGGAACACCCCCGGCACCGCCAGCTCGGCAATTCCCAGCACCAACGCCGCGATCAGCCACGCGCCAGCCGCCCCGATCACGTCCATCAGCTTTTCGGCAGCTCGAACGGCCCCTTCCGCGGCTCGGGCTTGGCCGGCGGCGACGCGGTCGCGTCGCGCAACGCATCCTTAGCCAGCTCGCCAATCCCGCCAAGCGTCCCCATCAACTGCGTTGCCTCGACCGGAAACAGGATCGTCTTAGCATTGGGCGAGGTCGCGAACTTGCCGATCGCCTCGACGTATTTCTGCGCGATGAAGTAGTTGATCGCCTGCGCGCCACCCTCCTCGATCGCCTGAGACACCGCCCGCGTCGCCGAAGCCTCCGCCACCGCCGCCCGCTCCCGCGCCTCGGCATCGCGGAACGCCGATTCCTTGCGCCCCTCGGACTCGAGGATCCGCGCCTGCTTCTGCCCCTCGGCGCGCAAGATCTCCGAAGCGCGCGAACCCTCCGCATCCAGAATGTTGGCCCGCTTCTCGCGCTCGGCCTTCATCTGGCGGCCCATCGCGTTGACGATGTCGGCGGGCGGGCGGATGTCCTTGATCTCGACGCGCGTGATCTTCACCCCCCACGGCGTCGTCGCATGATCGACCACGTTGAGCAGCCGCGCGTTGATCTCGTCGCGTTTCGACAGCGTCTCGTCGAGGTCCATCGACCCCATCACCGTGCGCAAGTTGGTCGTCGTGAGCTGCAACAGCGCCTGGTACAGGTCCGACACCTCGTACGCCGCCTTCGCCGAGTCGAGCACCTGGAAGAACACGACCCCGTCGGTCGAGATCATCGCATTGTCCTTGGTGATGATCTCCTGGCCGGGGATGTCGATCACCTGCTCCATCATGTTCACCTTCCGCCCGACGCGGTAGAAGAACGCGGGATAGAAATTGAAGCCGGGCCGCGCGACCGTGGTGAAGCGGCCGAAATGTTCGATCGTGTATTGATAGCCCTGGTGGACGATCTTGATGCTGGTGAAGAGGTACAGCAGCACCAGCGCCAATAAGAGTGCGGCAACGGTCAAGCCCATCGAACATCCCCATCCGTGTATCGCACCGCTATAGCACGTCGCGCGCGACAGGGCCTAGCCGTACGGGCGCGCTTTGGTTACATGGCGCGCCACCTCACACCCAGGAACGGCAGCTCTCATGGATATCCGCCTCGGCCTCACTTTCGACGACGTCCTCCTGTATCCGGGGGAATCGGACGTGCTGCCAAGCCAGGCCGATACCCGGACTCAGCTGACGCGCGGCATCGCGCTCAACATCCCGATCCTCTCGTCCGCGATGGACACCGTCACCGAAGCCGACATGGCCATTGTGATGGCACAGCTCGGCGGCATCGGCGTGCTCCACCGCAACCTGACCGTCGAGGAGCAGGTCATCGCGGTCCGTCAGGTCAAGCGGTTTGAGTCGGGCATGGTGGTCAACCCGATCACGATCAAGCCGACCGCGACTCTCGGCGAGGCGCAGGCCCTCATGTCCGGCCACCGGATCAGCGGCATCCCGGTAGTGGAAGCGGACGGCAAGCTCGTCGGTATCCTCACCAACCGCGACGTGCGTTTCGCGGGCGATCCGAAACAGCCCGTCAGCGAGCTGATGACGCATGAGAACCTTGCCACCGTCTCGACCGAAGTTGGCAAGGAAGAGGCACGCCGCCTGCTGCACGCCCGCCGCATCGAGAAGCTGCTGGTAGTCGACGCGCAGTATCGCTGCGTCGGTCTGATCACCGTCAAGGACATCGAGAAGGCGGTGATGTTCCCCGATGCCACCAAGGACGAGGCGGGCCGCCTGCGTGTGGCCGCGGCGACGACGGTCGGCGACAAGGGCTTCGACCGGACCGAACAGCTGGTCGACGCCGGCTGCGACCTGATCGTGATCGACACCGCGCACGGCCATAATCGCGACGTCGGTCGTGCGGTGGAGCGGGTGAAGAAGCTGTCTAACTCGGTGCAGGTGGTTGCCGGCAACGTCGCCACAGGCGAAGCGACGCGCGCACTGATCGGTGCGGGCGCGGACGGGATCAAGGTGGGCATCGGTCCCGGCTCGATCTGCACCACCCGCGTCGTTGCAGGCGTCGGCGTGCCCCAGCTGACGGCAGTGATGGATTGCGCCGAGGCAGGCCACAAGGCCGGCGTGCCGGTGATCGCCGACGGCGGCATCCGCACCTCGGGCGACATGGCCAAGGCACTCGCGGCGGGCGCCTCGACCGTAATGATCGGCTCGCTGCTAGCAGGCACCGACGAGGCACCCGGCGAGACGTTCCTGTATCAGGGCCGTGCCTACAAGTCGTACCGCGGCATGGGCTCGGTCGGCGCGATGGGCCGCGGCTCGGCGGATCGCTATTTTCAGGGCGACATCAAGGACCAGCTGAAGCTCGTGCCCGAAGGCATCGAGGGGCAGGTCGCGTACAAGGGCCCGGCAAGGGATGTCGTTCACCAGCTGGTTGGCGGTATCAAGGCGGCGATGGGGTATACGGGCTCGGCAACGATCCCGGATCTCCAGGCGCGCGCAGAGTTCGTGCAGATCACGGGTGCCGGACTCATGGAGAGCCACGTCCACGACGTGACGATCACGCGGGAAGCGCCGAACTACCCGACTCGGTAAGACGTGGATAATTGGTGAGAGCTTGGTCCGGCTCCTCGTTGTTCTCCCGCGAAGGCGGGAGCCCAGTCTGGATCCCCGCCTTCGCGGGGAAACATGCTTTTTGTGCTCGGGCCACTCCGTAGGTGCGGAACGCGCGTGGTAGGAAGGACGCAAAAGATCGCTGCCACCTCTCTCCGTCATCCCGGCGAACGCCGGGACCCACGGACACGGCGAACCTGCCGTGGCGTGCAACCACCACCCAAACCGCAACCATGGGTCCCGGCGTTCGCCGGGATGACGGGGGGAAGGGCCGAGTCCCGCCCGCGACCGGGCTCCGAAGCCAAGCCCCGAAATTATTCCCCACCCGCCCGCGGGAGGGGCTAGGGGAGGGGATGATGACGAACACTTCCTACCAAGCCTCCCCCGGAACCCCCGCGAAGACGGGGGCCAACACGTGACTCCTCCCGCACGCACCCAGGCCGCGATCGAGCTCCTCGACCAGATCATCGCCGCCGCCCGCGAGTCCGGCGCAGCAGCAGACACGCTGATCGCCCGCTATTTCGCCACCCGCCGCTACGCCGGCTCGAAGGACCGCCGCGCCGTCCGCGAACTCGTCTACGCCGCGATCCGCAAGGCCGGAGACCGCCCCGAAAACGGCCGCACCGCGATGCTCCTCGTCGCCGACGCCGATCCGGAAGTGGCGGCAACCTTCGACGGCTCCACCCACGCGCCCGCCCCGATCGCCAAGGACGAACCCCGAGCCCGCGCCGGCGTCGCCCCGCAGTGGCTCAGCAAGGCCCTCCGCGCATCCGGCCTAGACGGCGCCGCACTGACCGATCTAGCCGGCCGCGCCACGCTCGATCTCCGCGTCAACACGCTGATCGCCGATCGCGCGACCGTCCTCGCAGCACTTCCCGACGCCGAAGCCACCCCGCACGCCCCCGACGGCATCCGCCTCCCGACCGGCACCAACGTCGAAGCACTCCCGCTCTTCAACGAAGGCGCGCTCGAAGTGCAGGACGAAGGCAGTCAGCTCGTCGGCCTGGCAATGCAGGCGAAACCCGGCGAACGCATCGTCGATCTTTGCGCAGGCGCGGGCGGCAAGACCCTCGCGTTGGCCGCAACGATGAAGAACGAAGGCGTCATCCTCGCCTGCGACACCGACCGCAACCGCCTCTCGCGCCTCGCCCCGCGCGCAACCCGCGCCGGCGCGACGATCGTCGAGAGCCGCCTGCTAAATCCGACGCGCGAGATCGAGGCGCTCAGCGAATGGGCCGGTCGCGCCGATGGCGTACTGGTCGACGCCCCCTGCTCGGGCACCGGCACATGGCGGCGCAATCCCGAGGCGCGCTGGCGGCTTACCCCCGACCGCGTCTCGCGGCTGCAATCGACACAGCAGCAAGTGCTCTCCGTGGCCGCCACGCTGGTCAAGCCCGGCGGCGCGCTCGTCTATATCGTCTGCTCGCTGCTCGACGCCGAAGGAACGGACCAGGTCAGCTGGTTCCTCAACGCTCACCCCGGCTGGACCACGGAAGCCCTGACGCTCCCCGCCGGCGCGAAGCACGGCCACGGCGTCCGCCTGGAACCCGGCCGTGACGGCACCGACGGCTTTTTTGTCGCGCGCCTCCGGGCTGCGTGCTAGCCAGCCGACCTATGGCTCAACTCACGGCCAAACCTGTATCCCGCCTGGAGACGATGATGCGTTTTTCGTCCGTTGCCCTTGCCGCCGCGCTGACCGTCGTATGCGTGTCGACTTCGCTCAGCGGGCAACGCCCCGACGCCCAGATCGACGCGCGCTCGATGCAGTTGTTGGCGCAAGGGCGTTCGCTGATGACGGCCGGCAACCTCGACGGCGCGACGGATGTGCTCGAAACGTCGGTCGCGGTCGATCCGCGCAACCGGGGCGCGTTCCTCCTGCTCGCGCGCGTCGCCGAAACCCGCGACCTGCCAGGCAAGGCGATCCGCCTCTACCGCGAGGCGCTGCTGCTCGAACCGAACGACGTCGCCGCGTTGAAGGGGCAGGGCGAGGCATTGGTCGCCAAGGGCGCCGTGGTCCGCGCGAAGGATAATCTCGTGAAGATCCGCACGCTCTGCAAGGGTGTCTGCCCCGAAGCGACGCAACTCGCGGCGGTGATCGCAAAGGGCCCGCCGATCGCAACGGCGCAGGTCGAGAAGACACCAATCGCCGCCAAGGACTGAGCTACCAGCGGATCCACCCCATGCACCACCCCGGCGTAGGCCGGGGTCCAATTGGGGAACGGTGCTAAATGTGGACGGTGCGAGGTTACTTCCACCTCTCCAATTGGGCCCCGGCCTACGCCGGGGTGGTGCACCATGGTCCTACGTCGAATACAGTCCGCTTAGGTCCGTACCGGGGAGCCGACAGCGTTCGCCAACGCCGTGAAGTCGGCAACCGAAAGCGTCTCCGCCCGCCGCGTAGCCTCCACCCCGATCCGCTCCAGCGCATCGAGCGCGCCCGGCACGCTCTTGAGGCTCTGCCGGAGCATTTTGCGCCGCTGCCCGAACGCCGCGCCCGTAAGTCGCTCCAGCACCGCGAAGTTCACCCCCTCCGGCGCTTCGACCGGAGTCAGATGCACCACCGCCGACATCACCTTAGGCGGCGGCGTAAACGCCGACCTATGCACCGGCATCGCGATCCGCGCGGTCGAGCGCCACTGCGCCAGCACCGCCAACCGCCCGTAATGGTCGTCGTTGGTCTTCGCGACGATCCGCTCGGCGACTTCCTTCTGGAACATCAGCGTGCACGACTGCCACCACGGCAACCACGACGTCGACAGCCACCCGACCAGCAACGCCGTTCCGATGTTGTACGGCAGGTTCGAGACGATATGCGGCTTGCCCTCGAACAGCGCAGGCGCGTCGACCTCCATCGCGTCGCCCTCGATAACCCGCAGCCGCCCCGGATACGCCTCGCCAAGCTCCGCCAGCGCAGGAATACACCGCCGGTCACGCTCGATCGCCGTCACGCGCGCACCTGCCGCGAGTAATGCGCGCGTCAGGCCGCCCGGGCCGGGCCCCACTTCGAGCACCTCGGCATCCTGAAGATCACCTGGCACCTCCGCGATCCGCTTGAGCAGTTGCATGTCGAACAGGAAATTCTGCCCGAGCGCCTTGCTCGCGTTCAAGCCATAGCGCGCAATCACCTCGCGCAGCGGTGGCAACTCAGTCACCGCATCGCTCACGACTGCGCAGCGGTCTGCGCGCGTCGGCCGGCCGCTTCACCCGCCATCGCAATCGCCGCGATCATCGCGCCCGGCTCGGCAAGGTTCCTGCCGGCGATCGCGAACGCGGTGCCGTGATCGGGCGAGGTCCGCACGATCGGCAACCCCAGCGTCATGTTCACGCCCTCGTCGAAATGGATCGTCTTGAGCGGCACGAGCGCCTGATCGTGATAGCAGCACATGACGACATCGTAGGTCGCACGCGCCCGCGGGTGGAACATCGTGTCGGCGGCAAAGGGTCCGGTCGCATCGATGCCTTCCTCGCGCAGGATCGCGATCGCCGGGGCGATGATCTCGATTTCCTCGCGGCCAAGCGCGCCCTGCTCGCCAGCATGCGGATTAAATCCCGCAAAGGCCAACCGCGGGTTCTCGATCCCAAAGTTCCGCAGCAGCCCGCGGGCGGTCGCGCGCGCCTTGGCGACGATCAGGTCGACCGTCAGCAACGCGGATACGTCCTTCAACGGCACGTGGGTGGTGATCGGCACCACCTTCAGCGAAGGTCCCGCGAGCATCATCACCGCATTGTCGCCCGCGACGCCGTAGCGCTCGGCGACGAACTCGGTCTGCCCCGGATGGCTGAAGCCGATCGCGTACAACTGCGACTTCGATACGGGACCGGTCACCAGCGCACGCGCCGCGCCAGTGCGAACGAGACCGACCGCCAGCTCAAGCGAATGCAGTGCACAGCGCGCGCCGTCCGCATCGGGCTCGCCCGGTACGATCGCCCCCGCGTCGCCCACAGTCAGCACCGGCAATGCTTCGCCAAACACCGCGGCCGCCGCGCTCAGATCGGCAATTCGTGCAATCGGGCCGCCCCAGACCCGTTCGATCGCCCGCGCATCGCCGACCGCCACGAATGGCGGCAAGGCATGCGTCTCGCGCGCATCCCACGCCTTGGCGATGATCTCGGGCCCGATCCCGGCAGGATCGCCCATCGACACCGCCAGCGGCGAGATGCGGGTCACGATCCGATCACCGATATTCGACCACGGCGTCACGCCGCAGATCGCGCAGCTTCTGCTGGGCGCGCAGGTTGACGCGCTGTTGCTCGAGCTGACCCTGGATCTGCTCGGAATTCGGCACCGACCCACCAGCCGCTTCGTCGCGGCCACACAGCACCAGTGCGCGAACGCCCTGTTCGGCGGACCCGAACGGCGGGCTCGACTCGCCGACCTGAAGCTTGAGCATCACTTCCTGGAGCTGCGGCGGCAAATCGCGGATCCGGACGGTGTCGTTGTCGACCACATCCGCACCGATCCCGGCCGCGACCTTCTCGACGGTACCACAGCCACGCAACTCCTGCGTCGCCTTGGCAAACGCCTGCGCGCGCGCGGAAGCCTGCGCCTGGTTGGTATTCGGCGGGAAGCGCAGCGTCAGCTGCTTCAGGCTGAGCTTGGCATCACGCGGATCAGCGGTCAGCACCTGCCGCTTGTCGGTCAGGTACAGGATCGAATAGCCGCCCGAGACCTCGATCGGTCCGGCAACCTGGCCGACCTGCATCGTCGTCGCGGCTTCGGCCAGCTGCGCCGGCAGCGTGGCTGCGCGAATCCAGCCAAGATCGCCGCCGACGGCGCGCGTCGATGCTTCCGAGAACTGGCGCGCAAAATATTCGAACGGCTGCGCGCCTTTCTGGATTTCCTGCAGGATTTGCTTGGCGTTCGCATAGACCTGCTGGCTGTTCGCCGGCGTCGCCGCGAGATAGATTTCCTTGAGGTTGAACTCGTCGGTGCCCTTGGCCGCCTGGAGACGGTCGATGATCGACTTCACCTCCTCGTCGCCGACATTGACGAACGGCTCGACGCGGCGACGCAGATAGCGCTGCCAGGCGAGCTCGCCCTCGATCTGGCGCTTCAGCGACCGCTCGGACGACCCGGACTCGCGCAGGAACGCGCGCATCGCGACCGGCGTGCGGTTGAAGCGCTTCGACACCGCATCATAGCTCTGCGTCAGCTCGGCCGGGGTGATCGTGATATCGGCGGTCTTGGCTTCCTGGATTTGGAGAGTCTCGTCGATCAGCTGGCGCAACACCTGGAGCTTCAGCCGCTCGCGATCCTCCGCCGACAGCTTCGCCTCGTTCGCCATTGCCACCAGGGCGACGCGCTGGTCGACGTCGGTACCGGTGATGACCGTATCATTGACGATCGCGGTCGGCTTGCGGACGTTGGGATCGACCTTGCCGAAGATCTGGAGGTTGGTCGGGATGTCGAGACCGGTATTGTCCGGCACGCTCTGATCCGGGACCGTCTGGCCCGGAGCCGATTGCGCCGGCGCAGGCTGAGACTGAGACTGCGGGGTCTTGGCCGGGACAGCCTGGGCCGACGCCGGTCGCGAGCGCCTGCCCTGAGCGCCCTTGGGTGGCACCGCCTGGGCGATTGCGCCTGCTGCCAGCGCAGCCAGAACCACAGAACCGATCACACGGCCGCCACGCGCCGCCAGTCGAACATCATGCTTCAAGTGTCGGTATCCCATCATCGCACGCCGTAATCCGCACCGTCATTGCCATGACGGCGCATATCCGGCGACGTTTGCCTCAAAGTAGCTGAACGCGGGCTTAGCGGCCGAGGTTGGTGAAGGCCAGCGTCAACAGGAAGCTGTTGCCCTTCCGCGCGTCGCCGGTGTCGTTGTACGTCCGCCGCCAGGTCCCGCCGAGACGCAGGCAGTCGTCCTCGTACTGCACGCCTAGCCGATGGCGGATCGGGGTGAAGCCGTCGCTGCGGGAGAGAGGATCCTCTGACGCATTGGTAAGATCGACCACGCCCGAGCCGAACGCCGACCAGAACCGTGCGAACTGCACCCGGCCGGCAACGCGGACTTCCTCGCGGTCGCGCAGATCCTCGATCGAGGCATCGATGTTGCGGTTGAGCTTGAGGTACCCGACCAGCACATACGTAGCGCGCGAGCCGATCGTCGCGTCGAGTTCGTTGCGACGGATCGCGAAGCCATCCTTG
Organism: Sphingomonas faeni; assembly: GCF_040407505.1. Lineage (GTDB taxonomy): Bacteria > Pseudomonadota > Alphaproteobacteria > Sphingomonadales > Sphingomonadaceae > Sphingomonas > Sphingomonas faeni_E. Next base: position 947,146 of record NZ_JAPZPQ010000001.1, on the reverse strand, counting down.
TCCAGCCGATAGCGGTGGACGATCGACACGAAGTCGCGGAACCGAAGCTCGCTGCGCCCGACGATGTCGGAGAACCGGTCGCTGAGGCCGGTACCGTCGGGCAGGATGGTCGGCCGCTGGTCGACACGATAGCTCTGGCCGACGTTGGTCGTGAACGCGATTCCCGGCAGGTCGAGCGCCCATTCGCCACCATAGGTTACACGCGACGAATCCTCGAACCGGTCATAGCCGGCGAAGCGGTTCAGCGAGAACAGGTTGGTGTCATCCAGGTCGACCGCGCGCGAATCCTCGTTCGGCAACGAAATATTGGCGACCTTGGGCGCCGCAACGAACTGGACGCGCGGCGTGAATCGCTGGGTTCCGCCCAGGAAGGTGCCGATGAACGGCCATTTCACGTCCACCGCGGCCGCGCCGATGGCGCGCTGGCGGAAGCCGCCGAATCCCTGATAGCTGAGGATCGTGGAACTGATCTCGTTGCTATTGTACAGGTCGCCACGCGCGAACGCGGTGAAGGTGACTTCCTGACCCCAGTTCGTGAAGCGGCGCAAATCCCATTGCAGGCTGGCGAATGCGCGCTGCGTGTCCTGGCCATCGGTACGGGTCAGCGCGAGCGTGTTCAGCTGGAGCTGGAACCGACCGCCGACGACGCCATCGTCGAACCGCTTGCGATAATCGATTTCGGGCAGCGCAATGGGCTGCCGTCCCTGGATGTCAGCGACGCGCAACGTCTGCGCGTACCAGCCGCTTAGCGAGAAATAGCTGCTGTCGTCGATCCGCTCCAGGCTCGCCGTGGTGCGCAACCGGTCGTCACGCGAAATGTCGTAGCGGCGCAGGAACGTCCGGTCGGTCGTCAGGCGCAGCGAACCGCTCGCGGTCCAGTTCGGCGTCAACTGATAGCGCGCCATGCCGTCGATATAGCCGCGGAACGCCATGCTGGTGTCGGCCGTGTTAGCGGTTGCCAGATCGTCACTGCGCCGGCTTTCGGTCGCATAGGCGCGCACCTTGAACGCGCCCTTGGAGTTGAGCGCGGAATAATCGACCTGCGCCATCGGCAGCACGCTGCTGTAGATATGCGGCGTGATGACCAGCCCCTGGTTCGGGGCGAGTTTCCAGTAATAGGGGACGCTGACTTCGACGCCGTTGACGCGGCTATAGCCTCCGTTGGGCGAGAGCAGACCACTGTCGCTGCCGCCACCGACCGGGTTCGAGAATTCGGGCAGCGGCAGGCTCGGCAGGCCGAACAGGTGCAGCCGGGCACCCTTGTAGAAGATGCGTTTCCGCTCGGGGCGATAGGTGACGCGGACCGCGGTGATCTTCCACGTCGGTTCCTTGGGGCACCCGGCGGTGTTGGTGACGCTGCACGGCGTGTAGGCGGCGGTCTTCAAATTGACCGTGCCGTCGGCGTCGCGCGTGCCCTGCTTGGCCGCAAGCCGTCCGCCCTGTTCGAGCACGACCAGCATGTTGTCGACCACGCCGTCCTTGAGCGAATCGGTGAGGTTGATCTCGTCGCCGTACGCGATGTCGCCTTCGGGATTGGTGACCGCGATGTTGCCGGTCGCGACGACCTTGCCGGTCTTGCGGTTCCAGACGACCTTGTCGGCGCGCAGCCGGCTGCCCTGGCGGAACATCCGGACTTCACCCGTCGCGGTGACGATATCGGTGTTGGTGTTGTACTCCAGCGCGGTCGAGCTGAACTGCACCTGGTCTTCGGCCGGCGTCGCGGTCGACGCGTTGGCGACGGGCGGGTCCTGCACCGGAGGCGCGACCGGGCGGTTCTGGAAATCCTGGGCCTGGGCAGGCGCAGTCGCGATCCCGGTCGCCAACGCGAGCGAAAGGGCGCAACCCGTCAAAAGGTCGATACGCAACACGATCCGAACCAACCCCTTTGGCACTGGGCAGCCGTTTGCCGCCATATCGCCCGCCTATCGCATCACCGGCGCTTCGCTGCAATCGCCGTGAGATGACAGGCCGCCACCTTGCTTTGCCGTACCCGCGGCATCAACTTAGAGCCAAGCCCATCCTATAGTTCAAAAGCTCCCCGAGGTTTCTTCATGCAGATCGTCTTCGCCCCGACCGTTCCCGCCAACGCCCCGATCCTCGCTGTCCCCGTTGCAAAGGACGGCGTGGCAAAGATCACGTGGAGCGCGATCGGCGGGGATGTCGAGGCAGTGGCGACCAGTGCGGCGTCTGCGGCACGCTTTGCAGGTGAAGCAGGGTCGGTCGTCGAGCTGTTCGTGCCGGTCGACGGCGCGGTTCGGCAGGTCCTGCTCGTCGGAGTCGGTGCCGGCGAGACCGCCGATTGGGAGAAGGCCGGCGGTGCGATCACCGCGCGCCTGCTGACCTCGGGCGCGACGTCGGTCGTCGCCGACCTCTCGGCCGGTGCCACGCCGACCCCAATGGCTGCCGCGCACTTCGCCGCCGCCGCCGCCCAGCGCGCATGGCGCTACGACACGTACCGCACCAAGCTCGCCGAGAAGTCGAAGCCAACGCTGACCGAGATCACCATCGCCGGCGCGCCCGACGGCACCGACGCAGTCTGGGCCGAAGCGTCCGCGGTCACCGGCGGTCTCGACCTGACGCGCTGGCTGGTCACCTCGCCGCCGAATGTCGTCTACCCTGAGAGCTTCGTCGAGAAGGTGACGAAGGACGTCGAAGGTCTCGGGCTCGAGATCACCGTGCTCGACGAAGCGCAGATGACCGAGCTCGGCATGGGCTCGCTGCTCGGCGTCAGCCAGGGCTCGCGCCGTGAAGCCCGCATCCTCGCGCTCAAGTGGAACGGGGCAGAGTCCGATGCGCCGACGCTCGCGTTCGTCGGCAAGGGCGTGACGTTCGATTCGGGCGGCATCTCGATCAAGCCCGGCGCGGGCATGGAAGACATGAAGTGGGACATGGGCGGCGCAGGCGCGGTCGCCGGCGCGATGAAGGCGCTCGCCAGCCGCAAGGCGAAGGCGAACGTCGTCGGCGTGATGGGGCTCGTTGAGAACATGCCCGACGGCGCGGCACTCCGTCCGAGCGACGTCATCACCTCGATGTCGGGCCAGACGATCGAAGTGCTCAATACCGACGCCGAGGGTCGCCTCGTGCTCTGCGATTGCGTCACTTGGGTGCAGCAGGCGCACAAGCCGACCACGATCGTCGATCTCGCTACGCTCACCGGCGCGATGATCGTCGCGCTGGGTACCGAGAATGGCGGCATCTTCGCAAACGACGACGCGCTCGCCGACCAGCTGATCGCGGCGGGCAAGACCACCGGCGACACGCTCTGGCGTTTCCCGCTGTCGCCCGCCTACGACAAGCTGATCGACTCGCCGATCGCCGACATGAAGAACGTCGGCCCCCGCGGCGCCGGCTCGATCACCGCCGCGCAGTTCATCAAGCGCTTCGTCGACGAGGGCGTGAAGTGGGCGCATCTCGACATCGCCGGCATGGTCTGGTCCGACAAGCCGGGGACGAACCACGACAAGGGCGCAACCGGCTACGGCGTCCGCCTGCTCGACCAGTTCGTCGCCGACAATTTCGAAGGCTGAACGCAAGAATTCCCCTCCCGCTTGCGGGTGGGGTTAGGCGAGGGGAAACTCCCCCCGGCGTCATCCTGACGAAAGTCAGGATCCAGGATACCAAACGATGCGCTCCGTGGCTCTGGATCCTGACTTTCGTCAGGATGACTAAGTGGGTTGGGCAGGGGGATGGAAAGTATGCAGGTCGATTTCTACCACCTAACCAGCCCCCTCGACCGCGTCCTCCCACGCATCGCCGAGCGCGTCGTCCAAACCGGCGGCCGCCTCCTGATCGTAGCCGAACCCGAAGAACAACGCGTCGTGCTCGACCGCCTGCTCTGGTCCTACGCACCGGAGAGCTTCCTCCCGCACGCCCAGGCCGGCAGCAGCGACGACACCGCCCAACCCATTCTAATCGCTCAAGACATCCAGGAAACCGCCCCCGCAAATGCCGCCCGCAACGTCGCGGTGGTAGACGGACGTTGGCGTGACCTTATCCTAACCTTTGACCGAGCCTTCCACATCTTCGACGACGAAGCGATCCGCGAAGCCCGCCTCGCCTGGAAAGGACTCGCCGACCGCGACGACGTCGAACGCCGCTACTGGAAGCAGAACGATTCCGGCCGCTGGGAACAGGCCGCATAGGTTGCTTTACGGCCGTCCCCCGCCTAATCGCCGCGCATCCGATTACCGTCAACACAGGAGCCCGTGACCATCATGGCCGCGAACCGTACCTTTTCGATCATCAAGCCCGACGCAACCCGCCGCAACCTGACCGGTGCGGTCACCAAGATGCTCGAGGAAGCCGGCCTGCGCGTCGTCGCTTCGAAGCGCATCCAGATGACCCGCGAGCAGGCCGAAGGCTTCTACGCGGTCCACAAGGAGCGTCCGTTCTTCGGCGAGCTCGTCTCGTTCATGATTTCGGGCCCGGTCGTCGTCCAAGTTCTCGAAGGCGAGAACGCGATGCAGCGCAACCGCGACATCATGGGCGCCACCAACCCCGCCAACGCAGAGCCCGGCACAATCCGCAAGGAACTCGCCGAGTCGATCGAAGCCAATTCGGTCCACGGTTCGGACTCGGACGAGAACGCCGAGATCGAGATCGCGTACTTCTTCAAGCCCGAAGAAATCGTCGGCTGATGACCTGGCGGCTGCGACGGGCTGAGCCGGGCGATGCGCCCGCGCTATCGCTCGTCGCATCCGCCACGTTCCTCGACACCTATGCGACCGTGCTGTCCGGCGCCGACATCGTCGCCCATTGCACGCGCAACAACAGCATCGCCGCGTTCGAAACGTGGCTGGTCGATCCCGCCACGATCGTGACGCTGGCCGAATACGAGCCCGGCCACGCGCCGATCGGCTACACGGTGCTGACCGCTCCGGACTTTCCGATCGAACCCGGCCCCGCGGACATAGAACTCCGCCGGATCTACCTCATGAAGCAGGCCCAAGGCACAGGCCTGGGCGCCGCCCTGATGGCCCGCGCCCTTGGAGACGCCGCGTCGGCAGCCCGCACCCGAGTGCTGCTAGGCGTATGGGACCAGAACACCCGCGCCCGAGCCTTCTACGAACGCCAAGGCTTCAAGGTAATCGGCGCCCGCCAATTCATGGTCGGCACCACGCTCCACGACGACCCGGTCTACGCGCGAGCGATCTAAGTTTCCCCGGCGAAAGCTCTGCACTGCACAGCAGCGCTACCACCCCGGCGAAGGCCGGGGCCCAATCGGAAAGGTCGCAGTAACGGAACGCTGCCCTCTGTTAGCAACGTTCCCCAATTGGACCCCGGCCTCCGCCGGGGTGGTGCCGTTTAGCGGTACGCGACTTACGTCGCCGGCTTCTCTTTCGCCCAGATAGCATCGAGTTTCGCCTGATCGCCACCAAGCTGGCGAACCCGCAGTCCCTCAAGCTTGAACGAGCGACCCAGGATCCTCCGACCATGCGTCTTCCAGATCACGTCGTAGATCCCGCTAGCCGACCGTGTGGTATCCCCATCGAAATACTGCACACTCACCAGCACCGGCAGCCGTCCCGCACGATCGTCCGACCCGCCATCGGTAAGCTTCAGCAACGGCGCCGAGAACCACGACGCATCGATAACCGGCTCGGCCGGCGGTCGCTGTGGCGAAACCCCCAACGACCGTGGAAACGTCACCGTCACGTCCTGAAGATCATGCCGCGCGTCCTTCAACAACAGCGTGTTGCCGCCATCCTGCACGATCGCCGACAGATCGATCTTCGTCCGCTCCCGCGCCGCACTCGATTGCGCGGCGATCTTGTCGGCCTCGTTAGCACGGTGATCCGACCAGTTGGTCCACAACGTCAGCGCGGCGATCAGAACGCCCGCGACCGCAACCACCTCTGCCAGCGTCACCCAACGCCGCCGCGTCGCCGCAGCCTCGCGCCGTTCGGTCGGAGTCTCGGTGCTCATCGTCCGCCAGCCTCCAGCAATCGGGCAGGGGCCGCCAGTTCCCAACTCCGCGCGATCCGGTCCTCGACCAGCGCCCAATCGGGATCGCCGGCAACATTCATCCCGACCCAACCAGTCGCGCCAAGATACGCCGGCCGCGAATACATTGCCGGGTTCGCCTCGATCAACGTCGTCTGTTCATCGGTGCCGCTGGTCTTCACGCACACCAGTGTCAGTCCATCGCCGTGATGATCCGCCCGGAACTGCGCGAACTGCTTGTTGGCCACGAAGAAGGTCGGCTGGCCGTGTGAAACCTTCTCCTCGGTCTCGGGCAAGGCAAGAGCCGCCGCACGAACGCGGTCGAGGGGGGACAGATCGGTCATCGCGTCACGAACTCCGCCAAGGTCTTCGGGTACAAAGCATGTTCGGCCGCCAGAACGCGACGCGCAAGCGCATCCGCATCGTCGCCGGCAAGGATCGGCACCTCGGCCTGACCCAGCACCACGCCGCCATCGAGCTCCTCGGTCACGACATGCACCGAGCACCCGCCGACCGCATCTCCTGCCGCGATCGCCCGCGCATGCGTATCGAGGCCCTTGTACTTGGGCAGCAGCGACGGATGGATATTGACGATCCGGTCCCGCCACGCCGCGACGAACCCGTCCGACAGGAGCCGCATGTAGCCGGCGAGGGCAACGACCTCGACACCAGCCCCGCGCAACGCCGCATCGATAGCGGCCTCATAGGCCGGCTTCCCCAAACCTTTCGGCGAGCGCGCGAACGTCGCCAAGCCCTCCGACCGAGCCCAGTCGAGCCCGGCCGCGCCCGGCTTGTCCGACGCGACAAGCGCGATCTCGTACGGACACTCCGCCGCGCGCGACGCGCCGACCAGCGCCATCATGTTCGATCCGCGCCCGGAGATCAGCACGCCGATCCGCGTCTTCTCAGCCATGCGTCGCAGTCCAGTCCTCGCGCGCGCTCCACGTGCCGGCCGACCCGCGCACCGTGCAGCCATGCGTGCCCGCCTCGATCCGCCCGATCGTGAACACCGTCTCGTCCGCCGCCTCCAGCGCCGCGGTCACCGCTTCGGCCTCGTCGGCGCTGACGATCACGACCATGCCGATCCCGCAGTTGAAGGTCCGCGCCATCTCCTCCGGCTCGATCGCGCCCTGCGCCTGTAGGAACGCCATCAACCGCGACTGCTCCCACGCGTCCGCATCGACCACCGCATGCACACCGTCGGGCAGCACGCGAGGGATGTTCTCGAGCAGGCCACCGCCGGTGATATGCGCCAGGCCCTTGATCCGGCGCTCGCGCAGCAAGGGCAGCAGGCTCGCGACATAGATGCGAGTCGGCGCCATCAGGTGATCGATCAGCAACCGGTCCTGGTCAAACAGCGCAGGCCGATCGAGCTTCCACCCGCGATCGGTGGCGAGACGACGCACGAGCGAGAACCCGTTCGAATGCACGCCCGACGATGCCAACCCGAGCATCACGTCGCCTGCGGCGATCTCGCGCCCGGTCAGCACGTTGGTCCGCTCGACCGCGCCGACGCAGAAGCCCGCCAAGTCGTAATCGCCGTCCGCATACATGCCCGGCATCTCGGCGGTTTCGCCCCCGATCAGTGCGCAACCCGCGGTCTTGCAGCCTTCCGCGATCGACGCCACGACGCGCTCGGCAACCGCCGCATCGAGCTTCCCGCTCGCATAATAATCGAGGAAAAACAGCGGCTCGGCGCCCTGGACGATCAGGTCGTTGACGCACATCGCGACGAGGTCGACGCCGACGCCCTCATGCCGGTCCCATTCGATCGCCAGCTTCAGCTTGGTGCCCACGCCGTCGTTCGCCGCGACCAGCAAAGGATCGACGAACCCCGCAGCCTTGAGATCGAACATCCCCCCGAACCCGCCGAGATCGGCATCCGCCCCCGGCCTACGGGTCGAGCGCGCGAGCGGCGCGATCGCCCGCACCAGCGCGTTGCCCGCGGCGATCGAAACGCCCGCCTGAGCGTAGGTATAAGGGCCCGAAGCGGGAGCGGCGGAGTCTGGCGTATCGGTCATGATCGGTGCTGCTAGCCACATCGCGCTTGGATTTCCACGTCTGCTTCGCCAAAAGGCCCGCTTGATGCGTATCCGTACCCTTCCCACCGCGCTTGCTGGCGCCGCTCTCCTGCTGAGCGGTGGAGCCGTGCTCGCGCAGATCGAAGGCGGCAGCCGAGGCGCAGCCCCGGTCGACAGCGGCAGCGCGTACGAGGTGAGCGGCGTCACGGTCGATGTCGCCGGCAAGACGGCGGACGCCGCGCGCTACAGCGGCTGGCGGCTCGCCCAGCGCAAGGCCTGGGTCCAATTGTCGAACCGGCTCGGCGGTGGTGGCGGTCTCGTTTCCGATGGCACGCTCGATTCGCTCGTCTCCGGGATCGTCGTCGAGAACGAACAGATCGGCCCGCAGCGCTACATCGCCAAGCTCGGCGTGCTGTTCGATCGCGGCCGAGCCGGATCGATCCTCGGCATCTCGACCTATTCCGATCGTTCGCAGCCGATGCTCGTCATCCCCGTCCAATATTCGGGTGGCGTCGGCCAGGCGTTCGAGCAGAGTACGCAGTGGCAGCAGGCCTGGGCGCGCTATCGCACCGGCAACAGCAGCATCGACTATGTCCGCCCGTCCGGCTCCGGCCCCGACGCGCTCCTGCTCAACGTCGGCCAGACGCAGCGTCCCGGCCGCGGCTGGTGGCGGACGATTCTCGACCAATATGGCGCGAGCGACGTGCTCACCCCGGTCGTGAAGCTCTATCGCCAATGGCCCGGCGGCCCGGTGATCGGCGTGTTCGAAGCGCGCCACGGCCCCGACAACGACCTGATCGGCAGCTTCACGCTGCGGGTCGGCACGCCAGACGGCATCGCGCAATTGCTCGACACCGGCGTGAAGCGGATCGACGACCTGTATCAGCAGGCACGTCGCAACGGCTCGCTCCGCGTCGACTACAGCCTGTCGCCACCGCCGCCGCCCGAAGCCGCGGTGATCGACGACCTGCCCACAGACGAGACTGCCGACGCTAACACCGCGGTCCTGACCGGCGGCGCCGGCATCTCGATCATCGTCCAGTTCGACACGCCCGCGGCAGCAAACGTCTCCTCGACCGAAGCCGCACTCCGTGCGATTCCCGGCGTACGCTCGGCCGCAACAACCAGCCTTGCGCTCGGTGGCGTCTCGCTGATGCGCGTCGCGTACGATGGCGACCCTGCGGCGCTGAAGACCGCGCTCGAAGCGCGCGGCTACCAGGTATTCGGCTCCGGCCAGACGATCCGCATCCGCCGGGTCGCCCAACTTCTTCCGCCGGACTTGCCCGCGGACAATGCGACGACAGGGTGAGCGCGACCAAGATGACTCAAATTGCGCTGCCACTCGGGTGGCCGGCGGACCCTCGCGACGACGCCTTCCTGGTTACCCCCTCCAACTCGCGCGCGGTCCATACGCTGGAGCACACCGCGACCTGGCCCGTCATGACCGCCATCCTCACCGGCCCGCGTAAATCGGGCCGCAGTCTGCTCGCGCGCATTTTTGCGGCGAAGAGCGGCGGGACGATCATCGACGATGCCGAGCGCGTGCCCGAGGCACAGCTGTTCCACGCCTGGAACCGCGCGCAGGAGGAGCACAGGCCGCTGCTCATCGTCGCCGACGCCGCGCCGCCCGAATGGAAGGTGAAGCTCCCCGACCTCCGTTCGCGCCTCGCCGCCAGCCCGATCGCGGCGATCGGCGCGCCCGACGACGAGCTGATGCGGTTGTTGCTGGCGCATCTGTTCGAGCGGCGCAGCCTCGATGCACGGCCCGATCTGATCGACTGGCTCGCGACCAGAATCGAGCGCAGTCATATTACCGTAACGCGAACCGTCGATGCGCTCGATCAGGAGGCGATGGAACGTCGCAAGCGCTTGTCCATTCCTCTTGCACGAACCACACTCACCGAGGCCGGGCTGATCCTCCGGCCGCAACTCGCTCTCGACCTCCCGCTCTTCACGCCACCATAAGCTCCCAAGAGGCCCGATGAACCGTCCAGCCCATATCGTCCGCCAATCGGAAGACGACGACGATCCCATCGGCGCAGAGCCGAACGACCGGTTTTTCAACCGCGAGCTGTCCTGGCTCGCGTTCAACCGGCGTGTGTTGGAGGAGGCTTGCAACCCTGCGCATCCGCTGCTCGAGCGGCTTCGCTTCTTGTCGATCTCGGGCTCTAACCTCGACGAGTTCTTCATGGTCCGCGTCGCCGGCTTGAAGGGGCAGCAGACGCAGGACGTCGATCGACGCTCGGCGGACGGGCTGACCGCGGGCCAGCAGCTGACCGCGATCGTCCGCGAGGCCGACGAACTCATGGCCAGCCAGCAGGCGGTGTGGGGCGATCTCCGCGTGCTGCTCGACGAAGCCGGACTGTTCGTCCTCCGGCGCGAGGCGGTCGAGGGTGAGGCCGACGAGTGGCTCGAAACGCATTTTCGCGATCAGATTTTCCCGATCCTGACCCCGCAGGCGCTCGACCCCGCACACCCGTTCCCGTTCATCCCGAACCGCGGCCTGTCGGTAATCTTCGACCTCGTCCGCCGTTCGGATAACGAGCCGGTCCGCGAGCTTGTCATGCTTCCACACACGATGACGCGCTTCGTCCGCCTGCCCGGCGAGCCTGCCCGCTACATCTCGATCGAATCGATCCTGAAGCGGTTCGCGCCGGTCCTGTTCCCCGGCTACGAAGTCCTCGCCGCCGCCAGCTTCCGCGTGCTGCGCGACAGCGACATGGAGATCGAGGAGGAAGCCGAGGACCTCGTTCGCTACTTCGCCAACGCGATCAAGCGCCGCCGCCGCGGCCGCGTGATCCGTCTGGAACTCGAAACCGGCATCCCCGACGTGCTCGCCGCCGTCCTCAAGGACGAACTCGGCGGCGCCGACGCGATCATCACCGAGAGCGGCAATCTTCTCGGCATCGTCGATCTCGACGGGCTGGTTGACGAGGATCGCCCCGACCTGAAGTTCCCGCCCTTCACGCCACGCTTTCCCGAGCGGATCCGCGAATTCGGCGGCGATTGCTTTGCGGCGATCAAGGCCAAGGACATCGTCGTCCACCACCCATACGAGACGTTCGAAGTAGTGCTCGCCTTTCTGAAACAGGCGGCGAACGACCCGGATGTGGTGGCGATCAAGCAGACGCTCTACCGCGCCGGCAAGCAGCCCGCGGTCATCAACGCACTGATCACAGCCGCCGAGGCGGGCAAGTCCGTCACCGCCGTCGTCGAGCTGAAGGCGCGGTTCGACGAAGAACAGAACATGGTCTGGGCCTCCGCGCTAGAGCGTGCGGGCGTACAGGTCGTATACGGCTTCATCGACTGGAAGACGCACGCCAAGGTCTCGCTGGTGGTCCGCCGCGAAGGTCAGGCGTTCCGCACCTACTGCCACTTCGGCACGGGCAATTATCACCCGGTCACGGCCAAGATCTACACCGACCTCAGCTTCTTCACCGCCGACGCCGCGGTCGGGCGCGATGCAGCGCAGATGTTCAACTATATCACCGGCTATGTCGAACCGACCGACATGGCGCGCGTCAGCCTGTCGCCGCGCGACCTTCGCCAGAACCTGATGAACCTGATCGACGTCGAGATCGCCAACGCGCGGTCCGGCAAGCCCGCCGGCGTCTGGGCAAAGATGAACTCGCTGGTCGACCCGGCTGTGATCGAGAAGCTGTACGAAGCGAGCGGGGCAGGGGTCGAGATCGACCTCATCATCCGCGGCATTTGCTGCCTGCGCCCGGGTGTTCCCGGTCTGTCCGAGACGATCCGCGTGAAGTCGGTGATCGGGCGCTTTCTGGAGCACAGCCGGATCTGGGCGTTTGGCAACGGCAAGGCGCTCCCCAACGACGGTGCGAAGCTATTCATCTCGTCCGCCGACTGGATGCCGCGCAACTTCGACCGCCGCGTCGAATATATGCTGCCGATCCTGAACCCGACCGTCCACGACCAGATCCTAGATCAGGTCATGGTCGCGAACCTGATCGACAACGAGCAGAGTTGGGAGCTAGGCCCCGACGGCGAATATAGCCGCGTCGATCCCGGCGACCGCCCGTTCAATCTGCATCGGTATTTCATGACGAATCCTTCGCTCTCCGGCCGCGGCGCCTCGCTCGCGACCAGCAATGCCGTGCCAACGCTGTCGCTCCGCCGAAAACGATGAGCGTTACCAGCGTCCTGTTTGGCAATTCGCCCCCCAAGGCGGAGACAGATGATCACCCGCGCACCGGGATCATCGACATCGGCTCGAACTCGATCCGTCTGGTGGTGTATCAGGGGCCACCACGGCTGCCCGCGATCCGGTTCAACGAGAAGGTGCTCGCCGGCCTCGGTCGCGGCCTCGCGGCGACTGGGTCGATCGAGAAGTCGGCGCTAAAGACAGCGCGTGTCGCGTTGGCGCGGTTTGCTGCCGTCGCGCGCGAGATGGAGTGCTCGACGCTTCGTACAGTCGCAACGGCGGCGGTGCGTGATGCGAAGAACGGCGGCGAACTCATTGCAACCGCTGAACAACTCGGCCTCAAGGTCGAGACTCTTTCCGGCGAGCAGGAAGCCAGCGCGGCCGGCTACGGCGTGCTCTCGGCGATCCCCGATGCAGATGGCATCGTCGGCGATCTCGGCGGCGGCAGTCTCGAACTCGTCCGCGTTCGCCGCGGCAAGATCGAGGACCGCGTTTCGTTTCCCTTGGGCGTACTTCGCATCGGCCCGCTTCGCGCCAAGCGCGGCAAGGTGCTCGAACGCTATGTGGCGCGGTTGGTCCGCGAGGCTGGCTGGACGGCCAAGGGGCAGGGGCTTCCGCTCTACCTCGTCGGCGGATCGTGGCGTGCGCTGGCGCGTCTCGACATGGAGCTGTCGAATTATCCGCTACCGATCATCCATCAATACCCGATGACCGCCGCGACCATCACGCGGTTGAGCCGAACGATCCCGCAGCTTTCGAAGCCCCGCCTGAAGGCGATCCCCGGCTTGTCTTCAGGCCGTACCGCGACGCTGGCGGACGCAGCCGCGTTGCTCGGCGTGCTGATGCGCCAACTCGGCAGCAAGACGACGGTCGTATCGGCATACGGTCTGCGCGAAGGGCTGCTCTACGAACATCTGAAGCCCGCAGACCGCACGCTCGACCCCCTGATCGTTGCAGCCCGCGAAGAAGGCCGCCTGCTTGGCCGGTTTCCCGAGCACGGCGACCTGCTCGATCGCTGGCTCGCGCCGTTATTCACCACCGAGCCGCCTGCAATGGCGCGACTCCGTCATACCGCATGCCTGCTCGCCGACGTTGGCTGGCGGGCCAATCCGGAGTTCCGCGCCGAACGCGGCGTAGAGGTCGCGCTGCACGGCAATTGGGTGGCGATCGACGCTCCAGGCCGGGGCATGCTGGCGCAAGCGCTTTACACGAGCCTCGGCGGCGACTTGGCCGCCGCGGATCCGGTGGGACGCCTGGCGAGTCCAGCGGCGGTAAAGAGCGCGACCGCGTGGGGGCTGGCAATGCGCCTTGGCCAGCGCATGAGCGGCGGCCTGGCCGGACCGCTGAAACGCTCCAGCCTCGCGGACGACGGGGTCTGCTTGACGCTGACGCTCCGCTCGGACGATCGCGGGCTTTACGGAGAGGCGGTAGAACGTCGCCATACCGCGCTGGCGACCGCGTTAGGCCGCAAAGCCGTGTTGGCCCTCAGCTAAATTCCTCCCCTAGCAGGGGAGGTGGCAGTCCGCAGGACTGACGGAGGGGTATCGCGCTATCGAGAGAAAGGCACCCCTCCGTCTGGCAAGTGCCAGCCACCTCCCCTGCAAGGGGAGGATATACCGAGCAGCTTCAGGCGCAGGTGAAGCGTTCGATCCGCCCCTTCGCATCAACATAGACATTCAGCCGGTCAGGCCGGAAATCCATCGTCACCGCGGTATTAGGGGCGATCCAGCGCAGCGTCCGCGCTCCCGACCGGGTCTGCATCACATCGGCCCGGGCATCGCTAGCCCGCTTGCCGACCAGATCGCCCAGCGAGTCGGCATTGCACGCCGCAGCCACCGGTGCAGCGGCCGGCGTCTCGCCACGCATCTCGACCGGCGTACACGCCGCCGTGGCGACCAACGCTGTGACCAGAACGATCCTCATGCGGCATCCTCCGTACGCGTCATCTTCAGCTTGCCGCCGATGACCGCAAACGCCAGTCGTCCCTCGACCAGATCGAGCGCATCGCGTCCGAACTGATCGAACCGCCACCCTTCGAGCATCGGCAGTCCGGTCCGCACGCCCGCCGCCAAAGCCTCGAGTTCATCGGTGCGTGCAAGCAATTTCGATGCGACGTCAATGTCTCGCGAGCGGATCTTGAGCAACAGCTTGAGGAGATCCGCGACCAGCGACCCTTCCTTGCCGAGCCCCGGCTTACGATCGTCGCGCGGCGGCATCTCGTCGTCGCCAAGCGGCTGCGCACCCTCGATCGCCGCCATCAAGCGACCACCAATATCGTTGCCGGCCCAAGTCGCCGACAACCCACGCACCCGCGCGAGGTCGGCCTGCTTCCGCGGCGGATGACCCGCCATGTCGCCGAGCGTCTCGTCCTTGACGATCCGCCCACGCGGCAAATCCTTCGCCTGCGCTTCGAGTTCCCGCCACCGCGCCAGCGCCTTCAACCTGCCCAGCACGTCAGGCTTGCGCCCCGAAATCCGCACGCGCTTCCACGCAAGATCGGGATCGTTCGCATAATTGGCAATGTCGCCAAGCCGCTCCATCTCCTGATCGAGCCACACCCCGCGCCCGGTCTTGCGCAACCGCTCGAGCATCTTCGGGAAGATCTTCGACAAATGCGTGACGTCGCCGATCGCATATTCGATCTGCCGCGCGTCGAGCGGCCGGCGCGCCCAATCGGTAAACCGCGCGCCCTTGTCGACCGCGATCCCGAGCCAGCTGTCGACGAGGTTCGAATAGCCGATCTGCTCGCCCTGGCCGAGCGCCATCGCCGCGACCTGCGTGTCGAACAGCGGGAAGGGCGTCTTGCCGGTGAGGTTGTAGACGATCTCGATGTCCTGCCCGCCGGCATGGACGACCTTCAGCACGTCGTGATTCTCGACGAGCAGGTCGAGCAGCGGCTTGAGGTCGATCCCCGGCGCCATCGGGTCGATCGCCGCGGCTTCCTTGTCGTCGGCGATCTGGATCAGGCAGAGTTCCGGGTAATAGGTGCTCTCGCGCATGAATTCGGTGTCGACGCACACATAGTCGGCGTCGGCCATGCGCGCGCACAGATTGGCGAGAGTGGCACTGTCGGAGATAAGCGGGTGGATATGCATGGGGTTTCCATAGCGAGGGTCGTCGAGGTTGACAAAGGCGGGTGATGAAGGGAAGCGCGGACCACCTGTTTATCGTCCGAGAAGACCCATCATGCACGCCTATCGCACCCACAACTGCGCCGCCCTCCGCCCCGAACAGGTCGGCGAAGAGGTCCGCGTCTCCGGCTGGGTCCACAAGAAGCGCGATCACGGCGACCTCGTCTTCATCGATCTGCGCGATCACTACGGCATCACGCAGATCGTCACCGACGTGTCGGGCCCGGTCTTCAAGGTCATCGAAGGCCTGAAGAGCGAGAGCGTCGTCACGATCACCGGCAAGGTTACGGCCCGGGCGCCGGAAGCCGTGAACCCGAACCTGCCGACCGGCGGTATCGAGATCCGCGCGAACGCCGCGACCGTCCAGTCGATGGCCGGCGAACTGCCGATGCCGGTCGCGGGCGAGGCGGAGTATCCCGAGGATATCCGCCTGCGCTATCGGTATCTCGACCTGCGTCGCGAGCGGCTGCACGCCAACATCATGCTCCGCAGCCAAGTGATAACGTCGCTGCGCAACCGGATGAATTCGCAAGGGTTCACCGAATTCCAGACGCCGATCCTGACCGCATCGTCGCCCGAAGGCGCGCGCGATTATCTGGTGCCGAGCCGCGTCCATCCGGGCAAATTCTACGCGCTCCCACAGGCGCCGCAGATGTTCAAGCAGCTGCTGATGGTCGCCGGCTTCGACCGCTATTTCCAGATCGCGCCGTGCTTCCGCGACGAGGACGCACGTGCCGATCGTTCGCCGGGCGAGTTCTACCAGCTCGATTTCGAGATGAGCTTCGTCACGCAGGACGACGTGTTCAATGCGATCGAGCCCGTACTGCACGGCGTGTTCGAGGAGTTCGCAGACTGGCAGGGCAAGGGGCGCCAGGTTTCGGCGCTCCCGTTCAAGCGCATCCCCTACCGCGAATCGATGCTGAAATACGGCAGCGACAAGCCTGACCTGCGCAACCCGATCCTGATCCACGACGTCGGCCATCACTTCGTCGACTCGGGCTTCGGCCTGTTTGCGGGCATCGTCGCAGGCGGTGACGTGGTTCGCGCGATCCCGGCGCCGAACACCGCCGACAAGTCGCGGAAATTCTTCACCGACATGAACGACTGGGCGCGCGCCGAGGGGCATGCCGGGCTCGGCTACATCACGCAGAAGAACGGCGAACTCGGCGGCCCGATCGCCAAGAACCACGGCGAGGAAGCCACGCGGAAGCTGATCGCCGAGATGGGGCTCGGTCCGAACGACGGCATTTTCTTCGCCGCCGGCACGGAACTGCCCGCCTCCAAGCTCGCGGGCGCTGCGCGCGCGCGGATCGGCGCGGACCTTGGCCTGATCGACGAGAACCGGTTCGAGTTCTGCTGGATCGTTGACTTCCCGATGTTCGAATATGACGAGGACGCGAAGAAGGTCGATTTCAGCCACAACCCCTTCTCGATGCCGCAGGGCGAGATGGAGGCACTGGAGACCAAGGACCCGCTCGATATCCTCGCGTATCAGTACGACATCGTCTGCAACGGCGTCGAGCTGTCGTCGGGCGCGATCCGGAACCATCGTCCGGAAATCATGTACAAGGCGTTCGAGATCGCCGGCTACACGCAGGCCGATGTCGACACGAACTTCGCGGGCATGATCAACGCGTTCAAGGTCGGTGCACCGCCGCATGGCGGCTCGGCGCCGGGGATCGACCGGATGGTCATGCTGCTCGCGGGCGAGCCGAACATCCGCGAAGTCGTGCTGTTCCCGATGAACCAGAAGGCCGAGGACCTGATGATGGGCGCGCCGAGCCCGGTCAGCGCCAAGCAGTTGAAGGAACTCAACATCCGGTTGACGGTAGATGGTCCAAAGGATGCGACCAAGGTGGTCGCGCCGAACGCGGGGTAGCTTCTCTCTGTCCCTCGCCCCTACGGGGAGAGGGTGAGGGGAGGTTGGTGCGCGCCAAACTCCCCTCACCCTCCCACCCGCAAGCGCGGGCGGGCCCCTCCCTCTCCCCGAAGGGGCGAGGGAAAGACGTTATCTCCTCCACCGCTTTCCCCACTCAACTAACCATGCAAATACCTCTGCACGATAAGGGGTTGGCATGCGCGACGATCAGATGACACCGGCGCCAAGCCTCGTCCGCAGTCTCGGCGTCTCGGGCGTCCTGTTCCTCACCCTCTCCGTCGCGACCCCGGCATCATCGGTGTTCGTCATCGTCCCCGGCATGCTCCAGGTCGCCGGCACCGGTGCGGTGTGGGCAACGCTGCTCGCCGGACTCGTCTGCGTTGCCACCGCATTCGTGTACGCCGAACTCTCCTCCGCGTGGCCGGTAGCAGGCGGCGAGTATGTCGCAGTCGCGCACACGCTCGGGCCGATGGCGGGGTTCGTCATGCTCGGCGTCAACGTCTTCAATAACCTGCTCTTCCCCCCGGTCGCAGGGCTGGGCGTCAGCGCCGTGCTCGGAACGCTGGTTCCCGGCCTGCCGCAGATCCCCGTTGCGATCGCCGTGGTCGCCGGATCGACGCTCGTCGCAATCCTCCAGATCCGCGTCAACGCCTGGCTGACCGGGCTCTTCCTGCTGATCGAGATGCTGGCGATCGGCGCGGTTGTCTGGCTCGGGTTCGCCGATACCGTTCGCCCGATCGGCGACCTATTGCTCCACCCGGTGATGCCGCAAGGGGCCAATCTCGTCCCCGCGTCCGCCGCCTCGATCGGCCTCGCCACCTCGATCGCGATCTTTGCGCTCAACGGCTACGGCGCGGCGGTGTATTTTGGAGAAGAGATGCTCGACGCCCCCCGGCTGATCGCGCGCGCGATCATGGGGGCGCTCGCACTCACGCTGCTGTTCGAGGGCATCCCGATCGTCGCGGTCCTCGTCGGCGCGCCCGATCTCCACGCCACGCTTACCGCCGACGACCCGTTCGGCCTGCTCGTCGCCCCGCGCAGCGGCACGACGACGGCAAACTGGATCTCGATCGGCGTCGTCGTCGCGATCGTTAACGCGGTGATCGCCTGCATCCTCGCCTGCGCGCGCTTCTTCTACGGTACCGCGCGCGACGGAAGCTGGGGCCGCCCGCTCGACCGATGGATGATGCAGGTCCACCCGAAGTTCGGCTCGCCCTGGGTCGGCACGTTGCTGGTCGGCGGGTTCGGGATCGTCGCGTGCTTTCTGCCGCTCCAGTTGCTGCTGGTGCTCAGCGGCACCGGCCTCGTCGCGATCTACACGGGTATCTGCGTCGCGGCGATGGTCGGCAGGCGTACCGGCAAGACCGCCCACGCCCCCTACCAGATGCCGTTCTACCCAATCGCTCCGGTGGTGACGCTGCTCGCGCTCGGCTATGTCTGCTGGACGAGTTGGCTCGATCTCGAGGAGGGACGCCCCGGTCTGATCATGACGGCCGCGCAGATCCTGCTGTCGATCGCCTATTATTGGTTCGTCCTGCGCCGACGGGGCGCCTGGAACGTTCAGATCCCGACCCTTGCGACGGAGCGTGATGCATGACGATACACCTGGCCGACTACGAAGCCGGCGACGAGTACGACGGCAAGTACAAGCACGACCTCGCCGCGCTGCAAAAGCGCCTCGAGCATATCCAGGTTGCGCACATTGTCGGTGGTACGCGCGCGATCGTCATGTTCGAGGGCTGGGATGCGGCAGGGAAGGGCGGCATCATCCAGCGTCTCTCCGCCGAATGGGACCCGCGCAACTACAAGGTCTGGCCGATCTCGGCACCGACTGCGGATGAGAAGGCGCATCATTTCCTCTGGCGCTTCTGGAACCGTCTGCCCGCGAACGGCAACATCGCGGTGTTCGATCGCAGCTGGTACGGCCGTGTGCTGGTCGAGCGTGTCGAGGGGTTCGCCAGCGAGACCGAATGGCGCCACGGTTACGACGAGATCAACGCGTTCGAGGCGCAACAGGTCGAGAGCGGCACGACCCTCATCAAGCTGTTCATCCATACCACGCAGAAGGAGCAGGACCGCCGGCTCAAGGCGCGGCTCGACGATCCGTGGAAGCACTGGAAGACCGGGCTCGACGATTTCCACAACCGGTCGCGGCGTGAAGACTATCTGGAGGCGATGGCCGAAATGTTCGCGCGCACCGACACGGCGACTGCACCGTGGACGGTGATCGACGGCAACGACAAGAAGGCGGCCCGGATCGCAGCGCTGACGCTGATCGCGGACCGCCTCGAAGCCGGCGTATCGATGGTGCCGCCACCGCTCGACCCGAAGGTCAAAAAGGTGGCGGAGAAGGCGTTAGGCCTTCGCTGACGCGTCAGGCCTTCGCTGACTTGGCTTCTGTCGACTCTGCCTGGATGAACTCGTCATCCTCGTTGAGCAGCAGCATCTGGCCCTTGTCGATGCCGAAATAGGCGCCGCGAAGGACCAGCGTGCCGGCGGCTTCTGCCTCTGTCACGAACGGGAACGTGCGAAGGTTGGCGATCGAGGTGCGGACGGACTCGAGTTCCATCTCGCGGCCGGCCTCCGCGCCTTCACCGTACTTTGCGATGACCTTATCGCGGGCACCGTCAAGCAGGCTGACCCAGTCGGACACGAACCCGCCTGCACCGTGATCGGCATCGGCAAACGCCTGCGTCAGCGCAGCCTTGCACCCGCCGCACTTCTCGTGGCCCATCACAACGATCTCTTCGACCTTCAGCTGGGTAACCGCGAACTCGATCGCCGCGGAGACGCCGTGGTAACCACCACCCGTCTCGAACGGCGGCACGAGGTTGGCGACGTTGCGAACGACGAACACTTCGCCGGGCAGCGTATCGAAAATCTGCGCAGGTTCGACGCGACTGTCGGAGCAGGCGATGATCATCACCTTGGGGCTCTGGCCGTCCTGCAGTTCCTTCCAGCGCTCGCGCTGCTCCTCCCAGGGGCCGTCCTTGAAGCGGTGATAGCCTTCGATCATTTCCGGAAAGTGAGTTGGCACGGTTAGCCTTCCATATCAGTTTGCGATGCAACATGAAAAACTTGTCATGTTGAAACTGGTTCCATGATTTTATCCGGTTCGTCCGATGGTTCCAACCCGCCGACTGCGTCCGCCGCCATTGTCTCGACGGCAGGGCGGGGCTATCTGGCGTGCATGAACGACATGACCTCGATGGCTGCGCCGGTCCGTGCGCGCAAGCCCGACTGGATCCGCGTCAAGGCGCCGACCTCCGCTGGCTTCGCAAAGACGCGAGAGCTGATGCGCTCCAAAAGCCTCACGACGGTGTGCGAAGAGGCGGCGTGCCCGAACATCGGCGAATGCTGGTCGAAGAAGCACGCCACGGTCATGATCCTCGGCGACACCTGCACGCGCGCCTGCGCGTTTTGTAACGTCAAGACCGGTATGCCGCGCGCGGTCGATCGGATGGAGCCGCAGAACGTCGCCGATGCGGCCGCGCAGATGGGCCTCAACCACATCGTCATCACCTCGGTCGATCGTGACGATCTTCCGGACGGTGGCGCGTCGCAATTCGTGAAGGTGATCCAGGCGATCCGCGCGTCGAACCCGACGACGACGATCGAGATCCTGACTCCGGACTTCCGCAACAAGGCGCAGGCCGCGATCGAGTCGATCGTCGAGGCGCGCCCCGACGTCTACAATCACAATCTTGAGACGGTGCCGCGGCTCTACCCGACGATCCGCCCAGGCGCGCGCTACTATGCGTCGTTGCGGCTGCTGGAGAGCGTCAAGCGCCACGACCCGTCGATCTTCACCAAGTCCGGCGTGATGCTCGGGCTCGGCGAGGAGCGTCTGGAGATCCATCAGGTGATGGACGACATGCGCTGCGCCGACATCGATTTCCTGACGATGGGGCAGTATCTCCAGCCGACGCCGCGCCATGCCAAGGTCGCCGAGTTCGTGCCGCCCAAGGCGTTCGACGCCTATGCCTCAATCGCCCGCGCGAAGGGCTTCCTGCTGGTCGCATCTTCGCCGCTGACGCGGTCGAGCTATCACGCAGGCGATGATTTCGAACGGCTGCGCGCTAACCGTGACGCCAAGCTGGGCGTCGCGCGCATCTGATGCCGAAGCATTCGGAAACGCGCCATTTGCCCTACACGCCTGAGCAGATGTTCGACCTGGTGGCCGATGTCGGTCGCTATGCCGAGTTCCTGCCCTGGGTCAGCGCGATGCGGGTGCGCTCGAACACCGAGACCGAGACGCTCGCCGACATGATCGTCGGCTTCAAGGGGCTGCGCGAGACGTTCACGTCGCGCGTGCAAAAGGTCCGGCCGAGCGAACTCAACGTCGATTACGTCGATGGCCCGCTCAAGTATCTGCGCAACGAATGGCATTTCCGTCCCGAGCCACAGGGTTGCGCGGTCGACTTCACCGTCGACTTCGCGTTCAAGAACCGGATGTTCGAGATGATCGCCGGGCAGGTATTCGGCGCTGCACTGCGGAAGATGATCGGGGCGTTCGAGACCCGCGCCGCCGAGCTTTACGGCGCCGAAGCGTCCGGCAACAAGAGTTCGAGCGCGCACAACGCGGCCTGAAGCCGGATCCCGCCACGACCGAGATCGCCGAAATCCTTGCGATCGGCATGGACGTCGGATGGGTCACGGCCCTTTTCGGCGCGACCAAACACCAC
Source organism: Sphingomonas faeni (assembly GCF_040407505.1). Taxonomy (GTDB): domain Bacteria; phylum Pseudomonadota; class Alphaproteobacteria; order Sphingomonadales; family Sphingomonadaceae; genus Sphingomonas; species Sphingomonas faeni_E. The sequence continues at coordinate 925,325 of NZ_JAPZPQ010000001.1, read as the reverse complement.
TGTGCCGACCGGCTTCTTGAGCGAACCGCCACCGGGGCCCGCCACGCCCGTAATCGCCACGGCGATATCAGCGCCCGACTGCTTGAGCGCGGCCTGAGCCATGCTCCACGCCACCGCGATCGAGACCGCGCCGAACGTTTCGAGCACGTCGGAACTGATCTTCAGCACGCCGAGCTTGGCGGCGTTCGAGTAGGTGACGAAACCGACCTCGAACACGTCCGACGAACCAGGAATCTCGGTCAATGCGGCAGCGACCAGCCCGCCGGTGCAGCTCTCGGCGACCGCGACTCGGCGGCCGATCGCACGGTTCTGCTCGACCACTTTACGTGCGGCGTCGACCAGTTCGGCGGGAAGGATCGTATCCATCAGCGAGTCTCCACCGGGCAAAGCAGCATCGCCACCGCGGCGATATCACCGCTGCGCGACTTCTGGGATTTGAGGTACCGCAACGTCTCGACGACGATGCCCGCGGTGTTGCGTGGTGGCAAGGGCTGGAGCAGCGTCACCATCCGGTCGATCGTCCCGCAATCGCGCGTGGCGATCCGCCCGACGATCTGCGGCACCAGCAACGTCGTCAGCAGCGGTCGCGCAAACTCCGAATCGAGCATCGCGTCCACGGCAGGATCGCTGAGCTTGACGATCGCCGCGCGGGCCGCTGGCCAAGCCCGGTCGGACTCGACCTGATACCGGTCGATCAACGCACTCGACTGCGATCGGATGAGACTTCTGGCGGGAAGCTGCGCCGCACAGACGCGACCGGTTTCGCGGAGAATGTCGGGCATCGCGACGAGCGTCAGCGATTCGGCCTCGGGCCCGGTGATGCAACGCTGTTGGGCGACCGCCGGGCTGGCAAGGAGTGCGATCGCGGCAAGTGCGCCGACGATCTTCACAGCGGAGATCCGGGCAAGCGAATGGTCGCAACGGCCTGCGCGGCGATACCCTCACCGCGCCCGGTGAAGCCGAGGCGTTCGGTCGTCGTCGCCTTGACGCTGACCCGGTCGAGCGTAAGCCCGAGCAGGTCGGCGATCCGCGCGGTCATCGCCGTACGGTGCGGGCCGATCTTCGGCGCCTCGCACATGATCGTCAGGTCGACGAAATCGATCCGGCCGCGCTTGTCGGCGATCAGCTTGGCGGCGTGCTGGAGGAACTGCGCGGAGTCGGCGCCCTTCCACTGCGGGTCGCTCGGCGGGAAATGCGTGCCGATATCGCCCGCCGCGATCGTGCCGAGCAACGCGTCGGTCAGCGCGTGGAGCGCGACGTCGGCATCGCTATGCCCCGACAAGCCCTTGTCGTGCGGGATCAGGACGCCGCCGAGCCACAGCTCCTCGCCGGTTTCGAGGCGGTGGACGTCGAAGCCCATCGCGGTGCGGGTTTCGTAGGCGACACGCGCTTCGGCGGCCGCGAAATCTTCTGGGTGCGTGACTTTCTCGAGCATCGCGGAGCCCTGCACCAACGCGACGCCGACGCCAAGCCGTCGCACCATCTGTGCATCGTCGGTCGCCTCTTCGTCCACCGGCCAGACGGCATGCGCGGCACGCAGTGCCTCCACGGCAAACGCCTGGGGGGTCTGCACCCGGTTGAGGTCCGCGCGCGGCACGATGTCGCCGAGCAGGACGCTGCCGCGGGCAAGCGTATCGGTCACCGGGAGGACGGGAATGGCCGCGTCCCTGGTCTTCAAGGCGGCGACGAGCGAATCGATGACCAAGTGCGAAAGGAAGGGGCGGGCGGCGTCGTGGATCAATACGTGCGTCGCGTCGCCGACCGTCGCGAGGCCGTTGGTGACCGACTCGCGGCGCGTCGTCCCGCCAACGGCGATCGACACGTCCCCTAATGCTGCGGTCGCCAAGCCTTGCTGGCCCTCGGCGACGACGACGATCGTCTCGGCGATCGCCGGATGCGTCGCGAACGCCTCATAGGAATAGGCGATCATTGGCCGACCGGCGATCGGCGCGAACTGCTTAGGAACTGATCGCCCCGCGCGCACGCCGGTCCCGGCAGCGACGATGATCGCAACGATACGCTTTGCCTGTGTCATCCTCGCGACCTAGCGTTTCGCTCCGGCCCTCGCCAGCCTTGCCTGAATCGGCAGGTTGGGGTAGGGCGATGCCTCATTTTCAGGCACATCCATGCGTAATCTTGCCCCTATCCAGATCGGTCCCGTCCGGATCGAAAGCCCCGTCGTGCTCGCGCCGATGACCGGCGTCACCGACATGCCGTTCCGCACATTGGTGCGACGCTATGGCTCGGGCCTCAACGTCACCGAGATGGTGGCGAGCCAGGCGGCGATCCGCGAGACGCGCCAGTCGTTGCAGAAGGCGGCGTGGGATCGGCTCGAGGAGCCGGTGTCGATGCAGCTGATCGGCTGCACCCCCTACGAGATGGGTGAGGCAGCCAAGCTCAGCCAGGATCGTGGCGCGGCGATCATCGACATCAACATGGGCTGCCCCGTGCGCAAAGTCGTCAACGGCGACGCGGGCTCGGCGCTGATGCGCGACACCAAGCTGGCCAGCGCGATCATCGAGGCTACCGTCAAGGCCGTCGACGTTCCGGTGACGCTGAAGATGCGAATGGGCTGGTGCCACGACAGCCTGAACGCGCCCGACCTCGCGCGCATCGCCGAAGACCTCGGCATCAAGCTGATCACCGTCCACGGCCGCACGCGCAACCAGATGTACAAGGGCAGCGCCGACTGGGGCTTCGTCCGCAAGGTCAAGGACGCGGTGAGCGTGCCGGTGATCGTCAACGGCGACATCTGCGGAATCGAGGACGCCGAAGCCGCAATGGACCAATCCGGCGCCGACGGCCTGATGATCGGCCGCGGGTCCTATGGCCGCCCCTGGGTGCTCGGCCAGGTGATGGAGTGGTTCGCCACCGGCCGTCGCATCGAAGACCCGTCGATCACCGAGCAATATGACGCGATCGCAGGGCATTACGAGGCGATGCTCGAACATTACGGGATCGAGACCGGCGTCAACATGGCCCGGAAACATATCGGCTGGTACACCAAGGGGCTCCCCGGTTCGGCCGAGTTCCGCAATAAGGTAAACCAGGTACCGGACCCCAAGCAAGTCAAGGCGATGCTCGCCGAGTTCTACGCTCCCTGGCGCGACCTTGCAGCGGCCTGATACGCAATCACGGGTGCGGCCGGGCTTTGCGGAGCTGTTCGCAGCACTCCCGGTCGCGGTCGTCGTCGTCGATCCAGACCACCGCGTCGCGCACGCCAACGCGCTAGCCGAGCAATTGCTGAACCTCTCCGAGCGGTTGATGATCGGCCAACCGCTCGATGCGATCATCCCGCCGCCCGACGATCCGCGTAACCGCGACGGGCACGGGTTGGCGGTCTACGACACCGAGATATCGACCGCGCGTGGCGTGAAGATCCGCGTCGATTTCGCCGAGACGCAGATCGCCGACTATCCCGGCTGGCGCGCGATCACGCTGCATGCGTCGGCAACATCTCGACGGCTGGGGCATTCGGTCGACCGGGCGGCCGGAGCAAGGGCGGCGGTTGGTGCGGCGGCAATGCTCGCGCACGAGATCAAGAACCCGCTGTCCGGCATCCGTGGTGCCGCCCAACTACTTGGCGCAGGCGAACTCACCACGCTGATCGTCACCGAGGTCGATCGCATCGCCGCGCTGATCGACCGCATGCAGGACTTCAGCGACACGCGGCCGCTGCCACTCGCCAGCGAGAACATCTATCCGCTGCTCGGTCACGCCCGCCGGCTTGCGCTCGCCGGGTTCGCGCGCGGAATCACGATCGAGGAACGCTTCGATCCCTCGCTCCCGCCGGCGCAGATCAACCGCGACGCCCTGCTCCAGATTGTCATAAACCTGCTCAAGAACGCGCGCGAAGCTGTTAGAAACGAACGCGAACCGCGGCTCGTGATGACCACTGCCTATCGCCACGGCATCACCGTCAGCGCCGCGCCGGGCAAGCCGCGCGTGCCGCTGCCGATCGAGATCTGCATCTTCGACAACGGCCCCGGCGCGCCTGCCGACATCGCCGATCACCTGTTCGATCCGTTCGTGTCGGGTCGTCGCGAAGGGCAGGGGCTTGGTCTCGCGCTCGTCGACAAGCTCACCCGAGACATGGGCGGCATCGTCCAATACGCCCGGGAAGGTACGCCGGAAATGACCGTCCTCCGCCTGTTGCTCCCGAGAGCCGCATCATGAGCACCGTCCTGGTCGTCGACGACGATGCCGCGATCCGCACCGTCGTCGCGCAGGCCCTCCGCCGCGCGGGGCATGAGGTCACCGTCGCCGACAGCCTCGCGCAACTCGAACGCGCGCTCGCGGCGTCGCTGCCGGACGTTCTCATCACCGACGTCATCCTTCCCGACGGCGACGGCATCGATCATGTCCGCAGCGTCGCAGCGCGGTTTCCGCTGCTCCCGATCATCGTCCTCTCGGCGCAGAACACCCTGACCACAGCGGTCCGCGCGGCCGAGGTCGGCGCGTACGAATATCTCCCCAAGCCGTTCGACCTCGACGTTCTGAACAGCGCAGTGACGGGCGCACTCGCGCGCGGCGGCATGGTGTCGGAGGACGCGCTGCATGACGAGGACCGCGCGCTCCCGCTGATCGGTCGCTCGGCGGCGATGCAGGACGTGTACCGGATCATCGCCCGCGTCGTCTCGAACGACCTGACCGTGCTGATCTCGGGCGAGTCGGGCACCGGCAAGGAACTCGTCGCACGCGCGATCCATGATCTGGGCCCCCGCAGCGCAGCCCCGTTCATCGCGATCAACATGGCCGCGATCCCGCGCGAACTGATCGAGGCCGAGCTGTTCGGCCACGAACGCGGCGCCTTCACCGGCGCGGCGACGCGTAATGCCGGCCGGTTCGAGCAGGCGTCGGGCGGCACGTTGTTCCTCGACGAGATCGGCGACATGCCGATGGAGGCACAGACCCGCCTGCTCCGCGTGCTCCAGTCGGGTGAGTTCACCAGCGTCGGTGGCGCGCGGACGATCCGCGTCGACGTCCGCATCGTCGCCGCCACCAATCGCGACCTGTCCGCGCAGGTCGCGACTGGCCAATTCCGCGAAGACCTGTTCTACCGCCTCAACGTCGTGCCGATCATGCTGCCAGCCTTGCGCGAGCGCCGCCAGGACATTGCCTTGCTCGCGCGTCATTTTCTCGATCATGCTGCAACACAGGGGCTACCCCGACGCCAACTTGCTAGCGACGCCCTCACAGCGCTCGGTGCGCACGACTGGCCCGGCAACGTGCGTGAACTCGAGAACCTGATGCGCCGATTGGCAGTGCTCTCGCGCGACGAGGTGATCGCAGCCGACGCGATCCGTGCGATGATCGGCAACTCGGCTACGACCGACCATGCGGCTGATATCGATATTGCACACGCGGTTCGCGCGTTGATCGAGCGTATCGCGCGCGACGATCCGACGGCGCTCGACGATGGCAGTCTGTACGACCGCGTGATTGGCGAGGTCGAACGTCCCTTGATCGAGGTGATGCTAGCACGGCATGGCCAGAATCAGCTCCGGGCGGCGCGCGCGATGGGTATTAATCGCAACACGTTGCGCAAGCGGCTCGACACGCTCGGCATCGCGGTCGTCGATATGCGTACGAATGATCCGGATCGGCGATGAAATCGCGCATTATGTGGTTTCAAGGCAACGGTTGACGTTGTACCGAGGCAACGATGATCGCTTCCGCGACGCTACCGATGGATGAAGACGGGCCCGCGCACCGGTTCGCGGTGACGCCTGCGATCGAGACCCTGGTTCTCGCAGTAGCCGTTGCGATTGGCGTCGCAAGCTATCTTATCATCACTGGCACCGACGCACCGCAGCGCCTGATACCGCCGCCGCTGGTCGCGCTGTTGCTCGTTGCCAATCTCGTGCCCGGGATCGCGTTGTTGATGCTGCTCGGTCGACGCGTGGCAATGCGCCGGGCTGCACGGTCGCCTGTAGGCGGTGGTGGACGACTCCACGTCCGCCTCGTCGCGCTGTTCTCGATTGTCGCCGCGGTGCCGATGCTGCTTGTGACGATTTTCGCGTCCCTGCTGTTCCAGTACGGCGTGCAATTCTGGTATTCCGACCAGGCCCGCGGCATGCTCGAAAACGCAACCGGACTTGCTCAGTCCTCCTACGGGCGCCAACTTAACAGGTGGCAGGAAGCGACTGTGACGATGGCGAGCGACATGTCTGCCTATCTTCGCGAACGCTCGCTACAAAGCCCGGACTTTTCGGGCTGGTTTCTTCAGCAAGTCTATTATCGCAGCCTATCCGAGGCGGCGTTGTTCAAGCTGTCTCCTCAACGGGGGATACAGACGCTGGCGATCGTCAACCCGTACGAGATCGACTTCACGCGCCGCGTTACGCCCGCGGCGATCGCGGAGCTACGGTCGGGCAAAAGCGCGGTTCTCTCGGTCACCGGCGATCGTATCCAGACGATCACGATGCTGCCCGGATCGGACGAACTGTTCCTCTATGCGGGCCGCGTCGAGGATACGAAATTATTGTCTGAACAGACCACGCGCGCGAACGAGGTCCTGACGAGCTATCGATCGCTCCTGGCCCGGTCGCGTAGCCTGCAATTGCGGTTCAACGCGGCATTGCTGCTAATATCGTTACTGATCGTCGGCATTGCGGTGTGGATCGCTTTGGCCGTTGCCGATCGCCTAGTGCGGCCGGTCGGCGAACTGGTCGACGCGGCTCGCCGGGTGGCCGCGGGTGATTTGACTGCACGCGTACCGGACCCGCGCACCCGTGACGAGGTCGGCACGCTCGCCAACGCGTTCAATCAGATGACGGGCCGGCTGGAAGAACAGAATACCGAACTGGTTACGGCAAATGGTCAACTCGAAAATCGGCGCGCGTTGATAGAGGCGGTCATGGCAGGCGTTTCCGCGGGCGTTCTTGCCACGAGGCGCGATCGCACGATTACGATCGCGAACGAATCCGCAACCGGGCTTCTCGCGACCGTTGTCGGTACGGATAGCCTGGTTGGACGTCGGCTGGTCGATGTAGCGCCGGAACTCGACGCTATGCTGGACAGCGGCGACCGAGAGGCGATCGTCGAGGTCGGGCAGGGGGGCGAAATGCGCACGCTCGCCGTCCGGGTCGCGCGACCCGCTACCGGGCCGATCCTGACGTTCGACGACATCACGCAGCAGCTGCTCGATCAACGCCGCGCGGCATGGTCGGACGTCGCTCGCCGGATCGCGCATGAGATTAAGAACCCGCTGACACCGATCCAACTCGCGGCCGAGCGCCTCCAGCGTCGCTATGGCGGCAAGATCGAGGCGCAGGACGGCACGTTCTCGCGATTGACCGACACGATCATCCGCCAGGTTGGCGATCTACGCCGGATGGTCGACGAATTCTCGTCGTTCGCGCGCATGCCGAAGCCGGTGTTCCGCGAGGAATCGCTCGTCGATGCCGCACGTCAGGCCTTGTTCCTGCACGAAGTGGCACATCCTGCGATTAGCTTCCAACTGGTGCAGGACGATCCTGGCTTGATGCTCGTTTGCGATCGCCGTCAGATTGGTCAGGCGCTCACGAACATCGTCAAGAACGCTGTGGAAGCCATTGAAACGCGGTCCGAACCCGGCGGATCGGTGACGATGACGCTGACGAGTGATGCGGATATAGTAGGCATCGCGGTCGCCGACACGGGGATCGGGCTACCCGCGGAGCGGGACCGGATCGTCGAACCTTATGTAACGACCCGTGCCCGCGGCACAGGCCTCGGCCTTGCCATCGTCAAGAAGATCATCGAGGAGCATTGCGGCACGATCGGCTTTTCCGATCGGCCGGGGGGCGGTACACTCGTCACCATGACCTTCGACGCCAAGGCGCTGGCCGCGCTCGACCAAGGGGCATCCGCATCCGAGTTGGCTGGGGAGGGCCGACTCGACACGATGACCCGCAACCGGACATGATTTAATGGCGCTCGATATTCTCGTCGTGGACGACGAACGTGACATTCGCGAACTAGTGGCCGGCGTCCTGGAGGACGAAGGCTATGAGACCCGCGACGCTGGCGACAGCGATTCTGCCTTGGAAGCGATCGCAGCGCGGCGTCCCTCGCTGGTGCTGCTCGATGTGTGGCTGCAAGGGTCGCGTCTCGATGGGCTGGAACTGCTCGACGAGATCAAGCGGCGCGATCCCTCGATCCCGGTTCTAGTTATCTCCGGCCACGGCAACCTCGATACGGCCGTCGCAGCAATCCGCCGCGGGGCGTCCGACTTTATCGAAAAGCCGTTCGAAGCCGAACGACTGCTACTGATGGTAGCCCGTGCGACGGAAACGGAACGCCTCCGCCGCGAAGTCGCGACGCTGCGCGCCACGGTCGGCCGCGAAACCGACCTAACCGGCAGTTCGGGCTCGATCAACGGCGTCCGCGCGACCCTGAAGCGGGTGGCGGCAACCGGTAGTCGGGTTCTGATCATGGGCGCGGCGGGGGTCGGCAAGGAAGTCGCTGCCCGCCTGCTGCACGGCTGGAGCCTGAGGACCGACGCGCCGTTCATCATCGTCAGCGCCGCGCGGATGACGCCCGAGCGGATGGACGAGGAACTGTTCGGCGTCGAGGAAGCGGGCGATCTCGTTCGTCCCGGTCTGTTCGAACAGGCGCATGGTGGCACGTTGTTCCTCGACGAGATCGCTGACATGCCGATCGCGACGCAGGCCCGTATCCTCCGCGCCCTGACTGACCAGAGCTTTGCGCGAGTGGGTGGTACGCGCGTCGTCAAAGTCGACGTTCGTGTCGTCTCCGCGACGGCCCGCGACCTCGTCTTCGAAATCGCCGAAGGACGTTTCCGCGAGGACCTGTATTACCGGCTCAACGTCGTACCGGTGATGATCCCGCCGCTGTCCGATCGTCGCGAGGACATCCCTGCGCTGGTCCAGCATTTCATCGCGCATTACGCGTCCGAACGCCGCGTGCCGACGCCGGAAATCGCGCCGGACGCGATGGTTGCGTTGCAATCTTACGACTGGCCGGGAAATGTCCGGCAGTTGCGCAACGTCGTCGAGCGCACGATCATTCTGGCGCCGGGAGACCGGATCGGGCGGATTGATCTCGACCTGTTGCCGGCCGAAGTTCTCGGGGACCAGGGCGATATCGGATCGGCCGGGTCCACCGCGATCATGGGTTCACCTCTGCGTGAAGCGCGCGAGACGTTCGAGCGCGAATATCTTCGGGTGCAGATCCGACGTTTCTCGGGAAATATCTCGCGGACGGCCAGCTTCATCGGCATGGAGCGTTCGGCGCTTCATCGAAAATTGAAGCTGCTCGGCATCACCGAAACCCGCGAGGAATAGACGCCGTAATTTCGCCGCCCTCTGGATATAGCAAGGCAGCGATCATAGATCAGTACCGCGCCCGGTACCCGGGTGCATCTCCGACGCCGGGAAACGGCGCCTTGCGGGCAAAGTCCCGCCAAAAACAAAGGGTTATCCCATTGGCCGATAAACCAGGCTCGCTTCAGGACCTGTTCCTGAACGCACTCCGGCGCTCCAAGACGCCGGTCACGATGTTCCTCGTCAAGGGCGTAAAGCTCCAGGGCATCGTCACATGGTTCGATAATTTTTCCGTCCTGCTGCGCCGCGATGGCCAGTCGCAACTGATCTACAAGCATGCGATCTCGACGATCATGCCTGCTGGGCCCATGGACGTGTCGGCAATCGTCGATGCGGTGGGAGAAAATCAGAAGAAGCACCCGTTGTTGCAGGATATCTTCCTGAACGCCGTGCGGAAATCCGAAGACAGCGTGACGATGTTCCTGATCAACGGCGTCATGCTGCAGGGCCAGATCGCAGGCTTCGATCTGTTTTGCATGCTGCTCCAGCGCGAAGGCATGGCACAACTCGTCTACAAGCACGCTGTCTCGACGATCCAGCCGGCGCGCCCGCTGAACCTTGCCGAAGAGCCTACTGACACGGATGAAACGGACGATGACGATTGAGTAGTGGTTTCGAACGCGATCGGGACGAGTTCTCGCGCGGCGCGCGCGCGATTGTCGTTCTTCCCGACCAGGGCGACGCGACGCGCGATGTCGATGCTCGCCTGGAAGAAACCGCCGGACTCGCTGCGGCGATCGGTGTCCAGGTCGTCGAACGGATCGCCTATCGCGTGCGGCAGGCGAAACCCGCAACGCTGATCGGGAGCGGGCAGGTCGAGCTGCTCGCGACACAGGTGCGCATGGAAGAGGCAGGGCTCGTCGTGTTCGACGCGAGCCTTACTCCTATCCAGCAGCGTAACCTGGAAAAGGCGCTTGAAACCAAGGTTATCGATCGCACCGGGCTCATTCTGGAGATCTTCGGTGAACGCGCGGCAACAGCCGAGGGGCGTTTGCAGGTCGAATTGGCGCATCTTGATTACCAGGCGGGTCGGCTCGTGCGGAGTTGGACGCATCTGGAGCGGCAGCGTGGTGGCTTTGGTTTTTTGGGCGGTCCTGGTGAAACCCAGATCGAGGCCGATCGTCGCTTGATTCGTGACCGGATGGCACGGTTGAAACGTGAGCTCGAGCAAGTCAGTCGTACTCGCGGCCTTCACCGCGAGCGACGCCAACGTGCGCCATGGCCGGTGATCGCCCTGGTCGGGTACACCAACGCCGGAAAGTCCACGCTGTTCAACAGGCTGACCGGCGCCGATGTCATGGCGGAAGACCTGTTGTTCGCGACGCTAGACCCGACGCTACGGCAGATTCAGCTTCCGGGCATCGACAAGGCTATCCTGTCCGATACGGTAGGCTTCGTGTCCGATCTGCCGACCCAATTGGTCGCGGCGTTCAAGGCGACGCTGGAAGAGGTGGTGTCGGCGGATCTGCTCGTGCACATCCGCGATATTGCACATCCCGACACCGAGGCGCAGCGTACCGACGTCGAGACCGTGCTCGCGGAGATCGGCGTCGATGAAAACACGCCGCGCTTCGAAGTATGGAACAAGCTCGATCTTCTCGATGCCGACACGCACGACGAGATCGCCGGACAGGCAGCGCATCGTGACGACGTCGTGGCTATCTCCGCGCTGAGCGGGGAAGGGGTCCAGCACCTCATCGAGCAGGTGGCAGCGAAGCTCACCGGCGCCCATCGACGCTATAGCATCACGATCGAGGCTAGCGACGGAGCGGGGGCGGCGTGGCTACATGCGCACGGCGAAGTGCTGGGCAGCGTCAGCGACGAGCTCGATACGACGTACGATGTTCGGCTGTCCGAGACCGACTACGACCGATTCAGCCGCCGCGATGCTTGACCGCCTGCCATAGCGCTTCCTTCTGATCGAGTGTCATGGCTGCGAACGCGTCGCCGCCATCGACCTCTATTGCCCGGAAACGCGCTTCGAACTTGGCGTTGCCAGCCCTGAGCGCGGCTTCGGGATCGACACCGAGATGCCGTGCCCAGTTGGTCACGGCAAACAACAGATCGCCGATTTCCTCTTCTACCGTGTCTAAGCCGGCGTCGCGAACCTCTTCTATTTCCTCGACAACCTTGGCGAGAGGCCCAGCCGCATCGGGCCAGTCGAACCCGACACGGGCGGCACGCTTCTGTAGTTTTTCCGCACGAGCCAGGGCAGGCAGGCCGATCGCCACGCCGGCGAGAGCGCTGTGATCGGACTTCTCCGCGCGCTCGGCGGCCTTGATCGTTTCCCAACCTGGCGAGGAGATTGCATCGCCGAATATGTGAGGGTGACGACGCTCCATCTTGTCGCTGATAGCGGCGACGACATCGGCCAAGGTGAACGCGCCGGACTCCTCGGCGATACGGCTGTGGAATACCACCTGGAGCAGCAGGTCGCCGAGTTCGTCCTTGAGGTCCGTCGGGTCATCGCGCGCGATCGCGTCCGCGACCTCATAGGCTTCCTCGATCGTGTAGGGCGCGATGGTCGACCAGGTTTGAACGCGATCCCATTCGCAACCTTCGACCGGATGACGCAGTCGCGCCATGATGGAAACGAGCCGTTCGATCATCAGGGACTCCCATTGATAGCGTGCGATCTAACGCGTAGAGTAAGATCGATAATATACATTATGTAAAATCTATTACTTGTTCGGCGTAAGAACGAGAGTGGCATTCTCGACCCGCCACGATCCCAGCCTCGACAGGAAGTTCATGCCGATCACGTCGGTCTCGCCGAACGCCGGCGACGTGACGATGCCGAGGTTGGTTGCAGTGACAGTGCCGATCGTCACGCTCTTGGCGGTCGCGGTGCGCGCCGATACCGTACCGTTGGCGGTCTCGATGATCGCTGGAAACGGGCTTTCGTCGCTATCCAGGCTGGCTGCCTTGGCCGTAGCGGACGACAAGGCAGTCGTCGTCGCACCACTATCGATCAGCATCCGGCGGCGGACACCGTCGATATCGACATCCGCCCAGAAATGCCCGTCGTCCGCCATGCGAATCCGGGTTTCGGTTCCGCTCACCTGCTGATCGGAAAACATGGTCTTCAAGCCAGACAGCCGATCCCGCTGGCTCGCGATCAGCAGGCCAACCGCGAAGATCGCGACCCAGGCCAGCGCCATCTTCAGCACCGGCTTCAACGGCAATCGGCGCGCGACCAACGCCGACAGCGGCAGGATCAACATGACTGCGTACAGCGCGAATTGGGCTGCGCGGTCACCGGTCATGCGGTCAGGATCAGCCCGTCATAGCCCGGCTCGACGCCGACCGGCAGTTCATGACGCAACGTCGCATAATCCATCGTGTTGTCCATATGGATCAACGCGGTCCGCTTTGGCGTCAGGCGCTCCACCCAAGCAAGCACGGCAGGCAGTTCCATGTGCGTTGGATGCGGTCGCCGGCGGAGCGCGTCGACCACCCAGATGTCCAGATCCTGATACAGGCTGGCCATGTCGTCGGTCATCAGGTTGAAATCGGTCGCGTATCCGATTGAGACGCCAGCTGCCTCGAACCGCAGGCCAGCGGCATGGATACTACCGTGTGGCTGGTCGGTCACCGAAATATCGATCCCACCGATCGTCAACCGATCAGGCAGGACTTCGGCGGCGATCGTTGGCGGATAGCCCGGGCGACCGTGAAAAGCGTAGGTAAAGCGCGCGTCCAGCGCTGCCAGCGTGAACGGCCGGGCGTAGCCACGAACGGGCTCTCCAGCTGCGTGGAAAAGTTGGCGGAGATCATCAATGCCGTGGCAATGATCGGCATGATCGTGCGTCCAGATCACCGCGTCGACACGGTCGATATCCGCGGCCAGCAATTGCTCGCGCATGTCGGGACTTGTGTCGATCAGGATTCGCGTACCGTCATGCTCGACGATCGCGGACGCACGGCTGCGCCGGTTGCGCGGCTCGGCCGGATCGCATTCGCCCCAGTCGTTGCCGATCCTCGGCACGCCGGAGGATGTGCCGGAGCCGAGGATCATGATCTTCATGCCGCCGCCTCTGACACCCGCGTCTTGCCGAACAGCGTGTGGAAGTTCTCGGCCGTACGGCGCGATAGTTCCTCGACATTTTCGCCGCGAAGGTTGGCAAGAAACGCCGCGGTATCGGCCACGAACCCAGGTTCGCCGGTCTTGCCCCGATGCGGCACCGGCGCGAGGAACGGCGCGTCGGTCTCGATCAGCAGTCGTTCGATCGGCAGGCGTGCGGCGGTCTCCTGAAGGTCCCGCGCGTTCTTGAACGTCACGATCCCCGAGATCGAGATATAAAGCCCCATATCCAACGCCTTGTCGGCGAAAGCTCCACTCGCGGTGAAGCAGTGGATGACGCCGGGATAGGCCCCCTTCCCCATCTCCTCGGCCATGATCGCCGCAGTATCGTCCTCGGCGTCGCGGGTGTGGACGACGATCGGCAGGCCAGTCTCTCGCGACGCGGCGATGTGCGCGCGGAAGCTCGTCTGCTGGCGGGCACGGTCCGAGGTATCGCGGAAATAGTCGAGGCCGCTTTCGCCGAGCCCTACCACGCGTGGATGCCGTGCGCGCTCGATCAGCTTGGCGGCGTCCACGTCGGGATACACGTCAGCCTCGTTCGGGTGGATGCCAATCGTCGCCCAGACGTCAGGCTCGCGCTCGGCGGTGGCGACGATATCGTCCCATTCGCTCTCGCGTGTCGAGATGTTGAGCATCGCCGTGACGCCGCGCGCCCTAGCCCGTGCGAGCACCGCCTGCTGGTCCTCAACGAGGCCCTTGTAGTTCAGGTGGCAATGGCTGTCGGCGAGCATCAGGCCTCCGCAGGCAGTTCGAGACGCGGGAATACGGGCGCCGGCGGTGCGATCCGGAAGTCGGAAGCCGCCACACGATCATACCAGCCGTCGTCGTCTATCGCGACATGGTCGCGCTCGGTCGCCCCGATCTGCTCGAGCACCTTCCCAGCGGAATCCGGAACCACCGGCAGGATCGCGATCGCGAGCATGCGGATCGCGCGGACCAGCGTACGAAGAACCGCGTTCATCCGCTCGGGATCGGTCTTGCGCAGCGCCCAAGGTGCCTGCGCGTCGATATACTGGTTGCACGCGAATACGCCGCGCATCCAAGCCTCGATGCCTTGCGACAGCGCGAGATCGGTGAAGGCGGACTTGAACCCGGCACAGGCTACGACGACCTCCTCAATCAGTATCCCGTCGGTATCCTGGACCGTACCGGCCGTGGGAAATTCGCCGCCCAGGTTCTTGGCGATGAACGACAATGTCCGCTGAGCTAGGTTGCCGAAGCTGTTCGCCAGCTCGGCGTTGACACGCGTTACGATCGCCTCGGCCGAGTAGCTGCCGTCCTGGCCGAAGCTCACGTCGCGCAGGAAGAAATAGCGCAACGCATCGACGCCGAAGGCATCCGCAAGCGCCATCGGATCGACGACGTTGCCGACCGACTTCGACATCTTCTCGCCGCGGGTGAGAAGGAAGCCGTGGCCGAACACGCTCTTGGGCAGCGGGATGCCGGCCGACAGTAGGAACGCCGGCCAATAGACCGCGTGGAAGCGGACGATGTCCTTGCCGATCAGATGAATATCCGCCGGCCAGTATTTCGCCTTGTCGCCGGTCATGTCGGGATAGCCGATCCCGGTCAGGTAATTGGTAAGCGCATCGACCCACACGTACATGACGTGGCCGGGGCTGCCCGGCACCGGCACGCCCCAGTCGAAGCTGGTCCGCGAGACGGACAGATCCTTCAGGCCACCTTCGACGAAGCGCATCACTTCGTTGCGACGGCTTTCGGGGCGGATGAAATCGGGGTTGGCGGCGAAGAGATCGAGCAAGGGCTGCTGATATTTCGACAGGCGGAAGAACCAGGTCTCCTCCGCGGTCCATTCGACCGGCGTGCCCTGCGGCGAGCGGCGATCATCGCCCTCCCCGGTCAGCTCTGACTCGTCGTAGAACGCTTCGTCGCGGACCGAATACCAGCCCTCGTAGCGGTCGAGATACAGGTCACCTGCGTCCGCCATCGCCTGCCAGATCGCGGCGCTCGCGGCGTAATGATCCTCGTCGACGGTGCGGATGAAACGGTCATACGAGATGCCAAGACGGTCGGCCATCTCGTGGAAATACGACGACATTTCATTGGCGAGTTCGCGCACGGGCATATCGCGGTCACGCGCGGCCTGGACCATCTTTAGACCGTGTTCGTCGGTGCCGGTCTGGAACAGGACGTCACGCCCGGCCTGGCGCTGGAAGCGTGCGATCGCATCGGCGGCGATCATCTCGTACGCGTGGCCGATATGCGGACGGCCATTGGGATAGTGGATCGCGGTGGTGATATAGAAAGGGTCGGCCATGCCGCGCTCCTAGAGCATCGCCCCGATCAGGTGAAGCCTGCGCGGGCGGATCAGTGGCGCAATGTCGCGACTATACCGGCCATCTCGAACACGGTGGCCTGCGCATCGAGCGACAGGCCGATCGCGGCGCCTGCCAGTTCGCGCGCCGCCGCTTGCGCGTCGAGTGCGGATCGCAGCGCTGGCCCCGACCGGGTCCGGGCGGCGTCGGCGATGAACGCGGGGGCACGGTCTAGGAACGCCTCGTAGCGGGGTTGCGCGGCCTTGAGCCCCAGAGCCTTGGCCAGCTTCAGCCGGCGTCCATTGTCGCGGTCGCCGTCCTGCGCGATCGCGGCGATGGCATCGTCGATCGCGGCGATGTCGAGCCCGGCATAGCGGAGCGCGCGACCGGGCGCGCCGTCGCTGGCTCGAACCAGCGCGGCGACCTCAGTCTCGTCCGCATCGGGCTGCAACGTCCGGATCGCGGTCGCGACCTCGCCGTCCGAGAGCCCCTCGAACCGGAGTAGCCGGCACCGCGAGCGGATCGTGGGGAGCAGTCGGCCTGGCGCATGGCTGACGAGCAGGAAGATCGTCCCTGCCGGCGGTTCCTCGAGGTTCTTGAGCAACGCATTCGCCCCGCCCCGCTCCAGATCGTCGATCGCATCGATCACGACCACGCGGCGGGGGCTCATCGACGGCGTCGTCGCGAACAACGGTTGCAGCGTGCGGACCTGCGCGATCGTGATGCTGCGGGCGAGATCCTGGTCGGGCTTCTCGGGATCCTTCGGCAGGCGCGCCAGGACGCGGAAGTCGGGATGCGACCCGGCCTCCATCAGCGACCGCGTCCGGTTTCCCTCGGGAACCGCAAGGTCGGTCGAGCCGCCATCGGGCTCGGCTGCGTCCGCCAGCATCCGCATGGCTGCGGCGCGTGCGAAACTCGCCTTGCCGACGCCCTGCGGTCCGGCGATCAGCCACGCGTGATGCAGCGAACCGCCGCGCATCGCCGCCACGAAGGCAGCCTGCGCGGCGGTATTGCCGATGATCGGCGTCATGCCGGCAACGCCGTCGGCGCCGGGGTCATCAGCCGAAGAAGCCGGTCAGTCCTGCCCATGCGCGACCGAAGAAGCCCGCGACCGCGACGTCCTTCTCGGCGACCAGCGGCATCGTCTGCTGGAGACCGTCGGACGTCGTCACGACGAGATCGGCGATATGCTGGCCAGCCTTGATCGGCGCCTTGATCGGACCTTCATAGACCACTTTGGCGGTCATGGTCGGCGAGGTTCCGGCTGGCAGCGTTACCGTCAGCGCCTTGGGGGCGACGAGCCCGACCGACGATGCGTCGCCCAGCTGGACCGCGGCGGTCTCGATCTTCTTGCCCTTCGCGACGATAGGCTTCGACTGCCATGCACGGAAGCCCCATTCCATGAAGCGGACAGACTCTTCCGCGCGCTGGCCGGCGCTGGTCAGGCCGGCGACGACCATCACCAAGCGGCGGCCGTTCTGGATCGCAGACCCGGTGAAGCCATAGCCGGCTTCCTCGGTGTGGCCGGTCTTCAGGCCATCGGCGCCGGCTACGCGGCCGAGGATCGGATCGCGGTTCGCCTGGGTGATGGCGCTGCCGCCCATCGTCTTGCCCCAGGTGAAATCGCGCTTCGAATAGAATTGCTTGTAGAGATCGGGATAGTTGGTGATCGTCGCCGCGGCGAGCTTGGCGAGATCGTGCGCGGTGACGTAGGTGACGCCGTTGTCGGGCCAGCCGTTGGCGGTGCCGAAATGGCTGTCCTTGAGGCCCAGTTCGGCGGCCTTGCGGTTCATCCGCTCGGTGAACGCCTGCTCCGACCCGGAGATACCCTCGGCCAGCACGATGCACGCGTCGTTGCCCGACAGCGTGACGATCCCGTACAGCAGATTGGCGACGCTGACGTTCTCACCCGACGATAGGAACATCGTCGAACCCGCGGACGGACCATGCCATTTCGCCCAGGTCTCGGGCCGCACCGGCATCATCTGATCGAGCTTCAGCTCGCCCTTCTTGACCATGTCGAACGCGACATAGACGGTCATCATCTTGGCGAGCGACGCCGGCGGCATGCGGCGGTCGGCGTCACGCGCGAACAGGACTGCGCCCGACGACAGGTCTTCCATATAGGCGATCGGCGCGGCGGTCTGGAACTGCGGCGCAGCGGCGATGGACGGATGCGCCAGTGCGATGGCAACGAGCGGTGCGACGATCAGCTTCTTCATGCGGTATTCCGTGAGCAAAAGGGAACTCAATCCGTAGGCAGGACTTGGGCATCGCCATAGCCGCGCTCGGCGACCGCGTCACGCGCGCGTTGCAGGCTTGCGGCATCTTTGAACGGTCCGACGCGGACGCGGTACAGCCCGCCGCGTTCGACGACATCGGCATCGAGGCGCTTCGCCAATGCGGTTGCACGGTCTTCGTTCGAGAAGGTCGCGACCTGCAACACGTATCGCCGTCCCGCGATCAAGGTGGGGAGCGGCTTGCGCACGGGCAGTGCATCTAAACTGGCGGCCTGCGTGAACACCGGCATCCGCGCCGCAGCGGCTTTACCGGCGCGCAACAGCGACGCATCCTGCATGGTGAGTACGATCGCTCGGATACTTACCGCGGCAACTTGCCGTCGATCGGTACCGAGCAAATGCGCCGCGGCGCGCGACAGATCGATCATCCGGTCTTTGCGGCCGGGCCCGCGGTCGTTGATCCGCACCAGGATGGACCGTCCAGTTTCGACCGACGTCACCTCGACGAACGAGCCCAGTGGCAAGGTTCGGTGAGCGGCGGTCATCGCGCCCGGATCGAACGCCTCGCCCGATGCCGTGCGGTTACCCGACAATTCCTCGCCATACCAACTCGCGAGTCCGGTATCATGATAGCTGCCGTAAAGTCCCCCGCCTGCGGGAAAGGTCGCACCGACGCTATCGTGTGCGTTGCTGCACGCCCCCAGCGCGAACGCCAGGCAGAGGACCCTAGCGCTCGACCGCATCGGCCAGCAATCCGACCGAGAGCGCGTAGAAGTTCGAACAGTTATAATCCAGGATCACGCGGTAGTTGCTGGTGAGTAGATAGGCGGTAGCGCCCTGCCCGTCCGGCTCGAGCAACGTAGCCATCACGCTATCGGCGGGCAGGCTGCGGCCCTGCGGCGTCACGCCAAGCGCACGCCATTCGGCAATCGTCCGCCAGCCGCTATGTCGCTCGAACACGCGAGGGCAGCGCGGCGACACCAGCCGGTTGCGGACCTGCGACCGGTCGAGGCCTGCAGGCACGTTGACCGCGACGCCCCAAGGCTGGCCGGCGCGCCAGCCGGCGTCGGTGAAGTAATTGCCGATCGATGCCAGCGTGTCGGCCGGGCTGTTCCAGATGTCCGCGCGACCATCGCCGTCGCCGTCGCGCGCAAGGCGGAGATAGATCGACGGCAGGAACTGCGGATTGCCCGTTGCACCTGCCCAGCTGCCCTTCAACTGCGAGCGGGTGACGCCGCGATCGAGCATCTTGAGCCCTGCGATGAACTCGCCGGCAAACAGCGACCGGCGCCGTCCCTCGTAAGCAAGGCTGGCGAGCGAGCGGAGCAGATCGAAATCGCCGGTATAGCTGCCGTAATTCGTTTCATGCCCCCAGATCGCGACCATGATCGATTCGGGAACGCCGGTCTGCTGTTCGATCCGCTGCAGCCTGGAGCGCTGCGCCAGATAGGTTTGCCGACCACGTGCGATCCGCGCCGTATCGACATGCTGCGCCTTGTAGGGCGCGAACGCAGGAATCGCGCTTGGATTGGTCGACCCCGGCTGGGCCCGGTCGAGCTCGATCACTCGGGTGTTAAGCGTGAGCGTCGGGAAAACCGCGTTTGCCGTGCGCGTGCTTACGCCTTCCGCGAGCGCCTGCTGACGCAGTTGGCTCATATACGATTGAAACCCTGCGTCGTCCTGCGCCGCCGCCGGTGCACTGATGCACAGCACGGCGATCGTGCCGAATACGCCGTTGCGCAGCCAAACTGCTACTCGTGATACCCCACCCATGCCCCGGATGTGCCACATGCACCGGCCGATCGGAACCTCGCGTCATCGCACGGTTGGCACGCACAGCCGCGCGAACGATGTCCTGACGGACGTTTACGATGACGTACCGGTCGGCGTGGTCTCGAGCTGGCGAATTGGCCAGTCGCTTAGGTCGACGATTTCGGCAAAGGTGGGGAGATCAACCATACCGCAGGAAGCGGCGCATCAGGGACCCGGTAGCCATATGGCGCGAAAGCATTCGAAACACGGTTTCAGCGACGACGTACGAAACGAGGAAGAGGCGCCCGCAGAGATTCTAACGTGCTGGCTCTGTGGCCGGCCCACCGGCAAGGTCGTCGTCTGGCATCATCCGGTGCCAAAAAGCCGCGGCGGGCGGGACGTCGTACCGATGCACCCGATCTGCCAGCAAAATCTGACGGCCAACTTCACCAACTCCGAACTTCAACGTCATGCGCTGGATGTGGACGCCCTTCTGGCCAACCCCGCCGTGCGGAAGTTCGTTGACTGGGTGGCGAACAAGGATCCCGACTTCACCGCCAGCGTCACGAAGAAACAGCGGTAAGACGCGCGCCTATGCTGATAGCCGGAACGCACCCCGCGGCATCGACGCGAAACGCCGCGGGGTGCCCAAACTTATTTGACGGCGAGCGCAGCCGCAATTTCCGCCGACTTGGCCTGCCGCAGAACGCCGCAATGTCGAATGCTCTCCAGTGTACGCTCATACCCTAGGACGCCGACATCGGCCTTGCGGATCAGCGCGCCCACCTTTGCATCGATCCGGTCGGCCCGATCGGCACCGCACTGCGTGGCAAGGGCCTGAGGAAGGCGGCTGGTGAGGAAGATGCCGTTGCCGCCGGCGAGGAGCTTGTCGTAATTGGTAAGGATCCAGTCGGTACCGAGGTCTCGGGTGTCCGGATTACCGACGACGCCGAAGATCAGGCCGATCCTGTCGTAGCTCCGCATCCGCTTGTCATCGAGGCCGAGTAGATACGCGGCCGCATCGGCATGGCCACTGGATGCCGCCGCGCCGATCGCCGTCTGGCGGAAGGTCGGATCTTCGCTCGCCAACGCTTTATCGATCAGCGATTTGACCACCGGCAATCCGCCCTCCTGTGCCACCACGGTCAGCGCGCTGCCGAGGAACCCGGTATCCAACGCGCCCGAATTGCCGGCGAGGTATTTTTCGCCGGCGGTTTTGAGCGTGTTCCGCACTGCGGTGTCGCCGGCCTCGTCCGAGACCAGTTCGACCAGGTCGTGGCGCAGGCTCTGCTGGTCGGGGTCGTCCTTGGCATAGGCGCCAGCGGCGGGATCGAACCCGAGCGCAGCAAGGCGCGGCGTGTAGATCGACGCCAGCACTGCACGATAACCGGGCAGCGAAGCCGCGGGAATTAGACCGCGAGCGCGCAACCCTGTGATCCGCCGCCCGCCGTCCATGCTGGCGGTCGCGTCCGGGTTAGCCGCGACCGCACGCGCTTCCGCGAACAGCCACGCCGCCGGTGCCTTGCCCGCCCGGAACGCCGCCCACAGGCTGTCGGTGGTGGCAAGCGCTTCGCCTGGCGACAATGTCCCCGAAGCTGCGATCAGCGACTGCCAGTCGGCAGGAGCGAGATTGAAGCGGTAATAGCCTGCGCCGCCGACATTGGGCATGATCACGCCTGAACCCGGCGCGGCTAGAGATGTCGCCGGCTTGTCGAGCAGCGCGCACTGCTTCGATGCGCCGACACGCACGCAGAACGGGATAGTCCAACTCAGTGGCGGCGGGGACGAGCCTAGAAACACGTAACGTGATTGGGTCGCGACGATACCGCTGCCCTGTCGGCGGACGTCGACCACCGGCACACCCTGCTGATCGACGAAAGACTTCAGCGCGGCGAGCACGCGCGGATCCTTTGCCGCGTCGGAGATCGATTCGAAGAATTGCTCCGATGTCGCATTGCCGTAAGCGTGGCGCTTGAGATGGAGGCGGACGCCGGCCTTGAACTTCTCGTCGCCGAGATAGGCGGCGATCATGGCCACGACCTGCCCGCCCTTGCCGTAGGTGATGTTGTCGAATGCGGAGTCGATCTGGCCATTCTCGGTGATCGGCTGGTGGATCGGGCGCCCGACCTCCAGTGCATCGGTATTCATCGTACCGAAGCCCTCGGCCAGCGCGCCGACACCGATCTTGAGTTCCGGGCGCCACTCGTTGCCGATCCGATAGCCCATCCAGTTGGCGAAGCTTTCGTTCAGCCAGATGTCATCCCACCAGGCCGGGGTCACGAGATCGCCGAACCATTGGTGCGACAGTTCGTGCGCGACGATCATCCCAAACGACTGCTTGTCGCGGGTCGTGGCGCCTGGCGCCAGGAAGATGATGCCGTCGCCATACGTATCGGCGCCTGCATTCTCCATCGCGCCGGCCATGATCGGCGTACCGATCTGATCCAGCTTGGGGAAGGGGAACGGCTCACCGAAGTAGTTTTCAAGCAACGAGACGATGCGCGGCGTCTCTGCCATCACATAGCCCATCTTGTCCTTCTGTGCCGTGGTGGCAACCGCGCCATAGGGCATCGGCGCGGGCCGTTCGGGCGTCGGCGGGATCATTCCGGTCTGGTGGACGAACGGCCCCGTATCGAACGCGACGAGGTAGGTCGGGAGCGGCTTGGTCGGGGCGAACTGGTGCTTTTCCAGCCCGCCCGTCACCTTGGTGACCGCAACCTGCGGCGCGTTGCTGACGGCGACGAAGCCCGGATGCGTCGTGACCGAGACGGTGAACGGCGTCTTGAAGCCAGGCTCGTCGAAGCTTGGGAAGGCGGCTCGCGCGTCGATGCTCTCGAACTGGGTCCAGCTATACCAGGCGTCGCCGACCTTGACGTGAAACAGCCCCGACGCGCTGTCGCCCAAGCTGCCGGTATACTCGAACGCCAGCGTCGCCGGGCCGGCGGGAAGCGTCTTCGCAAAGTCCAGCCGCGCGGTGCCGGTCTGGTCGACCTGCGTGAAGACCGCAGACGTCGCCTTCCCGCCGATCAGGGCGACCGCCTTGGTGATCTTGAGGTCGCGGCCGTGCATGTACAGTGACTTCGTCGGCGCCTTCAGCGTGACGTCGATCTCGTTACGCCCGGAGAAGCTGTCCTTTTCCGGCAGGATCGTGAAATCGAGGCGATAGGCATTGGGTATCGCCGCATCGGACAGCCGGCCCTTCGGCGCATTCGCGTCAGCGGTCACGATCGCCTTGGCCGGCGCCTCGGGTGCGGGTGCGGGTGCGGGTGCGGGTGCAGAATTCGCCTGAGCCGTCGTCGACAGCAATAGGGCGGTGAAACCGGCGAAATATGAGGCGCGCATCAAAATTCCTGCAATGGTGTAGTAGTAACGTAACTCAGCTACGAACGGTGAGCAAGCCCAAGCAGCGCCAACGACCTTTTACGCCGTTACCTATTTCGGCTATCCGTTCCGCTCGATGCGGATACTGCCGTGTTGGAGCCCCTGCCGATGGGACGAAGGAGTGACGCCGTGATCGAGATCAATTTCGACGGGATCGTCGGTCCTTCCCACAATTATGCCGGCCTCTCGGTCGGTAATCGCGCGTCGTCTGCCAACGCGGGCGGGGTATCGGCGCCTCGTATCGCCGCGCTTCAGGGCATCGCGAAGATGCGGCGAATGATGGCGATGGAACTTAGGCAAGGCATCTTCCTTCCGCATGACCGCCCGAACATGGGGTGGCTGCGAGCTCTGGGCTTCGTGGGCAGCGATCCGGAAGTCCTTGCGTCGGCGTGGACTGCCGACCGTGCACTGGTAGCCAACGCAATGTCGGCCTCGGCGATGTGGACAGCGAATGCGGGCACCGTTTCGCCCGCATCGGATACGTCCGATGGACTGTGCCATATTTCGGTGGCGAACCTTTCGACGATGCCTCATCGCGCCAGCGAGGCAGCGCAGACCGAGCGCCAACTTCGCCTAGCTTTTGCAGACCCTCGGTATTTCCGCGTCCATGGGCCCCTGCCCTCCGCCTTCGGTGACGAGGGCGCGGCGAATTTCATGCGGCTAGTGCCTTCCGACGGTGGCGCCGCGGTCGAGATATTCGTTCACGGTGAAGGCCATGCGGGGGGCTTTCCCTCACGCCAGCATCGAACCGCAAGCGAGGCGGTTGCAAGACGTCATGGAACCGATCCGTCGTGTACGCTGATGGTGCGGCAGAGCGACGCCGCGATCGCGGCCGGCGCGTTTCACAATGACGTGGTGGCCGTGGCGAACGGTCATGTACTGTTCGCGCATGCCCAGGCGTTTGCAGACCCTGCCGCGCTGTATGATGCCGTCACGGCACGTGTTCCAGGTGCAGTGATCGTCGAGGTTCCGGCGGACCGCGTCAGCCTGGACTCCGCGATCAAGACCTATCTGTTCAACTCGCAGCTCGTCACGATGCCGGACGGCGGCATGACCCTCGTCTTACCCGCAGAAGCGCGGGAGAATACCGACGTCTGGGCATGGCTATCAGAGCTGATGGCGGCTGAAAGTCCGATTACACGTCTGGAGGTGGTCGACGTTCGCGAATCCATGCGAAACGGCGGCGGCCCAGCATGCCTCAGGTTTCGCGTTCAGGTCGATGCCGACGCCTACGCAGCAATTGATCCCCGGTTCCTGCTGGACGACGCCGCTTGCAACCGGATCGAGGCTGTCATCGCGCGCGAATGGCCCGAAGCGATTGCGCCCGACGATCTCGGCGATCCGGATCTCTGGGAGCGGTGCAAGCGTGCGCGGACGTCGTTGACGGCCGCGTTGGGATTCGGCCCTGACGAAATCTAACGGGCTGGACCCGCTCCCCAATTAACGGCGGACATCGAGCCCGCCGGCGAGATAGGCATCGATATCCGTCTGAAGGAACAAGCTTGCGTCGCCCGGCAGCGAATGTTTCAGGGCGGCGAGCGCAAGACCGATACGTGCGGTCGTTGCGATATCCTGACCCGAGCGAAGCCCGTGCAACACGCCGGCCGCGAACGCGTCGCCGCCGCCGATCCGATCGACGATCCCGGCCAGCACGACCTCGGCGGTTTGGACGTGCTCCTGGCGCGTGTCGATCCGTGCTGAGAGACGGTGAAGGTCGACGTGCTCGACGTGCCGCGCGGTTGAGGCGATCGTCTGCAGGCGAGGGAATGCCGCGAACGCTGCCTCGGCCGCCTCGCGCCGACGGTCGTCCGCATCGCCGGAGAACGCGCGGTCGAGTAGCAAGGCGATGTCGCGGTGATTGCCGAACATCAGGTCGGCATGCTCGACAAGTTCCGTCAATATGGTCCGTGGATCCGAGTCCCACCGCTCCCAGAGCTTGCCACGCCAATTGCCGTCGAACGAGACCGGGATGCCGCGTTCCGTCGCTGCGCGAACCGCCGTGAGCGCCGCCTTCGCCGGAACCGGACCCAAGGCAGGGGTAATGCCGGACAAATGGAACCGATCGACGCCCGCAAGCAGCGAACTCCAGTCCCAGCTGTCCGCGGGCGCCTCCGCGAACGACGACCAGGCGCGATCGTAGATTACTTCGGTTGCACGCAGCCCCGCGCCGGACGTCACGAAATACAGTCCCATCCGCTCGCCGTCACGTATGATGGTCGACGTGTCGACACCGTATCCACGCAACGTCGTTATCGCCGCACGCCCTAGATCATTGTCCGGAACCATGGTCGCCATCCCGACATCATGTCCAAGCCGGGCAAGCTGCGTAACGACATTGGCTTCCGCGCCGGCGATCCACACGTCGAACCTTGGCGTCTGCATCAGTAACTCACGGCCTGGCGGGGAAAGTCGCAGCATGATCTCGCCGAACGCCAGGAATTTAGTCATGCGATCACTTTCGTACGTCCGTTGCGGACATGGTGAAGGGGACCAGCCAAGCTGGTGAGGCGTATTCCGCCCGCGTACCGTACACAGGCGTCCTCTTCCAACCCCCGCGACAATTTTTGAGCGACCTTGGCCAAGCTTTCGGGGGGATCATATGCTCCGTATCGATCGCGGGGCGGTTTGATCGGAACGTCGTACGGCACGCCCGGTATTGCTGCGTTTCTAAAAAACCAGTGTGCGCTTCCGACATTTTGGGTTCTCTGCTATCCTTGTGGAATACCTCGCGGTCCCGACGACCGTTATGCGCGCCTGCCGCGCCTTTAACATTTCGAGGAGTCCGGTTTGCAGATTGTGACCTTGTGCCTGTTCCTGTTGCTCGCCGTCGTGGTAAGCGGCATCGCCTCGCGCATGCTGCCATCGGCGCTACCCCGGCCGCTCGTCCAGATCGCGCTCGGCGCACTGATCGGCATGGTGGCGCATGTTCGGGTAGAACTCGATCCCGAACTCTTCTTCCTGCTGCTCGTGCCGCCACTATTGTTCCTCGATGGCTGGCGGATCCCCAAGGACGAACTCTTCCGCGATCGCGGTGCCGTGCTGGGGCTGGCGTTGGGGCTCGTCTTCCTCACGGTGCTCGGCATGGGCTTGTTCGTTCACTGGCTGATCCCGGCGATGCCGCTCGGCGTCGCGTTCGCACTCGCAGCGGTAGTGTCGCCGACCGATCCAATTGCCGTCTCCGCGGTCGCCCAGAACGCGCCGATTCCGAAGCGAATGATGCATATCCTTGAGGGCGAGGCGTTGCTGAACGACGCGTCCGGTCTGGTCTGTGTCCGCTTTGCGATAGCCGCCGTGCTGACCGGCACCTTCTCGTTCGCCGATGCCGCCGCGACGTTCGCGTGGATGGCGATCGCCGGGGTTGCGATCGGCGTCGGCGTCGCGCTGGGTATCGTCGCGACGAAGAGCGCCTTTGCACGCCGGTTCGGCGACGAGGCCGGCTCGAACATCCTCGTCAGCCTGTTGATCCCGTTCGCCGCCTATCTGCTGGCCGAACACATCCACGCGTCCGGAGTTCTCGCGGCCGCCGCCGCTGGCATCGCGATGACCTTTACCGACGCGACCACCGCCGTCGCCGCAGGAACCCGCATCCGCAGGCGCGCGGTGTGGGACATGCTGCAATTCACGTTGAACGGCGTGATCTTCGTGCTGCTGGGCGAGCAATTACCCGAGGTGTTCGTGCGCGCACGCGATACCGTCACGTCGACCGGCCATGTCAGCCCGTGGTGGTTGGCCGTGTATGTCGTCGCGGTGGTCGCCGGTCTGGCGATTCTTCGCTACGGCTGGGTCTGGGTTTCGCTGCAGTTCACGATGCTGCGCGCGCGGCGGCGCAACGATACGACCGCCGGTGAGAGCCCGCCACGGCGCATCATCGCGGCAATGTCGTGCGCAGGCGCACGCGGGGCGATCACGTTGGCTGGCGCGCTCACGCTCCCGTTGAGCCTTGCCGACGGTACCCCGTTCCCGGCCCGCGACCTTGTGATCTTCTTGGCGTCGGGCGTGATCCTGTCCTCGCTCGTGATTGCTGCAGTCGCGCTGCCGTTGCTGCTGCGCGGCCTCAGCCTGCCGCCTGAAACCGGGATCGGCGCCGCACGCGATCAGGCGCGGCTGGTCGCGGCCAACGCGGCAATCGCCGAACTCGACCGCGTCCAGCATCGGATGGCCGAAGGGCGCGACGATCCCGACCGCTTCACCGACGTCGCCGCGCGCTTGATGGACCAGTACCGAGAACGCATCGACAGCCTCTCGTCGCTGCCCGAAGACCGCATGCGACAGGGCGATGTGAAGATCGAACGCGACATGCGACTCGCCGCAGTGCGTGCCGAGCGTAACGCGATCTTCGACCTAGCACGGCGCCGGGAGATCGGTGTCGAACTGGCGGAGCAACTCGGCCGCGAACTCGACCTGATCGATGCGCGACTGTTGCGACAGGGCTTGGCCTGAACGAGATAGCGCCCCGCCCGTCCGTGTGACTGAAACCGACGGGGCGCTGAAGGTACGCGTTACTTGGGCGAAGCCTCTACGCCGCGCTATGCCCTTCGCAGGTGAATTTGAAATGAACGAGGTGCCCCGCCCGTCCGTGCGACACTCTCGTATCCGGGCAGGGCACCGAGGATGCAGCGCCCTTCGGCAGCGCATCACTGTGGACCAAGCTAGCAGGAGCCTGAGCGTTTAGAAGCGCAGTCCGTCACGCGAAAACCTCATCTTGTCCTATATCCCCATTTATGATCGCGTGAGGCGAAGTCCCGACGAAGGACTCAATATTCCGGGGCTGCAGGCAACTTAACCTGGCGCAATGCGGCAATCATCGTTCGGGCGCCGGGTGGAGCGAGGCGAAGGAACAGATCGAACAGATCGTCGTCGTCGAACGCGTCAACATCCATGCCGATCGGAAGCGCGATTGCCTGCCGACTTCGCGCGCCGGGCTGAGCTTCCAGAATGATCGTCCGCCATGCCATGCCGACTGGGGGCTGGCCGCCCACGTCGCTGAATTCGCCCACCACCATGTTGCGGATCCGCAGCCTGCGATCGGGGTGCTTGCCGAACCAGGATGCATCCCCCGCCATCGCAATTTCGACCGCCAGTATCTTGCCGCTCATCTCGGTCGCCCATTCCACTCATACCGTTGGGGGTCAGGTGTTGCCGTATTACCGCAGAAGCAAGCGCTATGTGGTTTCGAGGATCAGCAGCTATTGATAATAGTTATCAAAAACATTAGCCGGGCGTCATAACGTAAAGGGAATCATATGACACGTCGCCTTGGCATCGCCATCCTGCTGGGCTCCGCCGCCTTCGCCGCCGCGCCAGGCTATGCGCAAACCTTGCGTGAAGACGCGTCAGAGGTGATCGTCGTAACCGGACAGCATCCGCGAGACCAGGCATCGTCCGGAACGAAAACCGATACGCCGCTCGCCGAGACGCCACAGTCGATCACAGTCATCACCGCCGACGACATCGCAGGTCTTGGCCTGCAGAACCTTAACCAAGCGCTGCGTTTCGTGGCCGGCGTGACGCCGGAGCAACGCGGATCGAGTGCGGAAGTCTACGACCAGTTTAAGCTCCGTGGTTTCGACGCACCGCAATTCCTCGATGGGCTGAAGCTTCAGGGTGGCGTCGGCTATCTGTCACCGCAGATCGACGTGTCGCGTCTCGATCGGATCGAAGTCGTCAAGGGCCCGGCTTCCGTGCTTTACGGCCAATCGGGACCGGGCGGCCTTGTAGCTTTGTCGAGTAAGATGCCGCTCGATCGGAACTTGTACGGCGCGATTAGCGGATCGTACGGCAACTACGACCTGTACCGCGTCGATGCCGATATTGGCGGTCGCGCCGGCGAAGGCGTGCTGTGGCGCATCAACGGCAGTGCGAATGGCGCGTCTACACAGCAGCGCTTCGGCGAGCGCGAGCGCCAGACGGTGTCCGCCGCCGTGACCGTGGGATCAGGCAGCTCGAGCAGCTTCACGTTGCTCGGCGCATATTCGCATGACCCGAAGAACGGTACGTACAGCGTGTTTCCGGCATCTGGGACTTTCCTCGAAAATCCCAACGGCAAGCTGTCGACTAAATGGGACGGCGGCGAACCCGACAATTTCTTTTCGCGTGAACAGGCTGCGCTCACCTACATCTTCAATCATGATTTCGGCAGCGGCTGGAGCCTTCGATCGTCGGGTCGCTACCAGTATGTCAGTTCGAAGCTGGGGATCGTCTATCCGGGCGGCTCGCTCGACAGTAACGATCCGGCGCAACGCCTCTACGACCGGTACTCCTACGCATCCGATGAACAGTTGAATGCCTGGACGTTCGACAACCAACTGCATGGAACGGTCATTACGGGTCCTGTAAAGCATGACATCCTGTTCGGCACCGATCGCCAGGTTTCGCACGCCAAGCAGTTCGTCGCCTTTGGCTCTGCCACCGACATCGACGCCTTCAATCCGGTCTACGGAACGATGCCCGTACCGCGAACGCCGCTGACCGTTCCGGACAGCACGCCACAACGAAACCAAGTCAATCTTCGCCAGCAGGGGGTGTACGCGCAGGACCAGATGTCGGTGGGCGGCTTGCGGGTAGTACTGAGCGGACGCCAGGACTGGGCGCGGATCGACGCTTACGGCCAAACCAGCAAGTCGGAAAAGTTCACGTGGCGTGCAGGTGCACTCTACACGACGTCGATCGGCCTTGCCCCCTACGTCAGCTACTCCACGTCGTTCGAGCCGCAAACCTCGCGCCTTGGTACGCCGGACGCGCTGGGTGAAGTTGCCAAGCCGTCTTCCGGCAAGCAGATCGAGGCGGGCGTTAAATATACTGTGCCCGGCACCCCGATCCTTCTCACGGCCGCTTGGTTCAAGATCGACCAGACCAACCTTGTGACGTCGAACCCGCTGACAAACCTGGTGACACAGGCGGGCAAAGTCCGGTCACGAGGCGTTGAGGTCGAGGCGACCGCCCCCCTGCCCTACGGCTTCAATGCCAAACTCGCTTTCAGCCGCCAGCGTCTCAAGACGATCGAGGATACGAACCCCGCGAATATCGGCAAGGGTATTCTAGGCGTCGGCCGCGGCGGGATCTCGGCAAACCTCGAATGGGCTCCCAACGACGGCGCATTGCAGGGCTTCGCGATCGGTGGCGCGGTGCGTCACGTCGACAAGGTGTATGCCGGCACCTATCCCTATGGTGCCACGCCCGGCGCACCGACCAACACGCCGTCCTACACGCTGGCCGACGCACTCATCCGCTACGACATCGGCGCGCTTTCGTCGCGGTTGAAGGGATTGACCGTCTCCGCGAACGTCACGAACCTGTTCGACAAGAAGTATATCAGCACGTGTTACCTCGATTACGGTTGGTGCTGGTACGGTAATCGGCGGACCGCTCAGGCGACGATCGGCTATCGTTTCTGAGTTGATGGCCTTGCCGCGATCGATGCCGTTCCACGGTATCGATCGCGGTAGCCCCGACTGTCTTGAGGATCAGGCGACCTGGACGCCCGCTCGCATTATGCAGGTCCGATGATGCCGATCCTCTACAGTTTCCGACGGTGCCCCTACGCGATGCGCGCGCGTCTCGCGATCGCGGCGAACGATCGCCAGGTCGAACTGCGCGAGATCGTCTTGCGAGACAAGCCAGTGGCAATGCTCGACGCGTCGCCCAAGGGAACCGTGCCGGTGCTCGTGCTGCCGGACGGTACGGTGATCGACCAGAGCCTCGACATCATGCGCTGGGCTAGTACGAACACAGGCGATGCCGAGTGGCCGACCTGTAGCGACACCGGGTTGATCGCAACGAACGACGGCGAGTTCAAATACCATCTCGACCGCTACAAATATGCTGATCGCTACGATGTCGATCCGGTCGGGCACCGTGATGCAGCGACCGTTTTGCTTCGCGATCTGGACGAGCGGCTGCGTGCTACCGGCAGTCTCGGCAGCAGTCCCCAGTCGATGACCGATCTCGCGATCATGCCGTTCGTCCGCCAGTTCGCGCTAACCGATCGATCTTATTTCGACGGCCTGCCGTTTGAGCGACTGCACGCATGGCTAGCGGGGCACCTCGCATCGGCGTTGTTCGCTCGGGTCATGATACGCCCGGCGCCCTGGCAGCCGGGCGATCCTCCGATGGTATTCCCGACGACGGACGCACAGTAGGAGACCCCGGCAAGCCCGAGGCCCCCTTCGCGCTTCAGAAGCCGACGCTGATGGTCCCGAACACCTGGCGGGGTGCGACCGGGAACTGGTTGAACGTCCCGCTCGCCGCGCCGATGCTGAGCGTCGAGGCGGCGCGCTTGTTCGTGATGTTGGTGACGTTCAGGCTGACCGTCGCCGTCTTGACGATCTCCCCTTCCGACAGCGGTACGTGCGCGGCGATGCGGCCCGACAGCGTGAAGTAGGACGGCACCGACAGGTCGTTAGTGTAGGTCGCGAACCGCTTGCCGATATAGTCGCCGACGAGTTGCGCGTCGAAGATGTCGTAATTGGCCGAGGCGGTGAACTTGTTGAGCCAGTCGGGGCTGCCCGGCACCTTCTTGCCCGCGGTTGCGACCGTGCTCGTCCCGCTGATGTAGTTCTCCTCGTACCGCGAGTTGTTGTACGACAGCGCATCGTAGAACGAGAAGTGCGAGCCGAACCGGAACGTACCGGCGATGTCGAACCCGTCGGTTTTCACCGCACCGACGTTCTGCAGGATCGCCGCGCCGCTGACGACCGCAGTCACAACCGGGTTCGGGCTGATCCCGAGCAGGCGATTGCTGAAGTCGACGTGATAGACGCTGATCTGGCCATCGAAGCCGGTCAACGGGCCAAGGTTCAGCGCATGATGCGAGCGCAAGCCCGCCTCATAGGTCCAGCTCGTCTCGGGCTCGACGTCCTGCTTGAACAGGTCGAACGCCGCCTGGCTGCCGAGTGCGAACGGCGACAATCCGGCGGCGGCACTCGTCTGGAACTGGCGGATGTTCTTCTGGACGTTGACGAACACCTGTTCGTTGTCGGTCGTATCCCACAGCGCACCAAGCTGAGGCAGGAAGTATTTGTGCGTGTCGATCTTGCCGACCGGCAGCGCGACCGAGCCGGTGAACGAGCCCGGGATCGGCTGCGTCGGCACGCGCTGCGACGCATTCTGGAACGTGCTCTTCACCCCGCCCTGGATCGTCAGCGTCGGCAGGACCTTCCAGCTGTCCTGGATATGCGCCTGGTATTCGTCGACGCGGACTTCGCTGTGATATTGCGTGATCAGCGGTGTCAGTTCCTCACGCGGGCGCTGGTACGGCGTGCTCGGATCGTTGACCGGAAACGGATACCAGCGGCGATAGGCGGACGAGCTCTGATGTTCGTACCAGGCGCCGAACTCGACATGATGCGCGCCGAGATCGAGCGCGACGGTGGAGACGAGGCCACCGCGGTCGATGCGGTATTCGGTGGTACGCGTCGCGAGGCCCGAGCCGCCGAACACCTGGGTGAGGTTCTGGCCCGGATAGTAGAACGAGAACAATTTGGGGAGGCCGGCAACGTCGATCGGCCCGCCGATGACACCGACACCGTCATTGTGATGATAATAGGCCTGGTTCGAGAAGGTCACGCGGTCGCTGACGTTCCAGTCGTATTTCACGTAGCCGAGATAGTCGGTGCGCGCCGCGACGCCGTAGTAATTGCGGTAGTTCGACCCGTCCGCCTTGTACGCGCCGGAGTTGAGATAGGTCAGCATTGCGTTGAAATTGGGATAGACGAACGGGCGGACATACGGCGCGGTGCCTTGCGTCGCCGTCGTGACGACGGTCGCATCCTCGTTCGGCTCGGTCTTGTCCGAATACGCGCCGTAGAGCGTCAGCTTGCCGTTCGAGTCATCGTGGACGAACTTGGCATTAGCCTGATAGCCGCCTTGGATACCGTTGAAATCCCACGCCTTAGCCTTCTGCCGCGAGCCCGAGATATAGAACGCGTTGCCGTTGCCCAGATCGCCGCTGTCGATCCGCGCGAACAGTCGGGAGGTCGAATGGCTGCCGAGCGTCTGGTCGACCTGGACGCCCATCTCCTTGCGCGGATCGCTCGAGAAGGTATCGATCGTACCGCCGAGGTTGCTGGTCGAGGCAGTGCCAAGATCGCCCGCGCCGCTGGCCAGCGTCACGCGCGAGACGTTTTCCGAGATGATCGCACGTTGCGGCGACAAGCCGTTGTAGTTGCCGTAATTCTGATCGCCGAGCGGCAGGCCGTCGAGCGTGTAGCCGAGCTGCTGTGCGTTGAAGCCGTGTACGAACAGCGAGATGTTCTGCTCGTTGTTGCCCCATGGATCAGCGGTCAGGAAGGTGACGCCCGGCAGCGTCTGGAGCGCCTTCAACGGACTGACGCCGGGAAGGATCTTCTGCATGTCGACGCCGCTGACCTGCGTCACCGATCGCGTGTTCGCGCCGGTGACGACGATCGTATCATCCTGCCCGGCGGGCGGGGTTGCTGGATCGGCGGGATCGGCCACCGGAGCGGTCGAACCCGGCTCCGCGTCCGTAGCGACCAGCGTCTGCGCCGTTGCAGTTATTGGCACGCCAACCACGACAAAACCGATAGCGCCGCACAACAGCCGCGCGGCCGTACGAGAAAACGCCGTACGAGAAAACTTCGTCATTCTTGAAAACCCCTAGCGAGATCGATCGATCGTCACTCCCGGGGCTGCGCCTATTGGCACGGCGAGACAGTCGGATGACCGTTACGCTACAGATTTAATATGGTGCGGTGCAGCGTTCCGAAAGACCGCCGCACCGCTGTCCGCCTTATTTCGTCGTCGCCGTCAGGCCGCGGTCTTCCAGCATCGGGCCGATATCCGGATCCTTGCCGTAGAACGCCTTGAACATCGGACCGTAATCCTCGGTATGGCCCTTCGACAGGATCATGTCGCGGAAGCGCTGGCCGTTCGCGCGCGTCAGCCCGCCATGCGCCATGAACCACGCATACGCATCGTTATCGAGCATCTGCGTCCACAGATACGCGTAGTAGCCAGCCGCATAACCACCCGCCCAGATGTGCGCGAAATAGCTCGTGCGATAGCGCGGCGGGACGTCCTTCGTGTCGAGGCCCATCGAGTTCAGCGCCTTGGTCTCGAACGCATCGACGTCCTGCGGCCCGGCCGACGCTGGCAGCGAATGCCAGTCCTGATCGAGCGTCGCAGCGGCAACCAGTTCGCCAAGCTCATAGCCTTGGTTGAACTTCGCCGCGTTCTTGATCTTCGTGACGAGCGCCTGCGGCATCACCGCACCGGTGCGGTAATCCTTGGCATAGTTCGCGAAGACCTTGGGATCGAGCGCCCAATGCTCGTTGAACTGCGACGGGAACTCGACCCAGTCGCGTGCGGTGTTGGTGCCCGACACCAGCGGATAGGTCTGGTTCGCGAACAACCCGTGCAGCGCATGGCCGAATTCGTGGAACATCGTCGTGACGTCGTCGAACGTGATCAGCGCAGGCTGGCCCGGCGCGGGCTTGGTGAAGTTGCCGACGTTATACACGACGGGTTTCGTCTTCAGCAGCTTCGACTGGCCGACGAAGTTCGACATCCACGCGCCGCCCGCCTTGTTGTCACGCTTCCAGTAATCGAAATACATCAGGCCCAGTTCGGAGCCGTCCTTGTCGAACACCGTGAAGACGCGGATGTCCGGCTGGTAGGTCGGGATGTCGCGGCGTTCCTTGAAGGTGACGCCGTAGAGCTGGTTCGCTGCGAAAAACACACCGTCGGTCAGCACGCGGCTGATCTCGAAATACGGCTTCAGCTCGTTCTGGTCGAGGTCGTACTTCGCCTTGCGCACCTTGTCCGAATAGAAATCCCAGTCGGACGGCGTGAGCGGGAACGAGGCGCCGGTCGCGTTGATCGTCTTCTGCAACTCGGCCGCCTCGCGACGCTGCTCCGCGGCGGTCGCGGGGACGAGCTGCGTCATGAAGCCCTTCGCCGCGGCGGGGGTCTTCGCCATCTGATCGTACAGCGAATAGGCGGCGTAGTTCGGATAGCCGAGCAACTGCGCCTTCTGCGCGCGCAACTGTGCGATCTTCTGGATCAGCGCGCGCGTATCGTTAGCGTCGCCGCGCTGCGACCGGTTCCAGCTCTTCTCGAACAGCGCCGCGCGGGTCGCACGATCGGAGAGCGAGGCGAGCGCCGGCTGCTGCGTCGTGTTCTGGAGCGACAGCACGTATTTGCCGGGCATGCCCCGCTCCTTCGCGCCCTCGGCAGCGGCGGCGATCTCGGCTTCGCTCAGCCCAGCGAGCTTGGCCTTGTCGTCGACCACCAGCGCGCCCGCCTTGGTGCCGGCGAGCAGCTTCTGCTGGAAGTCGGTCGTCGCGGTCGAGATCTGCGTGTTGAGCAGGCGCAGCTTAGCCTTGTCGGCGTCGTTCAGCTGTGCGCCGGCGTGGAGGAAGTCGCTGTGATAGATCTCAAGGACCTGCTTCTGCTCGGCATCGAGACCTAGCGAGTCCTTCTTTGCGTAGAGCGCCTGGACGCGCGCGAAGAGCGTCGGATCGAGATAGATCGCGTCGCTGTGCTGCGCGAGCTTGGGCGCCTCGGCGGACCGTACCGCGTCGAGCGCGTCGTTGGTGTTCGCCTGCGACACGCCGAAGAACGCCTGGCTTGCGCGGTCGAGCGTGCGCCCCGAGCGCTCCATCGCCTCGATCGTGTTGGCGAAGGTCGGTGCGGCCGGGTTGTTCGCGATCGCCTTCATCTCGGCGATCTGTTCCGCCATGCCCTGCTCGAGCGCGGGCTGGTAATCGGTGTCCTTGATCTGGTCGAAGCGCGGCGCCTGGAACGGCAGCGTGCTGGGCACGGTCAGCGGATTGACGCGCGACGGTTTAGCGGGGGTTTGCGCAGAGGCGGCGCTGGCGATGCAGCACAGGATGGCGGCGGAACGAAGCAGGCTGGAACGCGACATTGACGACTCACAATGGCAGGAGTGATGCCCCTATCCTTGCCCTGCCGCAGCCCTTGTTACAATCGGTTAGCAAACCACCGGGTTGAGCGCTTGCGCTGCCGCCCGCTCGCAGGCAGTAGGCGGTCAAACCCCAGGAGTTCCGACATGGCAAATACCCTCGAAATCGATCAGGCGAGCGTCGTCGACAACGACATCCAGAAGCAGATCGAATTTTCCGGCGAGTTCGACGGCGACGAATATGAGTTCGCGGTCAAGTACGCGGTTCTGAAGGAACTGAGCGGCGACGAACCGGAGGACGACGGCATCGAGCTGTTCAATCGCTTCAACGACGACATCGTCGATGCGTGCCTGGCAGCCATCGAGCGCAAGCCGAATGCATCGACGATCATCGTCGACGAAGACGACCTCGAATAATCAGTATCCAAGCAGCGATCGGCGCCGTCTCGAACGCGCCGATCGCTTCTTTCGAGCGTACTCAGTCTCCGGTCACGAACCGGCGGATACGGGTCGAGTAGCGACTGCCGATCAGCAGCGTCACGCCGAACAGCATCGACGCTCCCCATATCGCCGCGAAGGCGATTATGACGATCTTCATCATGGTCGGGCTCCGAACCAGTTTCGCTGCGCGGCGCTTACGCCGCACAATCCGGATACTGGCTGAACGTGGTAGCAATCGGAGGTTCAGGGTTACCTGAGCTAGCCGACGTGATCCGCCCGGCGCAAAAGATAGATGTCCATGATCCAGCCATGCCGCTCGCGGAGTATGGCGCGAGACTGGATAATCCCGTTGGCAACCTCATCCAGGCAGCCGGTGATCAGCATCTGCTGCGCCATGCCCAGATATGCACCCCACCAGATTTCGATACCGCGTGAATCCAGCGTCTGGAACGCACAGTCGCCGTCGAGCATGACAGCGATCGTATCGACGCCCGCTGGCCACCCCCCTGCCCTCAACCTGCGTCCCGTCGTGATGAGCACAGGCGCGCCGACTGTGTTCAACGGGATGGCATGCGCAGCTGTCAACGCTTGGAGGCTGGTGATACCGGGTTCGACCGTCACGGTGATCGCCAGACCTTCCGCGCATAGCCGGTCTGCAATGCGGAGCGTGCTGTCGTAGAGCGAGGGATCGCCCCATACGAGCAACGCCAAGCGGCCGCCCTTCGGCAAATGCTGTGTAATCTCGTCCCGCCAGGCGAGCGCGATCGCGTCGTGCCATTGGTCGACCGCGCTCAGATAGGGTGCGTCGGTGTCGCGTTCGGGCAGAACGAACTCGACGACACGGGTGGCGCCGGTCAAAACGTCTCCGCAGATGGTGCGGCGCAGGTCGATCAGGTCGGACTTAGCATCGCCCTTGCGCGGGAGGAGGATGAGGTCGGCGGCGTTCATCGCCGCGATCGCGGCGCGCGTGAGGTGATCGGGGTTGCCGGTGCCGATCCCGATGAGGTGAAGGTCGATCACTTCCCGGCCTCGGCATCCATTAGCGGGCCGTAGAGGATGAGTGCGGGCTTGTTGGAGAAGCCTGCCTCCAGCTGCGCGGCCACGTCTGCGATCGTCATCCGCGTCAAGGATTGGTCAGGGTGGCCGACATTCTCCGCGATCAGCGCCGGCGTATTCGGTGAAAGCCCGTGCTCGATCAGCGATTTCGCCAGTGCTGGGAAGGTCCGCTTGGGCATAAACACTACGGTTGTTGCTTCGGCATCGGCGAGTGCTGGCATGTTGCGCTGTTCGGGGAGGTCGCCGGTAACGTCATGGCCGGTGACGAACTGAACGCGGCGCGCGTTGAGCCGGCGTGTGAGCGGGATCTGCGCGGCGGCGGCGGCGGCGCTGGCCGCGCTAATGCCGGGGATGATTTCGAAGGTGATGCCCGCTGCCCGGAGCGCGACGATCTCCTCCTCAAGGCGGCCGAACATGCCCGCATCGCCGGATTTCAGGCGGACGACGCGGATGCCGGTTTGTGCGTACTCGACCAGGAGTTGCGAGACGTGCGCCTGACTAGGCGATGGGCGACCGGCGCGTTTACCGACAGCGACGAGGTCGGCACCTGGGCGAGCATGGTCGAGAACGGTCGAGGACAAGTCGTCGAACAGCACCGCGTCGGCGGCCTGCAATCGCGCGACCGCCTTCAGGGTCAAGAGTTCAGGGTCGCCAGGACCAGATCCGACGAAGGAGACGAAACCGGTCATGGGGTAGCAGCGATCATGTGGAAGAAACTGCCCGAGACGCGGCCGCGGTACGAGCCGGTTTCGGGGACAGCGATGCCCTCGGCATCGGTGACGTTCGCAAGCGGAGCGTCGGGCTGGTCGAGGATCGTGGAATAGTGGAATTCATGGCCGGTGAGCGCGGCTCCCGCTTCGACGCCGCCCATCGGTGCGAGAAGAGTCGCGCGACGATAGCCGAGGTGCATCTTCCGCTGGGCGTAGCTGGTGACGAGGCCGAGGAGGCCTGCCATCCGGTGGCGGACGCCGTCCGCGTCCATCAGCGCCTCGCCTAGCGCCATATAGCCGCCGCACTCGCCGTGGACCGGACGGGTCTTCGCGAACTCTGTGAGGCCTGCGTGGAACCGGTGCGCTTCAGCGAGCTTGCCGGCGTGGAGTTCGGGATAGCCGCCGGGAAGCCATACGAGATCGGCATCCGCAGCGGGAGGTTCGTCGGCGAGCGGGGAGAAGGGCAGGATTTCCGCCCCCGCGCGCCACCAGCCTTCGAGGACGTGCGCGTAGGTGAACGAGAAGGCGGCGTCTTGTGCCAGCGCGATGCGCTGAGCCGGGGGGCGTATCCAGTTAACCGTGCTTGCAGGCCTGGTGCTGGCGGTCGCGGCGTGGCGAAGCGCGGGGATGTCGACATGCACGCGGAGGAAGTCCGCATATTCGGCGATACACGCGTCGAGATCGGGATGTTCGACCGCCTGCACCAGCCCGAGATGGCGTTCGGGCAGCTTCAGGTCGCCGCGCCGTGGCAATGCCCCGAACACGCGGATCCCGACCGCGTCCATCCCGCTGCGAGCGAGGCGCTCGTGGCGGGGGCTGGCGACGCGGTTGAGAATCACGCCGGCGATCCGTACACTCGGATCGTAGCGGCTGAAGCCAAGCGCGGTGGCGGCTGCAGACTGCGCTTGCCCCGATACGTCGATCACCAGCACGACCGGCCAGCCCATCCTGCGAGCGATATCGGCACTGGCACCGTTGCCGGTCGCGCCAGGTTTCGCGACGCCGTCGAACAGGCCCATCGAGCCCTCCGCTAGCGCGAAATCCGCGTCGTCGGCTTTGGCGACGAGGGTGTCGAGCATCGTCGAGGGCATCGACCAGCTATCAAGGTTGAATGACGCGCGACCGCTGGCAGCGCGATGGAAGGCTGGGTCGATATAGTCGGGGCCGCTCTTGAACGGCTGGACCGCGAGGCCGTCGTCGCGGAGCGCGCGAAGGAGGCCGAGCATGACGGTGGTTTTTCCGGTGCCGGATGCGGGCGCGGCGACGAGGAGGCCGGGGGTCATGCCTCGCCCCCTGCGAACTTCGAGGCCGCCGATTGTGGGCGGAAGCGGCGGTCATAGCCTTGCGCGTAGAGGCTGCTTTCGGCGAAATCCTGCGCGGCGAGGGCTTGGCCGACGAGAATCAGAGCGGTCCGGTCGGGTTTGCCCGCCACGACGTCGGCGATCGTTGCCAGCGTGGCGCGTGCGATTTGCTGATCGGGCCAACTCGCGCGCCAGACGATCGCGACGGGGCATTCCGAGCCGTAGGACGGCGTTAGGTCGGCGATCACCTGCGCGAGATTGTGGACCGAGAGATGGATCGCGAGCGTCGCGCCGGTCGCAGCGAACGCGGTCAACGTTTCGGCGGGCGGCATCGTGCTGGCGCGGCCCGGCGTGCGCGTTAGCACCACAGACTGCGCGAGTTCGGGCAGCGTCAGTTCGACCTCCAGCGCGGCGGCGGCGGCGGCGAAGGCTGGTACGCCGGGGGTGATCGTGAACGTGATGTTGAGCGCGCGGAGACGGCGGAGTTGCTCGCCCATCGCCGACCAGATCGACAGGTCGCCGGAGTGGAGCCGGGCGACGTCCTGGCCTGCGTCGTGCGCGGTCTGAATCTCGGCGATGATCTCGTCGAGGGACAAGGGCGCGGTGTTCACGATCCGCGCGCCCGGCGGACAATGATCGAGCATCGCCGCGGGAATCAGCGAGCCCGCATAGAGACATACGGGCGATCCGGCGATCCGGTCGCGCCCGCGGAGGGTAAGCAGGTCGGGCGCGCCTGGGCCTGCGCCGATGAAGTGGACGGTCATGCGAATCCTTCTGCGATGGCGCACGTCGCCATGCGGTCGTGGGAAATGTGGCGCGGTGTCAGCAACCGCGCGCCGGGTCCTGCCGCAGCGAGTGCGCAAGCTTCGGCGACGCTGCCAGTCTGGCGTATCTTCAGGCTAAAAGCGGACTTCGTGGCCGTTTGTGCAGCGCGTAACGCATCTGGGTCGATAGCGACCAGGAGCAGATCCATCGCCTCGGCGAGCCGTTCGACCAGCGGAGCCTTGTCGCGGGGGGTGGCCAGCCGCGTGACTTGCGCCTGGCCGTGCTGCGCGCTGGCAAGCGCATCTTGCAGCGATGCCAGCGTGGCCTCCGCGCGGAACCCGAAGCCAGCCACGATCACAGCGTGACGCTCCATTGAACGACCGGATAGCTCGCACGCCAGCCGCGTCGCGTGCCGAGCGGGGTGGCTTCCGACAGTTCTACGCGCAGCAGCGTGCCGCCCTTCAGTCCGTGCCAGCGCGACAACAACGCCTCGGATTCGAGCGTCACTGCGTTGGCGACCAGGCGTGGGCCAATCGGCAGCCTGGCCCACAATGTTTCGAGCAAGGCTTCGGAGAGGCCGCCGCCAACGAAGACCGCATCTGGTGCCGCGTGACCTTCGAGTGCTTCCGGTGCACGGCCCAGGACCACACGAAGTTGGTCGACGCCCAGGGCTGCGGCGTTGCTCTTGGCTCGGCTGGCGCGGATGGGGTCGGCTTCGAATGCGGTGGCGTGCGTTGACGGATGAGCCAGCAACCATTCGATGCCGATCGAGCCAGAGCCCGCGCCGATGTCCCACAGCGTCTCGCCGGGCCTTGGGGCGAGCGCGGACAATGTCAGCGCGCGAACCGGGCGCTTGGTAAGCTGGCCGTCATGATCGAACCAAGTGTCCGGCAGGCCGGATGTGCGAGGCACGACCATGCCCTGCCCCGCGAAGACGATCCCCACCGCGACGGGATGCGCGATGTCGTCATATTCGACTTCGGCTGCTGCGATGTCGCGAACACGCTCGCGGGGCCCGCCGAGCGCTTCGAGAATGTGCAGGCGCGATTGCCCGAAGCCGAGGTCGGAGAGATACCGTGCCAATCCGGCAACCGCTGCGCCGTCACGGACCAGTACGATCATGCGGCGACCCGGTACGGTATGCTTACGAATTCGGGCAAAAGGTGCGGCGTGGAGACCCAGGCAACTGGTCTCTTCGATAGGCCAGCCAAGGCGCGAGGCGGCGAGACCAAAGGTCGAGGGCGCGGGGTGCGCTACCCATTCGCCGGGATCGAGGTGGCGCGTGATCGACGTACCCGCGCCGAACCAGAACGGATCGCCGGACACGAGCACCGCGACGCGCTTGCCACGGTGTGCGAGCAGGTGTGGTATCCCGTCGCCGAACGGGACTGGCCAGGGTTCGACCGCGCTCTTAAGGTCCGGGAGCAACGCGAGGTGGCGGGTGGCGCCGGTCACGAGCTCGGCTTGTGCCAATGCGGCCTTCGCGGACGCGGACAGGCCATCCACGCCGTCTTCGCCGATACCGATGATCGTCAGCCAGGAAGTGTCAGCCATGTCGAACATCCTGGTGCTGGGCGGCACGACCGAGGCCAGCGCACTTGCCGCGGCGCTGGCTGCGCGAGGCAACGATGCGGTGCTGAGCTATGCCGGACGCGTCGCCGAACCGAAAGCGCAACCGATCCCGGTGCGCATCGGCGGCTTTGGCGGCGTCGACGGGCTCGTCCGCTATCTGAGCGAACACCGCGTGACGCATATGATCGACGCGACGCACCCGTTCGCGGCCCGGATGAGCGCGAACGCGGTCGTCGCGGCGGAGCGCGCCGGTGTCGCACATATTGCGCTGACGCGGCCGGCGTGGTTGCCGGTCGCGGGCGATCGGTGGACGCGCGTGGCCGATATCGACGCTGCTGTTGCGGCGCTGGACGGGCCGTCGCGGCGCGTGATGCTGGCGCTGGGGCGGATGCATGTCGATGCGTTCGCCGAACAGCCACAGCACGACTATCTGCTGCGGTTCGTCGACGTGCCCGACCAGCCGCCGGGGTTGCCGCGTCATCATCTCGTGGTCGACCGTGGGCCGTTCGATGTCGAGGGCGATCGGCAGTTGATGGCGTCGCGCGGCATCGAAGTCGTGGTCTGCAAGAACGCCGGCGGCACGGGGGCGTCGGCCAAACTGCATGCGGCGCGCGCGCTTGGGCTCCCGGTGATCATGATCGATCGGCCTGCCCTGCCCGCTCGACGCGAGGTGCACGCGGTGGCGGATGTGATGCGCTGGCTCGATCATGGCGCCGACCGGGGGGTGTAGAGGATCGGTCCCGACGGGCGATCGATAACGCGCGTCAGGCTGGAGCCGATGATGATCATCGTCCGCATGTCCGCCATGTCCGCGCGGGCTTCGGTCAGAGGTACGATGCGGAGCGTTTCCTCGGGTGTGGAGACCGCGCGGGCGAACAGGACGGGGCGGTCGTCGGCGCAGGTTTCGCGGAGGATTTCGAAGATGCGGATCAGGCCGTCGGGGCGCGCCTTCGATCGCGGATTGTAGAAGGCTATCGCGAAGTCGGCTTCGGCGGCGAGGCGCACGCGGCGTTCGATCACGCCCCACGGCTTCAGATTGTCCGACAAGTTGATCGCGCAGAAATCATGGCCGAGCGGTGCGCCGGCACGTGCACTGGCGGCGAGCATCGCGGTGATGCCGGGGAGGACGCGGATATCGATGTCGCGCCATTCTGGGGGACCGGCTTCGAGGGCTTCGAACACCGCCGCCGCCATCGCGAACACGCCGGGGTCGCCAGAGGATACCACGACCACGCGGTGGCCTTGGGCCGCGAGTTGAAGCGCATGCGTGGCGCGATCGAGTTCGACGCGGTTGTCTGTGGGATGGAGCATAAGGCCCTCGCGCGGGGCGACGCGCGCGACATAGGGGATGTAGCCGATGACATCGGTCGCGTCCGCGAGCGCGGCGGTGACTTCGGGCGTCACGAGCGCTTCGTCGCCGGGGCCGAGGCCGGCGATGGCAAGCCAGCCGGTCATGGCCGCCGCCCCTGCCCGTGGATCAGCAGGATCGAGAAATACGGCGTGATCGCCTCCGCGTCGCACAGCCGCGTGACGCGCTGGTCGGCCATCGCGGCGTATTCGACCAGCCAAGCCTCGGCCTCGCGTCCGGCAGCGGCGACGGCACGGCGGAGCTTGGCGAGGTGGCGGCCGATCTTCATCACCACCAGCGCGTCGGTGTCGCGGATGCGGCGGACGAGGTCGTCTTCGGGGAGCGTGCCCATCAGGACCGTCAGGACGTCGTCGCCCCAGGTGATCGGCGCACCGCTGGCCGTCCACGCGCCGGACATGCCCGTGATGCCGGGCACGACCTTCACCGGCGCGATCGTCTGGAGGCGGGTGTAGAGGTGCATGAACGAACCGTAGAAGAACGGGTCGCCTTCGCAGAGGACCACGACATCCTCGCCTGCGTTTGCCAGCGTTGCGAGGCGGTCGATGCAGGTGGCGTAGAAGGCGGACAGGCAGTCGTTGTAGCGCGGGTCCGAGACCTGGATCTCGGTCGTGACGGGGTATTCCATCGGGAATTCGATCACGTCGTCGCGGAGCATGCCGTCGACGATCTTTCGCGCCTGGCCGGGGCGACCGGCCTTGCGGAAATAGGCGATGTAGCGCGCGCCGCGGACGAGACGGTCCGAGCGGACGCTCATCAGGTCCTGCGCGCCGGGGCCCAAGCCTACGCCGTGGATCGTGCCCCCAGTGCGTACGGGTGTCATTCGGTGCCGCTCGCAAGCGCGTTGATCGCGGCGACGGTGATCGCGCTGCCGCCCATCCGACCCTCGACGACGACGCAAGGCACGGGCTGGTCGGCCCACAGCGCCACCTTGGATTCGACCGCACCGACGAAGCCGACCGGGCAACCGATGATCGCCGCGGGACGCGGGCAGTCCGGGTCTTCGAG
This sequence comes from Sphingomonas faeni, assembly GCF_040407505.1. GTDB lineage: Bacteria > Pseudomonadota > Alphaproteobacteria > Sphingomonadales > Sphingomonadaceae > Sphingomonas > Sphingomonas faeni_E. The sequence continues at coordinate 881,164 of NZ_JAPZPQ010000001.1, read as the reverse complement.
CATGTTGAGCAGGTGGAACAACGCGGTCGGCGCATTGCCGATCGCGACGACGGCACCGGCAAGATGCGGGCGCCAGAGTTCGAGTGCGGCGGCGGATCGGGTATTGCCCATCGTCCGCGCGAGTTCGGGCGTTTCGGGGGCGTGGAGCGTGCAGACGATGCGGTTGTCGGCGGGCAATCTGGCCTTCGTAATGCCTTCGGTGACCATGCGGGCGTCGCACAGGATCGGGGCGCCGGCTTGAAGCGCGCGACGCGCCTCGATGGCGAACGTCGGCGTGAAGCGGATGTGCTGGGCTAGGCCGACGAGTCCGGCGGCGTGGATCATGCGGACCGCGACGGGCTCCTCTTCGGGCGAGAAGCGGGCGAGATCGGCTTCTTGGCGGATCATCGCGAAGGACTGGCGGTAGATCGCTGCGCCGTCGGTTTCATAGGCGTACGGCATTCAGGCGGCTCCGAACTGGGCGAGGATCTGCGCGACGTCGAGGCCCGCGCGGGAGGGTGGTGCGCCGGCACGCGCGTCGAACGCGAGGTCGTAGCGGCCTTCGCGGCCGGTGAGCGTGACGTCGGCGGGGGCGGCGCGGGCGCATCCCTTGGCGCACCCGGAGACGTGAAGGCGTCCGGCGATGTGCGGCGCCAAGCTTAGGGCGAGCGCTCGCGTCTCGACATTGCCCTGCGGACAGGCTGGCGCGCCGACGCAGGCGTCGACATGAAGCGTTGGCGAGGCGGGGTCGGTGATGAAGTCGACCGGGTCGGGCTCAATGAGAAGCGCCGCGTCGGCTTCGCAGATTGCGACATGCCAAGGCGTGGTGCGGATCGCGTGGATTGCTCGTTCGGTGTCGACGTAGTGTGCCAGCGCGCGCGCTGCGATCCGACCGAAGGGCAGGCCTAGCGCGAGTCCTAGGGAATGCTGCCCGACGCGAAGTGGTGGCGCGCTTGTGGCAGGAGGCGTTGTCGCGGCTCCCCAGTCCGGGAGAAGCGCGCTGTGGCGTACCATGCGGCCACTGGCGGTGCCGCCGCTGTCGACGAACCAGTGCGCGAGTGCGATCAACCGGTCGACTTCGGTGCCTTCCGATACTGGGGTGCCAAGGGGTCGGCCGTCGGCGCGGAGGATAATCTTTCCAGATGCAGCGCGCTCGATGCGGAAGTCGGCGGGGGCGTCTTGCAGCACCGGTGCTGCGCCCGCGTCGATCGCGAAGCCGACCTTGCCGGGAAGTTCGGGCAAGTCCGCCAGACGCGCGCGCAAGTGTTCGGCGATGCGGTGGGTGTCGTCGCCTGCCCGCCATTCCGGCGCGACGAGGATGTTCGCGCGCGCTTCCCGGATCGGATCGGGATTGATGAGGCCGAGGTCGAGCAGCCCGTCGATCAACGGACGCCAGCTATCCTCGCGGACGCCGCGAATCTGGAGGTTCGCGCGGCTGGTCAGGTCGATCAGGCCGTTGCCGTGCGCCATTGCCGCGTCGCACAGGCTGAGTGTTTGCTCGCGCGTCACGCGACCGAGCGGTGGGCGGATGCGGACCAACAGGCCATCGCCGGCCAGCATCGGGCGCCATGCGTCGGGGCACCAGCCTTTGACGACGCCATTTTTGACAGGCGCGCTCATGCCGACAGGTCCAGCGCTGCGAGGATCGAGTTGCGGCGGGTCGGCCAGAGGTCGGCTGCGTGGAGCGCGGCGAAGCGCGCCTGCATCGCCGCGAGCGCGCCGGGGTTGGCTTCGGCGAGGAAGGCGTGGACCTCGTCGCGGCCCAGCGTCGCGTCGTAATAGAGGTCGATCAGTTCGGGGCGGACTGCGCTGGCGAGTTGCGCGAACGCGCCGAGGTGATCGAGGGTTGCGGCGATCTCCGCGCCACCGCGAAAACCGTGGCGCATCATGCCGTCGACCCAGGCCGGATTTGCCGCGCGGGCGTGGACGACGCGGGCGATCTCCTCGTTGAGGGGGCGGGCCTTGGCCTGGTTCGGATCGCGTGCGTCAAGATGGTAGAGCGTGGCGCTGCCTCCGGCGACCGATTGCGCGGCGGCGAAACCGGCTTCGTGCGCGGCATAATCCGCGGCAAGGAGCAGGTCGGTCTCGGGCAGGTCCTGGACGTGGACGAAGGCGTCAGCGGCGGCAACGCGGTCGCGGATGCCGGCGGGGTCGAAGCTGTCCTGGCCCCCTTCCCCATCGGCGTCGAGCGCGTGGCTGGAGGCGGAGAGCCACGCTTGGCCGGCGGTCAGGCGCGCTTCCGGCGTATAGGTCTCGGCCGCGTCGCCCATGCTGAGGCCGTAGCGGCCGGGTTCGGGGCCGTAGACGCGCGCGGTGACTGGCTTGCCGACGAAGGGGTTCCAGTCGGCCGGTTCGTCGCGTGCGCCTAGGGCTCGAACAGTCTGGCCGAACATCGTGCAGAGCGTCGGGAAGGCGTCGCGGAACAGGCCGGATACGCGCAGGGTGACGTCAATGCGGGGGCGGTCGAATTTCGCCAGCGGGAGGATTTCGACGCCCGTCACGCGGTCGGACTGCATGTCCCACACCGGTTCCGCGCCGAGCAGGTGGAGCGCCATCGCGAACTCTTCGCCGGCCGTGCGCATCGTGGCGGAGGCCCATAGGTCGACGACGAGGTTGCGCGGGTAGTCGCCGTGATCCTGCAGGTGACGGCGGACGAGTTCGTCGGCGAGCTTCACGCCTTGGGTATGGGCGGCGCGCGAGGGGACTGCGCGGGGATCTGTGGTGTAGAGGTTGCGGCCGGTCGGGAGGACGTCGGCGCGGCCTCGCCACGGGGAGCCGGAGGGGCCGGACGCGACGCGTTTGCCTTGGAGGGCCGACAGGAGACCGGCGCGTTCGCCGGCGCCGTGTTCGCCGCGGCCGTAGATGTGGAGGCCGTCGCCATACTGGCTCTCCTTCACGTCGCAGACGAACGTGTCGATGCGGGTGATCGCGTCGGCTGGGGACTGCGCGTCGTCTAGGCCCAGCGTGGCGGCGAGGCCGGTGGCGGTGGCTTCGTCGCGGATGTCGCGTTGCAGGCGATCCCGGCGGGCTGGATCGAGGCCGTCTGCATTGGAGAATTCGTCGAGCAGCGCTTCGAGGCGACCGAGACCAGCACCGGTGCGCGTGCGCTCCAGCGGTGGCGGGACGTGGCCGAGCGTGACCGCACCGATGCGACGCTTGGCTTGGGCCGCTTCGCCGGGGTCGTTGACGATGAAGGGGTAGATGACGGGCATCGCGCCGGTCAGGGCCTCGGGCCAGCAGGCATCGGACAGCGCGACCGACTTGCCGGGCAGCCATTCGAGCGTGCCGTGCGCGCCGACATGCACCAGTGCGTCGGTGCCTCGTGTCCGGAGCCACAGGTAGAAGGCGACGTAGGCGTGGGACGGGCAGCGCGAGAGGTCGTGATATTCTTCCGCGCGTTGCTCGGTTCGGCCGCGTTCGGGTTGGAGGGCGACGAGCGCGCCGCCTTGGTCGATCGCGGTGAACGTGAAGTCTTCCGTTGGTTCGCCCCAGCTATCCTGGAGGTCTTTCCGCAGGGTTTCCGGAAGGTGCGCGAGGGCTTTGCGGTACTCGGCGAGCGGCCAGTGAATGCGTGAGGTAGCGAGATCAGTTGCGTCGGGGGTGATCGCGTAGCCCGCTTCGGCGAGGTCGGCGAGGATCGCTTGCGTGGAGGCGAGTGCGTCGAGGCCGACGGCGTGCGCCATCTGGTATGCCTTGCCGGGGTAGGTCGAGAGGATGATTGCGATGCGCTGGTCGGCGACGGGCTTGCTGGCGAGGGTCGTCCAGGCTTCGATACGCGCGGCGATGGCGGTGATGCGGGCCCGGTCGGCGCGGTGTTCGCGGCGGGTGTATTCCAGGTCACCATCGCGGGCGGCGGCTTCCTTGAAGCTGGCGACGCCGGCGAAGAGGCGGCCGTCCACTTCGGGGAGGACGACGTGCATCGCGAGGTCGGCGGGCGACAGGCCGCGGGTGGCGCTGGCCCAGGCGGCGCGGTCGGAGGTGGCTAGCGCGATCTGGAATACGGGGACGTTGGCGCCATCCAATGGCGTGGTGTCGGTCGCTCCGCGGGCGGAAAAGGCGGTGGCGTTGACGATCGCGGCAGGCCTTAACGCTGTGGCCCAGCGGCTCAGCCAGCCGGCTGCGTCGGGCGCTTTCAGCGAGGGCGCGAAGAGGCCGATGACGTCGAAGCCTCGCGCGGTCAGCTCGGCGTGGAGCGCTTCAATCGGGTCGAGGTCCGCGGCGGTCAGGTACGAGCGGTAGAAGACGATCAGGATGCGGGGGCGTGCCGCGTTCAGGTGAAAGGCAGCTGGGCACGACACGCCGTCATACGGCTGCCAGCCGCCGACGTCGGCGATCGCGCGGACGCCGGTGACCGGGCCGGCGTAAATGCCCGCAGCGAGCGCGAACTGGGCCAGTGCCGCCTGCGCGGCGACCGCGCCGCCGGTGTCGCAGAGATGGGCCAGGCGGCGGAGCGTCGAGAGCGGAATCGTCGAGCTGGCGTCGAGGCGCGTGTCGATACGCCCGTCTGCTGCGAGGACAGCCAGCGCGATGCCCTGCTCCCGCGCGAGGTTCTCGACCTGTTGCAGGCCGTAGCTCCAATACGACCGCCCGCCGATCAGCCGGATGAGGATGCCCTTCGCGCTGGCCAGCGTCTGCTCGACATAGGTGTCGACCGAAAGCGGGTGCTGGAGCGCGGCCAGGTTGGCAAGGCGCAGCGACGGCAGCCGGCTTCCGGCGGCATCCGCACGTTTCCAGCCCGCGGCGAACGCGCCGAGGTCACCGTCGGAGAAGGACAGGACGACGAGATCCGCGGGGGATTGGGCGAGGTCCTGCGGGACCGCGCTTTCCTCCAGCCCGTGGGTCTCGCGGAAGACGACGTGCATCGTGGGCCTCAGCCGTCCAGCGCGGCCTTGATGCGGGCCTCGTCGATCCGGTCGTGCTCGGCGATGACCACCAATTGCGTGCGGCGTGGCTCGTCAGCGCGCCACGGGCGGTCGTATTGCGTACGGACGCGGGCGCCGACCGCCTGGACGAGCAGGCGCATCGGCTTGCCGGTGACGGCGGCGTAGCCCTTCACGCGGAGGATGTCGGCGCTGCGGGCGAGCGCCTCGATCTTCGCGGTCAGGTCGGCGGGGTCGGCGATTTCGCCAAGCTCGACGACGACGCTGTCGAAGTCGTCATGCTCGTGATCATCCTCGCCGTCGTGGTGCGAGGGGCGGCTGGCGATGTCGTCCTCGGCCGCGGCGTTGAGGCCGAGGATCACGCGGGGATCGATGATGCCGTCGGTTAGGTCGATCACCGGGAGCGGCCGTGCGGACTCCGCGGCGATGACGGCGCGTGCCTTGGCGACGCCTTCCGGGCCGGCGAGATCGACCTTGGTCAGGAGCACCAGATCGGCGCAGGCGAGCTGATCCTCGAATACTTCAGATAGCGGCGTCTCGTGATCGACGCTGGGGTCGGCGGCGCGCTGGGCTTCGAGCGCGGCCACATCAGGGGCGAAGCGGCCCGCGGCGACGGCTTCCGCATCGGCGAGCGCGATGACGCCGTCGACGGTGATGCGCGAGCGGATTGCGGGCCAGTCGAACGCCTTCAGCAGCGGCTTGGGAAGCGCGAGGCCAGACGTCTCGATAAGGATGTGATCGGGGCGCGGGTCGAGCGCGAGGAGCGCCTCCACGGTCGGGATGAAATCGTCCGCCACCGTGCAGCAGATGCAGCCGTTCGCCAGCTCGATCACGTTCTCCGCCGGGCAATCGGGGATCGCACAGCCCTTCAGGATATCCCCGTCGATACCGAGCGTGCCGAATTCGTTGACGACGACGGCGAGACGGCGGCCGTTCGCGTTGTGGATCAGGTGGCTGATGAGGGTCGTCTTGCCGGCTCCGAGAAAGCCGGTGACGATCGTGACGGGGACCTTTGAAAGATCGGGCATTGGTATTCTCCTGCGAGCACACGCACGCACGACCATGGGGCCGCACGCGTTCGTCGCTCAGACGGAGTACCGTGCCGCGACCATCCCCTGGATCGTAGCAAGAGCGACCGTTGCGCTGGCAGGTCTCCTGGCTCGCGGGTCGAGGCTCGACGTACGCCTTCCCAGGTTTCCCCAGTGGCTGCCCTTCTCGTGAAAGGCGTGTGCGTCTCGCTCACCGCTTACAGTTGCAGGGACAGCCGCGGCATTGGGAGGAACTCCCGCACCGCATTCCCATTCAAGCCCCGAAGGGCACCGGCGCGATCTGAGGTTCGGTGAAACCGAGCCTCGGGGGTGGGTTAGAGGAATTCCGGGGGCGTGCCAATTCGCATATCGGTAGTTTTTGATCCTCCCCCGCCAGGGGGAGGTGGCACCGGAGGTGACGGAGGGGGCGGACACGGAACAAACGTGATCGCCGTCCTCCCCCTCCGTCGCTTCGCGCCACCTCCCCCTAGCGGGGGAGGATCGAAATCGGCGGGAGCGCTATCCGTGCACGACCTCGATCTCGTCGAAGCGTTTCCAGCGGTAGATCGCGAAGCTCAGCACCCAGCAGAGCACGAACAGGCCGATGATCGCGAAGCCAAGGCCGTTGAAGTTTGCACCGAGCGCCTGCGCCATGTCCCAGATACCGCCGGTCAGGCCGAGCTTGTCACCCAGCAGTGCCAGCGTCTCGATCCCGCCGATCGCGATCGCGACGATCGCCGAGATCAGCGTGATGGTGATGTTATAGTAGAGCTTGCGGATCGGCTTCACGAACGCCCATTCATAGGCGCCGAGCATGACGACGCCGTCCGCGGTGTCGACAAGTGCCATGCCGGTCGCGAACAGTACGGGGAGGACGAGGACGACACCGATCGAGAGACCGTCGGCGGCTTGGCTTGCGGAGAGGCCGAGGATCGCGACCTCCGTCGCCGTGTCGAAGCCTAGTCCGAACAGGAAGCCGAGTGGCGCCATGTGCCAGCTCCGCGTGACCAGCCGGAACATCGGCCGGAACAGCCGCGCGAGCAGGCCGCGGTTGCCGAGCAGCAGGTCGAGGTCCTTCTCGACATAGGTGCCGCCGGCGCGGACATGGCCGAAAGTACGCCAGACCGAGCGGAGGATGATCAGGTTCATCGCGGCGATCGTGAACAGGAACACAGCGGAGATGACGGTCGCGACCACGCCGCCGACCTGCTTGAATGCCTCGAACTGCGACAGCGCATTGGCGGTCAGTGCGATCGCGACGGCCGCGATGAGCACGATGCCGGAATGACCGATCGCGAACCAGAAACCGACCGCGATCGGGCGCTGGCCGTCCTGCATGAGTTTCCGCGTCACATTGTCGATCGCGGCGATGTGGTCCGCGTCGACCGCGTGGCGCAGGCCCAGGCCCCAAGCGAGCAGCGCCGTGCCGAGCATCAGTGGTTGTGCGTGGAACAGCGAGAACGCCCAGCACCATGCGGCGATGTTGGCCGCGACCAGGCCTGCGAACATCCAGCCGATGCGCTTTCGGGTCGAAACCCGCGTCGGTCTTTCAAGTGTCAAAGTCGTCATGCACAAACCCCGAGCGTCCGACGAGGACCGGGGCCTGCCGCGAACGGCCGGGTCACGCGACGACCGGACGCCATGAGCGGCCGACGCACGACGCCGATGCGGCCCCCGCCACATGGTCGTCGCTCAGCCAGTGTCACGCAGGCGGCGTTCACCGTGCCTCGGCCACCCCCTGGACCGGGACAAGAGCGACCAGACGCCGGCAGGTCTCCTGGCTCGCGGGTCAAAGCTCCTCGCCACGCCTTCCCAGGTCGTCGACCCAGTGGCTGCCCTCGCGAAAAGGGCTCGTGCGTCTCGCTCACCGCTTACAGTTGCAGGGACAGCCGCGGCATGGGACGGCAAGCCGTCCGCACCGCATTCCCAATCAAGCCCTTCCGGGCACCGACGCGATCACGGGAAACGGCTGAAAGCCGCGTCCTGCGCGATCGGTACCCTGCTTTGGGTCGCGTGCCAACGGTCGCGCTATTTCGCGAGGCCAAGCTGTTGCAGCATGAACGCCTGCCATTCCGAATTCTGGCGATAGCGTTCGAACCGGCCGGACTTGCCACCATGCCCGGCCTCCATATTGACGCGGAAAAGCAGTGGGTTCTTGTCGGTCTTGAGTTCGCGGAGCTTGGCGACCCACTTGGTCGGCTCGTAATATTGCACTTGGCTGTCCCATAGCCCGGTGCCGACATACAGCGCCGGATACGCCTTCGCCTTGACGTTGTCGTACGGCGAATAGCTCAGCATGTAGTCGTACGATGCCTTCTGCGCGGGGTTGCCCCACTCGTCATACTCGAACGTCGTCAGCGGGATCGAGGCGTCGAGCATCGTCGTCACCACGTCGACGAACGGCACCTGCGCGATGATCAGCTTGTAGTCGGCCGGCGCCATGTTCGCGACGCCGCCCATCAGTAGCCCGCCGGCACTACCGCCCATTGCCGCGACGCGGTCCTTGGCGGCGTATTTCTGTGCGACGAGATAGCGGGTGACGTCGATGAAGTCGGTGAAGCTGTTCTTCTTGTTGAGCAGATGCCCGTCGTCATACCAGCCGCGCCCCATCTCCTGCCCGCCGCGAATATGCGCGATCGCATACACGACGCCGCGATCGAGCAGGCCGATCCGGCCGGGATCGACGCCCGGATCGCTGGAAATCCCATAGCTGCCATAGGCGTACTGGAAGAGCGGTGCGGTGCCGTCTCGCTTGGTGCCCTTGGCATAAACCAGCGACACGGGGATCCGCGTGCCGTCACGCGCGGGCGCCCAGACGCGTTCGGTGACGTATTTCGCGGGATCGTAGCCCGGCACCGGCGCGACCTTCAGCACGCGGCGCTCGCCGGTCTTCGCGTTGACCTCGTAGGTCGTGGTCGGCGTCACGAGCGAGCCATAGGTGTAGCGCACCCACGGCGTCGCGGTCTCCTCGTTGACGTCGAGCGACATGCGATAGGCAGGTTCGTCCGCCGTCACCGGCGTCGACTTGCCTGCATCGTTCAGCACGCGGATCATCCGGTTGCCGCCCTCGCGCTGGTCGATCGCGACGAACCCGTCGAACGGCTTGAACCCCTCGATGAACACGGTGGCGCTGGCCGGCGTCAGATCGCGCCATGCGGCTGTGCCCTTGGCCAGATCGGCGTCGGCGACGGTCACCAGCTCGTAGTTCTTCGCGGCCTTGTTGGTGCGGATGATCCAGCGATTGCCGATGTGATCCGCGCTGTAGCGGAACTCGCGCGCGCGGGGTGCGACGATCGCGAAGTTCGTCGGTGCGGCGGCGGGAGCGCAGCGTTGCTCGTCGCTGACCGTGCTGCCGACGCCGATGCAGACGAACTTGTCATCGGACGTCCGCGACACCTCCATCGAATATGTGTCGTCCTTCTCCTCGTACAACAGACGGTCGCTGGCGACGGGCGTACCCAAGACGTGCGCCTTCACGCGGTAGCCGCGCAGGGTGACCGGGTCCTTCTCGACGTACAACAACGTCTTGTTGTCGTCCGCCCAGACGACGTTCGGCTCGATGTTCGACAGCGTGTCGGCGATCGTCGCGCCGGTCGCGAGGTCCTTCACCTTGAGGACATACTGGCGACGGCCGATGGTGTCTTCGGCCCAGGCGACGCGGCGGTTGTCGGGGCTCACTGCCCAGTCGCTCAGCGCGAAGAAACTGTGGCCCTTCGCCATCGCGGGCTCGTCGAACAGCGTCTCGGCGGGCGCGGTGCTGCTCCCTTTGCGGCGCTCAAGGATCGGATAGTTCGCGCCAGTCTGGAACCGCGAGCCGTAATAATAGCCGTTCTTCGCATACGGCACCGAGCTGTCGTCCTGCTTGATACGCGAGACGGTCTCTTCGTAGAGCTTGGCCTGGAGTGGCTTCAGCGAAGCGAGTTGCGCATCCGCGTAGGCGTTCTCCGCGGCGAGATAGTCGAGCATCTCCGGGTTCTTCCGCGTGTCGTCGCGCAGCCAGTAATAATGGTCCTCGCGCGCGCCGTTGGGCGACGTCACCTGGAACGGCTTCTTCGCGACACGTGGTGGTTGGACCTGCGCGGCCGCGGCGGTGGAAACCAAAGCTGCGCCCGCCAACATCATGTACCGTATCGTCATGTCTTGCCCCGCCTGGTTCGTCGGATGCGACGATGACGAATTGTTACGCGGACGCAAGTGGTACGAACGTCACCGGCAAGCCATCCTTGGGTCGCGGAATCGGGAACACCTGCCACGCCTCGCCGCTGCCCGCCGCCGCCTCGATCCGGTAGCGCAGGAGCAGATGTGCGATCAGCAGTCGCATCTGCATCGTCGCGAAGTGCAAGCCGATGCACATGTGCGCGCCGCCGCCGAACGGCACCCACGCGAACCGGTGGCGGCCCTTCGACGCTTCGGGCGTGAAGCGGAACGGGTCGAACTTGTCGGGATCGGGCCAGTGCTCGGCCATCCGGTGCGTGAAGGTGATGGCGGTGTTGACGCTCGTGCCCACCGGGATATCGAACCCGCCGAAGCTGAAATCCTTGAGCGCACGCCGCGGAATCGACGGGACCGGCGGCATCATCCGCAGCGATTCCTTGAACGCGTATTCGGTGAGGATCAGGCGATCGAGCTGCTCGGTCAGCGGCACATCCGGGTCGAGCGCCGCAACCTCTTCGCGTAGCCGCTCCTGCCAATCCGGGTTGCGCGCGAGCAGCATCACGAGGCTGGTCGCGGACGAGGTGATCGTGTCGTGCGCCGCCATCATCAGGAAGTTCATGTGGTCGGCGATCGCCAGCGCGGACAGCGGTGCGCCGTCGTCATCGGTCGCGCGGCAAAATTGCGAGAAGAAATCCTGGCCGTCGCCGGTCCGCCGTGCGGGAATTTCGCGCTCGAAGAAATCGACCAGATACGCGCGGGCACGCACGCCTTTGCGCATCTGCGTGCCGGGCCAGGGTTTGCGGATCGGCGACACGCTCGCCTGCACCTCGTCGACGAATGCCTGGTTGATCCGGTCCGCCTCCGCGCCGAGCGGCACGCCGAGGAAGCTGGTCGCGGCGAGATCGAGCGTGAGCTTCTTCACCACATCGTAGAAGCGCAAGGTCTGCCCGGCCCAGCCGCCGATCGCGGCCTCGATCCCGGCATCTAGCTCAGTCGCGCAGTGCCGCATCGGTTCGGGCTTGAACGCGACCGACAGCGCCTTCCGGTCGGCGCGATGCTTGTCGAAATCCATCAGCATCAGGCCACGCGGAAACAGCATGTTGAGGAGCGGGCCCCAGCCTTGTTCGGACGAGAAGATCTTGTCGCGATCGAACAGCACCAGCTCGTTCGCATCGGGACCGAGCAGGTTGACGCCGGTCCCGCCGAGCGCGCGGTTGCGATAGATCGGGCCGTACCGCGCTGCCATTCCTTCCGAGAACGCGATCGGATCAGCGAGCAACTTGAACGTGTTGCCGACGAACGGCAGGCCGTTGCTCCCCGGAATATGATCGAGCGCGCCCTTGGGCTGGCGCGGAAGCCAGTGCGGGCTGGCGTTCTGCAACATGGCGTGGCTCATCGTCGGATCCTCAGCGACATGCCGGCTTGGCAAGCCTCGAATACCGGCATAACTATTGTTCTGCAACCGGGGCGCGGACCTCGGGGCTTTAACAGGAGAGATGCATGGACCTCGCAAACACTGCTGCCGTCGTGACCGGCGGCGCGTCGGGCCTGGGCGCCGCCACGGCGCGCGCGCTTGCCGCCAAGGGGGTGAAGGTGGCGATATTCGACCTGCAGGCGGACAAGGGTGAAGCGCTCGCGGACGAGATCGGCGGGGTGTTCTGCAAGGTCGATGTCACGTCCGACGACAGCGTCGATGCTGGGTTCGCGGCGGCGCGCGCGGCGCATGGCCAGGAGCGGATCCTCGTCAATTGCGCAGGCACGGGGAACGCGGCGAAGACTGCCGGGCGATCGAAGCAGGATGGCTCGATCAAGCATTTCCCGCTCGATGCGTTCGACCGGATCATCCAGATCAACCTCGTCGGCACGTTCCGTTGTCTTGCGAAGTCGGCGGCGGGGATGCTGACGCTGGAGCCTGGCGAGGACGGCGAGCGTGGGGCGATCGTCAACACGGCCAGTGCTGCGGCGGAGGACGGCCAGATGGGGCAAGCCGCGTATTCGGCGTCGAAGGCAGGCGTGGTCGGCATGACCCTGCCGATCGCGCGCGATCTTATGAGCGAGGGGATTCGGGTGAACACGATCCTGCCGGGGATTTTCGATACACCGCTGCTGGCCGCCGCGCCGCAGCAGGTGCGCGATGCGCTGGCGGCGTCGGTGCCGTTTCCCAAGCGGCTGGGTCGGCCGGAGGAGTTTGCGGCGCTGGCGCTGACGATGATCGAATGCGGGTATTTCAATGGGGAGGACGTGCGGCTTGATGGCGCTATCCGGATGGCGCCGCGGTGATGTAAGCCGCCCCCGCTCCTCTCACGGCAAAGCGCCGGGCGGGGCCCTTCCCTCTCTCAATTAGAGGAAGGTGAGGCGGCGACGGGGCAAGATGGGTACGCTTGGTACCAACCTCCACCCCGGCGAAGGCCGGGGCCCAATTGGGGAACGCCAGTAACTAAGGGCAGCGCCTCGTTACTGCGACCTTTCCAATTGGGCCCCGGCCTCCGCCGGGGTGGTGTCTAGTTAGCCAGGTTGGTGAATTGTGGAGGGCGGACCCTTAGGCCGCCCGCGCCAGTTGCCGCCCCTTGATCATGTCCGCCGCCTTCTCCGCGATCATGATCGTCGGCGCGTTGGTGTTGGACCCGATCAGCGTCGGCATCACCGAGGCGTCCACCACCCGCAACCCCTGAAGTCCGCGCACGGCCAAGGTCGCATCGACCACCGCCAGCGCGTCGTCTGCAGCGCCCATCTTGCACGTCCCGACCGGATGGTAGATCGTCTCCGCCGTCCGCCGCACCCAGGCGTCGATCTCGTCGTCAGTCCGCACATCCTCGCCCGGCGACAGTTCCCCAGCGCGGTACGGATCGAGCGCCGCTTGGCGTGCCACGTCGCGCCCGATCCCGATGCAGGCGCGCATCACCCGACGATCTTCCGCGGTCGCCAAATAATTCGCAGCTATCACCGGATCGGCGAACGGATCGGCAGAGCGCAGCCCGATCCGTCCCCGGCTTTCGGGGCGCAACTGGCACAGGTGCAGCGTGAAGCCGTCCTCGGTCGCCTTGACCTTGCCGTGATCCTGCATGATCGCGAGCACCGCGTGGATCTGCACGTCGGGCCGCGACAGACCCTCGCGCGACGACACGAACGCGCCTGCCTCGAGGAACTGCTGCCGCCCCGCGCCCTTGCCGCGCAACAGGTAATTGAGCCCGACGCCGATCATCCCGACGCCCTTGGTCATCGCGTACCCGGTTCGCAGCCCACGCGATTTCCAGTTCATCACGACGTCGAGATGATCCTGCAAATTCTCGCCGACGCCGGGCAGCGCGTGCACCACGCCGACACCCGCCGCGGTCAGCCGGTCCGGATCGCCGATCCCCGATAGCTGAAGGATATGCGGCGACTGCACCGCCCCCGCGCATAGCAGTACCTCGCGCGTCGCCGTCACGCTCTCCTTCCGCCCGCCCTTGTCGAGCACATAGTCGACACCGACCGCACGCCCCTTGTCGATCCGGATCCGCGTCGTCCGCGCGCCCGTCACGCAGGTCAGGTTACGCCGCGACAACACCGGCCGCAGATACGCCGCCGCGGTGCTCCAGCGCTTCCCGTCCGCGACGGTCAGGTCGTAGCGCCCGAAGCCCTCTTGACTCGCGCCGTTGAAATCCTCGGTTACCGGGTACCCCGCCTGCCGCCCCGCCTCGACCAGCGCGTCGTAGAACGGACTGTCGGACTCGCCGCCCGAGATCGTCAGAGGCCCCCCACCGCCGTGCAAGGGGCACTCGCCGCGATGATGCCCTTCGAGCCGCTTGAAATACGGCAGCACGTCGTCGAACGACCAACCGGGCAAGCCCATCTGCCGCCACTCGTCATAATCCTGCGGATGCCCCCGCGTGTAGATCATGCCATTGATCGACGAACTCCCGCCCAGCCCCTTGCCGCGCGGCCACCACAGGCGACGGTTATCGAGATGCGGCTCGGGCTCGGTCGAGAAGCCCCAGTTGCTCGCATTCTTGCTCTTGATGAGTTCCCCGACACCCGCGGGCATTCGCACCAGCACACCGTCGTTGCGGCCGCCCGCCTCCAGCAGCAGCACCGACACGTCGGCGTCCTCGGTCAATCGCGCGGCGAGCACACAGCCGGCCGAGCCCGCGCCGATAATCACGTAGTCATACGTCTGCATGCCCGCATCCTATTGTTCGCGCTCCGCTTTTTTACGGAGTCGCGTCAGTCCACTACGCTAGCGCTCGCACAGCAGTGTCAGCAATCCCTCGCGAACGACGCTGCGCTCAATCCCTTCGGCGGCATGGACCTGGCTGAGGCCGATAGCCAACAGCGCATAGCTGCGGATCCCCGCCTCGGCAGGCTCGAACCCATGCGCCATGAGTTGCTCGACGAGGAACGCCATCACCGTGTCGTCATGCTCGCGGATCGCCGCCGCCACTCGCGCGTCGCTTTTCGCCCAGGCGCGCATCGCCAAGGCCAGCTGCGCCATGTCGTGGTCGCGAACATGATCCGCGAATGCGCGAATGCGCTCTACCGGTGGAAGCCCCGACGCGGACAACGTGACGATCAACGGATCGATATGCGCTTCGACGAAATACCCCGCGAGCGCCGCATGATACCCATCGAAGTCCTTGAAATGATGGTAGAAGCTTCCCGTCGATGCACCAAGCGCCTGCGCCAGCCCGCGAAGCTTCAGCGCGCGGAGCCCGCCATTCTTCAGCAACTGCAAGCCGATTTCCAACCAGTCGCGCGGCGCCAGATCTGCGCGTGGTGCCGCCCCGTCTTCCAACAATACCCTGCTTGACAAGCCATTCCCCATAACGAATGTTACGTCGTACCGAAGCCGGACGCAATCCGGCATCAGGCACCACGACCGAACCGGCGGGTGCAACAGGAGAGCGATGTGGCCGAGGCACTGATCATCGACGCCGTCCGTACCCCGCGCGGTATCGGCAAGACCGGCAAGGGCGCGCTTGCGCACATGCACCCCCAACATCTCGCCGCGACCGTCCTGAAGGCGATTGCCGAGCGAAACAAGCTAGATACCGCCGATGTCGACGACATCATCTGGTCGACCTCGACGCAGCGCGGCGAGCAGAGCGGCGATCTCGGGCGGATGGCGGCGCTCGACGCGGGCTATGATGTCAAGGCGAGCGGGACGACGCTCGACCGGTTCTGTGGCGGCGGGATTACCGCGGTAAACTTCGCTGCGGCGCAGATCATGAGCGGGATGGAAGACCTCGTCATCGCCGGCGGCACCGAGATGATGTCGCTGACTACGACGATGATGCAGGACGACATGGCGGCGGGCAAGCGGCCGCTCGGCATCGGCTCGGGCAACGCACGGCTCGACGCCGCGCATCCGCAATCGAACCAGGGTATCTGCGCCGACGCGATCGCCAGTATCGAAGGGATCGACCGCGAAACGCTCGAAGCTCTTGGGCTGGAAAGCCAGCGCCGTGCCGCGGTAGCGATCGCCGAAGGGCGGTTCGATCGCAGCCTCGTGCCTGTCACCGACGATACTGGTGCGCTGGTGCTCGAAAAGGACGAATATCCGCGGCCCGATACCACTGCCGAGGGTCTCGCCGCGCTCCGTCCGTCGTTCGCCGGGATTGCCGACATTCCGCTCGACGACAAGGGCACGACGTATCGCAAGCAGATCAACCGGCGTTATCCCGACGTGGATATCAAGCACGTCCATCACGCCGGCAATTCGTCGGGCGTGGTCGATGGCGCCGCCGCGGTGCTGCTCGCGAGCGCCGATTACGCCGCCAAGCATGGGCTGAAACCGCGCGCGCGGATCGTCGCGATGGCGAACATGGGCGACGACCCGACGCTGATGCTCAACGCCCCCGTCCCCGCCGCGCGGAAGGTTCTGGCGAAGGCCGGACTGACGGTCGACGACATCGATCTGTGGGAGATCAACGAGGCGTTCGCGGTGGTCGCCGAGAAGTTCATCCGCGACCTGAAGCTCGACCGCGACAAGGTGAACGTCAACGGCGGCTCGATCGCGCTCGGCCATCCGATCGGCGCGACCGGCGCGATCCTGATCGGCACGATATTGGACGAACTCGAACGCCGCGATCTGAAGCGCGGGCTGGTGACGATGTGCGCGGGCGGCGGGATGGCCCCGGCGATCATCATCGAGCGCGTCTGATGCACCCCGTCGCGCATGCGCTGACGACGCCCGACAAACCCGCCTACATCATGGCGGCGACGGGCGAGACGGTGACGTATCGCGACCTCGACGAACGCGCGAACCAGGGCGCGCACCTGCTCCGGTCGCTCGGGCTCAGGCGCGGCGACGGGATCGCGGTGCTGATGGACAACTCACCGCGCTATCTGGAGGTGATGTGGGCGGCGGAACGCACCGGCGTCTATTGCACGTGTCTCTCGTCGAAACTGACCGCGAGCGAGGCGGCGTACATCATCCGCGATGGCGACTGCCGCGTGCTGATTGCGAGCAAGGGTTGCGCAGAGGTGGCAGCGGCCTTGGTTCCGATGCTCGACGACGTGCGCCGCTACGTCGTCGACGGCGCGATCGACAGGTACGCGGCGTACGAAGCGGCGCGCGACGCAAAGCCCGCCACGCCGATTGCTGATCCGTCGCCCGGCGGGATCCTGCTCTATTCGTCGGGCACCACGGGCAAGCCCAAGGGGGTGAAACACGCGCTGTCTGACGAGCTGTTCGGGACCAACGTCTCGCCACTCGTGATGCTCGGCAAAGGGCTGTACGGGTTCACGTCCGAGATGGTCTATCTGTCGCCCGCGCCGCTCTACCACGCGGCGCCGCTGCGCTGGTCGATGGCAGTGCATCAGGTCGGCGGCACCGTCGTCGTCATGGAGCATTTCGACCCGCAAGCCGCGCTCGCCGCGATCGAGCGCTACCGGATCACGCACGCGCAATGGGTGCCGACGCACTTTATCCGCCTGCTCAAACTCCCGCCAGACGTCCGCGCGCGCTACGATGTGTCGTCGTTGAAGGCGGTATGGCACGCCGCGGCCCCCTGCCCGCTCCCGGTCAAGCAGGCGATGATCGACTGGTGGGGGCCGATCATCGGCGAATATTACGCCGGCACCGAAGGCAACGGCTTCTGCGCGATCTCCAGCGCGGAGTGGCTGACGCACAAGGGCTCGGTCGGCCGCAACCTCACCGCGCAGACGATGATCTGCGACGAGGATGGCAACGCGCTCCCTGCGCGCTCCGAAGGCGACGTCTATTTCGCGGGCGGCGGCGCGTTCGAATATCACAACGATCCCGCAAAAACCGCCGAGGCAGCCAACGCGCACGGCTGGACGACGCTCGGCGATGTCGGCTGGCTCGACGAGGAGGGCTACCTCTACCTCACCGACCGCAAGAGCTTCATGATCATCTCGGGCGGCGTGAACATCTATCCCGCCGAGATCGAGAACCTTCTCGTCACCCATCCGAAGGTCGCCGACGTCGCGGTGATCGGTGCGCCCGACGACGAGATGGGCGAACAGGTGGTGGCGATCGTCTGCCCCGCCGACCCGACCGAGGATCGCGCGCAACTGGCGGCCGAACTCAGCGCGTTCGCCCGTGCGAACCTTAGCCATGTGAAAGCGCCGCGCCGGATCGACTTCCGCGACACGCTGCCGCGGCACGAGACGGGCAAGCTCTACAAGCGCCTGCTCCGCGACGAATATTGGGCGAAGCCTAAGGAGTCCGCATGAACTTCGATTATTCCGACGACCAGAAATTCCTCAAGGACGAGGCGCGCAAGTTCCTGGCTGCGCATTGCGGCAGCGACCGCGTCCGCGCGGTGCTCGACGATCCCGCCAAAGCGTATGATGCGGACTTATGGAAAGCGATCGGCGCGCAAGGCTGGCTCGGCGCGGCGATACCCGAGGAATTTGGCGGACTGGGCCTTGGCCATATCGAACTTTGCGCGATCGCCGAGGAACTCGGGCGAGCCTGCGCGCCGATCCCGTTCGCCTCGACCGTCTATTTCGTCGCCGAAGCGCTGATGCTGTACGGCAGCGACACCCAGAAAGTCCGCTGGCTCCCGAGGATCGCGGCGGGCGACGTCATCGGCGCGTTCGCTACCTCGGAAGGCGCCGGCCCGGTGACCGCCCGCTCGATCCACACCACCGTTTCCGGTGGCAAGCTCACCGGCGAGAAGATCCCCGTCACCGATGGCGACGTCGCCGACCTGATCGTCGTCCTAGCCCGCGACGGCCTCTATCTCGTCGAGAAGGGCGCAGGCGTTTCCACGGAAGTCCTCGAAACACTCGACCCAACCCGCAGCGCCGCCCGCCTCTCCGTCACCGACGCGCCTTGCGAAAAGCTTGGCAGCGACGACGGCATTGCCGCGATGCAGGCGGTGTTCGACCGCGCCGCCGTGCTCCTCGCGTTCGAGCAACTCGGCGGCGCGGACCGCTGTCTCGACATGGCGAAGGGCTACGCGCTCGATCGCTACGCCTTCGGCCGGCAGATCGGCGGCTACCAGGCGATCAAGCACAAGCTCGCCGACATGTACGTGAAGAACGAACTCGCGCGCTCGAACGCCTATTACGGCGCGTGGGCGCTGAACGCGGGCGCGGCCGAACTGCCGCTCGCCGCCGCCACCGCGCGCGTCGCCGCCTCCGACGCCTATTGGTTCGCGTCGAAGGAAAACATCCAGACGCATGGCGGGATGGGCTTCACCTGGGAGTCCGACTGCCATCTCTATTACCGCCGCTCGCGCCAGCTCGCGCTCGTCGCAGGCAGCCCCGCGGCGTGGCGCGAACGTCTCGTCGGCCAACTCGAAATGCGCAACGCCGCCTGAAAGGACGAGCATGGACTTCAAGGACAGCGACGCCGAAGCCACGTATCGCGCAGCCGCACGCGCGTGGCTCGACGCGAACATCGCCGAGCATGACGCGGGCCACTATCCCGACGATATGGCCAAGGCGAAGGCATGGCAGGCACGCAAGGCGGCGGGCGGCTACGCCTGCATCACCTGGCCGCAGGAATGGGGTGGCGGCGGGGGCACCCCGATCGAAAGCGTCATCTTCGGGCAGGAAGAAGCGCGCCACGCGGTTGACGGCAGCTATTTCACGATCGGGCTTGGCATGTGCGTGCCGACCGTAATGGCCTATGCCGACGACGCGACCAAGCACCGCTTCGTTGGCCCCGCGGTGCGCGGCGACGAGATTTGGTCGCAGCTTTTCTCCGAACCCGCCGGCGGCTCCGACGTCGCCGCAATCCGCACGCGCGCGGTGCGTGCCAAAAATGTGGACGGCAGCGACGACTGGGTCATCAACGGGCAGAAGGTCTGGACCTCGGGCGCGCACTACAGCGACTACGGCATCGTCCTGGTCCGCACCAACCCCGACGTGCCCAAGCACCAGGGCCTGACGATGTTCTGGCTCGACCTGAAGGCGCCGGGTATCGAAATCCGTCCGATCCACCAGATGTCCGGCGGGTCGAGCTTCAACGAAGTGTGGTTCGAGGACGTCCGGATTGCCGACGCACAGCGGCTTGGACCGGTCGATGGCGGCTGGAAGGTCGCGCTGTTCACGCTGATGAACGAGCGTCTCGCGATCGGTACGAGCGGCGGGGTCGGCCCCGAGGACATCCTCGCCTTCGCCGCCCAGGCCAGCGGCGCAGACGGCCCGCTGCTGAAGGACGCCGCGTTCCGCCAGAAGCTCGCCGACTGGTGGGTGCAATCGGAGGGCCTGCGCAACACCCGGATGCGGACGATCACCGCGTTGTCGAAAGGACAGGTGCCCGGCCCCGAAAGCTCGATCGGCAAGATCGTCGCCGCCAACCAGCTCCAGGCGATCGGCAACACCGCGGTCGAGGCGGGCGATCAATACGGCATCATAGCCGACCCCGCCCTCACCCCGCTGAAAGGTGCGTTCCACGCCGCGACGATGTGGGCGCCGGGCCTCCGCATCGCCGGCGGCACCGACGAGATCCTCAAGAACATCATCGCCGAACGCGTCCTCGGCCTCCCCGGCGAAATCCGCGTGGACAAGGATCAGGCGTTCCGGGACCTCCCGGTCGGGGCGTGATGTCTCGCGCCTGAGAACGTGTAGGTTAGCTGCGATACTATGGCCTACCCGGCGGACGCTGTCGGGGTGAACGGGGGAAAGCTATGTCGCTCTTGCTGGCTTTGTTGACGATAACTACCACTCCAGCGGCGGAGGAACGTCTTTTACGACTGACCAAATTGTACGAGGATCTCTGTCTCCATCGCTTTCCGGACGACAAGGGTGTCGAGGCCATGATGGTAGCACGAGGAGCACGAGAACTGTCCAAGTCCGACGTAAAGGTTACGATGCGTGATGATCCTGCACGTGCTTGGGATCTGAACGATGAGGGCGCAACGTTGTGGATCGAGTATCCGCCCTTCCATGCCTGCTCCGTCCGCTGGAGCGCGCCAAAAATTGGCAACATGGATGCGTATCGGGCTATCGCCAAAACCTACGAAGACGCGATTGGGGGCTTTGTCCCGATCAGTCCTATGGACGGGGATCAGGGCGACATTCACATCCACGCCGTCGGCGAAACGCGTACCCTTCCCGACAAAACGACCGAGTCCTTGCTCTTTTTCGAGCAAAGGATCACCGATTTGAAGCGGCGTGCAGCTAGCGAAACAGGCTTCACGCTAAGGTTCGTCCACCAATATGCGCCGCCCGAACCTCCAGCAGTTAACTGATAGCCTGATATATTCGAGCCCGTAGCTCTAAAGGACGCTTCGATGACCGACATGCAAACCATCCTCACCACGCAGCGTGATGCGTTCATGGCCGAGCTTCCCGTCGCCAAGGCGGTGCGCCTCGACCGGCTCAAGCGCGCGGCGGCGATGGTGCGGGACAATGCTGCGGCGTTCTGCGACGCGGTATCGGAGGATTTCGGGCATCGTAGCCGCGAGCAGACGATGATCACCGATATCGGTGCTTCGCTCGCGCCGATCGCACACGCCGCGAAGCATCTCGAACGGTGGATGCGGCGGGAGCGGCGCGCGGTTCAGTTTCCACTGGGGCTGCTCGGCGCGAGGGCGTGGCTCGAATATCAGCCCAAGGGCGTCATCGGCATCATCGCGCCGTGGAATTTTCCCGTGAACCTGCTCATGGCGCCGCTCGCAGGCGTGTTGGCCGCGGGCAATCGCGCGATGGCGAAGACGAGTGAGTATACGCCCGCGACTGCCGCGCTGTTCGAGGACCTCGTGCCGAAGTATTTCGCGCTGGACGAATTTGTCGTCATCTCGGGCGGTGCGGACGTCGGGAAGACGTTCGCCGCGCTGCCGTTCGACCATCTCATCTTCACCGGCGCGACGGCGATCGGTCGCCACATCCTTCACGCCGCCGCCGATAACCTGACGCCCGTCACGCTCGAACTGGGCGGCAAGTCGCCCGTCATCCTCGGGGCGTCGGCGGATATCGCGCGCGCGACCGAGCGCGTGACGCTCGGCAAGATGATGAACGCCGGGCAAATCTGCCTCGCGCCCGATTACATGCTCGTCCCCTCGGCCGACGAAGCCAAGGTCGTCGACGGCATCAAGGCCGCCGCCAGCGCGATGTACCCCACCCTGCTCGCCAACGCCGACTACACTTCGGTAGTCAACGATCGCCACCACCAGCGCCTCACCGACTGGATCGCCGACGCCCGTGCGAAGGGCGCGACCGTCGAGGTCGTGAACCCCACCAACGAGGATTTCGGCGCCGCCAACTCGCGAAAGATGCCGCTGCACATCGTCCGCGACGCGACCGACGACATGATCGTGATGCAGGAGGAGATCTTCGGCCCGGTCCTGCCGATCCGCCGCTACGACGGGATCGACGACGCGATCGCGCAGGTGAACCGCCGCGACCGTCCGCTCGCGCTCTATTATTTCGGCACCGACGACACCGAGCGCCGGCGGGTGATGGACCGGACGATTTCGGGCGGCGTGACGCTCGACGACGTGATCTTCCACGTCTCGATGGAGGACCTGCCCTTCGGCGGCAGCGGACCGTCGGGGATGGGTGCGTATCACGGCATCGATGGCTTCCGCACGTTCAGCCATGCGCGGGCTGTCTACAAGCAGTCGAAGTTGGACGTTGCCAAGCTTGCCGGGCTCAAGCCGCCTTATGGTGCGGCGGCGGCGAAGACGATCGCGCGGATGATGCGGGGGTGATGGCTATCGTGACTGGCACACGTGCCCTCACCTTTGCCACGGCTAAGTAGCCGCGGGCCCCTTCTCTCTCCCGTTGGGCGAGGCATTCGGGTCACTACCGTAACAATATCGCCGATCGTCTTGAAACCGTCTTCGATCTGTCGCCGACGCGTCACGTCGATCGGCAAAGGGCCGCTGAGCGCCGTCGCGCTTCAGGGGACATCATGCAGACCATATCGTCGCTTTTCGCCGGTGTCGCACTCGCGGCGCTCGCCACGCCTGCCGCGTTTGCCCAGGCCGCCCCGGAGTCCGCACCGGAAACCCCGGTAGCTGCGCCGGCAGAAGTTCAGGCTGATCCGGCACCCGAGACGTCGCCCGACATCGTCGTGCTCGGCTTCGGCCAGAGCCGCCAGGTCCAGAGCGTCAGCGCCGTCGATCTCGCGCGCCTCACCCCCGGTTCGAGCCCGTTGAAGGCGATCGAGAAGCTCCCCGGCGTCAATTTCCAGGCGTCCGATCCGTTCGGCGCGTATGAATGGGCGGTCCGGATTTCGCTGCGCGGGTTCAATCAGAACCAGCTCGGCTTCACGCTCGACGGCGTTCCGCTCGGCGACATGAGCTACGGCAACGTCAACGGACTGCACATCAGCCGCGCGATCATTTCCGAGAACGTCGCCCGCACCGAAGTCGCGCAGGGCGCGGGCGCGCTCGGCACCGCATCGACCAGCAATCTCGGCGGCACGATCCAGTTCTTCAGCGACAAGCCCCGCGATACCGCCAACGTCACCGGCGGCGGCACCTATGGGTCGGACAACACGTACCGTGGCTATGCGCGTATCGACAGCGGCGATCTCGGCGGCGGTCTCAAGGGCTATCTGAGCTACGGCTACCTGACGACCGACAAGTGGAAGGGCGACGGCGTCCAGCGCCAGCATCAGGCGAACGGCAAGATCGTCAAGGATCTGGGCAGCTTCGGCAGCCTGTCCGCGTTCGTGAACTTCTCCGATCGTCGCGAGCAGGATTACCAGGATCTCAGCTACGACATCATCCGTCGTCGCGGCCTGCGCAACGACAACATCGCCGACAACTATCCGCTCGCGCCCCAGATCGCGAAGACCTACCAGAACCAGGGTGCGCTCGCGACGTATACGAAGGCGAACAACGGGTCGTCGGTCGGCTTCGTCGCGCCGTGGGCCGGCGTCGGCACGACCTTCCCTACCGGGTTCGGCACTGTCGATGATGCGTATTTCGATGCCGGCGGTGTCCGGCGCGATTACCTTGGCGGCGTCACGCTGGACGCGAACCTGACGCCCGAACTGACGATGACCACCACCGGCTATTATCACAACAACAAGGGTCAGGGATCGTGGATCACGCCCTATTCGCCGACCCCGGCGGGTGCGCTGAACCAGGACGGCAGCGCGATCACCGCGCCCAGCCCGCTCGGCTTCCGCACGACGGAGTACAGCATCAAGCGTGGCGGAGCGCTCAGCAACATCGCCTATGAGACGGGCGCGAACACCTTCGAGATCGGCGGCTGGCTGGAGACCAACACGTTCACGCAGGCCCGGCGCTTCTACGGCATGACCGACAGTGCGACGCCCAACCGCGACGTGCTGAAGTTCCAGAAGAACTCGTACGCAACGCAGTGGGACGGCAAATACGGCACCGACACGATGCAGTATCATGTCGAGGACACGCTGAAGCTTATCAACGACCGCCTGATCGTCAACGCCGGGTGGAAGGGCGCCTATGTCGTCAACAGCGCGACGATGCTGCCCGATACGACCGCGCCGCTCTCGGTCGGCCGTATCTCGGCCAAGGACTGGTTCCAGCCACAGGCCGGCATCCTGTTCAAGCTGACACCGGCGGCGGAAGTGTTCGCGGATTATACCGAGAACATGCGGGCGTTCGTCTCGTCGGCGACCACCGGGCCGTTCGCGGCGACGCAGGCCGGCTTCAACGCCGTCCGCGGGCGCCTCAAGCCCGAGCGGTCGAAGACGGCGGAAGGCGGCGTCCGCCTGCATAGCGGCCCGTTCCAGGCATCGGCGGTCGGCTATTATGTCGACTTCTCGAACCGCTTGCTCGCGTTTGCCAACGGGGTCGGCATCCTCGGCAACGCACCGACGCTCAACAACGCCGGCAGCGTGCGGACCTATGGTGCGGAAGTCTCCGCCAACTACCGCGTGTTCCGCCCGCTCTCGCTGTTCGCGAGCTATTCCTACACCAACGCGGAATACCAGGACACGGTCACCGACGCCTCCGGCTCGGTCCAGGTCCGCAAGGGCGACACCGTCGTCGATACGCCCAAGCACATGGTCAAGGGCGAGATCGTCCTCGAACAGTCGGGCTTCACCGGCCGGGTCGGCGCGGATTACATGAGCAAGCGCTACTTCACCTATCTCAACGACCAGTCGGTGCCGAGCCGCGTGCTGGTCGATGCCAGCATCGGCTACCGCTTCGAGGGTGACGGCGCGCTCCACGGCGTCGCGATCGAGGGCAACGTCACCAACCTGACCAACAAGAAGTATATTTCGACGATCGGCTCGAATGGTTTTACCGCCAGCGGAGACAACCAGACGCTACTTGCCGGCGCACCACGCCAGTTCTTCGTGTCGTTGAAGAAGGGTTTTTAAAGCTCGGGAGGATATCGAACCGGGCGGCATTCGCCCGGTTCGATATCACTCGACCGCGCGCAGCTTGGGGCGACCCGGAGGCGACTGGCGCAACAACTCGTCGACCCGTGCAGCAAGGTCGGTTTGGCGGAACGGCTTCGACAGACGGGTGACACCGTCGGGAACGTCCTCGCCCGCGGCAGCATAGCCAGTCACGAGCAAAGCAGGGATACGATTGCCCGACGACCAGAGTTCGGTGATGAGCTGCCCACCGGTCATGCCGGGCATTAGGTAATCGCTGACCAATATGTCCGCATCGACGCCCGACCGGATCGCCGACAAGGCTTGGCTGGCGGAGGACATCTCGACCACGACATAACCGATGTCGCGCAGCATGTCGGCGGTCGCCGCACGCACCAGATCCTCATCGTCTACCAGCAATACCTTGGCCGCACGCCTCGCGATGACGGGCTCGGCGGTGTTCTCGACGGCATCGGTTGCGATTTCGTCGGTTGCCGGCAACCACAGTTCGACCGTCGTGCCGGAACCAGGTTCGCTCGTCAGGCGAAGCGTACCGCCCGACTGCGCGGCGAGCCCGTGGACCATCGACAGCCCCAGCCCGGTGCCCTTGCCGACGCCCTTGGTGGAGAAGAACGGCTCTGTCGCGCGGGCCAGTGTCGCGCGGTCCATGCCGACACCGGTATCGATCGCCGCGATCCGTACGTAGCGGTCCGGCGCAAGACCGACCATGTTGCGATCGTCGACGACGACTTCGCTTACCGTCAGGGTTAGCTTGCCGCCACCGGGCATAGCATCGCGCGCATTGATCGCGAGGTTGAGCAGTGCGAGTTCGAGTTGATTGGGATCGACGCGCGCCGATGACAAATGTCGCGGAATCTCAAGCGTCACTGCGATCGACGGCCCGAGCGAGCGCCGCATCAGGTCGACCAACCCGTCGATCAGCGCGCCGATATCGACGGCGCGCGGTTGCAACGCCTGCCGCCGCGCGAACGCCAGCAACCGCTGCGTCAACGTCGCGGCCCGCTCCGCCGCCTGCAACGCGCCGCCGATCATCCGCTGCGTACGCTCGTCATCCTTGTGCCGCCGGCGGAGCAGGTCGAGACTGCCGACGATCGGCGTCAGCAGGTTGTTGAAGTCATGCGCGACGCCACCGGTCAGCTGGCCGATCGCGTCCATCTTTTGCGCCTGCGCGAGTTGCGCGTCAGCCTCCTTGCGGTCGGTGACGTCGGAGACCACGCCGGTCATCCGCGCCGCCTTGCCGGCATCGTCATACTGGACTCGCCCTTTGGCGACGAGCCAGCGCGACTCTCCGTCCGCCGCATCGATGCGATATTCGACATCGATCACGCCAGTCCGCGTGGCGTCGGTCATCGCGCGCGTCACCATACCGCGCTGCTTCACGTCGATGTGGCTAAGGAACGTCTCCAGGTTCCAGTCCGCACGCCCCTCCGGATACCCGTAGATCGCATCGTGGCGAAGCGTCCGTCGCGACTCCCCGGTCGTCAGATCGATGTCCCAGCTGCCCATACCCGCAGCCTCAAGCGCGATCTCCAGGCTTTCGCGTGCCGATCGCAACTCACTGGTCCGGTCCAGCACCGCGCGTTCGAGCGTCACAGCGACGTCGCGCAATTCATATTGCCGCCGTCGCGCCGTCAGTGCCGACCGGATCGCGCCCAACATCGCCTCGGCGTGCAGTGGTCGTTCGAGCAGGAGGACGTTGCCGAGATCGGCTAGCCGCTGCGTGGCGCGCGCGCTGCGCGGTGTGCGGGTGCCGTTCGCAAGTACGACGAACTGTATATCCGCCCAATTGGGTTGTGCCGCCACCCATCCCGCGAGCGATGCGACTTCCTCCGTGATCAGGGCTTCCTCGGTCAGCATGACCGCCCCGGCCCCCTTTGCCAGTTCGACGAGCAACTCAGCCTGGTCGCGACAGACGAAGGCGACGATGTCGTTGCGGCCAAGCAGGTCGGACGCGATCGCCGCATCACGCCCACGCGGCGCCAGGATCAGGACGCGATCGTCCATGTCAGCTGCGAATATCCTGGATCCCCATCCGGCTGGCCATCAACGTCTTTCCTTCGCCCGAGAATGTCGGAACACCCGTCAGCACGCCCTGGAATTCGCGAAGGGGCTCGCCGACCAGCAATCCGTTGCTACCGATCTGAAACTCCCGGATCGTCCGTTCGTGCCGTGCGGTGCGCGTCTTGATGACCGAAATCGCCTGCCTCACCTCGCCGTGTGCCTCGAAATAGCGGAGCTGGACGATCGTATCGGACAGATAACTCAGGTCGACGTCCGAACGAACATCGCCGGTGATCCCGTGCAGGCCGAGGATCAGCAGGCTGACGATCCCCTTCTGGCCGAGATACGTCAGCATCTCGTGCATTTGCAGGATCAGGAACTGCTCGTTCGGCATCGCCTGGAGGTAGGCGTTGAGGCTGTCGATCACGACGATCTTAGCGCCGTGTTGTTCGACCGCAGCCCGCACCGCGCCGGAGAACTCGCCCGGTGACATCTCGGCCGGATCGATCGCCCGCAGCTCGAGCTGCCCGTTCTCGACGAACGGCATCAGGTCCATGCCCAGCGATGCACTGCGCTTCAGCAATGTCGGCAAGCGCTCGTCGAACAGAAAGTACGCCGCGCGCTCGCCCCGCTCCAGCGCCGCGATCACCGACTGGACCGACGCGGTCGTCTTGCCGACGCCGGCAGGCCCCGTCAGCAACGTCGCGGTGCCTGGAATCAAGCCACCACCCAGCAACGTATCGAGTTCGGTCGAGCCGGTCGAAACGGCCTCGTCCGAATATTTCATGACGTGTTCGGATGCGACGAGGCGTGGGTAGACGCACAGCCCACCGCGCTCGATCTCGAAATCGTGATAGCCGCCGCGATACCGAACGCCGCGCATCTTGACGACGTGCAGGCGTCGACGTTGCGCGCCGAACCCGGACAAGGTCTGTTCGAGCGAGACGACGCCGTGCGCGATGCTGTGCAACTGGAGATCGCTGCCCGACCCGCTCTTGTCGTCGAGGAACAGCACGGTGCAGGCGCGTGTCGAGAAGAAGTGCTTGAGCGCGAGAATCTGGCGGCGATAGCGGATCGGGCTCTGCGCGAGCAGGCGCAGTTCGGACAGGCTGTCGATCACTACGCGCTTCGGCCGAAGCTCGTCGACCTTCGCCATCACGTCGCGGATCGTCTCGCCGAGCTCGACCTCGCTTGGATGCAGCAACGTCTGTTCGTGATCTTCGCCGAGGCCGTCGGCCGGCACCATCTCGAACAGGGTCAGCGGGTCCAGCGACCAGCCGTGCGTCTGCGCCACCGCGCGCAGCTCGACTTCGGTCTCGGCCAGCGTGATGTACAGCCCCGCCTCGCCGACCGAAGCGCCGGCGAGCAGGAAGCCAAGCCCGAGCGTGGTCTTGCCCGTGCCAGGCGTACCCTCGACCAGATACATCCGGTCCGGTGTCAGCCCCCCATTGAGAATGTCGTCGAGCCCGTCGATACCGGTCCGTGCGAGCGCCGGTAGTTGTCCGTTCAGTGCCAAGTGGCAGTCCTTCCTGTGATCGTACCGCGCGTGGTGCGACCATATGTGCCGACCCTAGGTTATAACCGGCGTATCGCATAGTCTTGCGGTCGTGACAGTCCGGGGATCTTAATGTCGCTCAAGCACTCGTTTCCGCCGATTTTCGATCCTGGAGCGCGGGTTCTGGTTCTGGGAAGCCTGCCGGGCGACCGGTCACTGGCTGCCCAGCGCTATTACGCGCACCCGCAGAACCAGTTCTGGCAACTGATGTCACCGGTCGTCGGACGCGATCTCGCGACGCTCGACTATGAGGATCGGCTGGCGGCGTTGCGTGCATGCGGCGTGGCACTGTGGGACGTAATAGGCTCGGCTCGGCGGGCGGGGAGCAGCGATGCGGCAATCGTCGACGTCGAAGGTAACGACATCGTGGCACTCATCGGCCAATTACCGAAGCTTCGTGCAGTCGCCTTCAACGGCGGTACCGCGCTCAAGCAGGGTTTGAAGCTGCTCGGACCAAACTATGCTGGACCGACCATCGTCGCGCTTCCCTCCAGCAGTCCGCTGCACACGATCGGCGTCACGGCAAAGCAACCCGCCTGGAATCAGCTTGCCGTGTTCCTCCTCGACCGGACGTGATCGCGCGCCTACGCCTGCGTCCATGACCCAGCTTAATGACCTCACCGTCCCCGCGTTTCGCCGCGGTTTCGCCAGTCTTTCGGCGATCCTCAAGACGGGCGAAGCCTATGCGCAGGAGAACGGCATCGCCGAGGCGGACATGCTCGGCACGCGACTGATCGCCGACATGGCGCCGCTGACCGCACAGGTCCAGCGGGCCAGTGACACGGCCAAGGGCGCAATGGTCCGGCTTGGTGGCGTTCCGACGGTCGCGATGGCCGACGACGAGACGAGTTTCGCAGCGCTCCAGCAGCGCATCGCCGCAACGCTCGCGTTCCTGGATGGCGTCCCGCGCGAGGCGATCGACGGCAAGGAAGACGCTGTCGTCACGGTCGTCACGCCCAGCCGGACGTTGGACTTCACGGGGCAGAGCTACGTGCTCGGGTTCGTGCTGCCTAATTTCTATTTCCACGTCACGACCGCCTACGCGCTGTTGCGGATGCGCGGCGTACCGATCGGCAAGATGGACTATCTTGGCCGGTAGAAGCCTGCATCGACGTCGATAACCGCCTGTAGCGAGGCGGGTAAATGATACTGGCGGAGAACTCCGTGCTGCGGCAAGGGCGGGCGATGTCGATCGAAACGCTCATCGCCCAATACGGCCTCGCCGCGATATTCCTGGGTGCGGGGCTCGAAGGCGAAACCGCGGTCGTCACGGGCGGCGTGCTGGCGCACCAGCATTTGCTACCGCTCTGGGGCAGCGCAGTTGCGGCAGTCGCGGGATCGTTCGCCGCGGACCAGCTCTTCTTCCTCGCCGGTCGCCGCTACCGCGACACCGCTCGCGTTCGCAAGATCGCCGCCAAGCCGGCCTTCGCCAAGGCACTCGACACGCTGGAACGCCATCCGACCGTCTTCATCCTCGGCTTCCGCTTCCTCTACGGCCTGCGGACGATCAGTCCGATCGCGATCGGCACGTCGCACGTCCCCGCGCGCACGTTCATGATGCTCAACGCGATCTCCGCGGTTGTCTGGGGCGTGATGTTCACCGCCATCGGCTATCTGTTCGGGGATACGCTGCTCGACGCGGTCCACAGCATCATGCCGAAGCACAAGTTGGCGGGCGTTGCGATCCTCGCCGTCGTCGTCGCGGTGGTGATGACCGCGATCCGCTATTGGCGCGGACGTCGATCCAATGCGGTACCGAAGACCAGCTGACTAATAGCGAATACGGCCCCTGTCAGATGCCGGCAGGCCGCGAACTCTTCCAAAGCTCACGTTCAAAAATGGTGGCCCAGCAGAGGGATCCGCTGGACCACGAGGTTCCGTCTAGGGAGCTTCACTTCGCCTTGACGTTGCCCCGTTGTAATACCCACTTATCAAATAGGAATAGAGTTATTCACTACCATCGGTGAGTAGAGTATAAATTGCGCCGAAATGCATCGACTCGAAGAGTTGTTTCGATCGCTCAAAAATGCAAAAGGCGACGCATTCCCTAAAACGAGAAGTACGTCGCCTTTCGAGTTTTCAACAGATAGCTCGATTACCAAACCAAGCCATCCGTTACATTTTCAAGCCGTGATCAGAGCGCGTTGCCACTCGAATTCGAATCGATCGAGTTCTCGAGATTCGTCGAGTTGCTCGTCTCGATACCGTCTACCGCGGAAAGATTCGCGTCCGACTCTTCGACGACCGTGTTCGACTGAATGTCGGTAACGTTCTCGGTCGATGCGGGCTTCGTGCATGCGGCGAGGCCAAGCGCCAGGACTGCAATCATTGGCACGATCGTGATCTTCTTCATCGAATGGTCTCCGTGATGACTAGTGCAGAATTACGACCGCAATGCGCGAAATCGATCCTGGAACCGAAAGCTACCCAGCGATGCGGTCGAACGCAATACCCTATCGTACGCCTATGATTTAATCACCAGCTCAGGCCGGCGCGTGCGTAGACGTAGCGGCCGTTGAACCCGAACGGCGAGTAATAGGGATAGCCGATCACCCCGGTCGGGTTGTTCGCGATGCTCGTAGCATCGGGGTAGACGTCGAACAGGTTGCTGACGCCGAGCCCGATCTGCGCGCCCTTCTTCGCCTGGTAACGAAGTTCGAGATCGGTGATCAGGTGCTTGCCGCTGTGCACGTCGCCGGCCGCGGTCGTGCCCGGCTGCGTCACGTCGCCATAATAGGTGACGCGGGCCAGTGCGCCGAGCTTGTCGAGCGACCAGTCGATCGACCCGGTCACCTTCTCGCCCGGCGTACCGTTCTCCAGCGACTCGATGCGGTTGCGAGCGAAGAGCGTCGGTGCCGGGTTGAGCGTCGAGGTCGATGTCGGCACGCGGGTGACGTTCACGTCGTTGACGTTGCCGGCGATCGTCAGGTCGAACGTCCCGGCGGCATCGGTCGGAAGCCGGTAATGCGCGACCGCGTCGATGCCCTTTGTCGTCGAAGCGATCCCGTTGATGAAGAAGCGTGCCGCACTCACGTTGAACGGCGCGAGCAGCGCCGCGACCTGCGGATTGCCCGCTGCGGCAAGGTTTTCCGACAAGCCGATCTGGTTGCGGATGCGGATGCGATAGGCGTCGACGGTTAGCTCGAACCTGCCGGCGCGGATCACCGTGCCCACCGAAAAATTGGTCGACTTCTCGGGCTCGAGAGGAAGGCCTCCGAGCCTAGCCGCAATGGGGCTTACCGATGGGTAGGTTCCGGTCTGAACTGGGTTTCCGTTTTGAATGACGGTTGCGACCGACGTGAAATACTGTTGCTGTAGTGCCGGCGCGCGGAAGCCGGTCGATGCCGTTCCACGCAATGCGAACCAGCGCGCGAAGTCATAGCGCGCGGAGACCTTACCGGTGCCGGTCGAGCCGAAATCGGAATAATCCTCACCGCGTCCGGCGAGTCCTAGCAGCAACTTGTCCGTCACCTGCGCTTCTACATCGAGATAGACGCTGCCGTTGCGACGGCTCCGCTCGATCGCGTTGTCCGGCGAGAACCCGCCAAAGCCCTGCGCGCCCGGGGGTGCGGTCGGCAGTGCACCAGTCACCGAACCGGTGGTGGGATAGCCATAGGATGCGAGTTCGCCCGACTGGATCTTGAACCCTTCGCGGCGTCCCTCGAGCCCGAACGCGACGTTGACGCCCTGCAACACGTCAAACTTGCGATCGACGTCGAGCCCGACGATGTACTGGTCATAGATCAACGCGCCGTCCGAGAAATCCCTCTGGGTCGCTCGGCCATAGGCGTAGTTCGCCGAGTCCAGCGTGCGGAAACCGATCTTGTTGCGGCCGTAGCTGACGTTCAGGTCGACGTTCCAGTCGGCGAGTTCGCCCTTGATCCCGAGCGCCGAGTTGATGTCGCGCGACTTGGTATTGATCAGCGGCAGGAAGCCGTCGGAAAGCCCTGCGAGTTCCAGTCGCGCGACGGCTACCGGGTCCGATGCCAGCGGCAGCCGCGGGAAGGCCGCGCTACGCGTGTCGCGGTCCTGATAGCCGAGCCAGCCGTACAGCTTCCACGTGCCGCTCAGCGTCGTGCCGGCATTGGCGAAGATGCTGTATTGCTCGACCTTGGGATCGCCGAAGCGACCGGTCACACGACCCGGCGTCCCGGGAATTTTTACCAGCGCGCGCGTGTCGAAGTCGGCGCGGTTGGTCGCCTGGCGATCCAGATACTCGCCCGAAACGGTCAGGAAGCCGTCCTCGCCAAAGCCGATTCCCTGCCAGCCGGACACGGTCAACGCATACTCGCCATTCGTGCTGCGGCTGCCGCGCGCGGTGTCGATATCCGTGTTGTAGAAGCCGTAGTTGACGGTCATGCCACCGCCCGATCGTGCCTCGCGTAGCCGCAGGTTGACGACACCGGCGATCGCATCCGATCCATATTGCGCGGACGCGCCGTCACGCAGCACCTCGATACGGTCGAGCGCCACGGTCGGGATCGTATTGAGATCGACCGCAGCCGAGCCGCGCCCGACCGAACCGCCGACGTTCAGCAGTGCCGCAGTATGGCCACGCACGCCGTTGACCAGAACTAGCGTCTGGTCAGGCGAAAGGCCGCGCAACGTTGCCGGGCGGATCGCGTCGGTGCCATCGACGGCGGACGGCCGCGGGAAATCGATCGACGGCGCGATCGCCGAAAGCGCCGCGCCCAGTTCGGTCGTCCCCTGGCGCTGGATCGCGGCCGAACTCAGCACGTCGACCGGCGACGCGCTGTCGAGCCGCGACCGACCAACCGCGCGGGTGCCCGTGACGATGATATCGTCTCCCGTGTCGGGCGCCGCAGCGGGATCTTGCGCAGGCTCGGCGGCAGGTGCGGTCGCCGTTTGCGTGGGAACGTCCTGCGCATAAGCGACATGCGCGCTGGCGAAGGCAAGGGTCGAGGCGGCGAGTGTCAACGCGGTACGATAAGCAGTCATGATAGTGTCCCTGTTAGTGGATCGCTCTGCGACGATCTCCGTGCGAACCAAACGAGCGGTCGCAGTCATCGGTCCCGATAGGTCCCAAGCGACTGGCCGATAAGTGAAAAGAATGCGCGGCTGGATGCGCTGGCTGCAACGTCCCATTCGGGATGCCATTGGACCGCGAGCACGTCGCCGCCGCACGGGCGCGCCGAGAACGCCTCGACCAGCCCGTCCGAAACCGCATGCGCCTCGACGCTGAGCCCCTCCCCCAGCCGATCGATACCCTGCCGGTGGACCGACGTGACCGAGATGCTGGGCTCGGCGATCGCGGCCGCGAGCATCCCGCCCGATCGCAGTGTCACGTCGTGGACATGGTCGAACAGCGTCTCGTACGCGGTCGCGTCGTCGGTCGACCGGTGATGGCCATCGTCCAGCGCATCGGTCAGCGTACCGCCGAAAAGCACGTTCAGCTCCTGCAACCCGCGGCAGATACCGAACACCGGCCGCCCCGCCTCGATCATCCGGCCCGCGAGTTCGAGCGCCACCGCATCGCGGTCCAGATCGAGAGCGTCGTCGGCCGCGTCCGACTTGCCGTAGCGTGCCCCCGCTACGTTCGACCGCGATCCGGTCAGCAACAGGCCGTCGAGCCGTCCGGCCAGCGCCCGCGTGTCCATCGCATCCGCCACGGCCGGCACCAACAGGACGGTGGCACCGGCGTACCGTACCAGCGGCTCGACGAAGCGGGTGGCGACCGCCTGGATCGGACGATCCACCATCTCGTTGCAGCACAGCACGCCGATCACGGGCTTGGGCGGCCCATCCTCCCGTCGGCAGCAGGCAAAGCGCATCATGCGCCGCGTCCTCGTAGCGTCTCGTGCAACTGGTCGGCAGCCTCGCCCGCCAGGATCACCGCGGTCGGCTGTGCGACCACGCTGCCGGCAGGAACGTCTTCGAGCAGCCAGACATTGCCGCCGATCGTCGCTCCGTGCCCGATCGTCACGCGGCCGAGGATCGTCGCGCCGGCATAGATCACCACGTCGTCCTCGACGATCGGATGCCGCGCGAGCCGTTCGCGCGCCGACACGTCGGTCACGCCGAGCGGACTGCGCGCGCCGAGCGTGACGTGCTGGTAGATCTGCACCCGGTCGCCGATGATCGCGGTCTCGCCGATCACGACACCGGTGCCGTGATCGATGAAGAAGCTGCGGCCGATCGTCGCGCCCGGGTGGATGTCGATGCCGGTGCGGTTGTTGGCGAGTTCGGAGATGATCCGCGCGACGATCGGCGCGCCCAGGCCGTAGAGCGCGTGCGCGATCCGGTGGTACAGGATCGCGACGATGCCGGGGTAGCAGATCAGGATCTCGTCGGCACTGCGCGCCGCCGGATCGCCGAGGAATGCCGCGCGGACATCGTCGTCGACCAGTTCGCGGATCGGCCCCAGTTCCGCGCAGAACAGGCCGATGATCATGCTCGCATGGCTGACGTCGAACGACAGCACCGCCTCTTCCTGCCAATAGGCGAATTCGCGTTCGACCTGCCGTTGCAGCCGTTCCAGCGCCTGCCGCAGCCGCGTCTCGACGAACGCGTCCTCGCGCTCGACCGGGCCTGTGAACATGCCGAGCCGCCCGGGGAACAGCGCCGCGACGAGATCGTCGAGCGCGCGACCGGTCTCGTCCAGCGACGGAAACCGCGCGACGCTATGCCGGCCGTCCTGCTCCTGCCGCCAGGCGCGACGCGCGCTGCGGAGCTCGTCGATCGTCGTAGCGAGGTCGATCGGGTCGGATACTGATGACACGGCGTTATCCTTCATGTCAGCGGAGCGTGGGATAGCCGGCCCGGACGGCCTCGGCTTCCAGCGTCAATATCGGCGCCAGCGCGTCCGGCTCGGCGGGAACGATCCCGGCGAGGAACAGCGTCTCGCGTACCGCCGCCAGATCGGGATCGGCGGCAACATGATCGAGCGCGCTTTGCAACGCCGCCACCGTCTCGGCGTCGGTCCCGGCCGCGGTCACGAACGGCAGGCTCGGCGATGCAGGGCTCGGCGCGACGATCTTCAGGTCCGCCACCAACGCCGGCTCGAACCGTGCGAGCGCCACATAGGTCACGCGGTCGATCGCCGCGAGGTCCCCCTTGCCCGTCCCAACCGCGACGATGCTGGCTCGATGCGCGCCGGTTTCGACAACCTCGGCGAAGAACGCCCCCTGCCCCGCAAACGGCGCTACCGTCGCGCGGAACAGGTTCATGCCGGTGTTCGACTGGCGGTCGTTGATGGCCGCGCGGCTACCGCGAAACGCCTCGACCGACCGGCGGGAATCGTCCGCTCTCGCCACGATCACGCTGCCACTTTCTCGCCCGGCATAGATCGGGAACGCGATCACGCGCAAATCCAGCGTCGGATCGGCGATCAACGGATAACCACAGGCCTGACCGAACAGCAGCGCCGGATCGCGCCAGGTCGCATGGACGTCGCGCGTTCGATCGAGCCGATCGGGCACCTCCGCGACACCGCGTTCGCGCAGGACGGCGGCGATCGCCGACCACAGCCGGTCGTTCGCATCATGCTGCGCGGGGTGATCGTACATCCCGAGCGAGGCGATCCGGCCCGTCAAGACACGGGCTCGCGGTGGAGGGGATGGACCATGTCGTCATGCGCGCTGAACGCGAACCGCCGGACGATCTCGCCATACCCCTGATAGATCGGTGCCCCCGCCTCCGCGAACCGCGCTCGGTTACGGCGATGGTACGCTGGCAGGTGGTACCAGGCGAGCGACGGCCGCTCGTGATGTGCGGCATGCAAATTGTTGTTGAGATACAGCAGCCCAAGCAGCCCGCCATGCTCGACGCTGGCGGCGCGACCAGGGCTTGCGAGATCGGCGCGATGTTCGGCGTAGGAGCGCACCATGGTCAGCGCCATGCCCGGATAGACGAAGCAGAGCACGTAACGGCCGACGCCAAGACCGACATGATCGAGCCACCAGAGCACCAGCGCGACCGCGACGAGGTGTGGCGCCCAGTCGCGCGCAACGCGCGCCGGTTCGCGCGCCAGTCGGCGGGTCTCTTGCAGGAAGAAGCGGCCGACCGAGATCGCAGGTCCGAAGACCATCTGACCGAAAAGCGTGGATTGAAGCCGGCCGAGGACTGCGGCGAAACCACGCCCCTGCACGCGGTAGCGGGACTCTGGGTCATGCCGAGGATCGGTGATGACCTCCGCGCGGTGATGCGCGACATGGCTGCGGCGGTAAAGGCGATAGGGCAGCCACAGCGACAGCGGAGCAAACCCGATCGCGTCGTTGATCCACCGGATTCGCGTCGGATGCCCGTGAATGACCTCGTGCTGCAGCGATCCCTGCCAGGCGAGCAGCCACCCGCCGATCAACACCAGCAACGGCGTCGGCATGACCGCATGCCATGCCGTCGCGACCATCCATCCGCCGTACACGATACCTGCCAGAAGGACGGTCGGCCATCCTACCGTCGAACTCGAAGCCTCTCGCTGCATTCCCATCTCCGTCAGATGGAATGAATATCCCCCGAGCGGATGGGAATTGACAGTCGATTGAACTTTGCGGCGGAAAAACTTTGATTGTCAGGCGGTAGCCCTGGCGATCGGCGACCGGTTTCCGATCCTTTTCGAACGGAGGATCGTTTTAGGCGATCTCTTCCAGCGGCAGTTCGGGCCGAGCAGCCTGTGCACGAAACCGCTTCACGGTCGCTTGGGTGAACGGCTTGGCGAACACCGTCGACACCGTCCGGAAGTCGGCGGTCGCATGCTCGGGCGTCAGCGTCAGCAGCGTGAAGCCCTTGGCGTCCTGATCGCAGAACCGCACTTCGCCCTTGTTGGCGTCGGCGATCAATGTGCCGATACCCGGCAACAACGAACCGTAGGACGGACTGGTGATCGCGGTGCAGCCGAATTCGACCGCGACCAGCTTGCCCCCGTCGTCGTGCAGATCGTTCGCCCAGGCCGCATGACTGTCGCCCGACAGCACGATCGGCCGCGACTTCGCACGCCGGAACGCCGCGTACAGCCGTTCGCGCGCTGGTGGATAGCCGTCCCAACTGTCGAGGCCGAACGGCATGCCGGCACGGTACGAAGCGATGCCCGCCGCCAGTCGCTCGCGCCACATCGCCGGCAGCTTCGCCATCGTCTCGCCGAATTTGACCGGCCCGAGTTGACGCTCCATGTCGGGCCCCGCGACCTTCGCCATCACGATCTGGTTGCCCAGCACCTGCCAGGGCTTTCCCGCCGTCGCCGATGCCGCCATCGTCTTCTCGACCCAGGCAAGCTGTGCCGGCCCGAGCAGTTCGCGATCGGGCCGTGCACGTTCGGCCAGCATCGGTGCGTACTCGGCGGGTGTGATCGCCTCGCCCTTCGACACGACCTGATGGCTGCGCGCGAGCAGCCGCGTCTCGACCATCACCAGCGTGGCGAGATCGCCGAAATCGAAGCTCCGGTTGATCGCCGCCCAGGGCTGGCCGGGCTTGGGATCCCGGATCGGCATCCATTCGAAATACGCCTGCATCGCCGCCGCCTTGCGCGCGTCCCAGTCGCCTTCAGTCTTTGGATCGTGGTTCTCGGCGCCGTGCATCCAGTCGTCGTTGGCGACCTCGTGATCGTCCCACACGCAGATGAACGCGGCGCGGGCGTGCGCTGCCTGCATGTCGACGTCGCGCTTCACCTGCGCGTGGCGCATCCGGTAGTCGGCGAGGCTGACGATCTCGTGACGCGGCTCGACTAGACGATTGATCTTCTTGGCGATGTCGGCGCCGTACCCGTCGACGCCGTATTCGTAGATATAGTCGCCGAGGTGCAGGACGGCGTCGAGCCGGTCGAGCTTGGCGATCGCGTCATATGCGTTGAATAGCCCGCCTGCGTAGAGCTGGCACGAGACGACCGCCATCACGACATCGGCGACCTTGCCCTTCGGCAGCGTCCGGAGCCGGCCGACCGGCGATCGCGTGCCGTCCGCGGCGTCGAACCAGTAGCGATATTCGCGGCCCGGCTGGAGCCCGGTCGCCTCCACCTTCGCGGTGAAGTCGCGCGCCGCGCGGGCCTTGATCGTGCCCGAGCGGATCGGCTTGCCGCCTTCGGTCTCCGCAACGTGCCAGGTGAGCGCGATATCGCCGGCCTGCGCCGCATCGACCGGTGTCGCCCGCGTCCAGAGAATGGCGCCGTCGACCGAAGGATCACCACTCGCCACCCCGTGATCGAAGCGCGCTTTTGCCGTGCCTGCTGCTTGTGACGCTACTGCGGGGAGCGCGAGGGTCGCACCCGAGCCCGCAAGTTTCAGGGCATTCTTAAGCGCATCGCGGCGGTTGATCGTCATCGTCTCGGGCTTTCGTAACGGGTGTTGCCCGCCTGCTAGCCACGATCGAAGACACCCCGGCGGCAACGATGTGACAGCGTCGTTACGGAATAGTCATTTTGCTTTCATGAAGACGCCATCGAAACGTCACCTCGTCCCCGTAGTGCGACGGCAACGACACGGGGGACTTAATGACACGTATCTTCACGCGGCTCGCGGTTGCGACGCTCGCCACGACCTGCTCGACCATGGCGCTCGCACAAGCCGGCACGCCAGCCACTGCCGAAACCGAAGCCGCAACGTCGGACGACGAGATCGTCGTCACCGCGCAGAAGCGCGAACAGCGGATCGAAGACGTCCCCATTACCGTCACCGCGCTGACCGGCGCTCGCATGGCGTCGATCGGCGTCAATTCGCTGAGCGAAGTCGCCGCCTACATCCCCGGTCTCCAGATCCAGGAGCAGAGCGCCAACAACCCCGGCTTCGTGATCCGCGGCATCACCTCGGACAACGGCTCGTCGCAGCAGGGCGCGCGCGTCACGCTCTATTACAACGGTATCGACATCAGCCGTTCGCGGGGCGCGTATCAGGACCTGTTCGATCTCTCGCGGATCGAAGTCGTGAAGGGACCGCAGGCGACCCTGTTCGGTACTGCGGCTGCGGTTGGCGCGATCAGCCTTGTCTCGGCCAAGCCAGAGCCCGGCGTATCGGGCGCGATCAACGGCACGTACGGCAATTTCGACCGCACCCAGGTGTCGGGCTTCCTAAATGCGGGCAACGACGTCCTCGCCGGCCGCATCGCCTTCGCGTATAAATATCGCAAGGGTTACGTCCGCAACATCGCGGGCGACGCGGACGTGCCGAACCAGAACCAGGGCGGCGTCGACCAGGACGATCTGAACGGCCAGGACCAGCGCGGCATCCGCGGTTCGCTCCGCTATCGTCCGAGCGACAGCATCACCGCCGACCTCGTCCTGACCTATGACGGACAGCGCAATCCCGGCACCGCGTTCAAGAGCCGTGCGCACGCGCCGACCGGCGGCCAGACCGGCGATTATGGTTACGCCGAACTCTCGGGCTCGCCGTACAGCGCGACCGCACTCGGCGCGCGCAAGCTTGGTCTCGACCGCAACGTCTATGACGCGAACCTGACGATCACCGCGGACCTGTCGCCGGGGATCACTTTCACCACCGTCAACGGGTATCGCAAGTTCGACGCGCTCGAAGTGTTCGACGCCGATGGTGGGCCCGCCGCGTATCTCGAGTTCGCCGAAGACGCGAAGGGCGACCAGTGGAGCCATGAAAGCCGCTTCGCCTTCGAAGGGCCCAAGTATCGCGCCTCGGTAGGCTGGAACGCGTTCTTCGAGAACGGCTTCCAGCGCGTTCCGTTCGCGACCGAAGAGGGCACGTATCTCGCTTGCTCGGTCGCCGCTGCCTATGCGCCGATCCGCGCGGCACTGAACGGCGCGGGCATCCCGACGGGCACCGGATGCGTCGCACCGAACGGCACGGTTCCGGCGACGCGCGCGACCGCAGCGCTCACAGGTGGTCGTGCAACGGCAATACCTTACGCCGCGGAATTCACGAACTACGGCAACAACGACACCTACTCGGTGTTCGCCGATGCGACGTACATCCCGGTGCCGGCACTCGAACTGACCGCGGGTGCGCGGATCCTGATCGAGGATCGCCAGTCGGGCTATTCGTCGGTCCAGCCGAACTCGGTGATCCTGGCGGCACTCGGCATCCAGTCGAGTCTGCTCGGCACGGCCAACACCAACGGCAACAAGTTCGTCGCGGAGAAGAGCTTCACGGCGATCCTGCCGCGCTTCAACGCGCTGTTGAAGCTCAACGACGCGGTCAATCTCTACGCGACGATCAGCAAGGGGCGCCGTTCGCCGGTGGTCCAGCTAGCCGCTCAGCGCACCGCGTTCGGCGTCGGTCCCAACCTGCAGGTCGTACCGCAGGAGAACGTCTGGAACTACGAAGGCGGCATCAAGGGTCGCGTCGGCCCGTTCAGCGGCGCGGCATCGGTCTTCTACCAGACCTATGACGGCTTCCAGGTGTCGGTGACGAACAACGGCGTGACGACGACACAGAGCGCCGGATCGGCCAAGAACCTCGGTGTCGAGCTCGAAGGCAATTTGAAGCTCGCCTCGTATCTCTCGGTATTCGGGACGTTTGCGTACATCGACGGCGGCATCGGCGACGAAGCGGCGAACGGCGTATTCGCTGGCAACCGTTTCCGTCTTCAGCCGGACACGACCGCGTCGGGCGGCGTGATCCTTCGCCTGCCGGTCGGCGGCGCGACGGTCTACGCCACGCCGAGCGTCACCTACCGCACCAAGGCGTTCTTCGAGCTGCCGAACAACCCCGCGATCAGCACGCCCGGCTACACGCTGGTCAACGCCCGCGCCGGGGTCGAGTTCGCGCAGGGCCGCTACAGCGTCGGCGGCTTCGTCCGGAATGCGACCAACAAGCGGTACCTGATCGACGCGGGCAACACCGGCGGCGGCTTCGGCATCCCGACCTACATCGCCGGCGAGCCACGCTTCTACGGCGTCGAGCTGGCCGCGAAATTCTGATTTCCACGCATCGTTACACACCACGCAACCATCCCCGGGGGGACCAAGCATGACGTTCGAGACCATCTATACCGACGGCGATATCGATACCAACCCGACCGCCAACCCGCACATCAACGACCTGATCGAGTCGCGCTACTCGCGTCGCCAGACCTTGATGGGCGGCATGTCCGCGACCGCCGCAGCGGTGTTCGGCGGCATGTTGCTGACCGGCTGCGACGACGACAATGACGGCAACGGTTCGAGTCCCGTCACGGTGACCGCGACCGCTGGTGGCAGCTCGACCGCGGGCCGCGTCGCGACGCTGACCGGCGCAGCGATCGGCCAGGTCGACAGCGTGACCTGGACCCAGACCGCCGGCCCCGCCGTCACGCTCGCCGGTGCCTCGACCGCCACCGCGACCTTCGTCGTACCGGGTGCTGCTGCCGGGACCGTGCTCAGCTTCCAGTTTACCGCGGTTTCGGCCAGCGGTTCGGTCAGCGCGACGACCAGCGTGACCGTCGGCGCGGCCTCGCTGGGCTTCACGGCCGTCGCGAAGAGCCTCGCGGACGTCGTTGCAGTGCCTGCCGGCTATGCGGTCACGGTCTTGTACCGGCTCGGCGATCCGATCGGCAGCGGCGTCGGCGCCTATGCCAATGACGGTACCGACGCGACCTTCTCGAAGCGCGCGGGCGATCATCATGACGGCATGAGCTATTTCGGCATGTCGGCCACCGGAACGCCCGACGTGAACGGCAACACGCGCGGCCTGCTCGTGCTCAACCACGAGAACATCACGCAAGCCTATCTGCATCCGAACGGCCCGACCACGACCGCAGGCGTCCGCCCCGAAGCCGAAGCGCTGAAGGAAATGGAGTGCCACGGCGTATCGGTGATCGAGGTCAACCGCGGCGCCGCCTGGAGCTACACGACCGCCTCGTCCTTCAATCGCCGCATCACACCGCTGACGCCGATGAGCTTCTCGGGCCCGGTGCGTGGTGCCGAGAGCCTCAAGACGCGCTACTCGCCGGATGGCACCACGGGCCGCGGCACGATCAACAATTGTGCCAACGGTACAATGCCTTGGCACACATACCTGACGAACGAAGAGAACTGGGTCGGCTATTTCCGTCGCGAGGTCGGCGACGCGGCACGACGTGCGGCCTCCGGACCCGTCGGCGTGAAGGCGAACACTTCACTCACCCGCTACGGCAAGGGCGAGAGCAACACCGGCGGTAACTATGGGTGGTCGACGGTCACGCCAGCCGACACGACCAGCACGATCTATTCGCGCTGGAACATCACCGCACAGGCCAGCGCGCCTGCCGACGGCACGGGCGATTTCCGCAACGAAATCTTTCAATATGGCTGGGTGGTCGAGATCGACCCGTTCGACGCAGCCTCGACTCCGCGCAAGCGGACCGCGCTCGGTCGCATGAACCATGAAGGCTGCGAGATCGGCCGGACGATCGCGGGCGTAAAGCCGGCCTTCTACATGGGCGACGACGCGCAGAACGAGTATATCTACAAGTTCGTGTCGGCAACGCCGTGGTCCGCAGCGGATGCGACGGCAGGGAACCGCCTCGCGATCGGCGACAAATATCTCGATGCTGGAACACTTTACGTTGCGAAGCTGGCGGCGGATGGCAGCGGCCAGTGGCTCCCACTGGTGTTCGGCCAAGGGCCCCTCACCTCGGCCAACGCAGCCTATCCGTTCGCCAGCCAGGTCGATGTGTTGATCAACACGCGGCTGGCGGCGGATGCACTGGGTGCGACCCGGATGGATCGTCCGGAGTGGACCGCAGTCAATCCGGCGACCGGCGAGATGTATTGCACGCTTACCAACAACTCGTCGCGCACGGTGGCTACCGCGGACGCGCCCAACCCGCGCGCCTATGTCGATCCCAAGACCACGGGCGGCCAGACCACGGGTAACGCCAACGGCCACATCATCCGCCTGCGCGAGACCGGTGACACGTCCGAGGCAACGACGTTCGCTTGGGACATCTACGCGTTCGGTGCCGGTTCCGATCTGGATGCGACCAACATCAACCTGTCGGGTCTCGACGCGACCAACGACTTCTCGTCGCCCGACGGCTTGTGGTTCGGCCTGCCGAGCAATGCCTCGGGGACGATCGCGCCGGTCATGTGGATCGAGACCGACGACGGCGCATTTACGGACGTTACCAACTGCATGCTGCTCGCGTCGGTGCCGGGGATCGTCAACGATGGCGGTACGCGGACGGTAACCAACACGATCGGTACGGCAACCGGCTCGGTGACGACGCGGATCGGCAAGGCACCGGGGGCAGCCCTTCGCCGCTTCCTGGTCGGGCCGAAGGAGTGCGAGATCACCGGTATCCATACGACGCCGGACGGCCGGTCGCTGTTCGTCAACATCCAGCATCCCGGCGAGAATGGTGGGCCGACGAACATCACCAGCAGCTGGCCAGCCAACCAGGCGGGTGCGGTGACGACTCCCTCGCGGCCGCGGTCCTCAACGATCGTGATCACGAAGACCGATGGGGGTGTCGTGGGGCTTTAAGAGTCGCGGCGGACTTGCGATCCTCCCCCGCAAGGGGGGGGTGGCACCGAAGGTGGCGGAGGGGGAGGACACGGAACATCAGTTTCCGTGTCCTCCCCCTCCGTCTGGCAAGTGCCAGCCACCTCCCCCTGGCGGGTGAGGATTTTAGTGTCCCTCGATCACACCGAAAAACCCCGCCCCGGCGGAGGCCGGGGTCCAGTTGGGAGACGTTGCTGATTGGCGCTGCGCTTCGTTATTGCCACCTCTCCAACTGGGCCCCGGCCTTCGCCGGGGTGGGGCAGTTTCAATGGGTGGTGCAGTTTCAGGGCGGTCGCGTCTCGTGGGCCTAGACCGTCCCCGCCGGGATCCGCGCGAGAGCCTCCTGCTCGATCTTC
The DNA here is from genome assembly GCF_040407505.1 of Sphingomonas faeni. Taxonomy (GTDB): domain Bacteria; phylum Pseudomonadota; class Alphaproteobacteria; order Sphingomonadales; family Sphingomonadaceae; genus Sphingomonas; species Sphingomonas faeni_E. Next base: position 837,090 of record NZ_JAPZPQ010000001.1, on the reverse strand, counting down.
TCAAGCTCATCCCGCGTCTGGACGATCGCTTCGCGCTGCGCATCCAGCAGGTCGATCCGCTGGCGACACCGTTCCGCCAGCGCACGCATCTGCTCTACATGCTGCGGATCGGCGTCATAGAGGTCGAGGAACTCCTCAATGTCCCGCAGCGTGAAACCCAACCGCTTCCCACGCAGGATCAACTGCATCCGGGCCACTTCGCGCCGCGTGTAGACCCGCGTCGTGCCGATCCGGCAGGGCTCGATCAGCCCCTTGTCCTCGTAGAACCGCAACGTTCGCGCGCTCACGCCGAGCATGCGCGAGACTTCCTGTATGCCGGTAAGATCGTCCTGTCGGTCGTTCACGCGTCCACTCCCCTCGCCTCCGACGCCGCCGCCTTTGCGGTCTCTTCAGCGACAAGTTCCTTTTTGGATAGCTTGCCGATCAGCGTCTTGGGGAGACTGTCGCGGATTTCGACCTCGCGGGGAAGCTCGATCTTGCTGATCTTGTCGCGGAGAAAATCGCGCAGTTCGAGCGGGGTAGCGACCGCACCTTCGGCCAACACGACGAACGCCTTGGGGGCCTGGCCGCGGTATTTGTCGGGCACGCCGATCACCACCGCTTCGAGCACCGCGGGGTGTTCGTACAGCGCCTCCTCGATCACGCGCGGGTAAACGTTGTAGCCGCCGGCGAGGATCAGGTCCTTGATCCGGTCGACGATGAACAGATAGCCGTCCGCATCGAGATGCCCGACGTCACCGGTGCGCAGCGCACCATCCGCAAACAGATCGGCGGTGGCGGCGGGCTTGTGCCAATAGCCCTGCGTGATCTGGGGACCGCGCGCGCAGATCTCGCCATTCTCGCCGATCGGCAGCAGGCGGGTCGGATCCTCACGGTCGCGAATTTCGATCGTGGTGCCTGGGAACGGCAAGCCCGCCGAACCCGGCTTGATCAGCCCGTCGATCGGATTGCAGGTGATGATCGGCGAGGCTTCCGACAGGCCATAGCCTTCGACCAGCTTGGAGCCCGTAGCGGCCTCGAACGCGGTGCGAACCTCGGCGGGCAGCGGCGCCCCGCCCGAGATGCAGGCGTGGATCGAGGACAGGTCGATCTTCTGCGTCTCGGCAGCCGTGGTGATCGCCGCGTAGATCGTCGGTACCGCAGGGAAATAGCTCGGCTTGGTGCGCGCGATCGTTTTCAGCAGCGCTCCGAGTTCGAACCGCGGCAGCAGGATCATCTCCGCCCCGGTGCGGATCGAATAGGTCAGCACGGTGGTCAGCGCGAACACGTGGAACAGCGGCAGCGCGCCGAGCACACGGTCCTGTTGCGGCTGCTCGCCGCCGACGAACACCACCATCGCATCGGCGTTCGCGACGAGGTTCGCGTGGCTGAGCATCGCCGCCTTGGGCTCGCCGGTGGTGCCGCCTGTATATTGCAGCACCGCAACCTCGTCCGGGGAAACAGTGACCGGAGCAGGCGTGCCCTTCGCTTTGAGCAGCGCATCGAACGTCGAATGCCGTGCATCGCTGGGCGCATGACCAATCTCGGCGCGCTTGAAGATGCGGTAGGCGATCGACTTCAGCGTCGGCAGCGCGCCGGCGATCGGGCAGGTGATGACGTGCTTCACGCCCATCTGCCCCGCGACCTTGAGCACGCGCGCGTGGATCTCGGCGATGTCGCAGGTGGCGATGATCGTCGCGCCCGAGTCCTCGAGCAGATGCGCCAGCTCGCGCTCGACATAGAGCGGATTGACGTTAACGACGACCCCGCCGGCCTTGAGGATCGCAAAGAACAGGATCGGATAATAGGGCGTGTTCGGCAGGCATAGCGCGACACGCGTACCCGTCACGACGCCCAGATCCTGGAGCCCCTTCGCCGCCCGGTCGACCGACTCGCCGAGCGCGGCATAGGTCAGCGTCCGGCCCATGAAGTCGAGCACGTTGCGCGACCCGAAACGCTGCACCGACAGATCGAGCATGTCGCCCAGCAGCCGCGGCTCGCCCAGCAACGGTACGCCGATCGCCTTGCCCCCGGAAGTGTCCTGCATCTCGCTCTCCATAACATGGTGTGCGTAAGCCATATTGTCGGCCGCTTCACCTTGACGTAAAGGTGAGGTATCGCACCTTAAGGGTAACCCGCAAGCGTTAACCGGGTCGACCGCAATATGAGAGGATCATCGTGACCAACGTCGTCATCGCCGGGTACGCCCGTTCGCCGTTCCACCTCGCCGGCAAGGGCGAGCTCGCCCGCATCCGTCCGGACGATCTCGCCGCGCAGACGATTCGCGGATTGCTCGATAAGACCGGCGTCGATCCCGCCGAGATCGAGGACATCATCCTCGGCTGCGCGTTCCCCGAGGGTGAACAGGGCCTCAACGTCGCCAAGCTGATCGCGCAGATCGCCGACCTGCCGATCTCGGTTGGCGGCATGACGGTCAACCGGTTCTGCGGATCGTCGATGAGCGCGATCCACATCGCATATGGCCAGATCGCGGTCGGCGCAGGCGAGGCGTTCATCTGCGCCGGCCTCGAATCGATGAGCCGCGTGCCGATGGGCGGCTACAACCCCCTGCCCAATCCCGAGCTCGCGAAGAAGAGCGCCGGCGCGTACATGGGCATGGGCGAGACCGCCGAGAACGTCGCGCGGCAATACCAGATCACGCGCGCCGAGCAGGACGCTTTCGCGGTTAAGAGCCAAGACAAGGCCGCTGCGGCGCGTGCCGATGGCCGGCTGTCGGACGAGATCGTGACGATCCAGACTAAGGCGGGTCCGGTCAGTCAGGACGGCACGATCCGCGCCGGCACGACCACCGAAGCGCTCGCCGGCCTGAAGCCTGCATTCAGCGCGGAGGGTTCGGTGACCGCCGGCACGTCCTCGCCGCTGACCGATGGTGCGTCGGCAGTGCTGGTGACCTCGGAAGAGTTCGCCAAGAAGCACGGCCTTACGATCCTCGCGCGGATCAAGTCGATCGGCGTGTCGGGTTGCGCGCCCGAGACGATGGGGCTCGGCCCGATCGGTGCGTCGAAGAAGGCGCTGGAGCGTGCCGGGATCACCGTCGCCGACCTCGACGTGGTCGAGATCAACGAGGCGTTCGCGAGCCAGGCGATCGCCTGCATCCGCGATCTCGGGCTGAAGGACGAGACGATCAACCTCGATGGCGGCGCGATCGCGATCGGTCATCCGCTCGGCGCGACAGGCGCGCGGATCGTCGGCAAGGCGGCGTCGCTGCTGGCGCGCGAGGGCGGCCGCTACGCGCTCGCCACCCAGTGCATCGGCGGCGGTCAGGGCATCGCTACGGTGCTGGAGCGCGCATGATGGTCGATGCTGTGAAAAAGGTCTGCGTCATCGGCGCAGGCGTAATGGGCGCGGGCATTGCCGCGCAGGTCGCCAATGCTGGCATCCCGGTTCTATTGCTCGACATCGTCCCCCGCGAAGGTGATGACCGCGATGCGGTGGCCAAGGGCGCGGTCGCCAAGATGCTCAAGACCGACCCCGCCCCCTTCATGTCGAAGCGTGCGGCCAAGCTGGTCGAGACGGGCAATATCGACGATCATCTCGACCGGGTCGCCGAGTGCGACTGGATCGTCGAGGCGATCGTCGAGCGGCTCGACATCAAGCAGGCGCTGTATGCCAAGCTCGAGGCGCTCAAGCGTCCGGGCGCCGCGGTCTCGTCGAACACCTCGACGATCCCGCTCGGCAACCTCGTCGAGGGGCGGTCTGACCAGTTCAAGGCCGACTTCCTCATCACGCACTTCTTCAACCCGCCGCGCTACATGCGGCTGGTCGAGATCGTCCGTGGTGAGCATACCGACGTCGCTGTCGCTGAGAAGGTCGAGGATTTCGTCGATCGCTTCATGGGCAAGCGGATCGTCCGTGCGAAGGACACGCCGGGGTTCATCGCCAACCGCATCGGCACCTACTGGCTGGCGATCGCGATCAATGCGGCGATGGACCAAGGGCTGACCGTCGAGGAGGCCGACCAGATCGGCGGCCGTCCGATGGGCGTGCCGAAGACGGGCATCTTCGGGCTGGTCGATCTCGTCGGCGTCGATCTGATGCCGTTGCTGTCTAAGAGCCTGTCGTCCACGCTGCCGGCCGGCGATCCGTATTTCGATACGGTGCGTCCCCTGCCGCTGGTCGACAAGATGATCGCGGAAGGGTTCACCGGCCGCAAGGGCAAGGGTGGGTTCTATCGCTTCGACAAGGCGACCCGGACAAAGCTGTCGCTCGACCTCGCGACCGGCGATTACCGTGCGGAAGCCAAGCCGGTGGAGTTGCCCGGCAAGACCGGCAGGGATCTCGCGGCGCTGATCGCGGAGCCGGGCAAGATCGGCACCTATGCCTGGTCGATTCTCGGCAACACGCTGTCCTACGCGGCAATGCTCGTTGGCGAGGCGGCGGACGATATCGTCGCGATCGATGACGCGATGAAGCTCGGCTATAACTGGAAATACGGGCCGTTCGAGCTGATCGACCGGATGGGGCCGGGTCTCCTCGCCGCGCGCCTCGCCAAGGAAGGTCGCGACGTTCCGGCGATTCTGACGACCGCGGGCGATCGACCGTTCTACCGTGTCGAGAACGGCCGGCGTCAGTATCTCACTGCGGACGGTGAGTATGCCGACGTGCCGCGCGCGGACGGCGTCGAACTGCTGGAGGACATCAAGCTTCGCTCGCAGCCGATCCTCACGAACCTGTCGGCGTCGCTCTGGGATGTCGGCGACGGCGTCGCGGCGCTCGAGTTCCACACCAAGATGAATGCGCTCGACGATCAGGTCGTGGCGTTGATCAACGAGGCGATCCCGGTCGTCCGCGAGCGTTTCAAGGCGCTGGTGGTGTATAACGAGGCGTCGAACTTCTCGGCGGGTGCGAACCTTGGCGCGGCGATGTTCGCGGTCGGGGCGGGCCTTTGGGACATGGTCGAGGCCAGCGTCGCGGGCGGGCAGCAGGCGTACAAGGCGCTCAAATACGCGCCCTTCCCGGTCGTCAGCGCCCCCGCGGGACTCGCGCTCGGCGGCGGGTGCGAGGTGCTCCTCCACTCGGACGCGGTGCAGGCGCATGCCGAGACCTATGCGGGTCTCGTCGAGTGCGGCGTCGGGCTCGTCCCCGGCTGGGGCGGCAATGGCGAGATGCTCGACCGCTGGACCAAGTCGCGGACGCTACCGAACGGGCCGATGCCGGCGCTGACCAAGGTGTTCCAGGCGGTTTCCACCGCGCAGGTCGCGAAGTCGGCGGCGGAGGCGAAGGAGATGATGATCCTGCGCAAGGCCGACGGCATCACGATGAACCGCGATCGGTTGCTCGCGGATGCGAAGGCCAAGGCGCTGTCGCTGGTCGAGGGCTATGCCGCGCCGGAGAAGCCGACCTTCCGCCTTGCGGGCGCGAGTGGCCGGACGGGGCTGAACATGGCGGTCGCGGACTTTCACAAGAAGGGCATGGCGACCGACTACGACCTCGTCGTCGCGGATCGGCTTGCCGAGGTGCTGACCGGCGGTGAGGCGGATCTGGTCGACACGGTGACCGAGGACCAGATGCTCGACCTGGAGCGCGCGGCGTTCATGGCAAGTGTCAAGGACCCGCGGACGCAGGCGCGAGTCGTGCATATGCTCCAGACCGGCAAGCCACTCCGCAACTAAGACTGTTCCCCCGCGAAAGCGGGGGCCCAGGGTCAAGCAGCGCTGCGCTCGTGATCCTGGGCCTCCGCCTGCGCGGAGGCCCACCGTGCGCATGAACACTTTTTCACCGCCCGGAATCAGTAAGAAGACTTGACTTGTCTTCGTACAATTCTAGTCGGGACCGACAACTGCCGTATACGGCAACGAGGTCGCGGTAACGTCGCCGACATTACGAGATTTTAGCGACCGTACGCATACGGCGCGCCTAACGACACTAGGAGAGGATAGAAGATGTCCCTGTTGATCGCCACCGCCCTGCTCGCCGGCGCGTCCGCCACGCCCGAGACCGTTATCGGCCGCTGGAAAACCGAGACGCACAACGCCATCGTCGAGATCGCCCGCTGTGGCCCGTCGATCTGCGGCAAGATCCTCACCTCCGACGCGCTGCGCGCCAATCCTTCGATGAAGGATGCGAACAATTCGAACACCGCGCTGCGCAATCGCCCGATCCAGGGGATGCAGATGCTGAGCGGCTTCAAGTCGGACTCGGACGGCGTCTGGAACAGCGGCCAAGTCTACAATGCCGAGGACGGCAAGACCTATAGCGGCAAGATCACGCCGCTCGGTGCGAACCAGCTGAAGCTGCGCGGCTGCGTCTTCTTCCCGCTCTGCAAGACCCAGACCTGGACGCGCGTGCGCTGAGGCAACGCCTCCGCCTCTTCATTATCAGTACAGCTTTCAGGACCTTATCCATGATGTTTCGCACCAAGGCTCCACTTCTCGCGGTATCCGCGCTCGTGTCCGCTTTCGGATTCGCCAGCACCGCCTATGCCGACGCCTTCTATCTCCAGGCGCAGTCCGCGCGTGGCGCCGGTCGCGCATTCTCGGGCGAAGGCGCCGATACCGGCCCTGACTCGCTGTGGTGGAACCCGGCTGCGATCGCCGGTATCCGCGACGGCAGCGCGACGCTGAGCGCGAGCGCGATCCTGCCCAAGGGCGACGTGGTCGACACCGGCACGCTCATCGGCCGCCCGACCTTCTCGCCGACGACCGGCCGGCCAACCGGGTTCAATTACGCGCCGGTCGGCGGCAACGGCACCTCGAGCGATCCGATCAACAAGGGTGTCGTCCCGTCGGGCGCGATCGCCTATCCGCTGACCGACCGGATCGCGATCGGTGTCGCGGTGACGTCGCCGTTCAGCTTCACCACTAATTACGAAGCGAACAGCTGGGCACGCTACAGCGCGGACAAGACCCGGCTGCGGACGATCGACATCCAGCCCTCAATCGGTGTCGCGGTGACCGACTGGCTCCGCGTCGGTGGTGCACTGAACGTCGAATATACCGACGCGACGCTCAACAACGCGCTCCCCAACCTGTCCGCGGCGCTGCCCGACGGCTTCCAGGAGCTGAAGGGTGACGGCTGGGACTTCGGCTGGACCGCAGGCGTTCAGCTGCATAACGACTTCGCGACCGTCGGCATCAGCTACAAGTCGAGCATCCGCCACAATCTGAAGGGCAGCCTGAACATCACCGGGCTGGTCGGCCCGCTGGCAAGCTCGAACGTCTCGATCGATGGCGCCAAGGCGAGCTTCAACACGCCGGGTCAGGTGATCGTCGCCGGCCGCATCCGTGCCACCAACGCGCTGACGCTCAACGCACAGGTCGTCGCGTATAACTGGAGCAAGTTCGACACGATCGATCTCGGCGCCCCGCTGAACACTGCGATCCCCGAGAACTATCAGGACAGCTGGAGCCTCGCGGGCGGCTTCGATTACGCCGTCACCCCCAAAGCGACGATCCGCGCGGGTGTCCAGCGCACCAAGACTCCGACGCAGGACGGCTTGCGCGATGCCCGCGTACCCGACGCCGACCGCTGGACCTATGCGGCAGGCGGTTCGTACCAGCTGACCTCGCGCATCGCACTCGACGCCGCTGCGCAGTATGTCGATTTCGAAAACACCACGATCGACCGCAGGACGGCCGCCTATGTCGGCACCGCCGCACAGACGAACATCCTCACCTCGGGCGCACTTCGCGATGCGTCGGCCGTCGTGCTGTCGCTCGGTGGCCGGCTGAGCTTCTAAGGGTTCCGCCTTCACGATCCTCCCCCTCGCGGGGGAGGATTTTATACCTCGACCAGTCTCAAGCCCTCGGCGTAAACGCGCTGCTTGGCCGCGTACGACGCTGCGGACATCTTCAGCCCCGCAATCGCCTCCGGGGAGAGTTCGCGCACCGCCTTGGCCGGCGCGCCGACGATCAGGCTGCCGGCCGGGAACACCTTCCCCTCCGTCACCAGCGCGTTCGCACCGATCAGGCAATTCTCGCCGATCACCGCGTTGTTGAGGATCGTCGCGCCCATCCCGACCAGCACGTTGTCGCCGACCGTGCAGCCATGCAGGATCGCGTGATGGCCGATCGTGCAGCCTTCGCCGACGGTCAGCGGCGCGCCGGGATCCGAGTGCAGCATCGCACCCTCCTGGATATTGGTCCGCGCACCGACCACTATGGGCGTATTGTCCGCGCGGATCACCGCCCCGAACCAGACGCTCGCACCCTCCCCCAGCCGCGCGTCGCCGATCACGTCGGCGGACGGCGCGATCCAGACGTCGTCGGCCAGTGTCGGTCGTCTACCCTCGATCTCGTAGAGCGGCATCAGGCAGCGTCCCTTTCCTTCGCCCGCGCGCGGAACGCGTGGAGCAGCGGCTCGGTATAGCCGCTCGGCTGCGTCAGGCCATCGAACACGAGTGCACGGGCGGCCTGAAACGCTAGGCTCTCCTCCTCATGCCCCGCCATCGGCCGGTACAGCGGATCGCCCGCATTCTGCGCATCGACCTTAGCCGCCATCCGCCGCAGCGCCGCATCCGCTTCGTCGGGTGTGGCGATGCCGTGGAGCAGCCAGTTCGCCATGTGCTGCGAACTGATCCGCAACGTCGCGCGGTCCTCCATCAGGCCTATGTCGTGGATGTCGGGTACCTTCGAACAGCCGACACCCTGGTCGACCCACCGCACGACATAGCCGAGGATCCCCTGCGCATTGTTCTCCATTTCCTCGCGCACCTCGTCGGGCTGCCAGTTATGCCCGGTCGCGACGGGAATCGTCAGCAGCGCATCGAGCGAGGCGATCGGCTCGGCCTTGCGCGCCGCCTGCCGAGCGAACACGTCGATGCGGTGGTAATGCGTCGCGTGCAGCGTCGCGGCGGTCGGTGACGGCACCCACGCGGTGTTCGCGCCGGTCATCGGATGCGCGATCTTCTGCTCGAGCATGTCCGCCATCCGGTCCGGCGCGGCCCACATGCCCTTGCCTATCTGCGCCTTGCCGCTGAGCCCGCAGGCGAGCCCGATCTGGACGTTGCGATCCTCATACGCGTTGATCCACGACGAGGCCTTCATCTCGCCCTTTCGGATCATCGGCCCGGCCCGCATCGAGGTATGCATCTCGTCGCCGGTCCGATCGAGGAAGCCGGTGTTGATGAATACCACGCGGTCCTTCACCGCGGCGATGCACGCGGCGAGATTGGCGGACGTCCGCCGTTCCTCGTCCATCACGCCGACCTTGATCGTATGGCGCGCGAGACCGAGCAGGTCCTCGATCGCGTCGAATAGCCGGTTGGTGAACGCGGCTTCGTCGGGGCCGTGCATCTTCGGCTTGACGATGTAGATCGAGCCCGCGCGGCTGTTGCGGATCGGTCCCGTGCCGTTCCGATCGTGCAGCGCGATGAGCGACGTGACGATGCCGTCGAGGATACCCTCGGGCGCCTCGCTGCCGTCAGCGAGAAGGATCGCAGGCGTGGTCATCAGGTGGCCGACATTGCGGACGAACATCAGGCTGCGGCCGGGGAGCGTGAACGCCCTGCCGTCGGGGGCGGTGTAGTGGCGGTCCGGTTCGAGCCTGCGCGTGACTGAGTGCCCGCCCTTGTCGAAGCTGGCTGTCAGGTCGCCCTTCATCAGCCCGAGCCAGTTGGCATAGGCGGCCACCTTGTCCTCGGCATCGACCGCGGCGACCGAATCCTCGAGATCGGCGATCGTACTGAGCGCAGATTCGAGTACGACGTCAGCGAGGTTCGCAGGGTCGTCGCGACCGATTGGATGCTGAGAATCGATCACAAGCTCGATGTGGAGGCCGTTGTGATTCAACAGGATATTGTCGCCCGCATGCCCGACGATCTGACTCGGATCGGCAAGCTGCGGCGTCCCGCCGGTCCAGTTGGTCCATGACCCGATCGCCAGAGGCACAGCGTCATCCAGGAACGCCTTCGCCCACGCGATCACCTGCGCGCCTCGGGCGGCGTCATAGCCCTTGCCGGACGCCGCGCCCGGGATTGCATCCGTGCCGTAGAGCGCATCGTACAAGCTCCCCCAACGCGCGTTCGCCGCGTTCAGCAGGAAGCGCGCGTTGAGAATCGGGACCACCAACTGCGCACCAGCGAGCGAGGCGACCTCCGCATCGACATTGGTCGGAGCGACCGCGAACGGCGCAGGCTCGTCGACCAGATAGCCGATCTCGCGCAGGAACGCCTGATACTCGGCCTGGTCGATCGGCTTGCCGGCGCGGGCTTCGTGCCAGGCATCGATCTTGGCCTGAAGGTCGTCGCGAACCGCGAGCAGCGCGGCGTTTTCCGGCGCGAACCGGGCGTAGATATCGGACACGCCTTGCCAGAACGCGGCGGCGTCGAGACCCGTCCCCGGCAACGCCTGTGTCTCTATGAAGTCCACGAGCGATGCGGCGATCTTCAGACCTGCCTTTTCGATCATCTCGGCCATGCTGCACTCCTATGCTTTGACCGCACGATAGACGCCCGCCACCTTCGCCACTAGACATCATAAACGGAAAGCTGTTGATCGCCTGGAGAACGAATGGATACCGACATCGTCCTATTCGCCGAGGTCGTCCGCACCGCCAGCCTCAGCGCGGCGGGGCGTTCGATGGGTATCTCGCCGGCGATGGTCTCGAAACGCATCGCGCGGCTGGAGGCCCGGCTGGGCGTGCGGTTGCTCAACCGGACGACGCGGCGGCTCGACCTCACCGCACGCGGTGCCGCCTATCACCGCGACATGGTGGAGATCCTCGCCGCGATCCGCGACGCCGAGGCGCGCGTGTCGGACCGTACGGATACGCCGGCCGGCCCACTACGGGTCAGCGCACCCACCTCGTTCGGTCGCCTCCACATCGCGCCGCACCTGAAACCGTTCCTCGACGCGTATCCGGCAATCGAACTCGATCTCGACCTGTCGGACGGCTTCTCGGATGTGATCGGCGACCGGCTGGATCTTGCGATCCGGATAGCTCCGGCCGTGCCGCCAACTCTGACCGGCCATCGCCTCGCCGACAGCCGTCGTGTCCTGTGCGCTGCTCCGAGCTACAGTGCGCCGCGCGACGCGGCCGATCTTATGGAACACCGCCTGCTCGCAGCGAAGGGCCAGATGCCGCGGCGGCTTACCGGCCCCGGTGGCGACGTCACGATCGATCGCTCCAGCCATGTCGCGACCAACTCGAGCGAGGTCGTCCGCGAACTCACGCTGGCCGGCGTCGGCATCGCGCTGCGCTCGCTATGGGATGTCAGCGCGGACCTTGCGAGCGGCCGACTCGTGCGCGTCCTGCCTGAACTCGCCGGATTGGCAAATGTCGGCATCTACGCGGTCCATGCACGCGGACCGGTGTCGTCGGGCACCGCTGCGCTACTCGATTACCTGCGCGGTCTCTGGTCGCCAACGCCACCATGGGAGTCCTGAACGAGGTCGATTGTCACCGCATCGATCCGTCTCAGCATCGCCACGAACTGCTCTACCTCCGCCCCTGAGAACCCGGCGAAGATGCGCCGCTCCAGATCGAGCGCCTTCGGTGCGACTGACGCATAGAGCGTGTGGCCGTCGTCGGTCAGCTTCAACAGATGCGATCGCCGATCCTCCGGGTTCGCATGTCGCTGCATCAGCCCGCGTTCGACCAGCGCGATCGCCGCGCGGCTGACGGTCACCTTGTCCATTCGGGTCTGCTGGCCGACCTGCTGCTGCGTGATGCCGTCCGCCTCGGCGACAACCGCCACCAGCCGCCACTCCGGGATCGTCAACCCGAACAGCGCCTCATACGTATCAGCCACCGCCTCGCTGACGAGGTTCGAGGTGATCGACAGGCGATACGGGATGAAATCGTCCAGGACGAGTGCGCGGTGAGCCATGTGGAAATCGTAACGATTGACACCAGTTGTTCAACCCGGCAGATTGGTAACAACGGATACCAACTGTCAGGATGTGATCATGGACCATATGGACGTAAACCCGATGGGTCTCGACGGGTTCGAGTTCGCCGAGTTCACCTCGCCCGATCCCGACCGGATGGCCGCGCAGTTCGAGCAGTTCGGCTTCGTCGCCGCCTCGACCCACCCGACCAAGGCCGTCACGCGCTACAAGCAGGGCCGCATCAACCTGCTGCTCAACCGCGAAGACGGTGGCCATGCGGCGGCGTTCCGCGCGGATCATGGCCCGTCGGCGAGCGGCATGGCGTTCCGCGTTCATGACGCCAAGGAAGCGTTCGACGCAGCGCTCGCACGCGGCGCCAAGGCGGTCGATGCCAGCATGGGTGCACTCGGCGAGGGTAGCTATGTGCTCGAAGGGATTGGCGGTTCGCTGCTGTATCTGGTCGACAAGCACGGCTCGGCGGGCAGCTTGTACGACGACTGGAATGCGGTGCCGGGCGCGGCCGAAGCGGAAGCCGAGAACAACGTCGGGCTCGACCTGCTCGATCACCTCACGCACAACGTGAAGCGTGGCCAGATGCGGACCTGGGCCGAATTCTACGGCCAGATCTTCGGCTTCGAGGAGCAGAAGTATTTCGACATCAAGGGCAAGGCGACCGGGCTATTCAGCCAGGCGATGATCGCGCCCGACCGCGCGATCCGCATCCCGCTTAACGAGAGCCAGGACGACAAGAGCCAGATCGAGGAATTCATCAAGGATTACAACGGCGAGGGCATCCAGCATCTGGCGCTGACCACCGACGACATCTTCGAGACGGTCGAGAAGCTGCGCGCGCGCGGCGTCAAGCTGCAGGACACGATCGAGACCTATTACGAGCTGGTCGACAAGCGCGTGCCGAACCACGGCCACGACCTCGAACGCCTGCGCCGCAACCGCATCCTGATCGACGGCAATGTCGGCGAGGAGGGGCTGCTGCTGCAGATCTTCACCGAGAACATGTTCGGGCCGATCTTCTTCGAGATCATCCAGCGCAAGGGGAACGAGGGCTTCGGCAACGGCAATTTCCAGGCGTTGTATGAGTCGATCGAGCTCGACCAGATCCGCCGGGGCGTGATTACCGTCGACGCCTGATCGAGGATCGAAGCGCAGCGTCGATCGAGATGCAGCGCGCAGGCGCTGCCGTCGACCGGCCGGCGCGGACGGAGCCGCCCCATAGGGCGCGGCTTCGCCGTGACCGACGGGGTCGCGGTTCGAAAAGAGTTTGAACGGCCGGCGGTTCGGGCGTTGATCGGAACAGGTGACGGAGAGGAAGCCATGACAATCCACCAGCCGACCAATGCCGCAGGCGAGACCGCCGGCCGGACCGAAGACAGCGCGGCGTACCAGCCCGGCTTCGGCAACCACGTATCGACCGAGGCGATCCCCGGCGCGCTGCCGATCGGCCGCAATTCGCCGCAGCGCCCCGCGTTCGGGCTTTATACCGAGCAGCTCTCCGGCACAGCGTTCACCGCGCCGCGCCACGAGAACCGCCGCAGTTGGCTCTACCGGATGCGCCCGACCGCCGAGCATCCGCCGTTCGAGCGCTACGCCGGCGCCAAGCGGTTCGCGCCCGGAACCACCGACGCGCCGCTCGCGCCGAACCGCCTGCGCTGGGATGCAATCACCGCCCCCGCCCCGAATACCGACCTGATCGACGGCATGACGACGATGCTCGCCAACCGCGATCCCGCCGATCTCGAAGGCGTCGCACTCCACGTCTACGCGGCCAATACCGACATGACCGACCGCGTTTTCATGGATGCGGACGGCGAGTTGCTGTTCGTGCCACAGGCTGGACGAGTACGGTTGCTGACCGAACTCGGCCGGATCGACATCGCCCCCGGCCAGATCGCGCTGATCCCCCGCGGCGTCCGCTTCCGCGCCGAACTTCCCGATGGCGAAGCGCGCGGCTATGTCGCAGAGAACCACGGCGCGCTGTTCCGCCTGCCCGATCTTGGCCCGATTGGCGCCAACGGCCTCGCCAACCCGCGCGATTTCGAGACGCCGGTCGCCTGGTTCGAGGACCGTGACGAACCGGTCGAGGTCGTTCAGAAGTTCATGGGTTCGCTGTGGACCACCACGCTCGATCATTCGCCGCTCGACGTCGTCGCATGGCACGGCAACCTGGCGCCTTGGCGGTACGACCTGTCGCGGTTCAATACGATCAACACGGTCAGCTTCGACCATCCCGATCCGTCGATCTTCACGCTGCTGACCTCGCCGAGCGACGTGCCCGGCCGCGCGAACGCCGATTTCGTGATCTTCCCGCCGCGCTGGATGGTCGCCGAGGGGACGTTCCGGCCGCCGTGGTTCCACCGCAACGTCATGTCCGAGGCGATGGGGCTGATCACCGGCGCGTATGATGCGAAGGCCGAGGGGTTCGCGCCGGGGGGGATCTCGCTGCATAATCTGATGTCGGGCCACGGACCGGATCTGGCGAGCTGGCAGGGTGCGAGTGCGGCCGACCTGAAGCCGCACAAGATCGATGGGACGATGGCGTTCATGCTGGAGAGCTGCTGGCCGTACAAGCCGACCGCCTATGCGATCGAGCATTCGCAGCTCGATTACGACGCGGTCTGGTCGGACTTCCCGAAAGCGGTCCTGCCGAAGTGAGCCTGACACTGCACGGTTATTGGCGCTCGACCACAGCCTACCGCGTCCGGATCGCGCTGGCCGTAAAGGGGGTCGAGTACGCGCAGGTGACGCACGACCTTCGCAAAGGCGCGCAACGCGATGCGGGGTATCGCGCGCTCAATCCTCAGGGCTTGGTGCCGGCGCTGGAGACTGACGACGGGATCTTGACGCAAAGTCCCGCGATCCTCGAATGGATCGACGAGACCTGTCCCGATCCTCCGCTGCTCCCCGTTGGCGCGAATGACCGGGCGATCGTCCGTGCGATGGCCGCGACGATTGCCTGCGACATCCATCCGGTGAACAATCTCCGCATCCTGAACGCCTTGCGCACCGAGTTCGGGGCGGACGAGGCTGCGGTGAACCGCTGGACCGCGCGCTGGATCGGCGATGGGTTCGCTGCGCTCGAGACGCTGATCGCGCGCTACGGTGACGGCTTTGCGTTTGGTGCGACGCCGACGATCGCCGATTGCCATCTGGTGCCGCAGGTCTATTCGGCCGAGCGGTTCGCGGTCGATCTCTCACCCTATCCGCACCTCAAGGTCGCTGCTGACAACGCCCGCGCCCTCCCCGCCTTCGCCGCCGCGCACCCCGACCTGCAGCCGGACGCCGACCGCGCATGAGCGACGGCGAACGGCTGACCGCGACGCCGGGCGGGATCAAGCTCGCACCGCTCGACGCGATCGCGGACGGCAAGGCGCGGAACTTCGTGCTCCAGATGCGCGCTGGTCGCTTCCACGGGTTCGTCGTGCGCAAGGACGACGCGGTGTTCGGCTATGTCGATCGCTGCCCGCACATGGGACTGCCGCTCGCGCAGGTGCTCGACGACTATCTCACGCCGCGCGGCGACCTGATCGCGTGCAGCTGGCACTCCGGGCTGTTCGAGATCGACAGCGGCGCGTGCGTCGGCGGACCGTGCGGGGGCACGCGGCTGACACCCTGGCCAGTCGCGGTGGTCGACGGGATGATCGTCACCGAAGGCTGACGTGGCGGGCGACTTGCGCTAAGGGAGCGCACCTCCTCCCCTGCACGTTGAACCGATGACCGAAACCCTGCCCATCCGCGTCGTGGCGCTGTACCGCTTCACGCCGTTCGCCGACGTCGCCGCGATCCAGCCGCCGCTCGCGCTCGCCTGCTGTTCGAACGGGGTGAAGGGAACGCTGCTGCTTGCCGCCGAGGGGATCAACGGGACGATCGCCGGGTCCGAAGAGGGTATCGACGCCGTCCTCGCGCATATCCTCGCGCTGCCGGGGTGTGCCGATCTCGACGTGAAGGAATCGCGCGCGGAAACGATGCCGTTCCACCGGATGAAGGTTCGGCTGAAGCGCGAGATCGTGACGATGGGCGAGCCCGCGATCGATCCGCTGGAAGGCGTCGGGCATTATGTCGAGCCGGAGGATTGGAATGCGCTGATCGCCGATCCGGGGACGATCGTGATCGACACGCGCAACGACTACGAGGTCGCGGTCGGGACGTTTGCCGGCGCGGTCGATCCGCAGACCCGGACGTTCCGGGATTTTCCGGCTTGGTTTCGCGAACATCGTGACGAACTGGTCGGGGACGGCCCGCCGCCGAAGATCGCGATGTTCTGCACCGGGGGGATACGATGCGAGAAGTCGACCGCGTTCCTGAAGGCCGAGGGGCTGGATGAGGTGTACCATCTTAAGGGTGGCATCCTGAAATACCTGGAGACCGTGCCCGAAGCTGAGAGTCTGTGGGAGGGGGAGTGTTTCGTGTTCGATCAGCGCGTTGCGGTTGGACATGGGCTCACGTTGGGAAGTCATGTGCTCTGTCACGCGTGCCGGATGCCGGTGAGTGTCGCGGAACGTGCCTCGCCGCGCTATGTCGAGGGGGTGAGTTGCCCGGCCTGTCATGATGCGCGGGACGAGGCTCAGCGGGCGGGCTATGCCGAGCGGGAGCGGCAGATGCGGTTGGCCGAGGCTCGGGGTGAGGCGCATGTCGGGGCGTTATTGCCGAAGACGCATGCCGGAATTGCGCTCGAGGTCGATGGCTAACGAAGTCCAGTAAGCTTGTTCACCCGCGAAGGCGGGTGCCCAGTCTGGGCACCCGCCTTCGCGGGTGAACAAATGGGGGGCTAGTTGGTCGTTGCGAAGCGCTCGGCCAACGCTGCATTACCTTGCGACACCGCCAGCGAATGCACGCTGTTTCCCGCCGCATCCACAATCGTCGCATCCGCGCCGTGCTCCACTAACAGGTCGATGATCGCCGTCTTGTTCACCAGCGCTGCCATCATCAGCGCGGTCTGGCCGACGCCGTTGCGCCGGTTTACGTCAGCGCCTCCGTCGAGCAGGATCTGCACGATCTCGGTATAGCCCTTGAAGCAGACGCCCATCAGCGCGGTGTTGCCGCGCGAGTCCGCCGCTCCGTCGACCTGCGCGCCTGCCGCGAGCAGAGCCGCGGTGGCTTCGGCCTGACCATTATAGCTGGCGATCACCAGCGGCGTGTAGCCCTTCGCATCGGTCACCTCGATATCCACGCCCGCCTGCACCAGCGCCGGGATCATCTCGTCCCGCCCCGTCCGCGCCGCATCGAACATCAGTTCGACCAGCCGTTCCATCGGCGGCAACGGGGGCAGGTCTCGCGCGTCAGTCATCATTCGCCTCGATGATATGCGGCACGAACCGCGCGAGATTGCGCGTCACGACCGTGTCATCCTCCCGAACGCCGATGCCGGCGGCTTCGTTGCCGACCATCCACGCACCTATCACCGGATGCCGGCCGTCGAACACCGGCGGCGGTGCATAGGCTTGGCGGATTGCGCCCTCCGCGCCATAGCCCTGATCGAGCACGTCGTGGCCGCTCTCGCCGATCACCTCGACGTTCGCGCCTTCGCGCGAGAACAGCGGCTTGCGCACGTACTTAGGCCCGAGGATCTTCGCAGCGGGATCGTCGTCGAAGAATGCGGGGAGCAGGTTCGGATGCTCGGGATGCCGCTCCCACAACAGGGGCAGGATGCCCTTGTTCGACAGGATCGACTTCCACGCCGGCTCGATCCAGCGCACGTCGGCACGCGACAGGTTCGGCGCGTAGGGCTCGCGGAGCATGAACTCCCAAGGGTACAGTTTGAACGCCGCCTGCACCTCGAATCCATCGGTGTCGATGAAACGCCCGTCGGCGGCGAGGCCGATATCCTTCATCTCGACGAACTTCGGCTCGATCCCGACCTGCGACGCCAGATCCTCGAAGAACCGCACCGTCTGGCGGTCCTCGATCGCCGACGCATCCGCGGCGAAATGGACGAAGCCGCCGCTCGGGAACAGCGCACGGAAGCGTTCGCGCAGCTTGTCGAACAGGCTATTGAACTGGTCCGTCCCGGCCGGCAACGCACCGCTCGCGAGCAGATCCTCCAGCCACATCCACTGGAACGTCGCGCATTCGAACACCGATGTCGGCGTGTCGGCATTATACTCGTAGAGCTTGGCCGGCCCCGTCCCGTCATAGGCGAAGTCGAACCGCCCGTAGAGCGACGGCTGGCGCGTCCGCCACGTCTCGGCGACATAGTTCCACTGCTCGCGCGGGATCGCGAGGCGTTCCATCAGTTGCTGGTCGCGGACCACCTCGTCGACCAGATCGAGACACATCGCATGCAGCTGTTCCGCGGCGGGCTCGAGGTCCTCCTCGATCTCCGCCAGCGTGAAGGCGTACGCCGCACCCTCGTCCCAATACGGTTCGCCATCCGTGTCGTGATAGACGAACCCGATCGCGTCGGCCCGCTCGCGCCAGTCGCCGCGCGGGTCGACCGCGATCCGGCGCATCAGGAGTCCGACGTCTTGGAGTCGTCGCGCTGACCGATCTGCAGCGTCTGGCCGAGTTCCGGCGTCTTCCGTGCTGTCAGGCGCGCAAGCACGTCGTCCGCCGACGACTGCCCCGGCCCAATCCCTGCCAGCCGCAGCTTCTCGTCGAGGTCGGCGCCGGTACGACGGTCTTCCAACTCGCCCGCTGCCTTGATCCGTTCGCCACGGATCGCCTGCCGTTCACGAATACGAGCGAGGCTGTCCGCCGCCGAGCCGAGCTTGTTACCCGCGCCCATGCTGCCCGACGCGACCGAAGCCTGTGCTTTCTGCACCGACTCGTTGACCTTGACGACCTCGACCTCGCGGCGGAGCTGCTCGATCTTGCGATCGGTCTGCGCGACGGCGGTGTGGATCTGCTCCTCGGCGGCGCGCATGTCTTCGACCTGCGGGGACTTCAGCGCGATGTCCTGCTCGAGGTCGGCGATCCGCTGTGCGACCTGGCGCGCGAGATCCATGTTGCCCTTCTCGACCGCGATCCGCGCAGACGCCTCATACTTGGTCGCCTGAGCACGGAAGCTCTCGACCTCGGTTTCGAGAATACGACGACGCGCTACCAGCCCTGCGAGATCGTCGCGTGCCTTGCCTTGCGCCTTGTCGGCATCGCGGATTTCCTGGTCGAGGATACGCAGCGCGTTCGCATCGACGACCGCCGCGCCCGCTTCGTGCGCGCCGGCACGACCGAGGGTGAAAAGCTTGCTCCAGATGGCCATGCCAGTCTCTCCGTTTGTATCAGTTCAGGCGGCGGGAATCTGCGCGTGGCGCAGGTCGGTGGCCGCATCGATCGCATTCTCGGCAAGCGTGCGCAGTTCGATGATCACGGTATCGAGCCGGCTCGACGTCGCAAGTTCGCCGAACAGCTCGTAATAATCGCGGCCATCGACCGTGCCGATCCCGAAGTTCGACAGCGGTACCAGCTTCTGCGACTTCAGCAGGAAGGTATTGAACGCCAGCTGGTCCTCCTGCTCGTCGCACGGCCACAGCAGCGTCGAGCATGCGATCTGCGCCTCGCTGACGTTGACGAACAGTTCGAGGTCGCCGTGATGGTGCATCGTCACCAGGAGCACCGGGTCCGCCCCCTCCAGGATCCGCGCGGAAAATTCGCCGGCTTTCGCGGGCTCGGACGTGTCGAGCGCGGCCTTCAGGCTGCGGACGGTCCAGATGTCGGTCAATGCAAGAACTCCCGTGCTTGTCGCTCGCGCAGACACATAGGCCTTTCGCGAGCGCCTGCCACCCTCCCCACTTCCGTCATCCTGACGAAAGTCAGGACCCAGGGTCACGGAGGGCAGCGTTTACGGCTCTGGGTCCTGACTTTCGTCAGGATGACGAGAGTGTTTCGTCAGGATGACGGGGGTTGCGCTTTGCGAGCCCGCCCGCTTTGGCCTAAGAGGCACGTCAACCACCCACACGCGAGGATTGCATGTTCGATCGCCTGTTCGGCCGCAAGCCAGCGCTTGACGGCAACGCCCTGCCCGTCGTCCGCAACGTCACGCTGGGGCGGACCGTGACCGTGGATCCGCTCGCATGGCGCCGGTTCGGGTCCGAACTCCTTTTCCCGTTCGACCGCGATACGCTGGTGATCGTCGCACAGGGACTGATCGACCTCAACGAGGGCGGCTTCGTCCACCGGTTCTACACCGACGACGACATCATGTTCCAGGCGGTGTCGAACGACCGCGATGGGCAGGACGTCACCGATGTCACGCTGTTCGCGCCTTGGGACAGCAGCTATCCGTCGTCCGCCGCCGAGCGCCCGGCGTGGAAAAGCCGCCTGAAGGCACGGACCTTCACCGCCGAAGGACTGCCCGAATACAGCCGCGCATGGTTCGGCCCCGAAGCGAGCGAGCAGGAGCCCGTGACGTTCTGGGAGGAACTGCACGACGACCGTGACGGGATCGTCGACCGCCGTATCTTCCAGACCTGCATGCTGTTCAGCCGCGACCTGCCGGGCGACGACGGCCGCGAATTGCTGTTGGCGATCGACATGGAGACCGAGTCCGGTGACGTCTCGTTCGAGATCATGCTGGGCGTGGCACTGGAACTCGGCGAGTTCAGAGCCTAGCGTCGCGCGTAGACGGCTCCGGGGGAAATGCCATGATCGACCAATACAGCTTCGGCGCCAGCGCGCTTGCCTTCCTGATCGCGTTCGTCGCGGCGGGGGCGTTCACGATTCTGTTCAAGATCGTCTATCAGGTCGCGACGCCGTATCATGAGAAGTCGCTGATCCGCGAAGGCAACACCGCCGCGGCGATCACGCTGGGCGCGGCGCTGCTCGGCTATGTCCTGCCGCTCGCCTCTGCGCTGACGCATACGGTTTCGCTGCTCGAGTTCGCGGTGTGGGCGCTGCTGGCGGGCGTGATCCAGATCGTCACGTTCCTGATCGTCCAGCATTTCGTGATGCGCGACTTCAACGACCGGATCGTCCGCGGCGAAATCGCGGCGGCGACCTATATGGGCAGCATCTCGCTGTGCGTCGGCATCCTCAACGCCGCCTGCATGACGAACTGAGGGGCATAGCGATGAAGCGTTCCAGATCGATCGTCCTCACCAGCCTGATCGCAGGCTCGGGCATTTCCCTGACCGCGTGCGATGGCGATGTTGGCGGCAAGCCCGTCGAGGCGCAGAGCTATGCCTCGGTGCAGGAGTGCCGCGCGGCGGGTGCGTTGTCGGCGGTGCAGTGTGATACCGCGTTCGAGCAGGCCAAGGCCGATGCCGCGAAGACCGCGCCACGGTTTCAGGATCGGCAGACTTGCGAAGAGCAATACGGCGCCGCGCAGTGCGAGCCGCGCAACAACGGCAGCGGCGGCAGTTTCTTCACCCCGCTGCTGACCGGCTTCCTGGTCGGGCAGGCGCTCAACGGAGGTTTCGGCAACCGCGGCGCGCCGATGTACCGCGACCGCGACGGCAATTATTACGGTGGTGCAGGTGGCCGGATCAACCGGGACTATGTGACGGGCCGGACGCGCGTAGGCTCCGACGCTTTCACGCCGACCACCGCGAGAGCCCCTGCCCGCGTCCAGTCGCGCAGTTCGGTAATCTCGCGCGGCGGCTTCGGCGGCGGCTTTGGTGGTCGCAGCTTCGGGGGGTAACGCGACCGTTACCCCCTTCCGTAGTGTTTAGCGGCGGGCCGGCATCAGCGGGCCACCGATTTCAGTTGCGGCGATGAACGCGGGACGGGCGCGTAGGCGATCCAGATACGCCGCGACGTCGGGGTGCTCCTTGAGCAATCCGGCGCTCTCGGCGATCGCGAGGATGTAGCACATCTGGATATCGGCCAGCATCAGCTGCTCGCCCATCAGATACGGGCCATCGCCGACGCCCGCGCCGATATAGTCGAGCGTCTTGGTCACTTCGGGTCCGGTGAACTTGGCAAGGCCTTCGGGCAGGCCGCCCATCCGCTTGCCGAGCGACGTCATCATGATCGGCAACGACGCCGAGCTTTCGACATATTGCAACCACTCGTCGTGCACGGCGGCCGCATCGCTGTCGATCGGCGGCGAGAAGCGGCGGTCGCCGTAACGGTCGTCGATATATGACAGGATCGGCGCGCTCTCGGCCAGCGTCAGCGCATCGTCAACCAGCACCGGCGCCTTGCCGAGCGGATGGATCGCCTTCAGTTCGGGCGGCGCGCGGAAATTCTCGTCACGCTCGTATTTGACGAGGTCGTATTCGATACCGAGCTCTTCGAGCAGCCACAGCACGCGGATCGAGCGCGAGTAGTTCAAATGGTGGAGCGTTAACATAAGCGTCCTTCGACTAGGAATGTGCTGCACCGCGGAACGGCTGGGCGGCATCGAAGGTTTCCTCGGTCGCGGCCCCGGAATTCTCCGGCAACGGAGAGACTTATGACCAAGCTGACCTGCGACGTGGCAATCATCGGTGCCGGAACCGCCGGCCTCGCCGCTGAGCGCAGCGCGCGTCGCAACGGCGCCAAGACGTTGCTAATCGACGAGGGCTTCGGCGGCACGACTTGCGCGAGCGTGGGATGTATGCCCTCCAAGCTGTTGATCGCGGCCGGAAACGCGATGTATGCGGTCGAGCACGCGTCGGTGTTCGGCGTCGAGGCGTCAGGCAAGGTCGACGGCGTCGCGGTGATGGCGCGGGTCCGTAAGGAGCGCGACGCGTTCGTCGCAGGCGTCGAGACCTCGATCGACAAGCTGCCCGCGGAGGTGAAAATCGAAGCACGCGCGAAATTTGCGGGCGCGACGATCCTGTCGCTCAGTGACGGCCGCGAGGTCCATGCGAAGTCAGTGGTGATCGCGACCGGATCGAGCCCTGCGATCCCCGAGATGTTCGACGCGGTGCGCGACCGGGTGCTGACAAACGAGAGCATCTTCGAACTAAAGGATCTTCCGAAGTCGCTGGGCGTCGTCGGCGCGGGCGCGCTGGGCTTGGAACTGGCGCAGGCAATGGCGCGGCTCGGCGTCGACACGATGGTGTTCGACACGGGCGAGACGATCGGCGGACTGAAGGACCGCCACGTCGCCGAGGCGTATCACGCGATCCTCTCGCGCGAGATGCCGATCCTGCTCGGCGTCGAACTGACGGTCGAGCCGGACGGCGATGGCGTCAAGCTGGCCTGGAGTGGTTCTGCATCGGGCGAGCAGCACTTTGACTATCTACTCGTGGCGACCGGGCGGCCGCCGCGGATCAAAGGCATTGGCCTGGAGACGACTGGCCTCACGCTCGATGAGCATGGCATGCCAGACTATGACCCCGAGACGATGCAGTGCGGCACGGCACCGATCTTTATCGCCGGCGACGCGGACCATGACCGCGCGGTGCTGCACGAGGCATCGGCGGAGGGCATGATCGCGGGGCGGAACGCGGCGAGCTACCCCGAGGTAACGCCGGGCAAGCGCACCGTGCCGTTCGCGATCACCTTCACGCACCCGAACGTCGCGGTCATCGGCAAGATCGCCAAGGACGACGATGCTGACAGTGTCATCGGTACCGCGTCGTATGACGATCAGGGCCGAGCTAAGGTCGAGGCGTGCAATGCCGGGTTGGTGCGGTTCTACGCGGATCGCCGCGACGGGCGCTTGACCGGTGCGACCATGGCGGGGCCTGCGGTCGAGCATAGCGCTCACCTGATCGCGTGGGCAATTCAGAGCGGATGGACCGCGACCGAGGTTTTGGACCTGCCGATCTACCATCCGACCTTCGAGGAGGGGATGAAGGGTGCGCTTCGTTCGATCTGCAGCGAGGTACATGCGCCTACCCCGCCGGATCGGGATGACGGTTTCACGCCGGGAACCTAATACTTGATCCCTCCCCGCCAGGGGGAGGTGGCACCGGAGGTGACGGAGGGGGAGGACACGGAACAGAGGTTTTTCCTTTCCTCCCCCTCCGTCTGGCAAGCGCCAGCCACCTCCCTCTGGCGGGAGAGGATCGTAAGGTGGGCGCTAGGCCTCAAGATCCAGATACGAGACGACGTCGTTTTCCGTGGCCAGATACAGCCCCGCCTGCACATCCTCTTCCTGCTGCGCCGCGATCGTCAGGGCCTCCCCGAGTGGACCATAGAACAGCGTCGTCGCCGCACCACCCTCGCCGCTGTCGTCGAGGTGATACAGCCGCACCGATACGCTGGAAGAAACTGTCCGCATTTCAATACCCTACTGAAGTCTCCGTGACGCAAAATTCACGGAACCAAATGCCTATTAGCGCAACTTTGCCGCGCTTCACCCGTTAGGCCAACATATACAGGGGTTTATATGCATCAGGATGAAGGTTTTCCGGTGTCGCGCCGTGGCGTGATAGCCGGCGGTGTCGCGTCGGCTACGTTGGCGGCAGCACCTGCGGTACAGGCACAGACGCAGGGCACCGCTCAGGCGGCCCCGCCGACCATGCCCGTGACGCTCAAGGTCAATGGTCGCACGACCAAGATCAACGTGGATACGCGGACCACGTTGCTGGACGCGCTGCGTGAGAATTTGAAGCTTACCGGCACCAAGAAGGGCTGCGATCACGGCCAGTGCGGTGCGTGCACGGTCATCGTCGAGGGTCGCCGCATCAACAGCTGCCTGACGCTCGCGGTCATGCACGAAGGCGAAGAGATCACGACGATCGAAGGCCTCGGCACCCCCGAAAAGCTGCACGCGATGCAGGCCGCATTCGTCAAGCATGACGGTTACCAGTGCGGCTATTGCACGCCCGGCCAGATCTGCTCGGCGGTCGCGACGCTTGGCGAGATCAAGGCGGGCATCCCCAGCCACGTCACCGGCGACATCTCAGCCCAGCCGACCGTCACCACCGATGAGTTGCGCGAGCGGATGAGCGGCAACATCTGCCGCTGCGGTGCCTATGCGAACATCATTGACGCGATCCACGACGTCGCTGGCACGGAGCGTGCGGCATGAAGGCCTTCACCTACGAGCGTGCGACCTCGGCGAAGGAAGCGGCCAGCGCCGCAGTTCGCACGCCCGGCGCGAAGTTCATCGCGGGCGGCACCAACCTGCTCGACCTTATGAAGCTTCAGATCGAGACGCCGCAGCATCTGATCGACGTCAACGGCCTCGGCCTCGACAAGATCACGCCGACGTCGGAGGGCGGTCTCCGGGTCGGTGCTCTGGTTCGCAATACCGACCTCGCCGCCGATGCGCGCGTGCGGAAGGATTACGGCGTGCTCAGCCGCGCGCTGGTGTCCGGCGCGTCGGGCCAGCTCCGCAACAAGGCGACGACCGCGGGCAACCTGCTCCAGCGAACGCGCTGCCCGTATTTCTACGACACCACCAAGCCCTGCAACAAGCGCCAGCCCGGCAGCGGCTGCGCGGCGATCGGCGGCTTCAACCGCAACCTTGCGGTCATGGGCACGAGCGACGCGTGCATCGCGACGCATCCAAGCGACATGGCCGTTGCGATGCGCGTGCTCGACGCGACCGTCGAGACGGTGAACGCCGCTGGCCAGACACGCGCTATCCCGATTGCGGACTTTCACCGTCTCCCCGGTGCAACGCCGAACATCGAGACATCGCTCGCGCCCGGCGAACTCATTACCGCCGTCACGCTACCCAAGCCGATCGGCGGCACGCACATCTACCAGAAGGTGCGTGACCGTGCGTCCTATGCGTTCGCGCTGATCTCGGTTGCCGCCGTAATCCAGCCGGGTGGCCGTGGCCGGCTCGCCTTCGGTGGGCTCGCGCACAAGCCGTGGCGCGTCGAAGCTGCCGAGGCACAGATGCCGAATGGCGCCAAGGCGACCGCATCGGCAGTCCTCGCCGGCGCCCGCACCACATCACAGAACGCGTTCAAGCTGCCGTTGGTCGAACGCACCATCGGCGCCGTGTTCGAAGAAGCGAAGGCCTGACGCCCATGAAGTTCGATACCCCCGCCACGGCGAACCCGACCGACCGGATGAAGGTGCTCGGCCAGCCGCTCGATCGCGTCGACGGCAAGCTGAAGACCACCGGCACCGCGCACTACGCCTATGAGCGCAACGATGCCGCGCCGAACGCCGCCTATGGCTACATTCTCGGCTCGGCGATCGCCAAGGGCCGGATCGAGAGCATTGACGACGCCGACGCGAAGGCCGCTCCCGGTGTGCTCGCGGTCGTCACCTACCAGAATGCCGGCAAGCTCGGCAAAGCCAAGAACCACACCGCACGGATGCTCGCCGGCCCGGACGTCCAGCATTACGACCAGGCCGTCGCGGTCGTCGTTGCCGAGACGTTCGAGCAGGCACGCGCCGGTGCCAAGCTACTCCGCGTCAACTACGCGCGCACGGCCGGGCGATTCGATCTCGCCGCATCCCAATCCTCGGCGACCAAGCCCAAGAGCGGCACGCCCGACACCGCCGTCGGCGACTTTGCCGGTGCGTTCGCCAAGGCGCCGGTCAAGCTGGATGAGCGCTACACCACGCCCGACCAGAGCCACATGATGATGGAGCCGCACTCCACCGCCGCGGCGTGGAAGGACGGCAAGCTCACGCTCTGGACGTCGAACCAGATGATCAACTGGGCAGTCGGCGACATGAGCGAGACGCTGCTCCTGCCGAAGGAAAGCATCCACGTATTGTCGCCCTATGTCGGCGGCGGTTTCGGCTCGAAGCTGTGGGTCCGCAGCGATGCGGTGATGGCGGCGCTTGGCTCGCGCGCGATCGGCGGGCGTCCGGTGAAGCTCGCGCTTGCCCGCCCGCAGGTGATGAACAATACGACGCATCGCCCGGCGACGATCCAGCGCCTGCGCATCGGTGCGCAGAAGGACGGCAAGATCACCGCGATCGCGCATGAGAGCTGGTCGGGCGATCTCCCCGGTGGCGGTCCCGAGACTGCGCCTAATGCGACTCGCCTGCTCTACGCCGGCGCCAACCGCATGACCGCGACGCGTCTCGCCGTGCTCGATCTCCCCGAGGGCAATGCGATGCGTGCGCCGGGTGAGGCGGTCGGCTTGCTCGCGCTCGAGGCCGCGATGGACGAGCTGGCCGAGAAGCTGAAGATGGATCCGGTCCAGCTGCGGATCATCAACGACACGCAGGTCGATCCGGAAAAGCCGTCGCGCCAGTTCTCGCAGCGTGATCTGGTCGGCTGCCTGAAGACCGGCGCCGAACGCTTCGGCTGGAACAAGCGCAACCCCGTCCCGGGCCAGGTCCGCGATGGCCGCTGGCTGGTCGGCATGGGCATGGCATCGGCGTTCCGCGACAACGTCACGATGAAGTCGGGCGCGCGCGTCGGGATCGACAAGAAGGGCGTCGTGACGGTCGCCACCGACATGACCGACATCGGCACGGGCAGCTACACGATCATCGCGCAGACTGCGGCTGAGATGATGGGCGTACCGATGGACAAGGTCATTGTCCTGCTCGGCGACAGCAGCTTCCCGGCCTCGTCGGGTTCGGGCGGCCAGTGGGGCGGCAACAGCTCGACCGCGGGCGTCTACGCGGCGTGCATGGCGCTGCGCGAGCGCGTCGCGCAGAAACTGGGCTTCAACTCGACCGACGTCGTGTTCGAGGACGGCAAGGTGAAGTCGGGCAACCGCAGCGTCTCGCTGTCGGAAGCTGCTGGCGATGCCGGCCTCTCGGCCGAGGATTCGATCGAGTTCGGTGACCTCACCAAGACGTATGCGCAGGCCACGTTCGGCGCGCATTTCGTCGAGGTCGGTGTCGATTCGGCAACCGGTGAGATCCGCGTCCGCCGGATGAGCGGTGCATTCGCCGCGGGCCGCATCCTCAACCCGAAATCGGCCCGCAGCCAGGTTATTGGAGCGATGACGATGGGCGTCGGTGCGGCGCTGATGGAAGACGCGGTCGTCGACACGCGGTTCGGCTATTTCGTCAATCACGACCTCGCCGAATATCACGTGCCCGCGCATGCCGACATTCCGATGCAGGACGTGTTCTTCATGGACGAACTCGACGAGAAGTCCTCGCCGATGAAGGCCAAGGGCATCGGCGAACTGGGATTGTGCGGCGTCGGCGCGGCGATCGCCAACGCGGTCTACAATGCCTGCGGCGTTCGTATCCGCGAATATCCGCTGACGCTCGACAAGGTCATCGGCAAGATGGCCTGATACCCTGCCCTCCACCCCGTCTCGACAACGGTCGGGGTGGAGGGCAAAACCGGCTCTGGCGCGCGCGAATAGGTTGCGCTAGAAAACTGGCATGACCGTACCCGCCATTCTAAAAAACCTGCGCCTGCCTGTCATCGGCTCGCCGCTGTTCATCATTTCCGGCCCCGATCTGGTGATTGCACAGTGCAAGGCCGGTATCGTCGGCTCGTTTCCCGCGCTCAATGCGCGCCCGCAGGCGATGCTCGACGAGTGGCTCCACCGGATCACCGAGGAACTCAGCGCGCATAACCGCGCCAATCCCGATCGTCCGGCGGCGCCGTTCGCGGTCAACCAGATCGTCCACAAGTCGAACGACCGGCTCGAGAGCGATCTCGAGACGTGCGCCAAGTGGCAGGTGCCGATCGTCATCACCTCGCTCGGCGCGCGCGAGGATCTCAACACGGCGGTGCATGGATGGGGCGGCATCACGCTCCACGACGTGATCGACGACCGGTTCGCGCGGAAGGCGATCGAAAAGGGCGCCGACGGCCTGATCGCAGTTGCGGCCGGTGCGGGCGGTCATGCCGGTCGCCTGTCGCCGTTCGCGATCATCCAGGAAATCCGCCAGTGGTTCGACGGCCCGCTGGCGCTGTCGGGCTCGATCGCGACCGGCGACGCCGTCCTTGCCGCTCAGGCGATGGGCGCGGACTTCGGCTATATCGGCTCGCCGTTCATCGCGACCACGGAGGCGAACGCGGATCAGGCGTACAAGGACGGCATCGTCGCCGGCAAAGCCTCAGATATCATCTATTCCAACCTCTTCACCGGCGTGCACGGCAATTACCTGCGCGCGTCGATCCAGGCGGCCGGGATGGACCCGGACAACCTCCCCGAAGGCGATTTGAAGACGATGGACTTCGGCGGCGGCAACGGTTCTAAGCCCAAGGCGTGGAAGGACATCTGGGGCTCAGGCCAGGGCATCGGTGCAGTCACCGAGGTCGAAAGCGTTGCCGACCGCGTCGATCGTCTCGAACGCGAATACCGCGCGGCGCGGGCCCGTCTTTCGCTCTGACGGACCCGGCACCGACCGATCTCAGCTCGCTCAGAACAGACGTTTGAGCAAGCCGACATTGGTCTTGCCCAGCTCGACCACCTCGTCGCCGCGCCCGCTGATGATCGCCTTCGCCATATAAAGTGTGAAGCCCTTCATCTGCTCCAGCGTGATCTTGGGCGGCATCGACAATTCGGTGCGCGCGGTGACGGCATCGAGCAACGCCGGCCCCGGATGCGCGAGGACTTCCCGGATGCCGGCCTCGACGTCACCCGGATCGGTCACGCGCACGCCGTGGATCCCGATCGCCCGCGCCATCGCCGCAAAGTCGGGGTTGTCGAGCGCGACGCCGGTCTCAACCAGGCCCGCCGCCTTCATCTCCATCTCGACGAACCCGAGCGTGCCGTTGTTGAAGACGATTATCTTCACCGGCAGGCCGAGTTGGCGCACCGTCAGCAACTCGCCCATCAACATCGCCAGGCCACCATCGCCCGACAGCGTCACGACCTGTCGCTCCGGGTACGCCGACCGTACGCCGATCGCCTGCGGCAGCGCGTTCGCCATCGATCCGTGGTTGAACGATCCGATCAACCGGCGCCGACCGTTCATCTTCAGGTAGCGCGCAGCCCATACGGTTGGCGTGCCGACGTCGCAGGCGAAGACCGCATCGTCCGCCGCCTGCTCGCTTAGGACGCGGGCGACGTGCTGCGGATGGATCACACCGCTGCCGGGCGTCCCGTTGGCAAGATCGTCCAGCCCCTTGCGGGACTCGGTGTAATTCTCGATCGCCGATTTGAGGAAGCTGCCATCGCGCCCGGTGTTCACTCGCGGTATCAGGGCCGCAAGAGTTGCGCCGACATCGCCGACCAGCCCGATATCGATCGCCGTCCGCCGACCGAGGTTTTCCGGTATCAGGTCGATCTGTGCGACCTTCGCCTTCTCCGGGTAGAATTGCCGATACGGAAAATCCGTGCCGAGCATCAGCAGCACGTCGCACGCCATCATCGCGTCGTAGCCGCTCGCAAAGCCGATCAGCCCGGTCATGCCGACGTCATAGGGGTTGTCGTATTCGACGAACTCCTTGCCCCCCAGCGCGTGGACGATTGGCGCCTGCAAGATCCCCGCGAGCGTGACGAGCTCGGCGTGCGCGGCGCGGCACCCCCGCCCCGCCAGGATCGTCACCTTCTGCGCGCCGTTCAGCAGCGCGGCGAGTTCGGCGATGTCCTCCTCCGCTGGTATCGTGACCGAAGGCGGCGGCAAGAGTGCACCCTTCGACCGTGCCAGCGTACCCGTCGTCGATCGCAATGCGACGTCGCCCGGCATCGCGACGACCGAAACGCCGCGGTGGCCGACCGCCGCCCGGATTGCCGTCTCCAGCGTCCGCGGCATCTGGTCGGCATCGGAGATCGTCTCGCAATAGACGCTGCATTCGCGGAACAGCGCTTCCGGGCGCGTCTCCTGGAAATAGTTCGAGCCCACCTCCCCGCTCGGCACCTGTGCCGCGATCGCCAGCACCGGCACGCGCGTCCGGTTGCAGTCGTAGAGCCCGTTGATCAGGTGCATGTTACCGGGGCCGCAGGATCCGGCACACACCGCGAGCTTGCCGGTCAGCTGCGCCTCCGCCCCTGCGGCAAAGGCAGCGGCCTCCTCGTTGCGAACGTGGATCCACTCGATCTTACCCTGCCGCCGCAAACTGTCGGTCAGGCCGTTGAGGCTGTCGCCAACGACACCGTAGATCCGCTCGACACCTGCTAAGTGCAGCGTCTCGGCAAACAGGTCGGCGATGATGGTCTTGGACATGGGATACTCCGGGCAGTGACGAAAATCACGCTTGGCCGGCGGGGGGCAACCGCGTGGTGGCACTCCAACGCGCCCAGGTATCATCCGGATGCACGCAAACTGTCGAGAGCGACCGGGACTGCGATCGGCAGACATGGTCGTCGAAAGCATGCCATGATCATGTTGAAACCAAGTAGACGGCAAACGGGAATCGAGCGCGACAACGCGCCATTTGGGGGAATGAAGATGTCGGCAGGTCTATCGCCGCTCGCGATCGCGCTTTTACTGCAATCGGTAGCAGCGCCGATACCGGCACGAACGCCGCCCCCATCCGCCGTTGCGCATCCCGAAATTTGGCCAACCGCTCAGGCGAAGCCTTCGCGCGATCCGAAGGTCGAGGCGCGGATCGCCGCGATCATGAAACGCATGTCGGTCGCGGATAAGATCGGACAGCTTATCCAGGTCGACATCGCCAGCATCACGCCGTCGGACCTGCGCACCTACAAGCTCGGCTCGATCCTCAATGGCGGTAATTCGGGTCCAGGCGGCAACGATCTCGCGCCCCCGATCGAATGGCTCAGGCTTGCCGACGAGTTCTACGACGCGTCTATGGCACGCAGCGACGGCCGCCCCGCGATCCCGGTGATCTGGGGCACTGACGCGGTCCACGGCAACAACAACATCCCCGGCGCCACACTCTTCCCGCACAACATTGGTCTCGGCGCCGCCCGCGACCGCGACCTGATGCGTGAGATCGGCCACGTCACCGCGATCGAGACCGCCGCCGCCGGTATCGACTGGACCTTCGCGCCCACGCTCGCCGTCGTCCGCGACGATCGTTGGGGCCGCACGTATGAGAGCTATTCCGAGGAACCAACGATCCAGGCCGATTACGCCGGCGCGGTGATCGAAGGCGTCCAGGGCAAGGTCGGCACCAAGGAGTTCCTCGCCCCCGACCACGTCATCGCGACCACCAAGCATTTCCTCGGCGACGGCGGCACCGGCGGACGCGACCAGGGCGACGCGCGCATCTCCGAGACCACCCTGCGCGACATCCATCTCGGCGGCTACCCCGCGGCGATCGAGGCCGGTACGCAGTCCGTAATGGCCAGCTTCTCAAGCTGGAACGGCGCCAAGATGCACGGCAACAAGAGCCTGCTGACCGGCGTGCTCAAGGACCGCCTGCATTTCGACGGCTTTGTAGTCGGCGACTGGAACGGCCACGGCCAGGTTGAGGGCTGCTCGAACGAGAGTTGCGCCGCGGCGATCAACGCCGGCCTCGACATGTTCATGTATTCGGGCACCGGCTGGAAGACGCTTTACGACAACACGCTGAAGCAGGCGCAGTCCGGAGAGATCCCCGCCGCGCGTCTCGACGACGCGGTCCGCCGCATTCTCCGCGTGAAGATCCGCGCTGGCACGTTCGATCGCGGTCGCCCGTCATCGCGCGCACTTGCCGGCAAGATGAACCTCATCGGCACCGCAGACCACCGCGCGATCGCCCGCCGCGCCGCGCGTGAATCGATGGTGCTGCTCAAGAACGAAGGCGGCCTGCTCCCGCTGAAGCCCTCCGCCAAAATACTCGTCGCGGGCGGCGGCGCGGACAACATCCCGCAACAGGCCGGCGGCTGGTCGCTGACATGGCAGGGCACCGGCACCACCAACGCCAACTTCCCCAACGCCGAGACGATCTGGTCGGGGATCAACACCGCGGTCAAGGACGCGGGCGGCACCGCGACGCTGTCGGCCGACGGCAGCTTCGCGAAGAAGCCCGACGCGGCGATCGTCGTGTTCGGCGAACAGCCCTATGCCGAGTTCAAGGGCGACCGCCCGAACCTCGAATACAGCCCGGAGGACAAGTCCGACTTGGAACTCCTGCGCAAGCTGAAGGCGGCGGGGGTGCCAGTCGTCGCGGTATTCCTGTCGGGGCGCCCGCTCTGGGTGAATGCCGAGTTGAACGCCTCCGATGCGTTCGTCGCGGCGTTCCTGCCGGGCAGCGAAGGCGGCGGCGTTTCCGACGTGTTGTTCCGCAAGAAGGACGGCAGTGTCGCCAACGACTTCCGCGGCAAGCTCAGTTTCTCCTGGCCGAAGCGCCCCGACCAGTATGTCCTGAACCGCTCCGACTCCGGCTACGATCCGTTGTTCGCATTCGGCTACGGCCTGAGCTACGCCAAGCCGGGCAGCGTCGCGAAGCTCGACGAAAACCGCCCTGCCGGCGTGGCCGCATCGTCGAACGGCACGATCTTCGGAAAGGGGCGCGTGCCCGAAGGCTGGTCGCTGACTCTGGTCGAGCAGGGCCAGTCGAAGGTGCGCATGGTCGGCAGCAGTGGAACGACCGCGACGCGACGCCTCACCGCCTCCGCAGTCGACCGCCGGCGGCAGGAGGATGCCCGCGCTTTCGTCTGGACAGGCGGCCCCGCGGACGTCCGCGTCGAGGCATCGGGCCCCCTCGACCTGACGCGCGAAAGCAACGGCGAACTGAGCATCGTCATGGAAATCCGCACAGATCGCCCCCCCACCGCACCGGTGACCTTGGGCATGGTCAGCGAGAACGGCCGGGCGGTAACGGTGCCGATCACCAGGACACTGTCCGCGGGCAAGTCCGGAGACTGGCAGCAGGTGATCGTCCCGCTCCAGTGCTTCGCCAAGCGCGGTATCGACATGGCGCACGTCACCGCGCCGTTCGTGATCGCCACCGATGGCAAGCTTGGCGTTTCGATCTCGGACGTGAAGATCGACTCCGCCCCTGTCCCGATGACGAAGTGCGGAGACTGAGCGACGTTAGCGTATTCGCCGATGCGATGTTCGACGTTGTCGAACCGGCGATGGCGGGGGATCAGTCGCCAGGCTCGACGGGTCGCGACGGCGCGTTAGGCCGCCTGATCGCTGGCAACTCCCAACCCGTCGACAGCGGGCGGTCGACTGACGGCACCCAACACATACCGGTACGACGGCGGGTAGGCGGGTTCGCCTGCCGCATCGATCTACGTTCGGCATGCTCTGGCCCTTCGTGTTGGAGAACAGTCGACATTGGATTGCCGGCATCAGAACATCTGGCACGCGGTGGTCCCCGTCGGCGAGACGTTTCGTCCACGTGACACGATCATGGACAGTGCGTAGACCGCTAGCCGTGGCAGCACTCCGTCGCCTTCTCATGGACCATCGCCAGCTGGCGGCGTGGGTGGTTGCGTGCGCGCTGGTGATGAAGATCTTGGTGCCGGCCGGGTTCATGCCGGTCGTCTCCGGGGGGGGCGTGACGATCGAGATTTGCGGCGGCAAAGCGCCCGCCCAAACGGTGGTGGCACCGATGATGGCGATGCCCGGCATGGCGCATCATTCGGGCAAGTCCGATCATCAGGAGCGAGAGATGCCCTGCGCATTTTCGGGCCTGACCGCGCCGTCGCTGGCAGCGGTCGATCCGGTGCTGCTGGCGATCGCCATCGCGTTCATCGTCGGTCTCGTCCGCCACGTGAGAATCGCAGTACCGATCGCTGCGCAAGCCTATCTTCGGCCACCCTTGCGAGGCCCCCCGCCCTTCCCCGCCGCGTGATCCGTCGGTCTTCGGACCGGGCGCGATCACGATGCTTTGGCAGGTCCACCACGTCGGCGGACCGGTTCGACACGCGCGGCAAGTCCGCGGGAATGACGGTATCCGATCCGCACCATGATGTGCAGACGGGTCCAGCAGGGATTCACATGTTCAAAACCATAGTCTTCGCGTCGGCATCGATCGTCGCGTTCTCGGGGGCCGCCCATGCGTCTGACAAGGAGGACGCGATCGATAAGAAGGCCGAGATCGTCGTCACCGGCCAGCGCGACCAGCTGAAGCTCGATCGTAAATCGGATACCGGCAGTCGCCTAGGCCTGTCGGTGCGCGAGACGCCCGCGACCGTCGAGACACTGACACAGGCGGATATGCAGGTGCAGGGGCTGCGCACCGCACGAGAGGCCTTCAACAGCGTCGTCGGCGCGATCGCTGGCAACGTCCCCGGCAACCCCGCGGTCGTGACGTTGCGCGGCTTTTCGGGCGGCGCCGTCTCGATCCTGCAGGACGGCGTCCGTATCTCCACCTCGACCGTGATCCAGCGCGATACCAATGTGTGGCATTTCGACCGGATCGAAGTGATCAAGGGGCCAGCCTCGGTGCTCTACGGCGAAGGCGCGCTGGCCGGCGTGATCAACAAGGTCACGCGCAAGCCGACGTTCGACGGGGACCATGTCGATGGCTTGCTGAGCGTCGGCAGCTTCGACACGGTGACCGCGGCCAGCGGCGTGAACCTCAAGCTGTCGGACACCGTCGCGGTCCGCGCCGACGCGAGCTACATGCACTCCGACAGCCTGTACGACGTCGAAGGCAATGCGACGCGCTCGGTCGGACTGACGGGTAGCATCCTGTTCAAGCCGTCGACCGATTTGAGCCTGCTCTTTGCCGTCGACCATTACGAGGACCGGTACGACAGCAGCTATCAAGGGCTGCCGTTCGTCTCCGCCACCGTCGCACGCGATCCGAGCGATGCAATGCGAAGCGGTAACGGCATGGTGCTCGACAAGGCACTGCGTCGTCGCAACTATAATCCGTACGGTGCTTATTCCGGCGCACGCGACACGACGCTGCGGTCGCGGATCGATTATGCGATCGGCGGCGGCTGGGCGGTCGCGAACGACTTCACCTGGTATCACGCCAAGCGCGATTTCGTGCTGAGTGGCGATCAGAACTTCACCGCCCCCACCGCCGCCTTCCCCAATGGCAGTTTCGCGCGGTCGGTTCAGCGAATCTATCATGATCACCAGTTTTGGAACGAGCGACTTGTCATCGCCAACGACGGGGTGGTCGCAGGATTGCGCAACCGGTTCAGCCTGGGCGGCGAGTATAACGATACGAATTTCGTCAATCCGCGCCAGCAGAGCCCGGTCGGACGCATCGCGAACGTCGATCCGTTCGCGCCGATCGTCGGCGTCTTCCCGACCGACGATGCCGCCTATTCGACCACCAACGTCGTCTACAATTCCAAGCTCAAGACCGCGTCCATTTTCGCTGAAGACGCGCTTAATCTGACTTCAGGCTGGCTTCTGGTCGGCGGCGCGCGTTACGATCGCATTGACCTGACCCGCGTCATCACCAACCTCAACGCGAACGGCGCGGTCACGCGGGGCACGCCGACCTATGATCCGTTCTCCTGGCGGATCGGCACGACCTACGCCATAACGCCCGACATCACCGTGTACGGCCAATATACGACCGCGGTCACACCGGTATCCTCGATCCTGCTCCAGTCGATCGTCAACACGACCTACAAGCTGACAAAAGGCCGTTCCTACGAAGTCGGTTTCAAGGCCTCCGCGTTCGCCAAGCGGTTGACGATGACCGGCGCCGCATACCGGATCGAGCAGACCAACATCCTCACGCGCGATCCGAACAATCCGCAGCAAGCCATTCAAGGCGGCGAGCAATCGTCGCAAGGCGTCGAGCTCAACATCGGCGCGGCGGTCACCGACGCGCTCTCCGTGTCGGCAGGCGCCGCCTACACCGACGCGCAGTACGACCAGTTGAGCGAGCTGATCGCCGGCATTCGCATCGACCGCGCCGGCAACCGACCGATCAACACGCCCTCGACCACCGTCAGCGGTTCGGCGCTCTACACGATCAAAGCTATCCCGGTCACGCTCGGCGGGTTCGTCCGGCACGTGTCCGGCTTCTACACCGACACCGCCAACAGCTATTTCGTCCGCGGGCATACGACCATCGATGCGTCGATCAGCTATCAGGTCGCACCGCAAGCCTCGGTGTCGGTCCGCGGCCGCAACCTGACCGACGCGTTCTACGGCGAGTATTCGGGCTACCCGTCGACCAACGTCTATATCGGCGCGCCACGCAGCGTCGAAATCGCGCTTTCCACGCATTTCTGAGCAGGGGTTTCCAGATGGCATTCACCGGTTCGGTCGATCCGAAAGCATACCGCGCACTGTGGCGCTGGCATTTCTATGCCGGCCTCATCGTCGCGCCCTTCCTGCTGATTCTGGCGGTCACGGGCTCGATCTATCTGTTCAACGACGAGATCGACGATGCGCTGTATCCGGCGCAGCGGTTCGTCGCGGTCCATGCAACGCAGGTGCCGCCGTCGCGGATGATCGAGGCCGCGCTCAAGGCGCATCCGGGGGCCGCGACGCGGATCGATCTGCCGGGGGCGCCCAACCGCTCGGCGGTCGTGTTCGTCACCCCCGATCACGGCGAGCCGCTCCGCGTGGCCGTCGATCCGGCGACGGGGCGCGTGCTCGGCTCGACGATCTATACCCGCACGCTGGTAGGGTTCGCCGACGAGATGCACGGATCGCTGACGCTCGGCACGGTCGGCGATCGGATCGTCGAGCTTGCCGCATGCTGGGCGCTCGTCCTGATCGTGACCGGAGTGTATCTGTGGTGGCCACGTGGTCGCGGCGGCTTCGGCGGTATCCTCTATCCCAGGCTCGGCGCGAGGGGACGCCTGTTCTGGCGTGACCTGCACGCGGTGATCGGCGTCTGGTCCGTCGCGTTCATCGCGTTCCTGCTGCTAACCGGCCTCCCTTGGGCGGGGATCCAGGGCGACCTGCTCAACCGCGGTACCGCGGCGCTTGGTATCGGCTACCCGGCATCGAACCGCACGCACAATGCGCCTGCGAGTGTGCCGATGAAGACCGCGCTCGGCGAAGCACCGTGGACGATGGAACTCGCACCGATGCCGACATCGACGGCATCCTCCGAACATGCCGGTCATGCTGGCCACGAGATGACCATGGCCGTCCGCGACGATGCAGCGGTGGCCGGGATCGACCGGATCGCAAACTCGGTGACGCGCGATCACCACGTTGCGGGTGCGTATCGCCTGTTCCTGCCGAGCGGACCGACCGGCGTCTATACGGCCTACACCTACCCCGATCAGCCGCAGGGGCAGCGTACGCTGTATTTCGATCGCTGGACCGGCGGCTTGATCCGCGAGGTCGGCTACCCCGATTACGGCTGGGCAGCGAAGGCGATCGAGCTCGGCGTTCAGCTGCACATGGGCAATTACTTCGGGATCGCGAACCAACTCGTGATGTTGGCGACGTGCATCGCGATCGTGCTGCTCGTGATCAGCGGTGTCGTGATGTGGTGGAAACGTCGCCCTAAGGGCCGCCTTGCCGCGCCAGTGCGCGTCTCCCCGACGAGGATCAAGGGCGCCATCGCCATCCTGATTCTCGCCGGAATACTATTCCCGATCCTCGGAATGTCGGTGATCGTGATCTTCCTGATCGACCGGCTGGTCCTGCTCGCTGCCATGAAGCGGTAGCCGGAGGATCAGGGGAACGCCGCGGCGAGGCATTGCAGCGCTGCGGCGTAATAGTCGGTCGCCAAAGTCGCGGGTGCATGCGCGCCAAGCGTGCGGCTCACCACCGCGCGGCCACCGGCCGACAGGGGGTATTCAGCGGACTGCCCCGACACCACGTCGGTCCAGGCGGGGATCTGTTCAATGGGCATCGATCGCCACCAGGTCCGGATCGGCTCGACCAGCGCGCTCCGGCCCGACACGCTGGCGAACAGCGGAACGCGGATGGCGTCGAAGCCGAACCGTGGCGGCTTGTCTGCGGCGGGTGCGATCGCACCGGTATTCGAGACGTCGATCCAGTCGGTTGGCAGGCGATGCGCGCCGAACCGGGCCGCGGCGATCAGAGCCTCGCCATCGGTGATGACCCGTCGCCAGACCGCCGCGTTGCCGGTCTTCGCGAACAGGTCGAGCGCGGGCCAGACGTAATAACAGGGGTTGATCGTCGTTCGTGCCGCGGTCGAGAACCCGTCGAGCCCTGGCAATAACAGCATCCGCCCGCCGACCGTCTTGACGAGGCGGGTGGCGATCGCATCGACGATCGCCCGCGACCGCGCCGCGTAGCGTGGCTCGCGCCACTTGTTCGCTGCCCTCGCCAGTGCGTAGGCGATGAGCAGGTCGCCATCGGTCGCGTTGTTGCGATCGGCGACGGGATTGGCCGCACGCGGATCGTAGCGCCAGACGTAGAGCGCGACGTCCGGCCGGGCGAGTTTGGCTTCGGTCCAGGCTAGAATCTTGTCGAATGCCGCTCGATCGCCCGCCGCCTGAGACAGCAACAGGCCATAGCTCTGGCCTTCGCTGTGGCTGACGCCGCCATTGCCGTTGTCGACGATCCGGCCGTCGTCGGCCATGAACCGCTGCTTGAAGCTTGCCCAGTTCACGCCGTTTGCCGCGCCGGTCGCTGGCAGGGCCGGGGGCTCGATTGCCGCGCTGTTTTCAGTGGCGAGTGCCCTGTCGTCCGGTGCCCGTGCCTTGCTGCATCCGGCGATGGCCAGACCGCCCATTCCCGCCATGACCTGTCGACGATCAACGTCCATGCTTCAGTCGTGCCTCCGTATCGCTCCACCACAGGGTGCGTGTCGTTAGATCGGCACCGCTGCCGAGCGTATGCAACCAGGCGTCATACGCCCCCTCCAGCAACGGTCGCAGGGTCTGTTCGGTTGCACCGCCAAGGATCGGCGCCAGCCGCCGGGCAAAGCCGGTATGCGTGATCAGCAGGCCGTCCTCGGCGAGTTCGAACCGCACTTCGCCGCAGTCGTGCTCGCGCCACAACCGGTTGATCGAGGCGGCGAGCGCAGCAATGTCCTGCGCGTCGCCGACCGGATGCGCGCCTGCGATCCGTGCGCCGACCGCGCGAAAGAACGCGCGTCGCTGCGCCGTGGTCGCGCCGCCACCGACTTCGGCGATGATGCTTCCCAGCAACAAGGAGGCGGCAGTGGTTTCGGTCGCATTGTCGGTGGACCATTCACTCATCGCGTTCATTTGGTTCCCCCCAGGGACTGGCGCAATTCGAAAGTCGATCGGTAGTCGTCATAGGTCCCGAACGTGTTCGCGCTGGCCGAAGCACCGATGCGGGTATTCGGGCTCAGGCGATAGAATAACGATCCGTCCGCCGAAAAGGCGAAACCGGTGTTGCTCAGGCTGTCGTAATAAGAGCGGACGTCCGTGTTCCGCGCCTTCAACGCATCGAGCGCGGCCTGCGCATTCGGATCGGTCGGATAGATCGGCGCACGATCCTGTTCGAAGCTCTGATAGCCCGGCGCGACACCCAGGCGCCCCTCCCACCGTGTCGAATTATACGCATAGCGGATCGGCAGGCTCATGCTGAGGAAGCTCTGCGGGCTGAAATAGCCGCCATGCCCGTAGGTGAAGTAGTTCTGGTTGTTGTCGAACGCCTGCCAGTTGAGGTTCAGGCCGCCGGTCAGCGTCGAATGCCCGTCGCGGTAGAGCGGCAGATAGCCACCGGCATTCGCCTGGTACCCACGGTTCTGTCGGACGTTCTCGCCGGTATAGCGATAGCCGGAGACATCGGCATAGACGCCCGTCCCTTCGTCGTCCCACGATAGCGACGCGCCGCCGCCGGTCCGCATGACTTGGCCCCAGCGTTCACCCGTGACGGGATCGCGCGTGCCGGCATAGGACACGACGCTGTCCGTGACCGGCTCGCGCTTGACCCAGCCTTGCGCCGACACCGTACGCGAGATCTTGGGTTTCCCGGTGAAGCCCCACGTCACTTCGGTATTATCGAACCCGATCGGCGTCGATCCGACCTCGATCCGGACGCCGGGGCTGTCATATGATGCCGCGACCGCGACGCCGGACGCGTGTTGCGTATCCGCCTGCGTCAGCACGGAAGGCAGAGCGTTGACGATGCCTTGCGCCTCCGGCGTGGCGTTGCGGCCGAAGCGTGCAAGCGCGGAGCCGGTCGGGCGTCCGGAGTCGATCACGACCGGTGTCGCCGAGACGGAGACGCGACCGCCGGCGACACCCGTGGAGAGCGTCGCGGTACCCGACAGTTCACGCATCTCGCTCAGGCCGGTCTCGCCGGAGCGTTCGCGAAAGCCGAGCTTCATTTCCGCACGGGGGCCGGTGTCGTCGCTCAGCCGGGCGATATCGTCGCGTAGGCGGAGGAGCGTTGCATCGCCGCCTGCAACGCCGGCCTGAGACACCGCGCCGTTCGAGGATGCGTAGCCGCCCGACGCAAAGCCCGTTGGTGCCGGAACACCGGGTGTGCCTGCGCCGTATCCGGGTGCCACGGTGAAAGCCATTGGCGCCGAAGACCGTCCGGGCGTCGAAGCCGCAATCGGCCCGGCGCTCAACGCGAACGGGTTTGCGGCGACGACGGGCGCCTGTTCCGCCTGGCGGAAGGGATTGCCCGAGCCCATGCCTGCGGCGAACGGATTGGCCCCGGTCAGCGTGGCACCGGTGCCGGAGCGCGCGGCATAGGCCGTTTCGGCGCGGCGCAGATAGCGTTTCGCTGCCCCTCGGTCACCACGGGCCTGCTCCATCTGACCGGCAGCGGCGTAGATTTCGTAATCGTCGGGATAGGCCGCGAGCGCGCGGTCGACGGTGGCGGTGGCGACGTCGTGATTGCCGCCGGCCCCTGCGCTGCCGATCAAGCCGATCAGCGCGCCCTTGTCCCGTGGATTAGCGGCGAGCACCATCTGGTAGGTCTGGGCCGCCTGCGACGGCATGTTGCCCGACTGGTACAGCCGACCGAGCGCGCCCAGCACGTCCGCATTGCCTGGCGACGCGGCCCATGCCTGTTGCAGCAGGTCGAATGCCTGCGCGTTCTGGCCGGCCAGCCGCATTCGGTCCGCCTGCGACGACGCGGCAATCCCCTCGAGACGCGCGATTGCCGGCGCGGCGGAGGCGGACCCCGCCGACGCGGTCCGCGCGCGATCGATTGCGCTGGCGACCGCGGCATCCTGCCCGGTCCGTGCCAGCACGCGGACGATCGGCTCATAGTCCGCTGCCGTCGCGGGGCTTGCGGCGAGCGCGCGCTCGGCCAGCGGGACGGCGCCGGCCTGATCGCCGAGATCGTTCAGACCGCCGGCGATCGACGCCAGCGATGCCGCGCTCAGCGTCGGGGTCGTGCCGATCTGGCGCAGCGTCGCGATCGCCTCGCCGCCACGGCCCTGTGCCGCGATCGCCTTGGCACGCGCGACGGCGGCATCAACGGCGATCTGTGCCTCGAACCGGCGGATCGCGGGTGTCTTCTGCGCTTCGGTCAGTCGCGACAGCAACGACGTCGCCTGCGCCTGTCGGCCGCGTTCGTTGTGGAGCATCGCCGCAGCGTACAGTGCGTCGGCGGTACCGATCGTCTGGATCGACTGGATCAGCGCCTCGGCCTCGGGCGCACGGCCCTGCCCGATCATATACCGCGCATATTCGTAGCGGATCCACGGGTCCGCCGGGTCGAGCATAAGCCCGCGTTGGAACAGGGCATCGGCCTTTGCCGGATCGCCGTGTGTGGCCGCCTGCAACGCGTCGTTGCGCACCACGCGGCTTTCGAGCTGGGCTGCACTGCCGCCGGCGGATCCTGCTTGCCGTGCGAGATCGGCCGAGTCGGCATAGCGACCCTGGCGTTCGTAGATGTCCGCCAGCAACGCCAGTGCGGGGCCGCGATCCTTGACGCCGGTACGCGCGAGCGCCTCGGCCTGGGTCTGTGCGCCGACGACATCGCCGGCCGCGAGCCGCGCGCGGGCGTCGTCGAGCCCGGCGTAGAATTGCGCGGATGCCAAGGCTTCCGACCAGCGCGCCCGGTTGCCGCGTGCCGAAGCGCGCGACAGGAGTTCGGCGGACTCGGCGAAGCGCGACTGCCGTAGTCGGACGACCCCCAGGCCGCCTGCCGCGTCAGCGTCGTTGCGGTTGTTGGCCAGCGCGGCCTCGAACTGGCGTTGCGCCTGGGCGAGATCGCCCTGTTCGAGCGAGCGGAAGCCTGCCGCGCGGGAATCGCCGCCGCGGTCGGATGGCGTCGGTGCTGCTCTGCGTGCGGGGGCTGGAGTTGGAATCGTCCGCGATGCGGTGGCAGGCGCGGGTGCGGGACCGTTCATGCTCGCCGGAGCCTGCGCGGGCGCCCTGCTCGGTCGTGCGGCGGGTGCCGCAGCCGGGGCGCTCGACGTCGACAAGGCGCGACGGGCCTCGGCGTTCGAAGGATCGATCGCGAGAGCACGGCGATAGGCGGTCCGCGCGAGGTCGGCCCGGCCACGCGACTGCCAATACCGCCCTTGCTGGACGAGCGCGCCGACACCGGCAACCTGTGCCACCGCGGGCTGGACGAGGAACGGCGATGCGATGCCCGCGGTCAGCAGAGCGAGCGTGGTGAAGCGGATCATGCCGCGTCCTCCGACCCGAGCCGGCGACGTTGCTGGCGCACCAGCAGCAGGTACAACGGCCCTGCCAGCAGCAGCGCGATCAGCAGCCCACTGAGCGCCATCAGCAACGGCCGCTCGCTGAACCACCAGCCGATCCGCATCCACACCGGCAGCGATCCCGACCAATAGGTCTGGCCCACCGCAAAGCTGCGCATGCCTTCGCCATTGGTCACCGACAGGTCGCCCTGGACCTGCGCGTTGATCCGCTGTTCGGCGAGCCCCTGGACCAGTTCGGGCAGGTCGGCGGTATTGGTGCTCATCACCGCCACCACCGTCCGCGCCGCATCATAGGGCGAGCGAAAGCTGACGAAGCCGTCGAAGCGCTCGGCCGTGGTCAGGAACGCGTTGGT
Organism: Sphingomonas faeni; assembly: GCF_040407505.1. Taxonomy (GTDB): domain Bacteria; phylum Pseudomonadota; class Alphaproteobacteria; order Sphingomonadales; family Sphingomonadaceae; genus Sphingomonas; species Sphingomonas faeni_E. The sequence continues at coordinate 793,945 of NZ_JAPZPQ010000001.1, read as the reverse complement.
CTCGCCGACGTCGCTCGCGCCATAGGGCGAGACCAGCCCGAAGACGCGCTCGATCGGATTGCGTTCGACCACGCGCAGTCTGCCATTCTCGATCCGCACCGGCGCACCGGCGAACAGCGCGGATGCGCCGGCGGTCCGTGGAATGCCGATGACCAGCACGTCATGGCCTTCGAGGCGATCGCCGTCCGAGGCCTGCGTGACGGTCACGCCCGTCGTCGCGGCACCGGTCGAGTCGCCGAACCGGCCCATCATCGCCAGGAACGCCTCGACGATACCCAGGTCGGGCGAGGCGGGGACGACGACGACGGTCTCGGCAAGGTCGGGACTGATCGTGAACGGATAGCCTGCGTTCGCGAAGGTCGCGAGGCTCGGCATCCGCTGCGCATGATAGGCGTGCGTCAGGTCGATCGCGCTGTCCGGGTCGATCGCGACATGGACGTTCTCGGGCAGCGTGCCCTCGCACTTCTTCTTGGTGCCGAGGATCAGGTTGTAATCGAAGATCAGTTCGTTCTGGCCGAACAGATTGTAGTTCGGCAGTTCGACCGTGGCGCGAGCCTGGCTCGACGATGCGCCGTCCTGGCCGCCGATCAGCGCCTGCCACCAGGCTGCGCCGGCGAGCGGGAGCGTTCGCAGATACTGGTTGTTGATCGAGATATCGAGGCGCGAAGCCCGACGGTCGAGCCACGTCGCCGACGGATAGCGATAGCGCAGGTCGAGCGATGCACCCCCGCGCGGCCAGAAGAACAGGTCGGGCGCGGTCCGGAAGGCGGCAGTCAGCGGACCTGGTGGCAGGCCGACGCCCTGCAGGGCGCGGGGGTCCATGATCTCGCCCAGTTTGACGGCGCGGTCGGAGCGGAGCCAGCGGGGTGCGGCGTAGCGCGCATAGGTCGGGATGCGGACACCGTCGAACGACGCCGCGGCTCCACCGATCGTGCCGCGGCCGGTGGCGAGCGCGGCGGCGGCAAGCTTCAGTTCGCGCTCGTCGCGCCCCATCACCAGCAGCAGTTGGCCGAAACCGTCGAACGGATTGCGGATGACCTGTGCCGATGGCCCGGCGATCGTCGGAACGTAGCTGCCAACCAGCATGCCGGGACGCAGGAACACGATCGCGTTGCCGCGCGGGATGCGGCCATAGCTCGGCTTGAACGCGAACCCGCGATAGCTGGCCAGCCGTCCGAACCAGGATGCGACGCTGGCCGCGGCCTCGAGTTCGCCGTTCGACGGCGCCGCACCGAACACGAACGGCAGGTTGAGCGGCAGATTGTCCGCGCGATCGAAGAATGGTGATGGCAGCCGTGCAAGGTCAGGCCCGAGCGGGAGACGCTGGATCGTCAGGTCGAGCGCCGAGCGCGTATTGCTGACGTTCGCCCAGAGCGAGCTGTGGAACGGATCCTCGCAATCGCGGGTGTAATGACCGATCAAGCGCAGGTTGAGCTGGTTGTCGCCCGGCAGGAACAGCGCGGGATTGACCGCCATGGTGAGCTGCTGGCCGCCGGCACCGTCGGGCGTGAGCCGAACCGTGCGGACGACTTCGCCGTTCAGGATCACGACGAACTGGCTCAGGTCGGGCAGTAATGCCGGCGACCAGGCGAGTGCCAGCGTCAGATTCGCGGCGGTCACGACCTCGTTGCTGCGGAGGCCGAACGGGATCGCGATCTCGCCGCGGGTGCCGGCTAGGCGGATCGCGCTACGGATCCGCAGGTCGCGCAGTGTGAGACGCTCCTGGCGGATACCGCCCGGTGCTTCGGGTGCAGACACCGGTATGGCCGGCGCCTGAGCCGCGACCGGCTGCGGTAAGCCGACGCTCATCACCAGCGCGGCGGCGGCCAGCGCGGCGGTCACGGCCTTCAGCCGGGTGCGCTCGCGGCGACGTTCGGCGCGGTTGAAGCCGAGCAGGCGTTTCAGCGTGACGAGATCGACGACCAGGATGTCGCGGAGCGATCGCAGCGTCGAGATCGGAGCGCGGGGCGCTTCCGGTTCCCAGGCATCGTTGCGGCCCATGACGGCGCGGACGAGTTGACGTAATTGAAGCATGTCGAGTTCCAGAAACCGCATAGTGGCCATGTTCTTGTCGACGCGTTGCGTCTGGACGGGGAGCGTGAGGATTTCGTCGCCCATCGGGAGCGCGACGTGGGTGACCTCGCGGTCGGCAAGCGTAACGCCGGGTGGCGCGGTTATCGCGAGCCCGCCCATCGACAGATCGATCGTCTCCGCATCGACGACGTGGCCGTCGGCAAAATAGAGCGTCGCCGGCAACTGGACGGGGATGCGGATATATTCGCGGACCTGCCGCGTCTCGCGCGCGACCGACACGGCAGCGAGCAGGATGACGAGGCTGAAGACCGCCCACACCGTGTTCAGCACCAGCGTATCGCCCTGGATGTTGAACAGATGCGCGAAGAAGAAGTATTTGACGCACCCGAAGGCAATCCCGAACAATACCAGCCCGATACAGATCAGATGCGGGCGCGCGGTCGCGGTGTCGAAATGTGTCTTGTCGAGCAGCGAACCCTTGTCGGTGACGTTGAACTTGCCACCGTGGGGGCGGAACAGCGTGACGACGGTCGGCCGGACGAGGTGGAACGCGAGGATCGTCTCGTACACTTCGCCCCAGAACGGCCGGCGATCGCCGCCCTGCAACCGCCCACCCGAGACCTGCGCGCAGTAGAGATGCGCCGCGGCATAGGCGAAGATCATGCCCGCAGACGCATGGATGATGTTCTCGCCCAGGATCAGATACGCCAATGGGCTGGTCAGGAAGGCGATGCGCGGCAGCGGAAACTGGAAATGCAGCATCGCGTTCAAGTAACAAAACCGCTGCTGCAGGCTGAGGCCGCGCCCGAACAGCGGATTGTCGATACGAAGGATCTGCGTCATCCCGCGTGCCCAGCGAATGCGCTGGCCGATGTGGAGCACGAGCCGCTCGGTCGCGAGCCCGGCCGACAGGCGAATGCCGAGATACGCGGTCGACCAGCCCATCCGCTGGAGGCGCAGCGCGGTATGCGCATCCTCCGTGACGGTCTCGAACGCGAACCCGTTGGTGTCGGCAAGCGCCGCGCGGCGGATGATCGCGCACGACCCACAGAAGAAAGCGGCGTCCCACAGATCGTTGCCGCGCTGGACCGCGCCGTAGAACAGGTCGCCCTCGCCCGGCAGGTCGCGGACCGAGCCCAGGTTGCGCTGGACCGGATCGGGCGAATAGAAGTGATGCGGCGTCTGGACGAGCGCGAGTTTCTTGTCGCGCTGGAACCAGCCGACCGTCATCTGCAGGAAGGCGCGCGTCGGCACGTGATCGCAGTCGAAGATCGCGATCAGCGAACCTTCTGTGTTCGACATCGCGGCGTTGAGATTGCCCGCCTTCGCATGGTTGTTGTCGGCGCGCGTGATGTAGCCGCAGCCGACGGAGCGCGCGAACGCCCGGAATTCTGGCCGGCGACCGTCGTCGAGCAGGTAGACGTGATAGCGATCGCGCGGATAATCCATGTCGAGCGCCGCGAGCACGGTCGTCCGGACGATCTCCAGGCTTTCGTTATAGGTCGGGATATAGACGTCGACAGTCGGCCATTCGTGCGGCTCGCCCTCCGGCTCGACCGACTGGCGATCGAGCGGCCACGCGGTCTGGAGCACGCCGAGCGCGAGGATGACCCACGCGTAGAGCTCGGCGAGGTACAGTCCCATGCCGAGCACCGTGCCCAGCGCACTTTCGAATTCGAGCGTCGCGGTCGTCCGCCAGAACAGATAGCGCGTCGATACGACAAGCGACAGCAAGGCGAGTACCAGCGTCCCACGACGCGACTTCGACCGGCCGAGCACGATCGCGCCCAGGATCGATACGCCCGCAAAGATCCACTGCGACTTGAGGTCGAGCGGCACCGTCACGACGACCAGCGTCAACAGCGCCGCGACGACGATGCCGAGCGTATCGGCGCGAAACGCCTTGCGGACCGATCCGCGGGTCATTCCGCCGGCTCCGTAGCGGCGACGAGGCCGCATCGCGCCTCGATCGCGATGGTCATCGCGGCGAGATCGGGGAGCACGACGCTCTGCTTGGCGTAGCGCGCGATCGGCTGGAACGACGCCAGCGCCTCGTTCACCGCCTCGTCACGGCGGACCGTCGCGATCAAATTATCGCCGAACAGCGCGCGCAAGAAGATCTGCGAATGGCGGGACAATTTGCGCGTGTCGTCGACCTGGTTGAGCACGAAGACGGTCTGTTCGAGGTCGATCGTCGGCGTGCCCGGCTGGACCTTCGCCAACGCCGCGAGCGATGTCGGCTGCGGCACGAGCGTGCACAGGTGCAGCGCGGCGTGTGGCAAAAGGCTGGTCTTCAGCGCGAGGTCCGCAGAGGCAACATCGGCGATCACGATCCGCTCGCTATCGAACGGCGACGCGCCCGACCGCGCGATCAGGCGCCCGAAGGCGCCGCTCTGGACGGCGGCATAGCCCGACAGTAATTCGACCCCGTCGACGACGATGCCTTCGGTCGTGGCATCGGTCATCGCCGGGATTTCCTGCGCGGGGAGCATCCCGAAGAACAGCTTCAATGCGTCGGCGTGCGTGAAATCGATTGCGGAGACGTCGTGCCCCCGTGCGGCCAGACCAAGCGCGAGGCGCGCGGTCAGGAACGTGGTTCCGACGCCGCCGACCGGTGAATGGCACAGTATCAATGGCATCAACGGCGCTCCGTATGGTCGTCGGAAAGTCCGGACAGGAACGCGCGCAGGCTGCCGCCCTGGCGCTGGCCGGAGCCGCCACGCGCCGACATGTCATGGTAATCGCTCAGGAAATTCTTGGCGGGCGCCCTCTCCTCCGTCGCACGGTCGGCACGACCGACGACGCGCTCGTCCTCCAGCAACGCGGCGAACAACGGCCACGGCTCGACGTCGGCAATTGGATCGGCGAACTGGCGATACTGGAAATCGCGCTGTCCCAGTCTCGCTAATAGTGCCTTGGCATCGGGTCGCATCGGGAACTCCTTGTTTCCGGACCCTCGCCTAAAATTCACATCAAATGGTTAATACTAACGGTGATTTATCTACAATCATAAGGATCCACATCGCCGCAAGCGATATAATCGTTGAGTACCGGTGCGTTACACCGAGGTGTCGCAACGAGGATTGAAACACCAATGTGATATCGGCTTATCGGGGGATTACGTTCGCTAGTAAATCGAGCGGAATATGTTCCACACATATCACGCTTACAATCGATATGGCGTTCGAATCATCATGTCGGATTGAGCCAGTTGCTCGCATCACAACGAAAACCGATCCGGTTTTCCAGCAGTTTCGTTGGCAAGGCGGAACCGAGATTGTAAGTTAATGACTGAATAATCAACGTTTTAACTTGCGTTTGATCTGAATTACACACATAGATCAAGTTAGTTGGAATAGGCCAATCGGCGCGACCGTCGCGACGGACCATTCCCAAGTCCAAGCTGCCAGTTCGCATACAGCTACGATTGGAACCGACAATAGTCGGACCATCGTGTCTTTACAGGCTTCGTCCTCGCTTCGGGCGCTCTACCCTTTCCTCGAACGGCTCCCGCTGCTGCGGATGGGAGACCCGTGCCTTCCATCCGCGGTGACTTTCGAGGTGTTCATGTACAAGTCGACCCTTTGGGCGGCCGCGCTTGCGGCTGTGAGCCCGGCTGCCTTGCTGATTTCGACGCAGTCGGCGCAGGCGCAGGTTCCCGTGGGGGCCGGTGGACAGCTCCAGCAGATCCCGCCCGTACCGTTGAACGAGACGCCCGCGCCCGATTTCGGATTCGAGCGCAAGACGCCGGTCGTCGTTGCCGCCACGGGTGGCCCGAAAACGCTCGTCCGGTCGCTGCGCGTAACCGGGGCGACGCTGTTTCCTGAGGCCGACCTGATCGCGGCATCGCAGTTCACGCCGAACAGCGAGCTCGACCTGTCCGAACTGAAGACGCTCGCCGCGCGGATCACCGCCTTTTATACGAGCCGCGGCTATTTCGTCGCGAACGCCTACCTGCCCGCACAGGACGTACGGAGCGGCGCCGTTACGATTGCCGTCATCGAGGGACGCTTCGGCGCAGTCGGCGTCAAGAACGAGTCACGACTTTCCGACAGCGTCGCGAACGGCATCCTTGCCGGGCTCGACGTCGGCGATCCGGTCGCGGTCGCACCGCTCGAGCGCCGGCTGCTGATGCTGTCGGACCTGCCCGGCGTGCGCGTATCGTCGACGCTGAGCCCCGGCACCGCGGTCGGCACGTCGGACCTGCTGGTCGACATCACCCCCGGCCAGACCATCACCGGCAGTGTCGAGGCCGACAATGCCGGCAACCGCTACACCGGTGCCTACCGCGTCGGCGGATCGGTCAACTGGAACAACCTGACCGGCTCGGGCGACGTGCTGAGCCTGCGCGCGCTGACGTCGTTCTCGGGGCTCGCGTATGGTCGCGCGTCGTACCAGGCCCCGATCGGGCAGGTCACGCTGGGCGTCGCGTTCGCGCATCTCGACTATTCGCTGGGCAAGGAATTCGACAGCCTCGACGGCAGCGGCAATGCCGACGTCGCGAGCGTCTATGCCAGCTATCCGCTGATCCGCTCGCGTGACAACAACCTGTACGTGACGCTCGGCGGCGACGTGAAATGGTTCGAGGACAAGATCGGCATCGTCGATGTCACCACGTACCGCCGTGCGCAGGTCGTCACCGCAGGGTTGAGCGGCGACGAGCACGACACGCTGCTCGGTGGCGGCTGGAGCGCCTATTCGCTGAGCTATTCGGTCGGCAATCTCGACATTCGCGGCGCTTATGAACGCTCGGTCGACGCGCTGACCGCACGCACCGACGGCAGCTACGGGAAGGTCCAGTTCAGCTTCGCGCGATTGCAGACGATCGCCGGGCCGCTGTCGCTGTTCGCCTCCGCGCGCGGGCAGATCGCGTTCAGCAACCTCGACATCTCCGAGAAGATGGAGCTGGGCGGCGCCTATGCGGTGCGCGCCTATCCCGAGGGCGAGGCCTACGGCGACCAGGGCTATGTCGCCACCGCCGAGGCGCGGCTGGCGTTGCCGCAGGTCGTGCCGGGTGCGCTCCAGCTGTTCGGGTTCGTCGACGTCGGCGAGGTCGATTACGTCAAGCACCCGTATTTCGACGGATCGAACCACGCGAAGCGCAGCGCGTACGGCGCCGGCCTGAGCTGGGCGGGACCGTACGGGATCGCCGCCAGGGCAACCTATGCCCGCAAGCTCGGCGATGCCGATGCGACGTCAGCCCCCGACAAGTCGGGCCGCGCCTGGTTCCAGCTCTCGAAGACCTTCTGAGCGCACCAGCACCCCCAAAATTCAGCGGCCATCCGCCGCCACCGAGGATACCGCACATGACCCCCATCCCTTCGTCGATCAGAAACACCCGTCGCCCCGCTCCCACCGTCACGCGCATCAAGCGAGGCGGGTTGTTCGGCACGACCGGCCTCGCGCGGTTTGCCTGGCTGATCGGGTTCAGCCTTGCGGGCACGATGGCGGCGCGCCCGGTCGAGGCGCAGACGCTACCGACCGGTGGCGAAGTCGTCGCGGGCCAGGCGAGCATCGCGACCGGCACCAAGTCGCTGACCGTGACGCAGACCAGCGACCGCGCGGCGATCAACTGGCAGTCCTTCTCGATCGGCAAGGGCAAGAGCGTCGTCTTCGAGCAGCCGACCAGCAGCTCGGTCGCGCTGAATCGCGTGCTCGGCTCGGACCCGTCGGTCATCCTCGGCAATCTGTCGGCGAACGGGAAGGTGTTCCTGGTCAACGCGAACGGCATCCTGTTCGGCCAGACCGCCAACGTGAACGTCGGCGGGCTCGTGGCCTCGACGCTGAATATTTCCGACGCCGATTTCCTCGCGGGCAAGAACAGTTTCGCGGGCACGAGCGGCGCGAGCGTGCAGAACGACGGCACGATCACCGCGAAGAACGGCTATGTCGCGCTGCTCGGCGCGAACGTCGGCAACAGCGGCACGATCAAGGCCAATTTCGGCACCGTCGTGCTGGCGGGCGGCGAGGCGATCACGCTCGACGTGGCGGGTGACGGGCTGCTCAACGTGGCGGTCGACAAGGGTGCGGTCGGCGCGCTAATCCGCAACGGCGGGCTGATCCGCGCCGACGGCGGCAAGGTCGTGATGACCGCGCAAGGCGCCGGCGACCTGCTCCACACCGCGGTCAACAATACCGGCATCGTCGAGGCGCGTACGTTGCAGAACCGCGGCGGCACGATCATGCTGCTCGGCGACATGAAGACCGGCACGGTCAGCCTCGCCGGCACGCTGGATGCCAGCGCGCCGGTCGGCGGCAATGGCGGCTTTATCGAGACGTCGGCGGCGACCGTCAACGTCGCCGATAGCGCAAAGGTCTCGACCTTCGCGCGGTCCGGTATGACCGGCATGTGGCTGATCGATCCGCAGGATTACGTCATCGGCGCGGGCGGCAACATCTCGGGCGCGACGCTGTCGGCGCAGCTCGTGACGACCAGCATCACGATCAGCACGATCCCCGCGGCGGGGGACACGACCACCGGCAATGGCGACATCTTCGTCAACGACGCGGTCGCGTGGACCGCGTCGGGCGTGCCGACGACGCTGACGATGAACGCATTTCGCGACGTCAACATCAACGCGCCGATCACCGCGACCAACGGCAACATCGTCGCGTGCTGCGGCCGCGACGTGAACGTCAACGCGGACCTGACCACCACCAACGGCAGCATCCTGCTCAACGCCGGGCGGAACGTGCAGGTGTTTCACGCGATCACGACAACCGACGGCAACATCGCCTTGTGCGCCGGCCATGACGTGATGATCGACGCTGCGGTCACGCTGACCCGTGGCACGACGATTCCGGCGCAGAGCCTCGGCCTGCCAGTCGGCCTCACGCTGATCGCAGGGTCGGACGGCACCGGCCCCGGCGTCAACGGCGGCACTATCGTGTTCTCCGCGCTGTCGCCGCCGACCACGGTCACTGCGGCACCGGTGTCGATCAACTACAACCCCGTTTCGTACACGACGCCGACCGACTTCTCGACCGAGTTCGTGCTGACCGAGGGCGCGGCGATCACCCAGCGGATGCTGCTGTTCCCAACCGCGCAGAAGGTCGCCGACGGCACCAATGCGGCGGTGCTGAGCGGGTTCAACACCAACGGCACCTCGGGGACGCCGACCGGGGTTTCGCTGGTCGCCGGCCCGAATGCGACCGCGACGTTCGACAGCACCGGCGAAGGCACGGGCATCGGCGTCAGCTTCAGCGGCTACACGCTGACCGGCGCGAACGCGAACCAATATGCGCTGGCGAGTTCGTGCTGCGTCGCCGGGTTCCGGACGACCGGGACGATCACGGCTGCGGCACCAGCGCCTGCTCCAGCACCAGCGCCTGCTCCAGCACCGGCGCCTGCTCCAGCACCGGCGCCTGCTCCAGCACCGGCGCCCGCTCCAGCACCAGCACCAGCGCCTGCTCCAGCACCAGCGCCTGCTCCAGCACCAGCGCCTGCTCCAGCACCAGCACCTGCTCCAGCACCAGCACCTGCTCCAGCGCCTGCTCCAGCACCTGCACCTGCTCCAGCACCAGCACCTGCTCCAGCGCCTGCTCCAGCACCTGCTCCAGCACCGGCGCCTGCTCCAGCACCGGCGCCCGCTCCAGCACCAGCGCCTGCTCCAGCACCAGCGCCTGCTCCAGCACCAGCGCCTGCTCCAGCACCGGCGCCTGCTCCAGCACCGGCGCCCGCTCCAGCGCCTGCTCCAGCACCAGCGCCTGCTCCAGCACCAGCGCCTGCTCCAGCACCAGCACCGGCGCCTGCTCCTGCACCAGCGCCTGCTCCGGCACCGGCGCCCGCACCGGCACCAACCCCGACGCCTCCGCCAGTATCCACGCCGTCGCCCACCCCGACGCCGCCCCTCACCCCCGTTCCGAACCTGCCCAATGCTACGCGGCCGTTTCTGGAGGTTCCGCCGGTGACGGTGCGCGTACCGACGCCGCCGACGATCGAGGTCGTCGAGGGTGGCGTGACGTATCCGACGCCAGAACGGCCCGGCACCGTAATCGTAGAAACGCCCGAAACGCCGCAGGTCGTGCAACCGGTCGTCGAACGCCCGTTCGTGCAGCCTACGCCGCCTAACACGCCAGCCGTGCCCAATTATCCGCGGAAGCAGGCGCGTCATTGAGATGATCGGGACCGCGCGGCGCGGCGTCTCGGCGCCCGCTCGCTGGTTTTCGCGCTGGCAGGTACTGCTAGGCTGGGGAATCGTTGCGAGCGGCGGCGCCGTACCGGGCATCGCGACGTCCCCCGCGCCGGCTGCTATTGTCGCGACCGCTGCGCCGGACGATGCCGGCCGGTTCGGCGGCGTGGCAACGTCCGACGACGTGCGCGACACAGTGAACTGGGTGTCGACGTCGCACGACAATCACGCGCTGCCGTTCGTCGTGATCGACAAGGTGAATGCGGTCGTGCTCGCGTTTGATGGCAGCGGCAATTTACGCGGGCGGGCGCCGGCGTTGCTCGGGATGGCACGCGGCGACGCCAGCGTGCCGGGTATCGGCCAGCGTAAGCTCGCGACCATTACGCCCGCCGAGCGCACCACGCCGGCAGGTCGCTTCCAAGCCTCGCTAGGACGCGATTTCGAACAGGATATCCTGTGGATCGACTATGATGCCGCGCTGTCGCTGCACCGCGTGATCAAAGGCCGACGCGTCGACGATCGCGCCGGACGGCTCGCATCGGCGACGCCGAGCGATAACCGCATCTCATATGGCTGCGTCAACGTGCCGCCGGGATTTTACGATGATGTGGTGAAGCCGCTGTTCACCGGCACCGTCGGAATCGTTTATATCCTGCCTGAGGTTAACCCGTTGCGGAGCGTGTTCGCCGTGCCGGTCGGAGCTAATTGACCGAACTCTCGATCCTCCCCCGCCAGGGGGAGGTGGCTGGCGCTTGCCAGACGGAGGGGGAGGACACGGAACGGGCATGATCGTGCCCTCCCCCTCCGTCGCCTTCGGCGCCACCTCCCCCTTGCGGGGGAGGATCAAACGTTACGTCACTGGCACCAAGGCCGTTCGCGGTACCATTTCGTCAGGACGTACTTCACGCCCTGCTCGACCGGCATGCCCTGGTGAAGCGATCCCAGGTTCGGCGCGCCATACTCGTCCATGTTGTTCCAGATCACGAGATTGCCCGCTTTCGGTGCGATCATCACCCCCGCGGTCGGGTAGTTCGTGCGTCCTCCAGCCTCGGGCTCGTTGAGAAAAGTCATCGCCGACCAAGTCCGCTGGCCGCCCATCGTCACCTGATCCAGCCAATAGGGCTGTTCGGTGTCGAAGAAGTCGTGATGCGGCTTGAACTCCTGCCCGACCGCGTAACGCTGCCCCTGCAACGCCTCGCCGTATTGCGGCTCGAGTCCCGTCAGCAGGTCGAGCTTGGTCTCGACCGCGGTCACGGGCGCCGGGCCCGGATAGAGGTAGCACGTCTCGCTGGTGCGGTGCGGAGACACCGGGGCATCGCCCACGACCGGCGACGGCACGCGATTGGCCTCGATGAGCGCGATTATAGCGGCGCATTCGTCGAGCGTGAGAAAATCGCGAACGATGTAAAGCTCCACGCCGTTCGCCGGCATCCGGACAGCGCCGGGATAGCACAGGATCCGATCGCGCACCTGCTCGGCGGAGTTCGCCCTGCCAAGCGCCTCGATTTGACCATCGCGACGATCGGTGGATCGCACGTCAGAATTGGCGCCCGGGTTGTCAAGATTAGTCATAAAGTCCGCAATACTCACAAGAATCACGATATGGATTATGACTTGGATCTATAAAGCAGGTTAAGTTTCGTACAACGTGCATCCTTATGAGATAACCGACGTTTATCATGTACGACCAACATAGGTTAGGCCGGTTGCGCGACTACATCGCGAACCTCTGCCCTCATGGATGCGCATAAGTCGCACCTACCGAAGAGTTCGGGAACATCCCCCGCTCCGCTGCCGGCGTGAGCCTTGGGTGACGCGATTGAACGACATCGGCGGAGACTTACCATGAACACGCGTTATCTCGTGGGTGCGGGACTGCGATCCGGCACGCGCGCACCCCTGGCGGATAGGCCGCGCTCGACCGCCGCATTCCAGCGTGGCGCTGCCTGCGCGCTGGCGACGGCGGTTGCTGCGGAAGCACAGGACCAGCGCGTCTCGCAGCGGATCAAGAACCGGGACACCGAACGCTTTCGGTAGGCACTCGCGGGTCGCGCGCCGGACGCTCGACCCACCAACGCTTCCCCAAATCTGCTCTTGCTCGTCCTCGCGCCTCGCGGGGCCAGGATAGTCATGTTCAAAAATCTTCTCGCCGGCGCCGCCGCGGCGTTCCTCGCGATCATCCCGCAACCCTCGTCCGCGCAGACGGTGGTATTGCCGGGCGCGCTCCTGCTCGCCGGCTACCGCGCGACCTGCGGACCGGTCGATACGATGATCCAGCCGATCAATGACATCGCGGCCGCTTACAAGGGTCGCATCATCCTCCACCCGCGCGTCCTCGACCTGCCGCGCGCGCAGCAACTCTTCTGGTACACGCACGAATGCGCGCACCAGATCTTCGGTCCGGGCGAAGCCGCTGCGGATTGCTGGGCGGTGCAACAGGGCAAGATACAGGGCTGGCTTACACGAGACGAACTGTCGAAGCTGGGCGGAACGATGCGCTATTATCCAGGTGACGCGACGCATACCGACGGCGCGGCGCGGGTGGTTGCAATGGACGCCTGCTTCGCGCGATAGTCCAGCGATCGCGGCGTATAATGGAAACTCAAGACTGTGGCGCTAGTTCGGTATCGACAACGCAATAACTACTTCCGGCTGATCCAGGTCGTTGACAAGATCCTACCGACGGCTTCTGTATCGTTAGGGTAACGATACGGCCCATTACGGTGTCGGATCGCCTCCGTCTGGATTGCACACGCCATGCCTGGTTCTCTACCCGAGGCGATAGACGGCGGTGCACGATCGCACGGCCCGGACGTTTCTGCCTGCGACCGCGAACCGATTCACCGGCCAGGATCGATCCAGGCGCACGGCCTCGTCCTCGTCACCGACGCCTGCACCTTCAAGATCATGGCGGGCGCGGGCGAGATCGAAAAGTTGCTGACGCCGCATTGGCTCGGCGCGAACCTCGACGAGTTGCTCGGGCAAGCCGTCTCGATGCAACTGGCCGCCAGGCCCAACGCTAGCACGGTCGTCCTCGCGCGGGTCATCGGTATCGAAACGCCGTTCGATGCGATCGCACACCGGGTGTCGAACACGATCGTCGTCGAACTCGAGCCGGCACCCACAGCGATGCCCTCCCCGATCGACGTGCTGGTCGAGATGGAGGAAGCGGCCGCGACGTTCGAACAGGCGTTTGGCCTGCGCGAACTGTGCGAACGCGCCGCCAGGACGTTTCGCCAGTTGACCGGGTTCGACCGGGTGATGCTGTACCGCTTTCTCGATGATGACGCCGGGGTCGTCCTGGCCGAGGACCGCGATCCCGTGCTTGGCAGTTTCCTGAACCAGCATTTCCCGGCGTCCGACATCCCGAAGCAGGCGCGCGCGCTGTACGTGCGAAACCGCGTCCGCATCATTCCCGACATCGCCTATGAACCGGCATTGCTCCGTCCCGCCGGTGCGACGCCGCTCGACATGAGCGATCTCGCGCTGCGTAGCGTATCGCCGATCCACCTGCAATATCTCGCCAACATGGGCGTCGCGGCGTCGGCTTCGGTGTCGATCGTGCGAGACGGCGCGCTGTGGGGCCTTGTCGCCTGCCACCATCCGACGCCGAAGTTCCTGCCACTGCATGTCCGCATGGCCTGCCGTGCGCTCGCCGGGAGCCTTGCCCGCCAGATCCGCGCGAAGGAGGATGCCGAACTCTACCGCGAACGCATTCGCCTCCGTACCGCGGAGGACGCGGTCGTGCTGCGGCTCGGCAGCGATATCTCGCTCGCCGGCTTCTTCGCGACCGCGGGCGACGACATGTGCCGGATGCTGGGCGCCGATAGTTTCGCGGCGGTTCGCGGGACCGAATTGTTCGTCGCCGGCCGCTCGCCGCGCCATGACGACATCCGCGCGGTCGCCGCTCATGTGATCGATCTCGGCCGGGCGCTGCCCTTCTCGACGGATCGACTGTCCGAACAGCTGCCGGCCGCCACCGGTTTCCAGGATCTCGCCAGCGGCGTTCTTGCGGTGACGATGTCGACCGACGAGCCGACGATCCTGATCTGGTTTCGTGCCGAGCAGATTGAGGTGATGAACTGGGCCGGCAACCCGCACAAGGATCTGGGCGTCGATCCTCACATCCCGTTGACACCCCGCGCCTCCTTCGAAAGCTGGAGCGAGGCGGTTCGCGGCCGATCGGTACCTTGGACCTTGTTCGAGATCGAGGCTGCCGGGCGCCTCAAGCGCACCATGTTCGACGCGCGCCAGAACCGCCGCCTGTTCGAGGTGAACCGCGAATTGACCGCGACGATCGCCGACAATGAGAGCCTGTTGCTGCAGAAGGACTATCTTATCAAGGAGGTCCACCACCGCGTCCAGAACAGCCTGCAACTCGTCTCCGCGTTCCTCGGCCTTCAGGCGCGAGCGGTCGGCGACGACGTGCTGACCGCGCATCTTGCGGAGGCGCAGCGTCGGCTCTCGGCGGTCGCGATGGTCCACCGCCGACTGCATTCCGACGAGCACGTCCAGGCGGTCGATCTGGCGCGGTACATCGGCGACCTCTGTACGGAGATAAAATCGACGATGGACCGGTCATGGGGCGGCCAGATCGAGCTCGAACTCGCGCCGATCCTGATCTCCACCGATCGCGCGGTCAGCGTCGGGCTGATCCTGACCGAACTGGTGATCAACGCCAACAAATATGCCTATGCCGGCGCGTCGGGACCGATCACGATCGCGCTAGAACAGCATCGCAACCGCTTTCGCCTGATCGTCGCCGATCGCGGTCGTGGGAAGGCGAGTTCCGGGACGGGGTTTGGGTCCCGGATGCTCACGTCGATGGTCGCGCGGCTGTCCGGCACGATCGAGGAGGCCGACAACGATCCCGGCCTCCGCGTCACCATCGGCGCGCCGATCGCCGACGACCCGCCGCACGCCTGATCCGCTACTCGGTCGAGCCCGTATGCATCAGGTGACGCACGTCGTCCGCGACCTGATTGTTGGCGCCGAGCTGCTCGATCAACTGCGCCTGACGGCTGCCCCGCAGGCCGGCCGTCGTCAGCTGCTTGTCGCGGACATAGGTGTAGACGCCGCTGACCGCGAACGCCTGGACATGCGCGATGTTGGCCTTCTGCGCGCCCTGCGTGGCGACGAAAATGTCGGACTCGAAGAATGCGCGGCGTGCGAGCGGGCTCTCGAAGGCCAGTTCGATCACTGCGATCAGCGCACGCTCGGCCGGCACGAGGTGGTCGACGTTGGGTGCGGGCGGCGCGGGTTCGGCGTTGTCGTAGCGGTCCGGCACGTGCAGCCGCAGTTTCAGCACCGCAGGGTCAGCGGCAAGCGTCCGGGCAAACCCGGTCATGAACGTACCGAACGCGTGCGCATCGTCGCCCGCCGCGCCGAAGTGGACGTGGATACGGTCGAAGCCATCGTCGCCATTCGGGATCGGATCCGCGATCCGGTCGACCAATGTGCGCGATCCGTTGGGCAGCGCATAGGCGACGGTCGCTGCGAACATGTTCTGTTCGTCAGCGAACAGGATGTGGCTCGCGGCGTTGAAGACGTCCTGGTCCGCCTTCGAGGCGAAGCCGATCTCGACCCCGCCGTCGAGTTCATAATCCGCGAAGGGCGCGATACCGTCGATCACCGGCCAGAGATGCGCGTCCTGCTCGCGGTCCAGGTGGTTCTGGACGTACCAGCCGAGCCCCGAAATGCGCGAACACAGCGGACCATGGACGTCGCGCCAATAGGTCGCGAACACCTCGTGCGGCACGCGAGGGCGGCGCAGAACCGTCGTGTAGCTGTTGATGACGATGCTGGCATCGCGCTGTGCATAGTCGGTCGTGGTCGAGGCTTTGGGCATGACTGGGTTCCTGATGACGGAAGGGTCGAACGCGCGAAGACAGAAAGCAGGGTCCGGCGGGTGCGCAAATTCCCGCATGAAAACCGATCGTTACGCGATGCTCTGATGTTTCAGCCGGTTGACTACCGGCGTGACGAGCACCGCAAGGATCGCAATCGCGGCGGCGACATAGCCGACCGCACCGAGCCCGAGATGCTGGATCACCGAGCCGCCGATGATCGCGCCGAGACCGATGCCGGCATTGGCCATCGACACGTTGAGCGTACCGGCCAGTGCCTGCGCGTGGCTCGCCGACTGCATCACGCGGACCTGGCAGATCGGGTAGAGCGCGGTGTTGGCGATGCCCCAGACGGCCAACGCTACCGCGAGCCAGGCATGCGAGCCCGCGACCAACGTCGTTGCCGCCATGCCGACCGCCAGCACCAGCGACGTGATCGCCGTCACCAGCAACGGCCCGCGGCCGACGAACTGTCCGCCCAACCAGTTGCCAGCGAGACCGACGATGCCGAAGCCCATCAGCCACCAGCCCACCTGCCCCGCCGGAATGTGCGCGATCTGCTCCAGCGTGTCCGCGAGATAGGTATAGGCGGTGAACATCGCGGTAAAGACGATCACCGACAGCAGGACGTTGCCGAGGAAATACGGGTCCTTCAGGATGCGCGCCTGTTCGGCGAGCTTGACGCGCGCGGGGCGTGCCAGCGTCGGCATCACGACCAGCAACAGCACCGCCATCAGCAGCGACAGTCCCGACAATCCCCAGAACGTCCCGCGCCAGCCGAAGGCGGTCGATGCCAGCGTCCCGAGCGGAATGCCGAGCACCATCGCGCCGGAAATCCCGAGATAGACGTTGGCGACCGCCTTGCCCGCCTTCTCGGGCCCCGCGAGTTCGCCCGCGGTCTCGCTTGCCGTCCCCCAGAATACCGGCAGCGCCAGCGCGGGCAGGAACCGCGCGACGCCCAGCACCCAGATATCCGGCGCGGCCGCGGCGAGAGCGTTGGCGCCTGCGAAGATCACGAGGATCACGACGAACAGCCGCTTGCGCTCGAAATGCGACAGCATCGCGGTCAGGAACGGGCCGGCGAGCATCACGGTGAACGCGAACAGCGTCACGAGTTGCCCCGCAACGGTGATCGAGATGCCGAGATCGCGCGACAGGCTCGGGAGCAGGCCGACGATGATGAACTCGGTCGTGACGATCACGAACGCGGAGATCGCCAGCAGCAGCACGGCCAAGCCATGCCCTGCGGACTTGGCGCTGGGTGGCGCGGCATTGAGAGGACGAACGGGGGACGACATTGGCAAACTCCTGTAGCTGCCGTCTCTACGCGCGACGAAAAGCGACGTCCTACGGCATGTTTTCGCGTATGGCGGGACAATAATTCCAGAATGGACTCGCATGATCCCATCCGAACGCCTCAAGGGCATCGAAGCCTTTGTCTGTACCGCCGATGCCGGCAGCTTCACTGCGGCCGGCGTACGGCTGAACCTGACCAACTCCGCGGTCAGCAAAAGCGTCGCGCGGCTGGAGGCGCGCCTGGGTAGCCGGCTGTTCGAACGCACCACGCGTCGGCTGACGCTGACCGACGTCGGCGCCGCCTTCTACGAGACCTGCGTCCGCGTGCTCGAGGATCTCGCCGATGCCGAAGCCGTGCTCGCGGCGCACCGGTCGGAGATCGTCGGGCGGCTGAAGGTCGACGTGCCGATCGCGTTCGGGCGGATGCAGGCGATGCCGCTGTTGCTCGCCTTCGCCGAACGCCATCCGAATTTACGTCCGAGCATTACCTTTACTGACCGGAAGATCGACATCGTCGAGGAGGGCATCGACGTCGCGATCCGGATCGGTGCGTCGGAGCCATGGGCGGACAATCTCGGCCATCGCTATCTTGGCAGCGAGCGCGTCATAATCTGCGCCGCTCCGACCTATCTCGCGCGGCGTGGGACACCGGCAGCGGTGCACGATCTCGGTCGGTTCGACTGCATCCTCTACGGGCGCGGCGACGGCAGCACGATCAAGTGGCGTTTTGCCGATGGCGCTGGCGGCATCGACGAGCGCGCGATGGATGGCCGCATCGTCCTTGGCAGCGCGGAGGCTCAGGTCGGAGCGGTCAAGGCTGGGTTCGGTATCGCGCAACTCGCGACCTGGTTGATCGAGGACGAACTCGCGCGCGGCGACCTGGTCGAGGTTCTTCCCGAACTGGCGACGGCGGGGCTGCCCCTGCATCTGATCTGGCCCCGGCGCCGGCAACTGAGCCCGAAGGTTGATGCGCTGCTCGATGCGCTGACCAGCGGACTTCGGATTGCATGACGAAGAGGTGAAAAGCGCGTCATCCCGCCATTTCCTGCAACTCGGTGTGGCGTTGCCGGTTGGGAAAGGATGACCATCTTCAACGATCAAATCGCTATCGTCACCGGCGGTGAATCCGGGATCGGTGCCGCCTGCGCCAAGGCGCTCGGCGAGGCCGGCGCACGCGTCGTCATCACCTATTTCAAGGACGCAGCGGCGGCGCAGGCGGTATGTGCGGCGATCGGCGGATCCGACCGCGCCATCGCCGTCCAGGCCGACGTCGGCGATGAAACCGCGATCGAACATTTGTTCGCACAGGCGGAAGCAGCGTTCGGCACGGTCACGCTGCTCGTCAACTCCGCGGGCCTCAACATGAGCGGCGTCATGCTGGTGGACATGGAACTGGCCCAGTTCGACCGAGTGATCCGCTCCGACCTCTACGGCCCGTTCCTGACGTGTCGCCGCATGGTCCGTGCTCTGGAAGCCAAGAATACCAAGGGCCGCATCGTCAACATCTCGTCGATCCACGAACGCGCGCCGCGACCCGGCGGCGTCGACTATGATTCCGCGAAGGGAGGCTTGTCGCAACTGACGGCGACGCTGGCGCTGGAACTTGCGCCGAAGGGCATTGCGGTCAACGGTGTCGCACCGGGCATGATCCTGACGCCGATGAACCAGTCCTCGCTCGATCATCCGCAGGAGCTCGCCGCCAAGGAGGCCGCGATCCCGTGGAAACGCGCGGGGCGGCCCGACGAGGTCGCGTCGCTGGTGACGTTCCTGCTCTCTCCCGCCGCCGACTATATCACCGGCACGACGGTGACGATCGACGGCGCGCTGTCGCTCACCGTCGCGCAGGGCGCGTGATGGTCACCTACGCGGTCGAGCAGCTCGACACCGTCGCGATCTCCGCCAATTCGGTGATCGACGGCATGGACCTGATGAGCCCGTTCGTTTGGAAGGAGGGCGGCCTCTACCGGATCATGGTCCGCGGCGTTCCCCATCCGCTCGGACCGCACGACCCGACCGGGATCATCGCCCGCGGCGAAAGTCGCGACGGCCTGTCGTTCACGATGGATCCGGGGCTCGCGATCACCCCCGGTCCCGGCGCGGAGGACATGGGTGGGTGCGAGGACCCGACCGTCCTAATGACCCCTGACCACGAGTATCTGATCTACTACACAGGCGTCGATGCGGACCGCTCGCAAGGCTGCATGATCCTCGCCGCCGGCTGCGACCTGACGGCGCTGGTCAAGGAGGATCTGGTGCTGAAGGCACCACCGGGCGAGGGTAACATCAAGGAAGCCACGCTGGTGCAGACGAGTGCTGGCGACTGGCGGCTGTTCTACGAATACGCGGCGGATGGCGCGTCGCGGATCGGCATGGCAGGCGGACCCACTGCAAAGGGACCGTGGACGGTGCTGCCCGATCCGTTCGGGATACGCGAGGACAGTTGGGACAATTGGCATCTGTCGACCGGGCCGATCTGGCAGGCGGAGGGCGCCGACCCGGTAATGTTCTACAATGGCGCGACGCATGATGCGCGGTGGCGGATCGGCTGGATCAGCTTCAGCCCGGATCTCACGCGGGTCACGGGGCGCGGGTTGGAACCGCTGCTATTGCCGCCGCCTGCGCTGAGCCGCGAGGCGACAGATATCGCGTTCGCCGCGTCCACCGTCGCAGAGGGCGACAGTATCGCATTATATTATTCGCTCGAGGACCGCATGCTGCGGCGCGCGTTGATCGGGCGCTATAGCCGCTGACTACGGAGAATGGTCGCGGGCGACATACCGTCCGCGACCATTCATCATCAGCCGTGAGCGCGGGCGGCGGCTTTCTGCGCGCGTGCCTGCTTGGCGTAGTGGTGATGCGCAACAACGCAGCCGATGGCGGCCCCGGCAACAGCGTGGCCCTTACCGACGAAATGCCCGCCAACGCCGCCAGCGGCAGCGCCGCGGATGCAGCCCTTCGCCAACACGGGCGATGCCGTCATCGCGAGGAGCGGAAGAGCGAGAAGGGTGATGAAGCGCATGGCGGTATCCTTGAAAGCACTGCAGGAAGACCTGAAATACCGTCCAAGCCGCCACCGTGTTCCGTGAGAAATTCGTCATGTTCTGCATGTGCGAAGGTCTCGTCAACGATACGAACTGTCCGCCATAAGATATTGAAGATGCGGTAGTCCTGTAACGAGCGGCGCATCCACCGATCCGGGTACGACGCCCCGGCGTTGCATCCCGATCCGAACGAACCGAAAGCCAAGAACCATGATTGCCCTGTATCTCGCGGCGTTGTCGATGACGCCCAATGCCGCCTTGAAACCGATCGGTCCGGACGCGGCGAAATGCACAGCGGGTAGCACCCACTCGGCGATGCTGGTCGTCGTCGAGGGGTTCAAGGCGCGCACCGGAACCGTTCGTGTTCGCACGTTCGGGGGGTCGCCCTCGACGTATTTCGACAAGAAAAAGACGCTGTTGCGCACCGAAGTTCCGACGCCGCGCGAAGGCCGGGTCGCGATCTGCATGCCAGTCGATCGGCCGGGCGTCTATGCGGTCGACGTGCGTCACGACATCAATGCCAACGACAAGACCGACCGCAGCGACGGCGGCGGGGCGTCGGGCAATCCGCACGTCACGCTGTTCGACATGCTGTTCTCGCGCAAACCCGATCCGAAGATCGTCCAGGTGCGTGTCGGATCAGGCACGACGGTCGTGCCGGTCACCCTCACCTACCTGCAAGGCGGATCGCTGCAGCCGATCCGCTGATCGATCACCAGCCGATCGCGCCGCCCAACCGGAACGTGCGCGGGCGCAGTGGCGTGTATTCGTTACGCGCCGCCAGCGCGAACGGGTTGCCGCCCGCAAAGCGGTCTCCCTTCACGTCGAACACATTCTCGACGGTGGCGGTCAGTCGGATGGTATTGCGCGTCCACGTTCCGCCAAGGTGCGTGCTGCCATATTCCCCCTGTGACACATCGAGCGGGGCCTGCGTCCCGACGGTCGACCGGCCGACGTAGCGCCACCCCGCGTCGACGCTGGCGTGCGTATCGGCGCTGAGCGACCATTCATAGCCGATACTTCCCGACACCGCGAACGGCGGCGTGTTGGGCAGTCGCGCGCCGACCTGCCGGCGTAGTGCGGGGTCTGCGTCGGCGACGTGGGTCTCGTTGAGGAACATCGCCATGTCGATCTTCAAGCCGGTCAGCGGCACCCAGTTGGCGCTCGCCTCCAGTCCATAGATATGGCTGTTGCCGAGATTGGTGGTGAACGGAAAACCGGATTTGTCGACCAGATCAGCCTGTATATGTCGCCAGTCGGTCAGCGATGCACCGATCGACGCCGCAAGTCCCAGCGGTCCGTGACGCTCCTGGCGCAGGCCGATCTCCCCGACATGAATTGTATCGCGAACGAGATCGGCAACGCGGCCAACGCCCGGCGCCACGGTGATCCCGCCGGTCCGGAAACCCGATTGGTAGCGCGCATACGCTGCCAGCGTCGGGGTCAGCAACCATGATACGCCGAGCGTCGGATCGAGTCGGGTAGAACTTAGTCCGCGAATGTATGTCGTCGTCTTGAGCTTGGCGATCGGGTCGCCGTCGGTGCGCTGATGCGTCAGTCGTGCACCCGCGGTGATCGTCAACGCCGGGCTGATCGCGAGCCCCGCCTCGCCGAACACCGCTGCGTCGAGCGTCCGATTGGTGACGCCGACGATGTCGCGCAGCTTGTCGGGCGCGCCGTATTTGCGTGCATAGGCGTCGCGCGCGTGAATGAGCGCGACGCCGACCAGCCAACCGGCGCCGTTCGGCTTGGCGCGGGAGAGGCGTGTCTCGTGCGAGAACAAGCGACTGCGTTCGTCGGTGTCATAGGCGATCGGCGCGTTCGGACGGATCGGCCGCGTGGCATCGAACCGGCTCTCCGCATCGCGGCGGACCAACCCGGTCGCCGAGACGAGGTGCAGCCCGTCTTCCCAACGCCTGTCGATCACGACACGCCCGAGGAAATATTGCTGGCTGAACGGCTGCGCGAGCAGGGACGCGCGGGAGAGCGATCCCATTCCGCGCTCGGCATATTGCAGGTCTGGGGCGGTCACGTTCTGGATCACGACACCCGCGTCGATCGTCCACCCGCTTGCCGGAACGACGCGGACGTCGAGGCGTCCACCCGTGGTCGCCACGCGGTTGACGTTGCGAAGGTTGCGGCGGATATCGTCGATATAGCCGCCTTCGACGACCCGGTAGCCGACCGCGCGTACGCCAGCGACGCCCGTCTCGATCGGTATGTTGACCATCCCGGCGATATCGCCGCCCGGATCGCCCGACTTGGTCGCGCTGACGCCGCCCGACACATTGGCCGACACCCCCGAGAGATCCACCGCGTGCGGCACCAGCCGGACGATCCCCCCGATCGCGCCTGCGCCGTACAGCGTGCCCTGCGGCCCTTCGAGGACTTCGACCTGATCGACGTCGTACAGGTTCAGCCCCGGTTCGGGACCGTTATAGGCGACGGGCACCTCGCCGAAATAGACGTTGGCGGTCGATTGCGTCGGTCCGGTGAAGCTGCTGTCCGCGACCCCGCGGATGAACAGCTTGTTGCGACCCGCACCCAACGCCGTGCTCTGCAGGATCGGTGTCGCGGCGATCGCCTCGTCCATGCCGTTCGCGGCATCGTTGCGGATGTTCACGGCGCTTGCCGGTCGCAGGATCGTGAGCGCGCCGGGAAAGCGTAGTCGCGACGTCGCGCGCTTGGTCGCGGTGACGATGATTTCGGGCGACACTTCGACCGGCGGCGGCGTCAGGGGGAGTCTCGGTTTCGGTTGGCGTTCGCGCGCAACTGGTTGCTGGACGACAGCGCGACGAACGATCCTAAAGCTGCCTCCGCCAAGTCGCTGCGCGGTGTACGGGCTGCCTGCGAGCATTTGGTCAAGGGCTGCGGCCGCGGTCAGTCGACCCTTTGCCCCCCGCGTCATGACCCGCGACAAGCCAGGCTCCGCACTGCCGATATCGACGCCCGCCTGCTGCGCGAGCACCGCGACCGCGCGATCGAGCGGCCCCGGCGCAACGGCGATCGCCTGCCGCTCCGCTGCGTGAGCAGGCGTAGACAGCGACGGTGTAATCAGGGTGGCGGCGAGGAGCGATACGGCCAGGCGGAGTTTACGGACCGGCATGGCCTCCAACCAGACGCCAGCGGCCGTTAGCATGCTCCGCTCGAGCGCCGATCAGCGCTGCGGCGCGCGGGATCAGGCTGTCGGCACCGCCCGCCACGCCGATCGATCCGGTGAACCGCGTTTCCGCCAGTCCGGGAGCGACGCGGACGACCGTACCGGTACTGCGTTCCAATGCTGCGGCGACGAGCCGCACCGGCGTCTGCTGGAACACCAGCCGGCCTTTACGCCAACTGCCGACATCGTCGATCGCGATACCCGACATCCGTGGCGCGCCGCCGTCGACATGCGACAGCGCTGCGCCGGCGGTCAGCATGATGCGTTCCTGTTCGGGCTGGAACATCACCGCACCCTCGGCAACCTGGACGCCGAGATGCGTACCGACGCGCGCGACGTTGAAGACGGTGCCGACGTCCTGCAACCGCATCGTCCCCGACTGGACGACGAACGGATGCGCGACGTCGTGCGTGACCCGGAAGATCGCCTCGCCGCGTTCCAGCGTGACCAGACGCCCATTACCGTCGTCGACCGCCAGCCTGGTCCCGCCGTTCAGGTCGATACGGCTGCCGTCGGCGAGCGTCACGCTGCGGCGAACCCCGGCGGGTGTCTCGATGATCCGCGCCGCCGTCGTCGATGGGTTTTCGAGCGGCAGCATGACGCCGACGATCCCGGCCGCAGCCAGTCCGCCGACGGTTCCCAGCACCCAGCGCCGCCGCGGAGGCGGTCGATCGTCATTGGCGGCAACCAGCGGTATTGCTTGCGACCAGTCTGGCGGGCTCAGCGCGTCGGTCAGTTCCGCGTCCGCAACCGCCAACGCGTCATAGGCACGTGCATGCTGCGGGTCAGTCTCCAGCCAGTCGGCGAACGCCGTCCATGCGCCACCATCGGCAGTCGGCAAACGGAGGTGCCACGCGACCGCCTCGGCTGCGGCGTGTTCGCCGAAGCCCGGGCCGTAATCGCCGTCCTTGCCCCACTCATCGACCATCGCGCTGGTCCTCCTCATGAGCGAGACGTCCTGCCTGCGGGATATCCGCACCGGAATTGCTCCGTTGCAAGTGAATTCGCAGGTATGCGCGGTGCAGCAGCTTCTCGACGCCACTGACGGTGATCCCCATCTGCTCGGCGATCGCCTTCTGCGGTAGGTCCTCGAACCGGTAGAGCCGGAACGCGGTCGCGACGCGATCGGGCAGGCCGGCGAGCGTCGCCTCGACCCGCCCGAGCCGTTCGCGGGCGATCAATGCGCGTTCGGCATCGGGATGCTCGTCGGCGGTCGCCCGCGTTTCCAGCCAGTCGGTGTCGCGGTCCGCCCGCCGCGCCGCGCGACGACGGCGGTCGACGGCGATGTTGTTCGCCATCCGGCAGATATAGCCGAGCGGTTCGGCGATCGGCCCGCCGGTCACCGTTTCCAGCTTCAGCCACAGATCCTGGAGCGCATCCTCCGCCTCCTCGACGCTGCCCAACCGCGCGACGAGGAGCCGCAGCAGCATCGCGCGCTCGGCGAGGAATACGGCGCGGAGCCCGCCCAGGGTCATGCCGGATCGGCCTTCGCATCGCGGCGGAACAGCACCGCAAGCGCGATAATCGCGACGCCGTTCTGGAGCAGCGCGTGCCACCCTGCCCCGTCGGTCCCGAGCGCCCACAGCATAGCCGGCAGCAGCGGGTAGAGCGCGAGGCTGGTGACGAGGCCGATGGTCATGGAGCGGCCCGGCAGTCCGAGTGCTGTCAGTCCCGAGGCTAATGGTGCGCTTGCGAGCCCTGCGGCACGCGCGCCAGCGATCAGGATCAGGAGGACTGTGCCGCCTTCGAAGCTTGCGCCACCGAGTGTGACCAGCAACCAGTCGCCTGCGAAAGCGAGGACCAGAACAATCGGCAGCGCCACCGCGAGAGCAAGCCCCGCGCTGCGCCAGACCGTGTGCCGCAACGCCGTCAGATCACCGCGAGCCACCTGGGCCGCGAGCACGGCGTAGCTGGCCTGGCTCAGCAACACCGTCGGCTGGGCGAGCAACGACGTCGCGCGCTGGGTCAGTGCGAGCAGTCCTGCCGCCGCCGGCCCGAGCAGCCAGCCGACCGTCAGCGGCGCGAGGTTCGGCGCGAGTTCCCGGACAGTGATGTCGAAGTTGGTGATGAGGATGAAGCGCTTGAGCCCCTCGGTATCGCGCGCCGTGCCGCGCCAAGGTCCGCGCAACCGCTCGCCGGCGGCAAGCTTGCGCCACGCGACCCAGCCGAAACCCCACATCGCGAGCCCCTCGGCGACGGCAGCGACCAGCCAGACCGCGATGAATCCGATCAGCCCGCCGCCCGCGAACCAGACTGCGAGCGCGCCGACCAGGCGGATCAGCGGCGACACCGCCTGGTGGATCCCGATCAGGTCGAACCGGTCGGCGATCTGCAGCAGGCCTTGCGGCGTCGCGCGGACCGTCGCGATTACGGCGAGCGAATACGGAATGGCGATCCGGATCGTGTCGGGCGACCAGCCGAGCCGTGGTCCGATCAGCGGCACCAGTAGTGCCGCCACGACGACCGCTACTGCACCGCAGCCGAGTTCGATCACCGCCATGAACCGGACGATCCGCGCGAACCCGGCCCGATCGCCCGCCTCCAGCGCGAGCCCGCCATACCGCACCACGCCGTGAAACCCGGAGAACGCAAGGACGCTGCCGATCAGCACCGCATAGGCGTTGACCAGCACCAGCACGCCGTACTCGGCCGCGCCCAACCGGTGCGTCACGAGTACGAGGTAGACGAGGCTCATGATGCCCGCGGCCGCCTTGCCGCCGAGCAGGTGACCAAGGTTCGCCAGCACCAGCCACAGCCCCGACCGATCGCCGCGTTCCGGTCCAGCTTTGGCGGAGTGCACCTGCCGGGTCGTCATACGGTGGAGAAGCGAACGCATCGCGAGCGCTTAGACGCCGATCGTTGCGCCGACGAACGGAAAGTTCCGCGCAATCGGCCAGATGACAAAATATTTAGTGAGGATGGCCGGTGCCGGGAACGTCTACCGGCCATGAAGATCGGTTTTCTGTTCAATCACGACCAGGTTCATCAGGTCGCGCATGCCCTCCCGACCGCGCTGGCGATGGCGGAGGGCTATCCCGATGCGGAGATCGTCGTCGCGACCACCAACGCGCGGTTGACCGACGAAGTCCGGCGCCTGTGCGCGCGGCTCGGCGTTACCGTACCGCTGGTCGAACTAGGCCTACGTCGTGCATCGACGCGTGCGTTGTCCGGCGCGCTCGAATGGGCACTGCCGGTGACCAAGATCGGTATCTACCGCGACAATCTCGATTTCTTCCGGTCGCTCGATGCGCTGGTCGTCGCCGAGAAGACGTCGTTGTTGCTCAAGACCCGCTACGGCCTGGACGATCTCAAGATCATCCACACGCGCCACGGTGCGGGCGACCGCGCGATCGGCTTCAACAAGCACAGCGCGACGTTCGATCACGTCCTCGTTTCGGGCAGCAAGATCCGCCAGCGCCTGCACCGCGAGGCCGGCGTGCCGTTCAACCGGATGAGCCTGATCGGCTATCCCAAGTTCGACCTGATGCCGGAGCCTGCCCCGCGCCTGCCGTTCCAGGCTAACGGCAAGCCGACGGTGCTCTATAATCCGCATCCGTCGCCGCACCTGTCGTCCTGGTATGCGCAGGGCCGCGCGGTGCTTGAGCATTTCCTGCACGACGACCGCTACAATCTGATCTTCGCGCCGCACGTCATGCTGTTCCACCGCAAGTTCGTGCTGACGATCGACAAGTTCCGGATCGACCGCGCCGGCGTGATCGAGCAGCGCTTTCTCGATGCGCCGAACATTCATGTCGATCTTGGTTCGGCCGCATCGACCGACATGACCTATACCGCCGCGGCGGACATCTATCTCGGCGACGTCAGCAGCCAGGTCTATGAGTTCCTCCACACGCCGCGCCCGTGCCTGTTCCTCGATGCGCATGCGACGGCGTGGGACGGCGATGCGAACTATGCGCACTGGCAGGCGGGCGAAGTCGTCACCGGTACCGAGGACCTCGGCGCCGCGCTCGACCGCTCTGTGGCGCAACACGACCGCTATCGTCCGGTCCAACGCGCGCTGTTCCAGCGGAGCTTCGAACTGACCGCGGAACGCTCCGCAGTGCGTGCGGCGCGCGCGGTGATAAGCGTGCTCGGCGATACCATCCCGGCCGTGCTGCCCGAGCGCGAACTGGAAACGGCAACCGGAACGCAGGGGTTGCGCGTGGCCTGATCCGCCGCGACAAGGCCCGCGCTGCGTCCCTGTCGGACGCGGCGTTTGGGATCAATCGACCACCGTGGCTCTACGCAAGGATATCTGGCGCCCTGCGATCGTGATGGCGACTGCCGAGGCGATCGTCGCGCGCGGCTCGATCGAGGGGTTCCCGATGATGTGGCTGCCGCCGATGGGCAGCTTCCAGTTTCTCGCGGATCCGTTCGGGCTATGGCGCGATGGGCGGCTGTACGTGTTCGTCGAGACCTATGATTACCGCGTCCGGATCGGCGCGATCGAAGTGCTGGTCTACGATGCCGACTTCCGCCTGGTCGATCGTCAGCCGGTGCTGAACGAGCCCTGGCATCTGTCCTACCCGCTGGTGTTCGAGGCGAATGGCGAGACGTGGATGCTGCCCGAGGCGCATCGCTCGAACCGGCTGACGCTGTATCGTGCGGTCGACTTCCCGACCCGGTGGGAGCCGGCGCATGTCATCGAACTCGATCACGTCGCCGTCGATGCGACGCCGGTGTTCCATGACGGGCGGTGGTGGCTGTTCTATACCTCGGCCGACCGCGAGCCGGACAAGATGAGCGCGCTGCACCTCGCCTCTGCGGACCGGCTGGCGGGACCGTGGACGCCGCACCCGATGAACCCTGTGCGGGTCGATGTCGCAAGCGCGCGACCGGGCGGGATGCCGCTGGTGATCGATGGCCGAATCGTGCTGCCGGTGCAGGATTGCAGCCGGACCTATGGTGGCGCGATCCGGCCGCTGACGATGACCGTTTTGACCACCGAACGGTTCGAGGCCGAGGTGGGCGACGCGATGGTCCCGCCGGCCTCTTCCGCGCCGTTCGTCGAGGGGTTGCACACGCTGTCGACGGCGGGGCCGGTGACGCTGGTCGATATGAAGCGTACCGAATTGTCGTTACATGGGCTCTCGATCGAAGCAGTACGCGAGGTGAAAAAACTGCGTCTTAAAAGGCGCGCATCCGATCGAGGATAGCAAGACCGGTCGCGGCGAACCGGTCTGGTCCGAACGTCGCGAGAACGCGCTCGCGACCTGCCTGCCCCATCGTCGCCAGTTGCGCCGGCTCGGCCAACGCTCGCGACAACGCAGCGGCGAGCGCTACCGGATCGCCCGGGGGGACGGTGAAGCCGGTCTCGCCTTCGACGATGCTACCGGGGAGTTCGCCGACCGCCGAAGCGATCACGGGGAGCCCCGCCTGCATCGCCTCGTGGGCCGCAACGCAAAGGCCTTCCGAGCGCGATGGCTGCACGTAGAGATGGCAGCTTGCCAGGAATACCGCGGGGTCAGCCGCATAGCCTGCGAACCGCAGCGTCTTTATCCCGAGAGCATTCGCGCGAGCTTCGAGAGCGTGCCGTTCTGCGCCGTCCCCCGCGATCACCATCTCGTACGGCGTCGACGTGTCGAGCAGCGCCAGCGCTTCGACCAGCACGTCGTAGCCCTTCACGCGGTGCAGACGGCCGAGGCTACCGATCCTGATACGCTGGCCCGGCTGCCATCGCGTCGCCTGAAGCGCTTGGGGATTCGCGCGGAAGATCGACCATTGGACTAGACGCTCGGGGGGAACGTGCAGTCGTTCCGCGGTCAGTCGCGTCACGGCGGTGGAGTCGCCGACCCAGAGCCGCGACAGCCGTTGCGTTGCACGCAGCAAGACGCGGTTGGCCGGCTTGAGGAAGGCGGCGTGCTGCCAGCTGACGACCGGCCACCCCCGGCGCACGCCGACGATCTGGCCGAGCAAAGTCGCACGTGTAAGCGAGGTCCAGAGATGCGTCGGCGCCCAGTCCTTGAGGGTCGCGTCGAGCCAGCGGAGTGCGGCCGCGTGATCGGTCTCGCCGCCATCGCGGACATGCACATCCAGCCCGGCGGCGCGCATCGCAGTCTCGCCGCGACGGTCGCGGGCGGTCAGTGCGAACACCGCCACCTCCCCGCCGCCGTCGCGCAACACGCCGAGCACTGCGGGCACCGGGGACGCAGCCCCGCCGCCCTCGACCGAGTTGATCACGTAAGCGATCCGCATCGGGCGATTGCTCACGCCCGCAACCCTGCGAACAGACCGAGATACGCAGCCGCAACCGCGTTGATCCGGTGATGCGCGACCGACGCCGCAAGTGCTTCCGGATCGGGCGGAGATTGCGCAAGCATCGCCACGATCGCATCTGCAAGGGCGTCGCTACCGTTCAGTGGCACGACCATGCCCGCGCCTTGCGCATCGAGCAGTCGTGTCGCCGGGGTACAATCGGTCGCGACCACCGGTCGACCCGCTGCCAGAGCTTCCACCAAGACTGCCGGATACCCCTCGAAATCGGACGCCAGCACGAACAGCCGCGCGGCATCAAGCCGGGGCCGGATATCCGTAACATACCCGACGAGCTCGACTCGATCGGCAAGTCCCAGCGTCTCGCTCAGTCGGCGCAATGCATCCGCTTCCGGGCCGTCGCCGACGATGACTAGATGCGCCGTACCTTTCGGCAGTTTTGCGAAGGCGTCGATCAAGCGCGCGAACCCCTTTTCGGGGACCAGTCGGCCCGCGGCGAGTATGACCGGCGGCTTCGTTTTGGGGATCGGCAATGGCGACGCAGCGTCGTCGCTCAGCGCGGGCAACGCGATCGTCGTCGTCACGGGACGGCGCAGTATCCGGTCCGCCTGATCGCGCGCGACGTCCGACAGCGCGACCACGGCCTGCACCCCACGAAGGAGGTGTCGCATCCGAACCTCGAACGCCCATTGCCGCAGCCGACCGCGCTGCGGCTTGTCGAGCGCCGCGCTGACCTGCGCGACCACGGGTATCCCCGATCCGGCCAGCGCGGCGGCGACCGGCCAATGGAAATTACCGGGAACGAAGACGCCGTCGAACCGACGCCGCTCGACGAACGCGCGCGCGGCCTGCGCCAATCGCCTGCGCGAACCCGATTCACGCGGGATCGAAGGTTCTGCAACGACGATCTCGACCGCTTCGCCCGCCAATGCCCTAAGCGGCCCGGCATCCGAACCGGCAAAGATCGTAACTTGGACACCCCGCTTCGCCCACGCTTCGGCCAGACGCACGGCGACCCGCTCGGTGCCGCCCAGCGCGAAATCGTGAAGGACGATGAGGATCGACAGCGCGGCCATTCCCGCGCGGTTAGCGCCGACATCGCGTCGACGCCAAGCTTTGTTACGTCGCTACCCAGATACGGTCGTGCCCTAGATCGAAGATCACGCGCATGTTCCTGAACGCAGCGAGCCCGACGGACGGCGTCGCGCCTTGCGTGACGACCGCGTTC
Source organism: Sphingomonas faeni (assembly GCF_040407505.1). Classification (GTDB taxonomy): domain Bacteria; phylum Pseudomonadota; class Alphaproteobacteria; order Sphingomonadales; family Sphingomonadaceae; genus Sphingomonas; species Sphingomonas faeni_E. The sequence continues at coordinate 762,995 of NZ_JAPZPQ010000001.1, read as the reverse complement.
TTGAGGACCACATGGCCGAGCGCGACGACATCGGCGCTGGTCGGCGCAATGACGTCCGTTGGGCGCGCGAGGTCGAGTATCGCGGCCGTCGGCGGCGCCGAACCAATCGCCAGCGGTACCGTCATCGAGCCATCGGCCTGATGCGTGATCGGGATCGCGATCATTCCGCGTTCGACACGCGATGCTTCCCCCGCCAACAGCAGGCGGAGTTCGTGATTAGTGAAGTCGATCTCGATCGGGTTGGCATCGAGAATATCCTGGCCGATCCGCACGTCCGCGCCCGTCGCCGGTTCCGGTTCGATCGCGGCGATCGGCGCATGGAGATATTCCGCGCGAATGCCGATCTTCACGCGGTTCCGATGCGCGATCCTCTCGGCCAGCTTCGTGGCGAGGGCAGAATGCGGCACGCCCGGCATGATCGCGATCGTTGCCCGCGCATTGTCGACCCTGCCGTGAAACAGCAGCGTTGCCGCCATCATGACGAACTTCCCGCTCGTCGCGCCTATGATTCCGCCCATCAACTATCCTCCTGAAACGCCGCCGCCCGCGGCCTGGAACAGCGCCACCGTGTCCGACAGTCGTGCCGCGCGGGCCTGCACCGCCTGCCCACGCGCCTGCGCATCGGACGCGGTGGCGTTGAGCAACGCGGGCGTGCCGACGTCGCCGAGCTCGAGCTGACGGCGGACGAAGGCGAGCGCACGGCCGGACGCGTCGGTCGCCTGCGTCGCGGAGTCGAGTGCATCGGCGTCGGTGCGCAGGCCGGTCAGCGCGTCCGACACGTCGCCGAACGCCTGGAGCACGGCGGCCCGATACTGCGCCTTGGCGGCATCGAGCGCGGCTTCGGCGGCGTGTTGTTGGTGACGAAGCGCGCCGGCGTGGAAGATCGGCTGGGTGATACCGCCGATCAGCGTCCAGAACGGATTGCCGCTCTTGAACATGTCGCCGAACCGTTCCGATGTCCCGCCCGCCGATCCGCTGAGCGAGATCGCGGGCAGACGCGCGGCGATCGCGGTGCCGACGTCGGCACCTGCCCCTTCGAGCTGCGCGCGTGCCGCCAGCACATCGGGACGACGCGCGACCAGATCGGAGGGCACGATCAGCGGCAGGTCACGCGGCAGGGTCAGCGAGGCTAGCGTCGGCAACGGCGGCAGGTCCGATCCTGCTGATCGCCCGATCAACGTGCCGATCACGACGCGCTGATGCGCTTCGGCTCGTACCAGGGGTGGCAGCGCACACTCAGCAGTCGCCAGTGCGGCCTGTTGCGTGGAGACGTCCGCGGCACCGACGGCGCCGAGTTGTTGGCGCTTGACCAACGTCTGCAGGATGTCGTGATTGACCGCGATGGCGGTCTGCGCCGCGACGATCTGCTCGGCGAGCGAGGCGCGCTGGATCACCGCTTCTACCAGATTGGCGATCACAGCTGTCCGGGCCGCCGCCAGCCGCTGCCGCTGCGTCTCGGTCGCGGCGCGCGCGGAGCGGATCTTCGAGCGGGTGCCGCCAAACAGGTCGGGCGCATAGCTCACCGTCACCTGCGCGGTATGCAGCGTATAGAGCTGCTGGTTCTGGTCCGCGACCGCGGGCGACAGCGCGTTCGAGATTCGCGTGCGCTCCGCCTGATAGTTGACGTCGGCCTGCGGCAGCGCCGAGCCCGCCGTGGCGAAACCCTGCTCGCGGTACTGGCGTAGCGTCGCCTCCGCCACGGCGATATCGGTCGCATGCGACTGCACCTCGCTCACCAGCGTGTCGAGCTGCGGGCTCCCGAAGGTCCGCCACCACTCGGCCGGCACTGCCGCGAGCGTGGTGGCCTGCGCCGCGCCGCTGGACGGTGCGAAGGTCTGTGCGGCGAGGGTCGGCGGCAGGCTGGCATGCGCGTCGAGATTGTGCGGGCCCATCGTGCAGGCGCTGGTGACACCCGCGAGCAGGAGGATGGCGAGACGCTTCATGCTTGAACCTCCGTATGAGGATGGTGCCCGACGTCGCGCCCGTGCGCACCGCGATCTTCGGGCGGCACGCGCTTCGAAAAGCGGGCGATCAGCACCGGTAGCACCAGCAGGATCAGGATCGGCGCGAGCGTCATGCCCCCGACGACGACCAGCGCGAGCGGCTTCTGCACCTGGCTGCCGATCCCGCTCGACAGCGCGGCGGGGAGCAGGCCGATCGCCGCCACCAGGCACGTCATCACCACCGGACGCAGGCTGTGACGCACCGTGGTCGCCAGCGCATTCTCACGCGCGAACCCTTCGTCGACGGCGTGATTGTAGGTCGTGACTACCAGGATTCCGTCCATCACCGCGATTCCGAACAGCGCGACAAACCCGATCGCCGACGAGATGCTGAACGCGGTCCCGGTCAGCGCCAGCGCAAGCACACCGCCGATGATCGCCATCGGGATCGCCGAGAACGCCAGCAGGCTGTCGCGGATCGAGCCGAAGTTCGCATAGAGCAGCAGCAGGATCACCAGCAGGCTGATCGGCACCACCACTTCCAACCGCGCGACCGCGTTGTTGAGGTTGTCGAGCTCGCCCGCCCATTCGAGGTGATAGCCCGACGGCAGGTGCACGGTCTGGCCGATCCGCGCATGCGCCTCGTCGACCGCACCGCCGAGATCGCGACCGCGGACCGAGAATTTGATCGGGATGTAGCGCTCCTGATGCTCGCGGTAGATGAACGAGGCACCGGTCGTCAGCTTGACGTCGGCGACCTCGGACAGCGGCACCTGAATCGTGCCCGCGCCATCGGGCGACGGCGCACCGATCGTGATCCGGCGGATCGCGTCGATCGTGTCGCGCTGTTCGGGTTTCAGGCGGACGACGATCGGGAAGTGACGATCGGTGCCCTTCTCGTACAAGTCGACGTTCGACTGCCCGCCGATCGCTGCGGCGACGGTCGCGTTGATATCGTCGGGGGTCAGCCCGTAGCGCGAGGCACGCGCGCGATCGACGTCGATCCGCACCGTCGGCTGGCCGAGCGACTGGAACACGCCAAGGTCCTCGATCCCGCGGACCTTGCCCATCTGCGCCTTGATCTGGTTTGCATATTTCTCGAGCGTGGTCAGGTCGGGGCCGAACAGCTTGATCGAGTTCGCGCCCTTCACGCCCGACGCCGCCTCCTCGACGTTATCCTCTATGATCTGCGAGAAGGAGAAGTCGACGCCGGGGTATTTGGCGCTGAGCCGCTTCGACAGTTCCTCGGTCAGCGTTTCCTTGGTGACGCCGCTCGGCCAGGTATCGAACGGCTTCAGCGGCACGAAGTATTCGGCGTTAAAGAAGCCCGTCGAATCCGTGCCGTCGTCGGGGCGACCGTGTGCCGACAGCACCGCCTGCACCTCGGGATATTGCATCAGGATGCGGCGGACGCCGTTGACCACCGGCTGCCCCGCCTCGAGGCTGACCGACGCGGGCAGCGTCGCACGGATGTACATGTTGCCCTCTTCGAGATGCGGCAGGAACTCGATCCCGAGCGAGCGCACGCCCACCAGAGCGACCGCCATCAGCAGCAGCGCGCCGCCGATCGCGACGACCCGGTTGCCGAGCGCGAATGCCGCGGCCGGTTCGTAGACGCGCCGCAGCTTGCCGACGATCCACGTCTCGACCTCCGACAATTTGTCGGGCAGCAGCATCATCGCCAGCACCGGCGCGACCGTAAAGGTCGCGATCAGCCCGCCGGTGATCGCATAGGCATAGGTCTTCGCCATCGGCCCGAAGATATGGCCCTCGACACCAGTCAGCGTGAACAGCGGCAGGAAGCTCGCGATGATGATCGCGGCGGCGAAGAAGATCCCGCGGCTGACCTCGGAACTGGCGCCCAGCACCGCCGAGAAGCGGTTGGCGAGCGTATAATGACCCTTGCCGCTTTCGACATGCGCGGATCGCTCGACCATGTGCCGGAAGATGTTTTCGACCATGATCACGCACGCATCGACCACGAGCCCGAAATCGAGCGCGCCGACCGACAGCAGGTTCGCGCTTTCCCCCTGTAACACTAGGATCAAAATCGCGAAGGCGAGCGCGAACGGGATCGTCGCGGACACGATGATCGCGCTGCGCAGATTGCCCAGGAAGATCCACTGGAGCGCGAAGATCAGCAGGATGCCGACCACCATGTTCTCCAGCACGGTGTGGATCGTGAGGTGGATCAGGTCGGAACGATCGTAGATCCGGTCGAGATGAACGCCCGGCGGCAGTATCCCCGACGCGTTGATGTCGGACACTTCCTTCTGCACCGCGAGGATCGTTGGCATCGACTGCGCGCCACGCTGCATCAGGACGATGCCCTGGACGATGTCGTCCTGGTCGTTGTAGCCGGCGATGCCGAGCCGTGGCGCGTTGCCGATGCGGACGTGCGCGACGTCCTTCAACAACACCGGCTGGCCGCCGCCGGTGCCGACGAGCACGTTCTCGATACCGCCGACCGACTGGATCAGGCCGATGCCGCGGACGATCGCTGCCTGCGCACCGAAATTGATCGTCTGGCCGCCGACATTGCCATCGCTCTTGGCAAGCGCCGCCAGCACCTGCGACACCGTCACGTTGTGCGCGGCGAGGCGATCATTGTCGATCACCACGTCGTAGGTCCGCAGCTTGCCGCCCCAGCCGGTGACGTCGATCACGCCCGGAATGCGCTTGAACCGGCGCTGGAGGACCCAGTCCTGCAACGTCTTGAGATCCATCACCGAATAGCCCTTCGGCGCGGTGATCTTGTAGCGGAAGATCTCGCCGACCGGGCTGGTCGGGGACAGAGTCGGCTGTGCGCCACCCTGGAGCGGGGGAAGCTGCGACAGGCGGTTGATGACCTGTTGCTTGGCCTCGTCGTTGGTGAGGTCGTAGCTGAACTGGATCTTGATGTCCGACAGCCCGAACAGCGAGATCGCGCGGATCGCGGTCAGATGCGGGATGCCCGCCATACCGACCTCGATCGGGATGGTGACGTTGCGCTCCATCTCCTCCGCCGACAGGCCTTGGGTCTGGGTGATGATCTCGACCATCGGCGGGACCGGATCGGGATACGCCTCGATGTTGAGATTGTAGAAGCCGACGCCCCCCGCCACCAGCATGGCGACGAAGATGCCGACGATCAGCAGCCGCTGACGCAGCGCGAATTCGACGATGCGGTTCATTCGCCGAGACCGGCTTCGTTGACGAACAGCGCACCCGCAGTGACGATCCGCTCACCGGACTTGAGGCCGGCGGTGATCGACACCTTCTCGTCCTGCTCCTCGCCCGCGGTGACTTTCCGCGCGACCAGCAGGCCATCAGGCCGAACCACCCACACGCGCGCGTCGTCGCCTTCGTGGATCACCGCCGCCGCAGGTACCAGCAGCGCGTCGCCACTGTGCGGGCGCTGGATCGAGAAGCTCGCGAACATCTGTGGTTTCAGCGCCCCGTCCGGGTTGGCGATGGTCGCGCGCACCGGCAGGCGGTGGCTCTGCGGATCGAGCGCGGCGCCGACCAGGTCGATCGTCGCGTGGAAGCTGCGCCCCGGCAGCGCGGGCGTCGTCACCGTGACGCTATCGCCGAGATGCACTGCGCTCGCATCGCCCTCGGCGAGCTGCGCGATCAGCCAGACGCGCGACGGATCGGTGATCGTCATCACCGGCTTGTCGCCGCCCTGCGAGAGATACTGCCCCGCCGATACGTCGCGCGACGCGATCAGACCGGAGATCGGCGCGTGCAGCGTCGTCACGTCATGGATGCCCGAGACTTCGCCGACATTCTCCAGGCGCGAGATCTCGCCCTGCGACTTGCCGAGGATCGCCAGCTTATCGCGGGCGGCACCGAGCGACGCGGCGGCCGTGCGTGCGGTCGCCTGTGCGGCGGCGAGATCGGTCTTGGCCTGCTGATAGTCCTTCAGCGCGCCGCCCGCCGTCTCGTAGATCAGCCGCTGGCGTTCCGCGGTCCGCTCGGCGGTCGCAAGTTGCGCCTGCGCGTTCTGTGCAGCGGCGCGCGCCGCGAACAGCCCGCTGCGTGCATCGACGAAGTCGCTCGTCTTCACCAGCATCAGCGGCTGGCCTTGCGTCACGCGCTGCCCCGCGTCCGCGAGCACGCGCACCACCTGCCCCGAATAGGGCATAAAAACCGGCGTGCTGCGATCGCCATCGACCGTGATCGCGCCGCTCGCCAACGTCCGCGCATCGGATGCGCCATAGCCGACGCGCATCGTCGTCAGCCCGGCCATCTGATCCTTGGTCGGCCGGAACGTGCCGGCAGGCGACACGGGCGCGGGCGCGGGCTCGTGATGCGTGAGCTTGCCGATCAGCACGACGATCAGCACCAGTCCGACGATCACGCCGGCCGCGATACCGAGCCAGCGCATCTGCGCGGAACGGGACAGCGAGCGTGTCGGGGGGAGCGTTTCGGGTGTCGTCGATGCGTGCATAATCAGCCCCTTGGGGATTAGACTGGAGCCGGTAGCGCCGCTGGCTTACAGCGCGCTTACGGATGCTGCGCTGCCGCAATATGGGCGGCAATATGAGGTCGAATTCGATGCGGGTGCTGTTGATCGAGGACGACCGCGATCTGGCGCAGGCGCTGATAGCGGCGCTGGCTCCGCGCGGGTTCGCGGTCGATCTTGCGCGCAGCGGCGGCGAGGCCGAGGCGTATCTGAAGGACGGCGACTACGCCGCGGTCCTGCTCGATCTGGGCCTGCCGGACGAGGACGGACTAGCACTGCTCCACCGGATGCGGAGCCGTGGCGACACCCGCCCGGTGCTGATCCTGACCGCGCGCGGCACGATCGATGCGCGGATCCGCGGGTTGAACGAAGGCGCCGACGATTATCTGGTCAAACCGTTCGACGTCGACGAACTCCACGCTCGCCTGCTTGCGGTACTGCGTCGCCAAGGGGGATATCTAGGCCGGTCGCTGACATGCGGACGGCTCACGTTCGATCTCGAAATCCGCGTCGCGCATGTCGAAGGGATGACGATCGCGCTGTCGGTACGCGAGACCGAGTTGCTTGAATTGCTCCTCCGTCGTGCTGGCAACGTCGTGCCCAAGCGGATCGCGGAGGATCATCTTTTCGGGCTCGGCGGCGAGCTCGGCTCGAACGCGGTCGAAGTCTATGTTCACCGCCTGCGGAAAAAGCTCGACGAGGCGGCGAGCGGCGCACGGATCGAGACGGTGCGCGGGGTCGGCTACATCATCGTCTGCAAGCCATGAAGCTTCGCCTGCCCAGATCCTTGCTGGGGCAGTTCGTTGCGCTCCATATCGTCACCGCGCTGATCGCGACGATCACGCTGTCGCTGGGGGTTGCGATGCTCCTCCACAGCACGGCCGACCATTACCAGCGCAGGCTGCTCCGCCAGCAGGCGGCAATCGTTGCCAGCGCCTCGCCGCTGGTCGCGCTGCCGGGCGATGCGCTGACCGACGGCATGGCGGTCGCGATCATCGACCGAGGCCGCACCGTCCTGATGGAGAAAGGCCCTGCCCGACCGAGGATCATCGCCGCGGTGCCGATGGATCACGGCGCACATTTCTTTCGCCGCGGCGTGATCGAGGCGTACAGCCTGCCGATCGCCGGCGGGCGCTGGATCGTCGCGTCACAGGACGGCGCCGCGCCGGAAGTCATCACCGACGATATCGTCAGCGCCTTCCTTAAACGGTTCGCGCTGCTGGTCCTGCCGATTGCCGCGCTCGTGCCGCTGATCGGTGCGCTGCTGACGCGTCGACTGACGCGGCGGATGCAGGCGGTGTCCGCGACCGCCGCCGCGATCGGCCCGCGTACGCTCGATACGCGATTGCCGCGGGGCATTTTGCCGTCCGAAGTCGAACCGCTCGCTGCGGCAACCAACGAAGCGCTCGACCGATTGGAGGAAGGGTTTCGTACGCAGACGGCATTCGCCGCCGACATCGCGCACGAACTGCGTACCCCGCTCGCGGTGATCCGACTGCGGGCGGACGCGGTGACCGACGTCGCGGCGCGCGGCGCGTTGATTGCCTCGGTGGACCGTGCGGCACGGGTCATCGCGCAACTGCTCGCGCTGGCCGATCTCGAACGCCCGATGGAGGATCATGGCGAGCCACTGCAGCTAGCCACGCTTGCCGAAGCCGTCGTAGCACAGCGAGCGCCCGGCATCATCGCAGGTGGTCGCAAGATTGCGCTGGAAGACCTGTCGACGGGATCGATGATCCAACACGGCTATGCTGGCGCAATCACGCTGGCGCTCGAAAACCTCGTCGACAACGCCGTACGCCATACGCGGACGGGGACGACGATCAGCGTGCGCGTGAATTTGGACGGCAGCGTGAGCGTCCTCGACGACGGCGAAGGCATTCCCGTCGAGCATCTGACCCGTCTGAAGGAGCGGTTCTGGCGCGCGGACGGCTCCCGCTCCGAAGGCTCGGGCATCGGCCTGTCGATCGTCGACCGCGTCGCGCGGGCCCACTACGGCGTCCTCGACATCAGCCCGCGGGCCGGCACCAGCGGACTGGAGTTCCGGATGACATTGGGGCCGTCCGATCGACAGGCGCCGTGAGGTGTGGTTTGACCGGTACGGCTAGGCCGAGGGCAGCGACCCGAGCGTATCGGTCACGCGTCGCCGCAGATCGGGATCGCGCGTGATCTCCAGCATGGCGCTCAAGCTGCCTCGTGCGGCCGTCACGTCGCCGTCGACCAACTCGAGCCGGGCACGCTCCCACCACGCGTGCCCGTAAGCAGGCGCCATCAGGGTCATCCGCGTATAGAGTTCCAGGGCGCGTCGGCCATGCCCAGCCTGTTCGGCACGCGTCGCCTGGTTCAGCAGCAGCCGCACCAGGATCGCGCGGTTCGGCATCGTCGCGATGTGGTTCACCGCGGCGGCAGGCCCGTTGCTCGACGCGAGCACCAAGGCGGCCAGGGCTTCGCGGTCGACGCGTATTCCGCCCCGAAACGGATCGACGATGACGGGGGCGGCTTCAGCCCCGACCATTACCAGCACGTGGCCGGGGACATCGAGCGCGTCCGCCGTCCATCCGATCCGGCGTGCCGCGCCCACGTAGAGGACCGACAGGCTTACCGGCAGGCCGCGGCGCCGGTCGATAACGCGGATCAGGTCGGCGTTGGCGGGATCGTCATAGGTCTCGCGGTCGCCGACGAAGCCGAACTCCTCGCTCAATACCTCCGACAACACATCGGCGCGCGCGTCCGCGGTAACGGCGTTGCGGCCAACCGTATCGAGACGGGTCGCCACGGTATCGAGCAGCATGCGGTACGGCGTCGGGTCGACACTGGCATGATCGAGCAGCGCGAGCGACAATGCGGCTTCGTCGAGAATGATGTCATCCTCGTCGAGAAGACCGAGGCGGATCAGATTTTCGTTCATCGATCGGAGATGGGTGCGCACGGCGACGCTGCAATGTAGCTGGCGTGAGATTCGATGCGGCGCAGCTATCGGCGCGGTGGCGCGTTCATGAAGTCCACCGTGGAGACCCTTGATGAAGCTCTATTATTCCCCCGGCGCGTGCAGCCTCGCAGATCATATCGCGCTGCATGAGGCCGGTCTCTCGTTCGAACATGAAAAGGTCGATCTCGAAGCCAAGAGGACCGAAAGCGGCGTCGACTATACGACGATCAATCCTAAGGGATACGTCCCCGCACTTACTCTCGACTCCGGCGAGACAGTGACAGAGAACATCGCCATCCTGAACTGGATCGCGCATCAGGATACCGCGCTCAAGCCCGGCGGCGCGATGGGACATACGCATCTGCTGGTGGCGCTGGCCTTTATCTCGACGGAAATCCACAAGAGCTTCAAGCCGTTCTTTGCCGGTGGCAGCGACGCCGAGAAGGCGAAGGCCAGCGAGACCATCGTGAAGCGTCTGACGTATCTCGCCGACACGATGCAGGGCGAGTATCTGTTCGGCGACGCGGTCAGCGCGGCGGACTGCTACCTGTTCGTGATGCTGTTGTGGGCAGCCAAGAACCAGATCGACGTGCCGGTGCCGCTCGCGGCATTCCGTGAGCGGATGAAGGCACGCCCTGCAGTCCGGACGGCGATGACGCACGAGGAGCTGATCTGATGCGGATGGGCCTCGCGGGAGGCGGTCGCAATTTACCGATCCACCTTACGCGATGCCCGTGAGTCCGATCTGCGCGCTCGACCGCGATGACGTGATCGCTGTGCCCGAGACGCATGCCGGACGACAGCCGGTTATACTTTGTTGGTTTCTTTTACGTGCCCGCCGTCCATGGACTGTTGCATGAGTGGCTTAATCTCTCGCCTCAGACAACTGCGGCATTCCGATCAGGCGATCGCCGCTTCGGTGCGTGCTACCTTGCTGGAGTCGCTTTACGCTTCACCACAGTCGTTGGTTATCGGTGCGATCACCAGCAGCGGCATCATGGGGATCGTCGCCTTCGTCAGTGGCAATCCTTCGCTGATCGTCTGCGCCATCGCGATCGCGCTCGTTGCGGGCATCCGAGTGATCGATGCACTCAACCGACGGCGGCAGCCACGCCAGGCGATACCAGCAAAAAACAGCTGGGCGGGACGGCAGGAGTTTCTCTATCGATCGGGGGCGCTGGGGTATTCGGCGCTGCTTGGCACGTTCGGGCTGCTGACGCTGGTCCATAGCGACGACGGTGTCTTGCAGTTGCTCGCGGTGACGACGACGATCGGATACGCCGCGGGGATTGCAGGTCGCAACGCGGGGCGGCCGTGGATCGCGCTGTCGCAGCTATGCTTTGCCTCGTTGCCGCTGACGGTGGGACTGGTCGTATCGCTGCAGCCGCTGAAGATGGCGCTGGCGGCTGTGATCGTCCTGTTCGTCATCGCAATGATGGACATCACCTTGCAGACCTATGGCGTGATCCTGAAGGCGACCCTGGTCTCGCGCGAGAAAGCGGCGCTGGCCGAGCATCATGCCGCCATCGCACGTCGCGACGACCTGACGGGTGTGGCCAACCGGACCGCGTTCCGGGAATGGTTCGAGGCACGATTGCACGCGATCGGCAAGGGCGAGGGAAGTCTCGCGATCTATTGGATCGACCTGGACCGGTTCAAGGAAATCAACGACTCGTTCGGACATTTGGCCGGCAACGCGCTGCTGGCGGGGGTCGCGCAGCGGCTTGACGCGGCGTTCGGCGCGACCGGCATCGTCGCGCGCCTCGGCGGCGACGAGTTCGCGGTGATCTGCGATGTCGGCCAGCAAAACGACGCTGCCGCGACGGGCGAGCAGATCATCGGACTGGTCGAGCAGCCGGTCCATCACGACGGACGCGCGCTCCACGTCGGGGCATCGCTGGGTATCGCGATCGCACCGTCCGACGGTACCGACGCGGACACGTTGCTAAAGAATGCGGATCTCGCTCTGTACCGCGCCAAGGAGAGCGGCCGCGGTCAGATGCGCTTCTACGAGCCGCTGATGGACGAAAAGATCGAACGTACGCGCGATCTTGGCGCCGAAATGCAGGGCGCGCTGGAGCGTGGCGAGTTCCACGTCATGTTCCAGCCGATCTTCGACCTGACGGGCGAGCGCATCCTGTCGTGCGAGACGTTGCTGCGGTGGACTAACCGTCGCTACGGCGCGATCTCGCCGGCAGAGTTCATCCCGATCGCCGAGGACAATGGTCTGATCGTCGTGATCGGCGGCTGGGTGATCCGCGAAGCCTGCCGGATCGCGAGCGACTGGCCGGCGGACGTCACCGTCGCCGTCAACCTGTCACCGATCCAGTTGCGATCGGCGAACTTGCCCACCGTCATCTTGAGCGCACTGGCGACCAGCGGCCTTGCGGCGGGCCGCCTCGAGCTCGAAGTGACGGAGTCCGTTCTACTCGAAGATATCGACGCATCGCTGGCGGCGCTCGACGCGATCAATCGTCTCGACGTCCGCACCACGCTCGACGATTTCGGGACGGGATATTCGTCGCTCAGCTATCTGACGAAATTCCCGTTCCAGACGTTGAAGATCGATCGATCGTTCATCGCGGACCTCGAGCAGAGTCCGGCCTCGGTCGCGATCGTCCAGACCGTGATCGAGCTGGCGGCCAAGCTGGGCATGCAGACGGTAGCCGAAGGGGTCGAGACGCGCGCGCAACTCGATCAGCTGCGGCGTACCCGCTGCGATGCGGTACAGGGTTTTCTACTGGCACACCCGATGCCGGCAAGCATGGTCGCTAGCATGCTTGCCGGCGGGGGCGTCAAGGCACAGGGACGATCCTGAGCATCTCGTTATGCGGCCTTGTCCAGTAACCGAGTCTGCGCTCCGACGAGGCGGCGCATCAGTTTCAGATCGGCATCGCTGAGTCGCAGGGCTGCATCCGCCCAAAGATCGACGACGGCTTCGAGTTCTCCGAGCGGCAGTGGATTGACGGACCGCGATGCCTCGTAGATCGCGCAATGGCCGCTGTGGCGGCGGCGGTTTTGCCGAATGTAGCGCTCCACCTCCGCACGACCCATGCCGGGATCGGCAAGAGCGTGGACGATCCCAAGGTCAAACAACTCCTCGGCGCTATACGAACGTCCGCTCAGGATCATCTGCTCGGCACGTGCTGCCCCCAGGCGTCGGGACAGGAAGCAATGCGCGCCCATGCCTGGAAAGAGGCCGAAGTTGGTTTCCGGCAGCCCGAAGTGCGTGCCGCGTTCGGCGATGACGACGTTGAACGAAAGCAACGCCTCGAACCCACCGCCGAGCGCGTCGCCCTCCACCAGGCCGATCGTGATGATCGGCTGATCGAGACTTCGCATGTTCCGGTGCAGGATCTGCACGCACGCGCGGCCATAGCGAACCAGCGCATCGCGGTCCTGGTTGCGGATATGTGCCGCGAACAGGTCGAGGTCGCCACCGAGCGAGAAGATACCCGGAAAGCGCGATCCCAGCACAAGGTACCGGATCGGCATGGCACCCGAAGAACGCGCGGCGGCAATGTCGGTTTGCCATTGGTCGAATTCGACGAGTAGTCCCGGGTTGAAACTTGGCCGCGTGCGTTGCCGCATATAGGTCCAAAGGGTATCAAGATCAGGATCGAACCGGGTTTCCAAGTCGACGAATTCGAAGGGGCGCCGTTGGGGAACGGCAGCAAAAGTATGGATCGACACCTCATGAGGCTGACGACCGCTGTCAGGCGAAGATTGCAGGGTCATTATGACGTCCTTTTCACGCGCAGCGGATTACTGCGCGAAAAGTTTACGTCGGTTTTGATCTGTAAGGCGGAGTTTCTAGAAGCCCGGATATCGCCTTCGCCAACGCATCCATTTCGGCCATGGTGTTGAAAAGCGCTGGCGTGACGCGGACACAGGCCCCGCTGGCGGGACCGTCACGATGGACCGTGAAGATCCGGAATTTCTCCAGCAGCGCAGCCGACAGCGCGACGTTTTCCGCGGTGCTCGTCCTGCCGTGGACGCGGAACGACGTGATGCCGCCGTGCAGCGTGGGATCGTCCGGCGTGAGTATCTCGATGCCGGGTATCGTCTTTACTTGATCGACCCAGCGGTTGCGGAGTGCCGCAAGACGATCGGCACGGCGCCTGCTGCCGATGCGCGCCTGGAAGGCGAGCGCAGCGGGGATGGTAAGCGGCGCCGCGAAGTCGACCGTGCCGGTATGGATCCGCGCCTGGACCGTGTCGCGGTCGGACGCTGGATTAGCCGGGTCGCGGTCGATCGCGGACAGGGCGCCGCGCCGGATGTGGATCGCGCCGACGCCGAGCGGTGCCCCCAGCCATTTGTGGCAGTTGATGCCGACATAGTCGCAGTCGAGATCCGCCAGCGTCATGTCGAGCTGGCACCAGCTGTGCGCGGCATCGACGATCGTCGCGATCCCACGCGCGCGCGCCATCGCAGCGATTTCGCGGACCGGCAAGACAAGGCCGGTGCGATGGCTGAGCTGCGTGAGGAGGATCAGTTTCAGACGCGGGTTCGCCGCCATCGCCGCAGCATAGGTGTCGATCAGCGACTGGCGGGTCGCCGGCTGCGGCAGCGCAATCCGCACCACCGACACGCCGCGCCGTGTCGCAAGGCTGTCCATGCACGCCTGCATGCTGTCGTAATCGAGGTCGGCGTACAGCACCGCATCGCCGGGCGTCAGGCGGTTGTAGCCCAGGATCAACGCCTTGAGCGCCTCAGTCGCGTTGCGCGTGAACGCAACCTCGTCAGGCTGGACCTGCAAGGTGGCCGCCAGCGCATCGCGTGCGCGCATCCAGTCGGCGATCATCCCCCGACGCGTGTAATAGCTGGTATCGCGGTTCACGCACTCGACGTTGCGTTCATATGCGTCGAGCACCGGCCGCGCCATCATGCCCCAATTGCCGTTCTCCAGCTGGATGATCTCGCGCGTGACGTCGTACTGCGACGCTATGTCTTTCCAGAAGGCGTCCTCGCCGATCGCCCCTGACGGAAAAGCCCCTGCCCGCCCCGCCACAGGCAAGGCGGCGGCGCCGGTCAGGAACAGGCGGCGATCGACGAATTGCGTCATCAGAACTTCATCCCGACGCGGGCGTAATACTGACCGCCATCGGTATCATACGGTGCATTCCGCGAGTAGATCAGCCCGCGGACGGCCTGGTTGGTCGCCTCGGCCGGATAGGTGTTGGCGACGTTCTCGGCGCCGACACGCAAGGTGAAATGCTCGTCGAACCGATAGCTGGCCGACACGTCGGACAACGCGATCGAGCCGAACCGCTGGAACAGTTCACCGGTCGCGTTGCCGGTGACGTCGGTCCACGCCCCGTAATAGCGGCCACGCGCCAGGAACGACACCGCGCCGATGTCGTAGCCCAGCGTCGCGGTGCCGTTGTGCTGAGGCAGGCGCTCCTCGAAGATGCGGCGTTGCGTGTCGTTCGGGATCGCCGCGCTGACGCCGCTGCGCACCTTGGTCTGGTTGTAGTTGTAGGCGAGGCTAAGGCTCGCGCGGCCGGGTCCGACGTGGTGCGCATAGGACAGGACCGCATCGATCCCGCGCGTGCGCGTGTCGAAGTCGTTGGTGAAGTACGAGACCGCGGTGAAGCGCTGCGGATTGGCGAAGCTGGTCGGGACGGCGAAGGTCCGCGACTGGCTGAAGCGGTTGTCGACGTCGATCTGATACACGTCGATCGACCCGGTCAGCCCGAACCGGCTCTGGAAGGTGAGTCCGGCGGTCGCGGTCTTCGATTTTTCGGGTGTCAGCGGCTTGGCCCCCAGCGCGATCGCCAGCGGATCGCTGGGCGACAGGCGGCCTTGGTTGAAGATCTGGAGCGTGGTGGTGTCGAGGCCTTGCGTGGTCTGCGACGTATTCAGCTGTGCCGGTGTCGGTGCACGGAAGCCGGTCGAATAGGTCCCGCGTGCGGCGATGCCTTTCACCGGTTCGAACCGCGCGGACAGCTTGTAGTTGAAGGTGTCTCCGAACTCGGAAAAGTCCTCGTAGCGACCGGCCGCACCGACCGTCACCATCTCGATCGGCTGCCATTCGAGATCGAGATAGCCGGCATAGCTTGTCTGGTCGAAAATACCGGCGAGGCTCGGGCTGAAACCAGGGAAGCCGTTGGAATTGGGCGCGAGGCCGGTCGCTGCACCTGCACCGATGGCGTAGGAGGACGAATCGCCTGCCGAGACCTGATAGGTTTCGCGACGCCGTTCCGCGCCGAACGCGACGTTGACGGGATGCGCGGTGCCAACCGGCAGGCGGTAGACGAAGTCGGCGTTGAGGTTGAACTCGCGCTGTTCGAGCTGGCCGAGATAGAAACTGGTCGGGCTGGCCGGCCCGAGCGATGCGTTCAGGCTCTCGGCAAGCGTATAGGCGATGCGGCTGCGGCCGACCGCGGCGGAAAGATCGTAGCTGAAGCGATCGCTGAGATCGCCGCGAAGCCCGCCATCCGCCTGATAGTCGCTGAACGTCGTGCCGAACCGGGGGGTGAAACCGACCGGGTAGATGCTGCGGAACGAGAAGCCGGGAAACGCGCTGCTGGCGTTGTAGACGCTGCCCGTGCCGGCGGGATTGCGCCAGTTGAAGTCGGTGACGCCCTCCCCCTGCTGCGCGGTACCGAACAGATACAGCGTCGCGGCATCGGCGAGTGCGTAATGCGCGTCGATCGCGCCGCGGATGCGTTCCTCGTCGGGCTGGCCCCAGCGTTGCACGGGATTGGGCACGACCAGCGTCGGGTTGGCGGCCTGGAATGCAATGGCGTCGGGACGCTGTCGGGTCCGCGAGGTCGCTTCCGAATGGTCGTACTCGCCGGTGACGACGATCGCGCCGCGGTCGCCGAGCGCGATGCCGCCCCGCGCGCCGGTCTGATATTCCTTGCCGTCGCCTTTGTAATATTGCGAAAACTGCCCGAACGCTTCCATGCCCGCGGTATCGTCGAGGATGATGTTGACGACGCCGGCGATCGCATCCGAGCCGTATTGCGCCGACGCGCCATCGCGCAGAACTTCGATCCGCTTGATCGCGAGCGAGGGGATACCGGCGAGATCGGGCGCCTGCGCACCGCGCGTGCCGAGCAGGGCCGAGCGGTGATAGCGCTTGCCGTTGACGAGGACGAGCGTCTGGTCGGCGGACAATCCGCGGAGCGTCGCCGGGCGCACGAACGCCTGGCCGTCGGCGGCGGGAAGGCGCTGGACGTTGAACGAGGGCAGCAGTTGCGCGAGCGTATCCGACAGGTCGCCCGAGACGCTGGAGCGCACCGCATCGCCCGACAGGACGTCGACCGGGGCGAGCGTGTCGAACTGCGTCCGCGAGCGATCGCGCGTGCCGGTGACGACGATCAGGCTGTCGTCCGCGGCCGTATCATTGGCGGTGGCGGCTGGGGCCTGCGGTGTCGTCTGTGCAAGGGCCGATGACGAACTGGCGATCAGCGCGATCAACGCGCTGCCGGTGATGAATTTCATGATGCCCCTGGGGTTGCCGACTGGGATCCGCCGGTTCGCGAGGACAGCTAGGCGCGGGGCTTTTCGTGTTGATGACGGAACGAATGCAGTTTGATGACAGCCGATTGCGCCGCGTCAGAGTCCTATCGCGAGCCGCAGGGTGACGGCCCTTGGCCGGATCGGAACGGTCTGATTACTGGTTGCCAGTGTAAAGGGGTTGCCGAAGCCGAAGCTGTTGCCGCGGCTGTCGAGCAGGTTGACGACGGTGATCGACCAACGCCAGGGGCCTCGGTCGATCGTCGCGCCCGTATCGATCGTCGCGTAATTTCCAGCAGGTCGATCGAGCAGCGGATCGAAGCTCAATCGCGTACGGCCGGTATAGTGCGCGGCAGCGTAGACCGTCGCCGGTAGGCCGAACATGGTCAGGCTTCGCGTGGCCCCCAGTCGCGCCGATATGTCGGGCACCACGGGGAGGCGTCGATCATCGCGGTCTAGGCTGGTGTTCGACGACGGTGACGTCAGGCGCGCGCGTTGCAGGGTCGTCCCGAAATCGATCGTCGTCGGGGACAGGGTCAGGACCCCACCGAGTTCGATCCCGTAGTTCACCGCGTTGCCGGCATCGACGGTACCGAGCAGCCCGTCGGTGCCGACGGTATCGCTGCGCAAATGCTGCCACGCGGACCCGAACAGCGCGCCGTGGACGGCTAGCCGATCGCCCGCGACGCGGAGCCGCCAGCCGAGCTCCAGGCTCTGGAGTTCGTCACCGGGTATGCGGACATCGGCGGGGTTCGCGGTCCGGCTGATCCCGGCGGGTCGCACCGCGCTGGCGTAGCGCAACCAGACCAGCCCCAGATCGTCGCGATGCCAGCTCAGCGTTCCACTGGGGGTTAGGCCAATCCGATTGGCGCGGACCCGACCGGGTGCCTGCTGTTCGAGATGGCTGGACGTCGAGAACGCGCGCAGCCCGAGCTTGAAATCGAGGAATGAACCGAGGCGCTGCGTACCCTCGCCGAACAGCGCGAGGTCGGTGACGTCTTCCTCGTCGCGGCGTGCGGCGATCGCATCGCCGCCTACCGACGTGAAACGTCCGTCGAGCCGGCTCGTCGACTGCAGGATCGTCGCGCCGACGATCCAGGGGTGACGGGCAGTAGGATCGCTCAGCTGCACCTCCTGCGACAACAGTCGCGCCGAACGGTCCTCGACATAGCCGACCGGCGCGGCAACGCCGAGGGTCGGCGCTAGAATGCTGGCATCGTAGGTGCTGCCGAACTCCTGGTCGACATACGCCGTCGTGGCCTGCGCCTCGAGCTTGCCGATCAGGCCGCGCACGGTGAGCGCGCCCGACGTGAAATCGTTGTCTTGCGGCTCCGCGATCCGGGTAGCGCGCGACAGGCTGCTGGTCGCGTACTGGCTGTCGCGCCCGTCGATCCGCTGCGCGACGCCGCTCAGGGTCGCAGACCATCCGCCGCCGATCGACCAGCGTAGCGCGGCCCGGCCACCGACCCGGCCCGTGCGGTTCACGTCGCGTCGACCGCGCCCGGTATCGTCGATCCAGCCGGGCATCGTCTCGATCCAGCCCGAGGTGCGCAGCGCGACCGCGCCGGTGACGATCGGCAGGTTGAGCGTTCCCTCGACCGCACCACCGACCGTGCCGTTGTTGATCCCCGTTCCCTCGATTGCGGCACCGCCGGTCAGGCGGTCGAGGTCGGGTGCGACGGTCACGACGCGAACCACCCCGCCGAGTGCACCGGTACCGTAGAGCGTGCCTTGAGGTCCGCGCAAAACCTCGATCCGGTCGATATCGACGAGCCGCAGGTCGGGATCGGGCGACGAATAGCCGATCCGTGCATCGTCGAGATACAGGCTGACGAGCGACTGGCTGGTGCCGTTGAAGGCGCTGTCGGCGACGCCGCGAAGGAAGATGCGGTCGCGGCCCGGGCCGAGATTGGTCGAGAAGGCGCCGTCGGTCGTCGCCATCACGTCGGTCAATCCACGTCGCCCGGCCAGCCGACCTAGCGCCTGCCCACCGGCAATGCTGATCGACGCGGGGAGGTCGGACAGCCGTTCGTCGCGCTTGCTGGCGATGACGACGATATCACCGGTCTCTAGCGCCCCGCCGGCAGCGGCGTCCGGCCGCGTAGACGCGCGGGGTGGTTTTGTCGGCATAGCCTCGATCCGCCAAATGGTCGGGTCGACCTCCACCGCGCGCAGCCTGGTTCCGGCGAGGATCCGGCGCAGAGCTTGCGCAACGTCGCTGGCGTGGTCGATGCGGCGGACGTTCAGAACGGGCAATCCACCCGCCATCCCGATCGAGATACCGGTCTGGCGGGCGAGCGCATCGAGCGCGGACCGCAATGTGCCCGCTGGTATCGTGATCGGATGCTGCGCTGCCGCTGCGCGTTCAGCGTGTGCCGGCAGCCCCCAGATGCACGACGCCGTCAATCCGACGAACGCGTATCGGCAGGACCGCCCGAAGCTGATCGACGAGCCGCGATCCATCACCAATCGTCAACACCCCGGAAAAGCGCAGGTTCGCAGCCGACGGATCGACCGTCAACGGGCTGTCGGCATACCGCGATATGTCGGCGACAACCAGCGGCAACGGTGCGCCGTCGTAATCGAGGCGACCATCGGTCCAGTCGGATACGCGTGCCGGATCGACCTGCCGACGTTCCGCGATCTGCTTGGCGGTGACGATGTCCAGCCTCTGTCCCCCCTGCACCGTCGTCGCATCGGACGACGCGCCGTCGACCGGCGTGACGCTGACGCTGCCCTCGGCGACCGTGACGGCGACGCGGCCGCGCGCGCTGACGACGTCGAAGCGGGTTCCGAGATCGCGGATCTCGTACCCGCCTGCGCGGACCAGCAAAACGCGTGACGGATCATGCCTTACAGCGAAGTTGGCCGCTCCCTGGGCGATCTCGATCACCGGGCTGCCACCGCCGCTGACCGACACGCGCGATCCGCGGTCGATCTGCATCCGGCTACCATCGGCGAGCGTGACCAACCGGGTTTCGGTCCGGCCCGTCGCATACGCCTGTGCCGCGTCTTCGCCCGAGGGGGCGATCACCATCAACGCCAATCCGGCCGCCAACGCGCCGCTGGTACCGATCGCAGCCCAGCGCCACCGACCGGACCGTGGCACGGCCTCCGCATCGGGAACGATCGCTTGGTCGTCGTTTGCCGGCAGACGGGCCGCGATTGCGGGTGCTGCCTGCGCGATCTCCGCGTCGAGCAGCGCGATTGCGTCATACGCGGTGCGGTGAGAGGGATGGGTCTCGAGCCACTGGCCGAAAGCATCCCAGTCCATATCGGGAGCGTCGAGCCGCGCATGCCAGCTTGCCGCCATGTCGGTTCCCGTGTGCGTCTCAACCATATGCCCCCCTTTCCGGCGAGTGCCCCCCGCCAGTGTTGGTCCCGGCGCAATGCCGGGCGATCGTGCGATATCCCTGCCACCAATATCCGTCTGATCGGTAGACGCCGCCGCGGATCGCGGACCGCAGTCCGAGCGCTAAATCATTCATCGAGCGCCTTTCTAAGGTGCCGGAGCGCCACCGCGACGTGCTTTTCGACGGCACTGCGCGAAATCCCGAACTCGGCGGCGATGTCGGCGTGCGACACGCCGTCGATGCGATGGCGACGAAAAACGCGCATCGCGCCTTCGGGCGGACCCGACAGCGCCGCTGTCAAACGATCGATTCGTTCGCGACCGGCGACCGTGTCGAAGGCAGAGGGGGCGTCGTCGACCGCTTCCGCTCCGACGACCGAGGTCGTCGCATCGACATAGCCCGAGTCCCGACGCTGGCGACGACCGTTCGCACGGACCCGGTCGAGCACAATGTTCATGCCGACGCGGTGCAGATAGGCGAGCGGGTTGGCGATCGGTCCGGGCGGCGGTCCCGGCGACGGCTGTGCGGTGCGATCGGGTGAAGTCTGGCCGACATGAAGCCAGACCTCCTGCACGACGTCTTCCGCTTCCGCGAGGCTGCCGGTTCGCCCGGTAAAGAACCGAACGAGCTGGTTGCGGTTCGCCGCAAGCACCGCCGAAAGGCCGGCGTTCTGGGTCGTGTCGGCGTCGGCTACGGGTCGCCTCCGAAGGTCATCGGCACTCCAACGGCCCCCGGGGGAAGCGGCGGCGGGGCGCGTGCCGTTGGCGCCCCTCTCGGCGCCGCTTTTGCTCGCGTCTCCGAAGGATGTCGCCTTTAAAATGGCCGGACATGTGCAGGGGGACGTTATCGCGAGACCGTGCGCGCCCGCGTGGAAGACTCTGGTTTCCACCTAAAGGCGGACCTTCCCCAATTGAGTAGCTTCTCAAGCAGGCCCTATCTCCGATCCCCTGCGACCGTGATGATCCCGAACACAAACGTTCCCGCCGGAACCTACCCTGCCATAACGCGATGCTGGTCGGTCAAGGCAGGACGCGGCTTATGGCGCCGGCCGCGGCTTGGGAAAACCGGACAACGGCCACTGTGCCGAGCAGCAGCGCCGACGCGGGCAAGGCAAGGTAAAACAGCGGGCAATGCCAGGCAGACCGGTCCGCCACGACGGCGCCGACAAGCCGCCCGTCACCGCTGAAGTCGCAGTCCTGATCTTCGGCCGCAACCCATGGGCACACGACGCGCAACGAGGGGGTCGGAGCGCTTTCCGGCAACGCGATCGCGATTACCGGCATGAGACCTGCCCCATCCGACGCTGCTCTCCGGCATACAGGGACAGCAGCGCATCGAAGTGATCGTCCATGGTCCGCACCGGAGTAGCCCGGGCCGGCACGATCGCGTTCCGGCGCAGACCGGACCGGCCAACCGAGAGGATCGCCTGCGATGCCGCCATCGCGTCGCTGGATCGGTACAAGACGCCATCGGATTTTCGTGCGAGATCGGCGGCGCCGCCGCGATCGGGGGCGATCAGCGGCAAGCCCGACGCGATCGCCTCGGCGGCGACGAAGCAGAAGGTTTCCGCCTCGCATCCGTGGATCAAGGCATCCGCGCTCGCCATCACCCGCGCTAGCGCCGCACGATCGGTGGTCGGTTCGAGCAGGCGGACGTGTGGATTGCCGTCGATCGCCTCGATCACTGGCCGCTGCCGCGATCCGCCCCCGATGATGACGAGTCCTACCGGCGCCTGAGCCCCCGCCATGGTCGCCGCCTGCGCAATCATCGGCCAGCGCTTTTCCGGTGCGTGGCGGCCGACGCCGATCAGCAGCATCGCGTCTTCGGGGAGGCCGCATAGCGCCAGCATCTCGCGACGCACGGTCATGTCACGAAGCGCCGGCGAAAACTGGCCGGGTTCGACGCCCATTGGGTCGGTCAGCACCTTTCGAAGCCCCCCCTCCCGCAGCCGTTCGCTAAGGCTGTCGCTTGCGCTGACGATCATGTCGAAGCGCTGATCGAGGCGGCGCAGATGGCGCCAATACCAATCGAACGCGCGGTCGATCGCCTGGGTCGAGGCGACGCCGCCGAACCAGCGATACGCATAGGCCGCGAGCGGATCGGCGTGAGCGATCAGCGCGAGCCGCGCCCGGGCGCCGCGTTCGCTTTTCCAGTCCGCGACCATCGACGCGCTGCGCCACGGCGAAGAGACTTCGACCAAGTCAGGATCTTCCTCGTCGAGCACGCGGTGAAGTGCAGAGCGATCGGAGAAATAGCGGTACGATCGGTCCAGGGGAAACCGCGGCGAGCGCACCCAGCGTATCCGCGCGTTCGGGCCGCGACGCTCCTCGCCGTCGCGTTCGCCCGGTGCGACGACCACCATCTCGTGGCCACGCTCGGCAAAGGCGACGAGCTTGCGGTCGACATAGGTCCGGACCCCGCCGCCGCTGGGCGTGTAGAAGGCGCAGACATCAACGATCTTCATGACGGCCCTCCCCTTCCGACATAGCTGCGCCCGGCAGCAGATCGGCGTAGCGGGCAACCGTGCGGCGGCCCGCCAGACACCGGATGGTCCGATCGATACTGGTCATCAGCGACTCCTTCGTGACGTCGCCGGGGTGCACGGCCACCCGCAGCGTCGGGAGCCAGTCCGGCAGCGTGCGCGCGGCGGCGGCGACCGCGAGCGAACTGGCGGTGCGCGCGGGGGATCGGCTTGCCCAGGTGACGACGGGACCGCGCGCGACGACCGCGTCGTTGGCTGGACGCCAGACCCGGAAATGGTCCTCCGCGAGCGCGAAATCGCATGCCTTCAGAGCCGAGATCGCGCCCGGGCTGTAGAGCCACGCCGGCGCGATGAAGCCGGCGACGGGTCCGCCGATCGCCTGCTCGACCATGTCGCGTCCGGCGCGCATCCGGTATTCGGCCTCGTCCGCGCTAAGTCCGAGGAACTCGCCCTCGCCCGCGGTCATGTAGCGCGCCTTCATCGTCGCCGCCGGCCCTCGGTGCGCGCTGGTGTCGCGGTGGAACCAGCCGTGGAGGAACATCTCGACCCCCGCATCGGCCCATTCGCGCAACCGGCGCGCGAACGCCGGCGTCCGGTCCAGCGGTGCCGCACCCCAGTGATCGGGGACGACCAGCATCGCGAACCGCGGCCCGCCCAGGATCGCGCCGATCATCTCAGCCAGCCGCTCGATGGGCTCGGCAAACGCCGGCGAGACATCGTGGATCGACACGATGAGGCGCCGGTCCGGTGGCGGCGGGCGCACCGCCTTTGGCAAGGCGGTCATGATGCAGGTCCGGGCAGCTTTGGTACACACATGCCCCGGAGACGGCACCGCACGATCCGAACCGCAGTCCGCCAGATTATTTTTTCGCGCGGAATTTTTCGGGCTGCGGATGCTGCGATGCGGTGACGTCCAGAACCCATGACACACCCCGGCTCCCCCGCCGTCGCGGCATCGCTGCGTCATGGAAATCAGATTGGCGCCCCGGTCGCCGTACGGCGCAGAGCGGCATGAGCAACGCCCTCAACCAGGCGGCCCTGCCCGCCCCCAAGCTTCCACTGAAGACGATCGAAGTTCGTAAGGGGATCGTCGCACGGGGCCTGACGCCTTTGTTGTCCGCGGCGATCCTGATCGCGGCGTTGTGGCAGCTGCGCTATCTCGACGTCCGCGGTGTGATCGCGATGGTGCCGCGCTCGCCGCTGTTCTGGCTGCTGTTCGCGGCCGGTTATCTCGCGCTGCCGGCGAGCGAGTGGGTGATTTATCGCCGCATGTGGAACCTGCCGCCGCGCGGATTCCTGGCGCTGTTGCGCAAGCGGATCAGCAACGAGATCATCGCAGGCTATTCGGGCGAACTGTACTTCTATGCATGGGCGCGGCGCCATGCGTCGCTGGTCGGCACCCCGTTCGGCGCGATAAAGGACGTGTCGATCCTGTCCGCGGTCGTCGCCAATGTCTGCACGCTGGCGCTCGCCGCGATCAGCTGGCAGTCGCTTGTCGCGCTGAACCTCGGCACCGATGCCAAGGTGATGATCGTATCGGCCGCGAGCATCGCGTTGCCGTCGGTCGTCGCGCTCGTGATGCGCAAGCGCCTGTTCACGCTGCCGCGCGATGAACTCGGCCGGATAGCGGTCATCCACCTGTTGCGGATCGTCGCGACGACGGTCTTCGCCGCCGCGCTGTGGGCAGTCGCACTACCCGCGGCACCGCTCGCGTGGTGGCTGGTGCTGGCGACGTTGCGGCTGCTCGTCTCGCGTTTGCCGCTGTTGCCGAACAAGGACATCGTCTTTGCCGGCCTCGTTGCGTTCACCGTCGGGCAGGCCTCCAACGTCGCCGCGATGCTGACGATGATCGCGGCACTCTGGCTGGTCACGCACCTCCTGCTCGGCGCGGCACTGACCGCAGTCGAACTTCTCAATCCGGAGCATAACCAATGATCGTCACGCTCTTGGCCCTCGCCGCAACGCAGATCGCGTCGACGCCCGCGCTGGGGACCGCGGCGGCGCAGTGCCGGCCGCACGAGACGGGCCCCGCGATCGTCGTGACCGTCGAAGGGCTGAAGGACCGCGCGGGCAATCTGCGCGCCGAAATCTATCCCGCGGTCGAAGGCGAGTTCCTGGCCGACGACAATGTGCTGGTGGCGCAGGGCAAGACGTTCCGCCGCGCGGTGATCCCGGTTCCGGCATCAGGTCCGGCACGGCTGTGCCTGCGCGTTCCGGGCGAGGGTGCGTATGCGCTCAGCGTCGTCCACGCCCGCAGCGGCGGGCACGGGTTCAGCCTGCTCCACGACGGCATCGGCTTTGCCGGCAATCCACGGCTCGGCCATTCCAAACCGAGCGCGGAGGCGGCGCGGGTCGTCGCGCATGCCGGCATCACGCCGACGACGGTAGTGATGAACTACCGAAGCGGGCTGTTCTCGTTCGCGCCGCTAAAGCGCTGACGCCCACATAAATAAGCCGGGCAGGTGCGGTTCCGACCGGACCGTGGCGTCACCCACGCACATACAGGAATTGGATCGCTAATGGTTTCGCGTCGTCTCGGTCGGTTTGCCGCTCCCCTCGCGCTGCTCGCAGCAGCCGCATCGCCCGCAACCGCGAGCGGGGCGGAGTCGACGGTCTCGGTCATGACCTACAATGTGCACGGCCTGCCCTGGCCGATCGCGGAGGACCGCACGGCATCGCTGTCGGCGATCGCGGCACAACTAAAGGCGATGCGAGCTGCCGGGCATCAGCCAAGGATCGTCGCGTTGCAGGAAGCGTTCGTGCTCGACGCGAAGGCGATCGGTGCCGCCGCCGGCTATCGCTACATCGCGTTCGGCGCGTCCGCCGCCGCCGCCGCGACCGCCAAGACGCCGACCGACCGCAGCTTCGTATCCGCCGGCAGCATGTTCCGCGGCGAACAGGTCGGCAAGCATGTCGACAGCGGGCTCGCGATCTTCTCCGATTATCCGATCCTCGCGGTGCGGCGGATCAGCTATCCCGTCTGCGCCGGTTATGACTGCCTCGCCAACAAGGGCGCGATGGCGGCGATGATCGCGGTGCCCGGACTGGCCGGACCCGTCACGGTGATCGACACACACCTGAACTCGAACGGCGCCACCGGCGTATCCGAGCCCCGCGCGCTCTATGCGTATAAGCGCCAGATCGACCTGTTGAGCGCGTTCATCGGATCGATGGAACGGCCGCACGAAACGCTGCTGGTGGCGGGCGACTTCAACGTCGGGCAGGATATCGCACGCCGCGCGTATTTCGCGCGGCACATGTTCGGCGGGGCGATGCCGCTCACGGGCGGCGAGCAGCGGTGCCGGTCGACCCCGACATGCCTGGTGACGCAAGCCGCCGACGTGGCGACCTCGACCGGGCGCGCCAAGGACTGGTTGATGTACCGGGCGTCGGATGCGCTGTCGGTGAAGCCGGTCGCCTTGAGCGCGCCGTTCGGCCTTGCTGGCGACAAAACCATGCTGTCCGACCATATCGGCGTGATGGTCAGCTACAGGCTCGACGGGGTCGCCGTCCGGCCAAAGATGGCGGCGATGCTCGCCAGCCGCTGAGGGTTTTCCGTACGGGTTGCGGTCGTCTCGCAGCTACCGTATCCCCCGGGTCATAATACCATTATAATACCGGAGACGAGCATGACGCGACAAATTGGCAAGTTCGGCCTCGTGCCCTCGCTGATGGTTGCCGCAAGCCTAGCGAGTCTCGCCTCGGGATCGGCCTCCGCTGGTCCGGTGACGATGCCCGCGCTGTTCCCCACGCCGACCTCGATCGAGCTCGGGTCGGGGACGATCGAGGTCGGGCGTTCGGTATCGTTGATCGCAGCGCCCGGCGTCGATGCCGAAACGATCGCGCTGATCCGCAGCATCCTGACGGCGTCGGGTGTGGAGACGATCACGACCGCCCGGCGCCTGCCTTCGGTCATCGACGGGACGTATGTCGTGCTCGGAACCGCCGTCGCACCGATCGTCCGCGATGCGCTCGCCCGCAGCCGCGCGGTGGCCGACAGCCATGCGGAGGGCTACACGATCGCGAGCCTGGCGTCGGCGTCGGCGTCGGGCGGGGTCGTCACGCTGGCCGGACACGATGCGGACGGCCTGTTCCATGCCGCACAGACTTTTCGCCAGCTTGCCCGGCGGTCGGCGATCCCGGCCATGGTGATCCAGGATCATCCGGCGATGCCGATCCGCGGCACGATCGAGGGATTTTACGGCGCGCCGTGGTCGATGGCGGACCGCACCAAGCATCTCGACTTCCTCGCCACGGTCAAGGCGAACACCTATGTCTACAGCCCAAAGGACGATCCGTATGCGCGCGACCGCTGGCGGGAGGCGTATCCCGCCGCGACGCTGAAGGCGCTGGGGACGCTCGCGACGGCGGCGCGGCGGAACCATGTCGACTTCGTCTACGCGGTCTCGCCGGGGCCATCGGTCTGCTTCTCCGATCCCGCGGACGTGCAGGCGCTGGAGCGCAAGTTCGACGCGATGCGCTCGATCGGCGTCGGCAGCTTCTATGTCGCGCTCGACGACATCGAATACACCAAGTGGAACTGCGAGAAGGACAAGGCGGCGTTCGGTCCGTCGGGTGCAGAGGCGGCAGGCATCGCGCAGTCGCAATTGCTGAACGCGGTGCAGGCCAACCTTGCGGCCAAGGATCCTTCGGCGCGGGCGCTGATCATGGTGCCGACTGAATATTACGACGCGAAGGAGACGCCGTACAAGGCGGCACTGCGCAAGCATCTCGATCCGCGGATCGTCGTGCAGTGGACCGGTACCGACGTCGTGCCGCCGGCGATCTCGATCCCCGACGCCAAGGCAGCGACCAAGGCGTTCGGTCGCAAGACGCTGCTATGGGACAATTATCCGGTCAACGACTATGCGCAGACCACCGGCCGGCTGCTGATGGCGCCGTATACGCGGCGCGAGGCAGGGCTGTCGGGCGAGCTGACTGGCATCCTGTCGAACCCGATGAACCAGGAGGCCCCCAGCCGCCCGGCGGTGACCGGCGTCGCCGCGTTCGGCTGGAACGACAAGGCGTATGATGCGCAACGGACGTGGCATTTCTCCGCGCGGGAACTGGCAGGCGGTGACGCGCGCGCTACCGCCGCGCTGCTGACGTTCTTCGATACGCAGCACAT
This sequence comes from Sphingomonas faeni, assembly GCF_040407505.1. Taxonomy (GTDB): domain Bacteria; phylum Pseudomonadota; class Alphaproteobacteria; order Sphingomonadales; family Sphingomonadaceae; genus Sphingomonas; species Sphingomonas faeni_E. Next base: position 735,246 of record NZ_JAPZPQ010000001.1, on the reverse strand, counting down.
GGCACCGACCTTCGGCAGCCAGCCCTGGCAGGAGCAGGCGCCGCGATTGAAGGCGGTGCTGGACGGCGTTCGGGAGGCGCTGGCCGGTGGCGATGCGACGGCGCGGCGTGAAGCGATCGCGGACCTGACCGCGCGTGCCGACGAGATCGCGAATGCGCCCGACATCATCCGGTCCGGGACCAACGACCCCGGTTTCGCGGCACAGTCGCGGCCGTGGCTGGACGCGATGCAGCATTGGGGGCGTGCGCTCCAGTTGACGGCGGCGGGCCTTGACGCGGCCGACCAAGGCAGCAGCGCCGCGGGACGGTATTTCACGGATGCCCAGCGGATGGCCGCCGAAGCCGCGGCGATCCAGAGCATTCCCGGCGCAACGCGGTTCGACGGGGCGATCAAGATCGCTGACGGTGTGCTCGACACGTTTGTTGCCGACGCGCCGACGCTGATCGTGTTCGATCGGGGAGCCGCGACAGTGGCAACACCCGCCCGGTAAGAGATACCTTCCGCGGTTTCGATCGTTCGACAGGAATGGATACAGCCGACCGCCTTGCAACCGAAGCCCGCTGGCTGACGCTGACGCGCGAGATTTTGCCGGCGGCCGCATCAGCACGCCGCTGGCCGGTGCAGGCCGATCATTGTTTCCAGCGGATCTTTCTGGACAATGCATGCGAGGGCGTATGGTACGATCGCATATCGCTCCGACCCGCCTACGCCCATGCCGACCGAGTAATTCTCGACCAAGCTCTTGCACTTGCCGAAGCGGCGTTGGCCGGCGAGGCAGACCTCGCCGACTTGAATCGCCGGTCACTCGCGTGGCGGCGGCAACGTAAGGCGAGAAGCGCGCAAAGTCAGCTTCCTATCTGAACCCTAGATTAAAATTCGGCACTTTAGTGATCGGTCGCACAGGCTTACCTGTAAATTCAAATTCCGATTGAGTACACCTGTGGCTTTAAGTGCGAATGTTATCTTAGGCGCAGCGCACTACATCGAACTCGAAATCAAAACCTAACTGTGTTCATGGGTTTTTTACTGAGTTTTGCCCAGGAGTAACTTGAGGTCGCTGAATGATCGCGGGACATTCGGACGAGCGGCGCGCATAGCGGGTTTGCGTCATCAGCTGCACCCGAACCTCAGGGAGACGAACATGAGCATGCCATCGGCTGCTTCGCCCCCGTCGATCGTCATCGATCGCGATCGGCCGATGCCGCTCGCCGAACAGATCACCGTCAACCTGCGCGACGCGATCGTCGAGGGGCGGCTGGAGCCGGGCGCACGACTGCCGTCGTGGCTCGACATGGCGACCCAATTGGGCGTGGCACGCGGCACGGTGAAGACGGCGTATGAACGGCTGACCGACGAGGCACTCGTGGTGTCGTCCGGCGCGGCGGGCACGCGGGTTGCGGAAAAGCCGATCAGCCTGCCGGCCGCCATTGCGGTCGACATCCCGCGTCCGATGCAAGGGATCGAGCGTGGCTTCTATCTGAAGCCGTTGCCGTTCCAGATGGGCGTGCCTGCACAGGACGCAGCGCCGCCGCCAACCCCTCGCCGGTGATGGTGTTCACACCGGTATTCGGCGCCGCGGCGTGTGCGTCGTGCCCCAGCGTGGACAGTTTCGCGACGACTTTTGAACCGATCAGCCCGGTTCCTCCGATCACGACGATCTTCATGATACAACCCTTTGCTCGTTCTCGTGAGGCCATGACGCCGATGACGTCCTGCTGATCTGTGTTAACCTCGCGTCGGACTGCACACGAGCACCGAGACTTGCCAAAGCCAGTGTACCAAGCCGGGTCAGCTATGTTGGTACAGTCCCTGTGCCATCTCTTGGGCCTTACGCACGGCCGTTCATGCTGATGTGGTCGCCTCGTGAACGACCGCACGACACCCTCCGAAGACGCGCCCTGGACGGGCCGGGTCGGACTGTTGGCGATCTCCGGAAGTTCGCGGACCGGCTCACGGAACGCGCGGCTGCTCGACGTGGCTGTCAAAGCCGCATTGGCGATTCCCGCAGACGTGTCGGTCCTGGACGTCCGCGACCTGGACCTGCCGATCTACGCTACGGTTCTTGGCACAGCGCCAATGCCGCAAGGCGGGCTGGTGATCCGCCAGATCCTGTGCGCGCATGACGGCCTGCTGATCGCCACGCCTGGATATGCAGGCTCGCTGCCGTTGCCGCTCAGGAACGCTCTGGATTGGGGATCCCTGCCCCCGCTCCGCGTGGCGCGGCCGACGCCGTTTCGCGGCAAGATCGCGGCGATCATGTCGGTATCCGATGACCTCGACGACGCACTCGCGGCGTTGCACGACCTGCGCGCGGTCCTGGAAGAGATCGGCGTGATCGTGCTGCCCGACGCGTTGGCTTTCGCCGGCGAGACTTTCGATACCCGACTGGATAGCGATCCGGCTATCGTCGCGCGCGTGCGCCGACAGGTTCGGTCGCTGGTGGATGCGCTCAGGACACAGCAAAGCGGGACAACGCGCCGCTGACAAACCCAACGCTCCCGCTCAGAGACCGTCGGCCTTGCCGAGCCCGAGCCCGCCGTCCCGGTGCACGATCGCTGCGCTGAGCAGGCTGTTGGCGATCATCCGCGCCCGGTCGTAGACATGCGCGCGGGTGGTTTCCGGTCCTATCGCACTCAGGGTCTGATCGAAAAGTGCGAGCCAGCGCGCGAATTCGACGCGCGTGAGATCAGGGATCACGACGTGTTTCGCCATCGGATTGCCGGCGAACTCGCCCGAACTGAACAGCACGGATCGCCAGAACCGGTTCATCTGCGCGAGGTGCGGAAGCCAGTCGACGACATGCGCCGCGAAGATCGGCCCCAGGACGTCATCGTCGCGGATCCTGGCATAGAATTCGTCGATCATCCGCGCGACGAAGGCATCGTCGATACCCAGCGAGGCAGCGTGCGAACGCTTCGCGTCGCGTGCGGCCTGCGCGTGCCGGGACACGGTCGGGTTACCCGGTTCTGCACTCGTCATCGACAACAACTCCGTTTCAAGACTCGGGTCCTAGTAGCAGGGTGAAACCGCGCCAGACCCAAACCTCGACGAAACGGCTATACCATTCGGCCCCATTCGACGGCGGATCGAGGGCGTAGCGTCGGCTCGAAGGTACCACGACGGTGTAGTCGTTTTCGCAGATCTCGGGACTGGCAGAGACGGGTGTGTCAGCTACCTCGATCGGTGCGCAGTCCTCATCGGAGGCCCATTCGCGCCGTACGCCCGCATCCCAAGCCCGCATCTCTCGCCTTCAGGAACATGACATGACACAAGCCCGGTTCACCACTGCGTGCGCGCTGCTCCTGGTCCCTGCTTCGGCAATGGCGACAGATGCGGGTCCTCAAGACGACACGCATCTGGTCGACGATCTGCACACCGCGTTCGGCGTGCACCATGCCCGCGCGGTGCACGCCAAGGGGATCATCCTGACGGGCCGTTTCGATCCCAGCCCAGACGCACGTTCGATTTCGCATGCCAGCGTGTTCACCAGGACCAGCGACGTCACCATCCGCTTTTCGAACTTCACGGGCTTCCCCGCAATTCCCGACAATGATCCGAATGCGAACCCACGCGGCATGGCGATCCGGTTCGGCTCGGATACCGCCCCCGTGCTCGACATCGTCACGCACAATTTCGATGGGTTCCAGACGCGGACCGCCGGCGAGTTCGGCGCGCTGCTGCGGGCGATCGGCACGAGCGGTGCAGGTGTTGCAGCGCCAACGCCGCTCGATCTGTTCCTGACGAGCCATCCGATCGCCAAGACGTTCCTGACGACTCAGCACCCTGCCCCGATCAGCTACGCCACGACCGCCTATTTCGGCGTCAACGCGGTCACCTTCACAGACAGCAAAGGGCGCACGCATCCTGTTCGCTACCGGTTCGTCCCGACGGCCGGCGAACGGTATTTTGCGGCCGGGCCCGGGCCATCGGCCGAGTATCTGCAACCGGAGATCACGAAGCGCATCGCCGCCGGGCCGATACGATTCGACTGGTACGCCCAACTCGGCGAGGCTGGCGACCTGGTCGACGATCCGTCGATTGCTTGGCCGTCGACGCGCGAACTGGTCAAGCTGGGTACGGTCACGATCGCGGCGCTCGCCGGCAATAGCGCCGCCGCGGACCGTGCGCTGACATTCTCGCCCGGCCGGATGCCCGCAGGGATCGCCGCCGCGGATCCGATGCTCGCCATCCGTACCGTGACTTATCCGGTATCGTTTCAACAGCGCCAATGATTGCCGGGATCCGGCAAGCGGATATACCCGTCATGGGCGACGACGAGGGAGCGTGATGAAGGATTGGGGCGCCGTCGTCGCGGCGGGTCTTGCATTTTCGGGCGTCGAACTCGGCACGACGTACGGCAAGCCGGCGCTGAAGGTCCGCGGCAAGATGATTGCCGCGACGACTGCACCGGATCCCGGCAGCTTCGTCTTGCATGCTTCGGTCGATGAAAAGGCCATCCTGATCGAAACCGACCCGGTGACGTTCTGGGAAGCCGATCATTATCGTGGCTGGCCCGCCGTCCTCGTCCGGTATGGGACTCCTGCGACCGACCGTATCGAACGACTGCTCGCGCGTGCCTGGTGGGACCGCTCCAGCGTCGCCGAGCGCGCCAGATACGGTGCGCGCCCCTGAGCGCCTCGGCAGGGCCCAGCCTTCGACCGTCGTGGCAGGAATTCGCTTGAAGGACTGATCCCAAGGCATGACATAGCGTGTACACCGTGCCCGCCGGTCATACGGTATCGCGCTGATCGGTCGCCCCGTGGCATCCGGTGCGTATCGGTGCGGTGCGGACGTCGTGCCGGCCGGGCGAAGCGCGCGTTGGACGTGCGCTCTGCTACCCGCCATCGACGGAGACGATCTATGACTACCGCCTACGACACGAAACTCGGGCTCTACATCGCCGGCGAATGGCTCGGCGGCGAAGGCCGCGAGACGCGCGACGTGCTCAATCCAGCGACTGGTGCCGGCCAAGCGGCATTACCGCTGGCCAATGCCGCCGATCTCGATCGGGCACTGGAAGCGACACAGCGCGGGTTCATCGCGTGGCGTGCCACTCCGCCGGAAAAGCGCGCCGCCATCCTCATCCGGACGGCGCAGCTGCTACGCGAACGGGCCGATCATATCGCGCGGATCACCACGCTCGAACAGGGCAAGATTCAGGCCGAGGCGAAGGGCGAGGTCGCATTCGCGGCGGCGCTGCTCGATTTCCATGCCGCCGAGGCGCAGCGCATCTATGGGCGCGTCCTGCCGCGTCCGTCGGGAACTCGCAGCATGGTCCTGCATCAGCCGGTCGGCCCGGTCGCAGCATTCTGCGCGTGGAACTTCCCAATCATGAACGTCGTGCGAAAAATCGCGCCGGCGCTGGCGGCAGGCTGCTCGATCATCATCAAGCCGTCCGAGGAAACCGCCGGTAGCGCGGTCGAAGTGCTGCGGTGCTTCCAGGATGCCGGGCTTCCGGGCGATGTCGCACAGTGCGTGTTCGGTGTGCCAGACATGGTCTCGCGCCATTTGCTCGCCTCGCCGATCACGCGGAAACTGAGCTTCACCGGGTCGGTCCCGGTCGGAAAGGCGCTGATGAAGCTCGCGGCCGACACGATGATGCGGACGACGATGGAGCTTGGCGGGCACGGGCCGGTGCTGGTGTTCGACGATTGCGACCTCGATAAGACGCTCGACACGCTGGTTGCGCACAAGTTTCGCAACGCGGGACAGGTGTGCGTCGCACCGACCCGCTTCCAGGTGCAGGACGGCATCTACGACCGCTTCGCCGCCGGGTTCGCGGAGCGCACCCGTGCGCTGAAGATCGGCGATGGTATGGATTCGACGAGCCAGATGGGACCGATGGCCAACGCGCGGCGCCCGGAGGCAATCGCCGAACTGGTCGGCGACGCGACGAGCCACGGCGCCAAGCTGCTCGCGGGTGGCGATTACGGTGGCGTAGGAGGGTTCTTCTTCCAGCCGACCGTGTTGTCGGATGTGCCGCTGTCGGCGCGGGCGATGAACGAGGAACCCTTCGGCCCGGTGGCGCTGCTCAGCCGCTTCACGACCGACGAGGACGCGGTCGCCGAGGCGAACCGCCTGCCGTTCGGGCTGGCCGCCTATTGCTTTACCGAGAATGGTCGACGCCAGAACATGCTCGGCGACGCGATCGAAGCGGGGATGATCGCGATTAACAACGTCCGCCTCAGCTATCCCGATAGCCCGTTCGGGGGGGTGAAGGACAGCGGCCACGGATCGGAAGACGGCCCCGAAGGCGTTGCCGCGCATCTGATCACAAAGGCCGTTCACATCAGCTGACGCATCGGACGGTGGTTGCACGGCGGCGGGGTTCGACCGCCGCAATGCAGCTATCGACTGCCACTCATGCCTGGAGCGGGCGTCTTATCCGATAGGGTCCGGCGCGAGACTCGAGCGCCTGCCCTTTCCAGCTGAGTCGGAGATGACCGTCGATCATCAGTTGATCGATCGCGGAGTGAACCGTCGGCATCATGTCTCGCCAATCTGTTTTCCGTCCATCGATGGAGCTAGCAGTAGCGAGAGCCCGCGCGACTTCACTCGGGCAAACCGACGCATCAGGGGCTCGCGCGGCGAGTAGCGCGAGCGTGGCATCGCGGGCATCGGTTTCGGCCATCTGCGTCGTTGTTCCTGTTACTTCACAATGCCACTGTGTCGGCTGCAGACAACGCATGACAGTCGGTGTTCGACGAACGACCAGCGCCGGCAGCGTATGAATTCACGTTACCTCGCCGCCGCCTGATGCAAGTATGTCCGCGACGAACTTGAGAGGTCGACGGCTAGACCGATTCGGCCTCCAACCAGGAGAGCAGGATGGCAATCGAACATGCGAGCCCGGATCGGAGCGATCGGACGTCGATTGCGGAGATCGGGCCATGCCGATGACCCCGGAATCAAAGGCCTATCTTGGCGAACTCATCTCCGAAGCGGTCGCGATCTGCATCGTCATGACGTTCGGTCTTTCGGTCGCGGCGATGTACACGCTCTATGATCCCAGCCCGTACAAGACGGCCTATTGGGGGGTCTGCATCACCTGGGGCATGGCGGTCTCGATCTCGATCTACGTCACCGGCGCGGTCTCCGGAACGCATGCCAACCCCGGCGTGACGCTCGCGCTGGCGCTGTACCGCGGCTTCCCATGGAAGAAGGTCCTGCCCTATTGGTGTGCGCAGCTGGTCGGCGCGTTCCTCGGCGCGGCGATCGTCTATGCGCTGTATTACAATGTCATCGATCACTTCAACGCGACGCAGCAGTTGACCCGTGCGGGCGGCGGCGGTGCAGGCGTGTTCTTCACCGCGCCGGGCGTCGCGGTGACGACGATGAAGGGCTTTATCGACGAGATCATCCTGACCGCGATCCTGATCTTCGGGATCTTCGCGATCACCGACGAGTTCAACACCATGGCCCCGCAGGCGAATTTTGGCGCGATCGTGATTGGCCTGCTGGTTGCGGTGATCGGTGCGTCGATGGGCTATCTGGAGGCTTGGGCGATCAATCCCGCCCGTGATCTCGGGCCACGCACCTTCGCCTGGCTGATGGGGTGGGACAAATCGGCGTTTCCGGGGGTCGGCAACTATTGGTGGGCGCCGATTGCGGGTCCACTGATCGGCGCTGTCATCGGTGGCGGGCTCCAGCATCTGTTGATCCGGCCCTTCCTCCCGCGCGACAAGCCCGTCGCCGCCGGCCCGCAATGATTTCCGTACCGACCAAGGAGTGCAAGGCGTGACCGACACTATCATCCTGGCGATCGACCAGGGCACGACTTCGACCCGGAGCATGACGTTCGGCACCGACGGCGTCCCCCGCCAGACGGTGCGACGCGAATTCGCGCAGCATTACCCGCAGTCCGGCTGGGTCGAGCATGATGCCGAGGATATCTGGCATGATACGGTCGCCACGCTGAAAGAGGCATCCGACGCCGACGGCGGCGAGGTCGCGGCGATCGGCATCACCAACCAGCGCGAGACGGTGGTTGTCTGGGACCGCAAGACCGGGAAACCCGTCCACAACGCGATCGTCTGGCAGGATCGCCGTACCGCCAAGCTGTGCGCGGAATTGAAGGCTGACGGCAACGAGCCGCTGGTTCGTGAGCGGACCGGGCTGATCCTCGATCCGTATTTCTCGGGAACGAAGCTCAAATGGATCCTCGACAATGTCGATGGCGTCCGCGCCCGCGCCGACCGGGGCGAATTGGCGTTCGGGACGATCGACAGCTTCCTGCTCTGGCGACTGACCGGCGGCAAGGTCCACGCGACCGACGCGTCGAATGCATCGCGCACCTTGCTGTTCGACATTCACAAGGGCGCGTGGGATTTGGACATGCTCCGGATGCTCGACATTCCCGAGAGTCTGCTGCCCGAGGTCAAGAACAACAGTACGATCTTCGGCGAGACCACCTCGGACCTGCTCGGCAAGGCTGTGCCGATCGGTGGGATGGCGGGCGATCAGCAGGCCGCGGTGGTCGGCCAGGCGTGCTTCCAGCGGGGGGACGCCAAGTCGACCTACGGCACCGGCTGCTTTGTCCTGCTGAATACCGGCAAGGAGGCCGTGACGAGCAAGAACGGCATGCTGACGACGATCGCCTATCAGCTCGACGGGGAGATCACCTACGCGCTCGAAGGATCGATCTTCGTCGCGGGTGCCGCGATCAAGTGGCTGCGTGACGGGCTCGGGCTGATCAATCGGGCCGCCGATACCAACGACATGGCGACCAAGCTCGACGGCAATGGCGGGGTCTACATGGTGCCTGCCTTCGTCGGGCTCGGCGCGCCGCACTGGGATCCGGATGCACGCGCGAGCATCACGGGCCTCACCTTTGCCGCGACCGGATCGCATATCGCCCGCGCCGCGCTGGAGTCGGTCGCCTACCAGACCACCGACCTGATGAACGCGATGGTCGCCGACGGTGCGCGCGATGCCCGTCAGATCCGCGTCGATGGTGGCATGGCGGCGAACGACTGGTTCTGCCAGTTTCTCGCCAACATGCTCGATACCGACGTGGTCCGCCCGGCCAATATCGAGACGACGGCCGCAGGTGCCGCGTTCCTCGCCGGCATGGCGGTCGGCATCTGGAGCGGTCCGGACGATATCGCCGGAGCCTGGAAGGAGGATCGGACGTTCACCCCGAAGATGAAGACCGACGAGCGGACGGCCCTGATGGCGGGGTGGCAGGACGCGGTCGATCGAACACGTTCGAGGACCAAGGCATGAGTAGCAGTAGCGGACCGGACAGCAGCGGATCGAACGAGGTCGATCTCCTCGTCATCGGCGGCGGGGTGAACGGCACCGGGATCGCCCGTGATGCCGCCGGCCGCGGATTATCGGTGATGCTGGTCGAGCAGGACGATCTGGCCGCCCATACGTCCTCCGCGAGTTCCAAGCTGATCCACGGTGGCCTGCGCTATCTGGAGATGTACGAGTTCCGGCTGGTACGAGAAGCCCTCGAGGAACGGGAAAAGCTGCTCGACATCGCGCCGCACCTGATCCGCGGGATGCGGTTCGTCATGCCGCTGGCGGATGGCATGCGCCCGGCGTGGCTGATCCGGATCGGCCTGTTCCTGTACGATCATATCGGCGGGCGCAGCCGCCTGCCCAAGTCGATCGGCGTGAGGCTCGACCAAACGGCATGGGGCAAGGGACTGAAGCCGGTGAAACGCGGCTTCGTCTATTCCGACGGTTGGGTCGACGATGCACGGCTGGTCGTGCTGAACGCGCTTGATGCCGCAGAGCGCGGCGCCGACATCCGGACGCACGTGAAGTTCGAAGGGGCGACGCGGGAGGCGGACCGGTGGGTCGCCAAGCTCGGCGACGGCAGCATCGTCCGCGCGCGCGCGATCGCCAACACGTCAGGCCCCTGGGTCGGCAAGGTCCTCGACAATATGCCGGCGGCGCATCACGAGCCGCCGCCCCGGTTGGTCAAGGGTAGTCATATCGTCGTGCCGCAACTCTTCGAGGGCGACCACGCGTTCATCTTGCAGAACGACGACAAGCGGGTGATCTTCGCGATCCCCTATCAGGACAATCTCACGCTTGTCGGCACCACCGACAAGCCGTTCGATGGCGATCCGTCCGCGCCGACCATCGACCCCGACGAAACCGAATACCTGTGCGCGAGCGTGAACCGGTATTTCACGCGCCAGACGACCCCGGCCGACGTCGTGACCAGTTACTCCGGGGTTCGCCCGCTGTTCGACGACGGCAACGCAAACGCGTCCAAGGTCACACGCGATTATGTCCTGAAGCTCGGCACCACCGATGCGCCCCAGATACTCTCCGCGTTCGGTGGCAAGATCACGACCTATCGCCGTCTCTCCGAGCACGCGTTGCAGGAGCTTGCGCCTTTCCTTCCCCCAATGACCAAGGCCTGGACGGACGGTGCGCCGCTGCCTGGCGGTGACTTGCCGCCTGGCGGGATCGCCGCGTTCGTAAAGACGGTGGCGAAACGCTGGCCGTTCCTCGATGCAGCGACCGCGCTGCGCATGGCGCATGCGTATGGCACACGTATCGATGCCGTGCTCGGCGACGCGACCAGTATCGACGACCTCGGTCACGGTCTTTCGACTCGCGAAGTGGACTATCTCATCGACACGGAATGGGCGCGATCGGTCGACGATATCTTGTGGCGGCGGACCAAGCTCGGCATCCATGGAGGCGCCAAGTTGCGCGATGCCGTTGCCGCGTATCTTTCCCGTCGAGCGCCCGGGAAAACCGCGGTATAGACCGCTCACCCCGTCGAAATTCGGCGGGGAATTCTCATGGGAGCGGGCAAGGCCGTTATTTGCGCCTTGGCTTTTTGGCATCCCCCTCATAAAGCGACGCTGCCCGTCAAAACACAATGATAGCCGAGAGCCTAATTCGAATGCAGATCATCGTCCGTGACAACAATGTCGACCAAGCCCTCCGCGCGCTGAAGAAGAAGCTGCAGCGAGAAGGTGTTTATCGTGAGATGAAGCTGCGTCGGCATTATGAGAAGCCGTCGGAAAAGCGCGCACGTGAGCACGCTGCTGCCGTGAGCCGTGCGCGCAAGGCCGACCGCAAGCGTGCAGAGCGCGACAATTAATCGACCTGAAATCGGTTAACTGCCGTGAACATGGCAGCTGACGGAAAAGCTTTTCACTAAGTTTCGACGTTGGCAGATGTGAATACAGCATCACCGCGACCCTCCTTGGAGGTTGCGGTGATCGCCTGTTCTTGAGCATCACGAGCGCGAACGGGATGACGATCATCACCAGCTCCAGCTTCACGTGACGTCAGAGATTCAGTCGACGTCGAGGTCCTTGATGCGGGTAGCGTAAGGCGGGCAATAAAGTCCGTTCGGCTCCGTGGATTTGGCAAGCACTGACCCCGCGTTGACCACGCAGCCTTCGCGCACCGTCACACCCGGGTAGATGGTCACGTTGGCGCCGATCCAGCACCCCCGTTCGATCATGACGGGACGAAGCCGGTCACCATCCACGCCGCGCCGCCAAACCGAGCGGGTGATATGATGCGTGAGCGATATTATCGTGCACCGATAACTGATGCGCACCGCTTCGCCGATCTCGACGGTCCCGCCTGCATCGATCAACCCTTCGGGTCCGACAAACGCCCCTTTTCGAAGCGTCAGGAGATGAGGATCGACCACGGTGCAACTCGGGTCGATATACGCGCCCTCCTCCATCGTGATCAGGCTCATCATATGGTCTGTCAGCACGGGCGTGTTTTCTCAGTTCGGTAACGTGAAATCTCAGTAGCGCAGCTTGGCGCCTGCATAGAGATAGCGGCCGACGGGTGAAATCGGCACGTTGGTCTGGAAGCCGATGTCCGGCTTCTGGTCGGCGAGGTTGTTGACGCCGCCGTAGAACGAGAAACGCTCGTCGACCGCGATGTTCGCCTGGATGTCGTGCTGCCAGAGTTCCTTGTAGCGGAAGTATCGCGGGTCGACGAGGCTCGGGTTGGCGTCGCTGTCGATCCGGGTGAAGCGGCGAACGCCGTCCTGCCAGCGCAGATTGTAGCTCAGTGTCAGCGCGCCGGCCGTCCAGCTCGGCGAGAAGTTGAAGTTGTATTTGGGGCGGAAGATCTGGTCGACATTGTTCTCGACCACCGCACCCGGCGTGGCGATCTGCTCGAGCTTGTTCAGATAACCACCGACGAAACGGATATCGAACGCGCCGATCCGTGCGGTACGGAATCGATAGGCGATGTTGAGTTCGGCGCCCGCGGTGCGGAATGCGGCGACGTTCTGAGGCTGGACGACGTAACCGTCGATGAACCCCGTGCCACGCTGGCGGCTGATCGAGCCGCAATAGGCGTTGTCGAGCGACGGCTGGTCGACGCAGAGCTCGGCGATGGCGTTGGCATCGGGCGTGTTGATCGCGTCGCGCAGGCGGATGTCGTACCAGTCGAGGCCGATCGACAGACCCGAGACCGGGCGCAGCACGACGCCAGCCGTCCATGTGCGAGCAACCTCCGCACGCAGGTCCGGATTGCCCTGTTGCGTGCCGGGGATGAAGATCGTTGCGTTCGGGTTGTTCTGCGCCGTGAAGGTGGCCGGGTTGCCGCCTGCGCCGGTGATCAGCGCCTGGCAGTTCGCAGCGCGGGACGGAGCGCCGAGCGTGCGATTGCTCAGATAGCACGGATCGGAGAAGAAGTTGCTGGTGCCGGTCTGCGGGCGGAAGATCTCGCCGATGTTGGGCGCGCGGACCGAGCGACCGTACGAACCACGGAAGCTGATCTCGCGGATCGGCGCGTAGATCGCGTTGAATTGGTAGGCGCGGGTCGAGCCGACCGTCGAATAGTCGGAATAGCGTCCGGCCGCGCCGATCGAAAGCAGGCTGGCGAAGGGCACGTCCTTCAGGAGCGGCGCGTTGAGTTCGCCGAACGCTTCCCATACATCGAAATGACCGCTCGACGGGGTGGGGATGATGTATTCGTCATATTGGTAGAACGCATTGTCGGTAAGCGCCTGCGCGGGGCGGAAGCTGCTCGATTCACGGCGATATTCGCCGCCTGCCGCGAACGCGATGGGGCCGCCGGGCAGCGTGAAGACCTGTCCGAAATCGCCGGTCAGCGAGGCATTGGCGACGTGTTGCGTGATCCGGGCATCGCTGGCCGGGTTGCTGAGGAAATAGCCGAACGAGGCTGGGTCCACCGTGCTGCCGCCGAACGTGTTGACCGGGACACAGGCGGCCGCACGCGCCTCGGCCGAACGGCAGATGATCGTTCCCCCCGGCCCTCGCACAGCGTCGAGTGCGTTCAGGAAGCGATCGTTGAGGCGGTCGTTGAGCTTGGTCGCACGGACGTCGGTCTGCCCGTAGGTGTAGGACACGTCGTAGCTGGCGTGCTCCGAGATGCGGCCGGTGACGTCGACGACACCGCGATAGGTACGACGCCGATCCTCTTCGCCACGCCGCGGGATATCGAAATTGTTGCGGTTGACGTCGACCGAGCCGAGGCCGGCTGCGGTCGCCGCTGCAAGGATGCTCGCGGGGATGAACGGATTGTCGAGCGCGATCGTCGCCGGATAATTACCGCCATAGCCGCTGAAACTCGTCACGGTCGACTGGACGAACTTGCCCTCCAGGCTGATCTTGAACGCGTCCGACGCGTCGTAATGCGTCAGCGCATTGACCGCGTGCCGGCGGGTGCGCGGGAAGATGTCGCCGATGTACCCCGCCACCGGTGTATCGTCGCCGCCGATCGAATAGCCGTCGTTCTGCAGGAAACGACCTGGTGTGTAGAGCGCACCATCGCCGCGGAAAACCTGGTCGCCGATGTACACGATGCCCTGGTTCGAGCTGTACGGATAACGCAGGTCACCCACCGGTCCGATCTTGTAGCTGCCGGGCCGCGCGGGGTCATAGCCGTCCAGGTTGACGAAATACTGGCGCTCGCCCTGCGCCAGATAGCGGCGATCGTCGTTCGCGAGCGGCTGGTCGGCGTTGTACTCATACGCCAGCGTCAGATTGCCGCGGCCATCGGCGAAGTTGCGGCCCGCGATCAGCGATGCGAACCGGTTGGCGGCATCGCCGCGGTCGGAAATACCGAACTGGCTGCGCGCCGCGACGCCGTCGAAATTGCGCTTCAGCACGAAATTGACGACGCCCGATACGCCGTCGGCGCCGTACACCGCGGAGGTGGCGCCGGTCAGGACGTCGACGCGCTCGATCAGGTCGGTTGGAATCGCGTTGATGTCGACCGCCGCAGTATCGGGCTGGCCTGCCACGTGGCGGCGGCCGTTTACGAGGACGAGCGTGCGGTTCGGACCGAGCCCACGCAGGTCGAGCAGGTTGAGGCCGACCTGCCCGAAGCTGCCGTCGGCCTGGTTGCTGCCCGCGGTGCGCGTACTGTCGAGCGAATTCGTGAGCGCCGGCACGCGCTGGAGGAAGGTCGTGACGTTGGTATTGCCCGACTGCTGGAGGTCGGCCGCGCTGAACGATACGATCGGGTTCGGCGCTTCGTAATCTGGCCGGGCGATGCGTGATCCGGTGACGACGATCTCGGTACTGGTATCGGGTACCGCGGCGGACGTGTCGGTCGCGCGGGGCGTGGTTTGCGCGTGTGCGGCAGACGCAGCGAGCAGCGCGACGCTGGACAACAGGTAACGGCGGCGAACGCTACGCATGACTTCTCTCCCTGTATGCCGGCATTGGCCCCCGCCGGCATTCGTTGCATCTCGCTTAGGCGCATCGCGTGTCGGGGAGCAAGCATCTCGCCCCAGCAACTGCCGGCAAGGTATTAACCTAGCGCAATTTTTCGCCCGTTATCGGCTCGTGAAGGGGGTGGCGCGAAACGCCGGGATGCGCCACCATCCCGCCATGGGGGAGCAGGCGCAGGACTGGACGCGAAGGGCTGCGCTTAGGCTCCTGCCCACGCTCGGTCTCGCAAGCTGCGCCGGTACGCACCGCGGGGAACCGCTGAAGTTCTGGGCTATGAGCTACGAAGGCGATTATTCGCCGATGCTGATGCCCGCCTTCACTGCGGCGACGGGGATCGCGGTCGACGTGCAATCGCTGCCCGCGACCGCGAGCCATGAGAAACTGCTGACTGCGCAAGCCGGCGGTGCGATGCCCGACGTGCTGATGCTGTATAACGGTTGGGTGCAGGAGTTCGCGACGATCGGCGCGATTGCTCAAATCCCCTCGCCAGCGCTGGTCGGCGACATGTTTCCCGGCGTGCTCGATGCGACGAGGGTCGGTGGCCGCGACTTTGCCGTGCCGTGGTCGGTCGCCCCGCAGGTCCAGTTCTACCGTCGGGATATCCTCGCCAAGGCAGGCTATGCCTCACCTGCCGAAGACTGGGACGGCTGGTTCCGCATGGGCCGCGCGATCAAGCGACAGCGACCGGACGATTTCGTGTTCATGCTGCTGCTCAACTGGCCGGACACGCTCATCACGATGCTTGGTCAGACCGGCGCGACGATGCTCCGTGACCACGATACGCGGGGGAATTTCCAGACGCCAGAGGCACGTGCCGCGTTCACCTACTACGCCCAGATCTTCGCCGAGGGGCTCGCGCCGAAAGCACTATCGACCGAGATCCAGGATCCGGTCGCGGCCTTTGCACAGGGCTATTTCGCGATCTGGCCGACCGGGCCGACGACGTTGCTCGATCTTCACCGTCGCGCCGCGGAGATCCCCGCCGAGCGCTGGGGGACGGCACGGCTCGCCGGTCCGCATGGGCTCGGCGCGGTATCGGGGCTGAGTACCAGCCTGTGCGTTTCCGCCTCGACGTCGCGCCCGGCCGAAGCCTGGGCGCTGGTCCGTCACCTCAGTTCCCCGGCGAGCGAACTCCGCTACCAGCGCCTGATCGGCAATCTTCCGGCCCGCCTGAGCGCGTGGTCGTCGCCGCAACTCAGCGCGCCGATACTCGCGCCGTTCAAGGAACAGATGCGCTTTCCCACCGCCGCGCCGAAAGTGATCGAGTGGGAGCGGATCAAGCTGGAGATCCAGTTCGCCGCCGAGCGCGTCGTGCGGGGCGTCCAGACAATCCCCGAAGCGTTGGCCGGGCTCGACACGCGCGTTGATCAGCTGCTCGCGAAGCGCCGCGCGCTGGTCGAGGCGGGGACGCTCGCATGACCCGACAGGAACGCGCCGCCTGGCTATTCTCGGCGCCGGTGCTCGCGATCATCGCGCTGGTCTTCGTCGTCCCGACCGCACTGGCGATGGCGTTGTCCGTCACCGACTACTCGATCTACGCGCTCGCCGACTGGGCGAACCTGCGCTTCGTCGGGTTTGGGAATTTCGTCGACCTGTTCTCGACGCCGCTGTTCTGGCGCGCATTGGCGAACACCGCAGTGTTCGCGGTGCTCGGCGTGCCGATGGCAATCGGTACGTCGTTGGCGGTCGCACTGCTGCTGAACGATGCGACCGTGCGGTGGAAGCCGCTGTGGCGCGTGTTGCTGTTCGCGCCCTACGTCACCAGCATCGTCGCGACCGCGGTGGTGTGGCGGTTCCTGTTCAACGAACGCTCGGGCCTCATCAACCGCGCGCTGGCGACGGTCGGGGCAGCGCCGGTCGACTGGCTGGGCAACCCGCATACCTCGATTCCGGCGATCCTGATCTTCGTCACCTGGAAGATCTTCGGCTACAACATGATCGTCTTCACCGCCGCGCTGTCCGCGGTGCCGCAGGACCTGATGGAAGCCGCGCGGCTCGACGGCGCCGGTCGCTGGGGCCGCTTCCGCCACGTCACCCTTCCCGCGATCGGACCGACGTTGCTGCTCGCCGCGGTGATGAGCGTCGCGGGCTTCCTCCAGATCTTCGCCGAGCCCTATGTCATGACGCTCGGCGGCCCTGCGCAGAGCACCACGACGATCCTGTATTTCATGTTCGACGAAGGCTTCAAATGGTGGAACCTCGGCCAGGCGAGCGCGGTCGCGTTCGTGCTGTTCCTGATGATCCTCGCGCTGACGATGGTCCAGACGCGAATCGGAAGGCGCTACGAATGGCTATAAAACCCCGTACGATTTTCGCCAACACGGCGGTGGTAGCCCTGACCGCGCTGACGATCGCGCCGCTCGTTTACATGGTGATCGTCTCGTTCATGCCGCGCGGCGAGTCGAGCAACCTGCCAACCCCGCTATGGCCAACGCACTGGTCGCTGGAGAACTACCACGAGTTGCTCGTCCGGCGGCTGATCGACGGCGCGTGGTTCGACTACCGGATCGTCCCCGCATTGTTCAACAGCGTCGCGATCGCCGCGATCTCGACCCTGTTCGGATTGCTGCTGACGGTGCCCGCCGGCTACGCTTTCGCCAAGCTCCGCTTCCGCGGACGCGAGCGACTGCTCAAGATCCTGATCGCGTCGCTGGTCGTACCCGGACAGGTCGCGATGCTGCCGCTATTCCTGATCTTCAAGCAACTCGGGTTGGTCAACAGCTATGCCGGCGTGATCCTGCCGAGCCTGGCGGGCATCTTCGCGATTCTGTTCGTGCGGCAGGCGACGCTCGCGATCCCCGACGAGATGATCGCCGCGGCGCGGATCGACGGCGCGAGCGAGGCGCGGATCTTCGTGACGATCGTCCTGCCCCTACTCACCCCGATCGTCGTCACGCTGGCGCTGTTCATGTTCCTCGGCTCGTGGAACGACTTCCTGTGGCCGCTGATCGTGCTGGCCGACCAGCATCTCTACACGCTGCCGGTCGCGGTCGCGGCGATCGCGCGCGAGCATTCGGCGGACGGCGAACTGATGATGGCCGCGGCGGTCGTCACGACGATGCCCGTGCTGCTGCTCTTCCTCGCGATGCAGCGTTATTACCTGACCGGGCTGCTCGGCGGCAGCGTGAAGGGATAGGCGCGACCGTCTGCAGCAAACACATGCGCGTCCTCCGGCGCCACGCCGACGCGTAACGTCTCGCCGAGCGTCACGGACCGGTCACCCGGCAATTGCGCGACGATCGTGTCCGCCGCCCCGCGTGCCCCGAGATGCGCGAACGATAAGGGCCCCAGCCGCTCGAACAACTCGACCGCACCGACGAACACCCCTGCGTCGTCGACATGGAGATGCTCCGGCCTGACGCCGAGCGTGACCGCCGCCCCGACTGCGTTTGCAGGAACGACCGCGCTGGTTCGGACCGCGTCGCCTCCTGCCAGCCGCACGATCGTGCCGGTCTCGTCGGCGGAAACCACAGTCCCCGCGAGCAGGTTCATGCCCGGCGACCCGATCGCTGCTGCAACCGCGAGACTGGCCGGTCGACGATAGACATCGAGCGGCTCTCCGACCTGTTCGACACGCCCTTCGCTCATCACGACGATCCGGTTGGCAAGCGTCATTGCCTCCAGCTGGTCATGCGTGACGTAAATCATCGTCGCGCCGAGTTGCTGGTGAAGCCGGGCGAACTCATGCCGCATACGCGCTCGGAGATTGGCGTCGAGGTTCGACAACGGCTCGTCCAGCAGCAGCACCTTTGGCCGACGGACGACCGCGCGCGCAATCGAAACCCGCTGGCGCTGCCCACCGGAAAGCGCACGCGGCCGCCGATCGAGCAGGGCCGACAAGTCGAGCATCGCCGCGACCTCTGCGACCCGCTCGGCGATCTCGCGCTTGGCGACCTTTGCGACCTTGAGTGGAAAGGCGATGTTCTCCGCCACAGTCAGATGCGGGTAGAGCGCGTAGGATTGGAACACCATCGCCAGCCCCCGATCCGATGGTGCCGCCTCGGTCACGTCACGCCCACCGATCACCACCCTCCCCGCGCTCGGCACCTCGAGCCCCGCGATCATCCGCAGCAACGTCGACTTACCGCATCCCGACGGCCCGACGAGCACGACGAATTCGCCCTGCTCGATCGTCAGGTCGCTGGGCTGGAGCACCGTCACGTCGCCGAAACGCTTCGACAGTCCGCATATTTCGACGCTCGCCACCGCATATCCTTTTAATCTGGCCGTCTTGGGTAGCGGCACAAACAATATAGAGCAAAGCCCGCATGCTAGCGGTGATCGTGCGTGTTCGGAACGCTTGCGCCATCGACGCCCGCGGCGAGCAGAGCCTAACGCATGCGATCATGGCAACGTAGATCAGTGAGAAAAAGCCGAGGTCCGGGGTCGGCGTGCTGAACGAGTAGGGTGAACGGACGTTTGGATCTTCAACGCTACAACATGGCTCTCCGGTATGATCGACTGACGTACGTCGATGATGAACGTCGGCGTGCCTTTCCGTCGTGGCGAAAAGGAACGACATGACGAAACCGACACTGGCCGAACGGCCTGCGATCCTCGCCGCCAAGCGACAGCTCAAGATGGCAAGATCGACCCATGCGTATGTCAGAGGCAACACGGCGAAATTCTACGAATGGCTCGATGAGTCGCCGGCGTCGCGTCGCGTTCCGCAAGGGCCTGCAATCTGGATCTGCGGCGACTGCCATCTCGGCAATCTTGGTCCGATCAACGACGGCGGCGGACGGATCGCGATCCAGATTCGTGATCTGGACCAAGCTGTCATCGGCAACCCGGCGCACGATCTGATCCGCCTCGGCCTGTCGCTCGCAACCGCGGCCCGCGGCTCTGACCTGCCGGGCGTGACGACGGCGCACATGATCGAAGAGATGGTGAGCGGCTATGCCAGTGCGATGGTCGATCCGGCGAGTGACGATGCGGGTCCCGAACCCCACGCGGTTCGCAGTGTAAAGCGCCGGGCATTGGGACGGCGCTGGCGTCACCTCGCCAAGGAGCGGTTCGCCAGCCGCGAACCGATGATCCCACTCGGCGACAAGTTCTGGCCGCTGGACCAGGCCGAACGCGACGCTCTCGCCGCGCTGGTCACGGAGCCGGACGTCGCCGCTCTGGTCCTTTCGCTCGACGAAAAGGACCGGGATCGAACCGTGAGGCTGGTCGACGCAGCCTATTGGATGAAGGGGTGCAGTTCGCTTGGGCTGTTACGCTTTGCAGCGCTGGTCGGGCTGAAGAACGCGAAGGGGCGATCGGATTATGCGCTGATCGACCTGAAGGAAGCGACCACTTCGATTGCGCCTGCGGCGAAAGGTGCGAAGATGCCGGTCGATCAGGCGGCACGGGTGGTCGAGGCCGCGCGGGCGCTGTCTCCCCATCTCGGTAGTCGCATGGTGGCGGCGCGGGCTCTCGATCGTTCGGTATTCGTCCGCGAACTGTCGCCACAGGATCTGAAGCTGGAGGTCGAGCAGTTCAGCGCGGGACAGGCCGTCAAAGCGGCACGGTATCTCGCCTTCGTCGTCGGCAAGGCGCATGCGCGTCAGATGGATGCGGACACGCGCCACGGCTGGGCCAAAGTCCTGGATGCGGACCGCCGCGGCGCCATCGACGCGCCGAACTGGCTGTGGGAAAGCGTCGTTTCCCTCGCGGGCAGTCATGAAGCGGGATATCTCGATCACTGTCGCCGATACGCCTTGAGTGTCTGACGATGCCGTAACCTCGGTCGAATACGGGCGGGCGGGGCGGGCCGATACGGTCTTAGTTGAGTGGCGGCGCGGTTTGGCCTACGCCCGCATGCCAACGACCGAGGCAAACGACCCCAGATGACGGCAACGATCGCGCTGGTCGACGACGACCGCAACATCCTGACATCTGTGTCGATCGCGCTGCAGACCGAGGGCTTCGTCACGCGCGTCTATTCGGACGGCGAGACGGCGTTGAAGGCGCTGACCGACAACCCGCCCGATCTCGCGGTGTTCGACATCAAGATGCCGCGGATGGATGGGCTCGAACTGCTGCGGCGGCTGCGCGAGAAGAGCCAGATCCCGGTGATCTTCCTGACCAGCAAGGACGACGAGCTCGACGAGGCGCTCGGGCTCGCGATGGGCGCGGACGACTATATCGCCAAGCCGTTCTCGCAGCGGCTGCTGATCGCCCGCATCCGTGCGATCCTGCGCCGTACCGAGCTGACGCAGTCGCCGGGTACCGAGACCGAGGCGGAAGCCGCCGGGCCGCTCGATCGCGGGCGTCTGAGCATGGATCCGGCGCGGCATCGCACGCTGTGGGGCGGCGAGCCGGTGACGCTGACGGTTACCGAGTTCATGATCCTCGAGACGCTCGCGCAGCGGCCCGGCATCGTGAAGACGCGCAACCAGTTGATGGATGCGGCGTACCAGGACGATATCTATGTCGACGACCGGACCATCGACAGCCACATAAAACGACTTCGCCGCAAGTTCCGGCAGGTCGACCCAGCCTTCGACGCGATCGAGACATTATATGGTGCCGGGTATCGATTTTCTGAGGAATGAGCTGGGCGTCGACGGCCGCGACCTCACGCTGCGGTGGTCGGGACAGATTTCGCTCACGCGGCGTATCCTGGCCGTCAACATCTTCGCTCTGCTGCTGCTTGCGGGCGGGTTCTTCTATCTCGATTCGTATCGCAGCCGGGTGGTCGACAACCGGGTTGCGCAGACGGCGCGCGAAGCACGGCTGATCGGCGAGGCGATTGCCGCGGTCGATCCGGCGTTGCGCGATCCGCTGGTACTGCGGCTTGCCCGCGATACGGGGTCACGGATTCGGCTGTTCGATGCGGCAGGGCGCACGATCGCCGACAGTCGCGCTCTGGGCTTGCGCAACTTCGTGCTGATGGATCCGGACAAGGAAGACTGGGACCAGACGATCGCCCGTTTTCTCGACGCGTCGATCGACGTGATCGTAATGGCGCCCCGCCCGCCGCTCTACCGCGAGCGCAGCGGTACGCAGCAATGGCCCGACGTGAGCGCAGTCCGCGGCCGCAGCGCCGTCTCCACGACGGTCTGGCGCGCGCCCGACCGCACGCCCGTGCTGACCGCCGCCGCGCCGCTCCGCGCTGGCGGGGTCGTGATGACAACGGTCAATGCGCGGGACATTACCAAGACGGTGCGGATCGAGCGGTTCCGGCTCAGCATGGTGCTGCTCGGCGTGTCGATCGTCTCGGTCCTGCTGTCGCTGTTCCTCGCCCGCACGATCGTCCGTCCGCTTCGTCGTCTCGCCCGGGCGGCGGTGCGAGTCAGGTTAGGTCGTGCACGTGAAGTCGTCGTGCCGCGCCTCCCCTCGCGCCGTGACGAACTCGGCATGCTCGCGCGCGCGCTTTCGGACATGAGTCTCGCACTCCGCGCTCGCATCGACGCGACCGAGGCATTCGCCGCCGACGTTACGCACGAGATGAAGAACCCCCTCGCCTCGCTTCGGTCCGCGGTGGAGGGATTGTCGCGCGTGAAAGACCCGGCGCTTCAGGCGCAGTTGCTTGCGATCGTCCGCGACGACGTGCACCGGCTCGACCGGCTACTCTCGGATATCTCCGAAGCCTCGCGACTCGATGCCCAGCTCAGCCGTGCGAAGTTCGAGCCTGTCGATATCGCCGCGATGATCGACGGGCTGGTCGCGCAACGCGACGCGCGTGGGGTCGAGCGCGGCATCCGCCTCCGGTTCGATCGTAACCCGGACGACCGCTTGATTATCCTGGGCGAAGGCGCGCGGCTCGAACGCGTGTTCGAGAACCTCATCGACAACGCGCTTTCCTTCTCGCCCAACGCCGGCCTGATCGCGATCTCCGCAATCCGCGAGGGCGAAGACCTCGTCATCCGGGTCGAGGACGAAGGTCCCGGCGTGCCAGAGGAGGCGCGCGAGGACGTGTTCAAGCGCTTCCACTCGGTCCGCCCCGACAGCGAGACGTTCGGCCAGCATTCCGGACTGGGCCTCGCGATCGCGCGCACGATCGTCGACGGCCACCAGGGCGCGATCTTCGTCGAAGCGCGCGAGGACAGGCTCGATGGCGCGCGGTTCGTGGTAAGGCTACCGCTTGCCGACATGCCGGAGTAAGGGAGCGTCGTGATCGCCACCCAATCCGACAGGCTCCACGCCACGACGGTCGCGATCGACGGCGTCGCGGTGATGATCGAAGGCGTTTCCGGCTCCGGCAAATCCGACCTCGCGCTACGTCTGATCGACCGCGGTGCGACCCTCGTCAGCGATGACCAGACGCTGGTGGTCCGCTCGGGTGAGATCTTGCTCGCGCGCGCACCGACGACGATCGTCGGCCGCATCGAGGTGCGCGGGATCGGCATTATCGCCGTGCCGTATGTCGGGGACGTTCCGGTCGGTCTGGTCGTCCGTGTCGACAGCCCGGTCGAACGCATGCCCGAACGTCGGCTGCGAACGATCGTCGGCATCGATGTTCGCCAGGTCGCGGTCGATCCGTTCGAAGCCTCCGCCCCGATCAAGATCGAACTCGCAGTGCGCAATCCGGAGCCTTTAGAATGATGCATTCACGATGACCCGGCCCAAGGACATCTTGCTCGTCACCGGCATGTCGGGCGCGGGCAAGTCGACCGTGCTCAAGACGCTGGAGGATCTCGGCTGGGAGGTGGTCGACAACCTGCCGCTACTGCTGCTCGACCGGTTGCTGGAAACGCCGCTTCCCGAAGGATCGACTGCCGATTCGCAGCCGCTCGCGATAGGTATCGGCGCCCGCACGCGCGACTTCGATCCCGAACGGATCGTCAGCCGCATCCGCGATCTCCGCGACCAGCATGGGCTCGAGGTCGGAATGCTTTTCCTCGACTGCTCGGGTGCCGAACTCGAACGCCGCTATTCCGAGACTCGCCGTCGCCACCCGCTGGCGCTGGACCGTCCCGCGAACGACGGGATCAGCCGTGAACGCGAACTGCTCGCGCCCTTGCGCGATTGGGCGAACCGCCTGATCGACACCACCGACATGACCGCCAACGAACTCGCGCAACAGATCCGTGCTAGCTTTGCAGGCGGTGAGCGCGGCGAGCCTACGCTGTCGATCCGATCGTTCGGTTTCGCACGCGGCCTGCTCCGTAACGCCGACCTCGTGTTCGACATGCGCTTCCTCCGCAATCCGCACTGGGACCCGGAGTTGCGCCCCGGCACCGGTCTCGACGCCGACGTCTCCGCCTACATCATGGACGATTCCGCCTACGAAGCTGCGGTGAGTCGGATCGAGGAGCTGCTGATTCTGTTGCTCCCGCGCTACAGGGCGGAAGGCAAGTCGTATGTCACGGTCGCGTTCGGGTGTACCGGAGGGAGACACCGGTCGGTCCACGTCGCTGACCGCGTGGCGCGACGGTTGCGCGACGCGGGATTTTCGCCCAGTATCGCGCACCGCGACCTGGGGGCCGCTCCACAAGATGCGCTCGAAGGATCACCGGTCGTCTTATGAGTATGAAACGCTGACATGATCGGCCTTGTTCTGGTAACGCACGGTCGATTGGCCGAGGAATTCGTTCGCGCGATGATCCACGTCGTCGGCCCGCAGGAACGCGTCGCGCCGATCGCGATCGGTCCCGACGACGACATGGAGGAGCGTCGCGCGGATATCGCCGCCGCGATCCAGGCGGTCGATGTCGGGCGCGGCGTGATCGTGCTGACCGACCTGTTCGGGGGCACCCCTTCCAATCTCGCCATCTCGCTAATGGAACGCGGCCGGATCGAGGTGATCGCGGGGATGAACCTGCCGATGCTGATCCGGCTGGGCTCGGCGCGCAAGTCCATGACGGTCGTTGCGGCGGTTGCTGCGGCGCGCGAGGCCGGGCGCAAATACATTTCGGTAGCCTCCGAGGTTCTCGGCGAGGCAGCCGCGTGAGCGAGGTCTCGCGCACGGTCCAGATCACCAACCGTCGTGGGCTCCACGCGCGCGCGAGTGCCAAGTTCGTGACGCTGGCATCGTCGCACCCGGTCGAGGTCAGCGTGACCAAGGACGGGTCGGATCACGTCACCGGCACGTCGATCATGGGATTGATGATGCTAGGTGCTGCCAGGGGCGACGCGATCACGATCAGCGCGAGCGGCGATGGCGCGGAGCATACGGTGGCCGCGCTCGCCGAACTGGTCGAGGCGAAGTTCGGCGAGGATTGACCGTCTTTCTCCCCTCCCGCTTGCGGGAGGGGTCGGGGGAGGGCATGAGCGACGGCGTGTTTACAAACCCCTCCCCCACCCCTCCCGCAAGCGGAAGGGGCGCTAGATGCCCCGCGAGATAACCGCCTTTTCGAACCCGCTGATCAAGTATGTCCGCGACTTGCGCGACAAGCGGCATCGGCGTGCGGCCAAGCAGTTCCTCGCCGAGGGACTGCGCATCCTTACCGAGGCGCGCGAGACAGGACGCCTGCCCCGTACTCTATTCTACGCGGCGGCAAGCGCGAACCATCCGCTGGTCCACGCGCTGTCGATGGACGTCGAGGATGCCGGTGGTGATTCGATCCAGACCACGCCGGACATTCTTTCGAAGCTGTCGGGCAAGGATAACCCGCAGGCGGTCGTCGGTGTTTTCGACGAGTTCGACGCGACGCTCGAAGACCTCGATCGCACCACCTCCGGCATCTGGCTGGTCGCCGAACGGCTGCGCGATCCGGGCAATCTCGGCACGATCCTGCGCACCGGCGATGCCGTCGGCGCGGGCGGGCTGATCCTGATCGGTGAGTCGGTCGATCCGTTCTCGGTCGAGGCGGTCCGCGCGAGCATGGGCGCGCTGTTCACGATCCCCGTCGTGAAGACCGAGTGGGAGCCGTTCCAGGCCTGGCTTCGGAGCGGACCCGGCCAGCTCGTGGGTCTCAGCCTCGATACCGAAACGGATTACCGGGCGGCGACCTATACCGGCCCGACCTTCCTGCTGACCGGCAACGAAGCGCAGGGCATGCCGCCCGAGATGGCCGAGGCGTGCGACGTGCTGGTCAAGATCCCGATGCTCGGCAAGGCAGACAGCCTCAATGCCGCCGTTGCGACCGCCGTGATGGCCTACGAAGTGCTCGCCCGGCAGGAAAATGCCGCTCCCTTGGCCTGAACCGTTAATTTTGCCCGATTGGCGATGCTTAGCGAGTCCGGTTCAGCTAAGGGAGAGCTACGTCGTGCGAAAGCATCGACCGGATACAAGACAGGACGATTATGGCTCGCGGTTTCGATGATGGACGAATGAAGACCGGCGTGATCCGGTCGGTGCTCGCGGCAACACCGCTGTTGATGGCAACCGCGTCGTTCGCGCAGGTTACGCCGCCACCGGTCGTCCCGACCGCGCCCGCCGCCATGCCGACGCCGACGCTCGCGCCGCCGGTAATCACCGTGCCGCCGCTGAGCGACGCGCAGGCCGCGCTGCTCGACAGACTGCTCAATGGCGACATCGTCGCGCAGGGCCTGAAGTCGGCCGCAACCGCGTCGACTACCGCGCCGAGCAAGGACGAACTGGTCCGCGCTGCACTCGATCATGCGCGCGCGGTGCATGCCGGGCGGCTGAACGAAGCCGACTTCCAGAAGGATTGGGGCCTGCGTCCGCCGGCCTATGACCCGACACCTGCCTTTGCCGACGCCGTGCGGCTCGACCGGATCGCGGCGTGGTTCGCATCATTGCCACCGCCTTATGCAGGGTATGACGGCCTGCGGAAGGGCCTCCAGAATTATCGTTCGATCGCGTCTGCGGGCGGCTGGGCACCGCTTGCCTCCGGTCCCGACTTCACGATCGGCGCGACCGGTCCTCGCGTGATCGCGCTGCGTAAGCGTCTCGTGGCGGAGGACAAGGACGTTGCAACGAGCGGCGACCGGTTCGACGCGCCGCTGGTGGAAGCGGTACGCCGCGCGCAGCGTCGCTATGGCCTCAACCCGAGCGGGATCGTCTCGACGCAGACCCTCGCCGCGCTCAATGTCACCGCAGGCGACCGCGTACGCCAGATCATGGCGAACATGGAGCGCTGGCGCTGGCTGCCGCAGGACCTGCCGCGCGATCGTATCCAGGTGAATATCGCCGCGGCCGTGCTGACGGTGTTCGACGGCGATACGCCCGTGCAGTCGATGCGCGCGGTGACGGGCCGGCCCGGGGACGAGACGCCGATGCTGTCCTCGACGATCCACAGCATCGTCATCAATCCGCCGTGGAACGTCCCGACGTCGATCGCGACGAAGGAGCTGTGGCCGAAGGAGCGGGCCAACCCGGGCTATTTCAAGCGCAACGGCATCAAGGTGATCGACGGTACGCGGCTGCAGCAGCAGGCTGGCGACCAGAGCGCGCTGGGGCGGTTCAAGTTCGATTTTGCCAACGACTATTCGGTCTATCTCCACGATACGCCCAGCCGTGCGAAGTTCGCAAGCTTCAGCCGGCTTGCGAGCCACGGCTGCGTTCGCCTTGAAAAGCCTGCCGAACTTGCCGACCTGCTGCTCAAGGGCGATCCGTCATGGACACCCGAGATGGTCGTCGCCGCGGTCGCCAAGGGTGACACGGTCCGTGCCCGCCTGACCAAGCCTGTGTCGGTGTATTTGCTCTACTGGACCGCATTTGCCAGCGGCAACGGCCAGATGAACTTCCGCGCCGACCCTTATAACTGGGACGGCACCCTCGCTTCCAAGATCGAGGCGCGCACCGCACGCCAGACGATCGCCGCTCGTTGAGAGGACCATACATGACGATTTCCATCCGCACGCGTACCGCCATTGCCGGCGGCCTGCTTGCCGCAATGGCCATGGCCGGCTGCTCACGCTCGGAGCCCGACCAGCCGCCGACCGATACCAACATGGTCGAAGATACCGGCGTGACCGAGTCCGAAGCAGCGCCGACGCCCGCTCCGGCACCGGTCGAGACGGCACCGGTCGAGGCTCCCCCGACGGTGAACGCGGTCGAGCCGGAACGCGAACCGCCAGTCGCGCCCGACGAGCAGATGCGCGACGATGCCGATGCGACAGGCATGACCGCTCGCGTGACGCGCGACGAAGCGCCGGTCGAGAACGACACCGTCCCTCAGCAGTAGGCAAAACCGTTCTACAACATAGATTTGGCAGCGCTACTTCGGTAGCGCTGCCAATTTTGTATCTGCCAGACGTTAGTCGAGCAGCAGGGGCGCGTGGCGATCGACCAGCGTCTCGCTCGCCGTATTGAGCCCGACGACTTCGACCATCGTGCCGTGACGCCGCAGCTTGGCCACCACGTCTTCCAGCGCGGCGACGGCGGTGACATCCCAAAGATGCGCGCGCGTCAGGTCGATCCGCACTGCGCGTGCAGTCTCGCGAAGATCGAAGCGGTCCGCGAAGATATCGGCGCTAGCGAAGAACACCTGACCGCCGACACGGTAGATTCGCGTGTCGCTGGCCGTGTCGTGCTCGACCGTGATGTCCATCAGCCGCGTGACCTTCCATGCGAAGAACACGCCGCTGAGCAGCACGCCGACACCGACGCCCAATGACAGGTCGTGCGTCGCGACGGTGACGATCACGGTCGCGGCCATCACCACGCTCGACATCTTGGGATGCCGCGCAAGTTCGCGGATCGAGCCCCAGGAGAAGGTGCTGATCGACACCATGATCATGATCGCGACCAGCGCCGCGACCGGCACCTGCGCCACCCACGGCCTCAGCGGCACCATGACCACGAGCAGGAACACGCCTGCGACCAGCGTCGACAGCCGCCCTCGCCCGCCATAGCGGACGTTCCCGACGGTCTGCCCGATCATCCCGCACCCGGCGATCCCACCGAACGCACCCGCGGCGATGTTGGCGAGCCCGAGCCCGGTGCACTCGCGCGCCTTCGAACTGGTGGTTTCCGTCAGGTCGTCGACTACGCTCGCCGTCATCATCGACTCCAGTAACCCGACGGCGGCCATCGCCAACGCATAGGGAGCAACGATCCGCAGCATGTCCCAGTTGAACGGCACGTCGGGCATCCCGAACGACGGCAGCGTGGAGGGCAGCTTGCCGAGATCGCCGACCGTCTTGAGGGGCATCGGCACCCACATCGCGATCGCGGTCAGCACGACGATGCAGATCAGCGGCGACGGGATGGCGTTCGAGATGCGCGGCATGAGGTAGATGATCGCGAGACCACCGGCGATCATCGCATAGGCCTGCCAACTGACGCCGACCATCTGCGGCACCTGCGCGGAGAAGATCAGGATCGCGAGCGCATTGACGAATCCGGTGCGGACCGACTTCGAGACGAACCGCATCAGCACGTCGAGCTTGGCGAGCCCGAACGCGATCTGGAGTGCACCTGCGAGCATCGTCGCGACCAGCAGGAATTGTAGGCCATGGGCGTAGACCAAGGCGGCCGCGACGAGCGCAACGGAGCCGGCCGCGCCGGAGATCATCGCGGGGCGCCCGCCCGCAAAGGCGATGACGATGCCGATCACGAACGACGCGAACAAGCCGACTTCGGGATCGATTCCGGCGACGAACGAGAAGGCGATGACCTCGGGGATCAACGCGAAGGTGCCGACCATGCCGGCGAGCACATCGCGGCGTGCGGCGGTCGGGCCGCTGAACCATTCGGCGCGGTAACGGGAAAGAGATAAGGATGTCATGGATGTATCCGCATAGGACGCACGAACCGCGGCGCTGTCTTGGCAGGCGGTTCACTTCAGAGGCGTCGTTGCGTTGTCCGGCGGATCGGCGGCCGGAATAGCCACCCGGAATTGCACCGGGTCCAGGGCGAATGGGTGGTCGTTAGCGGCGCGTGAGGCTGAAAGCAACGTTCGGTCCAGAAACGCTGCCCTTCATCCAGATTACGTGTACAAATCCTCGACTTCCGTCCCCTCACCTACGGCGCGCAGCAGCAGCGTCCGGTGGCAATGACAAGGATCCCGCTCATAACACAGCAGCGCGCTCGGCTTCTCGGCCGCCAGCCCGAGCATGATCGCTGCCGCCGCCTGCGCCTCGGGAAGCTCGAGCTGTTCGTCATACACCGCGGTCAGCGTCGCGACGTCGCCCTTCTTGGCCGCATCGCGCCCACGCTTCGGCGTTCCCAGAGCCTTCAGGTGCACGTAATCGATCTCGACCTCGCGCAGCGACGCGGCGAGCGAGGTCTTCGAAAACCCTGGTCGCCGCGACAGCGGGAGAGCGCGGACGTCGATCACCCGCTTCACCCCCGCCGCCTTTAAGGCCGCGAGGAAATCGGCCATCGTCGTGGCTTCATAGCCGATCGTGAAGATCTTCGTCGGGTCCGTCATGCAGGCGAAGTGGTATTGCGGACCTGACACGGCAAGCGTCCGACGCTATCTGACGCGAATGACCCACGATATCCATGTCATCGGCGGCGGGCTCGCCGGTTCCGAAGCTGCCTGGCAACTCGCCGAAGCCGGCCTTAAGGTCCGCCTGTCCGAAATGCGCGGCAGCGGCGAAGAGACGCCCGCGCACCAGACTGACGGCCTCGCCGAACTCGTCTGCTCGAACAGTTTTCGGTCGGACGATGCCGAAGCCAACGCGGTCGGGCTGCTCCATCAGGAACTGCGCACGCTCGGCTCGCTGATTATGCGCCAGGCGGACATCCACCGCGTTCCCGCCGGCTCCGCGCTCGCCGTCGACCGCGACAATTTCTCGGCCAGCGTGACGGAGGCGATCGACCAGCACCCGAACATCACGCTCGTTCGCGAACGCATCGACGCACTACCCGACGGCCCGACGATCATCGCCACAGGTCCGCTCACCGCCGCCTCGCTCGCTGCGGGCATCGGCGCAGAGACCGGCCGCGAGGCGCTCGCCTTCTTCGACGCGCTGGCGCCGATCGTCCACCGCGACTCGATCGACATGGGCACGGCCTGGTTCGCATCGCGCTGGGACAAGGGTGAGGGCAAGGATTACATCAACTGCCCGATGGACAAGGACCAGTATCTGGCCTTCCACCAGGGCCTGATCGATGGCGAGAAGACCCCGTTCAAGGAATGGGAGAAGGACACGCCCTATTTCGACGGCTGCATGCCGATCGAGGTGATGGCGGAGCGCGGCGTCGATACGCTGCGCTATGGCCCGATGAAGCCGGTCGGGCTCGACAACCCGAAGACGGGGCGCTGGCCGCACGCCGTCGTCCAGCTCCGCCAGGACAATGCGCAGGGTACGCTGTGGAACATCGTCGGCTTCCAGACCAAGATGAAGCACGCCGACCAGGTCCGCCTTTTCCGGACGATCCCCGGCCTAGAAAATGCCGAGTTCGCGCGGTTGGGCGGGCTGCATCGCAACACCTTCATCCGCTCGCCCGAACTGCTCGATGAGACGCTGCGGTTAAAGTCGCGCCCGAACATTCGTTTCGCAGGCCAGATCACCGGGTGCGAAGGATATATCGAGAGCTGCGGGATCGGCATGCTCGCCGGACTGTTCGCCGCAGCAGAACTGACCGGCAAGACACTGACGCCACCACCCTATTCGACGGCACTCGGTGCGTTGCTCGGCCACATCACTGGCGGCGCAAAGGTCGAGACGTATCAGCCGATGAACGTCAACTTCGGGCTGTTCCCGCCGATCACGGGCCGGACCAAGAAGGCGGATCGCAAGCGGATGTATACCGACCGTGGCCGCGCGGCGCTCGCAGAGTGGCTCAACTCTCCTCGGCAACAGGCTGAACCGGCGGACAATTCACCCGAGCTGGCCCCTTCCGCTTGACCGCCGTCGTGGCAAATTCCGGGGCGGTCATCGCGCCGGATTTGTCGCGGTCGGCGTCCGCGAACTTGGTCGTCGCCTTGACCGCCCATTCGTCGAACGACAGCTTGCCATCGCCATCGACGTCCAGCCGCGCGTAAGCCTTGCGCCGCTGGACCAGATATTCCTCGCGCGTGATCTTGGCATCGCGGTCCTTGTCGTAGCGATCGAACCGCTTCTGCTCGCGCGTCTTGTCGGTCGCCTCGGGCGCGGCATCGGGTAGCGGATCGGACGTGACCGCGCCGCTACCGACCTGTGCCATGGGTTGCGGTGGTAGCACCGGCCCCGGCCGCGCCTTACCGCTAAAAAACATGATTCCTGCCGCGATCAACGCGATCACCGCCGCTCCGCCCGCCAGATACCGCCACATCGCCGCCGCCCCCATTGCCCAGCTCGCACGCTAGGCCTCGCCGCAGACGATCCCCATTCGATTGGTCAGTATCCGGTCAATCTATGCCACGCCAACCGCGCGATGCGCTTCGGACTTCCCGGCGCGGAATGCTCTGGCATCATGTCGAACCGCGCCGACACGGCAAGTGCGCCCAGCGCGCGCGCCGCAGACGGCCACCGGCCGCGCAATGCGCCATCGAGCGCGGCGATCGACCGGACACGTGCCAGGTCACGTCCCGCGCTATCAGTCAGTTTCTGCGCGAGGTCTGCGAGCGCCCATCCCTCACCAGCCCGACCGATCCGGTCATCGCTGACCGCGAGCATGATGGCCGCGACCTCGAACAGACGCCGTCCCCGATCTAGTGCGAACCGCTCGATCGCTCTGACGTCGAGCACCGGTTCCAGAAGCGCGTCCCACCCGTCGGTCAAGCGTGCGAGCATCTCGCCCGATACGCCCGACGACAGGACCTCCTTCTTAAGCGCGACCAGCACGGGTTCAGCAGGTGCGGGCGCGGTGTCGAGACGTCCCAGTGCCTCGTACCACCATGTCAGCCGCATCTGGCCGATCAAGGGCTCGCGCGTAGAACGCAGTATCGAAGCAAGCGTATCGTCGAGCGCGAACAGCGCCGCGAGTGCCGGTCGCGCGGATTTGTTGGCGTAGCTGAACGCGAGCGCGCGTTCCGGACGTGTGACGGATAGGCTCATGTTTCCCCAATACAGCATTCGCCCGGGTAAGTCGTAAACGCGGCGTTATCCATATTTCTTGAGCGCGGCTTACCACCGTATGGCGCATTGCGATCCCACCATCAGGACGGGAACCGCTCATACCGTGATAAAGCCGCTTAATCATGCAACACGTCGTAAAGCGGCGACATTTCTCGGCAGGTTGCGCCGTGACGTCCGTGGAAACACGCTTGCGATCGTCGCAGCCGCGTTGATCCCGCTGATCGGAATCGTTGGCGGCGGCATTGATCTGAGCAGGCTATATATTACGAAGACGCGGATGCAGCACGCGTGCGACGCGGGCGCATTGGCTGGACGAAAAGCGATGGGCGGGGGCATCTGGGGCAGCGACGACCTTGCCGCCGCCAACTCGTTCTTCAGCGCGAATTTCGCGAGCGGTTCTTATGGCAGCACGGATCTCAAGACCGCGTTCACGGAGCACGCCGGCAAAGTCACCGGCACCGTAAGTACGGTCCTGCCAATGACGTTGATGCGCGTGCTCGATTTCGACGAA
Source organism: Sphingomonas faeni (assembly GCF_040407505.1). Lineage (GTDB taxonomy): Bacteria > Pseudomonadota > Alphaproteobacteria > Sphingomonadales > Sphingomonadaceae > Sphingomonas > Sphingomonas faeni_E. The sequence goes on along the minus strand of NZ_JAPZPQ010000001.1, from coordinate 702,294 downwards.
TCGACGTTGAACGTAACGTGCCAATCCGAGATGCGCCTGCCGAATACCGATGTGATGTTCGTTCTGGACACGACCGGGTCGATGGGCAGCAGGGCCGTCAGCGGCGACACGCAAACCAAGATCGAAGCGCTCAAGTCTTCGGTCAAATGCTTCTATGAGATCGTCGCCCGGCTGGATACCGACGAGAACTGCATAGGCGGAGCCCCGAGCGGCGGGGTCAGCGATCAGGTTCAGGTGCGCTTCGGCTTCGTCCCCTATGCGACGAACGTCAACGTCGGCCGCCTGCTTCCTACGAAGTTTGTAGCAGATTCGTGGACCTATCAATCACGCGAGCCTGCGCAGCTTTATGGAACGTTTTACGCCTTCTCGGGGAACAACGCGAGAAATGCCTCGGCATTCTCTGGCTCCCAGAACACATCAACTTCAAAGAATGCAGCGAAAAATACCGACTGTAACAACACCTTGGTTCCGCTGCCCAACGACACGTTCACCGCTAGTGGCATGCCTTCATGGCCGGCTAACAATACCGAGAATGATTCAGGTTGGCTGGCATGGGCACCCTATACGCAGCGAGTCTACAACCGAGATTACAACGCCACTACCAAAATGTGTACGCTACAATATCAAGAGCGCAGTATTGAGCGCTATACGCAGTTTGCTAGATCGAATAAGGGCGCATCGGGCTCTTTTGCTTTTCCGGCGTGGTCTTACAAGCAGGTAACGCAGAACATTTCCGGCTTGAAGAGCGGCAATGGCTGGAACAGTTCCGTCAGCCTGCCAGTCGGCACCGATCACACTACCGTTCCAGTGATGTGGGACGGCTGCATCGAGGAGCGTGCAACCGTACGGCAGGCGTCTTATACGCCGATCCCCGCCAAAGCTCGCGACCTCGATATCGATGCGCTTCCGACATCCAGCGATCAGGACAGTCTATGGGGGCCGGCGCTGCCGGGTGCCGTCTTTGCTCGGAAGGTCAACTATACGAATACGGGTGCCTACACGCTCGATACGGTTACAAATTTCCAGCAGAACTATACTGGGGACAGTTATGCTTGCCCCACCCCGGCCCATAAGCTGCAGGAATGGCAGCCGGACGCTTTCGATGGATATGTCGATAGCCTTCAGGCCAGCGGGAACACGTATCACGACATAGGTCTGATCTGGGGCGGCCGCCTCATGTCGCCGACGGGCATGTTCGCAAGCGAGAACGCGCTGACGCCGAAGGGGGGCGAGATCCAACGCAATATGATCTTCATGACGGATGGCGAGTCATGCACCGACGCCAACAACTACCAGGCTTACGGCTTTGGTTGGTTCGACCGACGCCAGACCGATCCGGACGCTGTCCCCACGTCGGGTTGTGGCTCGTCGGGCACCTTGACCCAGCAGGTCAACGCACGGACCGCCGCGGTCTGTGCGGCTGTCAAGAACAAGAACATCACGCTCTGGGTGATCTGGTTCGGTGCATCGAGCGCCACGATTGAAAAGCAGATGAAGGATTGTGCAACGCCTGGACGGTATTTTGCAGCGAGGAACCAAGCCGATCTTCAGAACACGTTCCGGAGCATCGCCAACCAGATCTCGCAGTTGAGGCTAACCAATTGACCCGGCTGATGCCACCGCGTCGTTCGCCAGGCTTGGCCTGGCTTGCGGCCGAGAACCGCGGAACGACGATCGTCGAGTTCGCGCTGGTGGCTCCAGTATTATGCCTGTTCCTCGTCGGCAGCTTCGACATCGCGCATACGTTGTACATGCAAGCCGCGTTGGAGGGCATCGTCCAGAAGACCGCGCGTGATTCGGGTATCGAGACCAACACCGGCGTCGACCAGCAACAGGTCATCGACGACCGGGTGAAGGGCCAGGTCCTCGAACTGGCGAACGACGCGCAGCTGCATTTCGCCCGCCGGTTCTACAAGACGTTCTCGGATGCCGCCGCGGCAAAGGCCGAGACGTGGAGCGATACCGATCACGACCTCACCTGCGATAACGGGGAGCCGTATACAGACTCGAACGCGAACGGCGTGTGGGACGCCGATGGTGCGGAAAACGGCCAGGGCGGGGCGAAGGATCGCACGGTCTACACGGTGACCGTCACCTACCCTCACCTACTGCCGGTCGGTGGCTTTCTGGGGCAAGGACCGAACGTGACGCTGACAGCGCGAACGGTTCTGCAAAACCAGCCTTACACGACGCAGAGCGCAGCGGCCAACTCGAGCATAGTTCGGAACTGCAAGTGAGTATCCGTCGGGATCGAAATCTTGTCACGGACAAGAGCGGCGTCGCCCTGCTGGAGTTCGCACTCGTGCTGCCGTTCCTAATTTTGCTGTGCCTGGGCGGCGCGGAGATGACCAACTACATCACGACCAAGATGCGGATCAGCCAATTGGCGCTGCAGCTCGCGGACAATGCGGCGCGGATCGGGGTCGGCGCGCAACTCGCGGCAAAGACCGTCAGCGAAACCGATATAAACGACGTCATGACTGGCGCGCAGCTGTCGTCGGGAACGCTCGATCTGAAAAAGAACGGCCGGATCATCATATCCGACCTCGAACCGATGGCGACGCCGAACACGTCCAAGAAGTACAAGATCGGCTGGCAACGCTGCTACGGAGACCAACCGCTGGCATCGACATACGGAAAGGCTGGTGCAACCAACATGGCGGGCATGGGACCAGCGGGACAGATGGCCACCGCGATTGACGACAACGCCACGATGTTCGTCGAAGTCCACTATGTCTATACGCCGCTGGTCGGATCCGAATGGATGCCCAGCGCGGCGATCCACGAGATCGCGTCGATGGCGGTCAGGGACCGACGCGACCTTACCAAGATCTACAACGACGAAAAGGCGCCCGTCGCTTCCTGCTGAAGCAACGGGCGCGCTTTTCTTGGGGTGGGGCGATCGCTCGCCCCACCCGTCGACTTACTTGTACGTGACCTTCTTCACTGCCTTTACGACCTTCGCGACGTCGACCAGCATCAGCTTTTCGAGGTTCGCCGCGTAGGGCATAGGCACGTCTTCGTTCGTCACGCGGAGCACCGGTGCGTCGAGGTCGTCGAAGCCGTGCTCCATCACCACCGACACGATCTCCGAGGCGATCGAGCAGGTCGCCCAATTTTCCTCGACGATGATCATGCGGTTGGTCTTGGCGAGGCTCTTCAGCACCGTCTCGGTGTCGAGCGGGCGCAGCGTGCGCAGGTCGATGACCTCCGCGTCGATGCCCTCTTCGGCGAGCTTCTCGGCGGCTTCGAGCGAGATGCCGACGCCGATCGAGTAGCTGACGATCGTGACGTCCTTGCCCTCGCGGACGATCCGCGCCTTGCCGATCGGCAGGACGTGGTTGTCGAGCTTGGGGACGTCGAAGCTGCGGCCGTACATCAGCTCGTTCTCGAGGAACACGACCGGATCCTCGGTGCGGATCGCGGCTTTCAGCAGGCCTTTCGCGTCCGCCGCGTCATACGGCGCGATGACGATCAGGCCGGGGACGCTCGCATACCACGCCGCGAAGTTGTGCGAATGCTGGGCACCCACGCGCGACGCCGCGCCGTTCGGACCACGGAACACGATCGGGCAGCGCATCTGGCCGCCCGACATGTAGTTGGTCTTGGCCGCCGAGTTGATGATGTGGTCGATCGCCTGCAACGCGAAGTTGAAGGTCATGAACTCGACGATCGGGCGCAGACCACCCATCGCCGCGCCCGCACCGATGCCGGCAAAGCCGTATTCGGTGATCGGCGTATCGATCACGCGACGGTCGCCGAACTCGTCGAGCAGGCCCTGCGTGACCTTGTACGCGCCCTGATACTGCGCGACTTCCTCGCCCATCACGAAGACGCGGTCGTCCTCGCGCATTTCCTCGGCCATCGCGTCGCGAAGCGCCTCGCGGACGGTCGTCTTGACCATCTCGGTACCCTCGGGGATCGCGGGGTCGGAGATGCCGACCTTCTCGGCCGACGCGACGAGCTGCTGCGTGCCGCTCTCGGCCTTGGCGGGCGAAGCGCCTTCGGGAACCGGGGGAGCCTTGTCGTCCGAAGGCGTCTCCTTCGGCGCGGCGTTTGCCGCATCGCCCGAGCGTGCTTCCGCAGGCTTCTGGTCGCTCGCGCTCTCGCCCTCTTCGAGGATCGTCGCGATGACGGTGCCGACCTTCACGTTGTCGGTGCCCTCGGCGACGGCGATCGAACCGATCGTGCCTTCGTCGATCGCCTCGAACTCCATCGTCGCCTTGTCGGTCTCGATCTCGGCGAGGATATCGCCCGACTTGACGCTGTCGCCTTCCTTGACGAGCCACTTGGCCAGCGTGCCCTCTTCCATCGTCGGGGAGAGCGCGGGCATCTTGATCTCGATCGCCATCAGTACTTCTCCACCAGAACGTCGGTGTAGAGCTCGGCAGCATCCGGCTCCGGGGTCTGCTCGGCGAAATCGGCGGCTTCGTTCACGATTTTCCTGATTTCCTGTTCAAGGGACTTGAGGTCCGCCTCGGTCACGCCCTGCGCGTCGAGCAGCTTCTTCATGTGATCGATCGGATCCGACTTGTCGCGGACCGCCTGGACTTCGTCCCGCGTGCGGTACTTGGCCGGATCGGACATCGAGTGGCCACGATAGCGATAGGTCTTCATCTCGAGGATGACGGGGCCCTTGCCCGCGCGGACCCACGCCAGCGCTTCCTCGGCAGCACCGCGGCAGGCGAGCACATCCATGCCGTCGACCTGGATACCGGGAATGCGGAAGCTCTCGCCGCGGCGGTACAGCTGGTCTTCGGCCGACGCGCGGTTGACGCTGGTGCCCATCGCGTACTGGTTGTTCTCGATCACGAAGATGATCGGGAGCTTCCACAGCTCGGCCATGTTGAAGCTCTCGTACACCTGACCCTGGTTCGCGGCGCCATCGCCGAAATAGGCCATGCAGATGCCGCCGTCGTTCGAGTATTTGTGCTTGAACGCGAGGCCGGTGCCGAGCGAGACCTGCGCACCGACGATGCCGTGGCCGCCGTAGAATTTATGCTCGGTCGAGAACATGTGCATCGACCCGCCCTTGCCCTTCGAGATACCCGAATTGCGCCCGGTCAGCTCGGCCATGATCACCTTGGGGTCGATCCCGTAGGCAAGCATGTGGCCGTGATCGCGGTAGCCGGTGATCACCGAATCGGTCTCGCCGTTCAGCGCGGACTGAAGCCCGACAGCGACGGCTTCCTGGCCGATATACAGATGGCAAAAGCCACCGATCAGGCCCAAGCCATAGAGCTGGCCCGCTTTTTCCTCGAAACGGCGGATCAGCAGCATCTGCCGATACATTTCGAGCAGTTCGTCCTTCGACGCCTCGTACGGCTTTGGTTCGGCCGGTCGTTCGCGGTTCGTAATCGGCGGTTCGGCGATTGCGCGTGCTGGTGGGGGGGTCTTGGCCACGATGTGGGAAACCTCGTTTTCCGTAGGGGAGTTGAGGGAGCCTATAGGCGCGGACGGGGCGGAACATCAATTCCCGTCTGGGGTATGTTGGTTTGCGGGGTGTGGGATGGGGCGCTCGACAGGTCGCGCGAGCCCTACCGCGCGAGCAAACCACCCCGGCGAAGGCCGGGGCCCAATTGAAGAGGTCGCAGTAACGACGTGCATCGCTCAGTTGGCGCCGTCCCCCAATTGGGCCCCGGCCTTCGCCGGGGTGGTGTTATGTGACGGGGGAACGGTAGCGACGAGCCGGTTGCTCAGATAGGACACCCCCGCCTCCTTGTTCTCCCGCGAAGGCGGGAGCCCAGACTGGGCTCCCGCCTTCGCGGGAGAACATGCTAAGTCCGACCGAGTCACTATCCCTACCCCAAGCAAAGCTCCGGTTGCCCTCCCCTCGCACCACCGCCTAAAGCCAACAGCAATGGACTCCACCGCAGACCCCCACCAGCATCCCTTACGGATCGCCAATTTCCGCGCCTATTGGCTGTCCCGCTTCACCGGCACCATAGCCGTCAGCGCGATGTCGATCGTGATCGGGTGGCAGGTCTACAACATCGCCCGAGAGACGATGGACATCCGCCAGGCCGCCTTCATGCTCGGCATGATAGGGTTCGCACAGTTCGTGCCGTTGTTCCTCCTCACCCCGATCACCGGCCTTGTCGCGGACAGCTTCGACCGCCGCTGGATCGTACGCGGCACGACCGCGCTGCTGGTGCTAACCGCCGCGACGTTGTGGTTGCTGACCTGGACCGGCCACCTCACGCTCGGCGTCCTGTTCGTCGCCGCGGTCGCTTTTGGCGTCGCCCGAGCCTTCTCCGGCCCGGCCTATTCCGCGCTCGCCCCCAACCTCGTCCCTCGCGCCGTCCTCCCGACCGCGATCGCGATCAGTTCGATCGCCTGGCAGGTCGGCACCATCGCGGGCCCCAGCGTCGGCGGTCTCCTCTACGCGATCCACCCGGAGGTCGCCTACGGCGTCGCGACGATCCTGTTCGTCGTCGCGCTCCTCTTCATGTTCCTGATCGGCCCGGTGCCGCAGCCCGCCGCGCAGACCGACCACCGCCCCCTCGCCCGCATCATCGAGGGCTTCACCTACGTCCGCCGCAACCGTCTCGTTCTCGCGACGATCACGCTCGATCTGTTCGCGGTGCTGCTCGCCGGCGCGACCTCGTTGCTCCCGGTCTATTCGCGCGACATCCTACACGTCGGGTCTCAGGGGCTTGGCGTGCTCGCAGCGGGCATGGGGATCGGCGCGGCGGTGACGGCGATCTGGTTCTCGGTCCGCCCCATGAGCACCAATGTCGGCGTGAAGATGCTGATCGCCGTCGTCGTGTTCGGCCTCGCGATCCTGACCTTCGGCGTCGCCACGCCGATCGTAGACCTGCTCGGCATCGCGCCCGGTACGATCGGCGGCATCCCCGTCCAGCCCGCCTTCGTCCTCAGCCTCGTCGCGCTGATCGTCGCGGGCGGCGCGGACATGATCTCGGTGTATGTCCGCCAGTCGCTTATCCAGCTCCACACCCCCGACGCGATGCGCGGCCGCGTCAGTGCGGTGTCGCAGCTCACCATCTCCGCTTCGAACGAACTCGGCGAATTCGAGAGCGGCGTGATGGCGTCGCTGCTCGGTCCGGTCGGCGCGGTGGTGTTCGGCGGCGTCGGTGCTATTGCGATCACGATCGGCTGGGCACGACTGTTCCCGGAACTAGGCCGCGCGAAAACCTTTGATCCCCCAGAGATCCTAGAGATCCTAGAGACCGAACCCGAACACGGAGAAGCCAAGCCATGAAGGCCAACTCGATCCTCGATACGATCGGCAACACGCCGCACGTCCGCCTGTCGAAGCTGTTCCCCGAATCCGAAGTCTGGGTGAAGTCCGAGCGTTCGAACCCCGGCGGCTCGATCAAGGACCGTATCGCGCTCGCGATGATCGAGGCAGCGGAGAAGGACGGCCATCTTCAGCCCGGCGGCACGATCATCGAGCCGACCAGCGGCAACACAGGCATCGGCCTGGCGCTCGTTGCGGCGGTGAAGGGATACAAGATCGTCCTCGTCATGCCCGAGAGCATGTCGATCGAACGCCGTCGCCTGATGCTCGCATACGGCGCGACGTTCGACCTGACTCCGCGGGAAAAGGGCATGAAGGGCGCGATCGAGCGCGCGAAGGAACTCGTCGAGCAGACGCCCGGCTCGTGGATGCCGCAGCAGTTCGAAAACCCTGCGAACATCGCCGTGCATGTCGCGACAACCGCACAGGAAATCCTCGCCGACTTCCGTGACACGCCGATCGACGTGATCATCACCGGCGTCGGCACTGGTGGCCACATCACCGGCGTCGCCGAGGCGCTGAAGAAGGAATGGCCGTCGCTCAAGGTCTACGCGGTCGAGCCCGCCGCGTCGCCGGTGATCGCCGGTGGCCAGCCAGGGCCTCACCCGATCCAGGGCATCGGCGCCGGCTTCATCCCAGTGAACCTCCATACCCAGGCGCTCGACGGCGTGATCGAGGTCGACGCCGCGGTGGCCAAGGACATGGCGCGTCGTTCGGCGACCGAAGAGGGCATGCTGGTCGGCATCAGCTCGGGCGCGACGCTCGCAGCGATCCTTCAGAAGCTCCCCGATCTGCCTGACAACGTTCGGGTTCTTGGGTTCAACTACGACACCGGCGAGCGCTATCTGTCGGTCCCGGACTTCCTGCCCGAACAGTGACAGCAGAGCTTTCCGCGCGCGGCACGACGGTGCTGCGCGCCATCCTCGTCGGCGTCTCCGCGCTGGCGATCGTCGGGCCTGCGCTGGTCGTCGCCAACCCGCCCACGATCGTCCACGCCTCGAAGCGGGTGAAGCTGCCCGCGGGCCGGGTCGTGCCGCAAGCCGAAGTGCCTGAGGTCGAGCCGGTCAAGTTCGTCGATCTCAGCCCCGAGGACGCGCGTGCGTTCAACGCGACCGTGCCGTTCTCGACCGATCCGAATCCGGCGGCGCGGCCGTTCCGCTTCGCCGGTGGGCCGGAGGATCTGGCGCGCGCGACGGACTGCATGGCGGCGGGTATTCTCTACGAGGCCGGCGACGACACGCTCGGCGAACGCGCGGTTGCGCAGGTCGTGCTCAACCGGCTGCGCCATCCGGCCTTCCCGAAGACCGTGTGCGGGGTCGTTTTCGAAGGGCAGGACCGTTCGACCGGCTGCCAGTTCAGCTTCAGCTGCGACGGCGCGCTTACCCGCTGGCATCCCACCGACGACGCTTGGCGTCGGGCGCGTGAAGTTGCTGCGGCGTCATTGTCGGGCGCGGTGTTCAAGCAGGTTGGCTATGCGACGCACTACCATACCGACTGGGTGGTGCCGTACTGGCAGTCGAGCCTCGACAAGATCACTGCGGTGAACACGCATCTGTTCTTCCGCTGGTCGGGCTGGTGGGGCACGCCGCCTGCTTTCGGGCGTCATCCGGAGACCGTCGAGCCGGTCATCGCGCAACTTGCCGAGCTGTCGGATGCTCACAAAACGGGCGCAGCGCTTGTCGAAGCGGATGCGGCCTTGGCGGAGGCGTCGATCGCAATGGGGTTCGGTGCTGCAACGGAGACGGCGCCCACGCCCGCCGCGGCTCCGGTCGACAGTGACACGCTGCTCGTGACGCTACCTCGCAACCAGACGGCCGATGGACTCACGACCCTTGCGGCTCAAGCTTGCGGCGACAAGGCGTTCTGCCGGTACATGGCGTGGACGGACGGTACGAAGGTGGCGCCCTCGCTGCCGCTCGACCCTACACAGACCGCCTCGCTCAGTTTCAGCTATCTGAGGGATCGGGCGAGCCGGTATGAGAAGTCGCTGTGGAACTGCCGCCAGTTCAAGCGCGCGGACCCGGCGCAGTGCATGAAGGTCCAGGTGACGATGACCGCGGTGCCGCCGCCGGTGGTTGCTGAGTCGACCTCGGTACCCGCAACGATTGAACTGAACGGCGTACGTCGCAAGCCGGCGACCGCGGTGCCGGTCCCTGGCCCCACGCCTGTACCATCTGCACCGAAATAACCGTTCTCGCATCCGCTCTGCCGACCGTTAGCAGGTGGTTTTAACGAGGCTTCCCTCCCCCCACCCGTGAGCGAAGTCGAAGGGCATGGCTCGCGCGCAGGTGCTTCGACTTCGCTCAGCGCGAACGGGTTGGTGTGGGCCGGTGAATGACGAACGAGGGGCGGACCGCTTCAGCAATCCGCCTCCGCTTCCAATCAGGCAGCCATGAACATCTCGGGCGGCAGCGCCATCAGCGACTCCGCACCACCCTCGATCTTCCGACGCAGCGCGCCCGCATCCGGCAAGATCCGCTCGGCATAGAAGCGCGCGGTCACCAGCTTGGCGTCGAGGAACGCGGCTTCGCCCTCGCCCGCCGCCTTCAGCTTTGTCGCAGCGACCGCCATTCGCAGCCACATCGTGCCGACCGCGACGATTCCCATCAGGTGCATGTAGCTGACCGCACCCGCGCCGACGTTCTCGGGGTTCTTCATGCCGTTCGCCATGAACCACATCGTCGCCGCCTGCAGCTGGCCGTTCGCCTTCTCCAGAGCCTCGGCAAACGATGCCGTCGCCGGATCACCCTTAGCCGCCGCGACGTCGTCCGCCACCAGCTTGAAGAACGCTTGGATCCCACGCCCGCCATTCTGCGCGAGTTTCCGCCCGACCAGATCCATCGCCTGCACGCCGTTGGTGCCCTCGTAGATCATCGCGATCCGCGCATCGCGGACATACTGCTCCATGCCCCATTCGGCGATGTAGCCGTGGCCGCCATAGACCTGCTGCGCGTTGGTCGCGATCGCATAGCCCATGTCGGTGCCATAGCCCTTGATGACCGGGGTCAGCAGGCTGATGATGTCGCCCGCGAGCTGGCGCTCTTCCTCGGTCTCGGCATGATGCTCGAGATCGGCCTGGAGCGCGGTCCACAGGATCAGCGCGCGCAGGCCCTCGGTCAGCGACTTGCCCTCCATCAGCATGCGGCGGATGTCGGGATGGACGAACAGCGTGTCCGCCTTCTCCTGCGGCTCCTTCGGCCCGGTCAGCGCGCGACCCTGGCGACGGTCCTGCGCGTACTGCACGGCGTTCTGGTACGCGACTTCCGCCACGCCGAGACCCTGGAGGCCGACGCCGAGACGCGCTGCGTTCATCATGATGAACATCGCCGCGAGGCCCTTCATCTCCTCGCCGACCAGCCAGCCGGTCGCCGAGTCATAGTTCATCACGCAGGTCGAGTTCGCGTGGATGCCCATCTTGTGCTCGATCGAGCCACAGGTGACGCCATTGCGCGCGCCAAGCGACCCGTCTTCCTCGACGATGAACTTCGGCACCACGAACAGCGAGATGCCCTTCGAACTGTCCGGCGCGCCCGGCGTCTTGGCCAGCACGAGGTGGATGATGTTCTCGGTCAGGTCATGCTCGCCCGACGAGATGAAGATCTTGGTGCCGGTGATCGCGTACGAGCCGTCCGCCTGCGGCTCGGCCTTGGTACGGATCAGGCCCAGATCGGTGCCGCACTGCGGCTCGGTCAGGTTCATCGTCCCGCCCCATTCGCCCGAGACCATCTTCGGCACGTACATCGCCTTTTGCGCGTCCGAACCCTTGGCGATCAACGCGGCGATCGCTCCGTGGGTTAGGCCGGGATACATCGCGAACGCCATGTTCGATGAGATCATGTATTCCTGGAACGCGGTCGAAACGACGTGCGGCATGCCCTGCCCGCCATATTCGGGCTGGTTGCCGAGCGTCGCCCAGCCGCTCTCGACATACTGCTTGTACGCTTCCTTGAAGCCGTCCGGCGTCGTCACCGAACCGTCCTCATGCCGCGTGCAGCCCTGCTGATCGCCCGACAAGTTGAGCGGGAACAGGACTTCGGCGACGAACTTGCCGCCTTCCTCGAGCACTGCGTCGACGACGTCGGGCGAGGCCGCATCGAAGCCGGGGAGATTATTGTAGCGATCGAGGCCGACGACATGCTCGAGGACGAAACGCGTGTCGCGGACTGGGGGCGTATACTGGGGCATGGTTTATCCTTGGTTGTCCTGGGCGCGGCTCACTTCGAGGAGGGCCACGAAACTGGTGAGTTCGTCGATGGCGAGATCGATGTCGCGCTTCTGCGCGGTCAGCAGCGCGATCCGCGCCTGGCTGCGCTCGATCACGACCTGGCGCTGCGCACGGCGACCGTCGCCGAGATCGTAAAGGTCGATCATCTCGCGGATTTCGCCGAGGCTGAACCCGACGCGCTTGCCGCGAAGGATTCAAGCGAGGCGCGCGCGGTCGCGGTGCGAATAGATACGCTGCGTGCCACGACGCTCCGGCGCGATCAGGCCCTCGTCCTCGTAGAACCGGAGCGCCCGCGCGGTGACGTCGAATTCGGCGGAAAGGTCGGAGATCGTGAAGCTTTCGCGATCGTGCCGCGGCTCGATCACCGCGTAGGATTGCGGGGTCGCCTGCAATCGAGGGGATGCTTGTGTCGCCATCCCCGGAGAAATAACTCTCGTTTACGTCAACGTCAATTGCCGCAAAGCAACTTTCCCTTCGTCGACCGTAGCGTCGCAGCCTCCGATCGCGACTCGCTGAGCCGATCGACAGTCAGTGCCGCGAGCGAGGCGCGGCCGGTGCAGAGGGACTCGCAGGCTTGCGGCACCTCCGCGGGAAACACGATCCGATCGCCGTCGAAGCGCGCGTCGAACTTGCAGGCGCCGAACGCGAATTTCAGCGCATCACCCGACCGTTCGACGGTTCCCGACGCGGCGCACGCCTGATCCTCGCCATAGTCGACGCTGACGCCAATGCGCGCGGTTTTGGCGGTGCCGACGACGCAGACGCGGTCCGTATCTCGCGCCCATGATCCTTGCAGCGGCGCGTTCGGGTCGGGCACGATTCCCGCCGTCTCGGCCGCGGCTTCGAGCCGAGCCCCCGCGCTGTCCGCCGCCGCGGTCGCCGGCTCCCGCCCACACCCACCGAGCAACAGCGCAAGCAGCAGCACGCGCTTCATTCGGCCGGCACCAGTCTGCCCCCTTCGATCCGACGGAAGAAGCAGGTGCGCTCGCCGGTATGGCACGCCGGGCCCGCGGCATCGACGATCACCCATACCGCGTCCTGATCGCAATCGATCCGCAGCTCGGCGACACGCAGCACGTTCCCCGACGTCTCGCCCTTCTTCCAGAGCTTTTCGCGGCTGCGCGACCAGAAATGCGCCTCGCCGGTCGCCTGCGTTTCTCCCAGCGCCTCCGCATTCATGTGCGCGACCATCAGTACGTCGCCCGATACGCGATCGGTGACGACCGCGGTCAGGAGCCCGGCGGAATCGAATTTCGGATCGAGCGTCAAGCCCGTGTCGCGGCTGTGTGTCATCACTTCGATATACCCCAAAGCTGGCCCGATGCGACGGGCGACGCGCAATGTTATTACAAACAGGCGACAAGACGGCGATCCGCTCGTATAGGGCAGCTTCCGCACGACGTGAGAACCGGCATGCTGACGACAAACCCTTATGATGACGACAAACTCCGCGAAGAATGCGGGGTGTTTGGCGTTTCGGCCACCGATGGCGCGGCCGCACTCGTGGCGCTCGGGCTGCACGCGTTGCAGCACCGCGGCCAGGAAGCCGCCGGCATCACGACCTTCGACGGCGCGCATTTCCATACGCACCGCGCGATGGGCCACGTCGCCGGCAACTTCGACCGCGACGACGTGATCCGGTCGCTGCCGGGCACCGTCGCCTGCGGTCATGTCCGCTATTCGACGACCGGCGAGACGGCCTTGCGCAACGTCCAGCCGCTCTATGCCGAGCTGTCGACCGGTGGCTTCGCGATCGCGCACAACGGCAACATCTCGAACGCGATGCGACTGCGGCGCGAACTCGTCCGCCGCGGTTCGATCTTCCAGTCGACCAGCGATACCGAGACGATCATCCACCTCGTCGCGACCTCGAACTACCGCACGCTGCTTGATCGCTTCATCGATGCGCTGAAGCAGATCGAAGGCGCGTACTCGCTGATCGTGATGACGCCGGAGGGTATGATCGCCTGCCGCGATCCGCTTGGTATTCGCCCGCTGGTGATGGGTAAGCTCGGCGACGCGGTGATCTTCGCCTCCGAGACGGTCGCGCTCGACGTCGTCGGCGCTACCTTCGTCCGCGCGATCGAGCCGGGCGAGCTGGTCATCGTCCAGGGCTCCGAGATCCGTTCGATCCGCCCGTTCGCGCCGATGGCGGCGCGGCCGTGCATCTTCGAATGGGTGTATTTCTCGCGCCCCGATTCGATCGTCGACGATCACTCGATCTATTCGGTCCGCAAAGCCATTGGCGCGCAGCTCGCGATCGAGTCGCCGGTCGATGCCGATCTCGTCATCCCGGTTCCCGATTCGGGCACGCCGGCCGCGATCGGCTATGCGCAGCAGTCGGGTATCCCGTTCGAACTCGGCATAATCCGCTCGCATTATGTCGGCCGCACGTTCATCTCGCCGGGCGACAAGGTCCGACACCTCGGCGTGAAGCTGAAGCACAACGCCAACCGTGCGCTGATCAAGGGCAAGCGGGTCATCCTCGTCGACGATTCGATCGTCCGCGGCACGACTTCGCTCAAAATCGTCGAAATGATGCGCGAGGCAGGCGCCGCCGAAGTCCATATGCGGATCGCCAGCCCACCGACCCGGCATTCGTGCTTCTACGGCGTCGACACACCCGAGCGCGAGAAGCTGCTCGCGGCCAAGCTTGATCTTGGCGGCATGACCGGGTTCATCCATGCCGACAGTCTCAACTTCATCTCGATCGACGGGCTCTACAAAGCGCTCGGCGAGGCGAAGCGCGCGGATGTCCGCCCGAAATATTGCGACGCGTGCTTCACCGGCGACTACCCGACGACGCTGACCGACCATGACGAAGGCTCGGAAGTCGATCAGTTCGCGATGCTCGCCGAACGCGTCATCTGATACTCGCGGAGCTGATATGACGGACAAGCCTCTCGAAGGCCGGCTGGCCCTGGTCACCGGTGCTAGCCGCGGCATCGGCGCTGCGACGGCGATCGCGCTGGCGGCGAAGGGCGCGCATGTCGTCCTGACGGCGCGGACCCCCGGCGGTCTCGAAGAGGTCGAGGCAACGATCCACGCGGCTGGCGGGTCGGCGACGATCGCCCCGCTGGATCTTGCCGAGAGCGAAGCCATCGCCCGGCTGGCGACGGCGATCGGCGATCGCTGGGATGCGCTCGACATCCTCGTCCTCAACGCGGGCATGCTCGGTTCGCTGTCGTCGGTCCCCGCGATCGATCCGAAGGAAATGGCGCAGGTTCTGACGCTCAACGTCAGCGCGCAGGCGGCCATGATCGCCGCGTTCGACACGATGCTGAAGAAGGCCAAGTCGGCCAGAGTGATCGGCGTGACCTCCAGCGTCGGCCGCAAACCCCGCGCCTATTGGGGCCTCTACGGCGCGTCGAAGGCTGCATTCGAAACGCTCCTCGGCGCGTATGGCGACGAGATGGCCGAAATCAGCGCAATCCGTACCGCGATCGTAGATCCCGGCGCAACGCGGACGAAGATGCGCGCGCGAGCGTATCCGGGCGAGGATCCGAACTCGGTCAAGGAACCGACAGTGGTCGCTGACCGCATCGTGGCTCTCGCGATCGAAGGCTTCGAACCCGGCCACTTCGAGCGGGTCGGCTAACCGTTCTCCTGCGAACGCAGGAGCCTAGGATCACAATCGCCACCGCCCGTTACCCTGGGTTCCTGCGTTCGCAGGAAAACACTACCGCTTCACTAGCGTAACCTGCGCGACGTCGATCCCGCCGCCGAGAAACCCGCCCTCGCAGTACATTAGGTAATAGCGCCACAACGCCATAAACCGGGCGTCGAACCGTGTCGGCAACCGCCCATCAGCAACCGCGGCATCGAACGCGACCCGCCACCGCCGCAACGTCTCGGCATAGTGCAGCCCGAACCCGCGCCGGTCCTCCCACGCCAAACCTCGCGCCTCCGCCAACGCGCGAAACCGCGGTTCGGACAGAAGCATCCCGCCCGGAAACACGTAGCGCTGGATGAAGTCGACACTCCGCGAATAAGAGTCGAAGATCGCATCATCGATCGAGATATACTGCAACGCCGCTCGCCCACCCGGCTCCAAGGCGCGCGCGATCGCGTCGAGATACACCGGCCAATATTCCTCGCCGACCGCCTCGACCATCTCGATGCTCGCCACCGCATCATAAGTCCCGATAACGTCGCGGTAATCGGTCAGCGCCACGCGCACGCCGTCAAGCCCCGCCGCTTCGATCCGGTCGTCGACCTGCCGCTTCTGCTCCGTCGAGAGGGTGAGTGCGTGCACGCCAACCCCCGCGCGCGCCGCCATTTCGGCGAACGATCCCCAGCCGCAGCCGATCTCCAAGATCGTATCGCCAGCCCGCGCGCCGGTCCGATCGAGGATCGCACGCAGCTTGGTCGCCTGCGCAGCCTCATGCGGTTCGGCATCGTCGAACGGCTCGGCGAAGATCGCGCTGGAATAGGTCAGGCTTGGATCGAGCCACGTCTCGTAGAAGTCGTTGCCGAGGTCATAATGCGCCGCGATATTTTTTCGCGAGCCAGTCGGGTCGTTGCGCCGCATCCGGTGCCACGCGCGCGCGGCGAGCCGCACTACGCCCCCAGACCGCGCCGAACTCCCGAGCGAGCGGCGGTTGCGCATGAACAGGTCGAACAGCGGTACCGGGTCTGGGCTCGACCAGTCGCCTGCCGCCCAGCCTTCATACCAGCCGACCGATCCCGCCGTTGCGAGCCGCACCAACGCGCGCCAGCGGTGCACGGTCACGATGGGGAAAGGCCCCGGAGCCCGACCGCCGATCAGCCGACGGGTGCCGTCGGGCAAGTATGCATCTATGCCGCCGCTCTCCAGCCCTGCATCTATCCGGTCGAGCAAACGGTGAAACATCGGCGCGACGAGGCGCGCGACCGTGGAACCTTGCGCGGCGGGCACATCATCGAAAGCTGGAACGGCAGTCATCGCGGCGCTCCATGCAACAGGGGCCGCGGCTAGGAAAGAGGCAGGCGTCAAACACTCGAACATGAGGCCAGCCGCTCACCCCTCCCAAACCGTCATCTTGACGAAAGTCAGGACCCAGAGCCACAATCGTCACCCCAATTTACCCTGGGTCCTGACTTTCGTCAGGATGACGAAGTGCGATGGTGGCCGCTACTCAGCGTGCGTGCCGCCCAGCCTCGAGAGCCCGCTCACGGCCTTCGCGGTGGCCGACGATCTTCGCCGGATACGCCTTTGGCCGGCAGCCGGACTCCTCCGGATCATGGATCGCTTCGCCGGTCACCTTCGCCAGTTCCGGCACCCATTCGCGAATATAGTCCCCCGCATCGAACTTCTCCGACTGCGTCAGCGGGGCCATGATCCGCCCGAACATGTTCGAATCCACCCCGGTCCCGGCAACCCACTGCCAATTAACCGAATTATTCCCGTAATCCGCATCGACCAGGCAGTCCCAGAACCAGCGCTCGCCCTCGCGCCAGTCGATCAGCAGATGCTTCACCAGGAAGCTCGCCGTGATCATCCGCACGCGGTTGTGCATCCAGCCGGTCGCCCAAAGCTGTCGCATCCCGGCATCGACGATCGGATAGCCGGTCCTCCCCTCTTGCCACGCCTTCAGATCCGCCTCGGCCTCCTTGCCAGCCCGCCAGGGTAGCTTGTCGAACTTGGGTCGCCCGTTCGTGTCGCCGTAATCGGGCATCGTCAGCACGACGCCATCGGTGAAGTCGCGCCACGCCAGTTCCTTGCGGAACGTCGTCGCATCGCCGTGACCATCAACGGCATGCCACACCGTACGTGGCGAGATTTCGCCAAAATGCAGGTGCGGCGACAGGCGCGAGGTGCCCTCGATCGACGGCATGTTGCGATCGACGTCATAGGCCTCGACGATCGGCGCCATCGCCTTCGCGTTCTTCAACGCCTGCGCCTCGCCCGGCGTCCAGTCGTCGAACCCTTTCGACCAGTCCGGCTTGGTCGGCAGCAGGTCCCACTCCGCCAGAGTCTCGCTCTTCGGCCATTTAGACGGCGCCGGGATCGTCCGCGGCGCAGGCTCGGGATCACCCGGCGGCATCATCTGGTTCAGCGCCTTCCAGAACGAGGAATACACCTTGAATTGCCCGCCCGACCCCGTCTTCACATCCTCGACGCGGGCAAGATGGTTGCCGTCATGCAGGCACAGTCGATCGCCAAGCGCCGCCTCGGCCATGCGCCACCATGGCTCGTAATGGCGGATCGCGTGCACCTGGGCAGCGCCGGTTTCCTCCATCAATGCTGTCAGCACTTTGACCGCATCCCCGCGTCGCAGAACCAGCTCCGAGCCCTTTTCCTGCAGCGACTTCGAGAAGGCATCGAGAGTGTGGTGCAGCCACCATCGCTGCGCCCCGCCCATCTTCCATTTCCCCGGTGCATCGTCGTCGAGCACGTAGACCGGGATCACCGGCCCGGCCTGCGCGGCGGCGATCAGCGCGGGTTGGTCATGAAGGCGGAGGTCCTGGCGCAGCCAGAGAAGAACAGGTGTCGTCATCGCATCCCCAACGCAGCAAGCCGCGATCCAGCATCACGGCGCTGCGAAAGTTTCCCCCAGCGTCATGATCGCCGCCACGTGTCGCTCGGCGATCGCCAGCGCATCGTCGCCGTAGCCCCCGCCGACCGTACTCGCGAGCGGAAGACCTCGCCTGATCGCGAGGCTAGCGACGAGCCGTTCCCGCCGCGCTAGACCATCCAAGGTCAGCGCCAACCGCCCGAGCCGATCGCCCTCGAACGGGTCCACCCCCGCCTGGTAGAGGATCAGCTCCGGCCGAAACTCGTCGAGTAACGGCACCAGCGTCGCCTCCAGCGTCGCCAGATACGCATCGTCGCCGACCTTATCTGGCAACGGCACGTCGAGCGTCGAGCGCGCCTTACGGACCGGAAAGTTCTTCTCCGCATGGATCGAGTAGGTCGCAATCTCCGGCCGCCCGGCGAGCAGCGCCGCGGTCCCATCCCCCTGGTGAACGTCGCAATCGACTACGAGAACGCGCGCCACGCGCCCCTCGTCGATCAGTCGAGCCGCCGCCACCGCGAGATCGTTGAACACGCAGAACCCCGCGCCCGTGTTCGCCAGCGCATGATGGCTCCCGCCCGCCGTATTCGCCGCAAACCCGTGCTCCAGCGCGAGGCACGCCGCGAGCCACGTCCCGTGCGGCACGATCGCCGCGCGCGAAGCCACCGCCGCCGTCACCGGAAACCCGATCCGCCGCTCCTTCTCCTTGGGAACCCGCGCTTCCAGAACCTCGGCGACGTAATCCTCGTCATGCACCGCCTCCAGCCACGCAGTCGGCGTCGCCTCGGCGCGGTGCCATACGATCGCCTTGCCCTTTTCGCGCAGCAGGTCGCGGATCAGCCCGTTCTTGTTCCAGCGATAGGTCGAACGCGCCGGCGCGGGGGTGACATAGTCGGGATGGTGGACGACATGGATCATGCTCCGTAGGTAGGAGCGCGCGGCCCGACCCCCAAGTTGCCCTAGCCCCAAGCACCTGCGTTGCGGAGACTATTTTGACCGACGTTTCGACCCTGCCCTACCGACCCTGCGCCGGCATCATGCTCATGAACGCGGACGGCAAGATCTTCGTCGGTCAGCGCAACGATTCGCCGCTGGAGGCTTGGCAGATGCCGCAAGGTGGTATCGATCCCGGCGAGGACGCCGAAGCCGCCGCACTGCGCGAACTCGGCGAGGAGACCGGCGTCATGCCCGACAAGGTCGAACTGATCGCCGAAGCCCCAGGCGAATTCGTCTACGACCTGCCCCCCGAACTGTTGGGGAAAGTGTGGAAAGGCAAATGGCGCGGCCAGACGCAGCGCTGGTTCCTGTACCGCTTCCTCGGCACCGACGCGGACGTCAACATCGCCACCGACCACGAGGAGTTCTGTGCATGGCGCTGGAGTGATCCCGCCGACCTGCCGCGGATGATCGTGCCGTTCAAGAAGGCGCTCTACGAACAGGTACTCGCCGCCTTCGCGCCACATCTCGGCGCAACCTCGACACGCTGAACAGTTCCCATTCCGTCACGCTGCCGTTACGGAACGGCTGTGCGCCGCTTAGCCCCTCTTCTGCTCGCCCCGCTGCTGCTGGCGAACGCGCCCGATCCGCAGTCGGTGATGATCCCCGAGACGATCCGCGCGATGCTCGACGCTGCGCTGGAGGCGGGGAACGAAGCGGACGTCAACACGATCGCCAAATACGCACGCGCCGCCGATCCGCTCAGCGGCGATGCCGTGCTGGCGATCGCCGAAAAGTGGAAAGCCGACCGCGCAGCGCAGCGCACGCAGGTCATCCGTCAGGCCAGCTTCCTCGACTTGTGGAGCGGCAAGGCCGAGGTCGGCGGCTACCTGACGACCGGCAATTCCGACACTGCCGGCGGCACGGCCGTGCTCGATCTCAACCGCGAAGGTCTCCGCTGGCGCCAGAAATTCCATGCGCAGGCGGACTATCAGTCGAACCAGAACATCACGACGCGCGAACACTACCTCGCCTCGTACGAACCTAACTACAAGATCGACGACCGAGCCTATATCTACGGCGTCGCGCAATATGAAGGCGATCGGTTCCTCGGCTATTTCAACCGTTATTCGACTTCGGTCGGTGCCGGCTACAGCGTGATCAAGACCGCGGGGACCAAGCTCGATCTCGAACTCGGGCCAGCGTATCGCTACACCGAATTTACTGACGATACCGAGCAGAGTAGCATCGCCGCGCGTGGTACCGCGAATTTCAGCGTCCGGATCCTGAGCGGCCTGTCTGTCAGCCAGGTCGCGTCCGCCTATGTCCAGCGCTACAACAGCACGCTCAGCGGCACGACCTCGCTCAACGCGAAGCTGATCGGCCCGCTCTCGGCCGCGCTCTCGTACAGCGTCCAGTATGAAAGCGAGCCGCCGGTCGGTTCGGTCTCGACCGACACCACCAGCCGCGCGTCGCTGGTCTACAGCTTCTGACGCTGTTCCCACGCGCGCCCAGCCTCGCTAGGGTTAGGCGATGAGGGGACTTTCACCGATAGAGCGCGATGCCGTCGACACGGCGGGCGCGGCACCGATGCTGGCGCAGGTCGAGGCTTGGTCAGCCGTCAACAGCGGCACGCGCAACCTTGCCGGGCTGGCGACGATGGCCGGACTGCTCGGCGACGCGTTCGCGATCCTGCCGGGCGAGATCACGCTGGTCGAGCCGACGCCGGTGGACAATGTCGGCGCGGACGGCGTGGTCTCGGCGATCGAGCACGGCAAGCACCTGCACCTTGTCGTCCGCCCGGACGCACCGGTCCGCATGCTGTTCACGGGGCACATGGATACCGTCTACCCGATCGATCACGCCTTTCAGACCTTAAAGTGGCTTGAGGACGGCAGACTGAAGGGCCCCGGCGTCGCGGACATGAAGGGCGGGCTGGCGGTCATGCTTGCCGCGCTTCGGGCGGTCGAGGCCAGCCCGTTCGCCGCACGGATCGGCTATGACGTCGTCATCAATTCGGACGAGGAAACCGGCTCCTTCTCGTCCGCCGCGCTACTCGCCCGCGCGGCGCACGGAAAGATCGCCGCGCTGACCTACGAACCCGCGCTCGCCGACGGCACGCTGGCGGGAGCACGCGGCGGTACGGGGAATTTCTCGATCATCGTCCACGGTCGCAGCGCGCACGCCGGTCGCAACCCCGAGGACGGCCGCAACGCGCTCGTCGCAGCCGCCGACATCGCGGTGCGCTTGTCGAAGGTCCGCGGCCCCCGTCTCGCGGTGAACCCGGCGCGGATCGAGGGCGGTGGCCCGAACAACGTCGTCCCCGACCTCGCCATCCTCCGCATCAACTTCCGCCCCACCACGCTCGACGACATCGCGCGGGCGCAATCGCATATCGACTCCGCGGTCGCGATGGTCGCTGCCGAGCACGACGTCCGCATCGAGGTCCATGGCAGCTTCAACCGCCCGCCGAAGCCGATCGACGACGGCGCTGCGCGGCTGTTCGATCTGGTCAAGGCATCCGGCGCGGACCTCGGTCTCGACATCGCCTGGAAAGCCACCGGCGGCGTCTGCGACGGCAACAACATCGCGGCGGCGGGTGTTCCCGTGGTCGACACAATGGGCGTTCGCGGCGGCGCGATCCATTCGACCGACGAATTCATGATCCCCGACAGTCTCGCCGAGCGCGGGGCGCTGTCGGCGGTCACCATATTGCGTATCGCGGAGGGCCGCTTGTGAGCTTCAGGATCCGGGCCGCAGTCGACGACGACCTTCAGCATCTCTACGAGATGGCCAAGCTGACCGGCGGCGGCTTCACCAATCTGCCACCCGATCGCCGCGCGCTCACCGCCAAGCTCGAACGCAGCCACGCGGCCTTCGCGCGCACCGACGGCCCCCTCCAAGACGAGCTGTTCGTGCTGATCCTCGAGAACATCGAGACCCGCGAAGTTCGTGGCACTTGTCAGATCTTCACGCAGGTCGGCCAGAGCTACCCGTTCTACAGCTACCGGATCGGCCAGCTCACCCAGCACAGCCGCGAGCTGAACCGCACCTTCCGCGCCGACATGCTAACGCTCGCCACCGATCTCGAAGGCGCGAGCGAGGTCGGCGGGCTGTTCCTCCATCCCGGCGAGCGCGCCGGCGGCCTCGGCCTGTTGCTCGCGCGCAGCCGCTACCTCTTCATCAAGATGCACCGCGCGCGTTTTGCCGACCGGATCCTCGCCGAACTGCGCGGCGTGATCGACGAAGCGGGCGGCTCGCCGTTCTGGGATGGCCTTGCAGGCCGCTTCTTCGGGATGAATTTCCAGGACGCAGACCAGTTCAATGCCATCAACGGGCATCAGTTCATCGCGGATTTGATGCCCAAGCATCCGATCTATACGGCGATGCTGACCGAGACCGCACGCGCCGCGATCGGCCTGCCGCATCCTTCGGGGCGCGCCGCGATGCGCATGCTGGAGAACGAGGGATTTGCGTTCGAGAACTATGTCGACATCTTCGATGGCGGCCCGACGATGACCGCCCGCACCGATCAGGTCCGCTCGATCGCCGACGCTCGCGAGAGCGATGTAGTCGGGATCGTTGGCGACGACGGCAAGGACGCCTTGGTCGCGACGGGCAACCTTGCCGACTTCCGCGCCGCGTTCGGCAAGGTCCGCAAGACCGAGGACGGCGTCGTGCTGGCCGAGGATTGCGCGCGCTCGTTGGGCGTCGTCGAAGCCGACCGGGTCACGCACGTCGCCCGCATATGACCGCCGCAACCCAACGTAGATCGTCGGGTTAATTTACAGGTAACCATACTTTTTGGCGTCAGAACCGCGCATATCAGCCACTGGCACGCACCTTGCTAATACGCTCGCCATGTGGACCCGGTTTGCTCGCCTTTTCATCATCAAGACCAAGTTCGAGGCCTTCCTCGTCATCTACGGCCTAGGCGTCGGCGCGGTCGAACGCGGGATGCACTACCTCCAGCAATATCCCGGATACGGCGGCTGGCTGCTGTTCGCGGCCTGCCCGATCGCCGTCTTCATGGCTGGCGGGCGGATAATCGATTCGGTCGATCACGCGCATCAACGATAGGACCGTCAGCTGGTCTGCTGGGCAAGATGCAGGTAGCGGCTCGAGAAGTCCGCGAGTTCACGTAGTGCATCCCATTGCGGAAAACTGATCCGGCGACGATTGCGGCCGATCAGACCGTCCGCCTCGAGCGACTTTATCGTGCGGTTCACATGCACCGCCGTCAGCCCAAGGGCATCACCAAGCTGCTCCTGGCTCATCGGCAATTCATAGCCATCGGCACCGGTCAGCCCCTGCATGTCGAGACGTATGGCGAATTCGCACAGGAAATGCGCCAGCCGCGATCGCGCGTCGCGGCGACCGATGTTGAGGATCCATTCGCGGAAGATCGATCCCTCGACCAGCGTGTTGACGAAGATCGCGTTACTGATAGCCGCACGGTTCCGCGCCAGTTCGCGCAGCGCCGATCGGGGGATCGTCGCAACCTCGGCGCGGGTCAGCGTTTGAACGTTGTGGTCCGCGACGTCGAGGAACAGATGCTGGAAGTCGAGCGGCTCACCGGGAATGTGCAGCGACACGATCTGTCGCATGCCGGCGCCGGTCAGTTTCTGGCGATATGCGAACCCCGACAGCAGGACGGCGCACTGATCCGGCGCATCGCCTTCGCGCACGAGATAGGAAGACGGCTCGAACGTGCGCAACGTATATGGCAGCGCGAGCAGCGCCTTGCGGTCGCCGTCGTCCAGCACAGCGTGCGTTTCCAACTTCCGAACCATCAGCGCCAGGGGGCTGAGCGTCGTAGCCATGAGAGTAATCCCGCAAAATTCGGGGCGGGAGCACATGCATCTCTCGGTCGTCAGGGCCCAAAAATCGGCTGGCGATAAGCTCTTTTAACATAGCTCGAACGGAAATGTTTTAATTAATGTTTGAGCGGACCGATATGCTCCAATTAATTTTGGGGTTGCACAAATAAAATCAAAATTAGTGACTTCTTGCTCTACCGATCATGTTCGAGAAATACGAGCGTATAAAAACCACATCAGTTTTTAGCATCGATCAAATGATCGCTTTCCTGTGCTACGGATACTTGCTCGTCGCGAAAGTGATGATCGATAGTCGTTCCGATAGCTTCAGCCAGCGTTCGGTGTCTTCCAGCGCTGAACCAACCCGGCCATGACCATATCGACGGAGTCGACCTGCGCCGCGATCCGCTGGTGCAGCAACCCTGCCTCATCCCGGAAACGCCGTGCCAGCAAATTGTCTGGGACGATCCCCAACCCGACCTCGTTCGAGACGAGGATCACACAGCCTTCCAACCGAGCGATCGTCTCGACCAGATCGTCCACGCGCGCGGCTATAGCCTCGTCGGCTAGCAGCAGGTTCGACACCCACAGCGTCAAGCAATCGACCAGCATCACGACGTCCGGGCCGTCTTCGCTCTTCAGCGCCTCGCCAAGCGCCAGCGGAGCCTCGACCGTCCGCCACCGATCGTCACGGTCAGCACGATGGCGCGCGATCCGATCCTCCATCTCGCCGTCGAAAGCCTGCGCGGTCGCGATATAGACGAGCCGCGTCACCTGGTCCGTCGCCGCGGCTTCGGCCATGCCTTGCGCGTGGCGGCTCTTCCCCGAGCGCGCGCCACCCAGCACAAACAGGCTTTTTCCGAACGGCGTCCCGACCGATTGCATCCTACCGTTTCCTTCGCGCTTGCTCGACGAGACGGGAATGACGATGACGCCCCGAAGATCAAGCGAAAGCCCGCGGATCCGAATGAAAGACGGTATGAACGCCCTGCGCATCCACGGTGGACGGATCGACCTCGCCGCCGTCCACTATCCGGATGCGCCGAGACCCTGGCTCGACTTGTCGACCGGCATCAACCCCTGCGCGTGGCCGACCGATCGCGTTCCGACGGTCAATCTGCACAGCCTCCCCTCGCCCGCCGCGATCGCGGATCTTGAAGCCGCCGCTGCTGCCGTATTCGGTACGACCGCGGACCGGGTCGTCGCGTTGCCGGGCAGTGAACTCGGTCTGCGAATGCTGGCCGCGCTGGACCTGCCTACCCCCGCCCGGTTCGTCGTGCCGAGCTACGCCACGCATGCCGAAGCGATCGACGGTGCCGTTCCGATAGCGCGAGATGCGATCGAGACGGTCGCGGACGGCACGCTGTTGCTGGCCAACCCCAACAATCCGGACGGCCAGTGCGACACGCCGCAACGCCTGCTGACGATCGCCCGCAGCGGTGCCTTCCTGATCGTGGACGAAGCGTTTGCCGACGTAGCGCCCGGATCTAGCCTCATCCCCCTGCTCCGCCCCGACGACCGCGCGATCGTGTTTCGGTCGTTCGGCAAATTTTTCGGCCTGCCCGGCGTGCGGCTCGGGTTCATGATCGGGCCGCTGGAGCACGTCGCCGTTATGCGCCAGCGGCTCGGCAGCTGGCCGATATCGGCGCACGCCGTGGCCTATGGCAGCGCGGCCTACCGAGACACCGCGTGGATCACTGCGGCGCGGGTCTCGATCGACGAACGCGCCGGGAGGCTCGACGCGATGTTGGCACGTCAGGGGCTTCAAGCTCGCGGCGAATGCGCGTTGTTCCGGCTGATCGAGACCGACACGGCACCCGCGCTGTTCGAACGGCTTGCACAGGTCGGCATCCTCACCCGCACTTTCGATCACTCGCCCCGCTGGCTGCGTATGGGCGTCCCTAGCGATGACGACGCCTTCGCGCGGCTCGACGAAGCACTTGACGATGGTTGAGCCGGTTGCCGTCCTGGCGATCATCATCGACGCGGCGGTCGGCTGGCCGGCGCCGCTCTATGCGCGGATCGGTCATCCGGTTGGCGGGTTCGCGCGAATGATCGGCTGGGGCGAGACGCGCTGGAACCGCCCTACACTATCGGACACGATCCGCCGCGCCGCCGGTGTCATCACGATCGTTGTTCTCGTCGCAGTTGCGGTCGGGGTAGCGCTCGCTGCGACTTCCCTCGTGCGGCTCGTGTTCGGTCCCATGGCCTGGATCGCGATCGCCCTGATGGCGGCGCCTGGGCTCGCGATCCGCAGCCTGTACGACCATGTCGTGCCGGTCGCGCGCGCCCTCGAAAGCGGCGACCTGGAAGCAGCCCGCGCCCGCGTCGCGATGATCGTCGGCCGGGACGTCGCGACACTCGACGAAGCCGGCGTCGCGCGGGCCGCGATCGAGAGCCTCGCGGAAAGCGTCTGCGACGGCGTCGTAGCGCCGCTGTTCTGGCTGCTGGTCGCCGGGCTACCGGGCCTCTGGGCGTACAAGGCGATCAACACCGCGGACAGCCTGATCGGGCACCGCGAGGACCGGTGGCGCGCATTCGGCTGGGCGGCGGCGCGGATCGATGATGTCGCCAACCTCATTCCCGCCCGGCTTAGCGGCGTTTTGCTTTGCGTTGCCAGCTGTGGCGGTTGGCGGACGATGGTCCGCGATGCCGGCAACCATGCGTCGCCCAACTCAGGATGGCCCGAAGCGGCGATGGCGGGCGCACTCGGATTGCGCCTCGCCGGACCGATCGCCTATGACGGCATCGTCACCGCAAAGCCATATATCGGCGACGGTCGCCGCGACGTAACCGCTACTGACCTCCGCGCGGCGCTCGGCATCTATCGTCGGGCCTGCATCCTTCTCCTCGTCATCGCCGGAGTACTCGCATGGCGGCTCTGATGCTCCAGGGGACCGGCTCCGACGTCGGCAAGTCCGTGCTCGTCGCCGGACTGTGCCGCGCGTTCGCCAACCGGGGACTGTCGGTCCGCCCGTTCAAACCGCAGAACATGTCGAACAACGCGGCCGTCACCGCCGACGGTGGCGAAATCGGCCGCGCGCAGGCGACGCAGGCGATCGCGTGTCGAGTCGAGCCCAGCGTCGACATGAACCCAGTGCTGCTCAAGCCGCAGGGCGATCGCACGTCGCAATTGATCGTCCGTGGGCAGGTCCGCGGCACGCTCGCCGCCGCACGGTGGCGCGAAGGACGCGAGGGCCTGCTCGTCGACGTGCTCGACAGCTTCGAGCGACTGTCGGCAAGCTGCGATCTCGTCGTCGTCGAAGGCGCAGGCAGCCCGGCGGAGATCAACCTGCGCGCAGGCGACATCGCCAACATGGGGTTCGCCCGCGCCGCCAATGTCCCCGTGATCCTGGTCGGCGATATCGATCGCGGCGGTGTCATCGCCTCAATCGTCGGCACGCGCGCGGTGATCGACCCTGCCGACGCGGCGATGATCCACGGCTTCCTCGTCAACAAGTTCCGCGGCGATCCCGCACTGTTCGACGATGGCTATCGCGCGATCGAGGCGCGCAGCGGATGGCGCGGCTACGGCGTCGTACCCTGGCTAACGGACGCCGCGCGCCTGCCCAGTGAAGACGCCGTGATCCTCGAACGCCGCTCCGCGTCGGTCGACCGTCGCGTAACGATCGCCTGCCCGATCACGCCGCGGATCGCCAATTTCGACGACCTCGATCCGCTACGCCTCGAACAAGGCGTCGCGCTGGTGATGGTCCCGCCCGGCACCCCGATCCCCGAGGCGGACATGATCGTGCTTGCGGGCTCGAAAGCCACGATCCCCGATCTGGCCTTCCTGCGCAGGCAAGGCTGGGACATCGATATCCTTGCGCATCACCGCCGGGGAAAGCCGGTGCTGGGCCTCTGCGGTGGTTTCCAGATGCTGGGTCGCAGCATCGCCGATCCGCACGGTATCGAAGGCGCGGCGACGACGGTCGCGGGGCTGGGGCTGCTCGATGTCGACACGGTTCTCACGGCGACGAAGACGCTCGAGCGGATCGAGGGGATCGCCAACGGCGCGCGCTTCGAAGGGTATGAGATGCACTTGGGCGCGACGACCGGCGGTGACCTGAACCGCCCCGTCGGTCATCGCTCCGACGGCAGCGCGGAAGGTGCGACGAGCGCCGACGGACTGGTCCACGGGAGTTACGTCCACGGCCTGTTCGGCCTCGCCGACCAACGCGCGGCGTGGCTGGCCCGGCTCGGCGTCGACGCGGTCGGACCTGACCATGCGGCCTCGATCGATGCCGCGCTCGACGCGATCGCGGCGACGCTCGAACGTCACGTCGATCTGGATGCGATGCTCGGCCTAGCCCAGCGCGCCGGCTGACGCACCGGCGATGGCAAAAGCGAGCAGGACGCCCGTCTCGACAAGCTCGATCCCCGCCCCGTGCGCGTCTCCGGTGACGCCACCCAATTTACGCCGCAACCAGGCCGCGACGGCCAGTATCAGGAGCGGAACCGCCAACAGCACGGGGGCCGCGACGGCAGCCAGCGCCAGCATGAGTCCCCAGCCGACCAGATCGCGCGATCGGACTGCGCCGGCGACCGCGGCGCCCAATCCGCCCGCCCGCAACGGCGGCAACAGGACTGCCCAGGCCAGCGGCCCCATGCGCGCCGCAAACGGTACCAGCATGACCAACCACCACGCCGTCAGCCCGACCGCGTGCAGCAGCACGAGCTTGGCGATCATCTGGGCGACGATCGCGACGACGCCGAAGCTGCCGATATGCGGATCGGCCATCACCGCGAGCAACCGCGTCCGATCGCCATGCGCCGCACCCAGTCCGTCGGCGAGATCGGCCAGCCCGTCGAGGTGCAACGCTCCCGTGACGGCGATCCACACCAGCAATGCGGCGCAGGCCCCGGTCCAGGGGTCGATCGACGCGCCTGCCCATCCGGCCGCGGCGACGAGCACGCCGATCGCCAGTCCGACCAGCGGGTAGTATCGGATCGCCGCGGCAAAGTCGTTTGCCCCGGCCTCGACGCGCGGCATCGGCAGGCGCGTCAGGAAACCGAACGCGACGACCAGCCGCTTCACGTCGCCAGCCCTACGATCTGCACAGTCCGATCCAACCCGGGCCAGATCCGCAACGATACAAGCGCGGCATAATGCAGGTCGAACGCCCATGTCTGCCGCCGGTCGAACCCGCAAAGATCCGCGAGCGCCGCCCGGATAGTGCCACCATGCGTGACGACCAACGTCGGCACCGACGGAAGTACCGCCAAGGCATTGCCGACCCGGTCCAGCAACGAGGACCATCGCTCCCCGTCCGGCGGCGGGGCGGCGTCCGGATCGTCGTGGAACCGCGCGAAGGCGGCCGGATCGATATCGGCGGGACGTAACCCGTCCCACGCGCCGAAGTCGAGTTCACGCCACCGTCGATCGGCGGCGCAGACGATGCCCCGCACGCTGCCGATCGCCGTCGCGCAATCGCGCGTACGCTTCAGATCGGATGACACGATCGCGGCAACTTCCAGCCCTGCGGCTCGCTGGACGCATGCCGCAACGCCGGCCTCCGTTACCGGATCGTCCGTGTGCCCCAGCAACATACCTTCGCGGACGGGCGCGCCATGCCGCATCAGGTACAGCATGTGCGAACCGGTCACGCGACCGAGACCCCCGCCTCGGCAAAGGTCGCCATCTCGTCATGCGCCGCCAGCGCCGCGCGAACGAGCAAGGTCGCAGTCGCCGCGCCGCTTCCCTCGCCGAGCCGCATGCCCAGCGACAACAGGGGATCGAGGTCCAATGCCCGCAACAAGCGCGCATGACCCGGCTCGGCCGACACGTGGCCGGCAAGACAATGTGCGAGGATATCCGGGCACGCAGCGGCGATCGGCGCGACCGCGGCACAGCATATGAAGCCATCGAGCATGACGGGTACGCCTGCGAAACGCGCAGCTATGACCGCGCCTGCGATTGCCGCAAGTTCACGACCGCCAAGCCTGCGTAGCGTCTCGAACGGCGTGCTCAGTGCGTCCCGGTGCAGCGCCAGCCCGGCCTCCACGGTCGCGATCTTGCGGGCCATGCCGTCGTCGTCGACTCCGGTACCGGGCCCGACCCAGTCGCGTGCCGATCCATCGAAGCTGGCGAGGCACAGCGCGGCGGCGGAGGTCGAGTTGCCGATCCCCATTTCGCCGAGCACGATCAGATCGGGCGCGTCCGCAACGACGGCGGCGCCCGCGTTGATCGCCGCGAGGCATTCCTCCTCCGACATCGCCGGGGCGACGGTGAAATCGGTCGTCGGCCGGTCGAGATCGAGCGGGACGACTCTGAGATCGAGCCCCGCCGCGCGCGACAGCGCGTTGATCGCCGCGCCGCCATGTTCGAAATTGGCCACCATCTGCGCGGTGACGGAAGACGGAAACGCACTGACGCCGCGATCGACGATGCCGTGATTACCCGCGAAGATCATCACCCGGCCGCGATCGAGCCGCGGGCGTTCATGGCCCTGCCAGCCGGCCATGAAGACGGCAATCTCTTCCAACCGCCCGAGCGAACCCGGCGGTTTGGTGAGTTGCCCCTGACGCGCCACCGCCGCCGATCGAGCGGCTTCGTCCGGCTGCGGCAACGCGCGCAAGGATGACAGAAATGCTCCGGCCGTCGGAAAGAAGGTCATTCCACGACGAACCCGGCGGGCGGCGTACGCGTGATGAAGTGGCCCTTCACCCCCTGCGGCCATTGCTTGAACGGCACCTGCCCGAACGCGCTCTCGCCGTAGAGCCGCGCGTAATCGAGGATCGTGCGCGCGGCGTCTTCGGTAGGCTCGAACCGGCCCAGCACATAGCCTACCTTGGCGGGTGCTCGCAGGTGGATCGTGCAGAAATCCTGGCATGCGAACAGGCACGGCATCTCCTGCACCGCGACGTCGGCATAGGCAGGATCGCTCGCCTGCACCGCCTTCAGCGCGATGACCAGCCGTGCGCCACCCCGCACGCCGTCACCATCGTCGCGCGCGTCGGCGGAATGGCGGCACGTGTTGCACGCGACCACGGCGACGCCGTCCTCGGCGGGCTTCAGCATGTCCGTCCCCGGACGATCTTAGAATGACGTGAACTTGGCATAGGAACCCCTTCGGACAGTCGGTCCCGCACCGCACGAAGATCAAAAGGCGCACGCCTCCGACCTCCGCGCGAAGCGAAGCGATGTCGTCGCTCGGGGTGTTACCCGTCCGTTCGGCGCACCCTGGCCGGACGAAAGACGACCGCGACGGGCAGGTCTCCTGGCTCGCGGGTCAACGCCGTCCGCGCCGCCTTCTCGGGACTATCCCAATGGCATGAGGCACGATGGCTCGCCGCGTACAGTTGCAGGGGCAGCCGGGTGTTTCCCGTTCCCATTTTCATCCCCCTCCGCGTGAGCATCGGGGGAACCTGTCGCGGACGGAGCGATAGGCGGGAGGAAGACACGGCGCAAGGCACGGCTACGTAGGTTAGAAGTCTGCCAGCCGTCCCCACGCCCTCCGGTCATCCTGACGAAAGTCAGGACCCAGAGCCACGAAGGCCACCGCCCGTTACCCTGGGTCCTGACTTTCGTCAGGATGACGGACGGTGGTTGTATTGGGCCGTAGAGTACGAACCCGCCTAGAACTCCACGCCCGCCTGCGCCTTCACGCCCGACCGGAACGGATGCTTGACCTGCGTCATCTCCGTCACCAGATCCGCCACCTCGATCAGCGCATCCGGCGCGTTCCGCCCGGTCACCACGACATGAGTCATCTCGGGCTTGGCCGCCAACACAGCGAGCACCTCGTCGACCGGCAGATACTCATACCGCAACACGATGTTCAGCTCGTCCGCCACCACCATCGCATAGGACGGATCGGCAATCATCCGCTTCACCTCGTCCCATGCCTCGCGTGCCACCGCGATGTCGCGAGCGCGATCCTGCGTGTCCCAGGTGAACCCCTCTCCCATTGGCTTGAACTCGCACAGCTCCGGGAACGCATCGAAGATCGCCTTCTCGCCGGTCGCCATGGCGCCCTTGACGAACTGCACCACGCCGACCTTGCGCCCATGCCCGATCATCCGCACCGCCATACCGAATGCGGCGGTCGACTTGCCCTTGCCCTTGCCGGTGTGGACGATGACCAGCCCCTTCTCGATCGTCTTGCTCGCGACGATCCGGTCGTGGACCTCCTTGCGCTTGGCGCTCTTGGCATTCTGCTCATCGTCGGTCCGCATGGTCATGTCCTCTCCTGCACCCGATGGCGGATCGCGCCGCGCGGCGCTAGAGCGACCGACATGCTCCGCATCACCGACCTCAAGCTCCCGCTCAACCACGCCGACGAAGCGCTCCCCGCCGCGATCCGCGATCGCCTGCGCGTCACCCCGCGCGACCTGATCCGCTACACCATCGCGAGACGCGCGCACGATGCCCGCGACAAGATGGACATCCAGCTCGTCTATTCGGTCGACGTCACGCTGAAGAACGAGGACGCAATCCTCACGCGCTTCCGCAAGGATCGCCACGTCCAGCGCACGCCGGACACGGGGTATCGCTTCGTCACCAAGGGCGGCGCGAGCTACACCGGCCCCCGTCCGGTGGTTGTCGGCGCCGGACCGTGCGGGTTGTTCGCGGGGCTGATCCTGGCGCAGATGGGGTTCCGCCCGATCATCCTAGACCGCGGCAAGGTCGTCCGCGAACGTACCAAGGACACCTGGGGACTCTGGCGCAAAAGCGTCCTCAACCCCGAATCCAACGTCCAGTTCGGCGAGGGCGGCGCCGGCACCTTCTCCGACGGCAAGCTCTGGAGCCAGATCAAGGACCCGCGCCATCTCGGCCGAAAGGTCCTGACTGAGTTCGTGAAAGCTGGCGCGCCACCCGAAATCCTGACCGAAGCGCACCCGCACATCGGCACCTTCCGCCTCGTCACGATGGTCGAGAGCATGCGCGAGACGATCGAGGCGCTCGGCGGCGAATATCGCTTCTCAACCCGCGTCGACGGCCTCGACATCGTCGAGGAGGCCGGCACGCGTCAACTCCGCGGCCTCCACCTGAGCAACGGCGACTATCTCGAAGCCAACCACGTCGTCTTCGCGGTAGGCCACAGCGCCCGCGACACGTTCGAAATGCTCCATGCGAAGGGCGTTCACGTCGAGGCGAAACCTTTCTCGATCGGCGTCCGCATCGAGCATCCGCAATCCTGGATCGACGAAGCCCGGTTCGGGCCGTGCGCAGGCCATCCCGATCTCGGCGCGGCGGCATACAGCCTGTCGCATCACTGCAAGAACGGGCGGACCGTCTACAGCTTCTGCATGTGCCCGGGCGGCACCGTCGTCGCCGCAACCTCCGAAGAGGGCCGCGTCGCGACCAACGGCATGAGCCAATACTCGCGCAACGAACGCAACGCGAACTCGGGGATCGTCATCGGCATCAACCCCGAGCGCGACTATCCCGGCCACCCGCTCGCCGGGATCGAGCTGCAACGCCATTGGGAATCGCGCGCCTATGTCGCGGGCGGCTCGAACTACAAGGCTCCCGCGCAACGCATCGGCGACCTGCTCGCGGGGAGGGCGTCGACTGCGCTGGGGTCGGTAATCCCGTCGTACAAGCCGGGCGTCCACATGACCGACCTGTCGGAGTGCCTGCCGGAGTTTGCGATCACTGCGTTGCGCGAGGCACTGCCGGCGTTCGGGCGCGAGATCCCCGGCTACGATCATCCTGATGCGGTGCTCACGGGGGTCGAGACGCGGACCTCGTCGCCGGTCAGGATCACGCGCGGCGATGATTTCGTCAGCCTCAACACCGCCGGCCTGTTCCCGGCCGGCGAAGGCGCAGGCTATGCGGGGGGCATCCTCTCGGCGGCGGTCGACGGTATCAAGGTTGCGGAAGCGGTTGCGCTTAGCCTGACGGCGTAACGCTGAAGCTCCTTGCTCCCCCGCGCACGCGGGAGCCCAGAAATCACAGGCGGTAGCGGTCGTTATCCTGGGCTCCCGCCTTCGCGGGAGAACAGATAAGGCTGCGACACTGAGGTTTCAGGCCTGATTGTCAGGACGACTTCCAGGGCACCTCCCCGGCGGAGGCCGGGGCCCGATTAGGGGACTGCTGACCTAAAGGCAAACTGCCATAACTCTGACCTTTCCAATTGGACCCGGCCTTCGCCGGGGCGGTGTAGAAGTCGATGGCAACCACCTTTGCTTCAGAATCGTGTAAGGGAAACGCGACTCCCCTGACCAAACTGACAAACGTTCGTAGCGACATTAGTCGACGTACAGCCGCCCACCCCTCACCTCCACCGCTGAGGCCCCGTCTCGATCAACCACGCCCGCGGCAGCCCAGTCGGCTTAGCCATCCCATCCAGCCGCCGCGCACTCACCAGAGCGACCCGCTTCAGGATCATCTGATC
Source organism: Sphingomonas faeni (assembly GCF_040407505.1). Classification (GTDB taxonomy): domain Bacteria; phylum Pseudomonadota; class Alphaproteobacteria; order Sphingomonadales; family Sphingomonadaceae; genus Sphingomonas; species Sphingomonas faeni_E. The sequence goes on along the minus strand of NZ_JAPZPQ010000001.1, from coordinate 668,212 downwards.
CTTGAACGCGTCCATCCCACCGCCGGTCGGCTTGGCGAGGATACGCTTCACCACGTCCATTCCCGCGACGACATGCCCGAACGCGGCATAGCCCGGATAGCCCGCGCGTGCGTTCATCGCTGGCGCCGGGCCGATCGTGATGAAGAAATTCCCACCCGCCGACGCAGGCGTCATCCCCCGCGCCATCGAGATCGTCGCGTCGAGATGCTTGATCCCGGTCATCGCCGTGGTCTCGAGCGGAAACGGCGGCAGTATCCTTCGTGCATCGGTGCGGATGCCTGCCTGGATAAAGCCGAACTTCGGCGCGGACTTCTGTCGGCTCGCGCGGTAGAAATCGGTGCCGTCGAACCGACCGTCATCGACATAAGCGAGGAAATTCGCGGTCGTCTTCGGTGCGTGGCGGGCGTCGAGCGCCAGCAGGATCGGCCCCTCCGACGTGACGATGCGGACGCGGACAAGGCCCGGCTTCGGTCCCGGTTCGGCGCGCTGAACCTGCCGCTTTGCCGGCTGCGCCGTTCCTGCCGTCGCCAAGGCCGCAATGGCTACGAAGCCGATCATCAAACGCCGCATTTCGATCACTCACGCCTTTACCGATGGCGTCGGCTACCTGTCCGTTTGCGGCGAGGCAAGCGCGGGGGGGGGGGTATCTAGTGACGTGGAGTAAACCGGTGATCACCTTTGGTACCAACGTCGGTTTTGCACCGCTCAGCATGCACCAGCGAGCGGTTCGACTTAGTTCCATTCGTCCGAGTAGGCACCTCCCCGGCGGAGGCCGGGGCCCAGTTGGGAAACGTCGGTGATGTAGGTTTGCGCTTTGTCACTCAGGCCATGCCAACTGGGCCCCGGCCTTCGCCGGGGTAGTGCACCTGTGAGCAGTTCGTCTTAAACTTTCTTGCGCGCAGGGTAGCTCGTAGAGCCGAATCACACCGCTTCGACCACAATGCCCCCCCTCAAACATAGCGCGGAATCGGCCCCACCTGCGACGTCTGGTCCGGCAGGTCCACCATCGTCTCGTCGACGAAGCACCAACCCCAGCCCTCCGGCGGATCGTAGCCCTCGATGATCGGATGCCGCGTCGCGTGGAAGTGTGCGGTCGCGTGGCGGTGCGGGGAGTCGTCGCAACAGCCGACATGACCGCATTCCCGGCACAGCCGCAGATGCACCCACTCGCTGCCGATCCGGAGGCACTCCTCGCACCCCTTCGCGCTCGGCGTCACGTCGCGGATCGTATTCATATGCGTGCAACCGTAGCTCATTCCGCGTGCCTTTCCGCCATGTCGGCCAAAACCGTGTGGATCTGTGCGACCACCGCCGCGCCTTCGCCGACCGCCGCCGCGACGCGCTTGGTCGATCCGGCGCGGACGTCGCCGATCGCGAACACGCCCGCGCGGCTCGTCTGCAACGGCAGCGCGGCGGCACCGGTGACGATGAACCCCTTGTCGTCGGTGTCGACGCAGCCCTTCAGCCAACCCGCATTGGGGTCCGCGCCGATGAACAGGAACAGGTGTCGCATCGGGCAGCGCGTCTCCACGCCGTCGCTGCGTTGGCGGAAGATCGCCGCCGTCAGTCCGGTCGCGCGCTCGCCCTCCAGCCCGACGATCTCGGTGCCGACGCGGATCGTCACGTTGGGTAGCGCGGCGATGCGGTCGATCAAATATTTCGACATCGTCGCGGCCAAAGGGCGTCGGACGATCAGGTGCAGGTGCTTCACCCGCGGCGCTAGGAACACCACCGCCTGCCCGGCCGAATTGCCACCGCCGACCAGCGCGACCTCCTCGCCCTCGCACAACCGCGCCTCGATCGGCGATGCCCAATAGGACACGCCCGCACCCTCGAACTCGGCCAGGTCGGGGATGTTTGGCCGCCGATACCGCGCGCCCGATGCCACGATCACCGTCCGCGACTGGACGCGTCGATCGCCCGGCAGTTCGAGCGCGAGCGGGTCGCCCGCAGGCCGATCCTCGTCGCAATCGAGATGTTCGACGGTCAGCGGAATCGCGATCTCCGCGCCGAACTTCAGCGCCTGGTTGAACGCCCGCCCGGCCAGCGCTTGCCCCGAGATACCGGTCGGGAAGCCCAGGTAGTTCTCGATCCTAGCCGACGCCCCCGCCTGTCCGCCGATCGCACGCTCGTCGAGCACGATCACCGAAAGCCCTTCCGACGCCGCATACACCGCCGCCGCCAGCCCCGCCGGCCCCGCACCGACGATCGCGACGTCGTACACGGTGTCGGGATCGAGCTCTGGCGTGATCCCGAGGCACGCCGCGACCTCGATATCAGACGGCCTTTTGAGCACCGTACCGTTGGGACAGACTACGAGCGGCAGATCGCTCGACGCGACGCCGGTCCGCTCGACCAATGCACGGCCTTCGTCGTCGGATGCCGCATCGAGGACGATGTTCGGATAGCCCGATCGCGTGAGAAACCCCTGTAGCCGGACGACGTCGGGACTGTCCGGCAGGCCGACGATCACCGTCCCCCCGCTGCCCTGCTCGATCAGGCCGACGCGGCGCAGGATCAACGCGCGCATCACGATCTCGCCGACGTCCGCCGAGCCGACCATCAGCGCGCGCAGATGCACCGGATCGAACGGCAGCGCGGTACAGCCTTGGGGGCCAGCCGTGCCGCCAGCGATCGTCGGGCGCCCGGCAAGCTGGTTGACCTCGCCCGTCAACTGCCCGGGGCCGTGCGTAGTGATCGGCGCCTCGTGGCTGAGCCCATCGCGACGGACGACGTCGATCGTTCCTTCGAGCACGAGCCATGCCGCGACGCCGTGCTCGCCGATCGCATAGACCTGCTCGCCCGCGGCAAACACGCGCGCCGGACCGCTCGCAAAGCGCTTTGCCGTCTGAAGCTGTTCCGCGTTGAGCACCGGAAACATCTGGTGGTCGCGCGCGCCGAGATCGCTCATGTCTGCACCACCGGTTCGAGCTCGAGCAACAGCGTCGGGATCAGTTCGGATACGGTCGGGTGGATCGGCACCGCCCAGCGCAACGCGGATACCGGCTGGTCGGCGTTCATCATGTCGAGGATCCCGTGGATCGCCTCGTCGCCGCCGGTGCCGAGGATCGCCGCTCCCAAAATCCGCTGTGTTTCCGCATCCGCCACGATCTTAATAAACCCCTTCGTCTCGCCTTTTTCGACCGCGCGGCCGACGCGGGTCATCGGCCGTTTCGAGACCAGGATCGGCCGCCCCGTCTTCTCCGCCTGCGCCTGCGTCATCCCCACGCGGCCGAGCGGCGGATCGGTATAGAGCGCATAGCCGACCAGCCGCTCGCTCAGCGTCCGGTCGTCATGATCGAGCAGGTTCGCCGCGACGATCTCGAAATCGTTATACGCGGTATGCGTGAACGCGCCGCGCCCGTTGCAATCGCCCAACGCCCATACGCCCGGCACGTTGGTCTGCAGCATGTCGTCGACGGTGACATAACCCTTCTCGTCCGTTGCGATCCCGGCGAGATCGAGCCCGAGGTCGTCGGTATTGGGGCGCCGGCCGACCGCCAGCAGCACGTGGCTGCCGATCACCTTCGGATCGCCGGCCTGGCAATCGACCGATACCGCGACGTCGTCCGCATGGCGCGCGAACGCGATACAGCTCGCGCCGGTTCGCACCGCGATTCCTTCGTCCTCCAATATGCTGCGCACAGCGTCGGACACGTCGGCATCCTCGTGCCCGATCAGGCGTTCGCCGCGCTCGACCACGGTCACCGCGGCGCCGAACCTTCGGTACATCTGCGCGAACTCAAGCCCGACATAGCTTCCGCCGACGACGACGAGATGCGCGGGAATCTGCTCCAGCGCGACCATGTCGGTATTGTCGAGATGCGGCACGTCGCCGACACCGGGCATGTGGGGCACGATCGCCCGCCCGCCGACGTTGAGGAAGATGCGCGGCGCGGTCATCTCCTCGCCGTCGACCGCGATCGTCCGCGGTCCGGTGAAGCGGGCGTGGCCGCGGAGGAAAGTGAGCCCGGCCATACCCTCGAGCCAGCGCTCGTTGCCCGATCGCGCATCCATCGCGACCTTGTGCGCGCGCGCCGCGACGGCAGGCATGTCGACCGTGACGTTACCGGTCGCGATCCCGAAATCCGCTGCACGTCGTGCAAGGTGCGCGGCATAGGCGCTCGCCACCAGCGTCTTGGTCGGCATGCAGCCGGTATTGACGCACGTCCCGCCGACCAGCTTCCGCTCGATCAGCGCGACCGCCATGCCCGCGGCGGTCAGGCGGCCTGCCAGCGGTGGCCCGGCCTGCCCGGCACCGACGATGATCGCATCGAAATTCCGCATCAGATCGACAGCACCACCAGCACCGCCAGGAGGATCGCGATCGCATCCTCGATGAGCGCGGCCGGTCGATCGCTGCCGAACGTTGCCGCCAGTCGCGCCCGCAAGGCCGCGCCGCCATAAATTCCGAAGACCGCACCGACGATCCCGAGAACGATCCCCGGCAACGGCGCACCGATGCCGTACCCCACGGCAGCGCCCGACACCCCGCCCGTCAGCAGGCGCGCGGCGAACTGCGGCGGCACCTTGCGGCTGGGCGTCGACGGCAGCTGATCGGTGACGAGTTCGGTGGCCGCGAGCAGCGTGAAGATCCACGGCGTGAACCGGTAGCCGAGGAACGCCAACCACGTGCCCTGCAACGGCAGCATACCCTTGCTCGCAACCCAGGCTACCGCGGCAGGCGCCAGCATCGCGCGCAACCCCGCGACGATGCCGATGACAAAGGCGAGGATCAGTCCGTGAACGATCTGGGGGACGAGCATGGCGGTCTCCGATCCGGTGTGTTCGACATCGTCCCACGCACTACCGAAAGCGTCAATTCGTTACGCATCCGATCTGGCGTCGATCCGGTCGCTCGTCGCGCTCGATGATCCGCGCGATCGGACCAAGCACCTGATATCGAAAGCGAACACTGGCCGTCCCCCGCGTGATTTTATTTCGCCGCCGTCGCCTCGATCTCGACCAGGAACGCCGGCCCTGCGAGAGCCGCAACCTGGACGGTCGATCGCGCGACGGTGTTGGGGTTCTCCGCCGTCCCGAAATACATCTTGAACGCGTCGTTCATGCCGGCAAAGTCCATCTTGCCGCCGAGCTTCGGGTCGCCCGCGACGAACACGGTCAGCTTGATGATATCGCTAATCGCATAGCCTTGCGCGGCCAGGATCGTCTTGATCTTGGTGAACACGCTGATCGTCTGCGTCTTGGTATCGCCGAAATCGGCGGTCGTCAGCTGCGCCGGCGGCGTTTTGTTTGCGGGATCGATCGGCGCCGCCAGTTGCCCGCTAAGATACAGCATCTTCGCCCCCGCCGGCACGGTGACACCCTGCAGAATCAGCCCCGGTGGCGTATTGGTATGGCGGACGATGCCGGATTTGGGGGTCTGTGCACTGGCAACCGAAGCGCCCACCAGCGCTGCGAACAGGGCAAGCGATGTAACAAAAGTCTTCGTCATAGATATCCCCTCGTAGAAACCGGGCGCCGAATGTTTCCGGCGCCCGGCAGACATTAGAAACTGACGTTCATGCGCGCATAATAATAGCCGCCATTGATGCCGTACGGGCTGAACGTCAGCGGCGCATCGAGCTGGTTGCCGCCGCCGACCAAGGTCGCGTTGGTCGTCCCCGGCACCAAGCCGAGCGTCGGCGACTTCTTGTTGAAGACGTTGTTCGCACCGATCGACAGTTCGAGGTCGTTGGTCGCCTTGAAGTTCAGTTCGACGTCGCCGATGAATGCAGTCCCGATCGTCTGCTTGTAGAAGGTGCCACCGTCCGGGCTGTAGCGGGCGGAGCTCTTGCCGTAGACCGTACCGCGCAGGGTCATCGAGAATTTCTCGATCGAATAGAAGGTCGATCCGATGACCTTCACCCGCGGCGATGCGGTCTCGATATTGGCGCGGGCGCCTTGATCGAACAGAGGCACCGTGATCGTCTGCCCGAGCACGTTGACCAGCGGTGGGGCCGACATGACCTTCGTGATCTTGGTCTGGTTGTAGTTGCCCGACAGGGTCCAGGTGGCATTGCCATACTCGCCGAAATCGCTCGCATAGCTGGCGACGACATCGATACCGCGCGTCCGGGTATCCGCGCCGTTGGTAAAGATGTTGATGCCGGTCTGCGTCACCGTCGGATCGAGCACGTTGCCGTTCGCACGGATCGCCGCGGTCACCACGGGGAAGTTGACGTTGATCGGCGAGGTCGCACCACCGCCGCCGAACAGCGATCCCGTGCCGAGAATACGATCCTCGATCTTCACCTGGTACGCGTCGATCGTGATCGTCAGGCGCGGCACCGGCCGGATGACCGTGCCTAGGCTGTAGTTGGTCGATTTCTCAGGTTTCAGATTGGCGAAACCGAGCAGTTTGGCCGCTGCCGAATTGGCTGGCAATTGCACGAACGCGGAGGTCGGCGAGACGTTGGTCGCGGAGTAGAACGATTCCGCCAGCGTCGGTGCACGGAACCCCGTCGAGAACGTGCCCCGCAGTGCGAACGCATCGGAGAAGTCGTAGCGGGTCGTGCCCTTGTAGATGAACTTGCTGCCGAAATCGGAGTAATGTTCGTACCGACCGGCGACATCGACTTTCCAGCCCTCGACCGGCATCAGCGCGACATCGACATAGCCCGCCTGCGAATTCCGTCCGTTGACGCCCGCATCCGAACTGCGGAAACCGGGATAGGACTGCCCGCCTTCCTTGTAGGTGGACGCAGCATCGCCCGCGCCGATCTCGTAGACGTTCTTGCGATACTCGCCACCGAAAGCGAGGTTGATCGGTGCCGCCATGCCCGCTTCGATCTCATGCGTGAAATCGGCGTTGACGGTCAGCTCGCTCGATTTGAAAAAGCCGTTGTAGAAGGTGGTCGGCGTAAAGCCGGTATCCGCGTAGAGCGAGGCGTTTGCCGAATTGACGGTATAGATCTCGTTCTTGTCCTGTCCGAACGTCGACGACAGGTCGTAGTGGAAGCCGCTGACGTCACCGCGGACGCCGCCGGTGAACGCCATGTCCTCCTCGCGTATCTTCTCCCGCGGGGAAAAGCCGTTGACCGGGCTATCGCCCTCGGGATCGAAATAGGTCGTCACGCCCGCGACGGTGCGCGATACGCGGGTCGGCACCCGGACATTCTCATAGGCGCTGGCGACCCGGCGTGAATAGGTGCCGAAGCTGTACGCCTCGATACCGCCGAAATCATACGCCGAGTTATACTGGAGGTTGATGAGGCGCGACTGCGCATCGCCGCTAATCTTGTTCACGTAGGGAAAGTCGGACATCCCCGGATAAAGACTTTGCTGAAGCGGCGTTATCGACGGCGTCGTCGCGCTCGTCAGCAGCTTGCCGTTGATATCGGTGACGCGTCGATCGAGCCCGCCGACCTGCGTGAAGTCATGATAGCGGTAGAAGCCGGTGACGTTGATGAAGCCGTTTTCACCGACCTTGGTCGCGAGGTGCAGACTTCCCCCATAGGTGCGGCCGCCGGTATCGTAATTCTCTCCCGCGGTCAGCGATGCGTCGCCGCCTTCCTTGTCGTCCTTCAGAATGACGTTGATGACGCCGGCGATAGCGTCCGAGCCATATTGGGCGGCGGCACCATCCTCCAGCACCTCGATGCGCTTGATCGACGCTGGCGAGATCAGGTCGAGATCGGCGGTCGCCGCGCCCTGGTAGGGTCCGCCGAGGACGGCGAGGTTCGAGGTGCCGTGTCGTCGCTTGCCGTTGATCAGCACGAGCGTGTGGTTCGGGCTCAACCCACGCAATCGCGCCGACAGCGTGAGGTTGGCGGTGTCGCCGCCGAACGCCTGCGCGGTGAACGACGGTACGAGCTGGGTCAGCACCTGGTTGAGATTGGGCTGGCCGACATGGCTCATGAGTTCGGCGTCGAGCACCTTGATCGGGGCAGCGCTTTCGGCCGCGGTAATGCCTGTCGCGCGCGTGCCGGTGACGATGATGTCGTCGGGTATCTCGGATGATCCAGTCTGGGGATCGGTCACGGTAACCGACGCGGTTTGCGCGGAGGCCGTCATGTGTCCGGCGCTGGCGAGCGCCATGATAAGTGCGCCGCGTGAAATGCTGGTAACGATCCGCATAAGGTTTCCCCCCTTATTGTTGAGCGCCTTCAGCCATCCTCAATATTCTTCGATGATCTTATGCCATCTATTAACAGTTACCCGATCCACGAAACACCATTTCGCAGTTCCATACCCTGATTATCTTAAGTACTTAACCTTGGTCAGGATTGACTATAGGAAGATGCGTGACAACTGATTCGGATCTAATGAAGATTTAATACACAACTATTGTTGACACTGTCACTAATATGCAACGTTTTGCCTTGAGGCACTGGTGTTAGGCTGCGCGTCTTACATCGCGTGAACCCAGTACAGCCCGGTTGGCGCCCTGCGCCGCGACGCGTTTAGCCAACGCGACGACCTGCCCTTGCGCGGACTGAATGCCGCCCTCCTGCCAGCCCGGCGTCTGGCTGAGTGCGGCGGAGGCGAAATAGACACGGCCGTCGGGTTGCTGGAGCAGGCGAAACTCGGGCGTATCGATATGCCCCTCCTGCCGCCCATTGGCGCTGCCCGCGTTCCAGTCGGGCCACGGCCCCAGGCTGTACGGGATCTTGTGCCAGTTCACCGCGATGCCATTGACCAGATCGCCGCCATGCCCCGGATGCAGCCGGTCGATCACCCCGCGCGAGAAGGCGATCTGCTCCGCGATCGGCCGCTTGGCGAACTCGGCGGCGTTGGGTCCCGACGAATAACAGCCGAGGATCATGCCGCGCGCGGAATGCAGTCCCGCCGAAGGATACCAGATCAGGGTCGTCGGGCCGCCGACGAACGAGATGCCGCCATAGATCTGTTCGCGTTCCCAGAAACGCGGGCTTTCGAACGCGACCTTGTTAGAGTGATCGTAGACCACCCCGGCGATTGTCTTCTTCAGCGCGGGCGAGAAGTCGGTATCGATCGTCGCGAGCACCGGGAACGGGATCGTGCAGATGATGTAATCCGCCTTCACGGTGTCGACCACGCCGCTTGCCTTGTCGCGGTAGACCACGTCGACGCCGCGGGCGGTGTGACGGACTTTCGTGACCTCGGCACCGCGGATCGCCGGACGGCGCAGATGGCGATCGAACCCGGCGTGGATACGGTCCATCCCCCCGACCGGCTCGAACATCGTCGCCTGCATGTAGAGATTGTCCTCGAACAGCGTCATCGGCAGCCGTTCGTTCGCCAGCAACTGGTCCATCGGCACCGCGCTGCCCGCCGACGAGAAGGTGACGCCTGCCCCCGGTGCAGTCCCGAACCCCGATCGCTCGGTGCCCGCAAACGCATAGTCGGTGCCGAGATCGCCATACGTCTTGAGGAACGGCAGCAATTTCTGCTTGTCCGCCGCCGTCACCGACTGATCGAGCGCACCCTGGTTGATCGCCTTCGCCAACAGTTCGGCGATGTGGCCGCGCATGTCGTTGATCGCGGTCCGCATGCGAATTTTGCTGCCGTTCTCGCCCATCACATAGGCCGAGCGGCTGGAATTCACCTCGACCTCCAGCGGCACGTCGAACTTCTTCGCGTACCCGATCAGTCCCTGGTGAAAGCTCGGGATACGCGCAGGCCCCGCGTTAAAGTAGATTCCGTCGGAGAACTTGGCAGTCTGCGCCTGCTCCCCGATCATCTCGATCTTGTCGCCGTCACGCACCGTCCAGGCGCGCCCACCGACCCGGTCTCGCGCTTCGAGCAACGTGACCTGGAAGCCTGCCTGTTCGAGTTCGTATGCCGCGGTCAGCCCGGCGATCCCGGCCCCGAGCACGACGACATGCGTTCCCTTGCCGACCCCCGGCGGCAACATCGCCAGCCCCTCCGCCTGCGAGGTACCGATCAATCCATTGGTAAAACCCAAAGCCTGCATTGCGCCAAGCGTTGCGCTCAAGCCTCCCATCAGGCCAAGCCGGCCCAACAAGGTCCTGCGTGTCATCACACCGTGTCTAGTCATCAAGGCCCCCCGAAACGGCACCCCCCTGGGTTTGCCGAACATCAGAATTGCCGGCGGGTCGAACCCGTCAGCAGCCTTGCAGGATCATCATCCCCCGTCAGCCCCGATGGACGTCGGACAGCGATCACAAAAGAACACATCGTTCCTTTGCACGCGATATCTCGACACGTTGCATCTTTTGACTGGACGATTCGGATTGAACATTGCTTTGGCGTGTAACGCAAATGAAATCTTTAACGCCGCGGTGACGATCTTGTGGCGACAACCCGTGCGAACACGCGGGCCTTGAATTCGGTACGTGCTCCGGCCAATTCTCGGACTGATCATTTCACCAAGAGACCTGTTACATCCTATGACCATCGAAACCGCTTCCGCTGCCGAGACGTCCGCGCCCGAGACCCACGCCTTCGAGGCGGACGTCGCGCGGCTGCTCCACATGATGGTGCATTCGGTCTATTCGGATAAGACCGTATTCCTGCGCGAACTCATCTCGAACGCCGCCGATGCGTGCGAGAAGCTGCGGTACGAGGCGTTGAGCGCCCCCGAGTTGCTTGGCGACGAGACCCGGCTGGCGATCGCGATCACGCTCGATCCCGACGCCAAGACGCTGACGATCGAGGACAACGGCATCGGCATGACCGCCGAGGACATGGGCGAAGCGCTCGGCACGATCGCGCGCTCGGGCACCAAGGCGTTCATGGACCGGATCGCTGCGTCGAGCGGAAGCGACGGCGCGCAGTTGATCGGCCAGTTCGGCGTCGGTTTCTATTCCGCGTTCATGGTCGCATCGAAGGTCGACGTGATCTCGCGGCGCGCTGGCGCGGACATCGCCTCGCTCTGGTCGTCGGACGGCCTCGGCACCTACACGATCGTCGACGTGCCGACCGCCGACGCCCCTGCCCGTGGCACCCGCGTCGTGCTCCACCTGCTCGAAGACGCGACCACCTACACCGACCGTTTCACCGTCGAGCGCCTCATCAAGGATCAGTCGGGGCACGTCCCGGTGCCGATCACGCTGCGCGAAAAGCCCGATGCCGAGCCGGTCGATATCGCGGACGGTGCCGCGCTCTGGACCAAGCCGAAGGCGGATATATCGGGGGAGGACTATGCCGATTTCTACCGCAGCGTCTCTGGCCAGTATGACGAACCCGCGCTGACGCTTCATTACCGCGCCGAAGGGCTGCACGAATATACGGTGCTCGCCTATGTGCCGGGGGCGAAGCCGTTCGACCTGTTCGATCCCGACCGCAACGGCCGCATGAAGTTGTACGTCAAACGCGTCTTCATCACCGACGATGCCGAGGTATTGCCGCGCTATCTCCGCTTCATGCGCGGACTGGTGGATTCGTCCGACCTTCCGCTGAACGTCTCGCGCGAGATGATCCAGGAAAGCCCGATGCTCGCTGCGATCCGCAAGGGCGTGACCGGACGCGTGTTGTCCGACCTCGACAAGCTCGCGACGCGCGATGCCGAGGCCTATGCCAAGATCTGGGACAATTTCGGCGCGGTCCTGAAGGAGGGGCTGTACGAGGATTTCGAACGGCGCGAGGCGCTGCTCAAGCTCGCGCGCTTCAAGACCACGACGTCCGGCGGCGCATGGCGTTCGGTCGCCGATTACGTCGCGGCAATGAAAGACAACCAGACCGCGATCTATTACGCGGTGGGGACCGATCTCGACCGCCTCGAAGCCTCGCCGCAGCTCGAAGGGTTCCGCGCGCGTGGGATCGAAGTGCTGTTGCTGCCGGACTCGGTCGACGGGTTCTGGGTCACGGCGGGCATCGATCACGACGGCAAACCGTTCAAGTCGGTAACGCAAGGTGCTGCCGATCTCGGGATGATCCCGCTGGTCGATGGGGCCGAGCAGCCTAAGTCCGATGCAGCGCCCGAGGTTGCCGACTTCATTGCCTTCGTCAAGGCGACTCTTGCGGATGCCGTGTCGGACGTGCGCGCATCGGAGCGCTTGACCGACAGCGCGGTGTGTCTCGTCGCGGCAGACAGCGGCATGGATCGCCAGCTCGAACGCATCCTCGCCATGAGCGGTCAGGCGCCCCCCGCGGCCAAGCCGGTACTGGAGATCAATCCGACCAGTCCGCTGGTCGCAAAGCTGGCGGCGCTTGGCGACGCAGATGCGACGTTGCGTGAGGACGCGGCGCATTTGCTGTTCGACGAGGCCCAGATCGCCGACGGTGAACGCCCGGTCGACGCCCGTGCCTTTTCCGCCCGTCTCGCCCGCCTGTTTACGCGCGCGCTAGAATAAGCCGTTGACCGTCTCCCTTCCTGATGGTTTAGGGACGGTCACCGTTACATTTGCACCACTTGCGTCCCGATCCGTTCCGCCTCGGCCGGGTCGTGAGTCACCATCAGGATCGGCAGCTTCAGGACGTCGCGGACGTGTTCGATCGCGACGAGCACTTCCTCACGTCGAGCACGATCCAGCGACGATAAAGGTTCGTCGAGCAGCAGGAAGCGCGGGCGGCTGAGTAGCGCACGACCGATCGCGACGCGTTGCGCTTCACCGCCCGACAGCGTGCGGGGCCAGCGATCGAGGAGGTGAGCGATGCCGAGGAATGCGATCCGGTCCTCGAACTCGTCCTGCTCGTGGCCGGCGCCGTAGAGCAGGTTCGCACGAACGCGCATGTGCGGGAACAGGCGCGCGTCCTGGAACACATAGCCGGCACGCCGACGCTCGGGGGGTACGTCGACATCGCTTGGCTTGGCTGAATCGAACAGCGCCTCGCCATCGACCGCGATCCGCCCCCGATCGGGGCGGAGCAGCCCGGCGACCATGTTGAGCACGCTCGACTTGCCGATACCCGACGGGCCGAACAGCACCGTTGCCCCCTCGCCAGCCTCCAGCGTCAACGACACCTGCATGTCGCCGAGCCGTTTCTCGATATCGATCTCAAAGGACATGGAGACCTCGCCCCGCACGGCGCGTCAACAGTTCCGACGCAATCAATGCGATCAACGACAAGCCTACAGATACGCAGGACAATCGCCACACAAGTGCATCGGCGCCGGGTTGCTGGAGCGCGGAATAGATCGCCAGCGGCAAGGTCTGCGTCTCGCCGGGCACATTGGAGACGAAGGTGATCGTCGCGCCGAACTCGCCGATCGAACGCGCGAACCCGAGCACCGCACCGGCCAATACGCCTGGGATACTGAGCGGCAACGTCAGCGTCCAGAACACGCGCCACGGCCCCGCGCCCAGCGTCCGCGCGGCATTCTCGAGCCGCCTGTCAACCGCTTCGATCGAGATCCGCATCGCGCGGACCATCAACGGCAGCGCCATGACGCCCGCCGCGATCGCCGCGCCGGTCCAGCGGAACAGGACCGTCACGCCGAACCAGTCCTGCAACCAAGCACCGATCGGGCCATTGGGACCGAACGCGAGCAACAGCAGCCAACCGGTCACGACCGGCGGCACGACCAACGGCAGATGGATCGCCGCATCGACGACGACTTTGCCCGGAAAACGGACGCGCGCGAGCAACCAAGCGAGCGCGAACGCGATCGGCAAGGTCACCGCCATCGCGACGCCGCCGACCTGCAACGACAGCGCGACGATCCCCCATTCGGTCGCGTCGAGCACTAGCGCGCGGAGAACCCGTAGCGGACGAAGATCGCCTTACCCGCAGGCGAGACGAGGAAGCGGCGGAAGCCTTCCGCCTCCGGGTTCGTCGACGTCTTCAGCCGTGCGATCGGATAGGTGATCAGGGGATGCGTTGTCTCCGGGAAGACGCCGGCGATACGAACCTTGGCCGATGCCTTGGCATCGGTGGCGTAGACGATCGCGAGCGGCGCCGCGCCACGCTCGACCAGCGCCAGCGTCGCGCGGACATTTTCCGCGCGCACCACCTTCGGTGAAACCTGCGTCCAAACGCCGAGCTTTTCCAGCGATGCCTGCCCGTATTTTCCGGCGGGCACGGCGGTATCCGCCATCGCCAACGGCCCGGCGGTCAGTACGCGAACGAGCGCAGCGGGCGGGCGCACCGGGATCCGCACCTTGCTCCCGGCCGCCGCCGCGACGACGAGGCGGTTCCCGAGGAACGTCACGCGCGTGCTGGCGACGATCAGGTTCTTCGCGGCGAGTGCGTTCATCCAATCCTCGTCCGCCGACACGAACAAATCCGCCGGCGCGCCGGACTCGACCTGCCGCGCGAGCGCCGACGATGCCGCGAACGAGATCGTCGGCTTCACATGCCCCTTCTTCGCCCATGCATCGGCGGCGGCAGTCAGCGACTCCTGCAACGACGCGGCAGCGAGCACCAACGGAGGGCGCTGTTGCGCCTGAGCACCCGTCGCCCCAAGACTTGCCGCCATCACCAGCGCCGTCGTCAGATACCGCATGCCACCTACCTCTCGAACTTTGCGCGTACCGATATATAGCGCCGGGCCATAACGCCAGTCGGTTCGATACGTTGCGCGCCTAGTTCGCGGTGACCCGCCCGGTCCGCGCCAGCTTGCCCCAGCCGACCAGTGGCCCCCGCAGCGCCTGCGCGATCGCCTTCAGCACCACATAGTACATCACTTGCCGATAGCCGATCCGCTGCGGGATCAGCAGCCAGAGCAGCCGCCAGCGCTCCTTGCGCTCCAAGGCGAACGCGATCGTCGCGGCAAGCAGATCAATCGCGGTGAAGATCAGCCAATAGGCGAGCATGGTATAGACGTCGTGGCTCGTCTGCTCCCAGCCATGCGCCTGCACAGCGAGATAGGTCGAAGCGAAGCTAACTAGCAGCGCGAGATCGATGATCGGCGAGATCGAGGCGAGGACGATCTGGAACACGATCGCTTGCGGCAACCCGACCCAGCCAAGCCCGCGAGGGTGCGACCGGCCGATCGCCGAGCGGTGCTTGTAGAGGCACTGCAACGTCCCGAACGCCCAGCGGAACCGCTGTTTGGCGAGCGCGCGCATCGTCTCAGGCGCCTCGGTCCAGGCGATCGCGAACTGATCGTACTGCACCTTCCAGCCGTGGCGTTGGATCGCGATCGTCAGGTCCTGGTCCTCGGCGAGTGTGTCGTCGGGATAGCCGCCGACGCTGCGGATCGCCTCCAGCCGCCAGGCGCCGACCGCACCCGGCACGACGGTCATCGCGTTCAGCCGTGCGAGCGCGCGCCGTTCGAGGTTCTGCGCGGTGATATATTCAAGCGCCTGCCATTTGGTGATCAAATTGACGCGGTTGCCGACCTTCGCATTACCCGCGACCGCACCGAGCTTCGGATCGTCGAACCAGCGCGCCAGACGCGCGATCGTCATCGGTTCGAACTGCGTATCGGCGTCGAGCGCGATCACGATCTCGCCACGCGCGAGTTCGAGCCCGCGGTTGAGCGCGCGTGCCTTGCCGCCATTCTCCAACGTCAGCAGGCGAACGCGGTCGTCGCCGGCGAACGCTTCGGCGACGACGCGGCTGGTGCCGTCGCTTGAGCCGTCGTCGATCACGATCACTTCGATCGCGACGTCGTTCGAGGCCAGCACGCCCTCGACGGCGCGGACGATCACGCGCTCCTCGTTGAACGCGGGGATCATCACCGTGACGAACCGCGACGGATCGATCGCCGGGAATACCGTCTTCAACTCACGGCGCGCCTGGATCAGCGCGAGCGCCGACAGGGCCAGAGCGCGGATGATGCCGATCGTGATCGCGATGCCAAAGATCCAGCGGAGCGCGACGACGATGCCGCCGAGCGTGCTGAACAGCGCGAGATCGGCGACCGCCGCAACACGGTCGCTCGATGAAATCACCGGCATCGACTGGTTGCGTGACAGCCCGGCGAGCGTCGAGACGGAGACGAAGCTGTAGCCCATCGCCCGCAACCGTTCGATGATGATCGGGAGTGCGGCGACGGTCTCGGCGCGGTTGCCGCCAGCATCGTGCAGCAGGATGACGTTGCCGCTACGCTCGGGATTGCCCGCCTCGACGCCCGCGATGGTCCGGTCGATGATCGCCTGCACACCCGGCCGCTTCCAGTCGTCGGGGTCGACGTGGAGACCGACCGAGATATAGCCGCGCTGCTGTGCTTCGAGAGCAGGCAGGATTTCGTCCGCGGTGCTCGGCTCGGCATCGCCGAAATAGGGTGCGCGGAACAGCCGGAGCGAGCGCCCGGTGAACGCCTGGAACAGCCGCTGCGTCGTGTTCAGCTCGTACTTCACCTGCCGCTGCGAGACGTTGGCGAGGTTCGGGTGCGTGTAGGTGTGGCTGCCGATCTCATGGCCTTCGTCGACCATGCGCTGGAGCAAAGGCCGTTCGGTGAGCGCGTTCTCGCCGATGACGAAGAACGTCGCGGGGGCGTGTTCGCGCTTGAGAATGTCGAGAATCTGCGGCGTCCATTCGGGATCGGGCCCGTCGTCGAAGGTCAGTGCCAGCTGCTTCGGGCGATAACCGGTTCGGACCACGACATAAGGCGACGGCATGCGCGTGAAGTTGACGTCGGCGATCGTCCCGTCCTTCGCCGGGACCGCGTCGCGAATACCGGTGACGGGCTCGGCGGCGATCTTGAGGATCTCGCCGCTGCCTTCGATATCGACGTTGGTGCCGGCTGGCATGTTATCGATCGAATCGGGGATCGGCAGTTTCCGATGATCGCGACCCCAGATCGACCAGAGCCCGGGATCCTCGGAGCCGAGACGCCACAGCGCGACGCTGCCGAGGCCCGCCTTTTGCAGGAACGCGATCTGGTTGTACGCCGACGCCGCGTCGAGCAGCCAAACCTGATGCTGCACCCCGCCCTCCGAATAGGCGAAGCTGCTGTTGCCACTGGTCTTGTCGAAAGTCGGGACGGTCCCCGAGTCCGCTGCAGCCTGCCAAGCCTCCTCGACATCGAGCGCATCGCCGTTGCCACTGTCCGCACCCGCGTGCCAGTCATACGCGTAGGAGCCGATCGCGACGACCAGCTTGGCGGGGGGGATACCACGAGCAGCGTCGGCGACCATGCGCGCGAACCAGCGTTGCGACGCGATCGGCCCCGGCGCGCCACTCGTCTCGTGCTCGTCATAGGCCATCAGGAAGACCTTGTCGGTCACCTTGGCGTAGGCGGGCAGGTTCCAGTCTGGGTTGGCGACCGGCGCCGCGATCGCAACGACCCAACCGCGCGGGGCAAAGCGCGCGCGCGTTTCGGCGAGGAAGGCGCGGTAATTGGGCTGCGCCGATGCGGGCAGGTCCTCGAAATCGTAGAACACGCCGCCGGCATGGTTCGCGCTGAGGAACGGCACCAGCTTGTCGAGGAAAGCGGCACGGGCCTTCGGGTCGGCGAACAGCACGGCACTACCGGCGCCGTCCCAATTCCCGTCGACGGCGTTCTGCACCATGGGCAGGATCATCGGCCGGTGGACCGCCTTGTTGAGGATGTCGCGTCCGGCCTGGTCGCGGAACACGGTGATGTGGTGATCCTTGCCGGTGATCGAGACCCAGCCGGGGATCAGCCAGTCGAGCTGTTCGACGTGCCGCGCGAGGCTCGCCGTGCTGGCTTCGTCCCACGGCGCGTGAAAGGCGATCGCGAGCGGCGGGTTGGCGCCGTTGCCGACACCGGGCTTGGCCGCGCTCGTCCCGAACAGCTGCTTGGCGTAGTAATTGAGGTCGCGCCGGGTCTCGCGGAGGATGCCGCCGCGTGGTGCGGGGAGCTTGTGAAGCGCGGGATGCTCTGGCTCGATCGGGAGCAGCGGCGCGGTTGGCACCGCGCCGATCGAGACGGCGAACATCGCGATCGACAGCAGCAGCAGGGCGATGAACGCCGCGACGCCAAAGGTGAACCGCCGACGACGACGGCCGCTTGCATCATAGAATACGGGATTGAGCGACATGGAGCGAGTATCAACCGGTCGAAGGAAAACGGCAACTCGCCGCAACATTTCGCTACAATGCCGTTTGCGCCCGCGCTGCTGAAAAATGCGTCACGCGGGCGTTAGGTAGCGACGCAGACCTCACTGCATCCCCTCCCGCAAGCGGGAGGGGACCGAGGGGTGGGCGCCCGGCTCGAACGCACGCCGCGCTTGACAATAGCGCGAGCCCACCCCCGGCCCCTCCCGCTTGCTAGAGGGGGGGAAGAAATCAGCGGAACTTACCGCTGAGCGAGACGCCGATGATCCGCGGTTCGTTGAATACCGCCGCCATGTAGTTCTCGATCACGCCCTTGAGGTTCTTCTCGCCGGTGATGTTGCGGGCGAATACGGCCAGCTCATACGCATCGTCCGGTGCGGCATAACCGATCTTCAGGCCGCCCTCGAAGTTGCCGTTCGCGGTGAACTCCTTGGTCTTGTACAGCACGAACTGCGTGTAGCCCTGGATGTTGAAGTCGCCCGCGATGAACGCGCGACCGCCATTGCCGAGCGGCTGGTCGTA
The DNA here is from genome assembly GCF_040407505.1 of Sphingomonas faeni. GTDB lineage: Bacteria > Pseudomonadota > Alphaproteobacteria > Sphingomonadales > Sphingomonadaceae > Sphingomonas > Sphingomonas faeni_E. Next base: position 649,894 of record NZ_JAPZPQ010000001.1, on the reverse strand, counting down.
GCGCGCGGTGAGGTCGACATTGTATTCCGGCGCGTTCGGCAGCGGCTCGCCGTCGATCTTGACCAAGTACGTCGTACCGAAAGCGCCGGGAACCGCGCGGACCGGCGCCGAGGGCGTGCAGACCACGACGTTGTTGAGCGCGCAGATCTGCACCTCGGTCGTCTTGTCCCGGATCGCGCTGTGCAACAGGCTGAGGCCGGCGCCCAGCGTGAGGTTCGGTACCGGCTTCCAATTAGCCTCGGCTTCCATGCCGTACGCCTCGGCCTTGTTGCCGTTGAACAGGATGCCGTTGCCGTTGACGTCGTTGCCGTTCAGCTGAATGTCGTTGACGCGGTAGCCGAACACCGTGGCGTTGAGCGTCAGCGTATTGTCGAGCAGGCGCGTCTTGATCCCCGTCTCCCACGACAGGATCGTCTCGGAATTTGCGGTCGAGAAGTCGGAGTTGAACACCGCCGAACGACCCTGGATCGTCGGTCCGCGGAAGCCTTGGGCAACGCGCGAGTAGAGGCTGATGTCGGGGCTCGCCTGGTACAGGATGCTCGCATCCCAGCTCGGCTTGGTCGACTTCAGCGTGACGTCGCGGCGGAAGTTGGTCGGATACTGATTGACGCCAGCCGCATTCTGAACGGTCTTCAGCAGTTGCGTACGCTTCTTGTCCTCGGTGATGCGCCCGCCGAGCGTTACCGTCACCTTGTCCATCAGCTCGTAGCTGACCTGGCCGAAGCCCGCCCACGAGGTGTTGACGTCATGCAACCGCACCCAGTTGTTGGGATTGCGCGCCGCCGTCGTCAGGAAGAACGTCCGCTGATAAAAATCGGTGATGTCGCGGTTGTCGAAGTACAAGCCACCGAGCTGCCAGTTGAAACGGCCACCGGGGGTGCCGGCAACGCGCACTTCCTGCGACCATTGATCGAGATCGCGGATCTGGCCCTGCGACTGGCCGAAGCCGTTGGCGACGCCGCGGACCGGGAAGTTCGCGCCCGCACCACCATCGGTATCGCCGCGGCTGAACCCGGACGTGGTCTCGTATGCGGTGATCGAGGTCAGCGTGGCTGGACCAAAGTCGTAGGACGCACGCGCCGAGCCGCCATAGGTGTTGTAGCTCTGCGGGTTGTCGTTACCCTCGTCGAGCGACACGGTGTTGCGCGGCTCGGCGGAGACGTCGTTCGAACCCTTCTTGAGCGCCCCGCGATGGAACAGCGTCGAGGTGCCGTCATACCAGCGCGCGTGGCCAGACAGGTCGAGGGTGAAGCGCTCGCCCGGTGTCAGCGCAAGCTGTACGCGGACGTTGCGATCGTCGAAGCCGCCCATCGCGTCCTTGCGCGGCGTCGCGGTGCTGTCCTGGCTTACACCAGCATAGGCGTTGTCGATGTAATCCGAGCGATGCTGGAGCAACGTCGACAGGCGGATCGAGAGGAGGTCCTTGATCAGCGGACCACCGACGCCCGCATCGAGGCTGACGCTGCCATAGCTGCCGACCGAGGCCGATGCACGGCTCTCGAAGTCGTTGGTCGGCTTGTTCGTGTCGAACTTGATGATGCCGGCGGTGGTGTTGCGGCCGAACAGCGAGCCCTGCGGACCGCGCAGGACTTCGACCTGGCGGACGTCGAACACCGGGTTCGACTTCAGCACGACATGCTCGAGGATCACGTCGTCCTGGATGATCGTGACCGGCTGCGATGCGCCGAGGTAGAAATCGATGTTGCCGAGGCCGCGGATATAGAAGCGCGGGAAGATACGGCCGGTGGTCGATTCAACGTACAGGCCGGGGACGCGACCCGACAGCGCGAGCAGCGTGTCGTCGCCGCCTGCGGTATAGGCGCGCAGTGCATCGCCCGACGCGACGCCGACCGAGAGCGGCACCTTCTGGAGGTTTTCCGAGCGGCGCTCGGCGGTGACGACGATGTCGTCCAAGCCTTCCTCGGGAGCAGACTGCCCAGCCTGAGTCTGGGGCTGATCCTGGACCGGCGCGGCCTGCGCGAACGCAGTCGAGCCACCCACAACCGAACCAAACGCGACGCCGAGCATCAACGCCGACTTAACGACCGAAATCTTCAAGATGATATTCCCCAATAGTGCGGCGGCGTCCCTGACGACCGGCCGCACATCCCAATACTCAACGTCGCTACGCGCCATCGAGCGCCCTCCCCGGACGGCCCGACGACGCCTCGCGACGCTCACTCCCCGGTTGGGCGGTTAGGCCGGGATTGTGTTGGTATGATGACAGTTGGTTACGGCGTTTTGGGTGATTGCAGGTTTGCGATACGGTGCGATATTTTTGCCGATGGCAGGAAGCGGAAACGCCATGCTAGCTTCGCCCTATGGACTTCGTGATGCGATTTTGGCTGACCATTCGGCGTTCGGGTTGGTTCGAGCCCAGTGCGACGGGCGACATCTTCCCGTTCCCTTTCGCCTGGCAGACTTGGGCGATCATGGCGGCATTTATCGCCGCGATTGCAGCGAGCGTCGTACTGCACGGCGAAGCGGCGTGGCTGACGCGGATTATCCTGTGCATCGGCTACATCGCGTTTGGGGTCGCGACGTACGAGTGACGGCAACGTATCGCGATGCGCCGTCCAGCCACGGGCAGGCATTCGGGGTTTGGCTCACAACATTGCAAAGCCGCTCAACCATCTCGGATTGGTTCGGCGCTTGTTCCGTAAAGACGAGAACAGCTTGTTTCCCCGCGAAGGCGGGGATCCAGCCTGGGCTCCCGCCTTCGCGGGAGAACAAGAAGTAGCGGAGTGGCGTTCGAATGCGGCCGCAGCTTCGCCGTGGCAAAGCGCCGTTCTCGCGCGACACGGACGAATACGAGCCCGCTATGTCGCCGTCCGGCTTGGCGCTAGCCTCAGCTAAGCGCTGCGCTGCTTAGCCTTGGACGCCTACGCGTCGTCGCCCATCCGCAGCGCCGCGATGAACGCCTCCTGCGGGATGCTGACCGAGCCGTATTCGCGCATCTTCAGCTTGCCCTTCTTCTGCTTTTCCAGAAGCTTCTTCTTACGGCTCGCGTCGCCGCCATAGCATTTGGCGGTCACGTCCTTGCGCATCGCGCTGATCGTCTCGCGCGCGATCACCTTGCCGCCGATCGCCGCCTGGATCGGGATCTTGAACAGATGGCGCGGGATCAGCTCCTTCAAGCGCTCGACCATGCCGCGACCGCGCACTTCGGCGGTACCGCGGTGGACGATCATGCTCAGCGCGTCGACCGGCTCCTCGTTGACGAGGATGCCCATCTTGACGAGGTCGCCCTCGCGGTAGCCGATCTGGTGATAATCGAAGCTCGCATAGCCCTTCGACATCGACTTCAGCCGATCGTAGAAATCGAACACGACTTCGTTGAGCGGCAGTTCGTAGGTCGCTTGCGCGCGGCCGCCGACATAGGTGAGGTTCTTCTGGATGCCGCGGCGGTCCTGGCAGAGTTTGAGCACCGACCCGAGATACTCGTCGGGGACGTAGATCGTCGCCTCGATCCACGGCTCGCTGATCGTCGCGATCTTGTTCGGCTCGGGCATGTCGGCGGGGTTGTGCAGCTCGATATGTGTCGTGCCGGAGGGATCGGGGTGGGTCAGCTCGATCTCATAGACGACGGACGGCGCGGTGGTGATCAGGTCCAGATCATATTCGCGCGTCAGCCGCTCCTGGATGATCTCCAGATGCAGCAGCCCGAGGAACCCGCAGCGGAAGCCGAAGCCCAGTGCGGCCGACGTCTCCATCTCGAACGAGAAGCTCGCATCGTTCAACCGCAGCTTCGAGATGCTTTCGCGCAGCTTCTCGAACTCGGCCGCATCGACCGGGAACATCCCGCAGAACACGACCGGCTGGACTTCCTTGAAGCCCGCCAGGGCCTCAAGAGCAGGCCGCTTCGCATCGGTGATCGTGTCGCCGACGCGCGTCTGCGCGACCTCTTTGATCTGCGCAGTGATGAAGCCCATCTCGCCCGTGCCGAGTTCGGTCAGCTGCTCGATTTTCGGACGGAAACAGCCTACCCGGTCGACCAGATGCATCGTCCCGGTCTGCATGAACTTGATCTGCTGGCCCTTTTTCAGGACGCCGTCGATCACGCGCACGAGGATGACGACGCCGAGATACGGATCGTACCAGCTGTCGACCAGCATCGCCTTCAGCGGCGCCTCGGGATCGCCGCTGGGCGGCGGGATCTTGGTGACGATCGCCTCGAGGATCTCGACGATGCCGATCCCGGACTTCGCCGACGCGAGCACCGCCTCGGACGCGTCGATGCCGATCACGTCCTCGATTTCCTTGCGCACCTTCTCGGGTTCGGCGGCGGGCAAATCGATCTTGTTGATCACCGGCACGATCTCGTGGTCGTGCTCGATCGACTGGTAGACGTTGGCGAGCGTCTGCGCCTCGACGCCCTGCGCGGCATCGACCACCAGAAGCGCGCCTTCGCACGCAGCCAGGCTGCGGCTCACTTCATAGGCGAAGTCGACATGGCCCGGCGTGTCCATCAGGTTGAGGACGTAATCGAGGCCGTCCTTGGCTTTGTACGCAAGACGCACGGTCTGCGCCTTGATCGTGATCCCGCGCTCCTTCTCGATGTCCATGTTGTCGAGCACCTGCTCGGACATTTCGCGCGCGGTGAGGCCGCCAGTTTCCTGGATCAGCCGGTCGGCGAGCGTCGACTTGCCATGGTCGATATGGGCGATGATGGAAAAATTGCGGATGCGGTCGAGCGGAGTCATGGCGCGCTCCTAGCAGCGACGCCGCGTGCGCGATAGATCGCGGGCACACTCCATAATTGTCTTGAACGTTCGGGATGTCGCGGCTAGGGCGCTCACCGGCAATGTTGTCGGGGCGTGGCGCAGTCTGGTAGCGCACTGGTCTCGGGGTCCAGGGGTCGTAGGTTCGAATCCTATCGCCCCGACCATTGCCGATTTTACGGGGTGAGTTTGCCCCCTCCCCGAACCCAAACTCTCCGTGATGATGAAGCGCACACCGCCCAGTGGGCCGCTGTGCTGCCGAGTCAAAACTCAGCGCTCTAGAACGCGTTGGCGATCCGCTTCTGCATCGACCGTACCGGGCTCGCGATTACCTCCGGCATATCCTGCGCCTCATCCATCAGGGCCACGCGCCGATGCAGATCGGTGCTCGCCCCGATCATTTCGCGTGCGCGCGTCGGCAGCATCGCAAGTAGCGCCGCATCGGTGATCGGCGCATCGCCCAGCCGCCGCGCTGGATCGAGCGCGTCGCGGGGGCGCAACTCCCCCGCCTGGACCGCGCGCTGAGTTAGCAGCCACGCGATGACGTGCATCAGCCGCGTCGTTACCTTGAGCGATTCGCAACTGAAGCTGACCCGGATCAGCGGATCGAGCGCCTCGCGTTCGACCCGCCCGGCTTCGTCGAAATAGGTCCGCGCCTCGTCGGCCAGCAGCATCGCTTCGCGATACAGAGCGTCGATCAGGCGGCGCTGCATCCGCGATTCATAGCCGGCGTGGGTCATCGATTGGACAAATGGCACACCGGCCAGACGTCATCCAGAGAGGTTAACGATCCGCTAACCATCACCTGTCCCAAAATGCGCCAGTACGTGCGCGTTCCAGTTTAGGACGTTGCAATCACGCGATAATATCCGGGATCAGCAGGTCTTCCAGCGAGGCAATTTCGTCGCGAAGCCGCAATTTGCGCTTCTTGAGCCGCGCCATCTGCAACTGGTCGGGCGTCGATGCCAGCGCGAGGGCGGCGATCGCGTCGTCGAGATCGCGATGCTCGATCCGCAATGAATCAAGTCGAACTCTGGTCTGCGCGTCGTCCACTCGTCCCCCGATGGCTGCCGTCGTATCCGGTGCCCTTAGCAAACGCAGCGCAGTGCGCGAGTGCGAAACCGTCCCTGCAAGGCGGACCGGGGTCGAAAACGTACTTCAAGACGAATCACGACCCCACCGCGCACGTTCGGTCCGTCGCGCCAAATCGTTCGACCAATCGATTTGGTCCGTTTCCGATGAAGACATTTCGATGACGGAGTGGTTTACTCCGTTCCCCAACCCGAATGCAGGAGGCAACCCACCGTGCAGACGACTCATCAGACAGCCCTGGAAACCAAGCATGCCGTGCTGGAGCAGCGGATCGCCGACGAAACGCACCGTCCGCTACCCGACGCGAACCTGTTGGCGAGCCTGAAGAAGCAGAAGCTGCGACTGAAGGAAGAGATCGTCAGCGTATAACGGTCGTCGATACTGCTCCCCGGGTCGATCCGGGGAGCTACTTGCCGGAGTTACAGTGGCTTCGGATTGCGCAAGGCGTACGCGCTGTCTGACGCCTTGACCGTATAGGATGACGACACGGATTTGGCCGCACCTGATGGCTTGCGCACATGCAGGGGATTGATCGGCGCGTTAAGCGATATCCCCATCCGCCCCTCGGTGCACCACGCGACCGTGCCGGCAACTTCGCCGATCCCGCGCAGCGTCACCGTGACCGGCGTCCCGACATCGACGACCTTGGCGAGTTCGGCCATCAAACCGGTCTCGGACAGATTGCGAACCCTCGCCTCGCGGGTAGTCGCCTCGTCGCCGATCCGCACCTGCGCGACCAGCAGCAAGCTGTCCCGCTCACGCTGTCGCCGGTTCTCGCTGCCGCCGGGCGACCCGGTGTCGATGCTCATGCCGCGACCGATTTTACCATGATCGAACACAGCTTTCTCTTCCCCGTCGGTGGGCGCGATCAATCCTCGCGCGACACCTTCTCGTTACGCTCGTGCCGTTCCTGCGCCTCGACCGTCATCGTCGCGATCGGTCGTGCCTCAAGCCGCGCCAGGCTGATAGGCTCGCCGGTGACTTCGCAATAGCCATATTCGCCTTCGTCGATCCGCCGGATCGCGGCTTCGATCTTGGAGACGAGTTTGCGTTGACGGTCGCGCGTGCGCAGTTCGATCGACCAGTCGGTTTCGCTCGATGCACGATCGGTGAGATCCGCCTCACGCAACGAATCGACCTGCAACTGCGAAAGCGTTTCCTGCGACTCCCGCAGGATCGATTCCTTCCATTCCTGAAGCTTGCGGCGGAAATACGCCTGCTGCTTCAAGCTCATGAACGGCTCGTCCGCATCTGGACGATAGCCATCCTCACCGCTGTCGTTGGCGGCATCTCGACTGGAATTCCCGGTATCGTCCACACGATTCATTACGGTCGCCATACCACTCTCCCTCTGGCCCCGTCGCATCAGCCTCGCTGATTTCCAAGGACCGCCCCCAAATGGTGAAAGCGCCTATAGTCTCACGTTCATGCGACCACAAGCGACAGGGCTTGCGCATTCTGCCCCGAAACCGACATTTTATTGCGGCGTCCAGATTGCGGATGTCGCGTCAGCGTTTTTCGGCACGGGAGGGATTCGCGGGATGCCTGGGCTATACTTTGTCCCAGCCCGGCACGTTAACGATGACGCGCCGGTTTCCGCATAAGTAAATCCTCGTTTAACCATCCGGAATGTGGTTAAGCTACTTGCGCTTAACGCTTTGTTTTGCAGTTAGTCGGATAGCAGTTCCGAATACTGCGCACGGGGATCCGGCAACACGAGGGTGCCGGCAACGAAAGAGTGACGATATGTCGGTGAGGATGGCCCTGGCGAAATTGTGCGCGTGTGCTTGCGGTGGCGCTTTGATCGGCGGCGGCGCGGTGCATATCGCCGAGCGCCCGCAGCGAACCGCCAATACCAAGCGAGTCCTGGTCAAGCGAGTCGCGCGGCCACAGATTGCCGCCGTGACTCGGCCGCGCGTCCGCCGCGTGGTCACCACGACTCGACAGACGTGCGCGCCGACCGTTGTAACGGTCGCGAACGCAGCACCTGTCCCGGTTCCGGTCGGCACCGGTTACATTGGCGGCGGCGGCGCGGGTCCGGATCCGATCGCGGTTGGCGGCAGCGGCGGGTTCTTCGGTACGCCCGGCGGGTTCGGTGGTGGCTTTGGCGGCGGCTTCGGTGGTGGCTTTGGCGGCGGCTTCGGTGGCAGCGGCGGATCGAGCGGGAGCATCGTCATCTCCTCGACGTCGAGCGGCGGATCGACCTCGACCGGTGGATCGTCGACCAGCAGCGGCGGGTCTTCGACATCGAGCGGCGGATCGTCGACCAGTACGGGTGGCGCGACCATTTCCAGCACCTCGTCGACCGGTGGCTCGAGTGGCAACGTCTCGTCCGCTTCGGGTGGATCGAGCGGCAACGTCTCGTCGGCATCGGGTGGATCAAGCGGCGACGTGTCGTCCTCGACCAGCAGCGCATCGTCTGCGTCGTCCGCCTCCTCCGCGTCCTCGGCCAGCAGCGGTAGTTCGTCCGGTTATGGATCGAGTAGCAAGGGTTGGGGATCGAGCGGCGGCTGGAACTCGACCGGTGGCTGGAGCTCGAACGGATCGTCCGGCAGTTCCGCATCGTCGGGCAGCAGTGGCTCGTCCTCAAGTGGTTCGAGTGCAAGCAGTGCCAGCAGCGCGTCGAGCGCGAGCAGCGCGAGTTCCAGCGGCAGCACGGGATCGAGCGGCGGTCCGCCGGCACCCGTTCCCGCTCCGCCGATGGTGTTGCTGTTCGGTGCGGCAGCGGCAGCGCTCGTCGCGCGCAAGCGTTTCGCTAAACCCAAGGCCGTTGCAGCTTAACCTCTGGAACTTCGCATAGAAAAGGCCCTGCCGGATTCCTCCGACGGGGCCTTTTCTTATCCGGCGATCAGGCGCTCATGAGTGCCTTTTCGATGTCCTTGATCGGATGTCCGGTCAGGTCCTTGTCGAGTTCGCCCTTGAGGCGGCTCGACACTTCCTTGTGGTAGTGCTTGCGCAGCTCGCCGAGCGTCTTCGGCGGCGCGATGACGATCAGCGAGTCATAGGCGTTCTTAAGCGCGCCGGTCTTCAGGAAGTCGGCCGCGTCGGCGGCGAAGCGATCTTCCTCGATCTGGTGGAAATCGGTCGGTTCTACCGAACTCTGCACACCGCCCTGTGGCGACGAGGCGCGGCCTGCTGAATCCGTTGCCTGGTCACGCGTCGCCGGATTGTCCTGCTCCTGCGCTTTCTCGACGACGAGATTGGGGAACTCGGCGTCCCCCTCGTTGCGCAGGAACAGCATTTTCCGGCCGTCCGCGACGAGCACGACGGAGTTGTGGGGAAGATGCATGCGTGTCTCTCCTTTTCGCTGTGCGTATGCGGGGTGAACGCGCCGCGTGCCGGGGAGGTTGCGCCGCCTTGCGTACGCCCCCGCCGGTCGGCATAGCCCGGCCATGCACGACATACGCCTGATCCGCGACGATCCCGCCGCCTTCGACGCCGCCCTCGCCAAGCGGGGTGTCGCACCGCAGTCCGCATCGCTGGTAACGCTCGACGAACAGCGCCGCGTGACGATCGCGGACTCGCAGACCGCGCAGACCCGCCGCAACGAACTGTCGAAGGCGGTCGGCCAGGCCAAGGCGCAGAAGGACGAGGCCAAGGCGCAGGCGCTGATGGCTGAAGTCGCAACCCTGAAGGAGGCGCTGCCCGCGCTGGAAGCCGACGAGGCGCGGCTTGGTAGCGAGCTTCAGGCCATGCTTGCCGCGATCCCGAACCTTCCCGCGGCTGACGTGCCCGAAGGCGGCGGTGAGGATGACAATGCGCTCGTCCACACGCGTGGCACGCCAACGACGTTCGCCTTCGCGGCGCGCGAGCATGACGCGATCGGTCCTGCGATCGGCCTCGATTTCGAGACCGGCGCGGCGATGTCGGGCGCGCGCTTCACGCTCGTCCGCGGGCCTGCGGCCAAGCTGCAACGCGCGCTTGGCCAGTTCATGCTCGATCATGTCGCCGAGGCAGGCTTCGAGCAGGTCTCGCCGCCGCTTCTTGTCCGCGACGAGGCCGTGTTCGGCACCGGACAGCTCCCGAAATTCTCGGAAGACCTGTTCCGCACCACCGACGGCCGCTGGCTGATCCCGACCGCCGAAGTGAGCCTCACCAACATCGTCCGCGAACAGATCCTGACCGAAGCCGAACTACCGCTGCGCTTCACCGCACTGACGCCGTGCTTCCGCTCCGAGGCGGGCGCTGCGGGGCGCGATACGCGTGGCTATATCCGCCAGCATCAATTCGACAAGGTCGAAATGGTCTCGATCGTCACCCCCGACATGTCCGAGGCCGAGCATGAGCGCATGACGGCGTGCGCGGAGGGCGTGCTCGATGCGTTGCAGCTTCCGTTCAGACGGATGCTCCTATGCACCGGCGACATGGGCTTCACCGCAGCACGCACGTATGATCTCGAAGTCTGGCTGCCGGGCCAGGCACGCTATCGCGAGATCAGCAGCGTCTCGACCTGCACGGACTTCCAGGCACGCCGGATGAACGCACGCTATCGGCCCGAGGGCGAAAAGGGCACGCGGTTCGTCCACACGCTCAACGGCTCGGCGCTCGCAGTCGGGCGGACGCTGGTCGCGGTGCTGGAGAATTATCAGCAGGAGGACGGGTCGGTCGCGGTTCCCGCCGTGCTCCAGCCATATCTTGGCGGGCTGACCGTCCTGGAACCGAAGCACTGATGCGGATCCTGCTGACCAACGACGATGGCTATCACGCGCCCGGTCTCAAGGTGCTGGAGACGATCGCCCGGACCTTGTCCGACGACGTCTGGATCGTCGCACCCGCCGAGGAACAATCGGGCGCCGGACATTCGCTCACGCTGTCGCGGCCGATCCGGGTGCGGAAGCATGGCGAGAAGCGATATGCCGTCGCGGGCACGCCGACCGACGCGGTGATGATGGCACTCGCCAAGATCATGAAGGATTGCCCGCCGGACTTGATCCTGTCCGGCGTCAACCGCGGCGCAAATCTTGCCGAGGACGTGACTTATTCAGGGACGGTATCGGCGGCGATGGAGGGCGCGCTGGGCGGCATCCGGTCGATCGCGCTGAGCCAGATCTACAGCCGCGAGGGCATGGGCGACAACGTGCCGTTCGAGGCCGCCGCGGCTTGGGGTGAGCGCGTGTTGCGGCCGCTGGTCGACGCACCCTTGGCCCCGCGGACGCTGGTCAACATCAACTTTCCCGCCGGCCCGGCCGATGCGGTGAAGGGCGTGCGGGTCGTCGGCCAGGGTTTCCGCGACTATGGCCGGTTGCAGATCGTCAGCAACGTCGATCCGCGCGGCTACGAATATCACTGGTTCGCGCTTGGCCGGACCGTCGAGACGCCAGCGCACGCGACCGATCTTGAAGCGACCGCGGCGGGGTACGTATCGGTCACGCCGCTGCACCTCGACCTCACGCATTTCGAGTCGATGGACATGCTGACTCAGGCCTATCGTTGATGCGGCGTGCGGGCGTCCTGGTTCCACTGGCGACGCTCGCCCTGACCGCGTGCATTCCGCACGTCGATCGCCCCGCCGGCTATGGCAACGCGCCACAGCGTCCGTACCGCGATCCACCGCCCCGCCGCGACGATACGCCGCGTCCACGTGATGATTCGCCGCGCGAGGATACGCCGCGCGATAACCGGCCGCCGCAGGACATTCCCGGCCGCGATACCGGCGAGGTCACCACCCTGCCCGCCCCGCGCCCCGCCTGGGAGGCACGCCCCGTCAGCGCGGATGCGAAGACGATCCCCGACACGACCTATGTCGTCCGGCCGAGCGATACGCTGAGCCGCGTGGTCGATCGCAGCGGTGCGAGCCTCGAAGCGATCGCGCGCGCGAACGACCTCGAATCGCCCTATTCGATCCAAGCCGGCCAACGGTTGCAGATCCCCGGTGGCCGCTATCACCAGGTCCGCCGCGGCGAGACCGGGATTGCGATCGCCCGCGCGTACGGCGTCGAATGGTCGCGGATCGTGGCCGCCAACGCGCTCGTCGAACCATACGTGCTGCGCGCCGACCAGCGGATCCAGATCCCCGGCGACACCGGCGGCGGCACCGCCAGCGCCTCCGAGCGGGCGCAGGCGTTCACGCTCGACATCGACGACATCCTGACCGGTGGCGAACCCGCCCTCGCCAGCAATCAGGCGCCAGCAAGACCGATCGCGACACCGCGCCGCGTGCTGCCCTCGAACGCGGTCGTCACCGCGCCGGCGCGGCTCGCAAGCGGCGGGTTCCTCTGGCCGGTCGACGGCAAGGTCGTGAAACGCTTCGGCCACGGTGCGAGCGGCGAACGCAACGACGGCATCAAGATCGCCGTACCGGTCTCGACGCCGATCCACGCGGCGGCGGACGGCGTCGTCGCCTATGTCGGCGACGGCATCGCGGCGCTGGGCGGGCTGGTCATCATCAAGCACGGCGGCGGCTGGACGAGCGTCTATGGCCACGCGTCGAAGCTGCTCGTGCAACGCGGCCAGAGCGTCAAGCGAGGCCAGACGATCGCGCTGTCGGGCGACACCGGGTTTGCGGATCGCCCCGAACTGCACTTCGAACTGCGCAAGGGGCGGACTCCCGTCGATCCCACGTCTCAACTGCCACGAACGTGATTCTCCCCTCCCGCTTGCGGGAGGGGTCGGGGGAGGGCATGGGGGCGAGGAAGCCCCTCCCCTAACCCCTCCCGCAAGCGGAAGGGGAACGAGACGCACCATGACCTACCAGTCCGACCTGCTCACCACGCTGACCTCGCGCGGCTATGTCCACCAGATGACCGATGCCGCCGCGCTCGACGCGCTCGCCGGCAAACAGGTGGTGCCGGGCTATATCGGCTTCGATCCGACCGCGCCGTCGCTCCACGTCGGCAGCCTCGTCCAGATCATGCTGCTCCGTCGGCTCCAGCAGACCGGGCACAAGCCGATCGTCCTGATGGGCGGTGGCACCGGCAAGATCGGCGATCCGAGCTTCAAGGACGAAGCGCGCAAGCTTCTCGGCGAGGACGGAATCAAGGCCAACGTCGCCTCGATCCGCCGAATCTTCGAGCGCTTCCTGACCTTCGCGCCTGAGGGTGAAGTGGGGGCCCCGACCGACGCGGTGATGCTCGACAACGCCGAATGGCTCGACGCGCTCGAATACATCCCGTTCCTGCGCGATGTCGGCCAGCATTTCTCGGTCAACCGGATGCTCGCGTTCGATTCGGTCAAGCTCCGCCTCGACCGCGAACAGTCGCTGAGCTTCCTCGAATTCAACTACATGATCCTCCAGGCCTACGACTTCCTCGAACTGTCGCGTCGCGCCGAATGCCGGTTGCAGATGGGCGGCTCGGATCAGTGGGGCAACATCGTCAACGGCATTGAACTCGCGCGTCGGATGGACTCGACCGAAGTCTACGGCGTCACCACCCCGCTGATCACCACGGCGGATGGCGGCAAGATGGGCAAGACGATGTCGGGTGCGGTCTGGCTGCACGAGGACCAGCTGCCGCACTTCGACTACTGGCAGTTCTGGCGGAACACCGACGACCGCGACGTCGGCCGCTTCCTCAAGCTGTTCACCGACCTCCCACTCGACGAGATCGCGCGGCTGGAAGCACTCGAAGGTGCGGAGATCAACGCTGCCAAGATCATCCTCGCCAACGAAGCGACCGCGATGTGCCGCGGTCGCGATGCTGCCGAGCAGGCCGCCGAGACTGCGAGGAAGACGTTCGAAGAGGGCGCTTCAGGCGACTCACTGCCGAGCTACGCCGTTTCCGGTGGCTTGATCGGCGTCGTCGAGGCGCTGGTGGGACTGGGCTTCGTCGCCTCCAACGGCGAGGCGCGACGGAAGATCGCCGAGGGCGCGGTGCGTGTCGATGGCGAGGCCGTCCGCGAGGCCACCACCAGCATCGACGTCGCGTCGCCCGTCCGGCTCAGCCTCGGCAAGAAACGACATGGGATGCTAACCCCCTCGTAATAGAGGCATTCTCGTTTCGAAGAACGTCGCGTTAAGTATCACCGTTCGTATCGGGTTCACGCCGCGCGCCGTACACAGGCGGGATGGTTATTCCAGGGGAGCGATCGATGCCACGCTACGCAATGGCCGTTCGCGATGCGCGCGGCGAGCCCCGCGACGAAGTGATGCACCGTACACATGCGCTCGACGGCGACGACCGCATGGTCAAGCTGGTGCTGGTCAACATGTCCGCCAACGGCCTGATGGCACGGTGCGACGGCGATCCGGCCGCGGGCGATCGATTGCGGATTCGCCTGCCGATTTTCGGCTATGTCGACGCGGTCGTACGCTGGTCGCTCGGCGGTCGGATCGGCTGCGAGCTCGAACGGACGATCCCGCTCGCCGAATATTACACCATGCTCACGGTGATGATCCGCAACAGCTGACGGCTCAGCCGGAGCGAAGCAGCGCCACGCCGGCATCGCGATCGAACAGATACAGTGCCGTCCGCGCTGCCTGCCCTCGCGGTCCCTCCAAACCACCGTCACGATCGATCAGCAGGCGCGCGTCGTCGTGTGCGCATTGCAGCAGGTCGGCCATCATGTCCGGGGTTGCGAGCCGGAACGCCATTTCGCCCGACTGCTTGGTACCGAGCAGTTCGCCTGCACCGCGGAGGCGCAGATCCTCCTCAGCGATGCGGAAACCGTCGTTGGTCTCGCGCATCAGGGCGAGGCGCGCGCGCGATGTTTCACTGAGCGAGGAGCCGCGCATCAGCAGGCAGATCGACCGCCCGGTACCGCGCCCTACCCGCCCGCGGAGCTGGTGGAGCTGTGCGAGGCCGAAGCGATCGGCGTGTTCGATCACGATCAGCGTCGCATTGGGGACGTCGACGCCGACCTCGATCACGGTAGTGGCGACGAGCACGGACGTGCGTGCGGCAGAGAACTCGGCCATCACCGCGTCCTTCTCCGCCGGTTTCATGCGGCCGTGGACCAGCGCGACCTTGTCGCCGAACCGGGCGCGCAGCGTTTCGGCACGCATCTCGGCAGCGGCAAGGTCGCTCTTCTCGCTCTCCTCGACCAGCGGGCACACCCAATACGCCTGCCCGCCATCCGCCAGATGCCGGCCGAGCGCGTTGACCACGTCGTCGAGCCGGTCCTCGGAGATGACGCGCGTCTCGATCGGCTGGCGTCCCGGCGGCATCTCGTCGAGGCGGCTGACATCCATTTCGCCGTACTGCGCGAGCGTCAGCGTGCGCGGGATCGGCGTCGCGGTCATCGCTAGCAGGTGCGGCGGCGCGACACCCTTGGCCTGCAACGTCATCCGCTGTGCGACGCCGAAGCGGTGCTGCTCGTCGACCACCACGAGGCCGAGGTCCTTGTAGCCGACCGCGTCCTGGAAGATCGCGTGCGTGCCGACGAGGATGTCGATCTCGCCGCTCGCCAGCGCCATCAGCGTGGCTTCCCGCACCCGGCCCTTGTCGCGGCCGGTGAGCACGCCGATCGCGATCGGCAAGCCGGCGAGCGTTTTCCGGAGCGTCTCGTAATGCTGGCGCGCGAGGATCTCGGTCGGCGCGAGCATCGCCGCCTGCGCACCGGCCTCGACCGCGATCAGCATCGCCATCGCCGCGACCAGCGTCTTGCCCGAGCCGACATCGCCCTGCAGCAGCCGCAGCATCGGCGCGGTCTGCGCGAGGTCGCCCTCGATCTCGCCGACCGTCCGCGATTGCGCGCCGGTCAGAGTATAGGGCAGCTTCAGCATGTCGCGTAGCCGGCCGTCGCCTTGCAGCGCCCGCCCTCGCCGCTTGCGGGTATCCGCGCGGACGATCGTCATCGCGAGCTGGTTCGCGAACACCTCGTCATACGCCAGCCGCTCGCGCGCCTTTGCGTCCGACGGGTCGGCGTGGATGCGCGACAGCGATTCGTGCCAGCCCGGCCATTCGCGTTTCGCCTTCAGCCCTGGCTCGATCCACTCGGGCAGGTCCGGCGCGCGCGCGACCGCCTGCGTGGTCAGCGCCGCCAATCGCCGCGAGGTGAGGCCTTCCGACAGCGGATAGATCGGCTCGCGCTCGCGCAGCTCCTCGTCGGGCTCGACGATGTCGGGGTGGACGATCTGCAATTCCTGGCCGTATTCGTCGAGCCGGCCCGAGACGCGCTTCGCCTCGCCGATCGGAAGGAGCTTCTTCGCCCAGCCCGAACTGCCGCCGAAGAAGACGAGGCTGACGTAATTGCCGTGCTCGTCGGTCGCCTGCACCCGTGTCGGCCCCCGGCCCGCGCTGATCCTGTAGTCGCGCGGGGTCAGCGTGATCGTGATGATCCGGCCGGCATCGCTCGACATCAGCTCGGTGCGCGGCAGGCGATCGACGTAGCCGATCGGCAGATGGAAGGCGACGTCGACCACGCGCGCAAGCCCGAGCCGGTCGAGCGGCTTGGCGAGCGCGGGCCCCACCCCCTTCAGGACGAGAGTTTCGGCGAACAGCGGATTGAGGATTTCGGGTCGCATGACTATCTGGCCTCTATAGCCTAGCCGACGCTCGCTACCAGCGGGTCGCCGGCTCTTCGTGTTTGGAGATACGATGGACCACGAGACCCGCCTCAAGCGCCTGGGCTTTCGCAGCTCGCACCGCGGCACGCGCGAAGCCGACATGATGATCGGCGGCTTCTTCGCGACCCATGGCCGGACATGGACGCCGGAGCAGCTCGACTGGTTCGAGGCGCTGCTGGAGGAACAGGATGTCGACATCATGGGCTGGGCTATCGGCTCGATCGTCTGCCCGCCCGAATGGGACGGCCCGATGATGCAGGCGATGCGCGACATCAACTACGTGACGGTCGTGAAGTAACGCACTCCCTCTCCCCTCCGGGGAGAGGGTCGGGGTGAGGGGCAGCCGCAAACGCAGCGCCCGGAACGGCCCCTCACCCAACCCTCTCCCCGGCGGGGAGAGGGCTTTAGGAAAACAATGCCAGACCTCAAGACGATCCTCTCCGCGAAAGCCCCGCTGATCCTCTCGGGCGTGCCGTCCGGCTTCCAGCCGTCGCTGCTCTCCGACCTCGCGCGCGCCGCGAAGACGCGCGCGGTGTTCATCGCGCCGGACGATGCAGCGATGCGCGCGGTCGCCTCGACCGCGGCGTATTTCGCGCCCGATCTCGAAGTGCTGAGCTTTCCGGCCTGGGACTGCCTCCCCTACGACCGCGCCTCGCCCACGCTCCGCATCATGGCCGAGCGGGTCGCCGCGCTGCAACGCCTGC
Organism: Sphingomonas faeni; assembly: GCF_040407505.1. Lineage (GTDB taxonomy): Bacteria > Pseudomonadota > Alphaproteobacteria > Sphingomonadales > Sphingomonadaceae > Sphingomonas > Sphingomonas faeni_E. The sequence continues at coordinate 632,933 of NZ_JAPZPQ010000001.1, read as the reverse complement.
AAGGCAAGCCCAAGGGTCCGCAGCTCCTCCTCACCACCGCGAACGCCGCGACGCAGCGCGTCCTCACGCCGTTCCGCATCCGCCAACTCGTCGCGCGGCTCGCGCCCGGTGAACGGATCGGTCGCGACAAGCTCGCGATGCTGCTCCAGGCGAACGGCTATGTCCGCACCGACACCGTCCACGACCAGGGCGAGTATGCGGTGCGCGGCGGGATCGTCGATCTCTACCCGTCGGGCGAAGACCACGCGCTGCGCCTGGACTTCTTCGGCGACGAGATCGAAAGCGTCCGCACCTTCGACGCGGCCGACCAGCGCACCACCGGCCGGATCGACGGCTTCGTCCTGCTCCCCGCCTCCGAGGCGCTGCTCGACGAGGACTCGATCAAGCGTTTCCGGACGCGCTACCGCGACGCGTTCGGCGCGACCGCGACCGGCGATCCGATGTACCAGGCGATCTCCGAAGGCCGCCGTATCGCGGGCATGGAGCATTGGCTGCCGCTGTTCGAGGAAAAGATGGCGACGCTGTTCGACCATCTCGGCGCCGACGACGTGGTGGTTCGCGACAACGGCGTCGCCGCGGCGATCGAAAGCCGGCTCGAATCGATTGCCGACTATTACGAGAACCGCAAGCGGGCCGAGGCAGCCCAGCCCGGCAGCTACCGCCCGATGCCGGCCAAGGCGCTGTATCTCGACGCACAGGAATGGTCGGGGGGCGTCGAGGCGTTCGCCGCGCATATCACCTCGCCGTTCCACGAACCTCCGAGCGACACCGTGCTCGACTTCGACGTCGACGGCCCGCGCGATTTCGGCCCCGAACGCGCCGCGCAGGCGAACATCTACGAAGCCGTTGCGGATCACGTCGAGAAGCTCCGGAAGCAGGGACGGAAACCGATCCTCGCCAGCTATTCGATCGGCGCGCGTGAACGCCTGGGGAGCCTGCTCGCCGATCACGGCATGAAGGGCGGCAAGCACGCGGAAACCTGGCAGGACGCGCTCGGCATCGCCGACACCGCGCGCAGTTTCGGCGTCGCGCTGATCGTCCTGCCGCTCGATCACGGCTTCACCGCGCCTGGGATCGCGGTGCTCACCGAGCAGGACATGCTCGGCGACCGCCTCGTCCACCGCAAGAAGCGCAAGAAGTCCGCCGATGCGTTCCTAGCCGAACTCGCGACGCTGACGCCGGGCGACCTCGTCGTCCACACCGAGCACGGGATCGGCCGCTATGAGGGCCTGACCTCGATTCCCGTGGGCCAAAGCCCGCATGATTGCGTCGCGCTCAGCTATGCCGGCGGCGACAAGCTGTACGTGCCGGTCGAGAACATCGACGTCCTCTCGCGCTACGGCTCGTCCGAGGAAGGCGCGACGCTCGACCGTCTCGGAGGCGAGGGGTGGCAGCGTCGCAAGTCGAAGATGAAGGAGCGGATCCGCGAGATCGCCGGCGAACTCATCGCGACCGCCGCCGAACGCGCGCTGCATCCGGGCGACGTGCTCGAACCCGATGCGAGCGGCTACCCCAGCTTCGTCGATCGCTTCCCATACGAGGAGACCGAGGATCAGGACCGCGCGATCGAGGACGTGCTCGGCGATCTCGCCGCGGGCAAACCGATGGACCGTCTGGTGGTCGGCGACGTCGGTTTCGGCAAGACCGAGGTCGCGTTGCGCGCAGCATTCGTCGCGGCGATGGGCGGCAAGCAGGTCGCGATCGTCTGCCCGACGACGTTGCTCGCGCGCCAGCATTACAACAACTTCGTTGCCCGGTTCGAAGGCTTCCCGATGAACATGGGCCGCCTGTCGCGACTCGTCACCGCGAGCGAGGCGAAGGCGACCAAGGAGGGGCTTGCGAACGGCACGATCGACGTCGTCATCGGCACGCATGCGCTGCTGGCGAAGAATATCGATTTCAAGCGGCTCGGGCTGGTGGTGGTCGACGAGGAGCAGCGGTTCGGCGTGACGCACAAGGAGCGGCTGAAGGCGCTGCGGGCGGACGTCCACATGCTCACGCTGACCGCGACGCCGATCCCGCGCACGCTGCAGATGGCGATGTCGGGCATCCGCGAGCTGTCGGTGATCCAGACCCCGCCGGTCGATCGCCTCGCGGTGCGGACGTACATCATGCCGTTCGATCCGGTCGTGCTGCGCGAGGCGTTGCTGCGCGAGCATTACCGTGGCGGGCAAAGCTTCGTCGTCACGCCGCGCGTCGCGGACCTGCCCGAGATCGAGGACTTCCTGCGCGAACAGGTGCCGGAGATCCGCTTCGTCGTCGCGCACGGACAGATGTCGCCGACCGAGGTCGAGGAGCGCATGTCCGCGTTCTACGACAAGAAGTTCGAAGTGCTGGTCTCGACCACGATCATCGAGAGCGGGATCGACATCGCATCCGCCAACACGATGATCGTCCACCGCGCCGACCGCTTCGGCCTCGCCCAGCTGTATCAGTTGCGCGGGCGCGTCGGGCGATCGAAGACGCGTGCGTATGCGTATCTGGTGACGCCGCCCGAGCGACAGATGACGGTGACGGCGGAGAAGCGCCTGAAGGTGTTGTCCGATCTCGATTCGCTGGGGGCGGGCTTCCAGCTGGCGAGCCACGATCTCGATATCCGCGGCGCGGGCAACATGCTCGGCGACGAGCAGACCGGGCATATCAAGGAGGTCGGCTTCGAACTCTACCAGGCGATGCTGGAGGAGGCGATCATGGATGCCAAGGCCGGCGGCATGACCTCGTCGCGGCCGCGCGACTTCTCGCCGCAGATCACCGTGGATGCGCCGATCCTCATCCCCGAGGATTACGTGCCGGATCTCGATCTGCGGATGGGTTTGTATCGTCGCCTCAACGATCTCGACGAGGGCCAGGAGATCGAGGCGTTCGCCGCCGAGATGATCGATCGCTTCGGCCCGCTGCCGGATGCGACCGAGAATCTGATCAAGGTCATCGAGATCAAGCTGAACGCCAAGCGCGCGTGCGTATCGAAGATCGACGTCGGGCCGAAGGGCGTGCTGGTGTCGTTCCACGACGACAAGCCGCCGAACATCGACAAGCTGCTGGCGTATGTCGAGCGGCTGAACGGCGTCGCCCGGTTGCGCCCGGACAGCAAGCTGGTGCTGCAGCGGGCTTGGGGCGATCCGAAGGCGCGGCTGCACGGGGCGCTGCAATTGTCGAAGGGGCTCGCCAAGGCTGCTTGCTAAAGCCCTCTCCCCTCCGGGGAGAGGGTTGGGTGAGGGGCACCGCGCGCGCTGCGCTCTACAACAGCCCATCACCCCGGCCCTCTCCCCGCAGGGGAGAGGGAGCAACGTAATAAAAAGGCCGGACTACCCTGAGGTAGCCCGGCCTTTTTCTTTTTCGAAGTCTAAGCTTACTTCGGCAAAACGACACTCGGTCCGATGCTATCGACGACCTTCCGCGCATCAAACGCGCGGATGTTGTCGCGTGGGATCGGGCCCTTGCGCATCACAATCTCCGCGGTCGCCTCATAGCGATCGATCGTACGGATATCGAAGTCGTTGCCCCATGGGCCACCACCGAACCCGCCATACCCGCCGCCGAAACCACCACCGAAGCCGCCATAGGGGCTCCAGTTGCGCCAGCCGAAGCCGCGGCCGTAATAGCGCCACGACGGCCCCCAATAGCCGCCGAAGCCGCCATAGCCGAACCCGCCACCGATGCCCGGCGTCGAATAGGTCCGCGACTGGAGGTTGGTGTCGCGGTCGGCCATCAGGTAATAATCATAGCCGTTCTGTAGCGTCAGTTCGGCGGCGCGGAAGAACAGGTAACGCTCGACGGTATCGCGCGACGTCACGCTGTTGCCGGCGAAGCTGACGAGGAACCGGCCTGGCTCGACCATGCGGTCGCTATAGCCGGTGCGGCTGAATCCCTGGCCCGTCGCCGGCCGATAGGTGGTCTCGGTCGCGCAACCGGCCAGCAATAGAGCGCCCGTTGCGAGCGCTGCCAATGCGATCTTGCGACCAGGTTTCATGAACATGGTATGTCTCCGTTCGCGGCGAGTGCGGCGAAACGCCTCTTATTAGCCGTCAGTGGTGGAACGGTTGATGAACGGGTTCGCTCCAATGCGCCACCTTACTGACTCATTTTTCACGTTTCGTCTAAACGCCGATCAAGTGCAGCGCCAATGTGCGGCGATGCGGGCGGCGGCGATGCTCGAATAGATAAATGCCCTGCCACGTGCCGAGCGCGAGTCGGCCGTCGATCAGCGGGATCGATAGCTGGACCTGCGTGAGCGCGGTGCGGAGGTGGGCCGGCATGTCGTCCGGGCCTTCGTCGTCGTGAAGATACTCGCGCGATTCGGGGGCAATGCGCGCGAAATAGGCTTCGAGGTCGGTTTGGACCTCGGGAGCCGCGTTTTCCTGGATGAGGAGCGAGGCGGAGGTGTGGCGGCAGAATACCGTCAACAGACCCTCGGAGAAGCGTTGTTCGCGGGTCCAGCGGGCGATCTTGTCGGTGACATCGATCAGGCCTTGGCGGGTGGTGTCGATGGTTAGGATCGTGGTGGCTTGGCGCATGGGGTCCTAACGATCGGTCGGGAGCGTTGCTCCAAATCCTGTTCCCCCGCGAAGGCGGGGGTCCAGGTTTCCCACAGGCCACCGCCAATGGAATGGACCCCGCCTTCGCCGGAAAACGAAGGGGGCCGTATCATCCCGCACCACCCCGGCGAAGGCCGGGGCCCAAATGGGGGACGCCGCTAACGACGGATACGCCCCGTTACTTTGACCTCACCAATTGGGCCCCGGCCTTCGCCGGGGTGGTAATGCCTGAAAGGCTCAGCCCCTCAAACAGCCCCGTGGCACTGCTTGTACTTACGTCCCGACCCGCAAGGGCACGGCGCATTGCGGCTGACCACACCCTCCCAGTTCGCCGGGTCCTCGCCGATATCGGCCTCCTGCGGCTGCGGGATCTGCAACGGCGGCATCGTCGAGGTGATGTGGCCGCGCGTGCCCGCATCGAAATCGTTCGAATCATCCTCACCCGTGAACGGGTCGAAATGCGTCGTGATGAAGTCTGGGAGCTCGGGCAACCCGACCGGCGCCTGCATCTGGAACTGCGCATGCGCGATCGTCTTGGTCACGTCCTCGCGGATCGTCTCGAGCATCCGCTGGAACAGCGAGAACGCCTCCTGCTTATACTCGTTGATCGGCGTCTTCTGCGCATACGCGCGCAGATGGACGACCTGGCGTAGCGCATCGAGCGTCGCCAGATGCTCCTTCCAGTGATGATCGAGATTCTGCAACAGGATCGACTTCTCGACCGACGTCCACGTCTCCGCATCGAGATCCGCCGACTTCTGCGCAATCGCCTCGTCCGCCATCGCGCGGACGCGCTCCTCGATCACCTCGGGGTCGACCGACTCCTCGAGCAGCCACGCGTCGATCGGCGGCTCGAGGTTCATCACCTCGGCAAGCCGCGTCTTCATCCCGGCAACGTCCCACTGCTCGGGATACGAGTTGGGCGGGCACGCATCGCCGACGATCACGTTGACCGTCTCCGCGCGCATGTCGGTCACCACGTCGCCGACCGTATCGGCATCCATGATGTCCGCGCGCTGCTCGTAGATGACCTTGCGCTGCTCGTTCATCACGTCGTCATATTCGACGACCTGCTTGCGGATGTCGTAGTTGCGCGCCTCGACCTTCTTCTGCGCGGTCTCGATCGCCTTGCTCAGCCACTTGCTGCCGATCGCCTCGCCATCCTCGATATTGTTGCGCATCATCTTGGCGAACAGCGTGTCCGGCCCGAAGATGCGCAGCAGATCGTCATCGAGGCTGAGATAGAAGCGCGACAGCCCCGGATCGCCCTGCCGCCCCGACCGCCCACGCAGCTGGTTGTCGATACGCCGGCTCTCGTGCCGCTCGGTGCCGAGCACGAACAGGCCGCCCGCGGCGAGCACCGCCTGCTTCTCCGCCTCGATCTCGATCGTGATCCGCGCCGCCGCCTCGTCATATTCGGGCGTGCCCTCGACCAGTTCGGGATGCTCGTCGAGCATGCGGAATTCGAGGTTGCCGCCGAGTTTGATGTCGGTGCCGCGGCCCGCCATGTTGGTCGCGATCGTCACCGCGGACTTGCGTCCGGCCTGCGCGACGATGTGCGCCTCCATCTCGTGGAAGCGCGCGTTGAGCACCTTGTGGTCGACGTTCTCGCCGACCAGGAACTCGCTCAGCATCTCGGACTTCTCGATCGACACGGTGCCGACCAGCACCGGCTGGCCGAGATCGGCGTGATGCTTGATCTTCTTGGCGATCGCCGCGAACTTGTCCTTGGTGTCCTTGTAGAACTCGTCTTCCTCGTCGACGCGCTTCACCTCGACGTTGGTCGGGATGCTGACGACGTTGATCTTGTAGATGTCGTAGAACTCGGCCGCCTCGGTCGCCGCGGTGCCAGTCATGCCGCCGATCTTGGGGTACATGCGAAAATAGTTCTGGAACGTGATCGAGGCCATCGTCTGGTTCTCGGGCTCGATCTGGACGCCCTCCTTCGCCTCGACCGCCTGATGCAGGCCGTCCGACCAGCGCCGGCCGTCCATCATGCGACCGGTGAACTCGTCGATGATGATGACCTTGCCGTCCTTGACGATGTAGTCGATGTCCGACTTGAACATAACGATCGCGCGCAGTGCCTGGTTGAGGTGATGCACGACCTGCGTGTTCTCGAAGTCGTACAGGTTCTGGCCCTCGAGCAGCCCCGCCGCCTCGAGCATCCGCTCGACCTTCTCGGTGCCGTCCTCGGTAAGGATGATCGTCTTCTGCTTCTCGTCCTTGTCGTAATCGGCGGGATCGAGTTGCTTCACGACCGCATCGACCTGCATGTACAGCTCGGACTTGTCGTCGGTCGGGCCCGAGATGATCAGCGGCGTGCGCGCCTCGTCGATCAGCACCGAATCGACCTCGTCGACCACCGCGAAGTTGAATGCGCGCTGCGTCATCGCGCTGCGCTCGTACTTCATGTTGTCGCGCAGATAGTCGAAACCGAACTCGTTGTTGGTGCCGTAGGTGATGTCCGCGGCGTACGCGGCGCGGCGTTCCTCGTCCGACAGGTTCGGGATGATGACGCCGATCGTCATGCCGAGGAAGGTGTAGACCTGCCCCATCCACTCCGCGTCACGCGCCGCGAGGTAGTCGTTGACGGTGACGACGTGGACGCCGTCGCCCGGCAGCGCGTTGAGGTAGGTCGCGAGCGTGGCGACGAGCGTCTTGCCCTCGCCGGTCCGCATCTCGGCGATCTCGCCGCGGTGGAGGACGATGCCGCCGACCATCTGCACGTCGTAATGGCGCTGGCCGAGCACGCGGTGTGCGGCCTCGCGGACCGTCGCGAACGCCTCGGGAAGGAGGTCGTCGAGCTTCTCGCCCTCTGCGAGCCGCGCGCGGAACTTGACGGTCTGCGCGGAGAGCTCCTCGTCCGACATCGCCTGGAGCGACGGCTCGAACGAGGCGATCTTGGCGAGGATCGGGTTGAGCGACTTGACGTAGCGGTCGTTGGACGAACCGAACAAGGATTTGGCGAGGCCACCGAACATGGGCTGATTTCCTGAATTTGAGACGCGGCGGCACGCAGTGGGCGCACGCGGAAGCGGATCGCTCGGATCCAAAGGTTACGATAAGGTCACACCAAGACGCTATTCGCGGCGGCGCTCTGCCCATAGCGGAAGCGAGACGATTGCTATCGTGCGCAGCGTGGTGGCGACGGCAACCTGCGGCAGCACGGGAAGGCCAGATACGGGCCTTATCAAGACCTTGACTGGCGTTGCTGCTACCGACTGAGAGCAGACGTTGCCTTGCACTACTGCTTGGGCGGACTGCCCACGCATGCCCGGTACCGCGCCGGTCAGCGCGGAGAGCAGGGCAGAGAGAAGTAGCAGCAGGTTCATGCGGGACCGGCTGTATTCGAGCCTGCGCGGAAAATCTACCGTTCGTCTCAGGGCAGCGCCCATCGAACGCGCGGCAATTCGATGCGCGAGGGGATTGCACGCCCCTTTGCGTCGCGTGCGGGAATGAACTGGCCGTGGCGAACCGCGGCCCGGCACGTTCCTTCGTCGAGTGCGCTGGTTCCACTCCCCACGAGGACTTCGCACGCCTCGACCGATCCATCGGCCGCGACGAGCAGCGCTGCTTTGACGGCACCTTCCTTGCTGGCCTGCCGCGCGGACTCGGGATAATCGTCGGCATCGAACCAGTCGGCATAGCGTCCGATCGGCTTGGCTGGCGTGGTAGCCAGAGGGAGGCTACGCGGGATCGTCGTCGGGAACGGTGCGCGCCACCAGCGATAGCCGTTGCTCGCGATCATCAGGAGGCATGCGGCCAAGGCGAAGCCGAGCGCGACGATCGACGCGACGACGACAACCATTACGCGGGTGGAGCTGCCGTCGAACCGACTTACAGGTCCTGCGCTCACGCCCTCGTCGATCATGCTGCGTCCTTCTTCCCCGTGACGTTGGACACCGGCAAACGTCAGCGGGTCAAGGGCAACCCGCGATCTTGCCCGCCGGATCGCAGAGACTATGAAGGCGTCATGCAGACCTCGCCCCTCGCCTTGCCCTTCCCCGATGCCCCTTCGATCGACGGAGTCGCGTTGCATGTCGCACGCGCGCAGTACAAGGCGTGGGACCGGTGCGACCTGACGTTCGTGACGCTCGATCCGGGGACGGTGGTGGCGGGCGTGCTGACGACCAGCAAATGCCCGTCGCCCGAGGTGGAGTGGTGCCGTGCGGCGCTGACGCTTGGTCAGGCGCGGGCGCTGGTCGTGAATGCGGGAAATTCCAACGCGTTCACCGGATCGCGTGGGCGGGCGGCGGTCGAGGCGATCGCGGCGCGGACGGCGGCGCATCTCGGGTGCCAGCCTTCGGACGTTTTCGTGTCCTCGACCGGCGTGATCGGCGTGCCGTTGCCGATCGACAAGGCCGAAGCCGGGTTGGACGCTGCCTTTGCCGCCGCGCCGTGCGGGTGGGAGGATGCGGCTGCAACGATCATGACGACCGACACGTTCACCAAGGGCGCGGTGACGACGGCAGTAATTGGCGATCGCACCGTGAGCCTCGTCGGGATCATCAAGGGTTCGGGGATGATCGCGCCGGACATGGCGACGATGCTCGGCTTCATCTTCACCGACGTCGCGGTCGAGCCGGAATTCCTGCAAGCCGCGCTGTCGAAGGCGAACGCGCCGAGCTTCTCGTGCATCACCGTCGACAGCGATACATCGACCAGCGACACGGTGCTGGCGTTCGCGACAGGCAAGGCCGGTAACGTCCCGCTGGAGGACGATGACAGCGTGGGGGCGGACGCCTTCCGCGCTGCACTGGCGGACCTGTGCCATCAACTCGCCATGCTCGTGGTTCGCGACGGCGAGGGCGCGCAGAAGCTTATCGAGATCCAGGTGACCGGCGCCGACAGCGACCGCAGCGCCCACCGCATCGCGATGAGCATTGCCAACTCGCCGCTGGTGAAGACCGCGATCGCCGGCGAGGACGCCAACTGGGGCCGTGTGGTCATGGCGGTCGGCAAGGCCGGCGAGCCCGCAGATCGGGACACGCTCTCGATCCGCTTCGGAAATACGCAGGTTGCGGAGGGTGGCTTGGCGCTGAGCGGCTATGACGAGGCGCCAGTAGCTGCGCACCTGAAAGGCCACCAGATCGAAATAGGCGTCGATCTTGCGCTCGGCGAGGGCAAAGCCACGGTGTGGACTTGCGACCTCACGCACGGCTACATCTCGATCAACGCTGACTATCGGAGCTGAGACCCGTGATCCCGTCACCCCAGCTTTCGCCGGGATGACGGAGGGAGTTTAGCTTAAGCGAGTTCGCCTTCGAGCCACGCCTTCAGCCGGCCCTTGGGCTCAGCGCCAACCTTGGTTGCCGCCGGTGCGCCACCCTTGAAGAGGATCATCGTCGGGATACCGCGGACGCCGTACTTGCCGGGCGCGTCGGGGTTCTCGTCGATGTTGAGCTTGGCGATCGTCACCTTCTCGCCGAGTTCTTCCGAGATTTCCTCGAGCGACGGCCCGATCATCTTGCACGGGCCGCACCATTCCGCCCAGAAATCGACGAGCACGGGGCCGTCGGCGTTCAGCACGTCCGCATCGAAGCTGGCATCGGTGATCTGCTTGGTCGCCATCGTGAATTCTCCTTGGTTGAGTCGTATCTAAGGTCGCTCGCGTGTGCGCTCAACCACCGGGGCGCTAGCTTTGCTCCGTGGGCCGATAGTGCGGCTTGTTCGCGGCCAGCGTCTCGTCGGTCAGCACGATCAACCGCGGGCCGGCCGTGTACAGCAAGGCTGCCTCGACCGACCGCCCCGGAAAGATCACGCTCAAGGCTTCGGCATAGGCCGCAATCTGCTTCAGATGGTAGTCCGGTACGTCGTCGAGGCTGCGCGGTGCGCGCCGACCGGTCTTGAAGTCGACGACGCGGATGCGGTCGGGCTCGATCAGCAGGCGATCGACCGTTCCCGACACGACCATGCCGTTCGCGAGGGTCGCGGCGATCGGCGCTTCGGCGAGCGTATCCGCGCTGAAAAGCCCGGCAAAGCGCGGATCGTCGAGCACTGCGACCACGCTCTGCACGATTTCGGACCGTGCTGCGGGATCGTCGACGCCGCCTGCTTTTGCCAGCCAGCGGTCCGCTGCCATCGCGCGGTCCATGGCAGCAACCGCCGGCAGCCGCTCGAACAGCGCATGGATAAGCCGGCCCCGCTCCGCTGCGACGCGCATCGCTGGCGTCGGCGGTGGATCGGACACCGCGTCGTCACCCAGCGCAGACGGTGACAAAGGACGAGGCGGGCGCGCTTCTTGCGGTGCGGGTTCATGCGCCCAAGCCGGCAGGTCTGCATCCGCCCGAATTTCGACCGAAGCCGAAGCCCTGGCGATCACCGCAGGCTGAGGCTCGACCCCGGCGAACGTCCGCGCGCCCTCACCCATCGGCACCTCGAGTGCCGTCAGTGCACGATCGGACGCGGCGTACCAGCTGTTCTCCGGCGGCACCCCCTTCGCGCGGGGCCCGAGCGCACCGGCGATCACCAGCCGCTCTTCGGCGCGCGTGGCGGCGACGTAGAACAGCCGCCAATGCTCCTCCAGTTCGCGCTGCTCGGCGGCGGACACGACCGCATCGAGCGGTCCGCCGCGCTCGCTCGACCGCGGCCGGAATACCGGGATCGGCGCGGCGCCAGCCTCGGGCGCCCATTTCAGGATCGAGCGCGGTGCCGCCGACGGGTCCGCCGTCGCATCCGCCAGGATCACCAGAGGCGCCTGCAACCCCTTGGCCCCGTGTGCGGTCATCACCCGGACAGCATCGAGCGGCGCCGACGGATCGCGGACGATCTCGACATCGCCGCGATCGAACCAGTCGAGGAAGCGCTGTAGCGAGGGCGTCGTCGTACTTTCGAACGTCAGCGCGGCGTTGAGCAATTCCTCGATCGGATCGCGCGCCTCGGTGCCGAGCCGGCGGATCAGTTTCCGGCGTCCGTCGAGCGGGCCCGAGAGCAGTTCCTCCAGGAACTGGTACGGCGTGGCGATGTCGGCACGTGCGAGCATCGCCAGCAGGGGCGCGAGCCGCGTCGCGGGTTGCGTGCGTTGCAGGTGGCGCCACAGCGGCCCGGCCTCGCGCGGTGCCGCTGCCATCAATTCGTCCTGCGTCCAGCCGATCAGTGGCGATACGAGCAGCGCGGCGACGCTGAGATCGTCCTCGGGCTGTAACACGAAGCGGATCGTCGCGAGCAGATCCTGCACCGCGAGCGGCGCGTTCAGTCGCAAGCGATCGACGCCCGCCACCGGCACGCCCTCGGCGTAGAGCCGCGCGACGATCAGCGAGGCGAGATCGCCGCGTCGCTTGACCAGGATCATCACGTCCTCGGGCCGCAACCGCCGCCCCTTGCTCTCCAACATCAGGCCGGTCTCGGGCGCGAGCCAGCCCTTCACCGCGCGCGCGATGTCGCTGGCGAGTTTACGCACCGCGTCGTCGACCCAGCCCTCTTCGTCGTCCTCGCTGCCGCCCGCCGACACCGGCGGCCATAAGGTCACAGTGCCAGGCCCGGCGACCTCGCTGGCGTGCTGTTCGACCTCGCCCGCAATACCGAGCCCCGGCTCGCCGATCGCATCGATCGCCGCATCGACGAACTCCAGCACGGTTCGCGTCGACCGGAACGAGTGGCGGAGCGACAGTCGTGCCAAGGGGAGCCCGCGTTCCTCCTCGGGCCAGTCGTCATCGCCCTCGGCCTCGCTCGCACGACCGCCGAAATACTGCTCGGCTGCCTGGAAATTGAGCGGATCGGTGCCCTGGAACCCGAAGATCGCCTGTTTGTAATCGCCGACCGTGAACAGGGTGCGAGTCGACGGCGCATAGATGCCGCGGCCGACGAAGAACTCGTCGGCCAGCGCGCGGACGATCCGCCACTGGTGGCCGTTGGTGTCCTGCGCCTCGTCGATGAGGAGGTGTTCGGTCGCCTGGTCGAGCTTGTAGCGGACCCATTCGCCGATCCCCGGCTGGTCGAGCAGCGCCACCGTCGTCGCGATCAGGTCGTCGAAATCGACTGCGCCCGCGCGCCGCTTGGCCAGCGCATAGCCGCGCGCATAATCGCGCCCGACTTCCAGCCCGTCGGCGAGCAGGTCGCAGTACGTCGCGCGCTGCACCATCGACAGCACGTCGGTGCACGCCTCGCCCAGATCGCGCGCGAGGACTTCGTAGTCGGGCTCGGCATCGATCAGTTTCTTCGAGGCTTTGCGCTGGGTGCCCGTTCCGGTGAGCACGACGCTGGCGAGTTCGTCCAACGTCGCCGCGCGATCCTCGGAGTCGAGCCAACGCTGCACGGTTGCCGCCGCGGCTTGGCCGGTGGCGGTCCCCCAGGCGCGGTTGGCCGCGGCTATGCGCGCGATTGCGTCGAGGTCGAGTGCGTCGCACCATTCCGCGATCGCTTCGTCGATGTCTCCGGACGGAAGCCCGAGTTCGCGACGGAGCCATGGCTGGATCCCGACCGGAAGAGCCTCCAATGCGGGCAGCGCACGAGCGCAAGCCAGCAGGAACGCCTCCGCCCCGCCCTCGCCCATTCGCAGCGACAGGCGTCCGACGATCTCGACCGGTCGCTCGCGGCCTTCGCGCTCTGCGTCGGACAGCATCGTCGCCAGCGCCTCGCGGGCGAGCCCCGCCTCTTCGCGCGCTTCCAGCGGTCGGAAGCCCGGCGTCAGCCCGGCCTCGACCGGGAACGCCGCCAGCAAGCCTTGGCAGAAGCCGTGAATCGTCTGGATGCGCAGGCCCCCGCCCGGCGCGTCGAGCACCTTGGCGAACAGGGTGCGCGCGCGGTCCTGCAACGCCTGTACCGGGCTCTCGCCGAGCGCGATCAGGTCCGCCGCGAGCGCCGGGGCGGGCATGCGCACCCATGCGGCGAGCCGGCCGTTAATGCGCTGCGCCATCTCCGCCGCGCCTGCCTTGGTGAAGGTCAGGCACAGGATCGCGCCGGGATCGACACCGCGTAGCAGCAGTCGGAACACGCGGGCGGCCAGGACCTGCGTCTTGCCCGTGCCGGCCGACGCGGACAGCCAGACGTGCGAGGCCGGGTTGCTCGCATCGGCCTGCGCGCCTCTCAGCCGGGGCAGCGTGGCGAGCGCATCACCGCTCACGGCCATACCATTCGTCGCGTCGCATCAGCTGGTCGTACTCGGCATAGGGGGCGTATTCGGGGACGAGTTTCGCGGTGAAGGCGGCGCTGCCGGTAAGCCATTCCCCGACGACTTCGGTGAAGTTGTGCGCGGCGATCGCGGTGAATTCGGCGGTCGGGATCTTGTCGCGCTTGCCCTCGGGATCGACCGGGCTCTCGATATAGCCGAACGCGTCGCGCTTCTTGCCGAGCGACCAATATTCGAACGCGCCTGCGGTGCCGGAAACGTCTGGGAACCCGCCGCGCTCGGCGATCAGGCCGAGCAGCCCGAGCTGAAGGCTGTAGCCGGCGCGGACCGCGGTCGGCGATGGCGGCTTGCCCGTCTTGTAGTCGATCACCGCGAGGCGCCCGTCGGGGAGCTTGTCGATGCGGTCGTAGCGACCTGACAAGGTCACGCCGGCGATCTCGATCTTGCCCTTGCCCTCGGCGCTGGCGACGGTGCGGCCGTCTTCGCCCTGCGCGACGATCGCGCTGGCGATCCAGTCGATCGCTTCGAGCAAGCGCGGCTGCCAGAGCGCGCGCATCATCGGGTGCGTGCGCTCGTCGTCGAGCATCGCCTTCGCGCGCTGCCGGAGCGTGTCGACGGTGCAGTTGTCCTGCTTCCACCATTGCTCGAGGATGTCGTGCACCGCCGTCCCGCGCCAAGCTGCACTGGGGTCCGCATCGACGGGGTCGAGCGGCATCAAGCCGAGCACGCGGCGCGCGTAGAAGGCGTAGGGGTCGGCCTTCAGGCGATCCACCTCGGTAACGGAGATCGCCTTCGGACGCAGCAGCGCAGGCGGCGACGGGGCGGGACGGTCGGCGGGGAGATGCTCGCCCGGATCGTCTAGCGCGCGCGTCCAGCCTTCCAGTGCCGATGCCCGCTCGAACCGATCGCCCGCGAGTGCCTGCAACCGGAGCCAGAGGCGCGAGGCCAGAGCGGGTGACTTGGCATCCCTGCGTGCCCGCGTGACTACCGCGCGAGGTGCGCCTAACGCCTGCGCAAAATCATGCGCCGCCGTGCCGACACGCCGCTCCAGGCCGGGCAGACCCAGCTCCATGCGGATGCGCGGCGCAAGCCAGGGATCTGGCGCAGGCCGCCCAGGCCACACGCCCTCGTTCAGCCCACCGAGCACCATGACGTCGGCGGTCTGCAAGCGTGCCTCGATCAGGCCATAGATCGCGAGACGTGGGTGGCCACCCGGCGCCGGCCGCACCGCGACTTCGTCGAGCAACGTCCGCAACAACTGCGGCAGTTCGCGTGGATCGATCCGCGGCGGCCCGGCGGGGGCTTCGGCTTCCAGATCGGCCAGGAACTCCGCCGCGGCACGCCCTGCGAGGCCCGACCATAGATTGTCGCCGCACAAGGTCTGCGCCGTCTCGCGCAGGCACGCGAGCACCGACGCCAAGGGCTGCGACCCCTGATCGAACGCGCCCGCCAGCGGCGTCAGCAGAGGCTGGACGTCGGTCCACCATGTTGCTGCCGTGCCTTTACGCTCCTCCAGATGTCCGGCGATCCCGTCGAGCCCCGCCGCCGGCCTTGGCCCGCGCAACCGTCGATCGAGCGCGCGTGCGCCATCGAGCCATAGCAAGCGATACTCGCCCGCGCGCACCAGCGGATGCTTCAGCAGCGCCAGCAATGCGAGCGGCGAGAAGCGCTGTGCCGCCGCCTCGGCCAGCGCGAGGAGCAACGTTCCCGGCGGCAGGATCGACAAGGGCCGACCTGCGCTGTCGTCGATGCCGATGTTCCAGCGCCCGAGATGCGCGGCTACCCGCCGCGCTAAGGCACGATCCGGCGTGACGAGAGCGGCGGTCCGCTCGGGTACCTCCAACGCCTCGCGCAGGACGAGCGCGATCGCCTGCGCTTCCTCTGCGGGCGTGGCGAGTTCGGCGGCGGTCACGCCCTTCAGGCGGCGATCCTCCGCGGCGATCTGCGTCCACTTGCCGGTGAAATCCGCGGGTGCGAGGGCGTTGGCGATGGCTCGGCCGCGCGCGGGGTCGGCGTCATGCCCTCCACCTTCGCGCCATGTCTGCACCTCGCCTCGGGCGACGCCCATGCGAAGGAGCATCAGCTTGGCGTCGAACTGCGGATGCGTTTCGATCGAGCGCCGCGTCAGCCCGGTGACCGGGTGCGGATCGTGCGGGCCGAGTGCGTCCCATTCCTCGTCCGGCAGCGCGAGGTCGAGGCCAGCGAATACCACCATTCCCTGCGGCATGTCTGCGATGCAGCGGAGTAGGCGCGCGACGGCGGGCGCGGAATCGGTCACGCCGGCCGCGCAGACTATCCCGGCGGGCGGCGCGTTCCGCCAGCGCTGGGCGAGCCGGTCGAGCAACGCCGAGCGCCGCGTCGCCGCATCGATCCGCTCCAGCCGCGCGAGTTCGCCGGGCCAGCGTTGCAGCACGATTTCGAACGTCGCCAGCGCGCGACGCCAGTGTTCGGTCAGTTCGGGGCCAAGCTCGATATCCCGCAGCTTGGTGGGCGGGACCTCCTCGACCAGCAACTGATCGAGCGTCCGTGCGAGTTCGCCTGCGAGGCGCACCGCTTCGGCGGCATCGACCGGATGGCCTTCGCGCGCCCGCTCTTCCGACACCAGCCGCGCGAGGATCATGCGGCGCTGATACGGCGGCACCGCGGGCAGCGGCGGATCGATGTCGTCCGCCGGATCGAGCGCGGCGCCAACCGCTTCGCCCATCTCCGGATCGCCCAGCGCCACCAGACGCGGGAGGACGAGCCCGCCGCCGCTCGCGCGGACGAACGCCTCGGTCACCGCCTTCACCGCGCGGTTGTTCGGCAATACGACCAGCGCGCGGGCGAGCGCCAGCGGATCGCGCCCCGCCCGCCGGGTCAGTCCGGCGACAAGCGCATCCGCAAACGCCCGATGCGCCGGGATCGTGTACAGCGTCGGGCGATCCGCCGTGGCGACGTCAGCCATCCGCGAGGATCGCCTCGGTCTTCGGGATCGCGGCGGGGGTGCCGACGTCGAACCAGAGGCCCTGGTGGACCTGCCCATAAGCGCGGCCCGCGGCTATCGCGCGGTCCCAGAAGATGTTCGTCGAGAACGGCCCCTCCGGCCAGTCGGCGATCAGCCGCGGGTGAAGGATCTGGATGCCGGTATAGGCGAACGGCGCGACCCGGCCGGGCTTGCGGCGGCCGACGATCCGCCCGTCGCTGCCGAGATAGAAATCGCCCATGCCAGCGTGATTGTTCGCGCGCGCGAGCGGCACCATCAGCAGCAGCGCGTCCATCTTCGTATCGTCCCAGCGCGACGCGAGCAGCCTGATCGCGTCGACCGGCCCGTCGATCCAGAGATTGTCGCTGTTGACCACCAGCACCGGCGCGTCGCCGAGCAGATGCCGCGCCTGGACGAGCCCGCCGCCCGTTTCCATCAGCATCTTCCGCTCGTCGGATATCACCACGTCGATCCCCGCGAACCGATCGGTGACGTGCGCCTCGAGCGTGTCCGCGAGGTAGTGCACGTTGACGACGGCTCGCTTGATCCCGGCGGCCTGCAAGCGTTCGAAGACGTGATCGATCAGCGGCTTGCCCGCAACCGTGACCAGCGGCTTTGGCCTCGTCGCCGTCAACGGCCGCATCCGCTTGCCCAGGCCGGCCGCCATCACCATCGCCGTCTCGGGCACCGTGCCGCGAGGGACAGGGCGGATCGTCTGCTGGCGGGTCACGCGCTCAAAGCCAGCGGATCGCCGCGTAGCGCGGGCGGTACATTCGCCCCGAACCACGCCGCGACCGGCGCCATAACTGGCTGGGCCAGATCGCGCTCGAGATACGCCCACACGCGCGGGCACATCGTCGCATAATGCGGCTTGCCGTCGCGCTTCCACAGCCGCGTGAAGATGCCGAGGATCTTGGCATTCCGCTGCGCCCCGAGCACGTGATACGCGTTCATGAAGCCGTCCCCCGCGTCCGCCGCCGCGCCGTATCGTTCCAGCATCGCCGCCTCCACCGCCGGATCGACCGTCCGCCGCGCATCCTGCAACAGCGACACCAAGTCATAGGCTGGATGCCCAGCAAGCGCGTCCTGGAAATCGAGCAGCCCGAGCGATCGCTCCGACCCGACGAGCATCAGGTTTTCGGCATGATAATCGCGCAAAACCGTGACCGGCGTCTCGGCGATGGCATGATCGAACACCGCCTCCCACGCCGCGTCCCAGCCTGCCAGATCGGGCTCGATCCCGACCGCCGGGCAATACCATTCGACGAATAGCCGCGCCTCGCGTTTCAGCACGGCGCGATCATAGGGGGGGACCGGCCCAGCTGGCTCGGCCCGCAGCCGGACCAGCAGGTCGATCGCCGGCGCATAAAGCGACAGTTCCTCGTCCGGCGCGGCGTCGACGGTCTCGCGCAAACGGATATCGCCAAAATCCTCGATCAGGACGAGCCCCTGGTCGAGGTCGCATGCGAGAATCGCGGGAGCCGCGAAATCGCGTTCGACCAACCACTCCGCCACCGCGATGAACGGGCGGGGATCTTCGTGTGGCGGCGGCGCGTCCATGAGGATCGCTTGCCGCCCTGCTTCGATCGCGCGGAAATAGCGGCGGAACGAGGCGTCGCCGGCGACCGGCAGAATCTGCGCGCCTCCCCAGCCATGGGCGTCCAGAAAAGCGGCGGCGCCGGGCGGCGGGGTCATGTCGGCCATCGCGACCTCCAAGCTTCCGGGACTCCGACTGTCAAGCTGCGCGTGCCGTCCGGCTCGATCGTCAGGCTCAGGCGAAGCGCATCCGGCCAGTAATCCGGGCCTGCGCGTTCCGGCCATTCAACCAGCAGCAGCGAGTCGTAGCGCGCGTCGTCGAGCGCGAGTTCCTCGATCTCGGCTGGGTCGCCGATGCGGTAGAGGTCGACGTGGAGCACGGGAAAACGCACTTCGGGCGGCTCGTAGGGCTGGACGATGGCGAAGCTGGGGGATGGGGCTTCGCCGGCGAGCCCGAGTGCGGCGAGGAGACCGCGGGCGACGCTGGTCTTGCCGGCGCCGAGCGTGCCTTCGAGGGTTATGACGTCGCCGGGGCAAACGCGCGTCGCGAGCATGGCCCCAAACGCTTCGGTCGCTTGGGGATCGGGTAGCAGGATTGCACGCATTAGCTCTCTCCCCCTCGGGGAGAGGGTTGGGTGAGGGGCTGTTCCGGGCGACGCGCTGCTTGGCGGCCCCTCACCCCGACCCTCTCCCCGGAGGGGAGAGGGAGCAGGTCATCCCCCATCATCTCCGCGGCAATTCGACGGTGATCAGCGTGCCGGCGCCCGGCTCCGAGACCAGTTCGATCGTCCCGCTATGCGCTTCCACGAACTGCTTCGCCAACGGCAACCCCAACCCCAAAGCTCGATCCCCCATAGGCTTGGACTCCGCGAACCGGTCGAACGCATGCGCCACCGCCTCAGCATCCATCCCGACCCCGTCGTCCGACACCACGATCCGCGCGGTCGTAGCGTTGCCGTCGGTGTGCAGCAGCACGCGCCCGCCGTCGGGTGTTGCCGCAACCGCATGCCGCAGCAGATGCTCGACGACCTCCTTCAGCCGCTTGGGATTGCCGTTCACCCGGCCAGTTGAGCGCGCGACCTCGATCGCGAAGTCGAGTTTACGTCGCTTGGCCGACGGCAGGATCGTTTCCGCCGCGGCGCGCACGGTAGCTGCGAGGTCCACGTCGCTCCGATCCGTCTCCGCACGGTCGCTCTCCGCCCGCGTCAGGTCAAGCACGTCGTCGACTAGCAACCCCAGCCGTTCGACGGACTCGAGGATCGCCCCGACATAGCCCTCGGCCTGCGGCGTCAGCGCGCCCGCGTAGCCGCCGTGGAGCATCTCCGCGAACCCGCTGATCGAGGTCAGCGGTGTGCGCAGTTCGTAGCTCATGTTGGCGACGAACGCCGTCTTCACCTTGTCGGTCGCTTCGAGCGCATCCGCCCGGTCGCGCAACGCCTGCTCCGCGCGACGGCTGTCGGTGATGTCGAGCATCGTGAACAGCGCATTCCCATCGGGCAACGGCACGCCGGCAAACTCGAAATGCCGCCCGTCGGCAAACGCCACGCGCCCGCCGCGCTGCTGGCGCCCGACCGTCGCCGACCGAACGAGATCGGGAATCAGCGCCGACCGGCCAGGTGTCGCGAGTTTCGCACCGGCGGCTTCGGCGAACGCATCGACGCGGGGGTGCGAGGCGAGGAATTCTTCCTCCAGGCCCCATAGCGCGCGAAACCGGTTGTTCCACAACTGCAGCCGACCATCTGCCGCAAACACGCCAAGCGCCTCGAACAGGTTGTCGAACGTCGCGGTCCGCACCCGCAGCAACGTGTCGCGCGCGCTGGCAAGCTGGACCTGCTCGGTGCGATCCTCGAAGATGAGCAACAAGCCGCCATCGGGAAGCGGCTGCGCGACGACGCGGAGATGCGTCCCGCCGCGCAGATGCCAATTCTCCTCCATCGCACCGCCGCCGGGGGAGCTGTTCGTCTGCATGAACCAGTCACGCCGCTCCGCCTTCCAGCTCGGGAAATCGCGAACCTCGGGCAGCCGGTTCGCCTCACGCATCCGTTCGAGCACGCGGTCGAACTCGGGGCGATCGGCAAGCCATTCGCTCCGCATCGCGAACATCCGGCGGAACGGCTGGTTGCAGAATACGAGCGAGCGATCGCCGCCGAACTGCGCCACGCCCGCCGACAGCCGGTCGAGCATCGCGCGCTGGGCTTCGGCAAACCGCTTGGCGCCCGACCGTGCCTGCTCGAGTTCCTCGATATCGATCGCGAACCCGGCGACGCCACCACTCGGCAGCGGGACGTCGTAGATCTGCAAGGATCGCCGCGCGCCGTCGATCGTCGCGGGCAGGACCTGCTGATGCGGCCGTCCCTGCTCGCGCGCGACCGCCGCGCCGGCGAGCGGCCCGCCACGCCCCGATCCCTCGACCAGTTCCAGTCCGCGCGCGACGACATCGGCGGCATCGCGACCCTCGACCGCATCGACATACGCAGAATTGACCATCGCCAGTCGCAAGTCGGTCGCGCGATACCACATCGGCATCGGCGCCGCTTCGATCAGCCCGGTCAGCGACTCATACGCCTCGCCGAGTCGCGCAGTCTCGGAACCAAGTCGCGCGATCTCCGCCTCGCTGTCGGTCGCATCGAACGCCCAGAGCAGCACCGCCCCGGTCGCCCCCATCTCGCCCGGCGCGCGCGCGCCGCGAAACGTGATCGCTCGCGTCGAGCCCTGCAACCGCACTGACCGGACGAACGCCCGCCCCGACCGCTGCGCCGCCGTGACGTCGGCAATCAATCGCGCGGCATCGTCGGCGGACAGGCCTGTCCCGCCGGCTGCGAGTTCCGCGATCGATCGCGGTGGCGCGTCGAGCCCCAACCAGTCCGCCATCCGCTGCGTCATCTCGATCCGCCCGCCAGAACGGATCACCGTCACGATCGCCGGCGACCCGTCGAGGATCGCATTGAGGTGTGCATTGCCTTCCACAGCGTGACGTGCATCCGCACGGAGCCGCAGGCCGGAGAATGTAAGATATCCCGCCGCCAGGATGAACAACAGGATCACGACCCCCGCCGACAGGGTCCACACGAGTGCGGTTGCGGTCATCGCGAAAGCGACATCAGACGGGCGAGTGACGAGGCGGGATCATACTGCCGACTGTAGAAGCGTCGGCCCCGACGGGGAAGTCGCCGCAGGACCGAAATGCGCAGCCTATGTCCAGCCCACGTCGCCCGACCAACCTTTAATGTGTCAATTATGTAACGGTCTGGAGCATTCGAACAAAGACGGGCTGTGCGGCAGCATTAACGATTGTCTCTTGCCATAATCGCCGTTCATATCTGGGTGATAGCGCGCGGTACGCGCATCTCTTAGGGGCCATCATGATACTCAAAACCGTTCTGCTTGCCACCAGCGCATTTACGGCAACAGTACTGTCTATGCCGGCTGTCGCGACTGCGTAGGTTGCTCCCACCCAGACAGATTGCAGCGTTGATCCTCGCGGACCTGGCTGTCCCCCGGCAGAAGGTTCGGCGACGGCTGATGAAACGATCGTCGTTACCGGCTCGCGTATCCGTCGCCCCGATCTCGAATCGGCATCGCCCGTCGCAGTCGTCGACGCGCAACAGATCCAGTCGCAGGGCATCGTCAATACGCAGGACTTGCTGCAGAAGCTCCCACAGGTCGGCATTCCCGGCCTGAGCCGCACGAATAGCAACTTCCTGACGTCGGGTAACGGCGTCGCGACGATCAACCTTCGCAACCTCGGCGATTCCCGCACGCTCGTGCTGGTCAACGGTCGCCGCTTCGTGCCAGGCGTCGTCGGCACGTCGATCGTCGACGTGAACAACATCCCGGCGGATTTCGTCGAGCGCATCGAAGTCGTCACCGGCGGCGCATCGGCGATCTACGGCTCGGACGCGATCGCCGGTGTCGTCAACTATGTGCTCAAGACCGACATGCAGGGTATCACCGCCCGCGCACAGTATGGGTTGACCAGCCGCGGCGACAATCCGAATTACACCGCCAGCATCACCGGCGGCACAAAGTTTGGCTCCGATGGTCAGGGTTCGATCATCCTGAACGGGACCTATTCGAAGGATCTCGGCCTGCTGTCGAACAAGCGCGCCATCTCGGCGCAGGATTGCTCGGCGGCCGGTTGCGGGCCGCAGTCGTACAGCTCGTATCCTGCTCAAGGCAGGTTCCAATTTACCAACGCTAATGGCGCGTCGAGCAACGCTGGCGGTTACGCTAGTAACTTGTTCACGTTCAACCCGGACAACTCGGTCGTCACTGGCTTCCCGACCGGCTACGGATTCAATCGCAATGCGGTACGTCGTATCTCGACCCCGATCGAGCGGTACCTTGCGGCTGGTGCGGCGCAGTACAAGTTCAGCGATGCCGTGACGGCGTTCCTCGAAGGCACCTACGCGAAGACCAAGTCCAGCTCGCAGATCGAGGCGCTCGCACTCGATTCCGGTTTGGATGTCGGTGCCGGCTACGCGATCGACAATCCCTACATCCCTGCGTCGATCCGTCAGCAGATCATCGCGCGCAACAGCGACGGCATCGCATCGAACGACGTGACGTCGATCGCCTTCCGTCGTCGCCAGAACGAGGTGTTCAGCCGCAGCAACACGAACAGCCGCGACACGTTCCGCATCGCCGGTGGCTTCCGCGGGGATATCAGCCCCAAGTGGCAGTATGAAGTGTCGGGCGTCTATGGCCAGCTGAAGGACAACACCCGCAGCCAGGACATCGACATCACGAAGTACGCGAACGCGCTCGATGCCGTCACCGATGCGACCGGCACGATCGTCTGCCGCGACCCCGCCGCTCGCGCAGCGGGCTGCGCACCGATCAACCTGTTCGGCTACAACACGGCGAGCGCCGCGGCATCGACCTATGTCCAGTCCGACGTGCCACGTTCGGTCGCGATCAAGAACACGCAGTTCGTCGCGAATGCGAGCCTCAGCGGTTCGCTGCTCACGCTACCTTATGGTGACGTGAAGGTTGCCTTCGGTGGCGAATATCGTCGCGAGAAGAGCAGCGAGAACTGGGACGCGCTGACCAACGCCGGCCTGAATTCGGGTAACCAGACGCCGGATACCGTTGGCCAGTTCAACGTAAAGGAAGCGTTCGGCGAAATCGACATTCCGCTGTTGAAGGACTTGCCGTTCGTCAATTCGCTGAGCTTGCAGGGTGCTGCACGCTACTCGGATTATTCGACGATCGGCACCGTGTTCAGCTGGAACGCAGGCGGCGAATATTCGCCGGTCCGCGGTCTTCGCTTCCGCGGCAACTACGCCGTTGCAAACCGTGCCCCGAACATTGGCGAGCTGTTCTCGTCCGCATCGGAAACCTTCCCGTCGGTTCAGGATCCCTGTGACGGCGTGACCGCGGCCTCCACCGGCACTTACGCCAATGCCTGCCGCCAGATCCCGGCGATCGCAGCGGCAGTCCGCAACGGTGGGACGTTCCAGTACACACTGGCCGACATCCAGAGCATCAACGGCTTCGATGGCGGCAATCGCAACCTGACCGAGGAGAAGGCGAAGACCATCACCCTCGGCGCAGTGATCGCCCCGGACCAGATCCGCGGGTTCAGCCTGACGGTCGATTACTTCAACATCAAGCTGGACAACGCGATCGGCATCGTGCCGCGCGCCACGTCGATCCAGCAGTGCCTGCTCACTAGCCAGCCGCAGTTCTGCAACAACGTCATCCGCTACGACAACACCGGCTACATCCGCACGGTGAACGCGCAGAACATCAACATCTCGGATACCAAGACGAGCGGCATCGACGTCAACCTGCGCTACGGTCGGGCACTCGGCCTGATCACTGACGATCGGCTCGACCTGAGTGTGCTCTACACGCACACCATCAGCTACAAGTCGCAGTCCGATCCGGCGGCTCCCGTCAACAGCGGCGTGGGCAATCTGGAATTCGGCGGCGTCTTCCGCGACAAGGTCAACGCAACGGCCAGCTATAGCGCCGGCCCGTTCAGCGTGAACTGGACCGCGACGTATCTCAGCCCGATGGTCGACACCGTTCGCGACGAGTTCGCTGAATATGCCGACTCGATCGACCTGGCACCCGAGATCGCCGCGCATAACGAGATCAAGGCGCGGATCTATCATGATGTCCAGTTGCGCGCTCGCGTCGGCGAAGAGAGCAAGCAGATGGAAATGTTCTTCGGCGTCACCAATTTGTTCGACCGCAAGCCGCCAAAGCTCGAGGACTCCGTGTTCTACGGCACGATCACCGGAACGACGACCGCCGCGGATATCTACGATCCGATCGGCCGCCGCTTCTACGTGGGTGCACAGCTGAGGTTCTAGGATCGGAAAATTTTCCGGACGGTGGATCGGGCGGGGCAGGCAACTGTCCCGCCCATCTGCGTTTGAGACGGTTCGTCCCGTTCGCCAAAATGTCCCGTCCAGATGGACAGCTAGCTCATTTGGTCGCCAAGTCCTTCTCGACGCTCGCCCGCAGGATCTTCCTCTGAGTAAGTGCAGGTCGACGTCCGTCCATCGCGTAGAGATTGGTCAGCACGCTGCGATCGATGGCGGTCATCGCCAGCGACTTCAGCGCCGGGCGCAACGCCGGGTCGGTTCGCGATCGGTCACGCAGCCCGAACAGCCCGAGAATAGTGGATGGCTCGTAGGTTGGCACCAGCTTGGGGCGCGACAAGGTTACCAGGCACAGATAGTCGCCCAACTGCCCCCAGGTAACATCGGCGATGTCGTGCGCATCTATCACCGCCACGGTCCTGACCAGACGCTGCCGCGTTTGCTTCCTCAGCCGGGATACCGCTCCTCCCGACTCCGAAAGATCGATCTCGTCGAGACCCATCCACGTCACCGGGCGGGGCATCAACAGCTCCTCCCATTCCGATTTTCGCGCGAACCCATATTGCGGGTCGCGCAGCAATTCGGGCGCTCGCTTCCTGATGTCCAGCAGCACATCGCGCGGTCGGTCGGTGAAAACGATGACGATGTTGGGCGCGCAGTCACGCTTGGCCTCGACCGGAATCTTGAGCGTTCGCGCGGTCGCTTCGATACGATCCCGGAGGAAGTTGGCGTGCCCCGCTTCGAGGCCGACGACCCCGACGCATACGCTCCACTCCCATCTCGCGATCTGTCGCCCGCCGCGTAACGGCGCGATATTGTCGATCAGGCGAGCCACCTCACCGGATCGACGTGCTTCGACAACGATCTGATCGTTTGAAAGCTCACCCTGCGCATCCTGCGCTTGCAACACCGTCGGTCCAACACCGATCATCGACCCGACAAGAGATAGCACGGCACGACGTAGCGCAAGACTGGGCATCATCCACGTCTCCAGAAATGAAGATGCCCTAGTCTAAGCGGCGCAGCACGACGGCGACAACCCTTCTGCCTTCGCGCTCCAGCATACGAAGCAACCCGAGTTGACCATATACGAAAAGACCGCGCCCACTGACTGGTGGACGCGGCCCTTTACGCGGCGATCGTATGGACGATCAGTAGCGGTAATGGTCCGGCTTGAACGGGCCTTCGACCGGCACACCGATGTAGCCGGCCTGCTTGTCCGAAAGCTTCGACAGCTTCACGCCGAGCTTCTCAAGGTGAAGCATCGCGACCTTCTCGTCGAGGTGCTTCGGCAGGACGTAGACTTCGTTCTTGTAGTTCTCGCCCTTGGTCCAGAGCTCGATCTGCGCGAGCGTCTGGTTGGTGAACGAGGCCGACATCACGAACGACGGGTGGCCGGTGGCGCAACCGAGGTTCACCAGGCGACCCTTCGCCAGGATGATGATCTGCTTGCCGTCCGGGAACTTCACCAGGTCGGTGCCCGGCTTCACTTCGGTCCAGTCGTAGTTCGACAGCGCGGCGATCTGGATCTCCGAGTCGAAGTGGCCGATGTTGCAGACGATCGACATCGGCTTCATCGCCTTCATGTGATCGGCGGTGATGACGTCGGCGTTGCCGGTCGCGGTGCAGAAGATGTCGGCGCGCTTCACGGCCTCTTCCATCGTCACGACCTCGAAGCCCTCCATCGCCGCCTGCAGTGCGCAGATCGGATCGACTTCGGTGACCATCACGCGCGCGCCGCCGTTGCGGAGCGACTGGGCCGAGCCCTTGCCGACGTCACCGAAACCGGCGACGCAGGCGACCTTGCCGGCGAGCATGACGTCGGTCGCGCGACGGATCGCGTCGACCAGCGACTCCTTGCAACCGTAGAGGTTGTCGAACTTCGACTTGGTGACCGAGTCGTTGACGTTGATCGCCGGGAACGGCAGCTCGCCCTTCTTGGCGATCTCGTACAGGCGGTGGACGCCCGTGGTGGTCTCTTCCGAGACGCCCTTCAGGTTCTTGACGGTCTCGGTCAGGTAGCCGGGGTTCTTTGCGACGTACGCCTTGAGCGCGCGCTGCATCTCAACCTCTTCCTCGTTCTCGGGCTCGGGCATCGTGTGGCCGGCTTCGAGCTTGGCGCCCCAGAGCGCGAACATCGTCGCGTCGCCGCCGTCATCTAGGATGATGTTGGCGGTCTGGCCCTCGACGTCGCGATCCCACGAGAAGATGTCGCCGACATAGTTCCAATAGTCCGCGAGGCTCTCGCCCTTGATCGCGAACACCGGCACGCCGGTCGCGGCGATCGCGGCGGCGGCATGGTCCTGCGTCGAGAAGATGTTGCACGTCGCCCAGCGGACGTCGGCGCCGAGCGCGGTCAGCGTCTCGATCAGCACCGCGGTCTGGATCGTCATGTGCAGCGAACCGGTGATGCGCGCGCCCTTGAGCGGCTGCGACGCGCCGAATTCGGTGCGCAGCGACATCAGGCCGGGCATTTCGGTCTCGGCGATGTTGATCTCGGCGCGGCCGAAATCGGCGAGGCTGATGTCGGCGACGACGTAGTCGGTCGCATTGCCGGACTGCGCGGGGGCGAGGGTGGTGGCCACGATGGGTCTCCTGGAAATTCTGTGATCGGCGAGCCTCATGCCCGTGCCGGATGTGGTGTCACTTAGGGGATCGAGGGGCTCAAATCAAATATAAAGATATCTTTATATGACATGTTGGAGTCGCTTGGGCAGCATGTTCTCCTGCGAACGCAGGAGCCCAGGGTAACGAACGGTGCCCTGTGTGATCCTGGGCTCCTGCGTTCGCAGGAGAACGGCTAGGCCCGCCCCGTCTCAGCCACGAGCAGCCGCGGGTCCACGCCAGCCTGAGCGAAGGCGAGGGTCCAGCGATCCTCCGCCGCGGTATCGAATAGCAATTCCGTATCGCCGAGGACATTGAACCAGCCCGGCCGCGACAGCTCGCCCTCGAGCTGTCCGCCATCCCAACCGGCATAGCCAAGCGCCACCACCCACTCCGACGGGCCCTTCCCCTCGGCGATCGCGCGCAGAACGTCGACCGTGCTCGACAGCTTCCACCGCCCGGCGACATCGACCGAATCCTGCCCGCCCCAGTCGGACGAGTGCACAACGAAACCGCGCCGCGGCTCGACCGGCCCGCCGAAATGCACGGCTGCGTTGGGCGCATCGCCGGGCTCGATCCCGAACTGTTCGAGGAGATCGTGGAAGCCGAGTCCGTCGATCGTCGCGCCGATCCCGATGCCGATCGCGCCATTCTCGTCATGGCTGCACATCGCGATCACCGCGCGGGCAAAGCGTGGATCGCTCATCCCCGGCATCGCGAGCAGGAATTGTCCGGAAAGAAAGGGCGTCTTGTCCATGCGTTCGACCATAGCGACGCGGACGAGCGCCCGCCACGCTTGAAATACTCGCGCCCGCGTCCAAGGTACGGCTCGCCCGCGACCAATGCGCGGCGACAGGAGATTTCAGATGACGATCAGCGTCGGCGACCGGCTTCCCACCACCAATCTCGTCAAGGCGACCGCAGACGGCCCAGACCAGGTCGATACCGACAGCTTCTTCAAGGGCCGCAAGGTCGCGCTTTTCGCAGTCCCCGGCGCGTTCACGCCGACCTGCTCGGCCAAGCACTTGCCCGGTTTCGTCGAGAAGGAAGCCGAGCTGAAGGCCAAGGGCATCGACGAGGTCGCATGCGTCTCGGTCAACGACGCGTTCGTGATGGGTGCGTGGGGCAAGTCGGCAGGCGCCGGCGACATCACGCTGCTCGCGGACGGTAATGGCGATTTCGCCAAGGCGATCGGGCTGACGATGGACGGCTCGGGCTTCGGCATGGGCATTCGCAGCCAGCGTTACTCGATGCTGGTGAACGACGGCGTGGTCGAGCAGCTGAACGTCGAGGCCCCCGGCGAGTTCAAGGTGAGTTCGGCCGAGCATCTCCTCAGCGAAATCTAATGCGAGAGGGGCGGGAGCGATACCCGCCCTCATCACCACCCCGGCGAAGGCCGGGGCCCAATTGGCAAGGCCGAGGTAACTTCGGCCCGGCCTCTGTTACATACGTCCCCCAATTGGGCCCCGGCCTCCACCGGGGTGGTGTATTAACGCCGGGCGCGCATTAAACGTGCCCTTCCCCCGCAAGTCTTGCCACCGTAACCTGCGCCACCTAACACTGCCCGATGACAATCGCATCCGACCTCGTCGCCGACCTCGATAGCCTCTACCGCGCCTCCGTCGAGCGCCTCCAAGCCGCCATGAGCGCCTATATCGCCGACGGCACGACACCCGATCCGACCAGCCGTACCGACGGCTCGTTCGCCTATCCCGAGATTCGGTTGACCTATAAGGGCGGCGTCGATCGCCCGACCCCGCTGCGATCGTTCGGCCGCTTGGTCAACGCGGGCGAATACCGCATCAGCGTCACCAAGCCCGCGATCTTCGCCGAATACCTAACCGAACAGCTGACGCTGCTGATCGAGGATTACGACGTCACCGTCGAAGCGGTCGAGGGTCGCCAGGAAATCCCGTTCCCTTACGTGATCGAACCCGGCCACGCGCTGAGCCTCGACGAGGTCTCCGCCACCGAATTGTCGCGCCACTTCCCGGCCACCGAACTCGCGCATATCGGCGACGAGATCGCCGATGGCCTCTGGGTCGCCAACGACGAAACGCGCCCACTCGCGCTGTTCGACGGCCTGCGCACCGATTTCAGCCTTGCCCGCCTGCGCCACTACATGGGCACGCCGGCGGAACACGCGCAGCGCTTCGTGCTGTTCACCAACTACCACCGGTATGTCGACGAGTTCGTCCGGTGGGCGGGGACGCAGCTTGGTGAAGGCTCGCGCTTCACAAGCCTCTCCGGCGCAGGCGGGATCACGATCTCGTCGGGCGACGACATCGACAAGATCATCTCCGACAGCGCGTGGCGCCGTCACCAGATGCCCGCCTATCACCTAATGGCGGACGATCGTACCGGCATCACACTTGTCAACATCGGGGTCGGGCCGTCGAACGCGAAGACGATCTGCGACCATCTCGCGGTGTTGCGCCCCGAGGCGTGGCTGATGATCGGCCATTGCGGCGGCTTGCGTCCGAGCCAGCGGATCGGCGATTACGTTCTCGCACACGCGTACCTGCGCGACGACCACGTCCTCGACGACGTCCTGCCGCCGGAAATCCCGATCCCCGCGATCGCCGAAGTCCAGCTCGCCATGGCGAAGGCGGCCGAGATCGTCTCGGGCCAGTCGGGCGAAGAACTCAAGCGCCGCCTCCGCACCGGCACGATCGTCACCACCGACGATCGCAACTGGGAACTCCGCTATTCGAAGTCCGCGCTCCGCTTCTCGCTCAGCCGCGCGGTTGGCATCGACATGGAGTCCGCTACGATCGCCGCGCAGGGCTATCGCTTCCGCGTCCCCTACGGCACGCTGCTTTGCGTTTCCGACAAGCCGCTCCACGGCGAACTGAAGCTGCCCGGCCAAGCCAACCGCTTCTACGAGCGCGCGATCAGCGAGCATCTGCGGATCGGGATCGAGACATGCGAACAGCTCCGCCTCGAAGGGTCGAAGCTTCATAGCCGCAAGCTCCGTGCGTTCGACGAGCCGCCGTTCCGCTAAAAACCGGAGCGGATCGGACGGGAATGCGTTACGCTTCCGGAATCATTGCTGAGGGAAGATAGAAGTGGCCGACACCGACACGCCCGATACGGAAGCAAAGAAGCCCGCCGCCCGCCGTCGCGCGCCGCGCAAGACGAGCGCGCCGAAGGCGGCACCGGCTGCCACGTCGTCGGCCAAGCCGGTCGCGTCCAAGCCCGTGCCGGTTGCAAAGCCGGTTGCGGACAAGCCTGTGGCTGCAGCGCCGCCGAAGCCTGCGGCCAAGCCTGCGCCGAAGCCACGCTCGACCAAGCGCAGCACACCGCGCCCGGTCCCCGCGCGCAACGCAGCGACGCCGGCCCCGGTCGCCAAGCCCGCGGAAAAGACCCGCGGCAAATGGGGTGCGGCTGCGATCTTCAGTGGGGTCGCGGTCGCCGGAGCGGCGGTTGGCGCGTTGCTGACCTTGCGCGGCAGCACGCCCAAGGCTCAGTCAGCGCCCAAGCCGAAGGGCAAGCACGCGCACCAGGCTGACGGGGCGGATTCGTCGAAGTCGTTCGACGCCGGCATCGCCGATCCGGGGACGGTTCCGGAGTAAGCATCCCCTCCCGACCGAGTACCGAATAAATACTCCACCCCGGCGAAGGCCGGGGCCCAATTGGAACGTCTTTAGTAACGAACCGCATCGCTCTGTTAGCGGCGTTTCCCAATTGGGCCCCGGCCTTCGCCGGGGTGGTAAAAACGAGAGAGTGCCGCTGCCAATTGTTCCCCCGCGGATGCGGGGGCCCAGCTAAAGCCACGGATGCGTTCGTAACCCTGGGCCCCCGCTTTCGCGGGGGAACTAGAAGTTGGAGTGGTCAGGTTTATCCCTCACCACCCAGTCGGCTTCCCCTTGTTCTGCACGTCCAGCCAAGCCTTCAACGGCGCGAAATACTCCACCAGCGCCGCGCCCGACATCTCCCGGCTCCCGGTGAACACCTGCAACGCGTCCGGCCAGGGCTTCGACTGCCCCATGCTCAGCATCGCGTTCAATTTCGTGCCCACCGCCTTGTTGCCGTAGAACGAGCAGCGATGCAGCGGCCCCTTCCAGCCGGACTGGTCGCACGCCGCCTTGTAGAACTGGAACTGCAACACCCGCGCCAGGAAGTAGCGCGTGTACGGCACCGCCGCCGGGATGTGGTATTTCGCGCCCGCATCGAACTTGGTCTCGTCGCGTGCGACCGGCGGCTTGATACCCTGATACTGAAGCCGCAACTGATCCCACGCCGCCTGATAGCCAGTCGCCGGAATCTGCCCCGAGAACACGCCCCAGCGCCATTTGTCGATCAGCAGCCCGAACGGCAGGAACGCGACCTTGTCCATCGCCTGGCGCAACAGCAGCCCGATATCCTTGTCCGCGCTCGGCACCTTCGCCTGATCGAGCAGGCCGATCTTCACCAGGTAATCCGGCGTGATCGACAGCGCGACGGTATCGCCGATCGCCTCGTGAAAACCGTCGTTCGCGCCGTTCGCGTACAGGAACGGCTGCGCCTTGTACGCGCGTTGATAGTAATTGTGGCCGAGCTCATGGTGGATCGTGACGAAATCGTCGGCATTCACCTTCGTGCACATCTTGATCCGGATATCGTCCTGGGCGTCGATATCCCACGCCGATGCGTGACAGATCACATCGCGGTCCGCAGGCTTGGTAATCTGCGACCGCTTCCAGAATGTCTCAGGCAGCGGTGCAAAGCCGAGCGACGAATAGAATCCCTCGCCCTGCTTCACCATCTTGAGCGGATCATACCCCTTCGCCTTGAGCAGATCGCCGGTGTCGAAACCCAGATCGCCCGCGCCCTTGGGTGCGACGATGTCGTAGATATTGCCCCATTCCTGCGCCCACATGTTGCCGAGCAGGTCGCTGCGGATCGGCCCGGTCTTCGCCTGCACCGCATCGCCGTATTTCTCGTTCAGCTTCCACCGCGTGTAGGTGTGGAGCGCCATGTAGAGCGGCTCGACCTGCTTCCAGATCGTGTCGGTCAGCGCCGCGAACTGCTCGGGCGTCATATCGTAGCCCGAGCGCCACAGTGCGCCGACGTCCTTGTAGCCAAGCTCGCGCGCGCCCTCGTTCGAGATCGCGGTCATCTTCGCATAGTCGCCGCGCATCGGCGCCCCGACCTTGTCGTTCCAGCTCGTCCACATCTCGGTCAGCTTGGCGGGATCGCGCGTCGAGCCCATCGCCGCCTCGATATCCGATCCGTTGATCGGCTTGCCGTCGAGCGTCCCCATGCCCTTGCCGTAGGAGGACGACATCTTGGTGGTCAGCGTCGACAGTTCCTCGGACGCCCCTGCCCGCGTCGGCGCGGGCAGCGTCAGCCCGCCGCGCAGCAAGTCGAGCTTGCGCTTCGTATCGAACGACAGGCCCGGCAGCGACGCATAGCGCGCGGCGCCTAGCGCATACTTCACCCCGAGATCGGTCATCTCCGCGCCCGACTTCGCTGCCAGCGCATCGGTATCGTCGGTGATGTAGGTCGCGTTGACCCACGCCACGCGGTTGGCGTCGAGCGAGGCAGCGGCCATCGCCTTCTCTGCCTCAACGACGAACGCATCTGCCTGTGCGACCGTCGGCTTGCCGGTGGTGGCGGGTGCTGCAGTCTGGGCCCGCGCTACGGACGGCACGGCGATCGCGCACGCGAGCGCGATCAGAGAGACGGTACGGATCATGATCTTCCCCTGGATTATGCGCCCAGAGTGATTATCCGCCGTCGCCTGGTCAACTGTCTCTGGCCGACCTTGCGATCCTCCCCCGCCAGGGGGAGGTGGCGCCGGAGGCGACGGAGGGGAGGAACGCGCAACGGAGGTGGTCTCTTACCTCCCCCTCCGTCTGGCAAGCGCCAGCCACCTCCCCCTTGCGGGGGAGGATCGAGGACAGGGCGTCAGCGCGCGAGGAAGTCCGCGATCGCCTGGCCGAGTTCGGACTTCACCACCGCGCTCATATGACCGCCCGGAGTCTCGACATATTTTCCGTTCGGCAACGCCGCAGCCAGATCCGGTGCCGAACCATTATCCTGATCCTCACCGCCACACACGACCAACGTCGGCTGCTCTATAGCCTTCACGGACTCGAGCGGCGTATCGACGAACGTCTCGAGAATACCGAGTAACGCGACCGGATCGCCGCCCGTCGTCTTCAGGAACGCTTCGGCCAGCCACTCCGGCGTACCCTGCACATGCTGCCCCAGCTTGGTCAGGATATTCCGGAAATGTCCGGCCCGGCGTGACGTCTGGGTGAGCCCTTCGAGACCCATCCCCGAAAAGATCACGCGCCGCGGCGTCGCGCCGGTCGCCAGCATCCGCGAGGTCGTCCGCGCGCCCAGCGAGTAGCCGCCAAGATCATAGTCCGTCAGCCCGAGGTGCGCGACCAGCGCGTGGCCGTCCTGCGTCAGCGCGTCCGCCGGATACGCCTCGAGCCCGTGCGGCTTCCCGCTTTCGCCGTGCGCGCGCAGGTCCGGCATGATCACGCGGAAGCCCTTGGCGGCAATCTTCGCGGCGTGGCCGTAGCGGATCCAGTTGGTCTTCGCGTCGGAGAAATAGCCGTGGATCAGCACCACCGGCCGCCCCTCGCCTACTTCACGCCACGCCAGCCGCGTGCCGTCGAAGCTCTCGAAAAACTGGGTCTCGGTCGGGGTGCTGGCCACGGTCATATCCTGCATTGGTTCGCCGCCAATTCGTAGCCGCCGCCGCCCAAGTCAACCCGCGGTTGCTTCACCAACGTCGCGCGACCCTGAGCCCCAAACAAAAACGGGCGACCCTAAGGCCGCCCGTTCCCGCTTCAGGAAGTTGGCTCAGAACTGATACCCGACCCCGCCCGATGCACCGGCACGGCCCTGCGAGTCATAGGTGCCGCTCAGCTTGACGACGGTGTGCCCGTCGCTGAACGCCTTCGACATCCCGACCGCGACCGCCGACTGGCCGGCGTAAGTGCCGCCACCCATCGCGATCATGCCCTTGCCCGCTTCATAAGCCTGCGGCAGACCGGCGGCAGCCAGAGCGTTGGACGTCCCCGCGAAGCTGTCCCGGCGCAGGTTGCGCAGGTCGAAGTTGAGTGCCGCAATCCGCCCATCGGTATAGGCGTTGGCCTGCGTTACCGCGGAGTTGATGCCCGAGTTCAACTGCCCGACATTGACCGCGTCGGTGGTCGACACGCCTGCCGCGACGTTGCTCAGCACGGTCGCCTGGCCGCCTGCGTTGAACGTCACGTTGGTACGCGAAGGACCGTATTGCACCGAGTTGTTGCCCAGCGCGAGCGCATTGTTCGCGGTGCCCTGCGCTGTCGCGACCGCCTGGTTGGTGGTGTAGAGCTGCCCACCATTCACCGCTTCGGCAGACCCGGCCGCGACCGTACCGGCGGCCACGTTGGCGATCGTCACCGGCGCCGCCGCATTGCCACCGGCCAGCGTCACGGTGTTGGTGCGCACGCCGTTGGCATCGGTGTTGTACGACACCGCATTCGCCGTCGTCAGCGCCAGAGCATAGACCTGCCCGCCATTGACCGCGTCGGTCGAACCCGCCGCGATCGAACCGCCCGCGACATTGTGCAGGCCGACGGGGCCAGCCGCCGCACCGACCAGCGTGAGGTCGTTGGTCTTCGTGCCACCGTTCGGCGTGGTGGCGCTGCCGGGGTTAGAGTATTGCACCGGCCCGGTCGCACCGTTGCTGATCTGGTTGCCCAGGTTGGTGATCGCGGTCGTGTTGTTCGCCACCTGCGTGTTGGTCGCCGCAAGCTGCGCGCCGTTGACCGCGTCGGTCGACCCGGCGGCAACGTTGCCCGCCGCGACGTTGGTGATGACCGTCCCGCCGGCACCGCCGAGCGTAATCGAGTTCTTCGTGCCGTTGTCGTACTGGACGGTCGTTGTGCCCAGGGCCGCGACCTGTGCCGCGACGCCTGCGACCTGGCCGACATTGGCGGCATCGGTCGCCGCGGTGCCTGCCGCGACGTTGGTGATCTGCCGAGCACCACCGGCCGACCCGACCGACACTTCACCGACCGAGTTCTGCAAGCCCGCGAGACCCAGCGCGGCATAGCCAAGCGTACCGCCGCGAAGCGCCGAGGACCCGGTGCCGATGGCGACGCTGTTGTCCGCGGTCGCGGTCGCTTCCGGACCGATCGCGATGCTGTCGGTGCCCGTCACGACGCTGTCGCCGCGGGTCGAGAGAACCCGGAAATACCGGATGCCCGCACCGCCGTTGATCGCACCATCGACCGCGTCGAAGACCGACTGGACATTGCCATATTGGACCCCGCCGAACCCGATCGAGGCAAGCACGCGGTTGGTGGCAGCGTCGTAGCTCGACAGGCCACCCAGACCCGCCGCGACGCTGTTGCCGAGCCCGACGAGCTGGCCGCCGTTGACCGCTTCGGTCGACCCTGCCGCGAGCGTTCCCGCCGCGACGTTGCCGAGGACGACCGGCGCGGCGCCTGCCCCACCGAACGTCACGCGCGTCCGGGTCGGATCGTCATACTGCACCGACAGCGCGGCGAGATTGCCGACCTGGCCGGAGACGGTTGCCAGCTGGCCGCCGTTGACCGCGTCGGTCGAGCCGGCCGCAACCACGCCATTGCCGACGTTGTGCAAGGCGACGGCACCAGCGGCACCTCCGACCAGCGTCACGTCGTTCGACGGTACGCCGCCGTTCGGCGTCGTCGGTGCGCCTGCGCTCGAATATTGGAGCGCACCGATCGCGCCATTCGCGATGCTCGTCGTCAGGTTGGTGACGTTGGTGTTGGTCGCGAACAGCTGGCTGCCGTTGACCGCCTCTGTCGAGTCCGCGCCGAGCGTGCCTGCCGCGACATTGCCGATCACTACGGGGGCTGCACCCGTACCGACGCCGCCAAGCGTGATCCGCGAGCGGCCGACATCGTCATACTGCACGGCCAGTGCCGAAAGGCCGCTGACCTGGCCCGAGACGCTGGCGAGCTGTCCACCGTTGACCGCGTCGGTCGATCCCACCGCGACATTGCCGTCCGCGACATTGTGCAATCCGACCGGGCCAGCCGCCGCACCGACCAGCGCGACGTCGTTGCTCGGCACGCCACCATTCGGCACGGTCGGCGTCGCGGCGTTCGAATACTGCACCGCGCCGATCCCGCCATTGGCGATGTTGGTCGTGAGGTTGGTCAGCGCCGTGTTGGTGTTGGTCACGTTGGTGTTGGTCGCGAACAACTGGCTGCCGTTCACCGCCTCGAGCGAGGTGGCGCCCAGCGTACCCGCCGCGACGTTGCCGAGCACGACGGGTGCAGAACCAGCCCCGCCGAAGGTCACGCGTGAGCGGCTGAGATCGTCATACTGCACCGCCAAACCGTTCAGCGTGCCGACCTGCCCCGAGACCAGGGCAAGCTGACCGCCGTTGACCGCGTCGGTCGAACCCACCGCGACCGCGCCATCGGCGACATTGTGCAGCGCGACCGCGCCGGCGGCACCGCCCACGAGCGTGGCATCGTTCGACGGTACGCCACCGTTCGGCGTGGTCGGAGCACCTGCACTCGAATATTGGAGCGCACCGACCGCGCCATTGGCGATGTTGGTCGTCAGGTTGGTGACGTTGGTATTGGTCGCGAACAGCTGACTGCCGTTGACCGCGTCGGTCGAGGTCGCGCTGAGCGTACCCGCCGCGACGTTGCCGAGCCCGACCGGTGCCGCACCGACGCCGCCCAGAGTCACGCGGGCGCGGGTCGCATCGTCATACTGGACCGCCAGCGTGTTGAGCGTGCCGACCTGATCGACGACCGTCGACAGCTGACCGCCGTTGACGGCATCGGTCGATCCCGTCGCGACGACACCCGCGGCGACATTGTGCAGCCCGACCGGCCCTGCAGCCGCACCGACGAGCGCGACGTCGTTGCTCGGCACGCCGCCATTCGGCACGGTCGGCGTCGCGGCGTTCGAATACTGGACGGCGCCGATGCCGCCATTGCTGATGTTGGTGGTCAGGTTGGTCAGCGCGGTGTTGGTATTGGTAACGTTGGTGTTGGTCGCGAACAGCTGGCTGCCGTTGACCGCATCGGTCGAGGTCGCACCGAGTGCGCCGGCTGCGACGTTGGTCAACGCGACGGGCGCTGCGCCAGTCCCGACACCGCCCAACGTCGCCCGCGTCCGCGTAGCGTCGTCATACTGGACGGCGAGCCCGGCCAGCGAGCCGACCTGATCCGTCACAGTCGACAATTGTCCGCCGTTGACCGCATCGGTCGATCCGGCGGCAACGACGCCATTGGCGACATTGTGCAGCCCGACCGGGCCCGCCGCGACACCGACCAGGGCGGCGTCGTTGGAGGGAACGCCGCCGTTCGGAACGGTCGGCGTCGCAGCGTTGGAATATTGCAGCGCGCCGATCGCGCCGTTGCTGATGTTGGTCGTCAGGTTCGAGACATTGGTGTTGGTCGCGAACAGCTGGCTGCCGTTGACCGCCTCGGTCGAAGTCGCGCCCAGCGTACCCGGCGCAACGTTGGCGAGCGTTGTTCCGGCGGCACCCGTCAGCGTCACGCGGTCATGCGCCGCGCCGTCGTACAGCACGGTATTGGCCGCGACGGTGCCGATCTGTGCCTGGACACCCGCGAGCTGCCCGACGTTGACGGCGTCGGTCGCGGCGACGCCGGCGGCGACGTTGGTGATCTGGCGTTCGCCGCCGACCGCGCCGACCGAGACTTCGCCCGCCGAATTCTGGAGCGCAGCGAGCCCGATCGCGGCGTATCCCGCCTGCGGTCCGCGCGCGGCAAGGCTGCCGGCACCCAGCGCGATGCCGTTCGCGCCGGTTGCGCTCGCCCCCCTGCCCAGCGCAACCGCGCCGGTCGCGTTCGCGCCGACGGTCGCATCGGTGCCGAGCGCGATCGACCCGAGCGCGGTCGCATTGGTCAGCGCCCTGTTGCCGAATGCGATCGAGTTCGCCTCCCCGGCAAACGCTTCGGCGCCGGTCGCGCCGAGCCCGGTGATCCGATTGCCGCCGATCGCGATGCCGGCCGGCGTCCGCAGCGTGAAACTGTCCGCCTGCGTATCGCAGCGATCCGCCGGTCCGACGAGCTGTCCGTTGGCGTTAAGCACCTGCAAGGTGATGTTGTTGCCCGCCGCCGCGTTCGCCAGAAGCCCGGATGCGTTGATGGTGAGCGTCGGCACGCCAAGCAGCGGCAGCAACGTGTTGATGCCCCCGGTAATCGGATCGACCGTGTTCTGGATTGGCGTGACGATCCCGTTGATCACCGGCGTCAGGATATCCGTGACGACCGAGCGCGGCAGGCTGACGCCCGAGCATACGCTGACGATGTTCGGCGTGGCTGTCTGCGCGGACGCCGACTGCGCCGCGAGCAGCGACGTCGTCGCCAGCCCGATCAACGAAGCGCCATCGCGCAGGCGGCGCAGCGTGCGGGTAAAGGTGGGCGACTTTGCAGGATGCGAAGCGAACGTCTTGGCACCAGTCGGCGTCACGGCGTCTCGATTCTGCGGGCGAACAAACGCGTTGGACATCAAACAACCTCCACTGACGACTGCAACAGCAGCCCTGACTTTCCGCATCGTCGAACTCTAGATTCGATTATCGGAACGGGAGGATGTTCACCCCTGTAATACTAATAGTCTGTTACCGTAATAAATAAGCATAGATACGGAACAGACAAAGCAAATCGTCGTTATTCTACACAACTTCAATCCATTTCGATTGGAACATAAAACCGTTCTTGTTTCATAGACCAAGTTTGCGACCAGACTGTTGCTGTATCCGGTACTTTGGATCGTTAATGATCACATTCAAATTGGTCGCTACCCAACCGCACAAGTAAATTCACCGCAATTCGGTTCGATCGGTGCGTTCAGCCGCTCGCGCTCATCATCGGGCGCGAATCGCAAAACCGCGCCGTCACACGGGGTGACGACGCGGTTTCGATCGGTCTTTTGGAGCGTGGTCGAGGCGCTATCGCCCCGCCCGACTACGCCTTCTGCAGATGTCGGCGCCCGAGCAGTTCGGCGATCTGCACCGCGTTCAGCGCGGCACCCTTGCGGAGGTTGTCGCTGACGCACCACAGGTTCAGGCCGTTCTCGACGGTCGGATCCTCGCGCACGCGGCTGATGTAGGTCGCGAAGTCGCCGACGCATTCGATCGGCGTGATGTACCCCCCGTCCTCGCGCTTATCGACCAGCATGATGCCGGGCGCCTCGCGGAGGATGTTCTGCGCTTCCTCGGCCGTAATCTCGTTCTCGAACTCGATGTTGATCGCTTCCGAATGGCCGACGAACACCGGCACGCGGACGCAGGTCGCGGTGACCTTGATCTTCTTGTCGAGGATCTTCTTGGTCTCGACGACCATCTTCCACTCTTCCTTGGTCGAGCCGTCGTCGAGGAAGCTGTCGATGTGCGGGATCACGTTGAAGGCGATCTGCTTGGTGAACAGCTTGGGCTCTGCGGGATCGCCGACGAAGATGTTGCGGCTCTGCTCGAACAGCTCGTCCATGCCCGCCTTGCCCGCGCCGGACACCGACTGGTAGGTCGAGACGACCACGCGCAGGATCTTCGCCGCGTCGTGCAACGGCTTCAGCGCGACGACCATCTGCGCGGTCGAGCAGTTCGGGTTGGCGATGATGTTCTTGACGCGGTAGCCGTCGATCGCCTCGGGGTTCACCTCGGGCACGATCAGCGGCACGTCGGGGTCCATGCGGTAGAGCGACGAATTGTCGATCACCACGCAGCCCGCAGCCGCAGCGATCGGCGCGTAGATCGCCGAGCCCTCGGAGCCGATCGCGAACAGCGCCATGTCCCAGCCGTTCCAGTCGAAATGCTCGATGTTCGTGCATTTGATCTGCTTGCCGGTGTCGCCATAGTCGACCATCAACCCTTGGCTGCGCGACGACGCGACGCAGGCGATCTCATCCGCCGGAAACTCGCGTTCCGCCAGGATGTTGAGGATCTCACGCCCGACATTGCCGGTCGCCCCTGCGACCACCACCCGATAACCCATGTCTTAACTCCGATTGGACTTGGGCGGGCAGTACCGACGTTGCGCGGCGAGGTCCAACGGCTTTCGACTTGTTGCGCGGATAGGGGGAGTTTGGGGGTAGTCGAGGTTTGGCCGGACCTGGGAGACGGAACCCCTCCCTTCCGTGTTCTCCCGCGAAGGCGGGAGCCCAGTCTGGGCCCCCGCCTTCGCGGGGGAACAAGCTTGCTTAGCGAGATGGATCAGCACCCGCCCCAGCAGTAGCACCACCCCGGCGGAGGCCGGGGCCCAGTTGGAAAGGTTGCAGTAACAGGGGGACCGCACTTCGTTACCATCGTTCCCCAGTTGGGCCCCGGCCTTCGCCGGGGTGGTGGCTGGGGAAGGCGCAGAGCTAGATCCGCCCCCCCGCCTCAATCATGCGTCCTTGCCTGCCAGGTCGCATGCTCGATCCCATGCACCTTCGCCAGGTGATCCGTGATCGCATCCAGCTCCTCCGCCGGCACGTTCGTCGCCACAAGAGTCGCCGCGATCTCGACCCGGTCCTCCCCGCGCTCGGTCACGTCCAGCTCCGCCACCTGCAACTGCACAGCCTCGAGATGCTCGACCACCAGATCGCCGATCGGCCCGGCATCCCCCGCCGCCGCCGTCACCATCACGCTGTAGGTAGCCTCGATCGTCCGCCCCTCGGTAGGGATCCGGTTGATCCCGTCGACCAGTGGCCGCAGCGCGGTGTTCGCGAGCAGCACGACGAACGTCAGCAAGCCCGCCTCCGCGATCATGTCGCTCCCCGCGCACGACCCCACCGCCGCCGAGCACCACAAGGTCGCCGCGGTGTTCAGCCCGCGGACGTTCATCCCCTCCTTCATGATCACGCCCGCGCCGAGGAAGCCGATCCCCGACACGACATAGGCAATGATCCGGATCGACTCGACATCGCCGCCCAGCCGCTGGCCGAGATCGACGAACGCCGCCGACCCGAGCGCGACCAGCGTGTTCGTCCGCAACCCCGCGGTCCGCTGGCGGTATTGCCGCTCCGCCCCGATCACCGTCCCGAACACGAACGCGGCGATATAGCTCACCACCGTGTCGAGGAACGGCCACAGGTGAAACGTCTCGACGAACCGCACCGGCGTTTACTTGACCGGGACCACAGCTGCCTCGGGCACCGGCTTGTCCTTCACCGTCCGGTCGAGGAAGTTCAGGATCGTCCCCCAGACATGCTCGCTGATCCCCGGCCCCGCCACGCGGTGCGTGTAGCCGGGGTAGAACATCATCTCGAACGGCGTTGCCGCTGCCTGCATCCGCGCGGCAACCTTGGTCGAGTTGTCGAGGAATACATTGTCGTCCGCCATGCCGTGGATCAGCAGCAACGGATCGACGATCTTGTTAGCCTCCTCGACCGCCGCCGACGTCGAATAGCTCGCCGGGTCCTTCGCCGGATCGCCGAGATACCGCTCGGTATAATGCGTGTCGTACAGTTGCCAGTCGGTGACCGGCGCGCCCGAGACCGCGGCCGCATACACGCCCGGCGTCTTCTCCAGCATCTTCAGCGACATGTAGCCGCCGTATGACCAGCCATAGGTCGCGATCTTGCTCGGCTCGACGAACGGCAGCGACTTCAGATAGTTCGCACCCGACAGCTGGTCCTCGACCTCGACCGTCCCCATCGCATGATAGATCTGGTCCTCGAACGCCTTGCCGCGGTTGTACGAGCCACGATTGTCGATCTTGAAATAGATGTAGCCGCGATCGACGAGATACTGCGGCAGCGCGCCCTGCCAGCCACGCGTGACGATCTGACCGGTACCGGGTCCGCCGTAATGCTCGAAGAACACCGGGTATTTCTTGCCCGGCTCCAGCGGCGGCGTGATCATCTCCCAATGGAGCGTCATGCCGTTCTTGGCCTTCAGTGTCCCGAACTTGGTTTCCTGATGGCTGGCGAGATACGGGTAATAGGGATGCCCCTCGACCACCGCATTCTCGTTGATCCACGAAATCCGCTTGCCGGTCGCATCCGCCAGATACACCTGCGTCGGCTGCTTCGGGTTCGAGCGCGAGATGATGAACCGGCTTGCGGCCGCGTCCATCGTCGCGCTGTTCCACCAGCCCGCTTCGGTCAGCTTGATGATGACGTTCGGCTTGGCGACGTCGACCGAATAGAGCTGCTGCTCGAGCACGTCGTCCTTGTTGCCGAGGAAGAACAGGCGCCCCTTGGTTTCATCCACACCGACCAGATCGGTGACGACCCAGTCGCCCTTCGTAAGCTGCGTCCATTTCCCCGACGCGAACCGGTAGAGCTGGCCGTAGCCGCTCCGCTCCGAGCGCCAGATCAGGCTGCCGTCCTTCAGCACCCGATACGCATCGGACAGGTTGAGCCAGCTCTTCACGCCCGACTTCTCGGTGAACAGCACGGTGGATTTGCCAGTCGCCGGATCGACGCGCAGCATCTCCAGCACCTTCTGGTCACGGCTCTGGCGCTGCACCAGCAGCATCCGGCCATCCGGCGTCCAGTCGACGCGTGCGAGATAGATGTCGGGGTTGGTGCCGAGATCGACCTTCACCTGACCCGAACCGTCCGGCTTCATGATGTACAGGTCGACCAGCACGTTCGGCGTACCAGCCGCCGGGTAGCGTTGCTCGTACACCTTGGTCCCGGTCGCGCCGATCGACGCGCGCGTGGCTGTGTGGACCGGCGCCTCGTCGAACCGCTCGACCGCGACATACTGCTCGTCCGGGGACCACCAATAGCCCGTGCGGCGATCCATTTCCTCCTGCGCGACGAACTCCGCCTCGCCGAAATGCACCGCGCCCCCGCCGCCGGTCGTCACCGCGCGCGCTGCGCCACCACTCAAAGGTTGCACGAAGACGTTCTGGTCGCGTACGAACGAGACGAAGCTGCCTTTGGGGCTGACCACCGGGTTCAGCTCGCCGCCGGGCGTGTTGGTCAGCCGCTTCACCTTGCCGTCGAGCCCGGCGAGATACAGGTCGCCGTCGAGCGGCACGAGGATCGACTTGCCATCGGGCGCCCAGTCATACGCGACGATGCCCTTCTGCCCGCCGATCCGCGCCCGCTCGCGCTGCATCTTCTCGGCCTCTGTCAGCTCTGCGCCGCTGCCGACGGTCTTCGAATCGACCAGCATTCGCGCCTGCCCGGTCGCGGTATCGACCGCCCAGAGATCGAAGCGCTCCTTCTCGTCGTCGCGGTTGCGGAGGGACGTCAGCAACGTGCCGTCGGGCGATAGCCGGACCGCTTTAGGCTGCGAACCCGACAGGTCGGGGTTGCCGAACACGCGCGCCATCGTCAGGTCGCCGGGCTTGGCGGCCTCGACCGGCCTGATGGGCTCGGCCGGTCCAGCGGCAGGTGCTGCCGCAGGCGTGACCTGATCAGCGGCCATC
The DNA here is from genome assembly GCF_040407505.1 of Sphingomonas faeni. Lineage (GTDB taxonomy): Bacteria > Pseudomonadota > Alphaproteobacteria > Sphingomonadales > Sphingomonadaceae > Sphingomonas > Sphingomonas faeni_E. The sequence goes on along the minus strand of NZ_JAPZPQ010000001.1, from coordinate 589,563 downwards.
GCGGCGGTTCCGACCGAAGCAAGTGCAAGCCCGAGCAACCATTTGCGCATCCTGTAGACTCCGTGGGGATCATGCCGCCGGACACGTCCCGGCAGCCCGTAGATAATCGTGGCGCGTTATCGCGACGGTGCGGGGCGGCGTAAAGGCTGGATCTCGTGCGAATTGAAAGGGACAGATCGGTCGGCGGGCCGGAAATCAAATCACTTTGCGATAATTAATGGCGCGTAAACCACGTCTTTACGCGCTTCGTATAATGAAAAAGCCGATAAGGATGTGCGGCCTGACGCTTGCCGCGATGCATTACGTCCGGAGTATGATGATTTCGAACGCGGTAACATTGGTCGGGCCGGCAAGCGCATGGGACGCGCTCGTTCGCTTGGGCGAGGCGGATGGCAGCGCCGCGCATCCCCACATGCTTCGCCTGATCGCGGGAGGCCCGGCACAGCGCAACCTGTCCGACGCGGTTCACGCCTTGTGTGCGGTCCACGGCCACCATCCCGGCATGATCGCCGACGTGCTTGCGCGCGGCGTGCAATCGGATGCGGTCGCGTGGCTTGCCACGGCCGCTGCCGGGTTTGCCGGCGAACGCGCATATCTGGCGCAACTCACTGCCGCAGTCGGGCCCCTGCCCTCTACGCCAGGCCAAGCCGAAAGCGAGTTGGCACTGGTCGGCGAGCGTCACGCGCTCGAAATGCTGGCGCGGTCGGAACGGACCGGATGCGCGACGGGTGCCGCCGCCGCCCTCATCCATGACTGGAAGGCGATCCGCTGCGTCCTCGATGCCGCCGCCGAACGGTTCGGCGTGGCCATGCCGCCCTCGACGTTCCCGCCTGCATCCGAGACGGCGTCTTCGATCGCCAGGCTGGGTGCGTCACCCAGTTGCGAACGTGCGATCCTGTTCGGCGCGCAACAGCTTTTCGCGCAGCACCGCGGCCTGTGGTCGCTGCTCGAAGCCAGGGCGAGTGCCCGCGGCGATCTCTGACCGCTTGCGCAAGGCCGCGTATTCCCTCTATCCATACCCGGTATTCAGAACCGGACGGGACATCGCATGAAGCGCTTCGAGGGCACCCAGAGCTACGTCGCGACCGACGACCTGAAAGTCGCGGTCAACGCCGCCGTGACGCTGCGCCGCCCGTTGCTGATCAAGGGCGAACCCGGCACCGGCAAGACCGTGCTCGCCTACGAGATCGCGAAGGCACTCGGTGCGCCGCTGATCGAGTGGAACATCAAGTCTACCACCAAGGCGCAGCAGGGCCTGTACGAATATGACGCGGTCGCCCGCCTGCGCGATGGCCAGCTCGGCGATGCACGCGTCCACGACATCGGCAACTATATCCGCAAGGGCAAGCTGTGGGAGGCGTTCACCCAGCCCGCCCCGCCCGTCCTGCTGATCGACGAGATCGACAAGGCCGATATCGAGTTCCCCAACGACCTGTTGCAGGAACTCGATCGGATGGAGTTCCATGTCTACGAGACCAAGGAAACCGTCCGCGCCGTCGAGCGCCCGATCGTCATCATCACCTCGAACAACGAGAAGGAACTGCCTGACGCGTTCCTGCGCCGCTGTTTCTTCCACTATATCAAGTTCCCCGATCGCCAGACGATGCAGGCGATCGTCGACGTGCATTTCCCCGGCATCCAGAAGATTCTGGTCGGCAAGGCGATGGACCTGTTCTACGACGTCCGCGACGTACCCGGCTTGAAGAAGAAGCCCTCGACCAGCGAGCTGCTCGACTGGCTGAAGCTGCTGCTGCACGAGGACATGCCGCTCGACATCCTCCAGAACCGCGACCCGACCAAGGCGATCCCGCCCCTGCACGGTGCGCTGCTGAAGAACGAACAGGACGTCATGCTGTTCGAACGCCTCGCCTTCATGGCGAAGCGCCAGAAGAACCAGGGGTAAACCATAAAGGAACCGGCGGCCGCGCGTGAGCACCGCCGCCGGTCCGGTAGTTCAAGCGTTACGTGACGTTCGGACCCGTCGGGATGTAGTCCAGTGCCAGATGCGGCAGCGAGATCGGGCTGCGGAAGTTGAAGCGGTTCACCGTCGCTGGATCGGGGATGTGCAGCTTCTTGCCGAGCGTCACGAAATACCAGGCGGGTGACGCCCCGCTGATCGCGATGAACGAACCGGGTGCCAGCGACAATGCCTTCGGCATGTTGTCGACGATGTAATCGCTGTTAACGATCCCGTTCCAGTCCTTGAACACGCTGTTGAAGGTTGCGGGATCCGGGATCCAGTGAAGCTGGCCCCACATCACCAGATAGACTGCCCCGCTGGTGTGCGATGTAACGCGCAATCCGTCATACTGCTTCCAGTCTACAACGTTGGCCAGCAGTGCTTCTGCCGCAACTGCATCGATTGTATCGCTGATATCGACCGACATGATCACAATCCTTTTATGGTTAAACCGTGATCACTCAGTCGGACAAGCGGAGTATTCCGATAGGGGAACCACGTAGCCTCTTTGAGCGCAAATCCCGGGATCGGTCCGTCGATACGCGACCACTTCGGAGACATTGTGGGCAAAGGCGGTTTTCGCTGCCCGCTTTCCAGAACTATACGTATTCAAATCAACAGGATCGGCGTCACCGTCCGTTCAGCTATTCCGCGCCATTGTGACCGCAATTCGTCGAGACGGTCACGGCGATTGGCGAGCAGATCGCGGCAAAGTCCGACGGATTAGATATTGATGCACATTAACCATCTGCGGCAACAATAATGCCATACCTGTCCGGCAAGGTGACGGCATGAGATTGTATGCTTTCCGTCGTTGGGCGCCGGCACTGCTGGCAATCGCCATGGCCGCCCCCGCATCCGCCTCTCTGCTCGACTATGTCGGCCAGTGCGTCCCCTTCGCCCGCGCCGCGTCGGGTATCCAGATCTACGGCAACGCCTGGACCTGGTGGGAGCAGGCCGATGGCAAGTACGAACGCACGCACAAGCCGAAGGAAGGCGCGGTCATCGTCTTCGCCAAGACCCCGCGCCTGCCGTTCGGCCATGTCGCGGTGGTCAGCCGGGTGGTCGAGAAGCGCGTCGTCATGCTCACCCACGCCAACTGGTCGCGCCAGAACGGCGAGCGCGGCCATGCCGAACAGGACGTCACGCTGTTCGACGTCTCGCGCAACAACGACTGGAGCGACGTGAAGGTCTGGTACAAGGATGTGGATGGCCTCGGTGGCGGGGTGTATCCGGTCTACGGCTTCATCTACGGTCACGCGCACGCCGCCGCCGAACTGACGAGCCGCAACCCCGATTATGTCGGCGCGCTGATCGACGCGTATGTTCCGGTAAGCGGCGAACCGATCGCGCGCTAATCTCGTTCCCGTCGGACCAACGCCCCCGTCATCCTGACGAAAGTCAGGATCCAGGGTTACGCACGCCGCCCTTCATGGCTCTGGATCCTGACTTTCGTCAGGATGACGGCGTGATTCGTCGGGATGACGGCGCGAATGGATTGCTGCCACCTGCCAAACCGTGCCACCACCGTCGCTGAAAAGACGGTGAGGATAGCGATGCGGTTAAAGGCTCTTACGACGATCACGCTGGCCTTGCTCGCGACCACCTCCCCCGCGATCGTCGGCGCGCAGAAGGAAAAGGCCCCGCCCCCCGGTGGCGACATCCCCGCCAAGTTCGTCCCCGCCAACGCCAGCTTCGACTTCGACCGCCGCGAGGTCGACATTCCGATGCGCGACGGTGTCACGCTCCACGCGGTCATCGTCCAACGCAAGGGCCTCACCGACGCGCCCATCCTGCTCCAGCGCACCCCGTATAACGCGGAAAGCAGCGCCAGCCGATCGTCCAGCCCGAGCGGCGCGATGAACCTGCGCGCGTCCGACGCGATGTTCTTCGACGCCGGCTATATCCGGGTGTTCGAGGATGTCCGCGGCAAGAACGGCTCGAACGGCGCGTACATCAACGAACGCCCGCTGATCGGCCCGCTCAACACAACCAAAGTCGATCACTCGACCGACGCCTACGACACGATCGACTGGCTCGTGAAGAACCTCAAGAACAGCAACGGCCGCGTCGGCATCATCGGTGGCAGCTATGACGGCATGATGGCCGCGATGGCGCTAGTGAACCCGCACCCCGCGCTGAAAGCCGCCGTCCCGATGAACCCGGTGATCAACACCTGGAAGGGCGACGACGACTTCCACGGCGGCGCCTTCCGCCAGATCGGCTACGATTATTACTACACGCAGGACGCGGCGAAGGGCGAAGCCGGCGACCTCTGGCGCGACGCGTACGACGACTACGACACGTTCCTCCGCGCTGGATCCGCCAGTGATTTCGTGAAGAGCCGCGGACTCGGACAGCTCCCGTTCGTCAACCGCCTCCACGATCACCCGACCTACGACGCATTCTGGCAAGGCCAAGCACTCGAGACGATCCTGCCGAAGCAGCCACAGACCGTGCAGACGCTCTGGGTCGCCAGCCAATGGGACCAGGAAGACATCTACGGCGCGGTCGCGGCGTATGAGGCGGTGTCGAAGGTCGACCCCAACCACGTCAACCACCTCGCACTCGGCCCCTGGGCGCACGGCGGCGCGAACGGCGACGGCTCGACGCTCGGCGCGATCCGCTTCGACGCCGACACCGCGCTCTGGTTTCGCAAGAACGTGCTGCTCCCGTTCCTCGACGGCGCGCTGAAGACCGGCGCGACACCGACCGCGCTCGCCCCCGTCACCGCGTTCCAGACCGGCACCAACCAGTGGCAGACGCTCGCTGGCTGGCCGAACTCGACGGCGATGCAGAAACTCTACTTCCAGCCCGCCAACGGCCTCGGGGCCACCGCCCCGGCGAGCGACGGCCACGACGACTACATTTCCGACCCCGCCAAGCCTATCCCCTACCGCCTCCGCCCGATCCGCCCGACCTACGCGACCGGCTCGACCTGGCGGCAATGGCTGGTCGACGATCAGCGCCCCTTCTCCGACCGCACCGACGTCCTGACCTACCAGACGCCGCCGCTGACCAGCCCGGTCGCGATCGCCGGCGCGCCCGTCGCGGACCTGATCGCCAGCACCACCGGCACCGACGGCGATTTCGTGGTGAAGCTGATCGACGTCTACCCCGCCGAATATTCCGACAAGCCGGAAATGGGCGGCTATCAACTCGCCGTCTCGATGGACATTTTGCGCGGCCGCTACCGCGACGGGTTCGACAAGCCGACGCCGATCGTCGCCGGCCAACCGACGCATTTCCGCGTCGTGCTGCCCAACGCCAACCACGTCTTCCTGCCCGGCCACCGCATCATGGTGCAGGTCCAGTCGAGCTGGTTCCCGCTCTACGACCGCAACCCGCAGACCTACGTCGCCAACATCTTCGACGCGAAACCAGCCGACTACCGCAAGGCCACGATCAGCGTCTTCCACTCGGCCGCGCAGCCCAGCGCCATCGAACTGCCGATCGCGGCTACCAAGTGAGGACGTGACCCCGTGTTCCTGAACTTCCTCGACGAACTCCGCAGCGCCGGCATCCCCGCCAGCCTCAAGGAGCACCTCATCCTGCTGGAGGCGCTCGACGCCGAGGTGATCGAGCGGACGCCCGAGGATTTCTACTACCTCTCCCGCGCGGTGTACGTGAAGGACGAGGGGCTGCTCGACAAGTTCGACCAGGTGTTCGCCAAGGTCTTCCGCGGCCTCGCCACCAGCTACGGCACGCCGGCCGGCGAAGTGCCCGAGGACTGGCTGAAGGCGGTCGCCGAGAAATTCCTGACCCCCGAGGAAATGGCCGCGATCAAGTCGCTCGGCTCGTGGGACGAGATCATGGAGACGCTCAAGAAACGCCTCGAGGAACAGAAGGAACGCCATCAGGGCGGCAACAAATGGGTCGGCACCGGCGGTACATCGCCATACGGTAACGGCGGCTACAACCCCGAAGGCGTCCGCATCGGCGGCGAAAGCACGCACAAGCGCGCGCTGAAAGTCTGGGACCAGCGCGAGTTCCGCAACCTCGACAACACCAAGGAACTCGGCACCCGCAACATCAAGATCGCGCTGCGCCGCCTGCGCCGCTTCGCGCGTGACGGCGCCGCCGACGAACTCGACATCGACGGCACGATCGCCGGCACCGCGCGGCAAGGTTATCTCGACATCGTCATGCGCGCCGAACGCCGCAATGCGGTGAAGCTGCTGCTGTTCCTCGACGTCGGCGGCTCGATGGACCCGTTCGTCAAGCTCTGCGAGGAACTGTTCTCGGCGGCGACGACCGAATTCAAGAACCTCGAATTCTTCTACTTCCACAATTGCCCGTACGAGGGCGTGTGGAAGGACAATACGCGCCGCTTCGCCGAGCGCACGCCGATGTGGGACCTTCTCCACAAATACGGTCACGACTATAAGCTGATCTTCGTCGGCGACGCGTCGATGAGCCCGTACGAGATCACGCACCCCGGCGGCTCGGTCGAGCATTTCAACGAGGAGCCGGGCGCGGTCTGGATGCAGCGGCTGACCAACACCTATCCGGCGGCGGCATGGCTCAACCCGGTGCCCGAGGCGCAATGGGGCTATTCGCAGTCGGTACGGATCATCCGCGAACTGATGACCGACCGGATGTACCCGCTGAGCCTCGCCGGGCTCGACGACGCGATGCGCGAACTGACCCGCAAACGGTGAGTTTGGCACGGTAAGCCGCTGACCGTAACGGAACCGTCACGGACGCGATCGGTTTATCGGACATCATCCCTTACCGAAGGACAAGCCCTATGTCGTCGATCCCCAACTCCGCCATGCCGCACGCCAAGGTCCATCACGACGACGACCACAAGCCGAAGCCCGAGACGAAGAAGACCGCGGCGACCAGCGACTGGGTCGAGGACGCGACCGACGCGGCCAAGGCTGGCCTCGCGACGGCCACGGATGCTGTGAAGTCACACCCGAAGACCGCGATCGCGGTCGGCGCGACGGTGATCGCTGGGATTGCGGCAGCGATCGCAGCGCCGGCGTTGCGTGCGAAGGACGCGGCGGAGAAGAAGGTACCGCCAAAGACGCCCGAGCCGAAGAAGCCGGCTAAGGCCAAGAAGCTGCACTGATACAAGCCCGCCCGCTCGCCCCACTAAGCACCACCCCGGCGAAGGCCGGGGCCCAATTGGGAGACGCGGCTAACTGAGCGCGCGCTTCGTTACTGCAACCTTTCCAATTGGGCCCCGGCCTCCGCCGGGGTGGAAACTTAGGACGGACCAGCGCGCAGGCGATCAATAAACCGAGCAATGCCTCTCCTTGTTCTCCCGCGAAGGCGGGAGCCCAGACTGGGCTCCCGCCTTCGCGGGAGAACAAGCTTCTAAACGCTGGTCGGCAAACTAGGCCCGATCCACAACCCCACCACCCATCGCCACCGGAACCCCAGTCGTCCCCGGAAAACTGATCGCCAGCCCCTTCAGCGTCCGCACCGCCATATACGCAAACCCCTCGGCCTCCAGCGCATCGCCGTTCCACCCGAGCACATCGGTAGGCTCCACCACCAACCCGGTCCGCGCGGCGATCATCGCCAGCATCGTCGGATTGTGCCGCCCCCCCCCCGCAACCAGCAACCGAACCGGCCAAGCCGGCAAATGTCGCAAAGCCTCAGCCACGGTAGCGGCCGTAAACGCCGTCAAAGTCGCCGCCCCATCAGCCGCCGACAACCCCCGAGCCGGCTGGATCGTAAAATCATTCCGATCGAGCGACTTCGGCGGAGGCGCATCGAAAAACGGGTGATCCAGCATCGCCGTCAGCACCGTCTCGTCGACCCGCCCGGACGCCGCCAACGCCCCCCCGGCATCATACCGAGCACCAGTCTCCGCCTCGATCCAGCTATCGATCAGACCATTCGCCGGCCCGGTATCGAACGCCACCAGCCCGTCGCGGTCCATCATCTGCGCGCGCTCCGGCGACATCTCGCGCGAATCATGCATGTCCCGCCCGCCGGGAATGAAGGTGATATTCCCCACCCCACCAAGGTTCAGGACCGCGACCGGCCCCTCGAGCCCCGCCGCCAATGCCGCATGATACACCGGCAGCAACGGCGCCCCCTGCCCGCCCGCGGCCACATCCGCCGACCGAAAATCCGACACCGTCGTGATCCCGGTAGCCCGCGCGACCGCCGCCCCGTCGCCGATCTGCCACGTCCAGCGCCGATCCGGCCGATGCGCGATCGTCTGCCCGTGAAAGCCGATCACATCGACCTCCGCCGCCGCAACCCCCGCATCCGCCAGCAACTTGTGCACCGCAAACACATGCGCGCGCGTGATCAGTTCGCCCGCTGCAACGACCGGCGGACTGGCGCGCGGCTTGTCGAACGTCAGCGCCATCCGCGTGGCCTCCGCCAATTGCGCCCGCGCCGCATCCGAATACGGCTCGCCACGAAACGCGATCGGCCGCACGAACGCCTCGCCGTCGGTCTCGATCAACGCGGCATCGATCCCGTCGAGCGACGTCCCCGACATCAGTCCAATCGCCAGCATATCGGTTCCTTCCCGCGCAATCTCCCCACTCATGGCGGATGCATTTTCCACCGCCTAGAAAAAACCGAACTTTGCGCCTATGTGCGCGGGCTTCATGGCAACAACACTCCCCTCCCCGCCGAAGATCGGCATGGTCTCGCTCGGCTGTCCGAAAAACCTCGTCGACAGCGAACGGATTCTCACGCAGCTCCGCGGCGACGGCTACCAGATGTCGCCCGATTATGCCGGCGCCGACATCGTGCTGGTCAACACCTGCGGCTTCCTCGATTCCGCCAAGGAGGAAAGCCTCGAGGCGATCGGCGAGGCCATCGCCGAGAACGGCCGCGTCATCGTCACCGGCTGCATGGGCAAGGAAGCCGACGCGATCCGCGCGCGCTTCCCGCAGGTCCTCGCGATCACCGGCGCGCACGAATACGAGCAGGTCGTCGGCGCGGTCCACGAAGCGGCGCCGATGCCGCCCTCGGCATTCCTAAACCTGATCCCCGACGCCGGCCTGAAGCTGACCCCGCGCCACTACAGCTATCTGAAGATCTCGGAGGGCTGCAACCACCGCTGCTCGTTCTGCATCATCCCAAGCTTGCGCGGCGACCTCGTCAGCCGCCGCCCCGACGCGATCCTGCGCGAGGCGGAGAAGCTTGTCGAAGCCGGCACCAAGGAACTGCTGGTCATCAGCCAGGACACGTCGGCGTATGGCGTCGACCTGCGCCACGCCAGCTGGCCGGTGAAGACCGGTGGCCCGATGTCGCGGAACGAAGCCCGCGAGGTCCGCGCGCACATGACCGACCTCTCGCGCGAACTCGGCAAGATCGCACCGTGGGTCCGCCTCCACTACGTCTACCCGTATCCGCACGTCGATCACGTCATCCCGCTGATGGCGGAAGGCCTCGTGCTGCCGTATCTCGACATCCCGTTCCAGCACGCCGCGCCGTCGGTGTTGCGCCGGATGAAGCGCCCCGGCAACGATGCGAAAGTGCTCCAGCGCATCCACAATTGGCGGACGATCGCGCCCGACATCACGATCCGCTCGACCTTCGTCGTCGGCTTCCCCGGCGAGACCGAGGAGGATTTCCAGTATCTGCTCGACTGGCTCGACGAAGCGCAGCTCGACCGCGTCGGTGCGTTCCGCTTCGAGCCGGTCGAAGGGGCCGCGGCGAACCTGCTGCCCGATCACGTGCCCGAAGAGCTCAAGGAAGAGCGCTACGCCCGTATCATGGAAAAGACCGCGGCGATCTCCGCGGCCAAGTTGCAGGCGAAGATCGGCCGCACGCTCGACGTGATCATCGACGCGGTCGACGAGGAGGGCGCCACCGGCCGCTCAAAGGCGGATGCGCCAGAGATCGACGGCGAAGTTTTCCTTCGCGATGCCGGTCACCTGACGGTCGGCGACATCGTCCCGGTCACGATCGAGGACGCCGACGATCACGACCTCTACGGTGTGCCCGCCTGATCCCGCCTACTGTTCTCCCGCGAAAGCGGGAGCCCAGGATACCAAGCGATACCGCCCATAACCCTGGGCTCCTGCGTTCGCAGGAGAACCAAAGTCAGACGACGTTGCGACCGGTGAACAGCTTCACCAGAACGACAATGACCGCGATCACCAGCAGGATGTGGATCAGTCCGCCAGCAACGTGGAAGGCAAAGCCTGCCAGCCAAAGGATCAGCAGGATGACGGCGATGGTATACAGCATGATTGTGTCCCCTAAGACGTAAAAAGGCTCCCGGTCGGACGATGAAACGTGCGTGTAACACGGCGTGTTCCGTCAACATTTCTGCCCTAGCCTAACCCCTTCAACCGCCACGGAATAAAAATCACGGCGTTGCGCACGCACGCCGGTTCTGCTTCGTTGCGCGCATGATCCTCCGCCTCCTCGCCGTCGCCGCGCTACTCCCGGCCCCCGCCATCGCGCAGTCGCTCACCCCCGCCGAAACCGCGCAGATCGACACGCTGGTCACCGACGCGCTCGGCGATACCGGCGTGCCCTCAGCTTCGATCGCGGTAGTCCGCGGTGGCCGGATCGTGTTCGCCAAGGCGTACGGGAAACCCTCAGAGGCGATCGCCACCGCCGACCCCAAGCTCCCCTACCAGATCGCCTCGATCTCCAAGCAGTTCACCGCCGCCGCGATCCTGCTGCTCGAGGACGAAGGCAAGCTCAGCCTCGACGACACCGTCGCGAAATACATCCCCGGCATCACCGACGGCGACCGCATCACGATCCGCCAGTTGCTCAGCCACACCTCCGGCCTCCAGGATTACTGGCCGCAGGATCACAGTTTCGCGGCGATGGCCAAGCCCGTCATCCCGCAGCAGATCGTCGATCGCTGGGCCAAGAAGCCGCTCGATTTCCAGCCCGGCACGCAGTGGCAATATTCCAACACGGGCTATGTCGTCGCCGGCATGATCGTCGAGAAGGTCGCGCGCCAGCCGCTGTTGAGCTTCCTCCAGCAACGCATCTTCAAGCCGCTCGACATCCGCGCGATCGACCAGGACAAGGCGATCGGCAAGGCGTTCCCGCAAGGCTATGGCCGCTTCGCGCTAGGCCCGGTCCGCCCCGAAACGCCGAGCGCGGACGGCTGGCTCTACGCCGCCGGCGAACTCTCGATGAGTGCCGAAGACCTCGCCAAATGGGACGTCGCCCGTCTCAACCGCACCACGCTCCCCGCCGACGACTGGGCCGCACAGGAAACCCCTGTAAAGCTCGCCGACGGCAGCAGCAACGGCTATGGCCTCGGCGTCTTCACCGGCAGCGCGAACGGACGCCGTTACGTCGAGCACAGCGGCGAAGCGGTCGGCTTCCTGTCCGAGAACACCGTCTATCCCGACGACAAGGCGGCGATCGTCGTCCTCACCAACAGCTGGTTCAGCGACGCAACGGGCCGCATCGCCGCTGGCGTCGCCAAGATCGTCCTGCCTACCGCACCCGCCAATGCCGAAGACACCGCCGCACTCGCCCGAGCCCGCGCCGTCTATGACCAGCTCCGCACCGGCACGCTCGACCGCAAGGGCCTGACCGAAGACGCGAACTATTACTTCAAGCCGGTCGCTCTCGCCGACTACAAGACGAGTCTGAGCGCACTCGGCGAGCCCACCGCCTTCGCACAAACCGGCAAGACCCGCTTGCGCGGCGGCTTCGTCAACCGCACCTACCGCATCACCTATCCCGACCGCACGCTCTCGCTCAGCACCTATGCCGAGCCCGGCGCGAACGGCCGGTACGAACAACTTTTGGTGGCGCCCGCACAATGACCGACTTCGCCTCGATGCTTCAACCCGACCGCGGCCAGTCCGCCCGGACGATCCACGTCGTCCATCCCGACGCGTATGAAGGCTGGCTCGCGAGACAATCGCAGCGCATCCGCACGACGATCGCCGCACACCGCCTGACCGGCAAACCCGGCGACCGCGCCGTGCTGCCGGGCGAGACGGCCAATGACTGGTCGATGCTGCTGGTCTGCAACGAAGCGGTGACGTCGCCGTGGCGGATCGCCTCGCTCGGCGCATCGCTGCCCGAGGGCACATACCGTCTCGCGGAGGGTCCTGTCGGCGCGGCCGGACTAGGCTGGATGCTCGCGCAGCACCAGTTTACGCGGTACGTGAAGCCCGACGCGACCGGCCCGCGCGTGCTCCTGACCGCGGACGCCGCGCACATCGACGAGACGGTTCGCCTCGCCGAAGCCACCGCGCTCGTCCGCGACCTCGTCAACACCGGCGCGTCCGATATGGGCCCCGCCGATCTCGAAGCCGCCGCCGAGACGCTCGCCAAACGCCACGGCGCGACCGTCACGACCACGCGCGGCGATGCGCTCGCGACCGGCTACCCGATGATCCACGCGGTCGGCCAGGCCGCGAGCAAGGACCGCGCGCCGCGGCTGATCGAACTCGAATGGGGCGACCCTTCGCACCCCCGGATCGCGCTGGTCGGCAAGGGCGTCACCTTCGACACCGGCGGGCTCGACATCAAGCCGTCGGCCGGCATGCGACTGATGAAGAAGGACATGGGCGGCGCGGCACATGCGCTGGCGCTGGCGAGCCTGGTGATGGCCGCCAAACTCCCGGTCCGCCTCCACCTCCTGATCCCCGCGGTCGAGAACTCGATCGCCGGCAACGCCTTCCGCCCCGGCGACGTGCTCGCCACGCGCAAGGGGCTGGCGGTCGAGAACACCAACACCGACGCGGAAGGTCGCCTCGTGCTCGGCGACGCGCTGACCAAGGCGGGCGAGAGCAATCCCGAACTGATCGTCGATTTCGCCACGCTTACGGGGGCGGCGCGCGTCGCACTCGGTCCCGACCTGCCGCCGATGTTCACCGACGACGAATCGCTCGCCGCGGACCTGCTCGCGGCCGGGCTGGAACAGAACGACCAGATGTGGCGCCTGCCGCTTTGGAATGGCTATGACGAGATGCTCAAGTCGGACATCGCCGACATGGTCAACGCGCCCGATGGCGGTTTCGCAGGCGCGATCACCGCCGCGCTGTTTCTCCGGCGGTTCGTGCCGAAGACCGCGGCGTGGGCGCATCTTGACGTGTTCGCATGGCGGCCATCCGCCAAACCAGGCAGGCCGAAGGGAGGCGAAGCTTACGCCCTGCGCGCCGCGTTCGCGATGTTGGCTAAGAGGTACGGCGCCTAGCCGTTCCCCCGCGGAGGCGGGGGTCCAGGGTCACGAAAGTCAGCCTGTGAGATCCTGGGCCCCCGCCTCCGCGGGGGAACGAGCTGATGCTTAGGACAGCTCAGCAAGGACGACCTTACCCCGTCGCAAATTGCCCGAACGGCAGCAACTTGTCCGCCAGAGCCTTCGTCGCATTCGCATCGCCAGCCCGCAACGGCACCAGCACCGCCACCGCAGCCTTCCGCACATACCCGTCGATCGCGGTCGGGGTCGGCGCCTTGCTAGCCGTCTCGACCAAAGCCCGTCCCCGAGCATCGTTCGGATCCAGCTCCAGCCGCAACAACCCGGCAAGCCCAGCGAACATCGCCCGGTTGCCACCCAGCGCCACCGACTTGTCCAAAGCCTCGAACCCGACCGCCTTCTGCGCCCCCGCAACCGCACGTCCGACGAACCGCCCGAGCTTCGCGATCACGCCGACATGCCACGCCCCCAACGCCGCCTGTGCCTCGGCGTTGCGCGGATAACGGACGACCAATGCCTCATATTGTTTCCGCGCCGCGATCGCCTGCCCTCGGTTACCGAGCAGCTTGGCGCGATACCCGTTCGCCATCGCCTGCATGATCGCGGCCTCGGCATCGTTCGGCGAGCGGCTCAGCGCCTGCCCCGCCGCTGCCGCCGCCCGGTCGATCCGTGCCAGCGCGACATTGCGATCGCGGTCGACGAACCCGGCCTGTGTCAGCAACTCGCGCGGAGTCTCGGCACGCGCCGCGATCGGACACAGGACGGCGCTCGCGATCAGCGAGGCACTCACGCAACCGGGGAACCACCTGGCCATATCAACCCTCGCACCGAAGTTATCCGATCAACGCCCCGGCCCGAAACTCGGCCGTCGAATCGTTGCACGGACCATAAGACCGCCATGTTTATCGAGACTTAACACGCTCTACCCAAGATCCGGATCAGAAACGTCCAGATCAGGATCAAGATCGACCGGACCGCCCGTCACAACCCCGCCGCTGCCTCGATGATCGGCACGAACTTCTCGGCGGTCAGGCTAGCACCACCGACCAGCGCCCCGTCGACGTTCGGTGTATCGAGAATCGACGCCGCATTCGCCCCCGTCACCGACCCGCCGTACAGGATCCGCACCCCGGCCGCCGCGTCACCGATCAGCATCCGAAGTTTCGCGCGCGCGATCGCGTGGATCGCCGCGATCTCGTCCAGCGTCGGCGTACGCCCGGTGCCGATCGCCCAGCGCGGTTCATAGGCCAGCGTGAACCAGCTCCCATCCGCATTGTCTGGCACCGACTTCTCGATCTGCGCCTGCACGACCCGCTCGGCACGGTCCGCATCGCGCTCCGCCTCGGTCTCGCCGCAGCACAGGATCACGTTCAGTCCCTGCCGCCGCGCCGCCGCCGCCTTCGCCCAGGCGTCGTGGCTCGTCTCATGCTGGTCCGCGCGACGCTCCGAATGGCCGACGATCGTAAACGACGCGCCGACTTCCTTGACCATCGACGCAGACACGCACCCGGTATGCGCACCCGAATCCGCTTCGTGCACATCCTCCGCGCCGATCGCCAACCCCGGCACGCGCTGTGACGCCGCGTCGATCAGCGTGAACGGCACCGCCACCGCGACGTCAACGCCCGGCGCGGCGGCCGCTGCCGCAGCGATCGTATCGAGCTCGGCCAGCGCCGCGCGTGACCCGTTCATCTTCCAGTTTCCGGCTACAAGCTTACGCCGCATCGTCATCTCCCGCGTGTTTTGCCCAGCGATAGCGCCGCACCCGCCCCGCACAACCCCACACAACCCCAAGCCACGTTGCGCGCCCGACTTGAAGAGCCGCCCTCGCCCCCGTAAAGCAACCGCGTTCCCATCCCTGTCGATCGGCTGTCCATGCTCGCTTTCTTCCGCCGCCTTACCCATTCGAAGGTCGGCGTGATCATCACGTTCCTGGTACTCGGCGTGATCGCGCTCGCGTTCGCGGCGGGTGACGTCACCGGGCTCAGCTCGATGACCGGCGGTGCCGGGATCACCGGCGGCGACGTCGCTAAGGTCGGCAAGGCGGACGTGACCGCGAACCAGCTCAAGACGCAGGCGCAGACCGAGATGGAGGGCTTCCGCCAGCAGCAGCCAACGCTCGACATGGCGACATTCGTCAATCAGGGCGGCTTCGACGGCACGCTCGACCGGATCATTTCCAGCATGGCGCTCGAGCAGTTCGGCCGTGCGCAGGGCATGGTCGTCAGCAAGCGTGCGATCGACGGCCAGATCGCCAGCATCCCCGCCTTGCAGGGCCCGACCGGGAAGTTCGACGAGAATCTCTACCGCCAGGTGCTCGCTCAGCGGAAGCTGACCGACGCGCAGATCCGCAGCGATATCGAGCGTGACACCTTCGCGCAGCAGCTGACGCTGCCTTCGAACGGCGCGACTCAGGTCGCCAGCCAGCTCGCGCTTCCTTACGCCTCGCTGCTGCTCGAAAAGCGCACCGGCACGATCGGCTTCATTCCTGCCGCCCTCGTCCCCGCCGGCCCCGCGCCGAGCGATGCGGACCTCAACACCTTCTATCAGCGCAACATCGCGCGCTACACCGTCCCCGAGCGCCGCGTCGTCCGCTACGCGATGATCACGCCCGAGGCCGTCAAGGCACAGGCCGTCCCGACCGACGCCGAGATCGCCAAGACCTATCAGCAGGACAGCGCCCGCTACGCCGCGACCGAAAAGCGTGACATCACGCAGGTCGTCGTCGCCGACCAGGCCGGTGCCGCCGCGATCGCCGCCAAGGTGAAGGGTGGCGCCAGCCTCGCCGACGCCGCCCGCGGTGCAGGGCTCGAAGCCTCGACCCAGACCGGTGTCGAGAAGGCTGCCTATGCCGGGACGACGTCCGCGCAGGTCGCCGATGCCGTCTTCGCGGCAGCCAGCGGTGCGGTGATCGGCCCGGTCCGCACGCCACTCGGCTGGACCGTCGCCAAGATCGACAAGATCGAAAAGGTCGCGGCGCGTTCGCTCGATCAGGTCCGTGGCGAGATCGCCGCCGCGCTCGGTATCCGCAAGTCGGCCGAGGCGCTTTCTGCCATCCACGACAAGATCGACGACTCGCTGTCGAAGAACGCGACGTTCGACGAAGTCATCGCCGACCAGAAGCTCGCGGCCGTCACCACGCCCGCGCTGATCGCCAGCGGCCTCAACCCCGACGACCCCGCCAGCAAGCCCGACCCTGCGCTTACGCCACTCGTCGCCGCAGCGTTCCAGGCTGCCGATGGCGACGGTCCGCAGCTGGTCCAGGTCGGCACCGATGGCGGTTTCGCCGTCGTCGCGCTCGGCCGTGTCGTCCATTCCGCGCCGCGTCCGCTGGCACAGGTTCGCGCCGCGGTGCTCAAGGACGTGACCGCCGATCGCGCTCGTCAGGCGGCACGTCGTGTCGCTGGCGAAGTGCTCGCGCGCATCAACAAGGGCATGTCGATCCAGCAGTCGCTGGCACAGACCAAGCTGCCGATGCCGCCCGCCCGCACGCTGACCGCCGCCCGTGCACAGCTCGCCGCAGATCCGCGCGGCGCCCCCCCCGCGCTCGCGCTGATGTTCAGCATGGCGCCGAACACCGTCAAGACGCTGGCCGCACCCGACGACAGCGGCTGGTTCGTCATCAAGCTCGACAGCGTTCAGAGCGGCAACGCGACCGGCAACGACGCGGCGATCAAGGCGGCGCGCGGCAACATCGCCCGTTCGGTCGGTCGCGAATATGTCGAGCAGTTCGCCAAGGCAGTCCGTGCCGATGTCGGCGTGAAGACCAACCCGTCCGCACTCGCGCGCGTCCGTGCCGACCTGCTCGGCCAGGGCGGCTCGGGCAACTGATCGTATGACGAGCGCGCGTGAAGCCTTGGCCGAAGGGCGTCCCGCGCTCGTCTGGCGTCGCCAGGTCGCCGATACCGAGACACCGGTCGCCGCCGCGCTGAAGCTCATCGAGCCTGGGCGCGGCGATTTCCTGCTCGAGTCGGTCGAGGGCGGCGAGACCCGCGGTCGCCACAGCCTGATCGGCCTCGCCCCCGACCTGCTGTTCCGCGCGCATGGCCACAGCGCGGAGATCAACCGCCACTGGGCAACCGATCGCGAGACGTTCGAGCCATGCCCGGTGCCCACGCTCGATGCGTTGCGCGCGCTGGTCGCCGAATGCCGGGCCGACGTCCCAGCCGAACTACCGCGCGCGCTCGCCTGCCTGGTCGGTTATTTCGGCTACGAGACGATCGGGCTGGTCGAGACTCTGCCGCAGCCGCCAGTCGATCCGCTGGGCCTGCCCGACATGATCTTCGTGCGGCCGACCGTCATCCTGGTGTTCGACCGCCTGACCGACGCGCTCTACCTCGTCGCACCGGCCTGGCCCGATCCCGCACGCGATGCCGACGCGGTCGTGACCGAGGCCGAAGAGCGTCTCGACGCGGTTGCCGCCAAGCTTGCCAGCACGCCGGTCCCCGCACCGATCCGCGCCGACGTCGCAGAGCCCGAATACACGCCCGCGCTCCCCGAAGGCCGCTACGGCGAGATGGTCGCCGCGGCAAAGGACTATATCCTAGCCGGCGACATCTTCCAGGTCGTGCTCGCGCAGCGCTTCAGCACACCCTTCGCACTGCCGCCGTTCGAGCTCTACCGCTCGCTACGCCGGATCAACCCGTCGCCGTTCCTGTATCACCTCGACCTGCCCGGCTTCGCGCTGATCGGCTCGAGCCCTGAAATCCTCGTCCGCGTCCGCGACGACGAAGTCACGATCCGCCCGATCGCCGGTACGCGCCCACGCGGCAAGACCGCCGCCGAGGACGAAGCGAACCGCGTCAGCCTGCTTGCCGACCCCAAGGAGCGCGCCGAACACCTGATGCTGCTCGATCTCGGCCGCAACGACGTCGGTCGTGCCGCGGCGCCGGGGTCGGTGAAGGTAACGGCAAGCTACGGCGTGGAATTCTACAGCCACGTCATGCACATCGTCTCGAACGTCGTGGGCACGCTGTCCCGCGACAAGGACGCGCTCGACGCGTTGTTCGCGGGCTTCCCCGCCGGTACGGTCAGCGGCGCGCCTAAGGTCCGCGCCTGCCAGATAATTGCCGAACTGGAGCCCGAACGCCGCGGGGCGTACGCAGGCGGCGTCGGCTATTTTTCGCCCGACGGCTCGATGGACTCCTGCATCGTGCTGAGGACGGCGGTGGTGAAGGACGGCACGATCCACGTGCAAGCCGGTGCCGGCATCGTCGCCGACAGCATCCCCGAATACGAACAGAGAGAATGCGAAGCGAAGGCTGGCGCGATCTTGGCGGCAGCACGGGAAGCCGTCCGCCGAGCTAAGGCGCCGGGCTTCGGTCAATAATCCGGCGTTAGAGAGAATGTTTCCCCGCGAAGGCGGGGACCCAGATTGGGCTCCCGCCTTCGCGGGAGAACAAGATCTTTTGCCCTAACATGTTTTGCTTACGGGGTCGTATTCGTCTCGCTAGCCGGCGCACGACGCTCCTGGGCATAGGCATTGTTCCGCGCGAGGAAGCAGCCGGACTGGCCGCCGGTCCCGACCGCCGAGCACGTATCCGGCAACCCGCCGGCAACACGCCCGAGCTGATCCATCGACGCCGCACGATTGACCCAGCTCTGGTTCTGCGCCGCGATCGGCTTGTCGTCGCGCAGCTGCTTCGGGATGCGATACGGCTGGTCGAGCGTCGAACACACCACGACTTCGCCCGCGGTCGACTTCGGGCACGCCTGGTCCCCGGTCAGCGTCACGCTGCGAATGCGCTGCGGCGGGGTGTCGACCTGCGCCTCCTGCGCGTACGCCATAGCGGGGAATGCGATCAGTGCGGCGAGGACGGCGGTACGAAACATGGATCAGGCTCCTTTGAGCGAATAACGTCCGTCATGCAGCATTGCTCCGCACTGAATGATGGTCGCCTGCCCGGGCGATATAGGAACCGCCATCGCCGTTCGCGACCTTGCCAGGGACAATTAGCGCCGAACCGTCCCGGCCGAGCGCTGTTGCACCGCGCCCCGCATCGGCTATGGCGGCGCCATGATCCTCGTCGTCGACAATTACGACAGCTTCACCTGGAACCTCGTCCATTACCTGATGGAACTGGGTACCGAGGTCGAAGTCGTCCGCAACGATGCGATCTCCGCCGGGCAGGCTCTGTCGTCGGGCGCGGACGCGTTCCTCATTTCCCCAGGCCCCTGCACGCCGACCGAGGCGGGCGTAAGTCTCGACTTGGTCGCCGCCTGTGCCGATGCCGGCAAACCCCTACTAGGCGTGTGCCTCGGCCATCAGGCGATCGGCCAGCATTTCGGCGGCAAGGTCGAGCGCGGTGGCCTGATGCACGGCAAGACCTCGCCCGTTGTCCACGACGATACCGGGCTGTACGCCGGGCTGCCCTCACCGTTTATCGCCACGCGCTACCACTCGCTGATCGTCAACGCGGTCCCCGACACGCTGGTGGTGAACGCGACCGCACAAGACGGCACGATGATGGGCTTCCGCCACAAGACGCTGCCGATCCACGGCGTCCAGTTCCACCCGGAAAGCATCGCCACCGAACACGGCCACGCGATGCTGGCCAACTTCCTCAAGATGGCGAACATCCCCCACCAACTCCCCTCCCGCCTGCGGGAGGGGTCGGGGGAGGGCAGCACCGCACCCACGACGTCTGCGAAGGAAGCAGCCCCTCCCCTGACCCCTCCCGCAAGCGGGAGGGGAATGTGACGACCGCCACCCTCCTCCCCGACCCATCGTCGCCCCTCTCCCGCGAATCCGCCCGAGAAGCCTTCGCCGACATCCTCGACGCCCGCGCGAGCGACGACGCGATCGCCACTTTCCTCACCGACCTCGCGACGCGCGGCGAGACCAGCATCGAGATCGCCGAAGCCGCACGCGCGCTCCGCAACCGGATGATCCCGATCGACGCCCCCGCCGGCGCGATCGATGTCTGCGGCACCGGCGGCGACGGCCACCACACCCTGAACGTCTCGACCGCCGTCGCGCTCGTCGTCGCCGCGTGCGGCGTCCCCGTCGCCAAGCACGGCAACCGCGCCGCCTCCAGCAAGGCCGGCGCCGCCGACACGCTGGAAGTGCT
This sequence comes from Sphingomonas faeni, assembly GCF_040407505.1. GTDB lineage: Bacteria > Pseudomonadota > Alphaproteobacteria > Sphingomonadales > Sphingomonadaceae > Sphingomonas > Sphingomonas faeni_E. The sequence goes on along the minus strand of NZ_JAPZPQ010000001.1, from coordinate 569,420 downwards.
CGGCCTCGACATGGACCGCGCCGGCGCCACTGCGGAGGCAAGCCTCAACGAGATCGGCATCGCCTTCCTGTTCGCCGCCAACCACCACCCGGCGATGAAGCGCATCACCCCGATCCGCCAACGCATAGCCAAACGGACGATCTTCAACCTGATGGGCCCGCTCGCCAACCCGGCCGGCACCACCCGCCAGCTCATCGGCATCGCCCGCCCCGACTATGTGTCGCTCTACGCCGAAGCGCTCGAACAGCTCGGCACCGAAGCCGCGCTCGTCGTCTCGGGCGAAGAAGGTCTCGACGAACTGTCGGGCGCCGGCCCCAGCATCGTCGCCTCGGTCGGCACCGTCGCGTTGCCCGGCAAGGTCACGCCCGAAGACGCAGGCCTCACCCGCCACGCCATCACCGACATCCGCGGCGGCGACGCGCACCACAACGCCGACGCACTCCGCCGCCTGCTCAAGGGCGAGGCCGGCGCTTACCGTGACGCCGTCCTCCTCAACGCCGCCGCCGCCTTGATGGTCGCCGGCACCGTCCCCAACCTCGTCGACGGCGCGGCCAAAGCCGCCGCCGCCCTCGACACCGGCAGCGCCGACGCGCTGCTCGCCCGCTGGATCGCCTACTGACATGACCATGCTCGACCGTATCCTCGAGACCAAGCGCGCCGAAGTCGCTGCGCGCAAGGCAACGACCTCGCTCGCCGACATCGACGCCGGCATCGCCCGCATGTCGAAGCCGCGCGGCTTCCGCGCCGCGCTTGATGCGAAGAAGGGCTACGCGCTGGTCGCCGAGGTCAAGAAAGCCAGCCCCTCGAAAGGCTTGATCCGCGCCGACTTCGATCCCGTAGCCCACGCCCGAGCCTATGAAGCCGGTGGCGCCGCGTGCCTGTCGGTGCTGACCGACGAAAAGTGGTTCCAGGGCTCCGACGCTTACCTCACCGCCGCGCGCGACGCCGTCTCGATCCCCGTCCTGCGGAAGGACTTCATGGTCGACCCCTGGCAGTCGACCGAGGCCCGCGCGATCGGCGCCGACTGCATCCTGATCATCGTCGCCGCGCTCGACGACATCCAGATGGCCGAGATCGAGGCCTCCGCGCTCGAATGCGGCATGGACGTGCTGGTCGAAGTCCACGACGCGCACGAGATGGAGCGCGCGCTGCGGCTGAAGTCGCGCCTGATCGGCGTCAACAACCGCGACCTGCGCGACTTCTCGGTCGACTTCCAGCGCACCTACGACCTCGTCGGCAAGGCGCCCAAGGACTGCACCTTCGTCGCCGAAAGCGGGCTCACGACCCGCGCCGAGCTCGACGCGATGGCCGCGCACGACATCCACTGCTTCCTGATCGGCGAAGCGCTCATGCGCCAGGACGACGTCGAAGCCGCAACGCGCGCGCTCGTCGGGTGACCGGCCTAACGCACATCGACGAAGCCGGCGCGGCAAGAATGGTCGACGTCGGTGGCAAGGCGGTGACCGCCCGGGAAGCCATCGCCTCCGGCCGTATCACCATGTCCGCCGAAGCCGCCGCGGCGATCGGCGCCGGCACCGCGAAAAAGGGCGACGTCCTCGCCGTCGCGCGCGTCGCCGGTATCATGGCCGCCAAGCGCACCAGCGACCTGATCCCCCTCTGCCACCCGCTGCCGCTGACCAAGGTCGAGATCGACCTGGTCGTGGACGAAACCGGCGTAACCGCCACCGCCACCGCCTCGACCGAAGGCAAGACCGGCGTCGAGATGGAAGCCCTGACGGCTGCTACGGTCACACTCCTGACGATCTACGACATGGCCAAAGCGATCGACAAGACAATGGTCCTCACCGACATACGCGTCCGCTCCAAGAGCGGCGGCAAGTCCGGCGACTGGACCGCGTAAAACAAAACCCTCTCCCCAACGGGGAGAGGGAAAGACGCCAAAGGCGGCGAGGGTGAGGGCAAGCCAAGCAGAACGTGCCTAGCCTGGGACTTCAATCCCCATCCATAGACCAGTCATGGCTTTCTACGATCGTAGACTCGACCGGCCGGCCCGCTGCATCGAGCGACGGATGATACCGAAACCGCTGCTCGATCAGCCGGCACGTAAGAGTATCCAGCACCCGGCTCCCGCTCGATCGGGTCACGCGGCACCCCGAAACCCGCCCACTGGTTTCGACCAAGTACCGCACAAACACCCGCCCCCGAATTCCGGTCTCGGCGGCCTCCCGTGGATAATCCGAATCCCGCAACCGCCCGCTGCGCCACTCTGGCGGCGTCTCCTCGCCCCCGCCGCCATCGCCGTCGCCATATCCCCCACTCCCGGTGCCATTCCCGACTCCGCCACTCCCCGTGCCCGGCCCGCGGATATCCGAAGCCCCCGCCGTAGCCTGCGCCCCCACCCCCGCCTTCTCCGCAACCACGACGGGCGGCGGTGGCACGACGATCGGAACCACGGGCGGCGGCGCCACCACCTCCGTAGCCTTCGACTTCAAATTAGGCGGCGACGCAGCCCCCTCCGGCTTGCGGCTAGGCGAAGGCCGAGGCCGCACCTTCTCCTCGGGCGGCGGAGGCGGAGGCGGGGGCGCATCGAACACCTTCAATGCGTCACTCACCGCCGCCGGCATCGTCACCACCAGCCCATTGAGCAGCGCATAGCCAAGCACCCCTGGCAACAGGACAGCACCCACCGCCGCCCCGATCCTGTCTCTCGCCCGAGGCTGATTGCGTGTCATCATGCTGATCTGGTGTCTCTTTCTCCCAAACAAAGCCCCGCTCCGGATGAACCCCCGCTGGCCGAGCGTTTTGAGAAGGCGACAGGCGATCACCCGCATCTCCTCGTCAACTGGGAAGAGAGCAGCCCCCCGCAACCACCACCCCGGCGAAGGCCGGGGCCCAATTGGGAAACTCGCGGTAACGAAGCGCGACGCCCGCCAAACCCATGTTTCCCCGCGAAGGCGGGGACCCAGCCTGGGCTCCCGCCTTCGCGGGAGAACAAGAATGCACCAGCTGCGCCGGATCGCCGCGCCGCCCTCCGTAACCCCAACAACACCTGTCCTACGTCCCAAACCCATGGCAAAGCACCAGACACGCCAAAACTCACCCCCTCCGCCGGACCTTCTACCGGACGAGACCGTTCCAAACCTGAACCCCAGAACCGCGCCGCCAAATGTCTCCCAGCGTGTGAACTTCCTGCACTTCCAGCAGGAGAGCCGCCCAGAAACAGAGCCTTACGCATGACCCTAGTCCCCGTCGCCGAAGCCCAGTCCCGCCTCTTCGCCATGGCCCCCCGCGTCGGCCACGAGACCGTGACGCTACGCGAAGCCGCCGGCCGCTGGGCCGCCGAGGACATCCTCGCCCGTCGCACGCAACCGGCCGCCGACCTCTCGGCAATGGACGGCTACGCAATCCGTTACGCAGACCTCCCCGGCCCCTGGAAAGTCATCGGCGAAAGCGCCGCCGGCCGCCCCTTCGCAGGCCAGGTCGCCACCGGCCAAGCCACCCGCATCTTCACCGGCGCCGCCATGCCCGAAGGCGCCGATACCGTCATGGTCCAGGAAGAAGCCGAACGTGACGGCGAAACCCTGATCCTGGCCGGCGAAGGCCCCCCGACGCTCGGCCGCAACACCCGCCGCAAGGGCCTCGACTTCTCGACCGGCACCCGCCTGATCGCCGCCGGCGACCGCCTCAGCCCGGCGCGCATCGCCGTCGCCGCAACCGGCGGCCATGGCAGCCTCACCGTCAGCCGCCGCGTCCGCGTCGCCGTCGCCGCCACCGGCGACGAACTCGTCCCCCCCGGCTCGACCACCGACGGCGTAGCGCTCCCCGAATCGAACGGCATCATGCTCGCCGCGATGCTCGCCGACATGCCCGTCGACATTATCGACCTGGGCATTCTGCCCGACAATCTCGAAGTCCTCCGCGAAGGCTTCGCCAGCGTCCAGGCAGACCTCCTGGTCACCACCGGCGGAGCGTCGGTCGGCGACCACGACCTCGTCCGCCCGGCAATCGAAGCCGCCGGCGGCACGATCGACTTCTGGCGGATCGCGCTGCGCCCCGGGAAGCCGATGATGGCCGGCCGGATCGGCGAGATGATGGTGCTCGGCCTCCCCGGCAACCCGGTCTCCGCGTTCGTCACCGCGACGCTGTTCGTGAAGCCCGTCGTCGCGCACATGGCCGGTGCCCGCGACCCGCTCCCCCAGTCGACCCATGCGCTGCTCGGCGAAGACCTCCCAGCGAACAACGCCCGCACCGACTATCTCCGCGCCGAACTGCGCGACGGCAAAGCCTATGCCTCGACGATCCAGGACAGTTCGATGCTGCTCACGCTCGCCCGGTCGACCTGCCTGATCGTCCGCCCCGGCAACGCGCCCGTAGCAAAGACAGGCGAATCGGCGGAAATCCTCATGATCGCGTGATACGGACGCTTGACGGCGTTAATTATGTTCCATAGAAGTTCCCAGTCTGTTCCGGACGGAGAACCGCCATGCTCACGCGCAAGCAGCACGAACTCGTCTGCTTCATCAACGATCGCCTCAACGAAACCGGCGTCTCGCCGTCGTTCGAGGAGATGAAGGACGCACTCGACCTCAAGTCGAAGTCGGGCGTCCACCGTCTGATCAGCGCGCTCGAGGAGCGCAACTTCATCCGCCGCCTGCCGAACCGCGCGCGCGCGCTCGAAGTGCTCCGCATGCCCGAGCGTGCCGAGAAAAAGGCGCCGTCAAAAGCATCGAACGTAAAGTCCGCGCCCGCCACCGCGCCGCAGCCAGCGAACGACGTCGTCGATATTCCCCTCCACGGCCGCATCGCCGCCGGCGTCCCGATCGAGGCGTTCGAAGGCAGCACCATGCTAGCCGTCCCCGCCGCTCTGCTAGGCACCGGCGAACATTATGCGCTCGAAGTCTCCGGCGACTCGATGGTCGAAGCCGGCATCCTCGACGGCGACTACGCTCTGATCCGCCGCACCGAGACCGCCCGCGACGGCGAGATCGTGGTCGCGCTTATCGAGGACAGCGAGGCCACCCTCAAATACTTCCGCCGTGAAGGCGCCATGGTCCGCCTCGACCCGGCAAACCGCGCCTACGACCCCCAACGCTACGCGCCTGCGCAAGTCCGGGTACAGGGCAAACTCTCCGGCATCCTCCGCCGCTACGACTGAGCCGCGGAGACCGACCTGCGTTATCATCGCGCAGGCCGGTCTCTGTTTTAGCTGCTTAGGAAAAGTGCCCGCTCAAGCTGGTGAGCTAGTCGCCCTCTCCCGCGAGCGACAGCGACCGGTCTGATCGGCAAATTAAGCGATGTACTCGGAGTTGTCCGAGACAGTTCTTCGATATGCCCAAGCAAAGACCGCCAAGCGTCCGGAAGACTTTGTCCCGCTTCGATGCATAAGCGCGACCTCGACGCGAACCCCCAATATCTGTGCCTCCGCGCCTCTGCGCGAACATATCGCCGTCCGTCCCCCGCGCAGCCGAAGAATTGGTTCGCGCGGAGACGCGGAGACGCGGAGGTGTTGCGCTTAGAGAGAACGAGGCACCTCCAAACGTCTTCGGAAGGAAGACTAAACAGTTCCCAGCCCGAGCCACCCCGTCATACAAAAACCTTCTCCGCGTCTCCGCGTCTCCGCGTGAACCAGTTCTTTTCGCTGTTACCGTATGCGACGACGGAAGATTTTGTTCACGCGAAGGCGCAAAAGCGCGAAGACATGGTGTGTGGATCAGCGCCTACCGGCTTTCGTTGGCGGCAAAAAACTGACGTCAGCTTATCGTTCATGGAGGTGTAAGGCCTCCCGAGCCGCATCACCCTCGCGCCTTTGCGCCTTCACGTGAACAGTTCTATTTTTGACGGCCTTGGCCGGCGCGAAACGCCGATACAGTACCGTGAAACCGGTCATGGTGCGGCCTGAACGCGTACACTGTGCGTTCGAGGAGAGGCGGATCGCGCCAGGGGTGACGATCGCCTGCGTTCAGGATGGTCACGACTGTCCCGCTTCCCAAGGTCAGCGCGACGCCGCCCGTACGCCGGAGTACACGACGATCCAGTTTCAGCCACCGCGGTACGCACCGCTTCGGCAGACCGCGTTCGCTGACGACGACATCGGCACCGTGACAGGCGGCGATGAACTCAGCAATCGGAACCATATAGGCGCTGCGGGTCGCGAGGATGCGCCACATCCGTCCCCGCGCGGCAATATCGGTGACGCACAGATCGCGACTACACCGCGCATCGGGTTGGTCCGCCAGCAACAACGGCTCGCCGTCCACCCCGCCATTCTCGGCCAGCATGTCGCGCGTGTAGTCGCCTGCCCGGTCGCGCAGCATCGCCAGCCCCGCCGCCGTCCGCACCGCGACATGGCGCCCGTCGCCGGTCACGAGAACATCCGGCGCCGGCGTCGTCATCGCCCAGACCGCGCCAATCGCCAGGGGTATCAGCCCGAGCCGCCGCCACCGCGTTCGCCACAAGGCTATCCAGATGCCACCGCTGATCATCAGTGCGAACGCAGCCGTCGGCATCGCGGGCAAGGACCGCACCGATCCGGGCGCGTCGGCAACGATGTGCGCGAGCGACAGCAGCGCATCGAGTGATCGCTGCACCAGCCACCATATGGGCGCCCCGAGTCCGCCGGCGTCCAACAGCAACGCCAGCGCTTCCAGCGGCATCACCACGAACGTCGTCAGCGGAATCGCGACAATGTTGGCGAACGCGCCGTAGAGTCCGGCCTTGTGGAAATGATAGACCGCGATCGGCATCAGCGCGAACTCGACGAGCAGGCCGGTGAGCAACAGCGATGCTATGCCGCGAGCAAGGCGGCGCAGTCTGCCTTCCTCATGCGGTCCGAAGAACGCGCGAATCGCTGGATGCTCGTGCAGCGCCATGATCGCGGTGATTGCCGCGAACGAGAGCTGGAAGCTTGGCCCCGCCGCCGATTCGGGCAGCACGAGCATGACGCACGCCGCGCCCGCCGCGACGAGGCGCAAGGTCATCGCCTCTCGCCCCATCGCCAGCGCCGCCAACACGAGTAGCGCAGCGACGCACGACCGGATCGTCGGAACCTGACTCCCGGTCAGCAACGTATAGCCGATTGCCGCAGCTGCGCCCGCCAACGCAGCGATCAAAGGCAAGCGCGCGTGCAACGCCAGCCACGGGCTCAGCGCCAACAGCCGCAACACGATCAACATCGTCGCCGCCACCGCTGCGGTGATGTGCAACCCGCTCACCGACAGCAGATGCGCAAGCCCAGCGCGACGCATCGCCTCCGAATCCTCCTCGCTAATGGCACCGACGTCTCCGGTTGCGAGCGCCGCGGCGATACCGCCGGCGCTCCCCTCCAGTCGCGATACGATGTGACGCGAGAGCGCGACGCGGATGCCGGCACCCGACTCGCTCGACATCGTCACGACCACGGGTGCGAAGCCTCTTCCCGTCGCACCGATCCCGCCGAACCAAGCGACGCGGGCGAAGTCGTACGCTCCCGGCACCGCGGGCAGCGGCGGCGGCATCAGCCGGGCCCGCAGATGCACGACCGCTCCCGTTCCCAACAACTTGGGCGCATCCGCTTCAGCCAGATTGACGCGGACGCGGTATGGCAATGCGACCGGTTGCCCGTCGGTCTCCACTCCCTTCCCGATCGGCAGCAGCGTCAGCCGGACCAGCTGACGCGCGACCAGTGGCTCGATCGCCTCGACCTTTGCGGAGAAGCTCGCGATCGTCGGTCCGCCCAACACCGGCCGGGCCACAGACTCCGATCGCGCCCAGATCAGCCCAAGCCCCAGCGCCGCCGTCAGCAACCCGATCGCCAGCGACCGCGCCGCGCGTCCGCCCTGCCCCACGGCCAGACACGCCAGCCCACTCGCCAGCAACAGCAGTATCGTCACGCACCATGCCGCCGGATCGGGCAGCGCGAACCACAACGCGATCCCGCCGCCCAGCATCACCGGCAGCCACAAGACCAGCTGGTCGCGCTCCGCCTCGAGCCAGCGCTCCACGGCAAGACCGACGACAGCCCCCCATCGCGGCACGCCCATTTGTCGCCGCCAAGGACGCATGCTAGGGGCGGCGACGGCTGTCATGGCCATCGTTTCTCCATCGTTTCATCAGTCTGGGAGCACCCGCGGTTGGGCGCAATATCCGATACGGGCACCGCCAATTCGGCCGCACCCGTGGTTACCCGTTTCGCTCCGTCGCCGACGGGGTTCCTGCATCTTGGCGGCGCGCGCACCGCGCTGTTCAACTGGCTGTTCGCGAAAGCAAATGGCGGCAAGTTCCTGCTGCGGATCGAGGATACCGACCGGGTCCGTTCGACCCAGCCGGCGATCGACGCGATCATCGACGGGATGCGCTGGCTCGGGCTCGACTGGGACGGCGACGTCGTCATGCAGTTCGCAGGCGCCGAGCGTCACGCGCAGGTCGCGCACGAAATGGTGGCAAATGGGCATGCCTATCGCTGCTACATGACCAACGACGAGATCGCCGCGATGCGCGCCGAGGCACAGGCAGCGAAGAAGCCGCTCCGCATCCGCAGCCCTTGGCGCGATCGCCCCGAGAGCGAAGCGCCGAACCTTCCCCATGTCGTCCGCCTGCGCGCGCCGCAGGAAGGCGCCGTCACGATCGAGGACCGCGTGCAAGGCGCCGTCACGGTCAAGAACGAAGAGATCGACGACCTCGTCCTGCTCCGCTCCGACGGCACGCCGACCTACATGCTCGCGGTTGTCGTCGACGATCACGACATGGGCGTGACGCACGTCATTCGCGGCGACGATCACCTCAACAACGCGTTCCGCCAGCTGCCGATCTACCGCGCGATGGGCTGGCCCGAGCCGATCTACGCGCACATCCCGCTGATTCACGGCCCCGATGGCGCCAAGCTGTCGAAGCGTCACGGCGCGGTCGGCATCGAAGCGTACCGCGACGAGATGGGTATCCTGCCCGAGGCGTTCGACAATTACCTGCTCCGGCTTGGCTGGGGCCACGGCGACGACGAGATCATCAGCCGCGAGCAGGCGGTCGAATGGTTCGACCTGTCGGGCGTCGGCAAGTCGCCCTCGCGCTTCGACCTGAAGAAGCTCGAGAACCTCAACGGCCATTACATCCGCGAAGCCGACGATGCGCGCCTGGCGCAACTCGCCGCCGATCGCCTCGGTCACGACCTGCCGACCGGCGGACTCGATCTTCTGACTCGCGCGATGCCCGTCCTGAAGCCGCGTGCCGCAAACCTGAACGAGTTGGCCGAAGGATCGAATTTCCTGTTCAGCCAGCGCCCGTTGGCCATGGACGACGCCGCAGCGAGCCTTTTACAGGGTGAAGCGAGTGCGATTTTGGTCAATGTTCATGCCGAACTTGACGCGCTCGCCGAGTGGGATACGGAGGCGCTCGAAGGCGCGGTACGGCGCGTGGCCGAAGCGCGGGGCGTCAAGCTCGGCCAGGTCGCACAGCCGCTTCGCGCCGCGCTGACGGGACGCAAGACGTCGCCGGGGATCTTCGACGTGCTCGACCTGCTCGGGCGCGACGAGAGCCTGGGACGGATCGCCGACCGGATGGCTAGCTGATAAGATTTCGAGGAAGGATACAAGCATGAGCGAGACCGCAACCCTCAAGGTCGACGGCAAGGATTTCGAGTATCCGGTGATGTCCGGTACGGTCGGACCCGATGTCATCGATATCCGCAAGCTGTACGCGCAGACGGACAATTTTACCTATGATCCGGGCTTCACCTCGACGGCGTCGTGCCAGTCGAAGCTGACCTATATCGATGGTGACGCGGGCACGCTGCTGCACCGCGGCTACACGATCGGCGAGCTGGCCGAGCAGTCGAACTTCATGGAAGTCGCCTATCTGCTTCTCAACGGCGAACTGCCGAGCGAAGACGAGCTGGCGAACTTTTCGACCACGATCACGCGCCATACGATGGTGCACGAGCAGCTCGCGCAGTTTTTCCGTGGCTTCCGCCGCGACGCGCATCCGATGGCGATCCTGTGCGGCGTCGTCGGCGCGCTGTCGGCGTTCTATCACGATTCGACCGACATCCACGATCCGGCACAGCGCGTCATCGCGTCGCACCGCCTGATCGCCAAGATGCCGACGATCGCCGCGATGGCGTACAAGTACAGTGTCGGCCAGCCGTTCGTCTATCCGGACAACACGCTGAGCTACACCGGCAATTTCCTGAAGATGACGTTCGGCGTGCCCGCCGAGAAGTATGTCGTGAACCCGATCGTCGAAAAGGCGATGGACCGCATCTTCATCCTCCACGCCGATCACGAGCAGAACGCGTCGACCTCGACCGTCCGTCTCGCCGGTTCGTCGGGCGCCAATCCGTTCGCGTGCATCGCCGCCGGCATCGCCTGCCTGTGGGGTCCCGCGCACGGCGGCGCAAACGAAGCCGCGCTCAACATGCTGCATGAGATCGGCACCGTCGACCGCATCCCCGAGTATATCGCTCGCGCCAAGGACAAGAACGATCCGTTCCGCCTGATGGGCTTCGGTCACCGCGTCTACAAGAACTACGATCCGCGCGCGGCCGTCATGCAGACGACCGTCAAGGAAGTGCTCGGCGAGCTGGGCGTCACCGACCCCGTGTTCGACGTCGCGATCGAGCTCGAGCGTCTCGCGCTCAGCGATCCGTACTTCATCGAGAAGAAGCTGTTCCCGAACGTCGACTTCTATTCGGGCGTGATCCTGTCGGCGATCGGCTTCCCGACGTCGATGTTCACGGTGCTCTTCGCGCTTGCCCGCACGGTCGGCTGGGTCGCGCAGTGGAACGAGATGATCACCGATCCCGACCAGAAGATCGGCCGTCCGCGCCAGCTCTACAGCGGCCCGACCGCGCGTGACTACGTCCCGATGGCGTCACGCTGATGAAGACGCTCCGGCCGATCCTGATGATCGTCGGCGTGCTCAGCGCGCTGATGGGTCTGCTCTGGATCGGCCAGGGGCTCGGATACGTCCACTGGCCGCAGTCGAGTTTCATGCTCGACCAGCGGCCATGGGCGGATCGCGGCGCATTCCTTGCCGCGTTCGGCCTCGCGCTGATATTAGTGGCGCGCCGGATCCGCCGGTAAGGTCAGCACGAACCGCGCGCCTTCACCGGGCGCGCTTTCGATCGTGAGATCCCCCTGCATCGCCCGCGCGAGACGCCGCGCGATGTACAGGCCGAGCCCATTGCCGCCGGCCTCCGACGGATCGACCCGCTCGAACTTCTCGAAAATCCGGACCTGATCCTCAGGCGCGACGCCCTTGCCCTTGTCCGCCACCACGACGACCGCGTGGGTCTGCGTCCGCGTTACCGTGACGATCACCTGCGCACCGCGTGGCGAGTAGCGCACCGCGTTGCCGACGAGATTGACCAGAACCTGCAACACGCGACGGAAATCGCCGAGCGCCGGAACACGCACGTCCAGCGCCGGGCGGGTGATCGTGACACCTGCGTTCGCCCCGCGCACCGACAACAGCCCGGCCGCCCGTCGCGCCACATCGGCAAGGTCGATCGGCTCGGGCACCAGCGCAAAATCGGGCCGCTCGACCGCCTGGAGATCGACGAGGTCATCGACCAGTTCGAGCAGATGCCGTCCCGCACTGGCGATATCCGCGGCGTAATCCGCGTAATCGCCCTGCACCGGACCATCCGCCTGCGCATTGATGCTGTCCGCGTTCGCGACGATACGCGCGAGAGGAACCCGCAACGCCTTGTCGAGTCCGCTCGTAAAGGTCGGCGACAGTGTCTCGGTCGAGACAGCAGGGGGCGGTGCGTCTTCGACTACCATGCGTGCAGCGCCAACGAACCCGGCAAAGTCGCCCGCCGCATCGTGTCGAACATTGGCCGTCAACGTCACCGCGCGTCCGGAACTCCGCAGCCGAGCCGGTTGCGCCGTCATCGAGCGTCGCCGCGCAAGTGAGTCGAGGATCGGCAAGGCCCCATCCACACCGGTATCCAGCGAGAACATCGCCGTCAGCGGCTGGCCCAGCAACGCGAAGGCGTCGAACCCGTGCTTCGGCCCTGCATCGAGCGTGACGAACGTCAGCCGTAGCGCGGAATCCGTCTCCCACCGCCAATCCGTATCGCTGCCGTGGAAATCGTCCTGCGTATCGGGCGCCGGTCGCGCCGGCCGCCACGCCGCGATCTCGCGCCAGCCGCTCACCGTCAGCCGTACGTTCTCACCATCCGGTTGAGCCCGCACCCAGAGATCTACATCCGCCTCGTCGTCCGCGACGACCACGCCGCGCGACACGACGATCCCCAGCCGACGCGCGAGCCGGGCGATCGTCGCAAGCTGCGGCACGGCAAGTGGTGCACCGCGCATCCCGCCCGCCCGCTGGTTGAGCGCAACCAGCGCAGGGTCCGCAAACGACAGCGAACCGTCGGGCGCGACGATCGCGTGCGCAATCGGGCTTTCGATCGAGGGGTCGAACACGCTCATCGCCGATCCGTACGCGCCAGCGCGCGCAACGCCATCCGAAAATCGCGGTTCAACGCTAGTGGCGCGAGCGACGCGCGCGCATCCTCGACCCCGACCGACACGATCGCATCGAGCGCATCCGCAAACGCCTCGATATCGCGCCGCGGATCCGCCTCTGACAGCGCCAGCCCGATCCGTGCGATCGTCGGCCGATCGAGGTCGATCGCGCGCAACGCGAGCCACAGCCGATCGCCCTCCGGGTCCAGCGTGATCGCCCGCGCCTGATCGAACGCGATGCCGATTGCATGCGCCAGCACCGCGACGAACAACGACAGGCGGCGGTCGCCGATCGATTCGATCAGCACCGCAGGCAATTCGTTCGGTCGCGCATCCAGCGCGCCGGCGAGCCGCGTCGCCACCGCATCGGGTCGCTCGCCTTCGTCGTGCGCGGCTAGACTACGCTGCGCTGCATCGGTGATCGCCCGGTCGCTTTCCCGCGTGACGGACTTCAGGCCATCGCGCACGGCCGCCGCCACCCACCAGACCAGCCGGTGATGCAGTTCGGCGGGCAATTCACTACCCCCGACCGATCCCTGCTCGTTCGCCACCCGCCGCCGGCTTTCCGCAGCCAGCAATGCAGACGCCGCCGACGCCACCACGCTGTCCGGCACCCCCGCCAGCCTCACGAGCAAGCTCGCTTCGTCGGGTTCGGCGACCTCCACCGGCAACGAGGCGGCAATCAGGTCATGGCGTACGCGCGCGATCAGTTCGTCCATCAATTCTTCGTCGCGGAGCAGCCCCGCGCGCGTGAGACGATCGAGAACGCCCCCCGCCCCGGCCTTCAGCATCGCCTCGCCGGCCTGTGTCGCGCCACCGCCCGCGAGCAGTCGTGCGGCATGTCGGCGGATGTCCCATTCGATCGCCCCGACGATCGCGCCAAGCACTTGCGCGAGCATCAGCCGCGTCCGGTCGTCGAGCCGTGCATCGGCATCGAGAAAGAAATCCGCGATCGTTCCGGTCAGCCGCGCGTCCGCGCGCAGGCGTGCATCCTCCGCTCGCGCAACGGGATCATAGGGCGACACGACGTCACGCACTGGGTCTGGACCGACCGACATGATCCCGTGCTTAGCCTCCGGACGTTAAGGTCCGCCTAAGGCGTACGGCGAAGTCGCTCGATAACCACGGCCAGCGTCGCGGTCGCATACGCCGCGGTCAGGCCGAGCCCGAACCCCGGGAACCCCAGGATCGCGAACAGCGCGACGACCAGCAGATAGGCTGCCGGACTTCCCCACCACATCTGCCGTTCGCGTTCGAGGATGGCGCGTTCGGCCAGCGCGCCGATCGCGACGAGCGCGGTACCGATCGCCAATGCGGTGTTGTTCCCCGCATAGCCGCTGACGAAAAACGCGAAGACCAGGATCGATGCCGCCGCCACGCCGCCGATCGCCAGGGTCTGCCCACGGGCCATCGGCGCATCGTCGCGCAGTCCGCTGAGCACCGAGCCGAGTGCCAAGGCTATGCATCCTACGAGCGACAGGACCAGGCCGATCGACGGCAGCCCGAAGCCGATCGTCACCAATCCGGCCACGCCCAGCGCTGCGCCGACGGCTCCAACCGTGGTGCCCGCCGCACCACGATCGACCAGCAGCGGCAACGCGAGCCGCGCGATCGGGGCCAGCACGAAGCGGTCGAACCAGCCGCGCCGCCCCGACACGATCGTCATCAGCACGGCGCGCCCGCGTTCCTCCAGCGTGCGCGCCTGACGCTCGATCCCGTGCCCACCGCGCACCGCATCGGTCGGCAACAGCACGTGTGTCGCGCGCGATTGTACCGCAAACCGCAACAGCGAAGACTGGAGATCGTAATCCTGCGGCAAGCCCGCGACTTCGGCGATCCGGCTCGAACTCAGCCGAGCGACGCCGGCCCACGCCATTTGCCCGCCGACACGCTCGAACCCCGGCCCCGCGTCGCTTTCGGGGACGACGAGCAGGCAGTCGCCCTCTTCGACCGCCATCGCCTTGACGATCGCGTCGGTGGTGACGAGCCCGTCGCCGAGCATCAGCACTGGCGCCAGCGGGTGAAGTTTCTCGCCCGCTTCCATCGCGGATCGTACTGTATCGACGCTTACGCCGCGTCGTCCGATGCGGTTGATCGCCCCGAGCAATTCGGGGGTCATGCGCGCGACCACGATGATGATCTGCGAAACGCCGGCGGCGATCAGCAACCGCGCCTGATACTCGATCAACGTCACGCCGCTGAAGGGCAAGGTCGCAGCAAGACGATCGGGGCGATCGTCGGCGTCATGAATTGCAAATAATAGGCCGGCAAGCATCGCAGGCTGTTAGGCGGTACGCGCCGTCCTGCAAAGCCCGCGTTCGGCCGAACCGCCCTGCGCCAAGGCTCGGTTCGGCGTTGCAGGCGCGAAACCGCATGTTGATCGGTCTCTGTCCCTATGGTCATCGGACCGTACGCCGTGCCGCCCTGCTTACCGGACGGATGAACGCGCGAGGATCGCATCATCCGTTTTGTCCCGCCGCAATTCATGATACTTCCGCAGTTCATGAACGGGGGTTCGTCAATGATCGGGTTTCGCGCGTCGGCAGGCAATGCCCATCCCATTCGCGCGGATATCGTGATGGATCCGGTGATAGAAAACATGTCCGACACCGTCACAGAAACGGGTTTCGACGAGGTTTATCAAGACCCTGCGCCCGATCGCGGACGCCTTTACGTAGGTATCGCGGTTGCCGTCTTGGTCGTCTGGCTGGCGGCGATGCTGTGGCTCGCGCGCGGTTCGCTCGCGACGATCGAGCCGGTTGCCTTAGTCCAGTTCATCGCCGCGCTCTGCGTCGTCCCCGCGCTGATCGGCA
Organism: Sphingomonas faeni; assembly: GCF_040407505.1. Classification (GTDB taxonomy): domain Bacteria; phylum Pseudomonadota; class Alphaproteobacteria; order Sphingomonadales; family Sphingomonadaceae; genus Sphingomonas; species Sphingomonas faeni_E. The sequence continues at coordinate 554,203 of NZ_JAPZPQ010000001.1, read as the reverse complement.
TCGTCTGGCTACTCGCGATGCGAACCAGCCGTAGTGAGGCGCACCGGTTCGGTATCACCGCGCAGGCGATGCGCGACGAAGCCGCGAGCCTCGAACGCAGCGTCGCCGCGCTGTCGAATACGATCGACGTCAACCGCCAACACCTCGCCGAGCAACTCAACGCATTGATGGCGATGGGCGGCGGCGCAACCGAGCAACTCGCAGCGATCGGTCGCGGCATGGTGTCCGAGATCGACCAGGCTGCGGCGCACGCGCGCAACCTCGCGACCTCGACGGCCGGCGCGCAGACCAGCCTCGGCGTCCTGATCGCTACCCTCCCCCGCGCGCAGGCGGATATCGACGACGTCGCCAAGCGCCTCGAACGCACCGGGCTGTCTGCTAGCGAACACGCCGCAGCGCTCGACGCGCAGATCGTCGCGCTGGCCGAACGCGGCCGCGACGCCGACGCGATGGCGAGCGGCGCTGCACAGCGCCTCGCCGCGCACATTGTCCGGATGGAGGCGACCAGCCAGACCGCCGGCGCGCATCTCGAATCTGTCACCGACGGCATGTCCGCCGCCGTCGACGCACTGCTCAACCGCACCGCCGACGCCGTCGATCACTCACGCCGCGGCATCGCCGCGCAGGGTGACGCGATGCTGGCAATGGTTGGCGCAAACCAGGCCGCGCTCGACAGCGCCGCTCGCGACAGCGCCGAAGCGCTCGCCAAGCGGATCGCCAGCGTCGAGGACGCGATCGAACGCGTCGCGATCCGCCTTGATCTGCAACGCAGCGCCGGCGACCGTATCGTCGACGATCTCCACACCGGGCTTGGCGAAGTCGAATCGCGGATCGAACTGCTCCATCGCCACGGCACCGAGCGCACGCAGGACCTCGCCGCATCGATCAGCGCGCTCGGCGGCTCCGCCGACGCGATGACCGAAGCGCTTCGGGCTGGCGACGACATGGCGCACCGGACTATCGCGACGACCGAAACACTGCTCGTTGCCCTCGACTCTGCCGCGCGCGAAATCGACGAAACGATGCCAGCCGCACTCGGCCGCCTCGATACGCAGGTGCTCGCCAGCAAGAGCATCGTCGTTTCGGCGCGCCCCGAACTGCTCGCGCTCGTCACCGCCGCAGAGAGCACGCACGACGCGATCGAGGCGATTGCCGGGGTGATCGGCGAACAGCGCCATGTGCTCGACACGCTCTCGACCGACCTGCTCAACACGCTCAACACAGGTCGCGCGAAGGCCGATGCGCTCGGTCACATGGTCGACGAGGCTATCGGCAGGACGCAGCATTTCGCTGAAGACGCCGCGCCGCAGTTGATCGAGGCGCTCCACCGCGTCCGCGAGACCGCTGCCGTCGCCGCCGACAAGGCGCGCGAGACGCTGTCGAAGGTCATCCCCGAAGCCGCAGCTGCACTCGAAGCTGCCAGCGCCGACGCGATGCGCCGCGCGACCAACGATACCGTGGAACGCCAAGTCAAGGCGCTCACCGACGCGACCGGTGCCGCGGTCGACGCCGCCACCGGCGCGACCGAACGGCTCGCGCGCGAAGTCCAGGCGATCGTCGACCAGACCGCGATCGTCGAAACGCGGCTTCAAGAGGCGCGCACCGAGCGCGAAGATGCCGACCGGGACACCTTCGCGCGCCGCGTTTCGCTGCTGATCGAATCGCTCAATTCCGCCTCGATCGACATCACCAAGGCGATCGCACCCGAAATCTCCGACAGCGCATGGGGCGCGTATCTCAAGGGCGACCGCGGCGTCTTCACGCGACGCGCCGTCCGCATCCTCGACGCCAGCGAAGTCCGCGAGATCGCCGGTCTGTACGACGAGGACGAGCCCTTCCGCGAGATGGTCAACCGCTATATCCACGACTTCGAAGCAATGCTCCGCACGATCCTGACGCAACGCGACGGCTCGCCGCTCGGGGTCACGTTGCTGTCGTCCGACATGGGCAAGCTGTACGTCGCGCTGGCGCAGGCCATCGAACGCCTGCGCTGAACCGCACGTCGAAGGAGCTTTCGAAATGATCCAGCGTCACCGCTAACGCGGCCCTCGCCAGCGGAGCAACCCGCCGACCGGACTCATATTTCGAGGCTTACATGCCTAGACTGAACACCAAAATCTGCGTCGTCACCGGCGCAGCACGTGGCATCGGCCGCGCGATCGCCGAGCGCTTCCATGACGAAGGTGCCATCGTCATCCTTACCGACATCGACGAAACCGCCGGCGTCGAGACTGCGACGGCGATAGGCTGCCGGTTCGAAAGGCTCGACGTCCGCGAAGAAGCGGACTGGCAGCGTCTGGCGACTATCGTTCCGGTGGTCGACGTGCTCGTCAACAATGCGGGCGTAACGGGTTTCGAGCAAGGCATGGTCGCGCACGATCCCGAGCATGCAACCTTGTCGGACTGGCGCGCGGTCCATGCGGTCAACCTCGACGGTACGTTCCTCGGCTGCCGCTATGCGATCGGTGCGATGAAGGCCGCGGGCGCAGGCTCGATCATCAACATCTCGTCGCGATCCGGGCTGGTCGGCATCCCCCTCGCCGCGGCCTATGCGTCGTCGAAGGCGGCGATCCGCAATCATAGCAAGACGGTGGCGCTGTACTGCGCGCAACAGGGTTGGAAGATCCGCTGCAACTCGGTGCATCCCGCGGCCATCCTGACGCCTATCTGGGAACCTATGCTGGGGGACGGGCCGGACCGCGAGGCGCGGATGGCGGCGCTGGTGGCCGACACGCCGTTGAAACGGTTCGGGATGCCGGACGAGGTGGCCACGGTCGCGGTGATGCTGGCGTCGGACGAAGCGGCGTATATTACCGGGACCGAGATCAATATCGATGGCGGTTTGCTGGCAGGCTCGGCCGCGTCGCCGGGATAACGATCCTCCCCCGCAAGGGGGAGGTGGCGCGAAGCGACGGAGGGGGAGGAACACGCAACATGGGTTTGCGCCTACCTCCCCCTCCGTCTGGCAAGGGCCAGCCACCTCCCCCTGGCGGGGGAGGATCGCTGGTCGTTCAGCGCGTGACCATATTCCCGCGGTCGAACAGGTCGACCGTCTGCGGCGTGATCCACCCGTAAGAATAATTTAGCTGGAACAGCACGAACAACACCGTCGCCACAACGGTCACCCGCCACGCCGTCCGTCCCGACCGAAACTCGTGCGGCGCGCTTTCAGCCTGGCCGGGGACGTGTTCGCCCCCGACCTCGCGTGTCGTCCTCACGCCGAACGGCAGGACCAGGAACACCGAGAACGACCAGAACAGGACGTAGATCGCAAGTGCCGAGGTCCAGCGCATGACGTCAGCCCTCGATCAGCAGGACATCAACGATCGGCTGCTTGCCGGTCCAGCGCTTGGCCACCTTGCGCACAGCAAGACGAATCTGCTCGCGCATCTTCTCGCTCTCGCGCTTGCCGCCACGTACCGTATCCGCGGCGGCCTGGACCGCGTCGGCGATGAACGCCGCGCGGTCTTCCTCGACCGGCACGCCCTGCACGCGAACCTGTGGCTGGCCGACCATCCGGCCGTCCTTGCCGAGCGCGACACCGACCGAAATCTGGCCGTTGATCGCCAGCTTCCGCCGCTCGCTCAGCGTCGCGCCGTCCGCCGGGAGGATCACGTCGCCATCGAGCACCAGACGCCCGACCGTCGCGTTGCCGATCTTCGCCGGGCCCTTGGGCGCCAAACGGATGATGTCGCCATTGCTCTGCACGATCGCGCGCGGAATGCCCTGCTCGAGACCAAAGCGCGCATGCTCCATCATGTGGCGCATCTCGCCGTGCGTCGGCACGAGCACCTCCGGTCGCAGCCAGTCGTACATCTGCGCGAGTTCCGGCTGACCCGGATGACCCGACACATGGACGTGCGCCTGGCGCTCGGTGATCATGCGAATGCCCTTGGCCGCCAGCGTGTTCTGGATGCGCCCGATCTGGACCTCGTTGCCCGGAATCTGCTTCGACGAGAAGATCACCGTGTCGTCGGCGTCGAGCGTGACCGTGTGCTGGCCATTGGCGACACGTGCGAGCGCCGCGCGCTCCTCGCCCTGGCCACCGGTGGCGATGATCAGCACCTTGTTCTTAGGGAGGCGTATCGCCTCGTCGGGGCTGATCGTGTCGGGGAAATCCTTCAGATAACCCGTCGCACGCGCAACCTTGATGATCCGGTCGAGCGAACGCCCGGTCACACACAGCTTGCGCCCGGTTTCCTTCGCGACTTCGCCGAACGTGTGCAGCCGCGCGGCGTTCGACGCGAAGCTGGTGATCATCACGCGGCCCTTGGCCTTGCTGACTTCCTCGAACAGACCCTTCCGCACGGTGCTCTCGCTGCCCGATGCAGTGGTGTTGAAGATGTTCGTCGAATCGCAGACGAGGACGTCAACGCCCTTGTCGCCGATCGCCATGAAGCCCTCGGGCGTGGTCGGGTTGCCGATCACCGGGTTCTTGTCGAGCTTCCAATCGCCGGTGTGGAACACGCGCCCATAAGGCGTGTCGATCAGCAGCGCGTTCGCCTCGGGGATCGAATGCGACATCTCGACGAAGGTGAAGCCGAACGGCCCGAGCTGGAAATTGCCGCCCATCGGGATCATCTTGAGCTTCACGCGGTTCGCGATGCCCTCTTCCTCGAGCTTGCCGCGGATCAGGCCCATCGTGAACGGCGTCGCGTAGATCGGCACGCCAAGGTCTTCGGCGAGATACGGCAGCGAGCCGATGTGATCCTCATGGCCGTGCGTGATGACGATGCCGAGCAGGTCGTCGATCCGGTCCTCGATAAAGGACAGGTCGGGCAGGATCACGTCGACGCCGGGATATTGCGGATCGGCGAAGGTGATGCCGAGATCGACCATCACCCACTTGCCCTGGCAGCCGTACAGGTTGACGTTCATGCCGATTTCGCCGGAGCCGCCAAGGCCACAGAAAAGGAGTTCGTTCTTCGGAGTCATTGATTACTTTCAGGATTATACAGGAATATGGCCCGCAGGCCGGTCGGCGCGAGCCCAATGGCCCTAGATATGGTGACGATCCCACATCATCGCCAGCCCCTGGATCGTCAGGTCGGCTTCGATGACGTCGAACACGTCGGTCTGTTTCTCGAATAATGTGGCAAGGCCGCCGGTGGCGACGACCTTCACGGGGCGGCCGATCTCGCGCTTCATCCGCGCGACCAGCCCCTCGATCATTGCGACATAGCCCCAATAGATACCGATGTGCATCTGCGAGACGGTGTTGAGCCCGATGACGCTCGTGTCCATCGGTGCCTCGATCGCGATCCGCGGCAGTTTCGCCGCGGCGGTCACGAGCGCGTCGAGCGACAGGTTGATGCCCGGCGCGATGATCCCGCCCTTGTACGCGCCGCTATAATCGACGACGTCGAACGTGGTCGCGGTGCCGAAGTCGATGACGATCAGGTCGCCGGGATGCAGCGCATGCGCAGCGATCGTGTTGACCGCACGGTCGGCGCCCAGCGACGCAGGCTCGTCGACATCGATCGCGATGCCCCATTCGACCGGCGCGTGGCCGGCGATCAGTGCTTCGGTGCTGAAGTATTTCGACGCGAGCACCTGGAGATTGTGGAGCGCGCGCGGTACGACGGTGGCCACGATCACGCCCTCGACCGCGGTGCGATCATGCCCGCCAAGCTGCATCAACTGGCTCAGCCACACCGCATATTCGTCCGCCGTCCGCCGAGGATCGGTCGCGATCCGCCAGCGCGCGACGATCCCGCCGCGCCCCTCGTTCTGGCGGACGAGCGCAAACACGACATTGGTATTGCCGGCATCGATCGCGAGCAGCATCAGCGGGGCCTCAAAGCAGGAAGACGTCGGCAGCGTGAATGACACGCCGCTCGCCAGACGCCAAGCGGAGGATCAGCGCGCCGTCGGTGTCGAGCCCGACGAACAGGCCGTCGATCCCGCTGCCATCGGGAAGTCGTGCGGTCAGCGCGGTCCCGGCAGGGTGCGCGCAATCGACCCAGCGCTCGCGAACGGGCGCAATGCCTTCGGTGCGCCAACGGCCGATCCAACGCGCGAAACTGTCGGCGAGGATGTCGAGGAACATCGCTGGTTCGACCACAACGCCGTGCGCGGCAAGATCGGTCGTCGCACGGTCGGGCAAGTCTGGATGCTGCGCGATGTTGACACCGTAGCCGACGATCACAGCGTTGTCCGCACGTTCGAGCAGGATGCCCGAGAGCTTGGCGTCCGCGAGCAACAGGTCGTTCGGCCATTTCAGGACCAGCGTCTCGCTCGCATCGGTCGTGCCCTGGCAGATCCCGGCAACGAGAAACGTCGACACCGTTTCCTGCAAGGCGACCGCGGCGACCAGCGCAAGGCTGGCGGCCGGCGGATCGTTAGGTCGCAACCGGACGAGCGTGCTGGCGTAGAGGTTACCCTCGGGCGACGACCATTCGCGCCCAAGCCGCCCCCGCCCCGCCGTCTGCCGGATCGCGCGCAACCAGAGACCGTCCTCGGCACCGCCGCGTGCAAGCTCCAGCAGGTCGGCGTTGGTCGATCCTGTTTCCGCGACGGTGCGGATGATGCTCAGAACAACGCCCGTGCGGCCGCCATCGTCCACGCGCCGAGCACGGGGATGAGGAGGTAGCCGGCTGGCGACACGAACACCGCGGCGATGGCGATCAGGCCACCCTCGACCTTGCTCTCCATCGGTGCAAACGCAGGTGCCGGATCGTCGAAGTACATCGTCTTGACGACGCGTAGGTAATAATACGCACCGATCACCGAGGCGGCGATGCCGACCACCGCCAGCGGGAACAGCCCGGCGTCGACCACCGCGCTGAACACCGCGAACTTCGCGTAGAAGCCGAACAGCGGCGGGATGCCGGCGAGGCTGAACATGAAGATCGCGAGTGCCGCAGCCAGCGCAGGCCGCGTCCGCGACATGCCGGCAAGGCTGTCGATCGTCTCGACCGGCTGCCCGTCGTCACCACGCATCTGCAATACCACCAGGAAGGAACCCAGCGTCATCGCGACGTAGATCGTCAGGTACATCAGCACGCTCGACACGCCTTCCGACGTCCCGGCCGCGAGACCGATCAGCGCGAAGCCGACATTGTTGATCGACGAATAGGCAAGCAGGCGCTTGATGTTGGTCTGGCCGATCGCGGCGACCGCACCGAGGATGATCGAGGCAAGCGCGGCGAAGATCACGATCTGACGCCACTGGTCGGTCGCCGGGCCCATCGCATCGACCGCCACGCGGACGCTGAGCGCAAGCGCCGCGACCTTGGGGGCGGACGCGAAGAACGCGGTGACCGGGGTCGGTGCGCCCTCGTACACGTCGGGCGTCCACATATGAAACGGCACTGCGCTGATCTTGAACGCTAGGCCGGCGAACACGAACACCAGACCGAACAGCAGGCCAAGCGACTTGGTGCCCGCATAGGCTTCCGAGATGCCCGAGAACAACGTCGTGCCGCTGAACCCGTAGACCAGCGAGATGCCGTACAGCAGGATGCCGCTGGCGAGCGCGCCGAGCACGAAATACTTCAGGCCCGCTTCGGCCGAACGCCCGTCGCGCCGCATGAAGCTGGCGAGGACATAGGCCGCAAGGCTCTGGAGCTCGAGACCGACATACAGCGTCAGCATGTCGGTGGCCGAAACCATGATCCCCATGCCGCATGCCGACAGCAGGATAAGCACCGGATATTCCGGACGCAGATCGTCGCCGTGCGTGCGCGCGAAGAAGCTCGGCGCCATCACGATCGCAACCGCCGAGGCGATGTAGATCAGCACCTTGGCGAACGCGCCGAACGCGTCGGCGCGGTAAAGGCCGTCGAACGCATAGCCACCCGACGACGCCGGACCGACCAGTGCGATCCCTGCCCCGACAAGCACGAAGACAGCGGCGATCGAGACGGCACGCGTGGATTTGTCCCCGCCCCAGGCCGAGACGAGCATCAGGGCGATCGCACCCAACGCCAGCACCAGTTCGGGCAGCGTCATTGCGATGTTAGCGGCGTAATCCATCAGTGTGCCTCCCCGTGCGCGGCACTATCGACAGTGGCGGGGTTCCCCGCGTGGACGGTGGCGGGCTTCCCCGCAGTTGGGTTGGAATCGCTGGCCGGCTTCGCGCGGTCGACACGGGCGAGAAGCACGCCCACGTCCTTGCGCATCGGTGCCAGGAAGCTCTCGGGATACACGCCCATCCACAGCACGACGGCTGCGATCGGTGCGAGCAGCCACATCTCGCGGCCCGACAGGTCGACCATCGCGCGGACGTCGTCCGCCTTGATCTCGCCGAACACGACGCGCCGATACAGATACAGCATATATGCGGCACCCAGGATGATGCCCGTCGTGCAGAGCAGCGCCGTCCAGGTCGAGACCTGATACGTGCCCATCAGCGACAGGAACTCGCCGACGAAACCGCTGGTGCCCGGCAGCCCGATCGAGGCCATCGTGAAGAACAGGAAAAACACCGCATACTTCGGCATGTTGCTCGCCAGGCCGCCATAGCGCGAGATCTCGCGGGTATGAAGCTGGTCGTAGATCACGCCGACACACAGGAACAATGCACCCGATGCCAAACCGTGGCTCAGCATCATGATCATCGCGCCTTCGATGCCCTGCCGGTTGAACGCGAACAGCCCGATCGTGACGATCGCCATATGTGCGACCGACGAATACGCGATGAGCTTCTTCATGTCCGACTGCACGAGCGCGACGAGCGACGTGTAGATCACCGCGACCGCAGAGAGGCCGAAGATCAGCCAGGTCAACTGGCCCGAGGCCTCGGGGAACATCGGCAGCAGGAAGCGCAGGAAACCGTATCCACCGAGCTTCAGCAGCACGCCCGCCAGGATCACCGAGCCCGCGGTCGGCGCCTGGACGTGCGCGTCGGGCAGCCAGGTGTGGACCGGCCACATCGGCATCTTGACCGCGAACGATGCGAAGAACGCCAGCCACAGCCATGTCTGCACATGCGCGGGGAAGTCGTAGTTCATCAGCGCCGGGATGCTGGCCGTGCCCGCGGTCTTCGCCATGTAGAGCATCGCGATGAACATCAGGACCGAGCCGAGCAGCGTGTACAGGAAGAACTTGTACGACGCGTAGATCCGGTTCGCGCCGCCCCAGATGCCGATGATCAGGTACATCGGGATCAGGCCGGCTTCGAAGAACACGTAGAACAGGAACAGGTCCTGCGCCGCAAACGTGCCGATCATCAGCACTTCGGTGAACAGGAACGCCGCCATGTATTCTGGTACGCGGGTCGTGATCGAGCGCCAGCTGGCGCTGATGCAGATCGGCATCAGGAAGACGCTGAGCATGATCAGCATCAGCGCGAAGCCGTCGATGCCGAGCGACCAGCCGAACGGACCGAAGATGCCGGGGGCATGCTCGACGAACTGCCACTGTGCGCCACCGATATCGTAGTTCATCCACAGCATGATGCCGAGCACGAAGTCGATCAGCGTCGCCGCTAGCGCCAGCGTTCGCGCCATATTCGCCGAAACGAACAGGCACACGACAGCCGCGATCATCGGGACCGCGATCAGAACGGAGAGGATAGGAAAGCCGGTCATTACAGTCCGATCGCCCAGGTTACGGCTGCGGTCAGCCCGATCAGCATGACGAAGGCATAGGTGTAGAGGTATCCCGTCTGGAAGCGGTTGGCCACGCGGCTGCCGATCTGGACGACCCAGGTCGCGCCGTCGGGCCCGAACCGGTTGATCGTCTTCTCGTCGCCGCGATGCCACAGGAAGCGACCGATCGCGAACGCCGGGCGGACGAAGATCAGGTCGTACAGCTCGTCGAAATACCACTTATGCAGCAGAAAGTCGTAGAGCACGCCGAACTGTTCGACGACCTTCGCCGGGAACGTCGGTGCCTTGATATAGGCGTACCAGGCAGTCAGCAGGCCGAGCAGCATCGCGATCGTTGCCGACAGTTTGATCAGCAACGGCACGCCGTGCATCTCGTGCATCAGATGTTCGCGGAACGCGAGTGCGCCCTTCCAGAACTCTTCGCCTGCGGTCGGCTCGATGAAGAAGCCGTGGAACACGAAGCCGGCAAGGACTGCACCGATCGACAGGACGATCAGCGGGATCAGCATCGGCAGCGGGCTCTCGTGCGGGTGATACCCACCGTCGCCTTCGGCCGGCGCATGCGCGGCGTCGTGATGATCGTGCGGCGCATGACCTGCGTCCTCGGTCTGCGCCGGGTTCGCATGATGGTCATCCGCGTGATGAGCGTCATGGGCGTGCCCGTGCGCATCATCATCGTGACCATGCGCGTCATGAAGCGCATGCTGGATGTGCTCCGATGCGGCCCAGCGCGGCTTGCCCCAGAAGGTCAGGAACATCACGCGCCACGAATAGAAGCTGGTCAGCAACGCGACGAGCACACCGACGAACCACACGCCCGGCTGGCCCGCAGCCCAGCTCGCCTCGATGATCGCATCCTTCGAATGGAAGCCTGCGAAACCGATCGCGGTGTTGCCGAAGATACCGGGGATGCCGACGCCGGTGATCGCGAGCGTACCCGCCATCATCGCCCAGAATGTCACCGGGATCTTTTTACGCAGACCGCCGTAATAGCGCATGTCCTGCTCGTGGTGCATCGCATGGATGACCGAGCCGGCGCCGAGGAACAGCAGCGCCTTGAAGAACGCGTGCGTGAAAAGGTGGAACATCGCTGCGCCGTACGCGCCGACACCGGCCGCGAAGAACATGTAGCCGAGCTGCGAACAGGTCGAATACGCGATCACGCGCTTGATGTCGGTCTGCACGAGGCCGCAAGTCGCCGCGAACAGGCAGGTCGCGGCACCGACCGAGGTGACCACGGTCAGCGCGACCGGGCTCATCTCGAACATCGGCGACAGGCGGCAGACCATGAACACGCCGGCCGTAACCATCGTCGCTGCGTGGATCAGCGCCGACACCGGGGTCGGGCCTTCCATCGCGTCCGGCAACCAGGTGTGCAGGCCGAGCTGCGCCGACTTGCCCATCGCACCGACGAACAGCAGCAGGCAGAGTACCGTCATCGTGTCGAAGCGGTAGCCGAGGAAGCCAAGCGTGGAGCCGGCCATGCCGGGCGCCGCGGCGAGGATCTCGGGGATCGAGACCGTGCCGAACACCAGGAACGTGCCGAAGATGCCGAGCATGAAGCCGAGATCGCCGACGCGGTTGACGACGAACGCCTTGATCGCGGCCGCACTTGCCGACGGCTTGCGGAACCAGAACCCGATCAGGAGGTAGGACGCGAGACCCACGCCTTCCCAGCCGAAGAACATCTGGACGAGGTTGTTCGCCGTCACGAGCATCAGCATCGCGAAGGTAAACAGCGACAGATACGCGAAGAAGCGCGGCTGGTCGGGATCCTCATCCATATAGCCCCAGCTATACAGGTGGACGAGCGCCGACACCGATGTGACGACCACGAGCATCACCGCGGTCAGCGCGTCAACGCGCAGCGACCACGCGACGTTCATGTCGCCGGAGTGGATGAAGTCGAGCAGCGGCGCGACGGTCGCCGTGCTGGTGCCCGAGAGGAAGCCGATGAAGATCGGCCAGGACAACAGGCACGATGCGAACAGCGCAGCCGTGGTGACGAGTTTCGCCGGCACGTTGCCGATCGCGCGATTGCCGAACCCGGCAACGATCGCGGCCAGTAACGGCAGGAAGACGATAAGCTGGATCAACCGTATTACCCCTTCATCCGGTTGACGTCGTCGACCGCGATGGTGCCGCGACCGCGGAAATAGATCACGAGAATGGCGAGGCCGATCGCGGCTTCACCCGCGGCGACCGTCAGCACGAACATCGCGAACACCTGTCCGACGAGATCGTGGAGGAACGCCGAAAACGCGACGAGATTGATGTTCACCGCCAGCAGGATCAACTCGATCGCCATCAGGATGACAATGAGGTTCTTGCGGTTCAGGAAGATGCCGAGCACCCCCATCGTGAACAGGATCGCCGCGACGACCAGATAATGGACGAGACCGATCGTCACAGTTCGACTCCCTGCCCGACGACCGGGCTCGTGTTGCGCGTGGCGTCCTGCGGACGACGCGCGTTCTGGCGGCTGATGTTCTGCGCCTTGACGCCGCCACGCTGGCGGTGAGTCAGCACGATCGCACCGATCATCGCGACCAGCAGCACCAGGCCAGCACCCTCGAACACGAACAGATAGCGCGTGTAGAGCAGGTTACCGATCGCCTGGATGTTGGGCACGGTGTCGTCGATCGGTGCGGCACGACGTGCGAGCTGGATCGGGCCGGTGCTCCACGCGCCGATTGCGATCATCACCTCGGCGGCGAGTGCGACGGCAAGTGCGAGGCCGATCCCGAAATACCGGGCGACGCCTGCGCGAAGCTCGGTGAAGTCGATGTCGAGCATCATGACCACGAACAGGAACAGCACCGCGACCGCACCGACATAGACGATGACGAGCAGCATCGCGATGAACTCGGCACCGACTAGGATCATGAGGCCAGCCGCGTTGAAGAACGCGAGGATCAGCCACATTACCGAGTGGACCGGGTTGCGCGACGCGATCGTCAGCGCGCCCGACAGGACGACGACGAAGGCGAAGAGGTAGAAGGCTAAGGCCTGAATCACGATTGCGGCCCCTTAGACGCCCACGAGAAGAATGAGCGCGCCATTAACGGTACGGCGCATCGGCGGCAAGGTTCGCCGCGATCGCGCTTTCCCAACGGTCGCCATTATCGAGCAGCTTCGACTTGTCGTAGATCAGCTCTTCGCGCGTCTCGGTGGCGAACTCGTAGTTCGGCCCCTCGACGATCGCATCGACCGGGCACGCCTCGGCACACAGGCCGCAGTAGATGCACTTGGTCATGTCGATGTCGTAACGCGTCGTACGGCGCGAACCGTCGTCACGCGGCTCGGCTTCGATCGTGATCGCCTGCGCAGGGCACACGGCCTCGCACAGCTTGCACGCGATGCACCGCTCTTCGCCGTTAGGATAGCGACGCAGCGCATGCTCGCCACGGAACCGCGGCGACACCGGATTGCGCTCGTACGGATAGTTGATCGTCGCCTTTTCCTTGAAGAAATAGCGAAGCGTCAACGCGTGCGCCTTCACGAATTCCCACAGCGTAAACGACTTGATGATCTGAGCGACGCTCATGAACCCACTCCAACGCGCGTCAGCATGAGATAGCCCGACACGAGGAAAACCCAGAACAGCGAGACGGGGAGGAAAACCTTCCAGCCGAGCCGCATCAGCTGATCGTAGCGATACCGCGGCACGGTCGCCTTCACCCAGCTGAACAGGAAGAAGAAGAACAGGATCTTGGCGAACAGCCAGATGATCCCTGGCACGTAGTACAACGGCGCCCAGTCAACCGGGGGCAGCCAGCCGCCCCAGAACAGCGTCGCGTTGAGCGCGCACATCAGCAGCACGTTGGCATACTCGCCGAGCCAGAATAGCGCGAACGACATCGACGAATATTCAGTCTGGTACCCGGCGACGAGCTCGCTCTCCGCCTCCGTCAGATCGAACGGCGCGCGCTGAGTCTCCGCCAGCGACGAGATGAAGAACATCACCGCCATCGGGAACATCAGCGGGTTGAGGATGTACCCGTTGAAGAACCAGACGTGCGACTTCTGCGCCATCACGATCGCCGACAGGTTGAAGCTGCCGGTCCACAGCACGACCGAAATCAGGATGAAGCCGATCGCGACTTCGTACGACACCATCTGCGCGGCCGCACGAAGCGCCGAGTAGAACGGATATTTCGAGTTCGACGCCCAGCCCGACAGGATGATCCCGTACACGCCGAGCGACGACGCGGCGAGTACGTAGAGCAGCCCGACGTTGATGTCCGCAAGCACGACGCCGACGCCGAACGGCACCACCGCCCAAACGATCAGGGCAACCGTGAAGGTGATGATCGGTGCCAGCAGGAACAGCGTCCGGTTGGCGGCTGCGGGGACGATCGTCTCCTGCAGGAACACCTTCAGGCCGTCGGCAAAGCTCTGCAGCAGACCGAACGGGCCGACGACGTTGGGACCGCGACGCAACGCCATCGCCGCCCAGATCTTGCGGTCGGCATAGATGATCATCGCCACCGCCAGCATCAGCGGCAGAGCGATCACGAGAATGTCGATGATCGTGGCGAGGAAGAACGCCCAGTCGTAACCGAGCGAGGATTCGAACCAGGAGATCATTCGGCTGCCTCCGCGTAATCTTCCCCGTGGAGAAGTTCGGCCGAGCAGCGCTGCATAGTCGGCGACGCGCGGCAGATCGCGTTGGTCAGGTAGAAGTCCTTGATCGGATAGCCGGCGAGAACGCCCTGCCCCTCGCCGGTCAGCGAAGGCGGGTTCCACTCGAACGTCGCGAGCGCCTGATGACGCAGCGCAGGCACGTCCGCGTACATTTCCTCGCGCAAGCCCTCGAAACTGTCGAACGGCAGCGTGTGGCCGAGCGTATCGGACAGCGCGCGGAAGATCGACCAGTCGTCACGCGCGTCGCCGGGTGCGAACACCGCACGCTCGCCGCGCTGTACGCGACCTTCGAGATTGACCCACGTGCCAGACTTCTCGGCGTAAGTGACACCCGGCAGGATGACGTCGGCAGCCGCCGCACCCTTGTCGCCGTGATGGCCCACGAACACTTTGAAACCAGCGAACTGCGAGTAATCGACCTCGTCCGCGCCGAGGAAGAAGCCGAGCTTCGCCCCCATCACGTCGGCGATCCCGCCCTTCTGCGCATAGCCGAGCATCAGCCCACCCATCCGCGACGCCGCCATGTGGAGGACGTTGAAGCCGTTCCACTCGTCCTTCACGAGACCCAGCGTATCGACGAGCTTCAGCGCAGCCGCATGGCCACCCTTCAGCGCGCCGCCACCGACGATCACCATCGGACGCTCAGCCTTGCCGAACGCCTCGGTCACCGCCTCGGGCAGAGCGCCGAGCAGCGCCAGATCGTCGCCGAGCCACTCCACCTTGTACGTCAGGTCCGTCTCCGGCCCGATCGCAAAGACCTTCGCGCCCTTCTTGATAGCCTTGCGCACCCGCGTGTTCACCAGCGGCGCTTCCCAGCGCAGGTTGGTACCCACCAGCAGGATCGCGTCGGCACGCTCGGTGCCGGCGATCGTCGTGTTGAAATTGACCGCGGCGATGCTCGTCGCGTCATAGTCCATGCCGGTCTGACGGCCTTCGATCAGGGTCGACCCCATCTTCGCGAGCAGCGCCTTGGCGGCGTACATCGTCTCGCAATCGACCAGATCGCCAGCGACGGCCGCAACGCTCGACCCGGCGTTCACAGCCTTGATCGCTGCGAAAGCCTCGTCCCACGTCGCGGGCTGGAGCTTGCCGTTCACCCGGACATACGGCTTGTCGAGGCGACGGCGCACGAGGCCGTCGATCGCGTGGCGCGTCTTGTCGGTCGCCCACTCCTCGTTCACGTCCTCGTTGATCCGCGGCACGCAACGCAGCACCTGGCGACCACGGCTGTCGAGCCGGATGTTGGTGCCGACCGCGTCCATGACGTCGATCGTCAGCGTCTTGCGGAGCTCCCACGGACGCGCCTCGAACGCATACGGCTTCGACGTCAGCGCACCGACCGGGCACAGATCTACGACGTTGCCGGAGAGCTCGCTCTTGACCGCATTCTCGAGATACGAGGTGATCTGCATGTCCTCGCCGCGGAAGATCGCACCGATCTCCTCGACGCCGGACACTTCCTCGGCGAACCGGATGCAGCGCGTGCACTGAATGCAGCGGGTCATGACCGTCTTGACGATCGGGCCCATATACTTCTCGGTGACCGCGCGCTTGTTCTCGTCGTAGCGCGAATGCCCACGACCGTACGCGACCGACTGGTCCTGCAGATCGCACTCGCCGCCCTGATCGCAGATCGGGCAATCGAGCGGATGGTTGATGAGCAGGAATTCCATGATGCCCTCGCGAGCATTCTTCACCATCGGCGAGTTGGTGAAGATCTCCTGCTTGTCCGCCGCCGGCAGCGCGCACGACGCCTGCGGCTTGGGCGGACCAGGCTTCACCTCGACCAGGCACATCCGGCAATTGCCGGCGATGCTCAGCCGCTCATGATAACAGAAACGCGGGATCTCCTTGCCGGCAAGCTCGCACGCCTGCAGCACGGTGGCACCCTGCGGCACCTCGATCTCTACGCCATCGACTTTGACTAAGGGCATCTTACGATCCACGGCCTTCAAGGAAATTCAGCTTCTCAAGCACAACGCCGAGACGCGCTTCGATCGCCGCCAGACGCCTACCCTGAAGGTAGATGACTATGTAGGGCACGCCGAATACGAGAATCAGCGTGACTATAGGCACGATCGTCACGCCGTTCATTCGGCCGCTTCCATCATCGGCGCGGTGTCGCCACCGCGTTCGCGGATACGGCGCTCCATCTCGGGGCGGAAATGCTTGATCAGGCCCTGGATCGGCCATGCTGCTGCGTCGCCGAGTGCGCAGATCGAGTGACCCTCGACCTGCTTGGTGACCTGCTGGAGCATGTCGATCTCGGACAGCTCGGCGTCGCCGGTGCGCATCCGCTCCATCACGCGCCACATCCAGCCGGTGCCTTCGCGGCACGGCGTGCACTGACCACAGCTCTCATGCTTGTAAAAGTACGAGATGCGGCTGATCGCGCGGACGATGTCGGTCGACTTGTCCATGACGATGATCGCCGCGGTGCCGAGGCCCGAGCCGACCGCCTTCAGGCCGTCGAAGTCCATCGCACAGTCCATGATCTGCGCGGCGGGCACGAGCGGTACCGACGAGCCGCCCGGGATCACCGCGAGCAGATTGTCCCAGCCGCCACGGATACCGCCGCAATGGGTCTCGATCAGGTCGCGGAACGAGATGCTCATCTCTTCCTCGACCACGCATGGCTTGTTCACATGGCCGCTGATCTGGAACAGCTTCGTGCCGCGGTTGTTCTCCGCGCCGAAGCTGGAGAACCACGTAGCGCCACGCCGCAGGATCGTCGGCGCAACCGCGATCGATTCGACGTTGTTGACCGTCGTCGGGCAGCCATAAAGACCCGCGCCCGCCGGGAAAGGTGGCTTCAGCCGCGGCTGGCCCTTCTTGCCCTCGAGGCTCTCCAACATCGCGGTCTCTTCGCCGCAAATGTACGCGCCGGCACCCCGGTGCACGAACACGTCGAAGTCGTAGCCCGACCCGCACGCGTTCTTGCCAATGAAGCCGCGATCATATGCCTCGGCGACGGCTGCGAACAGCGTCTCGGCCTCGCGGATATATTCGCCGCGGATGTAGATGTACGCGGCGCGCGCGCGCATCGCGAACCCGGCGATCAGTGCGCCCTCGATCAGCTTGTGCGGATCGTGGCGGATGATCTCGCGATCCTTGCAGCTGCCCGGCTCGGACTCATCGGCGTTGATGACGAGGAAGTTCGGCCGGTCCGGCTTCGGCTCCTTCGGCATGAACGACCATTTGGTACCGGTCGGGAAGCCCGCACCACCACGTCCGCGTAGACCCGACGCCTTCATCACGTCGATGATCGCGTCCTGGCCGAGCGCCATCAGGTCCTTGGTATTGTCCCAATCGCCGCGCATGATCGCCGCGTCGATGTTCCACGGCTGGAAACCGTAGACGTTGGTGAAGATGCGGTCCTTGTCGGCGAGCATCAGGCCCACTCCCCCCGGTAATCGTGGTTCGCGTCGACCATCGCCTTCAGCGAGGTCGGGCCGCCTTCAGGGCAGCTCGCACGACGACCGAATTGCGGCCCCGGCGTCGGCGTGCCGCCATTGGCGAGCGCTTCGAGGATTTCGGTCGTCTTGTCGTAATCGAGGTCTTCGAAGTTATCGTCGTTGATCTGCACCATCGGCGCATTCGCACACGTTCCGAGGCACTCGACCTCGGTCAGCGTGAACATCCCGTCCGGCGTCGTGCCGCCCTTGACCAGACCGCGGTTCTTGCACGCGGCCAAAACATCGTCCGACCCGCGCAGCATGCACGGCGTCGTGCCGCAGACCTGGACGTGGAAGCGACCGACCGGCGCGAGATTAAACATCGTGTAAAAGGTGACGACCTCGTACACGCGCATGTACGGCACGCTGATCTGACGCGCGACGAACTCGATCACCGGAACCGGCAACCAGCCCTGCGTCTGCGTTTCCGCGCCGACTTGGCGCTGCGCCAGATCGAGCAACGGGATCGACGCCGATTGCTCGCGACCCTTGGGATAGCGCCCGAGAACCTCGTTCGCCTTCACCTGATTCTCGTCCGTCCACGCGAACGAACCCCAGCGTGCGCGAGTCTCGGCCTCGTCGGGAATTTTCGGAGCTTCAGCCATCAGCGGTCACATTCACCAAAAACGATATCCATCGCGCCGAGGATCGCGGTCGTATCCGCCAGCATGTGGCCCTTCGCCATGAAGTCCATGGCTTGCAGATGCGAGAACGCGGTCGGGCGGATCTTGCAGCGGTACGGCTTGTTCGAGCCATCGGCGACCAGGTACACGCCGAACTCGCCCTTGGGGCTTTCCGTCGCGACATAGACGTCGCCGGCGGGTACGTGGAAGCCCTCGGTATAGAGCTTGAAGTGATGGATCAGCGCTTCCATCGACTGCTTCATCTCACCACGCTTGGGCGGCACGACCTTGCGATCGAGCGATGCGATCGGCCCCTCGGGCATGTCGCGCAGGCACTGCTTCATGATCCGCGCGGACTGACGCACTTCCTCGACGCGCACCATGAACCGGTCATAGCAGTCGCCGCGCGTGCCGACTGGCACCTCGAAGTCCATCTTCGCATAGGCGTCATAAGGCTGCGACTTGCGCAGATCCCAGGCAATGCCCGAGCCGCGGATCATCGGGCCGGAAAAGCCCCACTTGATCGCGTCGTCACGGCTGACCACGGCGATGTCGACGTTGCGCTGCTTGAAGATGCGGTTGTCCGCGACGAGCGAGATCGCATCCTCGAACAGCCGCGGCAGGCGCGTGTCGAGCCAGTCGCCGATGTCGGCGAGCAGCTTCAGCGGCGCATCCTGATGCACGCCACCGGGACGAAAATAGTTCGAATGCATGCGCGCGCCCGAGACACGCTCGAAGAAGTTCATGCAGTCTTCGCGAATCTCGAACAGCCATAGGTTCGGAGTCATCGCGCCGACGTCCATGACGTGCGACCCGAGGTTGAGCATGTGGTTAGAGATGCGCGTCAGCTCGGCAAAGAACACGCGCAGATACTGCGCACGCTCGGGCACTTCGAGGTCGAGCAGCTTCTCGACCGCCAATACCCAGCTATGCTCCATGCACAGCGGCGAGCAATAATCGAGACGATCGAAATACGGCAGCGCCTGCGTGTACGTCTTGTACTCGATCAGCTTCTCGGTGCCGCGGTGGAGCAGGCCGACATGCGGATCGACGCGCTCGACGATCTCGCCGTCGAGTTCCATGACAAGACGAAGCACGCCGTGCGCGGCCGGATGCTGCGGACCGAAGTTGATCGTGTAGTTCTGGATCGTGACGTCGCCGGTCGTGGGATCGGCTGCGTCGGCTTCACCCAGAAGCTCTTCGACATACAGACTCACTGGTTCTGTCCTCCACCCTTGGTCGGGACCACGTCGGGGTTCGCAGGCTTCGGCGTCGCGTCGGACTCCGACTTGCCGGCGCCCGTCTGCGCGGTCGACTCGGTGCTCTTAGGTTCGGTCGGCGCCTGAGTCGGCGACTGCGCCGCATTGGCCTTGACGATCGTGTCCGCCGACAACGGCGTCTGCGCGCCCTTGGCCTGGGGCAAAGCGCCCTTCTCGTCGCCGGGGAGCACGTAATTCGCGCCCTCCCATGGGCTCATGAAATCGAACGTGCGGAAATCCTGCGCAAGCTGCACGGGTTCGTACACGACGCGCTTCGACTCTTCCGAATAGCGCAGCTCGACATACCCGGTCAGCGGGAAGTCCTTGCGCTGCGGATGACCACGGAAACCGTAGTCGGTCAGGATGCGACGCAGGTCCGGGTTGCCGCTGAACAGCACGCCGTACATGTCGTACACTTCGCGCTCGAGCCAGCCGGCGACCGGCCAGATGTCGGTCACCGACGGCACCGGCTTTTCCTCGTCGGTCGCGACATGCACGCGCAGGCGGTGGTTCCGCGTCAGCGACAGCATGCAATAGACGACCTCGAACCGCTCAGGCCGATCCGGATAATCGACGCCGGCGATCTCCATGAGCTGCTGGTAGGCAAGCCCCGGCGTGTCGCGCAGCGCGATCATCGCGTCGTAAAGGTCTTCGCGACGAACGTGCAGCGCGACTTCACCGACATGGTCGACCGCGTCGAGCAGCATGCCGCCGAGCGCCGCGCGGGCGCTGTCGATAACGCCATCGTTCGACGTGTAAGCTGGTGCGGGAGCCCTCAACGCTCGATGCTCCCGGACCGCCGGATCTTCCGCTGCAACTGCATGATGCCGTACAGTAACGCCTCAGCCGTCGGCGGGCAGCCGGGGACGTAGATGTCCACCGGCACGATCCGATCGCAGCCGCGAACGACACTGTAGCTGTAATGATAATAGCCGCCGCCGTTCGCACACGATCCCATCGAGATCACGTACTTGGGCTCGGACATCTGGTCGTAGACCTTGCGGAGTGCAGGGGCCATCTTGTTGCAGAGCGTGCCGGCAACGATCATCACGTCCGACTGGCGCGGCGAAGCGCGAGGTGCGGCGCCGAAGCGCTCCAGATCGTAGCGCGGCATGTTGACGTGGATCATCTCGACCGCGCAGCAGGCGAGCCCGAACGTCATCCACCACAGCGAGCCGGTACGCGCCCACTGGAACAGCTCCTCGGTCGACGTGACGAGGAAACCCTTGTCCGTCAGCTCACCGTTCAATCCGTCGAAAAAGCCCTGGTCGGGTGGCACCAGCGAGCTGGGCGAACCGGGTGCGGGCTGAAGCTCTACTCCCAATCGAGTGCTCCCTTCTTCCATGCGTAGACGAGGCCAAGGGCCAATTCGCCGATAAAGATCATCATCGAAATCCACGCGGTCCAGCCGAGCGTGAAGACCGAGACGGCCCAGGGATACAGGAACGCGGCCTCGAGATCGAAGATGATGAAGAGGATGGCGATCAGGTAGAAGCGTACGTCGAACTGGCTCCGCGGATCCTCGAATGCGGGAAAGCCGCACTCGTATTCGCTGAGCTTCTCAGGCGTAGGCTTGTGTGACCCCGTGAGGAGCGAGACGGCCATCGGCAGGAACACGAACGTGCTCGACAATGCGATGGCGATCCCGAGGAACAGGAGGATCGGAAGATAGTGCGACAGGTCGACCAAATTGCTTCTCGCAAGTGCGAACGGAACGGGGCCGCTTTAGGCCGATGGGGGGTGATGGGCAAGGCGTGGAGGGTGTGAGAATCACTCGCAAGTGGAGGGACGGGAGTGGCGGGAAACATGCGTTACTTGGCGTGCACGAGCGTCGGCGCTCGATGGCGTCGCCGATACCGATTCGTCACCTCGGACGTGTTCGGCGCCGTGCTGAGAAGCAAAGACGACGCCGCGTTCGAACGACAGTCCCCTTCTCCTTGTTATCCCGCGAAGGCGGGAGCCCAGTCTGGATCCCCGCCTTCGCGGGGGGACAAACTGACTTCGGCTCTCAGGGGATACATCCAGCAGTTCCGAGGTCCCCCGGCACCGCAAACAAACGAGGGACGAAATTGTGCGCGAGTGGATGCCGGAAAAAGCGCGGGATGACGGACTGCGCGCTGACGGGGTCCGACCTCACGATCCTCCCCCGCCAGGGGGAGGTGTCGCCGAAGGTGACGGAGGGGGAGGACACGGAACAACCGTTGCTCGTTCCTCCCCCTCCGTCCGGCAAGTGCCGGCCACCTCCCCCTGGCGGGGGAGGATCGCTTGCAAGGCTTAGCGCAGCGCTCCGGCCACCAGCTTGTGCAGACGCGAGTGCAGCGCATCGTTCGCAGCCAGAAACTCATTCCGCTCCATCGCACGATCGCCACCACGGAAGTCGGTGACGAAGCCACCGGCTTCCTTCACCAGCAGCATCCCCGCCGCAACGTCCCAAGGCTTCAGGTTCGATTCCCAGAACCCATCGAACCGGCCCGCCGCAAGCCACGCCAGATCGAGCGCCGCAGCACCCAAACGACGGATCCCCGCAACCTCAGGCGCAACCGCGCCGAAAATCCGGCTCCACTGCGCGAAGTCGCCATGCCCCAGGAACGGAATCCCAGTCGCGATCAGCGATTCGGACAGATCACGCCGCGACGACACGCGCAGACGCTGGTCGGTGAGCCACGCCCCCCGCCCCTTCTCTGCCCAGAAGCTCTCGTCGGTGAGCGGCTGATACACGAGTGCCGTCGTGACCTCGCGTTTGCCGTTCGGCATCGGCTCCTCGACCGCGATCGAGATGCAGAAATGCGGGATACCGTGGAGGAAGTTCGACGTGCCATCCAGCGGATCGACGATGAAGCGCGGCTTGTTGGGATCGCCCTCGACCTCGCCGCGCTCCTCCATGAGCATGCCCCAGTCGGGACGGGCGTGGCTGAGTTCTTCGAAGATCGTCTGCTCGGCGCGCTGGTCGGCTTGGCTGACGAAGTCGGCCGGACCCTTGCGGCTCACCTGGAGCTGCTGGACCTCGTTGAAGTCGCGGCGCAGGCGCGGCGCGGCCTTGCGCGCGGCGCGCTCGATGACGGTCATGATGCCGGAATGGCTGGGCATTGTATTCTATCTCCCCCCTCCCGCAAGCGGGAGGGGCCGGGGGTGGGCTCGCGCTATCAGCGTCGCGCGGCATCGAAATCGTTCGCGCCAGTATCGTCACGTAACATGGAGGGCGGGTGCCCACCCCCCGGCCCCCTCCCGCTTGCGGGAGGGGGAGCAGACTTCAGTCCGCGCGCCTAACGTAGGTCTGCTCGTAGACATCGACGACGATCCGCGTGCCCGCACCGATATGCGGCGGCACCATCACGCGCACGCCGTTTTCGAGCACGGCCGGCTTGTACGACGACGAGGCCGTCTGCCCCTTAACCACGGCATCCGCCTCGACGATCAGCGCCTCGATCGTGTCGGGCAGCTGGACCGAGATCGGCCGCTCTTCCCAGAGCTCCATCACCACGTCCATGCCGTCCTGCAGGAACGCCGCGGCGTCGCCCAGGATGTCGGCGTCGAGCGAGATCTGCTCGTAGTTCACCTTGTCCATGAAGGTGAGCATGTCGCCTTCGCGGAACAGGAACTGGAAGTCGACGGTCTCGAGCCGCACCTTCTCGACGCTCTCGGCGGAGCGGAAACGGGTGTTGTTCTTGCGGCCGTCGATGAGGTTTTTCATCTCGACCTGCATATAGGCACCGCCCTTGCCGGGCTGGGTGTGTTGAGTCTTGACGGCGCGCCAGATGCCGCCTTCATATTCAAGAATGTTGCCGGGACGAATCTCGACCGCGTTGATCTTCATGACCGATTCCTGCTGGAAAGAGCTAGGGGCCGTCCGCGAAGCATGACCCTGAGGCGCGGCTCTGCGGAAACCCGAAGCGGCGGGCTTTAGCGGGCGCGCTCGCGTCCGGCAAGCAGCGGGTACGGGTTCACGTTCTCGCCCTGCCACCAGCGCTCACCTGGCTGCATCTTGGTCAGCCCGAAATGCAGGTGGTAATTGCCTGCCCCGGCGTCGCCGGTATCGCCGACATAGCCGAGCGTATCGCCTGCCTTGACCGCCATCCCCTCACGGATGCCAGCCGCATACCCCGCAAGGTGCGCATAATAATAGGTCCAGCGCCGGTCGGGCGAACGCACGTACAGCGTGATCCCGCCAAGCCCACTCTGGAACAGTTTCTCGACCCGCCCCGGCGCCGCCGCGACCACGGGCGTGCCACCCGGTGCCATGATATCCGTGCCATGATGGCCGCGCAGACCGCCGCCCCGCGCATCGTTCCAGCTATTCGCTATCGCCTTGCGTGGGACGCCCGCCACCGGGACAGCCAGTGCCCCCGGCGTCAAGGTAACAGCAGCGACTTCTGCGGGAGGCACCGGCTTGCGCCAAGGCACCCGTCGATCGAGGCCGCTACCGCTGCTCCCGAACGACATCATCGACGCAAAGCCACCGACCACGACCACGATTAGCCCAAGAATGATCCAGAACGTCCGCGTCATTGCCTTACGCCTGGAACACGGCCTTGGTCCCCGGCTTGATCATCATCGACAACCGCGCGGCATCCCAATTGGTCAGGCGGATACAGCCATGGCTCTCCGCACGCCCGATCGTCTCCGGGTTGGGCGTACCGTGAATGCCGTAATGCTCCTTCGACAGGTCCATCCAGACAACGCCGACCGGACCGTTCGGCCCCGGCGGCAGCATCTCCTTCTGCTGCCCCTTCTTCGCATCCCAGAACAGCGCCGGATTGAAGTGGAACTTAGGATTGTAATCGGAGCCCTTGATCGTCCACGTGCCGAGCGGCAGCGGGTCGTGGCTCGATCCCATCGTCGCGGAGAATTGCGCGATCAGCTTGTCGTTCGCATCGAGCACGCGCAGCACGCCGTCCGACTTGTCGACGACGAAATGGTCCGCCTGTGGCTGCTTCGCATCGACGTTCAGCATGGTGAGCGTCGCGATCCAGTCCGGCTTCAGCTTCGGATCATACGCGCGCGAGGTCGGCAACGCGTTGGGGAACACCACCTTGGTCCCCGGAGTCAGCCTCGTGGTGGGCGCGTTCAGCGCCACGATCACCGCTGGCGTCGTGTGAAACATCTCGCCGAGCTTCTCCATGACATTCTTGTAGCCAAGCGACGGGAGTTCGGCCTGCTTGGCGGGATCCTTGGGGAACGGATTGACGAACGGCCCCGCCAGCATCTCCGGCGTCAGCGCGACCGTCACGGTCGGCCGCGCGGAGCGGTACGGATACAGCGCCTGCAACGTCCGCGCGTCAGACTTGCCGGTAATCGGCAGCCCCTTCGCCTCCTGGAACCCCTTCAGCGCGGCGACCAGCGACTGCCCGCCCCGCCCGTCGAGCACGCCCGGCCCGAAGCCGAGATGGTCGAGGATCACCTGCACGTGCAGGATGTTGCGATCGATCGGTACGGGCTTGGCCGGCGCGGTCTGCGCTACCGCTGGCGACGCGACCCCGAACAGGCACGCCGCAAGAACCGAAGCTTTCGTCGCAAATGCCGTCATGCCCATCATCCCAAACCGTTACGCTGCTGCATCAAACGGTCGGGACGACGGTTGTTTCCAACGGCTCAGCGCTTCGCGAGAACCTCGCCGAACGCCTTGATCGCAGCGACCTCGTCGCCACCCCAAACAGCGCTCGACACGGCGATGAAGTCGGCACCCGCAGCAACCAGCGGACCAGCATTCTCCGGCGTAATCCCGCCGATCGCGACGCACGGCATCTCGAACAGCGTCGACCACCACGATAGAATCACCGGCTCGGCGGTATGCGTCGCGACCTTCGTCGTGGTCGGATAGAACGCCCCGAACGCCACGTAGTCAGCTCCGGCCTCGCCCGCTTCCATCGCCAGATGGCGGCTGCCGTGACAGCTCACGCCGATCTGCGCATTGGGTCCAAGCTGCGCCCGCGCCTCGCGCGGATCGCCATCGTCCTGCCCGAGATGGACGCCATCCGCGTCAAGCCGCTTGGCCAGCCCGATATCGTCATTGACGATGAATGCCACATCACGCTCGGCACAGATCGCCCGCAACGGCTCCCCGAGCGCGGCAGCCGCATGCTGGTCGATATCCTTCACGCGGAACTGGAATGCCGCCACCGGCCCGGCATCGAGCGCGCGGGCGAGGCGCTCCGGAAAGTCGCCACCAACGTCCAGCGGCGACACCAGGTAAAGCTGGCAAGCGGGCCGGCGCATGTCGCGGCGAAAATTCTCGGCGAAATTGGGATCGAGCGGGCCCAGCGGATCTTCGAATTCGGTCATGTCCGCCCCCTAGCCGCTCATACCCGCCACGTCACCCCGGCGCATGACCGAGGTGACGTGCAGTCAAACCGAGGCTTATTCCTCGTTCTTGTAGATCCGGATGATCCGGTCGAGCATCGCCAGCGCCTCGTCGCGCGGACGCTGGAAGGTGTTGCGGCCGATGATCGAGCCGTTGCCGCCGCCGTCGCGAATGTCGCGCGCGTCCTGGAAGATCGCGTCCTCGCCCTTCGACACGCCGCCCGAGAAGACGTTGATGCGACGCCCGGCAAAGCTCGACTGGACGACGTGCTTCACGCGGTCCGACTGCTTCGACCAGTCGGTGTTCGCGTAGAGCGGCTTGGCTTCCTTCTGCTCGATATGCGCGGTCGGCAGCTTGGTCTTGATGATGTGCGCGCCGAGCAGCGCCGCGATGTGCGCGGCATAGGCGCCGACGTCCAAAGCGAGCTCGCCGTCCTTGGTCAGCTCGCCGCCGCGCGGGTACGACCAGATCACGGTGGCGATGCCGACCGACTTCGCCTCTTCGCTCAGCTCGCGGATCTCCTCGACGAGGTCGAAGAACTGGTCCGCGCCCGGATAGATGGTGAAGCCGATCGCCGCCGACCCGAGCCGTACCGCGTCCGACACGGTCGCCGTCACCGCCTGGTCGATCGTCGTCGCCCAGCTGTTCGAGCTGTTGCACTTCAGGATCGTCGGGATCTGCCCCGCAAACGTATCCGCGCCCGCTTCGAGCATCCCGAGCGGTGCGGCATAGGCGCTGAGCCCGGCATCGATCGCGAGCTGGTAATGGTAATGCGGATCGTACGCCGCCGGATTGACCGAGAAGCTGCGCGCCGGACCATGCTCGAAGCCTTGGTCGACCGGCAGGATCACGAGCTTGCCGGTACCGCCGAGCTTGCCCTGCATCAGGATGCGCGCGAGGTTCGCCTTCACCGCCGAACTGGTAGCCTCGTACTTGTCGAGAATCGTTTTGACTTGCGGCGTGATCGTGGATGTCATGGGTAAGTCCTCTCTCAGTATTTTAAAGTTCAAGCCATCGGCGCAGTGCCTGATCGACCGCAAACATGGTTTCGTTGGAAGCAGCACCGACCCGTCGACCGACGCGATGCCGCCAGACCGACTGCACCTTGTCGATACAGATCTCGCTCGGATTGAAGAGTCCCGTATCGGGATTTGCGGCGATCGGTATACGAAACATTCCGAGGCCGGCAAGCTGGCTGGTAATCAAACACACCGTCACGCTGTCATGGTCTTGCATGAACGCGTCGGTCTGAACGACGAGCGCCGGGCGCGGCTTGCTGGCAAAATCCCCCGCGTTGGCGTCGGCAATAGTAACAATATCACCGCGTTTCATTCGGCGGCATCACGGCGATTGCTGGCAGGCTCCGGATCATCCCAGGCAACACCCAACCGCTCCCATGCGTCGTCTTCTTCGGTCCAGCCAAGTGCCGCCGCCGCGAGCGACTGCCGCTTCGCCTCCGCCAGGAAAGCCTCGTCGTGGCGCTCGACATAGCGTCGCACGGCTTCGCGTGCGATATCGCTCTTGCTGCGCCCTTGGGTGCGCGCAACTGCCGCGAGTCGCTCTTCGAGTTCGCTATCGAGCCTGACGCCGAGCATCCGAGTCTCCGTTTAACATGTTAAACATAGCTTGGATGCGCGCGTAGTTCAACCGTGGAGCGCGGCCACCCCTGGAAGCGTCTTGCCTTCCATCCATTCCAGGAACGCGCCGCCTGCCGTCGATACAAACGTGAACGCGTCCGCGACGCCAGCGTGGTTGAGCGCCGCAACCGTATCGCCACCGCCGGCGACCGAGACGAGTGAACCGCCTTCGGTGAGGGCCGCAGCGGTCTTGGCGAGCGCGACGGTCGCCTTGTCGAACGGCGGCGTCTCGAACGCGCCGAGCGGGCCGTTCCAGACCAGCGTGCGGCAGTTCTTCAGCACGTCGCCAAGCGATTCGACAGCGGCCGGGCCGACGTCGAGGATCATTTCGTCGGCGGCGACTTCGTGCACGTTGACCGTACGGGTGGCGGGGTTCGGCTTGAACTCCTTGGCGACCACCACGTCGTACGGCAGGTGGACCGTGCAGTTCGCCTTGTCCGCAGCTTCCATAATCTGTTCGCAAACGCTCGCAAGCTCATGCTCGCACAGGCTCTTGCCAACATCTACCCCGCGCGCTGCGAGGAAGGTGTTGGCCATGCCGCCGCCGATGATCAGGTGATCGACCTTGGTTACGAGATGGCGCAGCACGTCAAGCTTCGACGACACCTTCGCGCCACCGACGACCGCCGCGACCGGATGCTCGGGCTCGCCAAGTGCCTTCTGCAAAGCGTCGAGCTCAGCTTCCATCGCGCGGCCGGCAAAGGCGGGTAGGACGTGCGCGAGACCCTCGGTCGAGGCATGCGCGCGGTGCGCCGCTGAGAAGGCATCATTGACGTAGAGATCGCCAAGGCTTGCAAACCGCTGGACGACCGCCGCGTCGTTGGTCTCCTCGCCACCGAAGAAGCGCGTGTTCTCCAGCACTGCGATGTCGCCGGGCTCGAGCGTAGCGACGGCGTCATCCGCCCCCTCCCAGTCGATGTAGCGCACTTCGCGACCAAGCACTTCGCTATACGGCTTCACGACCTGCGACAGCGAGAATTCAGGGCTCGGCACGCCCTTCGGACGACCGAAATGCGCTAGGACAAGGACGATCGCGCCCTTGTCGGCGAGTTCGCCAACGGTCGCTACGGTGGCGCGCAGACGGGTATCGTCGGTGACGCGACCCTCGGCCATTGGCACGTTGAGGTCTTCGCGCACGAGCACGCGCTTGCCCTGGACATCGCCCATATCATCGAGCGTCTTGAATGGCTTGGTCATGGTTCTTCGATCCTGATCTCATCACCGACGGCGATTCTGCCGCCCATCAAAACTCGGGCACAGGCCCCGCCCCGCCAGTCCGGCGTCAGCGCGGCGAACAATCCCGGCGCCAGTGCATCCATGCGGTCGCACGGATCGGTGTGGCGCGTCACCTCCAGCACGACGTCCGCGCCGATGCGGAGCCGCGTGCCGGGTATCTGGGGAAGGTCGAAGCCGTCGACCAGCAGATTGGCACGCCGTTCGTACCACGGAATATCGCGCCCAACTTCGGCCATCGCCGCGTCCCAGTCGCTACGTTCGAGCAACGTGACCTGCCGCCGCCCCTTGCCGCCGGGCTTCACGCGACCGCGGAAGTCGCCGTGCAGGCCAGCCTCGATTGTGATCTCGACATCCTCGATGACCTCCATCGAGGCTTTGGCGCGGGCGTGGCGAGCGATCCCGGCGATCGTGCCAACCATCGTTGAGGCCGGGGCCTGGGCCACCGCCCCCTCCCCGTTCGTGTCGAGCGCAGTCGAGACACCATCTGTCACGGGAGAAGACTTCTCGACTGCGCTCGAAGCGAACGGAACAGGGGACGCATAACTCGCAGGCTTAGATGAACTTCGCCATCGCGGTCGCCGTATCGACCATCCGGTTCGAGAACCCCCACTCGTTGTCGTACCAGCTGACGACGCGAACGAGCTTGCCGTCGATCACCGCAGTCTCCAGGCTGTCGACCGTCGACGACGCCGGGGTATGCTGGAGATCGATCGAGACGAGCGGCTCGTCCGACCAGTCGAGCACGCCGACCAGCGGGCCACTCTCGGAGGCCGCCTTCAGCACCGCATTCACCTCTTCACGCGTCGTATCGCGCGACGGCGTGAAGGTCAGGTCGATCAACGAAACGTCCGGCACCGGCACGCGAATTGCCGAACCGTCGAGCTTGCCCTTCAGCTCCGGCAGCACTTCGGCAACCGCACGTGCGGCACCCGTCGTGGTCGGGATCATCGACATCGCCGCAGCGCGTGCGCGACGCAGGTCCGGGTGGATCTGGTCGAGGATCTTCTGGTCGTTGGTGTACGCATGCACGGTCGTCATCAGGCCGCGCTCGATGCCGATCGCATCGTTCAGCACCTTGGCGACGGGCGCGAGACAGTTGGTGGTGCACGACGCGTTCGAGACGATCGTATGCTCGGCGGTCAGCTTGTCGTGATTGACGCCGTAGACGACGGTGAGGTCGACGTTCTTGCCCGGCGCCGAGATTAGCACCTTCTTGGCACCCGCATCGAGATGCTTCTGGCAGCTCGCCTTGTCGGTGAAGAAGCCGGTGCATTCCAGCACGATGTCGACGCCCAGTTCGGCGTGCGGCAGGTTGGCGGGGTCGCGCTCGGCGGTGACGCGGATGCGCTTGCCGTCGACGACCAGCTCGTTGCCCTCGGCCGAAACCTCGCCCGGATACTTGCCGTGGACGCTGTCGCGCTTGAACAGCCAGGCGTTCGACTTGGCATCGCCGAGATCGTTGATCGCGACGAGTTCGAGTGCGCCGTTCGACTGTTCGAGTACCGCACGGGCGACGAGACGGCCGATGCGCCCGAAACCGTTGATCGCAACCTTGACCGTCATTGCTGTCTCTCCGCTACGCCCGCGAGTCCGTTCCGGGCGCGCAGCCTTTGCGGGGCGGTGGGGCGCCCTGTCAACACCGTGGATGGTGATGGGTTTCGCCTAAACCGACTTGTCGCACCCCCCGTCCATGCTATCTCGCATGGCATGTCAGAAACACTTCCCGACGGACCAACTGCCGTCGAACGGATCGACGCCGCGATCGCACGGATCGAATCCGCCATTGCAGCCCGCACCGAAGCCGGCGACGCGCTCGCCAAGCGCCACGCCGCACTCAAGGCGCGGATGGCCGAAGCCGTCGCCGCGCTCGACGACGTCATCACGCGAGGGAGCCCCAACTGATGGCCCAGGTCATGCTCGATATCGGCGGCCGCCCCCACGCGGTTGCCTGCCGTGACGGCGAAGAGTCGCGCGTGCGCCTGCTGGGCGCGATGGTTGCCGAGCGCTGGGCGACCGCGGACCGCGCTGCTGGCGGTCTCAGCGCGGAGCGCGCGATGCTGTTCGTCGCGCTGATGCTCGCCGACGACCTCGACGAAGCCGCGCATCGGCCGCCCGAAGGCTCCGCGGTCAGCGAGATCGCGCTCACCCGGATCGCCGATCGTCTCGAAGGCCTCGCACAAGCCCTTGAGCTTAGCCCGCCCAACGCCTAGATTGGTCATGGCGGGTTCTGCCCGGTACGAGCCTTTATTATCCCTGAGGCTATTCATCATCCATAGGGGGCTGTCCCTGTTAGGATCCTGGTCCGAAGCACATGGTCCCCACCTGACGTACCGTGCGTCAGTGGATAACCCGGCACACGGCCATGGTGGGCCCGCCACACCACCATCTTCTCCCTATCTCAGGGTTGCAAGCGCATGACCGACAAGAGCGCGCTGAGAGCCTCGCTCCGCGCCGCGCGGGAAACCCGCCCGCCGGTCGAGCTTCCCGTGCCGTCGGCGTTTCTGGCACGGCTGAAACCCGGACTGACGGTCGCCTCCTACGTCCCGTTCGGGGGCGAAGCGGACCCCTCGCCCTTCGCGCGCGCCGCGGTCGATGCGGGATGCGTCATCGCCCTGCCCCATGTCGTCCGCCGCTCGCTGCCGATGCGCTTCCTGTCCTGGGCGACCGAGGCGGCGCTGATCGCCGGACCGTTCGGGTTGCACCAGCCCGCCGAAGACGCCGCCGAACTCGAACCCGACATCATCCTGACCCCGCTGGTCGGCTTCGATCGCAGCGGCAACCGGATCGGCCAGGGCGCCGGCTATTACGACCGCGCCTTCCTCGCGCACCCGAACGCCTGGCGCGTCGGGGTTGCGTTGTCTTTGCAGGAAGTCGACACGCTGACCCCAGACCCGTGGGACGTCCCGCTCCACGCCATCGCCACCGAATCAGACTGGATCACGCCATGACGCCAACCTGGCGCAAACCCGTCGGCATGCTCGGCATCCTGCTCCTGATCCTGGTGTGGTGCGTGGCCATCGTCAGCCTGTCGAACATCGTCGGCAGCTGGCACTGGCTGGGGCAACTGGCGTTCTACCTGTTCACCGGCCTGATCTGGATCGCTCCGCTGAAGCCGGTCCTGCGCTGGATGGAGATCGGGCGGTAGAGCCTGCCTCGCCTGCCGTCTCCCACGAACCGACGCGCTCCGTTCGCCCCCCCTACCGTTCGTCCCGAGTAGCCACCGAGTAGTCGCGTAGCGGCGTATCGAGGGGGCGTATCGAAGGACAGGTTAGCGCACGGAACCCATGCTTCGATACGAGCCCTCGATACGCTCCTGACGGAGCTACTCGGTCTCTACTCGGCACGAACGGAATGGGGGATGATCCAGACCTCGGAGGTTGGACGGGATGCTCGCAGCACCCAAAATCTAAAAGGGGTCTCGGCCACCCATCAGGGTGGCGCGAGTGACGGGACTCGAACCCGCGACCTCCGGCGTGACAGGCCGGCGCTCTAACCAACTGAGCTACACCCGCATTCCCAATGACGAACCCTAGCGACCCTAAGGCCACGCGGGAAGGCTCGTCAAAACCTCAACGCTATCTCGAACCATCTACCCGGTCAGGGCAAACGATGGCGCGAGTGACGGGACTCGAACCCGCGACCTCCGGCGTGACAGGCCGGCGCTCTAACCAACTGAGCTACACCCGCTGAAACAGCGTGGAGGCGGCAACTAGGCGAGGGTTCGGATACCGTCAACCCAAATTATCCGCCAGTTTCACGTTGTGCCTCGGGCGGATCGCCACGACGGCGATTTCGTCCGGTCTTGGGCTGCACCAGCGTCCCGTGCTCGAACAGGAACCCGGCGATATCGGGCTTGCCAGCGGCCTTCACGATGGTCTGGATGATGATCAGCAGCGGAACCGCGAGCAACGCGCCCGACGTGCCCCACACCCATCCCCAGAAGCTCAGCGAGATCAGGATCAGCAACGGGCTGATCGTCAGCCGGTGCCCGACCACGAACGGCGTGATCGCGTTCGCCTCGACCAGATGCAGCCCGTACATCAGCGCCGGCGGCAGCATCGCCATCCAGATGTCCGAGAACGTCATCAGCCCGCCCAGCGCGAGCAGGAACGCACCGATCACCGGCCCGAAATACGGAATGTAATTGAGCAGCGCGACGATCCCGCCCCACATCGCCGGATACGGCATGCCGATGAACCACAAAGCGGTCCCGGTGACGATCCCCAGCACGATGTTGATGAGGGTAATCGTGCCGAGGTACGCCGACACGTCGTCGACGATGTCCTGGATCACGCGAGCCGTCGCCATCGCCCCGTCGAAGCTGGTTCGCCCGGTGATCGTCTGCCGCCGCATGCGCGTCCAGCCCGACAGGAAGAAGAACACGATCAGCACGCCGAACAGGAATTGCACGATAACGGCCGGCGCCGACGTCGCGGCGAGTTCGAGGATCGACCCCGGCGCGGCAACGCCTGCGGTCGCCGGTTGCTTGATCGGCGTCGACGCGACCTGGCGCAGCGTCTTGTTCACGTATTTCTCGAGGCTCGAATACAGGTCGAGCAACGGTGCGAGGTTGCTCTGGATACGATCCAGCCGCGTCGGCAGCAAACGGAAGAAGTCGGTCGCAGGCACGAGGATTGCGGCGATCGCGATGTTCGCCGCAATCAGGAACACCAGCAGACACAATATCGCGGCCAGCGGCGACGGTACGTGACGCCGCTCAAGCCATTCCAGCACCGGCACGAGCGCGACCGAAATCACCAGCGCGATGGTCAGTGGCAAGAAGAACTCCGCCCCAGATTTCAACGCGAACGGCGTGGCGAGGATCAGCCCGACACCGGCAGTCAGCGTCAAGGCAGCAAGCAACCGATCGCGACGCTGCGCGATCCGCATCGCATCCTCGACCCCGACCGCGATCGGCAACCCGAACGCACTCTCGGCCGGCGGACCTTCCGCAACGACGCCGTCCCCGCCCTGCGGTTGGTGCGTTTCCTGGCGAAGACCCTCGTCCGTCATGGCAATTCCTTTGCCACTCCCATCCCGTAAACGCGGCCGGCATTCAAGCGGCGCGCGGTGCCAGCGCGATGGAATTCCTCGAAAAGACCGCGGCATGTCCGATCATGTCTTGATCCCAAGCCCCCGCTCCTCGTCAGGATGACGGACCAGTATCAGGTATGGCCCCCTACGCCGACACCCCCACCCGGTCCTCGAACAGCACCTGCAGATCCTTCTTCAGGATCTTCCCGTTCGCATTCCGCGGCAAAGTCTCATGCACGAAGCGCACCGCGACCGGCGTCTTGAACGCCGCCAGATGTTGCCGCACCCAGCCCTGCAACTCCGCCTCGGTCGTCACCGCCCCCGGTGCGAGATGGACCACCGCCGCCGGCTCTTCGCCGAGGATCCGGTGCGGAATTCCGATCAGCGCCGCGTCGGTCACCGCGGGGTGCGCGTATAGGACGTTCTCTACTTCGCTGGAGTAGATGTTCTCGCCTCCGCGGATTATCATGTCCTTGGCTCGGTCGACTATGTAGCAGAATCCCTCTTCATCCAGGCGGGCTAGATCGCCGGTTCGGACCCAGCCACCCACGAACGTTGCGGCGGTCGCTTCGGGTTTGTGCCAATAGCCTTTCACGATCATCGGGCCGCGCGCCCATAGCTCGCCGACCTCGCCCAGAGGCACATCCGTCACGCCGTCGTCCGCCATGATCTTCAGGTCGGCAGCAGCCACCGGCGGCCCCGCACTCGTCGGGCGGTTGAGATAGTCCTCGCCGCCGTGATGCGTGACGGTCGCCATCGTCTCGGTCATGCCCCAGCCATTGCCGGGCATCGCGCCGAACTCGGCATAGATGCGCTTCACCAGTTCGGGCGCCGCGGGCGCGCCGCCATAAGCGATCGATTCGAGCGACGAGAGGTCGTAACGGCCACGGTCGGGATGCTCCAGCAACTGCCACGCGATGGTCGGCACGCCGCCGGTGATGTTGACCTTCTCGCGCTCGATAATCTCCATCGCGCGGATCGTGTCCCATTTCCGCATGAAGATCATCGTGCTGCCGGTCGCGATCACCCCCATCATCCCCGCCGAGCAGGCAGTGACGTGGAACAGCGGGATCACGGTCAAAGTCACGCGCGGCGTCGGTTCGGGCGGTGCCTCGCCACGCCGCAGGAACGAGCGTGCCGACGAATAGCCGCCCGACAGGATGTTCGACATCATGTTGCGGTGCGTGCCGAGCGCCCCCTTCGGTGCGCCGGTAGTGCCGCTGGTGTAGAAGATCGTCGCATCGTCGTCGGGCGCAATGGTCGCGTCGGGCAAGCCAACGTCAGGCAACGCAGCCCAGTCGTGCGGGGTGCCGATCACGTCCTCCAGCCGCGTTACGATCCCGGTCAGCGGCTCCGCGGCGCGCGCGACGAACACGTGCTCCAGCGCCGGCAACGTCGCATACGCCGCCTCCAGCCGATGATGACGCTCGTCGTCGGTGATCAGCACGCGCGCGCCCGAGTCGGCTAGGCCGTATTCCATCTCCGCGCCGGTCCACCACGCGTTGAGCGGCACCATGATCGCGCCGATGCTCGCACCCGCAAAGAACGCGACCGGCCATTCGGGCAGGTTGCGCATCGCCAGCGCGACGCGGTCGCCGGGGCCGATCCCCATCTCGCGCAACCGGTGCGCCAGCACCGCGATCGCCCGAAAGTTCGCCTCGTAGGTGACGCGCTCGTCCTCATAGGCCGTGAAGACCCGTTCGCCATGCGCGCGCGCAGCCTCGGCCAGCCAGCGCAACGACGGCGGCGCGTTCTTCCAAATGCGCGTTTCGATGCCGTTGATCGTTAGCATCTCCATCTCGAACTTCGCCCCGGGCGCGGTCAGCATTCGCTCGGCATCGGCGAGCGACATCGCCGGCCAGGAGGGATCGAGTGCGATGATCGGTTCGCTTGCCAAGACCGGTTGACTCCAGAGTTGAATTTCGGGTTTGGCTTATCGCCTGTTCGAAGACAGGTTATAGTTGATTCCTGCCGCACTCAAGGCAATAGAGGCACCAAGTTCGAACTAGGGGTATGGAGCGGGTCATGACAGGGACGGCCAAATCATGAGAATCGCTGAACCTGCCGCTCACGGCTTCGATGCGAGCCGGTTGGCGGCGATCGATACGCTCCTCCGGACGCGCTACGTCGATTCGGCCAAGCTGCCGAACGCGCAATTGCTGATCGCGCGCGACGGCGAGATCGTCCATTTCTCGAACGCGGGCGCGGCGCGCGAAGGCGGCAAGGCGATAGACGAGGGATCGCTGTTCCGGATCGCGTCGATGACCAAGCCGATCACCTCGGTCGCGTTCATGATGCTGGTCGAACAGGGCCTCGTCGCGGTCGATACGCCGGTCCACCACGTGCTGCCCGAGTTCAAGGATATCGGCGTCTATGATGGCGGCGGTGGCGGCGTGCCGTTCGTGACCAGGCCAACCGCCGAACCGATGCGGATGATCGACCTGCTCCGGCATACCTCGGGGCTGACCTATAGCTTCCAGAACCGTTCGAACGTCGATGCCGCGTACCGCGACGGCAAGATCGAGGGCTGGCATGGCGGGTATGATCTCGATGGCTTCATCGGCGCGCTGGCGAAGATTCCTCTCGAATTCTCGCCCGGCACCGCGTGGAATTATTCGGTCGCGACCGACGTGCTTGGCGCGGTCGTGCAGCGCGTGTCGGGCCTGCCGCTCGACCAGTTCTTCAAAGAACGCATCTTCGCGCCGCTGAAGATGGACGACACCTTCTTCCAGGTTCCCTCCGAGAAGCTCGATCGCCTGACGGACTGCTACACGCTCGCGCCGGGCAAGGGCCGCGTGATGTACGATCGCGGCGCGGAGAGCGCGTGGAGCCGGCAGCCCAAGCTCGTGTCCGGCGGCGGTGGGCTCGTCTCGACCGCGCTCGATTACCACCGTTTCAACACGATGCTGCTCAACGGTGGCGAACTCGACGGCGCGCGCATCCTCGGACGCAAGACGCTGGACCTGATGACGCAGAACCACCTGCCCGGAAAATCGGATCTCGCAGCGATGTCGAAGTCGCTGTTCAGCGAGGCATCGAACGCCGGTACCGGCTTCGGGCTCGGGTTCGCGATCACCGACGACGTCGCGAAGACGATGGTGCCTGGGTCGAAAGGCGAGTTTTACTGGGGCGGGATGTTCTCGACCGCGTTCTTCGTCGACCCCGTCGAGCGGCTGTCGATGGTGTTCATGACGCAGCTTTCGCCGAGCAGTTTCTATCCCATCCGCCGCGAGCTGAAGACGATGATCTACGCGGCGATGACCTGATCCCCCAACGGCCGTCATCCCGGCGGACGCCGGGACCCAGGGCCGCACGCACACCGAATTTGGCTCTGGGTCCCGGCGTTCGCCGGGATGACGGGGCCAGCACCAGGAGACTAGAATGACCAGCCCGATCCGCACCGAACGCCATGACGACGTGCTCGTCATCATCTCGAACAATCCCCCCGTCAACGCGCTCGGCGCCGCGGTCCGGCAGGGTCTCGAAGCGGCGATCAAGGAAGGCGTTAACGACGACAGCATCACCGCGATGGTGATCCGCTGCGACGGCCGCACGTTCTTCGCCGGCGCCGACATCACCGAGTTCGGCAAGGAAATGGTCGAGCCCGGCCTGCCCACCGTCGTCGACATGATCGAGGCGTCGTCGAAGCCCGTCGTCGCGGCGATCCACGGCACCGCGCTTGGCGGCGGTTGCGAAGTGACGCTCGGCTGCCATTACCGCGTCGCCGTCCCCTCGGCGAAGATCGGCACGCCCGAGGTGAAGCTCGGTCTGCTGCCCGGCGCGGGTGGCACGCAGCGCATCCCGCGGATCGCCGGCGTGAAGCTCGCGCTGGAAATGACCGCGAAGGGCGATCCGATCTCGGCCAAGAAGGCGCTCGACGCCGGGCTGATCGACAAGATCGTCGGCGAGGGCTCACTCGAAGCCGATGCCGTCGCGTTCGCGCGCGAGATCGCGACCAAGCGCCCCCTGCCCCGCGCGTCCGAGAAGACGGCGCAGGCCGATCCCGATGCAGTCGCCGCGTTCAAGAAGGAGAATGCGCGCCGTTTCCGTAACTTCGACGCGCCGGCTGCCAACATTGCCTGCGTCGAGAAGGCCGCGGACGGCTCCAGCTTCGAGGAGGGCATCGCCTTCGAACGCCAGGAATTCATGAAGCTCATGACCGGCGTGCAGTCGGCCTCCCAGCGCCACATCTTCTTCGCCGAGCGTCAGGCCGCCAAGATCGACGACGTCCCCGCCGACACCAAGCTCCGCGAAATCAAGCGCGTCGGCGTGATCGGCGCGGGCACGATGGGCGGCGGCATCTCGATGAACTTCCTGTCCGCGGGCATCCCCGTGACGATCGTGGAAATGCAGCAGGACGCGCTCGACCGCGGCACCGGCGTCGTGCGCAAGAACTACGAGGCGACCGCCGCCAAGGGCCGGATGAAGCCCGAGCAGGTCGAGCAGGCGATGGGCGCGCTGAAGCCGACGCTCGACTTCGCCGATCTCGCCGAATGCGACCTGATCATCGAGGCTGTCTACGAGACGATGGAGGTGAAGAAGGAGATCTTCACCAAGCTGGACGCGATCGCCAAGCCCGGCGCGATCCTGGCGTCGAACACGTCGTATCTCGATATCGACGCGATCGCGGCCTGCACCAAGCGGCCCGAGGATGTAGTCGGGATGCACTTCTTCTCGCCCGCCAACGTGATGAAATTGCTCGAAGTAGTACGCGGCGACAAGACCGCGGACGACGTGCTGGCGACCGTCATGGCGCTCGCGAAGAAGATCAAGAAGGTCGCTGTCGTCGCCGGCGTCACCTACGGGTTCATCGGCAACCGCATGCTGATGCCGCGGCAGGTCGAAGCGACCAAGCTGCTTCTGGAAGGCGCGAGCCCGGAGCAGATCGACAAGGTCCATGTCGCGTTCGGGATGCCGATGGGGCCGTTCCAGATGAGCGATCTCGCCGGCGTCGACATCGGCTGGCACCGCGATCCGAGCCGGATCGAGAACATCCGCGATGCGCTGGCGGCGGAGAATCGCTGGGGCCAGAAGACCAAGGCGGGCTTCTACGATTATGACGAGAAGCGCACGCCGTCGAACTCGGCACGGGTCACCGAGATCATCGACGATTTCCGCAAGAAGTCGGGCGTGACACCGCGCGAGATCAGCGACGAGGAGATCGTCGTGCGGACGCTCTACACCATGGTCAACGAAGGCGCGCTGATCCTCGAAGAGGGCAAGGCGCAGCGCGCGTCGGACGTCGATGTGGTCTGGATCTATGGCTATGGCTGGCCGGTATACCGCGGCGGCCCGATGTTCTGGGCGCAGTCCGAGGGATTGGCGAAGGTCGTCGCGGGGCTCGAGAAATACGGGTTCCCGGTGGCGAAGTCGCTGAAGGATGCCGCGGCATCGGGCGGACGGCTGAAGTGATCGGTCGCGGTCGTTTCTTTCGGGCAACCGCGCGCTGATGGAGCGGTCCGCGCTCCAGACGGCGGCGGCGATCCGTGCGGGCGAGACGACCGCGCTTGCCGAGTGCGACGCGGCGATCGCGCGGATCGAGGCGCGCGACGGTGCGATCAACGCCGTCGTCGTCCGCGATTTCGTGCGGGCGCGCGAGGCGGCGCGGGCGCTCGATGCGGAGGGTTCGGACGATCGTCCGCTGTTCGGCGTGCCGATGACGGTCAAGGAGTCGTTCGACGTCGCCGGCCTGCCGACCAGCTGGGGCGTCGGGGTCCACCGCGACAATATCGTCGACCGCGATGCCGTGGCCGTCACGCGGCTGAAGGCGGCGGGCGCGGTGATCCTTGGCAAGACCAACGTGCCGGTGCGGCTGAGCGACTGGCAGGCGGACAACCCGATCCATGGCCGGACGAACCATCCGCTCGACCCGACGCTGACACCCGGCGGATCGTCGGGTGGTGCCGCGGCGGCGCTCGCGTCGGGCATGGTACCGCTCGAGCTCGGCTCCGATATCGGCGGCTCGATCCGCGTGCCGGCCGCTTTCTGTGGCGTCTGGGGGCACAAACCAACCTATGGCGCCTTGTCCGATCTCGGCCACCGCGTGCCCGGCACCGATGGGGCTAGTGCGGTTCTCGGCGTGATCGGACCGCTCGCGCGCAATCCGGAGGATCTGGCCGTTGCGCTGGACATCCTCGCCGACATCCCCTTGCCGCGCGCGACCGTCGACTTGGCCCGACCACGCATCCTGCTGCTCACCGCGCATCCCTCGGCACGCGTCGATTCGTCGATCGTCGGCGCGATCGGGCGCGTCGGTGAAGCCCTCGCCGCGGCCGGCGCCATCATTTCAAGCGCACCCCCGCCGATCGACCTCGCCGCGCAGCACGCCGACTATATGCGGATGCTCGGCATCGCGATGACTCGCGGCGGACCCGCGCGCGACGGCAAGGTCGCGACGCTGTCGCAGTGGTTCGACCTGCTCGATTCGCAGGCGCGGCTGCAACGCGCCTGGGGTGCGCTGTTCGAGCAGTTCGACGCGGTGATCGCGCCCGCCAGCGGCGTTAACGCCTTCCCGCACATCGCCGAACGCAACATCGCGCGGCGCACGCTGTCGATCGACGGCGAGGACACCCCGTTCGGCGTCCAGTTCGCCTGGGCCGGGCTCGCCACCTTCCCCAATCTGCCCGCGACCAGCGTGCCCGTCGGGATCGACCCGCGCGGCCTGCCGATCGGCGTGCAGGTCATCACCAACCGTTACCGCGACCACGACGCGATCGCCGTCGCCGCGCTGTGCAACCGATTAAGCAGGAGCTGATCCGATGTCCGACCTCGATACTTTCCGGTCCGAAACGCGTGCGTGGCTCGCGGAGAACTGCCCGCCCGAGATGCGCAAACCGGTGCGCTCGGAGGACGACGTCTGCTGGGGCGGGCGCCAGTTCAAGCCGTCGTCGCCGGCGCAGAAGGAGTGGCTCGACAAGATGGCCGCCAAGGGCTGGACCGTGCCCGACTGGCCCAAAGCCTATGGTGGCGGTGGGTTGTCGCCTGCGGAGACGAAGATCCTGCGCGAAGAGATGGCGGCAATAAAGGCGCGCAACCCACTCAATTCGTTCGGGATCTCGATGCTCGGGCCGGCGTTGCTGAAATATGGCACCGAGGAGCAGAAGCTCGATCACCTGACGAAGATCGCGCGTGGCGAGATCCGCTGGTGCCAGGGCTATTCGGAGCCGAATGCGGGGTCCGACCTTGCCGGGCTTGCCACCTCGGCGGAGGACAAGGGCGACCATTATCTCGTCAACGGGCAGAAGGTGTGGACGTCCTATGCCGACAAGGCCGACTGGATCTTCTGCCTCGTCCGCACCGACAAGACGTCGAAGCAGGGCGGGATCAGCTTCGTGCTGTTCGACATGGCCTCGCCGGGCGTGTCGACCAAGCCGATCCTGCTGATCAGCGGCAATTCGCCGTTCTGCGAAACGTTCTTCGACAATGTCGAGGTGCCCAAGGTCAACCGCGTCTACGAGGAGAACAAGGGCTGGGACGTCGCGAAATACCTGCTCGGGCATGAGCGCGAGATGATCTCGGGGATGGGGCTCGCGTCGAGCGGCGGCAATCCGTTGATCGACGGGGCGATCGCGACCGTCGGGTTGGGGCATGACGGGCGGCTGGCGGATCCGTTGCTGCGCGCGTCGATCGCGTTGTTCGAGGTGCGCGCGAAGGCGTTCGGGGCGATGTCCGAGCGGTTCATCGACGAGTTGAAGGCGGGCAAGGCGCACCCTGCCCAGCCGAGCATGATGAAGTACTACGGGACCGAACTGAACAAGGGCCGGTACGAATTGATGATGGCGGCGGGCGGCTCGGATGCGCTCGAATGGGACAGCGAGCGGTCGCGCGGCGGG
The DNA here is from genome assembly GCF_040407505.1 of Sphingomonas faeni. GTDB lineage: Bacteria > Pseudomonadota > Alphaproteobacteria > Sphingomonadales > Sphingomonadaceae > Sphingomonas > Sphingomonas faeni_E. The sequence continues at coordinate 512,628 of NZ_JAPZPQ010000001.1, read as the reverse complement.
GCGATCCCGCGGTCGTGGCTGCGGACGAAGGCGAACTCGATCGAGGGCGGGACGAGCGAGATCCAGCTCAACATCATCGCCAAGCGGATTTTGGAATTGCCGGCGTAAATCCCTCCCCCCATCGGGGAGAGGATGCCGCAGCGAAGCGCAGGCGGGAGAGGGGCAGTGAGGCTCGGACGATCCGACCCAACAGCCCCATTCCCCGACCCTCTCCCCGTCGGGGCGAGGGAGCAGAAGGACGAAGACATGCCATTGTATCTAGACGACGACCAGACCGTCCTTCAGGACACCATCCGTGATTTCGTCGCGGAGCACGCGCCCGTGAGCCACATGCGCGCGCTGCGCGACGCCGACGACAAGACCGGCTTCTCGCGCGATCTGTGGAAGCAGTTCGCAGAGATGGGCTTTACCGGCATCCTGATCGGTGAGGACCAAGGCGGACTCGGGCTCGGGCATGTCGAGGCCGGGGTGGTGCTGGAGGAGATCGGGCGGAATCTGTCCCCCTCCCCGTTCCTCTCCACCGCGGTCGCGGCGGTCGACGCGCTCAAGGGCACGGGTCAGGCCGAGCGCTGGTTCCCCGGGATCATCGCCGGCGAGACCGTCGCCGCGCTCGCGATCGACGAGGGTGCCAAGCACCGCGATACCGTGGCGATGACCGCCGAGCGCTCGGGCAACGGCTTTAAGCTGACCGGCGCCAAGCGGTTCGTCACGCACGGCCACACCGCCGACCTGATCATCGTCGCCGCGCGGACTGGTGGCAGCGCCGACGACAGGGACGGCATCACGCTGTTTGCCGTGCCGAAGGATGCCGCCGGGCTGAGCGCGAATGCCGAGCGGCTGGCGGATTCGAGCCTTGCCGCGCGGCTGGAGTTCGAGGGCGTCGAGGTCGATGCGGATGCGGTGATCGGCGAAGTCGATGCGGGGCGGACACCGCTCGACCGCCTGTTGCGCGCGGGGCGGACCGGCGCGTCGGCGGAACTGCTGGGAGTTGGCGGTGGCGCGATGGACATGACGATCGGCTACATGAAGGAGCGCAAGCAGTTCGGGACGCTGATTTGCAGCTTCCAGGCGCTCCAGCACCGTGCGGCGCATCTGTATTCGGAGATGGAGGTGGCGCGCGCCGCCGTGTTGAAGGCGCAGCAGTTGCTCGACCAGGGCAGCGACCGCGCCGACGAGGCGGTGTCGGTGGCCAAGGCTATGACGGCTTTGGCAACCACGCTCAGCGTCCAGGAGGGCATCCAGATGCACGGTGGCATCGGTATGACCGACGAATACGACATCGGCTTCTACATGAAGCGTGCTCGCGTTCTGGCAGAGATGTTCGGCGATGCTAATTTCCATGCCGATCGGCTGGCGATAGCCGCCGGGTATTGACCGTAGAGTGCGCCCCCGCGAAGGCGGGGCCCCAGTCTGGGCTCCCGCCTTCGCGGGAGAACAAGGAAGTCAGATGCCTGCTGAAACTGCCGACGTAACGCCTGAAGCACTCGCACAAGGCTTGGTCGACCTGCTCGAGATCGAGGAGGTGGACACCGATCTCTATGTCGGGAAGCGCCAGCCGGGCGGCGTCGGTCGCGTGTTCGGGGGGCAGGTCATCGCGCAGGCGCTGCAGGCCGCGCAACGTTCGACCGAGGCGCCCAAGGCGGCACATTCGCTTCACGCGTATTTCATGCGGCCGGGGAACGAGGATTATCCGATCGTCTACCGCGTCGTCCGCGATTTCGAGGGTCGGAGTTTCGCCACCCGGCGTGTGATCGCGATGCAGAAGGGGCAGCCGATCCTCAACATGGCGGCGTCGTTCCAGACGCCCGAGGACGGACTCCATCATCAGGATGCAATGCCCGATGTCGCCCCGCCCGAAGACCTGCGCTCCGATCGCGAACTGCGCCTGGAGAGCATCGACGGCATCCCCGAGAAGTTCCGCGCGCACATGCTGCGCCAGCGCCCGATCGAGATCCGTCCGGTCAACCCACGCAGCTGGATCGAGCCCGTTCCGCAACCCGCAGCGCATGCCAACTGGTTCCGCCTCGTCGCACCGATCGGCGACGACCCGGCGATGCACCGCGCGATCCTGTCCTATGCGTCCGACATGGCGTTGCTCGGTACCGCGCTGCTGCCGCACGGCGTCAACTGGATCACGCCGGGGCTGCAGACCGCGAGCCTCGATCATTCGCTATGGCTGCACGAGGATTTCCGCGCGGACGACTGGCTGCTCTATGCCTGCGACGCACCGTGGTCCGGGCATGCCCGCGGGTTCAACCGCGGGCGCATCTTCTCGCGCGACGGCCGACTAGTCGCCAGCGTCGCGCAGGAGGGGTTGATCAGGATGCGCCAGTAACCCGCGCGGTTACTTGCGCACCCAGACCTTCTCCCCGCCAATCCATGTTTCGCTAACTTTGGTCGTGCGCAGGTCGGTCGGCGAGGCCATCGTCGGGTCGCGATCGACGACGATGAAGTCCGCGCGCTGGCCGGGTGCGAGCGCACCGAACTGCTTCTCGGCGAACCCTGCATAGGCCGCCGCACCGGTCATCGCCCACCACGCCTGTTCGCGCGTGACGAGTTCCTGTGGCTGCCACCCGCCCTGAGGCTGGCCATCGGTATCCTGACGCGTGAAGGCTGCCGCCCAGGTCGCGAACGGATCGGGCTTCTCGACCGGGAAATCGGTCCCGAAGGCGAGCTTCGCTCCGTTGGTGAGCATCGATTTCCACGCATAGGCACCCGCCAACCGGTTCGGCCCTAGCCGTGCCTCGGCCATCGTCCGGTCGCTGGTTTCATGCGTCGGCTGCATCGAGGCGATGGTTCCGAACTTGCCGAAGCGTGGCAGGTCGGTTGGATCGACGATCTGCGCATGCTCGATCCGCCAGCGGCGATCGCCGGTGTAGGTCTCGCTCTCGACCTGGATCGCGTCGAGCACCTCCCGGTTCGCCTTGTCGCCGATCGCATGGACCGCGACCTGGAACCCGTCCATCGCCGCGCGGCTCATCTGATTCTGGAGCTGGTCGTCGGTCAGGAAGCCGAGCCCCGACTGGCCAGGCGCATCGGTATAGGGCTTCAGCAACCACGCACCGCGCGAGCCGAGCGCGCCGTCAGCGTAGAGCTTCACGCCGCCCATCCGCAGGCGATCATTGTACAGCCACGGGGTCGGCCCCTTGCCGCCGATCCGGCTGGCGGTCTCGACGCCCATCGCATAGCTCATGATGCGGACGCGAAGCCCGCCAATGTCCGCCATCCGGCGATAGGTCAGCCAGTCGTCGAGCGTCGTGCCCATGTCGGCGACCGCGGTGACGCCGTAGCCGAGCAGGATGCGCTGGGCGGTCAGGAACGCGGCATCGCGCTCCTTGGGAAGCGGCTGCGGCACGACCTTCTCGATCAGTCCTTGCGCGCCGTCGACGAACACGCCCGCAGGCGCGCCGCCGGTCTTCTCGATCCGCCCGCCCGCCGGAGATACGGTCGCGCCGGTGACCCCGGCCTCGCGCATCGCCTCGCGGTTCGCCCAGCCGGCATGCCCGTCCGCACGCGACAGCCAGATCGGGTGGCCGCCGGAAACCGACTCCAGGTCGGCGGCGGTCGGGAAGCGATCCAGCCCCCACGCCTCCTGGTTCCAGCCGCGGCCCAGGACCCATTTGCGATCGGGATTGCCGGCGATGTAGGCGGCGATCCGCGACTTCGCCTCGTCGAGCGACTTGGTCATCGACAGGTCGAGCGACAGCGCGCCGAAGCCCATCTCGAGGACATGGCCGTGCGCGTCGATGAAGCCGGGCAACACCGTCTTGCCACCCATGTCGACGCGCCAGTCGTACAGCGGCTTGCCGGCGTTCTTCTTCAATTCCTTGCGGCTGAGCTTGGGGGCCTCCTCGCCGGGGGGGACGAGACGCGTGACGCGACCATCCTTGTCGACGAGAATCGCCTTGAAGTGGATCACGCGTCCGCCGTCAGCAATGGTGACACCGTTGACGTTGTCGACGATCCCGTCGGCAAGCGCGGGGGTCGGGAGCAGCAATGCCAAGACCAGCGCGGCTCTTGCCCCCCTCCCTGAAAGAGAGGGGTTGGGGGTGGGTCGGCTGGTGGGGGTAGCCTGGTGCCTGGACAACGGGCCAACCCACCCCCGGCCCCTCCCTTTCAGGGAGGGGAGCAGTGCTGTGGTGTTGCGCTTGATCACTTGGGCAATCTCCGTACCAGCGCGCTCGTATCCTGACGCGCGCCTCCCATCGCCTGAACATCGGCGTAGAATTGATCGACCAGCGCTGCGACCGGCAGAACCGCGCCGTTACGTCGCGCTTCGTCGAGCGCGAGGCCCAGGTCCTTGCGCATCCAGTCGACCGCGAAGCCGAAGTCGAACTCGTCCTTCGCCATCGTCGGCCAGCGATTGACCATCTGCCAGCTCTGCGCCGCGCCGCCAGAGATCGCCTCGAACACCTTGTCGAGATCGAGCCCGGAATTTTGCGCGAACCGCAGCGATTCGGCGACGCCCTGGATCACGCCGGCGATCGCGATCTGGTTGCACATCTTGGTGGTCTGGCCTGCGCCCGCCTCGCCGACATGGACGATCCGCGCGGCATAGGCCTGCATGAAGGGTTCGGCCTTCGCCATCGCCTCGGTCGAACCGCCGCACATGATCGAGAGCTTGCCGTTCTCTGCGCCAGCCTGCCCGCCCGATACGGGTGCGTCGACTACCAGCGCACGCTCACCCGCGAGGCGTCGCGCGATCGAGGCCGAGACGGTGGTGTGATCGACGAACACCGCGTCGTCGCGCATCGCGGCGAACGCGCCGTCTTCGCCCAAAGTGACCAAAGCGAGATCGTCATCGTTGCCGACGCAGGCGAACACCGCATCGGCGTCCTTCACCGCTGCCGCGGGCGTGTCGGCGACCTTGCCACCGTATTTATCGGCCCATGCCAACGCCTTGGCCTGAGTCCGATTATAGACGGTGACGTAGTGTCCTGCCGTAGCGAGGTGCCCCGCCATCGGCGCGCCCATGACGCCGGTTCCGATGAATGCCAGTTTTGCCATAGCGTCCGCGCATAAGCGGTGTTTCCCATGCGCGCCAGATGGTCTAGCGGGTCGGACATGGCCACCCACGCTGCCGTAGCGGCACCCACCCTCCCCGTCTCGATCGACGACGTCCGCGTCGCGCATGACCGGATCCGCGACTCGATCGTCCGCACGCCGACGCTGATCAGCAAGACGCTGAGCAAGATGACCGGCGCGACGGTGTATCTGAAGTTCGAGAACCTGCAGTTTACCGCGGCGTACAAGGAGCGCGGTGCGCTCAACACGTTGTTGCAGCTGTCGGCCGAAGCGCGCGCCAAGGGCGTCATCGCCGCGTCGGCGGGCAATCATGCGCAGGGCCTCGCCTATCATGCCAACCGCCTGGGCATCCCGACGACGATCGTGATGCCGACCAACACGCCGACCGTGAAGGTCATGCAGACAGAGGGCCACGGCGCCAACGTCGTGCTGCACGGCGAGACGTTCGACGCGGCCTATGCGCATGCGCGCATTCTCGAGGGCGAGTGCGGCTTCACCTTCGTCCATCCGTTCGACGATCCGCGCGTCATCGCAGGGCAAGGCACCGTCGCGATCGAGATGCTGGAGGACGTACCGCAACTCGACACGTTGGTCATCCCGATCGGTGGTGGCGGACTTATCTCCGGCATGTCGACAGTCGCGCGTGCGTTGAGCGAAGCGCCAGGCGGTCACCCGATCGAGGTCGTCGGCGTGCAGGCCGAGCTGTTCCCCTCGATGTACAACCGGATCAACGGGACCGACATGGCCTGCGCGGGCGATACGCTGGCCGAGGGCATCGCGGTCAAGGAGCCGGGTGCGATCACCTCGAAGATCGTTGCCGAGCTGGTCGATGACATCGTTCTTGTCAGCGAGCGCAGCCTTGAGGAATCGGTCAGCCTGCTGCTGCAGATCGAGAAGACGGTGGTCGAGGGTGCGGGTGCCGCCGGGCTCGCCGCGCTGCTGTCGCATCCCGAGCGGTTCGCGGGGAAGACCGTCGGGATCGTGCTGTGCGGCGGCAACATCGATACGCGGTTGCTCGCCAACGTGCTGCTGCGCGATCTGGCGCGGTCGGGGCGGCTCGCGCGGTTGCGCATCCGGTTGCAGGATAAGCCGGGCGCGCTGTTCCATGTCGCGCGGATCTTCGATCAGGAACGCGTCAACATCATCGAGATCTATCACCAGCGCGTCTTTACGACGTTGCCGGCGAAGGGGCTTATCACCGACATCGAATGCGAGCTTCGCGACCGTGCGCATCTCGATCGGCTGGTGGGGGCGTTGCGCGCTGGCGGGTACGAGACGTCAACCGTCGAGCTGGCATAATCCCATTCTGATACGGTGATTTACCGCGTTAACCGACATTCGTGGTAAACCGATTGTACGTTTGGGTTAGGCGGCCATATACGGGGCGACGCGGCTGATCGCGCCTGCCTGAAGGACTTTTCGCTCGGTGACCGCGCCTTTCCGTTTCCCGCGCTTTTTCGTCACCAGCCCTGCGCCGTGCCCGTATCTGCCGGATCGGCAGGAGCGCAAGGTGTTCACCGAGCTCACCGGTCCGCATGCGAACGAGCTGAACGATGCGCTGGGGCGGATCGGCTTTCGTCGCAGCCAGGGGGTGGCGTATCGGCCGTCGTGCGCGGGGTGCATCGCGTGTGTCTCGGTCCGCGTGGTGACGGACGAGTTCGTGCCCAACGCGACGCAGCGCAAATTGCTGAAGCGGCTCGGCGATATCGAAGTGACCGCGTGCAAGGCGTGGGCGACCGACGAGCAGTTCCAGTTGCTGCGCCGTTACCTCGGCACGCGGCATCCGGGCGGCGGCATGGCGGGGATGGACGAGGACGACTATGCCGACATGATCGAGCATTCGCCGGTCAATTCGGTGATCGTCGAGTATCGCGAGCCGTCGGTCGACGGCGTGCAGGGCGCGCTGATCGGCGCGTGCCTGACCGATCGCCAGGCGGATGGATTGTCGATGGTCTACAGCTTCTTCGCGGCCGACGACGCGGCGCGACCGGGGTTCGGCAACTTCATCATCATGGACCACATTCTGCGCGCGCGCGATGCGGGGCTGCCGTATGTGTATCTTGGATACTGGGTGAAGGGCTCGCCGCGGATGGAATACAAGACGCGGTACCGGCCGCTGGAAGTGCTGGGGCCGGCGGGGTGGAGGCGGTTGGAGGATGCGGATCTGGTGACGAAGGCTGCGCGGATTGCGGTGTTGGTTTAACCTTCTTGTTCTCCCGCGAAGGCGGGAGCCCAGTCTGGGTCCCCGCCTTCGCGGGAAAACAAATTTTAAAGCTTAGTCCTCGCGCTGTACAACGACGTCGACGTCGAGTTCCTCGCCACCTTCGCCCAACCTTGACCCCGCCACAGGCGCCGCGCCCGCCGCATCGAGCGCCATCGCGACGCGGACGTAATGCTCCTCGGGCGACATCCCCGTGCACGGATCGAACCCGACCCAGCCGAGCCCGTCGACGAACGCCTCGGCCCAGCCATGCGGCGTCGGCAGATGCACGACCTCGTGATCGTTGTGATGATAGCCCGACACGTACCGCGCCGGCGCGCCGAGCGACCGTGCGGCGACGGCGAACATCTGCGCCATGTCGCGCGGCGTGGCGCTGTCCATGCGAAACGCGGCGGCGGCAGTCCGACCGGGTTCGGGACGTCCAGCATCGAACGAGAACCTCGCGTGAAATGCTCGGTTCAGCCGGTGGAGCGCGCCGATGCGATCGCGGGCGCCTTCGGCCGCATTGGCGGCGAACTTGGCGATAGCTGTATCGAGAACGGTCGCCTCAGTGGACCGGAGGAACAGCGCGGGCGGGAGCGTCTCGTTAACGCCGTGTAGGACGCCGTCGGAATGACTCGTCAGCACCTCGCCCTTCACAGTGATCTCGATCCCGTCGACTGGTCCCTCCGCATAGAGCATGGTCACCGCATTACCAAAGCCGTCGCGACCGGGCCTGAGCCGAGCGTCGCAATCGACGTCGATCCGCCACGACGCCACGGTCTGATCGTGCGTGTTCTCGGGCGTGAGGCGGAGCATCTGCACCAAGCGACCCTGCGGCTGTGCGAAGCGGTAGATCGTGTGGTGGTCGATCGAGAGGCGCATCAGAGGAACTTGAACTGACGGCCGATCGCGCCGTGGAGCAACGCGTTCTCGGCGATGAACGCCTGGAGATACTGGTGCAGACCGGAGGCGATGACCTCGCCCGATCGCGTCTTTGCCATCCGCGACGCACGCATCCGGGCCATACGATCGGCCTCGCCGTGGTTGCCCGTCCGCTTGGCGAGCAGGTTGAGCACGTCGACGGTCTCCTCGACCGACGCAGCGAGACTGCGAGGCAGTTCGGACCGTGCAAGGAGCAGGTCGATAACGTCGGCAGGCCGCAGCCCGTCATTGTAGAGCCAGCGATAGGCCGTGACGGCGGACACGGTCTGGAGAATCGTCGTCCACTGGTCGCGGTCGATCGCGCCGCCGAGCCGTTCGCCCTCGGGCAGCAGGATGTGGTATTTGACGTCGAGCAGACGTGCGGTGTTGTCCGCGCGCTCGACCGCCTGGCCGAGCCGGATAAACCATGTCGTCTGGTTGCGGAGCATGCGGTGGACCGCGCCCTCGAAGCCGCGCGTCTCGTTCTTGACCGCCTCGACCAGGTTCAGCTGCGAGGTCGTGCTGCCCGGCGTCGCGCGGTTCTCGAACAGCAGCCATGCGCGGTTGATCGCGGTCCACGCCTCGCGGGTCAGCGCAGTGCGGACCGCCTTGGCGTTGTTGCGCGCCATGACGAGGCAACGGACGATCGATCCCGGATGACTCGAATCGAGCGTCAGGAAGCGCACCACGTCGCGTTGCCCGATCTCGACGCCGGTCGCGGCGAAGGCCTCGTCGGTTTCGGTGACGGCGAGCGCAGATGCCCAGGCGGCGTCGCCCGAGGGTTGCGACGAGAGCACGTCGAGGCGGACGGTGGCTTCGACCAGCCGGGCGATGAAGTCGGCGCGCTCGAAATAGCGGCCGAGCCAATAGAGCGAGGATGCGGTGCGCGACAGCATCAGGCGGTCCCGCCCGAGGTTTGCGCGCCGAAAGTCTGCGTCATGCCGCCCATCGTCTGCGCCATCCCCCCGGCGTTCATCCGCTGCGACTGGTCGGCCATGAGCACGAAGCTGTCCTTGGTGCCGCCGCCCTGGCTGGAATTGACCACCAGCGATCCTTCCTTGAGCGCGACCCGGGTGAGGCCGCCGGGGACGACCTGCACGCCCTTCGCGCTGCTCAGCACGAAGGGGCGGAAGTCGACGTGGCGGGGGCTGAGGCCGCCTTTTGCCATCGTCGGGACGGTCGACAAAGCGAGCGTCGGTTGCGCGATGTAGCGATGTGGCTCCGCGATCAGTGCGGCGCGGAAATCCTCGATCTCTTGTTTCGAGGCGGTCGGGCCGACGAGCATGCCGTAGCCGCCGGAGCCGTCGACCAGCTTGACGACGACGTCTTCGAGGTTGTCGAGGACGAACTTCAACGCCTGCGGTTCGCGACAGCGCCACGTTTCGACGTTGCGGAGTTTGCACTCGCCGCCCGAGTAGAACTTCACGATGTCGGGCATGTAGCTGTAGATCGCCTTGTCGTCCGCGATGCCGTTGCCGGGCGCGTTCATGATCGCGACGTTGCCGGCGGCGTAGGCTGCGATCAGGCCGGGCACGCCCAGCGCGGAGTCGGGACGGAACACAAGCGGGTCGAGATAATCGTCGTCGATCCGACGATAGATCACGTCGACCTTCACGCGCCCGGCAATCGTCCGCATCCAGACGATGTCGTCGTCGACCACCAGATCGGCCGCCTCGACGAGCTCTATGCCCATCGAATCAGCCAGGAAACTGTGCTCGTAATAGGCCGAGTTATAGTGGCCGGGGGTCAGCAAGACACAGGTCGGGTTCGAGCCCGTGCCGTGCGGCGCGACCGACTTCATCGTCTCCAGCAGCAGGTCGGGATAACTGTCGACCGCGGCGACGCGGAACTCGCGGAAGAGTTCGGGGCAGAGCCGGAGCATCGCCTCGCGGTTTTCCAGCATGTAGCTGACGCCCGACGGCGTGCGAGCGTTGTCCTCGAGCACGAAGAAGTCGTCGGGGCCGGTGCGGACGAGATCGATCCCACAGATATGCGCCCATACGCCGTGCGGCGGACGGATACCGGCGATCTCGGGCCTGAACTGCGCGTTGCCGAGCACGAGGTCTTCGGGAAGGATGCCCTCCTTCAGGATCCGCCGCTCGCCGTAGATATCGTCGAGGAACGCGTTGATCGCCTCGACACGCTGAACCAGCCCTTCCGACAGCCGGGTCCACTCGTCATGCAGAAACACGCGCGGGACGATGTCGAACGGAATGATCCGCTCGGCCGCTTCGTTCTCGCCGTAGACCGCGAAGGTGATGCCGAGTTGCCGGAACGTCGTCTCGGCGGCTTCCTGCCGGCGTCGCAGCTCGGCGTCCGGCGTATCCTCGATCCACTTGCCGAGGGCTGCCAGTTCGGGCCGGGCGGTCGTGTCGCCCGGTGTCCCCATGATCTCGTCGAACGCTTGTTTCCCCATCGAAACGGTCAATTCCCCATCAAGCGTTGCGGTTCCATGCTGCAACGCATCGCTGCGCTGCACAAGGTCTGAATATGTATTTGCTCCCCTCCCTGGAAGGGAGGGGCTGGGGGTGGGTCGGCGTAAGGCAGGTACTGCGCCAGCCAATGGACCTACCCACACATAACCCCTCCCTTTCAGGGAAGGGAATCCTCTTAGGCTCCCAAGCCTTCCAGTAGGCCGGGGGTAAGGACCTGTGGGAGGACCGTGGGTTCGGCTGCGCCTGGTGCGTAGTAGAGATACAGCGGCACACCGGCGCGGTTGTGCGCCTGGATGAAGCGCCCCATGACAGGATCGCCGTCGGTCCAGTCGCCGATCAAGGCCGCGACCTTGTGCTTGGCGAAGGCGTCGCGGACGCCGGTCGTATCGATCGCTGCCTTCTCGTTGACCTTGCACGTCAGGCACCAGTCGGCCGTGAAGTAGACGAACACCGGGCGCTTTTCGGCGCGCAGCGAGGCGAGCTTGGCCTCGGTGAACGCCTCGTCGCCCGCGGTGGCGGTCGTGGCGGCGACCGGCGGCCCGCGCGAGATCAAGACCGCGCTGCCGACGAACACGACCAGCAACAGCACCTGCGCGACGATGCCGAACGACTTGCCCTTGCGTTGGCGAGAGCCACCGATCCACAGCACCGCGCCGACCGCCAGCACCGCGACCAGCGCGAGAGTCAGCGTGTCCACGCCGGTCTGTCGCCCGAGCACCCAGCCGAGCGCGATCGCGGTGAGGAACATCGGCACGGACAGGATGTGGCGGAACGTCTCCATCCATGCGCCGGGCTTCGGCAACCAGCGCCGCCACGCAGGGATAAACCCGATCGCGAGGAACGGAAGCGACAGCCCGATCCCGAGCCCGCCGAACACGGCCAGCGCCGCCGGCCACGGCAGTACCAGCGCGGCGCCGAGCGCCGCGCCCATGAACGGCCCGGTGCACGGCGTTGCGATGAACGCGGCCAGCGCACCGGTCGCGAACGCGCCGCTTGCGCCACTCTCACCGGCAAAGCGGGGTGTCGGGACCTCGAACAGTCCGGCGAGGTTGAACGCGATCGCGGTGCTCAGCAGCAACAGCGCGACGATCGCGCCGGGATGCTGCAACTGGAACGCCCAACCGACCGCCGAGCCGCCTGCGCGCAAAGCCAGGATCGCGCCACCGAGGCCGAGGCAGACCAGCACGACGCCCGCGGTGTAGGCCAAGGCCTCGCCGCGCGCGTCCTTCTCGCTCGCGCCACCGCGGGCGAGGCTGAGCGCCTTCAGGCTGAGGATCGGGAAGACGCACGGCATGATGTTGAGGATCAGCCCGCCGAGCACTGCTCCGGCGAACGCGATCAGCGCGGTGAGCCAGAGGCTCTCGCCGTTCGCGCTCGTCGCGTCGCCGCCGGCCGCGTCGGCGACCGCGCCGGGCGTCGCCTTGACGCTGAGCCCCTGACCGTCGCCGATCCGCAGCACGCCCTCGATCGGTCCGCCAGCCTTGGCGTTCGTCGCGACCTTGGTGCTGATCGTCAGTCGGTCGCCGTCGCGGGCGACCGTCTGCGCCGCGCCATTCTCGATCGCGCCGCTGGTGACCGGGAAGAAATACGCCTGGTCGATCTTCGCGCCTGCCGGGAACGGCACCGCGATCCGCATCGTCCCGTTGCTCGCCGCGTAGGTCGCGCCGGCATCGAGCGGCTTGGGGATCGCCTGACGCCAGCCGGCGAACGCGGCGGCCTGCGATGGCGCGCCGTCGCCGATCGTGAGGTCGGTCGACAGCGCCTTTTCCTCGGGCACGCAGATCGTCGCCGAGCAGACGAGATAACTCGTCTTCAGGCGGATCGGGAATTTCGACCCCGCCGCCAGCCCCGCCGGAACCTGGATCGTCACGAGCGGCGCATAGGGCGCCTCGTAGACATAGTTCATCAGGCCCGCGATCAGCAGCGTCGTCGGCACCGGCCATTCGGGCTCGCCTGCCTTCGCGCCCGTAGGCAAGGTCCAGTCGAAGGTTGCCGGAAAGCCCGCGTCGCCGGGGTTGCGCCAATAGCCGTGCCAGCCGGTCTCAGGCGTCGTCGCCAACGCGATCGTCAGCGGCGCGCCAGCCTTTGGCTGATCGCTCTCGGCGACGAGCTTCATCATCAGATGCTGGCTGGAGCCGTTCAGCGATTCCGCAAGCGCGGGCGCACTCGCCAGCCCGCCGACGGCCAGCAAGACCGTCATGAGGACGCAACGTAATCCGCGCATGGCCATCCTTGTTTCGTTCATCGCGCAAAGCCATAGCGGTGACCTTGTCGTATTGCACTTCAAAGCGACGGACTCGCTCGAGGGATGTCGCTGGCTAAAGGACTGTTCGTGAAAGCACTTATCGCCGCGCTCCTGCTGACCTCGGCCGTTTCGGTCTCTGCCCAGACGGCGGCGCCCCCCGCGGCGACCCCCACGACTCCACCGAAACTGATCGTCGCGATCTCGGTCGACCAGTTCGCCGCCGATCTGTTCCAGCAATATCGCAACCATTATACCGGCGGCTTCACCCGGCTGCTGAACGGCGCGGTGTTCCCGAGCGGGTACCAGAGCCACGCCGCGACCGAGACGTGCCCGGGCCATTCGACGATCCTGACCGGCATGCGGCCCGCGCATACCGGGATCATCGCCAACAACTGGATCGACCAGCGCGCGGGGCGGCCCGACAAGGTCGTCTATTGCTCGGAGGACGAGCGCGTCGCCGGCAGCACGCACGACAGCTACACCGTGTCCGACATGCATCTGAAGGTGCCGACGCTTGGCGAGATGATGAAGGCGCGCGATCCGCGGACGCGCTCGGTCTCGGTCGCGGGCAAGGACCGTGCAGCGGTGATGATGGGCGGCCACAAGGTCGACGAGCTCTGGTGGTGGGACGGCAAGACCTATGTCTCCTATGCGAGTCGAGCGGTGCCGCCGGCGGTGCAGCGGACGCGCGACGCGGTCGCCGCGCTGATCGCCAAGCCGCAGGCGGCGCTGCCCCTGCCGGGCTATTGCGCGGGCGTGAACCATCCGATCGTGATCGCGGGCAAGACCTACGGCCAAGGGCGCTTCGAGCGAGAGGCCGGCGACGCTAAGGGCTTCCGCGTGTCGCCCGCCTCCGACGCCGCGGTGTTCGCGATGGCGGCGGCGCTTGTGCAGGACATGAAGCTCGGCAAGGGCCCGCAGACCGACATCATCGATATCGGCGCGTCGGCGACCGACTATGTCGGGCACACCTACGGTACGCAGGGCACCGAGATGTGCATCCAGATGGCCGAGCTCGACAAGACGCTGGGCGATTTCTTCGCGGTGATGGACGAGACCGGGGTCGATTACGAGGTCGTGCTGACCGCGGATCACGGCGCGCACGACGCGACCGAGCGCCAGCAGCAGCGCGCGATGCCGATGGAGGCGCACATGGACGAGAACGTCCTCGCCAAGCAGGTCGGCACCGCGATCGCCAAGGACATGGGGCTGCCGGGTAGCGTGCTGCTGGGGACGGAAGGCGACGTTTATATCGACGACACGCTGCCGGCGAAGACGCAGGCGAAGGTGCTTGCGGAGGCGCTGCGCCGCTATCGCGCGATGCAGCAGATCGCGGGGGCCTACTCCGCCGCCGAGATCATGGCGACGCCGATGGCGAAGTCCCCGCCCGAGACGTGGACGCTGATCGAGCGGGCACGGGCATCGTTCTATCCGGAGCGGTCGGGGCAGATGGTGGTGCTCCTCAAGCCGCGCGTGACGACGATCGTTTCGCCGGCGGGCGGCTATGTCGAGACGCACGGATCGCCGTGGGATTACGACCGCCGCGTGCCGATCCTGTTCTGGCGCAAGGGGATGACCGGGTTCGAGCAGCCCTTGTCGGTGGAGACGGTGGATATCGTGCCGACGTTGGCGGCGACGATCAGGTTGCCGGTTAGTGGGCTGGACGGGCGGTGCCTGGATCTCGATCCGAGTGCTGCGACTACCTGCGCTAACTGAGCGCCGCCCACCTTCGCTGTAAAGCTTGTTCTCCCGCGAAGGCGGGAGTCCAGTCTGGGCTCCCGCCTTCGCGGGAGAACACGCTTTTGAGGGAGTGCTACCTTGAACGACCACTCATCCAGCGTGACCGCTTAGCGCGTCTCGAACGGTCGTAACCCTGTACCCAGCCGGTTCGCACCGAGCGCGAGCTTGTCGTGGCTGTTGTCCGCGAGGAACGCCGGGCTGCTGCCATCCCCCGGCGACAGTCGCGCGTCGTTCCCCTCTACCCGCAACCCGGTCGAGCGATACGTCTGCGCCTCCGCCGCGACCACGATCAGCCCGGTGTGGTTCTCCTTGTTGCGCCCTTGCACGAAGGTGTTGCGCGCGATCAGGCCGGTGGCGCCTTCGGGGAGGTCGATCATGTAGTTGGTCTTGCGCCCGGCGGTATCGTCGAAGCTGTTGTCGGTGATCGACACGGTCGGCACACGCAGCTTGACGTAGTGCCCACCCGTCCCGCGCTCGAACCGCGAGTTGGTGATCGTCACGCTCCCTTTGTTGGCGAGGTAGATCGCGTGCGAGCAGCCGGGCGACTCGTCGCACTGGCCGAGCCCGGCAAACGTCGAGTGGTCGATCAGGATCTTCTGACCGGTCGGTTCGCCGCCGAGGATGCCCTCCTGGCTGTCGAGGAACATCGCGTTGGTGACGGTCAGGTCGCCCATCTCGGTACGGATGCCGGCGCCGTTGCCGTCCGACACGCGGTAGCCGCGGAAGACGAGGCCATCGACGACCGAGCCCTGCCCGCGCAGGACCAGCGCCGCCTTGTCCTCGCAGGCGACTTTCTCGAAGATCGCGGTGCCGGGCTTGACCGCCTTGAAAGTGATGTGGCCGCCGGCCTGGACTGCGCACTGCCGGTACGTGCCCGGCGCGATCAGGATCGTCGCGGTGCCGAGCCGGATCGACGAGACCGCCTCCTGCAACGTCGCGAAGCCCTGCCCGTTGACCGTGAACGGTGCGGAACCTTGCGCGAACGCGGGAGCGGCGCACAGCGCGAGGGCGAGCAACGATCGTTTCATCCGAGATCCTCTTCGTTCCGCAGCGGTGGCCCGCCGACGATATCGGTTGCGTGATCGCACGGAACGTCGCGCTTCGACCAGTCCGTCCGCCGCGCTTCAACGACGCCTGTCCCGTTATGAAGCATTGGAAAGAATGAACCGGGATGGGTCGATCCCGACATCCGCATATTGCCGTGCCCGCGCTGAACGCATAATACCGCTACCGTAACAAAGCCGGCGGGGGGAACCGATCGGCGCGGGGGATCCACATGCACGCCATGACGCCGACGGAGGTCTTCCTCCTCGCGATACTCATCATCTTCACAATGCCGTATCTGGTGTGGCGGCTCGGACGGACCGATTATTGGGCGCCGCTGGTGGTGGTGCAGATCTTCGGCGGCATCCTGCTCGGGCCGGGCGTACTGGGCGCGGCGTATCCCGACTATTACGCGACCGTTTTCACGCCCGCGACCTTGGGCTCGCTGAACGGCATCGCCTGGTGGGCGGTGATGATGTTCGTGTGGGTCGCCGGTATCGAACTCGACCTCGGCGAGGCGTGGAAACGGCGCGGCGAGACTGGCGTCACCGCAGGGCTCGCGCTCGCAGCGCCGCTGGTGACCGGCAGCATCGCAGCGGTGATGATGTTGCGCTACCCAGGCTGGCGCGGGCCGGACGGCGCGACGTGGCAGGTGGTGCTCGGGATCGGCATGGCCTGCGCTGTCACCGCGCTGCCGATTCTGGTGCTGTTCCTCGAAAAGCTCGACGTGCTCCGCCAGCCGATCGGTCAGCGAATTCTGCGTTATGCGAGCCTTGACGACATCGCGATCTGGGGCGTGCTGGCGCTGATCCTGCTCGATTGGGAGCGCGTCGGGCGGCAGGGCGGCTTCCTGGTCGGGTTCGCGGTCGCGACGCTGATCGTGCGCAAACTGATGGCGCGGATCGAGGAGCGGGATCGCTGGTATGTCAGCCTGATCTGGCTTGCCGGCTGCGGGTTCGCGGCGGATTGGGCGGGGCTGCACTTCATGGTCGGCGCGTTCCTGTCGGGCGCGGTGCTCGATTCGAAATGGTTCACGACCGCGAAGATGGACCAGTTCCGTCACTTCGTGCTGCTCGCGGTTATGCCGGTGTTCTTCCTGTCGACCGGGCTGAAGACGCAGTGGGCGGTCGGCGGCTATGCGGTGTTCGGTGCGGCGGCGTTGCTGCTGGTGGCGTCGGTCGGCGGCAAGCTCGCGGGGGTTCACGCCGCCGGACGGATCCTGAAGTGGCGACCGGGCGAGGCCTCGGCGATCGGCTGGCTGCTCCAGACCAAGGCACTGATCATGATCATCTTCGTCAACATCCTTCTGGATAAGAAGATCATCACGAATGAGACGTTCACCGCGCTGCTGCTGATGGCGCTGGCGAGCACGATGCTGACCGTGCCGGTGGTCGCGCCGAAGTTGAAGAAGCTGGCGGGGCTGGTGGGGAAGAGCGGGTGACGGAACACCTACGATCCTCCCCCGCAAGGGGGAGGTGGCACCGAAGGTGACGGAGCGGGAGGCACGCGAAACTCTGCTCCGTGTCCTCCCCCTCCGTCTAGCAAGAGCCAGCCACCTCCCCCTTGCGGGGCAGGATTACTTCAACCGCCCGCGTTAAGGAGGTCGTGGCGTTTCAGGGCGTGGCGGAGTTGGTCGTAGCTCAGGCCTAGCGCTTCGGCGGTGGCGCGTTGGTTGAAACGGTGTTCCGAGAGGGCGCGCGAGAGCAGATCGCGCTCGAAGCGGGATACGCGGGACTTGAAGTCCGAGGGCCCTTCCTCGCACGCGACGACCGGGTCTTCGCCACCCTCCGCTTCGGCATCGCGGGGCGGCGCCGCCATAGGTTTAGGCGCAGTCGAAGCCCCCGGCCTATGTGGCGACTGGAACGGGTCGATCTCGATTGCATCGATTGGCCCAGCCTGCTCCCAACGATACACCGCGCGCTCGACGACGTTGCGCAGTTCGCGGACATTGCCCGGCCAGCGATAGGCGATCAGTGCGTCCATTGCCGCCGGGCCGAAGCCTTCCCAGCGTTCGCGCCCCAGTTCCGACGCCATGCGCCGGCCGAAATGTTCTGCCAGCACCACCACATCCCCGGTCCGCGCGCGCAGCGGCGGCAACGTCACCACCTCGAACGACAACCGGTCGAGCAGATCGGCGCGGAACTCGTGGCGGTCGACCTTGTCGGGGAGATGCTCGTTGGTCGCAGCCACGATCCGCACGTCGACGCGCATCGGTCGCGACGAGCCGATCCGCGTGATCTCGCCATATTCGACCGCACGCAGCAGGCGGTCCTGCGCGGCCATCGACAGCGTGCCGAGTTCGTCGAGGAACAGCGTGCCGCCATCGGCCTCCTCGAACCGCCCTACCCTCGCCTTGGTCGCGCCAGTGAACGCGCCGGCCTCATGCCCGAACAATTCCGCCTCGATCAGCGTCTCTGGCAGCGCCGCGCAGTTCATGATGACCAAAGGCTGATCCCACCGCGGCGACAGGCGGTGGAGGCGTTCGGCGACCAGTTCCTTGCCCGTGCCACGCTCACCAATCACCAACACAGGACGATCCAACGCCGCCGCCCGCGATGCGCGTTCGAGCGCCGCCATGAACGTGCCGGACTCGCCGATGACCTGGGTTGTTCGCTCCATGGCGAAGATGTGGCGCGAATTCCCAACTCTTGGCAAGCTTCCGGTACCGACCCAGCGGCGAGAATCGCGCAAACCCCTGCAATTCCGCCATTTTCGAAACTGGCACGAGAGGTGCAAAGCTTCAGGCAACCCGCCGAATAGCGGAACCAACCATCCTTAAAGGGGACCCACCATGTTCAACACCAACATTGCCCGCACCGTCGCCGCTACCCTCTGCACCATCGTCGTCAGCGCAACCTGCGTCCTCGGCGCAGTCGGCCCCGCGATCGCAACCAACGCAACGCCCATCGCGGTAACCACCGCAATCGTGGCATAAGACTCCCGACGGACTCGCTAAGAGCCTCGGGCCGACCCCTGGAGTAGGATTTACATGGGCATCTTTTCCCGCACCCGCGACATCGTCGCCGCCAACTTCGCCGATCTCATCGAGAAGGCCGAAGATCCGTCGAAGATGATCCGCATGATCATCCTCGAGATGGAGGAGACGCTGGTCGAGGTTCGCGCCTCCGCCGCGCGCACCATCGCCGACCAGAAGGAGATGCGCCGCCATATCTCGAAGTTGGAGCAGCTCCAGGACAACTGGACCGAGAAGGCCGAGCTGGCGCTGAGCAAGGACCGCGAGGATCTCGCCAAGGCAGCCCTGGTCGAGCGCCAGAAGGCATTCGACATGGCCGAGCAGTTGAAGGCCGAGGTCGGCGTGCTCGACGATGCGCTCCGCGCGTCGGAGGAGGACATCGCCAAGCTCCAGACCAAGCTCCGCGAGGCGCGCACCAAGCAGAACGCGGTGCAGACCCGACTGGAGAGCGCGAACAACCGGACGCGACTTCGCGAGATGTACAACGGCCCGAAGACGCACGAGGCGTTCAGCCGCTTCGACATCCTCGACCGCCGCGTCGACGAGGCCGAGGGCCGTGCGGATGCGATGGGGCTCGGGGTCGTCAAGACGCTCGAAGAGGAAATCGCCGAGTTGCGCAGCAACGACAAGGTCGACGCCCAGCTCGCCGCGCTCAAGGCGCGCATGAAGAAGGACGATTGAGATGGATGACTTTATCTCCGTCGGCGTGCCCGTCGTCTCGATCTTCATCGGTCTGCCGTGGGTGATCCTGCACTACATCACCAAGTGGAAGCAGGCGCCGCGGATCACCGAAGAAGACGAACGGCTGCTCGACGAGATGCAGGCACTCGCCCGCCGCCTCGAAGACCGCGTGATGACCGTCGAACGGATCATCGCCGCGGACAATCCCGACTGGAAGCCGGGTCTCGGCACCACGCAGTCGCCGTATCTGTCGGACCGTCAGTCCGACAGCAATCTGGATCGCACCTCGGATCGGAGGAACTGAAATGTCTGGCAGCCGCACCCAATTCTACCTCGATAAGCAGAATGCCAAGTGGAAGGGCGTCTGCGCCGGGATCTCGGATTATACCGGGATCGACGTCCTATTCGTCCGGGTCGCGATGGTCGTTCTCACGCTGGCCGGGGGCTTTCCCTGGACGCTGATCGCCTATTGGCTGGTCGCGTGGATGGGCCATGCCAAGCCGTTCGGCCTCTACGAGACGCCCGACGACGCGAAGTTCTGGCAGGGCGTCCGCTCGAACCCGAAGCGCTCGACCGCCGAGGTCCGCAGCAAGTTCCGCGACATCGACCGCCGCCTCGCCGACATCGAGACGCACTATACCAGCCGCTCAAGCAACAGCCTCGCGGCGGAGATCGACAGCCTGCGCTGAGAAGCGACGTCGATCCAAAAGGGGGAAATACCATGCCACCGGAAGTAGGTTTCATACTGGGCCTGATGCTCGGCACGCTAGCGACGCTGATGATCCAGGCCTTTGGCCGCCGCAAGGCGCGGATTGCGGTCAAGGCCGCGAACCTGGACGCGGACCGCAGCATCAAGCTGCTCGACAGCGAGAACGAGCGCCGCACCGGCCAAATCGACCGCTTGCAGGAGCGAATCCAAGTGCTCGAACGGATCACGACCGATCCCGCCGAGCGCACCGCGCGCGAAATCGAGGCGCTTCGCCTCCAACCGAACTGAGAGGATAGTAGGATGGGATGGGGTGGACCTGGGTTCGTGCTTGCGATCATCGCGATCACGACCATCGGCTGGATCGCGAACAACTGGATCCGTACCAAGCACGGTTATCCGCCAAGCGACGACTGGGGCCATACGATGAGCTGGGGCGGCGGGCACAAGCAGGATGCAGCGGGCGAACGGAAGGTCGAATTGCTCAGCAGTGAGAACGAGCGCCTGACCGGGCAGGTTTCCCGCCTCGAGGAGCGGATCGCGGTTCTCGAACGCATTGCCACCGATCCCGCCGAGCGCACCGCTCGCGAGATCGAAGCACTCCGCAACCGCTAAGAGAGAGCCTGACGATGATCAGCCCTATACTCATTCCCATCCTCGGCATCTCCTGCGGACTGCTCGCGATCTTTGGTGGCGTCGTGGTTCGCCCCTGGTTCGCCTACAAGAACCGCCGAATGGAGCTCGATGCGCAGATGATCGCGGAGAAGTCCGCGCAATACGCGGCGCATACCGACCGGCTGGAACAGCGGATGCGGGTGCTCGAACGGATCGTTACCGACCGCGGGATCGACTTGGCGGACGAGATCGAGATGCTGCGTGACGAACGCCCGCTCAACGCTACCTCGCTCCACGGAGCGAAGACATCACAGGAGACAGGATCATGAGCGGTGCACAGGTGATGGTCGTGATGATCGTCCTGATCGTGATGATAACCGGCATCTTCAAATCACGTCACACAAGCGCGCGCCATGCCGAGGGGACATCGCTGATGAACGATCCCGAAGCGGCGCGGCTGCGCGACGAAGTGCAGCAGATGAAGGAACGCATCCAGGTGCTGGAGCGCGTGATCACCGACAACCACAAGAGCGTCGATCTCGACCGAGAGATCGAACGGCTCCGCGACCGCTAGAGGAGGCGGACATGATAGACCCTAATATCTATATCACCCTGGCGCTGGCGAGCCTTGCGGGGTTGGCGATGATCGTCGCCGGTGGATTGGCCGGATGGCGCGGATGGCTCTCGCTGCGGCGGATGGAGCTGGATCACATGCAGGACGGCCGGATGCCGGTCGCAGTGTCGACCGGGTCGCGGATCGAGATCGCGGACTTGAAGGAGCGGATCAAGAAGCTCGAGGCGATCGCGGCCGGGGTGGATCTCTAGGGCCGCCGACCAGGAGACTTGTTCCCCCGCGAAGGCGGGGGTCCAGACTGGGCCCCCGCCTTCGCGGGGGAACATGGTGTTGAAGCGCTGAAGCCGACCCGCTACCCGACAGGCATGGCAACTCTCACCGACATTCGCGAGGAATATGATTTCCTCGAACCCGACGACCGCTATCGCCTGCTGATCGACCTTGGCAAAGAGCTCGAACCAATGCCAGATGCGCTTAAGACCGACGCGACGTTGGTGCGCGGGTGTTCGGCCTCGGTCTGGGTCTATCCGACTACGACCGACGATGGTCGACTGCACTTCCTGGCGGATTCGAATGCGGCGATCACCAAGGGGATCATCGCGCTCGTGTTGCTGACGGTGCAGGATCAGGCGCCGGGTGAGATCGTCGCGACAGACATTAAAGCGGAACTGGCGCCGTTCGATCTCAGTAAGCAGCTGAGTTCGAACCGGACGCAGGGGATTCCGAACATGATCGCATTGATCCGGGAGACGGCCGAGCGGTACGCCTAAACCGTGCCCTCACCCTTCCCACGGCCAAGTGGCCGCGGGCCCCTTCCCTCTCCCCTCAGGGGAGAGGGAGAGACGCCGGAGGCGGCGAGGGTGAGGGCAAGTTCTCGTGTTCGGTAAGGGTTGCGACGACCTCGTCGACATCTGCGCCGGCCGGCACTAGCATCCACCGGTCCGGCCGCGCGCCGTCGACCATCACCACGGCGTTCTTCGGACAAACCCCGAGGCACTTGACCTCGACCACGCCGCGATCCGCCTTGCGGCCCTTCTTGACGCCGAGTGCCTGACGCAACAGCTTCACGAGGGACGTCCGGCCCTTTTCGCCAAACCCACCATCCAGCTTCTTCGAACACTTGCCGCAGACCAGAACGCTACCCTGCCAGCGACTGGCGAGGACCCGGATCACGCCGGTTTCCAGGTCCGCTGATCCTCGGCCACCTTCAGGACCTCGTATGCCGCCTGCACGCCCTGGAACCGCTTCGCCGCATCCTTGTCGTTCGGGCGCACGTCTGGATGATTAGCCTTCGCCATCCGCCGCCACGCCGCGCGCACGTCCTCGAACGTTGCGTCGGGCTCGAGGTCGAGCACCTCCAACGCGCGCATCTCGTCGCGCGAGCGGCTGCCGTCGCCCGAGCCGGCCCAGGCGTAATGCTTGGGATCGGTGTAGCCGTCCGCGGTGCGCGTCTCAGCAGCTTCGCGCTCGGCCGCTTCCTCCGCGCTCAAGCCTTCGAAATAATTCCAGCCGCGATTGTATTCGCCAGCGTGGTTCATGCAAAAATACCAGCGGTCCGGGCTGTTTGGCGATTTCGGTGCCGGACAATTGCCGGGCTCGTTGCAGCCATGCCGATCGCACAGCCGCACGGTTACCGCCTCGGTGCTTGCGCCATATTCGCGCCAGCGCGGGAAACCCCAGTCGGAAGATCGTGTCGTGCTTCGAGCCATAGCGGCCCGAGATAGGCGTCCCCACGGACAACGCAACCACACGCAGCGAAGACGGCCGAAACTCACCCGATCCTACAATCTTCCGCGGCGCAACATTCCGCCTTGAGTCAGACACCGTTCATCGATTACTGAACATGAACTATTTGTCATGTGGCATGGATAGATGCGTCCGGTGCGGACGTATTCCCGGCCGACACCTTAAGGACAGGAGCCCTGGTGCCGACTCTCATTCCAAAGCTTACCACATGGCGCGCGGATCTTCCCGCCTCCATCGTCGTCGCGCTCGTCGCGCTGCCCCTCTGTCTCGGCGTGGCGCTCGCCTCCGGTGCGCCACTGTTCGCCGGCATCATTTCGGGGATCGTCGGCGGCATCGCGGTCGGCCTGTTCTCCAAGTCGCCGCTGTCGGTCAGCGGCCCCGCAGCCGGCCTGACCGTGATCGTGCTCACCGCGATCGAGAGCATGCCGAGCTACCAGATGTTCCTGATGGCCGTGGTCCTTGCGGGCGTGCTCCAGATCTGCTTCTCGCTGACCCGCGCCGGCATCCTCAGCGAGTTCGTGCCGTCGTCGGTCATCACCGGCATGCTCGCCGCGATCGGCCTGATCCTGATCCTCAAGCAGATCCCGCATGCCGTCGGTTTCGACCGCGAGGCCGAGGGCATCTTCGAATTCACCACCGCGAACGGCATCAACACCTTCTCGCGCATCCTCGACAGCCTCAGTGCAGCAGTAACCCCCGGCGCGATCCTGATCGCCTCGGTCAGCCTCGCCTTCCTGTTCTGGTGGGACGGTGCCAAGCCCAAGGACGGCCCGTTGCGCTTCGTCCCCGGCCCGCTGGTCGTCGTGCTGATCGGCATCTTCGGCAACATGCTGCTCGGCGCGGTGAAGCCCGACTGGCAGCTCCAGGCGACCCATCTCGTCCAGGTTCCGATCACCCAGACGCTGTCGCAATTCCCGTCGCTGTTCACCTTCCCCGACTTCTCCGGGATCACGATGGGCATCGTCTGGAGCAGCGCCGTCACGCTCGCGATCGTCGCCAGCCTTGAATCACTGCTGAGCGTCAAGGCGGTCGACGAGATCGATCCGCGTCGTCGCTCGACCGACAAGAACTGGGAGCTGATGGCGCAGGGCGGCGGCAACATCCTGTCCGGCCTGATCGGCGGCCTGCCCGTCACCTCGGTGATCGTACGTTCGTCCGCCAACGTCGATGCCAAGGCCGAGAGCAAGCTGTCGACGATCCTGCACGGCTTCTGGCTGCTGGTCAGCGTCGCGCTGATCCCGGCGGTGCTGAACCTGATCCCGCTGTCGGCGCTCGCCGCAGTGCTGATCGCGACCGGCTACAAGCTGACCAAGCCGAAGCTGTATACCGAACGCTTCAAGCAGGGCTGGACGCAGTTCATTCCGTTCGTCGTGACGGTGGCTGCGATTCTGTTCACCGACCTGCTCGAAGGCATCGTCATCGGCCTGGCGGTCGGCTTCGTGTTCGTCGTCGCGCGCAACTTCCGCACCGCGATCACCTTTGCCTGCGACGACGAGGACTGCCTCGTCCGCGCGCGACGCAACCTGTACTTCATCCATAAATACGAGTTGCAGAAGTCGCTCGCCAAGGTGCCCGACAATGCGAACCTGTTGATCGACCTGTCGTCGACCAGCTATGTCGATCTCGACAACGTCGACATCATCAACGCGTTCATCAAGGGCGCGCAGTATCGTGGCATCACCGTGCTCATCCGTGGCGATCTCGCGATGCGCACGGTCAAGCTGATCAACGCCCCCCAGACCGAGGTCCGTTTCGCATGAGGCAGTACAAGCAGCTCCTGCTCGCCAACAAGGCGTGGGCGGCCGAGATCATCGAGGAGAGCGCCGACTTCTTCCAGCGCCAGCTGGTCGGCCAGAACCCGGAGTTCCTGTGGATCGGCTGTTCGGACAGCCGCGTCGGCCCCGAACAGATGACCATGACGCCGCCCGGCAACATGTTCATCCACCGTAACATCGCGAACCTCGTCAACGACGACGACATGAACCTGATGTCGGTACTGCAATACGCGATCGACGTGCTCGGCGTGCGGCACATCATCATCTGTGGGCATTATGCGTGCGGCGGGATCCGCGCGACGCTCGACGGCGGCACCACCGGCCCGGTCGACGACTGGCTGAGCACCGCGCGCTGCGTGCTGCACGACCATGCCGACGAGATCGACGCGCAGCCCGACCGCGAGCAGAAGGTTAACCGGCTGGTCGAGGTGAACGTCCGTGACCAGCTCGTCAGGCTCGCGCGCACCAAGACGATCCAGGGTGCGTTTGCGCGCGGCCAGGAAGTACTGCTCCACGGCTGGGTCTACGACATTCGCGACGGCCTGATCAAACCGATGATGGAAATTGATTCGACGACCGTGCTCGAAGAGGTCGGTCGGCCGGACAAGGTGCTGGTGTAAGGCGTTCCCCCTTCCCACCTTAGCCGTGGGAAGGGGCTGTCTTTCGCTTACGAGCCGCGCCGCGCCGAATCTGGCAGCATGAACTTGATACGGGTCGTCGTGGCGCCGCAACCGAGCCCCCCGTCGGGACGATACGTCTTGGCGTATTTGGCCTTGGTGAAGAACTTGGTCCCCGCCTCCGAGAAGATGAACGGGGGATAGCTCAACAGCGCACGCTGGTTGATGACGTTGCCGTCCGCGCCGATGTCGAACTGAACCTGGGTCCACCCTTCGAAACCCCAACGCATCGCTTCCATCGGGAACGCTTCCGATCCCGGCTGGGATACCATCTTCGGTGGTGCATCCATGATCGCGCACTGGTTCGCGGTCAGACCACTGGAGGCGAACGTCGCGCGCGCCGCGTCGATCTCGCCGTTGCGCTCTTCGATCGATGCGATCCGGATCAGCGCGCCGACGCGCAGCGGGTCGTTCGGCTTCAAGGCTTTGTCGTCCGCCACTTGTCGAAGAGTTACGATCGCCGTGTTGTTCTTCTCCGACTTCCTCGTTCGTGCGACGGCGCCATCGACCATCATCAACCGGATCGCCGCCCGCGCCTGCGGATCGTTCGCGTAAACGGGTTCCGATACCATCGGCGTCAACGTCCGTTCGAATACCCCCGGCCGCCAGATGTCGGTCACCGCATCGACGCGTCCAGGCAGGTCGAACGTCAG
Source organism: Sphingomonas faeni (assembly GCF_040407505.1). Classification (GTDB taxonomy): domain Bacteria; phylum Pseudomonadota; class Alphaproteobacteria; order Sphingomonadales; family Sphingomonadaceae; genus Sphingomonas; species Sphingomonas faeni_E. Next base: position 486,614 of record NZ_JAPZPQ010000001.1, on the reverse strand, counting down.
CCGCGCACTAGGCGGTGCATCGTTGGCGACGGCGATCGCCAGACCCCGCGCAGCCAAGGCCGCACGCTCTTCGCGCGCTACCGTAGGATTGTTCGTCAGGCGATAGATCGCGGCAAGCGTACGCAAACCATTAGGCGACTGGGCGGTCGCCAATGCGAGTTCGGCGCGCTGTCCGGCGAGTGCTGCCGCCTGCGAGCCGGTCGGTGCAGGGGCGACCGTGATGCCCTTGCTGGACAGCCACTGTTCCAGGACATCGTCTAGTCCGTCGTCGATCGACGGCCGCTCGAACGCAGTCGAACAGCGCATCTCGACCCGCACGTGATAGCGATAGAAGGCGGGGATCGCCTGGACCTTTTCGGCAGGCCATGACCAACCCTTGACCGCCCGCGCGAACTCGAGCGCGACCTGGCCGCCACCCGCGGCATAGATCGGTGCCGCCTGGTCGATCGTGCCGTCGGACGCGATGTTGAACTCGACCACCGCGACGTCCTGCGGCTTGAGACCGGCATCGCCGCCACAATCGGGCGAGCGCATCTCCGCGGCAGGGTCGAACGATCCCTTCACCATGCGTCCTGCACCGGTATAGGCCATGTAGCGCCGCGCTTCGTCGGCATTGCCGCTCAGCAGGAACGCGATCGCGGCATCGGACCGCGCCGATGCGTCCATGATATCGACCTTGTCCGTTTCGAGGCCGCCAAGAAGCCGGATCGCCTGCAACGCGCTGGCGCGGGCGCCGGCGATGTCGCCGGTGTTGAGCTTCAGGAGCGTCCGCTCACGCGCGAACCGCGCGGCGACGCTCTTCTCGAGCTTCACCGTGCCGATCAACGCGTCGCTGCGTGCCAACGTCGCCGCCGCGGCGGTGGGATCGATGAAGATCTGCGCGGTCACCAGCGACAGCATGGCGCCCAGCTTGTCGGCGGTACTGATCGCGCTCGCCTCCGCCTGCTGGAGCGCGGTCACGGCGCCCGCATAATCGAGCGTATCGGTCGCGACCTGGCCGAGGATGAGGAAGGCGCGTGTCCGGTCTTCTGCAAGACTGGCATCGTCCGCCGGCAGCAAGGCGAGCCCCGCCCGTGCAGCCTTCACCGACTCGTCGGCGCGGTTGAGCGCGAACAGAATCGGCGCCTTGCGGATCAACACGATGCCGCGGCTGCGCGACCCGGCCTTGGTCCGTGTTCCCAGTTTTTCCCAGGCAGCAAGTGACGCCGCGCGATCTGGCTTCGCATCGAGCGCGGTTGCGGCGTCAAAATCTTGCTGGACCGTCGTCGTGGACGGCGGCGACGTCTGGGCGCCTACAGGCACAAGCCCACCCGCCATCGCCAACACGCCTGCACCCAACAGCGCGATCGCCTTGATACGCATCACATTCCCCACGTCGCAGCCCAGCGTTATATCTGCGCAGTCTGCAATGGTTCGGGGAAGGATGCCAGAGGGTCTGTAAGCCGGGTTCTGTCCATTTCCGATCCTTCGATACGGAAGTTAGGCGACCATTCCTCTAGGACGACGGTTGCCCGCCGCCTCAAGCAATCAACCCGGGTGACGAGCTGAAACGAAGCCCATGTGCCACCCCTATTCGATCTTGCTCCCGGTGGGGTTTGCCGTGCCGCCCCTGTTACCAGGCGCGCGGTGCGCTCTTACCGCACCCTTTCACTCTGACCGCCCCGGCTTGCGCCGAGGGTTGGCCGTCTGCTCTCTGTGGCACTTTCCCTGAGGTCACCCTCGCCGGGCGTTACCCGGCACCGTCGTTTCGCGGAGCCCGGACTTTCCTCGCGTGTCCGAAAACACCCGCGGCCGCCCGACCCTCTGGCGAGGCGAGCCCTAGCGCGGGTGCGGGCGATGCACCACCGTTTTTAGCGGGGGTGCTTAATCCTCCCCCGCCAGGGGGAGGATCGTAATTAGTCGTCGCCCATCGGCTTGGGCAGCAACAACGCAAGAAGAATACACCGGCACTCCGCATCGACTTCGCCGTCGACCAGTTCGGGACGGAAGCGCCGCTGGAACGCCATCGTCGCTGCCATCCGGTTCTCGACGTCGTAGCCGAAGCGTTCGAGTGCGAGGCAGAAGCCGCCTTCGGTCCAGCCCGGGTCCATCAGATTCTTGGTCGGTCGCGGTAATGCCAGCCGGCGCCGCGCCAGTTCGTGCCATGGGAACAGCTCACCCGGATCGCGTTTGCGCACCGGCGCGATATCCGAATGGCCGACTATGTTGCCGCGCGTGATCTCGTGACGATCCTTGATCTCGGCGACCAGTTGCACGACCGAAGCGACCTGCTCGGGCGGGAAAGGGCGATACCCGAACTCATGGCCTGGATTGACGATCTCGATACCGATGCTCGCGGAGTTGACGTCGTCGACGTCGCGCCAGTGCGATTTGCCCGCATGCCAGGCGCGCTTGTCCTCCGCGACCATGCGCAGGACCGTGCCGTCCTCCTCGACCAGGTAATGCGACGACACCTTTGCCTCTGGATCGCGCAACCGGGCGATCGCGGACGCGCCGTCCTTCATGCCGGTATAATGCAACACGATCATCGTGATGGGCAGCGAACGATCGTCGAAATTGGGTGACGGGGTCTCGATGAACTTCAAGCCAGCTTCCCTTCTAGCCGTCGGGCCAGCACCGATGGCGCAGTCTCGATCGCGGCGATCGTGACGTTGCATTGTGACGCCACCGCTCGACCGCATCAATAGCCTACGCGCGTCAGTAGGCGCTTCGGGAGGGGCGTGCGGACGGGGCTGCACGTGATTCGGCGTGTGCCTCTTGCCGTCCGCCCGCATCCGGGCGAAAGCCGCTCGCGAAAAGGGAGTTGCCATGTCCGTGATGTCCGACCGCTGGATCCGCGAGCGCGCGCTGGGCGATGCGATGATCGAACCGTTCCACGAAGCGCAGCGCCGCGACGGCTGCATCTCGTATGGGCTGTCGTCCTACGGATATGACGCGCGCGTTGCCGACGAGTTCAAGATCTTCACCAACGTCGACAGCGCGATCGTCGACCCGAAGGACTTCGCGGCAAACAGCTTCGTCGACCGCAAGACCGACGTCTGCATCATCCCGCCGAACAGCTTCGCGCTCGCCCGCACTGTGGAGTATTTCCGCGTGCCGCGCGACGTGCTGGTGATCTGCCTGGGTAAGTCGACTTATGCGCGGTGCGGCATCATCGTCAACGTGACGCCGCTGGAGCCGGAATGGGAAGGCCATGTGACGCTGGAATTCTCCAACACCACGCCGCTACCGGCCAAGATCTATGCGAACGAGGGCGCGTGCCAGTTCCTGTTTCTCAAGGGTAACGAGCCTTGCGAGGTGAGCTATGCGGATCGGGCGGGGAAATATATGGGGCAGCGGGGGGTGACGCTGCCGCGGCTTTAGGGTTGGGCTCAGGGCTCGGGCGAGACCACCGCAGACGGTTGCTCAGCGTTAAACCTGATCTAATTGCTTCATGTCGCCGAACTGCGCGATTCCGCGATGCTCCCCGCAACTTGGCAGCCACTCGTAAGCAGTGGGTAACCGGCATGCCCTTCTGGCCACCCCCCCCCGGCGAAGGCCGGGGTCCAGGTGGTGAGGTCTCGGTGATGACGCTCACCGCCCAGTTGGCAGCGGCTCCTAACTGGTCCCCGGCCTTCGCAGGGGTAGTGAGATGCTTGCCGTGGTTGACGGCGTTTCCGGCTGCTAACGACCGTAAGGTTGCAAGCGGACAGAGCACGACACGTCGTCGGATCGCCGCCCGATCGAAGACATTCCACCCGCCGCCATTGGCGATCTATACAAACGGCGTAGAGCGTTACCGCTGATAGCTGTCCGCCGCCACGCACCTACGATCGACCGCCCGAACCTTGTTTCCCCGCGAAGGCGGGGACCCAGACTGGGCTCCCGCCTTCGCGGGAGAACAAGGTAGTTAGCGAGTCGCGATCTGTTGGGATTGCCGCGCCAATGCGCGGCTGGCCAGATCGTGCGAGGACGCCACTGCGCCCGATGGCAGGTCCATCGCGACCGCTGGGCGCTCAAGCACGGCCGCATACAGCGCGCGTGCCTCCGACTCGCGACCGGTACGGTGGTAGACCGATGCCAGATTGAGCATGAGCTCGGGACGCTGCGGGAAGATCTTCCGCTCGGCAACGATGCGCTGTTCCGCCATCGACAGGTCGCCCGCTGCGATCGCGACGTAGCCGGTGCGATCGGTCGACGCGGACTGGTCCGCCAACGCCGGCGTGGCTGCACCCAGAGTTGCTAGAACGAACAGGACGGTCTTGCGCATCATCCATCTCCTCTGACCTTCGCGTATCGGAAGGTTTCATTTTTGTGACAACGGTGTGTCACTTCGATGACTGTCATACAAGCACATTGATCAAGTTCGGTCCCGCGAGCCGATTATCTCCTTTCGATGCACCACGACGCGTTCCGCCGCTGCCGTTCGTCCGCCGTTCAGCGACGTCCGGACGATAAAAAAAGGGCGGCCCCGGAGGACCGCCCTTTGGACGTTCGATACTGTACGCAGCAGGACCTAGAAGGCGTTGCGATACTGCTCGTTGCCGATGAAGCCGAGCTTGGTGATCGCGGACCGCTTGATCACGGCCAGCGTGCGATCGACCACTTCATACTTCGACTCAGGATCGGGCTGGAAGTGGAGTTCGGGCTCTGGCGTCATGCCGGCGGACTGGTCCAGATACTGGCGCAGCGTGACCTCGTCGACCGGCGAACCGTTCCACGCGACCGTACCAGCGGGATCGATCGAGATCTTGTTCTTCTGCGGATCGACCGGGTTCTGCGGCTGGTTCTTGCTGTTGACCGGAAGGTCGACCTTCACCGCATGCGTCTGAATGGGGATCGTGATGATGAACATGATGAGGAGAACGAGCAGGACGTCGATCAACGGCGTCATGTTCATTTCCATCATCGGCGCGCCATCTTCTTTGCCGCCGCTCATTGCCATCTTATACTACTCCTAAATACGTCCGAGCGATCATCAGCGTTCGGCATCAGCGTTCGCCATCAACGTTCGGTGGTGCCGCCGGGAGGCGGTTCGGAGATGAAGCCGACGCGGGCGAACCCAGCCTGCTGCATCGTGTAGATCGTCGCGCCGATGCAGCGATACGGTGCGTTCACGTCGCCGCGGATATGAGCCTCGGGCAATTCGAGACCAGCCGCGTTGACACCGCCCTGACGTGCGATCTCAGCCTTCAGCTTGTCGACGGCGCGCTGCAGCAGCTCTTCGTGCGTTACCGGCGAAAGCCCCCAGTACACCTGGCACTGTCCGCCAGCCGACGTTACCGACAGCGAGACGTTCTCAGGCTTGGTCATCGTCGGATCGAAACGAACATCCGGCAGCTTCAGCTGCACAGCCTGGACCGCGACGGTCGTCGTCACCAGGAAGATGATCAGGAGCACGAGCATGACGTCGACCAGCGGCGTCGTATTGATGTCCGATATCGAACTCTCGGTGGAATCGCCACCAACACTCATCGCCATGTGCGAACTATCCTATCCATTTGATCGCCACCGGAACTGCCGGCGGCAATGAAGCGGGGCCACTGCTGGCAGCAGCCCCGCCTTTCGCGTCTTAGTTGGCGCGCGGTACGCCACCGGTCTGGCCGGCAGTCGTGGTCGTCGTGGCAGGCTTCGTAACCGGCTTGGCCGGGCCAGCAATCGACGGACGAACCGCACCGTTCGAAGCAAGGAAGCCGAGCACGTCGTTCGAGAAGGCCGACAGGTCCTCTGCGATCGACTTGTTGCGACGCTGCAGCCAGTTGTACGACAGAACGGCAGGAACCGCGACGACCAGACCAAGTGCAGTCATGATCAGGGCTTCACCGACCGGCCCTGCGACCTTGTCGATCGATGCCTGACCCGATGCGCCGATCTTCACGAGTGCGCGGTAGATGCCGATAACCGTACCGAACAGACCGATGAACGGCGAAACCGAACCGACCGTTGCGAGGAAGGCGAGACCGCCACCGAGCTTCGAGTTGATCGCGGCTTCCGAACGCGCCAGCGAACCGTGCAGCCAGTCATGCGCCTCGACCGGATCGGTCAGCTTCGAATGCTGCTCCTGAGCGGCCAGACCGTCGTCGACGATCTGCTTGTAGGCCGAGTTCTTCTCGAGCTTGGCCGAACCTTCGCGAAGGCTGTTCGACGACCAGAAGGCCTGGCGAACGCGCTTGCCCTGGCCGATGATCTTCTGCTGCTCGAACAGCTTCGAGAACAGGATGTAGAACGACACGACCGACATCAGCACGAGAATGCCGAACACGGTCTGCGAGATCAGGCCGCCTTCGCGAAGAGCGGCTTGCAGGCCGTACGGGTTGGCGTCGGCTGCGGCGGGCGCTGCCGCTGCAAGAATGGTGGTGATCATGGTTCGCTTAGTCCTCTGACTGAATTTTATCTGGTGCGGTTGACGGTAGGTGGATCAATCTTCTGGCAGGACCCACCTGATGTTCAGCTGGTACGACGACGTCATGGGATTACCGTTCTCGTCCTTGGCCGGCGTGAACCGCACCTTGGCCTTGGAAATCCGGCAGGTCGCATCATCCAGCGTCGTATTGCCGCTGGAAGACGTCACCGAACAGTCGGTCACGCGACCGTCCGTACCGATCGTCAGCTTCGCCGAAACACGACCCTGAGCACCCTCGCGCTGTGCCGACGGCGGATAGTTGTCCGCGCCGAAATACTGCCCTGGGTTACCCTTCAGACCAGCAGCCTGAGACACGCGCGGTGCCGGCGGTGCAGCCGGTGCCGGCGGTGCCGGCGGCGACGGCGGAGCCGTCGGCTGGAACCGAGGGATGATGCTCGACGTCGTCAGCGCGGGCGCTGGTTGCGGCGTGACCACGACAGGCGGCGGCGTCACGACCGTGGTCGGTGGCGGCGGCAGGTTGGGCTGGTCAGGCGGCGGCGGCGGGGGCTCGTCGGGCGGAGGCGGCGGCGGTGGCGGCTCCACGTCGAACGTCGTCATTTTTTCCTGGGCCTTTTTCACGTACTGATACGCGAGGCCAGTGACGAAAGCATAGCCCAAGGCCGCATGAATCAGCGCGACGATCACGATCGCGACGATTTTGCCTCCGGACATCTTTTGGTCAGTATAGGCCATTCAGAAACGACACTCCCTTAATCTGCCTGCTCCGTACGCACGTTCCCGCACTGGGTACGCGGCACATGCGTCTGCCGTTGGCCGGAATAACCACGGGGCAGTGAGCAAGTCCTATCGCCACGTTCTGCGACACGCAAACGCTTTGTCGGACGCAACAAACGTACAACCATAGGATGGCAGAATTATTTCTGTATCGTTCAGCTTGCGTAGCGTAGCCTGAAGACATGAATCTTCTCTTTCACGTTACGGCTTCGGCCCTCTCCGTCGTCATCGCGGCGGCGCCTGTCAGCGCTCAGCAAACCCTGGCCGCACCCCAGGTTTCCGCCGATAGCGCAGGTGTGCCACAGGGCGCGGTGCAGCGCGATGCGGTTGGCGGCATTGGTTATTCCGACATAGCGGACCTCGTGTTGGCCGCGCCCGTGATCGCCGACGCGACCGTCCGATCGACGACCAAGATCAAGCCGGCCGAGGCACCGAATCTCGCTGCGGGTCATGTCAGACTATATATCGAGGTCGACGTCACCGCGCTGATCCGCGGCGCCGACGGGCTGCCCCCGCGAATCGGGTATCTGCTCGACGTGATGCCCGACACCGGCGGACGCGTGCCCAAGTTCAAGAAGGCGCGCGTACTGATATTCGCCAGACCCGTGCCCGGCGCGGTGAACCAGGTCCAGCTGGTCGCGCCCGACGCACAGCTGGACTGGACGCCGACCGCCGATGCACGCGCACGGAAGATCGCCCGCGATGCGCTGGCGAGCGATGCGCCGCCTGTCATCACCGGTGTCGGTAACGCCTTCCACGTGCCGGGCGCGCTACCCGGCGAAGGCGAGACCCAGATTTTCCTGACGACCGCCGACCAGCGTCCGGTATCGCTGTCCGTCCTGCGGCGCCCAGGCGAGCAGCCACGCTGGGCGGTCGCGTTGAGCGAGATCGTCGACGAGTCGGCCGCGCCGCCGGCGCCGGAGACGTTGCTCTGGTACCGGCTTACCTGTGCGTTGCCGGAGACCTTGCCGGACCGGAGCACGGGATCGCTGGAGGCCCCGGACGCTACGATCGCCCGCGAGGACTATGCATTCGTCCTGGCCGCGCTGGGACCGTGCGGCCGAACTCGCAAGAGCTAGGCATAATCGTCACGATCTCCTCCGTGAAGGAGGATCGTTCAGGGTCAGCGCGGGCGGATGTCGAGCAATTGCCCGGTGGTCGATGGCGCGTTTTCGAGGAACGTCACGGCCGCATCCACGTCAGCCGGATCGGCGCCTTCAGCTGCCGTAACCGCATTGACGCGCACCGCGGGCGCCAGGTCGATCGCGAGCGGCCCGATTGCCGCCCTGGCCTGCGCCATAGTCAGCGGATCTAGGGTCGCCGGGATCAACACGATCCGCGACGCGCCGACCGCGCGGCGTACCAGCGCCGCGATATCCCCGTCAGGTCGCAGTGCCAGCAGCACGCGGATCAGCGGCGGTGGCGGACGAGTGTCACGCCGATCGCCTCGTCGGCTTCCGCAATCGCGAGCTTCACGATCTTGACCTGCACCCGCAGCACGCGCGCATCCTGGAGGAACAGCGTCTCGCAGATATGATCCGCGACGCCTTCGATCAGCGTGAAATGGACGCCGGGCGGCAACGCGGTGGTCGCGGCGTTCTTGAGGTCGAGGTAATTCTTCGAGGCCGACAGCGGCGTATCCGGCGCGAATCGCTTCGGACAGACCATATCGACGGTCAGCGAGATCCGCAGCGGCTGCGGCAGGTGAGTCTCTTCCGAATAGATGCCGGTCAGGACCTGCACTTCGAGATCGTGGACTTCGAGTTGAAGACTGTCTTCCATATGCGCGCCTCTAGCAGACGCACGGCGAGATGAAAGACACGCCTTCGAGCGCAACTCCGCAGGTGCACGGTCAGTCCGCCCCAGTCCGGTTATCCTTGCGTTCAGCGTCGCCGAGGCTAAAGCGCGCTGCCCTTCGCGCTTGTACGGCGTGTTCGGGACAGGAGATACCGTTGATCACTCTCGTCCCTCTTGCCAGCATCAATCCAACTGCGGTCGAGATGCTGCTCGATGCCGCCTTCGGACCCGATCGATTCACGCGCACGGCCTACACGATCCGTGGCGGCGCCAAACCGGTCGCAGCGCTCAGCTTCGCTGCGGTCGAGGACGGCACGCTAGTCGGGTCGATCCAGTGCTGGCCGATCGCCCTGATCGACGAAGACAGGATGCTGCCCCTCGTCATGCTCGGCCCGGTTGCCGTTGCGCCCGATCATCAGGGCGACGGCATCGGTCGCCGCCTTATGACCCAGGCACTCGACGCCGCCGTCGCCGAAGGGCTTGACGACGCACTCATGCTGATCGGCGACCCCGACTATTATGGCCGCTTCTTCGGCTTCTCGGCAGAGCGCACCGCCCGCTGGAACGCCCCCGGCCCAGTCGAGCGCCACCGCCTGCTCGCGCGCGGCGATGCAGTGCCGGAAACCGCCGGTATGTTGGGCCCACGGTTGGCGGAAAGCGTACCGGTCACCGCATCCGTATAAGGCGCCGCTTTACCTCGGCTCCCTGCCCGCCTAGTCCGCCGCCATGCCCATGGATGCCATCCCCGATATCGCCTCGCTCAGTCTCGCCGAGATCGCCAAACTGGTCGAAGAGGCCAAATTGCCACCGGTCGAGAAATGGAACCCGACGCATTGCGGTGACAGCGAGATGCGGATCGCGCGCGACGGCACGTGGTATCATCAAGGCTCGCCGATCGGTCGTCCCGCAATGGTCCGGCTGTTCTCGACGATCCTGCGTCGCGAACCCGACGGCAGCCACGTCCTCGTCACGCCGGTCGAGAAGCTCGATATCGAGGTCGAGGACGCACCGTTCATCGCAGTCGAGATGAAGGCCGAGGGCAGCGGTCGCGATGCGAAACTCGCCTTCCGGCTGAACACCGGCGACCTCGTCACCGCTGGCCCCGAGCATCCGCTGCGCTTCGTCGAGGACACGACCGACGGAGATGGCGGCCCACGTCCGTATCTCGCCGTCCGCGGCGGGATGGAGGCGTTGGTGGTCCGCTCAGTCTATTACGAACTCGCCGACCGCGCGATCGCAGACGACGCGACTCCTGCCGGCCTGTGGAGCGATGGCGCGTTCTTTCCGCTGGAGCCTGCTGCATGAGTCTGACGGAACGGATGACCGCGGCGCTGGCGAAGGGCGCCGGGTCGCACATGATCCTGCTCACCGGCGACCAGCATGACGGCGATCTCACCGCCGCCGACACGCTGCTGCCGGCCGCGGTGCTGATCGCGGTCACCGATCGCGCCGATCCCGGCGTGATCCTGACGCAGCGCACCGACACGATGAGCCGCCACCCCGGCCAGATCGCCTTTCCTGGCGGCCGGATCGACCCCGGCGAGGACGTCGTCACCGCCGCGCTCCGTGAAGCGGAGGAGGAGATCGCGCTGCCCCGCGGTCACGTCACCGTGATCGGCGAGGCCGACAGCTATCGCACCGTCACCGGATTCCAGGTGACGCCGGTGATCGGCATCATCCCGCCCGACCTCGTATTCCAGCCGAGCGAAGCCGAGGTCGCGAGCGTTTTCGAAGTTCCGCTCGCGTTCCTGCTCGACGAGGCGAACCATGTCGAGGCGACGCTCGAATGGCAGGGCCACGACCGGCATTACTACGAGATCATGTGGAACGAGCGGCGCATCTGGGGTGCGACCGCGGCGATGATCGTCAACCTCGCCCGCCGCCTGAGGTGGTCTTGATACTCCCGGCTGCGCCGTGGCGCGACCGTGACGGTCTCGCAGCACTGACGAAGGTTCTGGGTGCGACCGAGGGCGAGTCGCGCTTCGTCGGTGGTGCGGTGCGCGATACGCTGCTCGGGATCGACGTCGCCGATGTCGATATCGCCACGCGCCTGCCCCCACAGGAGGTGATCGAGCGACTTCAGGATGCGCGGATCAAGGCGGTTCCGACCGGCCTCGCACACGGCACGATTACTGCCGTCACGCTAGCGGGTCCGGTCGAAGTTACGACATTGCGCCGCGACGTCTCGACCGACGGCCGCCACGCGATCATCGCCTATACCGATGACTGGCGCGAAGACGCTGCGCGCCGCGACTTCACGATGAACGCGCTCTACGCCGATCCCGCGACCGGCGAGATCTTCGATTATTTCGGCGGCCTCGACGACCTCGCGGCACGGCGCGTGCGCTTCATCGGCGACCCGTTGCAGCGGATCGCCGAGGATCACCTCCGCATCCTCCGGTTCTTCCGTTTTCACGCCCGGTTCGGCACGACGATCGACGAGGCAGGCCTCGACGCCTGTACTGCGCGCGCCAACGATTTGATGGCGCTCTCTCGCGAGCGCGTCGCGAGTGAAGTCCTAAAGCTGCTGGTCGCCGCCAACGCCGTGCCGGTGGTCGCGTTGATGGTCGAGCGCGGCATTTTTCGCGCTGTACTGCCCGAGATCGATGCACAGGGAGCAGCGCGTCTCGGCGTTCTGGCGGAGCGCGAGACGGAGGCAGGTATTGCACCCGACTCGATCCGTCGGCTCGCCATGGCCATCGCCCCCGCTGCGGCCGAAGCGGTCGGCGCGCGGCTTAAGCTCTCCAACATCGATCGCAAACGCCTGATCGCCGCCACCGCCGGTCCCGGTGAAGAAGGTTCGCTCGCATTGGCCTATCGCGTCGGCGTGCCCAGTGCGGTCGACCGCTTGCTCATCGCCGGCAAGGACGTATCCGCGATCAAGAACTGGACACCGCCCGTGTTTCCATTCTCCGGCGGGGCCCTGGTCGAACGCGGCCTTCGCAAAGGTCCCGATGTCGCAGCAATGCTTCGCCGGGTCGAAACGCAGTGGATCGCGGAAGGATTCCCTGCCGCTGAGCGCGTGTCTGTTATCGCCGACGAGATGGTGGCGGAGGTCTCCGCCTAGTTCGCGGTAACGCCGGAGTGGATCATCGCATACGCAGCATCCGCCTCCAGCGGTCGCGCATAGAAATACCCCTGCCCGTAGGTGCAGCCCAATGCGGCCAACGTCTGCGCGAGTTCGTTCGTTTCGATTCCCTCGGCCGTCGTCCGCATTCCCAGCGCCTGCGCGAGGCTGAGGATCGCGCGGACGATCGACACCTTGTCGCGGTCCGCGAGCATCCCGGTCACGAAGCTGCGATCGATCTTGAGGATGTCGATCGGCAGCTTCTGCAAGGAGGCTAGGTTCGAATAGCCAGTCCCGAAGTCGTCCATCGCCAGCTTCGTACCAAGTTCTTTCAGCGCGTGCATCGTGACCGCTATCCGGTCCGGATCCGAGACGATCGCGCTTTCGGTGAGCTCCAGCGTAAAACGGTTTCCGGCGAGCCCGGTCGAGTCGAGGGCCGCCTGCAGCACAGGTGCGATCGCATCGCGCTGTAGCTGAATTGCCGACAGGTTCACGGCTAGCCTGACGCCGCACGGTCCGCCATTGGCGGCATCCCAACGCGCCAGCGTCTCCGCAGCTTCCTCGATCGCCCATCGCCCTAGCGGCACGATCAGGCCCGATTCTTCAGCAACCGCGATGAACTCGGTCGGCGAATGTTCGTGTCCGTCCTGGTCGGTCCATCGTGCCAGCGCTTCGAACGAGACGATCCGGCCTGTCGTCAGATCGCAGATCGGCTGATAGGCGAGACGCAGGTCGCGGTGCTCGATTGCGCGACGTAGCGCGGTCTCCATGCCGAATTGCGCGCGGGCAATCGCGAAATCCTGGACTTGGTAGAATTCGGCGCGACCGTTGACCTTGGCGCGTTTAACCGCGAACTGCGCATGGCGGACGAGCTCGACGCTGTCGCCGGCTTCGTCGGCACCATAGGCGATGCCGACCGAGCATTCGACGCTGATCTCGTAACCGGTCAGGCGAAACGGCGTCGTCAGCGTCTTGTGGATTCGCTCGGCCAGTGCCTGCGCTTCCTCACGATCGCTGTCGATCGACATGAGGACACCGAATTGATCGCCCCCGATCCGCGCCAGCGTATCACGTGCGCGCAGTGCGCCCTTGATCCGACGCGCGACGGTAATGAGCAATTCGTCGCCTGCAAGCGACCCGAGGCACGAGTTGAGCCGGCCGAACCGATCGAGGTCGATCGCCAGCACCGCGCTTGCTTTGTGATCCTCGATTTCCTCGATCAGATCCGCGAACCCTTCGCGGTTGAGCAGTCCCGTCAGGCTGTCGGTGGTCATCTCGCGGCGCAGGCTTCGCTCGGTCTGCACTTGCGAGGTCAGGTCGATGAAACTGATCGTACACCGATCCCGAAACTTCGGGTCCGATCGCGCGATCGTGACGCGGTAGTGTCGGCAATCTATCTCGTCGCCCATCGCCCAATCGAAATCGGACCTGATCTGTTGCGAACCCAGGAACGAACGAATCTTGTCGCCCAGTTCGGCGATCATCGGCGAGCGCTCGGCAACGACGCCGAACCCCGCCAAGCGATACGCACGGTTCACGGCGAACAGGTCGAGCTGCCCGGCGTTCATTACCACGTGGACTGCAGGGATCGGCACGAGTTCAAGCCCGCGCGCGACCAGGTCGCTCGTCACGATCGGCTTTACAGTCTCTTCGAGGGCGGGCGATGGCATGCCCCCCGGTACCGCGGGTTCGTTAAGAGGCTCTGAAGGACCCTGAATGGGGCCTTTCTCATCCATTATCCGAACCGATTATCGCGCGGAAACCCCGTTGGCGGCATCCGACCCGCCGCCCCGCGGGCCGCACGCCATGGGCCAAGGTCCGATTCGGTCCGGGTCCGGCCGGTGCCGCCGCCCATCGCCCAGCTGAGCCCTTCGGCAAAGACGAACGTGATCGCATCGGCAAGTCCGCCGTCGCGATAGCGCTGCAACTGGAGCCCCTGCCCGCGCGTCATCTCGACCAGTTCGGCAAGCGGGAACACCAGCATTTTCCGGTTGTCGCCGATCGCCGCGACGTAGTCGTCATTCGGTCCGATCGGCCGGACGATCTTCAAATGCGCGCCCGGCCGCGGCGTCATCACCGTCTTGCCCTTGCGGGTTTCGGCGACGACTTCTGCCGAACTCACCGAGAAGCCGCGCCCGTCGGTAGCGACCACCAGCAGTTTCGGATGCTTGCTCGCGGGCAGCAGCGCGACGATCCCGATGCTGCCGTCCAGGTCGATCATCGCCCGCACCGGTTCCCCGAACCCACGACCGCCCGGCAGCTTGTCCGCCGCCAGCGTGTAGAACCGCCCGTTCTCCGCCGCGAGCAACAGCTTGTCGGTGGTCTGCGCATGGAATGCATAGGCCGGGCCGTCGCCCTCCTTGAACTTCAGCGCTTCCGGGCTCGCGAGATCGTTGTGCCCCTTCATCGCCCGGATCCAGCCGCGCTGCGACAGGATCACGGTGATCGGCTCGCGCTCGATCATCGCCTCGAGCGGGATGTCGCGTGTCGGCGCGTGCTCCTCTATCGTCGTCCGCCGTTTGCCGAGTGGGGTCTCAAGCCCGTATCGATCGCGGATCTTCGCCATGTCGCGCTTCATCCGCGCGCGCTGTTTCTTCGGATCCGCCAGCAACGCCGCCAGCGTCGCCTGCTCCTTGTCGAGTTTGTCGCGCTCGGTCTTGATCTCGAACTCTTCGAGCCGCCGCAGAGATCGCAGCCGCATGTTGAGGATCGCCTCGGCCTGGCGATCGGTGAGCGCGAACTCGGCGATCATCACCTTTTTCGGCTCATCCTCGGTGCGGATGATCTCGATCACGCGGTCGAGATTGAGATACGCGATCAGATAGCCGTCGAGCAGCTCTACGCGGTCGGCGATCTTCGCCAGCCGATGCTCGGTCCGCCGGCGCAACACGACGAACTGGTGATCGACCCACGCCGCCAGCGCCTCACGCAATGACATAACGCGCGGCGTGCGATCCTTGTCGAGCACGTTGAGGTTGAGGCTGATCCGCGTCTCGAGGTCGGTCAGCCGGAACAACCCGTCCATCAGGATCTGCGGGTCGACCGTGCGGCTGCGCGGTTCGAGCACGATGCGGATCTCGGTATCCGATTCGTCGCGCACGTCGGCAAGGATCGGCAGGCGCTTGGCGTTGATCAGATCGGCGATCTGCTCGATCAGCTTGCCCTTCTGGACGCCGTACGGGATCTCCGTGACGATCAGCTGCCAGCCGCCGCCCTTCTCCCGCTCGGTTTCCCACCGGGCACGGACGCGAAAGCCACCACGCCCGGTCGCGTAGGATTCGCGGATGACCGCGGGCGGATCGACGACGAGGCCGCCGGTCGGGAAATCGGGCCCCTTCACGTGCTCCAAGATCGCCACGTCGTCAGCATCGGGCGTATCGATCAGGACGATCGCCGCCTCGAGCAGTTCGGCGGCGTTGTGGGGCGGGATGCTCGTCGCCATGCCGACCGCGATCCCGCTTGCGCCGTTCGCCAGCAGGTTCGGGAACAACCCCGGGAACAGCTCGGGTTCGTGATCCTCGCCATTATAGGTCGGGCGATACGCGACCGCATCCTCGTCGAGCCCGTCCATCAGGTCGATCGCGACCTGCGTCAGCCGCGCTTCGGTATAGCGATAGGCGGCGGCGTTATCGCCGTCGATGTTGCCGAAATTGCCCTGCCCGTCGACCAGCGGATAGCGCATCGCGAACGACTGCGCCAAGCGGACCATCGCGTCGTAGACCGACTGGTCGCCGTGCGGGTGATATTTGCCGATGACGTCGCCGACGACCCGCGCGCATTTCTTGTAGCCCTGCGCCGGATCGAGCTTGAGCAGCCGCATCGCCCAGAGCAGGCGCCGATGCACGGGCTTCATCCCGTCGCGCACGTCGGGTAGCGACCGCGCGGTGATCGTCGATAGCGCATAGACGAGATACCGCTCGGACAGCGCGCTGTCGAAGGGGGCGTCGACGATGGAGTCGAACGGATCTTTGAAATCGGTGGCCATTGCGCGCAGCGATAGCAGCCGCGAACGAAACGATCAAAGCATGAACGTACGTCGCGGCCTGCACGTTCGATCACGACGATATGCCCGCATGACGCGGTCGATCGAGCCCGCTACACCAACCTTATGATCCGCCTCGCCTTTCTCGCGCTCGCTGCCCTGTCCATGCCTGTCATGGCGCAAACGCCCGCTCCCCCGCCGCCCAAGCTGCTAACCTGGCCCGACCTGACCAAGCGGTCGAAACCGGTGCCCGATGCGACCCTCGACTATGGCACCGACCAGATGCAGAAGGTCGACGTCTGGCTCCCCAAGGGCAAGACCAAGGGGCCCTTCCCGGTGGTCGTAATGGTCCACGGCGGCTGCTGGACGACGAGCATCGCCGATCGCAGCCTGATGAACTGGATCGCCGACGACCTGCGCAACGCTGGCGTCGCGGTCTGGAACATAGACTATCGAGGCGTCGACCGGAGCGGCGGCGGCTATCCCGGTACGTTCGCGGATGCTGCGAAGGCTGCGGACCAACTCAAGGTCAGCGCCAAGACGTTCAACCTGGATACGCGCCGCGTGCTCGCGATCGGCCACTCCGCCGGTGGTCATCTCGCGCTCTGGCTCGCCGCCCGCGCGAAGCTTCCGACGACGAGCCCCCTCCACATCGCGCACCCACTCCGCATCCGCCACGTCGTCAGCCTCGGCGGCCTGCCCGATCTCGAAGCCACCGCGACCAACGCCGACAATGGCTGCGGCACCGAAGTCGTCGCGAAACTCGTCGGCGCGCCCACGCCTCAACATCCGGACGTCTACGCCGACACGTCTGTCCCGCGCCTCCTGCCGCTCGGCGTGAAGCAGGACCTCGTCAACGGCCACGAAGACCGGATCATCCCCTTCGTCATGGCGACCGACTATGTCGCCAAGGCAACTGCGGCCGGCGACACCGCCACGCTCCACACCATCCCCGCGACCGGCCATGTCGAACTGATCGCGCCAGAAACGCCTGCCTGGGCCGAGGCCAAACGCCTGATCCTGTCCTATTTCGGAAAGAGCCAGTGACCCTCGAAGACGCCCGCGCGCTCGACGCGAACGATCCGCTCGCCGCGTACCGCGATAAGTTCGCGCTCCCGGAAGGCGTGATCTACCTCGACGGCAACTCGCTCGGTGCGCTGCCCAAGGCCACGGCCGCAGCGCTCGCCGATGTCGCCACCCGCCAATGGGGTAACCGCCTCATCCGCAGCTGGAACGAAGGCTGGATCGAGGCCCCCCAGCGGATCGGCGCTAAGATCGCGCCGCTGATCGGCGCGGCCGCGGACGAGGTCATTATCGGCGACACGACCTCGACGCATCTTTTCAAGGCCTTGGTCGCCGCTCTTCGCAGCAATCCCGAGCGTCACACGGTCGTGAGCGAAGCCGGCAACTTCCCCACCGATCTCCACATCGCGGAAGGCGCGGTCGCCTGCGTATCCGGTGCGCGATTGAAGGTCGTCGGCCGCGAAGACCTCGCTGCAGCACTCGACGACGACACCGCGGTCCTCCTGCTCACCCACGTCCACTACAAGACCAGCGACCGCTTCGACATGACCGCCTGGACCGCTCGCGCGCACGATGCCGGCGCGCTCATGCTCTGGGACCTGAGCCACAGCGTCGGTGCGGTCCCGATCGACCTGAACGGCGCTAACGCCGATCTCGCCGTCGGCTGCACGTACAAATACCTCAACGGCGGCCCCGGCGCGCCCGCGTTCCTCTACGTCGCCAAGCGCTGGCAGGACGCGCTCGCCAGCCCGCTCTCCGGCTGGATGGGCCACGCCGCGCCCTTCGCGTTCGAGGATGCCTACCGCCCCGCCCCCGGCATGAAGCGCTGGCTCGCTGGCACGCCTGCGATGCTCTCGACCGCCGCACTGGAAACCGCGCTCGATCTTTGGGCAGACATCGACCAGCCTGCCGTCGCCACCAAGAGCGCCCAGCTGTTCGACATTCTCGCGGCAGCAGGCGACGCGCTAGGCCTCGACTGCGTCAGCCCCCGAGACCCCGTCAAACGTGGCAGCCACATCAGCTTCCGCCACCCGCACGCCTACGGCCTCACTCAAGCCCTCATAGCCCGCGGCGTCATCGGCGACTTCCGGGACCCCGACATCCTGCGCCTAGGCCTGACACCCTTGTACGTCGGCCATGAGGACGTCTGGCGCGCAGGCGAGATATTGCGGGACACGGTGGAGACCGAAAGCTGGCGCGACCCGGCATATTCGCAACGGCTCGTCGTGACCTGAGCACGCTTGACGGCATATCCCATTCAATTGATAGTGTTTCGATCGATTACGGGAGACTGTCCATGAAGTGGGTCGTTAGTAGCGCTATCGCGTTGTCCCTGGCCGGGTGCAGCAAGGCTCCCGAAAGTAGCGCCGGGGAGCCCGATATTGCCGGCAATTCAGTTGCCGGCGTGGCCTTCGACTACAGCTATGACCTGACGCTTCCCTCGTCCCGGATCTCGGATCTTCAGGAAGAGCATGCGCGAGCCTGTGAACGGCTCGGGCCAACGCGCTGCCGGATAACGGGATTGCGCTACACGGTCGGCCAGCAAGGCGACGTCAGCGCGAACCTGTCGGTCAAGATCGCCGCCCCCCTTGCGCGTGCCTTTGGCCGGGCCGGGGTGAAGCAAGCGGAGAGCGTCGGCGCGACGCTGTCGGGGGCGGATATCAGCGGAACCGATGTCGCCACTGCCGCCGCGGCGACCGCAACCGAACGGACCGACGTCGCGGCCGAACGCGCCCGGATCGACCGCGAACTGGCACGCGTCGATCTATCCCCGCGCGAACGTGCCGAACTCCGCCAGCAACAGGCGGCCGCGCAAGGCCAAGCCACGGCGGCGGCCGCGACGGCATCCGAACAACGCGAAAGTCTCGCCAATACGCCGATGTCGTTCGACTATACGACCGGCCGCGGGACCGGCCTGGTCGACCGTCTGCAGGACGCCGGTGACACCGCGCTTGGCTCGATCGGATTGACGGTTACGGCGCTGCTATGGGTATTGGCGGCTCTCGGCCCACCGCTGTTGGTGATCTTGCTGGCGTTCCTGGTTTGGCGACGCTGGATCCAGCGTTGGTGGACTGAGTTGATGGCCCGTATAGATCGTCGAACCAGCCGACCTCTCGCGACTGCCCACGACACATCGTCCCCACCCTTGCGATGACGTCGGGCAGTATTCCGGCGGCAGTCATGCGCCGCGATTGCACCCCCCGCACCCTTCGCCTATAGGCGCGGCCTATTCCGGCCTCGGCTTCGCGGTACATAGCGCGTAGGCTGGGGCCGCTCGATTTTCATCGCTCGATTTCCAGGGGACCGCGCATGGCTCGCCGCCGCCAGATCTACGAAGGCAAGGCCAAGATCCTCTACGAGGGTCCCGAGCCGGGCACGCTGATCCAGTATTTCAAGGACGACGCGACCGCGTTCAATGCCCAGAAAAAGGGCACGATCAACGGCAAAGGCGTGCTCAACAACCGGATTTCCGAGCACATCTTCACGCTGCTCGATCATATCGGCGTGCCGACACACTTCATCCGCCGCCTCAACATGCGCGAGCAGCTGATCCGCCAGGTCGAGATCGTCCCGATCGAAGTCGTCGTGCGCAACGTCGCTGCGGGCTCGATCTCGACGCGCCTCGGGATCGAGGAGGGCACCAAGCTGCCCCGCACGATCATCGAATATTACTACAAGGACGATGCGCTCGGCGATCCGATGATCTCCGACGAGCACATCGCCGCGTTCGGCTGGGCGAGCCAGGAGGAGATGCACGACATCGCCGACCTCGCGATCCGCGTGAACGATTTTCTGTGCGGGCTGTTCGCCGGCGTCGGCATCCGCCTGGTCGACTTCAAGCTCGAATTCGGCCGCATCTTCGACAACGACTTCGGTCGCATCATCCTCGCGGACGAGATCAGCCCCGATGGCTGCCGCCTGTGGGACATGGAAACCAACGAGAAGATGGACAAGGATCGCTTCCGTCGCGATCTCGGCGGCGAAGTCGAAGCGTATCAAGAGGTTGCACGCCGTCTCGGTCTGCTGCCCGAGGGGGCGGACAACGCCGTCCTCGACCTCGAAAAGCATCGCAAGAACCGGGGCAAGTAAATGAAACTCAAGGTTTTCGTGACATTGAAGCCCGGCGTGCTCGATCCGCAGGGTCGGGCAATCCATCATGCGCTCGGTAGCCTCGGCTTCGACGGCGTGCAGGACGTCCGCCAGGGCAAGCTGATCGAACTGGAGGTCGCCGACGATACCGACGACGCGGCGATCGACGGCATGTGCCGTAAGCTGCTAGCCAACACGGTGATCGAGAACTACCGGGTCGAGCGCGCATGAAGACCGCCGTCATCGTCTTCCCCGGCTCCAACTGCGACCGCGACATCGCCGTCGCGCTGGAGGCGGTGACCGGCGTCAAGCCGCTCATGGTCTGGCACGGTGATGCGGACTTGCCGGCGGATGTCGGCCTGGTCGCGGTCCCCGGTGGCTTCTCGTATGGCGATTACTTGCGCTCAGGCGCGATCGCGGCACGGTCGCCGATCATGCGGGCGGTTGTCGAGCAGGCGGGCAAGGGTTTGCCCGTGCTCGGCGTGTGCAACGGCTTCCAGGTGTTGACCGAAGCGGGGCTCCTCCCCGGTGCGCTGATGCGCAACGAGGGGCTGAACTTCGTCTGCCGCGATGTTGCGCTGACCGTCGAGACGGCAAGCTCGACCTTCACGTCGGGCTATTCTGTGGGCGAACGCGTGTCCTTCCCGGTCGCGCATCATGACGGCAACTACTTCGCCGACACCGAGACGCTCGACCGCCTCGAAGGCGAAGGCCGCGTGGCGTTCCGTTATGCGGAGAGCGTCAACGGCTCTGCGCGCAACATCGCCGGTTTGCTGAACGACAAGGGCAACGTGCTCGGTATGATGCCGCATCCGGAACGTCGTATAGAAGCGGCTCACGGCGGCACTGATGGCCGTCGCCTGTTCGAGGGCCTGCTCGAAGCCGTCAGTGCCTAAACCTTGTTCCCCCGCGAAAGCGGGGGCCTAGGATACCACCCACATCGACCGTGACCCTGGACTCCCGCGTGCGCGGGAGAACAGTCAAGTCGAGGCGTCAAACCCGAGTCCGGAACGGCGAGAAGTCCGTCCCCCGGTCGTACACATCGACCCCCTCGCGCCGCTTCAGCCACCCCACCGCCACATACGTAAGCGGCGTCAGCAACACCTCCCACGATACCTTCAGCAAAAACTGGCTGACCATCACCATCAGCATCGCCTCCACCGGCCAGTCCGGCGCGCCGTAGAAGGCGAGCGGGTAGAAGATCAGGCTATCGAACGCCTGCCCCACGATCGTACTCCCGATCGTCCGCGTCCACAGCATCCGCCCCTGCGTCCAGATCTTCATCCGAGCGAGCACGAAGCTGTTGGCGAACTCGCCGACCCAGAACGCGCAGATCGACGCGAACACGATCCGCGGCACTTGGCCGAACACAGACTCGTACGCAGCTTGACCGGTCCACCCGGCATCGGGCGGCAGCGCGACGACGACCGCCGACATGAACACCATGAACAGCATCGCGCCGAACCCCGCCCAGATGCAGCGCCGCGCGTACGCATAGCCGTACACCTCGGTCAGGACGTCGCCGATCACATAGCTGACCGGAAAGAACAGGATGCCCGCGCCGAACGGCCATGCGCCGATAAACGGTAGGTCGATCACCGCGCGCTTGCCTGCGCCAATCACGTTCGACAGCAGCAGGATGGTAACGAACGCCGCCATCACGAAGTCGAAATACCGAAACTGCACACCACCGACTGCACTTGCGTCGACCGGTTCGAGCCCGGGCGCCTGATCCGTTCCAATTTCCATGCCCGGCGTTATGATCGAGGTTCCAAGCCCGCACAATCCGCGCTAGTCGTCGCCGCAGCGCGCGCCCGTAGCTCAGCTGGATAGAGCAAGGAGCTTCTACCTCCTCGGTCGGGGGTTCGAACCCCTCCGGGCGCGCCAATTTCCGCGAGTTTGTTGGGACACTTTTACCCTGCCCCCACGCCAACCTTGAAGCGCCCTTAGGCTCGTTTTTCATCATTTACCGGTTTAGGATCGGGGCAGCGGTGAAATCTACCGCTAGTAAAATGTCAAGCTCACTCAAAAGTTTTGAGTGATAGGATGTCTTCGCTTACCGCTTTTCGAAGCGATTTCGACGGCATTTAACAAAAAACATCACGTGAGACGCGAGCACAGGCCGTCGCTGCCGGCCGCCTGGAAGGCTGATATCTCGGAACAGTGTCAGGCTCAAGCTCGTGCTGAGCCGGGACCTTTAGCTCGCGACATGCGCGTCGGTCGTGCTTTGACGTTCAAAGGATACGGTACCGTTGTACCGGTTCGAGCCGGCCTGGGCTGCTACCTGCAACTTCTCTGTGCAAGCCGCTCCGGCTGTCCGAATCGTACACCGGTGTGCCGTGCAGTC
This sequence comes from Sphingomonas faeni, assembly GCF_040407505.1. Taxonomy (GTDB): domain Bacteria; phylum Pseudomonadota; class Alphaproteobacteria; order Sphingomonadales; family Sphingomonadaceae; genus Sphingomonas; species Sphingomonas faeni_E. The sequence goes on along the minus strand of NZ_JAPZPQ010000001.1, from coordinate 464,191 downwards.
GGCGATCTTCGTCCCGGAGCAATGCGGTGCCCGAAAATCGGACACGGATCTCGTGCTCACGCGATCGACTGATTGCTTCAATTCAGCTCTTTGCGGAGGTTTCGACAAGCGATGGAAACCGCCGCTTCGCCAAGCGCAGTGGAGGATATGTGACGTACCCGTCGAGCATCAACGCGACCAGCCGCTTTGGTTCTCTGTGTTGCCGGTGATGGCTTCCTGGTTCTGCGCACCGGAACGTCGGCCGCAAGCCGGACAAAACACGCTAATTTTCGTGACCGCAAACCAGGTCAGCCGACGCCTCTACATCGGCTGACATCTGACGGTAACCTTGTTCATAGAGCGAATCGCTGTTGCACCGACAGGGAAAGGCCGTCCGCCAACGGCGAAGCCGGGTCAGCCGCCACCTCTTCAGCAGGTCGATCATCGCCGGCGATAGCAACGCTTCGACAAGCGGGAGACTGGGATCGAAGCCCTTCACGACCTCGAGATCTGCGGCGAGGGCCGATCCATATCTCGCGCCGAGTCGAGCCTCGGCATCGGAACGGTCGCTTGCGATGATCGCGTCGAACGCCTGCAACTCGCTGCTATCGTCTCGGACCACGAGGACCGACGTCCGGAGAAGCTGGGGCAGCGGCACGGCTACTGCCCCCGTGAACCGTGGGTTGCGTCCCCGACGTTTGCCTCAACAGGCGAAGCTGCGACGGTATCGAAGCCCCGCTGACTACGCGCGGTCAGGACCGAGGCGCCTTCCATTCGTCCCGGCGCGAACGCAACGTCACATCGCGACAACGACGGCACATCTGCGAAAAAAGGGTTCTCTGCTTCCGTGAGGTCGATCGGCATGCTCGTTCTCCCGATGTTGGCGCTATCGATCCGGATCCGTGGTTGGATCTGGCAAAGCGATAGATAAGGAGCCTCGAGTATGGTTCAGTAGATATTGAATCATTATGCATTGAACTGTTATTGTCGTTTGCGATAGGCGGACGTAAAGTGGCTTGATAATCGAAACCGAAGCATTGTCGATGCTGAGCGCTCTTGCTCAACCCACCCGTCTGGGAGTTATCACTCTCCTCGCCCGAGTCGGCGATCATGGGATGGCATCGAGCGAGATCGCCGACGCGATCGGCGTGCCGCGACATCTCATGAGCGCTCATCTCTCCGTGCTTAGCAAAGGCGGGGTGGTCACCGCGCGGAAGTCTGGCCGAAACGTGACGTACTCCGTACGAACAGGAGCGATCGTCAGACTAACGGATCACTTGAAGGATCTCGTTGTGACGCACGCGTCGGCCGATACCCGCGACTGAACGGCCCACTTCGTTATACCCGCACTATGAGAACCCGCGGTCCGACACGGCGTTGTCCGAACTTCCGGAACGAAGGATTTGGTAGCGAGACGATCGGGCAATGCTGGACAAACGATCGGCTCGTCGGGTGAGCTCAAGCCGCCTTGCCCCACCGAGGGTACCTGATGTTCGCTAGCGAGCGTGACGTAGAACTGGACTTACGAACGCCTCGACCCGTGGATGACGCTGGCCGACCGACCAGGACGTCGTTGCCAGCTCGCATTAATTGCGAGACTGAGTGGGCTACCCGTACGATGACGATCTGGGCGGAGCGACGCCCCGCCATTCTGGACTGCAGTCACGTCATGAGCAGCACACCGAGCATCTGCAAGTTCAACCCTTGAGGCGTGCGGCCAAGTCCTTCGCGGGTTTGAAATACGGCACTCGCTTCGCTTCGAGATGTACGGCACCGCCGGTCCGAGGGTTACGAGCCGTACGGGCGGCGCGCGGCCGCGTGGAGAAGACACCGAAGCCGCGCAGTTCCACTCGTCCGTCATCGGCCAACCGCTCAGATATCCCGTCGAAAAACGTGCTTACGAGCAGTTCCACCGTTTCCGGTTGAAGGTCCGGATACGCTTTGGAAAGTTTGAGAACCAGTTCAGATCGGACCATTCGAGCCTACCAATACAGGATCAGGGATACATAGAATTCGACGGAGCCCCAAAGCGCCGCGAATGCGCCGCGCCCACGGCGTCTGCCCGGAACGGGTTCATGTCCGGTGCGGGATCCAGCGTTCCTGGCCATCGAGAACACAGAAGAAGCTCGTTCGCCACGGCATGATGAGGATGGCACCGACATGCGCAACATCGCTGATTCAGCGGAAGCCCGGCACGCCGGATCAGGGGCAGGCTACGTGAGGTGACCATGCCTGCTTCGGTTAAGGAGGCGTACGTGTCCTGTCGTCCATACTGTCGTATAATCAAAGTCAAGCGGTGACGTTCGCGAGGCAGGGGCAGCATGACACCCTCAAACACGGGTACGAGTGCTGCATCTAAGCTCCGACCACCTTCCCAGCAGCGGTCGTGCGACTCGGCTGTCGAGCAAGTTCCAATCGCCGCTGGTTTCCAACGACGCCATGCCGCATCACTTGGCCTAGACGACCCGCTCCGGGGCAACCAGATCGCGAACGACGACCCGAAGAGGTTGGGTCACGTACTGCTCCATCAAGGTGATCGGCATCCATGGTGCAGTCGGCGAACATCTTTAAATGTTCGGGTACGACTGCCGGTCGACCGGCGATAGGCGACGGCCTTGCAGTCTCAATGACCAGACCGGCTGATTGCGTTTGAGCCCCAGCGGATAAAGGCGGGATGGAGCCTGCGAACGGATCGCCCGGTCCTGAAATCCTTCCCCGTTAGGAGGCGTGGCCGTAGGTGACGGAGGGGGAGGATATGGAACAGGTGTGACACCTTAAACTCCTCCTGCGTCTGGCAAGTGTCAGCCACCTCACCCCGGTCGGGGAGAATTATGCTACCGCACTGCTGCACGCAGGGTGACGCGGACGCCAGTATGGTTTGGATCATATTCGACGCTCGATTGCAGGCTCTGCGCCATCGCCCGGATCAGCTTCGTACCGAGACCCGTTCCTCGCGGCACGGCGTCCTTCGGGATGCCGCAGCCGTCATCCTCGACCGCCAGCAGGAAGATGCCGTCGTCGATCCGGCGCAGCGCGACGCGAACCTCGCCGCCGCTGGTCGGGTAGGCGTATTTGCACGCGTTGGTGACGAGTTCGGTAACGATCACACCGAGCGACACCGCGCGATCGGTGGGGAGGCGGATCGGCTCGGCGGCGAGGAGCAGTGCGCGTGGCAGCGCGTCCGTCGACCAGGTCTCGCCGAGTTCGTCGATTAGCGCGCCGAGATACTCCTGCATGTCGACATTCTCGACGTCGTTGCTGGTGTAGAGCCGCCGGTGAACCTGCGCAATCGCCTGGATCCGGCGTTGCGTATCCTCCAGTGCCTCTCGCGCCGCCGGATCGACCAGTGCGCTCGCCTGCAGACGCACCATTGCCGAGACGAGTTGCAGCGAGTTCGCGACACGGTGGTTCACCTCGCCAAGCAGGGCCTCCAACCGGGCGTTGCTGGCGCGCAGATCGGCTTCGGCGGACGCCTTGGCGTGTTCGAGCACTGCGCGGGCGCACACCTGCTCGAACGAGTTGGCGAGCAGATCGAAGAAGTCCTCGCCAACGGTCTTCACGACATAATCTGCAGCGCCGGCTTTCAAAGCCGCAACTGCGATGCGGCCCTCCTCGGAGCCGGTAACGTAAACTATCGGGGGCGGCTCGTGCAGTCGGCGAAGTGCTTCGAGCGTTTCCAGGCCGTCCATTCCGGGCATGTAATGATCGACCGCGATCAGGTCGAAGCGTTCGGCCGCCGCCTTGACCACGCCTTCCGCCCCCGTCTCGGCGAGCGTCATCCGGTAGCCACGGCGCTCGAGTGCACGTGCCGTCAACCGTCGGATGCCGGCGTCGTCGTCGATGTAAAGAACGCGCGGACCTGTCATTCAGCCCTCTGCATCGGGAACCTGGATCACCGACAGGAACAGTCCGAGCTGGCGGATTGCCTGGGCGAAGCTCTCGTAGTTCACCGGCTTTGTGATGTAGACGTTGCAGCCGAGGTCGTAGCAGCGCTGGATCTCGACCTTGTCGTCGGTGGTCGTCAGCACGACGACCGGCGTACGCTTGAGCGGGCTTTTGTCGGCCTTGATCTTCGCGAGGATGTCGGTGCCGCTCATGTCGGGCAGGTTTAGATCCAGCAGGATCATCGCCGGGCCGCTTTTCGCGGGGCCATCGGCGGCGTTGAACAGGAAATCGAGCGCGGTGGTGCCGTCGGTGAAGTGTCGGATGTCGTTCAGGATGCCGGCGCGCCGGATGTTCTTCTCAATGAGGCGGGCATGGCCCTCGTCGTCCTCAATCATGACGATGCCAACGGATTTGTGATCGTTCATGATGCGTCCTGGATGGTCAGTATGGCGGGCAGGTTGAGCCGAAAGGTCGCGCCGTCGCCGAGCGTCGACTGCACGTCGATGGTGCCGCCGAGACGATAGGCAAGCGCGCGGACGTGTGCGAGTCCGATGCCTTCGCCGGGCTGGTCCTGCGTTCCGGAGCGACGGAACAGGTCGAACACACGTTGGTGGTCCCGTGGATCGATGCCGCGGCCATTGTCGACCACCGACAGGATCATGCGACCGCGTTCGGCCTGGCTGCTCACGACGATCTCGCCGGGACGACCGGGTTTCAGATACTTGGTCGCGTTCTCGATCAGGTTCGACAGGATCTGTTCGAGTGCTAGTCGATCGGTGACGATCGCCGGCATCGGTCGTTCGACGCGCACGGTCGCACCACGATCGTCGATGATGTGCTGCATCGAGCCGACGATCGATTCGACCAGTTGCACCGGGTCGATATGCTCGGGCGTAATCGAACGGCGGCCTTCACGCGATAGTTTCAGGATGGCGTTGATCAGCCGGTCCATCTTCTGCGTCGAGGTGCGGATGAAGCCGATCGCCTCGGGCAGATCCTCACGTGCCGCCAGCCGCGCGTCCTCTGTGAGGATATGCGGCGCTTCCGCCTCGGCGCGATCGACCAGTTCGGCAAGCGGGGCCGACGCGGCGGCGAGTTCGGCTGTGAAACCCATCACGTTGACGAGCGGCGAACGCAGATCGTGGCTGATGATATAGGCGAAACGCTGTATCTCCTCGTTCGCGCGGCTGAGGTCGGCGGTCCGCTCGAGGACCTGCTCCTCAAGACGCTCGTTGAACAGACGGAGCTGATTTCGCGAGCCGGCGAGATCGGTCGTATAGCGGCGGACGACGACCAGCGACAGAATCGCAACGACGACGAGCAGGATCGCCGCAGCCCCGGCGACCGACACGAACAGCGCCGTCGCACGACTTTGCAGCGCAGTGCGCTGGCCGAGCAGCCGTGTCTCCTCTCCTGCCATCGCAAGCATCCGGTAGCGGATACCGCGCATGAGCGGCACGCTCGCATCGTCTGCGAACCTGCGCTGCGCGTCGGCGATATGCCCAGCGTCGACCAATGCGACCGAGGCGGCGCGCAGAGTGCGCAACTTCTCCATCTGCGTCTCGATCCTGTCGAGCCGCGCGATCTGCCGGGGATTGTCAGCCGTCATGCGCCGCAGAACAAGAAGGCGTGGCTCGACCGCCTCCGATGTCGTGACGAAGGACTGACGCGACGGCATCTTGCCGGTCAGCACATAGCCGCGGCGGGTCGTCTCAGATTGTTCGAGCTGGATTTGAACGTCAGCAATCGCCTGCCGCACGTCCTGGGTTTGCAGGATAGCGGCGGTGAACTGTTCGTTGCGCATGGTTATCCAACCGATCGCAACCGCAGCGGCCGCAAGCGCGACAAAGCCGAGCACCATGAAACCGACCAGCCAGCGTCCGACGCGTCCCTCGGACAATGGCAATCGAAGGCGTTCGCGGTGGATCATGACTCAGCCGGTTACGGCGCGACCAGTCGTCACGACAACGATACTGATGGGTTATTGCGCTAAAGCAATAGATCCTGCGCAGCCGCCTTGCCGACCCGGCCGACGCCGCTGCGCCGGTCCATTTCTTGGTTGGCGGTGAAGCGGATGTCGGGATCGGGTCGGTCATGAACGCCATCAGCGTCTTGTGATCGAGCTCGGACCATTCCTTGCCCCGATCAGGGCCGTAGCGGACATGCGGGATCAAGCTGGGATCGCGCGACCATTCGACGAGCTGCGCGAAACTTGCCTCGTTGAGCATGTCGCGCAGATGGAATGCGGTGACGTACGCGTCGGGGAAGGCCCGGTAAGCGGGGAAACCACGTGAGTGATCCATGCCGGGGTGCTCGCGCCAATAGCGCAGTACCTGGCTCGAGAAGCTCCGCGAGTCGGGTCAGAGCCGCAGCGCGCATTTCCAGGTGCAGATCGTAGCTATCACGACAATGATGACGGGGTGGCGAGCTGCTTAACATCTCGACCAGGCTCGAAGATCGAAAAGAAGAGCGGCAGATGGATTGGAGCAGACTATGGATCGACTCTCGATCAGGGCGGTTTTGATATCCTACGTCCATGTTATACCTTCGTATACTAGCCGGCGAGCTCGCGGTGCCGCCAAGACCCTCAATAGTATGACAAGAACCCCGGGTACGATCGCAAGGAGAATTCGGTGATCGGTTTGGGGCCTACGCTCCAGGCGATGATCGACGATGACCAGTTCATCGCGCCTCGGTCCGACACGCTGGACCCGTCGCGTTTCGGCTTGAGCCAGGGTACGGACCCGTCGCGGGCGATACTAAGCGTCGCGGAGGTGTTCTGCCCCCACGAGATCGTCTTGCGGAACCCGGGCGCAGCGATCGATTTCACGCATGCGTCGGCCCGCGTAGACCGTACGACGTTCAACCAGATCTCCTACGGTAGCGAACTCGATATCCTGATCCGCGATACGGATCGGGCCCAGTACATCTTCCTCGTCCCGTTGCGTGGGCAGATGCACGTGCATACGCCGGACGGAACCGGCTCGCTGGAAGTCGGCACCTCCATGCTCATGGGTCCGGACACCCAGTACCGGTTCGACCATGACGGCGAAGACTCGCACCTCGCGGTCGGCATTCCCCGCCGCCTGATAGAGGTCGGCGACGACGCCGTTCTGACCTTGATGCGCGGCACCGACCCGGAGGCCATCAGCGATCCTACTGGAAGCCTCATCGACTACCTCTCGTTCGTCTGTCGTGAATTGAACCGCGGTGGAACGTCATTCGATTCGCCCGCCGTCCGCTCCGGCGTGGAGGACGTCATCGTAGGGATGATCAAGTCCCTGCCGTCCACCAGCAAGCATGGTACCCCCGCGGTCCCTATCGTCCCAGCCCCGGTCCGACGCGCGGAACTGTTCATGGACGACCATCTGACGGATGACATAACGATCGACGACATCGCCGAAGCCGCCGGGGTTCCCGTCCGGACGCTGTATCAGGCGTTCGGGCATTTCCGCAGCATGCCGCCGATGCGATCCCTGAGGAACCGGCGCCTGGATCAGGCTCGACGCGATCTCATCGCCGGCGCTGACGAAAACCCGAACATCCTGGACATCGCCAACCGGTACGGCATGCAGCATGGGGGGCGCTTCGCAGCATATTACCAGCAACGTTTCGGTGAGACGCCTTCCGACACCCTTCGGGCAGCCCGCTTGACGCTCCCCAGACTGCGTCAGAACTTTGCCGATACCCGTCGTTGATGCCAGGCATTCGACGCGGAAACATCTCGCATAAACTGACGATGCACCCCGTCGCCTCACTAAACGGCAGAGATCGGACAGGCTTGCAGTAAATGGATTTAGTGTCCGCTCCTACTAGGGCACCCCTTCGCGGCGACGTTACGAAGGGCATATCTGGTGGAACTGCACATCTACCACAGGACGACGGGGTCCTTCGGCCATCGGGTCGAATGGGATCGATCCTCGGACAAATCCGCTTTCGGTTTTCGCGAAGATTGTGCTGGTACCCCGGACGCGGACGCCGCGGCCGATCGGCTCGAAGACCTTCAGGCTGAGCTTGCGGGATCCAGCGAACAACGCCGGCTGCTTGGCGCCGAACTGCAACATCGCAGCCAGAACCTCATAGCGGTCATCCAGACCTATGTCCTTCGGACACTGGCGACCACCGCATCGACGTCGCAGGCGGCTGATCGGATATCGGAGCGGCTCGTGGCGCTCTCCACCGCCTATCGTCTTCTGGCACGTCCTCAGGACGGTCGGATCACGCTCAAGGAACTGGTCTGCGTGGCATTCGCCGGGCACCGGGTTCCGGATGATCGTCTATCGATCGAGGGGCCCACCCTGTACCCGGTCGAAAGCGGCGTGATCGGGCTGGCGATGGTGTTGCAGGAACTGATCACGAACGCGACGAAGTACGGCGCGCTTTCCGTCGAATGCGGATCCGTCCGCGTCGGTTGGCAACTCGACGGTAAGCGCGTGGACATCGTCTGGCAGGAGGAAGGCGGCCCGCCCGTTTCACCCCCTTCCCGCTTTGGCTTCGGGACGGAGCTGATCGAAAGGGCATTGCGCCGCGCGGATCGACGCGTCGAGATCCTCTACGGCTCCGACGGCGTGTCGTGGACGTTCAGTTCGCCTTTGGCCGGCTTCGCGAGCACGAAATCGACGAGCGAGCCCTTCTCAGATCACGAGGTGACGAAGTGAAATCTTGCACTTGCAAGGAGGCCTTCTTCGACCAGAGTTTGGCCGACGGCCGTCTTTCCGATGAAGCGACTCGGGAGTGGCTGATCAGCCTGTACGTGGCCGCCGCCAAACGCTGGCTTGCAAACGATCCGCCGCAGCTCGAGGGCGCGAGGATCTCCCTGCACGCGGTCGAGCGGCTGATCGTCGACCGGTGAACAGTCCTGAACGTCCGTCTGGACTCGCGCGAAGGTCCTCTGGATTGTGAGTTGCGCCGTTCAGCGCCGTCATCGCGGTCCCTGGAAGCCGTCATTCAGAATGTAGGGCTATTTTGGCTGTTGTCTCGGTTGCCCCGATCTGACGTAGGCACACGATAACTCGGTCATTTTGGATGATGAACAGCAGGTCTTGCGGGGTGCGACTCCGACAGCCGCCGGTCCGCTTTCTCCCAACCCGGTCATCCCTGAAAATTCGATGGGTAACAGACGCACGTACGCACTCTGCGATCGAGTCGGCGCTCGATCGCCTTGCCAGCAAGATCCGCAAAGGACGGCATAGCTGGGCCACCTGCATTCTTCAGGATGGTAGGACGGTCAAATTACCGACTTCGTCGGGAGCGGCATGGCTCCATAGCACTGCAGATCATCAATCGCTGCGCCTATGACTGTCGGCGGCGACGGCTGGGACTTCGTAATGCATTCACTGGTGGGGGTCGTTACTCTCGATGACGATTCCGCCCAAACCGGATAATCGAGCGTCAAGATATGGAACGCAGGTGGAGCGGCTCGGACGTCCAGAACTGGGTCCACTCGATATACGAGTGGACTTCGTTTCCTCGTTTTGAGCCCGGTCAGGCGCTTTGCAACCCCGGCTCGCCGCGCTCGGTCACGAAGCTGGCGTGCGTCGAGAGCGTCCCGTTCCGCGTAGCGATCGTGTCCAGGACTTTCAGGTCGCCGCGCCATAGATCACGACCGACGTCGCATAAGACATAGCCACGCCGGTCAGTCAGCGCCTTCAGGTTCGCATTTTCGGCGCGGGACGACCGTGTGTAGTCGTCGTTCTCGCCTATTCCGTCCGCCCCCGAGCTGATCGATGTCGCGAGGTATTCGCTGCTAATGATCCTGCCGTTGCCGTGATCCTGGATCAGGTCGCCGGCATAATGACGGTGCGCGTCGCCGCTGACGGTCATGACGTTGCCCGGGCAATGCGTGTCGATATGCGCGAGCAGGCGGCGGCGGCTGTTCATGTAACCCGACCACTGGTCCATCGAGACAAGCTGCTCGGGTTGCCCAGCCTTGTGATAGCCGAGGTTCATCAGGCAGACCTGCTGCGCGATCAGGTTCCAGCGTGCCTTCGAGCGATCGAGGCCCTTGAACAGCCAGGCCTCCTGTGGCGCGCCGGTGATCGACCGGTTGGTGGCGAAGGCGTCGGGTCCCTGTGGAGCATCGCGATCGCCATAGACCTGGTCGGAGCGATATTGCCGCGTATCGAGGAAGAACGCGTCCATCAGGTCGCCGAAGCGTGCGCCGCGGTACATCTGCATGTGCGAACCGTCGGGCATGGAGGAGCGGCGCAGCGGCATGTGCTCGTAATAGGCCTGCATCGCCATCGCGCGGCGTGTGCGGAACACCTCCGGCGCGGTGTTGTCCTGGTCGATGTCGCCGGCCCAGTTGTTGTCGATCTCGTGATCGTCGAAGCTGACGAACCACGGGGCGGCGGCGTGCGCGGCTTGGAGATCGGGATCGCTCTTATATTGGGCGTAGCGCTGGCGGTAATCGCCGATCGAATAGATTTCGTGGCCGAGATGGCGGCGCACCATCGGCTTCTTGCCGCCACGCGGTTGTTCGCCGCGATCGGGGCCCTCGTAGATATAATCGCCGTAGTGGAACACGAAATCGATCGGCTCTGCGGCGATGTGACGCCACGCGGTGTAATAGCCCTCTTCGTAATGCTGGCATCCGGCGACCGCGAAGCGGACGCGGTCGAGCGGTGCGCCGGGCGGGGGGAGCGTCGCGCCGCGGCCGGTGTCGCTCTGCTCGCCGCCGCAGGTGAAGCGGTACCAATAGGGCCGCGCGGGGGCGAGCCCGGCGACTTCGACATGGACCGAATGCGCCAGCTCAGGGTGTGCGATCGCCTCGCCGCGCTGAAGCACCTGACGGAAGTCGGGATCGGAGGCGACTTCCCATGCGACCAGCACGGGGGCCATCATCATCCCGCCATCCGGCTGAAGCGGCAGCGGGGCGAGCCGGGTCCAGATGACGAATCCCGAGGCATCCGGATCGCCGGCCGCGACACCCAGCGTGAACGGCGGGGTCGGAAAACGCGGATCCTCGATCAGGTTGCGCGGCCGCACTTCGGCTGCACCAGCGCGCCACGGCAGCAGACCGGCGGCGGTCAGGCTGCCGAGGGCGGACAGAAGATAGCGGCGATCGACTTCGTACATGGTCGTAACTCCGTTCGGCGTATCAGCGCAGCATGATGTGGAAAAAGGCGCCCTGCCCATAGTCGTCGACTTCGCTGACGTAGCGAAGGCCGTTGCCGACCAGGAACTTCGGCTGGTCGTTGAGCAGGTTGGTGATCTCGTATTTGAACGTCACGTGTTTCGTCACGCGGTGCCACAGGCCGAGGTTGACGGTGGTCAGTTCGGCGCGGCCGTTGTCGTCCTGCGCAGTCTCGCCGATGCCCTCCATGTAGCTGCCGCGGTGCGTGACGGTGGCGCGGAACGCCCCGTCGATCGCCGGCAGGCGAAGCGTGGCACCGCCGTTGATGATCCATTTCGGCTGGTAGATCAGCCGGTCGAGCGTACGCGATCCGGCATCGCTGGTGATCGACATCCGTCCCTTCAGCCAGGTCGCGTTGAAGAACGGATCGATCCGCTGACCGAACAGGTTGACGTCGTGATCAGCCGCCTGGAACTCGATGCCGTAGAGCCGCGAATTGTCGGCGTTGAGCGGCTGGCGCACCCGGTAGTTGACGTCGTCGATCAGCTGCGTCGTCGTCAGCGTGAAGATGTCGTCCTTGATCCACTTGGCGAACGCGCCGAGCGAGATGATGCCGTCCTTGTGGAAATACTGCTCGAACTGGACATCAAGATTGTCCGAGCGGCGCGGGCGCAGATCGGGATTGCCGCGGCTGATCGAGCAATCCGCCCCGCCGCTGTCCTCGTCGCCGCAATTAAGCGATTCCGGCTGCGCGATGTTGCCGGGCGTCGGCCGGCCGAGCGTGCGGCTGTACGAGAAACGGAGCTTCTTTCCGCCGGCGAAGTCCTGGATGCCGGTGAACGATGGCAGCAGATACTGGTACCCGCCTGTGTTCCGCGTCATCACCGCCGACGCGGTGCCGCCGGTGATCGTCGGCTGGAACGCGGAAAAGCGCGTATGGTCGTAGCGGACGCCCGCGACCAGCGTGGTATCGTCGGTGGCGTAATGGAGCGACAAAAACGGCGTTACCAGCCGCTCGGTGTAGCGATAATCCCCGGTGATGCTGTCATAGGTCGAGTTGGGTACGTCCTTGACGAACTTGGGCCACAACTCCTTCTTCACGCGCGCCCAGTCGACCCACGGGAACGATTGGGGCGCGCCGACCGGGACGTAGCCGGGATCATAGAGATAGGCGTTCATCGCCTGGCCGAGCTTGTATTCGGTCATGTCGACGTTGCGCGACAGCTCTAGGTTGCGGAACTCGATTCCCGTGACGAACCCGAAGCCGCGATCCTCGGGCTCGGCGTTCCAACCATAGTCGACCCGCGCATTGGCCAGCCCCTCGTTGGCCATGCGGTAGGTCGTCTGCGCTGTGCTGAGCTTGTAGGGTGATCCGAGCACGAGGCCGGGCTTGTTGATCCCGGTTACGTAGGGCAGCCCGCCGGTGCCGTCATTGCCCGCCGCCCAGTCCAGCGAAAGCCCCGTCGGATAGGCGCGGACGCCGATATAGGGCTGCGTATTGTCGTACCGGGCGCGCGTATAGCCACCGCGAACGCGCAACGACGAGCGGTCGTCATGCCATTCGACATTGCCGATCGCGCCGACGGTCACCTTGTTCCAGGTATCGTAGCGATAGCGTGAATAGAGGCTGTTGATGTCCGATCCGCCGCCCTCCGCGGTCAGGTCGCTGACGCTGTTCTTGGTGTAGTAATCGTTCTTGTTCATCGTCGAGGATTCCCACTGACGATAATTGAACCCCAGCAGCGACGCATAGATATCGGTGCCGAGCGGGCGCCATTCGAACTTCGCCGAGCTGCCTGCGGTCTGAAGGCGGTTGGTGTAGCTGCCATAGCTGTGGTTGTAGGGCACGGCGATGCCGTTCCACGCGGGATCGTCGGGGCCGGCCAGCTTCTTGCCGGCGTCGCTGAAGTAATATTTGGTGTCCTGCCACCATTTGCGCGAGTTGCGGATGCGGTTTTCATACCGTGCCGACAGGACCACGCCGAACTGGTCGCCCGCACCGAACTTGTCCGCGAACACCATCTTGCCGCCGCCGCCTAAATGCGGCGTGCTGCCGTTGCCGGCGTTGCTGCCACCATCGCCCTTGAAGGACGAATAGATGCCGTAGCCGTCGACCATGACGTACCGGCGCTCAGGTATGGAATGGCCACGTTGTTACTAAATGCCGTAAAGCAGGTCTCTCCGGCACCGCGGGATCACTATCGGTTCGACTGATACCGATTCACCCGTTGGGATGCCTGTACTCAGGTTGCAGCTTTTCAACCGTTGTGAAGTGCAACGTGCCGAGCCCAAGCTCGATGAACGTCCCGGGTGACGCGATCCCATGACCTCATTCTGCCCCGATCGACCTGGAGTGGCACCGATCGGGCGGGCTCCGCCTAATCAGATTCGCCCACCCGACGGCGGGATTAGCGCACGCCGGACGGATGTCGACGCGACCGAAGTCCCTTGAAAACCGCCGCTAAAACACCCCGAAGCGAACAATCGAAGATCGAAGAACGCTGACCGGCAGTCGTGCCGTACGAGGGGGATTTGATAAAAAGGCGAATTAGGTTGGATTTGACGGCCCAAGGGCGCTTCAAGAGCGAACCCATTATAGTGGTCTCGCGCCCCTCGGTCTCGTAGCTCAGGGGCGTTCTAAAACCTTCCCGACACTTCGCCGTGCTTTAAGCACCCATGGGACCTGCGCATGAGCGCCGGGCTAGGCGCGATGATATCGATACCACAATTTTGGTAGCTCCTGCGAGGTTTTCCGTACGCAGTTATCGGCTGCGGACACCGCCTTCCCATATTTTAATTGTGCGATTAATCGGCCGCGTTTACGTGAATCGTCGTGACGTCTTTGACGGGTCACCGACGCGACGTCAGGATTGGGGACTTGACGCTGACGCTGCGCAGCATACGGTACCGCTAACAAAACGGAGGGGATAGCATCGTGGAGATCGCATTCACGTCGGCGGGGGCTTTGCCCGTCGACTGGGAACAGGCGACGTTGCTTGGTCGAATCGACCTTGGCGACGGTCCGACGCCCGTGATCGTCCGCGGTGGCCGCGTGTATGACATGTCAGCCGTCGCGCCGACGGTTGCCGATTTAATCGCGGGTGGGGATTTCGATACCGATGCCGGCGCGGATCTCGGGGCCCTTGGCGACTTGAACCTAACGCCGGCGGCTGATGGCAAGATCCGCCTGCTCAGCCCGATCGATCTCCATGTCGTCAAGGCATCGGGCGTCACCTTCGCCGTCTCCGCGCTCGAACGCGTGATCGAGGAACGCGCGCGCGGTGACGCATCGGCAGCGACTGCGGTTCGCGCGCGCCTCGAAGAACGCGTCGGCGGCAGCATCCGCTCGGTAGTACCGGGTTCGCCCGAAGCCGCCGCCCTGAAGGCCGCACTGATCGAGGACGGCATGTGGTCGCAATATCTCGAGGTTGCGATCGGCCCCGATGCGGAAATCTTCACCAAAAGCCCAACGCTGTCGACGATCGGCTGGGGTGGCGAGGTCGGCATCCGCTCCGACTCCACCTGGAACAACCCCGAACCGGAAGTCGTGCTGGTCGTCGACCGCACCGGCAAGACGGTCGGCGCGGCGCTCGGCAACGACGTCAACCTGCGCGATTTCGAGGGGCGCTCGGCGCTCCTGCTCGGCAAGGCCAAGGACAATAACGCGTCGTGCTCGATCGGGCCGTTCATCCGGCTGTTCGACGAGAATTTCGGCATGGACGACGTCCGCGAGGCGCAGATCGCGCTGACGATCGAAGGCGCAGACGGGTACCGGCTCGACGGCAGCAGCTCGATGGACCAGATCAGCCGCGATCCCGAGGAGCTCGTCCGCCAGGCGATGAGCGAGCATCAGTATCCCGACGGCTTCGTACTGTTCCTCGGCACGCTGTTCGCGCCGACGCAGGACCGCGACGAGCCCGGCCGCGGCTTCACGCACGCGGTCGGCGACGTCGTCACGATCTCGAACCCGAAGCTCGGCGCGTTGGTCAATCCGGTGACGACGTCGAAGGATGCGGCGCCGTGGAATTACGGGATCGGCGACCTGATGCGCAATCTCGCGAGCCGGGGCCTGCTCGGCCATACCAAGAATCAAGGGGCGTAAACGCGTGTTGCAGAAGACCGAAATGGCCGACCAGACGGCGATCTATCCAAGCCTGAAGGGCAAGCGCGTCCTGATCACCGGCGGCGCGTCGGGGATCGGCGCCGGTCTGGTCGAGGCGTTCGCGCGTCAGGGGGCGCATGTCGCGTTCGTCGACATGGCCGAGGACGCCGCGCAATCGCTGATCGAGACGCTGACGCCCGACGTCGCGACCGCGCCGATATTCCTGCCGCTCGACCTGCGTGACGTCGACGCGCTGAAGACGACCGTCGCGACGATCGAGGATCGGCTTGGCGGCATCGACGTGCTGATCAATAACGCTGCGAACGACGATCGCCACACGATCGAGGAGATCACGCCTGCGTATTGGGACGAGCGGATGGCGACGAACCTGCGCCACCTGTTCTTCGCAGGGCAAGCCGTGGTGCCGTCGATGAAGCGCGCGGGCGGCGGCGTGATCCTCAATTTCGGCTCGATCTCGTGGCATCTCGCGCTGCCCGAACTGCTCATCTACCAGACCGCCAAGGCCGGCATCGAGGGCATGACCCGCGCGATGGCGCGCGATCTCGGCGGCGACGGCATCCGCGTCAACACGATCGTCCCCGGCAATGTCGAGACGCCACGCCAGCTGAAATGGTACACGCCCGAGGGCGAAGCCGAGATCATCGGCGCGCAGTGCCTCAAGACCCGCGTCCAGCCCGCGGACGTTGCGGCGCTGGTGCTGTTCCTCGCGTCGGACGATGCGCGGATGTGTACCGGCCACGATTATTTCGTCGATGCCGGGTGGCGTTGAGATGAGCAGCGACACGATCCGCGAAATCACCGCTGAGAGCATCTGCGACGTCGGTGCGACGCTCGGCGAGGGCCCGATCTGGGTCGCGCGCGACGCGGCTCTTTGGTTCGTCGACATCAAGGCGCCGCATATCCACCGCTTCGATCCGGCGACGGGAACGCTCGATACCTGGGACGCGCCCGATCAGACCGGCTGGGTGATCCCCGCCGATGACGGCGCCTTCCTGGCCGGGGTTCGCGGTGGGCTCCACCGGTTCGATCCGACGACCGGCGCGTTCGACAAGATCGCGACGGTCCACGCCGAAACGCCGGGCAACCGCCTCAACGACGTCGCGCGCGATCCCACGGGCCGCGTCTGGTTCGGCACGATGGACAATGCGGAGGCCGATATCACCGGCCACGTCTATCACTGGCACGATGGCGAACTGACCAAGACGGACATCCCGCCCGTCGCGATCACCAACGGCCCCGCGATCTCGCCCGACGGTGGTACGCTGTACGCAGTCGATACGCTTGGCAAGCAGATCGACGCGTATCCGATCGACGCGGACGGTAAGCTCGGCACACCGCGCGTGTTCCTGACGATCGGGCCGGACGACGGCCATCCCGATGGTGCGATCTGCGATTCCGAGGGCGGAGTCTGGGTCGGATTCTTCGGCGGCTGGGCGGCACGCCGGTTCGCGCCGGACGGCACCTGCACCGACATCGTCCGCTTCCCGGTCGCGAACATCACCAAGATCGCGCTCGGCGGGCCCGATGGTCGCACCGCCTATGCGACGACCGCCGCGAAGGGCCTCGACGCCGAAGCGCTTGCGGCACAACCGCTGGCCGGAAACCTGTTCACCTTCCGCGTCGCCGTACCCGGCGTCCCGGTCGAACCCGTTACCCTGTAGCGCAACCCATCTAACGACAAAACGCCGCCGTCAGAGCGTCGTCACGGAGAGGAAAACCAATGACTTTAGCGGCAGAATCCGCGCCCCAAGTGAACCGAGCCTTGATTGCGATGATCGTCATCGTCGCGACCATTGGCGGGTTCATGTTCGGCTATGACTCGGGCGTCATCAACGGCACGCAGGCGGGGCTCGAGAGCACGTTCGCGCTGTCGTCGCTCGGCACAGGCTTCACCGTCGGTGCGATCCTGATCGGCTCGTCGGTCGGCGCGTTCATGGCCGGGCGGCTTGCCGACAACCTCGGCCGCCGCAACGTCATGATGATCGCCGCCGTCCTCTTCATCGTCAGCGCGCTCGCTGCGGGTGCGGCAACGTCGGCGACGATGTTCGTGCTCGCCCGCATCGTCGGCGGTCTCGGCATCGGTGCCGCCAGCGTGCTCGCCCCGGTCTACATCTCCGAAGTCGTCCCCGCGAACGTCCGCGGCCGGCTTTCGAGCGTGCAGCAGATCATGATCATCACCGGCCTGACCGGTGCGTTCGTCGCCAACTGGTATCTTGCGCGCATCGCGGGATCGTCGACCGCGTTGTTCTGGCTCGATTACCCGGCATGGCGCTGGATGTTCTGGATGCAGGTCATCCCCGCCGCGATCTATCTCGCGACGCTGTTCCTGATCCCCGAAAGCCCGCGCTTCCTGGTTCTCAAGGGCCGCTACGACGAAGCACAGGTCGTCCTAACGCGCCTGTTCGGTGCCGCCGAGGCCACGCGCAAGGTCGCCGAGATCCGCGGCTCGCTGTCGGTCGACGCGCACCGTCCGAAGCTTTCGGACCTGATCGACAAGGCGAGCGGCAAGATTCGCCCGATCGTCTGGACCGGCATCGGTCTGGCGATCTTCCAGCAGTTCGTCGGCATCAACATCGTGTTCTACTACGGCTCGGTGCTGTGGCAGTCGGTCGGCTTCAGCGAGAGCGATGCGCTGCTGATCAACATCCTGTCGGGGTCGCTGTCGATCATCGCCTGCCTGCTGACCGTCGCGCTGGTCGACAAGGTCGGTCGCAAGCCGCTGCTGCTGATCGGGTCGGCCGGCATGACCGTCGCGCTGGCGATCGTCGCGATCTGCTTCGCCAGCGGCGCGATCGTCGAGGGTTCGCTGCACCTGTCGGATCGCAACGGCCTGATCGCGCTGATCGCGGCCAATGCGTATGTCGTATTCTTCAACCTGAGCTGGGGCCCGATCATGTGGGTGATGCTCGGCGAGATGTTCCCGACGCAGATCCGTGGCTCGGGTCTGGCGGTCGCGGGCTTCGCGCAGTGGTTCGCCAACTTCGCGATCTCGGTGAGCTTCCCGACGATGGCGATCTCGCTCGGCCTGTCGCTCACCTACGGCTTCTACGCACTGTCGGCGTTCGTCTCGTTCTTCTTCGTCTGGAAGATGGTTTCGGAAACGCGTGGCCGCGAGCTGGAAGACATGGTGGGCTGATGCCGACCGGACCGCGGCTTGGGTCGCGGTCCGGTTAGGTCCGATGGCTCATGCCGAAGTTGGACTTGGCCTGTGTTGTGTCAGACAGCCAACGACCCCACCCCCAACCACCCCGGCGGAGGCCGGGGCCCAGTTGGCAAGGCGAAAGTAACGGCGGACCTTCCTCCGTCAGCAACGTCCCCCAAATGGGCCCCGGCCTTCGCCGGGGAGGCACTTTTTGGGGGGCGACTTCGGTTAATGATACCGCGTCTCGAGGCGCCTGGCCGCCTCCCTCGGTCACTCCGGCGGAGGCGCGAAACCATACTGGCTGACCCTTGCGCTTTTATCGCAAAGGTCAGCCAGTATGCATTCTCGACGCTGAAGATGATCAGTGACTTAAGGATGGGGCGAGACACCGAGCCCCGCCCTCATACTTCAGGCCTCAGTGATTATGCCGAGGCGTCTTCGTCGAAATCCCGCGATACTTCACCGCGAAGTCCAGCACGCCGCCCTCGGCAAGCTGCCCGGTCTTCTCACGGTACAATTCCTCCCACGGGGTATTGCTCTCGGGCACCGGTGGCAGCCCCTCGCCCTTGCGTCGCGCGATCTCGTTCGGCTCGACCAGCGCGTCGCAAGTCCCCGCAACCAGATCGATCCGCACCACGTCGCCCGTCCGGATCCACGATAGCCCGCCGCCGACCGCGCTCTCGGGCGATACGTTCAGGATCGACGGACTGTCCGACGTCCCCGACTGCCGCCCGTCGCCGAGCGTCGGCAGCGCCAGCACGCCGCGCTGGATCAGCGCGTCGGGTGGCTGCATGTTGACGACTTCCGCCGAGCCCGGCCAGCCGATCGGCCCCGCGCCGCGGATCACCAGGATACAGCCTTCGTCGATCTCCAGCGCAGGATCGTTGATCCGGTGGTGATAATCGTCCGAACCCTCGAACACGATCGCCCGCGCCTCGAACCGATCTTCCGCACCGGGCGTCGAGAGATAGCGCGCGCGGAACGCCGGCGAGATCACCGACGTCTTCATGATCCCGAAATCGAACAGATTGCCCTTGAGCACCAGGAAGCCCGCGCGTTCCATCATTGGTGCGTCGAACGGCTTGATCATCTCGCGATCGCGCGTCTCACGGCCAGCGATGTTCTCACCGATCGACCGCCCCGTGACGGTCAGGCAGCTCGTATCGAGTTTCCCGCCCGCGATCAGCTCATGCAACACCGCAGGCACGCCGCCCGCCCGGTGGAAGCGCTCGCCGAGATACTTGCCCGCCGGCTGCATGTTGACCAGCAACGGCAGGTCATAGCCATGATCCGACCAGTCCTCCGGGTACAGCGTGACGCCGGCATGCTGCGCCATCGCCATGATGTGCGGCTGCGCGTTGCTCGACCCACCGATCGCACTGACCACGCGGATCGCGTTGAGGAAGCTGTCGCGCGTGAGAATCTTCGACGGGCGCAGATCCTCATACGCCATCTCGACGATCCGGCGGCCGGTCTCGTACGCCATTTGGCCGCGCTCGCGGTACGGCGCCGGGATCGCCGCACACCCGGTCAACGACAGCCCAAGCGCCTCGGCGACCGCGTTCATGGTCGAGGCCGTGCCCATCGTGTTGCAATGCCCGGCCGAGGGTGCGCTGTCGGTGGCGCGGTTGAGGAACTCCTCCTCGTCGATCTCACCCGCGGCCAGCTTGCGCCTGCTGCGCCAGATCACCGTGCCAGAACCGACCAGCTCGCCGTCATGCCAGCCGTCGAGCATCGGCCCGCCCGACAGCACGATCGCGGGGATATCGACGGTCGACGCCGCCATGATTCCCGACGGCGTGGTCTTGTCGCAGCCGGTGGTCAGCACGACCGCGTCGATCGGATAGCCGTAGAGCGTCTCGACCAGCCCCAGATACGCCAGGTTACGATCTAGCGCCGCAGTCGGCCGCCGGCAATTCTCGAAGATCGGATGGACCGGAAACTCCATCGCGATGCCGCCTGCGTCGCGGATGCCGTCACGCGTTCGCTTGGCGAGTTCGAGATGGATGCGGTTGCACGGGCTCAGATCGCTGCCGGACTGCGCGATGCCGATGATCGGCCGACCCGAGCGCAGTTCCGCCGGGGTAAGCCCGTAATTCATGAAGCGTTCGAGATAGAGCGCGGTCATGTCCGAGCGGGCGGGATCGGCGAACCAGTCGCGCGATCGGAACGGCTTCACCGGTACACGGTCCACTGCAAACTCTCCTGAACGCCGCTTGTTATCGAATGGGAGCGCTACCGCGACGGTCGTCGGTCGGTCAAGCGCCTGCAAACACTATAGGTGAACGCGTGATGGTGGTCGGCGACGGGGCGCAGCGTCCGACTGACGGCGGACCAGCGTGTAATCGAGGACGACGTGGCCGTTCGCATCCTTGCCGCCGCTGCGCCGATTGAAGATCGCCGATACGAGCAGTTCGACCGCCGCGCGCGACATGTCGGCGATCGGCTGGTGGATCGTCGTCAGTTCGGGCCAGATCGTCGTCGCGA
The DNA here is from genome assembly GCF_040407505.1 of Sphingomonas faeni. Lineage (GTDB taxonomy): Bacteria > Pseudomonadota > Alphaproteobacteria > Sphingomonadales > Sphingomonadaceae > Sphingomonas > Sphingomonas faeni_E. The sequence continues at coordinate 443,500 of NZ_JAPZPQ010000001.1, read as the reverse complement.
GCGCGCTATCGTCGAACCCGCACACCGTCAGGTCGCCCGGCACGTCGAGACCCCGACGATGCGCGACCGCGACGGTCGCCGCCGCCATGTCGTCGTTGCTGGCGAAGATCGCGGTGGGCGCGTCCTTCGCGTCGAGCAATTGCTCGGCACCGTCGAGACCGGAGCGATAGGTAAACAGGCCGCCGACCACCAGCGACTCGTCCGGCGCCAGACCGGCATCGGCGATCGCCGCGAGATACCCCTCGTGACGAAGCCGGCTTGCGGTCTGGTTCGGGTTGCCGATGATGAACCCGATCCGCGAATGCCCAAGTTTGACGAGGTGTTCGGTCATCGCACGTGCCGCTTCGAAATCGTCGATCGTGACCGCTGCCGATCCTTCCGGTGGGGAACCGGTCGCGACGACCACGGTCGGCACGCCGGCCTCCGTCAGCACGTCGAGCACCGCGCGCGAATCGCACAGCGGCGGCGGCAAGATGACGCCGTCGATGCCGCTCTCGATCATGTGCCGCGCGACCTCGATCTCATGGTCGCCGATGTCACATTTCTCGACGATCAACTGGACGTCGCTGCGGCTCGCCTGTTCCAGGCTGCCGACCAGGAACTCGCTTAGATATGCTGCGCTCGGATTGCTGTAGAGCAGGCCGATCCGCATCTGCCCGCCGCCGGCCAGGCTGCGCGCGGCGCGGTTGGGTGCGTATCGCAGCGTATCGATCGCGACGTTGACCGCCTCGCGCGTTGCTTCCCGGACCTTCGCTTCCCCGTTGATGACGCGCGAGACGGTCATCGGTGAGACGCCTGCGAGAACCGCGACGTCGGAAATGGTGGGTGCGCCGCTTCTGCGGCCCGAAGTGTTGCGCGGCTTGCGCGTGGCGAGGCTCATGCCGCGCTTTTTAGCAGGTGATTGCAATATTATCAGCATGTAATCTCGATCAACGTAGTCGTATACTCGGAGAAGATCGCGTCGCGCCGGTTCATGCTTGCGTGTTATCGCTCCCAACATTAGTCGGACAAATAATCGGCACCATCTTGTGCGGCATGCACATAGGGAACGGACGGGAGGACCGCGTGCGACACGACCTGATCCGAACTTGCTACCCGCGCCTTGGCGTCAATGTCACATTGTCGTCCGCGACTGCTGCTACGCACTGGAACATGGTTCGCCTTCGCACCACATTGGATGACGAGTCCGGGAGTGATAGCGCCACCTTCACGGTCGGCGCGTATCTTGGCCAACGATTTCCCGACGCACCGCCGTTCCGGTCGGCGCGTCCCTCGATTTGATTTGGAGAACTGACATGGACGGTACCTTCCCGATCGGCGCGCGCGCCGTAGACAGCGACGTCACCTTCCTCGCGATCGATCCGTCGACCGACGCGAAGATCGAGCCCGCCTTCGCCGTATCGAGCGAGGCCGATGTCGCCGAGGCGTGCAAGCTCGCCGAGGCCGCCTTCGACACCTTCCGCGAAACCGACCCCGAAACGCGTGCGAAATTCCTCGAGACGATCGCCGACGAGATCGAGGCGATCCACGAGCCGCTCGTCGCCCGTGCGATCCAGGAAAGCGGCCTGCCCCGCCCACGCCTCGAAGGCGAGCGCGGCCGTACCACCGGCCAGCTCCGCCTGTTCGCCAAGCATCTCCGCGCCGGCGCCTGGGCCTCGGTCATCATCGACGAAGCACAGCCCGATCGTAAGCCCGCCCCCCGTTCCGACCTGCGCCAGCGCCGCATCTCGGTCGGCCCGGTCGCGGTGTTCGGCGCCTCGAACTTCCCGCTGGCCTTCTCGGTCGCAGGCGGCGACACCGCGTCCGCACTCGCCGCTGGTTGCCCGGTCGTGGTCAAGGGCCACCCCGCGCATCCCGGCACGTCGGTGATGGTCGGCAAGGCGATCCAGGCCGCAGTCGCCAAGTGCGGCCTGCCCGAGGGCGTGTTCTCGCTGGTCCAGGGTCCCGCGAACGAACTCGGCGCCGCACTCGTCAAGGACGCGCGCATCAAGGCGGTCGGCTTCACCGGCTCGCGCGGCGGTGGTCTTGCGCTGGTCGCACTCGCCGCAGCCCGCCCCGAGCCGATCCCGGTCTATGCCGAGATGAGCAGCGTCAACCCGGTAATCCTGTTCCCCGCGGCCCTCGCGGCGCGCGGCGAAGCGCTCGGCAAGGCGTATGTCGGTTCGCTGACGATGGGTTCGGGCCAGTTCTGCACCAACCCCGGCATCGTCGTCGCGGTCGATGGTCCTGACCTCGACACCTTCGTCGAAGCCGCCGCGGCTGCGCTTGGCGAAGCGGCGCCGCAGGTCATGCTGACCCCCGGCATTCATGCCAGCTATGACAAGGGCGTCGCCGCGCTCGCCGGTCACGACGCGGTCGAGACGCTCGCCCGCGGCACCGAGGCCGAGGGTGCAAACCGCGGTCGTGCGGCGTTGTTCTCGACCACCGGCAAGGCGTTCGTCGCCGACCCCGCGCTGTCGCACGAAGTGTTCGGGGCTGCCTCGATCATCGTCCGCTGCGCCGACCTCGCCGAGGTCCGTCAGGTTCTCGAACAGGTTGAGGGTCAGCTGACGATCACGTTGCAGATCGACGAAGGCGATTATGCCGACGCGGCCGCGCTGGTGCCGGTACTAGAGCGCAAGGCCGGTCGCATCCTCGCGAACGGCTGGCCGACCGGCGTCGAGGTTGCCCCTGCGATGGTCCATGGCGGTCCGTTCCCCGCGACGTCGGACCCGCGCACGACCTCGGTCGGTACGGCTGCGATCGAGCGCTTCCTGCGCCCGGTCTGCTACCAGGACCTGCCGGATGCGCTGCTGCCGAAGGCAGTCAAGCACGACAACCCGCTGGGCCTGCCGCGCACCGAGGGCTGATCGGATGACAGAAGGAAGGGCGCGCTGCCGAACGACAGCCCGCCCTTCCGTGTTCTCCCGCGAAGGCGGGAGCCCAGTCTGGGTCCCCGCCTTCGCGGGGAAACATGTTTAGGTTCGAACGCTTTTTACTGGCCACCATCCCGGCTTACCGGCCACCACCCCGGCGAAGGCCGGGGCCTAGTTGGAAAGGTGGTCGTAACGAAGGGCAACGCTCCGTTAGCGACGTCCCCCAACTGAGCCCCGGCCTTCGCCGGGGTGGTGCTAGGAGGGTATGACGGGATGGATGCGCGATCCGCCCCTCCCCCAAACACCCCTAATCATTGACAGGCGTGCGCGCGATACCCACTAGTCCGGCATGACAACGCCTGACTCGTCGCGCACCATTTCCCTGCCCGCAGACCTCGGCAGCTACGTCGACGAATTGACCGACGGAGGACATGGCGACGCTGCCGCCATCGTCAGAACCGCGCTCCAGCAGATGCGCGACCGCGACGCCCTGCAAAAGCCCGCCGAAATCCTGATCGGCGGCGGCGAATGCGGGATGCTCGTCCGCCAGCGCGACTGGAGCGCAACGTCGCTCGGCCCGATCGACTCGTGGCCCGCCGAGCTCCGCGTCACGCTCGCCAACATCCTCAACTCGCCCGTCGCGAAGGTCGTGATGTGGGGACCCGAGCACATCATGCTTTACAACGACAGCTATCGCGCCGTCGCAGGAGACCGCCACCCCGCCGCGCTCGGCAGCCCGGTCGCGACCGCCTTCCCCGAGGTGTGGGACTGGAACCGCGCGGTCCTCGAAGCAGGCTTTCGCGGCGAGACCGTCGCCTACCGCGACCAGCCGATCCTGTTCCAGCGCCCCGACGGCCCGGAGACGCTGACGCTTGACCTGTTCTACACGCCCGTCTACTGCGCCGGCGGGACTGTCGGCGGCGTCCTGTGCACGATGGTCGACAATAGCGGCCGCGTCGAAGCCGAGCACCGCCTCGCCGCCAGCGAAGCCGAACTGCGCCGTGTCACCGACGCCGTGCCGATGCTGATCTCGTACATCGACCGCGACCACGTCTACCGTCTCGCCAACGCGCAATATGACGAGTGGCTCGGCGTCGCGCCCGAGACGATGATCGGGAAGCCTGTCCGCGAAGTGCTCGGCGATGCGGTCTACCAGGATCGTCGCCCTTCGTTCGAGCGTGCGCTTGCCGGCGAGAGCTTCATCGCGCAGACCGTCTTCCCGCACCGCGACGGCCGTCCGCGCCGCTCCGAATTCCGCTACGTTCCGCATGTCCAGGCGGACGGCTCGGTCGCCGGCATCTACGTGCTCGGCATCGACGTCGAGGACCGCGCCGAACGCGAAGCCGCACTCGGCATCAGCAACGGCCGCTTCCGCACCGCGATGGATGCGGTCCACGGCGTGCTCTGGACCAACAGCCCCGACGGCCGGATGATCGGCGAGCAACCCGGCTGGGCGACGCTCACCGGCCAGTCGATCGACGAATACCAGAATTTCGGCTGGGCCGACGCGATCCACCCCGACGACGTCGCATCGACGATTAAGGCGTGGACCGCCGCCGTCCTGAACAAGTCGATGTTCGTGTTCGAACACCGCGTCCGCCGCCATTGCGGGGCATGGCGCACGTTCGCGGTCCGCAGCCTGCCGATCCTCGATTCAGGCGGCGAAGTCATCGAATGGGTCGGCGTCCACACCGACATCACGCATCAGCGCGCCGCCGAAGCCGCCCTGCGCGAACAGGCCGAAGCGCTCGCCCGCCAGGTCCGCCACCGCGAGCGCGCCGAGGATCAGCTCCGCCAGCTCAACGAGACGCTGGAGGCGCGCGTCATCGCAGAGATCGGCGAACGCCGCGAGGCCGAAGCCAAGCTCGCGCAATCGCAGAAGATGGAGACCGTCGGCAAGCTCACCGGCGGCGTCGCGCACGACTTCAACAATCTGCTCCAGGTCGTTTCGGGCAATCTCCAGCTGCTCGGCAAGAACCTCGCCGGCAACGAGCGTGCGGAGCGCTGGGTCGCGAACGCGATGGCCGGCGTCACGCGCGGGTCGAAGCTCGCCTCGCAGCTGCTCGCATTCGGGCGTCGCCAGGCGCTCGAGCCCAAGGTCGTCAACGTCACGCGGTTCGTACGCGGGATGGACGACATGCTGCGCCGCGCGATCGGCGAAGGCGTCGAGATCGAGACCGTGGTCGGCGGCGGCCTCTGGAACACCTTCATCGACCCCGCGCAGATCGAGAACGCGCTGCTCAATCTCGCGATCAACGCGCGCGATGCGATGGAGGGCCAGGGCAAGCTCACCATCGAACTCGGCAACGCTCACCTTGACGACGCCTATGCGCGCAGCCACGAGGAGGTCGAAGCCGGGCAATACGTCCTGCTAGCGGTGTCCGATACCGGCAGCGGCATGAGCCCCGAAATCATCGAGAAGGTGTTCGAACCGTTCTTCTCGACCAAGAGCGAGGGCAAGGGCTCGGGCCTCGGCCTGTCGATGGTCTACGGCTTCGTCAAACAGTCCGGCGGCCATGTGAAGATCTATTCGGAGGTCGGCGAAGGCACCACGATCAAGCTCTACCTCCCCCGCGCGATGGAGAGCGAGGATTTCGAGGTCGTCGCGGATGCGGGGCCGATCTGCGGCGGCACGGAGACGGTGCTGGTGGTCGAGGACGACGACGAGGTCCGCACCACCGTGGTCGAGCTGCTGACCGATCTCGGCTACAGCGTCCTGAAGTCGGTCGACGCGGCCAGCGCGCTCAACGTGGTCGAGAGCGGCGTGCCGATCGACATTCTGTTTACCGACGTGGTGATGCCCGGAACGCTGAAAAGCCCGGAACTCGCGCGCAAGGCGAAGGAGCGGCTGCCTAATCTCGTGGTGCTGTTCACGTCGGGCTATACCGAGAACTCGATCGTGCATGGCGGCAAGCTCGATGCCGGCGTCGACCTGTTGTCGAAGCCGTATTCGCGCGAGGCGCTGGCACGGAAATTCCGCGAAGTGCTCGCCAATCGGCAACGTGGCGATTCGCCTGCCGCCAAGGTCGCTCGCGATGCCCGGATCGAGGCGGAGCGACGGCTGGACGCGTCGGCACGGCGCACCGTCCTGCTGGTCGAGGACGACGAGATGATCCGTGCGAACACTGCCGAGATGCTGCAAGGCAGCGGCTTCGTGGTGGTCGACGCGGCGAGTGCCGAGGACGCGATGACCGCGCTCCAGACCGTGCCGATCGACGCGCTGGTGACCGACATCAACCTGCCTGGTGTGTCGGGACCGGACTTCGCCCGCACCGCGCGCGCGCTGCGGCCGGGTGTCGGGATCGTCTTCGCGAGCGGAGACACTGCGTCGGTCGAGGGCGATACGGATGCGATTATGCTGGAGAAGCCGTATGGGCTCGATGCGCTGACGGCGGCGGTGCTGGCATCGTTGGGTGAGACGGCGCTGGCGGAGCCGCTTGCGGCGGACCGGGTGGACTCGGCGGAGTAAAGCTGGGCCGCGTCACGTACGCGGCAGTCTAACGATCCTCCCCCGCAAGGGGGAGGTGGCAGGTACTTGCCTGACGGAGGGGGAGGATAAGGTAACCTCTGTTCCGTGTCCTCCCCCTCCGTCACCTTCGGCGACACCTCCCCCTGCCGGGGGAGGATTGGCAGGCGCAACTGTCCGTCAAGGCTAGCGTCGTCGAGACGAGCCTTAGCGCCGCGGCAAAGCCGCGTCGTCGGACGGGGCTTTTGGCCCCGCCGGCCGGGCGTGATGCCGGATCCGCGCCGGAGCTTTCGCTCCGGCTTGGGCATCACGCCGCAAATTGATTCATCGTATTATGCGCGCCCCCAGCCTTCAGAGCCGCTTCACCCGCGAAATACTCCTTATGGTCATCGCCAAGATCGGAGCCCGACATGTTCTGGTGCTTCACGCAGGCAATGCCCTCACGGATTTCCTTGCGCTGGACGCCCTTCACATAGCCGAGCATCCCCGCGTCGCCGAAATACTCCTTGGCGAGGTTGTCGGTCGAGAGCGCGGCCGTGTGATACGTTGGCAGCGTGATCAGATGATGAAAGATCCCCGCGCGCTTGGCCGAATCCGCCTGGAAGGTCCGGATACGTTCGTCCGCCTCGTCCGCCAGCAAAGTGCCATCGTAATCGACGCTCATCAGGCGGGCGCGGTCATAGGCCGAAACGTCCTCGCCCGCAGCCGACCAGGCATCGAACACCTGCTGGCGGAAGTTCAGCGTCCAGTTGAAGCTCGGCGAGTTGTTGTAGACGAGTTTCGCGTTCGGAACGACCTCGCGGATGCGGTCGACCATGCCGGCGATCTGCTCGATATGCGGCTTCTCGGTCTCGATCCACAGCAGGTCCGCGCCGTTCTGTAGCGACGCGATGCAGTCCATTACGCAGCGATCCTCGCCGGTCCCCGCGCGGAACTGGAACAGGTTCGACGGCAGGCGCTTGGGACGGAGCAGCTTGCCGTCGCGGTTGAGGATAACGTCGCCGTTCTGCGCCGTCGCCGGGTCGATCTCCTCGCAATCGAGGTACGAGTTATACTGGTCGCCGAGGTCGCCCGCTTCCTTGCTGACCGCGATCTGCTTGGTGAGGCCGGCACCGAGCGAGTCGGTGCGCGTGACGATGATGCCATCCTCCACGCCGAGTTCGAGGAACGCGTAGCGGCAGGCGCGGACCTTCGCCAGGAAGTCCTCGTGCGGCACAGTAACCTTGCCGTCCTGGTGCCCGCACTGCTTCTCGTCGCTGACCTGATTCTCGATCTGGAGCGCGCAAGCTCCGGCCTCGATCATCTTTCGCGCGAGCAGATAGGTCGCCTCCGCATTGCCGAAGCCCGCATCGATGTCGGCGATGATCGGCACGACGTGCGTCTGATGGTTTTCGATCGCGTTGAGCAGGCGCTGTTCCTCGATCGCGTTGCCGGACGCGCGTGCGGCGTCGACGTCGCGGAACATCATGCCGAGCTCGCGCGCGTCGGCCTGGCGGAGGAAGGTGTAGAGTTCCTCGATCAACGCGGGGACACTGGTCTTCTCGTGCATCGACTGGTCGGGTAACGGGCCGAACTCGCTGCGCATCGCCGCGACCATCCAGCCCGACAGGTACAAATACCGGCGGTCGGTCGTGCCGAAATGCTTCTTGATGCTGATCATCTTCTGCTGCGCGATGAACCCGTGCCAGCAGCCCAGCGACTGGGTGTAGTTCGCCGGGTCCGCATCATAGGCGGCCATGTCCTTGCGCATGATCGCCGCGGTGTAGCGGGCGATGTCGAGACCCGTGGCGAACCGGTTCTGCAACCGCATCCGCGCGACGGACTCGGGCGAGATCGCGTCCCACGTGCCGTTCTGTTCGGCGATGAGGTTGGTCAACTGGGCGATGTGCGTCTGGTAGGTCACGGGCGATCCTCGTCTGCTGCGATGATCGACATGTAGGTATGTTTACATCGCTGATCGGCTAAAATGCCACGATATTGGCGTGCGCGTGTAACGAACGCCGCTTCCAGGATGTGACGATGTAAACTTCGTGACACTGAGCGGATTCTGCGCGGGGCCGAATGTCCTGATCGATATCAAGTCTTGCAAATTCAAGACCAAGGCGGCGGAACATAGGTCTTCGGACACTGTTGGAAGGACTTCGCAGCCAGGAGACGGTGATGACTGAAAGCGATCCAAGAGATGACGCTCCACTAAGCAAGTCCAAGCGAAGCGACGCCGTAGCGGATGCGACGCAGGACCTTGCGGACGGCAAGGGCAGCAGCATCGTTGCCCGTGCGGTTACGATCAATCGCCCGGTCGGCGAACTGTTTGCCTATTTCCGCGATTTCGCGAACCTTCCGACCTTCATGGAGAATGTCGAACGTATCGACGTCCTCGACCAGCGCCGCTCGCATTGGGTTGTCAAGGGTCCGGCGGGGAAATCCTATGAATGGACGTCGGCGATTACCGACGAAGCGCAGGACGGCTTCATCGCATGGTCGTCGGAGGATGGCGCCGATGTGCCTAACAGCGGCCGCGTCGAGTTTCGGGATGCGGGCGCGCGCGGCACGGTGGTCGTTGCGACCATCCTGTACGATCCGCCGGGTGGCGTGATCGGCAAGCTGATCGCCAAGATGTTCCAGCGCGAGCCTGCGATCCAGGCGCGCCGGGACCTGCGCCGTTTCAAGCAGTTGATGGAAACCGGCGAGATCGCGACTGCCGCGATGAACCGCAAGCAGCATGAAGAGGAACTCGCCTGATGCGCGCGATTCTTATTGAGGAGCGACGCTGATGCGCGCACTGGCATGGCACGGTAAGCACGACGTCCGCGTCGACACGGTCGACGATCCCGAAATCGTCAACCAGCGCGATTGCATCATCAAGGTCACCGCGACCGCGATCTGCGGCTCCGACCTGCATCTGTACGACGGCTATATCCCGACGATGCAGGCCGGCGACATTCTCGGCCACGAGTTCATGGGCGAAGTCGTCGAGGTCGGCGCGAAGTCGACGCTGAAGAAGGGCCAGAAGGTCGTCGTCCCGTTCACGATCGCCTGCGGCAGCTGCTACCATTGCGGCAAGCACCAGTATTCGGCGTGCGACAACGGCCTTCCCGCCGACAACCAGGACATCGCGCAGGAAATCTACGGTCAACCCATGTCCGGGTTGTTCGGCTATAGTCACATGACCGGCGGGTATGCCGGCGGCCAGGCTGAATATGTTCGCGTACCATTCAGCGACGTCGGGCCGATCGTCATTCCCGACGGCGTCGACGACGAGAAGGTGTTGTTCCTCTCCGATATCCTGCCGACCGGCTGGATGGCGGCGGAAAATGCGCAGATCGAACCTGGTGACACGGTCGCGGTCTGGGGTTGCGGTCCAGTCGGCTTGTTCGCCGTCCAGTCGGCGTTCCTGATGGGCGCCGAACGCGTGATCGCGATCGATCATTTTCCTCACCGCCTGGACCTCGCAAAGAAGTTCGGCGCGGAAACCATCAACTACAAGGAAAGCGCAGTCTACGAGGCGTTGATGATCATGACCGGCGGAATCGGCCCCGATGCGGTGATCGATAGCGTCGGCTTGGAGGCACACGGCTTCTTCGTCGACAACGTCGTCGACCAGATCAAGGCGTCTACCTTCCTTGGCACCGATCGGACGCATTCAATCCGCCAGGCGATCATCGCATGTCGTAAGGGCGGGCGGGTGTCGATGCCCGCGGTGTACGGCGGATTCGTCGACAAGTTCCCGCTCGGCGCCTTCATGGAGAAGGGGCTGACGCTCAAGACCGGCCAGACGCACGTCCAGCACTACATGCCTGCGCTGCTCAACGCGATCATGGAGGGCAAGATCGACACCACCTTCCTGATCTCGCACCGCATGGACCTGGAGGACGCCCCCAAGGGCTACGACATGTTCAAAAACAACCAGAACGAAGTGACGAAGGTCGTGCTCAAGCCCGGCTTCAACTAAGGATATCTGACAATGGCTGATAAATTCGCAATCATCACCGGCGCGTCGACCGGTATCGGTTTCGAGCTGGCGACCCTGGCGGCGAAGGACGGCTACGACATACTGGTCGTAGCCGACGAGGCGTTGATCGACGCCGCCGCGCAGGACTTCAAGCAGTTCGGCACCGATGTTCAGTCGCTCCAGGCCGACCTCTCGACGATCGAAGGCGTCGACCAGTTGCTTGCGGCCACGAACGGCCGGACGATCGATCTGGTCTGCGCGAATGCCGGGCGCGGGCTCGGCAAGGCGTTCCTCGACCAGGATCTGGCCGAATGGCGCAAGGTCGTCGACACCAACGTCATCGGCACGGCGTATCTGCTGCAGAAGGTGCTGCCACCGATGGTCGCACGCAACGCAGGAAAGGTGCTCGTGACCGGATCGATCGCAGGCTACATCCCCGGTGCGTTCCAGGCGGTGTATAACGGCACGAAGAGCTTCGTCGACATCTTCGTCGCGGCGATCCAGAACGAGATCAAGGATACGGACGGCGTCACGCTGACCAACCTGATGCCCGGCCCGGTCGACACCGAGTTCTTCGATCGCGCGCACATGCTCGACACCGACGTCGGTACCGATCCCAAGAAGAGCGATCCGGCGGACGTCGCCAAGGACGGCTGGGACGCGCTCATGTCCGGCAAGGCCGCGGTCGTGTCGGGCTGGAAGAACAAGATCCAGTCAGCGATCGCCAACGTCACGCCCAACGCCGTGCTCGCCGAGATGCACCGCAAGATGGCCGAGCCCGGCACCGCGAACGATTGAACGACAATTTTAACAGGAGAGAGAAGACCATGACACGATTTCTGACTGCCGCCGCGCTGATCGCGCTGCCGATCGCCGCTGTCTCGGCACAGGCGCCGATGCCCGCATCGACCTACGTGATGAAGGCCGGTGCCGGCGACCTGTACGAGAAGACGTCGAGCCAGATCCTGCTCGAGACGACCACCAATCCGAAGCTCAAGAGCTTCGCGCAGATGATGATCACCGATCACACCAAGAGCACCGAGGACGTGAAGGCCGCGGCGATGGCGGCGCATGTGAAGGTTGCACCGCCCAAGCTCGATCCGATGGGTGCCAAGAACGTCGCGGCACTTCGCGCGGCGAAGGGCACGGCGCGCGACCGGCTGTACGTGACGCAGCAGAAGGCGGCGCATGCCAAGGCGTTGACGTTGCAGCAGGGCTATGCCGACAAGGGCACTGTGGCGGGCCTGAAGACGGTCGCGGCCGGGATCGTACCGGTCGTCCAGACGCACATCACCGAACTGCAAACGATGTAATCATACGGCGTCCTATCGACGGCGGATTACAAACGGCGCTCGCTTCACAAAGCGGGCGCCGTTCTGCATTCGGGACTCCTAATCGTCTGGAAAGCCATCCCCGGCCCCGCTAGGTCAGCGCCATGGAAACCGATATCGCCATCGCTCGCAGCGTCGCCCTGCGCCCTATCGCCGCCATCGCCGAGAGCCTGCTGATTCCCGACGACGCGATCGAGCCTTACGGCCGGTACAAGGCGAAGATCTCGCTCGAATGGCTGAACGCGCGCAAGTCTTCAGCGAACGGCAAGCTCATCCTCGTCACCGCGATCAATCCGACCCCGGCAGGCGAAGGCAAGACCACCACCTCGATCGGCCTCGCCGACGCGCTCCGCCATACCGGCCGCAAGGCCGTCCTCGCTCTTCGCGAACCCTCGCTCGGGCCCTGTTTCGGGACCAAGGGCGGCGCAACCGGTGGTGGTCGTGCGCAGGTCGCACCGATGGAGGATATCAACCTCCACTTCACCGGCGATTTCCACGCGATCACAGCGGCGCACAATTTGCTCGCGGCCATGATCGACAACCATATCCACTGGGGCAACGCGCTCCAGATCGACGTGCGGCGTGTCGTCTGGCGGCGCGTGCTCGACATGAACGATCGGGCGTTGCGCGATATCGTCCAGTCAATCGGTGGCGTCGCGAACGGTTATCCGCGCGAGTCGGGGTTCGACATCACGGTCGCGTCGGAGGTGATGGCGATCCTGTGCCTCGCCGACGGGCTTGCGGACATGGAGCGGCGGCTCGGCGATATCGTCGTCGCCTACACGCGGGACCGCACGCCGATCACCGCACGCGATCTGAAGGCGGATGGTGCGATGGCTGTGTTGCTTGCCGAGGCGATCAAGCCGAACCTCGTCCAGTCGCTGGAGGGGACGCCGGCGTTCCTCCACGGCGGGCCGTTCGCCAACATCGCGCATGGCTGCAACTCGGTGATCGCGACGCGGGCAGCGCTGTCGCACGGCGATTACGTGGTGACCGAGGCGGGCTTCGGCGCGGATTTGGGCGCGGAGAAGTTCTTCGACATCAAGTGCCGCCAGGCTGGCCTTGCCCCCGACGCGGTCGTGATCGTCGCGACGGCGCGCGCGCTGAAGATGAACGGTGGCGTGGCCAAGGCCGATTTGGGACGCGAGGACGTCGACGCCGTCCGCCGCGGCGCGGTGAACCTAGTCCGCCATATCGAGAACATCCGCCAGTTCGGCGTGCCCGCGGTCGTCGCGATCAATCATTTCTACACCGACAGCGATGCGGAGATCGCCGCGATCGTCGAGGCCGCCGCGCACCACGGCTCGCGCGCAATCCTCTGCCGGCATTGGGCCGAGGGTAGTGCCGGCGCGGTCGAACTGGCCGATGCGGTCGCCGAACTTTGCGACACGCACGGAGGCGGGTTCGCGCCGATCTATGGCGACGAACTGTCACTGTTCGACAAGATCGATACCGTGGCACGCCGCATCTATCGCGCCGAGCACGCCGTCGCCGAGCCGAGCGTCCTCGCGCAGTTGAAGCGCTGGGAGGATGCGGGATACGGTCACCTGCCCGTCTGCCTCGCGAAGACGCAGTACAGCTTTTCGACCGACCCTTCCCTGCTCGGCGCGCCGACCGGGCACATCGTGCCGGTGCGTGAAGTCCGGCTCGCGGCGGGTGCCGGATTCGTGGTCGCGATCTGCGGAGAGATCATGACGATGCCGGGCCTGCCCCGCGTGCCTGCGGCGGAAGCGATCCGGTTGAACGACGAGGGGCTAATCGAAGGCCTGTTTTAAGTCTCAATCCTCCCCCGTCAGGGGGAGGTGGCACCGAAGGTGACGGAGGGGGAGGACACGGAACGGCTGTTACCCTCACCTCCCCCTCCGTCTGGCAAGTGCCAGCCACCTCCCCCTGGCGGGGGAGGATTGCATGATTGCTACCCGAACATCCGCTTCATGGAGCGTTCGAGCATCACGAACTGCCACAACGTCCGACCATGCTCAGCACGCCCCATCCTGTGCTCGTCAGCGATCCGCGCGATAGTCGCCATGTCGAACCAGCCCGTCTCGCCCAGCATGCGCGACTTGGCGAGCGCGGTCGCCTCGCCCGCCAGCGCGCCACGAAACCAGGCACTGATCGGCGTCACGAACCCCATCTTCTGGCGATAGAGGATGTCGCGCGGCAGATACGGCTCCATCGCTTTCTTCATCAGCCATTTGCCCTCGCCGTGCCGCAACCGCATGGTCGCCGGCAGCGTCGCGCAGAACTCGATCAGGCGGTGGTCGAGCAACGGTTCGCGCGCTTCGAGGCCGACCGCCATGCTGGTCCGATCGACTTTGGTGAGGATGTCGCCGGGCAGCCAATGCTTGATGTCGGCATATTGCGCGCGGTCGATCGCGTCTCGCGCGGGCGCGTTGGCCATCGTCGCGACATAGCGGTCCTCGGCCCGGTAACCGCCAAGCTTCGCGCGGGCGCCGGTATTGAACAGTTTCGAGCGGAGTTCGGGCGTGGTGACGCCAACCGACCGCGCATAGGCCTCGCCGCCGCCCTGCGCGAGCGCAAGCAGCGTCGACTTCGCGCGGAGCGGCCGCGGTGCCCAATCGGCTTTAGGATACCAGCGACCGAGCGTCCCGAAGACGTCAGCGCGGAGATGAGACGGCAGCAAGCCGCGGACGCGCTCCTCGACCGACTGGAACTTGTAGCGGCGGTATCCGGCCAGCGCTTCGTCCGCCCCGTCTCCGGACAGCGCGACGGTGACGCTCTCCCGAGCCAGCGCGCAGACCTGATAGGTGGCGAGCGCGGAGGCGTCCGCAAAGGGCTCGTCGAAGCTCGCGACCAGCGTATCGATCAGCCCGAAATCGCCCGACTGGACGACGCGCTCGCGGTGATTGGTGGCAAAGCGGCGCGCGACGGTGTCGGCATAGCTTCGCTCGTCATGTCCCGCTTCGTCGAACCCGATCGTGCAGGTGCGGACCGCCTTGGGGCTCGCCTCCGCCATGAGGGCGACGACCGCGGAGCTGTCCACCCCGCCCGACAGGAACGCACCCAGCGGCACGTCGGCGACCATCCGCGACCGCACCCCCGCACGCATCCGGTCGACCAGTTCCTCCCCTAGCGCCTTGGCGGAACCGGTCGCGCGGTTGGAGAAGTCGACGTCCCACCATTTGCGCGGCTGCGGCACCGACTTGCCGCGTTCGACCAGGAGGAAATGCCCGGCCGCGAGCTTCTTGACGCCCGCGACCATGCAGGAATCATCGGGGACGTACCCGAATGTCAGGTAATCCTCGACCGCACCCAGGTCGGGTACGCGGCGGAGTTGTGGATGCGCGAGCAGGCCCTTCAGCTCCGACGCGAACGCCAGCGACCCGTCGGCCAGTTCGACATAGTGGAGCGGCTTCACGCCCATCCGGTCGCGGGCGAGGAACAGCGTGTGCGCGGCGGTGTCGTGGATCGCGAAGGCGAACATGCCGTTCAGCCGGTCGAGCATCGACGGCCCCCAGGCTCGCCAAGCATGCAGCAGGACTTCGGTGTCGCCAGACGTTCGGAAGATCGCGCCCTTGGCGGTCAATTCGTCGCGCAGTTCGGCGAAGTTATAGACCTCGCCATTATAGGTAATCGTCAGGCTGCCGTCGGACATCGGCTGCGGCGAGCCTTCGAGGTCGATGATCGACAGCCGGCGATGGCCGAGACCGACGCCCGGCGCAGTCCAGATGCCGTCGCCGTCGGGGCCGCGATGCGACAGCGCCGCGATCATCGCGTGGACGCGGTTCGGGTCGACCGGCTTGGGCGTACCGGGGTGGAAGATCCCGGCGATGCCGCACATCTAGCGCATCCCCGCGGCGTGATCGGCAACCGGCGCAATCGGCCCGAGCGCGGCGAGGAAGCGCGCGATCGGGCGCGGATCGGCGCCCTCGACCGACAGATGGATCGCCACCGCACGTTGCGGCCCCCCGAGCAACCGCGCCTTCATCGTCTCGATCTTCACCAGCGTGTCGTCCTGCGTGGTCGTGTCGCCGACCCGGTACCACGTCGCGACGATCCGCTCTACGGGTCCGGGCGCCGTGATCCGCATAACGCTTCCCCCTGCGATATCGGGCAGGTCGGCGACGCGGACCCAGCGATCCTCCTCGCGCAGCACGCCGGTCCCGTAAGCGATCAGTTCCTTGCCCTCGTGCTGACTGCCGAACACCGCGACGCTCATGTCGACCTGCGCACCGGCCGCGTCGGCGTAACGGCCGAACAGATAATGGTCCGCGCCGGGGTAATAGGGGGTCCACGGCGCGCGCGCGCTGACGGGAACGCGGTGCCAGCCGGCAATGTCGGGCAGGTCGATATGCGCGGGAAGTCGCTGGGCGCGACCGGCGATCGCCGCGCTCCACGCCGGGAACACCGCGAACGTGGTGAGAGCGAGTGCGGTCGCAATGGCGAGATCGGTCCGGTGACGGGGTGTGACTTGGAGCTTCGTCGGATCGAACGCGGGATCATCGGGTGCGCGGTCGAACCAGCGCCAGCCGATCGCCATCACGCCTGCCATGACCAGCGCGAAGAACAACCAGCCATAGACGATATGATCGATCCCGGTCGCCGCCTGGACCGAGGTGAGGTCCGCCGCCCAGATCGTGCCGAACGCGCGGAAGCCGTTGGCGATCACCGGCACGACGACCGACACGACAAGGAAGACCGCGCGCCGCCTCCACGACACGAAGCAGAGGTTGGCGACGAGCACCCCGAACGCGACCATCGCGATGACGAACTTGGCGCCGGAACAGGCCTCGGCGACCTCGAAATAATAGCGGCCGGCGTGGATCAGCACGCCGTCGACCACCGCGGGAACGCCGACGAGGTGGAGCAGCGGCATGACGATCGCGACCGTGACGGTCTGCAAGGGTGGTTCGAGACCCTCGCCGAACGGTACGAGGAAGTACGCGTAGGCGAGCGGGAAGAGCAGCCCGCGCGCAACGTTGGGGCCGAGGATCGTCACGACCGCGCCTTGCAGCATCATCACGAGCCCCAGCTGGCGCGCGAACCCGACCGAGGCGGCGTCTCCCATCAGCCAGCCGAACCCGCCGATCGCGACGAGCGCGAGGCCGGGCCACCAACCGGTCGGGGTCAGTTGCGCCAGCTCGACACGGCGTTGCCAGACCAGCCACGCGATCACCGGGCCGATAAAGAGGCAGTGGCCGAAGGTGGTGCTGGTCCACCAGATATGCGCGAGATCGG
The DNA here is from genome assembly GCF_040407505.1 of Sphingomonas faeni. GTDB lineage: Bacteria > Pseudomonadota > Alphaproteobacteria > Sphingomonadales > Sphingomonadaceae > Sphingomonas > Sphingomonas faeni_E. The sequence goes on along the minus strand of NZ_JAPZPQ010000001.1, from coordinate 426,697 downwards.
CGACGTCGCTTCGGAACGTAAGGAGTATCAGCGCCGCGACGACCGCGAGCGCAATGCCGTGGCGACGCCAAGCGGTCATGCCGGAAGGCCGAGCAGTGCGTCCAGCGGCGCTAGGCGGGCGTCCCAGCCGTAGCGGCAAATAACCTGCGCGCGGGCGGACTGGCCGAGCGTTGCTGCGGTGTCCGGGGCTTCGAGCAGGTCGCAGATGCGGTCGGCGAACTCCTGCGCGGTCGTGGCGACCCGGATCGTGCCGGCATGATCGATGCCCTCGGCCGCGTCGGCGGAGGCAACGACGGGGCGGGCCATCGCCATCGCCTCAAGCACCTTGTTCTGGATCCCGCGCGCGAGTTTCAGCGGCGCGACGCAGACGTCCGCTGCGGCAAGCCAGCCTCGGACATCGTCGACCGCGCCGGTGACGGTGACGATGTCGGTCGCGAGCGCCTGGACGGCGGCGGTAGGCGCGCGGCCGACAATCGCGAAGTGGGCGGGGTGGCGCTGGCGGACGAGCGGGAGGATGTCGCATGCGAACCATGTCACCGCGTCGATGTTGGGGCGGTAGTCCATCTGGCCGGTGAAGACTATCAGAGACAAACCCTCCAACGGCTCCCCCCCGGCGGAGGCCGGGGCCCAATTGGGGGACGTCGATGATCCAGGACCGCGCTCCGTCACAGCGACCTCTCCAACTGGGCCCCGACCTTCGCCGGGGTGGTGGCTATCGGTAAGTTTCGTAAACTCAGCCGCCGGATCGAACTTTACGGAATCGATGCCGTTCTCGACCGCGATGATCCGCCCGGTCGCCCCCCCCTCCCGGAACAGCGCGGCTTCCGCGTCACTGACGAACAAGCTCGCCGACACCTTGCCCGCCACCTCGCACTCGAACGCGCCGAGCAGCCGAGCCTCGCGGCGCATTATCCAACGCATCGGGCATCGCGCATCGTCAGCAAAACCAGCGAACTTGGCGGAGTCGACGTCGACGAAATCCATCACGACCGGCGAACCGCCAACCGGCAGATACTGTGCCATCTGGCCGGAGAAGCAGTAAACCGCGCTTACGTCGGGCAAAACGCGATCGACGGCATCCTGCATCGCCGCGCTCGCAAAGGCGGTCAACGAAACCGGCTTACCTGTCGCGAGCGCCTCGACCGCCGCACGCTTCTGCGACTTCTCCCGCAGCAGGATCGTATAGCTTGCCAGCATATCGGTGAACACCGCAGGAAGGTCGAAGTCGGCTTCGTCGTCGACGAACGCTACCAGATGAACCTGCGTCCGCGTCGCCAGATACTGGAGGATATGAAAACTACGGATCTTGTCGCCGCGGTCGGGCGGAAACGGGACGCGGTGCGCGAGGAAGAGGAGCCTCACCCCAGGCCTCGGGAAATCCACGGTCCTGCTGCGTTGGCCGCCCATAGCGGGAGCTTCTTCCACGTCCGCACCATCAGCGCGTATTTCGGGTTCAGCGGGTTCACCTCGCGCGCTGGCCCGTTGCTGCGCTTGGCATAGAGCCGCGGTTCGGGCGTGAAGCCCCAGTTCTTCTTGAACGCCGCCGCCCCCGTGCCCGTCTTCGAACGCCCGAAATCGAACCGGGTGCAACCTCGCGCGCGGGCGTGTTCCATGAGCGCGAAATACATCCGGTCGTTGGCACGCAACCCCCGTGCGGCTCCAGTCCCGCCGCCCCAATAGGGATAGACGGTGCCGTTGAAATACAGGCTCAGGACGCTGGCTACTGCACGGCCCTTATGTCGAACGGTGAGAACATCGGCATCCATCATGCTCGCGACGCTGCGGAAAAGCTTGGCGGGAAAAACCGGTGTGCCGAGATTGCGGACCGATTCCGCATAAACGCGATAGTGCTCGGCTAGCAGTTTCCGGTCGTTGCCGATGACGATTTCAAGGTCGAAGCCAAGTGCCCGACGGACTTCGGCACGCTGCTTCCGGGGAATCGCGAGCAGTTCTGCATCGTCATCTGCGGCCAGATCGCGAACGAAGCCGAGATAGCTCGTATCATCGCTATCCCACCCGCTTGGCGCAGGACCGCCGCGTAACTCGACTGATGGGCATCCAATCCGCAGCGCGAGGTTCCAAGCGCCCGCCGACAGCGGTTCGACCGCATCACCCAAAATGCCGCCATCGACGCCGAACCCGGTCGACACCAGCGCACGCCCGAACAGGGGCGAGCGCATCTCGGTCAACGGCAGCACACCGTCGATCGCGCCGCCGCTCTCCGACACCACATAATGCGCGCGCTGGCCGCATCCATCCTGCACCGCGAGGCTCCACGCTGGCAGGTGGAACGGGGTAGCACCGTCGCTAGCCTCGACGAACGCCGTGACCCGCTCACATTCGGCCGGATCGCGAAGATCGACTTCGCGCACGCCGACAGGCATCGGCGCGGTCACGCCAGTCGCGCCGCTTCGCGTGCTACGACAGCGTCCACACGGCCCCAATCGTGCCGGCCAAGCAGTCCGCGCAACTTGCCCGCCATCGCCCCGAGCCGCGAGTAATGGCGGATCTTCGAGCGCATCGGTGCCGCGTCGACACGCGGCTGCGACGGGTCGATCTCCCACGGATGGAAATAGAACATCGCAGGGCGGTCTTCGCGATTGACCTGACGCACCGCAAGATCGGTGATCGCCGCCGGGAGCAGCCGGAAGAACCCGCCACCGGTCGCCAGCTTGCGCTCGCCGAACCTGGCCACAGTCACCGGGACTTCGATCAACGCGCTGTCGGCGAGCGGCTTGAACCCGTAACGCGGCGCATCGAGCCAGCCGTAATGGTCGTGCTTCACCGGCGCAACGCTGGAGGAATAGGCATAGCCCGCCTCGGCCAGTTCGACATGCGCCCAAGGCGTACGCTGGTCGATCGAGAAGCTCGGCGCGCGATACCCGGTAACCTTCGTCCCCGCCGCATCCTCGATCGCCGTCCGAGCACGTGTGAGGTCGGCGCGAAACACGTCCGGTGTCATCGTGAAGACGCGCTGGTGGTCCCAGCCGTGACTGGCAACCTCATGTCCCGCGTTGACGATGCGACGGATCAGGGCGGGGTAGCGGTGGGCTACCCAGCCTAAAGTGAAGAACGTTGCCTTCGTGTCGCGCTCGGCAAACAGGGCCAGGACCGCGTCGGTGTTGGCCTCGACGCGCGGCTGGAGCGAGTCCCAGTCGGCCTTGTCGATCACCTTTTCGAACGCGCCGACCTGGAACCAGTCCTCAACATCGACGGACATGCCATTGAGAACAGGCATTTCAGGCAGCGTCATGCCAGGCGGCCACACCGCGGATCGGCGCGTATTCCGGCTTGGTATCGTCGCCCTCGACCCAGTCGACCAGCAGCGTCAGCACGCGACGTAGCGCCTTGTCCTGCATGTCCACCCGCGCCTCAAGTTCAGCGAGCCGCTTCTCGACCGCAGGATCGGTGATCGGCGTGTCAGCACGCGGCGTGGACACGGGTTCGCGCGGTTCGTACGTGTTATGCGCACCTTTTCCCCGGTCCTGCGCAATCATTGGCAGGTCGCCCTCAAGGTCACGTTGCACTGCTCGCACCGTATCGCCGTCGATTACCGTGAGGTCGTCGATCGCCGCGTGGAGCATCACGCGCCCCGCAAGCTGGTTCAAACGACGCGGCACACCCGCCGAGCCGGTGAAGAACGCCGCGAACGCGTCCTCGGTAAAATCGGGGTTCCCCGTCCAGCCGACCACCGTCAGGCGGTGCGCGAGATACTCGGAGACCTCATGCTCCTCCATCGGATCGAGATGGTGGATCGCGATCACGCGCTGGCGGAGCTGTTCGAGACGCTCCGAGCCGTGGAGGCGGTCGCGGAACTCAGGCTGGCCGAGCAGGACGATCTGCAGCAGCGCGTGGCCGCCCGCCTGGAAGTTCGACAGCATCCGCAGTTCTTCGAGCGCATCGACGGGCAAGGCCTGCGCCTCGTCGACGATCAACAGCGTCCGCTTGCCGGTGCGTGCGACCGCGTGCAGCCCGCGCTCGATCGTGGTGAGAAGCTCGGCCTTGCTCAGCCCGGCCGGATCGACGTGGAGGTCGGTAGCGACGATCCGCAGCAGGTCGTCCGCCTCGATCGCGGTCGAGACGAGCTTGATCGCGTTCAGGCGCTGAAGGTCGATCGTGTCCATCAGGTGACCGACGAGCGTCGTCTTGCCCGCGCCGATATCGCCGGTGATGACGATGAAGCCCTCGCCCTGCGCCAGACCATAGCCGAGATACGCCATCGCCTTGCGGTGGGTGGCGGTCTCGAACCAGAATTTGGGATCGGGGGTGAGCTGGAAAGGCCGACCCGTCAGTCCATAATGTTCATCGTACATAAGCTGCTCGCCTTCAGAACTGGTACCGCGCACCGATCAGCGCCTGCGCCGACCAGTCGCTGTCGAGGTCGCCGACCTTGAAGCTGTAAAGCCCGAGCGACGCGGTGGTGCCGAGACGCCCGAAATTGTGAAAATATGTCCCCGTCCCGCCGTAAGACCACACGCCGGTATCGCCGGTGATATCGTCGACGCCGCTGTCATAATAATTGACGAACAGGTCGGCGTTGACGCCGGAAACCGGGGTCAGCCTGCGCGTGTAGAATAGCTGGCCGTAATAGCTTTCGTCGTCGAGACCCGCGACGACCAGGCCGGGCGCGAGCCGCGGCGCGTAGAGCTTGCGGTTGGCATAGCCGATGCCCGCGCCCCAGGTGGAGCGCCCGCGCGTCGCCGAGATCACGCCGTCGATCCCGCGTGCGCGGTAGCTGGCGGTCGAGATCGACTGGAACACGTCGTTGAGGCAGCCGCCCGGTTGCGCACCGGTGGAGCCGAACACGCAGCCATTGAACTGCTGGCCGAAACCCTGCTGGTTGCCGCTAAGGAAGCTGGTCGGCAAATTGCCGATGCCGGTCCGGAGCTGACGGCCGAAGGTCTGCACGCCGTCATACACGTTGACCGCGAGGCCGACGGAGTCCGATGCCTGATAGGTCGCGGTGCCGGTGTAGCTGAGCGATCCGTAGCGGCGGCCGACATGCCCCTCCACCGAGGTCCGGCGATTGGGCCGCCAGACGACGCCGGCGTCGTAATAGATGCCGTCGGTGCGATAGGCGACGCGGCGCGGCGATGCCTCGTTGGTGACGAAGCGACCGTCGCGATCGAGCACGGGCGTGCCGGTCGCGTCAACGACCGGATCCTTCTGGCTCGTCTCGATCTTCTCGTAACCGACGCCGGCGGTGAGCGCGACATAGGGCGAGATCGGCTGGAGTATGTCGCCGCGGCCGTAATAGCCCTCGTACCGCTGCTTCAACTGGCTGGCGGTCTCGCGGTCGTAAGCGCCGCTGACCGTGAGCCCGAACGGCGCGATCGCACCGGGGCGCACCGAGGCGCTGGCGGTCACGGTGTTGCCGATCGAATCGTCGTAATAATCGAGCCGCTGCCCACCCAGGCCCGCATCGCCGAACGTCGGCGTATCGACCTTGGTATAGCCGAGCCGGTAGTTCGCGTTCAGCGTCACCGGGCCGGCGTTGCTGGTAAAGCTGGGGCCGGCATAGACCGAATAGATCTGGCTGACGTTGCTGACATTGCCGACGAGGACGCCAGGTGCCGCGCCGCGGATATCGGAGCGCGACCGCGTGGCGATACCGGCAGCCTCCAGCGTGAGGTTCGGCGTGACGCGGGCATCGACGCGCGCGAGGCCCGAATGGATATCATCGTCGCCGAGACGATCGCCCCAGCCAAATCGATGCTCGTACCGATAGCTGACTTGGCCCGAGATACGCTGGGTCTGGACCGCCGCGTCGACGCCGGCGGCGAGGCTGGTATAGGTCAGCACGTCGCCACCGTTGAGATCGGCGGACAGCGTCTGGTTTGCCTCGACATACGGATTGATCGTGACGCGGCGCGACGATTGCGCGGGTTGCGCCGGCAGATCGGCCTGCGCGACGACCGGCGTGACGGGCAGTGCCGCGAGCACGCAACCGCCGGCGATCAACGCCAGCTTCATCCGCCTAGTGTGCAGTGTCCGCATCACGACGCATGCCCGTAATAGCTGCCGAACCGCGCACCGCCCTGGACGAACGACACGGCATTCAGCACGAGCTGGATATGCTCGCACCCGTCGAGCAGGTTCACCGCGGCTCGCAGTTCATTCTCGGGGGTGTGGTCGGCGCGGACGACGAGCATCACCTGCCCTACCCGCATCGCCAGCACCGATGCCGGCGACGCCGCCAGCGCAGGCGGCGAATCGAAGATCACGACGCGGCGCGGATTGGCCTCGAGCAGGCGCGCGATCACCGACTTGGTCCGCGCGCTGGCGAGGAGTTCGGTATCCATGCTGGTCTTGGACCCGGCAGGCAGGATCGAGAGATGCGGGACGTCGGTCTGGATGACGAGATCCTCGACGTCGATCCGGGTATCGCCCAGCGCATCGAGCAGTCCGGGGCCATCGGTGAGACCGAGTTGCGCGACGACATCGGGCTTGGCGACGTCGGCATCGACCAGCAGCACTTCGGTATCACGCTCGGCGGCGATCGAGAGCGCGAGGTTGATCGCGCAGAACGTCTTGCCGTCGCCGGGGCGCGCCGAGCAGACCAGGATCATGCGCGCCTTGTCGGCGCTCCCGCTTTCCGCGATCCGCGCGCCGGTGATCAGCAACTGCCGCTTGATCAGCCGGAATTCCTCGGCAAGCGGGCCGACGGGCGCACCGGGGACGATCATGCCGTTCGCGGCCAGCATCCCGCGATCGATCCGCACGGTGTCGGATGCTTCGTCGGGCAGGTAGAATTCGTCGGGAAGCTCATCACCGACCGGTGCGCGCAGCTCTTCCGGGATCGCGAGGAAGGTGGGGTCGACGAATTCGTGCGACGGCTCGGCCTCGGATACCGGCGCGGGCGTCGCAGCAGGCGTTTCTTCGAGCGGCGTTTCGAACTTCGGCGACCCGGTCTCCGGCACCTTGACGACGGGCGGGACCTCGCGCGCGACCGCGGGCGCAACCGGCGGCGCGTCGAACTGCGGCGGAGTCGGCACGACGGTACCGCGCAGCCGGGCGTGCGCGTTGAAATCATACACCTTGGCCGCTCGTTCGAGCAGCGAGGGTTGGCGATCAGGCTTCGTCACGGTCATCCCCCTATGCCGCCAGTCCGCGCTGGAGGATCTCTACCCCCAGCAACAGGAGATAGGCGACGCCCAGTGCGGCCGTACCGCCCAGGAACATCTTCAGCTTGTGCCGACGCTGGCCGGATTGCACGCGCGTCACCACTTCGCCGATCGACCCGATCACCGGCATGCCTGCCGCCTTTTCGAGCCGCGCGGTTGTCGCGAACGTGGATCGCAGCTGCCCCATCGCGAAGGCCGCGCCGATTCCCGCCGCGAGTCCCGCGATCAGAACCCCCGTGAGTAGCAGCAATCTGTTCGGCGCGCTCGGCTTGCTCGGCATCGTCGGGGGATCGATCACGCTGAACTTCACGTGATCGCTCTGCGACTGCGCCTGGCCGACGATCGCGGTCTGCTCGCGCTGTTTGAGCAGTGCGTCGTACTGGTCCTTCAGCACCTGATAGTCGCGATCGATCGAGCCCTGCTCCGCGGCGACTTCCGGATCGCCCGACAGCTTCGAATTGAGCAGGTCGAGGTCGCCTTGCAACTGGCTCCGCCGCATCCGCAGCGAGGCGACCGTGGCGGTGCGATCCGCGACCATCGACTGGAGCGACGCGTAGAGCGGATTCTGCGCGCTGCCCCCTGCACTGCCGCCTGCCAGCGGCTCGCTGCGCGCGGCCGCGGTAGCCGATGCGAGCTGGCTCTTCAGCGCGATCACGTCGGGGTGGTTCTCGGTATAGCCGCGCGCACGGGCATCGGCGAGCTGACCCTGGATCGCCTGGAGCCGTGCGCGCGCGGGCCCGGCCGCGCCAGCGACGCCCCCCGTCCCTGCGACCGTCGCCGGCGTCCCGGCCATCTGGCCCTGGACCGCGGCAAGGCTCGATTGCGCGGCGGCGAGATCGCCGTCGACCTGCGACATCTGCGACCGCGCCGCGCTGATCCGGTCGCTGACCGAACCCGTGCCGGGCAGAGCGCCGAGATAGCGGTTCTGGAAGTCGGCGCGCTTGGCCTCCGCATCGGCGAGCTGCTTCTGGCGCGAGGCGAGCTGCTGGTCGAGGAAGGTCAGGCTCTGCGTCGTCTTCGAGCGATCGCCGGCGAGGTTCTGCTCGACGAACAGGTCGATCAGCTTCTGCGTGATCTGGCGCGCGAGCTTCGGGGTCGCCGCGCTCGTCGTGATCTGGAACAAATTATCCTGCTGCGACACGATCTTGATGTTCGGGGCCAGCGCCGCGACGCGGTCGGCGACGTCGCGGTCGCTCGACACAGTGTTCGCGAGATCGGTGCCGCGCACGACCTTTTCGAGATTCACCGCGGAGATCAGCGTCGTGCGGATCGTGTCGACCGTCATCGGCGCGACCTGTGGCACGCCGTCCATGCCCGAGGGCAGGATCGTCTGCATCTGCACGAACACGCGCGCGGTCGAATCGTAGCGGCTCGGGATCTGCGACACGACCAGCCAGCCGAGCACGCACACGCCCCATGCCACCGCCAGCGCCAGCCAGCGCCGCGTCCAGATCGCATGGAGCGCGATCCGCACTTCGTCGTAGATGCCGTTCATCCCGATCGCCTCAGAACATCGATTCGGGGATGATGATCACGTCGCCCGGCGCGAGCCGGACGTTGGCCGACGAATCGCCCTTCTTGAGCAGGTTGTTGATCTGCAACCCGAACTCGGTCTGCTTGCCGGTCGCGCGATCGTAGCGCACCAGCCGTGCCTTGTTGCCCGCCGCATATTGGCTGAGCCCGCCGACCGCGATCATCGCATCGAGCAACGTCATGTTGGCGCGGTACGGGATCGACGCGGGCTTCTCGGTCGCGCCGACGATGCGAACCTGCTGACTGTACGTGCCGCTGAAATTCTCGACGATCACCGAAACGATCGGGTCCTTGATATAGGCCCCCAGCGCCTTCTTGATGTCGTCGCTGAGCATCGCGGGCGTCTTGCCGACCGCGGGCAGGTCGTTGATCAACGGCGTCGTGATCCGGCCGTCGGGACGCACCTGGACCTTCGACGACAGCTCTGGATTGCGCCAGACGAAGATGTTGAGCTGATCGAGCGGGCCGATCACATATTCCTCGCCCGGCAATTCCTGCTTCGCGACGAACGAGGCGGGCGGCAGTGCGGGCGGCGTGCTGCCGGTCGTGCACGCGCCGAGCGTGGTCGCGGCGAGGCCTAGGGTCAGCAGGGATTTCGATACAGATCCGGAACGCATGGGTAACTTTCTCCTGGCGCCGCACCGTCCATCGGTTGCCCGACGGGCGGCTAACTCAGCCTTCGCTATGCAAGTAACAGGTGAAGATAGCGTTAGGAGCGCCCCGTAACCATGCCCCGCCAAGGCACTGCAACTGCGCCTTATATACCAGTAACGATCTCGGACGCTGGTGGATGCCCGAGAAACGCGCTCGGGCTGGCGCTCGCCCCGTAGGCGCCGGCCATGAAGATCGCGATCAGGTCGCCGACATGGACGGGCGGGAGCGCAATCTTGTCACCTAGGCGGTCGAGCGGGGTACAGAGCGGACCGACGACGGAGACGGTTGCGGTCGCGGTCGCGGTCGCGGTCGCGGTCGCGGTCGCGGTCGCGGTCGCGGTCGCGGGGTGGCCCATCCGCGCGGCGACTGCAATCGGGTAGTTGCGGCGGACGACGGTGCCGAAATTGCCGCTGGCGGCGAACTGGTGGTTGAGGCCGCCGTCGACGACGACGAAGGTCTCGCCCTGGCTTCGCTTTATGTCGATGACGCGGGTAAGGTAGACGCCCGCTTCGGCCACGAGCCAGCGGCCGAGTTCAATCGCGAATCGGGTTTTGGCGAGGATCGCGGGGCGGGATGCGAGTGCTTCGGCTAGCGCGTCGCCGACCCGTTCGACGTCGAGCGGCATGTCGCCGTTGAAATAGGGCACGCCGAAACCGCCGCCGAGATTGACGAGCGGGGGGGCGACGCTCGCCTCCTCTGCCAACCGTGCCGCGAGTGCGATCGTCGCGGCCTGCGTCTCGATGATCGCACCGGCATCGAGCGCCTGGCTGCCTGCGTAGATATGGAACCCGCGCCAGTCCGCGCCCGCTGCGACGATCGCCTTTACGAGCGCGGCGGCGCGCACCGCATCGACCCCGAACGGCGACGCGCGACCGCCCATCCGCATGCCCGAGCCGCGGAGTTCGATGTCGGGGTTTACGCGGACCGCCATGTGCGGTGTTTGTCCGAGCCGCTCACCGATCGCGAACGCCCGTGCCGCCTCGCCTTCCGATTCGACGTTGAGCGTGGCGCCGGCGGTAATCGCCGCCGCGAGTTCGTCGTCGCGCTTGCCTGGCCCGGCGAAACTGATCGAGGCGGCCGGTTTGACGATCATGGCTTTCGCGAGTTCGCCCGAGGAAGCGACGTCGAGCCCGTCTACCAGCGGCGCGATGGCGGTCAGCATCTCGGCGTACGGATTGGCCTTGATGGCGTAATGGAGGTCGATCGCCGGCATCGCTGCTCTGAAGCGTGCGATGCGGGCAGCGACGATCGCCATGTCGTAGACGAACAGCGGCGTGTCGCCGGCCTCTACAGCCCAACCATCGGCAGTCCGACCGCCGATCGTTAGCGCGCCCGACTGCGCAACAAACTCAGGAGGAAGAGCACCCATCGGTTTCATGACGCGCTCCCTTCCATGTTCCCCCGCGAAGGCGGGGGCCCAGACTGGACTGCCGCCTTTGCGGGAGAACAAGCTTTTACCTCCAACGCGATAGCAGACCTGTCCAGCTTGCCATTGGCATTACGCGGTAATTCATCCCGCCAGAGATACGCACCCGGCTGCATGAAGCTCGGTAGAGCGGTCCGCAATCGCCCCCGCAACGCCGGCTCCTCACCCGCATCCCCGGCCAGCATCACGACGATCGCCTGCCCCAGGCGCTCGTCCGGCACACCGACCGCGACCGCCTCGCGCGCTTCGCCGCCTGCCAGCACCGCCTCCTCGACTTCCAGCGGGCTGATCCGGTTGCCTGCGCTCTTGATCATCTCATCGTCGCGGCCGACGAATCGCAGCAAGCCGTCCTCGCCCTCGACGACGGTATCCCCCGACCAGACCGTCATGCCATTACCATCGGGCGCCGGCCGGAACCGCTGCGCCGTCCGCTTCGCATCCTGCCAATAGCCTTGGGCGACGAGCGGCCCCGAATGCACTAGTTCCCCCGCCTCCCCCGGCGCAGCACGCGTGCCGTCGGGTTTCACCACCGAAACCTCGGCAAACGGGATCGCCCGCCCCATCGCGTCGGGGTGCGTATCGATCAGCGCCGGGTCGAGATAGGTCGACCGGAACGCCTCGGTCAGCCCGTACATCGCGTACACATCCGCCGCCGGGAACCGCTCACGCAGGCCCCGCACGAGTCGCGGCGTCAGTGCGCCGCCCGAGTTGGTCAGGCGTTTCAACCGAGCGGCGGTTTCCACTGACCACTCTGCTTCCAGTAGCTGAACCCACAAGGGCGGCACACCTGCTAGCGTCGTAGCCCCGACCCGTTCGACTGCCTTCACCACGTCGCGTGCTACTAGATAGTCGAGCGGCGCTACCGACGCGCCGGCTGCCCATGTGGAGAATAGCTGGTTCTGGCCGTAGTCGAACGATAAGGGGAGTACGCCGAGTACGCGGTCTTCAGGCTTCAGCTTCAGATAGTGCGCGACGGAGATCGCTCCGAGCCACAGGTTGGCGTGGCTTAGCATCACGCCTTTCGGGCGACCGGTGGAGCCGGACGTGTAGAGGATCGCGGCCAGAGTATCGGGGTCGGCGTCGGATGGAGCCATCATTCCGCTCCCCTGCGGAGGCGGGGGGCCAGAGTTACAAAGTGCAACGTTTGGGATTCCTGGCCCCCCGCGTTCGCGAGGGAACGAGAGTAGCTCCGTCTCGTCCACGGTCGCGCAGCCATCCGGCACGTCGCCATCGTCTAGCGTCCCGGCCCGCGCGCTCTGGGTTACCAGTAGGCGAGCGTCGCTATCTGCGAGGATATGCGCGACCTGCGCTCGCCGGAGCAGTGGGTTGACCGGGACATGCACCAGCCCTGCCCGCGCCGTCGCGAGCGGCATCATGCAGGCGACGCGCGTCTTCGGCAGCCACGTCGCGACGCGGTCACCCGCCGATAGCCCTCGGGCTGCGAGCCACCCCGCCAATGCACTGACCCCTGCCTCAAGCTCGGCAAACGTCATCGCGCCCGCCTTGTCGACCAGAGCAACGGCATCCGGCGCACCACGCAGCGCGATGTGGTCGATAGGGTACGGCTTGGGGTCTAGCGGGATCATGCGCCCCTAATAGCGCCAAGCCCCGTTAGCGCGAACCCGTTGCCGAATTCACCCCCACACGCTAGCGGGGCCGGGTTCCTAACCGTTCAGGCGATGCTCGTGATCTTCGAAGGCACTTCCCAAGTCGAAACGACGGTACGCGCCGTCCTCGCCGATATCCTCGGCCTCAGCGCCGACCGCGTCGCCGCGTTCACGCCCGACACACCGCTGTTCGGCGCGTTGCCCGAACTCGATTCGATGGCGGTGGCGAGCGTACTGACCGAACTCGAGGACCGGCTCGGCATCCTCATCGAGGACGACGAGATCGACGGCGAGATGCTCGAGACGTTCGGCGCACTCGTCCAGTTTGCCGCGAGCAAGGCACTGGTCTAGCTTTAACGGGGGGTCTAGCCTCACCCGGGATGACCGCCCTGCGCTTCGATACCTATGACTGGAGCGGCGGCCGCGAAGCAATGCTGCGGTTGGGCCCCGATGCCGGCCCGATCGTCATCGCCACCCTTCCGCTGTTCGAGGAAGCAAACCGGACGCGCCAGTTCCTCGTCACAATTTTACGCGCACTCGCCGTTCTTGGGATCGGCAGCGTGCTCCCCGATCTCCCCGGTACCGGCGAGAGCATCGTCGTCACCGGCGAAGCACGACTCCGCGACCAGCGGACAGCCTATACCGATCTTGCTCAGCGACTTGGCCGGAGCACTTACGGCATTTCGATAAGAAGCGGCGCGCTCTTCGATACCGACGCGGCCCTCGCCGGACGATGGCAGCTATCCGCGCAAACCGGCGAAGACCTGTTGCGTGAACTGGACCGCACGCGCGCGACCTCCCGCTCCGCTCGCGCTAGCGAAACCGACTATGCAGGCAACACGCTGTCCCGCGAAATGTTGGCCGACCTCCGCGACGCCACACCCTATGCTGGAGATGGCCGCCTGCGCGTTGTCAGGCTCGAATCCGATCCGCGCGACGCAGACGTGAAATATGCGGCATCGCCCCTGTGGCGCCGGTCAGAGCCGGACAATGATATCGTATTGACTCAGATACTTGCCGGCGACATCTCGAACTGGATCGCATCATGCGAACGCTGATCGCGTTCGCTTGCGAACGCGAAAGCCTTGCTGCGACGCTGGACGAGGCAGACGGGTCTACAGGACTGCTCATCGTGTCCGGCGGCAATGAAATCCGCAACGGTGCACATCGCGGGATGGCGATGCTGGCGCATCGACTGGCCGCCGCTGGCATACCCGTGTTCCGTTACGACCGCCGCGGCGTGGGAGACTCGACGGGCGACAATAAGGGCTTCCTTAGCGCCGAACCTGACCTGATCGCAGCCGCCGACGCGTTCCGCCGCGCGGCACCGGGGGTCAGCCGGTTGGTCGGCTTCGGCAATTGCGACGCGGCCAGCACGCTTGCGCTGTTCGGACGATCGGCGGGGATCGACCGCATCATCGTCGCCAATCCCTGGGTCGTGCAACCGATCGACGACCTGCCCCCCGCCGCCGCGATACGGGCCCGCTATCACAGCGCACTACGCGACCCCGCAACCTGGGGACGCGCGCTGAAAGGAAAGGTAAGCTTTATCAAGGTTATCAGAGGCTTGAAAAGGGTTATGACCGCCAAGACTGAAGAGCGTGCTTCACTAACGACCAACGTCTTGGCCGCACTTGACGGCTGGCAGGACGACGCCACCATCGTCCTTGCGACGGGCGACGCGACCGCGATCGCCTTTGCCGGACGGTATCGCGGTGGCGTGAAAGTGAAGCGGTTCGCCACGGCATCCCACAGCTTTGCCGGGGCGGAGAACGCCGCAGCGCTCCACGCCGCGATCGTTGACGGGATGGCGCAGGAGTAGCTGCTCTGGTCCTGATGAACGCAGGACCAGAGCGATAACCGCTATCGTTTGGAAACCTGGATCCTGACTTTCGTCAGGATGACGATGACGATGACGAAGGACGCGGGCGTTATTCCGCGGCTTCGGCCAGCTCGGCAAACTCGGCCGCCGCGAGGAAGCGCTCGGCGTCCAGCGCCGCCATGCAGCCCGTCCCCGCCGCCGTCACCGCCTGCCGGTACACCTTGTCGGCGACATCGCCGCACGCGAACACACCCTCGACACTAGTCCGGGTCGACCCGGTCTCGACCGAGATATACCCGTCCGAATCCAGATCGATATGGCCGCGGAACAGCTCGGTCGCCGGATGATGCCCGATCGCCACGAAGCCGCCATCGACCGCGAGTCGTGAGCGCTCGCCCGTCACCGTGTCCTCGAGCTCAAGCGCGACCAGCCCTGCGTTGCCGCCGCCGTCGACGAACTCGCGAACCTCCTTGTTCCAGAGCACCGTCACGCCCTTGTGCGCGAACAGGCGTTCCTGGAGGATCTTCTCCGACCGCAGCGAATCGCGGCGGTGGATCAGAGTCACGTCGGGCGAGTGGTTGGTGAGGTACAGCGCCTCCTCGACCGCGGTGTTGCCACCGCCGATCACCGCCACCTTCTTGCCGCGGTAGAAGAACCCGTCGCACGTCGCGCAGGCGCTGACGCCCTTGCCCTTCATCGGCTCCTCGCTGTCGATCCCGAGCCATTTCGCCTGCGCGCCGGTCGCGATAACCAGCGTGTCGCCCTCATACACGTCGCCGCTGTCGCCGATCAGGCGGAACGGGCGGCTGGTGAGGTCGACCTGCGTGACGGTGTCCCACATCATCCGCGTGCCGACGTGCTCGGCCTGCGCTTGCATCTGCTCCATCAGCCACGGGCCCTGGATCACGTCCTTGAAGCCGGGATAATTCTCGACATCGGTTGTCGTGGTCAGCTGGCCACCGGGCTGGATGCCCTGCACGACGATCGGCGCCATTCCGGCACGCGCGCCATAGATCGCGGCGGAGAGCCCGGCTGGGCCCGAGCCGAGGATAAGCATGCGGGTCGTGTGCGTCGTCATCAGAGTTCCTTGGAGATTCGGGATTGCATCTAGGGGATGCGCGGCCGGATTTGAACCGCCGGTAAATCTGCGGTGCCTGCATCGAAAGCTTTGCCACTGCGTTGGACGATAAAAGCGGAGATGAGCATGAGCGACGACCGGACCGTAGAGATCGAGGATTACACCGCACCAGCAGGCGGCTGGGGCTCGATGAAGTCGCTCGTCGAAATCTCCGCGCGCGAGAAGGTCGGTCCGGAAGTGCTCCGCGAACTCGCACGCCAGAACAAGCCGGATGGCTTTGCGTGCGTGAGCTGCGCGTGGGGCAAGCCGGCGCATCCGCACGTCGCGGAGTTCTGCGAGAACGGGGCGAAGGCGACGGCCTGGGAGCTGACCTCGTTCCGCGTCACGCCTGCGTTCTTCGAGCAGCATACGGTCAGCGAGCTGATCGGCTGGAAGGATTTCGACCTCGAACAGGCCGGGCGCTTGACGCATCCGCTGAAGTACGATGCCGCGACCGACAAGTATGCCGCGTGCAGCTGGGACGAGGCGTTTGCCGGCATCGGCGCCAAGCTGAAGACCTATGATCCGACAAAGGTCATCTTCTACGCGTCGGGCCGCGCCAGCCTCGAGACGTCGTACATGTATAGCCTGCTCGCGCGGATGTATGGCAGCCAGAACCTGCCCGACAGCTCGAACATGTGCCACGAGACGACCTCGGTCGGGCTGAAGTCGGCGATCGGTTCGGCGGTCGGCACGATCCACCTGTCGGACTATGAGAAGTGCGACGCGATCTTCTACTTCGGGCAGAACCCCGGCGTGAACAGCCCGCGGTTCCTGCATCCGCTGCGCGATTGTGCGAAGCGTGGCGTCGAGATCGTCGTGTTCAATCCGCTCAAGGAACGCGGGCTGGAGAAATTCCAGGATCCGCAGAACCCGATCGAGATGGTGACGGGCAAGTCGACGCCGATCGCCTCACAATATCATCAACTCAAGACCGGCGGAGACGTCGGTGCGATCATGGGGATGTGCAAATACCTGATCGAGGCCGACGACAACGCCAAGCGGATCAACGGCCTGCCGGTGCTCGACCACGCGTTCCTTGCCGAGCACACGACCGGGTTCGAGGCGTTCGCCGATGTCGCGCGCGCGACCGAGTGGGCGACGATCGAGCATGAGAGCGGCCTGCCCCGCACCGAGATCGAGGCGGCGGCGAAGGTCTATGCCAAGTCGAAGGCGGTTATCGCGGTGTACGGCATGGGGCTGACGCAGCATGTCGGCGGGATCGACAACGTCCACATGGTCGTCAATTTGATGCTGCTGCGTGGGAATATCGGCAAGCCAGGTGCGGGCATGGGTCCGGTTCGTGGTCACTCGAACGTGCAGGGCCAGCGCACCGTCGGCATCACCGAGAAGCCCGAACTCGCCCCGCTCGACAAGCTTGCCGAGCAATATGGCTTCGAGCCGCCGCGCGAGAAGGGTTGGGATACGGTCGAGGCGTGCGAAGCGGTGCTCGACGGCAGCGCACAGGCGTTCGTCGGGCTTGGCGGCAATTTCGTGCGCGCGATCCCGGATCATGCGCGGATGGAGCCGAAGTGGCGCGCGCTCGACCTGACGGTGCATATCGCGACCAAACTCAACCGCTCGCACCTGCTGCCCGGTGAAACGTCGTACCTGCTCCCCTGCCTCGGCCGGATCGAGACCGACATGCAGGGCACGGGGCCGCAGAGCGTGTCGATCGAGGATTCGTTCAGCCAGATCTACGGGTCGAAGGGCAAGGCGACGCCGGCGTCCGAGACGTTGCTGTCCGAGCCTGCGATCGTCGCGGGGATCGCCAAAGCGACGCTCGCGCCCAATCCGAAGCTCGATTGGGATGCGTGGGTGCGCGATTATGCCCGCGTTCGCGATGCGATCGAGGTGACGTATCCGGACCTGTTCAAGGATTTCAACGCCCAGATGTTTACGCCTGGCGGTTTCTGGAAGGGCGTGCCGGCAGCGCACCGCGAGTGGAAGACGAAGAGCGGCAAGGCGGAGATCAACGTTCCACAGGCACTGAACGTCACCGGGTTCGAGGAGGCGGAGGGCCGTTTCCGGCTGATGACGCTGCGGTCGAACGACCAGTTCAACACGACCGTCTATGGCTATCACGACCGCTTCCGCGGCGTGAAGGGCACGCGCGACATCGTGTTCATGAACCGCAGCGACATGATCCGGATGGGGATCACCGATGGCGACGACGTCGATCTGGTCGGCGATGCGGGTGGCAATTCGGCTCGCCGCCTGAACAAGCTCCGCGTGGTCGAATATGCGATCCCCGAGGGCTGCCTCGGCGCGTATTACCCCGAGTGTAATTTGCTCATACCGGTTGCTCACCATGCCCGCGAAAGCCATGTTCCGGCGGCGAAATCCGTGCCGGTGCGGATCGAGAAGACGCGCTGACCGAGCAGCGTATTCTCGGCGTCGTACTGGCGGGCGGGCGGTCGTCTCGCTTCGGGTCCGACAAGGCGATGGCGGTGTTGGACGGGCGTGGGTTGGCTGAGCATGCGCGAGCGCTGCTATTGCCTCATGTCGAGACCGCGGTGATTGCAGGGCGCGATGGGGCGATCCCCGACCTGCCGAGGGCCGATATCGGTCCATTGGGGGGCATCGCTGGCGCGCTCGGTTATGCGGCTTCGAACGGGTTCACGTCCGTGCTGACGATCGCGTGCGACATGCCGTGGTTGCCGGACGGGTTACTCAGAGCGCTGTCCCGTCATTTCTCCGCCTATTGCCCCGACGCCCCGGTGCTCGGGCATTGGGAGACAGGTTTGCTCGGCAAACTGCTTTCCCATATCGAAACCGTGCCTCGCCGATCGGTGCGCGGTTGGGCGGAGGCGATCGGGGCTATCCCGATCCGGGCGGGTGCGCCTATCCCGAACGTCAACACGCCGCAGGACCTCGATACCTTATGAGCACGTCGCGCAACGAAGCGATCAAGATCCTGCGGCCTGATTCGCTTACCGCGGGCGAGCGCGCCATCGCGATCGAAGTGCCCGTCGCGATCGAGATCGACGGGCTCGGCTATGCGGTGATGATGATGACGCCCGCCGACCTAGCCGAATTCACGACCGGCTTTCTGCTGACCGAGCGGCTCGCGGACAGCGCGGACGACGTGCGCGACATCGATATCTTCGAGGCGGAGGCAGGCTGGATCGTTCGCGTCGGACTGTCGGATCAGTGCAAGGGCCGTATCCACGACCGCGTCCGCCACCGGACCAGCGACACGAGTTGTGGGCTGTGCGGGATCTCCGGGCTCGAACAGCTCCGCAAACCGGTCCCGAGGACGCCGCCAAAGCCCGACACGCCTGTCGACGCGCTGTTTGCCGCTCTTGGTGGCCTGCGCGCTCACCAGCCTCTTAACGCGGCTACGGGCGCGATCCATGCCGCCGCCGCCTGCGACCGCGAGGGTCGGATCGTTGGGGCGTATGAGGACGTCGGCCGTCACAATGCGCTGGACAAGCTCGTCGGCGGCATCGCGATCACGGGGCAGCCGATCGACGGCTTCATCCTCGTCACGTCGCGGATCAGTTTCGAGATGGTCGACAAGGCGCTGATCGCCGGGGCGCCGATGCTGGTGGGGATCTCCGCGCCGACCAGCCTGGCGATCGATCATGCGCGCGAGCACGGCCTGACGCTGCTAGCGCTCGCCCGCAGCGACGCGATCCTGGTCGTCAACGATCCTTGGGACGTGTTCGCGTAGCAGCAGGCCCGCCGCTGCTACACGAGACCGCGATTACTTGGCGGCCTGTACCGCGTCCGTCTTCGACGCGACAAGATAGCCGCCGACGACGAAGACCAAGGCACCGATCGTGTTGCCGACGGTGACGATCGCAAGATTGCGGATCATGCCGGCGAGGTCGATCGACGAGTTGGGCACTAGCAGGCCGAGCGTCAGCGCGGTCATGTTGGCGACCGAATGCTCGAACCCGGCGGCGACGAAGGCGAGCAGGATCCAGGCCATCGCGATGCACTTGGCGGTGTCGCCGGTCATCCGCGCCGCGGTCCAGATCGCGAGGCAGACGAGCCAGTTGCACAGGATCGCGCGGGCCATCAGCGCGGTCGCGTCGACCGACACCTTGTGCAGGACGTAGCCGTGGAACATCGTATCGGCGTTGGCGAAGATCGCGCCGCCGCCGCCTGCCGCGAACACCACCGACAGCACGACGCCGCCCACAAGGTTGCCGATCCACACGACGACGGCGAGCTTGAGCGCATCTCCGATCGTGATCGTCCGGCGTGCAAGGCCGAAGCCGAGATACATCACGTAGCCTGTAAACAGCTCGGCGCCGGCAAAGACGGTCAAAATGAGCCCAAGCCCGAAGGTCGCGCCCATCACCAAGGGTCGCACGCCGGGTTCGAGGCCCGCCCCCGTGCTGAGCGCCAGGATCATCGCGATGCCAATGTACGTGCCCGCAAGGATCGCCCCAGCGAAGAACCCGACGGGAGAGCGCCGCAGTGCCTCCGCCTTGGTCGCCGCGAGGGTCGCGTAGGTGTCAATCGTCGACGAATAGCCGGCGCTCATGCGTGTACTTTACTCTCGTGCCCGACGATCCCCGCGCGCGCCACGCCGCGATCCGAACCCATGTCGGCAGCGGCGGGACGGACGGTCACCGGGATGGATTTGTAGGAAGGGGTGAAGCTCTGCGGATCGTGATCCTCGAGCGCGATCAACGGCTGCGTCTCGGGGTAATAGGAGGCGACGCAGCCGTCGGGCAGCGCATAGCGGACCAGCATCAGCTTCTGCACGACGCGGTCGGGGCGCGCGAACTGGAGCGCGGTGGCGATATCGACGACGTCGCCTTCCTTATGCCCAAGCCGCGCCATATCGCGCTCGTTCATGAACAGGATATCGCGGCGCCCGAATACGCCGCGATACCGATCGTCGAGGCTGTAGACGGTGGTGTTGTACTGGTCGTGCGCGCGCAGCGTGGTGAGCCGAAGCACGGTTGGATCGCCCGCGCTTTCGTCCTCCTCGACGCCCTTTGCGACGATGAAGTTTGCCTTGCCGCTGTCCGTCTTCCACTCGCGCATCGCTGCCGAGTTCGGCAGGTGGAAGCCGCCTGGCTTGCGGATACGTGCGTTGTAGTCGGCGAACGCGGGGAACACCGCCTCGATCTTGTCGCGGATCAGGCTGTAGTCGCCGACATACGCATCCCAGTCGATCTCGACCGGCGCGCGGCCCTTGGCGGCGAAGGTCGCCTTTGCGATCTCGCCGACGATCCAGATCTCCGACTTCACGTTGTCGCCCGGCGGCATCAGGAAGCCGCGCGAGGCGTGGACCATCGACATCGAATCCTCGACCGTCACCGATTGCTGGCCGGTCGCCTGCATGTCGAGTTCGGTCCGACCCAGGCACGGCAACACATACGTCGCCTTCGCCATCAGCAACTGCGTACGATTGAGCTTGGTGGTGATGTGGACCGCGAGGTCGAGGTTGCGGAAGCCCTCCGCACACGCCTGCGGATCGGACGAGGCGATGGCGAGGTTGCCGCCGAGGCAGACGATCGCTTTGGCATGGCCGTCGCGCATCGACGCGATGCTCTCGACCACCGAATGACCGTGATCGCGCGGCGGCTCGAACCCGAACACGTCGCGCATCGCGTCGAGCAGCACCGGCATCGGTCGCTCGGTGATGCCGACGGTACGATCGCCCTGCACGTTGCTGTGGCCCCGCAGCGGACAGATGCCCGCCCCTGGTCGGCCCATGTTTCCACGCAGGAGAAGCAGATTGGCGATCTGCTGGACGTTGGTCGTGCCGGTGCGGTGCTGCGTGACGCCCATGCCGTAGCAGCAGATCGTCGACTTCGACTTCGAATAGGCGAGCGCGACTTCCTCGAGATCACTGCGGGAGAGGCCGCTGGAGCGCTCGATATCCGCCCATTCGGTGGTGGCGAGATCGGCGATATAGTCGTCGAGTCCCGCGGTATGCTCGGCGATGAACGCGTGATCGAGCGCGGGCTCGCCGCCCGAAACCTTGGCCGCCTCGTCGAGCGCGACCAGCGCCTTGGCGATACCCTTCAGCGCCGCCGCGTCGCCGCCGACCTTCACCTGGTAATAGCTGCTCGCGATCGGGGTGGCCGACATCGTCGCCATCTCGACCACCGACTGCGGCGATTCGAAGCGTTCGAGCGAGCGCTCCTTGAGCGGGTTGAAGACGATGATCTTGCCGCCGCGCTTCGACACTTCGCGCAACGTCGCCATCATCCGCGGATGGTTGGTGCCGGGGTTGTGCCCGATCGACAGGATCAGGTCGGCGTGGTCGAAATCCTCGAGGCTGACGGTGCCCTTGCCGATGCCGATCGACTTCGGGAGCCCGACCGAGGTCGCCTCGTGGCACATGTTCGAGCAGTCGGGAAAGTTGTTGGTGCCGTACAGCCGCACGAACAGCTGGAACAGGAACGCCGCCTCGTTCGAGCAGCGCCCCGAGGTGTAGAACTCGGCCTGGTTGGGATCGGGGACGGCGGCGAGGCCCGCGCCGATCTCGCGCATGGCGTCCGCCCAGCTCACGACCTCATAGTGATCGGTGGCGGCGTTGTAGCGGAGCGGCTCGGTGACGCGGCCCTGGTCCTCGATCCAGTGATCGCTCTGCTTCCAGATGTCGGACACGCTGTGCGTGGCGAAGAAGTCGGCGCCGATCGTCTTGGCGGTGGATTCCCACGCGACCGCCTTCGCGCCGTTCTCGCAGAATTCGAACGAGGACGTGTGCTTCGGGTCGGGCCATGCGCAGCTCGGGCAATCGAAGCCGTCGGGCTGGTTCGACTTGAGCAGCGTCTGGCCGCCGCGCACGACGATCTGCTGCGCCTTGAGCGACACGGCAACCGCCTTCAGCGCGCCCCAACCACCAGCCGGACCCGTATAATCGGCGATCCCATCAGGGCGTTTGTCGCGCATGCTCGTCTCTCCCGTAAGGCCGGACCGACGCGAACACCGAATACGCAGCGCGACGCCCGACCATTAACTCAAGGCAATAGAACGGCATTTTGCGATTGCGAAGACGAGTTTCCCGCACTTGGTGATCGCTTGCGTATGTCGCAGGAGCTGGACCGTGAGCGCCGCGCGCCAGGTCCGAAATGGTAGCGAAGGAGGGACTTGAACCCCCGACCCCAGGATTATGATTCCCGTGCTCTAACCAACTGAGCTACTTCGCCGTACCGTCCGTCAGGGAAGCGTTCTTCCCTGCGAGGCGCGGCCTATAGGAAGCGGTTTCGAGGCGGTCAAGCAAACATGTGCCGGGAAATCGCTTCCCATGGTCCGCCGCGATACCACCACGCGCCCAGACCGGCGATTTCGACGTCCTTCGGCGCGAAATCGCGCTGCAGATTGCCGAGCAGAAGCTTGGCGACCTGCGGGCTGACCTTGTTCTGGATCGTGACGTGAGGCCGCCAGCCGCCGGCGTCCTGTGGCGTCAGCATGCCAGTGAACGCATCGGCGAGGCGCGCGCGGATGCCGACGAGCTCGGGGGACTCGATCCGGTAGGCCACACCCCGTCCCAGCGACATCAGGCCGCCCACGCGCGCCTGCGGGGCACGTATGCCGCGCGTTTCCTGGTTGAGGCGGTGCTTGAGTTCGTCGAGCCCCGAGGGCGGCAGGTGGTGGAACAGTGTCAGGTGCGCGTCGAGCTGGTTCCGCTCCGGCGGAAAATGCTCGCGGCGCATGGCATCGAAGAACGCGGTGTCCTGGCGACCGAACAGGGCCGTGACGATGATCGGGGCTACTTCGGTCATGCTGCCCGCATCTTCTTCGTCATCCCCGCGGAGGCGGGGACCCATATCCTCGAACGATGGCGATCACGCAGCGAGGCTTGCCAGTATGGGTTTCCGCCTGCGCGGGAATGACGAACGCGTGACCGAGACAAATCACGGGTGAAAGGATGGACCGAAGGAGCCATCAAATCTCGACCTGGCTGCCCAGCTCGACGACGCGATTCGTCGGCAGGCGGAAGAACTCCATTGCGCTTTCCGCATTGCGGAGCATCCACGCGAACAGTTTTTCGCGCCAGATCATCATGCCGGGCTTGTCCGACGCGAGCAGCGTCTGGCGCGACAGGAAGAAGCTGGTGTCCATCATCTTGAAGTCCGCGCCGCAATTATGGACTTGGCGCAGCGCCGCGGGCACGTCGGCGTCCTCCATGAAGCCGTAGCGCAGAACGAGGCGGTGGAAGCCGTCGCCGAGCTCCTCGCGCACCGCACGGTCATGCGCAGGCCAATAGGGCTGGCCGACGATCTTCACGGTGAGCAGGATGACGCGCTCGTGCAGAACCTTGTTGTGCTTGAGATTGTGCAGCAGCGCGTGCGGCACGCCGTCCGCGGTCGAGGTCATGAACACCGCGGTGCCCGGCACGCGCGATGCCGAACTCGCCGCCGAGCCGATGAACACTTTAATCGGCATCGCCGCCTCGTGCATCCGGTCGATCATCAGCTGCCGCCCCTTCGACCAGGTGGTCAGGAAGGTGAAGATGATGAAGCCGACCAGCAGCGGGAACCAGCCGCCTGCGGGCACCTTGGTCAGGTTGGCCGCGAAATAGGCGCCGTCGACGGTGAAGAAGATCGCCAGCAGCGGGATCGCCGCGATCTTCGGCCAGTTCCAGAGGCGGAACAGCACCACGCCGAGCAGACACGTGTCGATGAACATCGCGCCGGTCACCGCGATCCCGTACGCGCTCGTCAGGTTCGACGAGGTGCGGAAGAACAGCACGAGCAGGATCACCATCACCATCAGCGCGCCATTGACGAGCGGGATGTAGATCTGGCCGGCGGTCGAGGCGCTGGTGTGCTCGATCCGCAAACGCGGGATGAAGCCGAGCTGGATCGCCTGCTGCGTTACCGAGAACGCGCCGGAGATCACCGCCTGCGACGCGATCACTGCGGCCATCGTCGCGAGGATGACGAGCGGGAGCTGCAGGCTTTCGGGGGCAAGGTTGTAGAAGGGGCTGACCAGCGCCTCGCGACCATCGCGAAACAGCAGTGCGCCCTGCCCCATATAGTTGAGGATCAGCGCGGGGAGCACGAAGAACAGCCACGACAGCCCGATCGGCTTGCGACCGAAATGCCCCATGTCTGCGTACAGCGCTTCCGCGCCGGTGACCGCGAGGACGACCGAGCCCAGTGCCAGGAACGCCCGCTCGGGATCGATGATGAAGAACTCGACCGCGTAGTGCGGCGACAGCGCCCAGAGCACCTCGGGCGTCTGGACGATGCTGAGGATGCCGAGCACCGCGATGACGCTGAAATATACCAGCATGATCGGCCCGAACACGAGGCCGATCCGTGCGGTGCCGCTCTTCTGCACCCAGAACAGCGCGATCAGGATGACGATCACGATCGGCAGCACAAGGCCAGCGAACGCCGGCGCGGCAACGGCGAGACCCTCGACCGCGGACAGCACCGATACCGCAGGCGTGATCATGCTGTCGCCGTAGAACAGCGCCGTCGCGAACACGCCGAGCAGGATGATGCCCTTGCTCCAGCGCTTCGTCTTGGTCTTGCCCGAGACCAATGCGAGCAGCGCGAGACTGCCGCCTTCGCCCTTGTTGTCGGCGCGCATGATGATGATGACGTACTTGACCGTCACGACGATCATCATCGACCAGAACATCAGGCTGATGACGCCCATGATGTGCGCCGCGTCGAGCGCGAGCTTGTGGTGGCCGGCGAAGGTCTCGCGGAAGGCGTAGAGCGGGCTGGTGCCGATATCGCCGAAGACGATGCCGATCGCACCGAAGGCGAGCTTCAGCATGCCGTCGGAGTTGTGATGCCCCGTCTCGAGATCGAGATTGGCGGGTGGCACGGTCGAGGCCGCGGCGGTCTGGTCGACGCTCACTGGACGGTGAATCGGCCCGGAAGTGCAGCAATCTTCATCGAATTTCCGATTTCACCCTGTGCCCCAAGCGCGCGCATTTAGCATGCGGGGTAGAGGGCGGCAACGGCGAGGCGGTTAGCGTGGATTAACTGGGGCTGATCGGACCGGCGCTTGAGGTGAGAACACTCCGGTTCTCCTGCGGATGCAGGAGCCCAGGGTAACAGGCGCTGGTGTTCTTGATCCTGGGTTCCTGCGTTCGCAGGAAAACACTAGCGCCGGATCACTTCACGGATGACGAAGTGCGACGCCAGCCGCGTTACCCCGGGCAGTTGCGACAAGGTCTCGCGGTGAATGCGTTCGAACGTCTCGCCGTGGCGGATCTCGACGTGGAGCATGTAGTCTGCCTCTCCGCTCATCAGGAAGCATTGCACGACCTGCGGGCACTCGACGATCTCGGCCTCGAACGCGGCCATCGTCTCCTTGCGCTGATCGCGGAGCGTGACGTTGACGAGCACGATACTGGGATCGCCGCGCGCGGCTTGCGACAGCACCGCACGGTAACCGACGATCGCACCGCTTTCGCGCAATTGGGCTACCCGGCGATGCGCAGCGCTTGCCGACAGGCCGACGGCGTCGCCGAGCTCCGCGCTGGTGAGGTCGGAATTGGCGGCGAGCAGGTCCAGTATCCTGCGTTCGATCGTGATGCTCAAGATTATCCCGTTTCAAGGGCGATGGATGCAATCATCTTGCAGATACGGTATCGCACCGCGACCAGTTTGCGAACCCTTCCCGTCCAAGGCGCGCTAGTATGGCGCAAACGATAATGGAGTGGAATCAATGCGCGTCGGTGTCCCCAAGGAAATCAAGAACCACGAATATCGCGTCGGCCTGACCCCGCCGTCGGTCGCCGAACTGGTCGCCGCGGGCCACGAGGTCGTCGTCGAGACGCAGGCCGGATCGGGCATCGATTTCGAGGACCAGGACTATGTCGACGCGGGCGCGACGATCCTGCCGACCGCCGCCGCAGTATTCGCGGGCGCCGACATGATCGTGAAGGTCAAGGAGCCGCAGCCGAGCGAGATCGCGATGCTCGAGCCGCGCCACCTGCTGTTCACCTATCTCCACCTCGCCGCCGACAAGCCGCAGGCCGAGGGGCTGATGAAGTCCGGCGCGACCTGTATCGCGTACGAGACCGTCACCGACAACCGCCGCGGGCTGCCGTTGCTCAAGCCGATGTCGGAAGTCGCGGGCCGCATGTCGGTGCAGGTCGGTGCGCATTATCTGGAGAAGGAGCAGGGCGGACGTGGCGTTCTGCTCGGCGGCGTGCCCGGTGTTGCGCCGGCCAAGGTCGCGATCCTTGGTGGCGGCGTCTCGGGCGTCAACGCGGCGCAGATGGCGGTCGGCATGCGCGCCGACGTGACGATCTACGACATCTCGAACGATCGCCTTGCCGAACTCGACATGTTCTTCTCGAGCCAGATCAAGACGGCGTATGCTTCGAAGGCCGCGATCGCGGCTGCGGTGAAGAACGCGCATCTGGTCATTGGCGCGGTGCTGGTGCCTGGGGCGGCTGCACCCAAGCTCGTCACGCGCGAAATGCTGAAGACGATGAAGCGCGGTTCGGTGCTGGTCGATATCGCGATCGACCAGGGCGGGTGCTTCGAGACGTCGCACGCCACGACGCACGAGGATCCGGTGTTCGAGGTCGACGGCGTGATCCATTACTGCGTCGCCAACATGCCGGGCGCGGTCGCACGCACCTCGGCGTTCGCACTCAACAATGCGACGTTGCCGTTCGCGCTTAAGCTGGCAAACCTCGGCGCCGAGGCGGCAATGAAGGCCGACCCGCACCTCGCCAACGGGCTGAACGTCTACAAAGGCAAGATCGCCTACAAGGCGGTCGCGGATGATCTAGGTTTACCTTACGAAGCTTGGGCTGGCTGACGCGGGAACGGATACGGAACATGGGTGTTGGACAGGGGAAAGGAATTTCCAATGTCCGACACCCCGAACCCCAAGTCCGAACCGTTCTCGAACGCCGAGAAGGACCCGGACGACTGGACTACCGGCGACGAGAAGATGACCGGTGCGCAGGCGAGCTACCTCAAGACGCTGTCCGAGGAAGCGCATGAGGAATTCGACGAGACGCTGACCAAGGCGGATGCGTCGAAGAAGATCGACGAATTGCAGTCGAAGACCGGTCGCGGGCAGTAAATCCTTCATCCCGTCATTCTGGGTTGCCCCAGGATGGCGGGATTAGTTTTAGCCCGCGTTCGGCGTATCCTGCATAGCTAGAAACCGATCCAGCAATGCCAGCCGAGTAGCGATTTCACCCCGATATGAGATGTTGGCCGGCGTCAACGACAGCGCCTTTGCCCAATATGGCCGGGCCGTCGCGAACTCTCCCGCACGTACATACGCCAGCCCCAAAAAGAACGGCGGAGCAGGATGCTTCGGCGCCAACCGCATCGCTTGCTGGAAGGCGAACAGCGCGGGCGGCGAAACCTGATTCGCATCATGCGCCGCCAGCGCGTTGGCGAGCCCGGTCCACATCACCACGCTCTTCGGGGCGATCCTGAGCCCTCCGAGCAACACCTGCACAGCCGCGCGCCGGTCGCCGATCCGCGTCATCGCGTCCGCCGCAACCAAATACGCCGCCGCGCCCGTATACCGCTCGAGCATCTGGTCGCGCAGTTCGAGCATCGCGCTGTCGTCCGCCGTTGCAGCAAGCCCGGGCGACACTTCGTGGCCGGCAAGCCCTGGCTGCCCCTGCCACGCGTATCCCGCCGCACCGAGCATCAGCGCCGCCGCGACCATCGTCCACAGGACGCGGTTCACCTTCAATACCGCGAGCAGCGCAAACGCACCGGCTCCGATCGCCGCCAGCCAGACGTAACCCATCAGCGTGTCCTCCGCCGGAAGCTCGACCGCGCGATCAAGCCGCCGATGCCGAGCAGCAGGATCGGCGCTAGCCACAACGGCCATGTCAGGCCGGATAGGGGTGGATCATAGGTCACGTAGTCGCCGTAGCGCGCGACCAGCCAGTCGCGGATCGAGGCAGGCTTTTCGCCACGCTCGATCCGCTCGCGGACGAGCGCGCGCATGTCAGCCGCCATGTCCGCATCGCTGTCGGCGATCGACTGGCCTTGGCAGACGAGGCAGCGCAGCGTTTCCATGAGCGCTCGGGCGGAGGCTTCTTTGGCGGGGTCGGCGAGTTGTACGTTGGCGTAATGTGCTGGCGGGGTGACCGGCTGGGCGAAGGCCGGCGAGATGCAGAGCAACAGCGCGGCAAGAATCTCCCCTCCCGCTCGCGGGAGGGGTCGAGGGAGGGCATAACGCGCGCGAGCAGTTGGTGAAACACGAGAAGCCCCTCCCCTAGCCCCTGCCGCAAGCGGAAGGGGAATGAAGTGCGAGCCCCTCACCGCGCATCCTTCACAGCTTGGACGATCTCGGCGACATTCTCCGGCCGGATATCGCCGATGATCTGCTTCACGACGATCCCGCGGCCGTCGATCACGAACGTCTCCGGCACGCCTGACGAGCCAAGCGCCAGTTGCACCTGGCTGGCCCGATCGCTGCCGATCCGCTCGTACGGGTCGCCATTGCGTCGCAGGAAGCCGACGATTGCGGGTGTAGTGTCGCGGATTGCGATCGCGTCGATCGGCACGCCCATCGCTTTCAGCCGCATCAGTTGCGGCGCCTCGGCGATGCACGGGATGCACCAGCTCGCGAACACGTTGAGCAACCGCGGCCTGCCCTGCCGGAACGACGCGCTGGTCAGACCCGGCTTGCCTGGGACCATCGCCGGCAGCGCGAAATCGGGGAGCGGCTTGCCGACCATCGCCGATCGCACCACCTTCTCCGCCGGCCGGAACAGCCCGCTCGCCACCACCGCGAACAGCAGCGCGAAGATCGCCAGCGGCGCCCAGAGTGCGAACCGCTTCATGTCCATTCAGCCCGTGTTGCCGCCCGTCGCTCGCGGAGCACCCGACCGAGCAGCGACAGCATGCCGCCCAGCGCGATCAGCACGCCGCCGAACCAGATCAGCGTCACGAACGGCTTCCACCAGAGGCGGAGCTGCCACCGCCCCTGCCCGTCCGGCTGGCCGAGCACGGTATAGAGCTGGCCGTCGAGCACCGTCAGGATCGCGGATTCGTTCGTGCTTGTCGGCGGGTTGGCGAAGAAGCGGAGTTGCGGGCGCAGGATGCTCTCGCTGCCGCCGCGCGTCGCGGTAAGGCGCGCTTCGAGGGCCGACCAGTTTTCGCCGATCACCGGTGAGATGCCATCAAGCGTCACGGTGTACGGCCCAACCCGTGCCGGCTCGCCTGCGCGCACCGCGACCAATGTTTCCTTCGTGAACGCGCTGTCCGACGCCATCCCGGCGAGGCTGACGGCGATACCGAAATGCGCGATGACCATGCCGTAGGTGAACAGCGGCGTACGCTTCAGGTTGCGCTTCCACAGAGGCGCGACGCTGGCGACGGCAAGACCAGCGGCCAGCGACAGCCCGGCCCAGGGGAGCAAGCCCGGCCAGACGAACAGCAACGCGATTGCCGCCCCCAGCGTCGCGCCGATCGGCAGCATCACGCGGCGCAGCACCGCTTTCGCATCGTCCCGTCGCCAGCGCAGCAGCGGCCCGACCGCCATCACTGCGACGAGAAGCAACGCAATTGGCCCCGCCGCCTTGTTGAAGAACGGCGGACCGACCGACAGCTGCACGCCGAAGCTCGCCGCGACGATCGGATAGAGCGTGCCGATCAGGACGATGCCGAGGATCACCGACAACAGCAGGTTGTTCGCGACCAGCCCGCCCTCGCGGCTGACCGGATCGAACGTCGTGCCCGCGCGGACGGTGCCGATGCGCGCGGCGAACAACGCGAGCGCCCCGCCGATGTAGATCGCGAGCAACGCGAGGATGAACGCGCCGCGCTCCGGATCGACCGCGAACGCGTGCACGCTCGTCAGGATGCCCGAGCGCACCAAGAACGTACCGATCATCGACATCGAGAACGCGACCACCGCGAGCATGATCGTCCAGGCTCGCAGGCCGTCGCGCGTCGCGAGCACGGTCACCGAATGGAGCAATGCGGTGGCGGCGAGCCACGGCATCAGCGAGGCGTTCTCCACCGGGTCCCAGAACCACCAGCCGCCCCAGCCGAGCTCGTAATACGCCCAATACGAGCCCGCGGTGATGCCGAGCGTCAGGAAAATCCAGGCGATCAGCACCCAGGGGCGCATCGCTTTCGCGAACGACGGGCCGACGTCGCGCGTGACGAGCGCACCGACCGCGAACGAGAACGCGACCGAGAGGCCGACATAGCCGGTGTAAAGCGTCGGCGGATGGAATGCCAAGCCGGGATCCTGCAACAGCGGGTTGAGCCCGAGACCGTCGGCGGCTGCGGGATTAAGCCGCGCAAACGGGTTCGAGGAGAATAGCAGGAACGCATAGAAACCAAGTGCGATCGTGGCCTGTGCGCCGAGCGTCGCGGTGAGCGTGCGTTCGGGCAGCGAGCGTTCGAAGATCGCCACCGCGCCGCCGGCCAGCCCGAGGATCGTTACCCAGAGCAGCATCGAGCCTTCGTGATTTCCCCACGCGCCGGCGAACTTGTAGAGCCACGGCTTGGCAGAATGGCTGTTCTCCATGACCAGCTTCACGGACATGTCGGAGTCGAGGAACAACTCGATCAGCAGCGCCATCGCCAGTAATGCGAGCAGCCCCTGGACAATCGCCACCGGCCGGACCGCCGCTGCGACGTCTTCACGACCGCGTGCGATGCCGATCGCTGCCATCACGAGCTGCAACGCCGCGAGCGCGCCTGCGAACCAGAGCGCGGCTAGGCCTGCTTCGGCGATCACTGCTTGGCGTCCGGTTCGAGCGTCTTGGTCTCGTGCATCTTGCCGGCCATCTGCGGCGGCATGTATTTCTCGTCATGCTTGGCGAGCAGGTTCGACGCGACGAAGCTGCCGTTGGGCTGGAACTGACCCTCGGCGACGACGCCCGATTTCTCGCGGAACAGGTTGGGGACGATGCCGGCGAAGACGACGGGGGTGGTTGCCTGGCCGTCGGTGACGGTGAAATGCACGGTGATGCCGTCGGCGGCGCGCTTGACCGAGCCGCCCTCGACCATCCCGCCGAGCCGGACCGCGCGGCCGAGAGGCAAGCCGTCGCGACGCACGTCGGAGGGTGCGTAGAAGAACGCGGCCTGGTCCTTGAGCGCGGACAGCGCGAGCAGTCCCGCGATGACAACCGCGCCGAGCGCCAGCAACGCGAGCGTCAGGCGTTGATGCTTGGCCTTCATTTCTCGGCCCTGCGCATCGCTAGATAGCTCAGCAACGCGATGATCGCGCCGCCACCCAGCGTGACGACATACGCGGCAGTCACGAACGGCCAGGGGTTCATGCTCTCGCCATTCTGCGCATCCGAGCTTCGGATTTCGCAACAGCCAGCATCGTCCGCATTCGCATCAACACGATCCCGGCGAACACGAACGTGAACCCGGCCAGCATGATCGGCAGCGGCCAGAGGATCGAACCGTCGATCGTCGATTGCGTGAGGCCGATGCTTGGCCCTTGGTGCAGCGTGTTCCACCATACCACCGAATAGCGGATGATCGGCAGCAGCACCGATCCGGCGATCCCGTAGAGCGCCGGCACGCGGCCGTCGCCGCCACGATCCGCATCCGCTTTCGCAAGCGCCATGTAGCCGAGATAGACGAAGAACAGCAGCAGCATCGAGGTCAGCCGGCCGTCCCATTGCCACCACGTCCCCCAGGTCGGCCGTCCCCAGATCGAGCCGGTCATCAGGCACAATGCGGCGAACACGGCGCCGGGCAACGCGATCGCGCGCGCCGCGACGCTGGCGAGCGGGTGGCGCCAGACCAGGAACATAATGCTGGAGATCGCGATCCCGCTCCATCCGCCCATGCCGAGCCAGGCGGCGGGGACGTGGATGTAGAGGATACGGACGGTCTCGCCCTGGAGATAATCCGGCGGGGTTTGGGTCAGGCCGGCCCAGCAGCCGAGCACGATGAATGCAACGCCAAGCCAAAAAAGCGCAGGCGTCAACGGCTTGGCGATCTTCAGGAAGCGCGCGGGGTTTGCGAAGGCGTGTAGGGTGGCCACTGGGGACAGCCATTATGGCAAGTCATCGCGGACTTAAAGCCCCTCCCCCCGTCGGGGAGAGGGAGGGGCCCGCCGCACTTGCGGTGGGAGGGTGAGGGGAAGTGAGGCTCGGGTCGTTCGCCCCAACTCCCCTCATCCGGCACTTCGTGCCACCTTCTCCCCGGAGGGGAGAAGGATATCAGCGGCCGATCAAGCCCTTCGCGATGCTGTCGGCGACGTCCGACGCGGGCTGGCCGGTGCGGTCGCTTTCGTTCCAAACCTCGATCAGACGCTCGGGAATGCGCGCGATGCGTGCCTTCACCTCGGCCTCGTCGCCGTGACCCAGATACTCGAGACCGACGTTGATGATCCCGCCAGCGTTGATCACGTAATCCGGCGCATAGAGGATACCGCGAGCATGCAGCCGCGCACCGTCTTCACGAACGCTCAGCTGGTTGTTCGCTCCGCCGGCGACGACCTTCGCCTTCAACGCAGCGATCGACATCTCGGTCAGGATCGCACCCAGCGCGTTCGGGCTGAAGATGTCCGCCTCGGTCGTCAGGATCGCCTCGGCCGCCACCGCGGTCGCGCCGAGTTCGCCGGCCAGCTTCTGCGCACGACCTTCATCGACGTCAGCCAGCGTCAACACCGCGCCGTCCTTCGCGAGCAACCGAGCAAGCCCGCCGCCAACCGAACCGACGCCCTGGATCGCGACGCGCACGCCCTTCATGTCGGTCGCACCGAGGCCACGCTGCGCCGCCGCCTTCACGCCGAGATAGATGCCGAGCGCGGTGTACGGACCGGGATCGCCACCCGCAGCGCCGCTCGCGACGGGCAGGCCGGAGACGTAGCGCGTCTGGCTGGCGATCACCTTCATGCGGTCTTCGGACATGCCGACGTCCTCGGCCGTCACGTAGCGCCCGCCGAGCGAGTCGACCGCGCGGCCGAACGCCTCGAGCTGTGCCGTCGTGATGACGTCGCCGGGCTTGGCCGCGAGGACCACGCCCTTGCCGCCACCGAGTTCCAGGCCCGCCATCGCGTTCTTGAAGCTCATGCCGCGCGACAGGCGCAGCGCGTCGGTCACCGCGCGGCCGTTGTCGGCATAATGCCAGAAGCGTGCGCCGCCGGCTGCCGGCCCGAGCTTGGTCGAGTGCACCGCGATCACCGCATGCAGACCCGATTCGGGATCGGTGAAGGCATGAACGCCCTCGTGGTCGTCGAAATCGGGAAGGTCCCAAACCGCTGTCATCGCCGGCTCCTGAGGAGAATAAAATTACCGGGAAGCGAAATATTATTTTCCAGCCGGTTTTACCAGCCCAAAGCGCTCACGCTGGGGAGGCTCGGAAAAATAATGGAAAAATGGGGCGACCGACGGGACTTGAACCCGCAACATCCGGCATCACAAGCCGACGCTCTAACCAATTGAACTACGACCGCCGCGTAGGCATCGCCCCCTAGCGGGGGTCGCCGGGCGGCGTCAACCGTCGACTTGCCAAAAAGACGTCAAAAACGTCCTTCGATGGCGAGCTTGTATCCGTTCGGGCCGCTCACGAAGCCCGCCTGCTCGAGCTTCTGGACCGCCAGTGGATCGGACGGACGCAGCGACAGCTCGGCGCGGTAGGTCCCTGCCCCCTCGATCCGAAGCGCGATGCTCTCGGTCCCGGACTGGCTCGCCAGCGGCAACAGCAACGCCGTGCCGTCACACCGTGCGGTGCCGCTCACCGACTGCGGCAAGGTGATCCCGCCGACGTCGCCCGCCAGCGTTGCGCGGACGCGGCCCTCGGCGGCTTCGCACTGGCCATCGCGGAAGCGGACCGAGACGTCGTCGAGGTCTAGCGCGGAGACGGGCACCGGCGCGAACAGCCGGCCGGTCGCGACCGAGGCTGTCATGTGGTCGACGCCGAAGCCGTGGCGACTGACGCTCGCCGACCCGCGCAACGGCTTCGCCGACACCGATTCGGGACCGGCGAAGACGATCGTCGCGCGGCCGACCAGCAGCGGCAGTGGCGACAGCCGCGCGTGCAGATCGCCGAGCGCGAGGTCGCCGAACCGCGCCTCGGTCAGCGTCGCGCCCCAGATCGTCCCCGACACGCGCCGCGCGACCAGCCCTTCGTCGCCGACGCCGACCCAGCCGAGCACCGCGCGCATCGGCAGGAAGACGATCAGCGCGATCAGCAGCATCCCACCGAACAGCGCGGCGGGGCCGGTACGCAAACGAATCCGCCTCATGCCGCGCGGGCCTTCAACGTGAGCGCGACGCCGACGGTCTTGTCGCCCTTGTCGGTCATCGCCACCGAATCGACGAGGATACCGAGACGTTCGAGACGCGCGAGCCACGCGACCAGCGCCGCGGGGCGCGCCGACTGGATGCCGATGCGCACCCGGCTAGCCCCGTCCTGATCGAGCGAGGCGAGCGCGAACCCGGCCTGGTCCGCTTCGGCACGCACCGCATCGGCGAGCGTGCCGGTCAGCGGCGTGGCGCGAGTCCGCTGGATATCGCGCAACGTCGCGACTTGCGCGCGCGTCTCACCGAGCCGGGTAACGGCGTCGGCATGACGCTCGCGCGCGCTCGACAGGCCGTCGCCGACCGGGCGGATGATCAGCGCCCACAGTAACGTCAGCACCGCGAGCGCCGCCATCACGAGCAGCAATCGCCGCTCCCGTAGCGAGCGACCTTCGAACCAGGTTTTCAATCCGGTCATCGTCCGCTCTCCGGGCTGATCGTGAGTTCACCCGTCACGCGGCCGGCGGCAGCCTGGAACACGCCCGCGCGGACTGAGAAGCCGGCGGATTCGAGCGCGCGCTTCAGGTCGGTCGCCAAGGCTTCCCGCTCGACCGCCACCGACAGGCGCAGGTCGCCATTCGCCTGAAAATCGAGCGCGGTGACTTCGGTGCCGGGCGTCGCACGCACCGCCGCGAAGACTGCCGCGGTCGTGCTGGTGAAGCCTAGCCCCGGTCCCCGCACGCGCGACAGGCGCTCGTCGAGTTGGCGGCTGGCGTCGACGACCGTCTCGCCGCGCGGCAAACCGGTGACCGCCACGGTGTTGGCTTCCGCCTCCAGGGCGTCCGCGCCGAAGCTGTACTTCGCGATGCGGACGAGCGAGATCGCCAGCGTCACGGCGAGGATCGTCAGCGACAACAGCGCGAGCCGGCGGATCAGCCCCCAGTCGATCGCGAACCGTCGCCGCC
This sequence comes from Sphingomonas faeni, assembly GCF_040407505.1. Classification (GTDB taxonomy): domain Bacteria; phylum Pseudomonadota; class Alphaproteobacteria; order Sphingomonadales; family Sphingomonadaceae; genus Sphingomonas; species Sphingomonas faeni_E. The sequence goes on along the minus strand of NZ_JAPZPQ010000001.1, from coordinate 391,350 downwards.
GCGCGAACGGCCCCTGCCGCAGATCCAGCGGCGGTGACATGGCGGCGGCAACGATCGCTGCCTCCAGCGTATCGCGGTCGATCGTCGCGGGCGCGGTGCCGCCGGTCACCAACTCCGTCAGCCGCGCTTCGTCGGCGAACCCGCTGGACGTGCCGCGCACGACACCGCTGCCCGCAAGCTCCGCCCGCGCGTACCCCTCTTCGGGTCGCGGAAGGAGCATGGGTGCGGGAATCAGCGCGACCGGATCGACGCGTGCCTCCGCCAGCATCAGCAGCCAGTCGCGCATCGTCGCGGCACCGACGACGCCGATCGGTCGGTCGGTCGCACCTTCGTCCCCGACTGCGACGTGGAGTTCGGCGAGTGGCGATGCACTTGCCTCGCTTGCGAGGATTCGCGCGGCCGCCGTCGCCTGCGCCGCAGACCGCGACGGCAGTTCCGCCCAGTGCAGCGTCACCGCATCGGCAGGCGCCACCGCGATCGTCTCGTCGTCGATCGCATCGGGGATACCCTCCCCCTCCCCAACCACGCGCGCGTCCGCGACGCGCATCCAGCGATATCCGGTCTCGCCGGCGGGAAGGAACAGCAAAGTCGTCATGATGGCTCGCCCCATTGCCGCGATACGAGCTGCGCGGGAAGCCGGTTCGCGTCGATCAGCGCACGTTCCTGCATTTGAGTGGTGCCGAGCGTCACGTCGATATCGAGCGTGAACCATTTCGACAGCACCTGCGCGTCCGCGCCGGGCGCGATATTGGCGGCGCCGAGCAACGACGCGCCCTTCTGCATTTCGTCGAACGTGGCGTAGCCCTGCACCGGTCGCCGCAGCAGCAGTTGCTGGGCGGCACCGACCGACAACGTATCGGGATACATCATCGCCAGCAGCACGCTCTGTTCGGGCAGCAGCGTGTTGACGTTGATCGGCGATGGCTTGGCAAAGGGCAGCGTGCAGATCCACGGCCGGATCTTCGTGTAGATCTCGGGCGTCATTCCGGCGATCGCGCGCAGTTCGCTGGGGTCGCTCATCAGCGTGCCGGCGGTGCGGTACGACGGCACGCGGCCGAGATACGCGCCGTCCTCGGCCCCCATCGGTGACTGGTCCTGATCGCTGTCGATCCAGTCCGTCGTGCCCGCCGCGACCTGTTCGGCGACCTGCACGGGTACGTCGAGCAGCCGCATCAGGCGGACGAACTGCGGCCGGACGTCGCCACGCGCGACGTATACGCCCGGGGTCGTCATGCCGACGAGAGAGTTCAGGTTGAAGCAGTTCGCGCCGTCGCGGACGCGCGCGGTCGCGAAGCCTCCGGGGACCGGGAGGCCGAACGGGGTGTTGCTCCAGCCGCCGGCCAGCGTGACTCGCGTAGGCTTTGGCGCGAGCAGGTTCGAGACGCGGGTCAGCGCCATCGTCTCCGCCGCGAGTGCATAGGCGCGCGCCTGCTCGCCAGTTGCGGCGTTGCTCGCGAGGCGGGTCGACAGCCGGAGTTTTTCCAGCGCCGCGCCGGCCATTACCGCGATGATCGCGACGAGCATCAGGACGGTGAGCAGCGCCGCGCCCCGTTCCTGTCCGCGTCGAATGCCGAAATCAGGTGCGCGCACCGGGCGTCTCCTGTCCCGGAGGGGTGCCCGCAGGTGGTGTGACGGCGGGCCCCGTTCCGTCAGACGGCGCCGGGATGTAACTGGTGCCGACGAGGAACATCTGGCGGAACTGCGTACCGTCGTCGCGCTGAACGGTGAGTTCCATCGCGTCTGGCAACGGCCTGCCGCTCATGCCGTCCCAGCGATCGCTCCAGGCGCCCGCGATGCGATAGCGGAGTGCGATCTGGCGGACATGCGTGAGGAGCGCGGCAGGCGGCAGCGGTTGCGCGCCGTCGACCATCGAATACGCGATCCGCTGGAGCGCGCCGCCATCGACGCGGTAGGCGACCTTCTGCATGCTCGAGCGCGCCGCGCCGTCGATATTGCTCCAGCCGGCGCGGACGAGGCGCAGCATCGGCGTGACGCCCGATCCGCTTTCGCCGATAAACGCGGGGACGCTGGTGCCGGCCTCGTCGCGGGTGGCGCGGTTCGATGCCTGGGCGAGATCGGCGGACAGGATCGACATCGTCCGCGTAAGCGCGCTGATGTCGTCCAGCTTGGCACCGGTCGAACTCTGCGCCTTCACGCTGAACGACAGGATCGCGACACCTGCCGCGGCGATCATCCCGAAGATCATGAGCGACACCATGACTTCGATGAGCGTGAAGCCGGCCTCGGTTTTCGGAGGCGTCACATCACCATCCGCGGCGCGGGTCGCACCATCGTCAGGCGGCCGAGTTGCGTGCCGGTCCGGTCGGCGACCGCAACGTCGATCCGCAGCACGCTCGATCCGCCGAGTGCGCTCACCTGTCGGGTCCACGTCCAGGGCTGGCCGCCGTTGGTCTCTGTACCGGTGACGCGACCTACGGTCGGTGGCTGCGCGCTGGTGACCGCGTCGATCGCGACGTTGCGCGCGACCATCTGCGCGACGAACGTTTCGTCGAGGATCGATGCGCCTCGGATCGTCGCGCTCTCCAGACGTACGAGCGCCATCGCCGCAAGGCTGAACACCGCCAGTGCGACCATGATTTCTATCAACGTGAAGCCGTGTTCGGCGTAACGTCGACGAAGGGTGAAGCCGCGCTCAGCCTGCATCGGCTCTTACGCTGCCGTCGGCGTCGATGTGGACCGTCGCCACCACCCCGCCGCGGTCGAGCCGAATCTCCGCTGGGCGATCGACGAGGCCGGTCGGGTCGAACGTCACGCGCATCCGGCCGCTCGTATCGCCGATGCTAGCTCTGGTCCCGTCGTTCCAGCGTTCGACGCGCATCGGTTTCTCCGCGATCGGCGTCCAGCCGCCAGCGAGTCGACGGTCGAAGCCGTAGCCTCCGCCACTGATCCAGACGCTCACCGGACGCGCCTCGACGATAGCCGAATCGTGCGCGGCGCGGGTGCGCAGGGCGAAGCGCGTCGCCTCGTCGAGCACGCGGCCGCGGGGGTCCGGCATGACGAGAACGGCCACAGCGGATGCGAGACCGATGATCGTGACGACGACCATCAGCTCGACCAGCGTGAAGCCACTTTCGCGTCTCCGCGAAAGTGGCCTCACGCAGACGGGGGCCCAGTCCAAGGACTTATTGCCAGCTGCCGATATCGGCATCGATCCCCTCGCCGCCTTCCTTGCCGTCCGCCCCGAAGGTCCAGACGTCGGCCTCGCCGTGCGCGCCGGGCGAGGCATAGAGATACGGGCGACCCCAGGGATCGTTCGGCAGCTTCTTCAGATACCCGCCACGCTGATAGCGCGACGGATCGGCGAGACCCGCGGGTGCCGACACCAGCGCGTTCAGCCCCTGGGTGGTGTTGGGGAAGGTCATGTTCTGGAGCTTGTAGAGTTCCAGACCGCCCTCGATCTGGGCGATGTCGGCCTTCGCCTTCTGGATCCGCGCGGTGTCGCCCGAGGGCAGCACGTTGAGCGCGACGATCGTCGCCAACAGGCCGATAATGACGATCACGACCATCAGCTCTACGAGGGTAAAGCCGGCCTCGCGGCGCTTCTTTTTATCTTCGGGACGCATGAACAACCTCATTGTCCGGCCAGCGTGTTGAGCTGGAGGATCGGGAGCAGGATGGATAGCACGATCGTCGCGACGATGCCGCCCATCACGACGATGATCAGCGGTTCGAGCAGCGAGAGTGCGGTGGCGGTGAAACGGTCGAACTCGCGTTCGAGATAATCGGCGGCGCGCTCGAGCATCTCGTCGAGACGGCCCGCCGCTTCACCGCTCGCTGCAAGATAGGTCAGCAACGGCGGGAAGACGCCAGCGCGACGCATCGCGGCAGAGAGCGAGCCGCCGCCGCGGATCGCGTCGACGATCTGGTCCGACGCCTGGCGGAGGCGGCGGTTGTGGATCGTGCTGGCGGTGAGGTTGAGGCCGTCGAGCAGCGGCAGGCGGCTCGCGACCATCGTGCCGAGAGTGCGCGCCATGCGTGCCGCGTGAAGGTCTCGGAGCAGCCGGCCGAGCAGTGGAATGCGGAGCAGCCAACCGTCGAACGCGAGCCGCAGCGTCGGGTCCTTCAGCGCCCGCCACCCCGCTAGCCCGCCACCGACGACGATCAGCAGCATCACCCACCAATATCCGACGAGGAACGCCGAGAACGCCATGACCATCCGCGTCAACAGCGGGAGTTGCTGGCCGACCGTATCGAATTGTTCGACGACCTGCGGCACGACGAACATCATCAGCGCGGTGACGACGCCGAACGCGACGAGCGCGAGAATCGAGGGGTAGGCGAGCGCGGTGATGAGCTTGCCGCGGATCTCGGCCTGGCGTTCGAGCAGGGCCGCCAAGCGGTCGAGGATGGTCGGGAGCGAGCCCGAGCTTTCGCCGGCCGACACCATCGCGCGGTAGAGCGGCGGGAAGCTTTTCGGTTCGCGCGCCATCGCGTCGGCGAGGCGGCGGCCTTCGACGACGCCGGCATGGACGTGCTGGACTATCGTGCGCACGCTGTCCTGCTCGGTCTGGCGCGTGATCGTGCGGAGCGATTCCTCCAGCGGCGAGACGCGGTTCAGGGTGGCGAGCTGGCGAGTGAAGAGCGTGAGGTTCTTGCCCGACATCTTCGGTGTGCCGAGTTGGAGGCCGAACAGCGGGCGGCCTTTGGTTGGCTGTGGCGGTGCGCCGGGGGTGATCTTCACGACGTAGAATTTGCGTGCGTCGAGGGTGGCGCGCGCGACGTCTATGTCCGACGCGGCGACGTGGCCGCGGCGTTCGGCGCCTTTGGTATCGATCGCGATGTAGTCGAAGTCAGCCACGACGCGCTCCCCTCCCTGGAAGGGAGGGGTTGGGGGTGGGTCGGCTGCTTAGGCGGGGGTCGATGGCCCGAGCCGGCCGACCCACCCCCGGCCCCTCCCTTTCAGGGGGGGGGGAAGAGGCGTTACGCATCTGCCACCTCGGGCGCGACTTCGGTCGTGTCGCGGCGGGATACGCGAACGGCTTCTTCTGCTGTGGTTTGGCCTGAGAGGACTAGGTCGCGCGCCGACTGGGCTAGGTTCGGCGACTTGGCAAACGCGTGCGCGGTGATCTCCGACTCATGACCGTCGGTGTTGATCAGGCGGCGGATCGTGTCGTCGATGCGGACCGCTTCGAAGACGCCGATGCGGCCCCTGTAGCCGGTCTGGTTGCAGTCTTCGCAGCCTTGCGCGACGTAGACGACCGCGTCCGGTGCGATGCCGAGCAGCGGGGCTACCGTATCCAAGGCAGGGACGGCCTTGCGGCACGTTGGACACAGGCGACGGACGAGGCGCTGCGCGATCACCGCACGCAGCGTCGAGGCGAGCAGGAAGCTCTCGACCTTCATGTCGCGCATGCGGGTGATCGCGCCGATCGCGTCGTTGGTGTGGACCGTCGACAGCACGAGATGGCCGGTGAGCGACGCCTGCACGGCGATCTCGGCGGTCTCGCGGTCGCGGATTTCGCCGACCATCACGACGTCGGGATCCTGGCGGAGGATCGCGCGCAGCCCTGCCGCGAACGTCAGGCCGACCTTCGGGTTGACCTGCGTCTGGCCGACGCCGTCGACCGCGTACTCCACCGGATCCTCGACGGTGAGGATGTTGCGGCTGCCGTCGTTGAGCAGGCGGAGCGCGGCGTAGAGCGACGTGGTCTTGCCCGAGCCGGTCGGACCGGTGACGAGGATGATGCCGTTGGGTTCGCTCAACGCCTCATTTAGCAGCGCGAACAGTGCGGGCGGCAGGCCAAGCGCTTCGAGGTCGATGCCCGCGTTTTCCTTGTCGAGAATACGCAACACCACCCGCTCACCAGCGCGGCTCGGCAGCGTCGAAACGCGGACGTCGAGCAGCTTGCCCCCTAAAGTCAGCCCCATGCGACCGTCCTGCGGCACGCGGCGCTCCGCGATGTCGAGGCGTGCCATTACCTTGATGCGGCTGACCACCACTGGCGCGACGTTGGGCGGCATGCGCAGTGTTTCGCGGAGCACACCGTCGATGCGCATGCGGACGACTAGGCCGGACTCATATGGCTCGATGTGGATGTCGGACACGCCGTTTCGCGCGGCGTCGGCGATGATGCCGTTGATGAGGCGGATCGCGGGGGCGTCGTCAGCCGTGTCGAGCAGGTCCTCGGCGGTCGGCATGTCGCCCGCGAGCAGGTCGAGTTCGTCGCCCATGCCGACCGCGGCGAGCGCGTTGGCCTGGCCGTCCATCGCGTAGACGTTCGACAGGAGGCGGTCGAAGGCGATCTGTTCGACGAAGGTCACGTCGAACGGGCGGGCGAGGTAGCGGCGGAGTTCGAGCAGGACTTTCGGGTCCGCGCCGGCGCGCATCGCGATGGTGAGGTGGGAGTCGGTGTCGGTGTGGTCGACGACGACGCCGAACTTTCTGGCGAAGGCGTAGGGGATGGTGATCTGGGGGAGGTCTATCTCACCCCCCTCCCGCATGCGGGAGGGGAGAAGTTGCGTCGATCTCGTGGCCTTCGCGGATGATCATTTCTTGGGTCGCACGACCATCGTCGAGGTACGTACCGGGACGGCGATTCGCGGGTCCTCGATACTGCCGGGGATCGGTGCGCTCGGGATCGGCGGGGCGGCGCCCATGTAGTCGCGGACGAGCTGGTCGATCGACGGCTCGGCGCCCGGCTCCTGCAAGCCCTGTTGCAGGCGGACATAGCCGTAGCGCTGCTCGGTCAGCTTCCGGCTATCCTCGGCAGTGCGCAGGATCGTCGGGCGGATGAAGATCATCAGGTTGGTCTTCGACCGCTGTTTCGCCTTCGACGTGAACAAATGGCCGAGCACGGGCAAGTCGCCGAGCAGCGGGATCTTCTCGATCGTGCGGCGCTCGTTATCGTCGAGCAAGCCGCTGATCACCGCGATCTGGCCGTCGTCGACGGTGCGGACGGTCTCGACCTCGCGCTTGTTGAGGATCAGGTCGCTGTTGTCGCTCGACACTGGGCCGGCGATCGAGCTGACCTCGAGGCGGAGGTTTAGCTTCACCGTACCGGACGAGTTCACCTGCGGCCGGACGGTCAGCTCGATGCCGACATTCTGGCGCTGCGTGGTGCGGAAGGCGTTGTCGAAATTGGTGCTGAGCGCCTGCCCCGTGGTGATCGGGATCTCCTGCCCAACGAGGCTGTGCGCCTCCTGGTTGTCGAGCGTGACCAGGTGCGGGACCTGGAGCAGGTTCGAGGTCGTGTCGCTCTTCACCGCGTTGATGATCGCGCCGAAGAAGGTGCTGCCGATCTTGCCGCCGAACCCGCCAAAGCCGCCGGTGGCCGCGAGGATCGACGCGATTGCCGACTGCTGCAAAGCGTCCGCCGCGGCATTGGGCGTGTTCGTTTCGGTGCGCGTGCCATCGGGCGCGACGACCGTCGTGCCGTTGCCGCCGATCGAGCGTGCGCCGATCGCGCCGGCAATCTGGAGGATGTTGGGCGCCGAGTTCGAGAAGGTCGACGCGCCGAACGCGCCACCGCTCGGATCGCCGACGATGAACTGTGCGCCGAGCGTGCGCGCGGTCGAATCGGAGACTTCGGCGACGATCGCCTCTACGAGTACCTGTTCGCGGCGCGTGTCGAGTTGACGGACGACCTCGTTCAGCTGACGCTGGATCTCGGCGGGTGCGGCGATGACGATCGCGTTGGCGCCGGCAAAGCGCGTGACGACCACGGCCGACCGGCCAGCAGACGTGATCGCGGCTTGGCCGGAGCCGGACGCGCCGCTCGGCGACGGTCCGGATTGCGGGATTTGTGGTTGCGAAAAGTTCGACTGTCCGCCCGACGCCCCGTTGGTGCTGCTCGATCCGAAGTTAGAGCGCGACAACGCCGTCTGCACGGGCTGCGTCGGGGTCTGGCCGACGAGTTCCTGCAACACCGGCAGCAACTGCTCGGCATCGGCGTTCTCAAGGAAGACCACCTTGATCTCGGTGCCGTTGCGCGCCTTCTGGTCGAGGTCGGCGGCGACCTGCGCGAGGCGGGCGACGGTGGTCGGATCGCCGCGCAGGGCGACGGCGTTCGAGCCCTCGACCGCGACCACGGATGCGCTCGGGCCAGCGGCGGCGCCACCGCCCTGCCCGCCTTGACCGCCTCCGGTGCCAGCACCGATCAGACCCTGGAGCGCGGTGGCGATTTCCTTCGCGCTCGCGTTCTTCAGCGCGACGACGCGGGTGGAGGAGGTGTCGGTGTCGATCCGGCGAAGGACTTCGCGGATGCGGCGGATGTTGTCGGCGAAATCGACCACGACGAGGCTGTTGCCGCCACGGTTCGCGCTGACCGAGCCCTGCGCGCTGACCAGCGGGCGAACCGTCTCGACCGCGGACTGTGCGTCGATCGCGCGGAGTCGGATGATCTCGGTGACGTAGCTGTTGCGTGCGGCGCCTGCGACACCGATCCGGCTCGGCTGCGAGGCGGCGTTGTCGAGCGGCTGGACGCGGAACGCCCCGCCCGAGGTCGGCACCGCGACGAGGCCGTTGGCGCGCAACGTCGAGAGGAATATCTCGAAATATTCGGAGCGCGACAGCGGGCGATCGGTGACCACCGTCACCTTACCGGCGACGCGGTTGTCGATGATAAACGTGCGCCCGGTGACCTTGGCGGCATCGGCGATGAACGCGCGGATGTCGGCATCGCGGACGTTGAGCGTGGTCTGGGCTTGAACGCCGGCCGCCAGCGCGAGGGCTATAACGGGGCCGAAAAACAGTTTTTTCATTTAGGGGGCGCGATCGTGATGGCGAGCGGCAGGGTATCCTGGCCGCGTTCTACGGTGATGGGGACGTTGCCGCCGCCCGCGAAATCCTTGGCGATGCGGTCGAGGTCGCCGGGACCGGAAACGGGACGACCGCCGATCGAGGTGACGACGTCGCCGTCCTTGAGCCCGGCGGAACGGAACGCGTTGCCCGAGCCTTGCGAGCGGACGGTGAGCCCACTGATGCGGCCGCCGTCGATGCGGGGAATGAAGCCGATCTCGCTGCGCAACTGGGCCACGGGGATGCCGACGACGGGGGCAACGGCACCGGGCGCACCCGCTGGCGCCGCGCTCGGGACGACCGGCGTGACGGCGCCCGACTGATCGAGGAAGAGGTCCTCGTCGGCGCCGCCGCGGTCGATCGTGACGTGATCGAACGCAACCGACTTGAGCCGCACACCGGGCTGGATCTCGTCGCCGACCGCGACGCTCTGCTGGACGCCGTCGGGACCGGCGATGATCGCGGAGCTGCGACCCATCGCTTCATCCATCCGCGTGCCGAACAGGGTCAACTGGAGTGACGTTACCGTAGCGGGTGCGCCCGCCGCGCCACCAAGGCGGAAAAACGGATCGAAACCGCGCAGGATATCGGCGGGCGAGCCCACCACCATCGGCGCGGCCGGACGCCAGTCGCCGAGCGGCGTAATCGGCGTCACGATCGTCCACGCCAGTCGCGCGCACTGCACCGCCAGCCCGGCCAGCAGCGCGAGTTCGACGACACTATAGACATTCACAACCGGCATACGCCGCAAGATACGGCGCGCCCGCGCGTCCAGCTTCAATCGCATCCGCGACCCACCCCAATTTCCCGCTCTCTTCGTCGCGTAGGCATGCCATGTTACAATTCCGCGTCAATGGCTTGCGCGTTGGTTGCTTCGATTCTGATGGGGTAGCGCTTCGCGTCGGCGATGGGCAGAAGACGCTCATGTCCGATCCTGTCCCGTCCAGCGGCTCCGGCCTGCCTCCCGAAGCGATCATCGCGCGGCTGTCCGTGCCCGGCGTGCAGCGCGTACCGAGCCCGAAGCTCGACCTGTTCGTGCGGCGCGACTTCCTGCCGCCGGACCTGTGCACGACGCTGATCGAGCGGATCGACGCGGTGCGACGGCCGTCGACGATCTCCGATTCGAACGGCGATGCGAACTATCGGACGAGCGAGACGGGCGATCTGTCGCCGCTCGATCCGGTCGCGATCGAGGTGGAGCGCCGGATCGCGGCGCTGACCGGACTCGACCCGGTGTACGGCGAACCGCTCCAGGGGCAGCGTTATGCGGTCGGGCAGGAGTTCAAGGGACACACCGATTATTTCGAGCCGAACGGCGTCGATTTTCAGCGTTATTGCGGGGTCGCGGGCAATCGGACGTGGACCGTCATGATCTACCTCAACCAGCCGGAAGCCGGCGGCGCGACGCGGTTCAAGGCGATCGACAAGATCGTGCAGCCGGAAACGGGCAAGCTGCTGGCGTGGAACAACCGGCGTGCCGATGGGAGCATGAACCCGGCGACGCTGCATCACGGGATGAAGGTGCGCGCGGGGGTCAAGTATGTGATCACCAAATGGTTTCGCGAGAAGCCTTGGGGCTGAGATCCCGGCATGTCGCTCGGCTTACAATCCTCCCCCGCCAGGGGGAGGTGGCAGGCACTTGCCTGACGGAGGGGGCGGCAAAAGCAACGCCTGTCGCGTCTCCTCCCCCTCCGTCGCCTTCGGCGCCACCTCCCCCTTGCGGGGGAGGATCATAGCTTCCGATTCGCCCCTCAGAACGTCGTGCTGATGCCCAGCGTGAACACCTGACCCAGGTTATACCGGTTGATGTACACCTTGTTGCCGTTCTCGAACGTCTGGCCCTCGGTGAAGCGGGTCTTGGTGAGGTTGCGTGCCTCGGCCTTCACCTCGAACTTGGCGCCGCGCAGTTCGACACCCTGGCGGGCGACGAGGTCGAGGCGGATGCCGGGCTTTTCGATGATGTCGGGCAGGAAGCCCGTGCCGCCGAGGTTCGACGGGCCGCGATTGGTTACGCGGTCGCTGGCATAGTTGAACAACAACGTGATCTGCGACAGCCGCTTGGTGTCCTCCAACCCGAGCTGGACGTTGACCAGATGGTCCGACTGGCCGGTGAGCGGCGCGCCGTCCCGGAAATTACCCGTCGCGGGCGCGAACCCGGTCTGGCAGCCTGCCACCTTGGTCGTCTGATCAACGACGTTCGGCACGCAGCTGCCGTCCACCGTGATCGACGACTGCGTATAGGTATAGTTGGCGATGAACAGCAGGCGGCGCGTCGCGAAGAAATCGCTGCCGAGCGTGTCGAGCGGCACGTATTTCTGGAACTCGACCTCGCCGCCGTACAGCTTGGCCTTGGGCAGGTTGGTGAAGCCGGTCTGGAGACGATCGTCGGCGCCGGTGTAGAACCCGACCTGCTCGATCGGCTTGTCGATCCGCTTGTAGAACGCACCGAGCGTAAAGCGCTGGTCCCGCGCGAAGAACCATTCGTAGCGCGCATCGAGATTGTAGAGCTTGGTATCCTGCAACAGCGGGTTACCGAAGAACAGGCGATCCGATTCGGGGTCGCGGAACTGCTGTGGTGCAAGCTCGCGGAACTGCGGACGCGAGATCGTCTTCGAGGCGCTCGCACGAAGCTGCATGTCGGGCGCGAAATTCCAGGTCAGCGTCGAGGCCGGAAGGAAGTAATCGTTCTTCAGCCGCGTCGTGGTCGCGCCGATCGGGGTGACCCGCTCGTCCGCCGTCTCGTAGCGCACGCCGATCGTCGCGCGGACGCCGTCGGTCGCCTCGGCCTCGGCCTGGACATAGCCCGCGTGGATCCGCAGCGACGCATCATATTGATACGCGCCGAGCGGGGTATTGAACTGCAACTCCAGCGAGTTGAGCGGATCGTTGGTATCGATCGCGAGCAGGTAATCCGGACGGAGCAGATTGTACGGATAGCCCGGCGCGGTGCCACCACCGCGCGGCGTCTGGTAGTTGAACTGGAGGCGCGAAGACGTACGCTTCGTATCCGAGTAGAAATAGCCGGTCGACAGCGTCATGGGCCGCTCGGTCGACAGCTTGTACGCCGCATCCGCCTGCCCGCTGTAGAGGTCTTCCTTCAGTTCGCTGAAGATGATCGACGCGAACGGCGAGAAGCGCTGCGTCACCTGATACGCGCCGTTGCACTGCGCGCCGCCGGTTCCGTTCGGATCCTGCACCGTGATCGGCTGGCCGGTCGTGGTGGTGTTCGAGCAGAGATAGTCGAACTGCCGCTCGTACGGCGCATTGCGCTTCGAATTGGCATAGGCGCCGCGGACGTCGAGCGTCAGCGCGTCGACGGGCTTGAACGCACCGACCAGCTGGCTCTCGAACAGCTGGCGTTCGAACCAGTTGGTGTTCTGCTGGAAACGCAGGCCGCTCGAGTTGTTGTAGGTGGTCGCCGCCGACCCGCGCGCCTGCTTCAGCGTGTCGTGGATATAGACGTTGGTCAGCTTGATGCTGTTCTCGCCGAACTCGTAGCCGACGCCGATCAGCGCGTTGGCGACGATCCGGTTATCGGTCAGCAGGGTCTGGAAATCGTTGCGGAGCAGGCCTTCGTTGGTCACCGAATCCTGCTGCGTGATGCTGCGGGTGCGGAAGGTGTTGCTCGCGCTGACCGACGCGATCACGCCGAGCCTGCCCGAACCGATGTCGAACACCGAGCCGCCGCTGATCTCGCCCGAGAAATTGGCGGGGAGCTGGTTGTTACGCTGGAGCAGCGAGGTCGAGGCGTTGCTGAGCGTCGCGGCCTGCGCGGCCGAGATGTTGCCGGTGCCGCTCGGCGCGTTCTTGATGAAGCTCGGCACTTTCCGCGTGCCGTCGTCGAAGCCGATCCAGTCGGCATCGCCGCCATAATAGGTGTAGCCGAGTTCGCTGGTGGTCGCGGTGTCGGCCGAGACCGAGCCGCCGAACGACAGGAAGTTCTTGTCCGGGATCGCCTTGGTCGTGAGGTTGATCACGCCGCCGCCGAATTCACCGGGATAGTTCACCGAATAGGTCTTCTGGACCAGCGCGGAGCCGACGATCGTGGTCGGGAAGATGTCGAGCGGGACCGAGCGGCGCAGCGGCTCGGGGCTCGGCAATGGCGAACCGTTGAGCAGCGACGACGAGTAACGATCGCCGAGACCGCGGACATAGACGAAGCCGTTGCCGACGATGCTGAGACCGGTGACGCGCGACAGCGCGCCGGCGATGTCGCCTTCGCCGGTGCGTGCGATGTCTTCGGTCGACAGGATCGAGACGACCTGCGGGGTCGCGCGGACGAAATTCGGGATGTTGCGGCCGACGACGACGATGTCCTCGCCGCCATTGGGGTCATAACCCGGCGTCGACACTTCGGCCTCCGCTCCGGCTGCTTGTGGCGCAGACACATCCACCGGCGTCGATGTCGGACCGGTCTGCGTCGTCGAGGCGGGTGGCGAGGCGGCTGGAGCGGGTGCAGCGCCGCCGGTCTGGGCGAGCACAGCCGGCGCGACCAGCTGCGAGGTCAGGAGAAGTAAGGTGGCATAGCCGAAGCGCGTTTGCATGGCCGAATATCCAGATCAGGGGTCTATGGGCGAATGCCGGGGTGGTCTTTGGAACCACCCCGGCATCGCTGCTCACATCATCGACTGCGGAGAGCCGACCGGAGGCGTTACCGGCCGTTGCAGTTGAAGTAGACCGAGGTGAAGATCGGCGGGCCCTGGTCCTGCTTCGAGGCATCGGCCGCGCGGATCGTCGAGCGATCGGCCTGGCTGGTTTCCTGCGCGATCAGGTTGAGGCAGGCGACGGTCGCAGGCGACTTCACGATGCCGTTGATGAAGCGCATGTCCGAACCACCACGCTGGCGGATAGCGGCCGGCGCAAGCGCGGTCTGCACGAACGTGAAGTTCGAATACTGACCGAAGGTACGGGGCAGCAGGTCTTCGGCACCGTTCGAGTCGATCTCGGTCGAGAACGAGTCGGCGGTCGCACCCAGCAGGCGCTGTGCGGCGATGATGAACTGCATGAAGCCGCGATAGCCGTTGTCGATATCGTAGCCGTCGTCGTCTGCGCCGGTGACCGCGAAATACTTGATGTTCGTGGTGCCGCCGAAGATCTCGATACCGTCATCGGCCGAATTGTGGCTCTGGACGTGATCGATCGTCGTGCCCGAACCGGTGCCGCCGAGCGTCAGGCCCTGGAGCTCGTTGCCGTCGCTGATCGCGATGCCGCTGTAGCGGATCTGGACATACTGCATCGTGCCGCTGTTGTCGGCCGCCGTCGGGCCACCGTAGAAGCGCCCGGTGACGCCTTCGATCGCCTGCTGGCAGGTCGTGCTCGTGCCGCCGGCGTTGTTCGGGCCGGTACCGGTTGCGCAGACCGCGACGGGCGCGCGGCCGAGCAGGATGATCCCGCCCCACTGGCCCTGCGTCGCATCGCTGACGCCGTTGGCGGTCAGGTTCTGCTGCGACGTGAAGATGATCGGCGCGTCGCGCGTACCGACGGCGCTGATCTTCGATCCGCGGTTGACGAGCAGGAGATCGGCGGTGACTTCGGTCGAGTCCGCGGCGACGACGACGCCCGGTGCGATCGTCAGCGTCACGCCGGTATCGGCACCGGTCGTGCCGACATCGGCGCCGACTTCGGTCTGGCCGCGCAGGCGGTAGAACACGCCGGCGATCTTCGGCAGCGTCAGGCTGGACGTGATGTTGGTCGGCAGGCGGCAGGCGCGGAACGTCTGGACCAGGCCGTCGTCGATCGTGCCGGTCGGGCACGCTGCGGCCGAACCGCCAGCGCCGACGGCAGGAACCGCGGTGCAGCGCGCGGTCGTGCTGCCGCCGAACTCGGCCGACGTGGAGGCGCAGGTCCAGCCCTGGAATGCGGTGTCGGTCGGGCCGTTGAGCGCGCCAACGAAATTGGTGCTGGCGAAGAACGGGTTGATCGACGACGGGTCGGTCGCGGTCGTGGCGGACGTCGCGGCGGTCGGGTACACGCCGGTCAGGACGTTGGTGCCGCTGACGTTGTTGTTGGTGCCGGCGTTGACGATCGCAAGCTGCTCGTCGGCGCTGATCGTGATCGTGCCGTCCGAGCGGCCGCCCGAGGTCGAGGCGAACTGCGCTGCCGTGATCGCCGATGGGGTCGGCGTCGGGGTGGACGGCGTCGGGGTCGGCGTAGCTGGCGGGGTGATGATCACCGTGCCTGCGCCCGGCGAAGCGACGTCGTCGGCACCGCCGCAAGCGGTGAGTGCGAGGCAGGCCGTGCCGGTCAGCAGGATCGTGCCGAGGCGAGTAAAGCTGGTCATGCGAAGGACTCCCGAGTCGTACCGTTGATTGTTCGGATCGACCCAGGCTCCCCCCTGCCGACCGTGACATGGCGGTTAGGCTGGCCAGATGACGCCGCGATGCGATTTCGATGACGCTTGCATGACTAAGATATGACGGTTCGATGACTGTCGATTGGGGCGCTACTGACGCACGGGGTTGAAAACCGCGCTATCGAACACATCTCTTCCGATCCGGCGCGCGATGATTTACAGGCGCTGCCAGAGTCACCGCCGGCGCATCCCTGCGTTCGGGCGGGTGGACCATCATTACAGGATTATTCGACGACAATGGCCTCTTTCAAGGACCCCAGTTTCCAGGACCGCACGAGCAGCGCAGCCGCCGCCAAGCAGAAGGCGCTCGAAGCGCTGCGTGCCAAGCCGCCGATCGACGAAGCGGTCGTAGCCGAGCGCCTTGCCGCACGCGAGGCCAAGGAATTGGCCGAGCGCGAGAAGCGCGCTGCCAAGCGCGCTGCAGAGGACGAGGCGAAGGCCGCGAAGAAGGCTGAGGCTGAGGCTGCTGCTGCTAAGAAGCGCGAGGCCGAGGCCAAGGTCGAACTGACCGACGCCGAGAAGAAGGCGATTCGTGACGCTAAGTATGCGGCGCGGAAGAACAAGAAGAAGTGATTTTTGGGCGGTCGTTTGGCCGCCCTTGTTTCTGAACGAACGACTGCTCGCCGGAAGCACCTGCCGAAAACAACTACCACCCCGGCGAAGGCCGGGGCCCAATTGGCAAGGTGGCGGTGGTGAAGCAAACACCTACGTTACCGATGTTTCCCAATTGGGCCCCGGCCTTCGCCGGGGTGGTGGTTAACTAGCGGAAGAGCTCCACCACCTAGTATGTTCTCCCGCGAAGGCGGGAGCCCGGACTGGGCTCCCTCCTTCGCGGGAGAACAAGTAGGGTCAGGTGACGGACGTAGTGAAGCGGCCCCTTATTCAGCCTGCTCCCAACCGCCCCCCAGCGCCTTGAACAGCGCCACCGTCAGCTGCCGCAACTGCGCATCGCTCGACACCAGTTGCTCGCGCGCCGTCAGCACGTCCGTCTCCGCGTTCAGCAGCGTCGTCTGCGCCACGAAGCCGGTTCGGTACTGCGACTCCGCTGCCTTCGCGCTGCTCTGCGCATCGACCACCGCCCGCTGCAAAGCCGCGTTCCGCCGCCGCTCGGCAGCGATCTGTGCAAGCGGATCCTCGACGTCGCGCAACGCCTGCAACACCGTCGAGCGATAGCGGAGATACGCCTGCTCGCGGTCTTCCTCGCGCGACTTCACGGTCGATCTACGCCGGCCCCAGTCGAGCAACGGGAACTGCGCAGCGCCCGATGCGGTCAGCTGGAGGCTGTCACCCGAAAACAGATTGCCCAAAGCGGTCGAGATCAGCTGGGTCATGCCGGTCAGGCTGAACTTCGGATACATGTCCGCTACCGCAACGCCGATATCCGCGGTCGAGGCAGCCAGATCGCGCTCGGCCGCGCGAATGTCGGGGCGACGACGCAACAGTTCCGACGGCAACCCGGCTGGGATGGTCGGCACGCCGAGCGGAGCGACCGAAGGTGCTGCGAGTTCGGACATCAGCGTCGCGGGCGGCTCGCCGAGCAGGATCGCCAGTGCGTGCATGCGGACGTCGACATCGGCGCGGACCGGTTCGGCGCGCGCTTCGGTCGAGGTGATCGAGGCGCGCTGGCGGGTGACGTCGATCGGCGGGACGAGGCCCACCTTGGCGGTGTTGCCCGCGATCTCCAGCGCGCGACGCTGGCGGACGATCTCACCCTCGATCGTTGCGATCTGCGCCTGGTCGAGCCGGAGGGCGAAATACGCCTGCGCGACTTCCGCGGCGAGCGTCACCGCCGCGTCGCGCTTCGACCAGACCGCCGCTTCGGTCCTTGCCCGTGCGCCTTCGGTGCTGCGCCGGACGCCGCCGAACAGGTCGAGCTCCCAGCTTGCGTCGAACCCGACCGAGTACGTCGTGATCCCGCTGCCGGGCAGTGCGATGCCGCCGGTCGAGCCGGTGCCCCCTGCCCCCGTGCCGCCGCTGAACGCGCGTGCGATCGACGAGAGGCCGGCGTTCTTGCTGAACTCGATATGGCTCGGACTGGCGCTCGCGTTGACGCTCGGCAATCCTTGCGAGCGCGCGACCATCTCCTGCAACCGCGCCTGCCGCACACGCGACGCGGCGATCGCGATGTCGGGATTCCCCTTCAGCGCGCGCTCGACGAGGCCGTCGAGTTGCGGATCGCCGAACGCCGACCACCAGCGCGCCGGATCGACGGTCGCACCCACTGTGGCTTGCGGACCGACGAACGCCGGCGGCACCGCCATCTCGGGAGCGACGTAATTCGGGCCGACGGTGCACCCCGCGAGCAGGGCCGCAACCGCAACCACCATGAACCGCGCACGCATCAATGCATCCCTCCCGAGGGTGCGCCGCCGGTCTTGCCGGAGCGCATGAATAGAACCAGTGGCGCGACGCACAGCACGACCACCATCATCGCGCGGAACACGTCGAGGAACGCGAGCATCGTCGCCTGCCGCTGCATCTGGCTGTAGAGGACGGCCAACGGCGTCGTCGCATCGCCCTGCCCGCCGAACACGCTCGTCGCCTTCTGTATCCAGTCGTTATAATTCGGATCGAGCGGGTTGAGCGTCTGCGTCAGTTCCGACTGGTGTCGCTGCAAACCGCCTGCGAGCTGCGTCTGCGCGAAACAGATGCCGATCGTCCCGCCGAGATTGCGCGAGACGTTGAGCAGGCTCGATGCCTGCGCGGTCTGCGTCTGCTTGAGCCCGACATAGGCGATCGCGTTGATCGGCACGAACAGGAACGGCAACGCCATCGCCTGGAACAGCCGCGCGAACGCCGCGTCTGAGAACGCGATGTCGGCGGTCAGGTGGCTCATGTTCCACAGCGCGAACGCCTGCACCAGCAACGCCGGGAACAGCAGGAAGCGCACGTCGACCAGCCCGCTCAGTCGCCCCGCGAACGGCACCATGACGAGCGTCGCGAGACCGCCAGCGGTCAGCGCGAGACCCGCATCGAGCGAGCTGTAGCCGAGCACCTGTTGCAGCATCTGCGGAATGAGCTGCGTGGTGCCGAACAGGATCATCCCGGTGACACCCATCACGCCGATCGTCAGCGCGAAGTTGCGGTTCTTCATCAGCTTGAGGTCGATCACCGGGTCCTTGTGGTTCAGCTCCCAGACGACGAGCGTGACCAGCGAGACCGCAGCGATGATCGCCGACATGACGATGAAACCGCTCGCGAACCAGTCCTCGCGCTCGCCGCGATCGAAGGTGAGCTCGAGGAAGCCGAGCCCGAGCGCGACTAGCGCGACGCCGACATAGTCGATCGTCAGGCCGTTCTTGAACCGCTCGTCGCGGTCCTTCTTCACCTGCGGCGGCTCGTCGACGAACGTCTCGACAAGGAACCACGCGGCGATGCCGACCGGCACGTTGATCAGGAACACCCAGTGCCAGCTCGAATATTCGACGATATAGCCTCCGAGCGTTGGCCCGAGCACGGGGCCGACGACGACGACGATCGCGAACGCGGCGAACGCCATTCCGCGTTGCTTGGGCGGGAAGGTGTCGGCGAGGATCGACTGTTCGACTGGCGCCAATCCGCCGCCGCCGATCCCTTGTAAGACGCGGGCGACGACCAGCGTACCGATGTTCGGCGCGAGGCCACAGAGCAGCGAGGCGAGCGTGAACAGCGCGATCGACAGTAGGAAATAGCGTTTCCGGCCGATTGCGTCCGACAGCCAGCCCGAGATCGGGATGACGATTGCGTTGGCGACGAGATAGCTGGTCAAAACCCAGGTCGCCTGATCGGTGGTGATCGACAGCCCGCCCGAGATGTGATCGAGCGCGACGTTGGCGATCGAGGTGTCGAGCACCTCCATGAAGGTCGGGATCGAGATGATCGCGACGATAAGCCACGGGCTGTACTTGCCCGCCGCCGACCGACTGGGCGACCAGGTGTGGCCGCCCCCCGCATCGACTTTGGCTGGCGCATTGGCCACCTCAGCGGACCTTGACGGTCGGCACCACCGACATGCCGGGACCGATCGGATACCGCTTCGGATCAGGCCCATTCTGGACATCGAACACGATTCGCACCGGCACGCGCTGGACCACCTTCACGTAGTTGCCGGTCGCGTTCTGCGGGGGCAGCAGAGCGAACGCCTGGCCGGCGCCGCGCTGGATCGAGTCGACATGACCCTTGAAATCGACGCCGGGATACGCGTCGACATGGATGTCGACGGGCTGGCCGATCTTCATCAGCGTGAGCTGCGTTTCCTTGAAGTTGGCCGTCACCCACATTGTGTCGGGGACGATCGCCATCAGCTGCGTGCCGGGCGCGACATAGGAGCCGACGTTGACCGAGCGGTTGACGACCTGCCCTGCGACCGGCGCGGTCAGGCGGAGATCGCCGATCGTGACGTTCGCCTGGTCGACCTGCGCGCGACGGGCGTCGATCACCGACTTGGCCGCGCCGACCTGCTTCCTGGCGACGCTGATCTGGGCGGTGGCTGTGTCGATCTGCTCGCGGGCGGCGGCGGCATCGGCGGCGGTCTGGCGAGCGGTGGCGCGCGCCTGATCGAGCTGCTGACCGGCGACCGCGCTCGGATCGAGCCGCAGCAACGCCTCGTAGCGTGCCAGATCCTGCTGGGCCTTTACCGCCGCCGCCATCGGCACGCGCGCCTGTGCCGCAGCCTGCTGGCGTTGCGCCTCCGCAGCGGTGACCTGCGCCTGCGCCTGCGCGAACTGCGCGCGGGCCTGCGATTCGTTTGCCTGCGCCTCGGCGACCTGCGCGTCGCGGCCGGATGCCTTGATGACCGCGAGCAGGCGGCCCGCCTCGACGTGGCGGTTGTCGATGTCGGCGACCTGGATCAGCGTCCCCGCGACCTGTGGTGCGAGGCGGACGATGTGCGTGTCGACGAACGCGTCGTCGGTCGACTCGAACTGCCGCGCATGCAGCCAGTAGAGCACCCCGCCGATGATCAGCCCGCCGACGACGATGACGAGGATGATCCAGAACAGCGGCTTCTTGAAGACCGACGGCTTCTTGTTGTCCCCGTCGTCCTTGTCGTCGTCGGACTCGTCCTGCTGGTCGGTATCGGACTGCTGGTCCTCGCCGTTCGGATCGTCCTTGCGATCCTCGTCGTCGTGGTTGGCGTCGGAGTGGTTCGTCTGGTCGGTCATGCCTGGCCCTGTTCTTCAGCACGCATCGAATCGAGAATGGCGTCGATATTGGCGTCGATACGCGCCTTGATATCGAGGATGTCGTTGGGTTCGAGCACATCGCGCCCGAGCAGTTTGAGGAAGGTCGCGCGGCTCGATCGTAGCGCGAGGACCTGCCCCATCAACGTGATCGTCGTGATCCGCGCGACGCGCGGGCTGGTGCAGCCGGTCGCGGTGGCGACGAGATCGGCAAGCGTCTCGATCATCTGCCCCATCACGCCGCCATAGATCCGCTCGAACGCCGCCCCGGGTTTCATCTGCTCGCGCAGGATGAACAGCGTCCAGTCGGCGTTCTCGTCGCTCGCCATCTTGTCCGCGAGCCGCGCGAATATCCGGTGGATCCGGGTACGCGCTGCGGCGGCGTCCTCGACGACCCCGGCGGGTACGTCGAACGGCTCGGTCATCATCGCGGACATGCGCTCGGCGATCCGATCCGCCGCAGCGAGGTACAGCCCGTCCTTACCGCCGTAATGATAGGTGATCGACGACATCGCCGTACCCGCCGCCGCAGCGATCGCGCGCGTGCTCGCCCCCTCCAGCCCCTTGCTGCCGAATTCGCTTATCGCGATGTCTAGGAGTCGTGACTGGACCACGGGCGGCATTTAGTTCGATCGAACGAACCAGCCTAATGAAGAAGCTGTCATGTTGTGTTTGAGGGTGACGATCTCTGTAGCTTCCGTCACCCCGGACTCGTTCCGGGGTCCACGGTGCCGCAAACTCAATGCCGTCGGGTATGTGGAACGGTGGATGCCGGAACAAGCCCGGCATGACGGAGGGGCTGAGAATTGGCCAATCCGTTTCCCCAGAAACAGCAACGCCGGCCCCTTCGTGCGAAGGAGCCGGCGTAAATCTGGTGGGCGCGGCTGGGATTGAACCAGCGACCCCACCCGTGTGAAGGGTGTGCTCTACCACTGAGCTACGCGCCCGAAACTCGTTCGGAAGCGGGCCTTTAGGCAGACCCCGTCCACCTGTCCAGCCCTATCGACACCGGTCCTAGTTGACCGCGTCCTTCAGGCCCTTGCCAGCCTTGAACTTGGGCTGCGTCGAGGCCTTGATCGTCATCGGCTCGCCGGTACGGGGATTGCGGCCGGTCGATGCCTTGCGCTTCGAGATCGAGAACGTGCCGAAACCGACCAGGCGAACCTCGTCGCCCTTCTTCAACGATGCCTCGATCGCGTCGAACACCGCCTCGACCGCCTTGACCGCATCGGCTTTTACCAGACCGGACGTATCGGCAACCGTCGCGATCAGCTCCTGCTTGTTCATATAATCCCCCGGGAAAAACTCTAATCGGCCACGATGGACTCGCGACCGCAATCAGCGCGCAATAATGCGGCGGCCCCGTCTGCTGTCAAACGAAACCGCCGTATTGTCGCTTACGATCCAAACATGGATCAGTGGTGAAGGCCACCCCCGACCGGCGCGATCGGTGCCGGCGGCAGCGCCGCCAGCTCGTCCGCATCGGTCCACTCGATCGCTTCGAGCGGCTCGGTCAGCGCCAGGCGAAGCACCTCGTCGACATGCGAAACGGGGATAATCTTGAGCCCCGCCTTGATGTTCGCCGGGATCTCCGCGAGGTCCTTCTCGTTCTCGGCCGGGATCAGCACCGTCTCGATGCCCCCGCGCAACGCCGCGAGCAGCTTCTCCTTGAGGCCACCGATCGGCAGCACGCGACCACGCAGCGTCACCTCGCCGGTCATCGCCACCTCGCGGCGGATCGGCACGCCGGTCAACGTCGAGACGATCGACGTGACCATGCCGATACCCGCCGACGGACCATCCTTCGGCACCGCACCCTCGGGCAGATGGATATGGATATCCTTCCGCGCGAACAGGCTCGGCTTGATCCCGTAGCTCGGCGCACGCGCCTTCACATAGCTGAACGCGGTCTCGATCGACTCCTTCATCACGTCGCCGAGCGTACCGGTGAGCTTGGCTTGCCCCTTGCCCGCGACGGTCACGCTCTCGATCGTGAGCAACTCGCCGCCGACTTCGGTCCAGGCGAGGCCGGTGACCGCGCCGATCTGGTTCTCGGTCTCGCCGAGGCCATGGCGATACTTCTGCACGCCGGCATATTCGCCGATGTTCTCGGGCGTGATCGTGACGCTGGTGGTCTTGTTCTCGAGGATCTGGCGCAGCGCCTTGCGGCACAGCTTGGCGATCTCGCGCTCCAGCGTACGCACGCCGGCCTCGCGCGTGTATTGCTGGATGAGCGTACGAAGCCCTTCCTGCGTCAGCGTGAACTCACCCGGCTTCAGGCCGTGCGCCTCGATCTGCTTTTCCACCAGATGGCGCTCGGCGATCTCGACCTTCTCGTCCTCGGTATAGCCCTCCAGACGGATGATCTCCATGCGGTCGAGCAGCGCCTGCGGCAGGTTGAGCGAGTTGGCGGTGCAGACGAACATCACGTCCGACAGGTCAATATCGACCTCCAGATAATGATCCTGGAACTTGCCGTTCTGCTCCGGGTCGAGCACCTCGAGCAGTGCCGACGCCGGATCGCCGCGGAAATCCTGGCCGAGCTTGTCGATCTCGTCGAGCAGGAACAGCGGGTTCGACGTGCCGGCCTTTTTGAGGTTCGTCACGATCTTGCCCGGCAGCGAGCCGATATAGGTGCGACGATGGCCGCGAATCTCGGCTTCGTCACGCACGCCGCCGAGCGACTGGCGGATGAACTCGCGCCCGGTCGCCTTGGCGATCGACTTGCCAAGCGAGGTCTTGCCGACGCCCGGAGGACCGACGAGGCACAGGATCGGGCCCTTCAGCTTGTTGGTGCGCGCCTGCACCGCGAGATACTCGACGATCCGGTCCTTGACCTTCTCGAGCGCGTAATGATCCTCGTCCAGCGTCACCTGCGCGGCGGCGATGTCCTTCTTGATCTTCGACTTCTTGCCCCACGGCAGCCCGAGCAGCACGTCGAGATAATTGCGCACGACGGTCGCCTCGGCGCTCATCGGCGCCATCGTCTTGAGCTTCTTCAGCTCCGACGTCGCCTTGCCGCGTGCCTCCTTGCTCATCTTGAGCGTCGCGATCTTCTGCGTCAGCTCAGCGATCTCGTCGCCTTCGCCTTCGCCGTCCTCGTTGCCGAGTTCGCGCTGAATCGCCTTCAACTGCTCATTGAGGTAATATTCGCGCTGCGTCTTCTCCATCTGACGCTTGACGCGGCTCTTGATCTTCTTCTCGACCTGCAGGACGCCCAACTCGCCCTCCATCGCGATCATCGCCATCTCGAGACGCTTCGACGGGTTGGTCTCGACCAGCATCGCCTGCTTCTCGGCAACCTTGATCGCGATGTTCGCGACGACCGCATCGGAAAGCTTCGACGCGTCCTCGATCTCCGACATCTGGACAGCGGTCTCGGACGCGAGCTTGCGGTTGAGCTTGGCGTAATTCTCGAACTGGTCGACGACCGAGCGCATCAACGCCGTGACTTCGGCACCCTCGACTTCGGCATCGGCGACGGGCTCGACCGTGGCGGTCAAGAAGTCGCCGGTTTCGTCCAGCGTCTCTAGAGTGGCGCGGCCCTTGCCCTCGACCAGCACGCGGACGGTGCCGTCGGGCAGCTTCAGAAGCTGGAGCACGGTCGCGGTGACGCCCATCGAATACAAGTCGTCGCGCGAGGGATCGTCCTCCGCCGGGTCGACCTGCGCGACGAGATAGATCTCCTTGTCCGCCGCCATTGCCGCTTCGAGCGCGGCAACGGACTTATCGCGGCCGACGAACAGCGGCACGATCATGTGCGGGAACACGACGATGTCGCGAAGGGGAAGGACGGGGTACTGGGTCATGAACGCTCCGGTGGGTGCCTGCATGGGGGCATAATCTACAGCTTATATGGTGAGGATGAACCGTCCATCAATTGGTTGGCGGCGGTTAGGGGTTTTGGCGCGTTGCCCAAGCGCCAGCCGTTCTCCTGCGAACGCAGGAGTCCAGGGTAACGGGCGGCGGTATTCGCGATCCTGGGCTCCTGCGTTCGCAGGAGAACGGGCGGTGCCGGATCGCACTTGTATGCGAGCCGCCCAAGCGCGAGAACGCGGCATGATCTCGCGTTTTCTCCTCGCCGCCAGCGCCACCGCGCTCCTCGCCGCCGCGCCGCTTCCGAAAAAGGGCGAGCCCGCGATTACCGTGCAGACGCAGCGTTCGGGTGGGGTGCTCACCCACGAGCAGACCGCGCTACGGTTCGACAGCGCGGATCTGGCGTTCGAGGTGCTGCCCGAGACGGAGAGCCTGAATGGCGTGGCAACGCTCACCTTTACTGCGAAGGCCCCCCTCACCCGCCTGCCGATCGACCTCGACCGCAATCTACCGGTCAGCGCGATCGCGATCGACGGCGTTCCGCTTGCACCTTCGGCGTGGAGCAATCCCGAAGGTCGGCTGACGATCACGCTGCCAAAGCCCGTCCCAGCCGGCGGCAAGGTCACCGCGAAGATCACCTATGGCGGCACGCCGCACGTCGCGGTGAAGGCGCCGTGGGACGACGGGATGGTCTGGTCGAAGACGCCCGACGGCCGCACGTGGTTCGCGACGACCGCGGAAGGCTATGGCTGCGACCTGTTCTGGCCGTGCCTCGATTTCCCGACCGGCGAGCCCGCACTGGTGACGCTGCACATCACCGTGCCCAAGGGGCTGAAGGCGCCCTCCAACGGCGTGCTGCTCGGTGTCGATACGCTCGCGGACGGCCGGACGACCTGGAACTGGCGCGCCAAGCACCCCAACACCTACGGTATCGCGCTGAACGTCGGGCCGTATGAGGAGATCAGCGGCGCGTACAAGAGCCGCTTCGGCAACAGCATCCCGATGTATTACTGGTACCTGCCGGGCGAGAAGGTGCAGGCGGAGAAGCTGTTCGCCGAGTTCGCGCCGACGCTCGATTTCTTCGAAAGCATGATCGGCCCCTACCCGTTCGGCGACGAAAAGCTCGGCGTGGTCGAGACGCCGCACAAGGGCATGGAGCACCAGACGATCAACGCGTACGGCAACGAATACGCGAAGGCGCCGGAGGGATTCGACTGGTTGTTCCAGCACGAGTTCGCGCATGAGTGGTTCGGCAATCAGCTGACCGCCGCGAACTGGGACGATTACTGGCTGCACGAGGGGTATGGCACGTACATGCAGCCGCTCTATGGCCAGTGGCGCGAGGGGCGCGCGCGCTATGCCGCGATGATGCAGGGCGAACGCACCTCGATCATGAACCTCAAGCCGATCACGCAGCAGCGCGTCACCACCGAGGAGGAGGTGTACGAGATCGACAAGGGCGGTGCGGGGCAGGACATCTACTACAAGGGCTCGTGGATGCTCCACACGCTGCGGGCGCTGATCGGCGACAAGGCGTTCTTCGACGTGACACGGCTGGCGGTGTACGGGCGCGCGGATCCGAAGCCGGGCAATTTCGCGCCGCGGTTCGGGTCGACGAAGGAATATGAGGGGCTCGTCCGAAAGGTGACGGGTAAGGACTATGCGTGGTTCTTCGACGTGTATCTCCGGCAGGCGGCGCTGCCCGAGCTAGTCGAGACGCGGACTGGGAATACGCTGGGTTTGGTTTGGAAAGTGCCGGGGAACGGCCCGTTCCCGCTTCCGGTGCAGGTGCAGGTCGATGGGAAGACGCGGACTTTGCCGATGACTGGGGGGAAGGCGAGCTTGTCGGTCCCGGCGGGCGCGCACGTCGTGATCGATCCGGATGCGCTGGTCCTGCGGCGTAGTATCGCACTGGAAGACGTGGCCGCCTGGAAAGCCGCGCAAGCTGCAAAGGCCAAGCCCCAATGACCTCTCCACCGTTCCCCCGCGAAGGCGGGGGCCCAGGGTCCCAGGAGACGACGCCCGTGACTCCGGGACTCCTGCGTGCGCAGGAGAACATCTGGGGATCGCGCGCGGCAGAGATGGCGGCGATCTTCATGGTCGGCGACGGCTTGATCGGCCTCCTACAACCCCGCCGCCACGTCGATCTCTGGAAAGACGATGCGCTCGGGACCGAGAAGCTGGTACAGCCATTCGTCGACCGGCCCGGCCGCCGTCGCCTCTACGCCGTCATGCAGATCGCCGCCGGTCTCGCCTTGGCCGCACGCCAGAAGCGATGACCCTGCCGCGGTGGCCCCTGCTGGCACTGGCGCTCGCCGGCTGCGGTTCGAGCCCCGACGCCGGCACGACCAGCCAGGTCGCCAGCGGCGAACGCGTCTTTCGCCGCTGCACCGCCTGCCACACGATCGGGCAATATGCGGGCGATACCGATGGGCCGAACCTCTACGGCGTTATGGGCGGCCCGATCGGCGAGCGCCGCCCGCGCTTCTCGTACACCGCAGGACTGAAGGCGCTTGGCGGCAACTGGGATGCCAAGCGCATGGACGCCTGGCTCACCAACCCGCGCAAGATGGTGCCCGGCACGACGATGGCCTTCGCAGGTTTGCCTGACTCGAAGGACCGCGCCGACGTCATCGCCTACCTATCGACGCAAGGCCCCTGAGCTTACGGCACCACCGTCGTGAACAGATAGGCGGCGAAGATCACGAGGTGGACGACTCCTTGCAACACCGTCGTCCGCCCAGTGCCGAGCGACAGCGTCGCCACGAACAGCGACAGAGCCAACAGCGTCATGCTCTTCGCGTCGATGCCGAGCGCGAGTGGCAGGTCGAGCACCAGCGACACGATCGCCACGCTCGGGATAGTCAGGCCGATTGTCGCCAGCGCGGAGCCTAACGCAAGGTTGAGGCTGGTCTGCAACCGGTTGCGCCGTGCCGACTTGTAAGCCGCCAGACTTTCCGGCGCGAGCACAAGCGCGGCGATCACGACACCGACCACGGTCAGCGGCAAGCCGGCACCGAGCACCGCTGCCTCAATCGTCGGCGACAGGGTCTTCGCGAGGAGCACGACCGAGACTAGCGCGACGAGCAGCGCAGCGAAGGCGATTCCCGTAGCACGACCCGATGGCGGCGCAGCGTGATCGTCCTTGTCGTCGGTCGACGGCAGGAAATAATCGCGGTGACGCACCGTCTGGACCAGCACGAACGTGCCGTAGAGGATCAGCGATACGACCGCGACGAAGATCAGCTGCGACGACGCGTAGGTCGGGCCCTGCGTCGACGAGGTATAGTTCGGCAGGATCAGCGACAGCACCGCCATCGCCGCGAGCACGCCGAGCGCTGCGGTCATGCCCTTCAGCGTGAACCGCTGCTCATGATGCCGCACCGCGCCCGCGAGCAGGCAGATGCCGATGATAAAGTTGAGGATGATCATGATCGCCGCGAATACCGTGTCGCGCGCGAGCGTGGTGGCGTCGCCAGCGTTGGAGAGCATCAGCGATACGATCAGCGACACCTCGATCACGGTAACCGCGATCGCGAGGACGAGCGTCCCGAACGGCTCGCCGACCTTGTGCGCGATGACCTCGGCATGATGGACTGCGGCGAGCACGCTGCCGATCAGGACGAAGACGGCGGCGGCGGTGCCTAGCGTGCTCATCTTGGCGAGCCCGACGAGGACGGCGACAAGGCCTAGGCCCGGCGCGATCAGCGTCCAGATCGGCAGCGCCAGGCGGTCCGGCATCGTCTCAACTGTTGCTTCATTCGGTCGGTCGGCCACTTCGGTGGTCATGCAGTCTCCCTTGTTCCGCTTGGATAACGAATGCGCGAAGGGCGATAAGGGTCCGAGTCGGGGCAATTGCGGCGCGGTGACGATCGCGTAGGGTGATCGAATGTTGCCCGCCGATCTCCGCGAAACGCTCGCCATGACCGCCAATGCGATGCGGGATACGCAGGACCCGTGGTGGGTCATTTCCAGCGCGGCGGTGGCTCTTCACGGGGGAGCGCCGATCGCGGTTGGCGATGTCGACGTGCTGATGAGCGTGGGAGATGCCCGGCGACTGATAGACCGGCTCGGCGTCGTTCCGATCGTGGGTGGCGCGAGTTCGCTGTTTCGGTCGACGCTGTTCACAAGGTGGGAGACGCCGCCCTTGGTCGTCGAGATCATGGCGGGGTTTCATGTTGCGGCGGGCGCAGGGTGGACGGAAGTGCTGCCCCGGACGCGCGTGTCTGTCCTCGTCGAAGGGTCCGTAGTTTATGTGCCTGACCGTGCTGAATCGCCGAGATGCTCAGGCTGTTCGGACGTCCCAAGGATCTGGAGCGGGTTCGGCTGCTGACTTTGTAGATCGAGCCGACACGCGCTGCCCTACCCTGGTCCGTCATCCTGACGAAAGTCAGGATCCAGGGTTACAGCGGGCTGATCTTCGCGGCTCTGGATCCTGACTTTCGTCAGGATGACGGACGAGGGTTTTCGGGCGCGTATGCCCCAAACGAAAAAGGGCGCCGATCGCTCGACGCCCTCTCCCGTATCTCAAACCCGTTCCGCCTTAAGCAGCGTCGCCGGTCTTCTTCTTCTCCGCATAGACGCGGATCGGTTCCTTGCGGCCTTCGATCACGTCCTTGTCGATCATCACCTCGTCGACGCCGTCCATGCCGGGCAGGTCGAACATCGTGTCAAGCAGGATGCTCTCGAGGATCGAGCGAAGCCCGCGCGCGCCGGTCTTGCGTTCGATGCCCTTCTTGGCGACCGAGACCAGCGCGTCGTCGGTGAAGCCGAGCGCGACGTCCTCCATCTCGAACAGCTTCTGGTACTGCTTGACCAGCGCGTTCTTCGGCTCCTTCAGGATCTTCACCAGCGCGTCGACGTCGAGATCCTCAAGCGTCGCGATCACCGGCAGACGACCGACGAACTCGGGGATCAGACCGAACTTCAGCAGATCCTCGGGCTCGACCGACTTCAGCGTCTCGCCCGTCTTGCGCTCGTCGGGTCCTGCGACATACGCGCCGAAACCGATCGACTTGCCCTGCAGGCGATCGCCGATGATCTTCTCGAGACCCGAGAACGCACCGCCGCAGATGAACAGGATGTTGGTCGTATCCACCTGCAGGAATTCCTGCTGCGGATGTTTGCGCCCACCCTGTGGCGGCACCGACGCGGTCGTGCCTTCCATCAGCTTGAGCAACGCCTGCTGCACGCCCTCGCCCGATACGTCGCGCGTAATCGAGGGGTTCTCGGCCTTGCGCGAAATCTTGTCGATCTCGTCGATATAGACGATCCCGCGCTGTGCCCGCTCGACGTTGTAGTCGGACGCCTGGAGCAACTTGAGGATGATGTTTTCGACGTCCTCGCCGACGTAACCCGCTTCGGTCAGCGTCGTCGCATCGGCCATCGTGAACGGAACGTCGAGGATGCGGGCGAGCGTCTGCGCGAGCAGCGTCTTGCCGCAACCGGTCGGCCCGACGAGCAGGATGTTCGACTTGGACAGCTCGACATCGGCACCCTTGGCGCCGTGGTTGAGCCGCTTGTAATGATTGTGCACCGCCACCGACAGCACGCGCTTGGCGCGCTTCTGGCCGATCACGTAATCGTCGAGGACGTCGCAGATCTCCTGCGGAGTCGGCACGCCGCCGTCCTTCTTGGACACCAAAGCCGACTTCGTCTCCTCACGGATGATATCGTTGCATAGCTCGACGCACTCGTCGCAGATGAAGACCGTCGGCCCGGCGATCAACTTGCGGACCTCGTGCTGCGACTTCCCGCAGAACGAGCAATAGAGGGTGCTCTTCGAGTCGCCACCGCTCAGCTTCGTCATTCAATCACCTCTCGCGCATGTCGGTGCACGTGCCGTTTCCGGGGCCGCTACCGTAACGCACCCCGGAGTTCCTACAATCAAATAAACCGGCGGGGTTTACGATTCACCCCATGCCAGTATCGTTCAAGCGGGTTTCGCACCATCCTCGGATACCGCCGGGCGCTTGTCGAACACCTCGTCGATCAGCCCGAAATCCTTCGCTTCGTTCGCTTCGAGGAACGTATCGCGGTCCATCCGGCGTTCGATCTCTTCGATCGGCTGGCCGGTATACTGCGAATACAGCTCGTTCATGCGCTTGCGGATGCGCAGGATCTCGCGTGCCTGGATCTCGATGTCGCTGGCCATGCCCTGTGCACCACCCGATGGCTGATGGATCATGATGCGTGCGTTGGTCATCGCGACGCGCATGCCGGGCTCACCGCTCGCGAGCAGGAAGCTTCCCATCGACGCGGCCTGACCGATGCAGACGGTGCCGACGCGCGGACGGATGTACCGCATCGTGTCGTGGATCGCCATGCCCGCCGTGACGACGCCGCCCGGCGAGTTGATGTACATGAAGATGTCCTTCTTCGGATTCTCGGACTCGAGGAAGAGCAGCTGGGCGGTGATCAGCGAGGCCATGCCGTCCTCGACGCCGCCGGTCACGAAGATGATGCGCTCGCGGAGCAGGCGCGAGAAGATGTCGAACGAACGCTCGCCGCGGTTCGACTGCTCGATGACGATGGGAACCAGGCCTGCTTGCGTCTGCTGCAGGCCGAGCCCGGCGCTGGCCAACGGGCTCGCGAAATCGCCGGTCTCGAACGGATTGTGCATGGAAATCTCTCTTATGCCCCAGTGAACCGCTAACATCGGCGGTCCGGGAGGGGAGTTCAAGCCCTCCCTGCCCTCGCCTCGGGGACTGCTTGCCCTCGCCCCTCCGGGGAGAGGGAGGGGCCCGCACGCACTTGCGGGTGGGAGGGTGAGGGGACGTTGCGATCCGCCAACCACCCCTAACCCTCCCGTCGCCAAGTGGCTCCTCCTTCCCTCTCCCCGACGGGGCGAGGGAGTCAGATGCCCGGAGCTGGGTATGCGAGGTAGGCCAGCCTTCGGACCTCTCGGCGGCCGCGGACGACCGTGTCCAGGATCAGGCCGGTGAAGACGTTGAGCGCGGCGAATATGCCGAGGCCGGTGATCAGGATCGCAGTCGGGAAGCGGGGGACCTGGTGGATCTCGATGTAGGTGAGCACCAGCGGGATGCCGAGGATCAACGCGAGCAGGCCGAAGACGCTACCGATCGCGCCGAAGAACCAGAGCGGGCGCTCGATCCGGTAGAGCGTCATGATCGTGCGCAGGATGCGCCAGCCGTCGCCGTAGGTGCTGAGCTTCGATTCGGAGCCTTCGGGACGCGCGTAATAGGGCGTCTCGACCTCGCCGATCGGCATCTTGAGTTCGAGCGCGTGCACGCTGATCTCGGTTTCGATCTCGAACCCGGCCGACAGCGACGGGAAGCTCTTCACGAACCGGCGCGAGAAGACGCGGTAGCCCGAGAGGATGTCGGTGAAGCTGCGGCCGAACAGACGCGCGAGCATACCGGTGAGCAGCGCGTTGCCGAAGCGGTGGCCCCGGCGATAGCTTTCCTGGACCTGGCTGATGCGCGAGCCGACGACCATGTCGAGTTGCTCGTCGAGGACGCGCTTCACTAGCGCCGGCGCGGAGGCAGCGTCGTAGGTCGCGTCGCCGTCAGCCATCACGTAGATGTCGGCGTCGATGTCCGCGAACATCCGGCGGACGACGGCGCCCTTGCCCTGGATGCGCTCGGTTCGGACGACCGCGCCGGCGGCGCGCGCGACCTCTATCGTTCGGTCGGCGCTGTTGTTGTCGTAGACGTAGATGGTAGCGTTCGGCAGTGCGTTGCGGAACCCCGCGATCGTCTGCGCGATCGCGGCTTCCTCGTTATAGCACGGGAGCAGGACGGCGATTCTTGGTTCGGTCATGCCCTGTCCCTGCATGGAGACGCCACGATCGACGTACGGCGCCTTCAGGCTGAACACCTCGGGCACGGACGCCTCTTCACTTCCTTGTTCTCCCGCGAAGGCGGGAGCCCAGTCTGGGTCCCCGCCTTCGCGGGGAAACAATTTCTTACCGATTCCCCCCCACCCGTCACCCCGGACCTGTTCCGGGGTCCACCGTTCCGCATGCTCTTCGGGTTGAGAGTGTGCGGAACGGTGGATGCCGGAACGCGCCCCGCATGACGGAGGCGAAGCTTACGCCTCGGTCTTGGTCGGAGCCTTCTTCGCGCGCGGCTTCTTTGCCGGTGCGTCAGCAGCTTCGGTGCCCTCTGCGTTCTCGGCAGCGACCGGCGACGACTCCGTCACGGCGGTCTCCGCTTCGACAGGAGCCGCCTTCTTCTTGGCAGGCGCCTTCTTCGCAGGCTTGGCCTCGTCCGTCGCGTCCGAAGCAGCTGCCTCGTCGGTCACGGCGTCAACCGAAGCAGCCTCGTCCGAAGCTGGCTTGGCCTTCTTGGCCGCGGCCTTCTTCTTCGGCTTGTGGTTGTCGTGATCGTGCGTGTGCGTGCCGCTGGCGAAACCGTCCTCGCTCTCGATCGCAGCCTCAAGCTCCTCGCGCGTCGCTTCGCGGTCGATGATCTCGGCCTTCTCGAACAGGAAGTCGACGACCTTGTCCTCGTACAGCGGCGCGCGCAGCTGGGCAGCCGCCATCGGCTCCTGCTGGACGTACTGCATGAACTGCTGGCGCTGCTCCGCGGGATATTGCTGCGCTGCCTGTGCCAGCAGACGCTGCATTTCCTGGTTCGAAACCTCGACGCCGTTCGCCTGGCCGATCTCGGACAGGAGCAGGCCGAGGCGCACGCGACGCTCGGCGATCTTGCGGTAATCGTCGCGCTCGCCTTCCATCTCGGCCATCGCGGCCTCGGGATCGGCCTCGTGCGTGGCTTCATGCTGGAGCTGCGACCAGATCTGGTTGAACTCGGCTTCGACCATCGACGGAGGCACTTCGAAGTCGTGACCCTCGGCGAGCTGGTCCAGCAGCTTGCGCTTCATGTGCGTGCGCGTGAGACCGTTATGCTCCTGCTCGATCTGCCCCTTGAGCAGGCCCGTGAGCTGCTCGAGGCTCTCGAGACCCAGCGACTTCGCCAGATCCTCGTCGATCTTGCTCTCGCCCGCGGTCTTCACCGACTTGACGGTGATGTCGAACGTCGCGGGCTGGCCTGCGAGCGACTTCTCCTGATACTCCTCGGGGAAGGTCACGTTGAGGACCTTGTCGTCACCGGTCCTTACGCCGACGAGCTGATCCTCGAAGCCCGGGATCAGACGACCCGCGCCGAGCTCGACGCCCATGTCGGTGCCGGTGCCGCCCTCGAACGCAACGCCGTCGGCGGTCTTGCCAACGAAATCGACGGTGACGAGATCGCCCATCGCCGCGACGTAATCGTCGGCTGCGTCGTCCCACTTCTTCTGCTGGTCGGCAAACTTCTGCAGTTGCTCGGTGACCGCGTCGTCGGCGACGGGCACGGTCAGGCGCTCGAGCTTGATGCCGTCGATCGCGGGTGCGGGAACCTGCGGGAGGACCTCCATCTCGACCTTGACGACGGCATCCTTGCCGAGGTCATAGCCGTCTTCCAGCTCGACCGAAGGCTGCATCGCGGGGCGAAGCTGCTTCTCGGCGACGAGCGTCTGGACGCTCTCCTGGATCGCCGCGTTCAGCGCGTCCTGCGTCAGCGCCGGGCCGTGCATCTTGCGGATGAGGTTCGCCGGCACCTTTCCCGGACGGAAGCCCGGCATCTTCATCTGCGGCGCGAGGCGCTTCAGCTCGACATCGACCTTGGCATCGATATCCTTCGCGGTGATGGTGAGCGTAAAGGCGCGCTTGAGGCCCTCGTTC
Source organism: Sphingomonas faeni (assembly GCF_040407505.1). Taxonomy (GTDB): domain Bacteria; phylum Pseudomonadota; class Alphaproteobacteria; order Sphingomonadales; family Sphingomonadaceae; genus Sphingomonas; species Sphingomonas faeni_E. The sequence continues at coordinate 357,577 of NZ_JAPZPQ010000001.1, read as the reverse complement.
AACGTCTCGACAGTCTGCATGTCCGGCCTTTGTCTAAAAGAGCATTCAGGATAATTCTTCGGGCGGTCGCCTCGCCTGCGCGGCGGGCTGGTGCGGGCGAAGGGACTCGAACCCCCACATCTTGCGATACTTGGACCTAAACCAAGCGCGTCTACCAGTTCCGCCACGCCCGCACAGGACATCGCCGTAGCGGGCGCGTCTATACCAACGATGCATGCGGGGGCAAGCACATAGGCAACTCCCGCTGATTACAGGCGTTGAACATCCAGAAGGAGAGACATCATGGCTACCCAACCCCCGGCAGAGTTCCCGACCCCGACGTCGCCCGTCGAGCCGACCGCGCCGCCGCCCGAGTTCAATCCGCCCGCGCCGGATATCGACGTGCCAGCACCGGGAACGCCGTCGAACGATCCCGCGCCCGTCCAGCCGGAGTTTTGAGCGTGAGCGATCCGCATTCCGGCACGAACCCTGAAACGCTCCCCGAGGATCGTGACGAGGATACCCGCAGCGATATCGAACAGGCGGTTGAGTCGCGTTCCGACGCGGTCGAGCGCGGCGAAGGCGGCGACGAGCCCGAGACGTTCACGGACAGCGGCCTGCCCGACGGCGTCGGCGGCACCGGTGGGGTCGTAAAGAACCAGGACAACGACGCGCAGTAAGCTCGCGTCAGCAACCATACAGGCGGGGATGGCTATCTATACGATACCACCCCCGCCAATCAGGACCCGATCATCCCCACGATTCCTACCTTCGCCGAGCATCAGAGCCTCTATATCGCGCTCGGGCTCGCCGTATCGCTGCTGATCCTGGCGCAGCGCATCCCGAGCATCCGAACGCTCGTCAATCTGGCGATGACGCTTGTCCTCGTCGGACTGCTGTTCGTCGCGATCGACCAGCGGCGCCAGTTCGATCCCTATGTCGGCAAGATCGCGCGGTTCCTGAAGATCGAGGACCAACAGGTGGTCGGCGGCGAGGTCCGGATCCGGATGTCACCGGATGGGCACTTCTGGGCACGGGCGACGATCGACGGAGTGAGCCAGCGGCTGCTGATCGACAGCGGCGCGACGATTACCGCTATTTCGGAGAAGACGGCGGAGGCTGCGGGGGTCGAGGCGCGGATCGGCGTGGTGCCGATCGTCTTGCAGACCGCCAACGGCTCGATCGCGGCGAAGACGGGGAAGATCGCGAGTTTGCGTCTCGGCGCGATCGTCGCGCGGGACTTGCAGGTGGTGGTGTCGCCCGCGTTCGGCGAGACCAACGTGCTGGGGATGAACTTCCTGTCGCGCCTCGCGTCGTGGCGGGTGGAGGAGAACACGCTGATCCTCGTGCCGCATCATCCGCAGCAGGTGGACGCGTAAGGCCGCCTCCCGCCCTCAGCTGCTCCCCTACTCCACCCAACCACCCCCACCCCGGCGGAGGCCGGGGCCCAGTTGGAAAGGTCGCAGTAACGAAGCGCCGCCCTCAGTCAGCAACATCCCCCAACTGGGCCCCGGCCTTCGCCGGGGTGGTGGCGATTGGGAGACGGCTCCCCTTCTGTTCCCTCGCGAACGCGGGGGCCCAGGAATCAAGCAGCGCTGCACTCAGTTACCCGGGGCTCCCGCCTTCGCGGGAGAACGGACATGGGCGGGAACCGGTAGGTGTCGGAAAGCTAGGAAGTAGGTAGCTTTACGAAGCCACCGATTCCCCAAGCATCCCCTTCAGAACCTCGTTCACGACAGCAGGGTTAGCCTTCCCCCCCATCGCCTTCATCGTCTGACCCACGAAGAACCCGAACAGCTTGTCCTTGCCGCCGCGGTAATCCGCAACCTTGTCCGCGTTCGCCGCCATCACCTCGGCGATCACAGCCTCGATCGCGCCGGTATCGCTGGTCTGCTTCAACCCGCGATCCTCGACCACCTTGGCCGCGCCGTCGCCGGTCTCGAGCATCACCTCGAACACCTGCTTGGCGAGGCTACCCGACAATGTGCCGTCCGCGATCAGTCCCAGCAATTCCGCCGCCTGCGCCGGCGACACAGGCGAGTTCTCGATGTCCTTCCCCGTCCGGTTGAGCGCGCCGAACAGCTCCGACGTCGTCCAGTTCGCCGCCGCCGCCGGCTTCACGCCCGCATCGAGCAGCGCATCGAACCACCGCGCCGCCTCGACTTCGGCGGTCAGCACCGTCGCCTGATACGCGGTGATCCCGAGCGCCTCGTACCGCGCGCGCTTCGCGTCCGGCAATTCCGGCAACGACGCACGGCACTCGGCCAGGAACGCGTCGTCGAGCACCAGCGGCAACAGGTCCGGATCGGGGAAGTAGCGGTAATCATGCGCGTCTTCCTTCGATCGCATCGAGCGCGTCTCGTTGCGATCGGGATCGTAGAGCCGCGTTTCCTGCTGGATCTTGCCGCCGGCCTCGAGCACCTCGACCTGACGCTTGGCCTCCTGCTCGACCACCGCCATCACGAAGCGCACCGAATTGACGTTCTTCGTCTCGGTCCGCGTGCCCAGCTCGTCGCCGGGCTTGCGCACGCTGACGTTGACGTCGGCGCGCATCGAGCCTTCTTCCATGTTGCCGTCGCACGACCCGACATAGCGCAGGATCGATCGCAGCTTCCGCAGATAAGCCCCTGTTTCCGCAGGAGACGCGAGATCGGGCTTCGACACGATCTCCATCAGCGCGACGCCCGACCGGTTGAGATCGACATACGACTGGGTCGGATGCTGGTCGTGCATCAGCTTGCCCGCATCCTGCTCGACATGGATGCGCTCGACGCCGATCCGCTTGCCGCCCATCGTCTTACTGGTGGCATCGGGGTTCTTCTCGTCGAGACTGATGTCGATGGCGCCCTCACCGACGATCGGATGATAGAGCTGGCTGATCTGATAGCCCTGCGGCAGATCGGCGTAGAAATAGTTCTTCCGATCGAACCGCGACCATTTGTTGATCTGCGCCTCGATCGCCATGCCGGTGCGGACCGCCTGACGGATGCACTCACGATTCGGCACCGGCAGCATGCCCGGCATCGCCGCGTCGACCAGCGACACCTGCGTATTAGGCTCCGCGCCGAACGCGGTCGCCGCGCCCGAGAAAAGCTTGGCGTTCGACGTCACCTGCGCGTGCACTTCGAGGCCGACCACGACCTCCCACTCGCCGGTTTCGCCCTGGATTCTGTAATCGCTCATGTTACCACCAAGCCTCTGGTCGCGCGGTGAATCCTGCCCGCTGTTCTATCGCGAGCCCTGCGTTCAGCACGCCTTGCTCGTCGAGCGGCTTGCCGATGATCTGAAGCCCAAGCGGCAGACCCTGCTTGTCGAGGCCACCCGGCACCGACATCGCCGGCAACCCAGCGAGCGACGACGGCACGGTGAAGACGTCGTTCAGGTACATCGCGATCGGATCCGCCGACTTCTCGCCGAGCGCGAACGCCGCCGAGGGTGCGGTCGGGGTCAGCAGGACGTCGCACGTCTCCCACGCCCGTTCGAAATCGCGCGCGATCAGCGTCCGGACCTTCTGCGCCTGCGTGTAATACGCGTCGTAGAAGCCGGCCGAGAGGACGTAGGTGCCGATCATGATGCGGCGCTTCACCTCGGGGCCGAAGCCATCCGCACGCGTCGCGGCGTACATGTCCTGCAAGCCGGCGCCGGTCGGCAGGTCGCGGATCCCGTAGCGGACGCCATCATAGCGCGCGAGGTTCGACGACGCTTCGGCGGGCGCGATGATGTAATAAGCGGGCAGCGCGTATTTGGTATGCGGGAGCGAGACCTCGACGATCGTCGCACCGGCATCCTTCAGCCAGTCGATGCCCTGCTGCCAGAGCGCCTCGATCTCCTCGGGCATCCCGTCGACGCGATACTCCTTGGGAATACCGACGCGCAGGCCATTGAGATTGCCGGACAAACCCGCTTCCCACTTCGGCACGTCGAGCTGCAACGAGGTGCCGTCCTTCGCATCGAACCCGGCCATCGCCTCGAGCAGGATCGCGCAGTCACGGACGTCGCGTGCCATCGGCCCGGCCTGGTCGAGCGACGACGCGAACGCGATCGTCCCCCAGCGCGAGCAGCGGCCATAGGTCGGCTTGATGCCGCTGATGCCGGTAAAGGCGGCAGGCTGGCGGATCGAGCCGCCGGTGTCGGTGCCGGTCGCGCCGGGGCAGAGTCGCGCGGCGACCGCCGACGACGAACCGCCCGACGACCCGCCGGGGGCGAGCGAGGCGTTACCGCCGTCGTTGCGCTTCCACGGCGAGATCACGTTGCCGAACGCCGAGGTCTCGTTCGACGAGCCCATCGCGAACTGGTCCATGTTCAGCTTGCCGAGCATCCCCGCGCCCGCATCCCACAAATTCTGCGAGACGGTCGATTCGTAGGTCGGCGTGAAGCCTTCGAGGATGTGGCTCGCCGCGGTCGTCGTGGCGCCCTTGGTGCAGAACAGGTCCTTCATGCCGATCGGCACGCCGGCCAGCGGCTTGAGCGTCTCGCCGGCCTCGCGCGCGGTATCGGCGGCGGTGGCGGCAGCGATCGCGTGTTCGGGCGTCTCGACGAGAAACGCGTTCAGGGCCTTGGCCTGGCTCACCTTTACGATGAACGCATCGGCGACTTCTCGCGCCTTGAAGGAACCATCGCGGACGCCGTCGCGGATGCCTGCGATGCCGAGATCTGTGAGGTCGGTCATTATTCGATCACCTTGGGCACGGCAAAGAACCCGTGTTCGGCCACGGGCGCGTTGGCGAGGACCTGCTCGCGGATGCCGCCGCCGGTCAGCGGGTCGGCGTTGACGACGTCGTCGCGCAGCCGCAGCGTGTTGGGGATGACGGCGGTCATCGGCTCGATACCGGTCGTGTCGACCTCTTCGAGCATCTCGATCCAGCCAAGGATGTTTCCGAGTTCCGGCGCCATGCGGGCGGCGTCCTCGTCGGTGATCGCGATGCGCGCAAGGCTCGCGATCCGCTTCACGGTTGCAGTATCTACGGACATGGGCTGCGGCTAGCACCGCGTGGCGCGAGCGCGCAACACCCTTCTAGCTCCCTGCCCCTTCTGGTTCCCCCGCGGAGGCGGGGGCCCAGGATTACAAACGATACCGCCCGAGATCCTGTTCCCCCGCCTCCGCGGGGGAACAGGCCACTTTCCGGCCGCCGGCGTTTTCCTCTACAATCAGGCGCCCGTTGCAACCTTTCCCAGCTTGCGGCACGGGAGCCGGACCGCCTGCACGGAAGGTCCCGCTTGGCCCGCAAGTTTCTCTATTTCGTCGCCGCCATGATCGTCCTCGCGATCGCCGCGCTGCTCGCCTACCGCCTGTTCGGCACGCAGTTGATGCGCGCGGTTATGGTGCCGAGCGAGACGTTCCAGGCGCAACGCGAAGCCCCGCGCAACATCTACGCGCGGAAAATCATGTGGCTCGCCCGCCCCGACGCGCCGGGCAATCCCGCGCTGTGGACGCCGCCCGGCTACACGCCCCGTGAACGCGGCACGGGCGCGGCAATCTTCTTCATCCACCCGACGTCGTACATCAACCGCGACCATTGGAACGCGCCGATCGACGATCCGGAGACCAATGCGCGGGCGGAGCTGTTCCTTCGCGGGCAGGCTAGCGCGTTCAACGAGGCCGGCGACATCTGGGCGCCACGTTACCGCCAGGCGACGTTCGGCGCGTTCCTGACCAGCGCCGCGGACAGCGAACGCGCGCTAGCGCTGGCTTACGGCGACGTCTCCGCCGCGTTCGACCGGTTCCTCAAGGAAGCCGGTTCGACCCGGCCGATCATCCTTGCCGGGCATAGCCAGGGCGCATTGCACCTCACTCGCCTGCTCCGCGACCGCGTTGCGAACGACCCGAAGCTGAAGGCGCGGATCGTTGCGGCGTATGTCGTCGGCTGGCCCATCTCACGCGCGACCGATCTTCCGCAGATGGGCCTCGCCGAATGCCGCACCGCCGACCAGACCGGCTGTATCCTATCGTGGGAGAGCTTTGCCGAACCTGCCGATCCGTCGCTGATCGTCGACGCCTATGACCAGACCACCGGCTTCAACGGCCAGCCGCGCAAAGCCACGCCGATGGTCTGCACCAACCCGCTGACCGGCACCGCCGACGCGACGGCGCCGACCACCGCCAACCTTGGCACGCTCGTCCCGTCCGTGGACCTGAAGACCGCGACGATCGCAATCGGCAGCGTCCCCGCACGGTGCGCCGACCGCGGCTTTCTGCTGATCGGCGAGGGCCCGAACCTCGGGCCGTACGTGCTGCCCGGCAACAATTACCACGTCTACGACTACAGCCTGTTCTGGGCGAACATCCGCGCCGACGCCAACCGCCGCCTGAAGGCTTTCCAATGATCACGCTCTCCGCCGCGCAGTTCCGCGACGCGCTCCCGAACGGCGGCCGGCTGATCGGCCTCGACGTCGGCACCAAGACGATCGGCACCGCGCTCTGCGACGCGGGCTGGAGCTTCGCGAGCCCTGCCCTCCTGATCCGGCGTACCAAGTTCCAGAAGGACAAGGCCGCGCTTGCAGAGATCATCAAGGCGCAGGCGGTCGTCGGCCTCGTCATCGGCCTGCCTATCAACCTCGACGGCAGCGAGAGCCCCCGTTCGCAATCGACGCGCGCGTTCGCGCAGAACCTCAAGGACATGGGCCTGCCCATCCTGCTCCAGGACGAGCGCTGGTCGACCGTCGCGGTCACCCGCACGCTGATCGAACAGGACGCCAGCCGCGCCAAGCGCGCCGAACTCGTCGACAAGATGGCCGCCGCCTACATCCTCCAGGGCGCGATCGACGCTCTGGTGACCGCACAGATCTAGCGCACGACCCGGTAGAGCGTGGACTGACCGTTGGTCCAGATCACGCGCAGGTCCGGCGCTTTCGCCGCTCCCGGCGCGAACCCGATCGTCCAGACGTGCGTGAAGGCCGCACGTGGGAACTGCGCGATCGTCGTCTTGAAATCGGAACCGATGTGGGCACAGATCGACGGATAGACGCTCTGGCCGGGGTCTGCGGTATAGGGCGCGGCGATCGCATAGCGGATCTGCAGCGCCTGCTGCCCCTCGATAGCCCATTGCTCGTTGCTGAAAGTGTCGCGCCGCACGATCGCCAATCCCGGCAGGTGATCGCGCCGCAGATCGGTCCACGCCCCGCTACACGGGCGCGCGACCAGCGACAGGACGGCCGCACCTCGTGAAATATGGCCGATCGCTGCGAGTTCGCGCTGCTGTTCGGACGATCGCTCGACAAAGCTGACGGTGTCGCCCGTCAAGCGGATCAGGACGAACGCCACCGCCAGCAGCGCCAGCGTCCGCGACTGCGCGACATCGGTCGGACATATCGCAATCAGCGCGAGCATCATCCCGGCCGGTGCGATCCGCATGTCGACATACGCGCCCCCCATCAGCAGCCGTGGCAGCACGACGAACGCGCCGAGGCATAGCAGCGCAGGCAGCCCGAGCAGCGGTGAAAATCCCATCCGCCGGCTCCGCAGGGCTGCGTACAGGACGCCGATTACCGTCAGCAACGAGAACAGATCGAACCATTGCCAGCGATCGCGAAAGAGCGACAGCAGCCACATCGTCTTCACCGTCAGGTTGAACCAGTCGTCGGCGCCCAACCCTCCCGCCCCCAGCCCTCCCGCCCCCTGCCCCGACGCAGCGGCGGCGATCATGGCGATCAGCGGCACGCCGAGCGGTACGCATTGCAGCGCAGCCATGACGAACGATGCGGGCCAGCCGTGCCCGCTCGCACGGACTCGCGCGACGTCGGCGCCCGCCGCCATCAGCCCGAACAGTCCCCAACCGAAGCTGTGCGAGATCCACAGCACGCACGCGATCGGCACGAACAGCGGCGCGCGCAGGACGAGCCGATCCTGCCGCCCCAGCCGGATCCACAACGCCAGCGCACAAAACGCCAGCGCCTGCGACAGCGCGAAATTGACGAAGCCGAACTGGAACGGCCAGGCATAGGCGAGCGGTACTGCGAACATCGCGGTCGGCGGCACGCGCCCATGCGCCTCGCGCGCCGCCCATAACAATCCGACGACGGTCAGCATCGGGATCGCGATCACTGCCAGCTTGGTCGCGACCTCGAAGGGAAACAGGTTCGCCAGCGCCGGCACGAGCAAATCCATCCCCAGATTGGGAATCAACGCCCAGCGATAGTCGTAATAGCGCTGAAGATCGGGCGAGGTCGGCAGCGCCATCGCGATATGCCAGCGCCCCATATGGCCCGGTAGATCGCTGAGCGGAGGCAGCGCCGGCCACAACAGCGGCACCGCGGACAGCAGAACGAGCGTCACGGCAAACGCGCGCGTTTCCCACCATCCGGCACCGTTCGCGTTCGTCATCTCGTCCTGCGCCCTCGCCCCATCTGCAAACGCCATCCCATATCCACGCTAAATTCCGGTTAACCATGCGGATTGCGGCGGAGCATCGCGGAGCGCTTGCCCCCTGCAACGCGCGCCACTATCCCGCAGCTTTAATGCGAACCTCAGATCACCGCCCCGCCGCCCTCATCGAAGGCGGCGCCGTCTTCCCGCACCGGCATCTCACCGGTATCGACGGGCTCCAGCCACACGAGATCGCGTTCCTGCTCGACGAGGCGGAGACGTGGGTGAGCGCAAACCGCAGCCATGCGACACCCGACAAACGCCTCGCAGGCCTGACGCAGATCAATGCGTTCTTCGAGAACAGCACGCGCACGCTGCTATCGTTCGAGATCGCCGGCAAGCGGCTCGGCGCGGACGTGGTCAACATGCACGCCGCGCAGTCGAGCGTGAAGAAGGGCGAGACGCTGATCGATACCGCGATGACGCTCAACGCGATGCGCGCCGACGTCATCGTCATCCGGCATATGTCGAGCGGCGCGGTGCGGCTGATCGCGGACAAGGTCGATTGTCCGGTGCTGAACGCCGGCGACGGGCGCCACGAGCATCCGACGCAGGCACTGCTCGACGCGCTGACGATCCGCCGTCGCAAGGGCGCGATCGCCGGGCAGCGCGTCGTGATCTGCGGCGATCTGCTGCACAGCCGGGTCGCGCGGTCGAACATCCTCGCCCTCACCGCGCTTGCCGCCGAGGTCCGCGTCTGCGCGCCATCGACGCTGATGCCGCCGATGATCGAGCGGATGGGCGTCACCGCGTTCACCGATTTCGACAAGGCCCTGGAGGGTGCGGACGTGGTAATGATGCTCCGGCTCCAGAACGAGCGGATGGACGGCGCGTACGTCCCCTCCACACGTGAGTATCGATTGCGCTACGGGCTGACGCTCGACCGGTTGGCGAAGGCGGCGCCCGATGCGCTGGTGATGCACCCCGGCCCGATGAACCGCGGTGTCGAGATCGATTCCGCGGTGGCGGACCATGTGCGCTCGGCAATTACCGAGCAGGTCGAGATGGGGGTGGCCGTCCGGATGGCGTGCCTTGACGTGCTGACGCGAAGAGCGCGCGGCGTGGAGGGTTGGGCATGATCCTCACGCTCACCAACGCGACGCTCGCCTGCCCCGTCGGCGGCGTGACGAAGGGTAATGTGCTGGTCCGCGACGGCGTGATCGTCGCGACCGGGATCGTCGATATTCCGGCCGATGCGGACATCGTCGACTGTGGCGGCAAGACGGTCGCGCCGGGAATCGTCGATCTTGGCGTGGCGAAGGTCGACCGCGCGGCGTTCCGCGCCGGCGGGATCGTGCGGATCGGTCTCATGCCCGACCAGTCGCCGGTGCTGGACGACCCCGGTATCGTCCAGCGCGCCGCGTTGATCGGCAAGCCTGACCTCTGGATCCACCCGATTGCCGCCGCCACGCGGGGGCTTGCAGGCCATGATCTTGCTGAGATGGCGATCTGTCTTTCGGCTGGCGCGAAGGCGGTGGGCACGGGCAAGCACTGGATCGCCGATAGTGGCGTGATGCGGCGCGTGTTGGCCTATGCGCGCGATCTCGACGTAACGGTGATCGCGCATGCCGAGGACGGTGGATTGACCGCCGGGGCGGTCGCGACCGAGGGTGAGACTGCGACGCGGCTTGGCCTGCCTGCCGCGCCGGCGGTGGCCGAGGCGCTGGCGATCGCGCGCGACCTGATGCTGGCCGAGGATACTGGGGCTCGGATCCATATTCGCCAGGTTACGACGGCTGCCGGATTCGACCTGATCCGGGCGGCTAAGCGTCGTGGCGTGTCGGTGACCTGCGGGATCACGCCGGCGCATCTGCATCTGTCTGAGATCGCGGTCAGTGATTTCCGGTCGTTCGCGCTGCTGTCGCCGCCTTTGCGGGCGGAGAGCGACCGGCGGGCGGCGCTCGATGCTATCGCCGATGGTACGATCGACGTGCTGTGTTCGGGGCATGAACCGCGCGGGCCGGAGGAGAAGCGGCTGCCGTTTACCGATTCGAGCAGCGGGATGGCGGGGGCGGAGACGCTGTTGCCGCTCGCGCTGATGCTGGTGCGTGACGAACTGCTAACACTGGAGCGGCTGTTCGCGCTGCTCGCCAGCAATCCGGCGCGGGTGCTGGGGCTGGATACGGGGACGCTGGAGGTCGGCAAGCCCGCGGACCTGATGCTGTTCGACCGGCTCGCGCCTTGGCAGATCGTCGGGGAGGCGTTCCTTGCCGAGGCGGGGAATACGCCGTTCGATGGCTTGCCGGTTCAGGGGCGCGTACTGCGATTGTGGAAGGGTGGGCGCGAGGTTCTGTAAGGGCCACATATCCTCACCACCCCGGCGGAGGCCGGGGCCCAGTTGGAAAGGTCGGCGTAACGAAGGGCCGGCTTCAATTAGCGACGTTCCCCATCTGGGCCCCGGCCTCCGCCGGGGTGGTACCCTGAGAATGGGTAGGCCTTTTAGACGCCCGTTACCGCGACGCCATCTGCATGCCGGGCTTGCGCAACCACTGCGCCATGACGTCGCCGGCACCTTGCCGGACGAAGCACGCGCCGCCCTTGGCGCGGTACTGGCGGCACATCGTGCCCGCCGCGGACCGGCTGAACCCGCCGACCGAGAGGCGGTAGACATCCTCGCCCTTCGCCTTGAACGTCATGCCATTCGGTGAATAGCTGGCGAGTACCGCGAACCGGCGTGCGGCGCGGGCCCAGCCGTCTCTTGCGACCCCCACGCTCTCGAAGGCGCCGAGCTGGACGTACCAGTTGCCGGTCGCGGGTGCCTTTACCTGATACGCCGCGGTCGCCATGGCGCGACCCGACGACATGGGCGCGGACGCCACCTTGATCGGGCCGCCGGCCGGACGGAGCATCATCGTCGGCAACGCCTGGACGACCTCCTGTCGCGGTCCGAACGCTATCTTCGAGACGCCAGCCGCTGACACCGAAGCGATCTGCACAGGCCCAGCTTCGGTCGGCGCGATGACCGGGTCGGCCGCTGCCAAGGCCTGTTCCGGAAGACCCGGCGCAGGCGCGTTCAACGCCAGCGCGACCGGTTGTCCCGGATCCGCCACTGCGCGAACGCCGAGCAGGCTCGCCACCTGATCCGACGCCTTGGCCGGCTGAGCGAACAACGCCCATTGCTCGAGCCGGGCGTCGACGTCTGCTGGTGCCATGTCCGCCGCCGCGACCACGCGTGCTTCCTGCCACCGTCCCGCCAGCGCAAAGCTCAGCGCGAGGTTCTGGCGTACCTTCGCGTTCGACGCGGGCGAACGAGCGGCTTCGGTCAGGACCGCGATCCCGCCAGCGGTATCGCCCGCAAGCGACAGGGCCAGGCCACGATCGACCGCCGGGATGATCGCGGCGTTCGCCTCGAGGCTGTGCCGCGCCGACTGCCAGTCTCCGATCGCGATCTGCGACAGCGCGAGGTTGAGCGCCGCCCTGCCGTTGGTCGGCGACAGGTGCAGCGCGTCGGCGAATGCGTGCGAGGCCGAGGCGAACCGCCCGCCCTTGAGATAGCTCTGCCCGAGCAGCATCCGGTAGTCCGCCTGCTGCGGCATCAGCGCCACCGCACGCTCCGCATAGCCGATCGCCACAGGACCATCGTTGCGCGCGAGTGCCGCCTGTGCCTGCCCCGCATCGCCAGCCGCGCCCTTTGTCGCGAGTGCCGCATTGCGATCGCTGGCCGAGGCGATGCCGCCCCCGTTCGCGGCACAGCCGACCATCGTACCGCCGAGCAGTAGGGCGGAGATGCCGCCGAGGAGGAGGGCGCGCGTGGTCATCGGGGCAATCCCTGTTTCATGGCAAACGCTAGACCGCACATAGTTCCCACTCCCGGTATCCGCGTACGGAGTGCCATATCGGTTCAAAGAAGCAGTTAACGCGACTTCATAATGACTTACGGAGGCGCGATGTTGGGGATCGGGAACGGTCGCCCTTTGCCTTGCGCGACGAACGGCGGCATGGTGGCGGCGAGACGGTATGAGGGATGGCGATGACGGTTCGGCGTAAGCTTTTGGTGGGTGCGATCGCGTTGAGCGGAATGCTGGCCGCCGCCCCCGCGTTTGCCGATGTGAAGGCCGGCGTCGATGCCTGGGCGAAGGGCGATTATCCGCGTGCGATCACCGAGTGGCGGCCGCTGGCGGTGGCAGGCGATGCGGATGCGCAATTCAACCTGGCGCAGGCTTACAAGCTCGGTCGTGGCGTGACGCTGGATCCGGTGCTGGCCGAGAGCTGGTTCCGGAAGGCGGCGATGCAGGGGCATGTGCAGGCCGCGGACAATTACGGGCTCGCGCTGTTCCAGGCCGGCAAGAAGACGGATGCGCTGCCGTGGCTGCAGAAGTCGGTCGCGCATGGTGAACCGCGGGCGCAACTCGTGCTCGGGACGATGCTGTTCAACGGCGACGGCATACCGCGCGATTTCCCGCGGGCCTATGCGCTGATGACGCGGGCCTCGGCGTCGGGCTTGCAGTCGGCCTCGCAGACGCTCGCGCAGATGGACCAGTATATCTCGCCCACCGACCGCGAGAAGGGCACCGCGCTGGCGCAGCAATATGCGTTGCAGTCCCCGCCGCCGGGGCCTTCTCGCGCTACGGTCGGGCAAACGCCGGTAGCGCCGCCGCGTACCGCCAGCGCGCCGCGTCCGTCGAAGCTGCCGCCGAGTTCGCTTCCTGCGCGCATTCCCGGGCCGACACGCGAACCGGCCCCGACGCGGGAACCGACGCCGACGCCGACGCGCGAGCCGGCGCCGGTCAGGCAGGCGCAGGTGAAGCCGCCCAAGCCTGCGCCGACGAAACCTGCTCTGGCAAAAGCTGTAGCGGCCAAGCCCGCGCCCGTGCGTGCGACGGGCAATTGGCGCGTGCAGCTTGGCGCGTTCCGCGATCAGGGCAATGCCGAGACGCAGTGGAACAAGGTTCGCGGCAAGCTGCGCGGTGCACAGCCCTTCTACGCGAAAGCGGGCGGCGTGACGCGGCTGCAGGCGGGTGGCTTTGTTTCGAAGGCGGATGCGACGCGGGCTTGCTCGGCGTCTGGCGTGGCGTGTGTGATCGTTGCGCCCTGAGCGGATGAGCCCGGCCGCTACGATACTCATGACGAGGATGTGCGAATGTTCTTCCTGACCCTGGCGCTGTTGTCGGCGCCATCGACTTGCACCGAGATCAAGCAGCAGTGCCGCGCGTGTCCTACCGCGCCTAACGTCAAAGGGTGTTCTACGGTCGGGATTGCGTGCCAGCCGACGCGTCGCATCTGCGAACCGGCGGTTCCTCCGAAGTCCGTGGCGCGGGCGGACCGGGTGGCTGACAAGAAGGCGCGCTGAGCGATCGGGCGTTTGCCCGGCGGACGAGCGATCGGGTGCGGCAGGGATCAAATAGCCGGACCGGTCGTTTCGTTTCGACATCGACCGGGAGCTAGATGCATGATTTCGAAGACCTTGGCGCTGGCAGTTGCCGGCGCGACGCTGTTGGCCGCGTGTTCTGGCGAGCAGCCTGCTACTAATACTGCCGACGCGATGGTGGATAACGGCGTGTCGTTGCGCAATCTGGCCGAGACCGAAGTGGCGGTGCCCAAGCCTGAGCAGCTGACCGTGAAGGGGCGGCTGATCCCTACCCCGTCCGATCCGACGTCACGTCATTTCCTGTTGCGGGAGCGCAAAGCCGTAGGGGGCACGATCATCGCGATCCTGCGCCAGGAGCATGAGGGCAAGGTCGCCTATGCGCGTACCGAGACCGATTGCGGCAAGCGCCTGTTCCACGTCCTCGGCGTCGGCCCGAACCGCGCGCTGGTCGAGACCAACGTAGCGCATGACGGTCCGCTGCGCCCGATCAAGGGTTTGCCGTTGCGCGAAGAACTCGCGACGTATGTCTGCGAGGCGAGCGGCACGCCGCTGGCGAAGGGGTAAACCTCACTCCAGCTTCACTTCTGCGCCCCTCCCTGGAAGGGTGGGGTTGGGGGTGGGTTGGCCGGCTTGAGCCACTGCGGTCCGAACTTGCGGAAACCGACCCACCCCCTGCCCCTCCCTTCCAGGGAGGGGTAAGAACCTAGTCCATGACCCAATCGTGCCGCGCGATACCCTGCGCATAGAGAAGCGCCGTCAGATCCCCATGATCGATCCGCGCGGCGGCCGCCGCGGCCACGATCGGCTTGGCGTGATACGCCACCCCCAGCCCCGCCGCCTCGATCATCGCCAGATCGTTCGCGCCGTCACCGACCGCCAGCGACTCTTCGACCGTAATCCCCCGCTCGGTGATCGCGGCGTGCAGCGTCGTCAGCTTCGTATTCGACCCGACGATCGGCTTGGTCACCGTCCCCGTCAGCGTTCCGCCCTCGATCTCCAGTACGTTGGCGATCGCACGGTCGAAGCCGATCTGCTCGGCCACCGGCTCGGCGAACCGGGTGAAGCCACCCGACACCAACACCGCAAGAGCGCCCCGCGACCGCATCGTCCGCACGAGAGCCTTCGCGCCGGGCATGATCGTGATGCGTTCGGCTAGGCAGCGTTCGATGTCGCTTTCGGCCAGCCCCTTGAGCAACGCCACTCGGGCGTCGAGCGCCGCTTCGAAGTCCAGTTCACCGCGCATCGCGCGCTCGGTGATCTCCGCGATCTGCGGCTTGATGCCGGCGTAGTCGGCAAGTTCGTCGATGCATTCGACGGTAATCATCGTCGAGTCCATGTCGGCGACCAGCAGCGTCTTGGTACGCGTGACGCTCGATTGAACGACCACGTCGGTACCGACGAACGCACCCTCAAGCGCAACCCGAGCCGCATCCGGCGCCATCCCGAAGATCAAGTCCGCCGCCTCGCCCTCGTCGATCCAGCCGCTCGCGCCCGGTGCGCAGCCGGCGTCGCGCAGGCGGTCCATCGCGGTCGAAATATCGCCTGCGGTCAGCGTGCCCGAGGCTATAAGCGTTGCCGTGAACATAGAAACTCTCCCGAAGGTCGCGCTCATCGCAGGGCCGACCGCGAGCGGCAAGTCCGCGCTCGCGCTGGCCATCGCCGCTGCTCACGACGGCGTCGTCATTAACGCGGATTCCGCGCAGGTCTATGCCGACCTCCGCATCCTCACCGCGAGACCCTCGCCGGAAGAAGAGGCGAGCGCCCCGCACAAACTGTTCGGCCATGTCGACGCAGCCGACGCGACCTACTCCGCCGCGCGTTGGGCTGCCGAAGCGACGCAGGCGATCCGCGATACGCTCGCCGAGGGGAAGCTGCCGATCCTGGTGGGTGGCACGGGGCTCTATATCCGCACGCAGCTCGACGGCATCGCGCCAGTCCCCGCGATCGACCCAGACCTTCGCGAGCAAGTCCGTGCCCTCCCCGTCGCCCAAGCACACGCCGCGCTCGCGCAACTCGACCCACAAGCCGCTGCCAAGCTCAACGCAGCCGACACCACCCGCGTCGCTCGCGCCCTCGAAGTCGTCCGCAGCACCGGCCGAACGCTTGCCGATTGGCAGACCGAGAAGGTCGGCGGGATCGGCGATACGATTGACGTCCGCGCGCTGATCCTGATCCCCGACCGCGACTGGCTCAACGCGCGCATCGACCAGCGTTTCGCCGAGATGGCCGACACCAGCCGCGAGGAAATCACCGCGCTGCTCGCCCGCACCGATATCCCGCAGGACGCCCCGATCCGCCGCGCGATCGGCGTTCCCGAGATCGCCGCGCTCGTCCGCGGAGAGACTTCGAAACCCGACGCCATCGCCGCCGGATCGCTCGCCACGCGACGCTATGCCAAGCGCCAATATACGTGGCTCCGGCACCAGCCACCCGCTGCTTGGACCCGCACCGAAGCCCTAGATCTCCCAACGCGCATGCAGCAATTTGAAACTATATTGCTCAAATGATGTTTGACACGCATCTTTTATATCGGTAGCCGCCCCCTCCACGAGACGCTAAAGGCAGCGTTCTCGCAAAGGATGATATGAAATGACCGAGAAGAGTGGAGCCGATATCCTGATCGAGGCGCTGTGCGATCTCGGCGTGGAGGTCGTCTTCGGCTATCCGGGTGGTGCCGTGCTGCCGATCTACGACGCGCTGTTCCGCAGCGGGCGGATCAAGCACATTCTGGTGCGCCATGAGCAGGCCGCGACGCATGCCGCGGAAGGCTATGCCCGCTCGACCGGCAAGCCCGGCGTGGTGCTCGTCACCTCGGGTCCCGGCGCGACCAACGCGGTCACCGGCATCACCGACGCGCTGATGGATTCGATCCCGATGGTCGTGATCACCGGCCAGGTGCCGACCGCGCTGATCGGTACCGACGCGTTCCAGGAAGCCGATACCGTCGGCATCACGCGCCATTGCTCGAAGCACAATTATCTCGTCAAGGATCCCGCCAAGCTGGGCGACGTGATCCACGAGGCGTTCCATATCGCCACCTCGGGTCGTCCCGGCCCGGTCGTCGTCGACATCCCCAAGGACGTGCAGGTCGCGACCGCGCGCTACAAGAAGCCGGGGCCGATCCAGCACAAGACCTATCGCCCGCAGGTGAAGGCCGACCAGTCGCAGATCGAGCAGCTCGTCGACATGCTCGCCGCGGCCGAACGCCCGATCCTGTACACCGGCGGCGGCATCATCAATTCGGGCCCCGCCGCGAGCCAGTTGCTGTGCGAACTCGTCCGCATCACCGGCGCACCCGTGACGTCGACGCTGATGGGCCTAGGCGCCTATCCCGCGTCCGGCCCGCAGTGGCTCGGCATGCTCGGGATGCACGGCACGTACGAGGCCAACATGGCGATGAACCAGGCCGACCTCGTCGTCGCGCTCGGCTCGCGCTTCGACGACCGCGTGACCGGGCGGCTCGACGCGTTCAGCCCGAACTCGCGGAAGGTGCATATCGACATCGATCGCTCGTCGGTGAACAAGACCGTGCGCGTTGATCTCGGGATCATCGCGGATGTCGGCCATGCGCTCGAGGACATGGTGCGGACCTGGAAGAGCCGCCAGCATCCCAAGCCCGACACGACCGACTGGCAGCGTCGGATCGCAGGCTGGCGCGCGGTGAAGTGTCTCGATTTCCCCGAGAACGACCCGAACGAGATCATGCCGCAACGCGCGATCCGGGCGCTGTTCGACGCGACGCACGCGCGCTCGCCGATCATTACGACCGAGGTCGGCCAGCACCAGATGTGGGCGGCGCAGCATTTCGGATTCGAGAAGCCGAACAAGTGGCTGACCAGCGGTGGTCTCGGCACGATGGGCTATGGCTTGCCCGCGGCGATCGGTGCGCAGCTCGGCAACCCGAACGCGCTGGTCATCGACATCGCCGGCGAGGCGTCGATCCAGATGAACATCCAGGAGCTGGCGACCGCGTCGCAATACCGGTTGCCGGTGAAGATCTTCATCCTCAACAACCAGTATATGGGCATGGTCCGCCAGTGGCAGGAGCTCACCTATGAGAGCCGCTATGCCGAGAGCTATTCGGATTCGCTGCCCGATTTCGTGAAGCTCGGCGAGGCGTATGGCTGGAAAGGCATCCTGATCGAGACGCGCGACCAGCTCGACAGCGGCATCGCCGAGATGCTGGCATATGACGGCCCGGTGATCGTCGATTGCCGCGTGTCGCAGCTGACCAACTGCTTCCCGATGATCCCGTCGGGCGCGGCGCATACCGACATGATCCTGCAAGCGAACGAAGTGTCCGGCACGATGGACGACGAAGCGAAGGCGCTGGTTTAAGATGCACATTTCTCAGGAAAAGGCCGAGCGACACACGCTCGCCGTCATCGTCGACAACGAACCGGGCATCCTCGCCCGGATCGCCGGCCTGTTCACCGCGCGCGGCTATAATATCGAGAGCCTGACGGTGAGCGAGATCACCGCGGACAAGTCGGTCAGCCGGATCACGATCGTCACCAGCGCGTCGCCGGCGACGATGGAGCAGATCCTCGCGCAACTTGACCGGCTGGTCCCCGTCCACAAGGTCACCGACCTCACGGCACAGGGCGCGCACGTCGAACGCGAGCTCGCGCTGGTGAAGGTCCGCGGCACCGGCGACCACCGGATCGAGGCGCTGCGCCTCGCCGACGTCTACCGGGCGCGCGTGGTCGATGCGACGACGTCGAGCTTCGTGTTCGAGGTCACCGGCGGGATCGACAAGATCGACAAGTTCGTCGAACTTATGGGTGAAGTCGGTCTGATCGAAGTAGCCCGAACCGGCATCGTCGCGATCGCCCGCGGCAAAGAGCCGGCTTAACACTTCTCCGCTTTTAAAATTTTGTTCTCCCGCGAAGGCGGGAGCCCAGCCTGGACCTCCGCCTTCGCGGAGGGACACACCTTATCGAAAGGACCATTCCAATGCGTGTGTATTACGATCGCGACGCCGACCTGAACCTCATCACCGACAAGAAGATCGCGATCGTCGGTTACGGCTCGCAGGGCCATGCGCATGCGCAGAACCTCCGCGATTCAGGCGTCAAGGACGTCGCGATCGCGCTCCGCGAAGGCTCGGCCACCGCCAAGAAGGCGATCGAGGCCGGCTTCGCGGTCAAGTCGAACATGGAAGCCGCAGCCTGGGCCGACATCGTCATGATCCTCGCGCCCGACGAGCATCAGGCGGCGATCTATGCCACCGACCTGCACGACAACCTCAAGCAGGGTGCGACGATCGCGTTCGCCCACGGCCTTAACGTGCATTTCGGCCTGATCGAGCCCCGCGCCGATCTCGACGTCATCATGATCGCGCCGAAGGGCCCGGGCCACACCGTGCGCAGCGAATATGTCCGCGGCGGCGGCGTCCCCTGCCTGATCGCGATCGACCAGGACAAGTCGGGCAACGCGCATGACATCGCGCTCGCCTATGCAAGCGGCGTCGGCGGCGGGCGCTCGGGGATCATCGAGACCAACTTCCGCGAGGAATGCGAGACCGACCTGTTCGGCGAGCAGGCCGTGCTGTGCGGCGGCATCACCCACCTGATCCAGGCCGGGTTCGAGACGCTGGTCGAAGCCGGCTACGCGCCCGAGATGGCGTATTTCGAGTGCCTCCACGAGACCAAGCTGATCGTCGATCTGCTGTATGAGGGCGGCATCGCCAACATGCGCTATTCGATCTCGAACACGGCCGAGTATGGTGACATCACGACGGGTCCGCGGATCATCACGGCGGAGACCAAGGCCGAGATGAAGCGCGTGCTGGCCGACATCCAGTCGGGCCGGTTCGTGAAGAACTTCATCCTCGATAATCGTGCGGGGCAGCCTGAGCTTAAGGCGGCGCGCAAGCAGGCGCTGGCGCATCCGATCGAGAAGATCGGGTCGGAACTGCGCGGGATGATGCCTTGGATCGGGAAGAATGCTCTCGTGGACAAGGCGAAGAATTGACGCGAGCGCGCGATAGTGCGTGAGCGCGGCCGGCACGACGAAGCCTGCCCATAGGGCACGGCTTCGCCGGGTCCGACAGGCGGGCGTTTCCGCGCGCTCCACACCACCCCGGCGAAGGCCGGGGCCCAATTGGGACGGCCCTGGTAAGCCTGGTAAGAGAGCGCAGCACTCAGTTAGCGACCTCCCCCAATTGGGCCCCGGCCTTCGCCGGGGTGGTGGTGTAAGGTAAGAGCGTTCTCTTCCTCCATGTTCCCTCGCGAACGCGGGGGGCCAAGGGTCTCGGGCGGTGATCGTGGTTTAGCTGGCCCCCCGCGTCCGCGGGGGAACGAGAACCGGCGATGCCCTCCTCACCCCACCGACCCAATTCCGAAACACAGCGTTGGCATAACGTCGTTTGACGCGCCCGCCCCGCTCGGCCAGCATCGCGCGTCAAACAGGAGACCCCGCATGCGCCTAGTCCTAGCCACCGTCCTCGCCCTCACCGCCGCGCCCATCATGGCCCAGACCGCAGGCGTCCCCGGCGCCCCCGTCAAGGCACGTGTCACCGCCGGCACCTACGCAGTCGATCCCAACCACACGCAGGTCACGTGGCAGGTCAACCACATGGGCTTCTCGATGCTCGAAGGGCAGCTCGGCGCATCGGGCGGCAGCATCACGGTCGATCCCGCCAAGCCGAACGCAACCAAGGTCGAGGTGAACTTCGCGATCGACCAGCTCTCGGTCACCGCAGCGCCGTTCGCCGGCCATCTGAAGTCGAAGGACTTCTTCGACGCCGCGACCTACCCGACCGCCAAGTTCGTCTCGACCAAGGTCGTCGCGACCGGCGACAAGGCGACGATCACCGGCGACCTCACGCTGAAGGGCGTCACAAAGCCGGTCGTGCTGCAGGCGACCTTCATCGGCGCGGGTGCGAACCCGATGAACAAGAAGCTGAACTTCGGCTTCCGCGCGACGACCTCGATCAAGCGCAGCGACTTCAACCTCGGTGCTTATGCTCCGGTGGTGTCGGACAAGGTCGACCTGGCGATCAACGCAGCCTTTTCCGCGCAATAATCTGTCGAATTTTCTATCGCGCTGGACACGGGACGTGTCCGCGCGATAGGACGCCATCAATGACGCACGGCCGCCTCCTGCTGCTTCGACTTACGCGCCCTTAGGCGCGCCGATCGTTTGCGCGGTGGCCATGCCCCGTGCCTCGCGCCTAAGGGCTGACCCGAACGCTCCCGACGACACGAGAGACACGAGCCATGCTGCGCGACCCATCGACCAAATACCGTCCCTTCCCACAAGTCGACCTGCCCGACCGCCAATGGCCGTCGAAGACCATCGTCAAGCCACCGCGCTGGCTCTCGACCGATCTGCGCGATGGCAATCAGGCGTTGATCGACCCGATGGATGCCGAGAAGAAGACGCGCTTCTTCGACCTGCTCTGCAAGGTCGGCCTGAAGGAGATCGAGGTCGGCTTCCCGAGCGCGGGCGCGACCGAGTTCGACTTCATCTCGGGGCTGGTGAAGACCGGACGCATCCCGGACGACGTGTCGATCCAGGTGCTCACCCAGTCGCGCCGCGACCTGATCGAGACGAGCTTTGCCAGCCTCGTCGGCGCTAAGATCGCGATCGTCCACCTCTACAACGCGGTGTCGCCGGCATGGCGCAAGATCGTGTTCGGGATGGACCGCGCACAGGTGAAGCAGATCGCGATCGACGGTGCCAAGGTACTGCGCGACGAAGCCGCCAAGCAGCCTAACGTCCTCTGGCAGTTCGAATATTCGCCGGAAACCTTCTCGACTGCCGAACTCGATTTCAGCCTCGAGGTCTGCGAGGCGGTGATGGACGTCCTCATGCCGACGCCCGAGAACCCGATCATCTTCAACCTGCCCGCCACCGTCGAGTGCGCGACGCCGAACATCTATGCCGACCAGATCGAGTGGTTCGGTCGCCACATCCGCAACCGTGATGCGGTGGCGATCTCGCTGCACACGCATAACGACCGCGGCACCGGCGTCGCGGCGGCGGAGCTCGGCATGATGGCGGGCGCGGACCGCGTCGAGGGCTGCCTGCTCGGCAATGGCGAGCGCACCGGCAATTGCGATCTCGTGACCGTCGCGCTCAACATGTACACGCAGGGCGTCGATCCGAAACTCGACCTGTCGGACATCGACGGCGTCGTGAACACGGTCAATTACTGCACCAACATCCCCGTCCACCCGCGCACGCCCTATGCCGGCGACCTGGTCTTCACCGCGTTTTCGGGGTCGCATCAGGACGCGATCAAGAAAGGCTTCGCGGCGCAGGAGGCGAAGAACGACACGCTGTGGGAAGTGCCGTATCTGCCGATCGACCCCGCCGATCTCGGCCGCAGCTACGAGGCGGTGATCCGCGTCAACTCGCAGTCGGGCAAGGGCGGCGTCGCCTGGGTGATCGAGCAGGACAAGGGCTTGAAGCTGCCCAAGCGGTTGCAGGCGGACTTCAGCCGGCACGTCCAGGCCTATGCCGACGAGACCAGCCGCGAGTTGAACGCGGCAGATATCTGGGGCCTGTTCGAGCGGACGTACATGCCGCAGGCGGACGACCGGGTGGAACTGCGCGATTACGAGGAGAGCGGCGCCTCGGGGCAGCGAGTCTTCATCGGCCGGGTGGCGATCGATGGCGAGGAGCGGTCGATCTCCGGACGCGGCAACGGGCTGATCTCGGGTGTGATCGCGGCGATCGCGGAGTCGACCGGGCCGACTTTGGACGTCGTGGATTACAACGAGCACGCGATCGGCCACGGCGCGGACGCGCAGGCAGCGGCGTATGTCGAATGCCGGACTGCCGAAGGTCGGACGGTGTTCGGCGTCGGTATGGATACCGACATCGCAACGGCGTCGGTGCGTGCCGTTCTGAGCGCCGCCAACCGCGCTTGACCTTCTAAAGGACGGCCACCGGCTGAACCGGTGGCCGTTTCTTCTTACGCCAGCTTCGCCAGCAACGCCTGTGCCGCCTTTGCCGACGAGGCGGGATTCTGGCCGGTGATCAGCAAGCCGTCCTCGACCACGTACACACCCCAGTCGGCGGTCTTCGAATAGGTGCCGCCCTTCTGCTGCAGCATGTCCTCGACGAGGAACGGCACGACATCGCTAAGCCCAACGGCCGCCTCTTCGCTGTTGGTGAAGCCGGTAACCGTCTTGCCCTTTACCAGCGGCGCGCCATCGGCGGCCTTCACGTCGCGCAACACGCCGGGTGCGTGGCAGACCAGCGCGACGGGCTTGCCTGCGCCGATCGCGGTCTCGATCAAAGCGATCGATGCCGGATCGTTGGCGAGATCCCAGAGCGGCCCGTGCCCGCCGGGATAGAACACCGCGTCATAGTCGGCGATCCGCATCTCGGCGAGCTTGCGCGTATCGGCGAGTGCGGCGGTCGCATCGGCATCCGCCTCGAAACGCCGCGTCGCGTCGGTCTGCGCGTCGGGCTTGGCGCTGCTCGGATCGAGCGGTGGCTGGCCACCTGCCGGCGATGCGAGCGTGATGTCCACGCCGGCATCCTTGAGCACGTAATAGGGCGCGGCGAGTTCCTCGAGCCAGAAGCCGGTCTTGCGGCCGGTATCGCCGAGATCGGCATGCGAGGTTAGGACGACGAGAATTTTCAACTTTGGTCTCCGGATCGGGGATTACGGGGAGAGAACGAACCGGCTCTAGGATCGGGGCCTGATGGCTGTGAAATGAAATGCGCCCGATCGTGGGACTATCGCCTTAGGCAGGACGAGCACTCATACGACGCCATGCCCCTCCTTGTTCTCCCGCGAAGGCGGGAGCCCAGTCTGGATCCCCGCCTCCGCGGGGAAACACGTCTTCTTCAAACGCTGAATCGATCTCTCGCTAGATCGGGCGTTCCCGCACGATGCGGCAGCCGATCGCGGCATCGGGGTAGACGTCGGTCTTCATCGTCTCGATCTCGACCCGCCTCACCCGCTCGTCGCTCAGGCACAGCGCAGCGATCGCCTCGCACAGCGTCTCCTGCAACTTGAACGGGCGCTCCGCGACCATCGCAAGGATTCCTGCGCGGACGAAGTCGTAATCGAGCACCTCCTCGATCGCATCCTCGCCGAGCGGTCCCGGGTACACCACCGCCATCTCGACTGAGACGACCACGCGCTGCGGCGCCACCTCGTGCGGATGGATGCCGAGGCGCATCATCACCTCGAGTCCGTTCAGGATCGTCGTGAATTCAGCCATTCCGCCCCTCAAACATCACGTCGCCGTCTCGCGTCAGAAACCGTTGTCCGCAATCGACGAACACATTCTGCCCCGTCACGCCTTTTGCGGTCAGCAGCCACGCGACCGCATCCGCGACCGCCTCGGCCCCGACCGGCCGCTTGAGCAAATTGTCGCTCGCTACCGCCGCGAACTCCTCCTCGCTCTGGTCTCCGCTCGGCAAGGTCAGCCCCGGCGATACCGCGTTGACCGAGATGCGCGGGCCGAGTGCCTGTGCGAGCATCGTCGTCGCCCCCTCCAGCGCGATCTTGCCGCAACTGTACGAGAAGAAGTCCGGGTTGAGGTTGGCCACCTTCTGGTCGAGCACATTGACCACCGCGCCGTCCGCGACGTCGTCCTGCGACGCGAGCGCGGACGCCAGCAGTACCGGCGCGCCGCAATTGATCGCGCCAAGCTCGGCGAACAGCATCGGATCGACGGCCGGCGGTCGGTCGAATTCGAACTTCGACGCGCAGTTCACCAGCCCGTCGATCGGCCCGCCAATCGCCGAGCGTGCCGCCGCGAACAGGTCGCCGATCGTGCCGAGATCGCTCAGGTCCCCAGGCACCGCAGCAGCACGCCCTCCCCCGTCGACGATCTCCGCCACCAGCGCGGCCGCCTCGTCGGGCGAATGCCCCTGGTGCACGACCACGGCATGCCCGTCCGCAGCCAGCCGCCGGACGATCGCCGCGCCCAGCCGCTTCGCCCCGCCCGTCACCAGGACGGTTCGCATCAAACGCCACGCCCCATCAAGGCCAGCACTTCCTTGCGGCTGCGCTCGTCGTCGCGGAACACGCCCATCATCCGGCTCGTGACCATCGTCACCCCCGGCGTGCGGACACCGCGCGCGGTCATGCACGCATGGCTCGCCTCGATCACCACCGCGACGCCCTGCGGCTTGAGGTTGTCCCAGATGCAGTCGGCCACTTCCGCGGTCAGCCGCTCCTGCACCTGCAGCCGCCGCGCGAAGCCGTGCAGCACGCGCGCGAGCTTCGAGATGCCGACGACATGATTGCGCGGCAGGTAGGCGATGTGCGCCTTGCCGATGATCGGCGCCATGTGGTGCTCGCAATGCGACTGGAACGGGATGTCCTTCAGCAGCACGATCTCGTCATAGCCGCCGACTTCCTCGAACACGCGTTCGAGGTGCTGGGCCGGATCGTCGCCATAGCCCGCGCAATATTCTTTCCACGCACGTGCAACACGACGCGGCGTATCGAGCAGGCCCTCGCGGGTCGGATCGTCACCCGCCCAGCGGATCAGCGTACGGATCGCCGACGCTACGTCATCGGGCACAATTACCTTGCCGTCGGGACCAAGCACATCGTCTTCAACCGGCCGCCCATCGGACCCGTTCAGTTCATCCCGCATCGCAACACCCTTTGTCAGCATACCCAAACATCGGAACATGGGTCCTCTTTTGCAACTGTTTCATTTCAGCAACGCGCCATAAATCCCAGTAATCCGGGGCTCAAAATGCGTTGACGCTAGATCGTTTTCGTCGTTACTTCGCCATACCTGAAAATCTAAATCGTGAATCGGCACAGACCGGCACGATCGGGGAGAGGACTGACATGGCCAAGTTCGAATTGCTCGCCGCCTCGGCGATGATACTCCTGTCGATTGCGCCGGCAATGGCCCAGACGGCCACCACATCGGCTGGAAATGCCGGCCCCACCAATGGCCCCGGGCAGGAAGCGCCGTCGACGCCCAGCACATCGACGCAGGCCCCCGCCGCCGATACCGCGGCCAGCGCCTATGCGTCGCAGGATATCGTGGTTACCGCGCAACGCCAATCGCAACGTTTGCAGGATGTTCCGATTGCAGTGAGCGCTTTTACCGCCGACACGATCTCGAAGCAGCAGATCGTCAACCCAAGTGCGCTCCAGCAGACGTTGCCCAACGTCACCTTCACGAAGACCAATTTCACCACGTCGAGCTTCACGATCCGCGGCATCGGCGATCTCTGCGTCGGCGCGACCTGCGACCAGGCGACCGCGATCCACGTCAACGACATGCCGCTGGTCACCACGCGACTGTTCGAAAGCGAGTTCTTCGATCTCGAGCGGATCGAGGTTCTGCGCGGTCCGCAGGGCACGCTGTTCGGCCGTAACGCCACCTCGGGCGTGGTCAACTTCATCACCGCCAAGCCGGACCTGTCGGGGATCCACGCCGCCGCCGAGGCCGAATACGGCAATTATGACTCGAAGCGTGCGCGGGCGATGATCAACCTGCCCTTCACCGACACGCTCGGCATCCGCGTCGCGGGCACGTATCTCAACCGCGACGGCTATACCAAGAACACCTATGACAATTCGAAGATCGACGGGCGCGACCTGTATTCGATACGCGGCACGCTGTCCTGGGAGCCGACCAGCGATACCCGCGTCGACCTGATCGGCTATTATTTCCGCGAGAAGGACAACCGCAGCCGCATCCAGAAGCAGCTCTGCCACCGCGATCCGACCGGCATCCTGGGCTGCCTTCCCGATCGGCTCGCGAACGAAACGCCGAACGGCAACTCGACGCTGGCCGCGACGCTCGCCTCGACACAGTATTTCGGGATTGCCGGTACGCAGCTCGGGCATCCCGAGATTGCCGCGATCGGCCTGCAGAACCTGTATGCGACCGACACCTATGCCGGGGTCGTCAATCCCGGCGACGTCCGCACCGTCCGGATCGATTCCAACCCGACCTATTTCGCCGAGGAAGAGCAGTACACCGCCAAGATCTTCCATGATTTCGGCCCGGTCTCGTTCAACTTCACCGGCGGGTTCTCACGCAACACGGTCGACAGCACGACCGACTTCAACCTCGCGGTCGAGAACCCACTCGCGGGCAATGTCGGCCTGAACACGTTGAACGCGATTGGCCGCCCCGGCGTCGTAATCCCGCTGCCCGGCGGCGCGCTGGTCAACACCGGCTATCTCAATGGCGTCCGTTCCGTGCTGATCCCCAATGGCCCCGCCGGCGGCGCGTGCCAGTCGGGTGCCGATCCGAACAATGTCGGCGTGTTCGGCGGCAACGGCATCGGCTGTTATGCGCAGAGTCTCGACGTCGATCGCTCGCGCCAGGTGAACCGGCAATATTCGGCCGAGGCGCATATCGACAGCTCGTTCGACGGCATGTTCAACTTCCTGCTCGGCGGCATCTATGTCGACTCTCGCAGCCAGAACACCGACTATTTCGTCAACGCGTTCGGGCTGGATTACGCATCGGGCGTACTCGGCGCGGCCAGCTCGGCGGCGATCCCGGGTGTCAACGGCAACGCGTTCCTCGCGACGCCGTTCTACCGCAACGACGGTGACGATTTCCGCCTGAAATCCTACGGTATCTTCGGCGAGACCTATTTCGAGTTCAACGACAAGCTGAAGCTGACGCTCGGCCTGCGCTACAACCACGACGAGAAGGACGTGAAGGCGCGCAACATCACGTTGAACGTGCTGACCCCGATCGGCGCGTCGAACATGACGCAGGGGCTGAACTACACCACTACCGACTTCGACTCCACGCGCGCCGGGGTGCAGGAATATGCGCTCGACAAGGTCAGCTTCTCGCGGCTGACGGGGCGTGCGGTGATCGACTACAAGATCTCGCCGGACAATCTGATCTACGCGTCCTATTCACGCGGCTACAAGTCGGGCGGCATCAATCCGCCCTTGCCCGCGACCTTCTCGGTGCCGACCACCTTCACGCCCGAGAAGATCGACTCATTCGAGATCGGCTCGAAGAATACCTTCGGTAACGGCGCGTTGCGGCTGAATGTCACGGGCTTCTACTACAAGTACAAGCAGTTGCAGCTGAGCCGGATCGTCGCGCGGACCGCGGTCAACGACAATGTCGACGCCAATGTCTACGGCGTCGAGGCGGAGGCGATCCTTAGCCCGATCCCTGCGTTCGTCGTCAACATGAACGCGAGCTACCTCCACAGCGAGGTGTCGGCGGACAAGTTCCTGGTCAATCCGCGCGATCCGTCGGGTGGCCGCTCCGACGCGGTGATCATCAAGGACCTGCAGAGCGCCGCCAATTGCGCGGTCGTGCCGACCACCGCGGGCAATATCGTCGGGGTGAACACCTATGTCGGCGCGGTGAACTCAGGTCTCGGGCTGCGCGCACCCGTGGCGATCCCGACGACCAACACCACCGGTGCGTACAGCCTGTGTTCGGTGCTGGCGTCGACTGCGGCCAATCCTCCGGCGGCGCTGCGCGCGCTGTTCGGCGTGCCGACCGGTGCCCTGCCGTACAGCGTCATCGACGGCGTCGGCGTCAACATCCGCGGCGGCAAGCTGCCCCAGGCGCCGACCTACAAATTCTCGGCCGGCGCGCAGTATACGATCGGGTTCGGCAACGGCATGTCGTTCGTGCCGCGCGTGGACCTCAACTACACCGGCGGCTTCACAGCCTCGATCTTCAACCAGCTGGTCGACCGCGTGCAGGGCTATGAGGTGATCAACGCGCAGGTGCAGCTGAACGGCGCCGAAGACCGCTGGTTCCTGCGCGGCTTCGTGCAGAACCTGACGAACAACGACTCGATCACCGGCCAGGCGGTCGGCGACCAGTCGTCGGGGTTGTTTACGAATATCTTCACGATCGACCCGCGGCGGTATGGCATCGCGGCTGGGTTCAAGTTCTGAGCGACGACACAAACGGCCCTCCCCCGCCAGGGGGTGGTGGCGCCGAAGGTGACGGAGGGGAAGGACACGGAGCAGCGGTGGGCGCGTGCCTCCCCCTCCGTCTGGCAAGAGCCAGCCACCTCCCCCTTGCGGGGGAGGATTTCAAGGCGCCCTCCGCTCTCGCAAGGGCAGGGACCCGCGCCGAGATACCGCCTGCACGGGAGAACGGGGGCAAGGCGCCGCACGATTACGGGATCGTACTGCTTTGAATGGGCTAGCCCCCGATTTGCTCCCCTCCCTGGAAGGGAGGGGTTGGGGGTGGGTCGGCCCGGAATGGTCGCGGTGGTTGCCAAGCAGCCGCCCCCCCCCCGGCCCCTCCCTTTCAGGGAGGGGGGAGGATAGCAGATGCCCCTCCTCACCGGAGAGGAGAGACGATTATTTCAGGCGCTCGGCGTGCCATGCGACATGATCCGGCATGAACGTCGAGATGAAGTTGTAGCTGTGGTCATACCCAGGCTGCATCCGCAGCATCAGGTCGATACCCGCAACCTTGCAAGCGTCCGCCAGCAACTCGGGCTTCAACTGCTCGACCAGGAAACCGTCTGCATCGCCCTGATCGACCAGCATGTCCTTCACCCGCGCGCCATCCTCGATCAACGCGCACGCGTCGTACGCCCGCCACGCCGTCCGGTCCGGCCCGAGATACCCGCCGAGCGCCTTCTCGCCCCATGGGCACTGCAACGGCGCGACGATCGGGGCGAAGGCCGACACGCTCCGGAAGCGCTCCGGATTGCGCAGCGCGATCGTCAGCGCCCCATGGCCACCCATGGAATGGCCGAAGATCCCCTGCCGCGCCATGTCCGCCATCGGAAATTCCGCGCCGATCAGCGCCGGCAGTTCATCCTGGACATACGTCCGCATGCGGAAATTCTTCGCCCAGGGTTCCTCGGTCGCATCGACATAGAAGCCTGCGCCCTTGCCGAAGTCGTACGCATCGTCGTCCGGCACGTCGTCCCCCCGTGGCGAGGTATCCGGCGCGACCAGGATGACGCCAAGCTCGGCGCACGCACGCCGATACTCGCCCTTGTCCATGACGTTGGCGTGCGTGCAGGTCAGCCCCGACAGGAACCACAGCACCGGCAACCGCGCGCCCTCGTCATGCGGCGGCACGTACACCGCGAAGGTCATGTCGGTGCCGGTCGCGGTCGAGGGGTGGCGGTAGACGCCCTGCGTACCGCCATACGCCTTGCTGGTGGAGACGGTTTCCATCACGCGACCCGATGCGCCGCGCAGAGCTTGTTGCCCGCCGGATCGCGCAGATAGGCCAGATACAGCGTGCGACCCGCGGTACCCTGGCGGATACCGGGCGGATCCTCGCAGGCGGTGCCGCCGTTTGCGAGGCCCGCAGCGTGCCACGCATTGGCGGCCTCGGGCGACGCGGCGACGAAGCCCATCGTGCTGCCGTTGCCGTGGCTCGCCGGCTGCCCGTCGATCGGCTGGGTCAGCAGGAAGCGTCCCCCGGCGTGGGCGTAGACCACCCGCCCCCATTCATCGACGACGCCCTCGGGCACGCCGAGCGCACCCAAAGCCGCGTCGTAGAACGCCTTCGACGCGGCGATATCGTCGGCGCCGAGCATGATATGGCTGAACATCTGCGCGTCCTCAGTAGATCACGACGGAGCGGATGCTCTCGCCGGCGTGCATCAGGTCGAAGCCCTTGTTGATCTCGTCGAGCGTCAGGCGGTGCGTGATCATCGGGTCGATCTCGATCATCCCGTTCATGTACCAGTCGACGATCTTCGGCGTATCGGTCCGCCCGCGCGCGCCGCCGAACGCGGTCCCGCGCCAGTTGCGCCCGGTGACGAGCTGAAACGGCCGCGTCGAGATTTCCTTGCCCGCCTCGGCCACGCCGATCACGATCGAGGTGCCCCAGCCGCGATGGCAGGCCTCGAGCGCCTGCCGCATCACGGTCGTGTTGCCGGTCGCGTCGAACGTATAGTCAGCGCCGCCGTCTGTGAGCGCGACGATGTGCTGGACGATGTCACCCACATCTTTGGGATTGGCAAAGTGCGTCATGCCGAAGCGCCGCCCCCATTCCTCGCGGTCCGGGTTGATGTCGACACCGACGATCATCCCCGCGCCGGCCAGCCGTGCACCCTGGATCACGTTCAACCCGATCCCGCCGAGCCCGAACACGACAACCGTGTCACCCGGCTGCACCTTCGCCGTGTGCACCACCGCGCCGACGCCGGTGGTCACGCCGCAGCCGACGTAGCACGAGGTATCGAACGGCGCGTCCTCGCGGATCTTCGCGACCGCGATCTCCGGCAACACGGTGAAGTTGGAGAAGGTTGAGCAGCCCATGTAATGGAAGATCGGCTGGCCCTTGTAGCTGAACCGCGTCGTGCCGTCGGGCATCAGCCCCTTGCCCTGCGTGGCGCGGATCGCGGTGCACAGGTTCGTCTTCTGGCTGAGGCACGACTTACACTGGCGGCATTCGGGCGTGTAGAGCGGGATGACGTGATCGCCGACCGAGACGCTGGTCACGCCGGCGCCCACTTCGCGGACGATGCCGGCGCCCTCATGGCCCAGCACGCTCGGAAACAACCCTTCCGAATCAAGCCCGTCGAGCGTGTACGCGTCGGTATGACAGATGCCCGTCGCCATGATTTCGACGAGCACTTCGCCGAGTTTCGGCCCTTCGAGGTCGAGTTCGACGATCTCGAGCGGTTTTTTTGCCTCGAAGGCTACGGCGGCGCGGGTCTTCATGGGTGGGTCTCCTTGATTGCCGCCCTGATGGCCCCCGTGCCCCGCGTCTGCAACCCATACACGATGCAACCAATGCCGCGTTGCCGCGCTTGATCCTTTCAAATCAAGGAGATGGCGCGATGAAGGATCCGAAGAAGGGCGACGAGGTCACCTGGAAATCGCACGGCGGCGAGGCGCACGGCACGGTCGAGAAGAAGCAGACCACCGACACGAAGATCAAGAGCCACACCGTCAAGGCGTCCAAGGAGGAGCCGCAGTTCATCGTAAGGAGTGACAAGGGCGGCAAGGCAGCGCACAAGGCGGACGCGCTCACCAAGGCGTGACCACGCGCGCAGTGCCCAACGCACGCGCGCAACAGGAAGGAATGCTTATGGCTACAGCTCCCAAGACCGGCGGCATCCACGCCCCCGTCCAGCCCTCTCCCGAACTCGGCGAGATCGTCGGCAACGACAAGCTCCCGCGCAGCGAAGTGATCAGCAAGGTTTGGGTCTACATCAAGGCCCACAACCTTCAGAACCCCGAGAACAAGCGCGAGATTCTGGCTGACGAGAAGCTGAAGAAGGTCTTCGGGCGTGACAAGTGCACGATGTTCGAGATGAACAAGTATATCTCGCAGCACGTCAAGGCCTAACCGCCCGCACTGCACGGCAAGCGGCGACGGGGCATCGTAAGCGATACCCGTCGCCCCTTGATCGGACCCGTCGAGGGTTCGAAATACCGAAATATTGTCGTTGCTCGAATGTTACCGCGCACGACCGGACGCTAGCCTCGCGCTTGATCGTCCCACCCGACCGGCGTAATGCGCCAGCCGATGCCCCCGTAGCTCAGCCGGATAGAGCGACGGTTTCCTAAACCGTAGGCCGCGTGTTCAAATCTCGCCGGGGGCACCAGCTTTTCCGCAGTAAGCCGCTGCCGCTTTGGTGGCTTCTAAACGCTTCACCAACGGCGCCTCTATCCGCAGCAGCGTTTGGATTTCTTCCCCGAGCCGCAGGGGCACGGATCGTTTCGGCCGATCTTCGTCGGCGTGGCGACCACTGGTGTGGCTGATGATGCACCCGCGTTCTGGGAATGCGCTGCATGGAGTTTCAGGACCGCGGCGACGATCTGCGCGGGAGCGTGCGCGTCGAGGGCGTTGACCTCGACGCTGTCGAGCGTGGTCTCGTTGGTGACGATCGCGATCAGCGCCATGATCTGCGCCATGGCGTCGGCGGTATCGGGCTCGGTGGCGTCGCCCAAGGCCGTCCAGCTTTCTGGCCTCAGCGCTACCGCTTCGGCGAAACCGTCGATCCAGGCTTCCCAGAGGATATCGCCATTGCGGTCGTCAGTGTCGAAGATCGGCTGGGGCTTGCCGCGGGTCAGGTCGCGAACGATCTCGGCGTAGCGTGCCATCACCGCATCGACGAACCACTGGACGTCGGCGGGATCGTCGAACGGCGGGTCGACGCTATCGTCCGACCCCCAGATGCTCTGGAGCCACTCGGCCTGCGGGATCGTGTCGGGGCCGACCACCAGCGCCGTCAGGAAGCCGTCGAGTTCGGTGAGCAGCATCGGCTCCTCGAGTGGAAGGTCGGCGAGCGCGCCGTCGAGGCGACGGAAACGGGAGGGAAGGTTTTTCATGGGTTCGGGTCGGCTGCCTTGGAGAATGCAGTGCGTCATAGCCTGCCGATGATGGGCGCTGCCAGCGACGAGTGGTGCAAAGCCATGCGCCAACCGGAATGGACGGGGCGCGTGACACTTGCCTCGTGCGGGCGATCCTTCCATTGCATTCGGGTCGCCCACCGGACCGGGAAATTCGTACGTGATCAGAACCCTTTGGCGTTTCGCCGCGCTGGCCTCGGTCGCCGCGATGGCATCCGCGCAGACTGCCCCCTCCCCCATAGCGGTCCAGTCTCCGGCCGACGTTTACGGGCCGCTGTTTCGGGCCGTGCAGCAAGGCCATGTTTTCGCGGACGGCAAGACGTTTGTCGATGCGGTGCCGAAGCGGTCGGCGGAGGCGATCATGGCCGACTATGTACGGACCAAACCCGCTGGCCCGGCGCTGAAAGCATTCGTGCTCGCCAATTTCGTGGTGCCGGGGGAGAATGATCGCGGCTCGGGCGATCTCAGGACGCATGTCCGGACGCTCTGGCCGCAACTCGTGCGCCAGTCGGTCGCGCCGATCGCGGGCAGTTCCGCGCTGCCGCTCCCTGCTCCCTATGTCGTGCCCGGCGGGCGGTTCCGCGAGATCTATTACTGGGACAGTTATTTCACGATGCTAGGGCTGAAGGTCGACGGCCAGCAGCCGCTGGTGGAGTCGATGCTCGACGATTTCACCAGCCTGATCGAGCGGTACGGCCATATCCCGAACGGGACGCGGACCTATTATCTCAGCCGGTCGCAGCCACCTTATTATGCGCTGATGCTCGACCTTTCGACCAATACCGACCCCGCAGTGGCCAAGCGTCGGCTGGCGGCGCTGCGGGCGGAGCATGCGTTCTGGATGAAGGGCACTGCGTGCCTCGACGGCAAGCCCGCCTGCCTGCGCGTGGTGCGGATGCCCGACGGGAGCGTGCTCAACCGCTATTACGACGACCGAGATACGCCGCGTGACGAATCCTATGCCGAGGACGTCGTGACCGCGGCGAAGGCGGCGCCCCGACCCGTTGCAGACACGCAGCGCAACCTGCGGGCGGGTGCGGAAAGCGGGTGGGATTTCAGTTCGCGCTGGCTCCGCGATCCGCGATCGCTCGCGACGGTCCACACCACCGACATCGTGCCCGTCGATCTCAACAGCCTGTTATGGGCGATGGAGCGCCGCATCGCCGCGCGCTGCCAAACTGGGGGCGACGCGCCGTGCGCCGCCACGTTCACGACGCTCGCGGCGAAGCGCAAGACCGCGATAGACCGCTACCTCTGGCAGGCGACGACCGCGCGCTATGCCGACTGGGACCTGTTGACGCGCAAGCCCACCGCGAGCATCAACGCGGCGATGCTGCACCCACTGTTCGTCGGTCTCGCCTCGCAAGCGCAAGCGAAAGCGGTCGCGGCGACGGTGCGCAAGTCGCTGGTGGCGGAGGGCGGCCTGCGGACGACGACGCTGAACACCGGGCAGCAATGGGACGAACCCAATGGTTGGGCGCCGCTGCAATGGGTGGCGATCGCCGGGCTGGCGCGGAACGGCGAACCGGCGCTTGCGAAGGACATCGCCAAGCGGTGGCTCGGGACGGTTGGCGCGGCCTATGCCGAAACCGGCAAGATGCTCGAGAAATACAATATCGAGCAACGAACCCCCGGCGGCGGCGGTGAATATCCGGTGCAGGACGGCTTCGGGTGGACCAACGGCGTGACCAGCGCCATCCTCAACCGCTATCCCGACCTGGCGCAGAAGGCGAAGGAAGGCAGGCGCTAGCGAACGTTCCGGCGGCAATGGTTGCTTACGGCACCCGGCGCCACATATGGACGTGCAATGCTCGACCCCGCGCCCGCCAGCCAGACCGACGTCGCCGACATGCTCACCCCGGATTTCGTCGTCATCGACGTCGAGACGGCATGCTCTCGAGTCAGCAGCATCTGCCAGGTCGGGATCGTCGGATTTCGCGGTGGCCGCGAGATCTTCGAATACGAGACGCTGCTCGACCCGCGCGACGAGTTCAACGTGTTCAACACCCGGATCCACGGGATCACCGAACAGCACGTCACGGGCAAGCCTTGCTTTGGCGACATCCACGGCATCGTCGATGGTCACCTGTCGGGCCGGACGACGGTGGCGCATTCCTATTTCGACAAGGGCGCACTCGCCGCCGCGTGCCGCATCCATGACCGTCCCCCGATCGAGACGGTCTGGCTCGACAGCGTCCGCGTCGCGCAGCGCGCTTGGCCCGATCTGGCGAACCACCGGCTTGGCGGCCTCGCGCAATATCTCGGGATTGCGCACAAGCATCACGACGCGCTGAGCGATGCGCGCGCCGCCGGCTGGGTAATCGTCAAGGCGATTGATCATACCGGTATCGCGCTCGACGAATGGCTAAAGCCGCCGCGCAAGCCCGGCCCTGCGCCGCGCCCTGCGCCCACCGGGCCGCTCAGCGGCGAACGTATCGCGATCCTTGGTGAGCCTCGCGATGAGCGGCTTGCTTGCGCGATTGCGGCGCTTGGCGGGCGGATCGTGTCGGCGGTCGGCAACACGACGACGATGCTGGTCATCACCGGGCGTGCGCCGTTCAGCTATTCGGTGCGCAACAGCGGCGCGTATCGCCGCGCGGAGCAGTATCGACGGCTTGGCGGAACGATCCGTGTGGTCTCTGAGGTCGAGCTCGATCTCCCGGCTATCGCGGCCAGCTTTACGGCAGCCTGAGCAGGCGGATGCCGCCGACAATGTGAAGGAATAGCGACCGTCCGCCTTGGCAAACGCCAAGTGGGGTGCGACCATTGTCCCAAAGCGATAGCGGAGGGCGATATGCGGTTGGCGACTTGGGGAATGGCGGTCGGCTTGCTGGCCGCACCGGCGACGGCACAACGCGTACAGGTCGCGAACGGCGCGATTGAGGGCACGCACGTCTCGACCGCCGCGACGCCGGTCGATGCGTATCTCGGCATCCCCTATGCGGCGGCACCGATCGGCCCGTTGCGGTGGCAGCCGCCGCGGCCGGCAGCACAGTGGATCGGTGTACGCAAAGCCGACCGCTTCGGTGCGCGCTGCATTCAGCAGCCGCTGTTCGCCGACATGAAGTTCCGCTCGCCGGGCATCAGCGAGGATTGCCTGACACTCAACGTCTGGACACCGGCGGGCACGAAACCGGGCGCGCGGCTGCCCGTGCTGTTCTACATCCATGGCGGCGGCGCGATCGCAGGCGACGGGTCGGAACTGCGCTATGACGGCGCGGCGATGGCACGGAAGGGCATCGTCGTCGTGACGATCAACTACCGGCTCGGCGCGTTTGGGTTCCTCGCGACCAGCGCGCTGGCAGCGGAATCGCCGACCCATTCCGCGGGGAATTACGGTTTGCTCGATCAGGCTGCGGCGCTGGCCTGGGTCCGGCGCAACGTGGCCGCGTTCGGGGGGGACCCGGCCCGGATCACGATCGGCGGCGAGAGCGCGGGATCGATGTCGGTCAGCGTGCTGATGACTTCGCCACTCACCCGCACGCAGTTCGCAGGAGCGATCGGCGAGAGCGGTGGTGTGCTCCCGCCGACCTTCCGCCCCAAGCCTCTCGCGGTGGCGACGAAGGACGGCGATGGGTTCGCAGTGGCGGCGGGTGCGCCGTCGCTCGAGGCCCTTCGGGCGATGCCGGCCGAGGCTTTGCTCGCTGCGCAGGGGACGCAGCGGTTCCGCACGGACTTCATCGTCGACGGGCAGTTCCTGACCGAGCCGCCGATCGATACCTACACGGCCGGGCGCGCGGCGCGCGTGCCGTTGCTGGTCGGTGCAAACTCTCAAGAGGGAAGCTGGACGAGCATCCTTGCCGGGCAACCGCCGACGGTGGCGAATTATCGCGCGGGCGTCGCAAAGCTCTTTACCGCTCCGGATGCGCTGCTCGCCTTGTACCCGGCGAAGTCGGATGCCGACGTGCCCGTCGCGGCGACCGCGCTGGCAAGCGATGCGTTTCTCGGCGCGTCGACGTGGCAGTGGTTCGACCTGCACCGCCGAACGCGCCAGCCAACCTATTATTATCATTTCGCGCATCCCCGCCCGGCTGCGCTGCCGCCGCTGACCAACCCCGACGTACCGGCGATCGGGGCGGTGCACAGCGCGGAGATCGAATACGCGCTGGGCAACCTCGATACGAACCCGGCTTATGCGTGGACGGCGGACGATCGCCGGATCTCGACGGTGTTCCAGGGGTATTTCACCGCGTTCATCAAGACCGGCAATCCGAACGCTGCGGGGTTGCCGAACTGGTCGCCTGCACCGCCCGCGGGGGGCGTCATTCCGCGCCAGATCGTCGACGTGCAGACGCGTTCGGAACCGTTCGTCGAGCAGGCTCGCTATGTCGCGGCGACACCGTTGCTCGAACGGCGGGTGCCCTGAACTAGCGGACGCGTGCTAGATCTGGCCGACGAAGACCGCGCCGGGCACAGACAGCGTCTGTCCGGTTGTGGTCAGTCGGCCATCGGGTTCGATCCGGAATATCGCCAGATCGCCAGATCGCTCGTTGCCGACCAGGACACGGCGCTGCGCTTCGAGAACAAGCAGGAAGCGTGGCCACTTGCCGCCGCTGGGGATATGCTGGAGCAGGCTCGGCACGCCTGACGCGTCGAGCCCGAAGACGGCGACGCTGTCATGGCCGCGGTTCGAGACGTAGAGCCGCCGCCCGGCTTGGTCGATCGCGATATGCGCAGCCTGCGACGCGCCCTCGTACCCGCTCGGCAGTGTCGAGACCGTGTGGCGGGTCGCGAAACTGCCATTTGCGCGGGCGTCGAGCATGATGACCGTATTGGACAGTTCGCATACGACGTAGGCGAGCGGGCGGCGGGGATGATGGACGAGATGGCGCGGCCCCGCGCCTGGCGGCGCACGCCATGCCGCGACCGGCTCGGACAGTGAGCGCGCACGCGGGTCGAAGCGATAGGCGAAGATCGTGTCCGTTCCCAGGTCGACCGAATGCAGCCAGCGGCGATCCGAGCTGAAGCCGACCCAGTGCGCATGCGGTGCCTCCTGCCGGGCCGTGTTCGGGCCATGCCCCGTGTGGCGGAACACGACAGGTTCGCCTGGCACGCCGGTGCGCGCGTCGAGGCGGTGGAACGCAACGCTGCCGCTCGAATAATTGGCGACCGCGAGGCAGGCACTGGCGCGGTCGATCGCGACGTAACACGGGTCGGCGCCCGACGTGGCGGCGGTGCCGCGGTGCGACCAGTCGGGGGCGTAGGCAGCGATCTCGCCCGCGGCCTTCTCACGGACGAAGTAATACGCACCAGCAGGGCCGCCGCCGACGCCGAACGACGCGTCGTCGATCCCCGATACCGGCGTGCCGACTTGCCATGCGTCGCGATCCGGGTCGAACGAGATCGGATACACGCCCTTGCCGCCTTCGCGCGCGTAGGTGCCGGCGATCAACCGTACCCGCCGCTTGCCGCCGCCGGCCGCGACCGCGGGGAAGGCGAGCGTGGCCGCCATCGCGGTCAGGGCCGACCGTCGTGTCGTGGTCCAGTCGATCATGCCCGTTCCTTCGCAGCTATCGGCGCGTGTCATGCGTCAGCGGTGCCACCTAGGCAACGAACGTCGCTCAGGTTTCGACCGCGTACAGCGCGTGGTGCGTCAGGATGAACAGCGTCCGCCCATTCGCGCCGCCGAAGATCAGTTGCAGCGGGCGTTCGGGCACGTCGATCCGTCCGGTCTCGCGACCGTCGGCGTCGTGGACGAACACCTGTCCGTTCGCCAGGTAGACGCAGCCGTCCGGCCCGACTGCGACGCTTTCGCCGCCGCGGTTGG
Source organism: Sphingomonas faeni (assembly GCF_040407505.1). GTDB lineage: Bacteria > Pseudomonadota > Alphaproteobacteria > Sphingomonadales > Sphingomonadaceae > Sphingomonas > Sphingomonas faeni_E. The sequence continues at coordinate 318,933 of NZ_JAPZPQ010000001.1, read as the reverse complement.
CGAACGGCTTCAGATCCGTGACGCTGCCGCCGGCGCCGACCAGCCCGCTATACGTCTTGGCTTCGGAGCCATTGCTGACGATCACGCGTTCGCCGAGCTTGGTCTTCACGAAACCATAGGTGTCGAGTGCGTCCGAGAAGCGCCAGCCGAGGTGGTTGGCTGGCCCCTGCTGGACGGTGCGATACGCGGGGAGGACCAGCGAGCCGTCGGGCGAGACATATTCGCGCGGCTTGGGCAGGGCCATGTCGCGCGCGAACATCTCGCCCAGCGTCGTGAACTGGTAGGTCGTCGGATCGATCTGATCCTTGAACTCGCCATTGACCCATAAATTGCCGGGTAGCGCGAAGCTAGCATCGCGGTGCGGAGCGACCGGTGTCGGGGGGATCACCGCGATGCTGTCCGGATCACCGGGCTTGATGCTGTAGACCGTTCCTGCCGCGCCGTCCGACGACAGCACCATGAGGTTACCCGAGCGATCGACCGCGAGATTGACCGGATCGACGGGCGCATCGGCGGCGACCGTCAGCCCCTCGCCCGCCGTCCAGCCATAGATGCGGTGCGTATTATGCTCGACGAAGTAGAGCTTGCCCTTGGCATCCACCGCCGCGCCCGCGATCGAGTAGAACCCGTCTTCCAGCTTGCGAACGGCCGGGCCAGTGGTCGTCGCGACCGGCGTGGCGCCGCGCTTTACGTCCAGCACCGCGAACTCGCGTTCGCGCACCTCCAGCCCGGAGGTCATGTCCTGGATCGCGTTCTCGTACGGGAACTTGCTCGCGCGCAGGTCGGTGCCGCAACCGTCCGCATCGCAGAACGCCAACCCGCTCTCGCCGTTCACATGCACGTTGCGGAAGCGGATATCGTCGGAATTGTAGATCCGCACCGCCGATGGCGCCGGCTGGAGCGACCGCGTCACGCGGTAAGCGTGATAATTCGCGAACAGGATGTTGCTCGAATTGCGAACATCGAGCGACAGCGCGTTGCGGCTTTCGCCCGCCTCTTCCTCGGTCTGCGGTGCGAGGAACTCCCAGTTCTTGACGCCGTCGAGGACGATCTCGGCGCGCGCGTGATGCTCGGCGGACATCTCGTACACATGGCCCGGCGTGCTGGTGTTCGAGACGTGGAGGCCGGCGGCGGCGAAGGTGTTGGGGGTCCACAGATTGTTGAACGTGCCGCCGCCACCATCGGTGACTGACAGGCTCGCATATTGCCCGTCCCAGCGCTTGCGCGGATCGGCGTCGCCGGTGTGGTCGGCATTATACGGATCGATCCGGCTGCCGTCGGCGCGGCTGGTACCGTGGCCGCCGTGGAAGCGGACGTCGTCGACCAGCGAGTCCGCGCCCGCCTTCCACAGCAGCGCGGTCGCGCGCGGGTTGATGCCGCCGGTGGTCAGGCCGATGCCGGAGACGATCGCGGCGCCGCCCTTCGCGCTTTCGATCAGCCCCTTGGCGGCACCGATGCCGCGGAAGGCCGGCGTGTCGTCGGCGAGGACGATCTGGGTCATGTCCGGGTGCAGGCCGATCAGTACCGTGTCGGGCCGCAGCTTGAGCGTATCGGAAACGCGGTAGAAGCCAGTGGGGAAATAGACCACGCGGTGCGTATCGATCGCGTGCTGGATCGCCGCGGTGTCGTCGGTCGCGTCGTCGCCCTTTGCGCCCGCGCTCCGCACGTCGAACCACTGCGCGACGGACGGCAGCGAGCGGATCGCGGGCGGTATCCGCTTGGGCATTGCCGGGATCGTCGCGGCATCGACGCGCGTCTCGTACTTGCCCGTCGCGCCGAGACCCGGCAGCGTCAGGCCGTAGGTGAACGCCTTGACCCGGTATTTTGCGCCCTGCCCGGCCACGGTCTTCCCGCTGTCACGGAACCGCGCGAAGATCGGCACGGCGCTGGCAGTGGCGTCCTGGAAGCCGATCTGCGTGTAGACGTTGTCCTCGTTGCTGATGACGACGGCCGCGTCCGAGACGTTCTCGAACCGCACGTCGCGGCCCCATAGCCAGTCGCCATAGCCGCGGTCGATCTCGATCCCGACGGGGACGTTGCGGATGCTGGTGTTGACGAGCGTCAGCCCCGCCTCGTGCTCGCGGATCGCGGCCTCGCGCTGGCCCTCGAACGACGAATCCAGCAAGGTGTACTGCCATGCGGGCGAGGTCTTCTCGCTGAGGATGCCGTAGCGTCCGCCGAAGAAGCGCAGGTCCTGCCCGACATTCCCGACTTGATAAATACCGGCCAGCCCGGAGCCGATGTGGAAGTCGACATGGCTCAGATACGCGTGCTGCGCCAAATGGAAACGCACCGCGGTCGCCGCAGGATTGCCGTCGCCGATTTCGAAATCGACGTTGCTGAGCGCGGAGTAGAATGTCCCCGAATTAGCGTCGGCGATGGTGGCGTCGAACGGTACGCTGGTCGGCGGTGGCACCGGTACCTTTGGCGGCGCGGCGCGGGTGTCGGCGCGCGAACCGGTGAAGAACAGCATGTTCGCCACGCCGGTCTGGAACCCTGGGGTCGCCGCGCCGAGCGTGATGACGGGGCGTGTCTTGCCGGTTCCGAACACGCGCACGCCTGGCCAGACGAAGATCGTCCGCGAGATGCGGTAGCGGCCGGCGGGCAGGAAGACGATGCCCTCGCCACCTTTCGCGCTAGCCGCGCTGTCGATCGCAGCCTGGATCGCGGCGGTATCGTCGGTCCGGCCGTTACCACGGCCCCGAACCGTCACCGCGCGTGGATCTGCCGGTGCGGTGAGAAAGACCGATTGAGACGGAGAGGCCGAACGGGGGGCTGCAAACGCTGGAACGGTCGTCCCCAGAAGCGCGATCGCTAGTGTCAGTTTCACAGGCTCACCCGAGATTGTTGTGGGACGCGCCGGACGATGTCCGCCAGTCTGCACCGCAGGTAGTGGCGCATGCGACCATAGGCGATCACGACCAAGGTCGTAGTAGCCGATCCCGCGCGCACGGACGATAGACGGTGACGAACCGACCGCGCGCAGCTTATGGAGAGCCAGTGCCTCCTTCCTCCGAAACGATCCCCGATCCGGCCGACGCGCTACCCTATGCCATCATCGTGATGGGCGTCAGCGGCAGCGGCAAGTCGACACTGGGTGCCGAACTTGCGCGACGTCTGCGCTGCGAATTCCTCGAAGGCGATGCCTTCCACAGTGCCAACAGCGTCGCGAAGATGCGGTCGGGCCAGCCGCTCGACGACCAGGATCGCTGGCCTTGGCTCGACCGGATCGCGGTTGGGTTACACGATGCCGCCCTGACGGATGGTACTGCGGTCGCAGCGTGTTCGGCATTGAAGCGCGCCTATCGCGATCGACTGGCGGACGCCGTCGGTATGCCGTTGCTGTTCGTGTTCCTCGATACGAAGGACAGCGGCGAGCTCGCCCGGCGGCTGGTCCACCGTGCGGACCATTACATGCCGGCCAGCCTGCTCGCGAGCCAGCTCGATACGTTGGAGGCGCTCGGCCCCGACGAGCGCGCCGTCACGCTCGATGCGGAGGACGCGCCCGATCGGCTCTGCGCCGAAGCGCTCGCGTGGATCGGACGCGAGATGCCCGGCTCAGTCGAGACGGCCGAAGACGCACGACGAAGGTCGTAATAGCAAAGCCGGCCGACAAGGCCGACACTCGGAAGCAGTACTCGCGCAGGAGTGCGGTCGAGGGTCGTTGATGTCGCTACGCATTGCTTTCGCCCTCATGCTGGTCTCCGCGCCCGCCGCTGCGCAGCAGGCGCCCGTCGTGGCGCTCTGGCCGAACGGCGCGCCCGGATCGGAAGCGCGTCGGACCGAAGCAGAGACGGTGAAGGACAGCTATGTCAGCAACGTCCACAACCCTACGCTGACCATCTACCGCCCCGCCCCCACCCATGCCAACGGTGCCGCGGTGATCGTCGCGCCCGGGGGCGGTCACCGGATGCTGGTGTGGATCAACGAGGGGGAAGTGCCCGCAAAGGCGCTCAACCGCTACGGCGTCACGACGTTCGTGCTGAAATACCGCCTCGCATGTGATCCGGGTTCATCGTACGATATCGAGCGCGACGCGGCAGCCGATCTGCGGCGTGCGGTCCGGTGGGTCCGTGCGCATGCGAGCGACTACGCGATCGATCCTGCCCGGATCGGCGTGATGGGCTTTTCGGCAGGCGGCGAACTCGTATCGCTCGTCGCCGACAACCCTGCGCCCGCACAGACGCCGACAGACTCGGTCGACCGGGTGAGTGCGCGGCCGGACTTCCAGGTGCTTGTCTATCCGGGGCCGCTCGGCACGCCGGCCAAGGCCGTCGCAAACGCGCCGCCGGCATTCCTGATCGCGGGGTCGCTCGACCAATGCTGCGCGACATCGGCGATGACGCTGTATTCGCAGCTCCGCGCGGCGGGCGTTTCGGCAGAGCTGCACCTTTACGCGGACACCGATCACGCGTTCAATCTCGGCACGCGGTCGGAGCGTATCTCGATCCAGCACTGGCCCGATCGGCTTGCGGACTGGCTGGCCGATGACGGCTGGCTCATTCCGCGCGGATCGGCAAAGATGCTTCCAGTTTCTCGAAAGGAACCCTGATGGACTTCGGCAGGCGTGATCTCCTGGTCGCCGCGGCAACGCTGGCCGCCACATCGAGCGGCGTGGCGCGTGCGGCGCCCGATCGGAAGCTCGGCTATGCGATCGTCGGGCTCGGCTATTACGGGTTGCAGACGATCATGCCGCAATTCGTCAATTGCGAGCATTCGCGCGTAACCGCGCTGGTCAGCGGCGACCGGACCAAGGCGCTCGCGACCGCGGCCAAATACGGCGTGCCCGAGCGGTCGATCTATACCTACGCCGATTTCGACCGCGTCCGCGACAATCCGGACGTCGACATCGTCTATGTCTGCCTGCCCAATTCGATGCACGCCGAATACACCACTCGCGCGGCAAAGGCGGGCAAGCACGTCATGTGCGAGAAGCCGATGGCGATCTCGGTCGCGGAATGCGAGGCGATGATCCGGGCGTGCAAGACCGCGGGCAAGAAGCTGATGATCGGCTATCGCTGTCATTTCGAGCCGTTCAACCTGGAGGCGATGCGGCTCGCCAAGTCGGGTGCGGCGGGCAAGATCCGCTACGTCCGTTCGGAGCATGGTTTCGTCCAGAGCGATCCGACCAAGTGGCGGTTGAAGCGCGCCTTGTCCGGCGGCGGGTCGCTGATGGACATGGGTATCTACAGCCTACAGGCCGCACGCTACATGACCGGCGAGGAGCCGATCGCGGTTACCGCGCGTGAATCCACCGACCGACGCGATCCGCGCTTCCGCGAGGTCGAGGACATGATCGAGTGGACGCTCGAATTCCCGTCGGGCGCGATCGCCGGGTGCCAGTCGATGTACAGCGCCAACCAGAACCATATCCTGCTGATGGGCGACAAGGGCCGCATCGAGCTGGAGCCGGCGACGCGTTATGATGGCAACAAGATGTGGACCGGCCGCGATGGTCGCGAGACCGCGATCACCAGTCCCCCGCCCGGCCCCGGCAAGACGCAGTTCGCGGGGCAGCTCGATCATCTGGCCGAATGCATCCTCGACGGGCGCGAACCGATCGTCTCGGGCGAAGAGGGCCTGCGAGACATGCGGATCGTCGAGGCGATCTATCGGTCCGTCCGCGAAGGCCGGACGGTGAAGCTGTGATGCGGCCTTTGCTTGCGGTCGTGCTAGCTGTCGGCGCGACCTCCTCCCTGCCCGCACAGACTGCAGGCGATCCGACGAGCTTCGCTGCATCTGCCGACGTTCGCGCGCGGATCGTTGCATTGGAGAAGACGATGAAACCGGGCCAGGGGTTCGCCATGGCGCCGCTGGTACAGGCGGACGGGACGAGCGTCTCGCTCGAATATTGGAAGGCGCCGGGCAAACCTGCGGTGCATCCGGACGAGGCCGAATACGCGACCGTGATGGCGGGATCGGGCACGCTCGTCTCGGGTGGTACGCTGATCGCGCCGAAGCTGCGCTTTCCGGGGCTGGTTGAAGGTGATCGGATCCAGGGTGGCACGACGCGGAAGCTTGCGGTCGGCGACGTTTTCCTGATCCCGGCAGGCACGCCGCATTGGTTCGGCATCGATGGCAAGCTGGTCATGCTCGGGACGAAGATCAGGACGTCAGGTCAGCGGAAGCCCAGCCAGTAGAGCAGCCCGATATTGACCGCGAGCAACGGTAGCGCGGTCGGTATCTGCGCGCGGATGACGGCGTTCTTGTCCTTGAGGTCGAGCAACGCCGCGGGAACGAGATTGAAGTTGGCGGCCATCGGCGTCATCAGCGTGCCGCAGAACCCGCTGAGCATGCCGATCGCCGCGACCACCGCGGGGTCGCCACCGTAATGGCGCACGAGGAGTGGGATGCCGATCGCTGCGGCCATCACCGGGAACGCCGCGAACGCGTTGCCCATGACCATTGTGAACAGCGCCATGCCGAGCGTGTAGGCGAGGACCGCACCGATCAGGCTCCCCTCCGGAATCGCGTGGCCGGCCAGACCGCCGACGACGTCGCCGACGCCCGCTAGCGCGAACACCGCACCGAGGCTCGCCAGCATCTGTGGAAGCACGGCGGCCCAGCCGATCGCATCCATCAGCCTGACACCCTCGGCAAGCGGCGTGGCGACGCGGGGGCGAAACCACAGGTGCATCGCGACCAGTGCGATCAGGACGCCGCAGGTCAGCGCGACGAGCGTTGCTTGCTTCGGGTCGACGAGGCTCGGGACTGCGCGGAACAAGACCGTTCCGCCAAGTGCTGCGGCCGGAATGATCAGTGCGGGGAGGAATATCCGGTTGCCGAGCCGGGCGGCTTCGGTGCGACGCTCGTCGAGCGTAGTCGTAGCACGCCCGCCCCTCCCCATCGCGCCCGAGCCCGCGATCGCGACCAGGGCCAGGACGAGAACGCCGTTGCCGACGTCGCCGAGCTTTCCACCGAGCAGGAAGCTGATCGCCAGCACCGCGTAGAACGCCGCGTTGCCGAAGCGCTTCGGGTTGGTGCGGTCGGTGGCGCTCAGGACTGCGAACGCCGCGAACATCAGGCCGGCGACGCCGTAGATGAAGCCGGTGCCGATCATGCCGATCATCGGCCGCGCGCCAGTCGGCGGTCGAGCAGCCAGAGGCGGAAGCCGTGGATCAGGAACGCCGCGATCGCGGTCGGGATCGCCCACATCGAGAGGTGGAGCGGCTGGATGACGATGCCATAGCCTTCGAGCACGCCCTTCATCAGCAGGATCGAGCCGATCGCGATGAAGATGTCCTCGCCGAAGAAGAGCCCGATGTTGTCGGTTGCGGCGGCCATCGCGGGGATGCGGTCGCCGCCGGGTGGCAGGCCTTGCGCTTCGGCGGCGGCTTCGGCCATCGGCGCGACCAGGGGGCGGACGCTTTGCGCCGGGCCGGCGATCGAGGTCAGGCCGAGCGCTGCGGTAAGCTGGCGGAACAGCAGGTAGCCGATCAGTAGCCGCCCTACCGTGGCGCCGCGGAGCTTGCCGATCGCGAGCCGGGCGCGTTCCTGCAATCCGTGGCGTTCGAGCATCCCGATCACCGGGAGGACGATGTAGATCACGGTGACGTAGCGGTTCTCGTTGAACGCCTTCCCGAACGCGGCGAGAATCGCGAGCGGGGCTATCCCGGCGGCAAGCCCGGTGACGAGCGCGGAGACGGCGACGACGAGCAGCGGATTGAACCGGAGCAGGAAGCCTGCGACGATAACCGCGATGCCGCAAAGGACCAGCATCGTCGTTCAGCGCGCTTGCTTGGCGAGGTCGGCGGCGAACGCGACCTTGGCCTTCGCGACGATCTTCGGGAGCAGCGTGGGGTCGACGAACGCGGTCGTGTCGCCGGCTTGGCGACGTTTGCCCTTGGCGATGACGTCGGCGAGTTCGGGATGCGATGGCAGGACGATATCGGCGTGCAACATGCCTAGCATGGCGATGCTGCGGCGGTAGTCGGCGACGATGCCGGGATAGGCGCGGTTGCCGATCAGGCGGTTGCCCGCGACGCTGACGCTGCATGGGAACACGACGTCGAGCGGGCGCGGCTTGGCAGGGATTCGCATCGTCCAGGTCGTGCAGCCGGGTGTGTGGCCCGGCGTCGCGCGGGCGGTCAGCGTGACGTTGCCGAGTGTGACCTTATCGCCGTCGCGCACGCCGCGGTCGATGTGTACGGGCGGGAAGCGGATGACGCCGTAGCTCGTCTCGCCGGGCGGTGTGCCGGTTTCGAGCGCGCGGACGTCGCGAGCGCCAGCAACTACGCGAGCGCCGGTTGCGCGCTTGAGCGCGGCTACACCTGCCGCGTGATCGAAGTGCGCGTGCGTGACGAGGATGAGCTTCACGTCGCTAGGCCGGACGCCGGCCCTGGCGATGTTGCGTTCGATCATGCCGGCATTCTCTGCGAGCGTGCCGTCGATCAGGATCGCGCCGGCGCTGGTCTTGATGAGGTAGGCGGCGATACCTTCGCTGCCGACATAGGTGATCGGGCCGGCGATCGGGAAAGGCGCTTGGGGGCGCGTCCACGCGGGCGGATCGGCGGCGCCCAGCAGGAGCGGAGCGGTAATCGCGATCGCCACTGCGCTGACCAGTGGTTTGGTGCGACGTAACGATCCTCCCCCGCTAGGGGGAGGTGGCAGGCATAGCCTGACGGAGGGGGCGGAATGCGATGCCATCTGTTTCGTGTCCTCCCCCTCCGTCTGGCAAGAGCCAGACACCTCCCCCCCCTTGCGGGGGAGGATCGCGTAGTCGTGTCTAGTTTATTCCCACTCGATCGTGCCGGGCGGCTTCGAGGTGTAGTCGTAGGTCACCCGGTTGATGCCCTTGACCTCGTTGATGATACGGGTCGCGACGCGCGGGAGGAAGTCACCGGGGAACTGGAACGCCTGCGCCGTCATGCCGTCGGTCGAGGTGACCGCACGCAACGCCAGCACGTTGTCGTAAGTGCGGCCGTCGCCCATCACGCCGACACTGCGGACCGGAAGCAGCACCGCGAACGCCTGCCAGATCGTGTCGTAGAGCCCTGCCGCGCGGATCTCCTCGAGGTAGATCGCGTCTGCCTTGCGCAGGATGTCGCAGCGTTCCTTGGTGACTTCGCCGGGGATGCGGATCGCGAGGCCCGGTCCGGGGAACGGGTGACGACCGACGAAGATTTCGGGGAGGCCGAGTTCGCGCCCCAGCACGCGGACCTCGTCCTTGAACAGCTCGCGCAACGGCTCGACGAGCTTCATGTTCATGCGCTCGGGCAGGCCGCCGACATTGTGGTGGCTCTTGATCGTCACCGACGGCCCGCCGGTGAAGCTGACGCTCTCGATCACATCGGGGTACAGCGTGCCCTGCGCCAGGAACTCCGCGCCGCCGAGCTTATTCGCCTCGGTATCGAACACGTCGATGAAGGTCTTGCCGATGAACTTGCGCTTGAGCTCCGGGTCGGTGATCCCGGCCAGGCCGCTCAGGAACAGCTCCTCGACGTTCACGTGGATCAGCGGAATGTTGTAGGCGCCGCGGAAGAGGCTGACGACCTGCTCGCTCTCGCCGGCGCGCATCAGGCCGTGGTCGACGTACACGCACGTGAGCTGCTCGCCGATCGCCTCGTGGATCAGAACGGCGGCGACTGCCGAGTCGACGCCCCCGGACAGGCCGCAGATCACGCGACCCTTGCCGACCTGCGCGCGGATCTCGGCGATCTTGGTCTCGCGGAACTCGGCCATCGTCCAGTCGCCGCTCAGCCCGCAGACGTGGCGCGCGAAGTTGGCGATCAGCTTGCCGCCATCGGGGGTATGGACGACCTCGGGATGGAACTGCACGCCGTAGAAGCGTCGCGCCTCGTCGGCGACGATCGCATAGGGCGCGCCGGTCGAGGTGGCGACGGGGGTGAAGCCGGGCGGGATCGCGTCGACCTTGTCGCCGTGGCTCATCCAGACTTGGTGGCGCTCGCCCTCGGCCCAGAGGCCGTCGAACAGCGCGCAGTTGGACTTGACCTCGATGAACGCGCTGCCGAACTCGCCACCGTCGCCCGAGACGATCACGTTGCCGCCGAGCTGTGCGGACATGACCTGCTGGCCGTAGCAGATGCCGAGGATCGGGATGCCCGCCTCGAAGAAGCGTTGCGGCACGCGCGGCGAGTTCTCGGTGGTGACCGAGGCGGGGCCGCCCGAGAGGATGATGCCCTTGGGCTGCATCCGGTCGAACGCGGCCTCGGCGGACTGGAAGGGGGCGATCTCGCTATAGACGCCAGCCTCGCGCACGCGGCGGGCGATCAGCTGGGTTACCTGGCTGCCGAAATCGACGATGAGAATGCTGTCTGGGTGCTCCATGTCGGGCGCATAGCCGGATGGGACCCGTAACGAAAGAGGCCGCGCCTCCCGGATGGGAAACGCGGCCTGCAATTCGAATACGACTAGGCGGGGATTATGCCGCTTCGTTGTAATCCTCGTCCGACATCACCGGACCCGAATCCTGGCCCTTCGCCGAGACGTCGCGGTCGACGAACTCGATGACGGCCATCGGCGAGGCGTCCGACATGCGGATACCGGCCTTGATGACGCGAGTGTAGCCGCCGTTGCGATCCGCATAACGGGTCGCGAGCGTGTCGAACAACTTGATCAGCTGCGCGTCGTCGAGCAGCTTGCCGTGCGCGAGACGACGGTTGGACAGGCCACCCTTCTTCGCGAGCGTGATCAGCTTCTCGACGTAGGGACGCAATTCCTTTGCCTTGGCGACGGTGGTGGTGATCTGCTCGTGCTTGATGAGCGCGGCGCTCATGTTGCGGAAGAGAGCAAGACGGTGGGCCGAGGTCCGCTGAAGCTTACGGCCGCCTACGCGATGGCGCATGTTTAATACCTTTTCGTTCGTTCAGGGGCCGTGTGAGGTACCCGGGAGCTGGTCGCCGTTGAGGCCGCGACCGATCGCCTTTCGTTCAAAGGTTAGGATAAGGTTACGCCTAGGACGCTTCCTTAGCTCTTCCCTATCACCTTGAGCCGGGTGGCGCCGCGGCAAAGCCGCGTCGTCGGTCGGGTGAACCCGCCGGCCGGGCTGGCGTCGTCTCCGGGTTAGCTTGCGCTAACCCGGTGCGACTTGGCCTTAGCCCATTATCTCTTGCTCGAGCTTCTTGGCCATCTCTTCGATGTTCTCAGGTGGCCAGCCGGGGATTTCCATGCCCAGACGAAGACCCATCGACGACAGCACTTCCTTGATCTCGTTCAAGGACTTGCGGCCGAAGTTAGGCGTACGCAGCATCTCGGCTTCGGTCTTGCCGACCAGATCGCCGATGTAGATGATGTTGTCGTTCTTGAGGCAGTTCGCCGAACGCACCGACAGTTCCAGCTCGTCGACCTTCTTGAGAAGGTAACGGTTGATCTGCTGGGTGTCGCCTGCTGGCTCCGCACCACCGGCAGCGGGTGCTGCCTGGCCGATCGGGGCCGACGAACGCGTGACCGACGAGTCGTCGAAGTGGACGAACAGCGCGAGCTGGTCCTGGAGGATGCGACCGGCATAGCCGACTGCGTCTTCCGGGGTGATCGTGCCGTCGGTTTCGATCGTCAGCGTCAGCTTGTCGTAATCCAGGTCCTGACCGACGCGGGTCGGGTCGACCTTGTACGAAACCTGCCGTACCGGCGAGTACAGCGCATCGACCGGGATCAGACCGATCGGCGCGTCGGCCGGGCGGTTTGCGGTCGCGGGCACGTAACCCTTACCGATGTCGGCGGTCAGCTCCATGTTGAGCGTCGCACCCTCATCGAGGTGGCAGATCACGAGATCCTTGTTCATGATCTCGATGTCGCCCGAGACGGCGATGTCGCCGGCCTTGACTTCACCCGGACCCGTTGCCGAGAGCTGGAGGCGCTTGGGCCCCTCGCCCTGCATGCGGATCGCGATCTGCTTCACGTTGAGGACGATGTCGGTCACGTCCTCGCGGACGCCGGCCAGAGACGAGAACTCATGCAGCACGTTCTCGATCTTGATCGAGGTGACGGCCGCGCCCTGCAGCGACGAGAGCAACACGCGACGCAGCGCGTTGCCGAGCGTCAGGCCGAAGCCACGCTCGAGCGGCTCGGCGATGAAGGTCGCCTTGCGCTTGGTGTCGCCACCGGCCTTTTTCTCCAGGCCGCTGGGCTTCTTGAGTTCCTGCCAGTTCTTTGCGTTGACAGACACATGCTTCCCCTAATTTGGGGGCCGGCGAACGGGTGTGTCCGCCGACCAATAAAATACACCCGTGCGGCGCGATCAACCGCGCACGGGAGGCGGAGAATCAGACGCGACGACGCTTCGAAGGGCGCACGCCGTTGTGCGGGATCGAGGTCACGTCGCGGATCGACGTGATCTGGAAACCGACTGCCTGAAGCGCGCGCAGTGCCGATTCGCGACCCGAGCCGGGGCCCTTGACCTCGACTTCGATCGTGCGGACGCCGTGCTCGGCGGCCTTCTTGCCGGCGTCTTCCGCTGCGACCTGGGCCGCGTACGGAGTCGACTTGCGCGAGCCCTTGAAGCCCATTGCGCCGGCCGACGACCACGAGATCGCGTTGCCCTGGGCATCGGTGATCGTGATCATGGTGTTATTGAAGCTGGCATTCACGTGAGCGACGCCAGAGGTGATGTTCTTGCGCTCGCGCCGCTTAATGCGCTGAGGTTCGCGTGCCATGGTGTATTTCCTGACCTGTATCTGCGTGACGCCGGGCGGCCCGTTGGGACCAGCGCCGGCGGAGTAATCCATTGAAAAAGTGGATTACTTCTTCTTGCCGGCGATCGGCTTGGCCTTACCCTTGCGGGTGCGCGCATTGGTATGCGTGCGCTGGCCGCGGACCGGGAGGCCCTTGCGATGACGCAGGCCGCGATAGCAGGCGAGATCCATCAGGCGCTTGATGTTCATCGAGGTCTGGCGGCGCAGATCGCCCTCGACGGTGTGATCGGCGTCGATCGTCTCGCGGATGTGCAGGACTTCCTGGTCGGTCAGGTCCTGGACGCGGGCGGTGTCGGCGATGCCGAGCTTCGCGACGATTTCCTTGGCCTTGGTCGAACCGATGCCGTGAATATAGGTCAGCGCGATCACCACGCGCTTGTTGGTCGGGATATTAACACCCGCGATACGTGCCATGAACTTGGTTCTCCTGCTCCACGAGGTCCGGCATGGCTGCACAGACCCCATCTCTTAGCGATGAACCGAAACGCACGATAGCGACGAACGCAAACAAGCGCCGCCGGAACCGTCGTGTCGGGGAGAGTTCGAATAGGCGCGCGCTAACGCAGTGTCAAGCGAGCGGTTCCGCGTGGGACGGTGCAGCGTGGCGCATCTTGAGCCAGCGGCGGAACGAGACGACCGTCCAGATGAGTTCGACCACCCCGAACGGCCATGCACCCTGGAGGAAACCGTAGATCGAGCCGAGCACGCAGCCGAATGCGAAACCGAGCGTCCACCAGTGCGAACCGGCTTCCTTGGCGTAGCATAGCAGGGTGAAGGATACTGCGGCTAGGCCGAATAGGGAGAGTGCGTCCATTTGCGGCGTTGTGCCCGGAATGGCGCGATAATGCCAACGCCACGCCTGACCTTATGACGACTCCTCGCACACCGTTCTCCAAGTACGACTGTCCAAGCATATCTAGCCCCCGCCCCATTGTACAAACCCATCTGATGGGTTATTTAAAGCGACGGTTGTAGTTCACCGTGCCCTTGGCTTTCGGTTCGTGATCTACACCCTGGATCACGAACCCGCGCATGTTCACATCACCGGCGCAGGGCAGGCGAAGATCAATCTGCTCGGCGCGGATGGCAAGCCGGAGATGATCCAGAGCATCGGCATCAAGCGCGGCGACATCCGACGCCTGATGGCGGAGGCGATAGAGCATCAGGCGCACTTTCTCGCGGAATGGGAGAAGATACATGGCTCAAAAGACTGACGCCCAGCTCGAAGCCCAGTTCGATGCGGCAGAAGCGCGCGGGCAGGACTTGATGACGACCGCGGTGCGGGCAGCAGAAGCCCGTTATGATCGCACGACCGGACGCGTGATGATCGATCTGACAAATGGTTGCACCTATGCCTTTCCCGCCCGGCTCGTCCAGGATCTGAGCGGCGCGACCGACGATCAGCTTGCCGACGTCGAAGTCGATGGCCTGGGGTTCAATCTCCATTGGGCCGCGCTTGATGCCGACCTTTATGTCCCGGCGCTGGTGTCGGGCCTGTTCGGTACGCGGGAATGGATGACGCGCGAATTGGCGCGTCATGCGGGTCAGGCAACGTCGCCGGCCAAGGCAGCGGCGGCGCGGGCGAATGGCGCGAAGGGCGGACGCCCCCGCAAGGCCGCATAGAGCCCGGTTACTTCCGCCCGAACAACTTCTCGATGTCGCCGTGCGCGAGCTTTACCCAGGTGGGGCGGCCGTGGTTGCATTGGCCGGAATGGGGGGTGACTTCCATTTCGCGGAGGAGCGCGTTCATTTCGGGGACCGACAGGATGCGGCCGGCGCGGACGGAGCCGTGGCAGGCCATCGTGCCGGCTACTGCGTCGAGGCGTTCCTTTAGGGAGAGGGCTTCGTCGAAGGCGGCGAGTTCGTCGGCTAGGTCGGTGACGAGGCCTTTGGGGTCGCTTTGGCCGAGCAAGGCTGGGGTTGCGCGGACCAGCATCGCGTGGGGGCCGAAGCGTTCGAGGTCCAGGCCGAACTCCGACAGTTCTTCGGCGCGGGATTCGAGGCGGTCGCAGGCGGATTCGTCCAGCTCTACGACTTCGGGGATCAGGAGGGCCTGGCTCGCGATGGTGCCGCCGATCAGGGCTGCACGCATGCGTTCGAGGACGAGGCGTTCGTGGGCGGCGTGCTGGTCGACGAGGACGAGGCCGTCTTCGGCTTCGGCTACTATGTAGGTTTTTGCGACCTGGCCTCTTGCTACGCCCATCGGGAAAGCCGCAGTTTGGGGCGGGGGTGTCCAGGCGGGTTCTGCGCGCGCCTGCGGGGGCGCGGCGAAGAAGGTGGGGCGGGCTTCGTTGACGGTGCTGTAGCTTCGGTTTTCCAGCGGGAGCCTTTGGGGGGTGCCCTCACCTTCCCATCCGCTTTGCGGACGGGCCCCTTCCTCTCCCCCGGGGGGAGAGGAGATGTTTTCCGGTTGCCACATGGCGAGCGCGGAGTCGCTGGCGCGTTGGCTTCTGTGGCCGGCGGCGTCGAGGGCGCGGCGCAAGCCCGAGACTATGAGCCCTCTTACCATTGCGGGGTCGCGGAAGCGGACTTCGGTCTTGGCGGGGTGGACGTTGACGTCGACCTGGTCGGTAGGGATGTCGAGGAACAGCGCCACCACTGCGTGGCGGTCACGCGGGAGCATCTCGGCATAGGCGCCGCGGATCGCGCCCATCAGCAGGCGGTCCTTTACCGGGCGGCCGTTGACGAAGAGATACTGGTGGTCGGCGATACCGCGATTGTAGGTCGGAAGGCTGGCGACGCCGCCTAATACCAGGCCTTCGCGTTCGAGGTCGATCGCGACCGAATTGTCGGCGAGTGCGCGGTCGGTGAGCGTCGCCACCCTGCCCGGCCGGTCCTCGACCTGCATCGCCGACAGTGCGCGGCGGCCGTCATGCTCCAGCGTGAAGCCGATATCGGGACGCGCCATTGCGAGGCGGCGGACGACGTCGAGGCAGGCGGCGTATTCGGCGCGGGGGGAGCGGAGGAACTTGCGGCGGGCGGGGACGCGCGCGAACAGGTCCTCGACGACGACGCGCGTGCCGGGCGGGAGCGCGGCGGGGCCTTCGCGCTCCACCCGGCCATTGTCGACGGTCCGGGCCCAGCCTTCGGCGCCGCGGATCCGGCTTTCGATCGTCAGCCTTGCGACGCTCGCGATCGAGGGCAGCGCCTCGCCGCGAAAACCGAGCGTCACGACCGATTCGATAAACTCGTCGGGCAGCTTCGAGGTGGCGTGGCGTTCGAGCGCCAGCGCCATGTCGGCGGGTGTCATGCCGCAGCCGTCATCGGCGACTTCGATCCGCGACGTGCCGCCCTCAACGAGGAGAATCGCTATGCGTCCTGCCCCTGCGTCGATGGCGTTTTCGACTAACTCCTTCAACGCGCTGGCGGGTCTTTCCACCACTTCACCGGCGGCGATGCGATTGACCAGATGCTCGGGGAGACGCCGTATTGACATGGGTTTGCGTCTAGACCAAGCGACGGCATCCCGCGACCCGCAAACGCAAGCACCCGGTGAGTTAAACACCGGCGGGCCACGCGAGATTTTTGTGCGATGGGCTGCCCGTCCGGCGGCCAAGGATTACGGGACCCTGATTGAATGGCCTTCTACTCGCGTTTCTTCAAGTTCATGTCGCACGACATGGCGATCGACCTCGGCACCGCGAACACCGTCGTCTACGTCCGTGGCCGCGGCATCGTCCTGAACGAGCCGTCGGTGGTCGCGGTCGAGACGATCAACGGCATCAAGCGCGTCAAGGCGGTCGGCGACGACGCCAAGATGATGATGGGCAAGACCCCGGGCAACATCGAGGCGATCCGGCCTTTGCGCGACGGCGTGATCGCGGACATCGACGTCGCCGAGCAGATGATCAAGTATTTCATCCAGAAGGTCCACGGCCCGCGCAAGTTCGCGCGCTGGCCAGAGATCGTGATCTGCGTGCCGTCGGGCTCCACCAAGGTCGAGCGCCGCGCGATCCGCGATGCCGCGTCGAACGCGGGTGCGTCGCAGGTCTGGCTGATCGAGGAGCCGATGGCGGCCGCGATCGGCGCGGATATGCCGGTGACCGAGCCGATCGGCTCGATGGTGGTCGATATCGGTGGCGGCACGACCGAAGTCGCGGTGCTGTCGCTGCGTGGTCTCGCCTACACGACCTCGGTACGGGTCGGCGGCGACAAGATGGACGAGGCGATCGTCAGCTATGTGCGCCGCAACCATAACCTGTTGATCGGCGAAGCGACCGCGGAGCGGATCAAGAAGGAGGTCGGTATCGCCAAGCCGCCGGTCGACGGCATCGGCATGATCATCCAGATCAAGGGCCGCGATCTCGTCAACGGCGTGCCCAAGGAGATCCAGATCAACCAGGGCCAGATCGCCGAGGCGCTCAGCGAGCCGGTCGCGACGATCGTCGAGGGCGTCCGCGTCGCGCTCGAGAATACCGCGCCGGAACTGGCCGCGGATATCGTCGACCAGGGCATCGTGCTCACCGGTGGTGGCGCTCTGCTGCAAGGGCTGGACGAAGTGTTGCGTGACGAGACCGGGCTGCCGGTGACGGTCGCCGAGGACCCGCTGACCTGCGTCGCGCTCGGCACCGGTCGTGCGCTCGAGGATCCGTTGTTCCGCGGCGTGCTGATGAGCGGCTAAGAGTTTGTTTTTGCTTTAAGACACGCGGACACGAAATCGCGTCGTCCGAGTCGCAGGGGTAGGTCCCCCGGCACTTCGGCGGCGCCCGAGACAGGGGGACAGGCGCATGGCGCCAGCCCGCGACCGGCGCACGGGGTTTTCCCGGCGTCGGCAATATGGTGTGTTCATGGGCTATGTGCTCGCCGTCGCCGGTGCGGTGGTGGGCCTGGTGCTGCTCGTCGCGTCGACGTTCAATCCGCCTGCGTTTTCCGCGCTGCGGATGGGCGTCGCGGGAGTGACGACGCCGGTCTCGACCGGGCTCGCCACCGTAGGCACGTCGATCTCGGGCATCCCCGATGCGATCGGCAATTACTTCTTCGTGAAGCAGGAGAACGTCGCGTTGCGCGCCGATCGCGAGCGGACGCGGGCGCTGCTGATGCGCGCGCGGACGATCGCGTATGACAATCGCCGGTTGCGCAGCCTGCTCGCGATCCGCGAACGCTCGACTGTGCCGGTCGTTACCGCGCGGCTGGTGAGTTCGAGCGCGTCGAGCGGACGGCGCTACGCGTTGCTCAACGCGGGCCGGTGGAGCGGCGTGCTGCCCGGCATGCCGGTGCGCGGTCCCGATGGGCTGATCGGTCGCGTGGTCGAGACCGGGCCCAACGCAGCGCGCATCCTGTTGCTCAGCGACGGGGACAGCATCGTGCCCGTCCGCCGCACGCGCGACGGCATGCCGGCGATCGCAGCGGGGCGCGGCGACGGGATGATCGACATCCGCTCGGTCAACGCCACCAACGTGCGCTTCAATGCGGGCGACCTGTTCGTGACGACGGGTACCGGCGGGATCTACGCACCCGGCGTGCCTGTCGCGCGAGTCACAAAGGCGGGCTCGGACTCGGTCATGGCGCGGGCGTTCGCGGATCCCGACACGCTCGATTTCGCGCTCGTCGAGCGGATGTTCATGCCGGTCCCGCCGCCTCGCCCGGTGACACAGCAATGATGCCGCCCCGCCCGATGGACAGCGTCGACTACAAGCCGTTCGAGACCAAGATCCCCGCGGGTCGGTCGCGTGCGATCCCGTGGCTGACGGTGATGGCCGGGTCGCTGATCACGATCATCCCGGTGGTCGCGACGATCCCGCTGCTGCCGCCATTCGGGTTCGTCATGCTGCTCGCGTGGCGGCTGCTCGCACGGTTCGCCTTCAAGCCCTGGGCCGCCGCGCCGCTTGGTTTCTTCGACGACCTCGTCAGCGGCCAGCCGCTCGGCAGCGCGGTGCTGATGTGGTCGCTCGCCTTCGTCGCGATCGACATGATCGAGCAGCGCCTGGCGTTTCGCGATTATTGGCAGGACTGGCTGATCGGTGGCGGACTCATCGCGGCGTGCATCATCGCCGGGCGCTTCATCGCAGTGCCGGTCGGCGCGCATGTCGACACGATCCTGATCGCGCAGATCGCGGTGACGATCCTGATGTTCCCGCTGGCGGCCCGCATCGTCGCGGCGATTCAGAACAAACGGGGCGCCGAGTGAGGAATACCCCGCGGATCGTCACCGAGATGTCGCAGGCGTACAGCTTCTCGCGGCGCGCGTGGATGCTGGGCGCGGCGCAAGGCGGCGTCGGGCTGCTGCTCGCCGGGCGAATGGCATGGCTGTCGATCGCGCAGAACGAACGCTATACGATGTTGTCGGAGAGCAACCGCGTCAACATGACGCTGCTGCCGCCCCGCCGCGGCTGGATCGTCGACCGCCACGGCGTGCCGATCGCCAACAACCGCACCGATTTCCGCGTCGATATCATCCCCGACCGCCTCCGCGACAAGGAGCGCGTGCTGCCGCTGCTCGGGCGCATCCTCCAGTTGCCGCCCGAGGAAGTCGAGCGGATCGCGATCGATCTGGAACACGCCGCCGGGTTCCAGCCCGTCCAGGTCGCTGAGAATCTCGATTGGGAGCGGTTCGCCGCGGTCAGCGTCCGCCTGCCCGAACTGCCCGGCGTCGCGCCCACGCGCGGGTTTGCGCGCAGCTATCCGGCGGGTGCCGCGGTCGCGCATCTGACCGGCTATGTCGGCGTGCCTAACGCCGAACAGTATAAGAAGACGCGCGACCCGCTGCTCGTCACGCCCGGCTTCAAGCTCGGCAAGGACGGGCTCGAGAAGATGCTCGAGGCCGAACTCCGCGGCGTCGCCGGTGCCAAGCGAGTCGAGGTCACCGCGCGCGGCAAGCTGGTCGCCGAACTCGCCACCAAGCCCGACGTCCCCGGCAAGACCGCACGGCTGACGATCGACGTGGGGCTTCAGGAATATGCGGCAAGGCGGCTCGGCACCAACTCCGGATCGGTCGTCGTGCTCGACACCCGCACCGGCGAGATGCTCGCGATGGTGTCGATGCCGGCCTATGATCCGAACAGCTTTTCGGACGGGATCAGCCATCTCGAATGGCAGATGCTGAGCGACGACGATCACGTGCCGCTGATGAACAAGGTGACGCAGGGGCTGTATCCGCCGGGTTCGACCGTCAAGCCGATGAACGGCCTTGCGCTGATGAACGCGGGCGTCGATCCGTCGACGCGCGTCAATTGCTCGGGGGCGATGCGGCTCGGGACCAGCGTGTTCCACTGCCACAAGAAAAGCGGCCACGGTCCGCTCGATCTCAAGAACGCCATCATGCAGAGCTGCGACATCTATTTCTACGAGATGGCGCGGCGGGTCGGCTACAACGCGATCGCGCCGATCGCGCGCACGCTCGGCCTCGGCCAGAAGTTCGACCTGCCCTTCTCGACGCAGCGCTACGGAACGGTGCCCGATCCGGCGTGGAAGCTGAAGAAGTACAAGCATGACTGGACCGTCGCGGATTCGCTGAATGCGTCGATCGGCCAGGGCTATGTGCTGGCCAACCCGTTGCAGCTCGCGGTGATGGCCGCGCGGCTCGCCTCGGGGCGCGCGTTGCAGCCGAGTATCCTCGCCAGCCACGTCCACCGCGACTCCCCTGCCCTCGCGATCGATTCCGAGCATCTCGCGCGCGTCCGCGACGCGATGTTCGGGGTGATCAACCAGGGCGGCACCGGCGGCGCGGCGAAACTGCTGATCCCGGGCGTCGCGATCGCGGGCAAGACCGGCACCGCGCAGGTCCGCCGCATCACGATGGCCGAACGGCGCTCGGGCGTGCTCAAGAACGGGCAGCTGCCGTTCAAGATGCGCGACCACGCGCTCTTCATCGGTTTCGCGCCTGCCGATAATCCGCGGTATGCGCTCGCGGTCGTGCTCGAGCATAACGGCCATACCGTGCGCAACCTCGACACGCCGATGATCGGCCGCGACATCATGACCTACATGCTCGACCGCGAGCGTGCGCTGAAGTCGCTCGCCGAGGTCGAACCAACCTGGGGCGGCGATATCCGCACGCGCATGGCGGCGACCGCGGAAACCTACCGCAAGGCGCAATCCGCACCGCCTGCGGCGATCGCCACCAAGACCGACGCGATCGTGCCCAGCGACGCCCCCGCAGTCGAGAACGCCACCAACATGGCCAACGCGACGCAGGAGGCGCTAACGGCGCCGGGCGCGACCGTGGCAGAGGACGATTCGCGGGACCGCCAGCAATGATCGCATCCAAGCCATGCCCATGAACCGTATCGTCCCCGAGCCGCTCGCCAAGCTGCCGTGGCGCGTCCTGCTGTTGGTGGTCGCGATCGGCTGTTTCGGCCAGGTCGTGCTGTATTCCGCGGCAGGCGGCTCGCTCAAACCCTGGGCGCTGTCGCAGGGCATCCGCTTCTTCGTCCTGCTCGGCGGTGCGATCGCCTTGTCCTACGTCCCCGAGCGGACGTGGAAGGCGGGCTCGCTGCCGACCTATGCGCTGATTGTCGTATCGCTGATCGCGGTCGAGATCCTCGGCAAGGTCTCGGGCGGGTCGCAGCGTTGGCTCGACCTCGGTTTCATCCGCCTGCAACCGTCCGAATTCATGAAGCCCGCCATCGTGCTCGCATGCGCGAAATTCTACGACATGCTTCCGCCCGGCGAGACGCGACGGTTCAGCGCGGTATGGCCCGCGGCGCTACTGATCGGCGTCCCCGCCGCTATCGTCATGAAGCAGCCCGATCTCGGCACGGCCCTGATGATCTGCGCGGGCGGCGCGACGGTGATGTTCCTCGCAGGCATACCGCTGCGCCTGTTCGTCGGCGGCGCGATCACCGCCGCGGTGGCGATCCCGCTCGCGATCAATTTCGCGCTGCACGATTACCAGCGCAACCGCATCCTCATCTTCCTCGATCCTGAGAGCGATCCGCTCGGCACCGGCTATCACATCAGCCAGTCGAAGATCGCGATCGGCTCGGGCGGGATCTGGGGCAAAGGCTTCCTCCAGGGCACGCAGAGCCACCTCGACTACCTCCCCGAGGGCCATACCGACTTCGTCTTCGCGACGATGGCGGAGGAATGGGGCCTGGTCGGCGGCTGCCTGCTGATCCTCGCGTTCCTGCTGGTGATCCGCTGGGGAATCGAGGTCGGCCAGCGCGCGCAGACCCGCTTCGGCCGGCTAACCGCCGCCGGGCTGTCGACGACGATCTTCTTTTACGTCGCGATCAACCTGATGATGGTGATGGGCCTCGCCCCCGTCGTCGGCATCCCGTTGCCGCTGGTGAGCTTCGGCAGCTCGGCGCAGATGACCGTGCTGCTGTGCCTGGGCATCCTGATGTCGATCGACCGCCAGAACCGCAAGACGGTGGGCTGGTGAGGCGAAAACCGGTTTAATTCGGAAAAAAACGGCCTGATCGCCCAAAACGGACTCGGATCGACGAAAAGGGGGTTGCGGCCCCCGATGAGTCTGCTAACAGCGCGCCTCCAGCAGCGGGGCGTCACACCAGGGCGCCACTCAAAACCGCCCCGGAATGGACGCATAGCTCAGTTGGTAGAGCAGCTGACTCTTAATCAGCGGGTCCTTGGTTCGAGCCCAAGTGCGTCCACCATTTTCTTAAACAGTTATAGCTAAATAATGGTTACCCTATTGGGGGATCAAACCGGCCCAGTGCTATGGACTATATGCATTGAATTGGCTCTGGTGGCGATGTGCAACCTTATCCGCCGGTGCCCAGCTACGTCCTACAGCCCGCGGAGTGGGCGCCTTTTGTTATCCCTGCGAGCGAAGCGAACGCTTGCGGCTTCAAATAGCAGGCTAGGCTACTCGTCAGTGGTGAGCAGATAGAGCGCCTGCTGCATCACGACATGTCGTTGGAACGACACGAGTCGCTTCCCCGCTCCCGCATGACGGTCGCGATTGCGTTGCCGATGCCCACCCCGATCGGTGCCCTGACCGCCTTAGGACGCGTCGGCGATCAGGCCCGCGGACGATCCGAGCACCTTGCCAACCGGGTCGACGCCGATGCGACGCTTGCTCTGGTTGCCCTGCGGAGAATTCGGGAACGCCGCCAACACCGGATCGAAGCCCATGCGACCTAATGCCAAGCGAGCGGAATCGCCGGTCCCTTCGCGGTTCGTCGTGCGGTGGATCAAGGCGACCGCAGACGGCGCCGAACTGGTCTGGACGCCGACGTAGGGACAGGCCACGACCGCGATCTACCGGGGGCCGGGAGACGAATTCGTGTTGAAGACCATGTGGAACATGCCCGCCCGGCTGATGCGGGACAACGCTGCCAACGACGATGAGGCGGATGCCGAAGGCGCTCTGGCCAGCGGCTCTCTGCAAGAGATGGTCCAGGCATTCGATGAATATGACGATGCCGAGTCTCAGAATTTGTTCATCACGTGCGCGGGCCGCGATCGACCGATCACTTGGATCGAGGTCCGGGACCTGCGCCGATCGTAGAACGGTGCATGGACACGGAAGCGCGGGGCGCTACTGACGGAGCAAACCCTGCCGACGAGTATTCGACATGACAGCAACGATCCTCACCCCCAGCGGCCCCGGCGCGATGGAGGCCGGGCTTGTCCTCGACGAGGACGGCCAGCGGTTCGTCGTACTGACCTTCAAGGAGCCAAAGGGCGAGCCGACCCTGGTCACGTTCACCGTTCCGATCTTCCAGAACTATGTCGAGCACCTCGTGCGTACGGCAAAGGCCGCCAGCGAGGAGGCCAATTGGGGCATCCCCGGTTGAAGATTCTGTGTGGTACCAGGGGATTAGGGCGGACCCTCGCACAGAGCCCAGTTAGATCGACCCCGCGATTTTGCTGAACGGCCGCAGGTATCGTGGCTTGTGAAGACAGGGTGTTAGTTATTCACGTCACGCGGAACTAGCGCTGCATTTCGCGCGCAGGAACCATCCTATGTTAAAACCGTTGGGGCGGGGCGGCCGAACCGGCTTGTACATGAGAGAGTGACTTATGATTAAAACATGGATTCTTGGCGCTTCGGCCATCGCAATGACGGCAATGCCAGTCGCAGCCATCGCAGCGCCCGCAGGCGCGAACTCGGCAGGGTCGCTTTCGCTGGCACCGGCAGTTCGTGCGGGCACGCCGACCAAGAAGTCGAGCAAGCTTGCCGGTCAGAGCATCGTTCCGATCGTCATCGGCGCCGGCATCATCGCTGGCGTTGCCTATCTGATCATCGATCACGAAGATGACAATAATTCGGACAGCAACTGACTGTCTGGGCCGGTGCTCACGCGCCGGCCCATCATCCTGTCCCCGCACGAGACGATGCCAGAGCCGCCCCCTATGGAGCTGGTCCAGCCTTAATTGTTAAATAAACGGCCTGAGTTCAGCTCAGTCCTAATCACTTCCAAATCGGAAGCCTATGCGCCGGTATCGCGAAGGCTTCCATGGACATTCATTTCATCAGAACGCGACCTTGAACTGACCGCCGATGATCCGCGGTTCGTTGATCATGCCAGTCAGGTTGTTGAAGTCGATCGCACTGATGCTGCGATACTGGTTGGTGATATTGCGGACGAACGCGCCGACCTCGTACCCCTTCGGCGATTTATAGCCGACCTTGAGGCCGCCTTCGAGCGACGACTTGCCGGTGAACTCGACCGCTTCGTACAGGAAGAAGTTGATACGGCTGCGATAGACCCAGTCGGTATAGGCGTAGACCTCGCCGCCGTTCGCGAGCGGGATGCCGTAGCGTGCGGTCCAGTTGGCGATCCAGCGCGGTGCCTGGGGAAGATCGTTGCCGTCGATCACCGCGAACCCGTTGACGATCGGATCGAGCACGGTGCAGGTCGCGCAAACGCCGACGCCAATGCCCCGATCGCGGATCTCGGTGAAGTTGTAGCTGCCGCTTGCGGTCAGCGTCAGTTCGGGCAATGGCCGCGCCTCGAATTCGCCCTCGACGCCGTAGCCGATCGCCTTGTTCGCACTGATCAGGCGTGCCGAATTGCTGCTGCCGCCGACCGCGGTGATCTGCAGGTCCTTGGTGCTGTACCAATAGGCGTCGAGCGAGAAGTTCACTTTCTGATCGAGCAGCGTGCCCTTGAAACCGCTCTCGCCCGAGAAGGTCGTCTGCTTCGGCGCGGTGCTCTGGACGCTGCCGAAGGTCACGCGGTCCTGGATCGCCGGGCCCTGATAGCCGGTCGCGAGCCGCGTATAGACGTTGATCGCGGGCGTCAGTTCATAGGTCGCGCTCGCGTCCCAGGTCACGTTCGAGCCACGAACGACCGCGCGCGCGGGCAGCGTGTCGCTGATCCCGGTGCCGGGGATCGGTGCGGTCACGAGGTCGTTGCGATAGTCGTGAGAATAGCGGACGCCCGCGCGCAACGTCAGCAGTTCGGTCGGCTTGGCCTCGATCGAGGCGAACGCGCCGTAATTCTCGTTGCGGTTGTCGTGGAAGATATCCTGGTCGAGATCGGTCGCCCGCGATCCGGTACCGCCGAACGCATAGTCGTACTGGTGATAGCGCAGCGTCTGGTGGAAGTAATACAGCCCGCCCTGGAGGCGGATGCCGTTCATGTCCTCGCTGGCGTAGCGCAGTTCCTGGCTGAACTCCTTGGGCTTGGTCAGGCCGCCGGTGTTCGACGGGAACAGCCCGACGCCGATCGCGCCGATCGTGCCGCCGAGGAACGTGTAGTTGTTGCCGCCGTCGACATCGCCGGTGCTCTCGACCTTCGCCTGCTCGTAGCCGGTGACCGAGTAGAACGTGCCGATGCCGTCGAGGTGATAGTCGAGCCGCAGGTTGGTGCCCCATTGCGTGAGGCTCTGGCTGGTATAGCCGTCGAGCGTGACGTGCTTGGGGTCGAACCCGGTGTTGAAGTCGTTGGTGCCCGGCTTGAACAGCCCGGCGCGGAAGATGCGTGGCGAGCCCGTCAGGTCGCGGACGTGGACGTTCAGCAAGGCGTTGAAGTCGCTGCTGGTATAGCCGAGCTGGAAGCGACCGGCGACGTCGCGATAGCCCTCGAGCTTGCGATCCGCATTGCCCGTCGTGGAGTCGTTCTTCACCCAATCGTCGCGCGACTGGATTATCCCCGACGCGCGGAAGGCGAAGCCGTTGCCGATCGGCAGGTTGATCGCCGCCTCGCCATTGATCGTGTTGTAGGTCGCCCAGGATCCGGTCGCATAGCCCGAGACCTTGTCCGGGTTCGGCTTGGCGGAATCGATCTTCACGACGCCCGCGGGCGTGTTGCGCCCGAACAACGTGCCCTGCGGACCGCGCAGCACTTCGACGCTTTGCAGATCGAAGACCGGGAACGACTTCAGCATCGGGTTTTCGAGCGCGACGTCGTCATACACCACCGACACCGGCTGCGCGGCGTTGGGATCGAAATCGGTGTTGCCGAGGCCGCGGATGTAGAAGCGCGGGAAGGTGCGGCCGAAGGAGGATTCGACCTGGAGGCTCGGCGTCCGTCCGGCGAGGAAGCGGATGTCGAGGCCGCTCGAATTGAGCACGTCGAGCTTCTCGCCGCTGATCGCGGTGACCGCGAGCGGCACGTCCTTCGACGATTCCCGGCGGCGGGTCGCGGTGACGACGATCTCACCGACGCCTTGGTCGCTCGCCGGATCGCTCACCGCTTGTGCAGCCGGCCCTTGTTCCTGTGCGACGGCGGGCACGGCGAAAACGAGCAGCGGCGCGCTGGCGGCGAGCAGGCGGGCGATGGCAGACGTACGAACGGGCAAGCGAATCATGGATGGTCCCCCCTTGGGTTTCGAACATCCTCCTGCGTCGATCCGTGTGACCCGGATCCGTCGCCAATCGGTAACACCGCTGTAACGCGCGGCAATAGACGCGATGAACCGCGATGCATTTTTGCTGGGGACCGCGACATCTTTGCCCCAGTCCGCGCTGCCGCGATGACGTTCAGCGCTTGAGGGGTCGCCGGTAGAGCGCGCGCATCGCCGTCTCCATCCTCGCCCGGTCGACGCGAAGCACGACGGTCTGCGCGCGCTCGCCGAGATGTGGGCGGTATGCGTCGTGCCACGATAGGGTATCGCCGTATCCGGCGGTCTGGCTGGTGTCGAAATCGATGTAGAGCACCTCGGCGCGGGTGACGACGGCGGGCGCCAGCCAGACCATCGCCGCGATCTCGTCCCACATCGGAAACCCCGGTTCGAGCCCGGTCTGAAGTGTGTCGGTGAGTGCTGTGCGGGCTGGCTTGAGGCTGTCGAGGAAGCCGCGCGTCCACTGCGTGCCCGTCGACGGGTCGATCGGGACCATCGTCACCTTCGGCCACGCCCCGTGCGCCATGATCCGCGCGGCTTCGGGATCCCAGCGGATGTTGAACTCTCGGCGCGGCGTATTGACGAACTCGCGCGCGAACGCGGCAGCCGCCGGCGTGTCGATCGACTGCTGTGGATTCAGGCTGCCGCCCATGTAGACGAGCTCTTTCACATTCGCGGCGAAGCTCGGGTCGAGGCTTTGCGCGAGCGCGATGTTGGTCATCGGGCCGGTGGCGAACAGCGTGATCTGGTGCGGGTGCGCGCGGACCATCCGGACGAGGAACGCGGCGGCGATCTCGCCGGACGGTTTGGTAGCGGGATCGCCGATCGGCAGGCTGGGCACGACCGAAGGCGACGGCGTACCAGCCGTATCGCCGGACACGGGCTCCGTCCACGGCCCCTTGAACTCGAGCCGTCCGTAGAGCCCCTCCCACCGCTTTGTCGCCGCCTCGCTGTTCACCAATGGATAGGTTGCGCCCGGCACCACCGGCACGTCGGTGCGCCCGAGGATCTCGACGGTCCGCAGCGCATAGGCCGTTGCGGTATCGCGCCAGACCGAACCGCTGGTCGTGGTGATCCCCAGCACCTCGACGCCCGGTGCCTGAAGCAGCAGTGCAGGCGTGCCGTTCAGTCCGACGACGTCGTCATCGATCAGGACGAGCCGCTTGGCCGTCGCGTCCTGTGCCGAGATTGCGACCGGCGTGGCGAGAGACAGCAGCGCGATGAGACAGCCCACCGGGACGAAACGAAAGGCCATCGCGCAACTCTTCCCCGCCAGATCGGTATGCCAGTCCATGCAGGCGATCTCCGGCAGGACTGGCAATACGCTCTCCGATCAGATCAGCACCTTGTCCAGCGTGATCGGCAAGTCACGCACGCGCGTTCCCGTGGCGTTGTAGATCGCGTTCGCCACCGCCGCGGCGACGCCGGTGATGCCGATCTCGCCCACGCCGTGCGCGCCCATCGGCGTGTGCGGGTCGGCGATGTCGGTCCAGATCACGTCGATCTCGGGGACGTCGAGGTGCACGGGCACGTGATATTCGGCGAGGCTCGGGTTCATGATGCGGCCGTTGCGCTCGTCGAACTGCGTTTCCTCCATCAGCGCCATGCCGAGGCCCATGACGATCCCGCCGCGGAACTGGCTGCGCGCGGTCTTGGGATTGAGAATTCGACCGCAATCGAATGCGCCCAGGAAGCGTCTGACGCGGGTCTCGCCAGTGACCGCGTTGACGCGGACCTCGCAGAACAGCGCACTGTGCGAATGCATCGACCAGTGCATGAGCTCGAGCGGCTGCGACGCTTCCTCACTGACAACGACGCTCTCGCGCTGCGCCCGATCGAGGATCGAGACATAGCTTTCGCGGCGGGTCGGGTCGTCGAGCTTGGCGAGCCCGCCATCCTCGCTTCCGACCTCGTCCGGCGATAGGCCCGCGAGCGGCGAATCATTGCCCGCAAGCTTCAGCAGTTCGGCGACCAGCGCATGATGCGCGGCGATCACCGCGGCGCCGATCGCCGCGGTCTGCTGCGAGCCACCCGCCAGGATCGCGCCGGGGATGATCGAATCGCCATAGCCGACCGAGACGCGTTCGAGCGGGAGCCCGAGGCGATCGGCGGCCACCATCGCGGTCGTCGTCGAGGTCCCCATCCCCATCTCATGCGCGGCGATCTCGACAAGGGCATCCCCGTTACGACGCAGCGTGATCCGTGCGGCAGCGCCCGGCATACGGTAATAGGGATAGGTCCCCGTCGCGCAGCCCATGCCGATCAGCCACTCGCCTTCGCGACGCGTTCCTGGCTTCGCGCTCCGCTCGCTCCAGCCGAACCGCTCCGCACCGCTGCGCCATGCCTCGACGATATGCCGCGACGAGAATGGCAGGCCCGTGGTCGGTTCCTTGTCCGGCTCGTTGCGGATGCGCAGCGCGATCGGGTCCATGTCGAGTTCGACCGCCAGCTCGTCGATCGCCGATTCCAGCGCGAACGTGCCGACCGCCTCGCCCGGTGCGCGCATGAATGTGTTCGCAAGCATGTTCATCGTGACCGTCTCGACCGACAGCTTGAAGCTGTCTGCGGCGTAGCCACCGCGCGTGCCGAGGATGAAGGGTTCGGGCATGTTGTTGTGCGGCGTCATCGCGGCGATGCCGGTGTGGACCAGCGCCTTGAAGCGGCCGTCCGCGTCCGCGCCGATCGCGACGCGTTGCTCGGTCAGCGTCCGCCCGCCGACGACGCGGTATACGCCCTCGCGCGACAGAGCGATGCGGACCGGGCGCTGCACGAGCTTGGCGGCGGCGGCACCGAGGATCTGGTGATCCCACAGGCATTTGCCACCGAACCCGCCGCCGACGAATGGCGAGGTGACGCGGACCTGCGCCGCCTTCAAGTCGAACACGTCGGCGATCGTCTGCGCCTCTGCGGTGACGAGCTGCGTCGCGTCGTGGACGACCAATTCGTCGCCGACCCACGCGATCGTCGCGGCATGCGGCTCGATCGCGTTGTGGTTGTGACGCGGCGTGCGATAGACATTATCGACCTTGTGCGCCGCCGCCGCGAACATCGCATCCGCATCGCCGATCTCGTTCAGCAACGGCTGACCCATGAACAGGCCCGGCTGCGGTCCCTCCGCCATTGCCGCAGCGAGCGAGGTGGTCGACGGCTCGGCGGCGTAGGTCGCGACGATCAGCGACTTGGCGTGATCGGCCTGCTCCTGCGTCTCGGCGAGTACGACCGCGATCGGCTGACCGTTCCAGTGGACGCGGTCGTCTTGCATGATCGGCAGGTCGGCAGGCCCCGCCGCGGTGGGCGAAGAGCCGAACACCGCCGGCGGGTTCATCCGGGGCGCGTTCAGGTGCGTCATCACTACCACGACGCCCGGCGCAGCCTCCGCAGCCGCGGTATCGATCGCCGCGATCCGCCCGCGCGGAATCGTCGCATAGGCGAGCGCGGCGTAGACCATGCCCTCCAGCGGGAACTCGGCCGCGAAGGTTGCCGCACCGCGCACCTTGAGCGGGCCATCCAGCCGCGACACCGACGTACCGATCAGCCCATGCTGCTGACGGATCAGCGGATCGGGCACGCCGCCCGGAACCCAGCTGTCGGGGGCGAGCGGCACGAGCTTGCTCATCGCGCCCTGGACCAGGCCTTGCGCGGTTTCCTTGACCGTATCGACGATGCTCATGCTGCTGCTCCGGCAAGGTCGCCAAGCACGGCGACGAGGGTGCGCTTGGTCAGTGCGATCTTGAAACCGTTGTCGCGCAGCGGCGCGGCGTCCGCCATCTCGGCGACGGCGGCGGCGAGGAACGCCTCCTCGGTCGCGGGGCCGCCCCGTAATGCTGCCTCCGCCTTCGACGCGCGCCACGGCTTGTGCGCGACCCCGCCAAGCGCGATCCGCACGTCCTTGATGACGCCGTCCTCGATCTCCAGCGCGGCTGCGATCGAGACGAGCGCGAAGGCGTAGCTCGCCCGGTCGCGCACCTTGCGATAGGTCGAGTTGGCCGCGAAACTTAGCGGCGGCAGTTCGATCGCGGTGATGAGTTCGCCCGGCTCGAGCACGGTATCGAACTCGGGATGATCGCCCGGCAGGCGGTGAAGATCGGTGAACGGCAAGGTGCGTGCCCCACCCCGCCCGTGCAGATGCACGATCGCGTCGAGCGCGGCGAGTGCCACGCACATGTCCGACGGATGCGTCGCGACGCACGCCAACGACGCACCGAGAATGGCGTGTCCCCGCGTGAAACCCTCGATCGCGTCGCAGCCCGACCCCGGCGCGCGTTTGTTGCAGCGCGATCCGTCGGTGTCGTAGAAATAGGTACACCGGGTCCGCTGGAGCAGGTTGCCGCCGACCGTCGCCATGTTCCGGATCTGCGCCGACGCGCCCGCCAGGATCGCGCGCGACAATACCGGATAGCGCGTCCGCACAGCCAGATGTTCGGCAAGCGCGGTGTTGCGCACCGCCGCGCCGATCATCAGCCCGCCGCTCTCGGTCTCCTCGATCTCGTTCGACAGCCCGGTCACGTCGACCAGCGTGCTTGGCTTAGCGACCGTCTCCCGGATCAGGTCGACCAGGTTGGTACCCCCGCCAAGGTATGCCGTCGCATTCGCCTGCCCGAGCCGGAGAGCGTCTGCGGCGTTCTCAGCGCGCGCGTAGGTGAAGGGGGTCATGCCGTCATCTCCGCTGCTACGGTTTCGCGGATCGCGTCGATGATCCCGTTATGCGCACCGCAGCGGCACAGATTGCCGCTCATCCGCTCCTGCAATTCCTCGCGGGTCAGCGTCACGTCGGCGGTGAGATCGGCGCTGACATGGCTTGGCACGCCCCGCTTCGCCTCAGCCGCCATGCCGATCGCCGAACAGATCTGGCCGGGCGTACAATAGCCGCACTGGAAGCCGTCGTGATCGATGAACGCCTGCTGCAACGGATGCAGCGCATCGCCGTCGGCCAGCCCCTCGATCGTCGTCACCTGCCGCCCGTCATACTGCACCGCGAGGGCGAGGCAGGAGACGATCCGTTCCCCATCGACGAGTACGGTGCAGGCGCCACACGCGCCCTGGTTGCAGCCCTTCTTGGTGCCGGCCAGATGTAGCCCTTCGCGCAACAGATCGAGCAGCGAGACACGAGGATCGTCGGGCAGCGCCACCGCTGACCCGTTGATAAGTATCGACATCGCCACTCTCCTGTTGAGCCGGCGGTGTCGTTGCATCCGCCGAGTCCGTATTTCAGTACCGACCGGTATAGTCAGTGTGGGGGAGGTCTGCCAAGCGTCTCGTGACGCAATTTCGCGTACTCGACCCGGTCGCTCAGCCGACGATCAACCGCGCCCCGAGTGCCGCGAAAAGCGCGGGCGGCATTACGACCGCGCCGACCTTCAGGAACCGCCAGAAGCCGACGTCCTCGCCCTCGCGGCGGATTGCGGTCAGCCAGAGGATGGTGGCTAGCGAGCCGGTGATCGACAGGTTCGGGCCGAGGTCGACGCCGATCAGCAATCCATCGGTAACGATCTGCGGGACATGGGCCTGTTGCAGCGTGGTGCTCGCGATCAACCCAGCTGGCAGGTTGTTCATCAGGTTCGAACCGAATGCCAGGATCGTGCCCGCAATGCCTGCGGTCGTCGATGGCGAGTGCGCTGCCCCCGCCGCCAGCCAGCGCGCCAGCATCGTGATAACGCCGGTGCTTGCGAGTGCCTCGACCAGCACGAACAGGCCCGCGACCAGCGGCAGCACCGCCCAGGATACCGAGCTGAGCGTCGTGAAGGGCGACTTGCGCTCCCCGATGCAGATCGCGGCCATCGTCGCGATACCGGCCAGGCAGGTCGGCAGTCCCAGCTCATAGCCCCGTGCGGACGCAGCGATCAGTAGGGCCGCTGTCGCGACGATTCCACCAAACGCGATCTTGCCACCACGCGGCAGCGTGCCGGTCTCGACGACGATCTCACATTGCCCAGTGAGCCGCTCGCGCTCGACCCAGCGAAGCATAAGGAACGTCACGCCGATCGACAGCAACGACGGCAGTGCGAACGACGCCATCCACGCGCCAAGCGACGGCATCTCGCCACCGTACAGTACGAGGTTTGCGGGGTTCGAAATCGGCAGGACGAAGCTCGCCGCGTTGGCGATCAGCGCGCAGGCGAACAGCATCGGCAGCGGGTCCGCCTTCGCTTTCTTGGCTGCGGCATAGACGGCGGGGGTCAGCACCACTGCGGTCGCGTCGTTCGACAGGAAGGTCGTCACAACGATGCCGACGCCGAAGACGAGCGCGAACAGGCGGCTGGTCGATCCCTTTGCGAGGCGCACCGCGTGCTCGGCGACCCAGTCGAACAGTCCCTGTTCGCGGGCGACCTCGGACAGCAGCATCATACCGATCAGGAACAGGTAGACGTCGCCACCCTTCAGCACCGCGGCCCATGCTGCACCGGGCGACATCAGTCCGAACACGAGCAACACCGCCGCGCCAGCGACCGCCCAGACCGCTTCGGGCAGCTTGAACGGACGCGTGATCACGCCGAAGGTCGCGACGAAGCAGATCGCCCAGATCGCGTAGGTCTGGAGCGTCATGCCGCGGGCATCCGCGCGCCGATACGCGGGACCATCGTCATCATTGCCGTATTCACCAATCGAGTCCGTTTTTGTTGGGGCCGCGTTGCGCGCCGTCGATACCACGCTCGGGCCAGGCACCGATCGCGTTCACGTCGCGGCCGAGCGCTACGGGAGGATTGCGCTTCGGTCGTGGCCCTGCGTTGCGGACGAGAATCTCGATCCGATCCTCGCTCCCGTCACACCGGACGGCGAGATGGTGGAGGCCATCCGCTACGCCATCGACAGAGGCGCTCCAAAGCGAGGGCACGCCGTCGACGCGCGTCATCGGGACGGCTTGGCCGTCATCGACGTGCAGCGACACCGTGTCTGCGCTGCCGAACACCTTCGCGCGGACCGTGAAGGCGCGTCCGGGCACGTTGTCGGCACGCGCCGGGTCAGTGATCAGGCGACGATCGGCGGGGCTGGTGATCTGGACGAGTGGCCAGGGATCGTCGATCGCCTGGAACCGCCAGCTCGGCACGCCGTCATCGAGCGTGACGATCGAGAAACCGGGTGCGCCCTCCTCGACCTGTCCGGTCGAGCGGGTCGCGCCGTAGATCACGCGGCCGTCGTTGAGCAGCTCGTTATAATGCGTGTGACCGGTATCGACGAACTCGACGCGGTGCGCGGCGAACAGCCCGGCGATACCGTCGGGATCATCGCGCAGGTCGCCGGGATAGGCATGCATGAACACCGCGACCGGTTCGCCAGCGACCGCGGCGGCGCTCAGTTCGCGTTCGATCCAGGCGCGCTGGGCCGGGTCGATCCGGAAGTCGGGACCGCCCTTCCCCGCCGAGACGATATCGAGGAACAGGCAGCGATAACCCGCGATCGTCTCCGCATAGGGCGCCATCTTCGCTGTGATCGTGCGCATCGCGGTAAGGTCGCCGGGCTCGAAATCATGATCGCCCGCCAGAATTTGCCACGGCAACGACAGCCCCTTCATTGCGTCCGCGATCCGCGCATATTGGTCGTCGGTACCGTGATTGGCATTGTCGCCGGGCAACAGCGCGAAGTCGACCGCACTGCCCAGATGCGCCCCGGCACTCGCAATCAGCGCGCTAAACCGGGACAGTCCTTCATACGCATCGGCCTCGTCGACATGCAGATCGCCAAAGTGAATCCAGGTCAGGCATCCTGTCATTAAAGCTCTTTCAAGTCGTGTGGCAGATGATCCGCCGATGCTGCCCATAGCGACGCTGCGCGTTCATCGTTCCGTGACAATAGCTTCATGATTTGAGACTTAACGGACCCGTTCAGTTTCGGTTTAGCTTTTGACATCACTGGAGAAAATCAAGCCGAATAATATTTCGGCGGCGTGGAAACTTTGCCCGGCGCCGCAGCTTTAGCGATCCGACGTCTCGCGGGTTTCTCGAGCGGCACCCGGCTCGACCACACCGATATTTCAGGGAATTCTCATGGCCACGACGGACACGGCATCCGCCAACAACGGCAAGGCCAAGGGCGGGTCGGACGCCACGTCCGCGCCCAAGAAGACGCTCGACGCGCTGAACTTCTTCCTTGCCGACGTTCGCGACGGGCTCGGGCCTTATCTGGCAATCTATCTCGTCGCGGTACGTGGGCCTGCGCATGGCTGGAACGAGGCGACGGTGGGCATGATCCTGACGATCGCCGGGATCGTCGGCCTGATCTCGCAGACGCCCGCGGGCGGGTTGATCGATCGCAGCAGGAACAAGCCGCGGATCGTGATGATCGCCGCGTTGCTCGTGACGCTCAGCAGCGTATCGCTGCCAATCGTCAGTGGCTTTACCGCGGTTGCGGTCACCCAGTCGATCGCGGCGGTTGCGGGCGCGGTGTTCGCGCCGGCGATCTCCGCCATCACGCTGGGGCTGGTCGGCCCGAAACTGTTCGCCAAGCGCGTCGGTCGCAACGAGGCGTTCAATCACGCGGGCAACGCCGTGTCGGCGGCGCTCGCGGGCGTGCTCGCGTGGAAGTTCGGACCGGTCGTCGTCTTCTACCTGATGGGCGCGTTGACGGTGGCCAGCATCGTGACCGCGTCGCGGATCAAGAACGACGACATCGACAACGCGGTCGCACGCGGTCTCGATTGCGAGCCGGAAGACGATTGCGAGCAGCCGAGCGGGTGGAAGGCGCTGGTCGAGAACAAGCCGCTGATGATCTTCGCGGGGACGGCGTTCCTGTTCCACCTCGCCAACGCGGCGATGCTGACGTCGGTCAGCCAGTTGCTCGCGCGGACCGTCGGCAAGGACCAGGCGACGTCGCTGACCGCCGCGTGCATCGTTGCGGCGCAGCTTGTGATGGTACCGGTCGCGATCGTGGTCGGCCGCAACACCGAGAAATGGGGCACCAAGCCGTTGTTCCTCGTCGCCTTCGGGTTCCTCGCAGCGCGCGGTGCACTGTATACCGTGTCGGACAATCCGTGGTGGCTGGTCGGCGTGCAGGCGCTGGACGGCATCGGCGCGGGTATCTTCGGCGCGCTGTTCCCGGTCGTGATCGCCGACCTGACCAAGGGGACAGGGCGCTTCAACGTCAGCCAGGGCGCAGTGGCGAGCGCGCAGGGTTTGGGTGCGGCCTTGTCCGCGACGCTGGCCGGTGCGATCATCGTGTGGGCTGGCTACAGCGTGAGTTTCCTGACCCTGGCCGTCGTCGCGGGCGCCGGTTTCATGCTGTATTTCTTCGCGATGCCCGAGACGAAGCAGAAGGAGGGGTAAGCCCCCCCTCGGCTCACCGTTCGACGGCGATGCTCGGTAAATACCGCGGCGCCGACCGGGCCTTGGCGCGCTGTTCATAGGCATAGCCGGCGCGTAGCACGGTCTGGTCGGCGTCCTTGGTGGCGATGAACGACAGACCGACAGGCAATCCGCGTACGAGACCCATCGGCACGGTCAGATGCGGATAACCGGCGACCGCTGGCAATGTCGCGGCGGAGGGTCCGGCATAGGTGTCGCCGTAGACCGGGTCGCTCAGCCATGCCGCGTCATAGGTCGGCTCGACCAAGATCTGCGCACCCGCCGCGCGCAGCATCGCGTCGATCCCTTGCGCGCCTGCCAGCCGCAGCGAGGTCGCGCGCGCGGCCTTGTAGGCGGGATCGTCGAGCCCCTTGGTCTTGTCCGCATCCTCGAACAATTCCTGCGCGAAGAACGGCATCTCGGTCGCGGCGTTCGCGCGGTTGAAGGCGATGACCGCGCCCAGCGTCTTCGTCTGTACTGCCGCTGGCGTGGTCGCGAGATAGGTGTTCAGGTCGGCCTTGAGTTCGGTTTTCAGAACCATCAGTTCGGCCTCGCCCAGTCCGTCGAGTTTCGGCGTCTTCACTTCGACCAGCACGGCGCCCGCCGCCCGCAGCACATTCAGCGCCGCATTGTAGCGGACGACGAGATCCGCGGACATGCCGTCGGGCCGGACGACGCCGACCCGCATGCCGGACAACGCGCTGAGCGAGAGCCCCGCGGCATAATCCCTGGTCACCGCGGCCGCCGTCACGCGGTCAGCCGGGTCCGCACCGACCATGCCCGACAACAGGATCGCGACGTCGGTCACGCTGCGCGCCATCGGCCCCGGCGTATCCTGGCTATGGCTGATCGGCACGACGTGGGTACGACTGACCAACCCGATCGACGGCTTGAAACCGACCAGACCGTTCAACGACGACGGGCACACGACCGAACCGTCGGTCTCGGTGCCGACAGCCGCCGCGGCGAAACTCGCGGCGACCGCGGCGCCTGATCCCGATGAGGAGCCGCACGCGGTCCGATCCAGCGCGTAAGGATTGCGCACCAGCCCGCCGACCGCGCTCCAGCCGCTCATCGAGTGAGTCGAGCGGATATTCGCCCATTCCGACAAGTTGGTCTTGCCGAGGATGACCGCACCCGCGCGCCGCAGATAGGCGACCATGGGCGCGTCCCGGCGCGTCATGTTGTCGCGCAATGCGAGGCTGCCGGCCGTCGTCGGCAGCGGATCCGCGGTCTCGATATTGTCCTTTATGAGGATCGGGATGCCGTGCAGCGGACCGCGCACATGCCCCGCCTTGCGCTCGGCATCGAGCGCCCTGGCCTGCGCGATCGCCTCGGGATTGACCGCGATGACGCTGTGCAACGCCGGTCCCTTGCGATCCATCGCTGCGATCCGCGCGAGATAGGCCTGGGTGATGTCGACGCTGCTCGCGCCGCCGTCGTTCATCAGCGTCCTCAACCGATCGAGCGACACCTCCTCGACGACCACCGTCCTGGCCAGAACGGGCGTGGCGACGCAGGCGAGCAGTACCGCAGTGATGAGACGACGCATGAGACCCCCGTAGACAATGTCGCAGGATGATCCCGAGCCGCGCACCGATGCAAGCGGCATCTGCTCGACGTGTATACCGCTGACGGCAAACTATAAATTGCCGCCAGCGGGATGCCCGGTCAGGCGGCGACTAGGCCCGGCGCATAGTCCATCGCTTCTAGATCAGCGATCAGCCCCGGACCGGTCGGGTTCCAGTCGAGTTGCGCGCGCGTCCAGTCGCTGGAGGCGAGCATGTCGAGCGAGGCGAACATCCCGAACCAGCCGAAATGATCGTTCGCCTGCTCCTGCGTCAGCGATAGCGTCGGCAGGCCCAGCCCGGCCGCCACGACCTCGGCGATCGCCCGCGCGCTGACGCCTTCCTCCGCCACGGCATTGTACCGTGCGCCCTTCTCGCCCTTGTCGAGCACGAGTGCGTAGAGTTTCGCTACGTCCAGCACGTGTGCAGCGGGCCAGCGATTGGCGCCGTCACCGACATAGGCGACCACGCCCTTCTCGCGCGCGATATCGACATAAGGTGTGATCAGCCCCTGCTTGACGGTATCGTGAACCTGCGGGAGCCGCATGACACGGACGTCGAGGCCTGCCTCCAGAAGCACCTGCCCCGCCTTTTCCGACGCGATCCGCGGATTGTGATAATCGGAGTTGAACGCGGACTCGAGCGCAGGTTTGCCCGGGCCGGTATCGCCGATCCCAGTACCCGACGTGATGATCAAGGGACGATCGCTCCCCTTGAGCACCTCCCCCATCGCGCCGATCACGCGGCGATCCTTTTCGCAGTTCGCTACGAAGTTGGTGAACTCATGGTCGAACGCGGTGTGGATCACCGCATCGGCCTGCTCCGCCCCGCTACGCAGGCTGTCGAGATCGACGAGATCGCCGCGGTGCACCTCGGCGCCAGCTTCCTCAAGCGAACGAGCACCTACGTCGGATCGCGTAAGACCCAGAACCTCATGCCCGGCACTCAGCAGTTCCGGCACGATACGCGACCCGATAAAGCCCGTCGCACCCGTCAAAAATACACGCATCCAAACTCTCCGATATTGTCCGGAGCAAGACTTGGGCGTATTTCGACACCTGTAAAAGTAGTGACCTTATCATGGTATAATCTTCAACAGGATGGCGATGTCTATCGAGACTGACAATGCGCTCGCCACGTTCCTGCGCGATCGCCGGGCACGTATGGACGCCGCGGCGTTCGGGTTCAGCGGTGGACGGCGCCGGACGCCCGGCCTGCGCCGCGAGGAAGTCGCCCAGCGCGCGAACATCTCGGCGACCTGGTACACCTGGCTCGAACAGGGCCGCGGCGGCGCGCCGTCGGCCGACGTCCTCAACCGCATCGCCGGCGGCCTGATGCTGACCGAGCCGGAGCGCGAGCACCTGTTCGTCCTCGGTCTCGGCCACCCGCCCGAAGCGACCTATCGCGCCTCCGACGAAGTCACGCCGCGGCTTCAGCGCGTACTGGATGCGCTCGAATTCAGTCCGGCGATCGTAAAGACGCCGACCTGGGACGTGGTCGCGTGGAACGCGGCGGCGGCGACCCTGCTCACCGACTACGCGACGCTA
This sequence comes from Sphingomonas faeni, assembly GCF_040407505.1. Lineage (GTDB taxonomy): Bacteria > Pseudomonadota > Alphaproteobacteria > Sphingomonadales > Sphingomonadaceae > Sphingomonas > Sphingomonas faeni_E. The sequence continues at coordinate 280,198 of NZ_JAPZPQ010000001.1, read as the reverse complement.
CCCCGCGACCAGCGCAACATCCTGCGCCTGATGTTCACCAATGCGAGCATCAAGGCGGCGCAGGAGGACTGGCTCAACGTTGCCCGTTACGTCGTAGGTGCGTTTCGCGCAGATGCCGCGCGTGCAGGCGCGGGCGCGGAGATCAGCCAACTGGTCGAGGAACTATCGCGGCTCAGTCCCGAGTTCGATGCGTTGTGGCGCGACAACAACGTCGCCCGGCACGCGGACGGCCTGAAGCGGCTTCACCACCCGGTACACGGCCTGCTCGAGCTCGAATTCTCGGCGTTTGCGGTCGACGGTCGGCCGGAACTCGGGATGATCGTCTACAATCCCGCCACTCCGGAAACGGCGCAGCGTATCCGGTCGTTGATGGCGCCGACCGTATGAGCCTTTCACGCGCGGATCGGCGGCCGCTCCTTTATTCCGCAGAGCCGTCCGAACTCCTGTCGGCGCTTCCCCAGCCCGCCGCCTTGCGCAGTACGCGCGACAATTGCTCGACCGAATACGGCTTGTGGAGCAGTTCGAACCCGTGCGTGCCGTCCTGCGCGAGGATATTGCTGTACCCCGACGTCAGCACGACCGGCAGGCTTGGATGGTCGGCGCGGATCGCCTTGCCGAGTTCGATGCCGTTCATCCCCGGCATCACCACATCCGAGAACACGATATCGAAGCGCGAGGCATCCTTGCCCAGCTCCGCCAGAGCCTCCTGCGCATTGGCCGCCCACACCGTCACATAGCCGAGTTCGGCCAGCGACTGCGTGGTGAACGTCCCGACTTCCCTGTTGTCCTCGACGACCAGTACGCAGGTTCCATGACCGTCGGCCAGCGTCTGGACGGTGTCGTCCTCGACGGGACGGTCGCTCTCGTCGACCTGTGGCAGGTACAGGGTAAAGGTCGCGCCCTCGCCGGGCGGGCTTTCGACGACGATGTCGCCCTCGGATTGCTTGGCGAACCCGAACACCTGGCTGAGCCCGAGGCCGGTGCCCTGCCCGACGCCCTTGGTCGTGAAGAACGGCTCGAAGATCCGCTCCAATTTCTCGGGTTCGATGCCGGTACCGCTGTCGGTCATCGAGATCGCGACATAGCGTCCCGGCACGGCCGGATGCGAGCGAACGGCGGGGATAAACGATGCAGGCCGTACCGCGATCAGGATATGACCTGCGCCGTCCATTGCGTCACGCGCATTGACCGCCATGTTCACGAGCGCGGTATCGAGCTGGCTCGGATCGACGTTGGTGAACAGCGGCGTCTCGGGCACGTCGATGTCGATGACGATCCGCGAGCCCGTCAGCGTGCCCAGCATATCGGCGATGACGCGCAGGCTATGCCCGACGTCGATCACCTCGGGCTGGAGCGCCTGTCGCCGCGCGAAGGCGAGCAGCTGCCCCGTGAGTTTCGCGGCACGATCGGCGGTGTCGGAGATGGCGTCGATATAGCGTTCGCGCCGTTCCGCGCTGAGGTCCGGACGCTTCAGCAGGTCGGTCGCCGAGCGGATGACCGTCAGCAAATTGTTGAAATCATGCGCGACGCCACCGGTGAGCTGGCCGACCGCCTCCATTTTCTGCGACTGGCGCAGCGCGTCCTCGGCATGCTGGAGCTCGCCGGTGCGCGCCGCGACCTGCTGTTCGAGCGACGCGGCCAGAGCTGCAAGCTCCTGCTCCGTGCGCCGCCGCTCGGTTGCGATCCGGGTGCGCTCGGCCACTTCGCGAACGAACCCGACTTCGTCGGGTCGCCAGCGTCTTTCGCATGCGTTGCCCAGATACAGCATCGCCACCAACTCGCCGTTCTCCATGATCGGCATATTGATGAGCGCGCGCGCTCCAAGCGTCTCCAGCGCGGCGTACGAACTTCGCGTCCGCGGATCGGTCCGCGAGTCCTCGATACAGACTTCCTCGCCGCGTTTCAGATCGTCGACGTAAGAGCCATAATCGCGCAACGCGAACCTACCGATCAACGGCTCGACATTGGGCGCGCTCCAATCGCGGAGGATCGTCACGGTTTCCGCATCGAGGTCGATCTCTCCGTACCCGACGCGGCTGACATCGATAGTCCGACCGATGATCTTGGCAGCCGCGAAGGAGATATCATCCGGCTGCTCGGTGTCGCGAAACACGTCGCCCAGTTCGACGAGTGCGGCGCGCATGATCTCGCCACGGCGCTGATCGGTGATGTCGGTCGAGACGCCAGCGATCCGCAACGCCTCGCCCTCGGTGTTGAAGAAGGGTTGGCCGCGCGAGGCGATCCACCGCAACTCGCCATCGCGTCGATGGATGCGGTAGACCACGTCGTAGTCGGTCCCTTCCGTGACGCAGCGACGGACTTCGGCGACGCTTTTAGCCCTATCATCGGGGTGGATCGCATCGAGCCGATCCTCGTAGGAGAAAGGTTCGTGGCTCGGCCGACCGAAGATTTCCTTGCACGTCTCGGATGCGGTCAACTGCTTGCTGGCGATCTCCAGGCTCCAGGTGCCGAAGCGTGCCGCCTTCAACGTGAAAGCCAGTTCGCGCTCCTGCTCCTGCTGCATTCGCAACCGGTCGGTCAGTTCGGCGAGAAGCGCGGCGTTGCTCGACTCTAGCCCCTTCAGCCGTTCCCGCTCGATCGTCACGTCGACCTGGCTCGCGAAGAAATAGGCGAGCACGCCTTCAGTATCGTACACGGGCGCCAACAACAGGCGGTTCCAGAACAGTTCACCGTCCTTGCGATGGTTCTGGATGTCGATCTCGATCGGCCGGACCTGCCGCACCGCCTCGCGAATCTTGACGACAGTCGTGGGATCGGTTTCCGGCCCCTGTAGAAACCGACAATTGCGACCGAGGATCTCCGCCCGGCTATAGCCGCTCAACCGGCAGAACGCGTCGTTGGTGAACACGACGGGATTGTCGGGCAGCCGGGGATTGGTAATGATCATCGGCATCCGCGTCGCCCGCACGGCCGCGACGAACGGATCGGTGCCGACGTCCTGCGCGATCAGTTCCGCTGCGATACGCTCGGCATCCGCGGTCATTTTGGGGGCGCTTTCGACGGCGCGGTCGGTGATATCAGTCAAGGCCGTCCATTCGTCGATGATCGCTGTGGGACATATTTAGGCCCCTGCCCGAGTGCCCGCAATGTTTTCGGGTACAACCTACGGCAAATCAATACGGTAGACGACGTTGGTCGATGCGCGCGCCATAGCTCGATAACTTCGGCTCGGCTCGGCTCGACACGGCATCGCAAGATCGCAATTATCGAAGGGTAAAATGCCAGCTAGGCCCTCTTTGCGGTGCCAAGCTTTTCTGACCGGACCGGATGCCGTCAGCGAGGCGGTGGCAAGCGGACGTGAATATCGACTGCGGAGGGTACGACGCGCATCGGCGTCGATTCCATCCGGCGCCATCCTGCGCGTACAAGTATAAAAGCGACGCCGGCAGCGATCAGCGCGAGGGCCGGTTTCACCCCTCGGCGTGGATCGCGGTTGCGATCGGCGTTACTCCAGATAGCGTCCCAATCGTCTTCGGACCTGTGGCCGCGGTGTCGCGCTATCGGGTCGCGTGCAGCATCGACGTCGTAATCGGTATAACTCGTCATGCCCGGCTCCGATGGCGTAGGGGTGGCGGCGGGGTGGACTGCAACCCCGCCGCCACGCGCCTGCTTACTTGCCGCGCAGGGTGTTGATCAGCGCGATCCCGAGGACGCCTGCAACCGCTGCCGCGGTGAACGGACGCTCCTTGGAGAACTGGCGGACATAGTCGACCAGCGGCCGGATGTTCTCTTCGACCGCATCCTTGGCCTGGCCAACCGTCTTCTGCACCGTCCCGGTCAGCTGATCCGCGGCACCTTCGCTCTGCAGCGACTTGTCGCCGAGTGCACCGCCGAGGGTTTCCTTGATCTTGCCGCTGGTGTCGGTTGCCGCGCCGCTGAGGGTATCGGTGTTCATGGCTGGTCTCTTTCGATTGGTTGAAGATGCGGCTTCAAACGACGAGAGGGAGAGAAGTATCCCGCGTGCTGGAAGGCGTGTCGAAAACCTCGTGGTCACAGACGACATCGTCTGGACCCGGACCGCCGTCGCCGGGCATGAGATAGCGAAGCGTTCCCCGACCGAAGAATGCATTGATTGCCGACACCGCCCTGCGCCGGGCAAACGGCGCCGCGGAGACACATCATGGCGAAGACACTCACCCATCTGGAACGGCTCGAGGCGGAGGCGATCCACATCCTGCGCGAAGTCGTCGCCGAGGCCGACAAGCCGGTGATGCTGTATTCTGTCGGCAAGGATTCGGCCGTGATGCTGCACCTCGCGCGCAAGGCGTTCTATCCGTCGCCCCCGCCCTTCCCGCTGCTGCACGTCGACACGACCTGGAAATTCCAGGAGATGTACAAGTTACGCGACCGGATGGCGGCCGAGAGCGGGATGGAACTGCTCGTCTACCAGAACCCCGAAGCCGCCGAACGTGGGATCAATCCGTTCGATCACGGCGCGCTCCACACCGACATGTGGAAGACCGAGGGCTTGAAGCAGGCGCTCAACCTGCATGGGTTCGACGCGGCATTCGGTGGCGCGCGGCGCGACGAGGAGAAATCGCGTGCGAAGGAACGCATCATCTCGTTCCGCACCGCGACGCATGGCTGGGACCCGAAGAACCAGCGCCCCGAATTGTGGAACCTCTACAATGCGCGAAAATCGAAGGGCGAGAGCATCCGCGTGTTCCCGATCTCGAACTGGACCGAACTCGACGTTTGGCAATATATCCAGCTCAACAACGTGCCGATTGTCCCGCTCTACTACGCGGGCGTGCGCCCCACGGTCGAGCGCGAGGGCATGCTGCTGATGGTCGACGACGACCGCTTCCGCCTCGAACCCGGCGAAGTCCCGGTCGATCGATCGATCCGCTTCCGCACGCTTGGTTGCTACCCGCTGACCGGCGCGGTCGAGAGCACGGCGTCGACGCTGTCCGAGATCATCCAGGAAACGCTGCTGACCACCACCAGCGAGCGCCAGGGTCGCGCGATCGACAAGGATGCCGGCGGCGCTGGCATGGAGAAGAAGAAGCAGGAGGGGTATTTCTGATGAGCGACATCGCAATCCAGGAATCGGCCTACCAGACCGACGCGTTGATCGCCGAGGATATCGACGCGTATCTCGATCAGCACCGCAACAAGACGATGCTGCGCTTCATCACCTGCGGTTCGGTCGACGACGGCAAGTCGACGCTGATCGGCCGGCTGCTGTACGATTCGAAGATGATCTTCGAGGATCAACTCGCGGCGCTCGAGGCGGACAGCAAGCGCGTGGGCACGCAAGGTGGCGAGATCGACTTCGCGCTATTGGTCGACGGGCTCGCCGCCGAGCGCGAACAGGGGATCACGATCGACGTCGCCTATCGCTTCTTCTCGACCGAAAAACGCAAGTTCATCGTCGCCGACACCCCCGGCCACGAGCAATATACGCGCAACATGGTGACGGGCGCATCGACCGCCGACCTCGCCGTGATCCTGGTCGATGCGCGCAAGGGCGTGCTGACGCAGACCAAGCGCCACAGCTATCTGGCGCACCTGATCGGCATCCGGAACCTCGTGCTCGCCGTCAACAAGATGGACCTGATCGGCTACGACCAGGCGCCCTACGACGAGATCGTCGCGGACTATGCGGCGTTCGCGCAGAGCATCGGCATCTCGACGTTCACGCCGATGCCTATCTCGGGCTTCAAGGGCGACAACATCTCCCTCAGGTCCGAAACCATGCCCTGGTATTCCGGCCCGACGCTGATGGAGCATCTCGAAGCCGTCGATGTCGATGTCGACGACGACCAGGCCAAGCCGTTCCGGATGAGCGTGCAGTGGGTCAACCGCCCCAACCTCGATTTCCGCGGTTTCTCCGGCCAGATCGCAGCGGGCACGGTCAAGCCCGGCGACGCGATCCGTGTGCTTCCCGGCGGCAAGACCTCTACGATCAGCCGGATCACGACGCTCGATGGCGATCTCAACGAGGCGGTCGCGGGGCAGTCGGTCACGTTGTCGTTCGCCGACGAGATCGACTGCTCGCGCGGCAACGTCATCGCCGCATCGGACGCACCGCCCGACACCGCCGATCAGTTCGAGACGACGATCGTCTGGATGGACGACGAGCCGCTGATCGTCGGCCGCTCCTATTGGCTCAAGCTCGGCACGCAGATGGTGTCCGCCACCGTTCGCGAGCCGAAATATCAGGTCAACGTCAACACGATGGAGCGGCTCGCGACCAAGACGCTCGAGCTGAACGCGATCGGCGTCGCGGAGATTACGACGGACCGGGCGATCGTGTTCGAGGCCTACGCACAAGAGGGGGCTGCACCTAACAAGGTGCTTGGCGGGTTCATCCTGATCGACAAGATCACCAATGCGACCGTCGCGGCGGGGATGGTCCATTTCAGCCTGCGCCGCTCGCAGAACGTCCACTGGCAGGCGACCGATATCGGCCGCGAGGCGCATGCCGGCCTCAAGAACCAGAAACAGGCGGTGCTGTGGTTCACCGGGCTGTCGGGCGCGGGCAAGTCGACGATCGCCAACGAGGTCGAGAAACAGCTCAACCTGATGAACCGGCACACCTTTCTGCTCGACGGCGACAACATCCGCCACGGGCTGAACAAGGATCTGGGCTTCACCGAGGCCGACCGGATCGAGAATATTCGGCGCGTCGGCGAGGTCGCCAAGCTGATGGCGGACGCCGGGCTGATCGTGCTCACCGCGTTCATCTCGCCGTTCCGTGCCGAGCGGGATATGGTGCGCGCGATGCTGCCGGCGGGCGAGTTCATCGAGATCTTCGTCGACACGCCGCTCGATGTGGCGGAAGGTCGCGACGTGAAGGGCCTCTACAAGAAAGCACGGGCGGGCGATTTGAAGAACTTTACCGGGATCGACAGCCCTTACGAGGCGCCGCTCAACGCGGAGATCCGCGTCAACACGGTCGAGATGACGCCGGCCGAAGCCGCCGCGTTCATCGTCCGCCAGATCATGCCGCTCAAGTGACCGTCATAGAAAGCGACGTCCGTCTCGCCGAGCGCCTTGCCACCGAGGCGGGCGAGATATTGCTCGCGTTGCAGAAAAGCAGCGGGCTGACCGGCAAGGACCTCGGCAAGGCGGGCGACGAGCAGGCCAACAGGTTCCTCATGCGGATGCTGCGCGCGGCGCGGCCCGACGATGCGATCCTGTCCGAGGAAGAGAAGGATACCGGCGATCGCTGTTCGGTGCGCCGCGCGTGGATCGTCGATCCGCTCGACGGCACGCGCGAATATGGCGAGGGGCGGACCGACTGGGCGGTGCACGTCGCGCTCGCGATCGACGGCGTCGCCGTCGTGGGCGCGGTGGCGCTGCCCGGGCTCGGGATGACGCTGACCTCGGGTTCGCCGAAGCCGCTGGAACCCGCGGGCGATCCGCTCCGCATGCTGGTCAGCCGCAGCCGGCCCGCGCGCGAGGCGGTGGCGGTCGCCGAGACGTTGGGGGCGACGCTCGTGCCGATGGGCTCGGCGGGGGCGAAGGCGATGGCGGTGGTGCGCGGCCAGGCCGACATCTACCTCCACACCGGCGGGCAATATGAGTGGGACAATTGCGCACCGATCGCGGTCGCGCAGGCGGCCGGGCTGCACGTCAGCCGCGTCGACGGATCGCCGCTCGTCTATAATTGCGCCGATCCGTATCTGCCCGACCTGCTGATCTGTCGGATGGAATTGGCGACGCAGGTACTCGAGCTGGTGAAGGCTTTACCGCCCGCCTGAACGGCGGACGGTATCAACCGTCGGAGGCCACCAGCTCGACGAATTCGAAGTCGTAGCGCTGCCAGCCGCGTTGCGCCGCGGCCTCGGCAAGTGCGTTGCGCTTCTTCTTCGCTTCGCCGAGCGATTTGGTATGGCCCCAGAATATCTCGGTCTTGCCGTTGGCCAGCACCGCGACGATCCGCCAGTAATGCGTGAACGGTGTCGCGGTCGGGCCGATCGTCTTCACATAACCGTCGGGCAGCGTCGCGGTGAGGTAGCGTTTCTTGGCCATGACGCTGCCGTTAGCCGCCCGCCGCCCGGACGGAAATGCTTAGTCGAGCGCAGCGTCCGTGCCGATCCGATCGAGTGTCGCGATCGCGTCGGCTGGCAGCACGATGTCACCTGCGGCAAGGTTCTCGCGCAGATGACCGATCGACGACGTGCCGGGGATCAGCAGGATATTGGGCGAACGCTGCAACAGCCACGCGAGTGCGATCTGCATCGGCGTCGCGTCCAGATCGCGTGCGACGTCCGACAATGCGGACGATTGCAACGGCGAGAACCCACCGAGCGGGAAGAATGGCACATACGCGATCCCCGCCTCGGCCAGCTCGTCGATCAGCGCGTCGTCGTCGCGGTGCGCGAGGTTGTATTGGTTCTGCACGCAGGCGATCGTCGCCATCGACCGCCCCTCCGCGACCTGCGTCGACGTGACGTTGCTGAGCCCGATATGGCGGACCAGACCCTGCCGCTGGAGATCGACGAGCGTCGCGAGCGGCTCGGCGATCGAGCCCTCGGCAGGGCCATGCGCATCGAACATCGCGCGCAGATTCACGACGTCGAGCGTCTCCAGCCCCAGGTTGCGCAAATTGTCGTGGACCGCGCTGGTCAGGTCCGCAGCCGAGAAAGCGGGATCCCATGAGCCATCAGGTCCCCGCCGCGCGCCGATCTTGGTGACGATCACGAGGTCGTCTGGATACGGATGCAGCGCCTCGCGGATGAGGCGATTGGTGACGTGGGGGCCGTAGAAGTCGCTCGTGTCGATATGGTTCACGCCGGCCGCGACCGCCGCGCGCAGGACCGCGAGCGCCGAGTCGTGATCCTTGGGAGGCCCGAACACGCCGGGGCCGGCAAGCTGCATGGCGCCGTAGCCGAGACGGTTGACGGTGCGGCCTGCGAGCGGGGCGGTGATGGTGATGCCGTGCGTGGTCATGATCCGGTCCTTTCGAAGTGTGGACTTTCATATGGACCGGGTTGGCTGTTACGATAACGCGGCAGTATCGGCACGGGCTGTACGGGAGCACGCACAATGGCAGTGGATGCAGGCGATCTCTCCGCGTTCGTGACTGTCGCGCGGGCGGGCGGATTTCGCGACGGCGCGCGGATCAGTGGCGGCAGCGCGTCGGGGCTGAGCGAGGCGGTACGGCGGCTGGAGGCTAAGCTCGGCGTGCGGTTGCTCAATCGGACGACACGGAGCGTGGCGCCGACCGAAGCCGGTGCGCGCCTGCTCGACCGACTCGGCCCCGCGCTCGCCGAAGTCGAGGCGGCGCTGGACGTCGTCAACGGCTATCGCGACCTGCCGGCGGGACCGTTGCGGCTGAACGTGCCGGTCAGCGCCGCGCGGCTGGTCCTGCCCGCGATCGTGCCGGCGTTCCTCGCCGCCTATCCCGATATCCGGCTGGAGGTGATCGCGGAGGACAGCTTCGTCGACATGCTCGCGGCGGGGTGCGACGCCGGCATCCGCTACGACGAACGGCTCGAACTGGACATGATCGCGATACCGATCGGTCCGCGCGAGCAACGGTTCGCGACGGCGGCGTCACCCGACTATCTCGCCCGCCGCGGCACGCCGGTGCATCCCCGCGATCTGCTCGACCACGCGTGTATCCGCGGCCAGTTCTCCAGCGGCTCGATGATGCCCTGGGAGTTCGAGCGCGACGGCGAGATCGTCAAGGTCGAGCCCGGCGGACCGCTGATCGTCCGCGTCGGCGCGGCAACCGATCTCGCCGTCGATGCGGCGCTGGCGGGGACTGGAATCATCCACCTGTTCGAGGATTGGCTGCGACCGCATCTCGACAGCGGCGCGCTGGTGCCGGTGCTGGAGCCGTGGTGGCAGCGCTTCTCGGGTCCGTTCCTCTATTATTCGGGACGGCGTTATCTCCCGGCACCGCTGCGCGCGTTCATCGATTTCGTCGCAGCCAGGCGCTCCGAAAAATGACCCACGTCCGACCATCTGCGGAAATATGTCGAACACACTCGTGCGGCAGGACCGGCGAATGATCCCACGTCCCGTGCCCGACCTTGCGAAGCCCGTACTGCTGGTGGTCGATGACGACCACATGATCCGCACGCTGCTGGCGGAGAGCCTCGGCATGCATGGCTATCAGGTCGAGACCGCGACCAACGCGCAGGAAATGGATGGCGTGCTCGCGCGGTGCGCGGTGTCGCTCATCCTGCTCGACGTGATGATGCCCGGCGAGGACGGTCTGTCGGTGTGCCGTCGGCTGGCGCGGACCGGCGCTCCGCCGGTGGTGATGCTGAGCGCGCTGGGCGACGAACCCGACCGGATCCTGGGACTGGAGATCGGCGCGAGCCATTATTTGTCCAAGCCGTGCAGCCCCCGCGAGATCCTCGCGACGGTTCGCGCTGCGCTGCGGGCGCGAGAAATGCAGGATGCAGGGGACAGCCGCGCATTCGGGTTCCTCGGCTGGCGCGTCGATTTCGCGGCGCACGAACTATTCGATCCCGAAGGCACGCTGATCGACCTGACCGACGGCGAGTTCGCGGTTTTGCGCGCGTTCGTCGAGCGACCACGGCGCGTGCTGGCACGCGATGCGCTGCTGGAGGCGGCGCGAGGCCCCGATACCGACGCGTTCGACCGCGCGATCGACGTGCAGGTCAGCCGCTTGCGCCGCAAATTGCGCTCGCGCGACGACGAGATCATCCGGACGATCCGCAACGAAGGCTATTTCTTCGTTCCCCGCGTGGTGCGCCTGTGATGCGCCACCCGAAGGCCGCAGTCGCCAAGATCGACCAGCCGATACGGCGTAACCCGCAGCGATCATGGCCGATGTTCCTGCGCATCTTCGTGCTGGGTCTGACGACCGTGCTGCTGGTCCAGATCCTGAACTTTGCGATCGTGTTGCTGATGCCACCGCCCCGACCGCAGATCTTCACCGCCAACCGCGTCGCCGCCGTCGCACGGACGGGAGGCGATCCGACCGGGCAGCTCAAGGTCGAGATTGCCACCGGCCCACCCCACCCGACCGACAATCCGCGCGACGCTCGGCTCGCCGAATCGATCGCCGCCGATCTCGGACTGCCGCGGACCAAGGTGACCGTCGAGACCGAGCGATCGGCGATGCCGCTGTTTGCAGGCGCACTCCGGCCGCCGCTGCCGCTCGGCATGGGCCGTTCGGGGCATCTGCCGCAATCGTTCGACAATGCGCTGTTCGGCCCGTTCGTCGTGTCGATCGAGACGCCGAACGGCCGGTGGCGCGTGATCCGGCCGACACACACCACGATCGGCCCCTGGCGGATGCGGATCGTGCTGTGGTTCCTGGTCGCGATGGTGGTCGCGGCCGCGGTCGCCTGGGTGATGGCGCGGCGCGTCGTAAAGCCGATTGCGCTTTTTGCCGCCGCCGCCGAGCGTCTCGGTCGCGATCCCCGCGCCGAACCGCTGCCGATCGTCGGCCCGCCGGAGATCGCCGAAGCGGCCACCGCGTTCAACTTGATGCAGGAGCGGCTGAATCGCTATGTCGAGGATCGGACGACTCTGATCGCCGCGGTCGCGCATGATCTGAGGACGCCGTTGATGCGGTTGTCGCTGCGCCTCGAAAAGGCGCCCGACGATATCCGTGCGGCAAGCGAGGGCGACATCCAGGAGATGAGCGAACGGATCGGTTCGGCGATGGCGTTCGTCCGCGACATGACCCGTCACGTCCGCCGCCAGCGGCTCGATCTCCGGTCGCTGGCTGAAAGCGTCGCGGATGATTTTGCCGACCGCGGCGATGCGGTGGCGTTGCATCCGGGCGACCCGCTCGCGCTGGAGGGCGATGCGCCGTCGTTGAAGGCGCTGCTCGCGAACCTGGTCGGCAACGCCGTCAAATATGCCGGCCATGCCGAGGTGGAGGTGCGCCGCGAGGGCGGGGTCGCGATCGTCGAGGTGTGCGATTCGGGGCCGGGCATGGCGCCAGCGGATCTCGACCGCGCGTTCGAGCCGTTCTTCCGCGCCGAGCAATCGCGCAACCGCGATACCGGCGGCAGCGGGCTTGGCCTCGCCAGCGTCCGCGCGGTGGCGCGCGCGCATGGCGGCGATGCGACGATCGAGAACCGCCCGGGCGTCGGGTTGCTGGCGCGCGTGACGTTGCCGATCTGAACTACGCGAGCGGGCAAATAAGACATGGCGGCAACGATCGCCGTGTCAGACGAATATCACGGCATTTCTGGAGATTGCATGCGTATCCTTTACCTCGGCATCGCCGCCGCGCTGGCCGGATGCTCGACTCAGACGCCGCCCCCTCAGGCCGGACACGGTCCGGCGCGCGGCCGCGGCCAGTTGTTCATCAGTCCGATGGGCGAACCGTTCCGCGCGTCACTCAAGCCGGGCGCGGCGCAAGACCTGTGGTTCGCGGGCGCCGATACCGATGGCGACGGGCGGATCACGATGGCCGAATTCCAGCATGACGCCACGCGTTTCTTCGCGGTGCTCGATCGCGGCAAGGACGGCGAGATCGACCCCGACGACATCGCCTATTACGAAAACGTCCTTGTCCCCGAGATTCGCGTGGCATCGGGCGGCCGCGGGCCGCGGTCCGAAGGTGGCGAGCGCAGCCGTGGCGGACGCGGACGAGGTGGCGGCGGGTCCAGCGGTCAGGGCATGCAGTTCGGCAACGGCGACAGCAAGAAGGGCGCCACCGTCGTCCACGAACGCATCGGCGCCGCGCGCTACGGCTTCTTCGACTTGCCGGAGCCAGTGATCGCCGCCGATGCGAACCTTAACCGCGGCATCGATTCAGGCGAGTTTGCCAAGGCCGCGGCAACGCGCTTCGCCGCGCTCGACCGGAACCATGACGGCGCACTGACCCACGGCGAACTCCCACGCGCCGGCGGCGAGACGTGGCGGAACGGCTCGGACGAACCGAGCCCCCCGCCTCCGGAACGTCGCGACCCCTGACGCTAAGGGCGACGTCGACTCAGCCGAGCATGCCCGACACGATCCAGCGACGACTGACCGCGGACTTGACGATCGCCGCGCCGCAGCACCGGCAGGCGGAGCGCTGGATCGGCTCGCTCTTCACGTCGCGGTGCCGGGATCGCGGCATGTGGCGGCCGATCGCACAATTGCCGGATCGTGATCGTTGAGCCTGCATACCGCTTCCTTCGTGCACCGGTCGTCGAATGATCGAGCCGGCGGTGTGACAGGCGAAGTTTTCCGCGGTGTTTCGGCAGCCGCGCGTGACGGGGAATTCATGTAGCCAAGGCGGTGGTTTCGGCGTTCAGTGCGAAGTACCCCCGCGGTGTCCTGGCGTCCGTTCCGGCGCGACGGCGGCGCGTCACCTGGAGCCGACCATGGCCGAAGCCGAACTCGTCGCCTTTTCCAATATCCAGTTGCGGCCCGACCCTTCGCGGACCGTGATCCGGCCGTTCAACATCGAATATCCCGGCGCGTTCAAGGTCGATGGCCACCACCGCGCCGTCCGCGTGATCGACCGCGTTCTGTCGCTCTCGCCCGACGAACTCCGCGCCGAGCGTCGTCGCGTGATGGAGTCGCTCGACGAACGCCATCGCGATGTCGACGAGCTTCTCCTGCACCGCTTCGGCGAGATCATGGCGGTGCTGAAGGACCCGCGCGAGATCGACACCGACCAGAAACTGCTGATCGGCGCCTATCTCAGCGGTGAATATTCGTTCGAGGCGGCCGCGCTGTTCAACCCGAGCATGGTGCTCGACCCCGATCAAGCCAACGCCCCCGAAGGCGGCCTGCGCTTCATCCTGTCGCTACGCGGGATCGGCGAAGGTCATGTCTCGTCGGTCACGTTCCGCACCGGAAGCTGGTCGCCCGACGACGGTTTCTCGGTCGATCCCGCGAGCCAGACCGCGGTGCCGCCGCGGGTCACACCGACGGATCAGGGTGCGACCGATGGCGGTCCCACCCGACTGGAATGCGGTGGCAGTCGCGAATTGTCGGAGACGGTGATCTTTCCGATCCTGCCAAGCCAACATCAGGGGATCGAGGACCTGCGGCTCGTCCGTTTCGAGGACGCTGGCAAGGTGCAGTATCTCGGCACTTATACCGCGTTCAGCGGCTCGGAAGCGCGCTGCGAACTGCTCCGCGGCGAGGACTTCAAGACGTTCGAGATGCAACCGATGCGCGGCGCGGTCGCGGCGACCAAGGGCATGGCGCTGTTCCCGCGTAAGATCGGCGGACAGTATGCGATGCTCGGGCGGCAGGACAACGAGAATATCTGGTACCTGACGTCGGACGACCTGCTGACCTGGGAGGGCGGTACCAAGATCGTCGAGCCGAAATGGCCGTGGGAGTTCATCCAGATGGGCAATTGTGGATCGCCGATCGAGATCGACGAAGGCTGGCTGGTACTGACCCACGGCGTCGGCAGCGTCCGTAATTATTGTATCGGCGCATGTTTGCTCGACAAGGCCGACCCGACCAAATTGCTGGCGAGGATGACCGATCCGCTGATCGTCCCAAGCCCGACCGAGCGCGACGGTTATGTGCCGAACGTCGTGTATAGCTGCGGCGGCATCGTCCATGATCGCACGCTGTTGCTGCCGTTCGGCGTGGCGGACAATTTCGCCTCGTTCGCGACGGTGGATGTCGGGCGGCTGCTTGCGGCGATGGCGTGAGGCGAACCAACTGGCAGTCGACACGAGCATGTTATCCCGCGAAGGCGGGGACCCAGTCTGGGCTCCCGCCTTCGCGGGAAAACAATCTTACGCTGCGTTCGGCGTACTGGCGCGCTCGACGATCAGCCCCGCCCCCGCAAAATCTTCCGCGGCGACAGCGTCGATCTGTCGCTCAATACCGCGGGTGAGCCCGGCTGGCACGGTCACCGCGAAGCCGCGCGCGATGAGTCCATCGACGGCCCAGCGGACGCAGTAATCTGCGGCGACGCCGATCACTGTGACATCGGTGACGCGCCTCGCCGCCAAGTCCGCAAAAAACGCCTCGCGCTCAATAGTCGGCTGGTTCGGCTCTCGCGCATCCTCGAGTGCAAGTCCCGGTTCGGCCCACATATCGAACACCCCCTTCTCGATCCGCCATGCAGGGATCGCCGGGTCGACCAGCGCGACGTCGAGCATGTTGCCCCACCCTTTTGTCCCGCGAATGCAATGGATCGGGAACATCGCTGCCTCGGGCGACGCGGCGTAGGTCTCGACGAAATGCGTGTCGAACGTGAACAGGACGCCGGCAACCTCGTCAGGCGTGAGAGCCGACAGCCACGACTGCATCGGAGCGATCAACTCTTCCGCCCCCGCCACGCTCAGCGCGCCGTCGCCCGCCATGAAATCCCACTGCGTATCCACCACGACCACGAACCGCGTCATCGCCCATCTCCTTTGCCCGCTGCTTGACACAAACGCGTCTTCTCGGACACCCGGCCCCTACGCAACGCAGGAGCCCATGCGCATGGCCGTGACCGATATCGCCACCCGGACGTACAATCACAATTTCCGGCTCGATCCGATCGTGCGCAGCCTGCTCGATACCGATTTCTACAAGCTGTTGATGTTGCAGATGATCCGGCAGACGTATCCCGACGTCAGCGCCACCTTCGCGCTCATCAACCGGACCAAGACGGTGCGGCTCGCCGAGATCGTCGACGAGGGCGAACTGCGCGCGCAGCTCGATCACGCGCGGACGCTGCGGTTCGCAAAGAAGGAGCTGATCTGGCTCGCGGGCAACAGCTTCTACGGCAAGCAGAAGATGTTTGGCCCTGAGTTCCTCGCGTGGCTCGCGGAGTTTCAATTGCCTTCGTACGATCTCCGCAAGGTCGACGGGCAGTATGAACTGCATTTCGAAGGGCCCTGGAGCCACACGACGATGTGGGAAATTCCCGCACTGACGATCATCAACGAACTGAAGTCGCGCGCGGCTCTGCGTAATCGTGGGCGGTTCGCGCTCGACATCGTCTACGCGCGCGCCAAGGCCAAGCTGTGGGAAAAGGTCGAGCGGCTGCGCGAGCTGCCCGACCTCGTGCTGTCGGACTTCGGCACGCGGCGGCGACACGGGTTCCTGTGGCAGCGCTGGTGCGTCGAGGCGCTGAAGGAAGGGCTCGGCGACCGCTTTATCGGTACGTCGAACGTGCTGCTGGCGATGGACGCCGACCTGGAGGCGATCGGCACGAACGCGCACGAACTGCCGATGGTGACCGCCGCGCTGGCCGACAGCGACGCAGACCTCGCCGAAGCGCCGTACCGCGTGCTCGAGCATTGGCGGCAACATTATAACGGCAATCTACTGATCGCCCTCCCCGATGCGTTCGGGACGACGGCGTTCCTGCGCAACGCGCCGCACTGGCTGGCGGAATGGACCGGCTTCCGCCCCGACAGCGCGCCGCCGATCGCGGGCGGCGAGCAGATCATCCGCTGGTGGGAGGAGCAGCGAGTCGATCCGAAGACGAAGCTGCTGATCTTCTCCGACGGGATGGATATCGACACGATCGAGCAGACGTATCGCCATTTTCATGGCCGCGTGCGGATGAGCTTCGGCTGGGGGACGAACCTGACCAACGACTTCCGCGGCTGCGATCCCGACGGCGCGGCAGCGCTGGAGCCGATCTCGCTGGTCTGCAAGGTGATCGAGGCGAACGGGCGGCCGGCGGTGAAGCTGTCGGACAATCCCGCCAAGGCTACGGGCGAACCTGCGGAGATCGCGCGATATCTGCGGGTGTTCGGGGAAGCAGACCGAGCGACGGCGCCGGTGCTGGTGTAACCACCTATTGCCCCCCTCCCTGGAAGGGAGGGGTCGGGGGTGGGTCGGTTTCCGGATCAGGCAACGTTGCGACACAAGCTGGCCTACCCACCCCCAGCCCCTCCCTTCCAGGGAGGGGAGCAGCTTGCGTCCTAGTCCTCGACCAGCTTCATGAAGCGACGCTCGACCGGCGCCAGCACTGGTCCCAACTCATGCCCGCGCTTAACCACCACGCCGGCCTCGCCAATCAGCGCCCACATCCCCTGCTTGTTGCGCAACGAAGGCCGTTTCTCGATCCTGAACTCCGGCCGTTCGGCGGCGCGGCGGAAGGCGGCGAACACCGCGGCGTCCTTGCCGAGATCGATCGCATAGTCGCGCCAGTGACCCGCCGCGACCATCCGGCCGTAAAGATCCAGAATCCGGTTCAGTTCGAGGCGCTCGAAGCCGACCTGCGTCGCCTTGGACGGTGTGGGAAAAGGTACGACGCCCATCAGTTACTCACCATCATGCGCGGTCGCGGCGGTCCTCTGGATGTTCGTCGGCGAGCAGCGCATCGAGCCGCTTGCGCATCGTCTCCAGCTCGCAGCGCATGATTTCCATCTTCTGCGTCGCCGGATCGAACATCTCGCTGCACGGCGTCCCGTAGGGCACGAAGCGCGGCACCTCGGGCGCGTTGCCGCCCTCGATCGTCGTCGCGCGCGCGGGGATGCCGACCACCGTCGTGCCCGCCGGGACGTCACGTGTCACGACCGCGTTGGCGCCGACCCGCGAGCGCTTGCCGAGCGTGATCGGGCCGAGCACCTGCGCGCCCGAGCCGATGATCGCGCCATCGGAAATGGTCGGGTGGCGCTTGCCCTGCACGCCGTTGTCGGGGCTGGTGCCGCCGAGCGTGACGCACTGGTAGATCGTCACGTCGTCGCCGATCTCCGCAGTCTCGCCGATAACGACGAAGCCGTGGTCGATGAAGAAATTGCGGCCGATCGTCGCACCCGGATGGATGTCGATCGCGGTCGTGAAGCGCGACCAGTGGTTGACGCAGCGCGCGAGGAAATAGAGTTTCGCCTTGTACAAGCGGTGCGCGATGCGGTGGTAGCCGAGCGCCCAGACGCCGGGATACAGCATGATTTCGGCGCGCGAATGCGGGGCGGGATCGCGGGCGCGGATCGAATCCAGATAGGCCAGTAATCCGCTCGACATCCGCAGTCCCCTTCGCGATTTCCGTATCTAGGGTATCGAACGACCGATTTCCAGAACCGCGCGCATGGGCCGCCTCAGGCCCCCACATCGGACTGCCGGGATCGGGGTAAAGCCTATCTTTGTTGTGGGATAAGCCCGCGCGTTGCACTCTGCGCGCGATATTAAGGGGATGCCGATGTTCGACCTGACGACCTTGAGCTTCGAGACGCTGTTGCCGTTCATCCTGGTCGGGTTCGCCGCGCAGATCGTCGACGGCGCGCTGGGGATGGCGTTCGGGGTGATCTCGAACACGTTGCTGCTGTGGGTCGGCGTGCCGCCGGCCGCGGCGTCGGCGGGCGTGCATACCGTCGAGACCTTCACCACCGCGGTGTCGGGGATCAGCCATGTGCTGCACAAGAACGTCAACTGGACGCTGTTCCTGCGGCTGATGATCCCGGGCGTGATCGGCGGCGTGCTGGGCGCGTACGTGCTGTCGAACATCGATGCGAGCACGGCGAAACCGTTCATCCTCGCGTATCTGACGTCGATCGGCGTGTACCTGCTGTACCGCGGGCTTCGCTATCCGCCGAAGCAGAAGGAGCCGAAGATCGTCGAGCCGCTCGGGCTGGTTGGCGGGTTTCTCGATGCGGCGGGCGGTGGCGGCTGGGGGCCGGTGGTGACGTCGAACCTGCTGGTGCAGGGCGCATCGCCGCGGACCACGATCGGGACGGTGAATACCGCCGAGTTTTTCCTGACCGCGACGATCTCGGCGACGTTCATCACACAGCTCGGCTGGGCGGCATTCACGCAGGCCACCGTGGGGCTGCTGATCGGGGGCGTGCTCGCGGCACCTTTCGGCGCGATGCTGGCGAAGCGCGTGCCGGCGAAGACGCTGATGGTGCTGGTGGGGGTGATCCTGACGATCACGAGCCTCTTCGGCCTGTACCGCGCGATCTGGCACTGATTTCTTTGGAAATCCTCCCCCGCCAGGGGGAGGTGGCACCGAAGGTGACGGAGGGGGAGGATCGCGTAACATCGGTTACCCTTACCTCCCCCTCCGTCTGGCAAGCGCCAGCCACCTCCCCCTTGCGGGGGAGGATCAACAGGTCACAGAGTCGCGTGGACCGTCGCGACCGCGGCCATCACCGCGCCGATCCGGACCGACGTCTGGATCGCCTCGGCCGTCACGCCGGCCTTCTTCAGGATCTGCTCGTGGCTGTCGATGCACATGCCGCAGCCGTTCATCGCCGACACGGCAAGGCTGAACAGCTCGAAATCGACCTTGTCGATGCCCGGCTGGCCGATCACGTTCATCCGCAGCTTGGCGGGCATGTTGCGGTATTCCTGGTTCCCGGCGAGATGCGTGAACCGGTAATAGACGTTGTTCATCGCCATCACCGCAGCCGCCGCACGCGCCGCGTTCGCGGCTTCCGGCGAGAGCTTCGGCGCGCATTCGGCCTCGGCGGCCTCGACCAGCGGCTTATAGCCCGAGCCGTGTGCGCAGGTGAGCAGCAGCCCGTATTTGCGCTGGTCGGTGAGGTGCGTCTCGTTGAGCAGCGAGCCGACGTTGAGGCGGATGTCCTTGGCGTAGTCGGGCAGTTGCCCTGCGAATTCCTTGAGCGACATATCTTACTTCCTTCTGCTCCCCTTCCGCCTGCGGGAGGGGGCGGGGGAGGGACTGGAGACAAAAAGAGAGGGCGGTCCGTGTGGACACGCCCTCCCCCAACCCCTCCCGCAAGCGGGAGGGGAGTTTTAGTTACGCAGCGAGCTGGAGGACGTCGTCGCCCTTGTTCCAGTTGCACGGGCAGAGCTCGTCGGTCTGCAGCGCGTCGAGCACGCGGAGCGTCTCGGCGGGGTTGCGGCCGACGTTCAGGCCGTTGACCTGGACCGCCTGGATGACGTTGTCCGGATCGATGATGAACGTCGCACGAAACGCGACATGCTCGTTCTTGTCGACGATGCCGAGCGCGTCGGCGAGCTTCGCGCCGTTATCCGCGAGCCACGGGAAGTCCGCGGCTGCAAGGTCCGCGTCCGACTTGCGCCAGGCGAGATGGACGTGCGCGGTATCGGTCGACGCGCCGATCAGGACGGCGTCGCGGTCCTCGAAATCGCCGCGGATGTCGCTGTAGCCGACGATCTCGGTCGGGCACACGAACGTGAAGTCCTTCGGCCAGTAGAACAGCACCTTCCACTTGCCGGGATAGGCGGTCGTCAGGTCGAGCGTCTCGCCGGCGGGCAGCGCAGCGGTGCCCTGCTGGACGGGAATGGTCATCGAGGGGAACTGGTCGCCGATGGTCAACATGATGGAAGCCTCCTGGAATTAAACTTGGCTCCAGGCATCCTCAAAGGCGGCGGTTGGCCCGCTCGGTTGTTGTGCATTGCGGTATAGGGGGCTGGTGTAATCGATCCAACGCTCTATTTATCATCTGATGATCGATAGAGGCGATTAATGGCTGCGACCTACCTACCTACGTTGAAACAGTTGCAATATCTTGTTGCGCTGAAGGACCACGGCCATTTCGGACGCGCCGCGGAGGCGTGTTTCGTCACGCAATCGACGCTTTCGGCGGGCCTGCGCGAGCTCGAAACGCTGATCGGCGTGGTGCTGGTGGAGCGCACCCGGCGAGTCGTACGGTTCACGCCGCTGGGCGACGGGATCGCCGACAAGGCACGGCGCGTGCTGCGCGAGGCGGAGGAACTGGGCGACATGGCGCGCGCCGCCGGCCAGCCATTGTCGGGCGACATGCGGATGAGCGTCATCCCGACAATCGCGCCGTTCATGCTGCCGAGGATCCTGCCGCGGCTGCGGAAGGACTATCCCGACCTGAAGCTGTTCCTGCGC
The DNA here is from genome assembly GCF_040407505.1 of Sphingomonas faeni. Taxonomy (GTDB): domain Bacteria; phylum Pseudomonadota; class Alphaproteobacteria; order Sphingomonadales; family Sphingomonadaceae; genus Sphingomonas; species Sphingomonas faeni_E. The sequence continues at coordinate 259,536 of NZ_JAPZPQ010000001.1, read as the reverse complement.
GAAGAGCCCAGCGGTCCGGCGTGCGAGGGCCTGCACAATGGCCGTACCGATTGTGTGCTGCTCGCCCTCCCCTATGCGTGTGGCGAGGTGACGTCGGAGACGCTGTTCGAGGATCGCCTGTTCGTCGCCTATCCGTCGGGCGAGGAGCCGACCGCGCTCCCCGCGATCCCGGCGTCGGCGATCGACGAGACGCGGCTGTTACTGCTCGAGGACGGGCATTGCCTGAAGGATCATGCGCTGGGCGCGTGCAACCGTCCGGAGCTGCGCGCGGAGGCGACCATGCTGGGGACGTCGCTGCACACGATCGTCCAGATGGTCGATAACGGGCTGGGCATCACGATGCTGCCTGAAATGGCGCTGAAGGCGGGGATCCTCGACAACACCAACATCACAGCGAGGCCGCTCGACGAGAAGAATGCGGTGCGGCGGATCGCGCTCGTCTGGCGCAGGGCGAGTCCGCGAGAGAAGGACTTCCGGTTGATGGCGAAGGCACTGGCGGACGTACAGTAACCGCATTGTCGTAGCGCCCCGCCCTTTCATGGATGGGAGACCGTTGCGAACTGGGCGCGCTCGGTCTTCACCCCATCCCGAGATCGACACGCTTGCGCAACCAACTCGGCCTTCGATCGTATGTTTCCCAGTTCCCGCTGGAGATCGAACGATGTCGAAGACGCTTCCACTGCTGCTGATGACCAGCGCGCTGGCACTCGCCGCGTGTAGCGGCAAATCCAAGGACGACGTGGCCAGCGCCTCGACGACGCCCGCCAATCCCGCGCTGGCGGTACCGAACGGGCCGCCCGCAGTCGCCAATCCGACCGTCGGCGGCGTGCCGATGATGGCGACGCGGACGATCGTCGACAACGCGTCGGCGGCGCCTAACCTGTCGACCCTGGTTGCCGCTGTGAAGGCCGCGGACCTGGTCGGCACGCTGTCCGGCCCCGGCCCCTTCACCGTATTCGCGCCGACCAACGATGCCTTCGGACGGCTCGCGCCCGGCATGGTCGACACGTTGCTGAAGCCAGAGAACAAGGCCTCGCTGACCAAGGTGTTGACGTATCACGTCGTGCCGGGCGTCATCACCGCCGACGATCTGCGCCAGCGCATCGCGGCCGGTGGCGGTACCGCGACGTTGACCACGGTCGAGGGTGACCCGATCACTGCGACAATGGTAGGCGCAGTCATCGCCCTCACCGACGTTAACGGTAACAAGAGTTATGTCGAGACGGCAGATGTCCGCCAGTCGAATGGCGTCGTGCACGTCGTCAATGGCGTAATCGTCCCGAAACTGAGCTAAATCTGAGTTAGACAGGCTCGGTTCATCGTAGCGATGCTACGGTTTATCGGTGAAATTGTTGATATCGTTGTTTCTATACCCAAATTGCCCCGTTCAAGTTTCATTCGTCCCAATTACAATCTCTGGAGTTGCAGATGACTGTTAAGACCAACCTTATGATTGCTGCGGCAACGAGCCTCTTTATTGCCACGGGTGCGACTGCCCAGACGGCAGCGCCAACCGCGCCGCGGACTGCGGCACCGGCCGCGCCACAGACGGCGATGCCAGCGACGCCAACCACTCCGGCGGCACCCGGCACCGCGGTTGCTCCGCAACAGCCCGGCGCGCCTGTCGCGCCGACTGCTGCGGCAACGACGACGATCGCCGCTGCACTGCCGACGCTGCCGAACCGCGCGACGCTGGCGAAGCTGGTGACTGCCGCGAAGTTGCAGGCGACGCTCGCAGGCCCCGGCCCGTACACGCTGTTCGCGCCGAGCGACGAGGCCTTCACGCGCCTGCCCGCCGGTGCACTCGACACGCTGCTGAAGCCTGAGTCGGCACCTACGCTGGCGACGATCATCAAGTATCACGTCGTCGCCGGTGCACTGACCGCGGATCAGTTGAAGGCGCAGATCACTGCGGGCGGTGGCAAGGCCACGCTGACGACGCTGGCAGGCCAGCCGCTGATCGCAGGGCTTGGGCCGAACGGCAACATCGAGTTGACCGACACGGCCGGTATCAAGTCGTACGTCGATACGGCGGACATCAAGGAGACGAACGGCGTCGTTCATCTCACCAACGGCATGAGCGTTCCGAAGCTCGGCTGATGTGACTGCGGGCCGCGATCTCGAATGGGGTTGCGGCCCGTTTCCTGTTTCCCCGCGAAGGCGGGGATCCAGTCTGGGCTCCCGCCTTCGCGGAAGAACAAGCTTTGAGCTAGAGGCTCGGCTTATCCCAGCGTGCCGCGGCGGCGTGGTCGCCATCACGTGCCTCGACCCAGCTAGCCTCGACCCCACGCGTTTCGCGCTTCCAGAACGGCGCGTCGGTCTTCAGCCGGTCGATCAGATACGCGCAGGCCTCCAGCGCCGCGCCACGGTGCGCCGCCGTCGCAGCGACGAACACGATCCGCTCCCCCGGATGCATCGGCCCGACGCGGTGCACGATGATCGCGGCGCTCAGCGACCAGCGCTCGACCCCGCCCTCGGCAACCTTGAGCAACGCGGCCTCGGTCGCGCCAGGATAATGTTCGAGCTCTAGCGTTCCTACACCGTCGTCAGCACGCACCAGTCCGGAGAACGTCGCCACCGCGCCCGCCCCTGCAGCTTCCGCGCGTGTCATCTCGGCCGCGATATCGATCGGCGACTGCTGGACCGAGATGTGGATCATCCACCGGTCACCGGTGGGAAGATAGCGATCTCCTGTGCGCGACCGATCGGCGTATCGAGCGGCACGAAATCCTGATCGACCGCCGCGCGCAACCGCGATCGGTTCTCGAAAGCCCCAGCATGCGCCGGGCTCATCTCGGCCAGCCAGTCGACCAGATCAGCCACCGTCACGACGCTTGCCGGCGGCTCGACCGACTCTTCGCCCGTGCCGATACGCTCACGCACCCAGGCGAAATACACCATCCGTATCGTCATTTTCAGTCCATGTGCTTCAAGCCGACGCGGAGATAATCCCATCCGGTCAGCAACGTAAGGACGGCCGCACCCCACAGCGCGACGATGCCGACATTATGCACCCAGACCATTTCGGGCACCGAACCGCCAAGGATGATCCCGCCGAGCGACACGAGTTGCAACGTCGTCTTCCACTTGGCGAGCTGCGATACCGGCACCGAGACCTGCACCTGCGCCAGGAACTCGCGCAATCCCGACACCGCGATCTCGCGCAACAGGATGACAAGCGCGGCGATGACATGGATGCCGGCAATATCGCGCGTGCCGACCAGGATCAGGATCACCGCCGCGACCATGATCTTGTCCGCGATCGGATCGAGAAAGATCCCCAATCGCGACACCGCACCGCTCGACCGCGCGAGGTACCCGTCGAAATAATCGGTGATGCCCATCAGGCAGTACAGCACGAAGGCGATGCCGTAGCCCGCCTCCCAGTCGGGCCACCACAGGAACCAGACCAGCAGGGGCACCGCGACGATCCGCGACAATGTCAGGAGGTTAGGCAAGCTCAGCACCCACCACCCCTATACCGGTCGGTCGCGGGGCGAAACCGGTTTAACGTTGGCGTGCGGATGACGCTCGGCTAAGGGTTCGACACATTACCGCAACGATCAGGGCTATTTCCCGTCATGCTCAATGCCCTCGGGTTGCTGAAGCAACGTCGCTTCCTGCCCCTGTTCACCACGCAGTTTCTCGGCGCGTTCAACGATAATCTGTTCAAGACCTCGATGGTCCTGTTCGCGACCTATGCCGTCTTCAACGATCCGAAGATGGAGGCCAATTTCAACGCGCTGGCGACGGGACTCGGCATCCTGCCGTTCTTCCTGCTGTCCGCGCTCGCCGGGCAGTTAGCGGACAGCGAAGACAAGGCGCGGATCATCCGGATCGTGAAGACGGTCGAGATCGGCATCATGCTGCTCGGCGCGACCGGCCTGATGGTCGCGCGTGCCGGGCATCCGTCGCTGGGAATTGGGCTGATGCTCGGCGCGGTGCTGTGCCTCGGCGTGCACTCGACCTTCTTCGGGCCGATCAAATACGCGATCCTGCCGCAGCATCTGAAACCGTGCGACGTGCTTGGCGGCACCGGGCTGGTCGAGGCGGGCACGTATCTCGCGATCCTGCTGGGTACCGTCACCGCGGGCTGGATCCCGATCGAGGGTGCCGCTGCCAGCGTGCTGATCGTCGCGGTGATCGGCTGGTTCTCCGGCCGCCAGGTACCGCCGGCGCCGCGCGAAGGGCCGCCGCTGAAACTCGACTACAACCCGTTCACGGCCTCGTGGCGGCTGATCAGCGCGACGCTGCACATCCCGCGACTGTTCCTAGCGATCGTCGCGATCAGCTTCTTCTGGACGATCGGCGCGGTGCTCATCATCGTCTTCCCACCACTGGTGAAGAACGTGCTGACCGCCGACGAGCGAGTCGCGAGCTTCGTGATCGCGGTGTTCTCGGTCGGGGTCGCGATCGGCTCGGTGGTCATCAACTCGATGCTGCGCGGACGCATTTCGGCGAAGTTCTCGCCCGCGTCGGTGATCGCGATGGGCGGCTTCGTCGTGCTGTTCTCGTTCCTGGCGCGCAACTGGACGCCGGCGCCGGCAGGACAGTATTATGACTGGACGGGGTTCATCCACCAGCCGGGGGCCGTGCCCGTGCTGGCGACGCTGCTGGCGATCGCGATCACCGGCGGCATGTTCGTCGTGCCGCTCTATGCGTTCCTGACGACGACCGTCGAGAAGGACCAGACCGCGCGCACCGTGGCGGCGAACAACGTCGTCAATTCGGGCGCGATGACGATCGGCTCGATCCTCGTCATCGGCATCACCGCGATGGGTGTGACGCCCGAGGACATGCTGTTTCTCGTGGCGGCGATGTGCCTCGTCTCGGCATGGCTCGCACAGAAGCTGCACCGGGCTTGCGATGACGACGCGATCGGGTGTTTGCCGACACTTCGACACTAAAACCCTCCCCCGCCAGGGGGAGGATCGTTCTTCTCAGAAAATGAAGCTGTAGAAACAGGTGAAGAACGCCGCGAAGCTCAGCAGGAAGAGCTTCACGTCCTGATCGTCGTTCTTGGTGCTCGCGATTATCGGCGGCGGCAGCGACCGACGCAGCGGGTGGCGGGCAGCTTCGTTGGTGAGGACTAGGCGTCTGGTCATGATAGAAACGTTAACGTCGCGTTTACTAATTCGACCAGTGCCAAAAGTGGTTAAGCTCGGGGCGTCCGGCAATGGGACAGAAATGCGCCTTCGCTATCGCGCCGCGAGCCGCCACCGCGCCGCTATCCTTGCGTAACATCCGCGTATAAGCTCCGGGCTTTCCCCGCGATTCTGCGGGATCGAGGACCCGGACCATCGAGCAGATCGGTGCACTTCCCTACGTGATCGACGAAGCCGGCCACGCCCGCGTGATGCTGATCACCTCACGCGATACTGGCCGCTGGGTAATCCCCAAGGGCAACCCTATCGTTGGGCTCGCCAGCCACGAGGCGGCGGCACAGGAAGCCTTTGAGGAAGCCGGCATCCGCGGCATCCCCTGCCCCTCGCCCGTCGGGCAGTTCGCGTACCGAAAACGCCGCCGCACCGGCCGTTACCGCGACATGATCGTCACCGTGTTTCCGCTCGCATTCGTCGAGCAGGTCGACGACTGGCCCGAGCGTCATCAACGCGACACACGCTGGTTTACGCTTGATCGCGCGGCGGAGGCTGTCAATGAGCCCGGCCTGAAGGCGCTGATCGCTGCTTTCCGTGAGCCGCCGATCCCGGCGTCGCTCGCGCAACGTATCTTACCCGTCGTACGCACGAGTGCGAAAAGGAGAATTCCGATGCTGGGCTGGTTCCAGTCGCTTATGCCGAAGCAGGGACGGTTCTTCGAACTGTTCGACGCGCATGCCGCGACCCTGGTCGCCGGCGCCGATGCGCTTGCACGGCTGCTCCACGGCGAAGGCTCGATCGAGGGTCAGATCGCCGAGATCGTCAAGCGCGAGCACGAGGCCGACGATATCACGCGCGAGGTGTTGCAGGACGTCCGCCGCGTGTTCGTCACGCCGTTCGACCGCAGCGCGATCACCGACCTGATCGGCGTGATGGACGACGCGATCGACCAGATGAACGGCACCGCCAACGCGATCGCGCTGTACGAGGTCACCGAATTCTCGCCCGAGATGCGCGACATGGCCGGCATCATCGTCGAGGCCGCGCGGATCACCGCGGAGGCGATCCCTCTGCTGCGGTCGCTCGGCACCAATGCGGGCCGGTTGCATGACCTGACTGCACGGCTGATCCAGATCGAGGGGCATGCCGACGATATCCACGACACGGGCCTGCGCGCGCTGTTCCAGGCGTCGAAGATCAGTGCGGACCCGATGACCTTCATCATCAACCGCGAGATCTACAGCAGCCTGGAAAAGATCGTCGACCGCTTCGAGGACGTCGCGAACGAGATCCAGGGGCTGGTCATCGACCATGCTTGATGTGTCGCTTGAGCCCGCGACCTCCCGCACAGCTCCCCCCCGGCGAAGGCCGGGGCCCAATTGGGGGACGGCAATAACGAAGGGCGGCGTTCCGTTGCTGCAACCTTTCCAATTGGACCCCGGCCTTCGCCGGGGGGGTGAAGCGGTAGCGGATAGGGCGGCAACCGCATGATCCTCTCCCTCCCCCTCCTCATCGGCCTCATCGGCATCGCGCTGCTGTTCGACTTCCTGAACGGCCTCCACGACGCGGCGAACTCGATCGCCACCGTCGTCTCCACCCGCGTCCTGAAGCCGCAATACGCCGTGCTCTGGGCCGCGTTCTTCAACTTCATCGCGTTCGCCGTGTTCGGCCTTCACGTCGCGCAGACCGTCGGCACCGGGATCGTCCAGGCGCACGTCATCGACGCGCAGGTGATCTTCGCCGCGCTGATGGGCGCGATCGCGTGGAACGTCATCACCTGGGTGCTCGGCATCCCGTCGAGCAGCAGCCACGCGCTGATCGGCGGCCTGTTAGGCGCCGGCATAGCTAAGGTCGGCTTCGGCGCGATCGTCTGGAAAGGCGTCATCGCCACCGTCCTCGCGATCTTCGCCTCGCCCGCGATCGGCTTGATGCTCGCACTGGTGCTCGTGCTGATCGTCGCGTGGACCAGCCTCAAGCTCACCCCGCTCGGCGTCGACAAGCGTTTCCGCAAGCTCCAGCTGATCTCCGCCGCGCTCTATTCGCTCGGCCACGGCGGCAACGACGCGCAGAAGACGATGGGGATCATCGCCGTGCTGCTCTATTCGCAGGGCCTGCTCGGCGGCGAATTCCACGTGCCGCTCTGGGTCGTGCTGTCCTGCCAGGCGGCAATGGCGCTCGGCACGCTGTCGGGTGGCTGGCGGATCGTCCACACGATGGGCTCGAAGATCACGCGTCTTACCCCGGCACAAGGGTTCTGCGCAGAGACCGGCGGCGCGATCACGCTGTTCGCGGCCACCTTCTGGGGCATTCCCGTATCGTCGACTCACACCATCACCGGCTCGATCGTCGGAGTCGGCGCTGCGCGGCGCCTGTCCGCCGTTCGCTGGAACGTCGCGAGCAACATCGTCGTGGCATGGACACTGACGTTACCCGCCGCGGGGCTGATCGGCGCCGGCACGTACTGGCTCGTCGGACTGTTCGTCTAAGCCGGAAATAGTTGAGGCTGGTCCGCCGCCGCTCCGTCATCGTATCGGAGCGGCGGCGTTCTTGCTCGTCCGTACGCCGCTCCACCCGAAACCCAGAGCAACGTATCGGCCGGACGGCTTACTTGATCCCGCCGCCCTGCAATGGTGCGACCGCGTCCTTGCCGAACTTCACGATCAGCTCGCCGATCTCGCGCGCCTGGCTCATGCTGCGCTGGCTCTGCTCGCGCAGGTAGTCGCCCTGGATCTTCATCACCTGGGTCAGGTCGCTGGCGCTCGCCGCCTCGCGCATCGCCGCGAAGGCCTCGCGCGCATTCTGTTCGGCCTGGTCGATCATCGCCTTGCCGATCGTCGCGCCGCCCTCGGCGATCTTGCCGCCCGACTCCTTCATCGCCTCGCCAGCGCGCCGCGCCGGATCGACGACCTTCTCCGAGAACGCATCGCGCGCCTTCCCGGCATTCTCGCGCATCGTGTCCGCCGCGTCCTTCGCCGCATCCGCCGCGCGGTCGGTTGCCGCCTTGCTAGCGTTCGCACCGTCATCGACTGCCTGCTTGAAGTCGTCCGCCATCGTCTCTCTCCTGTGTTGCGCTATCGGTCGTGGTTTCAACCGGCATGCCCGGCTTTGGTTGCAGCCGCTCGGGTCAGCGGATGGTCGTGACGGACACGAACAGTTCGGCCGTCTTCGCACCCGATAGCTGCAAGGCATAGCGCCCCGCCGGTAACACGAAGTCGACCATCTTCTTCACTGGCGAACAGGCCGGTCCGTGCGCATGCGCGGCGGACGTCAGCACCTTGCCCGACTGGACGACATCGATCCACGCCGCTCCGCCAAGCGCCACGCGGTACGTTCCCGCCTTCGCGACGTCGAACCGGACCACGCCGGAAAAACTATCCGCCGCAGGTGCCTTCGCCGGCGTGACCTCGAATCAAACCCCAGCCGACGGCTTAAGCGCCAGCCGACCCACCGAGCCGATCGGAAGCACCCCGCCCGGCGCAACCGAAGCCGGCTTGCTCCATCCGGCGAACTCGGTCGCGACGGTAGCCGGGCACGACGGAGCCCCCGCCTGCTGTGCCGCGACCCTATCCGCAGAAACAAACATCACGGTCGCCACCAACACCCAGCTTGCCATCGTCGTCCGCATATCCGCCTCCGTTGTCGGACCCATGATGCGCGCAATGCGGCGGGTTGCCTACCGTCGAAAGCGTCAGGGCAATCGGCGCGAACGACACCGATCGGCCTTCTCCAGCTTGCACGCGCGCGCATTACTCACGATAGGTCGCGCGGCTTTTACGGGGAACGTCCATGCGCATCACGATGATCGGTTCTGGCTATGTCGGCCTGGTGTCCGGCGCCTGCTTTTCGGATTTCGGCCATGACGTGATCTGCGTCGACAAGGACCAGTCGAAGATCGATGCGCTGCATGCCGGCCGCATGCCGATCTTCGAGCCTGGTCTCGATCAGCTCGTCGCGTCGAACGTCGCCGCGGGGCGGCTGACCTTCACCACCGATCTCGCCAGCGCGGTCGCGGACGCCGATGCGATCTTCATCGCGGTCGGCACGCCGTCGCGGCGCGGCGATGGCCATGCCGACCTCAGCTACGTGTTCGCCGCAACCGAGGAGATCGCCGCCGCGGTTACCGGCCCGACCGTGGTCGTCACCAAGTCGACCGTCCCCGTCGGCACGGGCGACCGGGTCGAGGCTATCCTGCGCGAGAAGCGTCCCGACATCGACGTCGCGGTCGTCTCGAACCCCGAGTTCCTCCGCGAAGGTGCCGCGATCGGCGACTTCAAGCGCCCCGACCGCATCGTCATCGGCACCGAGGACGAGCGCGCCAAGCAGGTGATGCGCGACGTCTATCGGCCGCTCTACCTCAACGAATCGCCGATCCTGTTCGTCGGTCGCCGCACGTCCGAGCTGATCAAATACGCCGCCAACGCGTTCCTCGCGACCAAGATCACCTTCATCAACGAGATCGCCGACCTGTGCGAGGCGGTCGGCGCCGACGTGCAGGACGTGTCGCGCGGGATCGGGCTCGACAACCGGATCGGCAAGAAATTCCTCCACGCCGGGCCGGGCTATGGAGGCTCGTGCTTCCCCAAGGACACGCTGGCGCTGCTAAAGACCGCCGAGGATTACGACACCCCGGTCCACATCGTCGAAGCCGTCGTGAAGGTGAACGACAGCCGCAAGCGCGCGATGGGCCGGAAAGTCCTGCACGCGCTCGGCGACAATCCCCGCGGCAAGACGGTCGCGCTGCTCGGCCTCACGTTCAAGCCCAACACCGACGACATGCGCGACGCCCCAAGTCTCGCGATCGCGACCGCACTTGCCGACGCCGGTGTGACGGTCCGCACGCACGATCCAGAAGGCATGGCGCCCGCCAAGGTGATAATGCCCGACCTCGTCTATTGCACGGACGCCTATGACGCGGCCGAGGGTGCCGACGCGGTCGTGATCGTGACCGAATGGGATGCCTATCGCGCGCTCGATCTCGCGCGGTTGAAGCGCGTGATGGCCGGGCCGGTGATGGTCGACCTCCGCAACGTCTATCAACGCGCCGACGTCGAGCAGGCCGGGTTCGCCTACACCGCAGTCGGTCGGTGAGCGTCCCGGGCAACATATTCCAGTCACTGGACCTTTTGCGCGCTCTCACTATATACCGAACGGTATGAATAGGCTTTGCACGCTCACCGCCCCCAAGGGCCGCCCCCGCGAGTTCGATCTCGACGATGCGTTGGCGGGTGCGCTGCGCGTGTTCTGGCGCAACGGGTACGAGGGTGCATCGATGGCGGAACTGACCGCCGAGATGAAGATCACCAAGCCCAGCCTGTACGCCGCGTTCGGCAACAAGGAGGCGCTGTTCCACAAGGCGCTCGACCTCTACGAGCGCGAGAAGCTGGCGTATATGACGTATGCGCTGGATGCGCCGACCGCGCGTGCCGTAGCGGAAAACCTGTTGCGCGGCGCACTCCAGATGCAGATGAGCACCTGCGACCCCAAGGGGTGTCTTAGCGTCATCAGTAGCGTCGCATGCAGCGCCGAAGCCGAGCCAATCAAGGCCGAGGTCGCCAAGCGTCGCGCGTCGTCCGAAGCCGCGCTGATGAAGCGGTTCGACGAAGCCAAGGCCGCGGGCGAGTTCCCCGAAGGTCTCGAGTCGCATGCGCTGATGCGCTACCTGTTCGCGATCATGCAGGGGCTGTCGATTCAGGCCGGTTCGGGTGCGAGCTGCACCGAACTCCAGCAGCTCGTCGAGACCAGCATGCTCATGTGGCCAACCAAATAGACACGGTTTCTACCGCGTCGCGGAAAAAAATACCGGCCGGTACAAAAGTCTTGTTGACTAGATGAACGCCAGGTTTATATACCGACTGGTATCGAAGCTCTCTCCTACTTCGGATGGGGCAACCGGGGACACCAACCCATGACCACGGTTAAAACCTAGGCTTCGGCCGAACTTTCGAAAATTCCAAGCGGGCAAGCGCGGCACGGTGATGTGCCGGCAACGACCGCGCACGCCTCGCGACCAGCTGACGTCGGTGGACCGTCCACCGACGAAGGCCAGCGCTTGCCCAAGATCAAAAGGGGGACAATCCCATGGCTTATCTCGACCTCGACAACATGTTCGCTTCGCCCGTCACCAGCCGCACGCAGACGATCGCCGCCCCTGCCCCGACCGGCTTTTCCGCGCTGGAATGGAGCGTCATCGCACTCGCCAAACGCGACACGTTGCGCAGCCTGTCCGGCCCGAGCCGCATGTCGCGGGCGATGGGCAGCCTGTTCGGCCTGAGCACCGCGTCGCGGCTCGCCGACCCGAGGCTCGAGGCACTGCGGCGGATGGCCGTATACGCCTGGCGCCGCGGCTTCGCGCTGCCGATGGCCGAGATCCAGGGCTTCCTCGCCGCCGGTTTTGCCGAGGCACAGATCGAAACGCTCGTCGAGAGCGTGACCGGCATGCGCGTCGGCATCCAGCAGAAGCGGAGCATCGCAGCGTGAACCAACTTACCACGATCACGGCCGCGAACGACGCCGACGTCGTCGCGTCGCCGCCCGCGGACCGTCACCGACGACCCGCATGGCAGCGCGGCGCGATGGTGCTCGTGCCGATCGCGCTGCTTGGCGCGGTCGGCGTGAAGCTGTTCGATCATCCCGACGCGGCGATGGCGGCACCCCCGCCCGCCTCCGTCACGGTCGCGTCGCCACTGGTGCGACAGGTCAGCGAGTGGGACGATTATGTCGGCCGCTTCGCACCGAGCCGCACCGTCGAGATCCGCCCGCGCGTGGCGGGCGAAGTCACCGGCATCCACTTCCGCGACGGCGAGATCGTCAGCAAGGGCCAATTGCTCTTCACGATCGACTCCCGCCCGTTTGCGGCTGCTCTGGCTGAGGCGCATGCCAACGTCGCGAGCGCACGCAGCGCCTTGTCGCTGGCCCGCACCGATCTTGGTCGCGCACAGCGGCTAGTCGCCGATGAAGCGGTGTCCGCTGGCGAAGTCGACGCCCTCCGCGGTCGGCTCGAAGCAGCGCAGGCCGCACTCGCCGCAGCACAGGCTCGCGAGCGCGCCCGTGCCTTGGACGTCGGTTTCACGCAGGTTCGCGCACCGATTGGCGGTCGTATCTCCGACCGCCGCGTCGATGCGGGCAACCAGGTCGCGGGCGGCGAAGGTACCGGCGGCACGGTGCTGACGACGATCAACGCGCTCGACCCGATCTACTTCACGTTCGACGGCTCCGAGGCGCTGTACCTCAAGACGCAGCGCGCACGGCAGCCCGGCGCGACGCCGGCGGCGGTCGAGATCCAGTTGCAGGACGAGACCGAGCATCGCTGGAAGGGCAAGCTCGACTTCACCGACAACGGGCTCGACCAGCGCTCGGGCACGATCCGTGGCCGCGCGATCCTTGCCAACCCGGGGTATTTCCTGACGCCGGGGATGTTCGGCAACATGCGCCTCGCAAGTGCCGGAACGCGGCAGGCGCTGCTGGTGCCCGACGATGCGGTGCAGACCGATCAGGCACGCAAGGTCCTGCTGACGATCGATGCGAAGAACGTCGTGAGCCAGAAGCCGGTCGAGCTCGGCCCGGTGGTCGATGGCCTGCGGATCGTGCGCTCGGGGATCGGTCCAAACGACCGGATCATCATCCAGGGGACGCAGATGGCGATGCCCGGCGCGACCGTCGCGCCGAAGGTCGGCCGGATCGTGGTGGCGTCGGGTACGACGGCGCCAGCTTCGGTCCAGCCCATCTCGGGTGAAGCCACGCTCGCGAAGTAAAATCGCTACCCGACCAATTCCGTCATCCTGACGAACGTCAGGACCCAGAGTTCGAGACGTCCCGCTAAGTAACCCTGGGTCCTGACTTTCGTCAGGATGACGGGGCGTGCGCGGACGGATCGCCCCTCTACCGAGGAAATTCCCATGCGCTTCTCGCGCTTCTTCATCACCCGGCCGATCTTCGCGGGCGTGATCGCGGTGATCATCACGATCGTCGGCGCGATCGCCTACATGACGCTGCCGGTGTCGCAATATCCCGACATCGTCCCCCCCACCGTCACCGTCAGCGCGACCTATCCCGGCGCCTCGGCCGAGACGGTCGCCGAAACCGTCGCCGCGCCGATCGAGCAGGAGATCAACGGCGTCGACAACATGCTGTACCAGTCGTCGCAATCGACCGGTGACGGCAAGGTCACGATCACCGTCACCTTCAAGATCGGCACCAACCTCGACGCCGCGCAGGTGCTCGTCCAGAACCGTGTCGCGGTCGCCGTCCCGCGCCTGCCCGAAGACGTCCAGCGTCTCGGCGTGGTGACGCGCAAGACGTCGCCCGACTTCCTGATGGTGGTGAACCTCGTCTCGCCGGACAACTCGCTCGATCGCGGCTACATCTCCAACTACGCGCTGACGCAGGTCCGCGATCGCCTCAGCCGCATCGACGGCGTCGGCGACGTGCAGCTGTTCGGCGCACGCGATTATTCGATGCGTGTCTGGATCGATCCCGGCCGCGCCGCCGCGCTCGACCTGACCGCCGGCGAGATCGTCGCGGCGTTGCGCGCGCAGAACGTCCAGGTCGCCGCCGGTACGCTCGGCCAGCCGCCTTACGACAAGGGCAACAGCGCGTTCCAGCTCAACGTCGAGACGCAGGGCCGCCTGACCGATCCCAAGCAGTTCGCCGACGTCGTCATCCGCACCGATGCGCAAGGCCGCCAGGTCCGCGTCTCGGACGTCGCCCGCGTCGAACTCGGCGCGCAGGATTACGGCGCCAACACCTATCTGAGCGGCAAGCCCACGGTCATCGCCGCGGTCTTCCAGCGTCCCGGCTCGAACGCACTCGGCGCGGCACAGGCCGTCACCGCCGAGATGGAGTCGATGTCGAAGCGCTTTCCCAAGGGCCTCGAATACAAGGTCATCTACAACCCGACCGAGTTCATCGCGCAGTCGATCGACGCGGTGAAGCACACGCTCTTCGAGGCGATGGTCCTCGTCGTACTCGTCATCCTCGTCTTCCTGCAGAAGTGGCGCGCGGCGATCATTCCGATCGTGGCGATCCCGGTCTCGCTGATCGGCACCTTCGCGGTGCTCGCCGCCGCCGGGTACAGCCTCAACAACCTGTCGCTGTTCGGCCTCGTCCTCGCGATCGGCATCGTCGTCGATGACGCGATCGTCGTGGTCGAGAATGTCGAGCGCAACCTCGAGCACGGGCTGTCCCCATTGGAGGCAGCGCGCACGTCGATGGACGAAGTGTCGGGCGCGCTCGTCGCGATCGTGCTCGTGCTGTGCGCGGTGTTCATCCCGACCGTGTTCCTCACCGGGCTCTCGGGCGCGTTCTACCGCCAGTTCGCGGTGACGATCTCGACCGCGACGATCATTTCGCTGCTGATCTCGCTGACGCTGTCGCCGGCACTCGCCGCGATGCTGCTCAAGCCGACCGCCCCCGCCGATTCCGGCAACCGCCTGACCCGTACCGTCCGCCGTGCCGGCGACGCCTTCAACCGCGGCTTCGAGCGGATGAGCGAGAGCTATGCCCGCCTCACCGCGCGTCTCGTCACCGCACCGAAGCGGATGATGATCGCCTATGCCGCATTGATCGCGGTCACGGTCGGGGTGTTCACGATCACCCCGTCGGGCTTCGTTCCCGCACAGGATCAGGGCTATTTCCTGACCGTCATCCAGCTTCCGCCGGGCTCGTCGGTCGAGCGCACCGATGCCGTCATGCAGAAGGTCGCGAAACGCATCCTGCCGCTCGCCGGCGTCAAGGGCGCGGTCATGCTCGCGGGCTTCGACGGTCCCTCGCAGACGCTCGCCCCCAACTCGGCCGCCGCTTACATCCCGCTGAAGAGCTTCGAGGAACGCAAGAAGCTCGGCGTCACCCTGGCGAGCATCATGGCGGAATCGCAGAAGGCAACCGGCGACATCACCGAGGCACGCCTGCTGATCGTCCCGCCACCGCTGATCCAGGGCATCGGCTCGGCCGGCGGCTATCGCCTGATGGTGCAGGACCAGGGTGGCCACGGTTACGCCGACCTCGGCAAGACGAGCTACGCGCTGATCGGCCAGGCGAACCAGACCAAGGGTCTCGCCCAGATCTACACGTTCTTCGACACCGCCACCCCGCGCATCTTCGCCGACGTCGACCGCGCCAAGGCCAATTTACTCGGCGTTCCTCCCGAGCGCGTGTTCGAGGCGTTGCAGGTCTATCTCGGCTCGGCATTCGTCAACGACTTCAACCTGCTGGGGCGCACCTACCGCGTCACGGCGCAGGCCGACGCACCGTTCCGCAATACCACCGCGGACATCGCCAACCTCAAGACGCGCTCCAACTCGGGCCAGATGGTCCCGGTCGGCTCGGTCTCGACGTTCAAGGACAAGACCGGCCCGTACCGCGTGGTCCGCTACAACCTCTTCCCCGCGGTCGAGGTCGATGGCGACACCGCCAAGGGCTATTCGTCGGGCCAGTCGCTCGTCGCGATGGAGAAACTCGCCGATGCGTCCCTGCCCGCCGGTTACGCGCATGAATGGACCGGCATCGCCTATCAGCAGAAAGCAGCCGGCAGCACCGCCGCGCTCGTCTTCGGCATGGCGGTGGTGTTCGTCTTCCTCGTGCTCGCCGCACAATATGAGAGCCTGACGCTACCGCTCGCGATCATCCTGATCGTGCCGATGTGCCTGTTGGCTGCGATGACCGGCGTGAACCTGCGGGGCATGGACAACAACGTCCTGACGCAGATCGGCCTGGTCGTGCTGATTGCGCTCGCGGCGAAGAACGCGATCCTCGTGGTCGAGTTCGCCAAGCAGGCCGAGGAACAGGACGGCCTCACCCCGGTCGAGGCCGCGGTACGCGCGGCAAAGGACCGGTTGCGGCCGATCCTGATGACGAGCTTCGCGTTCATTCTCGGCGCGGTGCCGCTGGTGATCGCGACCGGTGCCGGTGCGGAACTCCGCCAGGCACTCGGGACCGCGGTGTTCTTCGGGATGATCGGCGTGACCGGGTTCGGCCTGCTCTTCACCCCCACCTTCTATGTCGTCGCACGGGCGCTGGCGCTGCGGTTCGAACGCCGCAAGCCAGCCGCCGCCCAGCCGACCCTTCAGCCAGCCGAATAGGACCAGCATCATGAAGTCCGCCCTCCTCGCGAGCCTCTCGGCGCTGACGCTCGCCGCGTGCGCCGCCGGCCCCGACTATGTCGCGCCGATCACCCCACCCAAGGCGGCGGCGTCGTTCGTCACCGCCAACGCAGCCACCGTCACGACCGCGCCGGATAACGACTGGTGGCGGATGTACCGCGACCCGGTCCTCGACGGCCTCGTCGCGGATGCGTTGGCGGCCAACACCGACCTGCGCGTCGCCGTCGCGCGCCTCGACAGCGCCCGCGCCTCGCTGCGCGGCGCGAAGACCGACCGCGAGCCACAGGTGAACGCGGGCGCGAGCGGCAACTACGCGCGCACCTCGCAACTCCAGAACCTGCCCGGTCTCGACCGCGAGCGCGCCACCTACGATGTAGGGCTCGACGTCAGCTACGAGGTCGATCTCGCTGGCCGAGTCCGCCGCAACGTCGAAGCCGCCCGCGGTGACGTCGGCGCGGCGCAAGCCGATGCGGACGCCGTCCGCGTCTCGATCGTCGCCGCCACCACCCGCGCCTATGTCGATGCAGCCTCGTCCGCGGAGCGTCTCGCGGTCGCGCGGCGGATCGTCGACCTGCTCGACAAGTCGAATACGCTGACCGGCAAGCGCGTCGACGCCGGTCGTGCAGCCCGCCTCGACCAGGTCCGGATCGCAGCCCTGCGTGACCAGCGCGCCGCCAACATCCCGCAGATCGAAGCCGAACGCCAGGCCGCGCTCTTCCGCCTCGCCACACTCACTGGCCGCACCCCGCAGGACCTGCCCGCAACCGCCAGTGCCCGCACCACCACGCCCCGCCTCGACCAGCCGATCCCGATCGGCGACGGCGCGGCGCTGCTCGCCCGCCGCCCCGACGTCCACGCCGCCGAACGTCGCCTCGCAGCCGCGACCGCACGGATCGGCGTGCAGACCTCGCAGCTCTATCCGCAGATCTCGCTTGGCGGTTCGATCGGCTCGACCGCACTCAGCGTCGGCGACATCTTCACCGGCGGCCCGATCCGCTGGTTGCTCGGCCCCCTGCTGAACTGGTCGCTCAACCAGTCCGCCGCCCGTGCCCGCATCGCCGGCGCCGAGGCGGACTCGCGCGGCGCGCTCGCCAATTTCGATGGCAGCGTCCTCACCGCGCTCGAGGAAACCGAGACCGCGCTGTCGAACTACGCCCGCGAACTCGATCGCCGCACGCAGCTACAGTCCGCGCACGACAACGCCGCGACGGCCGCCCGCATCACCCGCGCCCGCCAGCGCGAGGGCCAGATCGACTTCCTCGACGTCCTCGATGCCGAACGCACGTTGGCCGACACGGACACGGACCTTGCCGCCGCCGACTCGCGGATCGCAGGGGCGCAAGTCGACTTGTTCCGTGCGCTGGGTGGTGGCTGGCAGGCGCCAAGTCGCCCCGCCGCATGAGGTAGATACATCCAGAACCGATGCGTTAACCAACATAATACTGTAAGGAGCAACTAAAGTAGATCAAGTCTGACGACGAACGGACCGCAGTATGACTGACGACATCGAACAGACGGAGACGAACGCCGCAGCGTGGCGTGATCGTGTCGCGTATCACGAAGACCGGGCTGCGCAGGAACGGGTACTTGCCGCTTCCGCGCGTTCTGACGCAGCCTATACCGCGCACCGGGTACTCAGCGAGCGACATCTTCAACTCGCGGCAACGGCCGAACTGGTCGCCAAAATGCCCGATGCCGAACCACCGCAAAGCGTGTCGCTGGAGCAGACCGGCGAACTGATCCGCAGGAGTTACGGTGATGTCGGATAGCGGCCCATCCAACCGGGGGATGTCAGGCGATGTCGGCCTTGCCGAGGTTGATCTTGTCGTAGAGCGCAAGCAACGCGGTCACTTCCTCGACCACGGTTTCCTGCTCCGCCCGCCAGCGCGCGGTGGCGTCGTGCGACGGGATACCATCCTGCCCGTCATGCAGGGTAAACCCTTGGTCTATCAACCAGATCGCGTCGCTCGCCCGCGAACGCTGTCGTCGCAGGTGATAGACCCATTGCTCGATTATCCCCGAAGGTACCAGTCTATCCAGATCGCCCATCGCGCCGCGGTAGGGCAACGTCGACGCCAATACCAGCCTTCGGAAATTTTGGCGAAACATCCACGTCTTGCTGCGGTTACCGGCGTTAACCGTGTCGCGAAATCCCGCCGCAACATCGCCGGCGCAACACGGTGATCATGGACTTCCTGCCGCACCCTTCCGTTATCGAACGCCGCATGGATGACCAGTCCGTGCTGGCGATGCGTGCGCCGACCCCGATCATCGCGCAGATGCATGAGGAACTGGCGCTGCTGTACCGCGAACAGCTGATCGCGCTGCTCGAACGCTGATCCGAATTCGGATGCGACGACCGGTCGACCGCGGCTAGAAGCCGTTACATGACACTTCCCGACCCCCGCCCCGATCTTGAAACCACACGATCGCTCTGGATCGGCACCTATGCCGGCGGTGGCGGCGCGGGCATCTATCCGCTCAGCAGAACCGGCTCTGTCGGCGCTCCGCATCTGAACGCACGCAACGCATCGTTCGGCACATATTCGTCGCGGTTCGATCTGCACTACCTGGTCGACGAGCAGGACGACGGCGCGCTCGGCGTCCATCGTCGCACCGCCTTGGACTGGGTCCGGCTAGCGCATGTCCCGGTTGGTGGCGCAGCACCGTGCCACGTCGCGCTGGATCGCACGCAATCCTGCGTCGCGGTCGCGAACTATGCGAGCGGGAGCGTCTCGCTGTTCCGGCTGGATCCGGCGAGCGGGCTGCCGATCGGCCAGCCTACGGTGCACGCCAATGACGGTAGCGGCCCCGATCCCGAACGCCAGCAAACGCCGCACGCACACTGGGTCGGCTTCGGCCTCGACAACCGACTCTTGTATGTTGCGGATCTTGGCACCGACGAAGTGCTCGCCTTCGCGTTCGACGCGGAACAGCAGACGCTCGGCACGCCGCACACTGCGTTCAAGTCTATTTCCGGTTCGGGGCCACGACACCTGCTGTTCCACGAACAGCACCCGCAATCGGCGTATCTAGTCTGCGAACTCAACAGCACGCTTCTCGCGCTCGACGTTCAGGGCCACGATCTGAAACGTCGCGCGTCCGTATCCACCCTCCCCGCAAACTGGCACGGCGCAAACATCGTCGCGCACATCGGTACCAATGCCGCCGGCGATCGGCTGTACGTCTCCAACCGCGGCCATGACAGCATCGCGGTCTTCG
Source organism: Sphingomonas faeni (assembly GCF_040407505.1). Taxonomy (GTDB): domain Bacteria; phylum Pseudomonadota; class Alphaproteobacteria; order Sphingomonadales; family Sphingomonadaceae; genus Sphingomonas; species Sphingomonas faeni_E. Next base: position 240,119 of record NZ_JAPZPQ010000001.1, on the reverse strand, counting down.
CGCTGAACGAAGGCAGCGATCCCACACTCCTCCAGCATATCGCCAGCGGAGGCGCATCGCCGCGCTTCTTCATGGTGTTGGAAGAGGAACACCGGATGCTCGTCGTCCACGAACGCGATCAGCGCGTGACGATGCTCGATATCCTGCCGGACGGGACGCTCGCCCCTACCGGCTTCGCGGTGCACGTCCCCGGCGCCGCGTTCGCCTTTATCGCTTAGCTGACGCTGGCGATCAGCAGCGTCAGTTCGGTGCGGACCGGGTTGTCGTCGATGCGGGTCGGCTTCACCGCGCGGCGCTTGACGGGATAGGAGGCGCGCACCGCGTCGCACAAATCCTTGACCGAGACGCGCACGCACGCCCCTTCATCGCAGACCAGCCGCGGCGTGCTGATCGTCTGGATGCAGGTCGTCGGCGTACCGGCCCAGGCTGGCGCTGCGCTCGACAAAAGGCATGCGGCTGCGATCCGCAAAACGGTGTTCTTGGTCATCATGGTATCTGGCCCCCCACAGGCAGTTCGTATCTGGTAAAGCGACCGTTAGGGGCCAAGTGGTTGCGATAACGTTTCAATCGGCGGGCAATCGTACGACGGCCCGCCGGTGGTAAGAAAACGACAACCGGAGCGATCAATCCGCGGCGATCGGGCCTTGCGGAGGGCTCGCGCGGCGCGTGAACCAGACGATGATCACCATCGCGAGGCACAGCCAGGCCGAGATACGGAACAGGTCGGTCGACGCGAGCAGATACGCCTGCGCGACCATCTGCCGCGTGATCGCGCCTGCCGCCTGCACGTCGGTCAGCCCCATCCGCGTCAGCGCGCCCTGCGCCATCTGGTAGGGCGAACCGGTGCCGATCGCTTCCGACAACCGGCTCTGGTGCAGTGTCTCGCGGCGATCCCAGGCGGTCGTGATGATCGACGCGGCGAAGCTGCCCGAGGTGATCCGCGCGAAGTTCGAGATGCCCGTCGCCGACGGCAGCCGCTCCGCCGGGATACGGTCGAGCGAGATCGTCAGCATCGCGAGGAAGAACGTGCTCATCGCGATCCCCTGCACCATCAGCGGCAGCATCAGGTCGTAGAAGCTGGCACCGGTCGTGTAGCCCGAGCGGAGATAATAGGAGTAGCCGAACGAGGCGAACGCCACCGTGGCGAGGATGCGCGCGTCGATCTTGCCGCTCAGTCGCGCGACGAACGGCGTCAGGATCACCGCCACCGCGCCCGATGGTGCGGCGACCAGCCCCGCCCAGGTCGCGGTGTAGCCGAGCTGCGTCTGCAACCACAGCGGCAGCAGCAGCGTGTTGGCGAAGAACACCGCATAGCCGAGGCAGAACGCGATCGTCCCGATCGTGAAGTTGCGGCTCTTGAACAGCGACAGGTTCACCGCCGGGTTGGCGTCGGTCAGTTCCCAGATGATCCAGCCGACAAAGCCGATCGCGGCGACGACCGCGGCGATGACGATCCGGTCGGCCGCGAACCAGTCGTCGTTCTTGCCGAGATCGAGCACGATCTGCAGCGCGCCGACCCAGATCACCAGCAGGATCAGCCCGACCTGGTCGATCGGCAGCTTCCGCGTCGGCGTGTCGCGCTTGCCGAGCTTGTTCCAGCACACGAACGCGCAGAACATCCCGAACGGGACGTTGATCAGGAAAATCCAGCTCCAGTGGTAATTGTCGGAGATGTAGCCGCCCAGGATCGGCCCCATGATCGGCGCGACCAGTGTGGTCATCGACCAGATACCGAGCGCAGTGGAGCGTTTGTGGACCGGGAAGATCGCGATCAGCAGCGCCTGGCTGCCCGGAATCATCGGCCCGGATACCGCGCCCTGGAGGATGCGGAAGCCGATCAGCGACGGCAAATCCCATGCGATCCCGCACAGGAACGACGCGATCGTGAACAGGAAGACGGAAACGCAGAACGTTCGCACCACCCCGAACCGGCCCATCAGCCACCCGGTCAGCGGCACCGCGACGCCGTTAGCGACCGCAAACGCCGTGACGATCCAGGTCGAGTTGTCGCTGGAAACGCCGAGATTGCCCGCGATGGTGGGGAGCGACACGTTGGCGATCGTCGTGTCGAGCACCTGCATGAAGGTGCCGAGCGCGAGTGCGAATGCGGTGAGCGCGAGCGAGCCGCCGACGAGAGGGGCGGGACCGGGGCCGGAGGGGGCTGCCATCAGGTGGCACTCCGTTCGGAAAGGTGAGCCTCGACCAAGCCACCACCCCGGCGAAGGCAGGGGCTCAATTGGGGAACGTCGCTGAAAGTGAACGGCGATCCGTTACGACCACCTTTCCAATTGGGCCCCGGCCTCCGCCGGGGTGGTGTTCCCAACAAAGCCGACCGCCCGGCCCTTGTTTCCCCGCGAAGGCGGGGACCCAGACTGGACTCCCGCCTTCGCGGGAGAACAAGGAGAGCAGGACCGCACCGGAGTAATGGCCACCGCAAAACCATCACCGGTTAGCCGCGATGATCTGGCGGATCTTCGCATCGACCGCGGCATCCCCCTGCCCGGTCGCCAACCCCTTATACGCCGCCACCGCAGGCCGCCCGACCATCGTCCCCGACTTGTCAGCCGTATCGACGGTCGCGTTCACCGACAGCCCGACCCGCAGCGGATTGCGCCGCAGCTCACCCTTGTCGAGCGCGATCCGCACCGGCACGCGCTGGGTAATCTTGATCCAGTTCCCGCTCGCGTTCTGCGGCGGCAGCAGCGCGAACGCGTTCCCGCTACCCGCGCCCAGCCCGACGACATGGCCATGATAGACCAAATCATCGCCGTACATATCCGCGGTAACCGTAGCCGCCTGGCCGATCCGCAGATCGCGCAACTGAGTCTCGCGGAAGTTCGCGTCGACCCAGACCCGGTCGAGCGGCACCACCGCCATCAGCGGCATCCCCGCCGAAACCTGCTGCCCAAGCTGCACGGTGCGTTGCGCGACGACGCCGTCGATCGGCGCCACCACGTGCATGTGACTCCGCGTGATCGCCGCGCGACGATAGGCCGCGATCGCCGCCAGCACCGCCGGGTTGTTGGACACCGTGGTGCCCACGACGCCGTTCTTCGACTGCGCCTGCTGGCTGCGCGCGAGTTGCAGCGTCGCGCTCGCCACCTTCACCTGATCCGCGGCATGGCTCAGTTCCTCGCCCGAGATCGCGCCCTCCGCGGCCGCCCCACGGCGGCGCGCAAGATCGTTCCGCGCCCGCGCCAGTTCGGCCTCGGCCTGCACGACCGCGGCCCCGGTCTCGTTCACCTTCGAAAAGTCCGACCGCGTCGCCCGCACCGCCCGTGCGAGTTCCGCCTCCGCCGACGCTACGCCGACATCCGCAGTCGCCGCGTCGAGGTCGATCAGCGGCTGGCCCGCCTTCACGACCTGCGTGTTATCCGCATGGATCGCCGTCACCTGCCCCGGATCGCGCGCGGTGATCGCCACCACGTCGCCCGCGACATAGGCATCGTCGGTCTCCTGTTCGGGCGCGGCGAGCAGGAAGTGGAACACCGCCCACACGATCGCACCGATCACGACGACCACACCCAAAATCGTCAGCGCGCGCTTCCGTGCGCGCGGATTGCCGGCCGGAGCCGCGGCGGGCGCCGGCGTTTGCGTATCGGTCATCGCGTCATCCCCTGAAAATCATAACCACCACCCAGCGCCAGCACGAGTTGCACGCGCTGTTGCGCGGCATCGGCGGCGAGGTCGGCGTCGGCCTGTTCGGCGGCCAGCGTGCGGACGTCGTTGTCGACGAGATCGAGCCGGCTATCGAGGCCGCTCGACACGCGGATCGCGTTCAGCCGCCCGGTCTCGGCATAGCCGCGTACCACCTCGCGTTGCCGCTGCCGGTCTGCATCGAGCGCCCCGATCCGCGCCACCGCGTCACCCGCCTCGCGGACTGCAACGATCACCCGGTCGTTGTAATCCGCGGTCGCCAGATCGACCGCCGCGGTCGCGCCCGCGAGGTCCGCCTTCAACCGGCCATTGTCGAAGATCGGCAGATGGATCGCCGGCCCGACGCCGACCGTGCCCGCATCGAGCGAGAACAGATTGCCGAGCCCGACCGCCTGGAACCCCGCCAGCGCCGCCAGATTGACGTTCGGATAGAACGCCTTCCGCGCAACCTGACGCCCGGCCGCCGCAGCCTCGATCCGCGCCTGCGCCGCCGCGATATCGGCACGTCGCGCGAGCAAGTCGGCGGGCACTGTCTTGGGCAACGGCAGCGCAGCATCCAGCCGCAACGCCGTCGCGCCGATCGTCGCCGGATAATCCGCACCACGCCCGGCCAGCGCCGCCAGCGCATTCTTCGCGAGCACCTGCGCCGCCTGCGCACGCAGCAACGCCTGCCGCGCCTGCGCCAGCAATGTCATCGCGGCCTGCGCGTCGAGCTTGCTCGCGAGGTTGTTGCGGATCCGGACGTTCACCAGTTTCAGCGAATTCTGCCGCGTCGCGATCGTCCGCTGCGCGATCCCCGCCTGCGCCTCGGCGCGTTCGAGATCGATATACGTCTGCACCACCGCCCCCGACAGCGCCATCCGCGCCGCCGCGACGTCTAGCGAAGCCGCACGCACCGACGCCCGCGCCCCCTCGATCGCGGCCTTTTGCCGCCCGAACAGGTCGAGGTTCCAACTGAGGTTCGCCGCGGTAGACCCGACGAACCGCGTCGACCCGGCATAAGGGGGCGGGATCGTGTAGCGACCGCTCAACCGCGCGAGTTGCTCCTGCGCATCGAGCGTCACGTCGAGGCCGTTGTCCGCACGCCGCGTCGACAGCACCGCCTGCGCCTGCGCGACCCGTGCCAGCGCCGCATCGAGCGACGGACTGCCCGCGACCGCATCGCGTACCAGCCGATCGAGCTGCGGATCGCCGAACGACCGCCACCAGTCGACCGCGATCACCGGCGCGGCGTCCGGAGACAACCCCAGCGCCGTGGCCGATACCGGCTCCACCACGGTCTTCGATGCCGGGATCGCGCACCCCGCGAGCAGCCCCGCCACCGTGATCGGGGCCAGGGCAGTGCCAATCTTCATGCGCGGCGTCCTTCGGTCAGAGCGTCGTCCAGCGTCGTGCGGAGTTTCTGCATCAGTTCGATCAGCTTCTCGATTTCGGCCCGGTCCCAGCCCGTCAGCAGGGTATTCCAGTATTCGATGATCTTATCGCGACACCGGATCGCGACCGCCTCGCCGTCGGCCGTCAGTTCGAGATTTAGCACGCGCCGGTCATCGCTCGCCCGCGACCGCGTGACCCACCCGTTCTGCTCCATCGCGTCGACCAGCCGTGTCGTCGCGCCCTTGTCGTGCGAAAGATCCCGCGCGACGTCTGCACACGTCGCCGCCCGGCCTGCGAGGATGGACATGAGCGCTGACCACTGCGTCCCGGACAGACCCTCCGCCGCGAACACCGGCTCGATCAGGCTCTGCCCGATCTGATGAATCCGCCGCGCGAGGTAGCCGAGCGAACAGTCCGGCCCGAATTCCGATTTGGTGTAGAACGCCATGTCGTTGCCATGGCAACCATTGCCCAGGCAGTCAATTGCGCGTTTTGCATGTTGAGGTGAGGACGGCGGACGTTCGTGTCGTGGCGGTCCAAGGTACGACAAATCGTCCATGCGCACTTTCCCACCCTCCGTCATCCTGACGAAAGTCAGGATGACGGGCTGGTAGATGGCCGTGCCGCGAAAGCGCTCGGCCCCCCGAATCTCACACAGGCTCGGCCGAGAATACGAAAAGGGCCACCCGCACCAGCGGATGACCCTTTCGCTATCCCAACGGTCTGGAACTCCCCCGATCAGAAGCGGATCTTGATCGAACCCTTGTACGACTGGTTCGACACGTCCTTGCGCTCGACGGTGGTGTCCGCACCGACCGAGATGTCGACGCTGTCGCCGACCAGCGTCAGCCCGGCGCTGATCTCGCCCCAGTTCTTGTCCTGCCCGGCCAGCCCGAACAGCGCGTTCGGACCGATCCCACCGACGAAGTTCGCGCCGAACACGCCCGGCGTCGACTGGAAGTCATGGACGTAGTTCGCGGCGGCATAAGGCCGGAACGAACCACTGCCGCTGAGCACCAGCCCGGCGCGACCCTGCAGGCTGTCGAAGCTGTCGCGATCGACGAACAGGGCCGGGCCGCCGCCAGTCTCGATCGACTTGCCGAAGCCGATATGGCTCGCCCGCATCGACACGCGCGGGCCGACCTTGAGCATCGACAGGTCGAACGCCTTGCCGAGCCCGACCTCGCTGACGACCGTCAACGCATTGTCGGTACCGCGCAGGCGATAGTTGGTGCCGACGAAGCCGACGTTGCGATCGGTCTTGGCGACGAACGCACCCGCGCTGAACTGCGTATCGAGGACGATCCCCGATGCGGTCTCCAGCTTGCCGTACAGCGTGCCCTGAAACAGCTCGCCCTTCGCGCGCTGCGCGATCCCGCCGGTGGTGCCGTCGGTATTGGTGTACGAGAACGAGAAGCCGATCACGCCACCCTCGCCGGCCTGCTTTTCAAGACCGACAGCCGCGAAGTAACCGTCGAACTTGTCATGCCCGCCGAACGGATTGGTACCCGGCATCGACCGGCTCTTGCCGTCGATATAGCCGCCCGCGATGAAGCCGCTCATGTCGTCGGGCAGACGACCCTGCTGCAACACGGTGCCGCTCAAGTCGCTCATCGTGTCCTGCCCGCCGGGAAGGTCGCTCGCCATCAGCGAGGCGACCTGGACCGGCTTGCCGATCAGCGCGAGCGTACCGCCGAGACCGCCACGCGTGTCGATCTGCGCGATGTGATCCCGGTAGAAGCGCGACATCGTGTCGATCGACGCGACGCCGAGGCTCGACTTGAGCGTCTCGGCCCGCGGGGCAAGGCCCTCGAGCGTCGAGCGGATCGTCGCCGCGTTCTGCAGGTCGAGCGAGCCATATACCCCGCTCAATGCCGCATAGTTGGAGCGGTTCTGGTCGAGCAGGCCGGCATAGGCCGACTGCACCGGCGTCGCGGCCACGACGTTGCGGTACTGACCCGCGAGGATCCGGACCTGCACCGCGTTGGCGCTGTAGACATAGCTCGGCGTCAGGATCGCGCTGAGCGGTATCGCCGCGGCGAAGCTGCCGGTGATGCCGCCTTGCGCCGTGACGATCGTGTAGAGGTCGTTGTACCGGATCGTCTGACCTGCGACCGGCGCGAAACCGACGCGACCGCCGAGATTGGCGATGCCGTTGGTCGCCACGCCCGCCGCGTTGAACGTCGTCGCCGCAAAGGCGAGCTTGTCCGACGTCCCGTTCGGCCCGAGATCGATCAACAGGTTGGTGCCCGAGGCGAGCACGCCGTTGCCGCCGATCGTCAGCGTGCCGATCGTCCCCGTCGTGCCGGGTGCGATCATCCCGGCGACGCTAGTGAAGAACGGCGTGTTGATCCGGCCTGAGCCGGTCAGCATGCCGGCCAGCATGAAGTAATCGCCCGGCGTCGAGATGACACCGTCGTTCTGGACGGTGCCCGTGACCTGGTTGATCGTCATCAGGCTTCTGAGCGACCCGGCCGACGTCACGGCGAGCTTGGCCGTGCTGCCCGCGACGGTGAACTTGTCTACCGTCACCGCCGAGTTCAGCGTGGTCGTGCCCGCCGCCGACAGCGTGACGTCGTAATAGCGCGCGCTACGCTGCGTCGCGCGATCGGGGTCGATGTTGTTGGGTACGAAGTTGCTCGCGCCCGGCAGGCCGTTGGCTAGCGTCGGCGACAGCGCCGCTAGCGCAGGTCCGGCGGCAGGACGTGGCCCGTTGGCCACCGGTACGCCGCCGATCGTCTCGACGCCGGTCTTCACATCGAGGCAGTCGGTTTCAAAGCAGACCTGACCGAACTTGTTGCCATCGCCTGCGATGCCCGCCCCGACGGTTGTGGGAACGCCGTTCACGAGCTTGCCGTCGACGATGATCTGGTAGTTCGGATCGAGCGCGGTCACCCAGTGCGACGCATCGGTCCACAGGCCGTCGCCGGTCTTGGTCTGCGCATAGCGATAGGGGTTGTTGGCAGCGATATAGTCCGCGAACAGATACAGCGGCTGGTAGAAACTCGCCGTCCCGTAAGCCCCGAACGGTGTCTCGTTGTAAAAGCGGTTACCGCCCGACAACACGCCGATCACGACCTGCTTGGCGAAAGTCCGGTCGAGGATCAGCGGCCCACCCGAATCCCCACCTGCGGTCGTTCCCTCGTTGGGGAGTGCGTTGTCCTTGAATATGTTGAAGTCGTACGGGCTGGCAGCGGCGGTGCCACGGCGGGGATCGTCGAAATCGAGCTGATACAGGTTCTGCGGCATCCCATCGATCGAACCGTAGAGGAAGCCGTTGAGGTCGTCGAACGAGCCGAGGATGCCGATCGTGTTCTCGGCGATGCGACGGCGGTAATCGATTCCGTTGGTGTCGCCGACGAGCGTACCACCCTGGCCGTTGCGACCATAGCCGGTGATCGTGACGTGGTAGCCGGTGCCGGTGGTGTCGCTGATCGCGGCAGGCGCGGGCAGTGCCGACAGCAGCAGCGCCCAGGTCGGCACGTTGGCAGCCGGCGTGTCCAGCGTCGCGATCGCAACGTCGCCCTGAAGAAAGTTCTGGGCCAGCCCCAGCTTCAGCGAGTCGGCGTTATAGACGACCTGGTTGACGTTATAGAGGAAGTTGGCGGTGTTGGTCTTGTACTGCTGCGTGTTGACCGCGCCGGTCGCGGTGGTCGGTAGGAACCAGTCGAGCAGCGCCGGACGGTTGTTCTGCTGGAAACCGAACGCGATCGGAATGCCGCCGCCCTGCGCGCCGTAGCCCCAGGGGTTCTGCGCACCGGTGCCGGCGGCGTTCTCGTTCACGCAGTGCGCGGCAAAGATCACGGTGCGCGGATTGATCAGCGTCCCCGTGCACAGGCCGACGCCGCCGCCACCCGTCGAGATCGTCATCTGTCCGACGCCGTTCACGCCGCCAGCGATATCCTGCGCCGTGGTCGGCGTGCCCGGTGCCGAGATCACGATGTTGGGTTCGGAAACGACATCGACCGGGTTCAGCGTGCTTCCGTAGGCGATCGATTCCATGCGCGGCAGGCGGTCCTGCGCGGCTGCGATCGACGGCAGCGCCGCCGCGGCGAGCAACGCCGTCGAGGTCAGCAAAGCCGCGCGCGCATGGCGCGATCCGGTGCGTGCGCCGCGCATGCGCGAGGTAGCGATAGTCGTCACGTTGGTCCCCTTGTCCGCGTCGCCCCCTGTAAGACGTACGCCAATGTGGAGAGGGTATGCAGACCATTTTGGGAACGCAATCAATGACTACGCAATATTCAGGCAACTGTAATATTCTGTCTTAAACGTTGTAAAATTATCACCGCGCGGCCGCTCTGGGCCATTTGACGTTCCACCGCGCTAGCCTTGGCAAAGCTGAGGCGAACGCCCCCCGGCCCGTCGCGATCAGGCGCTTGCGGGTGGCTTGTCCGCCAATTCGTCGAGCCAATGTGCCAGCAACGCCGCCATCAGATACCGTCGCTGCGCATCGGCGATTGCCAAGGCATGTTCGATGGCATCGCGCAAAATCTGTGTGTCGTCGGTATCGGGGCCCATGCCTTACGTTCGCCACCGCGGCGATCGTGCGCAATGCGCTAGGTTACCATGGTGCTCAACAACCTGTGTTAGCCACGAAATCGCGTTATTTTTGCTAGCGCGTCGCAAGCGCGATCTGTCATGTTAGCGTATGGCAATCGACACCGACTCGGCCCGCACCGCGGAAAACCTCCTCACGGTACGCGACATGCGCGGGGACATTTTCCCCAGCGAGATCTTCGACGAACACGCATGGAACATGTTGTTGCGGCTGTTCGTCGCGGAAGCCAGCGATGAAGCCATTACCGCACCCGACCTGATGGCGCTTACGAAGACGCCGCCGGCGGTGGGCCAGCGCTGGCTCGCACATCTCGTCGCGGATGCGCAGATCGAGCCCTATGCGGACGGCAGTACGATAACGCTCACCCGTTCCGCGGTCGAACGCATGAACCTGTTCCTGCGACGCGCCGCCGGCGTCCACAAAAGCGATGGTCCCGCCTGACGCGCCGGCGTACGCGTCCACTTGGCAACGCGAAGGCGGAATAACCGGTCCACTGCACTCCCGCGCCCTTCCCCGATGCGCTCCCCCTTGCTAAGGCCCCTCCGGTAACAGCATTTTTCGCTCGGTCCCCGACGCGCCCGCGTGGCCTATACGGCTGCTTTCCCCTCGGCGCCCGGCGGCCCGACGCCCACGGGAAGGACCCCTATGACTGCCATCGGCCAGGACACCCTCAAGACCCGCACCAGCCTCTCCACCGGCGGCAAGTCGTACGACTATTACAGCCTCGCGAAGGCGTCGGAACAGCTCGGCGACATCAGCCGCCTGCCCTTCTCGATGAAGGTGCTGCTCGAGAACCTGTTGCGCTTCGAGGACGGCGTGACCGTCACGCGCGAGGATATCCAGGCGATCGTCGACTGGCAAAAGGAGCGCCGCAGCGACCGCGAGATTCAGTATCGCCCCGCCCGCGTACTTATGCAGGACTTCACCGGCGTCCCTTGCGTGGTCGATCTCGCGGCGATGCGCGACGCGATGACCAAGCTCGGCGGCAACCCCGAGAAGATCAACCCGCAGGTCCCCGTCCACCTCGTCATCGATCACTCGGTGATGGTCGACGAGTTCGGCACGCCGCAGGCGTTCCACGACAACGTCGACCTCGAATATGAGCGCAACATCGAGCGCTACGAGTTCCTGAAGTGGGGCAGCAAGGCGCTCGACAATTTCCAGGTCGTCCCCCCCGGCACCGGCATCTGCCACCAGGTGAACCTCGAATATATCGGCCAGGCCGTCTGGTCGTCCGCCTCGTCGGGTGACCACGGCGACGGCACGATGATCGCGTATCCCGACACGCTGGTCGGCACCGACAGCCACACGACGATGATCAACGGCCTGGGCGTGCTCGGCTGGGGCGTCGGCGGGATCGAGGCCGAGGCCGCGATGCTCGGCCAGCCCGTCTCGATGCTGATCCCCGAAGTCGTCGGCTTCAAGCTGCTCGGCAAGCTGAACGAAGGCATCACCGCCACCGATCTCGTGCTGACCGTCACGCAGATGCTGCGCGCCAAGGGCGTGGTCGGCCGCTTCGTCGAGTTCTTCGGCCCCGGCCTGTCGTCCATGACGCTCGCCGATCGCGCGACGATCGCCAACATGGCCCCCGAATACGGCGCGACCTGCGGCTTCTTCCCGATCGACGACAAGACGCTCGACTACATGCGCCTCACCGCGCGTTCGGACGAGAATGTCGAGCTGGTCGAAGCCTATGCCAAGGCGAACGGCTTCTGGCGCGACGAGAATGCCGAGGATCCCGTCTTCACCGACACGCTCGAGCTCGACATGGGCACCGTCGTCGCCTCGCTCGCCGGCCCGAAGCGCCCGCAGGACCGCGTCAGCCTCAACAAGGTCGACGAGGTGTTCAACAGCGACCTCCACAAGCTCTACCACAAGGAGCAGCCCGCGCGCGTCGCGGTCGAGGGTCGCGAGCATGACATCGGCGACGGCGACGTCGTGATCGCCGCGATCACCAGCTGCACCAACACGTCGAACCCGTCGGTGCTGGTCGCCGCAGGGCTCGTCGCGCGCAAGGCGAATGCACTCGGCCTCAAGTCGAAGCCGTGGGTGAAGACCTCGCTCGCGCCCGGTTCGCAGGTCGTCACCGACTATCTCGACAAGGCCGGCCTCACCGCGGACCTGAACGCGCTCGGGTTTAACCTCGTCGGCTATGGCTGCACCACCTGCATCGGCAACTCGGGTCCGCTGGCCCCTGCGATCTCGGCCGCGATCAACGAGAACGACCTCGTCGCCGCGTCGGTGCTCTCGGGCAACCGCAACTTCGAAGGCCGCGTGTCGCCCGATGTCCGCGCCAACTTCCTCGCCTCGCCGCCCCTGGTCGTCGCCTATGCGATCAAGGGCACCGTCACGACCGACATGATCGAGACGCCGCTGGGCCAGGGTTCGGACGGCCAGGACGTGTATCTGCGCGACATCTGGCCGACCAACGAGGAAGTCCGCACGACGATGGACGCCAACATCGACGCCGGCATGTTCGGCGCGCGCTACGGCGACGTCTATGCAGGCGACGCCAAGTGGCGCGAGATCGACGTCACGGGCTCGGACACCTACGCATGGCGCGCAGGGTCGACCTATGTCGCCAACCCGCCCTACTTCGAGGGCCTCAGCATGACGCCATCGCCAGTGCAGGACATCATCGACGCCAAGCCGCTCGCGATCCTGGGCGATTCGATCACCACCGATCACATCTCGCCGGCCGGTTCGATCAAGGCCGACAGCCCCGCCGGCCGCTTCCTGCAGGAGCACCAGGTCAGCAAGGCGGACTTCAACAGCTATGGCGCACGCCGCGGCAACCATGACGTGATGATGCGCGGCACCTTCGCCAACATTCGTATCAAGAACGAGATGGTCCCCGGCATCGAGGGCGGCATGTCGAAGTACGACGGCGAAGTCATGGCGATCTACGACGCCGCGATGCGCTTCAAGCAGGACGGCACGCCACTCGTGATCGTCGCGGGCAAGGAATACGGCACCGGCTCGTCGCGCGACTGGGCGGCGAAGGGCACGAACTTGTTGGGCGTCCGCGCCGTAATTACGGAGAGCTTCGAGCGTATCCACCGCTCGAACCTGGTCGGCATGGGCGTGCTGCCGTTGCAGTTCGCCGAGGGCACCGATCGCAAGACGCTCGGCCTCGACGGGTCTGAGACGTTCACGATCCTCGACGTCGCGAGCATCCGCCCGCGCCAGGACGTCACCGTGAAGATGACCCGCGCCGACGGCACCAGCGAGACGTTCCAGACCAAGTGCCGGATCGATACCGTCAACGAGCTGGAATATTTCCTCAACGGCGGCATCCTCCACTACGTCCTGCGCAAGCTGGCCGCGTAAGACTGCCCTACGATCCTCCCCCGCCAGGGGGAGGTTGCGCCCTAGGCGACGGAGGGGGAGGACACGAAACAGAGGTTTCCCTTACCTCCCCCTCCGTAAGGCAAGCGCCTGCCACCTCCCCCTGACGGGGGAGGATCGATAGACTTCCAAAATCTCAGGTTATTGTCGGGCGTCTCGCGCCGATATTCCCCGCGTCTCCCGAACATAAAAAAGGCGGGGCGATCGCAAGGATCGCCCCGTAGTTCAGGGAGAAGACCGGGACAGGGGAGACCCGGTCAAGTCGCCGTCCACAGGGGGAGAGGGAGCGGCGACGCACTCCCCTTCGCCCCGATATGTTGCAGGGATATGTCGAACGCGGCGAATGACGAACTTTTCACGAACCGCCGGTCAACCTTGTTCTCCCGCGAAAGCGGGAGCCCAGGGTTCCAAGCGCCATCGCTAGCGCCCCCTGCCCTCACCCTCGCCGCCTTCGCCGTCTCCCCCTCTCCCATCGGGCAAGGGAAGGAGCCCGCCGGCTCTTGCCGGTGGGAAAGGTGAGGGCAAGGTCAAGCTTCAGCCCCGAGAAAGCGCCGTCCCGCCACGGCATCCAGCTTCGCCACCAACGCCGGATCGCGAGCCTCCGGCGCCGTAATGATCGCGCTATCGAGGCACGTATCGATCGGCGAAGCCTCCCGCTCCACCGGCAACGCGCGCAGCAACGCCATCACCATCGCCCGAGCCTTCGCCGCATTCGCACCAAGCTGCGCCACGACCTGCGCGACATCGACGCCCGCCTCGTCCTCTCGCCAGCAGTCGTAATCTGTCACCATCCCGACCAGCGCATACGGAAGCTCCGCCTCCCGCGCGAGCTTCGCCTCGGGCATCGCGGTCATCCCGATTACGTCGCAGCCCCATTGGCGGTAGAGCCTGCTTTCCGCGCGGGTCGAAAATTGCGGGCCTTCCATCGCGAGATACGTGCCGCGGTCATCGCCCTGCGCGCCCGCCTCCCGCGCGGCATCGGCGGCATAGCGCGACAGGCGCGGGCAGACCGGGTCGGCCATCGACACATGCGCGACTAGGCCGGTGCCGAAGAAGCTCGACGGCCGCCCCTTGGTGCGATCGATGAACTGGTCGACGACGGTGAAACTCCCTGGCGGCCGCTGTTCGACAAGCGACCCGACCGACGACACCGCCAACACATCGGTCACGCCAAGGCGCTTCAACGCATCGATGTTCGCCCGCGCGTTCAACTCCGACGGCGAGATCCGGTGCCCCCGCCCATGCCGCGGCAGGAACGCCACCCCGACATGCCCGACCCGCCCGGTATAGATCGCATCGGACGGCTCGCCCCAGGGAGTTTCCACCGTCTGCCAGCGCCCGCCCTCGATCCCGTCGACCGCGTACAGCCCCGAGCCGCCAATGATCCCGATCGTCCAGCCCGTCATTCGGCGAGCGCTCTCGGCCGCGCATAGACGAAGTAGATCACCAGCCCGAGCAGGTTCCACAGCCCGAAATACAGCTGCGTCTTCGAAGGCAGGCTGAAGAACAGATACAGGCACCCGAGGATACCGATCGTCCCAACGAGCGTCGCCGCGGGCGCCCGGAAAGTCCGCAAGGCGTCAGGCGCACGGCGACGCATCACCAGCATGCACGCACAGACCGCGACGAATGCGGCGAGCGTGCCCGCGTTGGCGAGCGCCGCGATCTCGGCCAGCGGCAACAGCCCCGCGATGACCGCAACGATCGCCGCGGTGATCCAGGTGATGCGGACGGGGGCACCTCGCTTGGAGACCTTGGCGAGGCTCAGCGGGAGCAGGCCGTCGCGTGCCATCGTGAAGAAAATCCGGCTCTGGCCGAACAGGAACGCGAGCAGCACCGTCGGCAGCGCGATGACCGCGGAGGCGCCGAGGAACGTCGCAAACCCGGGCCGGCCGATCTCGCGCAGGATCAGCGCGAGCGGTTCGGCGCTGCCGGCGAACTTCGTGTACGACAGCGCGCCGACGGCAGCGACCGCGACTAGGATGTAGATCGCGATGCACGCGACCATCGACCCGACGATCCCGATTGCGAGATCGCGCCCGGGGTTCTTGGTCTCCTCAGCCGCAGTGGAGATCGCATCAAAACCGTAGAACGCGAAGAAGATGATCGCCGCCGCCGCCATCACGCCCCGCTCGGCACCATCGGGCTGAACAGCCTTGGGAAAGCCGTAGGGCATGAACGGGTGGAGATTGGCGCTGTTGAAATAATGCAGCGCGATGAACACGAACACGGTCAGCGCGATCATCTTCACGCCCACCAATACCGCATTCAACGTCGCGCTCTCACGCGTGCCGAACGACAGCACGCCCGCGACGACCGCGATGATGAAGATCGCTGGCACGTTGAGGATGCCGCCAAGTTCGGGACTGAGCGTCAACGCCTCGGGGAAGCCGAACGCGCCGCGCAACAATGGCGCCGCGTAGCCGGACCAACCGACCGCGACGGTCGACACCACCAGCGAGTATTCGAGGATGAGGCTCCAGCCGATCACCCACGCGATAACCTCGCCGAGCACGACGTAGCTATAGGTGTACGCGCTACCCGACGCCGGGATCATCGTCGCCATCTCGGCATAGGCGAGCGCCGCGCAGGCACAGATGCCGCCGGCGATGATAAACGAGAGGATCACGGCAGGCCCGGCAAGCCCTGCGCCGACGCCGATCAGCGTCAGGATGCCGGTGCCGACGATCCCGCCGACGCCCATCGCGACGAGGTGCGGCCACGACAGGGTGCGCGCGAGCTGATGCTCCGGCGGCTGCTCGGTGACGATTTTTCGGCGAAACAGACTGGCCACGGATATCCCCTTTTGTTGCGCGGGGAGTGGCACAGGACGGGACAGGGGGGCAAGGCCAGCAGCCCAACCACCTACCCCAGCGAAAATCTCTCCCCCGGCGGAGGCCGGGGTCTAGTTGGCAAGGTCATTGTGACGATGCGCAGCGCTATGTCAGCAGCGTTTACCAACTGGGCCCCGGCCTTCGCCGGGGTGGTAGAAGGGCCGCCGAAATCGAACGACAGTCCGCTAGTCCTTGTTCTCCCGCGAAGGCGGGAGTCCAGTCTGGGTCCCCGCCTTCGCGGGGAAACACGCTACCTTACGCTAGAATTCAAACGGTAAAGCTCTCGCCGCACCCGCAGGCACCCTTGGCGTTAGGATTCTGGAACACGAACCCGGCGGTGAAGTCGTCCTCGACCCAGTCCATCGTCGACCCGATCAGATACAGGATCGACCCGCCATCGACGAACAAGGTCCCCCCCGGCGTATCGATCCGCTCGTCGAACGGCTTGGCCTCGGTGACGTAATCCACCGAATAGGCCAGCCCCGAACACCCACGCTTCGGCGTCGACAGCTTCACCCCGATCGCATCTTCCGGAGCCCGAGCCATCAGGTCCGCAATTCGCGCATGCGCAGTAGCCGTGAGGTTCAGCGCCGCCGGCCGTGCTCGCAATGTCGTCGCCATGATCGTCCTTCCTTCCCCCCTCCCGCGTGCGGGAGGGGCCGGGGGTGGGCTCCCGGCCAGCCACTCATAACCGTCGTTCGCGAGGTGAGCGCGTGCCCACCCCCTGCCCCCTCCCGCATGCGGGAGGGGAAAGTTATAGCATCCCTAGCTCTAACTTAGCCTCGTCCGACATCTTCTGCGGATCCCAGGGCGGATCCCAAACCAGGTTCACTTCGGCAAACCCGACCCCCGGCACCGACCCGACCCGCATCTCGACCTCCGCCGGCATCGACTCCGCCACCGGGCAGTTCGGCGTCGTCAGCGTCATCGCCACCACCGCATGCCCGTCCTCAGTCACCTCGACGCCGTAGATCAGCCCCAGGTCATAGATGTTCACCGGGATCTCGGGATCGTAGATCTCCTTCAGCGCATCGATGATCGCATCGTACACCGCGCCGCCGGGCTCGCCGGGCGAATCCACCTGCGGCTTCTGCGCCAGGAAGCCCGCGAGATAATCGCGTTTGCGCTCCGCGTCGGAGTCCGTCTCCATCACGACGCGCGCCTTGGGCGGCGATGCGACCGCATCCACTTCCTCGATCTCGAACCGATCGCTCATTTGAAGATCCTCGTTACTCGCTCGATACCGCGCACCAGCGCCTCGACGTCCGCCGGCCCGTTATACACGCCGAAACTCGCGCGTGCCGTCGCCTCGACGCCCAGCGCCTCCATCAACGGCTGCGCGCAGTGATGGCCGGCACGGATCGCGACGCGCTCCTCGTCCAATATGGTGCCGATGTCGTGCGGATGAACCCCCTCGATCGTGAAGCTCACGATCCCCGCCGAGTCCGCCGGGCCATAGAGGCGCACCGAATTGATCCCCGACAGCGCCTCGCGCGTCGCCGTGACCAACGCGGTCTCATGCGCGTGGATCGCGTCGAGCCCGATGCTCTCGACATAGTCGATCGCGGCATGCAGCCCGAGCGCTCCAACGATATGCGGCGTCCCCGCCTCGAACCGTCCCGGGGGCGGCGCGTAGGTGGTCTTCGCGAACGACACCTTGTCGATCATCGATCCGCCACCCTGGTACGGCGGCATCGCGTCGAGCAATTCTGGATTGGCCCACAGCACGCCGATCCCGGTCGGCCCGTACAGCTTGTGCCCGGAGAACACGTAGAAATCGCAGCCGATCGCCTTCACGTCGACCGTGATCCGCGGCACCGACTGGCATCCGTCCAGAAGGATTTTCGCCCCGACCGAATGCGCGATCTCGGTCGCGCGCTTGGCATCGAGCACCGAGCCGAGCACGTTCGAGACATGCCCGAGCGCGACCAGCTTGTGCGCGGGCGTGATCATCCGCTCCATCGCGTCGAGGTCGATGCGGTGGTCGGGCGTCAGCGGCAACACGTCGATCGCGACGCCGCGCGCTTCCGCGACCATCTGCCACGGCACGATGTTCGAGTGATGCTCGAGCATGGAGAGCAGGATGCGGTCGCCCGCCTTCAACTGCGTCCCGGCCCAGCACTGCGCCACGAGATTAATCGCCTCGGTAGCACCGCGAACGAACACGATCTCGTCGGGCGAACCCGCACCGATGAACCGCGCCACGGCCTTACGCGCCGCCTCGTAAGCGACCGTCATGTCCGCCGAACGCTGGTACACGCCGCGATGCACGGTGGCGTAGGTCTCGCCATACGCGCGCGTGATCGCATCGACCACGACCTGCGGCTTCTGCGCAGTCGCGGCGGTGTCGAGATACGCCCAGCCCTCGGGGATCGCGGGGAAGTCCGACAGCCGATCCAGGGGACGAACGTCGGCGATGACACTCACAACGCCCGCTCCAGCCACGCATCGGCATCCGCTACGAAAGCCTCGCGCACCGTCTCGTCCGCGATCTGGACGAACGCATCGCCGACGAACGCGCGCGTCAGCAGTGCCTGCGCCTTGGCATGCGGGATGCCGCGGCTCTGCATGTAGAACAGCGCGCGCTGGTCGAGTTCGCCGACCGTCGCGCCGTGCGCGCACTTCACATCGTCCGCGAAGATCTCCAGCTCGGGCTTCAAATTCACCGTCGCGGTGCGCTGCAACAGCAACCCGCGGAGCGACTGCACGCCGTCGGTCTTCTGCGCATCGCGCGCCACCTCGACCCGCGCCGCAAGGCTCGCGGTCGACTTGTCCGCCGCGACCGCACGCCAGATCTGCTTGCTCTGCCCGTTCAGCGCGGCATGCCGCACCGACACCGCGCACTCCTGCCGCTGGTCGCTCCGCGTCAGCAACGCGCCGCCATATTCGGCAAACGCATCGTCGCCCGTCACGGTGATTGCCCCATCGATCCGCGTCCCGGCATCGCCCGCGCCCAACACAGTGACGATCAGGCTCGCGTCAGCCCCGATCTCGACCTCGTCGCGCAACGACACGAAGCCACCGGCCTGAAGCAACCGGACCGCCCGCGTCAGCTTCGCACCCTTGCCAAGCATCATCCGCGTCGACCGGTTCGACCAGCCAGTCCCGACATACGTCTCGACCACCGACGCGTTTGCGCCAGCGACGAGTACGATTTCGGCCGGAAGCTGATTGTCGCCACCCGTGGCGATATGGACGATCTGGATCAGTTCGGCCGTCGCACCCGCCTCGACGCGCATGGACCAGCCCAAACCGGTCGTCCGACGCCCAAGCGCGTGCGATCCGCCGTCGATCGGGACGATCGTGACGTGCCGCAGATCGCTGCGGTCCTCGTCGAGCACGCCATCGACGAACACCGCCCGCGCACCCGGCAAGTCGAGAAACCACTCGCCAGCATCCAGCGCAACGCCGCGCGGCAGTTCAGCCGCCGCCGCAATCGCCGCCGGATCACCCCAACGCCACGATTCCTCGCGCGTCGAAGGAAGTTCGATCCTGAAATCCTCCCCGGCACGGGGAGGGGGACCGCGACGCTTAGCGGCGGGGTGGAGGGGGGCTTCCCCAGACGCTACGTCCAGCGGAGAACCCCCTCCACCAGCTTCGCTGGTCCCCCTCCCCGTACCGGGGAGGATTTGCGACAGGCTACTCACGCGGCGATCCCCACATAGCCTTCGCTCTCGAGCTGCTTGGCGAGGTCCTTGCCGCCCGAGCGGACGATCTTGCCGTCCGCCAGCACGTGGACGAAGTCCGGCTCCACATAATCGAGCAGCCGCTGGTAATGCGTGATCAGCAGCACCGCCTTGTCGGGCGCGCGCATGATGCGGTTGATGCCGTCGCCGACGACGCGCAGTGCATCGATGTCGAGCCCCGAATCGGTCTCGTCGAGGATCGCGAACTTCGGGTTGACGATGCCCATCTGGACCATCTCGTTGCGCTTCTTCTCGCCGCCCGAAAAGCCGACGTTCACCGGCCGCTTGAGCATGTCGTAATCCATACCGAGCAGATCCGCCTGCGCGCGAGCCAGCTTGAGGAAGTCGCCCCCCGACAGCGGCTTCTCGTCACGCGTCGCGCGCTGGGCGTTCAAGGCCTCACGCAGGAACTGGACGTTCGACACGCCAGGGATCTCGACCGGATACTGGAAGCCGAGGAACACGCCCGCCGCGGCGCGCTCATGCGCCTCCAGTTCGAGCAGGTCGACGCCGTCGAACGTCACCGAGCCTGCGGTGACCTCATAGCCGGGCCGCCCGCCGAGCACATAGCCCAGCGTCGACTTGCCCGCCCCGTTCGGCCCCATGATCGCGTGCACTTCGCCCGCGTTCACTTCGAGCGACAGGCCCTTGAGGATTTCCTTGCCGTCGATCTCGGCGTGGAGGTTTTCAATTTTAAGCATGTGTTTCGCCAAACCATTCTTCGTTCATGGCCTTCAGGAAGACCAAATCGTTGACCGGATAACCGGTTGCGCTTCCAATTACGGCATCGATCCCGCACTCGGGACAGAGTGCTGTCCAAGGGTCAGAACTCATCGCCAGTTCACCGCCTGATTCGTGAATCCAATCGGTGATCCGCAAAGGCGGATAGGTCGAGACACACGAGAAACAGCCACATATTTCACTCGTTCGGAGCTCTTCGCGATGCCCAGCACAGTGCCTATGCGCCGCCTTTAGAGTCGCAACGTCAAAGGTCACCCTACGGAACCTTCCAGCGAAATCCCCAGCAGCTTCTGCGCTTCCACCGCGAACTCCATCGGCAGCTGCTGCAGCACCTCCCGCGCAAAGCCATTCACGATCAGCGCCACCGCCGCCTCCTGGTCCAGCCCCCGCGACATCGCGTAGAACAGCTGGTCCTCGGAGATCTTCGACGTCGTCGCCTCGTGCTCGATCTGTGCGGAGGGGTTGCGGACCTCGATATACGGCACGGTATGCGCGCCGCACTGGTCGCCCAGCAGCAGGCTGTCGCACTGCGTGAAGTTCCGCACGCCCTCCGCGGTCGGCGCGACCCGCACCAGCCCGCGGTACGTGTTGTCCGAACGCCCCGCCGAAATCCCCTTCGACACGATCGTCGAGCGCGTATTCTTGCCGAGGTGGATCATCTTCGTGCCGGTATCGGCCTGCTGGCGATTGTTCGTCACCGCGACCGAATAGAACTCGCCGACCGAGCCATCGCCGAGCAGCACGCACGAGGGATATTTCCACGTGATCGCGCTGCCGGTCTCGACCTGAGTCCAGCTGACCTTCGAGTTCTTACCCTGACACAACGCACGCTTGGTGACGAAGTTATAGATCCCGCCGACGCCGTTCTCGTCGCCCGGATACCAGTTCTGCACGGTCGAATATTTGATCTCGGCATCGTCGAGCACGACCAGCTCGACCACCGCCGCATGCAGCTGGTTCTCGTCGCGCATCGGCGCGGTGCAGCCTTCGAGATACGAGACGTACGACCCCTTGTCCGCGACGATCAGCGTGCGCTCGAACTGCCCGGTATTCTCGGCGTTGATGCGGAAGTACGTCGACAGCTCCATCGGGCAGCGGACGCCCTCCGGGATGTAGACGAACGTGCCGTCGGAGAAGACCGCCGAGTTCAGCGTCGCGAAATAGTTATCGCGCTGCGGCACGACCTTGCCGAGCCACTTCCGGACGAGCTCGGGATATTCCTTGATCGCCTCGGAGATCGAGCGGAAGATCACGCCCGCGGCCTCGAGCTCCTTGCGGAACGTGGTCGCGACCGAGACGCTGTCGAACACCGCATCGACCGCGACGCGACGCTTGGGCGTGCCGTCCTCGTTCAACGGATCCTCGACCACGCCCGCCAGCATCTTCTGCTCACCGATCGGAATGCCGAGCTTCTCGTAGACGCGCAGAATCTCCGGATCGACCTCGTCGAGCGACCCGAGCTTCGGCTTCGCCTTGGGCTCCGCGTAGTAATACGCGTCCTGGTAATCGATCGGGGGGACGTTGAGCTTCGACCAGTCGGGCGCCTCCATCGTCTGCCACAACGCAAACGCCTTCAGCCGCCAGTCGAGCATCCACTGCGGCTCGCCCTTCTTGGCGGAAATGAAGCGCACCGTGTCTTCCGACAGACCTTTCGGGGCGAATTCCTGTTCGATGTCCGAGGAGAAACCCCACTCGTACGTCTTGTTCGCGGCGGCATATGCCTCTGCGTTCCGGGTAGCCATTATCTGTCCTCGGCCGCAAAGCGGCTCTCTAAAATCTCCGCGTCTCCGCGTCTCCGCGTGAACAAAACTGATTCACGCGGAGACGCGGAGGCGCGGAGAAAAAGGTGAAGCGTTGCGCGCGATGTGTTCTTCATGCGGGCACCTGTAAAACCGGGGTTTGCGAAAGGCTGGCGAGCGACACGCCGGCGAGTGCACCGCGGACCGCGCCGTTGACGGCGTTCCAGTGCGGCTTGACCTTGCACGTCTGCTCGACACAACAATCCTGCGATGCACCGTCGACGCACGAGGTCAGCGCGATCGGACCTTCGACCGCCTCGATGATGTCGGCAAGCGAGATCATCGCGGGCGGTCGCGACAGGCGAAAGCCTCCGCCCGTGCCGCGCGTGCTCTCGATCAGCCCCGCCGCAGAAAGCCGGCTCACCAGCTTCTGCACGGTCGGCAGCGGCACGCCAGTCTCCTCGGCGAGCAGCGTCGCGTTCAGCCGCGCGATACCGCCGCAATGACGCGCCGCGGCGCTCATCATCACGACCGCATAGTCGGCTAGGCTGGAAAGACGCATGGTGGCTTCGGAGTCCAATCGGACCGATATGATCCGATTGGTCAAATGGGCTTTGTGCAGTGCATCGTCAACCCGCCGAGCCGTGCTAACGACTCGCAACTGAGCGCTGGTTTTGTGTGTCGTGGATGACCCGAAAGCTTGACTTCCCCCCTCCCTGGAAGGGAGGGGAGCAAGGACGACGCGCATGGCCTTCTACCACCCGATCCTCTTCCGTCTCGACGCCGAACGCGCGCATACCCTCACCATCGCCGCGCTCGGCGCATGGGGGAAGGCCGGCACGCCGCTCGCCCCCAGCGTACCACGGCTCGCGACGACCGTAGCGGGGATCGCCTTCCCCAACCCGGTCGGCCTGGCAGCAGGCGTCGACAAGGACGGCCGCGCGATCGACGGTTTCTTCGGGTTGGGCTTCGGCAGCGTCGAGATCGGCACGCTCACGCCGCTCGCCCAGCCCGGCAACCCCAAACCCCGCATCTTCCGCCTCCCCGAAGACCGCGCAGTCATCAACCGCTTGGGCTTCAACAACGGCGGCCTGGACGCAGCCCTCTCCCGAGTATTTTCACCCGCGAAGGCGGGTGCCCAGTCTGGGCACCCGCCTTCGCGGGTGAACAAGGGGCCGGGCGGTGAAGGCGTGTTGGGCATCAACGTCGGCGCGAACAAGGACGCGACCGATCGCACCGCCGACTACGTCCACGGCGTCACCCGAGCCGCCCCCCACGCCGACTACATCACCATAAACATCAGCTCCCCCAACACCCCCGGCCTCCGCGATCTCCAGCACGGTGCAGCGCTCCGCGATCTCCTAGCCGCCTGCACCGCCGCGAAGGGCGACACGCCGATCTTCCTCAAGGTCGCCCCCGACCTCGAACCCGCCGACATCGACGACATAGCCCGCGCCGCACTCGACAACCGGATCGACGCGCTGATCGTCAACAACACGACGATCTCCCGCCCCGGCCTGCGCTCGGCCAACGCAAAGGAAATCGGCGGCCTGTCCGGCGCGCCGCTGGTCCCCCTAGCCCGCCAACGCCTGTCGGATTTCCGCAAGGCGACCGGCGCAGCGATCCCCCTGATCTCGGTCGGCGGCGTGGACAGCGGCGCCGAAGCCTATGCCCGCCTCCGCGCCGGCGCGAGCCTCGTCCAGCTCTACACCGCGCTGGTCTACGAAGGCCCCGGCCTCCCCGCCCGCATCCTCCGCGAACTCGACGCGCTGCTGACTCACGACGGACTCGCGACAGTCGCCGACGCGGTGGGCACGGACACCTAACGATCCTCCCCCGCCAGGGGGAGGTGGCTGGCCCTTGCCAGACGGAGGGGGAGGCAAGAGTAACCGCTGTTCCGTGTCCTCCCCCTCCGTCGCCTTCGCCGCCACCTCCCCCTGGCGGGGAGGGATCGCAAGGTTGCGAGACGGGTTGCCTCGTATTCGAACCACGCTAGGCTCGCGCTCGATGAAGACCTCTCTCCTAGCGCTCGCCCTCCTCGTCCCCGCAGCCACCGTAGAGGCGCGCCAACCCGCCCCGGCAAAAGACCAGGGGATGGTCAGCGCCGCCGACCCACGCGCGGCGGCCGCCGGCGTCGAGATCCTCCGCGCCGGGGGCAGCGCCACCGACGCCGCCATCGCCACCATGCTCGCGCTCAACGTCGTCGAGCCGCAAAGCTCGGGCATCGGCGGCGGCAGCTTCTGGGTCTCCCACGCGGCCGGCGGCGCACTCAGCACGATCGACGCACGCGAAGAGGCTCCCGCCGCTGCCGACGCACGCTGGTTCTACGCTCCCGACGGCACGCCACTAAGCCACAGCGACGCGGTCCCCGGCGGGCGCAGCGTCGGCATCCCCGGCGCACTCCGCGGCATGGCGCTCGCGCACCGCGCCTCGGGCAAGCTCCCCTGGGCGCAACTGTTCGCCCCCGCGATCCGGCTCGCGACGAACGGCTTCAAGGCCTCCCCCCGCCTCGTCAACGGCATGACCGCCTATGGCGACCACATCACGCCCGAGACGCGCAAGCTCTTCTCCGCCCCCGACGGCTCGCCGGTCGCGATCGGCGCGGTCATCAAGAACCCGCAGCAGGCGGCCCTCCTCCAGCGCATCGCCACCCAGGGCCCCGACAGCTTCTACGTCGGTCCCGAGGCACAGAAGATCGTTACCGCGGTCAACACCGCCGCGCGGAATCCGTCGAAGATGACGCTAGGCGATCTCGCCAGCTACGACGCCAAGTCGCGCCCGCCGGTCTGCGTCAAATACCGCGTCTACCGCGTCTGCGGGATGGGCCCGCCCTCGTCCGGCGGGATCACCGTGCTGATGATCCTGAAGCAGCTCGAACGCTTCGACATGGCCAAGCTCGGCAAGGACAGCGCGCAGGCCTGGCACCTGTTCGCCGAATCCTCGCGCCTCGCCTATGCCGACCGCGACCTCTACGTCGGCGATCCCGATTTCGTCCGCGTGCCGGTGCAGGGCATGCTCGACACGAAATACCTCGCGTCGCGCTCCGCACTGATCTCACCCGCGAAGACGATGGCAAACGTCGCTCCCGGCACGCCCCCCGGCGCCCCCGCACGCACCCGCGCACCGGTCAGCGAAGTCCCCGGCACCACCGACATCGCAACGGTCGACGCCCGCGGCAACGTCGTCGAGGTGACCACCACCGTCGAGGGCTATTTCGGCTCCGGCATCACCGTCGACGGTACGGTCCTCAACAACCAGCTCACCGACTTCGACATTGTCCCCGTCAAGGACGGCGCTCTCGTTGCCAACCGCGTCGAGGGTGGCAAGCGCCCGCGCAGCTCGATGTCACCGACGATCGTCTACGGCCCCGACGGAAAGGTCCGCCTCGCGGTCGGCGCAGCCGGCGGCTCGACGATCATCGCGCAGGTGGCCAAGGCGATCATCGGCGTAGTTGACTGGAAACTGTCGGCACAGGACTCGATCGCGCTGGGATTGCTGTACGCGCCCGGCCACGTCGCTGCTGCCGAAAAGGGCACGGAGCGTGAGGCGATGGTCCCCGCGTTGCAAGCGCTAGGCGAGACGGTCCAGGTCGCAGCGCTAGGCCTCAAGGCAAACGCGATCGAGCACGTAGGCGGCAAATGGGTCGGCGCAGCAGACCCCCGCAGCGAGGGTGTCGCGATCGCGGAGGACGGTACCGTCACCAAGATCCAGCGTGTCGGCGCACTCCAGCGCGCACCGGAGTAAGCCGCCCTCCCCTCTTCTTGTTCTCCCGCGAAGGCGGGAGCCCAGTCTGGGTCCCCGCCTCCGCGGGGAAACAAGGTTGGAGCGTGACACGCCAAAGGGCTATACCACCCCAAAGACCGAGCACCCCCGCCAAGGCAAGCTCGCAGCGCAGTTCAGGAGAGACAATGGCCCGCCAGCTCGAACGCTTCCCGAACCTCGTCACGATGTTCTTCGCGCGCGCCGCCGAGAAAGGCGACGCGCCGTTCCTCTGGACCAAGACGAGCGGCACGTGGGTCGCCACCAGCTGGGCCGAAGCGGCGCGCCAAGTCGCCAGCTTAGCCACCGCGCTCACCGCGATAGGCCTGAAGCGCGGCGACCGCGTCATGCTGGTCAGCGAGAACCGCCCCGAATGGTGCCTCAGCGACCTCGCGATCATGGCGGCGGGCTGCATCACGGTGCCGACCTACGTTACCAACACCGAGCGCGATCACCTCCACATCATCGAGAACGCGGGCGCCTGCGCGATCATCGTCTCGACCGCCAAGCTCGCCAAGACGGTGCTCCCCGCGGTGATCCGGTCGAACCAGGCGCAGACCGTCATCGGGCTCGAGGACATGAAGGTCCCTGCCTCCATCGACTTCCACAACTGGCACGCGCTGATCGCCGCGCACCAGACCGCACCCGAAACCGCCGCCGCCCGCGCCGACTTCGCCCGCGAAGACCTCGCCTGCATCATCTACACCTCGGGCACCGGCGGCGCCCCGCGCGGCGTGATGCAGCACCACGGCGCGATCCTCCACAACTGCGCCGGCTGCGCGTCGGTCATCTCGGAGGATTTCGGCTGGGACGACGAGGTCTTCCTCTCGTTCCTACCCTTGAGCCACGCCTACGAACACACCGGCGGCCAGCACTTCCCGATCTCGCTAGGCGGCCAGATCTACTACGCCGAGGGCCTCGAAAAGCTCGCCGCGAACATCGAGGAAACGCGCCCGACGATCATGTTCGTCGTCCCGCGCCTGTTCGAAGTCCTCCGCACGCGAATCTCGAAGACGATCGAGAAACAGGGCGGCGCCTCGGCCTACCTCCTGCGCCAAGCGCTCGACATCGGCGGCAAGCGCTATGCCGGCCGCCTCCGCCTGATCGACCGGCCGATGCAGGCCGCCGTCGCCACGCTCTTCAAGCCTAAGATCTCGAAGAAGTTCGGTGGCCGGTTGAAGGCGATGATCTCCGGCGGTGCGCCGCTCAATCCCGAGGTCGGCCTGTTCTTCGAGGCGCTCGGCCTCACCTTCCTGCAAGGCTATGGCCAGACCGAAGCCGCCCCGGTCATCTCGTGCAACCGCCCCAAGGCCGGCGTCCGCATGGACTCGGTCGGCCCCGCGCTAAAGGATACCGAGGTCCGGATCGCCGAGGACGGCGAGATCCTGGTGCGCGGCGAACTCGTCATGCACGGCTATTGGCGCAACGACGCCGAGACCGCCAAGGTGCTCAAGGACGGCTGGCTCCACACCGGCGACATCGGCGAGATCGACGACCGCGGCCGGATTCGCATCACCGACCGCAAGAAGGACCTGATCATCAACGACAAGGGCGAAAACGTCGCCCCGCAGAAGGTCGAGGGCATGCTGACGCTCCAGCCCGAGATCGCGCAGGCGATGATCGCCGGCGACAAGCGGCCGTACATGGTGGCGCTGATCGTACCCGATCCGGAATGGACGCAGGAATGGTGCGCGAAGAACGGCGACGCGTGCAGCTTCGCGCGGCTGGCGGAGAACAGCGAGTTCCGGACCGCGATCGGGCATGCGGTCGAGCGGGTGAACAAGGACCTGACCGTAACCGAACGCGTGCGACGGTTCGTGCTCGCGGATGGTCCGTTCACGATCGAGAACGAGCAACTGACCCCCAGCCTGAAGATCCGCCGCCACGTCCTGAAACAGGCCTACGGCGAACGTCTGGACACGCTCTACAAATAACCCTCTCCCCCCACGGGGAGAGGGAGGGGCCCGCGCGCACTTGCGCGCGGGAGGGTGAGGGGCGTGACGCTCGCAACGCCTCCGCCAAAGGCCCTCACCCTTCCGCCGCCAAGCGGCTCCTCCCTCCCTCTCCCCGGCGGGGAGAGGGACTAGGCGATCACTTCTTCGCGGAAGCCACGGCCGGCACCACGGCCATCGTCCAGTCCTTCTCCGGCCGCAGATACTTCGCCGCCGTCGCTTGCAACTCGACCGGCGTGGTAGCCACCAGATCGCTCGCAATCCGCTGCGTCGCCGCGATCCGCCGCGGGTCGAACGTCGCCCCGCCGAGCTGCTGCAACCAGAACTGGTTCCCGGTCGAGGCGCGCAGAATATACTGCCCCATCGGCTTCTTGATCCGGTCCAGCTCGTCCGCCGCGATCGGCGTCGATACCAGCTCCGCCGCGATCTGCCGCGCGATCTGGAAGAAGAACGACACCTTGTCCGGCGCGACCTGCCCAATCGCGACCATCCGCCCACCGGTGGTCATGCCCACCGGCCACTGGCTCGACACGTTGGGGCTGTAGCTCGCGCCCGCCGCCTGCCGGAGCCGCTCGAACAGCCGGTCGCTGAACACCTGCGCCAGCACATCGAGACGCCGCGCCTCGACAATGTTGTCGATCCCGCCGCCGGTCGGCCATGCGATCACTGCCGCCGCCTGGTTTTCGGGGCCGGTATGCGCGCGCATCACCGGCGTCGCGTTGTGCGCGGGGAAGCCGACCGGTGCCCCCACCGTCGACACCGCCGTCCGCGGCTTCATTGCCCCGAACGACTTCGCCACCGCCGCGATCGCATCCTCGGTCTTCACGTCGCCGAAGATCGAGACCTCGACCGGTCCGGTCTTCAGGATCGGCTCCCAGAACGCGCGGAAGTCCTTCGCGTTCAGCGCCTCGACAGTCGGCTTCGACGGGGTCCCCCAACGCGGATCACCCGCCCGGAGTAAGCCCTCGAGGTCGCGCGACAACACACCGTCGGGCGACGAGTCATAGCCTGCGAACCCCGCCAGCGCCGCCACCCGAGCACGCGCCACCGGCGCCGGATCCCAGGCTGGGAACGCGAGCTTGGCCGCCATCAGCCGCAACTGATCGGCATAATCCGCGGGTGACGTGATCGCGCTCAGCGTGAACGCATCGTCGTCGATCCCGAAGTCGAGCCCGATCCGCCGACCCGCGGTCAGCTGGTCGAGATCGCCCTGGTCGAGCTTGCCGATACCCCCTGCGACCAGCGCAAGATCGCCCGCCCACGCCGGCGTCGGCCGGTTCGACGGGATCGCGGTATAGCCGCCGCCGAACCGCACGCGCACATACACGCGCCCGGTCTCGCCCGCGTTCGGGAACAGCAGCACGCGCGTGCCGTTGGCGAAGTTGACCTGCTCCATGTCGAACGCGGCGATCTTCTCGCGGCTCGCGACGACACCCGGCTTGCCGAGCGACGGCAGCTTCGAGAAATCGATCGCAGCCTGCGCACGCCGCTTGCCTGCCAGCCCCGATACGTCCGCCTTCAAAGCGGTCGCCAACTTGTTCGCAGCCCCCGCATCAGGCGTCTGCGTATTCACGAGAGCGCGCGTCGTGCCCTCGAAGATCGCCTTGCTCGACGCAAGCAGCGTGGCAGGCGTGAACATGCCCTTCGCCTTGGCGTCCTGCAAAATCTTGTACGACGTTTCCGGCCCCGCGACCGTCTCGCGAATATCGAGCGCGCCGACCATGTCGTCCGCCTGCTTCGACCCCGCCTCGACCTTCGCCGTCTCGACGCTGGTCCGCATGATCGTGTCGAAATCAGCATATTCGCGGTCGACTTCGGCCTGGCTCGGCGCGTTGGTCTGCGCGTCGGCGATCACCGCGCGGACGTCCTTCAACGCCGCTTCCCAGTCGGTGCCGATCGGCACGATATTGACGCTGGTCAGGTTCGCGGAGCGCGACACGTCGTCGATCGACACGCCGGCTTGCAGGAAACTCCCGCCCGCCCGCGCCCGCGTCTCGAGCCGCCGACTGATCAGCCGGGTGGCGAGCACGTCGACCAGCCGCTTCTGGTTCATGATCGCGGTGTCGTCCTTATACTCCCACGGCCGCACCACGCCGAGCGTCACCACCGCCGGAATCGCCGGCTCGGCGATCGTCGCAGAGACCGGCGCCTTCGGATCGGGCTTGCCGAAGCTGGGCGCCGGCACGAACGGCCCGATGCCCTTCCAGTCCGCGAAGTTCTTGACGATCAGCCGCCCGAACAGCGCCGGATCCATGTCGCCCGAGATGATGACGACGGTGTTTTCCGGCCGATACCAGCGATCGTGAAACGCCTTCACCGTGGCACCAGTGGCGGCCTCCAGCGTCTTGATGTTGCCGATCGGCGAGCGATCCGCG
Organism: Sphingomonas faeni; assembly: GCF_040407505.1. Lineage (GTDB taxonomy): Bacteria > Pseudomonadota > Alphaproteobacteria > Sphingomonadales > Sphingomonadaceae > Sphingomonas > Sphingomonas faeni_E. The sequence goes on along the minus strand of NZ_JAPZPQ010000001.1, from coordinate 210,096 downwards.
AGCGGCTGCCCGGCGAAGAAGGTCGCGCGGATCGCATCGCCGAACCGTACCTGCGGCCCCGGCTGCTCGCGCTGTTCGGCCAGCACGACTGGCCGCTCGGCGGTGACGGAAGCGTCGGTGATGACCGGCTTCTCCATCATCCCCGACATGATCTTCAGGCTCTCGTCGAGGCCGGACTCGGTCGCGGACGGAAGGTCTAGCTTGAAGGTGGTCGAAGTCGGCGTCGTCTGCGCGTTGGTGTCCGAGCCGAAGGTCGCCCCGAACCGCTGCCACACCCGCTTGGCCTCGCCATCCGGCACGTATTCGGAGCCGCGGAACGACAGATGCTCGATGAAATGCGCAAAGCCCCGCTCGCTATCGGTCTCGTTCAGCGACCCCGCGTCGATCCGCACGCGCACCGATACCTGGCCCGGTGGCACGCCGTTCTTCCGCACCGCGAACCGCATGCCGTTGGGCAGCGTGCCGAACTTCCACTCGGGATCCCGCGTGAGATCGCTGCCCTTGTACAGCCACGCGGTCGTATCGATCCCCGGCAGCTCGGGAAGCGTCGGCGCCTCCTTGGTGGGGGTGGATACGGCCTGCTGCGTCGCCATCTGCCCGCTCGCCGGTATGGCGAGGCCGAGGATGACGGGGAGGAGGACGGGAGCGCGGTACAAGCGCGAAAAGGACACCATGGTTCACCTGTAGCGGTCGCGGGCGTCGCTCGCCAGTGCCCTGCCTCCGCACCGAGCGCGCGGCGCCATCATTTCGTCCAACACTGCCGGTATATCGTGTCCTAACAGGGGGATCGGCGGCGCAGTGTGCCGGGATACAGGGTAGAGATGACGGTCGGAGCCGAACTGGGGCAGTCTTCATTGTGGCGGGAATCGGGCGAGCCGGCAGCACGCCGGGGCGCCCGAATGCCCGATCTGAACGTGATCTCGGGCGCACCCAAACCGGGCGCGCCGATGGTCGCCGAAGCCAACCGCCCGCTGATCATCCGCGTCGGCAAGCACCTACGCGGCGTGTTCGATCGCATGATCGCGTCGTGCTCGCTGGTCGCCAACGATCCAGTACTCGACGTCCGCGACTTCGCCTGGACCGCAGGCCTGCGCGAGAACTGGGCCGCGATCCGCGACGAGGCCGTCCGCGTCGCGCTGCAAGGCGAAGCGTCGCCCAGCCTTGCGACGATCTCGCCCGATCACCGCTCGATCGCCGAGGTCGACAAATGGCGCTCGTTCTTCCTCTACGGCTACGGCTATCCGATCGAGGAGAGCCTAGCACGCTGCCCGCACACGGCGGCGGCGGTCGCGCGCATTCCCGGCCTCAACAGCGCGTTCTTCTCGATCCTCGCGCCGGGCACGCACATTCCCGAGCACCGCGGCGTGACCAAGGGCCTCATCACTTGCCACCTCGGCCTGATCGTCCCGCGCGACGGCGACGTCCGCATGCGCGTGCACGATCGCACCGTCCGCTGGGCGGAAGGCGAGACCTTGGTGTTCGATGACACCTATCAGCACGAGGTCTGGAACGACACGACCGGCACCCGTGTCGTGCTGCTGATCCAGTTCGAACGCCCGCTGCGCAACCCCGGCAAGTGGATCGCTGACCTGTTCCTCGGCGTCGTCCGCCGCTCCGCCTTCGTCCAGGACGCGGTCCGCAACATCGGCAGCTGGAACGCCGCGGTGAAACAACTCGACGTCTAAGCGATCTCGCATGAGAGGTTGCACCGATCCGGACCGATCTCCGGACGTCGTTGTGGTCGCCTACTGATACGCTCGGCCCAGCAGTGGGAGAGTGCGTCGTGGACAGTGATCGTACGAAACCGAGATTCATCCTGACGATCGATGGTGGCGGCACGCGCGGGCTGATCCCCGCGCTGATCCTCGCCGAGCTGGAACGCCGGATCGGCCGGCCACTGCACGATTGCTTCGATCTGATCGCCGGTACGTCGACCGGTGGAATCATCGCCGCCGGCCTCACCGCCCCCAGCGAGGCGGATCCGAAACGGGCCGCCTGCACGGCGAGCGACCTCGTCGATATCTACCGCAACGAGAGCAAGCGGATATTCCCGCACATCTTCGGCATACCCCTTCGCGTACCGGGCTGGCCCTATAGCGCCCGGCCGCTCGAGCGGATCCTGGCGGCGCGGATCGGCACACGCGTGACGACGCGCGATGCGCTGACGAATATCGTCATTCCAGCGTATGACCTGCTGGCGCGCAAGGCGGTGTTCATGGCCGGCGGCCCCGATTATAACCGGAAGCTCGGCATCCCGGAGCGGGTGTTCCCGCTACATATCGCCGCACGCGCGACATCGGCGGCCCCGACGTTCTTCAAGCCGGCCGGCATCGACGATCCCACCAAATTGGAACCGGATCTGCTGATGGTGGACGGCGGCGTGTTCGCCAACGATCCGACGATCACGGCGATCATCGAGGGGCGCAAGCTCGGCTGGCATCTCGGCGACATCGAGATCCTGTCGCTGGGTACGGGCCGGTCCGATCGCCCCTATCCCTCCGCGCGGAACTGGTCGTTCCTCGGCTGGGTGAACCCGTTCCGGGGCGTGCCGATCTTCTCGGTCCTGATGCAGGCCGGTTCCAGTACGATCTCCTATCAGGCCCGACGGCTGGACACCGCCGCGTATGACCGCGCCGATTTCCCGTTGCCCTCTGGTGATGGCGGACTGGACAATTCGAGTGCCGCGTATCTCGCCGCTCTCACCACGCTGGCAGAGGACTGGATCGCTGCCAACGATGCGATGTTCACCCGCTGGGCCGACAAGCTACGGACCAAGCAGTCAGGTCCGCCGCTACCGCTCGCGGCGTAAGTCCTGACGCAATTTACATGGGTCGCGTTGCCAGACAGCCAAAGCGCAGTACCGGCGCGAATGAGTTAGCCGGAATGCCCTCACCCCCCGAAAGAAACCGTTTCCCGTTCCGCGCTTGATCCCCCGGCCCCTTCGGGCCACATGCCCCTCATGCTCATCGAAACGGAATCCACTCCCAACCCGTCGACGCTGAAGTTCCTGCCGGGACGCACCGTCATGGAAGCCGGCACGCGCGACTTCGCGACGCCTGAAGAAGCCGAGGTGAGTTCGCTCGCCGACGCGATCTTCGGCCTCGGTGACGTCACCGGCGTGTTCTTCGGCCGCGATTTCGTCTCGGTCACCGCCGCGCCCGGCACCGCCTGGTCGGACCTCAAGCCCGAGGTGCTCGCGATCCTGCTCGATCATTTCTCCGCCGCGATGCCGCTGTTCAAGCCCGCGCGTGCCGGCTTCTCGGTGCCGTCCGACGAGCCGGCGCTGTCGGACGATCCCGCAGACGCCGACATCGTCGCGCAGATCCGCGAACTGATCGACACGCGCGTCCGCCCCGCGGTGGCGAACGACGGCGGCGACATCGTCTATCGCGGCTTCGACAAGGGCAAGGTCTTCCTCCAGTTGCAAGGCGCCTGCGCCGGCTGCCCGTCGTCGAGCGCCACGCTCAAGAACGGCATCGAACAGCTGCTGAAATACTACGTCCCCGAAGTCACCGAAGTGAGAGCCGTCTGATGCGCGAGAAACTCGACGACACCGTCCTCGATGCCGTCTTCCGCGATGCCCGCAGCTACAACGGCTACACCGACCAGCCGGTCGCCGAGTCCGAGCTGCACGCGATCTGGGACCTGATGAAGTGGGGCCCGACCTCCGCTAACCAGCTCCCAGCACGCCTGATCTGGGTGACCAGCGACGAGGCCAAGCAGAAGCTCGCCGATGCATGCAGCGCGCAGAACCAGCCGAAGATCCTCAACGCCCCCGTGTCGGTGATCATAGGCATGGACACCAATTTCCACGAACACCTGCCCGAGCTGTTCCCGCATGCCGATGCGAAATCCTGGTTCGACGGCAACGCCGAACTGCGCGAGGCATCTGCGTTCCGCAACTCGACGTTGCAGGGTGCGTATTTCATCATCGCCGCGCGGATGCTCGGGCTCGATACCGGGCCGATGTCGGGGTTCGACGCGGGCAAGGTCGATGCGGCGTTCTTCCACGACACGCCCGCGGTGCGGACCAACTTCATCTCGACGCTCGGCCACGGCGATCCCGCGACGATCTACGCCCGCTCGCCGCGCCCCGATTTCGCGAAGTTCAACACTATAGCCTGAAGCGGGACCTGCTCCCTCTCCCCTGCGGGGAGAGGGTCGGGGTGAGGGGCAGTTGGGAAGGGTAGCGCTCGCGGCGCCCCTCACCCTGCCCTCTCCCCTGAGGGGAGAGGGTAAGAAGTAATGCGCACTTTAGTCATCGAAACATCCACCACCGCCTGCTCGGTCGCCCTGATCGAAGACGGCGCGATCATCGCCCACGCGCACGAAGTCGTCGGCCGCGGCCACGCCGAGCGCCTCATCCCGATGATCGCCGAACTGCCGGAAGGCGGCCGAGCCGACCGTATCATAGTCGATTGCGGCCCCGGCAGCTTCACCGGCGTCCGCGTCGGCATCGCCGCCGCGCGCGGTCTAGCGCTAGGCTGGGGCGCGGAAATCGCCGGCTTCTCCTCGCTACCGCTCATTGCCGCCGCCGGTTTCGCCGACCGCTTAACCGACGATATTGCGGTGATCATGGAAGGCGGGCATGGCGAGGTCTTCATGCAAGCGTTCTCCGCCGATCTGTCGCCGCGATCCGACATGGTATCGCTGAAGCCCGAGGCCGCGATTGCCGCGCTGGCAGGACGGCGCGCAGTCGGCAACGGCGTCCGCTGGCTCGCCACACTCGACGACGGCTTGGACCTTACAGAAGCGTTGCCCAATGCATCGTCGGCAATCCTGCTGCCTGAGACGCTGGCCGCGTTGCAACCAAGCCCGATCTACGGCCGCGCGCCCGACGCCAAGCCGTCGGTCCCGAAATAATGGCCACGCGCCAGGCCGCCACGCGCACCGTCACGCTCCGCACCGGCGACGCGCGCGATCTCGCGATCGTCGACGCGCTGATGACCGAGGCGTTCGACCCACGCTACGGCGAGGCGTGGACGCGCAGCCAGTGCCTGGGCGTGCTCGCACTGACCGGCGTCCACCTCACGATCGCGTTCGTCGACGACTTTCCCGCCGGTTTCACGATGACCCGGTCCGTCGCCGACGAAGCCGAATTGCTGCTGATCGCGGTCGCGCCCGACTATCGCCGCCGCGGCGTCGGCACGGCGCTTATCCGAGCGGCAATCGCAGATTGCTCGGTCGGTAGCATCGCCAAGCTCCACCTCGAGGTCCGCGCAGGCAACGACGCGGTCAAGATGTACGACGCGCACGGCTTCACGAAGGTCGGCGAACGCCGCGCCTATTACCGCGGCAAGACCGGCGTCGCGTATGACGCACATACATATTCGAAAGATATCAACAGCTAAGGCTTATTGCGAGTCACTATCCCTTTTCGCAACAGCGCGGAGGCCCTACATGGCACTCAACGAGGGAACGACACATGCCGCGCAAAATCGATCTGGAAGCACTCTGCAACGAGAAGGGCCTGCGCATCACCGAGCAGCGCCGCGTGATCGCGCGCGTGCTGTCCGAGGCGGACGACCATCCCGACGTCGAGAAGGTCTATGAGCGCGCGTCGCAGATCGATCCCGGCATCTCGATCGCGACGGTGTACCGCACGGTCCGCTTGTTCGAGGAGGCCGGCATCCTCGACCGCCATGATTTCGGCGACGGTCGCGCGCGCTATGAGCCTGCACCCGAGGCGCATCACGATCACCTGATCGACGTCGAGAGCGGCAAGGTGATCGAATTCGTCGATCCCGAACTCGAGCAGTTGCAGAAGGCGATCGCGGAGAAGCTGGGCTTCCGTCTGGTCGATCACCGCATGGAACTCTACGGCGTCGCGCTCACACGCAAGGACTGACGCGATCGGCCGGATCCGCCTTGCCGCGCGGTTGGCGGCGCTGTTGCTAGCGCTGGTCCTGGCGCTGCCGTTGCACGGGATGTGGCGGTTGTTCGGGCGAAAATCGCCGTGGCCGCCGCGGTTCCTGGGGTTGGTCTCGCGCATAGTCGGCGCCCGCCCCCACGTCGTCGGCACGCCGCGTCGCCATGACGTCGTCTTCGTCTCGAACCATCTGAGCTGGATCGACATCCTCCTCCTGTCCGGCGCAACCGGCACCGCGTTCGTCGCCAAATCCGAACTCCGCGGCGCGCCGCTGGTTGGCTGGCTCTGCACGCTCAACCACACGATCTTCGTCAGCCGCGCCGACCGCATGGCCGTGACCGCCCAGATCGCGCAGATCCGCGACACGCTGGCGGCCGACTGGCCCGTGACCCTGTTCCCCGAGGGCACGACCGGAGACGGCACCACGCTCCTTCCCTTCAAGGCGGCGTTGCTGGCAGCCCTCGACCCGCCCCCGCCCGGTGTGAAGGTCCAACCGGTCCGCATCGACTACGGCGCGGCCACCGACGAACTCGCCTGGGTCGGCGACGAGCCCGGCCAACACCACGCCGCCCGCGTCCTGAAGCGCCGAGGCACATTCGTTGCGACACTGCACTTCACCGAACCCTTCGCCCCCGCGGAATACGGCGATCGCAAAGCCATAGCCGCCGAAGCAAGGCGCCGCATGGAAGCGCTGTAAGCCAAGACCAAAGAGTGTTCCCCCGCGAAGGCGGGGGCCCAGACTGGACTCCCGCCTTCGCGGGAGAACAAGGGAGGGAAGCTCCCACCTATCCTTAATCTCAGCCGCCACCCCGGCGAAGGCCGGGGCCCAGTTGGAAAGGTCGCAGTAACGAGGCGCAGAGCTCAGTTAGCGACGTCCCACAACTGGACCCCGGCCTCCGCCGGGGAGGTGCAAATCGCCAAGCGCCCTTCCACGCTTTGCAAGCAACGACGCCCCCTCCCCCCGCGCGCGGAAATTTGATAGGGTGCGGTCATGTCCCCCAAAACCTTCCACGTAAAATCCTTCGGCTGCCAGATGAACGTCTACGACGGCGAGCGCATGGCCGAACTGATGGCCGCCCAGGGCCTCACCCAAGCCGACGCAGTCGACGCCGACGTCGTCGTCCTGAACACCTGCCACATCCGCGAACGCGCCACCGAAAAGGTCTATTCTGACATCGGCCGCCTCCGGAAGGACCAGCGCCGCAAGTCGGGCAAGACCCCCATGATCGCCGTCGCCGGCTGCGTCGCGCAAGCCGAGGGCGAGGAGATCTTTACGCGAGCCAAGGTCGACATCGTCGTCGGCCCGCAGGCCTATCACAACCTGCCCGACCTGGTTGCGAAAGCCGCCGCCGGCACGCCCTCGCTCGACACCGACATGCCGCTGCTGTCGAAGTTCGGCGCGCTCCCCTCGCGTCGGAAGGTCGCCCCCTCGGCGTTCCTCACCGTGCAGGAAGGCTGCGACAAATTCTGCACCTACTGCGTCGTGCCCTACACACGGGGCGCAGAAATCAGCCGCCCGTTCGCAGCGATCGTCGACGAGGCGAAAGCGCTGGTCGACGCCGGCGCGCGAGAGATCACGCTGCTCGGCCAGAACGTCAACGCCTGGTCGGAAAACGAGCGCGGCCTGCACGATCTGATCCGCGATCTCGACCGCATCCCCGGCCTCGCGCGCATCCGCTACACCACCAGCCACCCCAACGACATGACCCAAGGCCTGATCGACGCGCACCGCGACATCGAGAGCCTGATGCCGTTCCTCCACCTCCCCGTGCAGTCCGGCAGCGACCGCGTGCTGAAGGCGATGAACCGCAGCCACACCCGCGACTCGTACCTCCGCCTCCTCGACCGCGTCCGCGCCGTCCGCCCCGACATCGCACTCTCGGGCGACTTCATCGTCGGCTTCCCCGGCGAGACCAACGCCGAGTTCGATGACACGCTGAGCCTCGTCGACGCGGTCGGCTACGCGCAGGCCTACAGCTTCAAATACAGCCCCCGCCCCGGCACCCCCGCGGCGTCGATCGTCGAACAGGTCCCGGAATCAGTCATGGACGAGCGCCTCCAACGTCTCCAGGCCGCGCTCAACCGCGACCAGCACGCCTTCAACGCCGCCACCGTCGGCCGCACCTGCACCGTCTTGCTCGAACGCGCGGGAAAACTCCCTGGCCAGTTGATCGGCAAATCCCCCTGGCTGCAATCGGTCCACCTGATCGGCAACCACGCGATCGGCGACTTGGTGGAAGTCACGCTGGCGGCGGCAGGTCCCAACTCCCTGACCGGTATCGAACGGATCGCCGAAGCCGCCTGAGCCCCAATCTGATCCTACCCCGCAAGGGGGAGGTGGCAGGCTCTTGCCTGACGGAGGGGGAGGCAAGCGCCAACGCATAGATCCGTGTCTTCGCCCTCCGTCACCTGCGGCGACACCTCCCCCTTGCGGGGGAGGATCGCAACGGCGTCCCTGAGGCATCAAAGTAAAACGCGCGGCTCGCGAAACCACCCCCCGCGATTTCGCTGTCCTACACCCCGATCGCCTGTCACACTCGCCCCCGATGCAGCTTCGCCCACGCGACTCGAACCATCTCTCGGCCAGTGCTCCGGCGCGGCTTGAACGCGTCGCCCGCGATGCTCATCTTCCTTTCAAAGGTTACGGTTCGACGCTTCCAGGCGTAACCTTTGACACCCTGAAAGGACCGTATGAGCCGTAAACCCGTTCCCGCCCAGTCCGGTGACCGCGCCCGAGTCGAGCTGCTGTTCGACAAGCCCCAATTGCTCGTCCGGCTGTTCGGCCAATACGACCAGAACCTGGTAGCGCTCGAAAATCGTCTCGGCGTTTACATCACCGCACGAGGGAACAAGATCGGCCTGGAGGGCACCGCCGAACAGGTCGCCAAGGCGCGTGACGTGCTCCACGATCTCTACGCCCGCATCCAGCGCGGCGAGGACGTCGACGCCGGCCTGGTCGACGCGTCGATCGCGATGGCGGACGAACCCGTCCTCGAAGGCATCATCCGCGCCGATGCCGGTGGCGGCGGTGCTCCGCCGATCATGATCCGCACCCGGAAGAAGACGATCGTGCCGCGCACGCCGGCGCAAGCGCACTACATGCGCGAGCTCGCCAACAACGACATGATCTTCGCGCTCGGGCCGGCAGGCACCGGCAAGACCTATGTCGCGGTCGCGCAGGCGGTGCAGCAGCTCATCAACGGCAGCGTCCAGCGTCTCATCCTGTCACGACCCGCGGTCGAAGCCGGCGAACGCCTCGGCTTCCTCCCCGGCGACATGAAGGAGAAGGTCGATCCCTACCTTCGCCCGCTCTACGACGCGCTCTACGACTGCCTCCCCGCCGAGCAGGTTGAACGCCGCATCGCATCGGGCGAAATCGAGGTCGCCCCGATCGCCTTCATGCGCGGCCGCACCCTTGCGGATGCCTTCGTCATCCTCGACGAAGCGCAGAACACCACGCCCGCACAGATGAAGATGTTCCTCACCCGCTTCGGCCAGAACAGCCGCATGGTGATCTGCGGCGATCCGAAGCAGGTCGACATCCCCGGTGGCGTCGCAGCGTCCGGCTTGGCAGATGCAGTCCGCCGCCTCGAAGGCGTCGAGAGCATCTCGATGTGCCGCTTCACGGTCGGCGACGTCGTCCGCCACCCGATCGTCGGCCGCGTCGTCGAGGCGTACGAAGGGACCGATGGTTGATGCTCGGGATATCCCGGAGTATATCCGGGATATCCCAGGAGGATGACGATGGCGTCTCTCTACATCAAGGACAACGAAACAGCCGAGCTCGCGACGGAGCTTGCGGCACGTCTGGGCGTGACCAAGACCGAGGTCGTTCGTGATCTACTGCGTAAGCGCAAAGCGGAACTGGCACCGGAAGCTCCTCCGCTAAGCATGCGAGAACGATTGCGCGCCTGGCGCGAGGCGCATCCATTAGGCGAGTCCACAGGACTTGAGGCCGACAAGGCCTTCTACGATTCGTTGAACGATGAGGACGACGATTGACCATTCTCGTCGACGCATCCGCTATTGTCGCAATCATTCACGGCGAGCCGGAAGCGGATGATTTCGCCGATGTGATCGAGGCGCACGTCGACCGCTATTATTGCGCGGTCGGCGCGTGGGAAGCGGCACAGGCGATCGCAAGGTTGAAAACCGTCAGCCTCCAGCAGGCGGCCGACCTCATTTCGAGCTTTGCGTATGAAGCCGGACTTCGTCTCGTGCCGATCGGCCACAGCGAAGGCCAGCAGGCAATTGTCGCGGCGGCACGCTACGGCAAGGGCCGCCACCCCGCTCGCCTCAACATGGGCGATTGTTTCGCCTATGCCTGCGCGAAAACTCATGGCGCGGAACTTCTCTACAAGGGTAATGATTTCGCCCTGACCGATCTCGCCTGAAGGACCTGCATGCTCGAAATCGCGCTCTCCTCCGACGCCCCCTGGCCTAAACAGGATTGGGACGCTCTCGCACTGCGCGCGGCAACGGCAGCGATCCAGCGGACCCCGCACGGCGAACTGCTGACCAGCGCCGCCATGGTCGAGATTTCGATCCGCCTCGCCTCCGACGACGAGGTCCACACGCTCAACAAGCAATACCGCCAGAAGGACAAGCCAACCAACGTCCTATCCTTCCCGATGGTCCAGGCGGACTTGCTGGAGACGATCACTCAGAATTCGGACGATGGCGAAGTCCTCCTCGGCGACATCATCCTCGCGCACGGCGTCTGCGTCGCGGAAGCGGCCGAGCGCGGTATCTCGGTCGAGGATCATGCGATGCATCTGATGGTGCACGGCACGCTGCATCTGCTAGGCTACGATCATATCGACGACGACGAGGCCGAGGGCATGGAGCAGATCGAACGCGACGCGCTCGCCGCCTTGGGCCTCCACGACCCCTATCTGATAACAGAGGACTGACGACCACGATGGCCGATGGCCCCAATGCCGGTAACGGCGATAGTAGCGACAGTATCTGGCGCGGGCTCAAGGGCCTGATCTTCGGTGCTCAAGACGAATCCCTTCGCGACCAGCTCGAGGATGCGATCGACCGGCACGAGGGCGATCCCGCCCCCGATGCGAAGGGTGATCTCACCCCGCTCGAGCGCCAGATGGTCCGCAACCTGCTCCACTTCAGCGAGCGCGACGCGGGCGATGTCGGCGTGCCGCGCGCCGACATCATCGCGGTCGAGGAGGAGACGCCGTTCGCCGATCTCGTCAAGCTGTTCGCCGAAGCCGGGCATAGTCGCCTGCCGGTCTATCGCGACAACCTCGATACGATCATCGGCATGGTCCACATCAAGGACGTCTTCAACATCCTCGCGACCGGTGCCGAGCATCCGACCTCGATCGCCGGGCTGATCCGTGAGCCGCTCTACGCGCCGATGTCGCGCGGTGCGCTCGATCTCCTCGCGGACATGCGCCAGAAGCACGTCCACCTGACGATCGTGCTCGACGAATACTCCGGCACCGAAGGCCTCGTGACGTTCGAGGACCTGATCGAGGAGATCGTCGGCGAGGTCGAGGACGAGCATGACGAGGCGCCCCAAGTGCTGATGACGCCGATCGAAGGTGGTGCCTGGGATGCCGATGCGCGCGCCGAACTGGAGGATGCCGCAGAGTTGATCGACCCGCGCCTGGCGGAGGTAGATGGCGATATCGACACGCTGGGCGGGCTGGCAGCGCTGCTCGCGGGGCATGTCCCGCAGATCGGCGAATGCGTCGATCATCCAAGTGGCTGGAAGCTGGAGATCATCGACGCCGACGAGCGGCGGATCAACCGATTGCGCCTGCATCCGCCGGTGGTTCCGGTCGAGGACGACGACTGATACAGCCTACGCAATGGATCGACGGGCCTTTTGCCCATGATCCATTGCCCCGGCCCTGCCTCCGTTCTAACTTCCCTTCATGCGCAAACATATCCTCATCGTCCTGGGCCTGATCCTGCTCGTGATCGCCGCGGGCGTCACCTATCTCGCCTGGCCCGACACGGCGGAATTGTCGGTCGACCAAGTCGCCGGCAAGCTGCCCAAGATCACCGATCCCCGCATCCAGACGATCCCGACCGTCAAGGTCGCCAAGGTCGTCGGGTGGCAGAACGGCGCGATGCCGACGCCTGCCGCGGGTCTCAAGGTCCAGCCGTTCGCGACCGGGCTCGATCACCCGCGCTGGATGTACCGCCTCCCCAACGGCGACGTGCTGGTCGCCGAGACCAACTCGCCCCCGCGCGACGGCGGCGGGATCACCGGCTGGGTGATGAAGGTGCTGATGGGCCGCGCCGGCGCCGGCGTGCCGTCGGCCAACCGCATCACGCTGCTCCGCGACGCGAACGGCGACGGCGTGGCGGAAACGAAGTCGGTGTTCATCACCGGTCTCAACTCGCCGTTCGGCATGACATTGCTCGATGGCCAACTCTACATCGGCAACACCGACGCGCTCGTCCGCGTGCCGTACACCGATGGCGCGACCAAGATCACCGCCAAGCCCGAGCTCGTCATCAAGCTCAACCCGGGCGGCAATCACTGGGCACGCAATGTCATCGCCGCGGCCGACGGCAAGACGCTCTACGTCGGCGTCGGCTCGTCGTCGAACATCGCCGAGAACGGCATGGACGCCGAGAAATACCGCGCCAACATCCTGCAGGTCTGGCCGAAGGACAAGAACTGGCGGATCTACGCCGCCGGCCTGCGCAACCCCAACGGCATGGCGATCAACCCCAAGTCGGGCGGGCTATGGACCGTCGTCAACGAGCGCGACATGCTCGGCTCCGACCTCGCGCCTGACTACCTGACGCAGGTCGAGTTCGGCGATCACTTCGGCTGGCCCTGGTATTATTGGGGCGGCTATCCCGACACCCGCGTCGAGCCAAAGAACCCCGCACTCCAGCAATACGCCAAGCGCCCCGACTACGCGCTCGGACCGCACGTCGCCGCGCTCGGCCTGACCTTCTCCGCGGATGCAAAGCTCGGCGCGAAGTTCGCCAACGGCGCGTTCGTCGGCGAGCACGGCTCGTGGAACCGCAAGCCTGTGTCGGGCTACAAGGTCGTCTACGTGCCCTTCGGCGACGCCGGCTTCCCGGCGGCGAACGCGAAGCCGGTCGACGTGCTCGGCGGATTCCTGAACAAGGACGGCGACGCGCAAGGCCGCCCAGTCGGCGTCATTACCGACAAGACCGGTGGCCTGCTCGTCGCGGACGATGTTGGCAACGCGATCTGGCGGGTTAGCGCTGGGGGCTGATCTTGGCGGAGGGTGGTCAAGACTCCGCCCTCCAATACGCTGGTAATTGGCGCGGGCGATCCCAACTTTTCGTCATCCCCGCGGAGGCGGGGACCCATATGCTCAAGGCTTGTCAATTGACTCGCGACCATTGCCAGTATGGGTTCCCGCCTGCGCGGGAACGACAATCCGGGGGCTCAGGCGGCTTTCTGTCAGCGCCTAACGCACCTGCTCACCCCGCCAAGATCCCCCTCGCCTCGTCGAGGTCATCCTCGTCGACCATCACGCGAACCGGGATCAGCAACCAGCTGCCCTCCATGATCGACATCCCACCATCGAACGCGATTGCGGGGATGCCTTCGCTCTCCAGCCGCCCGACGATGATATGAGCCTCGTTGCGGCCGTACCGCCCCAGTTCGACCAGGCTCATGCTCCGACGCGATCCGGCAGAACGGTGCCAAGCCGAACCGGCAACCCGTCGATGCTCGCGACTGGCCCCGCCAATTCCTCGATCCGCTCGGCGTCGGACTGCCTGGCGTGATATTTCGACAAGGTCTGGCGTTCACGGTCCAGCGTCATAAACGGTACGCCCCAGCCGCAACTCGTCTGCACCTCGTCGACAGCGATCACGAAGATCTGCCGCGTCCCAGGCAGCGGCGTGAACTGCGCATATAGCTCGGCCCAGCCGTCGTCCTGCGGCAACACCGCGCGCCCCTTGCCATAAATGCGAAAGATCAGCGCCGGCTGGTCGAACGCGCAGAACATGATCGTGATGCGACCATCGGCCGCTAGATGCGCGTTGGTCTCGTTCCCCGACCCGCCAACATCGAGGTACGCGACGGTCTTCAAATCAAGCACACGAAAGCTGTCCATGCCCTTCGGACTGAGATTGATCCGCACGTTTGCGGCAGCGGTAGCAACGAAGAATACCGGTTGCCGCATCACGAACGCGCGATGATCGTCGGTGAGTGCGGGGAAGAAGTCCATCGTTCGGCTCCGAATTGACGCGCATCATCGACACGCATACTCTATGCCCATGAAACATGATCCCGTCGCAACCGGCAAGCGCAAATCGGTCAATATGTCGCTCGATACCGGCATCGTAGCGGCAGCACGGGAGGCAGGGCTCAACCTCTCCCAGATCAGCGAACACGCTATCAGGCACGCAACCAAAGTCGAACAGGAGCGGCGCTGGAAGGAAGAAAATCGCGAGGCGATAGAGGGCTGGAACCACTGGTACGAAAAGAACGGCGATCCGCTCGCCCATTTTCGGTCGCTCTGAATGGCACAGTTCGACGTCTACCGCGTTCGCGGCAACGTTCTGGTGATCGATTGCCAGTCTGATCTTCTGGCCGATTTGCCGACCCGCTTCGTGGTGCCTCTTCGCCCGATCGACACCGTCGCACTCAAGCGGCTGACTCCGACCTTCGTTATCGACGGCACGGCGCTGACCATGATCACGCCGCTAGCGCGCGCGATTGATGTCCGCGATATCGAAGATACTGTCACTACCCTCGCCGCAGCACAGTTCGAGATCAAGGCTGCGCTCGATATGTTGATCTCTGGGTTTTAAGCCGCCGTCCCACCGACCGTAAGCCCGTCGACCAGCAACGTTGGCTGGCCGACACCAGCCGGCACAGACTGCCCGCCCTTACCGCAAATCCCGATGCCCTCGTCGAGCGCGAAGTCGTTGCCGATCCCGCGCACCTTGGTCAGCGAACTCGGACCATCGCCGATCAGCGTCGCGCCCTTGATCGGGGCGCCGAGCTTGCCGTCCTCGATCAGATACGCCTCGGTACAGCTGAACACGAATTTTCCGGACACGATGTCGACCTGCCCGCCGCCGAACGCCTTGGCGAAGATACCCTTCTTCACGCGCGACAGAAGTTCGGCGGGATCGTCGTTGCCGGCCTTCATGAAGGTGTTGGTCATCCGCGGCATCGGCGCATGCGCGTAGCTTTCACGACGGCCGTTGCCGGTCGCCTCGACGCCCATCAGCCGTGCGTTGAGGCGGTCCTGCATATAGCCCTTGAGGATGCCGTCCTCGATCAGCACGGTCTCGCGCGTCGGCGTGCCCTCGTCGTCGATCGTCAGCGAGCCGCGGCGATCCTGGAGCGAGCCGTCGTCAACCACCGTCACGCCCTCGGCCGCGACCCGCTCGCCGATACGACCCGAGAAGGCCGACGTACCCTTGCGGTTGAAATCGCCCTCGAGCCCGTGACCGATCGCCTCGTGCAACAGGATGCCGGGCCAGCCATTTCCGAGCAACACCGTCATCTCACCGGCGGGGGCGGCGATCGAGTCGAGGTTCACCAGCGCCTGCGACAACGCCTCGTCGATCGCACGGTTGTACGTCGCGGGCTCGAACAGGTCGTTGTAGAGATAGCGGCCGCCGATCCCGTAGCTCCCCGTCTCGCGACGCCCGTTCTGCTCGGCGACGATCGATACGTTCAACCGAACCAAAGGCCGTACGTCGGTCGCTACGAAACCGTCCGCACGGACGATCTCGACCACCGACCACGTCCCGGACAGGCTGACCGATACCTGCGCAACACGAGGATCGCGAGCCCGCGCTGCGGCGTCGATCGTCTGGCAAAGGTTCACCTTGTCGGCGAACGGCACGAGGTCGAGCGGATCGGCGGCGGTGTAGCGGCGCTGGTTGGTGCCCTGCGGCGGACCAGCCTTCGCGGCGATGCCTGGTTCGATCAGCGCCATCGTTTCGGCAGCGCGACGGATCGCAGCGGGGGTCATCTCGTTCGAATGCGCGAACGCGGTCATCTCGCCCGATACCGCGCGCAGACCGAAGCCCGAGCTGGTGTCGTAGGAGGCGGTCTTCAGCCGGCCGTCGTCGAACCCGAACGCCTCGGCCTTGCGGTACTGAAGATACAGCTCGCCGTCATCGGCCTTGCCGAGCGCCTTGGCGGTCAGCGCCTGCGCCTGTTCGGGATCGAGGGTATCGCGGTAGAGAAACGAACGGGGGTCTGCTGCTATCGTCATCCGATAGATATAAGAGGCTTAGCGCCCTGCGCCATCCCCGTGATCGCGCAAAGTCGACTGGTCCGCGCCATCGGCGGCACCGCCAACGAGGATGAAGCGCCGGTCGCAATAGCCGCAATCGACGTATCCGGTCTCGTCGATCTGCAACCAGACGCGCGGATGGCCAAGCGCTGCGCCGCCGGGGATGTCGGTGGCGCCATCGCAGGCGACGCGGGCGTGGGTGACACGGGTGGTTTCGAGCGGCGGATGCATGAGGGCGCGATAGCAAGCGCGCGCGGGCCGGGCAATTGGTTCTTCCGCGTCCGCCAACACGATAAAAGGAAGAATGGGTTCGCGCAGAGGCGCAGAGAGCGCGGGGATGTTTCGCTTGTCGCGAAGCGACCGTTCATATGATCTACGGCGGAGCAGATCGTGGCGTCTCCCGACCGACAGACTCGGTACAATTCCTCCGCGCTCTCTGCGCCTCTGCGCGAACCAATCTTCTTTGATCGTCAGGGGATGACCCGCCTTGCGGCCCCCGCTATGCCGCTGGCATGACCGAAGCCGCCATCGCCATCAAGAACCTCTGCAAGACCTACGCGCCCGTCGGCACGGCGCCGCCCAAGCGTGCACTCGACGACGTGACGTTCGACGTGCCACGTGGCCAGATCTTCGGCCTGCTCGGCCCCAACGGCGCGGGCAAGTCGACGCTGATCAACATCCTCGCCGGCCTCGTCAACAAGACCGACGGCAGCGCCGCGATCTGGGGTTTCGACATCGACGAGCACCCGCGCAACGCCAAGGCGTCGATCGGGATCGTCAACCAGGAGATCCTGTTCGACCCGTTCTTTTCGCCGTTCGAGACGCTCGAAATCCAGGCCGGCCTCTACGGCGTCCCCAAGGCAAAGCGCCGCACGATGGAACTGCTCCGCGCGGTGCATCTCGAGGACAAGGCGCACGCTTACGCCCGCACGCTGTCCGGCGGGATGAAGCGTCGCCTGATGGTCGCGAAGGCGATGGTCCACTCGCCCCCCGTGCTCGTCCTCGACGAGCCGACCGCGGGCGTCGACATCGAGCTACGACAGCAGCTCTGGACCTATGTCCGCAGCCTCAACCAGGCCGGCGTGACGGTGGTCCTCACCACGCATTACCTGGAGGAAGCCGAAGAACTCTGCGACCGGATCGCGATCATCAACAACGGCCGCCTGATCGCGAACGAACCGACGCGCGAGCTGGTCGGCAAGGCGCAGGAGAAGATCGTCGCCGTCACCGTCGATCGCGACGTGACCGACATCCCCGCCAACGCCTGCTTTCAGAAGATCACGCTCAAGGGCACGCGCACCCTCGAAATCACCTACAAGAAGGACAGCGTGAACGCCGGTGAAGTCCTCGCCGCGATCCAGTCCGGTGGCTTCGGCATCGTCGACGTCTCGACCAAGGAACCCGATCTCGAGGACGTCTTCCTCAGCCTGACTCGCGCCGCCAACGCATGACGAGCGACATCCTGATCGTCGGCTCGGGTGCCGCAGGTCTCACCGCGGCACTCAACCTCGCCGACCGCTTCAAGGTCACGGTGTTAGCCAAGGGGGCGCTCAACGAAGGCTCGACCGCCTGGGCGCAAGGCGGGATCGCCGCGGTGCTCGAACCCGGCGACACGTTCGAAAATCATGTCGAGGACACGATGGTCGCCGGCGCCGGGCTCAACGACCGCGCGATCGTCGAGATGGTCGTCGAAGGTGCCCCCGCCGCGATCGAGCGCCTTACCCACCTCGGTGTCCCCTTCGAGACCGAAGGCAACGCGCTCCACCTCACGCGCGAAGGCGGCCACAGCCACCGCCGCATCGTCCACGTCGCCGACGCGACCGGCTGGGCGGTGCAGGAAGCGTTGCAGAAGGCCGCCGAAGCACACCCGAACATTATGCTGGTGCCCGACCAGATCGCGATCGACCTCGCCACCGGCCGTCACGAGGAACGCTATTCGGGGTCGGGCAACGTCTGGGGCGTCTACGCGGTCGACCGAAGGACCGAGCGCGTCGCCCTCTACACCGCGCGCGCGACGATCCTCGCGACCGGCGGCGCGGGCCGCACCTACCTGTTCTCGACCGCCCCCCGCGGTGCGACCGGCGACGGCATCGCGATGGCGTGGCGCGCCGGCGCTCGCGTCTCCAACATGGAGATGATGCAGTTCCACCCGACCTGCCTCTACAATCTGGAGGTCAAGAATTTCCTGATTACCGAGGCGGTCCGCGGCGAAGGCGGGCGGCTCATCAACCCGTCGACCGGCAAGCGTTTCATGACCTATTACGATCCCGCGCGGATGGAACTCGCCCCCCGCGATATCGTCGCGCGCGCGATCGATGCCGAGATCAAGCGCTACGGGCTCGACTACGTCCATCTCGACATCAGCCACATGCCTGCCGAGTTCATCCGCCATCACTTCCCGAACATCCACGAGAAGCTGCTCGGTCTCGGCATCGACATGACCACGCAGCCGATCCCGGTCGTCCCCGCGCAACATTACACGTGCGGCGGCATCGTCATCGACGAACATGGCAAGACCGATCTGCCCGGCCTGTATGCGGCAGGCGAGTGCACCGAGTCCGGCCTGCACGGCGCCAACCGGCTCGCGTCCAACTCGCTGCTCGAATGCTTCGTGTTCGGCGAGGCCGCGGCGGACAGCATCGCAGCCGCGTGGGACTCGCTGCCCCCGCCCCCGCCGATCCGCCCCTGGGACGAAAGCCGAGTCACCGATTCGGATGAAGAGGTCGTGATCAAGCAGACCTGGACCGAAATCCGCCGCTTCATGTGGAATTACGTCGGCATCGTCCGCACCACCAAGCGGCTCGAACGCGCCAAGCACCGCATCGAACTGCTCAACGACGAGGTCGCGGAATATTACCAGCATTTCCGCGTGACCCCCGACCTGATCGAGTTGCGCAACCTCCTCCAGACCGCCGAACTGATCGTCCGATCCGCGCTGCATCGGCACGAAAGCCGCGGGCTGCACTTCACGCTCGATTACCCGGAGACGCTGCCGGAGGCGGTCGATACGGTTCTCGTTCCATAGGATGACGACGGCTCGGCGCATCGTCGGCGCGCTTCGTCGCAGCGACGTGCCGCCGCAGTTTCGCGTGGCCGATCAACGGATAAGGGTCGATGCTTCAGTGCAGGGCGTTCAATCCATCATGACATCGGCGAGTGCGTTCAAGCGTCTTCTGGCAACCACGCTTTTTGGCGCAGCGCTCGCCGGATGCGGATCGGCGTCGCGACCGACCCCGCCCGCCGTCTCGCCGGTGCATCAGTCCGAGGGGTTCGTGTCGATCCCGGTGCCGCCGCCCCTGCCGCGGACGCCGCGCCCCGCGCCCGCCGGCCTCGTCAACGCGATCTCCGAACTGCAGAGTGGGTTCCAGGGCAAGGCTGGCATCGCGATACGCGCGGTCGACGATGGCTGGACGGTCGAGGCCGGCGGGCGGCAGTTGTTGCCGCAGCAGTCGGTCAGCAAGCTCTGGGTCGCGATGACCGTGATGGACCTGCGTGACCAGGGCAAGATCCGCCTCGACGAGCCGATCGTCGTGCGGCCGCAGGACCTGACGCTGTTCCACCAGCCGATCGCGATGCTGGTAAAGGGCGACGGCTACCGGACGACGGTCGGCGAACTGCTGACGCGCGCGCTGACGCATAGCGACAATACCGCGAACGACCGGTTACTCACGCGTGTCGGTGGGCCATCCGCGGTGCGGTCGATGATCGCGCGCAAGCAGTTGGGTGCGATCCGGTTCGGGCCGGGTGAGCGGCTGTTGCAGAGTGGCACGGCAGGACTGGTCTGGCAGCCATCCTACGCGGTCAATGGTGGCTTCATGACGGCACGCAACCGGCTGTCGCCCGCGGTGCGCGAGGCTGCGCTGAACGCGTATGTCCGCAATCCACCCGACGGCGCCGCGCCGATCGCGATCGCGGACGCGATCGCCCGGCTGGCGAAGGGCGACCTGTTGTCGGAGACCTCGACGAAGATCCTGCTCGACACGATGGGTCGTTCGGTAACCGGCCGCGCTCGCCTGCGCGCGGCGCTGCCCGGCGGCTGGGAGATCGCGCACAAGACCGGCACCGGCCAGGACCTCGGCCGCCGCAACGCCGGCTTCAACGACGTCGGCCTCCTCACCGCCCCCGATGGACGTCGTTATGGGATCGCAGTCATGATCGGCGACACCATCCGGCCGATGCCCGAACGCCAGAAACTGATCCAGGCGGCCGCGGCGGCGGTGGCGAACTATGCCGGGACCACACGGCCAAGAGGCTGATGTTTCCGTGCTGCAGTGCAGCATAGGCCAGCTAAGACCGGGTGCCAGTGCGCTACTCGGAGGCAGGCCCTGACACCGTCTTGGTGTGACTTTATCGTAACCTTTGGGACCGCGCGGGATGACCAGCTGCGAGCGGCTCGCCCGAAACCGCTACGTCCAGCCGTTCCACGCAGACCGCAGCGACCGCCGGTCAGTCGAACCCGTTCGCCAGAAACCGCTCCGCCACCGCACAGTGCATCGCGATCCCATGCGCCATCACGCGCTCGTCGATCGTCATCTTCGTGTTGTGCAACGGCGGGTTGGTGCGCGGATCGCTCCCCTCGGGCGCCGCGCCGATGAACGCCATCGCGCCGGGCAGCTTCTGGAGCACGTACGAGAAGTCCTCCGCGCCCATCATCGGCGGCATCACCTGATACGCGCCCTCGCCGCCAATCGCGGTCGCGCACGCCTTCATCAGCTCGGTCGCACGCTCGTCATTGACCGTGACCGGATAGCCTTCCTCGATCGTCGGCGTACCGACCGCACCGTGCGCCGCGGCGATCCCCTCCACCATGCGGATGAACGCCGCGCGGACCTGCTCGCGAGTCCGCTCCGACAGCGTCCGCATCGTGCCGAGCATCTCGACGGTCGACGGGATGACGTTGTGCGCCGACCCTGCGTTGAGCTTGGTGATCGAAAGCACTGCGGGGTCGGTGACCGCCACCTGTCGCGCGACATAGGTCTGGAGCGCGGTAACGATCTCACAGGCGATCGGCAGCGGATCGATGCAGTCGTGCGGCATCGCCGCATGGCCACCACGCCCGGTGATCGTCGCACGAAGCGTGTCGGTCGAAGCCATCAGCGTGCCCGCGCGGCTGACGACATGCCCCATCGGCATGTTGGGCGAGATGTGGAGCGCGAAGCCCGCCTCGGGGAGCGGCGAGTCGAGCAGGCCGTCGGCGATCATGTGGCGCGCGCCGTGATGGCCCTCCTCGCCGGGCTGGAACATGAAGACGACCGTGCCAGGCAGTTCGTCCCGCCGTGCGCACAGCGCCTTGGCCGCGCCGACGAGCATGGCGGTATGCGAATCATGCCCGCAGGCGTGCATCGCGCCGTCGATCTTGGAGGCGAACGGCAGACCGGTTTCCTCCTGCATAGGCAGCGCATCCATGTCGCCGCGGAGGAGTACCGTGCGGCCGTTGCCGCCGGCCGTGCCGCCGCGCCCGCCGCGGAGAATCGCGACGAAGCCGGTGGTCGAGATCCCGTCGCGGATCTCGAGCGGGAGGCCGGCGAGCGCAGCCTTCACCTTATCCGAGGTGCGCGGGCAATGGAGGCCGACTTCGGGGTCCGCGTGGATCGCACGGCGAAGGGTGATCGCATCGTCGAGACTGTCCTCGCCGATGGCTGTCCAGTCGGTCGGCGTCCAGTCGGTCGTGGATTCGAAATCGAGGGACATGTCTGACTCCTTGAAAACTGGCTTCCACCCCGGCGGAGGCCGGGGCCCAATTGGGAAGGTCCAAGTAACGGAGCGCCGTACGACGTTACCTCCGTTCCCCAATTGGGCCCCGGCCTGCGCCGGGGTGGTGTTCGTTTGGGGGCAGCCCGCCCCTGATCGCTGAGGCAGTCTAGCCCCGGAAGAGGCCGCCTAACACCCCGCGCAACACGGTGCCTACCAAGCCACCGCCCGACGACGACCGACGCGACTTGGTGCCGAAGACCTGCTTGCCCAACTCGTTGGCGACCTGTCGGCCGATCGACGAGCTGGCGGCGCGTGTCGCCGAAGATGCCATCTTGGTCCAGGGCGAATTGGCGGCCTCGCGGTCGGCTTCACGTTGCTGGCGATCCGCCTCACGCTGGTCCGCGATGCGAGTGCGTTCCGCCTCTTTCGCCGCCTTCGCATCGAGCTTCGCCTGCGCCGCAGCAGCCTTCTCCGCCTCGGTCGTCGCCTTGGCCTCGGCAGCGGCGGCACTCGCCTCCTGCGTCTTGGCGGCCAGCAATTCCTCCGCCGACTCGCGATCGACCAGCGTGTCGTACTTCGCACCGATCGCATCGGTCTCGATCATCACCTTCCGCTCGGCCGGCGTGATCGGGCCGACGCGTGACGCTGGCGGCTTGATCAGCGTGCGCTCGACCGGGGTCGGTGCGCCATCCGCCTGGAGCAACGACACCAGCGCCTCGCCGACCTTCAGCTCGGTGATGATCGTCGCAACATCGACGCCTGGGTTCGCACGGAACGTCTCCGCCGCCGACCGCACCGCCGCCTGATCGCGCGGGGTGAACGCACGCAACGCATGCTGGACGCGGTTGCCAAGCTGCCCTGCCACCGTGTCGGGAATGTCGATCGGGTTCTGCGTGATGAAATAGACGCCCACCCCCTTCGAGCGGATCAGCCGGACGACCTGTTCGATCTTCTCCAACAGCGCTTTCGGTGCCTCGTCGAACAGCAGATGCGCCTCGTCGAAGAAGAAGCACAGCACCGGCTTGTCGGGATCGCCGATCTCGGGGAGATGCTCGAACAGCTCGCTCATCAGCCACAGCAGGAACGTCGCGTACAGCTTCGGCGAGGCCATGAGCTTGTCCGCCGCTAGGATGTTGACGATTCCCCGCCCCTTGTCATCGACGCCGATGAAATCGTTCATCTCCAGCGCCGGTTCGCCGAAGAAATTCTCCGCACCCTGCGTGCGCAACTGGAGCAGCGACCGCTGGATCGCGCCGATCGACTGCTTCGAGACGTTGCCGTACGTCACCGTCAGCTCGTCCGCACGCCCGGCGCATTCGGTCAGCATCGCCTGGAGATCGTCGAGGTCGATCAGCAGCAGCCCTTCCTTGTCGGCGACGTGGAAGGCGATCGTCAGCACGCCTTCCTGGACCTCGTTCAGATCCATCAGCCGCGACAGCAGTAGCGGCCCCATCTCGCTGATCGTGGTGCGGATCGGATGGCCCTGCTCGCCGAACAGGTCCCAGAACTGCACGGGATTGTCGGCATAGGCCCAGCTATCGTCGCCGATCGCCTTGGCGCGCTCGGCGAACGTCGCGTGCGTCTTCGCGGTCGGCGACCCAGCCATCGCGAGGCCCGACAGGTCGCCCTTCACGTCGGCGACGAAACACGGCACGCCGTTCGCGGAGAAGCCCTCGATGATCCCCTGCAACGTCACCGTCTTGCCGGTGCCGGTCGCGCCCGCGATCAGGCCGTGGCGGTTCGCGCGCTTCAGCTCCAGCGTCTGCGGTTTGCCGTCCACGCTCGCGCCGATGAAGATGCCGTCGCTCATGCTTGTCGTCCTCTGTATCCGGTGCGGACCCTAACCTCACGCGCGACAAAGAAAAAGGACCGCCGCTGGAGTGAGCGACGGTCCTTTTCAATCAGTCATGTCGGTCGTGGATTACTTGATCTTGACCGGCAGGAACTGCGCCGGGGTACGTCCACGCTTGACCTGCAAAAGGACCTGCGGGCGACCGGCCGACTTGGCGACGTTGACCGCGTTCTGGACGTCGACCGCGGTACGGACGGGCGTCCCGTTGACCGAGATGATGACGTCGCCACGCTTGAGCTTGCCGAACGCATCGCTGGTCTGCGCGACTACGGCGATCACGACGCCCTGCGTGCCCGCCTCGACGCCAACCGCCTGCGCGATCGCCGGGGTGAGCGGCTGGACGCCGATCCCGAGCGCGGCTCCTGCCGTCGGTGCGGCGGGGGTGGCGGAATCGTCGCCATCATCGCCGTCGTCGGTACCGAAGCCTTGGGCATCGCCGCCAACAACAGCTGCCAACTTGTCTGCGCTAGGCCGCGGTACGACCACGACGTTCGCTACCACCGGCTTGCCGTTGCGCAGGATGTCGAGACGCGCGGTCTGACCAGGCTTCACGTTCGAGACGAGGTAGGACAGCGACTGTTCGGCGGTCACGGGCGTGCCGTTGACCTTGGTAACGACGTCACCGGCACGTACGCCGGCCTTCGCCGAAGGACCGCCAGCGGTCACATCATTGATCAGTTCGCCTGAGTTCTTGGCGATGCCGAGCGCTGCCGCCGTATCCTCGTCGATCGGGCCACTACGGCCCAATTGCACGCCGATATAACCGCGCTCGATCGTGCCGCCCTTCATGAACGTCGCGATAATCGGCTTGGCGACGGCCGCGGGGATCGCGAAGCCGATGCCGATGTTGCCGCCCGACTGGCTGAAGATCTGCGAATTCACGCCGATCACGTTGCCGTTGAGATCGAACATCGGGCCGCCGGAGTTGCCTTGGTTGATCGAGGCATCGGTCTGGATGAAGCGGTCATACGCACCGCCCTGCCCGGTCACGCGGTTGATCGCCGAAACGATCCCCGCGGTGACGGTGCCGCCGAGGCCGAAGGGCTCGCCGATCGCGACGACCCAGTCGCCGACGCGCGCGCCATTCGAATCGCCGAACTTCACGAACGGCAGGTTGGCCGCATCGATCTTGAGCAGCGCGAGATCCGAGTCCTGATCCTTGCCGATGACCTTGGCGACATATTCCTTCTTGTCGCTGAGCGTCACGGTGATCGAGTCGACCGTCGCGCCCTGCGCGCCAGGCGAAATCACGTGGTTGTTGGTGACGACATAGCCGTCCGGCGAGATCAGGAAGCCCGAGCCGAGCGAGGCGCCTTCGCGCTTCACCGGCGCGCCGCCCTGGCCGCCGCCGCCCATGCCGCCGAACAGGTCGCCGAACGGGGTGCCCGCGAACGGATTGGCCTGCTGCTTCTGGACGATCGTCTGCTTGGTCGAGATGTTGACGACCGCTGGCTGGAGCCGCGCGACCATGTCGGCAAAGCTCATCGGCGCGCCGGGTTTCGGCGAGACCGCCTGGATCGCACCGGGTTCGTTCTGCGCGACCTGTGCGCCGCTCGGCTGGAGCGCGAGCGTCGCGGTCGCACCGCCGAGGAGAAGAGCACTGGTAATGGCGTAGGCGTAACGCACTAGATGTTGTCCTCTCGTTTCATCAATCGAAACAGGTACCCCGTAGGGATGCCGTCCTGAATGATGCTTGAATATGAACGGGCGTTCAAAGGTTCCGCAGGTTTAACGCCCGCGGCCCTCGAATTCCCGCAGATAGCTGTTGTTCGGCGAAAGAATGATCGAAGTCGATCCTTCCGGTGCCGGACCACCGTCGGCACCGAACGTGTGCCGATACGACTGCATCGCGCGGTAGAAGTCGTAGAAATCGGCGTCCTTGCCGAAGCTTTCGGCGTAGATCTTCGCCGAATCCGCATCCGCCTGCGCACGAACAATCTGCGCCTGCTTCTGGCCCTCGGCACGGATCGTGATCGCCTCCTGCTGGCGCGCGCTCGACATGCGCTTGAGCGCGCTTTCGAGCGGCAGGCCGACGGGCAGGTTTGCCTGCTTGATACGGACATCGACGATTTCGACGCCGTATTGGCTGGCGACGCGCTGGAGACCCTTCTGGATGTTATCCATCAGCTCGGAACGCTCCGGGCTCAGCAATTCGACGAAGCGCCGCTTGCCGAGTTCGTTGCGCAGCGCTGAGCCAAGGATCGGACGAAGCTGATCGGGAATCCGGTCCTCGCTGCCGACCGCGTTACGCATCTTGCGCGGATCGACGATCCGGTAACGCGCATAGGCATCGACCTCGAGCCGTAGCTGATCGGTCGACAGCACCAGCGTGTTGTCCAGCTCTAGATCCTGCACGCGCTTGTCGATCCAGACGATCCGGTCGACGAACGGAATGCGCGCGATCAGACCTGCGCCGGTCTGGCCGAACGGCGTGTTCGGCTGCCACGCGTTGACGGTGCGGATCGGCTGGCCGAAACGCAGGATCACTGCCTGCTTGGTCTCGGGGACGATCGCGAAGGTCGATGCGGCGAGAATTACCAGCAGCAGCGCGATGATCCCGGCGACGATCGGGTTGCGGAAACTCACGGCGTTCACTGGGCAGCTCCAGACTGGGGGGCAGCCGCCGCCGCGGCCGGCGCTGGCGTCGACTGAACAGCCTCGGGGTTCGGCAAACGCTTGGCGTTCGACAGCGGCAGATACGGCACCACCCCGCCCGGCGTCTCGACGATCGTCTTGTCGCTCTTGGCGAGTACCGCCTCCATCGTCTCGTAATACATGCGGCGACGCGTCACTTCGGGCGCAAGCTTATACTGCTCGTAGACCTTGTCGAACGACGCTGCCTCACCCTGCGCGCGCGCCACGACCTGCTGCGCGTAGGAGCGCGACTGGTTGAGGTTGGCGATCGCCTCCTGTTGCGCGGCGGTGACCGCGTTGAAGTCTTCGACGATCCGCGCGGGCGCAGCGGCCTGCTTGATCGCAACGCCCTGGATGCGGACGCCCGACTTATAGTCGTTGAGGATCTGCTGCGTGAGTTCGGCGACGCGCTGCTCGATCACCGTGCGCCCCGTACCTATCGCCTGGTCTAGCGTCGTCGTCGCAACCACCGCGCGCATGGCGCTCTCGGCAGCGGCACGAACAGTGTCGTTCGGCTCGGCGAGCTGGAACACGTAATCGCGCGGATCCGAGATGTCCCAACGGACCGAATACGCCAGGTCGATGATGTTCTGGTCGCCGGTCA
The DNA here is from genome assembly GCF_040407505.1 of Sphingomonas faeni. GTDB lineage: Bacteria > Pseudomonadota > Alphaproteobacteria > Sphingomonadales > Sphingomonadaceae > Sphingomonas > Sphingomonas faeni_E. The sequence continues at coordinate 183,217 of NZ_JAPZPQ010000001.1, read as the reverse complement.
GCGTCAAATTCTCGCCGTCACCGACAGGAAAATTGTCCGTGCGAATCTTCTGCACGTCGACCACAGTCACGTCGGCGATCGGCGCGGGCATCGTCAGGCGAACGCCCGGATCAAGCGTGCCGGCGTATTTGCCGAAATAGGTGACGACGCCGCGTTGCTGCGGGCCGATCTGATGGACAGAGGTGAACAGGATCCAGACGACCGCAATGATCGCTACGCCGATCGCCCAGAGCGCGCGGGCGTTTGCGCCCGATGGCAAGCCGCCGAAGCCACCCGTGCCACCACCGCCGCCGCCCGATCCGCGCGCTTTCCGCAGGAACTCGTCGAGCGCGGTGGGCTTGGCCGCAGGTTTGCGACCGCCGGGAGGTTGCGCCCAGGGATTGCGCGGCCCGCTGTTACCGTCGTCGCCCGAGCCGCCCCAGGGGCCTTTCGGTGTTTCGGTGGCGAGGATATTGGGGCGCCGGAACCAGCGCGAGAAGATCGTCATACCAACCTTTATAGGTGTGCGCTGGCGGAAAAACAGTGCCAAGCGGCCTTTGCGGTCCTATCTGGCCACGATGATCGATATCGAAGCGGTAAAGGCGGCGGTTGCCGCAGTGGCGGGCAAGCGGGCGACCGTCCGGCTCGAGGGAACCCGGGCTGGCATCATCATCGATGCGACCGGGCTCGACCCGCAGGCGCGCGATGCGCTGGAGGCGACCGTGCGGATGGCCGCGACCCAGCCCGGTGTCTCGGAAGTGCGGATCGCCGTAACGGCCGAACGGTCCACGCGGAGGCTGATCGCGGTCGCCAGCGGCAAGGGCGGCGTCGGCAAATCGACGCTGGCCGCCAACTTGGCCATCGCGATGTCGCGTGCGGGTCGCCGCGTCGGGCTGGTCGACGCGGATATCTACGGCCCGTCGCAGCCCCGGTTGATGAACGTCGAGGGCACCCGCCCGACCGCGAAGGACAAGGTGCTCGACCCCGTCCCCACCCCGTACGGTGTGCCGCTATTGTCGATGGGCCAACTCGTCGAGCCCGGCAAGGCGATCGCGTGGCGCGGGCCGATGGCGGCGGGCGCGCTCGGCCAGTTGGTCGAGGCGGATTGGGGCGTGACCGATACGCTGGTGCTCGATCTCCCCCCCGGCACCGGCGACGTCCAGCTGACGATGGTCCAGAAATACCGGCCGGCGGGCGCGGTGATCGTCTCAACCCCGCAGGACCTCGCGCTGATCGACGCACGCCGCGCGATCGACCTGTTCGAGAAGGCCGGCATCCCGATCATCGGCCTCGTCGAGAACATGGCAGGCTATATCTGCCCACATTGCGGCGAAGCGTCGGACCCGTTCGGCAATGGCGGCGCAGAGGCGGCGGCGCGCGAACTCGGCATACCGTTCCTCGGCCGCGTGCCGCTGACGATCTCGATCCGCACCGCATCCGACGCGGGCACGCCCCCGGCGTCGGACCCGAACGATATGATTTTCATGCCGATCGCGGCTCAGGTCGTCGCATGGCTCGGAAAACTGTGAAACCCGCAGGCCTGATCCACGTTGTGTGATTACCGGTCGTACCCGACGCGTAGAGTCGCGGTACGAGCGGACCAGGTTTCTTTTCGCAGGAGGCATCGATGCCGTTGACCGCCGATGTCGACATCAAGTCTTTGCTCGAAAACGCCCGCACGATCGCGATGATCGGCGCCTCGGACCGCCCAGATCGCCCGTCGTACGGCGTGATGGCCAAACTGCAGGCGCATGGCTACCGCGTGATCCCGGTCAACCCTCAGATCACCGGCGAGCATGTCCATGGGGAGTTCGTTTTCCGAGACCTGTCGCAACTCGGCGATCCGATCGACATCGTCGACATCTTCCGCAAGTCGGCGGCTGCTGGCGAAGCGGTCGATCAGGCGATTGCAGCAGGTGCGAAGGCCGTCTGGATGCAGCTCGGCGTGGTCAACGAAAAGGCCGCGGCACGCGCCGAAGCCGCCGGCCTGCAAGTCGTGATGGACCGCTGCCCGGCGATCGACATCCCCCGGCTCGGGGTCGCCAAGATCGAGCAATGACGCTTGCCCTCCCCGACGATCGCGGCCAGTCTGCGTGTCTGTCCGGGAGGCGCCGATGCTCGCGATGCTGCTGTCGATACTGATCGAAGACCCGCTGATGGCAACCGCCAGGGCCCGCATGGCTGCCGAGCAACCCTGTATCCAGAGCGCGGACGAGACCGACATCACGGTCTGCGGGATGCGCACCGCAGACCGATTTCGGGTGCCCTTCGTGATACATGACGCCGGCGACCCCAAGCATGAGAGCGTCCGCAACGAACGTACTCGCCTGCTCAACCGTACGTCGCCACTCGCCGATCTCAGCTCGTTCCAGGTTGGCGGCGGGATGGCGGGCGTTACGATGACGGTAGGCGGCGAAGGCGGCACGTCGTTCCGCAAGCCCGCGCCGTAAGGACCTGACTATGTTCGCCATCATCCTGTCCGCGCTGCTGCAAGCGTCTGCCACCACCGCTGCGCCTGCGGCACCGCCAGTGCCGGAGCGCTTTTCGATCCTCGTCGACCCCTGCGCGACGCAGACGAAGGACGGGAACGAGGTCGTCGTCTGCGGCAAATCCGCGACGACCACGCCCCGCCTGCCGATGCGGGACGATCGCGGCCCGTCCGACCACGCGGTTGCCTCCAACCCCAACCTCACCGCCGTCCGCGCACTGGAATTGTCCGATACACCGTGTGCGGCGCGACAGGGCGGATGCCAGGTCGGCTTCGGCCCGCCAATCGCCCCGATCGCGAAGGCCGCAGTCGGACTGATCAAGAGCGCGCTGGCGAAGAAACCCGACAAGCGCGGCCGCGTGCCGATCGATCTCGATGGCCCCGTTGGCTCAGTGAACTAGGCGAATGAGTTGGTGGAATAAGGTAGCGCGGCTCATGTCTTCAGCACGCACGATCGCCCTTTCCTTGTTTCCCCGCGAAGGCGGGGACCCAGCCTAGACTTCGGTCTTTGCGGGAGAACAAGGGGGGTAGCTTTGCTGTCCGCCACCCCGGCGAAGGCCGGGGCCCAATTGGGGGACGGCGCTAACGAAGCGCGCGTATCGTTACTGCGACCTCTCCAATTGGGCCCCGGCCTTCGCCGGGGTGGTGGTGTTCGAGGACTGGCGGACCCTCAATCCAGAATATGCATCCACATCGGCTGCCCAACGAGGCTCTGCGACCCCCGCAGCTTCTCCAACGCCTGCGCGATTGAGCGTTCCGGGCTCTCATGCGTCACGATCGCCACCAACACGCTGCCATCCGCGATCGCCCCCCGCTGAATCAAGCTCTCGATCGAGACACCCGCGTCCCGCATCGCCGCCGCGATCTCGGCCAGCACCCCGACCCGGTCCGCCACGGTGAAGCGCAGATACGCACGCCCCCGCCGCTCGCCGCTGTCCGCCTTGGGGGCCGCCGTCAGCGAGACGACCGGCATCGCGAACGGCGGGCCGAACTCGCCGCGCGCGATGTCGATCAGGTCGGCCACTACCGCACTCGCGGTCGGACCATCGCCCGCACCCGCACCCTGGAACAACAGGCGACCGACGAAATTGCCCTCCGCCACGACCGCGTTGAGCGATCCGGTGACGTGCGCCAGCGGATGATCGATCGGCACCAGATGCGGATGGACGCGCTGGAACAGCCCGTCCGCCCCAGCTTCCGCCAGCCCGAGCAGCCGCACGCGATACCCCAAAGCCGCCGCCTCGGCGATGTCCGCCCCCAGCAGATGCCGGATGCCGCTGATCGCAACGTCGTCGAACGCCGGCTGCGTCCCGAACGCGACCGCCGCCAGGATCGACAGCTTGTGCGCTGCATCGACGCCATCGATGTCGAAGCTCGGATCGGACTCGGCAAACCCCAGCGCCTGCGCTTCTGCCAGCACCTCGGCAAAATCGTGGCCCTCCGATTCCATCTTCGACAGGATGAAATTGCAGGTACCGTTGAGGATGCCGTAGACGCGAGCGATCTCGTTCGCCGCAGCACCCTCGCGCAGGCCCTTGATGACCGGGATACCGCCAGCAACTGCCGCCTCGAACTTTAGCGCGACGCCTGCCCCTTCGGCTGCCTGCGCGAGTTCGAGCCCGTGATGCGCGATCATCGCCTTGTTCGCCGTGACGAAACTCCGCCCTGCCCCCAGCGTGCTGCGCGCAAGCGTCAGCGCCGGACCATCGGAACCCCCGATCAACTCGACCACGACATCCGCCCCCGGCTGCTTTGCCAGCGCAGTCGTGTCGTCGACCCACGCAAAGCGCGACAGATCGACGCCACGATCCTTGCCGCGATCGCGCGCCGAAACCGCGATGACCTCGATCTCGCGCCCAGCCCGCCGCGCAATCAACTCACGGTTCGCATCCAGCAATCGGATAACCCCGCCGCCAACTGTCCCCAGACCCGCAAGGGCCACGCGCAATGGTTCGCTCATTTTCGTCCTCCACTCGCGCGTCCGGTTACGTTTCGCGGACGTTTTGCGCAATCCTGATGACGCACGCGCCTGGCGCCCCTATCTGGGCGTTATGTCCGGCCGCTTCGATCACCTCCCCAACCGTCGCACGATCATCGATCGCCGCGCCGTCGCCGAAACCATCGCCGCGTTGGAGGGCGTCGACCCGACCGCGCTCCGCCGCGACGCGACCACGCTGCTGAAGGCAGCGCTGGAGAAAGGCCGGGTAGAAGTCGAACGTCGCCTCGTCGAACACCCATCCCGCGGGTTGGAAGCATCGAGTGCGCAGGCATACCTGATCGACGCGCTGCTCCGCATCCTGTTCGATTTCACGACGCAGCGGCTCTACCCCCTGCCCAATCCCACCTCGGGCGAGCGTCTCACACTGATCGCCGTCGGCGGTTACGGCCGCGCGGAAATGGCGCCGCATTCGGACGTCGATATCGGCTTCCTGACCCCCGGCAAGCAGACGCCCTGGGCCGAGCGCGTGATCGAATCGATGCTCTACGCGCTGTGGGATCTCGGGCTGAAGCTCGGCCAGTCCAGCCGCTCGCTCGACGAAATGGTCCGCCAGGCCAAGAGCGACGTCACCGTCCGCACCGCGTTGCTCGAAGCGCGCTACGTGTGCGGCGATACCGAACTCTACGAACAGGCGTCGCACCGCTTCAAGACCGAGGTCCAGGCCGACACCGCGCGCACCTTCATCGCCGACAAGCTCGCCGAACGCGACGCACGCCACCGCAAGATGGGCGACACGCGCTACGTAGTCGAACCCAACGTCAAGGAGGGCAAGGGCGGCCTGCGCGATCTCCACGCGTTGTTCTGGATCGGCAAATACATCTACGACGTCCAGCGCGCCGCCGAACTGGTCGAGGTCGGGCTGTTCACCAAGGCCGAATACCGGCTGTTCCACCGCGCCGACAATTTCTTCCAGGCGGTGCGCTGCCACCTGCACAGCATCACCGGCCGCGCCGAGGATAGGCTGACCTTCGACCTGCAACGCGAGATCGCCGACCGGATGCGGTTCTCCGACCGACCCGGCAAGTCGAAGGTCGAGCGGTTCATGCAGTTCTATTTCCTGCAGGCGAAGACCGTCGGCACGCTCAGCGGCGTCTTCCTCGCGCATCTCGACGAGAAGTTCGCGGCGCGGGGCCGGCGCTTCGGATTGCCGACGATCCGCCGCTCTCCGCGCAAGCTTAACGGCTTCGTGCTCGATCGCGGGCGGCTCGCACTGCCAAGCGACGACTTCTTCCGAGCCGATCCCGAACGCCTGATCGAGATCTTTCAGCTGGCCGACAAGCACGGCGTCGAGATCCACCCGCTGGCGATGCGCGCCGCTGCGCGCGACGCCAAGCTGGTCGACGACGTCCGCAACAGCCCGACGGCGAACGCGCTGTTCCTCGACGTGCTGACCTCGCTCCGCGATCCCGAACTCGTGCTGCGCTGGATGAACGAGGCTGGGGTGTTCGGCCGGTTCGTGCCCGATTTCGCGCGCGTCGTCGCCCAGATGCAGTTCGACATGTACCACCACTACACCGTCGATGAGCACACAATCCGCGCCATCGGCCTGCTCGCGCGGATCGAGAACGGCACGCTGAAGGAGGATCACCCGCTCGCCAGTGCGATCTTCGAACAGATTGTCTCGCGGCGCGCGCTGTACGTTGCGGTCTTGCTTCACGACATCGCCAAAGGCCGCGGCGGCGACCATTCGATCCTCGGGGCGGAGGTGGCGCAGCGCCTGTGCCCACGCTTCGGCCTGACGCCCGCCGAAACCGAGACCGTCGCCTGGCTGGTGCGCTGGCACCTTCTGATGTCCGCCACCGCGTTCAAGCGCGACCTCAGCGACTTCAAGACGATCCTCGATTTCTGCGACGTGGTGCAGAGCCCGGAGCGGCTCCGCCTGCTGCTCACGCTGACGATCGTCGACATCCGCGCCGTCGGGCCGGGCGTGTGGAACGGCTGGAAACGCCAGTTGCTCGGCGACCTCTACGAATCGGCGGAGGAAGTCCTGCGGTTGGGGCATAAGCAAAAGGGTCGCGCCGAGCGGATCGCTGCCAAGCAGCAGCATCTGCGGGACGCGCTGGGCTGGAGCGAGGAGTCGTTCGCGACGCTCGTTCACCGGCTCCCCGAAGCCTATTGGATTGCCGAACCCGAAGACGTGCTGGCGCACAACGCCCGCTTCCTGGCGACCACGGGCGACGCACAACTCGCGATCGACGCACATGTCTATCCCGGGCGCGGGGCGACCTTGGTGACGATCTACGCCGCCGATCATCCCGGGTTGTTCTACCGCATCGCGGGCGCGATCCACGTCGCCGGCGGCAACATCATCGACGCGCGCATCCATACCACGCGCGACGGGATGGCCGTGGACAACTTCCTCGTGCAGGATCCGTTCGGGCGGCCGTTCGACGAGTCCGGGCAGCTTTCCCGTTTGAAGACCGCAATCGAGGACGCGCTCGCCAACCGCGGCAAGCTTGCCGACCGCCTCGTCGCGAAACCGCTTCCCCGCACGCGCGCGGAGGCGTTCGACATCGTGCCGAATGCGCTGGTCGACAACAAGGCGTCGAACCGGTTCACCGTGGTCGAGGTCAACGCGCGCGATCGGCCGGCGCTGCTGAATCAACTCGCCAATGCGCTGTTCCAGTCGAAGGTGACGATCCACTCCGCGCACGTCGCGACCTATGGCGAGCGGGCCGTGGATACCTTCTACGTCACCGACCTGACCGGCGATCGGATCACCCAGCCCGCGCGGTTGAGGACGCTGGAGCGACGCCTGCTGGCGGCGGCGGCAGGCGAAGAGATCGATCTGGCCGCTTAGCGTCGAGGCCGACCGCCCCCTACTCGTCATCCCCGCGCAGGTGGCCATCCATGTAAAGCTTGCCAGTTGGGGTCCCCCTCCGCGGGAATGGCGGCGGTGGGGAGACGCACAAAAGCCGGCCCGCAGCGAAGTGCGGACCGGCTTTTTCTTACCCTAAACCCCGATCAGAAGCGTGAGCGCAGCGTCAGGCCGTAGGTGCGTGGTTCGCCCAGATACGAGGAGAAGATCTGGTTGGCGGTCGACCCGAATGCCTGGGTCTGAGCCTGGCTACCCGCACCCTGGAACGGTGCGCTGAACGCGACCTGCTGGTAGTTCGTGTCGAGCAGGTTCTGCGCCCACACTTCCAACGCCCACTTCTGCTGCGGCCCACGGATACCGACGCGAGCGTTCATCAGGAAGAAGCCGTCCTGCGCCTTTTCGGGGAACAGGTCCGAGCCGGTGTTGTAGTCGCTCGTCATGCGGCCATCGACATAGAACAAGGCGGTCAGGCCCGATGATCCGATATCCGGCGTCCATGCGGTTGACGCGGTCACGGTGTGCTTTGGTGCGTTCGACAGGTTGCTGCCCGAAAGCAGGAACAGCGCAGCGTCGAGCGGCTGGCCGGTTTCACTGCCGACCAGATTGTTGCGGAAGCGCGTATTGGTGTAGGTGTAACCGAGGTTCACGGAATAGTTGGGCGCCGGGAACAGACCCGCCTCGAGTTCGAAGCCCTGCGAGACGACGCCATACTTGGTCTTGCCGGTGCACGCCCCTGTCGCCGAACTCGCATCGCGGTCCGCGCCGTTCAGGTTCGTGTCGCAGGTGCTAATGTTCTGGACGATGAAGTTGGTGCCGTTAAAGGTGTTCAACTGGAAGTTCTTGAACTCCTGACGGAAGCCCGCGACGTTGAAGGTGAAGTCCTTCGACGTGAACTTCAGACCGACTTCATACGCGTTCACCGTTTCCGGATCGAAGCGCAGGTTGGCGGCATCGGCGGCGGTCGGGGTCGAGAAGACGTTCGCGGTCAGATCCGACCGATCGAGGTTGTAGCCGCCCGCCTTGTAGCCCCGCGAGTAGGACGCATACAGCAGCGTATCGGTACGCGGCTTGTACGAGATCACGCCGGTGCCGGTGAACTCGCCTTCCTTGAAGCTGTTCGACGGCTTGACCGCGGTCAGTGCCGAGGTCGAGTTGCCGGTGCAGGTCAGCGTGACGATACCGCCGACCAGCGTTTTCACCGCGGCAGGCACTGCGGCACTGGCGAGCAGCGGACTCAAATTCGCCTGCTGGACCGGGCAGACGGTATTGTTGTTGTTGAAATCGGCGTGGAAATCCTTCGCTTCATGCGTGTACCGAAGTCCGCCGGTGATCGACAGCTTGTCGGTTAGCTTGAAGATATTGTGCGTGAAAAACGCATAGTTCTCGCTGTCCTGATAATAGGTCGAGCGCGTGTCGCCGACGTCGCTGACCGTGCTGAGACGATCGATACCGGCGAGAACCGTACCAGTCAGTGTACCGAACGCAGGCTGCGTGCCCGGGACCAAGCCAGATAGAACGGCACGACCGGTCGGGCTGAGGCAGCCCGCAGCGCGTGGCGCGCGTAGTGCGGCGGCAGGGTTGATCGTCGCGACGATGCGGCAAGCGGCAAACGCACCGTAATCCTTGCCGAACTTCAAATTGTCAGCAACGACCAGATCCTCCTTCGAGTAATAGCCGCCGACAAGCCAATCGAGTTTGTCGTTGAACAGCGAGCCGTTCAGGCGGACTTCCTGGCTGAAGGTGTGGAACTGGCGATAGCTGTTGCCGTCGTCGGGACGATAGCCGATGTCGAGATTGCCGTAGTCGATATCGCCTGCGCCACCCGATTTGTATTCACGGTATGCCGTAATCGAGGTGAGCGATGCTCCGCCCAAGTTGACGTCGATCTGGCCCGAGCCGCCGTAATCGGTCGTGACGTTGGAGTAAGCCCGACCGAGCGTATTGGCGATGCGGCGATTGTACGGGTCGCCCGCGCTAGGGAACACGGCACCAAGGCTCTGCATAACCTGAACGATGCGATTACCGGCCGGGTTGATCGCGAAATCACCAGGGACGCCTGGGGTCGGATCGATCTTTTCCTGGGTGTTGAGATAGACCGCGCCGCAGCACTTCTCGTCGCGATGCGTGTAATCGCCGATCAGGCGGACGGTGACATCGGCCGATGGCTCGAACAGCAGCTGGCCACGGACGAAATAGCGATTGCGGTCGTTGTAATCGGTCTTGTTGATAACGTCGTAATAAAAGCCATCGCGCTTGCCGAAAACGCCATCAAGCCGGAACGCCAGCTTGTCCTTGATGATCGGACCGGTCAGCCCGCCAGCGATGCGGACGTTGTTGTAGTTGCCGTAGGTCGCTTCGGCATAGCCGCCGAAATTGTAGGATGGCAGCTTTGTCAGGATGTTGATCGACCCTGCCGTGGCATTGCGCCCCGATAGCGTACCCTGTGGGCCACGCAGCACTTCGATGCGATCAACCTCACCAAGATCGTTCAACCCCGAGCCGGTGCGGCTGCGATAAACGCCATCGATGAACACCGCGACCGAGCTTTCGAGGCCCGGATTGTCACCGACGGTACCGATGCCGCGAACACGCGCCGACGCGTTCGCTTCGCTGCCGGTAGAAGAGATCAAGAGCGAAGGAACGAGCTGCGTCGCCTGACGGATGTCGTTCGCGCCGGTATTCTCCAGCGCAGCCGAGCCGACCGCGGAAACAGCGATCGGCACGTTCGACAACCGCTCGGAGCGGCGCGTCGCGGTAATGACGATGTCGCTGGCGTTGCCCGAATAGGCCTGCGGTGCGGCAACCGGCGCCTGCCCTGCGTCGACCGACCCGGCGGCTGTGCCTGACGTCGTCGTCGCTGCCTGCGCTTCGGGCTGCGTAGTGGGTACGTCCTGTGCGAATGCCGGGGTGACCAAAGCGGTGGTCGCTGCAGCGGACAACAGATATGCGATCATACGCATCGGCATTCTCTCCCTAGGTGTTCGAATGTTTTCGAACTTATGGTTTGGACGTTAGGTAGAGGCGGACAGGGCTTCACGTCTAGCAATTTCCGCATACGGAAACTTATTTTTGAATAACGTGTCTCCAAACCGCCACATTGCGACACACAGCAAACCCTAGTTTCAAAACGCAACTGTTTGCCGGATCATGGAGTGATGGACTCGCCAACTCCGTCTTGGGCAACGATCGGGGCAACTCGTGACACCCCATCACCATGACGCTTCTTGCCGCCCGTTCGCCTCCCAGTTTAACCAGACGGGTCCAAGCAAGCGTGGCGTACAGGCGCCGTGCAAGCGCTGTGCAAGCGCGACGAACACACAGAAAAGACCGGCCAATCCCGCAGGACCGACCAGCCTTCAAATTTCAACAATAACGGCCGAAACCGCTACGCCACTTACTTCGGTGCGAGCACCATCAGCATCTGGCGGCCTTCCATGCGCGGATACGCCTCGATCTTGGCGATCTCCGCGACGTCGTCCTGTACGCGCTTCAACAGGTTCATACCGAGCTGGCCGTGGCTGAGTTCGCGACCGCGGAAGCGCAGCGTGATCTTGACCTTGTCGCCCTCGCCGATGAAGTCGTTCACCTTCTTCATCTTCGTGTCGTAGTCATGGTCGTCGATGTTAGGACGCATCTTGATCTCCTTGATCTCCTGCGTCTTCTGCGACTTGCGTGCGAGGTTCGCCTTCTTCTGCGCCTCGTACTTGAACTTGCCAACATCAAGGAACTTGGCGACGGGCGGATCGGCGTTGGGCGACACTTCGACCAGGTCGAGACCATGCTCGGCTGCCTGCTCGATCGCTTCGCGCGTGTACATCACGCCCAGATTCTCGCCCTCGTGATCGATCACGCGGACCTTCTGGCTCTGGATGAATTCGTTGAATCGCGGGCCGTTCATTGCGGGCGTCTGCATCGGCCGGCGCATCGTGGGAGGACGTATGGGGTTTGCTCCTGAAGTTTCTGACAATATTTGGGCCGGCGTATAGCGCAGAAACCCGCGCTCGGAAAGCCAGCCCCGTTGGATCACATATCGGGTGCGCGAGCCTCGTCCGCAAGACGCGCGATCGCCTCGTCGAGCGTCAGGATGGTCTGCGCCTGGCTGCCGAGCGTGCGGAGTGCGACCTTGCCCTCCTCGGCCTCACGCTTGCCAACGACCAGCAGGTTCGGCACCTTCGCCAGGCTGTGTTCGCGCACCTTGTAGTTGATCTTCTCGTTGCGCAGGTCCGTTTCGACGCGGATGCCCGCCGCCTTCAGCTTCGCCGCAACTTCCAGCGCATAATCGTCGGCATCCGACACGATCGTCGCGACGACCGCCTGCACCGGCGCGAGCCAGAGCGGGAAGCGGCCGGCATGATGCTCGATCAGGATGCCGATGAAGCGCTCGAACGTGCCGAGAATCGCGCGGTGCAGCATCACCGGGCGATGCCGCTCGCCGTCCGCGCCCACATAGGACGCATCGAGTCGCTCGGGCAGCACGCGGTCCGACTGGATCGTGCCGACCTGCCACGTCCGGCCGATCGCGTCGGTCAGGTGGAATTCCAGCTTCGGAGCATAGAAGGCGCCCTCACCCGGCAGTTCCTCGAAGTTCGCCTTGATCGTGTCGCTCAGGCCCGACTGCATCACCGCCTCGCGCAACTCCGCCTCCGCCTTGTCCCACATCGAATCTTCGCCGAACCGCTTCTCGGGGCGCAGCGCGAGCTTCACCGCGTAATCGTCGAAGCCGAGGTCCTTGTAGACGCTGTCGAGCAGCTCGCAGAACTTGCGCACTTCCTCGACCAGCTGATCCTCGCGGACGAAGATATGCGCGTCGTCCTGCGTGAACTGGCGGACGCGCATGATGCCGTGCAGCGCGCCGTGCGGCTCGTTGCGGTGGCAGCAGCCGAACTCGGCCATCCGGATCGGCAGATCGCGGTACGACTTGATCCCCTGCTTGAAGATCAGCACGTGTGCCGGGCAGTTCATCGGCTTCAGCGCCATCAGGTCGCCTTCGCCCGACAGCACGGCACCCTCATCCTCGACGTTCGGGATCTCGTCGGGCACGACGAACATGTTCTCGCGGTACTTGCCCCAGTGGCCCGACTGCTCCCACTGCTTGGCGTCCATCAGCTGCGGGGTCTTCACCTCGGCATAGTCGGCGGCATCGAGACGGCGGCGCATATACGCCTCCATCTGGCGCCAGAGCACGAAGCCCTTGGGATGCCAGAATACCGAGCCCTGTGCCTCGGACTGGAGGTGGAACAGGTCCATCTCCGCGCCGATCTTGCGGTGATCGCGCTTGGCGGCTTCCTCGAGGCGGAAGAGATGCTGGTCGAGCTGCTTCTTGTTGAGCCAGCCAGTGCCATAGATGCGGCTCAGCATCGCGTTCTTCTGGTCGCCGCGCCAATAGGCCCCGCTGACGCGCGTCAGCTTGAACGCGGCGGGGTCGAGCTTGCCGGTCGAGGCCATGTGCGGCCCGCGGCACATGTCGAGCCACTCGCCCTGGCGATAGATCGTCAGTTCCTCGCCCTCGGGCAGTTCGGCGGCCCATTCGGCCTTGAAGCTCTCGCCCTGTTGCGTCCAGCGGTCGATCAGCTGCTGGCGCGACCAGACCTCGCGCAGGAACGGCTCGTTCCGGGCGATGATCGCGCGCATCTCGGCTTCGATCGCCGGGAGGTCCTCCTCGGTGAACGGGCGGTCCTTCGGCGCGAAGTCGTAATAGAAGCCATCGTCGGTGGCGGGACCGAACGTGATCTGCGTGCCGGGGAAGAGGTGCTGCACCGCCTCCGCCATGACGTGCGCGAGATCGTGGCGGACGAGTTCGAGTGCATCGGCTTCGTCGCGCGCGGTCACCAGCGCGAGCGCGGTGTCGCCCTCGAACGGCCGGTTGAGATCACGCACCTGCCCGTCGATACGCGCGGCGAGCGCGGCCTTGGCGAGGCCCGGGCCGATCGCGGCGGCAACATCCGCGGGGGTAGTCCCGGGCGCAACCTCGCGGACGGAACCGTCGGGCAGCGTGATTCGGAACATGGCGGACATGGAAGACTTTCTGGTGTTGGAAGAGGCCCGGCTTATGCCGTCGCACACCCTATATAGGCAAGCCGGCGTCGAACGTCACGCTACCCCGAACGGGACGACATGGTTTGCCTGTGTGTGGCCGACCTCGGCGCGGCCAAGGTAAGGCACGCCCATGTCGCGGCTCCACCGCACCATCATGTAGTCGAGCGTCTCGCCCCACGGTGGATCGTTCTCCTGGATCGCGGTCACGGCGCCGAGGCGCAGGCCGGCGATGCCCTTCAACTGCGTGGCGTTGGCGACTTTGAAGAGCATGCGGTCGATCGCGTACATGGGCTCGGACACCTCCTCGACGATCAGGACGTGGTCGGTCAGGTCGGGCAGCCACGGCGTACCGATCAGCGAGGTGATGATGCTGAGGTTGAACGCGGCCGACGGTTGCCCGTTCAGTCCCGGCTCCAGACCCGCCCTGTCACCGCGCACCATCCAGCCTAGCGACCGCGCGACCGTCGCCTCGCCGTCATGCCGGTTGACGTCGCTGACCATCGGGCCGTGCACCGGCCGCCCGATCCGCCGGGCATAGAGCGCGCCGAGCAGGAAGCCGACGTCGGAATAGCCGAGATACGTCTTGTGGCGTGCGGCGCGGCCGAGCTCGGGCATGACCATCGCCAGGATTCGGTTCGAGCCATAGCCACCGCGCAGAAACCAGATCGCATCGAACGCCGGATCGTTGGCATATTCTAGGAACGCCGCGGCCCTCCGGAAATCGGAACCGGCGAAATGGCCGTCGGTCTCCAGGCACTGCGGGTGGAAGACGAGTTCGACCTCGGGGAACGCGGTCGCGGCATACGCAGTGATCTTGGCAATTGCCGCGGGATTGGCCCGGCTCGACGCCGCGAGCACACCGATGCGCATTGTTCGTGTTCCCGACCTTGCCCCGTTACCGAACCGCCCATATCGCGGGCCGATGGATATCAGCAAACCCTGTTTCTTCGTCGGCATCGGCGGCAGCGGCATGATGCCGCTCGCGATGATCCTCGCCGGCCGTGGCGCGACCGTCGCGGGATCGGACCGCAACCTCGACCAGGGCCGCGTGCCGGCGAAGTTCGACGACCTCGCGGCGAAGGGCGTCGCGCTGTTCCCGCAGGACGGCAGCGGCATCGTCTCGGCCGACCAGCTCGTCATTGCCTCGGCGGCGATCGAGGCGAGCGTGCCCGACATGATCGCGGCGGATGCGCTTGGCTGCACCCGCTCGACCCGCGCGGCGATGCTGGCGTCTTTGTTCAACGACAGCCGGCTGCCGATTGGTGTCGCGGGGACGAGCGGCAAGTCGACCGTGACAGGCATGATCGGCTGGATCCTGCATGTCGTCGGGCGCGATCCGACGGTGATGAACGGCGCGGTGATGAAGAACTTTGCCACGGCTGACGCTCCGTTCGCCAGCGCGCTGGTCGGAGAGGGTGAGGCTTTCGTCAGCGAAGTGGACGAAAGCGACGGATCGATCGCGGGCTATGCGCCGAAGATCGCGGTGCTGAACAACGTCAGCCTGGATCACAAGTCGCTTGAGGAACTCCGACTGCTGTTCGGGGACTTCGTGGCGAAGGCCGAAACGGCGGTGGTGAACGCGAACGATCCCGATGCGGCGGCACTCGCGTCGCGGCTGCCGCGCGGTCAGATCACCACCTTTGCGATCGATGCGTCGGCCGATCTGCGGGCCGAGAATTTGAAGCCGGAGCCGTTCGCGATCCGCTTCGACATCGTCTCGCGCGGCGTGCGAACGCCGGTGAAGCTCGCCGTGCCGGGGCGGCATAACGTGGCGAATGCGCTCGCGGCGATCGGGGCGGCGATGGCGGCGGACGTGTCGTTGACCGATGCGGTGAAGGCGATCGCCGGATTCACGGGTCTGCGCCGTCGCTTCGACCTCGTTGGCGAGGCCGGCGGCGTCGCGGTGATCGACGATTTCGGGCACAACCCGGACAAGATCGCGGCGACGCTGGATACGCTCCACGCGTTTCCGGGACGCTTGCTCCTGTTCTTCCAGCCGCATGGCTATGGGCCGTTGAAGGTCATGGGGCGCGAGCTCGTCGCTACGTTCGTCGAGCGGATGGCGGAGGACGACGTGCTCGTCCTGCCGGACCCGGCCTATTACGGCGGCACCGTCGCGCGGGAGGTCACCAGCGCGAACATCGTCGGGCAGATCGTCGAGGGTGGTCGCGATGCGCGGCACATAGCGGACCGTGCGGAGGCCGCTGCGGCGCTGGTCGCGGAGGCGCGGCCGGGCGACCGGATCGTGGTGATGGGCGCGCGCGACGACACGCTGAGCGTGCTGGCGGCGGGAATGGTCGACGCCTTGGCCGCTACCTGATACAGAGCAAGCAGGAGACCGCCCATGTTCCGCCGCCTGTTCCTCGACCACCCTGCCACCGTCGGGGAGAGCTATGTCGAGCATTTCGGCGTCGCCGGGCGCTTCGGTATGACGATGATCAAGGGCGGCCTCGGTGCGCTGGTGCATGCGTTCGTGCCGGCGCTGTGCAAGACGCGGGGGAGCGACACGGTCGCCGATCTGCACCGCCAGATGGTGCTGAAGCGCGGGGCGGTCGCGGCCGATCAGACGCAGATGAAGACGGTCGAATTCATCATCTGACGGTCCCTGGGGAGCCCGCCGGTTTCCAAAGGTTACGATAAAGTCACACCTGGAACGCGTTCGCTCGCGTCTGGCAGCGAGGCGTTATGACAAGCGAACCCCTCTTGGTGTAAAGCTCGGTTGACACCGCGAAGCTTTAGTGACAAGCTCCCTTTACTGATTCGAAAGGGTGCTTTCCATGACCAAGGGTCCGGCAATTCGTCGCTACAATCGACGCGTCATCGTGTTGATGCTTGCCTACGCAGTGATCCTCATGATCGTCGTCTACGGCTTCAGTCGTCATCTCCTCAACGGGCCGCCGGCGTATTTCGCAGCGATCCTACCGGCGCTGCCGATCATCGGTGTGTTCGGCGCGATCGGTCGGTATTTGGTGGAAGAAACCGACGAATATGTCCGTATGCTGACGATCCGCCAAACGCTGTACGCAAGCGGCTTTGCGCTGAGTATCGCGACGATCTGGGGATTTCTCGAGGCATTCGATCTCGTCGGCCATATCGAGTCCTATTACGTCGCGGTGCTGTGGTTCGCAGGGCTCGGTTTTGGAAGTTGCATGAACGCGCTGACCAAGCCGCGCGAGGCATGAAGAACCGCCTCAAGGTGCTGCGTGCCGAGCGGGACTGGAGCCAGGGCGACCTGGCCGACCGTCTCGAAGTCTCACGGCAAAGTGTCAATGCGATCGAGACGGGGCGCTACGATCCGTCGCTGCCGCTCGCATTCAAGATCGCCGAACTGTTCGATCTCAGCATCGAAGACATTTTCACTAGCCCGTCGAAGGAATCGTGACATGATTTCGCACTTCAAAGCTCGTCTTACAGCTACCGCCGTGGCGCTGATGATCGTCCTGCATGCCGGTGCCGGGCACGCGCAGGCTGCAACCGCCGCCGCGCCGAAGGTCGATGCGGTCGAGACGCAGATGCCGCACATCTCGATGCAGACCATCGGCAAGGGCACGCCAGTGATCCTCGTTCCGGGGCTGTCGTCGCCTCGCGCGGTGTGGGCGGGCGTCGTGCCTACGCTCGCCAAGTCGCACAGGGTGTATGTGGTGCAGATCAACGGCTTTGGCGGCGACGATCCGCGCGCGAACCTGTCGCCTGGCATCCTCGATGGGATCGTCGCCGACCTGCACACGCTGATCGCCCAGTCGAAGCTCGGCAAGCCAGCCATCGTCGGGCATTCGATGGGTGGGCTGGTCGCGCTGATGCTGGCCAAGGCGCATCCGGATGACGTCGGCAAGCTGATGATCGTCGATTCGCTACCGTATATCGGTGAGATCTTCGCACCCGGCGCGACGGTGGCGGCGCTCGAACCGCAGGCCAAGGCAATGCGCGCCGGGATGGCCGCGGCGTATGGGAAGCCGGCGAACCCGGCGGCGAACGAGGCGCTTGCCGCGCGGATGGCACTGAAGCCGGACTCACGCACCGCCGTTGCCGGCTGGGCGGCGAAGGCGGATGCGCGCGTCTCGGCGCAGGCGATGTACGAGGACCTGACGACCGACCTGCGTCCCGACATGGCGTCGATCACCGCGCCAATCACACTGGTCTATCCGTGGAACGCGGCGGGGCCGACCAAGCCTGTCGCCGATGCGCTCTATCGGAAGGCCTACGCGACGGCACCGCACGTGACCTTCGTCGATATCGGCGATGCGGCACATTTCGTGATGCTCGATCAGCCTGCCGCGTTCCAGGCTGCACTCGACGCCTTTCTCCAGCGCTGAGGCGCGGCTAAGGTGTCGGCATGACCGATACCGCCACGCCGCCTGCACCGACGCCCCCCGCAAAGGAGCGCCCTCGCCTCGCCTATCACCATACGCCCGCGGCCGAGGGCGTGACGGGACCGACGACCGTGTTCCTGTCGGGCTATGCGTCCGACATGATGGGGACCAAGGCGGTAACGCTGGAAGCGTGGGCGAAGTCCGAAGGGCGGGCGTTCCTGCGGTTCGATTATGGCGGGTGCGGGCAAAGCGAAGGCGCGTTCGAGGACCAGACGCTGGTCGACTGGCGCGACGACGTGTTGGCGATGATCGATGCGCTGGTGGAGGATTCCGCGATCCTCGTCGGATCGTCGATGGGCGGGTGGTTGATGCTGCTGGCGGCGAAGATGCGTCCCGATCTGGTCAAGGGGCTGGTCGGAATCGCGCCGGCACCCGACTTCACCGACTGGGGCTTCACCACGGACGAAAAGATGGCGTTGCTGAGCAATGGCCGGATCGAGCGCAAGAACCCGTATGGCCCTGAGCCGACGGTCTATACGCGGCCGTTCTGGTCGTCGGGCGAGGCTAATCGGCTGATGTTCGGCGAGATCGCGTTCGACGGGCCGGTCCGGCTGGTCCAGGGGCAGCGCGATCCGGACGTGCCGTGGCACCGTACCGCGCGCCTCGCCGAGCTGTTGCGTTCAGCCGACGTGCAGACGTGGCTGGTCAAGGACGGCGACCACCGCCTGTCGCGTGACAGCGACATTTCCCTCATCATCCGGGCGGTCGAGGATGTGATCGCCGCCTTATGATCCTGATAGTCTTGCTTGCTGCTGCGCAGGCCGCCGCCCCCAGTGCCACCACCGGTCCCGCCACCACCGGTCCCGTCGATGCGCAAGGCGATCGGTTCGCCCGGTGCGTCGCACTGACGCAGAGCGATCCCGCCGCCGCACGCGCCGAGGCGGGTCGCTGGCGGATCGGTGGGGGGCGATATTTTGCGCGGCAGTGTGCAGGCCTCGCTTTCGCCGCCGAAAAGAACTGGCCGCCCGCGGCCGGCGAGTTCGAGGAGGCGGCGCGGGAGGCTGAGCTCGCCAAGGATACGCGGTCTGCGAACTATTGGGCGCAGGCGGGCAATGCCTGGCTCGCATCCGGACAGCCTGCCAAGGCGCGCGTTGCGCTGGATTCGGCCTTGGCGGCGGGGTCTTTGACAGGGCTGCCGCTGGGTGAGGCACAGCTCGACCATGCGCGGGCGCTGGTCGCCGCGGGTGAGCTGGATGCGGCGCGCAGCGATCTCGATCTCGCGCTGACGACCGCCGGCGACGATCCACTGGCGTGGCTGTTGTCGGCGACGCTCGCGCGGCGGATGGACAATTTGCCGCGCGCCAAGGCGGATATCGCGCAGGCCCTGAAGCGCTCGGCGGACGATGCGTCGGTGCAGTTGGAAGCGGGCAATATCGCCGCGATGTCCGGCGACGAAGCGGCGGCGCGTGAAGCGTGGGGAACGGCCGCGAGACTGGCACCAACGAGCGAGGTCGGGCGTAACGCGGTCGCGGCGCTGAAGCAGTTCGACACCGCGAAATAACCGAGAACATCGGGCCAGTCGTGAACGACCGGCCCGATCGGGATATCAGCGGCGGACCATCGTGCTGCGTGCGATCTTGCTCACCAGACCGGGCAGACCAGGATAGCTCGCCTTGTGATACGGCGAGAGCGCGTCGAGTTCGGCGGTGATGCGCCGGTGAGCCTCGCCGAGTGCGTGGTAGGGTAGACCCGGCAACAGGTGATGCAGCGCGTGGTAGCGCAGACCCACAGGTGCCCAGAGCGCGGGCAGCAACGCCGGCGGCGGCACGTTGACCGTGTCGAGATACTGCGCGGTCACCGTCATCGGCTCGCCGTCATTCTCCCACAGATGCGCGACCAGCGTACGGACCTGGTTGAGCACCGCGAATGCCGAGGCTACCGCGAAGATCGTCACGAACGCACGCAACGGCAGCACGCCGGTCACGGTGATCGCGATCAGCGTGATCGCCCACAGGCTCGCGACAATCTCGAGCCGATCCCAATAAGCCTTTGCCTCGCCTTCGGGCGCGCGACGGCGGAACTGCGGGTTGATCGCGAGCGCTGAATAGCGTTCGACGATCATCGTCCGCAGTTTGGGCGACAGCAGCGAGATCGGCGACAGGATCGCGAACCGGATCAGCAGCGCGATCGGTGCGAGCGCCGATACGACGATGAACAGCGGCAGCGTCCACGGCTTCATCAGCGCGAGCGGCAGATATTCGGGATCCTCGACCGTGCCGTAGCGCGTCTTGGCGTGATGGAGGTTGTGGACGCCCTCGTACATGAACGACGGGGTCAACAGCGGAATGCCGACCAGCACGTTCCAGCCGAGCCGGAAGTTCGGGACGGACGCGTGCTTCATGTGGCTGACTTCGTGAATGAAGCTCAGGCCGCGATAGAGGCCCAGCATCGCCACGATGCCGGCAACGATCACCACCGGCGTCGACGTCGAGCTAGCCGCCACTGCCAGCGCACCGTAGCCGACAACCATCGATGCGATCAGGTCGGCCCAGTAGATCGCCGGGCGCGGCTTCACCAGATCGCGCGTCAAATCGGCGGCTGCACGCAGCATCGCCTTGTCGTCGGCAACGCGCTCCATCCCTCCGACACGGGGCGAACCCGCGGGAGTGGAAGCTGGAGCGGCCGTGCCGCGAGCGAGGCTGAGCGATGTGTCCATGGGCATATCCATTGCCCGAAGATAGTGGCGGTACCGTGGCATTTACAGGCCGCGCGGGTGCCGCCGTGCCGGAGGAAACCCGATCACTCTGACAGGGTCTTGCGATGACGCACGTGTCACTCGCCTTTATTCGCTTCGCTGGGTAGACACGCGCAACTGCGTATTCGGGAACACGACATGGCCAAGCTCATCATTCGACCGGTCGAGACCAAGAAGGACCGCAAGATCTTCATCGATCTGCCGTTCCGTCTCTATGCCGACGATCCCAATTGGGTGCCGCCTTTGAAATCGGAAGCGCTGGGACTGATCACGCCCGAGAAGAACGGCTGGTTCAGCCATGCCAAGGCGCAGTTGTTCCTGGCGGAAGAGGACGGCCGCGTGGTCGGGCGGATCTCGGCGCATATCGATACGCTCGCGCTGACGATGCCGCCCGAGCAGGGGTTCGGTCCAGGCGTCGGCCAATGGGGGCTGATGGAGGCCGAGCGGCAGGACGTGTTCCAGGCACTGCTGGAGCGCGCCGAGGCGTGGCTGCGCGAGCAGGGCATGACGCGCGCGCTGGGGCCGATCAGCATGTCGATCTGGGAGGAGCCAGGCCTGCTGATCGACGGATACGATCATCCGCCGACGATCATGATGGGGCACGCCAAGCGCGAGTATCGCGGCTGGATCGAGTGGGCGCAGTATCGCCCGATCAAGCAGTTGATGACCTATGAGGTCGACGTCACGAAGCAGTTCCCGCCGATCGTTCAGCGCATCATCAAGTCGGGTGAGAAGAACCCGCGGATCAGCGTCCGCAACGTCGACAAGACCAAGTTCGAGGAGGAGGCGGCGATCATCCTGTCGATCCTCAACGACGCGTGGCGCGACAATTGGGGGTTCGTGCCTTTGACCCCGCCGGAGATCAAGGACGTGGGCGTGAAGCTGAAGCCGATCGTGTTCAACGACCTGATCCGGATTGCCGAGCTGGACGGCAAGCCGGTCGCGTTCATGATTACGTTGCCGGACCTCAATGAGGCGATCAAGCCGCTCAACGGGAACCTGCTGCCGTTCGGTTGGGCCAAGCTGTTGTGGTGGTTGCGCAAGCCCAAGGTGCGGACGGTGCGCGTGCCGCTGATGGGGGTGGTGAAGGAGTTGCAGGCGTCGCGGATGGCGAGCCAGCTGGCCTTCATGATGATCGAATATATCCGCCGTGCTTCGGTCGAGAATTACGGGGCGCAGCGCGCGGAGATCGGCTGGATCCTGGACGATAATCAGGGAATGCGGTCGATCGCCGAGACGATCGAGAGCCGGGTTAACAAGGTGTACCAGGTGTACGAGCGGGTGCTGTAGGTAAGAGCGGGAAGCGTTTTCGGCCTAAGATAGCGTGTTCCCCCGCGAAGGCGGGGGCCCAGTCTGGGCTCCCGCCTTCGCGGGAGAACAAGAAGGCTGAAACCGACGGTTGTTGCTGCCCCTACTCCCGTTTCCCATTGCCGAACGGAAGCTTGAGGGTGACCGCAGCCCCCTGCCCGCTTGCGCCGGGTAGCTGCGTTCGGATCGCGTGGACATTCCCCTTGCCACCACCCGGCAGCCGGAACGACAGCGGGTCACCCCGCGGCGGGTGGACCGGCTCGGCTAGCGTCGCCAGCCTTTGGTCGGTCCAACGAGCACAGACGACGATATCACCATCGGGATCGGTCTGGACCGGACACGGCATCGTCAGTCGAACGGGCCGCTTGCGCAGTTCGGGAGGAAGCGGCGGCCCGGCTACCGCTTGAAGCAGGAGCAGACCGGCCAGCATCTAGAAGCGCCGGGATATGCCGGCGTAGACCCGCGCATCCGGGGTGTTCGCGTTCAACCCCGCCGCACCGAATATGTCGAACTGGAGATTGTCGTTCGCCATCCAGGCCAGCGACAACGCCGCGACGGCCTGCGTCTCATGCTCCTGGGGATCGTCATCGCGGAGCGCCTGCATCTCGCCGGTCAGCGTGAAGGCCTTGTCGAGTTTCACCGCCAGGCCAGCCGTCGAACTGTACGCGAGATGCCGGCCATTGCCGTCCTGATCGACCGCCGCATCGATCTCCGGCGTCAGATCGAGCGAGACCGTGTCGGAGATCTCGTACGTGACGGGGACGAGGAACCCTGCGCCCCAATCGCCGGCGCCGATCGACGAGCGGCCAACCGGCAGCGTCACGAACGGCAGCACCGATACCGACAAGCCGGCGCCGTCGGGATTGTGGAGGTTTGCCTTCATCCCGAGCGACACGTCGCCGACACCGTTCACCGTATCGACGCCGGTCGAATCGCGCATCCGGTCGTGCCCGAACGGCGTCCAGCCGATCCGTGCCTCGATCGAGTCGCTCACGCCGACGCGAACCAGCGCGTCGCCGAACAGGATGTTGTCCTCGCGCGAGCCGGGCTGGTCGTCGCGCGTCCAGTCCGCGATCGACGTCTCGACCGAGATTTTCCCGGGCGCGATCGTGCAGGCGGGCGTGTCGATGCCAGGACGATCGGGGCAATATTCGCGGTCCTGCGCCATCGCAGCGCCGGACAGGCTCGCCAAAGCGATACCAAGAAGCAGCCGCTTCATCGCAACCGGACCCAGGTCGGCGCGTGGTCGCTGGCCTTTTCACGCCCGCGATAAGCCTTGTCGACACCGGCATCGATCATCCGGTCGGCGGCCTGCGGGCTGAGCAGCAGATGGTCGATTCGGAACCCGGCGTCACGCTGCCAGGCACCCGCCTGGTAATCCCAGAACGTCCAGACGCCACCCTTGGGGAATTGCGTGCGGAGCGCGTCGGTCCAGCCCTGTGCGACGAGCGCGCGGTAATGCTCGCGGCTTTCCGGTTGCATGAGCGCGTCGTCCTGCATCGCGCGGACCGAGAAGGTATCGTCGTCGTTGGCAATGACGTTGTAGTCGCCGGCGAGGATGGCCAGCTTTTCCTCCGCGAGCAGGACGCGCGCACGTGCGGCAAGGCGGTCCATCCAGCGGAGCTTGTAGTCGAACTTCGGACCGGGCTGTGGATTGCCGTTGGGCAAATAGAGCGCGGCGACGATCAGGCCATCAATCTCCGCTTCGATATAGCGGCTGTGTTCGTCCTCGGGTTCGCCGTCGAGCCCCCGCTGGCGCACGACGGGCGTGCCGCTCTTGGCGAGGATCGCGACGCCGTTCCACGCCTTCTGGCCATGCCAGACCGCGCCGTAGCCGGCGGCTTCGATGTCAGCGATCGGGAAGGTGTCGTCGCTCGACTTCAGTTCCTGGAGACAGACGATGTCGGGCTGGTCTTCGGTGAGATACTCGATCAGCCGCGGCAACCGCGCCTTGATGCCGTTGACGTTGTACGTGACGATTTTCATGGCAGTGTCAGACCGAGAAGCTGGAGCCGCAGCCGCAACCCGATGCTGCATTGGGGTTCTCGACCTTGAACGCGGCGCCAGCGAGCGACTCGACGTAATCGACCGCGCAGCCACGGACGAGATCGATGCTGACGCTGTCGACGACGAGCTTCACGCCATCATGCTCGGCGATCACGTCATCGGACTCGACCGAATCGGCGAACCCGAACTTGTACTGGAACCCGGAACACCCGCCGCCGTCGACAGAGAGTCGCAGGATCGCCGGCTTCCCCTGCTTGACGGCGATCGCCGCGACGCGCGCCGCGGCGGAGGGGGTGAGGATGATGTCTTGGACCAGCGTTGCCATGCGCTGGAGATAGGAGGTTGCGCTATCCGCGGCAACCTTGGGGTTGATCAGTCCTGCGCGGCGGGGCCGCTGGTGGAGACGGGGATCGCGTTTACCGAGCGGTCCTGTGCGGCGAGGAGGTAATCCGCGGTCGTCAGGAACGGTACCGGGTTGACCGCATGGCCGTCGATGCGGACTTCATAGTGAAGGTGCGAGCCGGTCGAGCGGCCGGTCGAGCCCATCAGCGCGATCAACTGGCCGCGAACGACGCGCGCGTTGTCGCCGACCAGGATCTTCGACAGATGGCCGTAGCGAGTTGCGATGCCCTTGCCGTGGCTGATCTCGACCATGTTGCCGTAGCCGCCCTGGCGACCGGCGTGCGCGATGATGCCGTCGGCAGTGGCGTAGATCGGCGTGCCGATCGGGCCGGGAATGTCGACGCCGGCATGCATCGCCGCGGTGCCGCGGAACGGATCGGAGCGGATGCCGAAATTGCTGGTGAACGAGAGCGAGTGGACCGGCTGCACCGACGGGATCGCGATCACGCCCTGTTGTGTCGCATCGAGCTTCTTCCAGGTCTGGAACAGCGTGCGGAACTGCGCGTCGGCGCGGAGATCGGCGGTGGCTTCCTCGGTGTTCGCGGCGATCATCGGACCACCGGTAGCAGCGACGTTGTGCGCTATTTTGGAAGCTACGACCTGGGCCTCGGCAGTCGCGCCGACCGTGGTCATCCCCATCACAGTTGCGGCGATCGCCAACCGGCGAAACGTGAACGACTTGGACGCCATCGACACGGCCTTGAGGCGCGTCACGATGGCTGCTGCGGTAAATTCGACCATTGGTCCCCGACACAAAAATGCAGGGCCGTTCGCTTCAAGGCGGACGGCTCCGAAACTCTGTCCTGACTCGCAGCCCCTCCGCGCACCAGACACTGTGGGTTAGGCCGGATACCGCCGTTCTGAGCAATAGCTCCGCACGGTCGGCGCGGCGGAGCGGCAGACTGATGCGGCGAGTTGATGCAAATTGGGACGATTGCGAGGGAACAGTAAGCCGCCGACGACATCGGACGCGAAATGTCGGCGAATCTCCGAACGTTACTGCGGGCTGTTCAGAGCGCTTTGGCGGCGGCCAGAACCGTCTCGGCATGGCCCGCCACGCGGACCTTGTGCCAAGCCTTGGCCAGCGTCCCATCGGCGCCGAACAGGAACGTCGCGCGCTCGATGCCCATGTACTTGCGGCCGTACATCGCCTTCTCGACCCACACGCCGAAAGCCTCGCAGGCAACACCTTCGACATCGCTGGCAAGCCGGACCGCAAGTCCATGTTTTGCCGTGAATTTTGCGTGCGATGCGGCACTGTCCTTCGACACGCCGACGACGGTTACGCCCGCGGCTGCGAACGCGTCGGAAAGCGCGGAAAAGTCCTTCGCTTCGGTGGTGCAACCTGCCGTGTCGTCCTTCGGGTAGAAATACACCACCAGCGGCGCGCCGAGGCTTGCCAGCGAAACCACGGCGTCATCGATCGTCACCGATACGTCGGGGATCATCGAACCTTCATCCATCCTGCTCTCCCGTCACCTGCGCCCAAAACCAGCGCACCTCCTGCCGCGTCGTTTCGAGCGTGGCAACCACCGCTGCCCAGTCCGTCACGCCGATCGCGCGGGCGATGAGATCCTCCGTGGCATGCCCTGGCGGCGCGGCATCGGGTGCGACGAGCCGCAACGTCACGAGCAAACGCGTGAGGACGTCGTGCGCCGGGCGGAGCGACGGCGGGACAAGGTCCAATCGGATCAACGCGTCGATCGCGGTGCCGAGATTGGGATCGAAGCCGGCCCTGTTCACGAGCTGAACGACGTGGGTCGCGAATTCGAGATCGACGAGGCCACCGGGAAGCAGCTTGGCATCGAGTGCGCCCTTGGGCGGCTTGTGCGCGGCCATGTCGCTGCGCATCGTTCGCGCGTCGGCGATCACGTCGCGCGCCGGTCGATCGCCTTCGAGCACGTCGCGGACGATCGCCGCCACCGCATCCCGAGCTACGGCCGATCCGAATACCGGGCGGGCGCGGGTGAGCGCCATGTGCTCCCAGGTCCAGGCATCCTCGCGCTGGTAGCGGGAGAAGCTGTCGAGCGTGACGACCAGCGGCCCCTGCCCGCCCGATGGCCGCAACCGGGTGTCGATCTGGTACAGCGGGCCCGCCGCCGTCGCGACCGACAGCGCGCCGGTCAGCCGCTGGGCGAGACGGTTGTAGTAGAGCGTTGCGCCGAGCGGTTTCACGCCATCGGATTCTCCCGCGAAATCGCCCGTAAACAGATAGATGAGATCGAGATCGGACGCGTGAGTCAGCATCGCGCCGCCCATTCGGCCTAGCGCCAGCACAATGAGTTCGCTGTTCGGCACGCGGCCATGGGCCTTGGCGAATTCGTCGATCGTCGCACAGGCGAGGACGCCGATTGCCGCCTCCGCGACGCGTGCATAGCCTGCTGCAACGTCGAGCGGATCGGACGCGCCAGCAACGATCTGTGCCCCGAGTGCAAAACGAAGCTCGCCGACCACGCGGCGGACATGGTCGAGCCGGGACTGATAGTCGCCGCCTGCCTCGCCTGCGCGCATGATGGCCTCGAGCGCGGCGACGTCGCCGACAGGCTCGAACGCGGTCGCGTCGATCAGTCCGTCGAGCAGGTCGGGTCGTCGTCCCAGATCGTCGGCGAGCGTCGGCGCATGGCTGAGGATGGCGGCAAGCAACGTCGCCAAGCCCGGACGCGCCTCCAACAAGCGGAAGATGTTGATCGCGCTCGGCAGGCGTTCGAGCAATGCGTCCAATCGGAGAAGCGCCGCCTGCGGGACGGGCGCGGTCGCCAGCGCGGGGACGAGCGTGGGCAATACCGCCTCCAGTGCCTCACGCGCGGCCGGACTGCGCAGCGCGGGATAGGCGCCACCGCGCCACGCCTCGATCCGCCGACGCGCCGATTCTGGTTCGTCGAACCCTGCCGCAGCTAGGTCGGCTTCCAGCGTCACGGCGTCATGCGAGAAGGCCGGGCGGACGGTGTCGTCGAGCGCGTCGTAGATCCGGCCGGTTGCGATGACGCGCGGTTCGAGCAGCGCCAACAGGGCGCCTGAGTCGTCCAGCCCGTGCAGTTTCGCCACGCGGTCGAGCGCGTCGCCGGTCGGCAAGGCGTGCGTCTGGCGATCGTCGATCATCTGGACGCGGTGCTCGATCGTTCGGAGCAGCGTGTAGCCCTCGATCAACGCAGTCGATTCATCAGTGCCGATCCAGCCTGCTTCGGCCAGCCGGGATAGGGCATCGCGGGTTGCGGGCGCGCGCAGGGCGGGATCGCGGCCGCCGTGGATGAGCTGGTGGATCTGCGCGAAGAACTCGGCCTCGCGGATGCCGCCGCGCCCACGCTTGAGGTCATAGCCGGGGCCGAACGCCTGGCCTTGCGAATGATGATCGCGGATCCGCGCAGAGATGCCGCGGATTTCGCCGATCGCGCCGAAATCGAGCGCGCGACGCCACACGAAAGGACGGATCGCATCGAGGAACCGCTGGCCAAGAGCGATGTCGCCCGCCGCGGCGCGCGCGCGAATGAACGCGGCACGCTCCCATGGCAGCGCTTGCGCTTCGTAATAGCCGATCGCCGCATCGACCGGCAACGCGATCGGCGTGATCTCGGGCGAGGGTCGCAACCGGAGGTCGACGCGCAGGACATAGCCGTCGCCGTCGCGCGCCTGGAGCAGTTCGACGACGCGCTTGCCGATCCGGACAGCCGCCTCTTCCGGTTCCTCGCGCGGACGCCGTGGCAGCGTCGCCGGGTCGAACAAAAGGATCGGATCGATGTCCGACGAATAATTGAGTTCGCTGCTGCCCTGCTTGCCGAGTGCGATCGCGACGAAGCCGCGTGGTTCGGCGCCGGGAGTCCGCTCCTCGATCGCGGTGCGGATCGCGGTGTCGAGCGCATAGTCGGCGAAACGGGTCAGCGCGCCGGTCACTGCGGTGAGATCGAGAACGCCGGCTAGGTCGCCGATCGCGACGTTGAGCGCCATTGCGCGTCGTTCGATCCGCAGGCGACGCGCGACCGGCATGTCGGCTTCCGCGCTCGACACTGACAGGTCCAGCTTTCCTGCCGCCAGCGATCGCGCCAAGTCCGGCTCGCGGTTAAGGACCATCGCCAGGAATGGGGACCAAAGTCTTGCGCGGTCGAGCGCGGCGTTTATCGCCAGTTCAGGTGAGACTAAAGCCATGCGACATCGCTATAATCCGCTGCCTACGCGTGTCACGACAAAGCAACGAAAACGCTATTGGCCCGTTATAGCGAACATGACTTACGCATTCCTCACGATTAGGCGCGAAGAGAACGGCCAACAGGTAGTGCGCCGCCCTCGCGCTACCGATGTGATCGGTCACGCGCTGCGTGGCGCATTCGACGACACGCACTCGGTACCCGACGATATGATGATGATGTTGCGCCGTCTGGACGCGATGCCGCACCGTCTCAACTGAGCGATGCGGCATGCGTTAATCGGATCTAGCGACCGCGGCTGAGTTCTTCGACATCGCCCATAATCGAATCAAGCGCCGTCTTGCTCGTATCCGTCTCATGATCGCGTCGCGATGGTAGCGAACCATCGGTGAGGATCGTTTCGAGGGCAACGCGACCACGCGCAACGCGGCTCTTGATCGTCCCGACGGCTACGCTGCAGATTTCAGCCGCTTCTTCATAGGCGAAGCCGCCCGCACCGACCAAAATCAATGCTTCGCGCTGCGGCTGAGGCAGATGCATCAAGGCACGCTGCATGTCGCCAAGTTCGACATGACGGTCCTGACTAGCAGGAGCGGCCAGAATGCGGTCGGCGACCAGATCGTCCCACTCGCCCTTGAAGCGTGCCCGGCGCATCTGTGACAGATACAAGTTGCGAAGAATAATGAACGTCCACGCCCGCATGTTCGTCCCAGCCTGGAACCGAAGACGCGCGGCCCAAGCCTTCAGCAGCGTTTCCTGCACGAGATCGTCGGCAAGATCGCGGCTACCCGACAACGAGCGACCGAACGCGCGCAAATGCGGGATCACCTGGGCAAGCTGAACCTTGAACTCGGCATCCGACAAGGAGACATGCTCGACCGGCTCGACAACATCATCCATTTCGTCGTCCACGGGCGAAGCAGGCTGGGTCATGGTAATCCGATCAATCCCGATAAAACACTGCCGTACGCGGACGACAGACATAGGTACAGGTCGCGGGAAATACCAGCGACCTGCTCATAATCCGGCTCAGCGCAGGATTATAAAGCCAAAGATAACAATGACCAAGACGAGGGAGATCGCCAAGATGTACCGGGTCATGTGCGGCGTGGCGCCAGCCCGTGCATCCTCGGTATCGATATGAATTGGTTCGTTCGGATCAGCCATAATCACCAAACTCGCGAAAAACGTTTTGGGTCCGTAACCGTCTTGCGGTCACGAACCCGATACGCGCCGCCGCTTCAGGCGGTCGGGACGGTCGCCTGGTCGAAGAACAGGGCCTGGCTGATCGCGGCCTTCACGGTCGACCGCTGGAACGGCTTGGTGATCAGGAACGTCGGCTCGGGACGCTCGCCGGTCAGCAGGCGCTCGGGGAACGCGGTGATGAAGATCACCGGGACCTCGAACTCGGCCAGGATGTCCTTGACCGCGTCGATGCCCGAGCTGTCGTCGGCGAGCTGGATGTCCGCAAGAACGAGGCCGGGACGTGTTTCCATCGCCAGGGCGACGGCTTCGTCACGCGTGACCGCAACGCCAGTGACGTCGTGGCCGAGATCGCGGACGATCGTCTCGATATCCATCGCGATGATCGGCTCGTCCTCGATGATGAGGACCTTGGCACGAGTCTGGTTCTCGATCTCGGACAAAGCATCCGCGACCAGATCGTCGACTTCGCTGGTATCGACCTCGATCAGATACGCGGCGTCCTCAGGCGTGAAGCCTTCCATCGCGGTCAGCAACAGCGCCTGACGCGACAGCGGGGTCATCCGGGCGAGACGGGCACGAGCAACGGCTTCGTGACCCTCCGCATCGCCGACGCTCTCGTCACCGACCTCGTCGAAGTTCGCCGAGTTCCAGATCGCCTGGAACATGCGGTACAGGCCGAGACGGGGGTCGACGTCGCGGGGAAATTCCTCGGGCGCGGCGACGATCGCCTCGAGCGTGGCGCGCACATATTTGTCGCCGTGCATCTGGCTGCCGGTCAGGGCCCGGCCATAGCGCCGCAAAAATGGAAGGTGCGGTGCAAGTTGCTGTCCAAGAGACATGGGTAACGAATACTCCCTGATCCTACGCGGCCCCTCATGTGTCGGGTGGCTCGCGTCATTGCAATGGTGTCGGTCGAAAATGCCCCGTGTCCACGCTATCGACGCCAGTTCTCGGCGGCGATCGAG
The DNA here is from genome assembly GCF_040407505.1 of Sphingomonas faeni. GTDB lineage: Bacteria > Pseudomonadota > Alphaproteobacteria > Sphingomonadales > Sphingomonadaceae > Sphingomonas > Sphingomonas faeni_E. The sequence goes on along the minus strand of NZ_JAPZPQ010000001.1, from coordinate 152,805 downwards.
CGGAGATGCGTATTTTTCGCTCGGGTGTGGAACCATCCAGATGCTATTTGGTTTCACGAACATCTTTCGCGAGTATGTAGTCCGGTGCCCATGGGCGCAGTTTTGCTCGTCATCACATATTGGTTTGCGTCGTGCAGGGGGAAGTTTTGAGTTTGGGCCACGACACGGAGAAGACAGTGCCTGCAACGAAGCCCGCCAAGGTCCCTGATAAGGACCAACAAATGGGTTCGGCGCTGCGTTCGGTGTATCAGAAGACCGTGGACGAGACGATCCCGGACGACCTTCTCGAACTCCTCGGCAAGCTGGACTGACGGTGGGCCGCGAGCCCATAGCGACCGCTCCAGATACGATCTCCCCGGAGCCAGCGCCGCCAAATAAACGCCGTCTGCTGTCCGCGATGGGCAGTTTACCCACCGGCGCCAAACTTTTCCTGATTATCAGTGCGGCTCTTCTGCCGCTGGCTTTGATCGCGGTGTTTGCCACGCTGCAGACGACGCGGTTGGCCGATGCAGAGGCGCGTGCTCGGCTGCGCGTGACGGCGGACGAAAGTGCCCGCGCCATCGCGATCGAGCTCGTCGGCGACATGACCGCGCTTCGGGTTGCGGTAAACGCGCTCGGGACCGATCCTGCCGATGCGCCGAGTTGCGCACGTGCTCAGGGCGTGTTTGCGCAACAATCCTCTGCCGGGACCCGCTTCATCATCACCGACCGCGCCGGCCATGTCCTGTGCGGCGTTCCGCTGCCCAACCCGGTGACCGTGCGGCAGGACAACATGCCCGTTGCCGCAGCGATCGTCCCGGACAATGGGCTGATCCTCGCTATTTCCGGACCCAGCGGCGACACGTCCGCCCGCGCCTTCTTCCCACGTGCCTTCCTGGAGAAGACCGGGCGTCCCTCGACGCGCGCGTCCGCATTCAGCAGCGCGATCGTGCTGGACGAAGACGCGCTTCACCTCGAAACGATCGCCGACGAGCGCCCGCTCGATCGCATGGAGACTATGCGGACCGAACTGGGCGTCGCTGGGCTGGCGTTGCGGACGAGCATTCGCAGCGCACCGGTGACGTCGTCGCTGATCGTGGCGATGCTGTTGCCGCTGCTGATGTGGATCGCCGCAGCGAGCATAGCGTGGTTCGTGGTCGACCGGCTTCTGATCCGCCCGCTCCGCCGCCTGCGCGGTGCGGTCGCCGCCTTCACGCCTGGCGAGGAACTCGACTTCGGCACCGTCCACACGCTGCCCGCACAGGAAATCCGCGAACTGGGGGAAACCTTCCAGTCGATCAGCCGGACGGTTGCGCTTCACGAGGCCGGTCTTGCGGAAGGACTGGTGCGCCAGACCAAACTGACGCGCGAAGTGCACCACCGCGTGAAGAACAATCTTCAGGTCATCTCCAGCCTGATCAACTTTCACGCCCGCAGCGCACCCAGCCCTGACGCCACCGCCGCCTATTCGTCGATCCAGCGCCGCGTCGATGCGCTGGCCGTGGTTCACCGCAACCACTTTGCCGAGCTCGAGGAAAACCGTGGGTTGAACCTGCGAACGATGATCGGCGAGCTTTCCGCCAACATCCGCGCGACCGCGTCGGATCGCTCGCACGGCCTGGGCATCACGCTCGATATCGATCCGTATCTGGTCAACCAGGACGTCGCGGTCGCGCTGGCGTTCCTGGTGACGGAGACGATCGAACTGGCGATGAGCTGCGACCCTGCGGCGCAGATCAGGATCGTGGTGAAGCCGGCCGACAAGCTTGCCGACAAGCCCGACCGGGCGGTCGTCCGCGTCGTTTCGCGTGCGCTGGTCGAGAGCGATGCGTTCCGAGAGGCCCTGTCGCGCTATGGTCGCGTCATGGAAGGCCTGTCGCGCCAGTTGCGGTCGCCTCTGCACCACGATCCACTGGTCGGCGCGTACGAGATCGCCTTCGCCATTACGGGACGCGACTAAGTCCGCCTCCAAATCGTCTGATCGAAATCAAACGATCCATTTAATTGAATAGATTCGAAGAAAAGCGGGAACCGACTATCGCCGTTGCCGTTCTACACTTCGGATAGCGACTTTATGCCCCCCCGCTCTCGCTATCCAGAACACAGGCCCGGTAGCACACCCTCCCCCCCCTGGTGATGTTGCCGGGCCTTTATTCCGAAAATTGCCTTTTCCTGCCGTGCGTTGGTTCCAGCGGCGGAACGAATGGCGCCCCCGAACATTCCCCCTCCCGTGGCATTCAAGCCCTTCTAGGAGGAAGTATCATGCGTAAGTTGGTTGGACTGGCGATTGTAGCCAGCGCTTTGATGGTGTCGGCATGCAACACGGTCGAGGGCGCAGGCAAGGACGTGGCCTCGGCGGGCAAGACCGTCGCGAAGACCGCGGACAACGCCAAGTAAGCCTTTGCGCTTATGATAACGAAACGGGGCCCGGTGCGCATGCACCAGACCCCGTTTTCGTATGTGCTCTGACGGGTAGTAAGCTTCGGCTCGGCGTCAGCTCTCGACGATGTCAGTGGAGTCGCCCTCGACCGCTTTGGCCTTCGCCCGGCTACGCTCGGTGAACCAGATCCCGATCAGTGCGAGTTCGTAGAGGATCACCAGCGGGATCGCGAGCAGCAGCTGCGAACCGATATCCGGCGGCGTCAGCACGGCGGCAATCGCGAACGCCGCGACGATCGCATAGCGCCGCGCGCCGATCAGTTGCTTGCGCGTGACGATCCCTGCCCGCTCCAGCAGCATCAACAGGACGGGCAACAGGAACGAGATACCGAAGCCGAATAGAAACTGCATCGTGAACGACAGGTAGTTGCCGATCGCCGGCAGCGCCTCGCGGTGAATGCCGCCGACCATCCCATCGAAGCCGAGCAGGAAGTGCAGCGCCATAGGGATCGCGACGTAATAGGCCATCGCGGCGCCCGTCAGGAACAGGACAGGCGTGGCGAGGATGAACGGCAGCAGCGCGCCGCGTTCCTTCTTGTAGAGGCCGGGCGCGACGAACTGCCACACCTGGTTCGCGATCACCGGGAACGACAGCATCATCGCGGCGAAGAACGCCACCTTGATCTGGACGAAGAACGCCTCGAAGATCTCGGTATAGATCACCTTGTTCTGACCCGCCGCGAGCAGCGGGTGAACGAGGAAGCCGAAGATGTTCTCGGCGAAATACATCGCTACCGCGAACGTCACGATCAGCGCGGCGATGCAATAGAGCAACCGCCGCCGCAGCTCGATCAGATGGTCGAGCAACGGTGCCCGGCTTTCGTCGATCTCGCTCATATCTGGCTTTCGGCGTTATGGAGGTTAGTCACGGCCGCTGCGTTCACGATGACGCCACGTCGGACTTGCCGGTCTTGTCGTCGGAATGGGGCGCGGTCGCGGGCGGCGTATCCAGCGGCCCGTCGAACAGGTCCGGACCGCGATCCGCCAATGGCTTATGCTCCTGCTCGGCTGGTACCGGCGAAGCATGCTCTGACGCGGCAGCCACCACGGGCTTCTCGACCATCACCGGCTCGTCGGTATGATCGACGGACCGATAATCGCGACGGTGCTCCTCCGTCTCCGGCGAATGCACGACCTGATTGGTATCGGCCGTCGAGTCCGTGCCCGTCTGCGGATGCTCGCGCATGATGCGTTCGTTTTCCGACGCCCAGCGCTTTTCCATTTCTTCGAGTTCGGCCTCGCGAACCATCGAATCGAAGCCCGAGCGGAACTGCCGCGCGACGCCGCGCGCCTTGCCGACCCAGTAGCCGACCACGCGCATCGCCTTGGGCAGGTCCTTCGGACCGATCACGACGAGCGCGACGAAGGCCACGAGCAGAAACTCGGAGGGCGCGATATCGAACATTCAGCCGCGCCTATCTAGGGTCGTCAACTCTGCCGGCTTCAGGCAGGACGGTCGTCGCGGACGCGATTGCCGTCGCGATCGAACGCAGGATCGGCCGTCTTCTGCGCTTCGATCCGTGCCGATGGCTTGGCCGGCGTCTCGTCGTCGTTCTCGGACATGCCCTTCTTGAAGTTCTTCACGCCCTTGGCGACGTCGCCCATCAGGTTCGAGAATCGGCCGCCGCCGAGAAGGAGGATCGCGACGACCGCGAGAACGAGCAAGTGAATCGGGCTAAAACCGCCCATGGCAATTCTCCTGGAAACTGAACCCTATCTAAGCCTCATCCCGCCGCTTTGCCAGCCACCTCGCCATCCCCGCTGTTATCTTCGCCATCTTCGAGGCGATCGAAGGCGAGATCGACCGGATCGAGCAGCCCCGCCGCACGCAGATCGTCGATTCCGGGCAGGTCGCGGCGGCTCTGGAGGCCGAAATGGACGAGGAACGCTGGGGACGTCGCAAACATCAGCGGGCGTCCCGGTACTTCGCGTCGTCCGGCCGGCTTCACCCAGCCCGCTTCCATCAGGACGTCGAGCGTCCCCTTCGAGATCTGCACGCCGCGAATCGCCTCGATTTCCGCGCGGGTCACGGGCTCGTGATAGGCGATGATCGCCAGCGTCTCGATCCCAGGGCGACTAAGCTTGCGCGGTTCCTCGCGGTCGCGGCGGAGCATGTGCGCCATGTCCGGCGCGGTCTGGAACTGCCAGCGCTCGCCGCGTCGAACGATCGCGATGCCGCGGCCGGCATAGTCGGCGGTCAGTTGGTCGAGTGCCGAACGGACGTCACCGTTGCCGACATGCGCTCGAATCGCGTCGAGCGTCAGCGGAGTCTCGGCCGCGAACAGCACTGCCTCGACGGCGCGCGTGAAGTCGTCGGGTGGGGTCACGCGCGGGCTCTCAGATACAACGGCGCGAAGGGTGACGCCTGGCGCAGTTCGATTTTGCCCTGCCGTGCGAGTTCGAGCGCTGCGACGAAGCTCGACGCGAGCGCCGACCGCCGGAGACGCTCGCCCGCTTCGGGGAGGAAGCTTTCGATCACGCTCCAGTCGATCCGCTCGCCGACCAGCATCGACACGCGCTCGAGCGCCGCCTCTAGCGTCATCACTTCGCGGTCGGCGACAACGTGCATCACCGGCCGCGTCCGCGCGGAAATGCGGCCGTATGCGGCGATCAGATCGAAGATCTCGGCCTGCCATGTGGCCTTGCGCACCGTACGCAGCCCCTCTGGTGCGCCGCGCAGGAACACGTCTCGCCCGGTCCGGTCGCGCGCCATCAGCCGCGCGCCGGCCTCGCGCATCGCACTCAGCCGTTCGAGCCTCAGTTGGAGCCGCAGCGCGAGCTCTTCCGGATCGGGCTCGGCGAGTGGGTCGCGGGGCAGGAGCAGCGCCGATTTCAGATAGGCGAGCCATGCTGCCATCACGAGATAGTCGGCGGCGAGTTCAAGCTTCAGCGCGCGCGCGGAGTCGACGTACGCCAGATACTGCTCGACCAGCGCGAGGATCGAGATTTTCCGCAGATCGACCTTCTGCCCCCGCGCGAGCGACAGCAGCAGATCGAGCGGCCCCTCCCATCCGTCGAGATCCAGGGTCAGTTGCGCATCGTCCATCGCCGGACGCTACAGCGCGCGCCGCCGGGCATCCACCCTCCACGTTTGACGATGGACCATACGAACCGTACACGTCTCATATCGTCAAAGTGAATGTGAGGCTTGAATGGGTATCGTGAAGATCGACGACGCGCTGCACGAGGATGCACGGCGGGCGAGCCAGGTGCTGTGCCGGTCGATCAATGCGCAGGCGGAGTTCTGGATGAAGATCGGCATGCTCGCCGAGGCCAACCCGACGCTGTCGTTCAACGATATCGTCACTGCGCAACTCGCCGCGGCGTCGGTGCGCGTTGGCGACAAAGCGGTTGCCTGAGATGGTGAAGACGGCGGCCGAACTGGCGCTGATGCGCGAGTCGGGCGCGTTGCTGGCGTCGGTGTTCGAGATGCTCGACGAGCAGGATCTGGCGGGGCTGTCGACGTTGCAGGTCAACGACATGGTCGACCGCTACATCACCGACGACCTCGCCGCCCGCCCCGCGAGCAAGGGGCAATATGGTTTCGAGTTTGTTCTCAACAGCTCGATCAACCACGTCGTCTGCCATGGCGTGCCGAACCCGCGCGATGTCATCCGAGACGGTGACATCGTCAATCTGGACATCACGCTGGAGAAGAACGGCTTCATCGCCGATTCGAGCAAGACGTACATGGTGGGCACCGTTCCGTCCGCTGCGAAGCGCCTCGTGCGGGTCGCGCAGGAGGCGATGTGGCAGGGTATCCGGCAGGTCCGGGCTGGCGCGCATCTCGGCGATATCGGCTTCGCGATCGAGCGGCACGCGAAGAAACACGGCTATGCGGTGGTGCGCGACTATTGCGGGCACGGCATCGGTCGCGAGATGCACGAAGAGCCGCAGGTGCTCAATTTCGGACGCGCCGGGACGGGCATGACGCTGCGCGAGGGGATGGTCTTCACGATCGAGCCGATGATCAACCAGGGGACGCGCAAGGTGTCGACCGAGGATGACGGGTGGACGGTGGTCACCGACGACGGCAAGCTTTCGGCGCAGTTCGAGCATACGGTGGCGGTGACGCGCGGCGGGGTCGAGGTGCTGACGTTGCGCGGGGATGAGCGGGTTCGGGGGTTGGGGTGATTTGGGGTGAGCGTGGTTGGGGCGGTCGCAACCGTTCAATCCATTCCGTTCGTGCTGAGTAGTGCCTGAGTAGGCTCGTCAGAGCCGTATCGAAGGCGCGTATCGAAGCACAGGTTCCGCGTGCCAACCTGTCCTTCGATACGCCGCTTCGCCAAGCTCAGCCGCTACTCAGGACGAACGGAAGGAAGTATCCACTCCATCAATACCACCCCGGCGGAGGCCGGGGCCCAATTGGGGGACGGTGGTAACTGGGGATCGCGCCCCGTTACTGCGACCTCTCCAATTGGACCCCGGCCTTCTCCGGGGAGGTGCGAGAAAAGACGCGCGCTACGTGTACCAAACAGGCCTAGGCGCGCGCCAACAGCGCGTCTCGCGTAGCGATCAGTTCCGCGAAATCACCCTTGGCCGCGCCGACCGACTTCATCGCCCGATCGAGCCTCCCGCGCGACGCCTCAGAGATCTCCCCCAGCCGCCCGGCGATCTCGACCATCTCGTCCATCCGCGCCCAGCAATCTAGCACCAGGTCGCACCCAGCCGCGATCGCGCCCGCCGCCTTGTCGCCGGCGGTGCCGGACAGCGCCTTCATGTCGATGTCGTCGGTCATCAGCAGGCCGTCGAAGCCGATCCGCCCGCGAATGATCTCGTCGATCACGATCGGCGACAGCGTCGCGGGGCGATCGGCGTCCCAGGCGTCGAAGACGATGTGCGAGGTCATGCCCATCGGCGCCTGGTTGAGCGTGCGGAAGGGTTCGATGTCGACCTCGAGGTCGCCGTCGGTCGCGGTGACGGTCGGGAGGTGGTGGTGCGTGTCGACCTTCGCGCGGCCGTGGCCGGGCATGTGCTTGACGACACCGACCACGCCGCCTTCCGCCAGCCCTTCGAGCGTCGCGCGGCCGAGCGCCGCGACGCGCATTGGGTCGGCGCCGAACGTGCGCGAGGCGACGGCTTCCGTAGTGTCGGGCTGCGACACGTCGAGCAGCGGCAGGCAGTCGACGGTGATCCCGACCTCGCTGAGCATCACGCCGAGCGCCTGCGCGTTGGCGCGTGCCGCCTGTATCGCGGTCATCGGCGCGCGTTCATAGGCCGCGTCGAACACCGGACCTGCCGGGAATGCGGGCCATTCGGGCGGGCCCATCCGCGCGACGCGGCCGCCCTCCTGGTCGATCAGGATCGCCAGGTCTTGGCGTCCGGCCAGCGCGCGGAGCGAGTCCGTCAGCGCACGGACTTGGTGGCGATCGACGATGTTGCGCTTGAACAGGATGTAGCCGGCGGGCTCGCACTCGGCGAAGAATGCACGTTCGGCAGGGGTGAGGACGGGGCCGGACAGGCCGAAGATGACGGGCTTCATGTTTCGTCTTTATCCCAGCACCGCGGAAGGATCATCCTTCAATAATCCTTCGACACGCGGACGTTGGCGCTCTGGCGACCAAGCGTGGAGATGCTCGACAGCAGCGACAGCCAGCGGGTGACCTGGAACTCGACCTGCGTGGCGGAATAGCCCTGACCGTCGGTGACGATCTCTGCGTAGAGGCGCCGGGTGACGTATTTGCCCGCCGCGATCGAGGTGCCCTGCCCGGTCTGAGGGTCCGCGGGAAGGATGCGGAGGCGATCGAGACCGGCGGCGCGGCGCACCGCGTTTATCGGGTTGAGACCGCTGCCGCCGCCCTGCAATGCCGCGACCGCCGCGGCCAACTGGAGAGCCTCGGGCGCGGACAGATTGGTGATCGAGGTGCCGAACAACAGCCGCGAGAGGAGTTCATCCTCGGGCAGCGCGGGCGTGCTGGTGAAACCGATCTCCGGCTTCAGCGCGTAGCCGGTGACGCGGATCGACGCGCTGAGGCCCGTCGAGTCCGCATTCGCCTCGATATCCAGAGCAGGGTTCGCGGGCACCTGCCCGTCGAAACGGATCACGCCGCGTGCCAACTCGAACTGCCGCCCGGCAAATTCGTAGTCGCCGCGGATCAGCGTTGCGCGGCCGGTGATCGCCGGGTTTTCGGGCTGGCCGGCGATCTGCAGGTTGGCGGACCATTCGCTGGTGAGACCGAGCCCGCTGACCATCACCTGGTTCGGCGCGCGCGCCTTGATCGCCAGCGTCCAGGGCTTGGTCGGGGTCGCGATTTCCTCGCCGCCGTCGGGGAGGTTGATTTCGCGGATGTTGAGTTGGGGGACGGCGCTGGCAGCGGTGGCCTGGCCGAGGCGGTAGCGGCTCTTGTCGAGGACGACGTCGCCGGCGATCGTGCCGCCCGAGCCGTTCGACTTGAACGTCAGCGGGCCGGAGACCGTCGCGGCGATATCGTCGCGGTTGATCATCACCGCCCTGTCGGCTTGCAGAGCGAGGTCGAGGCCGATCCCGGCGGCGGCGGCGAATTCGAACTGGCCGGTGCCGGTGACGCGCCCGCCCTTGCCCGCGTCCGCGCCGAACCGGTCGATCACGAGCCGCGATCCGCCGAAGCGACCGGTCGCCTGTACGTTGGTGAGGACGGTGCCGGTCGTCGCGCTTTCGATCCGCGCGCCGTTCGCCTGGACGACGCCGCGCAGGGTCGGGTTGGCGAGCGTGCCGACGACGTCCGCGCCGATCGCGACCGGGCCTGACAGGTCGAACAGCTCGACCCCGGTGAGGCGCCAGAGCGTGTCCGCCGGGCCGCTGTAGCGGAGTTGTCCGAACAGACGCGCGTTGCTGATCCGCGAGGCCAAGTCCCCCTGCCCCAGCGGCGCGAGCTGGGCCTGGGCGCGGCCGATGGTCTTGCCGGCGGACGCGATCACTGCACGCAGGCCGAGCTTGTCGGGGGAGAGCACCGCCGCGACGCCGACGTCGATCGGGCGCGACGAGAGGACGAGGCCGGCGCGGCTGAGCCCGCGGATCGTCACGTTCGCCTTGCCGGTCGGGGCTGCACCATTGGCGGTCGCGATCGTGAAGCTTCCCGAGGCGCTGCCACTGAGACCGAGCCCAGGATAGGCGATGTCGAGGATCGCGAGCGGCATGCGCGTCAGGCTGGCATCGATCGCGGTGCTGGCGGCAGTGAAGCGGCCGCCGACCTGGGCCTCGCCGCCCGAGAAGCTGAGCTTGGTCGGTGCGAGGTGCCAGCCGTCTTCTGCCTGGGTCAGGACCGCGGGGGTGAGCAGTTTCAGCGGGCGACCGTCGAGCGTGCCTTGCGCGGCGATCGCGTAGCTCGTGGCGGTGACCTGCGTGACGCTCTGGATATCGAACGCGCGACCGCGGGAGCCGGCGATCGATGCCTTGATCGTGCCGACGCCGCCACGCAGCGACGCGGAACCGTTGAACCGCGCGAGACTGACTGTGCCGCGACGCAGGCCCAGGCCGGTCGCGGTCGCCTCGATCGAGGTGCCGGCGGGGTCGAGCAACGTGACGAAATCGAGCTTGCCCTGGCGGAGCGCGACGGTGTCGAGCGTCGCGGCCTTGGCGGCGAGATGCCCTTCGACGCGCTGGATCTGCCCGACCGGGCGGAACAGGAGTTCACCAGAAATACCGCCGCCGGCAACCGCGAGCGCGCCGTTGAAGCCGCCATCGACGACTGCAATGTTGCCGCTCGCCTTGGTGCCGGCAACGTTCAGCGCGGCGATGGCGATCGTCGCATCGGCGCCGGGCGGCAACAGGATCGCGCCGTTGGTGGTGAACGGTCCGAGCCGCGATCCGCCCGCCGCGGTAAAGCCAAACCCCTGCGGCGTCGGATCGAGATGCGCGCGGACGTTCGACAGGCCGAGCGCCGCATTGGGGCTGGCGAAGACGAGGTCGAGCGTCGGCTTCTCGATCTGGCCGTCGAGTTTCAGCGTCACCGGGCCGTAAGTCTGCTGGCGTCCGCCGCCCTCGAAATGGAAGGTACCGTCGCGCCGACGATAGCCGTTGCCGGTCAGCCGGATCTGCGGCGCGGTCAGCACGAGGTTGGTGAAGTGCAGCACGCCGTCGGTGGTGCGTTCGAGGTTGGTGGTGATCCGCGGCAACCCGCCTGCGAGGCTGCGGAAGAACGCGTTGTCGAGCCGCACCATCTGCGCGCTGCCCTGGCCGATCACGCGCGTGCCCTTGCGATTCGGGCCGGGGACGACGCGCAGCGTGGACTTCACATCGACGATGCCGAGGCCGGGGATCAGATAGCGGCCGAGCCCGCCGTTGATGCCGACCTCGAACTGGCCGTTGCGGAGGTCGACCGCGAGATTGATGCTGCCGGTGAGCTTGTCCGAGCGGAGCTTGAGCGCGTCGCCGGTGAGCAGCGTCGGCGTCACACGGAGCAGTCCGTCGACCGACAGGTTCCGCAGGATCCCGCCCGCGACGGTGCCGACCCCGGTTACGCGCGCTGCGGTGAAGCGGATCGGCACGGTTACCGGCGCGGTGGACAGGCGGCCCTTGCCGGCGGCGTGGGCGTTCTCGAACCCGGTCTGGTCGAACGCGAAACGGCTGGCGTCGAGACGATAGTCAAACGCCGCGGTCGCGAACGGGCCGTCGAGGATCGCGCGGAGCTCGACCATGTTGCCGGTCATGTTGTCGAACAATGCGGGCGGCCGCAGCAGCCGCGCCTTGATCCGGACGTCGCGGTAGGCGTTGGCGCCGAGATCGATGATGCCGGTCGTGTCGATCGCCAGCGCGGGCGTGCGCAGCGAGAGCTGACCGTCGAGGCGGCGGTTGGCGAACCCGGCGCTGCCGTTGACGAGGATGCGCGGCGCGGTCAACTTTTGCAGCCGGCCCTTCAGCAGCGACGACGGCGAAAGCGTGCCCGACAGCGTGTAGCGCCCGGCGACCTGCGCGAGCGCGAGATCGACGACGCGCGTCGTGCCGACGATGCCGTTCGCGCGGCCGTTCCACTTCGCCCAGCTGCCGTCGCCGGTGACCGCGAGCGCGACCGGCCCCTTCGCCTTGACCATCCGCGCGAGCACACCGCCCGCGGCCCCCTTTGCGGCAACGTCGAGGTCGAAGCGATCGCGCGCGGGCTCGGCATCGATCCGTAGTTTCAGGTCATCGCTGCCGGCGACGCGGGCCTTGAGGTCGACCAGTGCGCGGCCGGAGCGGATGTCGGCGCGGCCTTCGAGCGTCCCGATCCGCTCGGTCCCGAGCACGCGCTTGGCCAGCGTCAGTCGACCGACCGAGAGCTTGCCGATATGGATATCGAAATCAGGCAGGATCGGGCCACGCGTCCTGGACGGTCTGGTGCGCGGCGTGTGCGTCAGGATCGCGCGATCGACGATCAGGCGGCGTATCTCCAGGCGGTTCGAGAACCAGTCGAACGGCGACCAGTCGAGCGTGACGTTTGGCGCCTGGAAGACCAGCCCCTCCAAATCGTACACGCGGAGATCGGTCAGCCGGGTGTCGCCGTACAGAGACCCATCGATCCGCCCGACCGTGAAGCGCAGGCCGTTCGCAGTCTTGATCGCCGCGATCCGGTCCGCGACGAAACGGTGGCCGATGTCGGTGTCGACGATCAGCAACGCCGCACCGACGATCGCGAGCAGCGCCATCGCCGCGCTGACGATCCAGCGCCACCAGGCGATCGGGCGCCTTGGGCGGCGCTCCGGAACAGTGACCTCTTCGGTCAAAATGCCTGCCCCAGTGAGACGTAGACGGCGATGCGGCTGTCGCCGGGCTGCGGGTTGATCGGGGTGCCGACGTCGAGGCGGATCGGGCCGAAGTTCGAGTAATAGCGCACGCCGATCCCGGTGCCGTATTGTAGCCCGGTGAACATCGGCAGCGGCGAGGTGTAGATATTGCCCGCGTCTAGGAACGGCACGATCCCGAAGCTGCCAAGCACGCGGACGCGCGCCTCAATCGAGAATTCGGTCAGGCTGCGGCCGCCGATCGGGTCATTGTTGGGATCGCGCGGGCCGATCGACTGATAGCCGTAGCCGCGTACCGACGCGCCGCCGCCGGCGTAGAAGCGGCGTGATGGCGCGACCTGATCGCGCGGGGCGCCGACGATTGTGCCGAGCCGGGTGCGCGCGGCGAGAACAACGCGATCCCCGAATGGTTGGTACACGCTGCCGTCGAACTGGGTGCGCGCATAGCCGAATACCGAGCCCTGCAACGACACTTCGGGGCTGATCCGGCCGCCGAGGCGGAAGCCCTTGGTCGGGTTGAGCAGATCGTCCGAGCCGTCGTAATTGAGGCTGGTCGGCAGCGCGCCGATGAAGAAGGTGCGGCGCCGTGGAGCGCCGGTCGAGAGGATTACATCCTGCTCGTCCGACGCGAGCAGTTCGGCACCGACGGACCATGTCCAGGTCTTCTGGAAGAAGATGTTGGTCTGGCGCTCCAGCGTACCCGCGAGCGAATAGGTCTTCGCGTCGTACGCGTCGCGATTGGTATGCGCTGCGGACGCCTGGAGCGTCAGCACCCGGTCTCGCGCCTTGAAGTTGTTGCGGCGGAAGACGACCGAGCCGAGCTGTTCCTGCGTTCCCAGAACCCCGCGCAGCGTCAGTGCGCCTTCGGGTGGGAACAGGTTACGGTGCGTCCAGCTGAGTTCCGCGCGCGCGCCTTCGCCCGTGCCGTAGCCGAGTTCGCCCGCGACGGTATGCGGGGGCGCGCGATCGAGTTTTACGGCGATATCGACGGTATCGGGGGTGGCGCCTTGCACCGGTTTCAAGTCGACGGCGGAGACGAGGCTAGTCTGGATCAGCGCGCGGCGGAGGTCGTCGAGTTTGGCGGCATCGTACAGATCGCCGGGCGAGAAGCGTGCGATCTCCGCGACATGGTCCGCGCCGAACACGCGATTGCCGGGTAGCGCGACGACCTGTCCGAACTTGCGCGCGCCGCCTGGTTGGACGGACAGGTCGAGCGTCGCGGTGCGCGTGGCATGGTCCACGACGATCGCCGGATCGCCGACCTTGGCGAACGGAAAGCCTTCGCGGCCGATCTGCGTCGTCAGCTTGGCTTGCCCCGCGACGATCGCATCGGAATTGACCGGGTCCTCGGGCTTCACGCCGAACGCAGTCGTCAGCCCCGGTGCCTTGTCGCCTGCCGCGGCGATGCCGTCGATCGTCACGCCCTTGAATGTGTAGAGCGTACCGGGGGTGGCCGAAAGCACGACCATTGGCTTTGCGCCCGGCTCGACGCGGGTGACGACGTTGGAGTCGTAATAGCCCTCCGCGCGGAGCAGGCTGTTGAGCAGATCGGCATCTTCGCGCGCGCGGCGATCGAGTTGCGCGGCGTTGGCAGCCTGGTGGTCGTTCGCGTCGAGCGTGGACAGTGCGGCGAACCGTTGGCGGAGCAGCGCGTCGTTGATCCCGTCTATGCCGTCGATCCGCCAGGCGTAGCGGCTCTCCGCGTTGGCATCGACCGCGGCGACCGTGGCGGCCGGGTCCATCGGCGACGTCGCGAGATCGGGCCAGGCGACGCCGATGTCTGGCAGCGGAGCAAGCGGTGAATTGGGGTCGAGCGACATCGGCGTGTCGGCGGTCGGGCTGGCCGGAGCCTGCGTCGGCACTGACGCGGTTTGTGCTCCTGCGGCACGTATGCCCGCGCAAGGTAGGGCACCCGCTGTCGTCAGAACGAAAAAGGCGGCGGCCGGCCCGGCTCGCCCGACGCGGAACACCATGTCCGGCTCCTAGCCGGGCTTGTCGTTGCGGAACAGTATCTAACGCCGTATTTCCGCCACGTTTCGTCCGGGCGGCAGATCAGATGTGGCGTGTGGCTGGCATCCCATGGCTGCGCGTGGCAGGACATGGCGATGGCCGATCCGACTTCCCGCGACACCCTCCCCCCCCACAAGGACCCGAGCGCTGCGGGCGGGTTCCTCGTCGCGCTGGGCATGCTGGGCGGTGCTGGGGTCGGCTTTGCTATTGGCGAGGCTACGCCGGGGTTTCTGGTCGGGACTGGGGTCGGCGTGCTGGCGGCGGTGCTGGTTTGGTTGAGGGACCGGCGGTAGGGGCATCGCGCCTCATTTCCGTTCGTCCCGAGTAGCCATCGAGTAGCTCCAACGGAGCGTATCGAGACGGCGTATCGAAGGACAGTTGGCGCGTGAGACCCATGCTTCGATACGCGCCCTCGATACGCTCCTGACGGAGTTACTCGGTCGCTACTCAGCACGAACGGAAAAAATTTCAAATCCTCCGGGAAGACTACCGACTACCGACGCCCGCGCCAGATCTGCAGCGGTGCGCTCGGGTTCAGTCCCCCCTGATGCACCGGGCAACGACGATACCGAAAGCGGCGGTCCAGACAGATCCAGACCTCGTCGAGCCAGCCCTGCTTGGTGGCGGTGACGCGCATCATATCTGCCTTCAAGCCAGGATTTGCCCCCGCCATCGCCGTGGCAAACTGCCCTGCGGTTAGTGGCGCACGCGACAACGCGTCCATGTCCGGATAGCGGAGCTTGCCGTACAGCCCGGCCGACTCGTTGAAATACCTGGCGGGACGATAGCCGGGCATGCAGGTACCGTGCTTCGCCCATTCGTGCTGGAGCAGCTGCGCGGACGGCGTCGTGCAGAGGTGCGCGCGGATAACCGGCGGCGGCACGAACTCGGCGTCATGACAATATTGCGGCCAGTCCTTGCCGACCCCGTCCGGCCACAGGCCGTGCAGCGTAAAGCCGAACCGGTTGTCCGCGCCGCACTGGAAGGTCGACCCGGCGCGATCGCCATTCTCGCGGCAGTATTGCGGCGCCCAGGTGATCGCGAGCGTGTAGCTGCCGATCGGAATGTCGCGCTTCGGCTGGCTTTCCGTCGGCAGGTCCGGGCGGACGCGCTCGACCGACGCGGGAGTCGAGCATTGATAAGCCTGCGCCTGCGCGACGCTCGGCAACGCGATCGCGACGGCGGCGAGGGTCAGCCTGGAGATCATGCGACGTTCCCTCTGTCGGTATCCGTGTCGAAATCGGCGTCGTCGTCCTCACCGAACCAGGCTTTGCTGCCGGGCCGGAAAAGGTGGACGGCGGCGGCGACGTAGAGTGCTTCTGCGATGAGCGAGAGGATCGATGCCGTACCGACAATCGCACTACCCGTCGCGAGCGTCGCGAGCGCCTGGACGGCGGCCCAGGTCGACAAGGCGGCGAGGATCACGACCACCCATTTCGCGACGACGCTCGGCGCGCGCGCGGTGAAGTACCAGAGCAGCACCGTCACCGCGATCCCGATCGCCTGGAACGTCGGCAGTATCCACGTCGCCTTGGCGAGTACCGGATAGGCGGTGACGATCGCCTCGCGCTGCGTCCAGGTCATCGCTGCAACGACCGTATCCAGTATGAACGCCGCCCAATAGAGGCGCTCGTAGCGAACGATGGCAACCGGCCTGATCATGGTCCTACTCCCTGACCTGGCCAGCAGAAGGCCCGCGCCGGATCTGGCGGAGCTATTCGACGGTCGCGAAGTCCAGCCCTATATCTGCTGCGGGCGCCGACTGCGTCAAGCGGCCGACCGACACATAGGTCACGCCCGACTCGGCGATCGCGCGGATGGTGTCGAGATTGACGCCGCCCGATGCCTCGGTCGGGACACGACCGGCGACGAGCGCGACCGCTTCGCGCAACATCGCCGGCGGCATGTTGTCGAGCAGCAGGTGTGTCGCGCCAGCCTCCAGCGCGGGCTCGATCTGGTCGATGCGGTCGACCTCGACGATGATCTGCGCGATTCCCGCGGCCTTTGCGCGACGAACCGCCTCGGCAACACCGCCGGCAACCGCGACATGATTGTCCTTGATCATCGCCGCATCCCACAGACCCATGCGGTGGTTCTGCGCGCCGCCCATCCGGGTCGCGTATTTCTCCAGCACGCGCAGGCCGGGGATCGTCTTGCGCGTGTCGAGCAGGATCGCGCCCGTCCCCTCGATCGCGTCGACATATGCCCGCGTCATCGTGGCGATGCCCGACAGATGCTGGACGGTGTTGAGCGCGGACCGCTCCGCCGTCAGCATCGCGCGCCCTGCCCCTTCCAGCCGCATGAGTTCGGTGCCGGCCGTCACCTGGTGCCCATCGCGGACGAGGCGTTCGATCCGCACGTCCGGGTCCAGCGCACGGAAGAACGCTTCGGCAAGATCGAGGCCAGCGACGACGATCGGATCGCGGCTGTCCATGACGCCGGTGAACCGCGCGTTCGCGGGGATCACTGCGGCCGACGTTATGTCGCCGATCGTGCCGAGATCCTCGGCCAGCGTCACCGCGACGAAGGCGCCGATATCGAACGACTCGGGCAATGCTGTCTTCACCTGTCGTCTCCGAATTGTTCGTCGAAAATATGCTCGGCGCGCGGTGCCAAAAAAGAGACGGTCGGAACAGTGACTTCACGGTTCATTCGACTCATCGAATTATTTTTCCGGTATAGGAACCATTCGAGACGTCGAGGGTTTGCCGATCACTACCGAGGATATTCTTATGCCCACCACCACGATGGCCGATACCGCACGCCTGCATGCCCTGCTGGACGAAGCTCTTACGCTGGCCGACACGCTACAGCTGCCGCTGGCTGCCATCCATATCGACCAGGCACTCGCCCAGTTGAGCGGTGCCGACGTCCCGGCGCTCTGAGCGCCCCCTGATCTGAACGCTTCGTGATCTGACCGCGTCGGGCTGGCATCATCCAGCCCGATCGACGACCAACCGAAACGGACCGTCACTTCGGCCCAAGATCACCCTTCCCCACGGTATTCGATGCCATCGACAGCATGCGGTCGAGGCTCTTCCTCGCCTGGAGCCGAAGCCCCTCTTCGATCTCGATCCGCGGCGACAGATCGCGCAGCGCGACGTACAGCTTTTCCAATGTGTTGAGCGCCATGTACGGACAGATGTTGCAGTTGCAGTTGCCGTCCGCACCCGGCGCGCCGATGAAGCGCTTGTTCGGGAGCGCCTTTTCCATCTGGTGGATGATGTGCGGCTCGGTCGCGACGATCAGCGTGTCGCCAGGCATCGCGAGCGCGTAATCGAGAATGCCGCGCGTCGAGCCGACGTAATCCGCGTGGTCGAGGATGATCGGCGGGCATTCGGGATGCGCGACTACGGGCGCGCCGGGGTGCTGCGCCTTCAGCTTCATCAGCTCGGTCTCGCTGAACGCCTCGTGGACGATGCAGACGCCCGGCCAGAGCAGCATGTCGCGGCCGGTCTTCCGCGCGAGGTAACCGCCGAGATTGCGGTCGGGGCCGAAGATGATCTTCTGCTCGGGCGGGATCTGCGCCAAAATCGCATCCGCCGACGACGAGGTGACGATGATGTCGGAGAGCGCCTTCACCTCGGTCGAGCAGTTGATGTAGGTCAGCGCGATGTGATCGGGGTGCTTCGCGCGGAAGGCGGCGAACTGCTCGGGCGGGCAGCTGTCCTCCAGGCTGCACCCGGCGTCCATGTCGGGAAGCACGACGATCTTGTCGGGCGACAGGATCTTGGCGGTCTCGGCCATGAAGCGCACGCCGCAGAACGCAATCACGTCGGCGTCCGTCGCAGCCGCCTTGCGCGACAGGTCGAGACTGTCGCCGACGAAATCGGCCAGATCCTGCAATTCGGGCTTCTGATAATAATGCGCGAGGATGACGGCGTTCTTCTCCTTGCGGAGGCGCTCGATCTCGGCGCGTATGTCGATGCCGGCGAAGTTCTGCTTCAATTCCATGGTCGTATCCCGAGTTTAGCGCCCGTCTTCTAGCGACGATTCCCTAGCACGTCCTGCAGCGAGCGCGAGGTGTCCCAGCGTTCGGTATTCGCGGTCGGCTCGTCGGCGAAGCGCACCGCGACGGTCGCGTCGATTCCGGCAGCCCGCAGCGGCATCGCGAAACTGCGTTCGACCGCACGACGGGTGGCGTCGCGCGCGAGCTTGATCATCGCGGGCTCGCGCGCCTGGCGGATCAGCTCGATCTGGCCGGCACGGCGGTTGGCGGCGTCGAGACGCTTTTCGGCATCGGTGAAAACGGTCAACGGGCCGCCTGAACCGTATTCGCGTATAGCGTTGAGATCGATTTGGGGACCGTCGGCCTCGACTGCGGGAAGGCGCACGGACAGCGTCTTCGAAGTGCCATCCCACGCTACGTCCGACTGGGTCAGCTTGGCCATGTCGACTTCGTACCGGACCATGCCGGGCATGATCAGCGTCTTCTCGGTCGTGAAGCCGAGCTGCGACTGTTTCGAGGTGACGACCGCGACGTAGCGCGCGGCGAACGCCGAGAGCCGGTTCTGCTCGCGCAGTCCTTCCAGGCTAGCGCTGGCGATCGTCGTCGGATCGGGCGTGAGCCGGTCGCTGACGTAGCGCTGCACCCCCCAAAGCACGAGCAGCCCTGCGAGGACGAGGATCAAGACGATTCCGACGGCCTTAGCCAGGAACGGGGCCACGCCGCTCTTGCGTACGGGTTCGGTCACGCTGTCGTTCGCCATGTCTCGCCTTCCTCGATAACCAGTCCGCGGGTTTGCAGGTCGTACAGGTGTGCCAGCACCGATCGTGCAGCGGCGGGCACGAGTTGCGGGCCGAGACCGACATACATCCGCTCAACCATCGCCGGGATCGACAATGCGCCTTCGCGAAGCAGGCGAAGTATCTGCCCCTCGCGTTGCTTGCGGTGGCCGAGCATGCCGCGGACGAGCCGCTGCGGCTTGTCGATCGCCTCGCCGTGACCGGGGTAATAGACCCGGTCGTCACGCCCCATCAGCTTTTCGAGGCTGGCCATGTACGCGGTCATATTGCCGTCTGGCGGCGAGACGATCGTCGTCGACCAGCCCATGACATGATCGCCGGAAAACAACGCCTTCGTCTCGGGTAGCGCGAAGGCGAGATGGTTCGAGGTATGGCCGGGCGTCGCGATCGCCTCCAGCGTCCAGCCTGTGCCGGTGACGGTATCCCCCTCGGAAAGAACGCGGTCGGGTGCGTAGGCGGCATCGAACGACGCGTCTGCTCGCGCGCCCGCGTCGGCGAGGTCGAACGGTGCGGCGCCGACGATCGGGGCGCCGGTGAGCGACTGGAGCGGACGCGTGGCAGGGCTGTGATCGCGGTGATGATGCGTGACGACGATCGCCTTGACCGGGCGCCCATCGATCGCCCGCACCAGCGCATCGATGTGCGCAGGATCGTCGGGGCCTGGATCGATCACGGCAAGATCGCTCGTGCCGACGATGTGCGTCTGCGTACCCGTATAGGTGTAGGGAGAGGCGTTGGGCGCGAGCACGCGAACGACGAGCGGCTCGAGCTGGATCGGGATACCGGTCGGATGCTCAGCCATGAACGCGAAATGGCGGCTCGACGCGGCGATGGCAAGACCTCGTTAGTCTCGGAGAGCTGTCGGAAACTTTTACAGGCCTATGCCAGGCCAAACCTGTGTTAACTATCGAACGTCAACAAAACAGCGAGCCGGCGGTTCTGGCACAGGCCGTGCAGATGTTGCCCCGTCACCGAACGCCCCCGCGTTCACAGGGTGGATCGACCGCTTTCCCTTCCGGTCTCGCGTCGATCCACCCACCCGGTGCCTTGATCAGTTGGCCTTCTGCGTCTCGAACAACTGCGCCAGCTCGCCGCTCTCATACATTTCCATCATGATGTCCGAGCCGCCGACGAATTCGCCATCGACGTAAAGCTGCGGGATGGTCGGCCAGTCGGAATAGCTCTTGATACCCTGCCGGATGCCCTGATCCTGCAACACGTCGACGCTCTCGAACTCGACCTCGAGATGGTTGAGGATCGCAATCGCACGGCTGGAAAAGCCGCACTGCGGGAACAGCGGGCTGCCCTTCATGAACAGGACTACCGGGCTGGCTTTTACCAGGGCGTCGATGCGGGCGTTGGAATCGTCGGTCATGTCTTCGGTCCTCAGGAGATTGCGGTCGTAAGCTGTAGTGCGTGCAGGACGCCGCCCATCCGACCGCCGAGCGCGGCATAGACGGCCTGGTGCTGCTTTACCCGGCTCATCCCGGCAAAGCTGGCGGCGGTGACCTTGGCAGCATAATGATCACCGTCACCCGCGAGATCGGTAATCTCGACCTGGGCATCGGGGATCGCGTCCTTGATCATCGCTTCGATATCGTTGGCAGCCATCGGCATATCAATGCGACTCCAGCAATTGGCGACGTGCCTCGATCATCTGCTGCGCGAGCGCGCGTCGGACCGTGGCCTCGTCATGGTCGAGCCCCGCTGCGGTCAGGTCGCCGACCAGTTTCCGCACAACATCATCGTCGCCGCCGCCTTCCATGTCGGCATGCACGAGCGCGGTCGCATAGGCGTCCGTCTCTTCAGGGGTCAGCTGCATTTCCTGCGCCGCCCAGCCTCCGAGCAGGCGATTGCGACGCGCCGTTATCCGGAAGGCCATCTCTTCCTCGCGCGCGAAATTCGCCTCGCTGGCGCGTTCGCGGTCGTCGAAAGTGGTCATATCGCGGGTCCCCGTTCAGTCTCGTCGTGGGCCCCGAGATAGGTCGCACGGAGCCCCCGCGCAACAATCGACGGAAACGTACAAAAACTACTGGAACTATGGCCTGGTTGTAACGATATATAAGTCGATCACGTGACACAGTGCACGGATAGGAGAGTGATATGTCGACGCTATCCCAACTGCCATCCGGTCCACTGACCAAGACGCGCGCGACGCCGCCGGTCGTACACGGGCTTGCCTATGGCATTTTCGCGTCGGTGGCGATGTGGGGCGCGATCGCCGCCGTCGCTTACAAACTAATCTGACCCCCTTTAGAGGTGGCTGCGCTCAGCCGACCTCTACGACGAGTTTCCCGATAGCACCGCGAGCCGCCATCTTCGCGATGGCCTTGCCGCCGTATTCGAACGCAAATGTCTCGGTCACGCGCGGCGCGATCCTTCCCGCTTCCCACAGATCGAACAGCGTTTCGATATGCGCCTGGTTCGCCTTGGGATCACGCGCCGCAAACGCCCCCCAGAACACGCCGCACACGTCGCAGCTTTTGAGCAGCGTCAGGTTGAGAGGCAATCTTGGAATGCCGGCGGGGAAACCGACGACGAGATACTTGCCCTCCCAGGCGATCGACCGCAGCGCAGGCTCGGCATAGTCGCCGCCGACCGGATCGTAGATCACGTGCGCGCCGTCACGACCGACCGCGGCCTTGAACTGTTCCGCAAGAGCCTTCGACTGGTCCTTGTCGAACGGGGCGCGGGCGTAGATTAGCGTTTCGTCGGCACCGGCGGACTTGGCGGCGGCGGCCTTTTCCTCGGACGAGACCGCCGCGACGACCTTCGCGCCAAACGCCTTGCCAAGTTCGATCGCGGCGAGCCCTACCCCGCCAGCCGCGCCGAGCACGAGCAGCGTCTGCCCAGCCTTGATATGACCGCGGTCGAGCAGCGCGTGGATCGTCGTGCCGTAGGTGAGGATCAGCGAGGCGCCCTCGGCGAAGCTGCGGCCTTCTGGGAGGCGGTAGAGCTTGGCGGGGTCGGCGATGACCTTCTCGCACAGACCACCGTGGCCGAGCATCGCGATGACGCGGTCGCCGATTTCCCAACCAGTGACGCCTTCGCCGATCGCATCGATCGTGCCGGCGATCTCGCCGCCCGGTGCGAACGGGCGCTGTGGCTTGAACTGGTATTTGTCCTCGATGATCAGGACGTCGGGGAAGTTGATCGCGCAGGCCTTGACCGCGACCACGACCTGGCCGGGGCCGGCTACCAGATCGGGCAGCTCGACCATTTCCAGAGTTTCAGGTCCGCCGACTGCCTTCGACACCAATGCTCGCATACCCGCTCTCCACCGTCGTCCAGGGGCGATTCGATGCGACCGCCTCCTCGAATTTCGAAATCTGGGTATCCCTTGCCAGCGTCAGGCCGACTTCGTCCAGCCCTTCCATGAGGCACTGGCGGCGGAATGCGTCGAGTTCGAAGGTGAAGCGGTCCTGGAACGGGGTGGTGACGGTCATCGTCTCGAGATCGACGGTGACGATCTGGTCCTGCGCGACTTCCAACAGGCGGTCGATCGCCTCCTGGGGCAGCACAACGGGGACGATGCCATTCTTGAACGCGTTGCCCGAGAAGATGTCGGAGAAGCTCGGCGCGATCACCGCGGTAATGCCCATGTCGGCGAGCGCCCACGCGGCATGCTCGCGGCTGGAGCCGCAGCCGAAATTATCGCCGGCAATGAGGATCGGCGACCCGGCGTAGCGCGGGTCGTCGAAGATGTTGCCGGGTTGCGCGCGGACCGTTTCGAACGCGCCACGGCCGAGGCCGGTGCGCGTGATCGTCTTCAGCCAGTGCGCCGGGATGATGACGTCGGTGTCGATGTTCTTCGCGCCCCAGGGGTAGGCGCGGCCCGAGACGGCCGTGACGGGAGTCATCGCTGTTCCGTGCGCTCCGGAACAACACGCGCCGATGCGACATAGGCCGCGACGCCGCTGATCATTGCGCCAGCCGCCAGCAATACGAAAACCTTCTTCACGCTATTTCCCCCATCAACTCTCTGACGTCGCTCAGCTTACCGGTCACCGCCGCCGCTGCCGCCATCGCGGGTGATACCAGATGCGTGCGCGCTCCGGGACCCTGTCTGCCGACGAAATTACGGTTCGACGTGGAAGCGCAACGCTCCCCCGCAGGGACTTTATCCGGGTTCATCGCGAGGCACATCGAACAGCCCGGTTCGCGCCATTCGAAACCCGCGGCGATGAAGATTCGGTCGAGCCCTTCAGCTTCGGCCTGGCGCTTGACGAGGCCCGAGCCGGGGACGACGAGCGCGCGCACACCGGTCGCGACATGGCGACCGGCGGCGATCGCCGCGGCGGCGCGCAGGTCCTCGATGCGGCTGTTGGTGCAGCTGCCGATGAAGACGTGCTGGATCGGCACGTCGCGCATCGCGGTGCCGGCGGTGAGGCCCATGTAATCGAGCGACTTCTGCGCGGCGGCCTGCTTGGCGGGATCGGCGAAGCTCGACGGTTCGGGGACGACTCCGGTGATCGGCACGACGTCCTCGGGGCTGGTGCCCCAGGTGAGGCCGGGGGCGATATCCGCGGCATCGAGCGTGACGGATTTGTCGTATTTGGCGCCGGGATCGGTTGCGAGGCTGCGCCACCACGCGACGGCGCGATCCCAGTTCTCACCGGTCGGAGCCATCGGGCGGCCCTTGAGATAGGCGAAGGTGGTGTCGTCGGGCGCGATCAGGCCGGCGCGCGCGCCCGCCTCGATCGACATGTTGGCGATCGTCAGGCGACCTTCGATCGACATGTTGCGGATCACGCTGCCGGTGAATTCGATGACGTGGCCGGTGCCGCCCGCCGCGCCGATCTTGCCGATGATCGCGAGGATGACGTCCTTCGGGCTGACGCCAAAACCGAGTTCGCCGTCGACGCGGACTTCCATCGTCTTGGCCTGCGACAGCAGCAATGTCTGCGTGGCGAGGACGTGCTCGACTTCGCTGGTGCCAATCCCGAACGCGAGCGCACCGAGTGCGCCGTGCGCCGACGTGTGGCTGTCGCCGCAGACGAGCGTGGTGCCCGGAAGCGTGAAGCCCTGTTCGGGGCCGACGACGTGGACAATGCCCTGCTCGATCGCCGTCGCGTCGATATAGTCGATACCGAACTCGGACGTGTTGCGGCGGAGTGCGTCGAGCTGCTGCGCGCTTTCCGGATCCGCGATCGGCAGGACGCGCCCAGCGGCATCTTTGCGCGCGGTGGTCGGCAAATTGTGATCGGGGACGGCGAGCGTCAGGTCGGGGCGGCGGACTTTGCGGCCTGCCACGCGGAGGCCTTCGAACGCTTGCGGGCTGGTGACTTCGTGGACGAGGTGGCGGTCGATATAGATCAGGCAGGTGCCGTCGTCGCGGCGTTCGACGACATGCGCCGCCCAGATCTTTTCGTACAGCGTTTGCGGAGTGGCCATGATGGAGCGCGCGGTAACCGAAAAGGGGTGCCGCGCCAAGGTTGTATGTAATTTTCGGTCGTTGGAAGGAGGCGGGGTCACGCTCAGAGGAAGTTTGTTCTCCCGCGAAGGCGGGAGCCCAGTCTGGGTCCCCGCCTTCGCGGGGACACAAGAGCGGTTACCGTGTGGGCATCGCCGCATTCAGGAAGGCGACGCTGTCGGCGAGCACCGGCGCTTTCCCACGGAACGGTTTCGAGAGTGCCATCGCGACGTTCTCGTGGCTCAAACCGGGGTAATCGATGTGCGTTACCGGCGCCCCGAGCGCCTTCAGCCGCGCGGTGAGGTTGATCGCGTTGTGCGGCTTGACCTGCGTGTCGTCGCCGGCGGTGATCAGCAGCATCGGCGGGGCGTCGGCGCGCGCGAAGTGGATCGGCTGGGTCATCACCGGGTCGGCGGCACCCTGCATCGCGTCGATCGCGCGTTTCGCGGTGAAGGGGTAGAAGTCGTACGGGCCGCACAGGCCTACCGCGGCCTTGATGATGTGGGGGTCGACGCCTTCCGCCTTCAGCCAGCGCTCGTCGAGCGTCAGCATCGCGACGGTGTAGGCGCCCGCGGAATGGCCGGCGACAGCGATCCGGTTCGGGTCGCCGCCGGCCTCTGCGATGTGGTCGCGCGTCCATTTCACCGCCTCGGCGCCGTCCTGGAGGAAGGCGGGGAAGCGGACGTCGGGGACTTTGCGGTAGTCGGGCATGACGACGACGTAACCCACCTTCGCATAGGCGCGCGCGGCGAACGCGTAGGCGCCGCGCGAGCCGTGCACCCAGCCGCCGCCGTACCAGAAGATCAGCACCGGCAGGCCGGTCTTCGCGCCACCGGATGGGCGCCAGACGTCGAGCTTTTGCCCATGCGTGCCGAACGGGACGCCTTCGCGGATGCGCGCTGTGCCGCGACCGCCGCCCATCACGCCGTCGAGGACGCTGAGCGTACCCGGCCCTGCGGTGAACGCCGTGCCTGCGATCAGGATGACGATCAGCGCTATGACGATCACGGCGCGGCGCATCAGCGGCGGAAGTCCGCGGTGATGGACCCACAGATGAGGAGGTCGGCCTCGTGGCTTTCCTCGCGCCATGTCTCGGCGAGCGCGGTCGCTTCCCATTCGCGCATCGCCGGGTGCGCGACGATCCGCTCGACCCAGGCGAGCCCTGCCGGACCGACGTCGATCCCGTAGGTCCGCACGCGGAACGCGACCGGCGCATAGAAGGCGTCAACGGCGGTGAACTCGGCACCAGCGAGCCACGGGCCGCCGAACCGGTCGAGTCCCTCGCTCCAGAGTTCGGCGATCCGCGCGACGTCGCGGTCGAGCGCGTCGCTACCGGGCGCAGCATCGACTCGGACGCCGACGTTCATCGTGCGCTCGTTGCGGAGCGCGGAGAACCCGCCATGCATTTCGGCGGTCGCGCAGATCGCCCACGCGCGTGCCTCCTGATCGACCGGCCAGACACCGTCGTGGCGTTCAGCAAGGTAGAGGACGATGCCGAGCGAATCCCATACCGTCCGCTCGTCGTCGATCAGCACCGGCACCTGTCCGGTCGGCGAGAAGGCGCGGAACGCCTCGTAATTGACGGGCTCCAGGAACGGCTCGATCCGGTCCTCGAAGTCGATCCCGAGCGCCTTCATCAGGACCCAGGGGCGCAGCGACCAGCTCGAGTAATTGCGGTTCGCGGTGACGAGGGTGTAGCGCATCAGGCGGTGTAGCGCGCGGTGGTCTTCGCGGCGATCTCGTCCGCGGTGACGCCCGGCGCCATCTCGACGAGCTTGAACGGGCTGTCGTGATCGGGGCGCTGGAACACGGCGAGGTCGGTGACGATCATGTCGACGACGTTCTTGCCGGTCAGCGGCAGCGTGCAGGACGGAATGAACTTGGGGCTTCCGTCCTTGGCATTGTGGTCCATCACGACGATGATCTGCTTGACGCCTGCGACCAGGTCCATCGCGCCGCCCATGCCCTTGATCATCTTGCCGGGGATCATCCAGTTGGCGATGTCGCCGCCTTCGCTGACCTCCATCGCGCCGAGCACCGTAAGGTCGATATGGCCACCGCGGATCATCGCGAAGCTGTCCGACGAGCTGAAATAGACCGACGAGGGGAGTTCGCTGATCGTCTGCTTGCCGGCGTTGATCAGGTCGGCGTCCTCCTCGCCCGCGTACGGGAACGGGCCGATCCCGAGCATGCCGTTCTCCGATTGGAGCGTGACGGTCATGCCCTCGGGGATGTTGTTCGCGACCAGCGTCGGGATGCCGATGCCGAGATTGACGTAATAGCCGTCCTTCAATTCCTTGGCGGCGCGCGCGGCCATCTGGTTACGGTCCCAGGGCATCAGTGCATTCCTTCCTGGATTGTGGTGATGGTCGTGAATTGTTCGCGAAGCTCGGTGCCGACGCCGTCGACGATCGCCTGCAACGCGGCGTCCTCGTCGAGGCCCCAGGTGCCCGCATAGGCGCGCGCGGCGTGGCGGATCGTGTCGGCAAGAAGGTAGCCGAACACGGTGGGCTCTTCGAGGATGCCCGCGTCGATCAGCACGTTGCTGCCGGCGCCGTTGGTGATCCAGATCCGCGCGACCTCGACCGATTCGCTGGTGAGTTGCGCGCCCTTGTCGAGCGCGATCGCGTTGGGATGGTCGGCCATCAGCGTACGCCTCCTGTCGGGGCCCAGCGGACTGCTGGCGGGAATACCTCGTCGCGGTCGCCTTTCAGCGCGGTGCCGTAGACGGGGTTGGGCAGGACGAACCACCCTGCTCCCCATTTCGCGGCGATCGCGGGCGACTGGACGGCGGCGCGGCGCGCAGCGGGGGTCTGGCCGGCGTTGAACAGGTCGCTGAAGTCGCCGAGCTGGTCGCCGCCCATCGCGACGACGCAGTACCGCGCCGCGATCATCGCGCGGCGGCCGTCCTTCTTCGAGCCCATCGCGTCGTCGCCGGCGAGGAACAGCGTCTCGCCGTGGCGCGCTGGGCTGAGGCCGGCGGCTTCGATCGTGGCCTCAGTCTGCGCGGCGTTGGCGGCGGAGCGGTTGGTGTTGAAGATCACCGTGACGCCCATCGCGCGGAGCTGGGTGAGCGCTGCAAGGGCGCCGGGGACGGGCGCGACCTGCTTGACGCCGGTCCGCTCCCAGTCCTGCCAGCGGGGATCGGACCAGGGTTGGCCGGAGGATGCGTCGTATTCGAAGCCGAGGTTGAGGAGGACGGTTTCGTCGACGTCGAACACCGCGGCTTTGGGCTTGTTGCCGCAGGTGGTGAAGACCGGCGCGGCAAGCGTGGCGCCTTGGTCGAGAACGACCGAGGTTGGTGTGCGTTGCGAGCCGACGTAGCCGACGAGCGCGTTCCAGGCCTGGATGCTGACGGCGGCGGCTTCGCCCGAGGCGTAGAGATACTGCATGCCGGCGGGGACGCCGTCGACGGTGACGGGGGCGGAGACAGTCGGTGTGGCTGCGATCGAGGTCGGCGCGGACACGCTGACGCAGCCTTGGAGCACCAGTGCCCCTGCGAACGCAGGGGTCCAGGATACCACCCGCAGCGCTCGTGACCCTGGGCTCCTGCGTTCGCAGGAGAACGGGGAGTGCTCGCGATCAACCATCAGGCCTCGCTTCACGCGGAAACCCGCTCGCGAACGGTGCGGAACTCGATCTGCTTGTCGTACGGCGCGCCGACGATCATCCGCTTCACGTAGATGCCCGGCAGGTGGATCGTGTCGGGATCGAGGCTGCCGACGGGGACGATCTCCTCGACCTCGGCGACGCAGATCTTCCCCGCAGTCGCCATCGGCTGGTTGAAGTTGCGTGCGGTCTTGCGGAAGATGAGGTTGCCGCTCTCGTCCGCCTTCCAGCCCTTGATGATCGCGAGATCGGCGCGGATGCCGCGTTCGAGGATATATTCCTGGCCATCGAAGACCTTGGTTTCCTTGCCCTCGGCGACCTGCGTGCCGACGCCGGTCTTGGTGTAGAAGCCGGGGATGCCCGCCCCCCCTGCCCGGCAGCGTTCGGCGAGCGTGCCCTGCGGGCAGAACTCGACCTCGAGTTCACCGCTGAGATACTGCCGCTCGAATTCCTTGTTCTCGCCGACATAGGACGAGATCATCTTCTTCACCTGGCGCGAGCGGAGCAGTTTGCCGAGGCCCTGCCCGTCGATCCCGGCATTGTTGCTGGCGATCGTCAGGTCCTTCACCCCAGACGCCTCGATTGCGTCGATCAGGCGTTCTGGGATGCCGCAGAGCCCGAACCCGCCCGCGCAGATCGTCATGCCGTCGAACAGCACGCCTTCGAGCGCCGCCGCCGCGTCGGTGTAGAGCTTGTTCGCCATGCATCCTCCTAAGGTCTTTGGCCTCGCATAAGCCGGTGGTTGGCACTCGGCAACGTACCTCGAGCGACTTCTCACGATCCTCCCCCGCCAGGGGGAGGTGGCCGGCCTTTGCCGGACGGAGGGGGCGGAAAGGGAAACCTCCGTTACGTGTCCTCCCCCTCCGTCACCTTCGGTGCCACCTCCCCCTGGCGGGGGAGGATTGAGTCGGCTCAATACGCCAGCTTCAACCCCGACCGCTTCCACCGCGTCTTCACCAGCCGGCCGCTGCCCGAGCAGGTGATGTACGCGTCCATCATGTCCACACCGCCCCAGCAGATGTTGGTCGTGAACACGTCGTCGGTCGCGACGAACTCGACCAGTTCTCCGGCGGGCGAGATCACGCTGATGCCGCATTCCCCGATCGTCGCGACGCAGATGTTGCCGCATGCCTCGATGCCGAGCGAATCGAAGAACTTGTAGCCGGCGGGACGGTAGAGCGGCGTGCCCGACGTGCTGGCGACCTTGCCGGGCGCGACGATGTCGAACGCCATCAGCCGGCAGGTGAACGTCTCCGCCGCGTACAGCCGCGTGCCGTCGGGCGAGAGGCCGATACCGTTGGGGTTTTCGCTCGGGAAGATGACTTCTTCCAGATGGCTGCCGTCGGCCTTCGCGTAGAAGATGCCGGTGATGTCGCGGGCGCGGGCGCGCGATTTGCCGTGGTCGGTGAACCAGAAGCCGCCGTGCGAATCGAAGACGATGTCGTTGGGGCCTCGCAGCGAGCAGCCGAAATCGCCGTCCTTGTAGAGGATCTCGACCACGCCGGTGGCGATGTCGATCCGCTCGATCCGGCCGCCCGAATAGTCGTCCGGCTGGCCGTGCGGGGTAAGGAAGCCGTTGGCCTCGCGCCACGCGAAGCCGCCGTTGTTGCAGCAATAGAGCTTGCCGTCCGCGCCGATCGCGAGGCCGTTGGGGCCGCCGCCGGGTTCGGCGACCGTCGTTTTCGATCCGTCTGGGGCGATGCGAGTGATGCGGCCGGCTTCGATTTCGACGAGGATGATGCTGCCGTCGGGCATCGCGACGGGACCTTCGGGGAAGCGCAAGCCACTGGCGACGGTGGTGAATTCGGTCATGATCCTCTCCGGGCGAGTCGGGTTGGTCCCGACTTCGGCGCAAGCGTAGCCGCGTCTCACCGGTCGACGCGACATTTCTCGACTTCGCACGCGACCGGCGGCAGGATACGCAGATGATCACACCACGCACCGGCGGCCGTATTCTGGTCGACCAACTCGTCGCACAGGGCTGCGACCGGATATTCACCGTGCCGGGGGAGAGCTTCCTCGCCGTGCTCGATGCGCTGCATGATACGCCGGCGATCGACCTCGTGGTGTGTCGGCAGGAGGGCGGTGTCGGGTTCATGGCGTGCGCGGACGGGACGCTGACGCATCGGCCGGGGGTGGCGTTCGTGACCCGCGGGCCGGGCGCGACCAACGCGTCGATCGGCGTGCACGTCGCGATGCAGGATTCGCAGCCGATGATCCTCTTCGTGGGCGATATCGACCGCGGCACGCGCGACCGCGAGGCGTTCCAGGAGATCGATTTCCAGGCGATGTTTGCCCCCATCGCGAAGTGGGCGGCGCGGATCGACGATGCGCGGCGGATCCCGGAATATGTCGCGCGGGCCTATGCGACGGCGATGTCGGGGCGGCCGGGGTCGGTGGTGCTGGCGTTGCCTGAGGACATGCTGCTGGATGTGGTCGAGGCGGTCGATCGGCCTCGGGTCGAGCGGGTCGCACAAGCTTGCGATACCGATACGTTGGACTTGCTCGCCGACCTTTTGACAACGGCGGAGCGGCCGTTAGCGATCGTCGGCGGCGCAGGCTGGGATGTAGCGGCGTCAGGGGCGTTCTCGACTTGGGCAGATCGTAACGGGATCCCGGTGGTGGCGGCGTTTCGGCGGCAGGATGCGATCCCGAACGACTGCCCGGTTTGGGCTGGAAATTTGGGGTATGGACCCAATCCGAAGCTGGTCGAGCGGGTGAAGGCGGCGGATCTGCTGCTGGTCGTCGGGCCGCGGCTGGGGGAGGCGACGACCGATGGGTATGCGCTGATCACGCCCGATCATTCTGGGCAGCGTCTGATCCACGTCCACCCCGATCCGGACGAACTGCACCGGACTTACCGCGCGGACGTGGCGGTGTGTGCGGGGATGGAGGAGTTTGCCGAAGCGTTGCTGGCGGTCGACCTACCGCCGCGAACTGCCGGGGCGGAGGCGCATGCGGAGTGGCTTGCGTGGTCGACGCCAAGCCCGCGTGACCTCGTCATGGACCTCGGCCCCTGCGTAACGGCGATGCGAGAGCGGCTGCCGGCGGATGCGATCATCTGCAACGGCGCGGGGAATTACTCGGGCTGGTGGCATCGGTACTGGGCGTACGCCGGACCGGGCACGCAGCTAGCGCCGACGGCTGGAGCAATGGGGTACGGCGTGCCGGCCGCGGTCGCAGCATCGTTGCGTCATCCGGAACGGACCGTCGTGGCGCTGGCAGGCGACGGCTGCTTCCTGATGAACGGCCAAGAACTGGCAACAGCGGTCGCACACGGCGCGGACATTCTGGTGATCGTCGTGGATAATGGCGCCTACGGCACGATCCGCATGCATCAGGAGCGGGAGTATCCGGGGCGGGTGTCGGGGACTGGGTTGCGGAACCCGGACTTTGCTGCGCTGGGGCGGGCTTATGGGTGTTGGGCGGAGACGGTTTCTCGGACCGAAGATTTTGCGGGGACGCTGAACCAGGCGATGTCTCGGCCTGGGGTGCGGTTGCTGCATGTGGTGACGGATATCGAGGCGATTACCGCTGGGACTACGCTGGCGAAGGTTCGTGGGGGCTGACTTGCCTTCTGAAATAAGGCTCCGCGCTCCACATAAGCACCACCCCGGCGGAGGCCGGGGCCCAATTGGGGAACGGCTGTAACGAGGGACGAGCCTCCGTTATATCGGCCTTGCCAATTGGGCCCCGGCCTTCGCCGGGGCGGAGGTAGTTGTCGCGGGTGACTTCATCCGCGCAGCCACTGGACCCCCGCAAAGGCGGGGGTCCAGGAGTCAAGGCAGCTAGCGGTACTTAGCTGGGCCCCCGCGTCCGCGGGGGAACATTGCTTGGGGTTAGCTTGCTGCGGCGGCGAGTTCAGGCGCCCGCCGCTTCCAACTTCGTCCGCACCGCCGCCACTGCTTCCGCAGCCTTGTCGCCTTCAGGTCCACCGCCCTGAGCCATGTCGGGACGGCCGCCGCCGCCCTGCCCGCCCAGCGTCGCCACCGCGATCTTGAGCAGGTCGACGGCGTTGTGGCTGGGCACCAGGTCCGCCGTCACGCCGACCGCGACCGAAGCGCGGCCGTCGTTGATCGCGACCATCACCGCGATACCCGAACCCAGACGCTGCTTGGCCTCGTCGACCGCTCCGCGCAGGCCCTTGGCTTCGAAGTCGTTGAGCACCTGGCCGATGAACGCGACGTTGCCGACTTGCTCCGGGCCAGCCGCTTCGCCCGATCCACCGCCGCCGAGCGCGAGCGCCTTCTTCGCGTCGGCGAGTTCGCGTTCGAGGCGGCGGCGGTCTTCGAGCAGCGATGCGACGCGCGCCGGGACCTCGTCGGGGGTCGATTTGAGTACCGCCGCAGCCTCGCGGAGGCGATCGTCGCGGCTGGTTAGATAGGCGCGCGCCGCTTCGCCGGTGAGCGCCTCGACACGGCGGATGCCGCTGGAGACCGCGCCTTCGCCGACGACCTTGAACAGGCCGATGTCGCCGAGCGCGTTGACATGCGTGCCGCCGCACAGCTCGATCGAGTAGGTGCCCTCGTCGGTCGATCCCATCGATACGACGCGAACCTCGTCGCCGTATTTCTCGCCGAACAGTGCCATCGCACCCATCGCGATCGCGTCGTCGGGGGTCATCAGCAGCGTCGTCACCGCGCCGTTGCCGCGGACCTGCGCGTTCACGTCGGCCTCGACCTGCGCGATGTCGGCGGGGGTCATCGCGACCGGCTGCGAGAAGTCGAAGCGCAGGCGGTCGGGCGCGACGAGGCTCCCTTTCTGCGCGACGTGCGTGCCGAGGCGCTCGCGGAGGGCCTCGTGCAGGAGGTGCGTTGCGGAGTGATTGGCGCGGATCTGTGCGCGGCGGGCGACGTCGATCTGGAGCTTGACCGGGTCGCCGACCTTGATCTCGCCGGCGTCGACGATCGCGTGATGGACGAACACGCGGCCGAGTTGCTTCGAGGTCTCGGTGACGTTCGCGCGCAGGCCGCTGTCGTTCGAGATGTGGCCCGCGTCGCCGACCTGGCCGCCGCTTTCGCCGTAGAAAGGCGTCTGGTTGACGACGATCGCCACCGTATCGCCGGTGGTGGCGTGGTCAACGCGGGCTCCGTCCTTGACCAGTGCGACGACTTCGCCCTCGCCCGTATCCGATGCGTAGCCGAGGAATTCGGTGCCGCCGGTCTGCTCGACGATGTCGAACCAGATATCGTCCGAGGCCTTCGCGCCCGAGCCCTTCCAGGCGGCGCGGGCGGCGCGCTTCTGTTCGGCCATCGCGGTGTCGAAGCCTTCGCGGTCGACCGCGATGTTGCGTTCGCGCAGCGCGTCCTCGGTCAAGTCGTACGGGAAGCCGTAGGTGTCGTAGAGCTTGAATGCGACGTCGCCGGCGAGCGTGCCGTCGGTCATCCCGGTGGTCGCTTCGTCGAGCAGCTTCAGCCCCTTGTCGAGCGTCTGGCGGAAGCGCGTTTCCTCCTGCTGCAACGTCGCCTCGATCAGCGGACGTGCGCGCGACAGCTCGGGATAGGCGGCGCCCATTTCGGTAACGAGGGCGGGGACCAGACGGTGCATCAGCGGCTGCTTGGCGCCGAGGATGTGCGCGTGGCGCATCGCGCGGCGCATGATCCGGCGCAGGACATAGCCGCGGCCCTCGCTCGCGGGCAGCACGCCGTCCGCGATCAGGAAGCCCGCGGTGCGCAGGTGATCGGCGATCACGCGGTGGCTGGCGGTGTTGGCGCCATCGGTTGCGGTGTGCGTCAGCGCGCCCGAGGCGGCGATCAGCGCCTTGAACGTGTCGGTGTCGTAATTGTCGGTGACGCCCTGCATGACCGCGGCGATGCGCTCGAGCCCCATGCCGGTGTCGATCGAGGGCTTGGGCAGGTTGCCGACGATCTCGGCATTCTCCTGCTCGTATTGCATGAACACGAGGTTCCAGATCTCGACGAAGCGATCGCCGTCCTCGTCGGGGCTGCCGGGAGGGCCGCCGAAGATGTGGTCGCCGTGATCGTAGAAGATTTCCGAGCACGGCCCGCACGGCCCGCTGTCGCCCATCGACCAGAAATTGTCCTTGGTCGGGATGCGGATGATGCGGTGATCGGGGAGGCCGGCGACCTTCTTCCAGAGATCGAACGCTTCGTCGTCGGTGTGGTAGACGGTGGCGGTCAATTTGTCGGGCGACAGGCCCCATTCGCGCGTCAGCAACGTCCAGGCGTGGACGATCGCCTGTTCCTTGAAATAATCGCCGAACGAGAAATTGCCGAGCATTTCGAAGAACGTGTGGTGGCGCGCGGTGTAGCCGACATTGTCGAGATCGTTGTGCTTGCCGCCGGCGCGGACGCATTTCTGCGACGAGGTGGCTGTGGTGTAGGGGCGCGATTCGAGGCCGGTGAAGACGTTCTTGAACGGCACCATCCCGGCGTTGACGAACATCAGCGTCGGGTCGTTCTGCGGCACGAGCGGTGCGCTGGGCACTATCTGGTGCCCCTGCGATCCGAAATAGTCGAGGAAGCCGCGGCGGATGTCGTTCGTCGATGTCATGCGCGGGGACTTAGGCGAGCGGGGCGGTTCGCTCAAGTGGAGGTGTAGCGCTCGCCTTGCACGCATCGTATTGAAACGAAGATGGCTTGTTTCCCCGCGAAGGCGGGGATCCAGACTGGGCTCCCGCCTTCGCGCGAGAACAAGGAGGCGGGTGCTGCGGTTCGTTGAGAGCTGCCGTTCGCCCAATGCACCACCCCGGCGAAGGCCGGGGCCCAATTGGAGAGGCGGAAATAATGGAGAGCAGCGCTTCGTTATCGCCGTCCCCCAATTGGGCCCCGGCCTTCGCCGGTGTGGTGGCGGTCCTTAGGCCTCCACTACCCCAACGGCGCATCCAGCGACCTGGGCGGCTCGCTGAACCATTTCGGGCCCGCATCAGTCATGTGGAAACAATCCTCGATCCGCACGCCGTACCTCCCGGGAATGTAGATGCCCGGCTCGTCCGAGAAACACATCCCCGCTGCGAGCCTGGTCGTCTCGCCGCGGACGAGGTTGACGGGTTCGTGGCCGTCCATGCCGATGCCGTGGCCGGTGCGATGCGACAGGCCGGGGAGCTTGTAGCCGGGGCCATAGCCGAGCGTTTCGTAATGGCGCCGCACCGCGTCGTCGATGCTGCCGGCGGGTGCGCCGATCTTGGCCGCGGCAAACGCGATCTGCTGGCCGCGGGCGACCTGGTCCCACGTCCTGCGCTGGTCGACGGTTGCCGCGCCGTGGACCCAGGTGCGCGAGATGTCGGACTGATAACCCTGCAAGGTGCAGCCACAGTCCATCAGCACGACCTGGCCGTCGGCGACGCGGTGGATCTCGCGGCTGCCGTGCGGATAGGCGGACGCCTCGCCGATCAGCGCGAGCGCGAATTCGGGCGCGCCGCCGAGTTTCTTGGTCGCGGCATTCATGAGCGCGCCGATTTCCGGGCCGGTCATGCCCTTCTCGACGCGCGGCTTGGTCCAGCGATAGGCGGCGAGCGTGACCTCGGTCGCCGCCTGCATCAGCGCGATCTCGGCGGGGGTCTTGATCATCCGGCAGGCGCGGACGACCGGGTCGGCGGAGACAATCCTCGCATCGGGCAGCACGCGCTGGAGCCCCGCATAAGCAAAGTAGCGCACCTCCGCCTCCAGCCCGATCGGCCGCGTGGCGAGCTTTCGGTCGCGCAGGAAGCCGGCGACCACGGCGAGCGGATTCTCGTCCTCCTGCCAGACGCGCACCTCGGCGGGGACGGCGAGCGTCTCGCGCACCGAGGGTTCCTCGAAGAACGGCGTGACGATGCACGGCTCGCCCTCGACCGGGAGGATCGCCAGCGTCAGCCGCTCGCTCGTGTGCCAGCGGACGCCGGTGAAGTAGATCATCGACGATCCCGGCTCGATCAGCACCGCGCCGATGCCCGCCGCCTTCATCAACGCCTGCGCGTGCACCAGCCTCGCAGCGCGTTCGGCGGTATCGATCGGCCTGGTCGTGCCGGTGATGTCGGACAGCGCCGACAGGTCCGGCTCAGCGGCGCGGAGGATCGCGGTGGTCGATAGCAATGGTGCCGCGATGGCGAGGCTCAGCAGGTCGCGGCGCGAGGGGCTGAAGGCGGGCTTGTGGCGTACGGTCGACATCGCCGGACGATAGGGTCCTTGACCCGGGCGCCGCAATCCCCTTCCCTGTTCGCACTTCTCGGGAGCGATTAATGGCCAAGCGGCTAACCTATTACATCTTGTTCGGCCTCGTCGCGGGGATGGTCGTCGGCTGGATCCTAAACGCGTCGATCGACAACGGCACGGCCGAGTCCGCCGAACGGCTGAAGGACATCGCCGGCTATTTCTCGATCGTGACGACGCTGTTCCTGCGGCTGATCAAGATGATCATCGCGCCGCTGGTGTTCTCGACGCTGGTGGTCGGGATCGCGCATATGGGCGATACCGGTGCGCTCGGGCGGGTCGGATTGCGCAGCCTCGGCTGGTTCATCTGCGCTAGCCTTTTGTCGCTCACCCTGGGCCTGATCCTCGTCAACGTGTTGAAGCCGGGTGTAGGTCTCGCGCTCGCGATCCCGCCGGCGACCGCGTCGAGCGGCGTCGACCGGGCGGCATTCGATCTCGCCAAGTTCATCACGCACATCATCCCCGATTCGATGATCGCGGCGATGGCGGGCAACGAGATCCTCCAGATCGTCGTGTTCTCGGTGTTCGTCGGCGTCGCGATCACCGCGGTCGGCGAGAAGGCCGCGCCGCTCGTGAAGGCGATCGAAGCGCTGGTCGCGGTGATGCTCCAGATCACCAACTACGTGATGCGGTTCGCGCCGTTCGCGGTGTTTGCGGCGGTGACCGCGACGCTTGCCGAGCGGGGCCCGACCATCCTCGGGCAGCTCGGGTATTTCATGCTGAGCTTCTATATCGGGCTGGCGCTGCTGTGGGCGGTGCTGATCGGGATCGCGTTCCTGCTGATCGGGCCGCGGACGCGGTTGCTCGTGCGGTATATCCGCGATCCGTTAATCCTGGCGTTCTCCGCGGCATCATCCGA
Organism: Sphingomonas faeni; assembly: GCF_040407505.1. GTDB lineage: Bacteria > Pseudomonadota > Alphaproteobacteria > Sphingomonadales > Sphingomonadaceae > Sphingomonas > Sphingomonas faeni_E. Next base: position 115,904 of record NZ_JAPZPQ010000001.1, on the reverse strand, counting down.
GGCGGCGTATCCGCGGACGCTGGAGGCGCTCGACCGGTTCGGCGTGCCGCCGCGGATCGCCAGCTTCGTGCTGCCGCTGGGCTATTCGTTCAATCTCGACGGGTCGATGATGTACATGACGTTCGCGTCGCTGTTCATCGCGCAGGCGTACGGTATCCACATGCCGATCGGGCAGCAGATCGCGATGCTGTTGGTGCTGATGGTGACGTCGAAGGGGATTGCGGGGGTGCCTCGCGCATCGCTGGTGGTGATTGCGGGGACGCTGTCGATGTTCAAGATCCCGGAGGCGGGGATCCTGCTGATCCTGGCGGTGGATCATTTCCTCGACATGGGACGCTCGGCGACCAACGTGATCGGGAATGCCGTAGCGGCGACCGTGGTGGCGAAGTGGGAGGGCGGGCTCGACGAGCGGGAACCGGCCGATCGGGATTTCCCGCATGCGCCTACCGGGCATGGGCCAAAGGTGGACGTGGATAGCTACGAGAAGATCGGGCCGGGGCAGATTTGAGGTTAGACGGCATCTTGAACCGGTAACTTCTCAAGGCTGTCCTTTTACGCTGGCAGATCACTGAAGAAGTACCTCCCCGGCGACGGCCGGGGTCCACTTGGGAGACGCCAGTGATCACCGTAGCGCATCGTTATTTCGACCTTTCCAACTGGGCCCCGGCCTTCGCCGGGGTGGTCTTTGGGGGAGAGATCGTCTTCTTGGCCCCCATCTGGTTCCCGACTTGCGCTACTCAAGCGTAGGCGTAGGGGCCGCCCTTCTTGAGGCCGGCCTGATACGCGGGTCGCGCGTGGACCTTTGCCAGCCACGCGATCGTCGCGGGGCGGGACTCGTTGAGGCCGCCGCGGCTGCGGGCGGCTTCGAGGGGGAAGCTCATCATGATGTCGGCGGCGGTCATCTCGGCGCCGGCGAACCACGGGCGCTGCGACAGTTCGGATTCGACATAGTCGAGATGGACGTCGATCATCGGCTGGATCTTCTTGGTCGCCGCCTTGCCCAGGATCGGGATGCGCGCGAGGACGAGCTTGAGGAGCAGCGGCGGCATCATCGAGCCTTCGGCATAGTGGAGCCAGAAGCGGTAGCGCAGCGCGTCGGCGCGGTTGGCGGGGGCGCCGAGTTTGCCGTCCGCCTTGTCGACGAGATATTCGACGATCGCGCCGGTCTCGGCGACCACCTGGCCGTCATCTTCGATTACCGGCGACTTGCCGAGCGGATGGACCTGCTTGAGTTCGGGCGGGGCGAGCATCGTGGCCTTGTTCCGCTCGTAGCGCTTGATCTCGTAGGGGAGGCCGAGTTCCTCGAGCATCCAGAGGATCCGCTGCGATCGCGAGTTTTCGAGGTGGTGGACGATGATCATGCTGAACCCCCTGTTTTTTATTCGGACGATTTGCGCGCGGTCCAGATCCAGGCGGCGGCGGGGAATTCCACCGTGTCGCCGCGTCGGTACCGGTCGCAGACCTGGGTGAGACGCGCGATGTGGCGCTCGCGTTCCTCGGGGGCGACGTCGCGGATGGCGGAGGCGGCGGGGCCGATGCGGCGGAAATAGTCGACGGCGTCGGCTACGGGGTCGGTGCCTTCCCCTGCCCGGTAGGCGAATTCGACACGCTGGGGTGATGCGACATGCCAACCGGATTTCTCGAGAATACTCGCGACGTAGGTCGGGTCGGCGAAGGCGAAGGGGCCGGGTGCGGTGCTTGCCGAAGCGTCTGAATTGCCGCCGGTCGCGGTGATGATTTCGGTGGCCCAGCGGTTGGCGGCGCGGTCGACGAAACAGGAGAAGACGAGTGTTGCGTCTGGGGCGGCGGCTTCGGCTAATGTCGTGAAGGTGGCGACGGGGTCCGCGAAGAACATGACGCCGTGGCGGGATACGTAGAGGTCGATTGGGGCGTGGTTCGGGGCGGCGGCGGTGATGTCCGCGCATTCGAAGCTGGCGTTGAATGCGGTTTTGGCGCGGTGTTTGGCGGTCTCGATCAGGGTGGGTGAGAGATCTATGCCAGTTATCTGCGCGGTCGGGAGCGCTTGCGCGGTGGCTAGTGAGGTCGCGCCGGCGCCGCAGCCTATGTCGATGATCTTGCGGGTTTGGGGGATGGCGGCAGACAGGATCGCGGCGCTCAGATGCGGGGTCAGGTTGGTGAAACTGCGGTCGGTTCGGCGCCATTCCTCGGCCCAGACGTCGCCTATTCTGCCGGTCCAGTCGTAGGCGGTGGTCATGGGTCGGGGTACTTTTGGTTGCGGTTTGGGGCGGTGGTTCGGAGTGAAGTATAGGAAGTGTAGACGCTGGTGACGGTTTGGTGTTGCCAGATTTTGAGGCTTTCCCGAGCCTGGCGCGCTGCTTTTCCTTGTTTCCCCGCGAAGGCGGGGATCCAGACTGGGCTCCCGCCTTCGCGGGAGAACAAGGGGGGGGGCTCGTTCAAGAATGTGGGGTCATTGCCGCTAAAGAGCTTGGTTTAGCACAGAGTTTTATTTGCAGGGTCATGCCAACTGGGCCCCGGCCTTCGCCGGGGTGGTGTTGGGAGGTGGGCTGGCGCGGCGTCAGTTCACCATGTGTTCGAACTATCAGTCGTGCGCATCTTCGGCCTCATGAGCCATGGGCCAAGCACCATGCCCTCACCCTCCCATTGCGAAGGCAATGGGTCCCTCCCTCTCCCCGGAGGGAGAGGGAAAGTAGGGTTAGGCGTCGTCGCCTTCTTCGGGGCCAGCCATCATTTCTTCGGCGACCTTGTCGGTGCGCGCACGGATCTGCTTTTCGAGGCGGTCGGCGGTTTCGGGATTGTCCTTGAGGAACGTCTTCGAGTTCTCGCGGCCTTGCCCCAAACGAACGCTGTCGTAGCTGAACCACGCGCCGGACTTCTCGACCAGGCCCGCCTTCACGCCGAGATCTAGGATCTCGCCGAGCTTGGAGACGCCCTGCCCGTACATGATGTCGAACTCGACCTGCTTGAACGGCGGTGCGACCTTGTTCTTGACGACTTTGACGCGCGTTTGGTTGCCCGTCACCTCTTCGCCGGCCTTGATCGCGCCGATGCGGCGGATGTCGAGGCGGACCGAGGCGTAGAACTTCAGCGCGTTGCCGCCGGTCGTCGTCTCGGGGTTGCCGTACATGACGCCGATCTTCATGCGGAGCTGGTTGATGAAGATCACCATGCAGCGCGAGCGACTAATCGAGCCGGTCAGCTTGCGCAGCGACTGCGACATCAGGCGGGCCTGGAGGCCGACATGGCTGTCGCCCATCTCGCCTTCGATTTCGGCGCGCGGTACGAGCGCTGCGACCGAGTCGACCACGAGCACGTCGATCGCGTTCGAGCGGACCAGCGTATCGACGATCTCAAGCGCCTGCTCGCCGGTGTCCGGCTGCGAGACGATCAGTTCGTCGATGTTGACGCCGAGCTTCTTGGCGTAAACCGGGTCGAGCGCGTGCTCGGCATCGACGAACGCCGCGGTGCCACCGCCCTTCTGCGCCTCGGCGATCACGTGGAGCGCGAGCGTGGTCTTGCCCGAGCTTTCCGGACCGTAGATCTCGATCACGCGGCCGCGCGGCAGGCCGCCGACGCCGAGCGCGATGTCAAGCCCGAGCGAGCCGGTCGAGATGACCTCGACCTGCATGGTTTCCTTGGAGCCCAGGCGCATTGCCGAGCCCTTGCCGAAGGCGCGGTCGATCTGCGCGAGCGCGGCGTCGAGCGCCTTCTGCCGGTCGTTGGTTGCGGTTGCCATGCCGGTGTCGATCACTTTCAGATTAGCGGCCATCGAATATGCTCCCATCGCTAAAGCAAGCGCGCGTGCCATTCAACGCGTCAAACACCATGTATTCTCTTTGTTCTTTTGGAACAAGTGGGGAACGGTGGGTTTGTTGCGGGAAATTTGCGGCGGTGGCGTCGTGCAGAGCCCGTTGGGCGCGGGAACGGCGTCATTCTAGCATCCGCCGTGTCCGCATGCCCGAAGCTCCGGGCCTACGAGTTCGTGAGATCGTTGAGTGCAGGCGTTGGAAGACGGTCGATGCGGACACGATTCGGACAAATGCACCTCACCGGCGGAGGCCGGGTTCAAGTGGAGAGGTTGGCGTGACGGCGTGCGGCTGTCGTCAGGAGCGTTTCCCAACTGGGCCCCGGCCTTCGCCGGGGAGGTGCTTTTGTTGTGGGAGATAATGCCGAACACGTTCGGGATGACCGACGAGGGACGGGATCGGCGGTGTGGGCGCTTAGGTCGAGATCGGTTCGGGTTGTTTGGATGCAGGGTTTTGACGGCCGACTGATCTAAAGTTTGAAGGGTGTCTGTGACGGGCAGTTCGTTTGCGGCTCTGGATCCTGACTTTCGTCAGGACGACGGGCGGTGGCGGCGCTGTGACGCCCCGTCTCAAAGGTGCCGCCGCCTATCGATCGATCAGGCGAGCTTCGTTGCGAGCGTCCACCAGCCTTTGGCTTGGGCGGCGGTGGCGGCGGTGTCTCTGGCTTCGGGGGTTTCGAACAGCGCGAAGCAGGTGGCGCCGGAGCCAGACATCCTGGACAGGAGGACGCCTTGGGCTGCGTCGAGGAGCGTGCGGACTTCGGCGATTGCGGGGGCGAGGGCCAGCGCGGGGGGTTCGAGGTCGTTGCGGCCGGCTTTTGCACGATCGAGGAGATTGCCTTCGGGGATCGGGCCTCGGTCTTGGCCGTCCCAGGTCTTGAAGACGGCGGCGGTGGAGACCGCGACGCCGGGGTTTACGAGCAGGAGGGGGGTGCCGGACAGGCCTTCCAGGGTGGTGAGAGTGTCGCCTTTGCCGGTGCCGAGTGTGGTGCGGTTGGCTAGGCAGGCGGGGACGTCTGCGCCGAGCTGTGCGGCGATTTCGTAGAGGCGGGGGTCGGTTGGGGGTACGCCGTGGAGGCGGGCCAGCGCGCGGAGCGTGGCGGCGGCGTCCGCTGAACCTCCGCCTATGCCTGAGGCGATGGGGAGGTGCTTTTCTAGGGTTATGGCGTGGTGGGTGTTCGGGGCGAAGGCGGTGGTGAAGGCGTCTGCTGCGGCGGTTACGAGGTTGCCTTGCCAGGGGGCGGCGCCTGGAGTGGGGCTAAACAAGCGCGGTGCTTCGTTGTTGTCCGTCCCCAATTGGGCCCCGGCCTTCGCCGGGGTGGTGTTGGGGGTCGGGGTGATGCTCTCGACGGGGAGGAGTGCTGCGGCGAAGGGGCCGGTTATGGTGAAGCTGTTGGTTTGGGCGGGTTCTACCGTGATCAGGTCGCCTTCCGTGGCGAAGGCGAAGAGCGTTTCGAGATCATGGTAGCCGTCGGGGCGGCGGCGGCGGACGTGGAGGGCTAGGTTGATCTTGGCGGGAGCGGGTTCGGTGATGGCGGGCATTGTCGGTCTCGGGGTTTGGCGGCGGGCTTGGTGCGTGCTTTGCCTATGCGCTTAGCCAACAATCGACCGTCATCCCAGCGAACGCTGGGATCTTATCGTTTGGCGGGCGGTGCGCGCCTCGTGGGAGATCCCAGCGTTCGCTGGGGTGACGGATGTTGGCCGAGCAAGCCCCTTCCCTCTCGGCTTTAGGGCGGGAGTCGTTGTTTCAGCGGCGGGCATTGGCGGGAAGGCCGTTGGCGATCTTGGCGGTTATGCGCGCCGTGTCTGCGGGTTCGGCGGTCAGCAACGCGGCGCGCCAGGCGTAGCGCGCTTCGTAGTTTCGGCCGGTGCTCCAATAGGCGTCGCCGAGGTGGTCGGCAATTTCTGCGTTGGTGGGTTCGGCTTGCGCGGCGGCTTCGAGCAGGGGGAGCGCTCGGGCGGTGTTGCCGGAGAGGTGGTAGGCCCAGCCCAGCGAGTCGGTGATCGACGCGTTGGTCGGGTCGATCCGGCTGGCGCGTTCTAACAGCTTGATCGAGGCGGGGATGTCGTCGCCGTGCTCGACTTGCGCGAAGCCGAGATAATTGAGCGCGAGCGGTTGCGCGGGGCCGCGGGCGACGGCTTTTTCCAGTGCGTCGCGCGCTTCGGGCCAGCGGCCGGCCTGGTCGAGTGCGCCGCCATATTGCAGCCAGTTGCCCCAGCTGCCGCCCTTCGCGCCGTCGGCGGCGATGATGCGCTGGTACCAGGTCGCGGCTTCGGCGGGGTTGCCGGTGGTCAGCAGCAGGTCGGCGTAGCGTTGCCAGTCGGCGGGCTCCGACCCCTTCTGGTCGACGCGGTTCTTGGCGGCGGCGAGCGCTTCGCCGTTGCGGTCGGCGGTGGCGAGGATGTCGATGCGTTCGGCGGCGGCTGCTGGGGCGGACGGGCTCTTTGCGTCGACGCCGTCGAGAACGACGAGCGCCCGGTCGACCAGCTTGTTGCGGGCGAGCGCGTCGGCGAGGAGGACGCGCGCTGCGTCGTAGGTGGGGTCGGCGCGCAGGGCTGCCTGGGTGAGTGCGATCGACAGCGGCGAGGGTTCGCCTGCGCTGAGGTCGCTGGCGAGGCGGGCGAGCAGGCGCGAGACGCCGATCGACAGCGGTTGCTTGCGCGGTGCCGCGGCGATGAGAGCGCGCGTTTCCGTGGCGAAGCGGTTGGCGACGGGGTCTTTCGCTGCGGTCGCTAGCGACGGTTCGGGATCACGGCCCTCGGCATGCGCGACCCACGCGTAGAGCGAGGGCGCGAGGACTACGAGGGGGCCGCTCGACAACGTGCCGATCGCAGCGCTGGCGGCCTTCGCGTCGTTGCGGCGGGCGGCATCGGCGAGCGGGATCAGCGCGGCGTCGGCGGGGGCAACGCCGGCCTTGTCCAGTACCGCGACGGCGCGCGTGGCGAGCGGCATGTCGCCCGCCTCGAGCGCTTCACGATAGGCGCGGATCGCGACGACGGGATCGTCGGGCGATGCCGCCAGCACCTTGGCGTAACTGGCCGCTGCGAGGTCGGTCTCGCCGGCGGCATCGGCAGCGCGGGCCTTCAGATAGGCGGACAAATCGGTTGTCGCCGCCGTGGCGGGCGCCGCCACGACGAGACCGAGTGCGAGAAACAGACGCTTACATGTTGGGATAATTGGGGCCTCCGCCGCCCTCGGGTACGACCCAGTTGATGTTCTGGGTGGGGTCCTTGATGTCGCAGGTCTTGCAGTGGACGCAGTTCTGCGCGTTGATGACGAACTTCGGATCGGCAGTGTCCTCGCCGACGACTTCGTAAACGCCGGCCGGGCAATAGCGTTGCGCGGGCTCGTCGTACATCGGCAGGTTGTAGGCGATCGGCACGCTCGCGTCCTTGAGCGTCAGGTGGACCGGCTGGTCCTCCTCGTGGTTAGTGTTCGAGATGAAGACGGAGGACAGGCGGTCGAACGTCAGGACGCCATCGGGCTTCGGATAGACGATCGGCTTGACGAGATCCTTGCGCCACAGGCTCTCATTATCGGGATGATGGTGCATCGTGAAAGGCACCTTGATGCCCAGATGCTCCATCCACATCGTCACGCCGGCGAGGCCCGAGCCGACGAGGTCGCCGAACTTCTTGACCAGCGGCACGACGTTGCGGACGACCGACAGCTCTTTCTTCACCCACGATTTCTCGAACGCCTCGGGATAGGCGGCGAGTTCGTCGTGACCGCGCTGCGAGACGATCGCCTCGACCGCGGCTTCGGCGGCCATCATGCCGGACTTCATCGCGGTATGCGTGCCCTTGATCCGCGGGACGTTGAGGAAGCCCGCGCTGTCGCCGATGAGGGCGGCACCGGGCATGACGAGCTTGGGGATCGACTGCAGCCCGCCATCGCTGATCGCGCGCGCGCCGTAGCTGACGCGCTTGGCGCCCTTGAGAAGCGCGGCGATCTCGGGATGCGTCTTCCAGCGCTGCATCTCGCTGAACGGCGAGAGATACGGGTTGGTGTAGTTCAGCCACGTGACGAAGCCGATCGAGACCTGGCCGTTCGCCTGGTGATAGATCCAGCCGCCGCCGTTCGAGCCGTCGGTTTCGGACAACGGCCAGCCCTGCGTATGGATGACGCGGCCGGGGACGTGGAGTTCGGGATCGATGTCCCACAGCTCCTTGATGCCGAGGCCGTAGACCTGCGGATCGCTGTCCTTGTCGAGCGCGAATGTGCGGATCAGTTCCTTCGTCAGGTGCCCGCGGCAGCCTTCCGAGAAGAAGGTGTATTTGGCGTGGAGTTCGAGGCCGGGGGTGTAGTCGCCCTTGTGCGTGCCGTCGCGGGCGACGCCCATGTCGCCGGTCGCGACGCCCTTCACCGAGCCGTCATCGTTGAACAGGATCTCGGCAGCTGCAAAGCCCGGGAAGATCTCGACGCCGAGTTCCTCCGCCTTGCCCGCGAGCCAGCGGCAAAGGTTGCCGAGCGAGCCGGTATACGTGCCCTTGTTGTGCATGAACGAGGGCGTGACGAAGTGCGGCATCTCGCTCTTCTTCGTCTTGGTCAGGATCCAGTGATGGTTCTCGGTCACCGGGACTTCGGCCAGCGGGCAGCCGTCCTCGCGCCAGGTCGGCAGCAGTTCGTCGAGGCTCTTGGGATCGATGACCGCGCCCGACAGGATGTGCGCGCCGACTTCGGAGCCCTTTTCGAGCACGCAGACGCTGATCTCGGCGTCCTTCTCCGCGGCCAGCTGTTTCAGGCGGATCGCTGCCGAGAGACCGGCCGGGCCAGCGCCGACGATCACCACGTCGTACGGCATCGATTCACGTGTCGTCATCATCGTCTCCCGGGGGATGTCCCCTATTGCCATAGCTTTGCGCCCCACCCTTCGTTCGGGCTCGGGCGGGCACCATCTTGTCCAATACGGCGATTGCGCGAGTTGACCGCCACGTCAACCATACAGCATAGGTTACCCCGTGGGGGCGGACCAAACTATCGATTGGCGAAACGCCGCCGCGAGCGCGCTCGATTGGTGGCACGAGGCTGGCGTTGACACGCTGGTCGACGACGTTCCACGCGACTGGTTCGCGGCGCCCGAACCGCTTGTCGTTCCCTCCGCTGCGCCTGCTGCACCGGTCGTCGCACCGTCCGCGATGCCGCATTTGCTGGCTGATTTCCTCGCCTGGCGGAACAGTTCGGAGGTTCCCGAGGCGGACTGGAGCGGGGTTTCGCTTTCGGCGGTGGGCCCGACTGACGCTACGGTCATGGTGCTTGTCGATTGCCCCGACCGCGACGACGGCGATGCGGGCGCGTTGTTGAGTGGCGCATCGGGACGGTTGCTCGACAAGATGCTCGCAGCGATCGGTCTGACACGTGACGAAGTACATCTCGCGGCGGTTTGCGCGAAGCGGCCGACGGCGGGGCGGATCCAGAGCGAGGTCGAGGCGCGGCTGTCGGAAATCGCCAAGCATCACATCGGGTTGGTTGCGCCCAGGCGGCTGCTGTTGCTGGGCAATGCGGCGAGCCGTGCCATCCTCGGGACGGAATTACAGGCGGCGCGCGGGCGTTTGCACGGATTTAACCATAAGACCGGACAAATGGGGTCCGGTTCGGCGTCTGGCGAAGCATCCAGCGAGACCGGTGTGGTCGCGAGCTTTCATCCGCGGTTTCTGATCGAGAAGCCCGCGGCCAAGGCCGAGGCCTGGAAGGATTTGCAGATGTTGATGCGCGGACTGACGTCGCAAGAGGGTGTGAGATGATTCGGACTCTAGCTATCGTTCTGGGGCTCAGCGCCCTCCCCTTTCCAGCACTCGCGGCGACCGTTGCTGGCGAGCCCGCCGGCGACGCGCGGCTCGGCACGACGCAGTTGATCGGCGCACCGACGATCGAGCAGATCCCCGACCAGCTCGATGCGAGCCAGCGCGAGGCCTACAGGACCGTGTTTGCCGCGATCCGCGACGGCAAGTGGACCGACGCGCAGATCGGGCTCGACACGATGAAGCCGGGCCCGCTGCACGCGATCGCACGCGCTGAGATGTATACGGCGAAGGGCTCGCCGCGCGTCGAGATGGAGCCGCTCGTCGCGCTGCTCAACGAAGCGCCCGAACTGCCCGAAGCTGCACAGATCTCGCGCCTTGCGACGACCCGCGGCGCGGTCGACCTGCCTCCCCTCCCGGCAGCACAGCGGTTGATCTGGCAGGACGGCGCGCCGCGTCGCGTCCGTGCGAAAAGCCTGCAGGGCGACATGATCGCCGCCGATCTCGCGTTGAAGATGCAGCCCTACGTCAAGGCGGACATGGGCCGCGAGGCGCAGTCGCTGCTGGAAAGCACGCCGGGGCTCACTCCCGAGGCGCTGACCGAGTGGCAGCAGAAGATCGCGTGGATCTATTTCCTCCAGGGCGATGACGTGAACGCGCGCGTGATGGCGGCAAAGGCACAGGACGGCGTCGGCGACTGGGCAGTGCAAGGCCGCTGGGTCGGCGCATTGTCGGCGTGGCGACAGAATGATTGCGCGAACGCCGAGACCGGGTTCGAGGGTGTCGCGGCGCGTGCCGGCGACGTCGATCTCCGCGCGGCGGCGCTATACTGGGCGTCGCGCGCGGACATGGTGTGCTCGCGGCCCGACAAGATTGAAGGCCGACTGAAGGCGGCGGCACAGTTCGGCGAGAGCTTCTACGGCCAGCTTGCGCGCCAGCAGCTCGCGATGAAGGACAAGGGGACGTCGGTCGGCGGGCTCGTCGCCAGCGACTGGAAGGTCGTCGGCAAACGCCCCAACGTCCGTGTCGCAGCGGCACTGGTCGAGGTCGGCGAGACCGATCTGGCCGACACCGTGATCCGCCAGCAGGCCAAGATCGGCGACCCGCGCGAGTTCGCCAACTTGGTCCGGGTGGCGGAAGCGCTGAGCCTGCCGGCAACGACCGTCTGGCTCGCGCACAATTGCCCGCAGGGGGTCACGTCGACCGCCGAGGCGCGGTATCCGACGCCGAACTGGACGCCCGACAGTGGCTGGCACATCGACAAGGCGTTGGTCTATGCGCACACGCTTGAGGAATCGCGGTTCCGCAACACGATCAAGAGCCCGGCTGGTGCGTACGGCCTCATGCAGATCATGCCCGCCGCTGCGACCGATTTTGCGCGCGAGCGTGGCACCTCGATCGACGTGAAAGCGCTGACCAAGCCCAGCACCAACATGGATGTCGGCCAGCGTCATCTCGAGCGGCTGCGCGACATGGCGGGCGTCACCGGCGGACTGCTACCGAAGGTGATCGCGGCGTATAACGCCGGCCCGCGCCCGGTCGGCGACTGGAACGCGATCGTCCACGATAACGGCGACCCGCTGATGTATATCGAGAGCATCCCGTATTGGGAGACGCGCGGCTACGTGACGACCGTGCTGCGCAACTACTGGATGTACGAGGCACAGGGCGGCAAGAGGGCATCGACCAGCCGCAACGCGCTCGCGCAGGGCATGTGGCCGCGCTTCCCCGGCCTGCCGGGGGCGACCGCGGTGCGGATGGCAGCCAAGCCGTACACGCAATATCGTGCCAGCACGGTGCCCTTGAATGCCACCGTCGCGGTGAATGCCAGCGTCGGACCGCAATCCACCACCGTCACGCGCGCGGACTGAGTTTCATGCCGATCGATGAAAGCCGGATGTTCCTCCCGGTGCGTATTGCCGTGCTGACCGTGTCGGACACGCGTGGCCTTGCCGAGGATCGCTCGGGCGACACTTTGGTCGCACGTCTGACCGAAGCAGGCCATGTCCTCGCCGACCGCCGGATCGAGAAGGATGACGTCGAGACGATCGTCTCGCGGCTGCACGCGTGGATCGGCGATCCCGAAATCGACTGCATCATCACCACCGGCGGCACCGGCGTCACCGGGCGCGACGTGACGCCTGAAGCCGTGGAACAGGTCGCCGAGAAGATGATCCCTGGATTTGGCGAGCTTTTCCGGATGCTCAGCTATCAGACGATCGGCACCTCGACGGTCCAGTCGCGCGCGTGCGCCTGCGTGTCGCATGGCACCTATATCTTCGCGCTGCCCGGCTCGACCGGCGCGGTGAAGGACGGCTGGGACGGCATCCTCCGCGATCAGCTCGATAGCCGCCACCGCCCCTGCAACTTCGTCGAATTGATGCCGCGGTTGCTCGAACGCTGAGCCTTTTGTTTTAGGGGGTGTTGGTAAATCCCCTGCCTTCCCCCGTCCCCGGCTAGCTGCTGCGGCCCCTGCCTGGCGTGCGAAAGACCGAGGGGTACGTGAAGATCGCCCCTCCCATTTTGCGGCAATTTTTGCCAAGTTGTGGCGCATCCCACCAGTCAGAACTGACCTGGGCTGTGTCATGAACTGGCGAGAATATCTCGCCAATTGAACACCTTCACCGCTGTGTGCTGCTGTATTACATAACTGGCACGCTCGATGCAGTAGTCGAGATACCGCCCAGCCGGGCGCGTCTCAACCACTGAAGGACGCCACCATGACCTCAATCATCCTGAAGAGCCTAGCCCTCGCCACCGTGCTCGTCGCCAGCGCGCCCGCCTTTGCAGCGCCGTCCAATCTACAGCAGAAGACCGTCCTCAAATTCGACGCGAAGACCGGACAATATTGCGTGACCGAACCCGCTATGACCGGAACACGGATCAATCGAAAAATCTGCCGAACCGCTGCACAATGGTCGGAAGCCGGACTGAGCATGCCCAAGTCGACCGAACTCGCACAGAAGTGACCGGCGTAGCGCGGCTCGCCGGAATTGCGGGCCGCGTCACGACGTATTGCACGACCGGACGTTTAGCCTTTCGCGGCGTGGATCAGGTCGACGAGCTGTTTATTGATCGAAGCGCCGTGCAGATGGAGATGCACTGCGTCATACCCCTCGCGCCGAAGCCGTTGTCGCAAGTCGTTGACCGAGCTGCACGCGCCCGATCGCGCTAACTCGAAGGCGCGCTCCACCGTTGTGATCTGTTCCGTCATGTCCCTGCCCTAAGCGCTCTGCCGCGTCTCCGCGAGTGATCATTCGCACTGGTGCGAAACAAGTCGAAAATGACTGTTTCACCGCCCAATTAACCATGTGGATGGCACGTCGAATCTATGAACCCGGCTTGGGATCGGCCGGGGGGCCGTTCCAAAGGGGAAATCGTTGAATGTACAAGTTCATGCTTATCGCGGCACTAGCTGCAACGCCGGCGGCGCCCGCGTTCGCGCGTCCGATTCCGGGCAGGACTTCGGCCGCGACGCTGGACCGGGCTACGGCGCAACCGACGGCGTCAGCGGCTTCCGTGCCGAGCCGCGCATCGGGTACGACCGCGTGATCACGGAATTGAACGTCGAAACCGCGGACGACTCGGCAAGCGTGCGCGAGGGCAAGAGCGGCGTCACTTATGGTGGCGAACTCGGCTACGACATGGTCGTGAACACCGACATGATGCTGAGCGTCTATGGCGGCATCGAGGGATCGAGCGTCGAGCCGTGCTTCCCCGACAACGGAACGGAAACGTGCCTTACCCCCGGCCGCAACCTAACGGCGGGCGTACGCGGCGGCTTCCTGCTGAACCCCAACACGGTGTTGTACATCAAGGGCGGCTATTCGAACGGCCAGATCCGCATCGGCTATTCGGACCGCGACTTTCCCCAGGACAATTTCCGCGTGTCGGACAATCTGAGCGGTTTCCATGCCGGCGCAGGCGTGCAGACCGCGTTCGGACGCAATTTCTACGGCAAGCTCGAATATGTCTACACCGACTATAACGGCTACGAGGTCACCGACGCCACTGACAAGGCCAGCCTATATTTCAGCCGGCATCAGGTAATAGCGGGGCTCGGCGTTCGCTCCTAATTTCGTTCTTGCTATGTTCCTTGGCAACACCTAGTTTCAAGCCATGAAACAGGCCCGTCGTGGTGCGACGCTGAATAGCGAGAGCCGGCGGTTCAACCTGCCGCAGACCGAGGCGGATGGCGACTGGCTTGACATGCGCGAGGGGATCGACGGGATCGCGCCGAAGCTGCGGACGACGGTGACGGTCGAGACGCCGCGGACGATCATCAGCCGCAACGCCTCGCCCGACGTACCGTTCGACCGCTCGATCAATCCCTATCGAGGATGCGAACACGGCTGCATCTACTGTTTCGCGCGGCCGAGTCATGCGTTTCACGACCTGTCGCCCGGGCTCGATTTCGAAAGCAAGCTGTTCGCCAAGCCCTCGGCAGCCGCGCTGTTGCGGGCGGAGTTGAGCAAGCCGGGCTACGTCGTCGCGCCGATGGCGCTGGGCACGAATACCGATCCGTACCAGCCGATCGAGACCGACTGGCGGATCACCCGCAGCATCATCGAAGTGCTCAGCGAGACCGATCATCCGCTGACGATCACGACCAAGTCGGACCGCGTGGTGCGCGATCTGGACCTGCTGGCGCCGATGGCAGCCAAGGGCCTCGCGGCGGTAGCGATGTCGATCACCTCGCTCGATCCGAAAGTCGCGTCGACGGTCGAGCCGCGTGCGCCACATCCCGAGCGGCGGCTGGCGGCGGGGCGCAAACTCGCCGATGCAGGCGTACCGGTGTACGTGTCGATCGCGCCGGTGATCCCGGCCATCACCGATCACGAGATCGAGCATCTGATCGCGCGTGCGGCCGAGGCTGGGGCGACGCGGGCGTTCTTCATCCCCGTCAGGCTGCCGTTCGAAGTCGCACCGCTGTTCCGTGCGTGGCTCGACGAGCATTTCCCCGATCGCGCGAGCAAGGTGATGGCGACGATAGCCTCGCTGCGAGGCGGCCGCGACAATGATCCGAACTTCTTCACGCGGATGAAGGGGCAAGGACCATGGGCCGACCTGCTGGGTACGCGGTTCCGGATCGCCTGCGCCAAACATGGGCTGAACCAAGAGCGCGTTGCGTTACGGAACGACCTGTTCCGGGCGCCGCGGGGACCTCAGGGTGAGTTGTTCTGACCGATCGCCCTGCGCTGCGGCCGGGCGGATAGCGGCGTTCCAGCGCTTGCGGGTCGAGGACGACGCTGCCGCCGTCATCGCGCGGATCGTCGACGACCTGACGCGAGCGGACATGAGCATGGACCTTGCGGTATTCCCCGAATGTCATCTGCTGGGGCACAGTTATGATCCGGCGACGATCGCCGCGCGGGCCATCGATGTCGAGGACGACCGGTGGCGCGCGATCCTCGCTCCACTCGCACCGGTCGCAACGACCGTGATCCTCGGCAGTTTCGAACGCCGCGCGGACGGCGTAACGAACAGCGCATTCGTGATCGAACGCGGTCGCGTCGTGAGCCGCTATGCCAAGCGGAATCCGAACGAACCGGGCGTGGTCGCGGGGCGCGCAAGCCCGGTCTTCGAACGGGACGGCGGGCGGTACGGCATCAACATCTGCAACGACGCCAACCATCCCGACGCAGCACGAAGTTTGGCCGACCAGGGCGCGAGGATGATCTGCTATCTACTCGACAACATGCCGCCGCCCGATACCACAGCACGCTGGCGATCGCGCAGCGTCGAGAATTTACGCGCGCGCGCCGTGCAGACGGGGTGCTGGATCGTGTCCGCCGACGTGACGGGCTCGTGCGGCGCGCGGCTGAGCCATGGCTGCACGATGATCGTCCGTCCCGATGGCACGATCGCGGCGCGTGTGGCGGAAGGCGTCGAGGGCGTCGCAATCTACGACGTGCCATGACCGGGTTTACCGTTCGCTCGCGACCGATGACAGGCATGATAGAGCGAGGTTCGACTGAAACCCATCCTCGTCCGGACAGCGACTTACTCCCGCGTACCAGACCAAGTATCAATGGGGTTCATCACGCAGGATCGGGTTGCCAGAGTTCGATCGGGTTGTCTTCGGGATCATGTATGCGGGCGAAGCGGCCGAAGCCGGGCATGTCCCATTCGGGATTGGTGACTACCGCGATTCCGGCCGCGCGGAGCGTCGCGATCAGGCCGTCGATGTCGTCGACGCGCAGATTGAGCATCCAGGGGCGATCCGCAGCGAAATAGTCGGCGTCGACCGCGAACGGCGCGAACACGCTGGGACCTGCCTGCGTCTCCCACGATCCATATGGCACCGACCCGACGCCGAGATGCTCGACATACCAGGCGCGTATCGCCTCCGGGTCCTTTGCCCGGAAGAAGAACCCGCCGATCCCCGTCACGCTCATACCTGCCCCCAAGGTCGCGTTGCTCAAAGCCGACGCGATGATACCTCACGAAGCACCGCGACGCAGCCGACAGACCGGTCCGTTTCGGTTGCTCCGTAGCACTGGGTATCCGGGCCGTTTCGGCACCCCGCCCCTTACTTCGGTCGAGCCCCTGGACCTGCCTTCGGCCGTAGCCGATCAGCGCGCCTAGTAGGCGCGGCCGATCAGGATGCGTTCCACCGCGGGTTCGCCGGTAAAGATGCATGCGCCATCGTCGCACCCGGTTTGCCCCATCGGTGCGTTGCGGATGGTGAGCTTGAGCGCCTTGAGACGCTCGACGACCTTGTCGAGTGCCGCCCCCGTCGGCTTCGACCAGCGGACGTCGACCCAGCCGGGGTTCTTCACGCCGTCCGCAAAATGCGCCTCGACTGCGGCGAAGTCGTTCGCGGGGACGATGTTGCCCTTCACGCGGTTCATCGACTCGACGTGGAGCGTCGCCTGGATGTCGTGCAGCATGCCCGAGACGTCGCCAACGAACGCGTCGCGCGGCGTGGCGACGCTGTCGAGCTTGCCGTCCTCACGGTAGAGGCGGTCGCGGCGGATCACGGTGACGTTGCCGCCGGCCATGTCGCGGCCGCCGACCTCGATCACGATCGGGGCCCCCTTCTTGACCCAGCCCCAGCGCTTGGTCGCGGCCTTGGCGGGCTTGAGGTCGAGCAGCGCGCGGACCGGTTCGCCGAGCGCGGACTGCTTGGCGAGTTCGGCCTGGAGCGTCTTGCAGTATTCGACGATCGCCGCGTCCTCGGGGACGTCGCGCAGCATCGGCACGATGACCACCTGCCACGGCGCGATCATCGGCGGCACGCGCAGACCGTCGTCGTCGCCGTGGACCATGATGACCGCGCCGATCATCCGCGTCGACACGCCCCAGCTGGTCGTGTTGCACAGCTCGAACTCGCCGCCCGCATTCTGGAAGCGGATGTTCTGCGCCGACGCGAAATTGGTGCCGAGGAAATGCGAGGTACCGGCTTGCAACGCCTTGCCGTCCTGCATCATCGCCTCGATCGAATAGGTCGCGACCGCGCCGGGGAAGCGCTCGTTCTCGGGCTTCTCGCCGGCGATCACGTGGACGCCGAGGCATTCCTCCGCGAAATCGCGATAGACTTCGAGCATCTTCAGCGTCTCGTCGCGCGCTTCGCCGGCGGTGGCGTGCGCGGTGTGGCCTTCCTGCCAGAGGAACTCGCTGGTGCGCAGGAACATGCGGGTGCGCATTTCCCAGCGGACGACGTTGGCCCATTGGTTGATCAGCACGGGCAGATCGC
This sequence comes from Sphingomonas faeni, assembly GCF_040407505.1. Taxonomy (GTDB): domain Bacteria; phylum Pseudomonadota; class Alphaproteobacteria; order Sphingomonadales; family Sphingomonadaceae; genus Sphingomonas; species Sphingomonas faeni_E. Next base: position 98,679 of record NZ_JAPZPQ010000001.1, on the reverse strand, counting down.
GCCACGACTGGACCCAGCGCGCGAAAGCAGCGCCGATGACCATTTCGGAGGTCGGACGGACGACGAGCGGCTCCTCAAGCTTGGCGTCGGGATCGGGGATCAGGCGGCCATAGCCGTCGGCCTTGAGCCGGTGGTGCGTGACCACGGCCATTTCCTTGGCGAACCCGTCGACGTGCTCGGCCTCCTTCTCGAAATACGAGAGCGGGATGAAGAGCGGGAAATAGCAGTTCTCGTGACCGGTCACCTTGATCCGGTCGTCGAGCAGGCGCTGGATGCGCTCCCAGATGCCGTAGCCCCACGGGCGGATGACCATGCAGCCGCGGACGCCGGATTCCTCGGCGAGATCGGCCTCGGAGATGACGGCCTGGTACCAGGCGGAGAAATCCGCCTCGCGGGTGACGGGGAGTGCGCGCTTTATCATGGAGTGCGCTTATCGCGAACGCGGCGCTTCGTCACGTATCAGTTGCGGGGTGGCGACGCGGCGGTGGTTTGCGTAGGGGTCGCGCATGCCCACCGACCGCATCCTTCCCGCCATCGGCATGCGGTTGCTGTCGGTCGTGATCTTCGCGCTGATGAACACCGCGATCAAGCTGGCCGAGCGGCACGGTGCCAGTGTGTCGGAGATCCTGTTCTTCCGGCAGTTCGGCGCGTGTCTGCTCGTGTCAGGGGTTATCCTTGCCGGGCCGGGCCTGCCTTCGGTGGCTACCAAGCGGCTGCCCGCGCACATCGTCCGCGCGATCGTCGGGCTGTCGGCGATGGCATTTACCTTCAACGGAATCGTCGCGTTGCCGCTCGCGGAGGCAACGACGATCGGGTTCACGGTGCCGGTGTTCGCGACGATCCTGGGGGCGCTGGTGTTGCGCGAGCCGACCGGGTGGCATCGCTGGGCGGCGGTCGCGACCGGGTTCGCGGGCGTGTTGATCGTCGCACAGCCCGGAAGCGGCGATCACTTTCCGTTATGGGGCGCCGGCTGTGCGCTGGCGGGGGCGTTCGGGACGGCGAGCGTGTCGATCCTGTTGCGGCAGATCGGCAAGACCGAGAGCGCGCTGACGACGGTGTTCTGGTTCTCGGCTCTATCGCTGATTCCGTTGTCGGTCTTCTATGGGCGGGCGGCGCAGTCGCATGATCTGGTCGCGTGGATTTGCCTAGCGAGCGTCGGGATATTCGGGGGACTGGCGCAGATCGCGATGACGACGTCGTTGCGGCTTGGGCCGGTGTCGGTGGTGGTGCCGATGGATTATTCGAGTTTGCTCTGGGCGACGCTGCTGGGGTGGCTGGTGTTCGACACGCTGCCGGCGGAGGCCACCTGGGTCGGGGCGCCGGTCATCGTGGCGAGCGGGTTGTATATCGTGTGGCGCGAGCACGTGCGGCGGCGGGAAGAGACGGAGCAGGCGATCGCTTGATGGCGTCCCCTCGATCCTCCCCCGCCAGGGGGGGGGGCGTCGAAGGTATCGGAGGGGGAGGACGCGACAACAGCGGTTTTCCTTTCCTCCCCCTCCGTCTGGCAAGCGCCAGCCACCTCCCCCTTGCGGGGGAGGATCGTACGGTAGCGGTGGGTTAGCGGACGCGGGCCGTTTCGAGCATCCGTTTGGCGCGGAGGTACATTTCGATGCGTTGGGTGCTGAACAGGCCTAGCGCCAACGCGACCAGCATGTCGGTAATGGCAAAGGCGTCTAGGTGGAGGGCGTGGCCGTCGCCGATGACGGCGCGCGCGCCGGTGCGGACTGCGACGATCGCGACGATGAACAGAACCGCTGCCGGGGAAGACGTCGTGTTGAGTGCGTGGCTGTCGGGGGCAATCGTGATCCGCATGAGCTTGCCACGTTGCCAGCCCAGTGCCGCGCCCATGACCAGGGCCAGCGCGCAGAACAGCCACGCAAGGCCGTGCGGCGGGTACATGACGAACATATAGAGCGTGACCGCGGCGTAGATCGTGGGGAATATCCAGAGGCGTTCGAGCTTGAGCGGCTTTACGATACTCATGCGGCGCCAGCGGACCGCGAAGACTATGCCGATGACGACCGCGGTGATCGCGTAGCTGATCCAGCCTTGTGCTTCGTGCGCCTGCACCACTTCCCCCTAGGTCATAACCACATACTGGTGTAGTATGGCGATAAGACAGCAGGAGTAAAGTCCGTGTTCGATCTTACGCTCAGCGCACGTCAATGTAGCTTACGCCTGCGACTTTGGGCCGAGAAGCGCGGCGGCAAGAGGCGCCCCGGTCCTCGCAAGCCCGACGAAGACGGCACCGCAGCAGCCCCGGCCACGCCCGATCCGACGCCGATGCCGTCGATGGGTGGTGCCGAGGCGCCGCTCGATTAGGCCCCTACTCCGCTGCCTGCGCCAGCGGAGCCGGGTCCTTCCAGACCAGTACCGGTTTGCGTGCCGCGAGAGTCTCGTCGAGGCGCGCGCGGGGGGCGAAGTGCGGGGCGGTCTTGAGGCTGGGGTCGCCGGCCTTGGCGCGTTCGGCGACCGAGCGGAGTGCGGCGATGAACTGGTCGAGTGCCGCTTTCGATTCGGTCTCGGTCGGTTCGACCAGCATCGCGCCGTGGACGACGAGCGGGAAATACATCGTCATCGGGTGGAAGCCCTCGTCGATCAGGCCCTTGGCGATGTCGATCGTCGAGAAGCCGGCGGCGAGGCCGGAGTCCGAGAACAGCGCCTCGTGCATGCACGGACCCGACGGGCCGAACGGTGCGTCGAGCGTGTCGTCGAGGCTGCGCAGTATGTAGTTCGCGTTGAGCACCGCATCCTCGGACACCTGGCGCAGACCGTCCGCGCCGTGGCTGAGGATGTAGGTCAGCGCGCGCGTGAACATGCCCATCTGGCCGTGGAACGCGACCATGCGGCCGAAGCTGCCGGCATGGTGTTCGCCTGCGGTTTCTTCCTCGACGAGGACGAACTGGCCGTCCTGGTTCTCGACGAATGGAAGCGGCGCGTAGGGAGTCAGGGCCTCCGAGAACACCACCGGGCCCGAGCCTGGGCCGCCGCCGCCGTGGGGGGTCGAGAAGGTCTTGTGCAGGTTGATGTGCATCGCGTCGATGCCGAGATCGCCCGGCCGCACGCGACCGACGATCGCGTTGAAGTTCGCGCCGTCGCAATAGACGAAGCCGCCCGCCGCGTGCACCGCGTCGGAGATCTCGCGCATGTCGCGCTCGAACAGGCCGCAGGTGTTGGGGTTGGTGATCATCACGCCGGCGACGTCGGGGCCGAGCCGGGCCTTCAGCGCGGCGGTGTCGACGCGGCCCTCGGCGGTGGCGGGGATATCCTCGACGCTATAGCCGGCGAACGCGGCGGTGGCGGGGTTGGTGCCGTGTGCGCTCTCGGGAACGAGGATGATTTTCCGCGCGCCTTCGCCCTTGGCTTCGAGTGCGGCGCGGATCGCGAGGATGCCGCAAAGTTCGCCGTGCGCGCCCGCCTTGGGGCTCATCGCGACCGAGGTCATGCCGGTGAGCGTGACGAGCCAGTGGGCGAGCTGGTGGATGACCTCCAATGCGCCCTGCACCGTGTCGACCGGCTGGAGCGGGTGGACGTCGGAGAACCCGGGCAGCCGCGCCATCTTCTCGTTGAGGCGCGGGTTGTGCTTCATAGTGCACGAGCCGAGCGGGAAGAAGCCGAGGTCGATGCCGTAATTCTGGCGCGAGAGGCGGGTGTAGTGGCGGACGGTTTCGGGCTCGGAGAGACCTGGGAGGCCGATGGGCGCCTTGCGCGTCAGATCGCCGAGCATGTCGTGCGCGACGTCGCCTTCGCCGAAGTCGACACCCGTCGTCTTCGCGTCGCCGATCTCGAAGATCAGCGCTTCCTCCAGCATCAGCGCCTTGTTGCCGGTGACGCTTGCGGGAACGCCGCCGGTGCTCGCCTCGGGAGCCGTAGGGCGCCAGCCGCTCTGGTTGATGCTCATGCCAGTATCTCCCAACCCATTCCGTTCGTCTCGAGTAAGCATCGAGCTTGTCGAGATGCTGTATCGAGAGACATGTACCTCGATACGAGCCCTCGACAGGCTCGGTCTCTACTCGGCACGAACGGGGTAAAACGAACGTTCATGCCAGTATCTCCCCAAGGACGGTGGATAGGGCGAACGCAAGCGTTTCGACGTCCTCCGCCGTGGTCGTCTCGGTCACCGCGACGACCAAGCCGTTGGCGAGGTCGTCATTGCCGGGATAGAGCCGGCCCAGCGAGACGCCCGCTAGGATGCCGCGGTCGGCCAGAGTGCGGACGACCGGGCGGGCTTCGACGGGGAGCTTCAGCGTGAATTCGTTGAAGAAGTGCGTGTTAAGCAGCTCGACCCCCGGCACCTTCGCCAGTCGACGCGCGGCATGGACCGCACCCGCATGGTTCACCCCCGCAAGGCGGCGCAGACCGGCTTCGCCGAGCAGCGTCATGTGGATCGAGAAGGCCAGCGCGCAGAGGCCGGAGTTGGTGCAGATGTTCGACGTCGCCTTTTCGCGGCGGATGTGCTGCTCGCGGGTCGACAGCGTGAGGACGAAACCGCGGCGGCCGTCGGAATCGACGGTCTCGCCGCAGAGACGGCCGGGCATCTGGCGGACGTATTTGTCCTTGCAGCCGAACAGGCCGACATAAGGCCCGCCGAACTGGAGGCCGACGCCCAGCGACTGGCCTTCGCCGACGACGATGTCCGCGTCCATCTCGCCGGGCGAGGTGATCGCGCCCAAGGCGACCGGCTCGGTGACGACCGCGATCAGCAGCGCCTTCTTCGCGTGGCACGCGTCCGCAAGCGGGCGCAGGTCGGCGATGCGGCCGAGGATGTCGGGATACTGGACGACGACGCACGACGTATCGTCGTCGATCTTCGCGATCAGCTGGTCGAGATCCATGTCGGCGACCAATTCGGGCGCGGTCGTGTCGAGCACGTCGCCGGTGAACTTGGCCATCGTGTTCGCGACCGAGACGTAATGCGGGTGGAGACCCGACGACAGGATCGCCCTGCCCCGCTTGGTGATGCGGCGCGCCATGACGATCGCTTCCCAGCACGCGGTCGAGCCGTCGTACATCGAGGCGTTGGCGACGTCGGTGCCGAGCAGTCGAGCGACCTGAGTCTGGAACTCGAACAGCATCTGCAGCGTGCCCTGCGCGATTTCGGGCTGGTACGGCGTATAAGCGGTGAGGAATTCGCCGCGCTGGATCAGGTGATCGACCGACGCGGGAACGTGATGCTTGTAGGCGCCACAGCCGAGGAAGAACGGCGCTTCGCCGGCGGTGAGGTTTTTCTTGGCGAGTGCCGACATGTGGCGTTCGACCGCCATTTCGGACGCGTGCATCGGGAGGTCGCGGACCGGGCCGTCGAGGCGCGCGGCTTCGGGGACGTCGACGAAGAGGTCGTCGATGGTCGCGGCGCCGATGACGGCGAGCATCGCCTGGCGGTCGGGCTGGGTCAGGGGAAGGTAGCGCATCGGCATCAACTCCCCCCTCCCGCATGCGGGAGGGGTCGGGGGTGGGCGCCCGGCCTATTGCGGGCGGAACGCTGGAGGTGAGCGCGCGCCCACCCCCTGCCCCCTCCCGCTAGCGGGAGGGGGTTCTAGAAATTACAGCCCTTCGACGAAGGCTGCGTAGGCGGCTTCGTCCATCAGGCTGTCGAGTTCGCTCGGGTCGCTGAGCGTCAGCTTGAAGAACCAGCCGGCCGCTTCGGCGTCCGAGTTCACCAGGCTGGAATCGTCGGTGAGCGCTGCGTTGCCCTCGGTGACGGTGCCCGAGACCGGCGAATAGACGTCCGACGCGGCCTTGACCGACTCGACGACTGCGGCCTCGTCGCCCTTGCTGAGCGTCTTGCCGGCTTCGGGGACGTCGACGAACACGACATCGCCGAGCTGGCTCTGCGCGTATTCGGAGATACCGACGGTGCCGACATCACCGTCGACGTCGACCCATTCATGATCCTGCGTGAAGTAACGGCTCATATCACTTGGCTCCTGCGCGGACGTAGCGGTGGGGAATGAAGGGCATCGCGGTAACGGTGGCGGTGTGGACCTTGCCGCGTTGCGCGATCTCAATGCGGGTGCCGGGGGCGGCGAGCGCGAGCGGCACATAGGCCATCGCGATCGGCTTCCCGAGCGTGGGCGCGAAGCCTCCGCTGGTGAGGCGGCCGATCGTCGCGCCGGTATCGTCGATCACCTCGGCGCCTTCGCGCGCGGGCTGGCGGCCCTCGACGATCAGGCCGACGCGCTTGGTGGCGGGGCCGTGTTCGCGCTGGGTGAGGATACGCTCGGCGCCGGGGAAGTCGGCGGCTTCGCGGCGACGCTTCGATAGCGCGAAGCCGAGGTCGGCCATCACCGGCGTGATCTCGGGATCGAGGTCGTGGCCGTAGAGCGGCAAGCCGGCTTCGAGACGCAGCGAGTCGCGCGCGCCGAGGCCGATCGGCTTGATCTCTGCGAGCGCGAGCAAGGCGTCGGCAAACGCTACCGCGTGTTCGGCGGGGAGCGAGATCTCGACGCCGTCTTCGCCGGTGTAACCCGAGCGACTGATCCAGAGCGGCACGTCGTTCCAGTGGAACGCGCCGGCGGTCATGAACACGAGGCCGTCGATACCGGGGACGATCCGCGCGACTGCCTCGACCGCTTTCGGGCCCTGCACCGCGAGCAGCGCCTGGTCTTCGAGGATGTTGATCGTGACGTCGTCGGGCAGATGCTCGATCAGATAGCTGATGTCGTCATATTTGGTCGCGCCGTTGACGACGACGTAGAAGCTGCCGCTTGCGGTCGGCGACGGGTGGAGCGGGTCGTACGCCTCGGGCTCGACTTCGGCCGCGGAGAACGGCGATGGCTGATCGTCGGGGAGGCGCGTGGCCATCAGGTCGTCGAGGATGCCGCCGTCCTGTGCGAGCAGCAGCGAGTAGCGCATCTTGCCTTCACCCAAGCCCGCAATGTCGCCCGGCAGGACGGTTTCGAGCGCGTGTGCGACGCCTTCGCCGGAGAAGACGAGCTGGCCCATGTGGCTGACGTCGAACAGCCCCGCCGAGTCGCGCGTCCAGGCGTGTTCGGCCATGATGCCTTCATACTGGATCGGCATCTCGTAGCCGGCGAACTCGACCATCCGCGCGCCTTGTGCGCGGTGCCATGCGCCGAGCGGCAATGGCAGGATCTCGGGCTCAACGTAATCGTCGGCTTGATCGATGATGCTGGCGTAATCGCTCATGGTCGTCTCCGTCGAAGGGGCGCGCGGCACCAATGGGTGCAACGATCCGAACCCCCTCTGTCACGGGACCTGAGAGCTTTCGCGCGGGATATGTCCAGCGCTTACCCCTTCGGTGGCCCTCGACTTACGCCAGGACGCTTTCCAGAGTGTCGATCAGCCTCGCGCGGTCTCTGGTGCCTGAGAGATTCCGGGGTGGTTGCTCCTTCGGCGGTTCCATCAACCCTCAAAGGACCGGAAACGCTCTCCCGCGCGGTGCCATGCCGGTTTCCCGACATCGACGCCGCGAGTTGTGACGCGGCGCACAATCTTAGTCAATCGAGGGTTTGGGTTCTTCGCCAACTTCTTGTTCTCCCGCGGAGGCGGGAGCCCAGGGTTACATACGGTATCGTTTGTGGTCCTGGGCCCCCGCCTTCGCGGGGGAACTAGAAAGGGAGAGCTCCCTTTCGCGAAAGCTATTCGACGGTCACGCTCTTCGCCAGGTTTCGCGGCTGGTCGACGTCCGTGCCCTTGAGCACCGCCACATGATACGCGAGCAGCTGCACCGGTACCGCATAGACCAGCGGCGCAATCAGCGGGTGGACCTTGGGCATGGTGATCGTCGCCATGCAGCCTTCGCCGGCGGCCTGGATGCCGTCGTAATCCGAGATCAGCACGACCTTCCCGCCGCGGGCCATGACTTCCTGCATGTTGCTGACGGTCTTGTCGAACAGCGGGCCTGAAGGCGCGATGACGATGACGGGCACATGCTCGTCGATCAATGCGATCGGGCCGTGCTTCATCTCGCCGGCCGCATAGCCCTCGGCGTGGATATAGCTGATTTCCTTCAGCTTGAGCGCGCCTTCGAGCGCCAGCGGGTAATCGGTCCCGCGGCCCAGATACAGCACGTCGCGCGCGCCCGCGATCTTGTGCGCCATCGCCTCGATCGCCTCGTCATACGCCAGCGCGCCGTTGAGCGCAGCAGGCGCCTCGGCGAGGTGGCGGACGATCTCGCGCTCCTGATCCTTGGTCAGCAGACCCTTGGCATGCGCCAGATTGGCCGCGAGTGCCGCGAGAACCGCCAACTGGCAGGTGAACGCCTTGGTCGATGCCACGCCGATTTCAGGCCCCGCATGGGTCGGCAACAGAAGGTCGGCCTCGCGCGCCATCGTGCTGGTCGGCACGTTGACGACGACCGCGATCTTCTGGCCTTCGGCCTTGGCGTGGCGCAGCGCCGCGAGCGTGTCCGCGGTCTCGCCCGACTGCGAGATGAAGAGAGCGAGGCCGCCCTCCTCCATCACCGGCTCTCGGTAGCGGAATTCCGACGCGACATCGAGGTCGACGGGGACGCGCGCGAACTGCTCGAACCAGTATTTGGCGACCATGCCCGCGTAGAAGCTCGTCCCGCACGCAACGATCGTGACGCGCTTGATCGTCGACAGGTCGAACTCGGGGATCGGCAGCGTGATCTCGCCTTCCATCCGCTTCAGATACGAGCGCAGCGTCTGTGCGACGACGATCGGCTGCTCGTAGATTTCCTTGAGCATGTAATGCTTGTGGTTACCCTTCGAGATCACGTCGCCGGTGATGCCCGAGATCGTGATGGCGCGCTCCACGGGCGCGTTGTCGCGGTCATAGACCTGCGCGCCGTCGCGGGTCAGGACGACCCAGTCGCCCTCGTCGAGGTAGGCAATACGCTGCGTCAGCGGGGCGAGCGCCAGTGCGTCGGAGCCAAGATACATCTCGCCTTCACCGTGGCCGACGACCAGAGGCGAGCCGAGCCGCGCACCGATCAGGAGATCGGGATGCTGGCGGAACAGGATGGCGAGCGCGAAAGCACCGTGAAGGCGCGGCAGGATCTCGCGGACCGCCGACACGGGGTCCATCCCCGCCTCGACCTTCTCGCTGACGAGATGGGCGACGACTTCGGTGTCGGTCTCGCTGGTGAACGTCCGGCCGCGCGCGATGAGTTCGTCGCGCAGCGGCTTGAAGTTCTCGATGATGCCGTTGTGGACCACCGCGACCTCGCCGGTCGCATGCGGGTGCGCGTTGTTGGTCGTCGGGCCGCCATGCGTCGCCCAACGCGTATGCGCGATACCGGTCTTGCCAGGCAACGGATGCGCGGCGAGTTCGTTCGCCAGATTGACCAGCTTGCCCGACGCACGACGCCGCTCGATCGCGCCGTCATTGTCGGTCGCGATGCCAGCCGAATCATAGCCGCGATATTCTAGCCGCTTCAGGCCATCCAGGAGACGACCGGCAACATCCTCGCCGCTCAGGATTCCAACGATACCACACATTTACATCATACTCCGTGGAACGGGTCTTACTTGCCGCTTGCCTGCGCGGCCTTACGCGCGATCATGCCGTCGCGAAAGCGCTTGGCCCAGCCGGCCCTCGCGGTTTGCGGCGGGCGGACCAGCGCAAGGGCATCGGCCTCGACGTCTTCTGTCAGAACCGATCCCGCTGCAACGATCGCGCCTGCACCGACCGTGACGGGTGCGACCAGCGCCGAGTTCGAGCCGATGAATGCGCCCGCGCCGATCACGGTGCGGTATTTGAAATAGCCGTCATAGTTGCAGGTGATCGTGCCAGCGCCAATGTTCGCGCCCGCGCCGATATCCGCGTCGCCGATATAGGTGAGGTGGCTGACCTTCGCGCCTTCGCCGATGACCGCCTTCTTGATCTCGACGAAATTGCCGACCTTGGCGTCCGCATGCAGGTCCGCGCCGGGGCGGAGGCGGGCGAACGGACCAACGTTCGCACCCTTGCCGACCGAGGCGCCCTCGATGTGGCTGAACGCGTGGATCGTCGCGCCATCAGCGATGCGCGCGCCGGGGCCGAACACGACGTTGGGCTCGATGACGACGTCGCGGCCGAGGACCGTGTCATGCGAGAACCAGACCGTATCGGGCGCGATCAGCGTGACGCCGTCGGCCATCGCCTGCGCGCGACGCGTTGCCTGCCATGCGCCTTCGACGCTGGCGAGTTCGCCGCGGCTGTTGACGCCGGCGACCTCGTCCGCGCCGGTTTCGATGACGGCGGATGAACGGCCGTCGGCCCCTGCCAGGCCGACAATATCGGTGAGGTAATATTCGCCCGCCGCATTGTCGTTGCCGAGCCGGTCGAGCAGCGCGAACAGGTCGGTCGAGTGCACCGCCATCAGCCCGGAGTTACACAACGTCACCGCCCGTTCCGCCTCCGACGCGTCCTTATACTCGACGATCCGGTCCATCCGGCCCGCGGCATCGGCGATCACGCGACCATAGGCGCCAGGGTTTTTCGGGCGAAAGCCGAGCACGACGACGGCGGGCATGTCGTCGCCGTGCAACCGGTCGATCATCCGCTGCATCGTCGCGGCAGCGACCAGCGGTACATCGCCGTAGAGGACCAGGACGTCGCCCTCGAACCCGGCCAGCGCCTCGCGTGCCTGCGCGACCGCGTGGCCGGTGCCGAGTTGCTCCGCCTGGAGCGCAGTGGCAATCCCAAGCGGCGCCACCGCCGCCTCGACCTGTTCCCGCCCTGCCCCTGTCACGACGACGGTCTTCGCCGGCTGCAACGCCGCCGCGCTTGCGACGAGATGTAGCAGCATCGGTCGGCCAGCGATCGGGTGAAGCACCTTGTGAAGATCGGATTTCATCCGCGTACCCTTGCCGGCGGCGAGGATCACGACTGCGATGGGGTGGGCTGGAATCGGTTGGTCGATGGAATGCGTCGTCATGGAAGGATCGCTGCCACGAAAGCCTTGCCAATTCCATAGTCTCGCTGGCAGGCCAGCACGCAATGACGCATTTTTCTTTCGATATCGTCGGGTTCGACCTGGACGGCACGTTGCTCGACACGAGCGGCGACCTGGCCGCCGCGGTCAACCACGCGCTCGCTACTGTCGGTCGCCCGCCCCTCACCGTCGCGCAGGTCAAGCCGATGATCGGCGGCGGCGCGCGGCATATGCTCAAGCAGGGCCTGACCGCGACCGGCGGTTATGATGAGCCCATGCTCGACACGCTGCACGCCGAACTGCTCGCCTATTACGAGGCGAATATCTGCGTGCTGACAAAGCCTTATCCAGGTGTGATCGATGCGCTGGACGCCTTGGCTGCGAAGGGCGTGACGCTGGGGATCGTCACCAACAAGATCGAACGGTTCGCGCGGACCGTGCTGGGCGAGCTCGGGCTGACCGATCGATTTGCCTGCATCCTGGGCGGCGATACGATGGCGGAGCCGAAGCCCTCTCCGATGCCGATCCACGAGATGGTGAAAATATGTGGCGGAGGACGTGCCGCGTTCGTCGGTGATTCGATGTTCGATATCCAGGCGGGGCAAGCGGCGGGGTTGCCGACGATCGCTTGCAGCTTCGGTTTCTTGATGCAGCCCGTAGCAGAGCTTGGCGCCGACGCGGTGATCGACGGTTTCGACGAACTCGTCCCGACGCTCGAAAGGCTCGGCGCATGAACCGGACGACGCTCACGCGCATCGCGCTGGTGGTGGCGATCGTGTTCGCGGTGACGATGGCGCTGCTGCCGAAGCCGCCGCACATGCCGATCGACCAGTTCGGCGACAAGTTCGGGCATATGCTCGCGTTTGCGACGATGGCGCTGCTGGCGGCGCTGTCGTTTCCGACCGCGCGGCTGTTCCGGATCGGCGAGAGGCTGTCGTTTCTCGGCGCGATGATCGAGGTCCTGCAGGCGATCCCGTCGTTGCACCGCGATTGCGACATCTACGACTGGATCGCCGATACGCTGGCGATCACGGTCGTGTTGCTGATCGTCTGGGCCGTCCGACGCAGGCGTGGCGCTCGGCTCAATTAACCCTTGCGCCACTTCGTCCACAAATGGCGGGCGAGCATCGTTGGCGGCATGCGTAACCAGTGCGAGCGGACGTAGAAGGCTAGCCGGGTGATCGGTCGGGTCGCCCTGCCCCAGCCGTCTCGTGCGGTGATGCGGCGAATGTAGGGACGGTCAAAGTTGCTTGCCTTGCCAGCGCCGAACAACACTTCAACCAGCCGAAGCGATCGCGTTATTTCACAGTGAAGACCGTGACGTCGTGCCTCCTCGTCGAGGCCGTCGGTGCCGAACTCCTCGACCAGACAGCGGATGTCCCACAGGTTGCGGAGACCACCGGCGAGATCTCCATCGGCGAACAAATGCGCTGCGGCATGAACCAGCATGCCGTTGGGGGAAAGCGTACGCAGACCATTCTCCAGCGCCACGCTGCCGACGATCAGTGCCTCCGCGTCCGGCGTGATCCGCGCGGTCAGTGGCAGGATGGTGTGATGGACGTCGATCATCCGGTCGCGCTCGCGGTGGATCAGCGGCGGGAGTTCGTGCATCCAGCGGCGGTAATAGGCGTCGTCATAGGGGTCTGGCTTCACCCATTCCCAGCCGGCCGTGAGCAGCGCCGTCTCGACCGCGTCGAGCGATGCACGCGGCACAAGAATATCGAGGTCACCGATCGATCGCCCCTGCCCCGCCGACAAACCCGCCGCGACGAACGCGGTGCCCTTCAGCAGGATGACCGGGCAATCGACTGCGGACAGCGCCCGCCTCGCCATCTCCGCCTCCCATAAGGCGGCGCGGCGACCGTGTTCGGCAGCGGCGCTTGAGTCGGCGAGGACCGCCTTCACCGTAGCTGGCATCGGCAAACCATCGACCCGTATCGCCAGCGTGCCGATCAACTGCTCCGCGCGTGCCATTGCCAGCAGCGCAGTCCAACCCTCCGCATCGAACTCGACGACGCTGCCCGGATCGGCGAGCGCGCGAGCGAGGATGCGGGCATCGTTCACAGGGCGGACCATAGCGCCTCGACCTGCTCTATCGCGCTCGCACCGTCCGGATAATCGATCGCGACCGAAGGAACGTCGGCGATCAAGCCCGTCAGCGACCGAAAGCCGGCCTCACCCAGCGCGACGTAATTCGTCGAGGCCTGTGTCATCCGCACGAACGCCTCGGCCGGCGGCACCGGTCGCGTCTCCGGCTCGAAACCGTAGCGCGGGAAGACGAGCAGTGCCGGCAAGGCGGGCGTGTCCATCGCCGCGATCGCGCGCGCGTCGGGTACCATATGGCGGATGTCGCCTTTCGGCGTCGCTGGCATCAGCGGCCCCATCCGCGCATCAGGCCATGCCGACCCGCCCGTAGCGATCGCTTCGTTCTTGAGACTGATCAATCGCGGGAACGCGTGGATCAGCCCGGTCGCGGGATCGAGCAACGCGAACTCGTCCCCCATGAACCGCCAGCCCTTCGCCGCGAGCAACGTCGCGAGCGTCGATTTCCCTGCGCCCGAGATGCCGGTCATCAATAGGGCACGACCATCGCGCTCGACTGCGGACGCGTGGAGCAGCAGATAGCGGCGGGCGCCCAGCGCCATCTGAAGATTCATCGCCATCTCGGCTGCGAGCAATCCTTGGCGGAGCGGCAAAGGTGCAGCTTCGGGGAGCATGTAGTCGCCACCGATCTCAACGGACGGGCGGATGAACCGTCGCCAAGACCGGCGCGCGAACAGGCGGACGGTGAAGTCGGGGACGCCGTCGTGCGGCTTCGGGTAATCGCGGTATAGGCTTTGGAGTTCGGCGATCGGCGCCCGCCAGTCGGAGCCGATGCGGAAACCGATCGGCCCGATGCGGACGGAAAAAGCGTGCCTCATGCCCGCTCGATCAGTCCGGCTTCGACGAGTTCTTCAAGCCGTGCCGCCAAAGCCTCACGCGTACCATCGTCGAGATCATAGTCCCGTCCAAGCCGCTCCAGAAGGAGGTCCAGCGACGATGCTCCCTCACCCAACACCGCTAGGATCTGCGGTGCTGGCTCGGTCAGCAAATGCGTGATGCCCGATGCACGGTGATAGACCGCAGTGAATTCATCGAGCGGCGCGATCAGCAGGCCTCCGTCGGGCGGTCCCCGAAAGATCGTCCCCGACACGGCGTCAGCCGCGCGGCATCTGCAACGATGCGAAGCAGGTGAAGCCGCCCTGGCCGCGCTGCAACCGGCGGATATATTTGACGTACGCGCGGCTGCGGTCCGAATCGGTGCCGGGCAGCGTGCTGCCGCTCGCCATCGCGCGCTTGACCTCTTCGCCCTTGAACGCGCGGGTCGACGGCGGGAACGCACCCTTGGTACGCGCTGGCACGACGCCACCGTTCGCATCGATATAGCTGCCCGCGCGGCCTGGATCGGGAACCGGGATCTCGCAGTTCAGCACCGAGCCGGCGGTTTGCGCGAGCGCCGGGCGAATCGACACGACCGCCCCCGCGGTCACCGCACCCATCGCCAGCACGCGGCGACGCGTCGGTACGCCTGCTTGCGCATCGCTATCCGGGCTTTCGGCCGGGTCCTGGTTGGGTTGCGTGTCGTCGCTCATGATGCCTCTGCTAGACCCTAGCCCTTTCACAATCCTGAAGCGCTGACAATATCGCCGCGCAAGCTGCGGTGCGACCGTGCCGGAGTAGGACGGCTTTGCCGCCGCCTGCAAGATCGTGGGAAGTCGCTGCGACGCACGAACACAGCATACCGGTTTGCGCGTCATCGCTGTATGGCGCGAGGCGTGGACGCCGATTCCGTCCGAGGAGACCGCAATGCTTTCCGGATTTGGGCTGCGTACGTTCTGGGCGATCGTCGTGGTCGTCGTGGCTGCGGTGGCGGTATTTGCCATAACGCGCGACGTTCAGGGTGCGATCGTCGCGCTGGTCGGTGGCATCGCCGCCGCGCTGGTCGCGGCCGGCACCGGGGACGAGGCGCCGGCGACGGACGACTCGGCCGGCGTGTCGCCGTCGGTGCTCGACGACGTCCTCGACGCGATCGTCGCGCCGGTGATGCTGGTGGAGGACGGCCGCGTGATCGTCGCCAACCGCGCCGCGCGGACGTTGCTCGGCGCGCATATCCTCGGCGAGGACGCGCGCGTCGCGATCCGCCATCCTGCCGCCGCCGAGCGCCTCGGGACGCCGGGGCCGATCGACGGCGAGCGGCCGATCGAACTGGTCGGGCTCGGCACGCGTGACCAGCGCTGGGAGATGCTGCTCAGCGAGACGTCGGAAGGCCAGCGCATCGTCCACCTCGTCGACCAGACCGGCAATTACGCCGCCGAGCGGATGCGGATCGATTTCGTCGCCAATGCGAGCCACGAACTGCGCACGCCCCTGGCTTCTATTCTTGGGTTCATCGAGACGCTCCGTGACGAAGCCGGCGAGGATGCCGAGGTTCGCGCGCGCTTCCTGAAGGTGATGGACGACGAGGCGCGGCGGATGCAGCGGCTGGTCGAGGACCTGATCTCGCTGTCGCGAATCGAGGCAGAGAAGTTTCGCCTGCCCGACCAGGCGGTCGATTTCGCCCAGCTCGTCGAGGACACGCGCGAGGAACTGGCCGATGCCGCGGGTGATCGCGGGCACGATCTGGTCGCGACGATCGATCCGAACCTCTCTTCGGTGTCGGGGGATCGGGTCCAGCTGTCGCAGATGCTCCACAACCTCATAGGCAATGCGATGAAATACGGGCGTGCGGGGACGCCAGTGACGATCGAACTGAAACGCGACGATGCCGGTATGATCCGCTTGTCGATCCGCGACGAGGGCGACGGGATCGCCGCGGTTCACATCCCGCGACTGACCGAGCGCTTCTATCGCGCGGACGCGGGGCGCAGCCGATCGCTGGGCGGTACGGGTCTCGGGCTGGCGATCGTCAAACATATCGTCGAGCGGCACCGAGGACGGCTCGATATCGCCAGTCAGGTCGGCGTCGGGACGGTGGTTTCGGTCATCCTGCCCCCGAGCGGCGGCGCGGCCAAAGGTGCTGTCATAAAAGGGTAACCCAACTGTCACACAGGATCGTCTTAAGTACCGCTAAGGCCGGTGCATGACGGGAATTCTGGTGCAGCGGTTCGTTCTTCTAGGGGTGATTGGGGCTCTGGCCGCGTGCGTCGATCAGGCGAACGGCGGCGGTGCGGGCTCGCGCGATCAGATCACCGCGGTCGGGTCCTCCACCGTCTATCCGTTCACGACGATGATCGCCGAACAGCTTGTCGCGAACGATCCCGATGCGAAGGCGCCGGTGATCGAATCGACCGGGACCGGCGCGGGCATGAAGCTGTTCTGCGCAGGCGTCGGCGCGGCGCATCCCGATATCGAGGACGCGTCGCGGCGGATGAAGGCGAGCGAATACGCGACGTGCGCGAAGAACGGCGTGCGCGACGTGATCGAGATTCAGGTCGGGATCGACGGCATCGCCTTCGCCGAGGCGAAGAACGGTCCGAAGATGCAGCTGACGCCGACCGATCTCTACAAGGCGCTCGCCGCCAATCCGGGGGGCAAGGTGAACACCGCGCGGGTGTGGCGCGACGTCAATCCTGCGCTCCCTGCGGTGCCGATCCAGGTCTACGGGCCGCCGGCGACCAGTGGCACGCGCGATGCGCTGGCCGAGCTGATCCTGACCAAGGGGTGCGAGGCAAGCGATCCTTCCGCGAAGGCGCTCGCGAAGTCGGATGCCGAGGCGCACAAGGCGCTGTGCACGCGGGTGCGCGAGGACGGCGTGTATGTGGATGCGGGCGAGAACGACAATCTGATCGTCCAGAAACTGCAGTCGAACCCCAATGCGATCGGCGTGTTCGGGTACAGCTATCTCGAAGAGAACAAGGACGACGTGAACGGGGTGTCGATCTCGGGCGTCGCGCCGACCTATGCGACGATTGCGGACAATGCGTATCCGGGGTCTCGGCCGCTCTATATCTATGTGAAGAAGGCGCATCTTACCGCGATCCCGGGGTTGCGGAACTTGTTGAAGCTGTATGCGGCGAACTGGGGGGCGACGGGGCCGTTGGTTAAGCGGGGGTTGATTGCTTCGCCGGCTGAGATCCAGGCGCGGTCGGCGGCGATAATCGCGAATGAAACGGTGCTGGATCCGGCGGTGTTGTCGTGATGCGTTTCTCCAACACCCTAGTTCCCTCGCGAACGCGGGGGCCCAGGGGCCAAGCGCGCCACCGAAACTTAGCTGGGCCCCCGCGTCCGCGGGGGAACGATACTTTGGTTGTCACAACCTTCCATAACTTGGCGGTCACAACCTCGCATAACAAAGCAACCACCCCGGCGGAGGCCGGTGCCCAATTGGGCACCGTTGCATTGGTGAGTACAGCGGCCCCTTACCCCGACCTTTCCAATTGGACCCCGGCCTTCGCCGGGGGGGAATCCCCCTCGGCGATCCATCGGGTGCATGCCGGAATAGTAGCGTCGGGAGGACCCGCCTGATGTCCCCCATCGCCCTCCTCTTCCTGGTCCTCGGCCTAGGCCTCATCGGCTGGCTGACCGCACGCGTCCGCGCCACGCGCTTCCGCGCCGGCAGCACAGTGCGGTTCAGTTCGCTGCCGGCGCATCACGGCTGGTACGTCGCGTTGTGGACCGCGATTCCGCCGCTCGTCTTCCTCGTCGTCTGGTCGATGACCGCGCCCGCGCTCGTCACCGATGCCGTGCTTGCGACCCCGGCCGCGATCCAGCTCCCCCCGCCCGGCTTCGACCGCGCATCGATCCTGTCTGAAGCGCGCAGCCTTGCGGAGGGTCGCAGCTTCGGCGCGTTCCATGGGCTCGCGCGGACGCTGGCCCCGTCCTACGCCGCGGCGCAATCGCGCTACGACTGGATCGCCACCGCCGCCGCGCTGCTGCTCGCCTTCGCCGGTGGCGCGTTCGCCTTTACGCGCGTCAAACCCGGGTTCGGCGCACGGACGCAGGTCGAGCGGGTCGTGATGCTGATGCTGCTTGGCGCGTCGCTGATCGCGATCCTGACCACGGTCGGCATCGTCGCCTCGCTCCTGTACGAATCCGCGCGGTTCTTCTCGGTCGTGCCGATTACCGACTTCCTGTTCGGCACGCACTGGAGCCCGCAGGTCATTGATGGCCGCGATCCAGGCGCGTCGCTCGGCGCGGTGCCGTTGTTCTGGGGGACGTTCTTCATCGGCGCCGTGATCGCGATGATCGTCGCCATTCCGTTTGGTTTGATGAGCGCGATCTACCTCACGCAATATGCCGCGCCGAACACGCGCAAATGGATGAAGCCGATCCTCGAGGTGCTCGCGGGCGTGCCGACCGTCGTCTACGGCTATTTCGCCGCGCTGACCGTCGCGCCCGCGGTGCGTGACCTCGCCGTATCGGTCGGGATTAGCTGGGCGTCGTCGGAAAGCGCGCTCGCCGCGGGGCTCGTGATGGGCATCATGATCATCCCGTTCGTGTCGTCGATGGCGGATGACTCGATTGCCGCCGTCCCCTCGTCGATGCGCGACGGCAGCCTTGCGATGGGCGCGACCTCGTCCGAGACGATCCGCCGCGTGCTGCTCCCGGCCGCCCTGCCCGGTGTCGTCGGCGGCGTGCTGCTCGCGGTAAGCCGCGCAATCGGCGAGACCATGATCGTCGTCATGGCCGCGTCCGGCGTCGCCACGCTGACGCTCAACCCGTTCGCGAGCACCACCACCGTCACCAAGCAGATCGTCGACCTGCTGACCGGCGAGGCGGAGTTCGACAGCCCCAAGACGCTCGCCGCGTTCGCGCTCGGCCTGACGCTGTTCGTGGTTACGCTCCTTCTTAACATCGTCGCGCTGCGCGTCGTCAAACGGTACCGCGAAGCCTATGAGTGACACGCTCGTGCCCCAGATCCCGGTGACCAACGCCGAGCCCGTGCGCCGCGTCCCGACCGACTGGACGACGCAGGCGATGCAATCGCGCATCCGCCGTCGTTATGCATCCGAGCGTCGCTTCCGCTTCGCCGGGCTCGCCGCGGTGTGGCTGTCCGCTGCGTTCCTTGCATACCTGCTCATCACGATGGTGATGCAGGGCGCGAGCGGGTTCGTCGAGACGCGCGTGTCGCTCCCGGTCGATCTCGCCGCCGCCAAGCTGCCGATCGAGCCCGCCCGCCTCGTCGGTCGCGGCGCCGATCTCGCGCTTGCCGGTGCAGGACTGGAAGGCACGGTCGACCTCGCCGCCACGAAGTCGTTCGGCAAGGACGGCACCGACCTGCTGTCCGACGGCGCCTGGGCGGTGGTCCGCGATGCGATCAAGGCCGACCCGTCGCTGCTCCGGCGCAAGACCGTATTCGAGGTCCCAGTCTCCAGCCCGATCGACGTCGCCGCCGAGGGCAACGGCACGCGCGACGCCGAGGCGATCGTCGCGCGGCTGAAGGCAAGCGGCGCGCTGACCCGCGGGTTCAACGCGGGTTTCCTCACCTCGGCGGACTCGACCGATGCGACCCGAGTCGGGATCTGGGGGGCGTTCAAGGGGTCGCTGCTGACGATGATCGTCACGTTGCTGCTGGCGTTCCCGATCGGCGTGCTGTCGGCGCTGTACCTCGAGGAATATGCGCCGAAGAACCGCTGGACCGATTTGATCGAGGTCTCGATCAACAACCTCGCGGCGGTGCCGTCGATCATCTTCGGTCTGCTGGGGTTGGCCGTGTTCCTCGGCACGTTCGGGATGCCGCGCTCGGCGCCTATAGTGGGCGGCCTGACGCTCGCGCTGATGACGATGCCTGTCATCGTCATCGCCGGGCGCAACGCGATCAAGGCGGTGCCGCCGTCGATCCGCGACGCCGCGCTCGGTATCGGCGCATCGCCGGTGCAGGTCGTCTTCCACCACGTCCTGCCGCTCGCACTGCCCGGTATCCTCACCGGCACGATCATCGGCATGGCGCGTGCGCTCGGCGAGACCGCGCCGCTGCTGATGATCGGCATGCGCGCGTTCATTGCAGCCCCGCCGTCCGGGCTCAGCGATCCCGCGACCGTGCTGCCCGTCCAGATCTTCCTGTGGTCCGATCAGGTCAGCCGCGGCTTCGTCGAGAAGACCTCCGCCGCGATCATCGTCCTGCTCGTGTTCCTGCTCGCGATGAACGGCGTCGCGATCTACCTCCGTAACCGATTCGAGACACGCTGGTGATGCCAAAACATTCTAAGCCTCCCGTCCTCAAGATGACGGCGCGCAACGTCTCCGTCGCCTATGGCAGCAAGATCGCGATCAACGACGTCTCGATCGACGTCGATCAGGACGAGGTGGTCGCGTTCATCGGCCCGTCGGGCTGCGGCAAGTCGACCTTCCTGCGCACGCTCAATCGCATGAACGACACCGTCGCCAGCGCGCGCGTTACCGGCGAGATCAAGCTCGACGGCCAGGACATTTATTCGCCCGACATGGACGTGGTGCAGCTCCGCGCGCGCGTCGGCATGGTGTTCCAGAAGCCCAATCCGTTCCCGAAATCGATCTACGAGAACGTCGCGTATGGCCCGCGCATTCATGGGCTCGCCGGCGCAAAGGCGGATCTCGACCGGATCGTCGAGAAGTCGCTGCGGCGCGCCGGCCTGTGGGACGAGGTCAAGGATCGCCTCTCGGATAGCGGCACGGCGCTGTCCGGCGGCCAGCAGCAACGGCTGTGCATCGCGCGCGCGATCGCGGTCGATCCCGAGGTCATCCTGATGGACGAGCCGTGTTCGGCACTCGATCCGATCGCTACCGCGAAGATCGAGGAGCTGATCCACGAACTGCGCGGACGCTACGCCATGGTGATCGTCACGCACAACATGCAGCAGGCGGCGCGCGTCAGCCAGAAGACCGCGTTCTTCCACCTCGGTACGCTGGTCGAATACGGCAACACCTCGGACATCTTCACCAATCCCCGCGAAGAGCGGACCAAGGATTACATCACCGGCCGTTACGGCTGAGTCGGGAAACGACCATGAACACGCATACGGTCAAGGCCTTCGACAATGACATCGGCGAGCTCCGCGGATTGATCTCGCAGATGGGCGGGCTCGCCGAGGACGCGATCGACAAGGCGATGCAGGCGCTGCAACGCAACGACCTCGCGCTCGCCGAACAGGTACGCGTCGCCGACAAGCAGATCGACGTCATCGAGGCGGAGGTCGAGCGGCTCGCGGTGCGGATCATCGCGCTGCGCGCGCCGATGGCGGTCGATCTCCGCGAAGTCGTCGCCGCGCTGAAGATCGCCGGCGTCGTCGAACGGATCGGCGATTACGCCAAGAACATCGCCAAGCGCGTGCCGATGATCGAGAGCGAGCACCGGATCGAGCCGATCTCGATCCTGCCGGCGATGGGCCGGATGGCGAGCGAAATGGTCCACGACGTGCTCGACGCATTCGCCGCGCGCGACCCCGAGGAAGCCGTCCGCGTCGTCGAATGCGACAATGCACTCGACGATTTCTACGACAGCATATTCCGCACACTCGTGACCTACATGGTCGAGAACCCCAGGACGATCGGCCAGGTCGCGCATCTGCTGTTCGTCGCCAAGAACCTCGAGCGGATCGGCGACCACGCCACCAACGTCGCCGAGATGGTCTATTTCGCCGCGACCGGCACGCAGATGGTCGATCGCGAACGCGGCATAAAGAAGGAGCAGGCATAATGGCACGCGCGAAAATGCTGTTGGTCGAAGACGATGCCGCGCTGGCCGAATTGCTGGTCTGGCATTTCAAGCGCGAGGATTTCGAGATCGCGCATACCCCCGACGGCGAGGAAGCCTTGCTGCTCGCCAAGGAGAAGGTGCCCGACATCGTCCTGCTCGACTGGATGGTGGAGGGGCTGTCGGGGATCGAAGTGTGCCGTCGCCTGCGCCGTGCGCCCGAGACGCAGAACGTGCCGATCATCATGCTGACCGCGCGCGGCGAGGAAGAGGATCGCGTCCGCGGGCTCGAAACCGGTGCGGACGATTACGTGACCAAGCCGTTCTCGCCGCGCGAACTCGTTGCCCGCGTAGGGGCCGTGTTGCGCCGCGTCCGCCCTGCCCTCGCCGGCGAAGCCCTCAGCTATGCCGACATCGAGATGGACACGGTCGGCCACAAGGTTCGTCGTTCGGGCGAAGTCGTCTCGCTCGGACCGACCGAGTTCCGGCTGCTGAAGCATTTCCTCGAACACCCGGGCTGGGTGTTCTCGCGCGAGCGGCTGCTCGATGCGGTGTGGGGGCATGACAGCGATATCGAGAGCCGGACGGTCGACGTGCACATCCGGCGGTTGCGTAAAGCGATCAACGTCGGCGAGCGTCCGGACATCATCCGCACCGTCCGTTCGGCGGGGTATTCGCTCGATACGGGCGGATAAGGACCCTGTCCCGCGATGGGGCGAATGGAATCGGATGCGAAACGAAGGACCCAAGCGCGACTTAGTGCGTTCAGACGTCGCGCTACCAAAATGGTGCACCCATTTAGGAGATTCACATGAAGTCCATCCTTCTCGCCGCTGCCGCTCTTCTCGCGTCGCCCGTGATCGCCCAGACGACGCCGCCGGCAGACCCCGCCGCGCAGACTGCACCGGCCGATTCCGCGATGCAGACG
Organism: Sphingomonas faeni; assembly: GCF_040407505.1. Classification (GTDB taxonomy): domain Bacteria; phylum Pseudomonadota; class Alphaproteobacteria; order Sphingomonadales; family Sphingomonadaceae; genus Sphingomonas; species Sphingomonas faeni_E. The sequence continues at coordinate 76,257 of NZ_JAPZPQ010000001.1, read as the reverse complement.
GCACCGGCCGATCAGGCTGCCCCTGCCGATCCCGCAGCGCCTGCTGCACCGGCGGATCAGGCAATGGCCGCTCCTGCCGATCCGGCAGCGGCACCAGCTGCACCGATGGCGGCCCCTGCCCCGGCTGGCGGCGTGACGTTCGGCCAGCCGACCGTGACGCCACCGACGCCAGCACCGGCGACGTATCCGGTGTGCTCGAAGACGGTCAAGGACGGCTGCCGCAACCGCGGCGGCAAGTAAGCGACGGAGCAAGCGGCGGGTGATCCTGCCGCTTGCCCGATGACTTGCATAGCCAGCTTTACGTTCTAGGAAAGGCGCTCCAACGATAAGAGAGGAGCGCCTTTTCCATGTCTGAGAACTTTGGGTCTATCAGCTTTGAAGGCCGCGTTGCGATCGTCACCGGCGCAGGCGGCGGTCTCGGCCGCGAATATGCGCTCGAACTCGCCCGCCGCGGTGCGAAAGTCGTGGTCAACGATCTGGGTGCTTCGCGCGACGGCATCGGACATTCCGACGCCGCGCTGAAAGTTGTCGAGGAAATCGAAGCGGCCGGCGGCGAGGCGATGTCGAACGGCGGCAGCGTCACCGAGTACGACCAGATGGTCGAGATGGTCGCGAAAGCCTCCGAGAAATGGGGCGGCGTCCACATCCTCATCAACAACGCCGGCGTGCTGCGCGACAAGAGCTTCGCCAAGATGGAGCCTGCCGACTTCAAGTTCGTCGTCGACGTCCACCTCAACGGCTCGGCCAATGCTACCAAGGCGGTCTGGGACACGATGCGCAGCCAGAATTACGGCCGCATCCTGATGACCGCATCCTCGACCGGTCTCTACGGCAATTTCGGGCAGGCGAACTACGGCGCCGCCAAGCTGGGCCTCGCCGGCTTGACCAAGACGCTCGCGATCGAGGGCGCGAAGAACAACATCAAGGTCAACACGATCGCGCCAACCGCGGGCACGCGGATGACGCAGGACATCTTCCCCGAGGAAGCGTTCAAGGCCTTTTCCCCCGACAAGGTCGCGCCAGCCGCGGTGTTCCTCGTGTCGGAAGATGCGCCGACCAACATGATCGTCGGCGCGGGCGCCGGCGTGTTCCAGGCGGCGTACGTCACGCTGACTCAGGGCAAGCTGCTGACCGGCGACGACCTGTCGGTGGAGGGTGTTGCGGCACATTGGGATGCGATCATCGACCGCGCGGGTGAGATCGTCCCGCAGTCTGGCTCGGAACAATCGATGACCATCCTGAGCAAGTTGCAGGGGCGGTAAACGGCGGATCGATGGCACGTCGATCCTCCCCCGCCAGGGGGAGGTGGCAGGCACTTGCCTGACGGAGGGGGAGGCAAACGATGACCATCGTTCCGTGTCCTCCCCCTCCGTCACCTTCGGCGACACCTCCCCCTTGCGGGGGAGGATTCAAGCATTGAACGCCAGCCTGCTATCGCGGCTCGCGCATTTGCCAGACTACGCGGCCGATGACGGCGATCGCTCCGTCCGGCACAGCCGCCGCGTCCGGATTATCGCTCGTAGCCAACAGCGCTCCCCGTATAAGGGCGACGCGCTTCACCATCACCGCGTCGTCAATCCGGATGACGTACACCCCGCCCTTTGCGCGCGGCGTCCGGTCGGCGGTGTCGACCACGATGTGATCGCCGTCGAACAGTCCCGGCTCCATCGAAGTGCCGCGCACGCGGATGATTGCCACCTGCCCGTCCCTTAGCCCCAGTTTCCGCGCGAGACCGGGGTCCAGCGTGTCCGTGCCGAGCACGATCTCGCCGTCGACCAGCGCGCCCGGCCCCGCCGACGCCGCGACGTCGAGCTTGCGGATGCGGAACCCTGCCGGCCGGTCGGCGGGCGCGCCCAGCCTCGCCTCGCTCACCCCCAGATAGTCCGACAGCAATCGGCGGTCGCGTTCGCCGAGCACCCGCGGCGATCCGCGCCGGACATATTGCTGAAGGTACGCAGCGTTGCGCCCCAGCATCGCCGACAGCGCCGCCAGACTGTCGCCACGCGCCGCTGCCAGCGTTGCCAGCGCGGTTCTTGGATCGGGATCAGACACGGTTCTAGCCACGCCCGAACCGTAGCGTAGGAATTTTCCTAGACAAGTAGGATTTTCCGGAACAGATCAAGAACACAGGCAGGGACCTGGGCCAGGGACTCGGGGCCAGGAACAGGAAGGAGCGACCATGTCCGTTCTCATCAAGATCGACCGATATCTACGGCAGACCGGCATGCCGACTTCTAAATTTGGCCGGTTGGCGGTCGGCGATCCGCGGCTGGTCCACGATCTCCGACTCGGTCGCCAGCCGCGCGCGCCGATGGTGGCGCGGATCGAAACGTTCATAGAACGGCACGGATCGTGAGGATGGACGCGATCCGTGGCCCCGATGCGGGCACGCTGTTGATCCGCGCGGTTCGCGGCCATGCGGCGGCGACAGGCCTGACGATGCACGTCGAGTCGATCGCGTGCACGCCGTGGGCAAGCGCTACGTTCGTCGGCACGCTGCACCGGCTGACGATCGCGGCAATGCCCGTACCCGGTCTTCGAGACTGGATCGACGCGTTGCCCGAAGCGGAGTTCGCGATGCGCGGGCATATCGTCGCCGATCTGGTGGTCGACCGCATCGAGTCGATCGGCGACCGCGAGCATGTGACGATCGCGGTGCTGACGCTGATCGACGCTTAAACGTCTCGTCAGGGGTGGACTTTCGCTGGCCGAACCACGAAGTCGGCGGTCAACGAAGGAGATACATATGGCCGGGATGGGCAAGTTCGACTGGGCGGATCCGTTCCTGCTCGACGATCAGTTGAGCGAGGACGAGCGGATGATCCGCGACAGCGCGAAGGCCTATGCCGACGATAAGCTCGCACCCCGAATCATCGACGCGTTCCAGCACGAGCATACCGATCCCGCGATTTTCCGCGAGATGGGTGCGCTTGGCTTGCTCGGACCGACCATCCCGGAGGAATATGGCGGCGTCGGTGCGTCCTATGTCGCGTACGGGCTGGTCGCGCGCGAGGTCGAGCGGATCGACTCAGGGTATCGCTCGATGATGTCGGTGCAGTCTAGCCTCGTGATGTACCCGATCAACGCGTTCGGATCCGAAGAGCAAAAGCGGAAATACCTGCCCAAGCTCGCGACCGGCGAATGGATCGGCTGCTTCGGGCTGACCGAGCCGGATGCGGGGTCGGATCCCGGCGGGATGACGACGCGGGCGAAGAAGACGGCCAACGGCTATGTCATCTCGGGTGCGAAGACGTGGATTTCGAACTCGCCGATCGCCGACGTGTTCGTGATCTGGGCGAAGTCCGACGAGCATGGCGGCGGCATCCGCGGCTTCATCCTGGAGCGCGGGATGAAGGGGCTGGAGACGCCGAAGATCGAGGGCAAGCTGTCGTTGCGCGCGTCGATCACCGGCATGGTGATGATGGACGAGGTCGAGGTCGGCGACGACGCGTTGCTGCCCGACGTGCAGGGGTTGAAGGGGCCGTTCGGGTGCCTCAATCGCGCGCGGTACGGGATTTCCTGGGGTGCGCTCGGCGCGGCGGAGTTCTGCTTCCATGCGGCGCGGCAATATGGGCTGGATCGGAACCAGTTCGGGACGCCTCTGGCCGGACGGCAGCTTTTCCAGAAGAAGCTGGCGGACATGGAGACCGAGATCGCGCTCGGGCTGCAGGCGTCGTTGCGCGTCGGACGGTTGATGGACGAAGGCCGGTTCGCGCCGGAAATGGTCTCGATCGTCAAGCGCAACAACGTCGGCAAGGCGCTCGATATTGCGCGGATGTCTCGCGACATGCATGGCGGGAATGGGATTTCTGGCGAGTATCAGGTGATGCGCCACCTGATGAACCTGGAGACGGTCAACACGTATGAGGGTGCGCATGATGTGCACGCGCTGATCCTCGGGCGCGCGATCACAGGCATCGCTGCGTTTTGATCGAGCTAGGCAGCTTGTTTCCCCGCGAAGGCGGGGACCCAGTCTGGGCTCCCGCCTTCGCGGGAGAACACAGTTGAAGGATACCCCCCTCGCCGGGTTGAAGGTGGTTGAACTCGCGCGCATCCTTGCGGGTCCTTGGGCGGGGCAAGTCCTTGGCGATCTCGGGGCAGATGTCGTCAAGATCGAGAGCCCCGCCGGCGACGATACGCGAACCTGGGGTCCGCCGTTTATCGATAACCCTGACGGCACGCGCGACGCCGCGTATTTTCACGCCGCCAACCGCGGGAAGCGGTCGGTCGTTGCCGACTTTACCACGCCTGAAGGACAGGCTGTCGTCCGCGACCTGATCGCCGATGCCGACGTCGTGATCGAGAACTTCAAGGTCGGCGGGCTCGTCAAATACGGGCTCGACTACGCCGCGCTCGCCGCGATCAACCCGCGGCTGGTATATTGCTCGATTACAGGGTTCGGGCAGGACGGGCCCTACGCTCCGCGCGCAGGCTACGACTTCATCGTCCAGGGGATGAGCGGAATCATGGACCTGACCGGTGAGCCTGGTGGCGCGCCGCAGAAGATCGGCGTGGCGTTCGCCGACATCATGACCGGGCTGTATTCCGTGATCGCGATCCAGGCGGCGCTGGCGATGCGCGAGCGCACCGGCCGGGGGCAGCAGATCGACATGGCGCTGCTCGATACGATGACCGGGGTGCTGGCGAACCAAGCGATGAACTGGTTCGCGAGCGGCGTGTCGCCGACGCGAGTTGGGAATGCACATATGAACGTGTGTCCGTATGCGGTGTTTCCGTGTGCCGATGGGTGGTTCATCCTGGCGGTCGGGAATGACGGGCAGTTCGGGCGGTTCTGCGACGCGATGGGCTTGCCCGAGATGCGCGACGATCCGCGGTTCGCGACCAATGCCGGGCGGTTGGCGTTCAAGGATGTGTTGTTCGCGGGGATCGAGGTGGCGACGTCTCTGGTGCCTAAGCTCGAGTTGCTGGCGCGGCTGGAGGCGGTGGGTGTGCCGGCCGGGCCGATCAATACGGTGGCGCAGGCTTTCGACGATCCACAGGTTGTCGCGCGGGGGATGGCAATCGACGTCGTGCGGCCGGATGGGTCTCTGGTGCCGGGGCTGCGTACGCCGATCCGGTTTTCGGACGCCGATCTCGCGACTGAGCGGGCGGCGCCGATGTTGGGGTCACCAACGTAGAATTGTTTCGCCGCGAAGGCGGAGACCCAGTCTGGGCCCCCGCCTTTGCGGGGGAACACGCTTAGTAGGCCGCTTCGACCACCGGCTTCCGGGCATACAACCCGTACGCCAGGATCAGCGCGTAGCAGATCGCCGGGAGCAGCAGTGCGAAGTGCAGGCTGCCCGACTTGTCTGCCAGCATACCCGTCAGATACGGGACGATCGCGCCGCCGACGATCGCCGTGGCGATCACGCCCGAGCCTTCCGCCGCGCGCTTGCCGAGACCTTCCGACGCCAGCGAGAAGATCGTCGGGAACATCACGGCGTTCATCAGGCCGATCGCCAGCAACGCCCAACCCGACAGCGCGCCCTCGGTGTTCGCCGAGATCAGGATCAGCATCAGCGTGCCGGTCGCGACGCCCGCGAGCACCTTGCCCGGCGACACCTTGTTCAGCACGTACGCGCCGATGAACCGGCCAACCAGCGCGCCGCCCCAGTAGAACGGCACGTGCTTGCCCGCGGCGACGTCGCTCAGGCCCATCACGCTCGGCTGCATCAGGTAATTGACGATCAGCGAGCCGACCGCGACTTCGGCGCCGACGTACAGGAAGATGCACGCCGTCCCCATCGCGAAGCGCGGGCGCTTCAGCAGCGTGAATGCGTGGAAGATGCTGCCGGTCTGGTCCTGCTCTTCGTTGAGCCGGTTGCGACGGGTCCAGACGACCGCGGCGACGATGAGCAGCGCGATCGCGAGGCCGATATAGGTGTGCACGACAGTTCGCGAGGACTCGGTCCGGTAGGCGTCGAGCGCGGCGCCGGTGAGCTTCGAAGAGTCGACCGTCGCCAGTCCGCCGAGGATCAGCGCGGAGCCGACATACGGGAAGATCGTGGTGCCGAGCGAGTTGAACGCCTGCGCGAACGTCAAGCGGCTCGACGCGGACTTGGGATGGCCGAGCGCGGAGATCAGCGGGTTGGCGACGACCTGCACGACGGTGATGCCTGCGCCGAGCACGAACAGCGCGAACAGGAACATGCCGAAGCTCGCCTGCCCCGCGGCGGGGATGAACAACAGGCAGCCCGCGGTCATCGTCACGAGGCCGATCGACGCGGTCCGCATGTAGCCGGCTTTGCGCACGATCGCGGCGGCGGGGATCGAGAACAGCGCATAGGCGAGGAAGAACGCCGACTGAACCAGCATCGCGGTCGCATGGTCGAGCGTGAAGAGCTCCTTCATCTTGGGGATGATGATGTCGTTCAGCGAGGTGATGCCGCCGAAGATGAAGAACAGCGCGAACACGAACACGCGCAGGTCGGGCGCGTCGTAGCCGTGGCTGGCATCGCCTCCGGCCGCTGGTGTGGATTTGGTATCGACGTGCATCGTAGTGCGCCCCCTCGCGGTATTATCTGCGCGACATAAGCCGGGGCGGCAGCGCGTGGCAATGCCGCGTGGTGCGATCCGTTTCGCGGGGCTAGGACGGCGCGCATGAGCCGCTTCACCGTCAACAACGAACCGATCGAATACAAGCTCGACAACGAGACGCCGCTGCTGTGGGCGCTGCGCGATGCGTCGAACCTGACGGGGACCAAATATGGCTGCGGCACGGGGCAGTGCGGCGCGTGCACCGTCGATATCGATGGGCGCGTGGTGCGGAGTTGCCGGGTGCCTATCGGCTCGATCGAAGGCGCGTACGTCACGACGATCGAGGGGTTGTCGCGCGAGCGCAATCATCCGGTGCAGCTGGCGTTTATCGGGGAGTCTGTGTCGCAATGCGGGTTCTGCATCCCGGGGATGATCATGGCCGCTGCAGCCTTGCTGAAGCGCAATGCCGACCCGAGCGAGGATCTGATCCGCGAGCAGATCACGAACCTGTGCCGGTGCGGGGTGTATCCGCGGGTGGTCGAGGCGGTGCAGCGTGCCGGGCGCGCGACGCGGGGGGAAGAGGTTATTGCTGCGGGACCGCGCCCGGGGATCGACCCGGCGGACTCCGCGCGGCTGGTGCCGGCGCTGGTTCCGCCGCCGACGCGGTAGCGCACGCTCCACTACCCAACCAAAGCATGTTCTCCCGCGAAGGCGGGAGTCCAGTCTGGGCTCCCGCCTTTGCGGGAGAACAAGGAAGAACGAGATGTCTGTGATGACTCGGTAGCGTACCCGATTACAGCCCGCGTAACTGCCGCTACCCCTGCTGCACCACCCCGGCGAAGGCCGGGGCCCAACTGGAACGTCCAAGGTGATTGGCCGCGCGCCTTGTTACTCTCCGCCCCCAATTGGGCACCGGCCTTCGCCGGGGTGGATGCTTCAGAGACGTAGCGACGTATTCGCACTAAACCTGTCTAATCGCTGACGAACCCATTCAGCCTCGCCACACCCCGCAACGTCTAGACCCGACACATCATAGGAGCCGGCTCGTGCGCCGGCGGTCGAGGACGACGGCGATGACGGGCAAGTTTCTCAAACTCTTGATGGCGGCTTCCGCATTGGTGCCGGCAACCATGATGGCATCGACCGCGACCGCGCAACAGGTCGACCAGGACCGCGGTGACCGGGGCCAGCGCCCTGACCGCGGCCAGCGCCAGGATCGCGGCGATCGGGGCCCACGTCCGGACGGACAACCCTTCCAGCAGCAGCGCCCCGACCGCCCCGCCGCGCCCGACCAAGGCCAGCGCCCGCAACGCGCCGATCTCGGCACGCAACCGCAGGTCCGCGGCGACCGTCCCGATGGTCAAGGCCGTCCCGATTGGAACGGCCAGCGCGGCGGACAGGGTGGAGACCGTCAGGCTTGGAACGGCCAGCGCGGCCCCGGCCAAGGCTGGAACGGCCAGACCCGTCCCGACCCTCAGGCCGGCCAGAACCGCCCCGACTGGAACCGCGACCAGGGACGCCCCGGTTTCGATCGCGGCAACCAGCAAGCGGATCGAGGCCAGTTCGACCGCAACGGTGGACGCGGCGATTGGCGTAACGACGGACGCAATGACAACCGGGGCGACAGCCGCGGCGACTGGCGCAACGGCGGCCGTGATGGCTACCAGAACCGCCAGCCCAACCGCGCCTACGGCAACGTCCAGGGCTATGGTCGCGGCGGCTACAACCAGGGTCACTATAACCAGGGCGGCGCGTGGAACCGCGGCTGGCGCAACGACAACCGCTACGCCTGGAGCAACTACCGCGCGTCGAACCGCGGTGCGTACCGCCTCCCACGCTACTACGCGCCGAGCGGCTGGGGTTCGGGCTATCGCCGCTTCGGCGTCGGCTTTTCGCTGAACAGCATCCTCTATAACCAGAATTACTGGATCCAGGACCCGTACACCTACCGCCTGCCCGAGGCGTACGGCCCGTATCGCTGGGTGCGCTATTACAACGACGCGTTGCTGGTCGATCTCGACAGCGGCCGCGTGGTCGACACGGTGTACGACATCTTCTGGTAGGCCCTTTCTGAGAATTGCGGCCTGCCGTCACGCAGTAACAGGGGGAGCCCCGCGGTGGTGAAGATGACCGCGGGGCTCTTGCGTTTTGGGGGCACTTCGCCAAATCCTGCGGCGTGGGTATCTTTTCAAAAGCCAAGAAGGTCGATCCGGCCGTGGCAGTCCGCCAGGCCTTCGGATCGCAGGTCGCCGCGCGCCTCGACGCCAATCCCGCGGTGCAGCGCATCGCGATGGACACGGTGCAGTTCTATTATCAGGACAAGTTCCTCGACCCCGCGACCTGCAAGCGGCTGATCGCGGTGATCGATTCGAAGCGGCGGCCGTCGACGCTGCTGTCCGATCGCCCGAACAGCAATTTCCGGACCAGCGAGAGCTGCGACATGGATCGCTGGTCGCCGGACGTGCAGCCGACCGACGAGGCGATCGCGACGCTGCTCGGGATAGACCTTCTCCACGGCGAGACGATGCAGGGTCAGCGCTACGCCCCCGGCCAGCAATTCCGCGCGCACCACGACTATTTCCACGAGTCCGAAAGCTATTGGGCGAAGATGCAGGAGCAAGGCGGCCAGCGCACCTGGACCGCGATGGTGTTCCTCAACGACGTCCCCGAAGGCGGCGCGACGTGGTTTCCGCAGGCCGGCGTGAAGATCGCGCCGAAGCGCGGCATGCTGCTCGCATGGAACAACATGAACCCGGACGGGAGCCCGAACGGGCTGACGCTGCATGAGGGCATGCCGGTGGTCGAGGGCGTGAAGTATATCGTGACGAAGTGGTTTCGTGAGCGGCCTTGGATGAAGTGAGGGTTGCGTAGACCGTCTCCAACATCGCTCGCCCCTCCCTTGTTGCGGATCCGCCCGGCGCGGATGCCTTATCTTGCCCCCTCCCCGTTCGTCCTGAGTAGCCGTCGAGTAGGCGCCGCAGGCGGCGTATCGAGACGGCGTATCGAAGGACAGGTTGGCGCACGAAACGCATGCTTCGATACGCGCCCTCGATACGCTTCTACGAAGCTACTCGGTCGCTACTCAGCACGAACGGGGGGAGAGTTTACATTCCGCCAGTCCGCGCAAAACTGTTTCCCCGCGAAGGCGGGGACCCATACTGGGCTCCCGCCTTCGCGGGAGAACAAGACGCACGTGGTGCACGCGGTTGCGAGATCGCCCCAACCACGCGTCCCTCCCCGCTCGACAATCCCCCCAGAGCCACTACGTCCTAGGCATGACAGTTCTCGGCGTAACCTCCTCGATCCTCGGTCAACCCTGGCGCTGGCGCGCGCTCGCCGCAGACGGCCGTGACGGTTTCGGGGTCAACGGTTCGGGCGACGACCTCATCACCCAGCTCCTCCTCGCCCGAGGCTGCCCCCGCGACGCGCTTGATGCACACCGCACGCCCTCGATCCGCGCGTTCATGCCCGACCCCTCGATCTTCCGCGACATGGACCGCGCCGCCGAGCGCCTCGCCGACGCGGTACAGGCGCACGAACAAGTCGCGATCTTCGGCGATTACGACGTCGACGGCGCCACCTCCGCCGCGCTGATGGTGCTCGTCCTGCGCGATCTCGGCATCGAAGCCCGCCCGTACATCCCCGACCGCCTGCTCGAAGGCTATGGCCCGTCGGGGGAAGCGCTCGTCCGCCTCGCCGGCGAAGGTGCCACGCTGATCGTCACGGTCGATTGCGGCGCACAGGCATTCGACGCGCTCGACGCCGCCCGCGGCGCAGCAGTCGACGTGATCGTCATCGACCATCACAAATGCTCGACCGCGCTCCCGCACGCGCTCGCGCTGGTCAACCCCAACCGCCTCGACGAGACCGAAGGCGCCGCGCATGGCCATCTCGCCGCGGTCGGCATGTGCTTCCTCGCCGCCGCCGCGCTGGTCCGAAGCTTACGCACCCGCGGTTTCTTCAAGGACCGCGCCGAGCCGAAACTGATCGACCTGCTCGACATCGTCGCGCTCGGCACCGTCGCCGACGTCGCGCAGCTTCGCGGCCTCAACCGCGCGTTCGTCTCGCAGGGCCTCAAGGTCATGGGCGCGCGCAAGAACATCGGCGTCGCCGCCCTGATCGAGGCGTCGCGCCTAACCCGAAACCCGACCTGCACCGACCTCGGCTTCGCGCTGGGCCCGCGCATCAACGCCGGCGGCCGGGTCGGGCGCGCAGACCTCGGCGTGCGCCTTCTGACTACCCAGGACCCCGACGAAGCGCGCGCAATCGCCACTGAGCTCGACCGGCTCAACGAGGAACGCCGCGCGATCGAAACCGCCGTGCAGGAGGCCGCCGACCTCCTCTCCAGCCGCGACCGCACCGTCGCCGTGGTCGCAGGCCATGGCTGGCACCCCGGCGTGATCGGCATCGTCGCCGGCCGCCTCAAGGAAAAGCTCGGCCGACCTGCGATCGTCATCGCGATCGACGAGAACGGCATCGGCAAGGGCTCCGGCCGCTCGATCCCTGGCGTCGACCTCGGTGCGGCTGTGATGGCAGCCCGCGAACACGGACTGCTGGTGGCGGGCGGAGGGCACGCGATGGCCGCCGGGCTAACGATCAGCGAGGCGGCGATCCCCGCCTTCACCGACTTCGTTGAGGAGCGCCTCGCCGCCGCGGTCGAACGCTCCAACGGCGACCGCGCGCTCCTGCTCGACGCGGTCCTCGCGGCTGGCGGCGTAAACCCAGGCCTCGTCGAATCGATGGAAGCCGGCGGCCCCTACGGCATGGGCTGGCCAGCCCCCCGCGTCGCGATGGGCCCGGTCCGCGTGATCAAGGCGGACATCGTCGGCAACGGCCACGTCCGCACGATCGTCGCGGGCGACGACGGCCGCAGCATCAAGGCGATGGCCTTCCGCTCGGCCGAGAGCGCGCTAGGCCAAGCGTTGCTGGGCGCCGCCCCCCACCGCAAGCTCTGGCTCGCCGGCCGCGCGAAGATCGACGACTGGTCTTCGCGCCCGTCCGCCGAGCTTCACGTCGAGGACGCGGCGTGGGCCGACTAAATTCTTGTACCGAAACGCTTGACGCCCCGCCCCCTTCCCCTTAGTCGGCCTCCACCACGCAGGCCCCTTCGTCTAGCGGTTAGGACGCGGCCCTTTCACGGCTGAAGCACGGGTTCGATTCCCGTAGGGGTCACCATCTCGTCGCTAAACGGCGGAGATTGGCGGAACATCAACAAAATCAACGCTTCGTTAGGCGCCCAGTGCTACAGAAGGGTGCTACAAATGGGGCGTCGCATGTCGCATTCCGTCAAACGCGGCAAATCGCGTTTCGAACAATTTCGCATGATCGTTCCCGAGGATGTCCGGGAGGTCATCGGCAAAACGGCGTGGACGGAGTCGCTCCGCACCACTGACCCGTTCGTGGCGCGTGAAAAGCGCGCCGAGCTGATTATCCGGTGCACGGCAGAGATCAGACAGGCGCGGGAGGGGATCGTCGACCGGGCAAAGGCCGACGCTATTGTGCTTCTCGACCGCGCGTTTAGTTTGCTGGCTCAGGCCCGAGGGACGATGGACCGCGCAGTTCAGCTACCGCTACAGTTGCTGGGGAGCTTCGTTCTCGACTCATGGGTCGGGACGGGGAGGGACATGGGCGCACAATGGTGGGGTGACTTCCTTGTCCGCGAGCCCGTGAACTCCGATGAGGCCATCCCTTCTTTCGACAACGAGCGCGAGCGCGCGATGTATCGCCTGCGAGCCAATCTGGTTGAGGGTCGCGGCATCGCTGATGGCTTGGTTTACCAGGAACTTGCCGCCATCCTTTTAGATCGGCGAGTGTTCCACCCTATCTGGTGCGTGGTGAGCTACATGCGCTCGCTTGAGCCCCGGCTGCCCCTCGCACCGGACGCGACCTACGAAGTCGTAGCCGAAGCCTTCCTCCGTCGACTGGCAGAATACCGATTTGAAAGCTGGCCGGAAAATGTTGCCGATGCGCTGGCACCGCTTGGCCGGGGGGCGGCTCCGGTCCCTACTTCGAGACCACAACCTGCCCCAGTCGAAATGCGCTATCAGGGCCTTCTGGCGATGCGCTTGTCAGAGGGGCTACAATACTGGATCGACCAGCGTCGGCCCGGCCAGTCGGCAGTCAACGAAGCTCGCCGTGGTGTAGCCCGTTACATCGCACTGTTTGGCGATGTAATCATCGGCACCATTAACCGAGCGCAAGTGATTGAATTTCGCAATCTCATCGCAGACATTCCTCCTCAAACCGAACTCGCCAAGCTCACCGCTAAAGGCCAAACGCTTCGCTCGGTCATCGACCAGGCACGCGAAGAGCGGCAAACTTGGGAGAAAAGCGACCGACAGATGCCAGAGCCGGGCCGGCTGGCACCGGGTTCGGTTAAAAAGGATGTTGGTTCAATCAGCCAGATTCTCGGCGCGGTCCAGTCCGATCTCGGCGAAGGAACGAACGTGGCCGCACGTATTCAGATCGCTGGGTACACCAAAAACCGGCAGGGCCAGCAGCGACCTCACCTCCCTTTCACACCCGCAATGATGCAGCGGCTGTTCGACAGCCCCTTGTTCACCGGGTGCGCCGGGATCAGCGACATAGATCGGACGCAGCCTGGACCGCACGTGTTTCAGGACGAACTGTATTGGTGCCTACTGTTCGGCGTCGTCGGCGGGCCGCGGCTGGGCGAAATAGGCCAGCTAGCCCTCGACAACGTCCATGACTGTGACCTGCATCGCACGTTTGGAGGCGACATAACGGGAAATTGCACATTTCTGCACATTACGGGAACCGGTGCGGGGCAAAAGACCAAGAACGAGGCCTCCGAACGCTACGTCGTACTTCACGAAAAACTCATCGAGCTCGGCTTCCTCAATTATGTAGAAGGCCGTCGAAAGTCGGGCAAGAAGCGACTGTTTGATCTTAAAGCTACCAAAGGCGCATCGCTGACTAAGGGGTTAAGTCAACGTCTTAACCGGTATCTTGATAGAGTAGTCACTGACGATCCTCGCTATGTTTTCCATTCCACTCGGCACGAGTTTACAGACCGCGCCGACCTGAGCCAAATGCCGACACGAGTGGCTAACAGTATCAAAGGACATGCGAACCTGACTGAGGGCGAGAAATACGGGCTTGTTTCTATCCAGCTTCAGCATGTTCATCTCAAGAACCTCAAGGTCGGGTTCATCGACTGGCCACGCTTGATCGCGGCGGCACGGGCCCGCGACTCGTCGAGCTAATACCCTTGGTCGGTCAATTGTAGACGCAAGTCGTGGGCGGCATTTATGCATACGATGTGATCCTAAAGAGGACCAAATATGCAACGATAGTTTATAGCAGCGTAAATCAACTCTATCGTTGCTCGGAACAAGCGCCTACCAATAGCGATGTCGGAGCCAATCCGCCTGATCAGCGAAGGTCGCTATATTCGACCGTCGGCGTTATCCTAAGCGTCATTGGCGGAGCAGCGACTTGCCGCTCCGCCTTTTTATCCCTTACAGACCAGCACGCGCGCGGGAGCAGGCGCGAACAACGTCCGCCGCAGCGCGCTCGAGGCCGGCGGCTCGATCGGTCCAGCGGTCGAACGGTGCGATGAGCGACACCCAGATCCCGTCGGGGCCAACGGTGAGAAACAAGTCCTGGTGCTGTGGCACGAGGTGGAGCTGCCCGTCCATGTCGCGGAAGAGACTGAGGTCGGGAACAAGGATCGGCCCGGCTGTCGACCTCAGGGCGACATCGACCCGCACCGGGTCGAGCGTCTCTGGGCTGAAACCGTGACGCACGAGGAGTGTGTCACGATACTCAGCCGAGCGCAGCAGCGCCTCATCGAAAACGCGGACGCTGACCGGGGTGGCGGCCAGCACGACGTTGTGATCCAGGCTCTCGAGGGCGCCGGCGGGCAAGCCGGTGTTGCCGCCGAGCGGGTAGTAAGTTTCGCCGCCGAGCGCGGCGAGGAAATAGTCGAGCAACGCGTTCGACGTGGACGGCAGCGGTTCGTGGAGCATGCGGTGCATGACAGTAGACCTTCTTTTTGGCGTGATCCCCGAACCGACTGGTTCGGATCAGGCCCGCTCGCTTTTCATCGCGCTTCCCGGGCTTCGCCTGCCCGTCCTGCCGATCCCCTCCCCTTTCCGCGGTCGCGGCAGCGTGCAGCGATCCCGGCCGTTCCATCCGGTCAGATCGCCGAGGAGGGCATAGCCCCAGCGGTCGAGCAGACGGGCGCTGTCCGCCACGGTGAGCGGGCCAGCATCGCCACCGACGCCAGGACAATAGGAGTGCATCATGGTCACCAAAGCATGGCTATCGGCGCCAAGCGGCTGCCGCTGCCACCACAGACCGAGCACGGCAGAATTGAGCAGCAGCATGGCGGCGAAGCGGAACACCATGGGTGGATCGCGCGCGATCATCGTCTTTTCTCCATCGGGCTTGTTGCCCCATCGAGATCATCCAGCGTCTCGCCACCGGGATCCGGATGCCGGTGGTGCCGAATGCCGGCGGCGCTCGGAACCCTCACCTTCACGCCTCCGGCCTGCGACGCCATGCCTCGCAGAAGTCGAGCCATCGCTCGGCCCAGGCGCCATGCTCGCTTTCGGCAAGGTCCGGATGCAGCTGAGCCCATCCGCACGCATTATGGATACGGCTGAACACGACGATGTGAGCGTGCGGCGCTTCCGTGGCGAGTTGATCACCAGGCGCGTGCAGCACGGCGAGGCTGGTGAGCTGCCTCGCCCGTGCCAGATGCAGCATGGCCCAGGTGGTCACCTTGTCGAACTGATCGTGCAGCGGTTCACCGCGAACGAATGGCAGTGTCAGGACAGCAGCAAGGAGCCGCTGATGCTCGGGCACCGCCGCGTCGTAATCGGCAAACAGCCGTTCGAGCGACACCGGGTCTGCGACACCCGGCGCGAGCAGCAGACGGTAATCTCGAGCGGTGGTCGGCATGCCGCAGCGGGTGTGTGGGCTGCTCGGTCTGGGTTCGATCGGGTTCATCTTGGCGAAGGCAAGCCGCGACAGACTTCGCTCCTGCCCCTTGGAGCGCGGACGCAGTAGAGCGTAACCGAGCCCCGTCACGCCCAGCTGGCGCACATCGAACATCATGTCCGACGCTTCGCTGGGGCTGGCCCAAACCTGGAGCTGGCTCATATCAGCGTTCCACCATCAAAGCCGCAAGCGCGTCGGCGCCGAGCGCGAATCCATCGTCGCGATCCTCGTCGCTGCTCCACGGTGGCACCTCGCAACCGCGCAGCCCTACGCTGAAGAGCGCGAAGAGGGTGTCGTCTGGGTGATTGGGAACGAAATGCGCCGGCGCCCCTGCTCCGAGCCACAGCCTGGCAGGCGCCGACCAGAACAGGCGATGTCCATGCAGAC
This sequence comes from Sphingomonas faeni, assembly GCF_040407505.1. GTDB lineage: Bacteria > Pseudomonadota > Alphaproteobacteria > Sphingomonadales > Sphingomonadaceae > Sphingomonas > Sphingomonas faeni_E. The sequence continues at coordinate 60,426 of NZ_JAPZPQ010000001.1, read as the reverse complement.
CGACCGTAAAGCGGGCACGCGTTGCATCGGCGCCATCTGCTCGCGCCACGAGCGCATCGCAACCGAACGCCGCCATCACCTCGCCCACCGCGGCGACATCGCTGCCGTTCGACACGGTGGAGGGCACGAGTACCAGCCGTGCAGTGCGCGCGTGAAGATAGTTGCCGACAGACGGCATCGGCATTGACGTCTCGAGATCACGCTCGAAACGCAACCCGGCCAGGCGAGCAACCATCAGCGCCGCCGCGATCGCAGCAGCCTCGGTAGAATAATGCGTCATCTTCTTGGTCTCTCAAGGAAGCAAGCGCGCGGGCTGTTCGCGTCGTCTTGCCAGGGATCGTTTCACCTTCCGGTTCAGCCGAAAGGCTCTCCCCCCCCCTCTCTGCAATCTTCCTTCGTCTTGCCGGCCCCGTACATTGCGCTCACGAAGGCAAGCGGATGTGGTCTTGGCTAGTCAGCCTGCCTCTCCTGAGCTCGGCTCATTTGCCAACAAGCGGACCGAGGCGCGATAATCTTGCCCTTACGAACCGAATGACGATTGAACGATTTTCGGCGGGTAGGCGGAAGCGTATGTCCCGGGTTTCAGGCGTAAAGGCGTTTGCTCTCATGTCAGAGCAAGTTATCAACTTCAAACTTACGGGCTGGCACCGCCTCGCAAGTTGGGATACGGAACCACCGGCTGGAACGCAGATCGACACCGGTGCAAACACGGGCTCTCGCTTGGGGATTGCACGACGTGCAGACGATCATGGTTGCCACCCCGGCACGAGCGACATGAGCCGCATCACCTCGACATGGTTGATCGCCTTGCAGCCGACCAACGGTTCCAGGTCGGCCATGGCAAGGTGGCGCAACTCGGGCTGGGCGAACGGCGGCGTTCGCATCGTGGATAGGCATTCGATGATCTCGATCACTGACCACCCGCGGACATTCACTTCGATGACGCGCAGCTGCTCAAAAGTGAGAATCATCTCTCTGTCGGTCAGCACGTTGCCGTTTAGACCGGACTGTCGCAACCACAGCCCCCGCGTCGTCGTCCAGTGATGCGGCAGGGCAAGCCGTCGGCCGCCCTTCACAGCGCCGCCAGCTCGATCTGAGCGCGCTCGCGCGCAGTGTCGATGACGCCAAGTCTCTCTAGGCATTCAACATCGGTGATGGTCACACGCGCCTTGATTGGCTCAGCGCCGTGTGCGGTTTTCGCGATCGGGCGGTCGACCGGTATCCTGATGCGTCCTTCCGGCAGCGTGACGATACTGCTCAGACCTGACTGTTTCTCGTGTTGCTCGCGCACGACGTAGAGTTTGCCCATAAGTCCTCCGGCGTCGCGGGGACCGAGGCGGACTGCCTTTTCTCCTCCCCATCACGACACGGAGGGGCAACCTCCCTACCCGAAATTGCCGGCTGGTCCGAGAATGCCCCAGCATGTGTTTCCCGACTTTGAAGACGATCGCCGTCACTGCGGCACCGTCGTTCCCGCTTTCCGCCAGCACGCATGGACGAGCGCTTAAAACCCGACGACGCGGGTGAACGAGATCGCGGCCTTGCGGACTGGAAACGGGTTTGGGCTAACGCTGGTCGACGCTGCTGAGCCGTATGCGGTCGAAGAGTCCGAATGGCATCTTCTCAGCGGGCACTCCTATGCTCGCGATGGATACTAGGGCGACGATGGACGCTATCTCTTTTTAAGCCAGCTTGCGGGTCGATCCTTCCTAGTCCGCCTTCCGGAGATGCCGTTGCAGCGGTATCAGAGGACCTGGAGGCGTCGCCTCCACAGCGGCCGCAGGCCGCCGCGCGCGCACGCGCCGCCAAAGCAAAAGTGGGTGCCCCAGTTTTGCGGTATTGCGCCAACTGCCTTGTCACGGACAAACTGACTTGTTGTCCCGTGTAATCTGGTTTTTTGTCCTGCCATTTCTGACTTGTTGTCCTTCGTTTTTATGATCTGCTTTCCTCCTTCATCAACAAAATGGGAGCGATTGACATCATTCATACGTTCAAACTGTGGACTTCTAGATCTGGTGTCAGACATGTTAAAATTATCCCTAGACGAGCTGTTCGGTCCGGACATCGTCGCTGCGTTTCAGGCACAATGGTCGAGCGAGCCCGACGCTGCCTCTGCGCAGGCGGAAGCAGCAGTCCGCGCAATCGTGAAGCCGCAAGGTGGTCGGGAGGAATTTCTATCCAAGCTCGTTCGAGCGCTTGTAGGTCCTGAACCTGACGGGCTCGCCTGGATGGAAGCTCTGACAAAGGGCAGTTTCAACTTGCGAGAGAACGTTACCTACTCAATCGGTCGAGCGGGAGAAAGCCCCGCCAAGTTCATAGACCGGCAGCGCCAGCGCATCCTTGAGCTCGCCGACCACCACAAGGCCCGAGATCGCCGAGCAGATTACGAGAACGCCTACAACGATGCTCTACGGCTCGTAGTGGCGACCTCCCTACTCACGCAGCTTCGCACCAACGTCGCCGCGAAGGCTGCAATCGGTGCGGGCTGGCCCTTGATGGCAGGCGTCAAGGAGCACCTGACCGAAAAGGAAAAACGGGCGCTGTTCTGGTTCGGCAATGATGTGAAATTACAGACGGATCTAGCAAACAGCGCTCGAACCACGCTCGCCGCTTTTCTGGCTGCTAATCCGGATGCCACGGTACCGCGCAAAGCCGATTATAATCAGGCCCTTCCCCCTGGTGCCGATATCAACGCTTTCTTCGCGCCAAAGCAAGCGGCTGTCTTTTCCACCCAACTCGGTAAGAAAGCACGACGGGCGATGTCGGTACACGTGCCGGACTTCATCAAGGAGACATCTTCCTTAATTGAGGCCGATCAATTCCGAGCACGGTTCAAAGCCAAAATGCTTCTGGGGCTCTCGGAGGCGGGATCCGGATCTTATGTCTTTGCGATGGCGATGCGCTCTGAGCGGCGATACACGCTTCGCGACCGCTGGCTTGACGCAGAATCAGACGTCATGCCTGAGAACTTTCACGTGCAGACCGCGATTTGGAATCACATCCAAGATGGCGGTTTTCTACCGCCCGCGACACCAATCGAGTTTATCCACTATGTGGAAGAAGACGCATGCCACGCCTTCCACACGCTTTACAAAGGATGGTTTGGCCTTGAGGAGTGGCAGAAGGCCGGCTTCTTCCAATTCGAGCCAGATCCTACAAGTCTTACACGCCTAGAGTTTTAGATATTATTTCTTAAGCAAATTAAACAAGTCTATTATATTTAAAACACTAGTTTTACTTTAGCCACATCCTTTGATATTTATCACATCGCTCCGAGTTTATTAGCATTCGCCAATTTCGGGAACATCTTATAATCTCCCAAAAGTTCGCGAATTAGTGCCACTACATTAGTGGCATCCATAGGCATTATAGTCACGAACTCATCGTGACGGCTATCGTGTTTTCGTCTAGAAAACTAACAAACCGCGCCGCGCTGACGCAGAGGCCAATTTTCTTCGTGACAGCACGCCCTGACGAGATGCCCTGCCCCCACCTGTTCATTGCTTATTACTTCAGTCTATTCGAGGTGGATCGTGAAATCCTGGATCAACCTGTTCGGATAGAGGCTTCAGGTGCTCGAGCCGTTTTGAGGCGAGAACTTTGACAGCCTTATTTTTGGAAACATTGTATGTGGTCTTACGCGTCAATTCTGAGAAATGGCGTCTGAGCACCTCGACCCGCCGGTTGGCAGCCAACCGGTCATCGCCTCATCCGGCCACCTACAAGCCCAGTTGGCCAGATGCGGATCAACTATGTGCCGTCGCGCGTGTTCATAAGCCCCGTCGCGCTGTCACAGTTTTCCTGGTTATGGATCATTGGCAGATCGATCCGTTCGAGCACGAACGTTCCCTCATCCTCATTAAGCTCGACGATCCGCATCTTCAGGTTCGGTTGCGGGAAGCATCGCGCGATCGAGCGCGGGACCGCGTCTCTGTCGTGAGCCTGTGCGAGGATCACGTGCACCGCGCCGTCGGCATTGTCCCTGGCGACGGCGAGATTATCTATGAGCTCTACGAACCCGGGACGGGACTTCCATTCGCCCGGTCGATCGGTCTTCCAGCTTCTGTAGACGCGGCCCTTCTCCTCGAACCGGTCTTGCCATAAGGTGACGGCGACGCTCGTGCCGTCTTCGCTTCGTCCCGACCAGCTCCACCGGGTGTTGCGCGGCACGACGTCAAAGAACTCAAAGCAATCCGTGTGGCTGTATTTCTTTGGCATGCGCCCTCCCGTCACAACCACTTAGCCGATTGGGCTTCGTGGGCAACCGTGGCGGTGCGTGCGACTCGAAGGCGTCAGTGACCACTTTATTGTCGACCACCAGACGATGCTTGAAGAAGCGCGCAGCGACCCCAGGCTCGCGGCCGAGCCACTCGTCGAGATCGACCGGTCCGAGCAGATGGATATCGAACCTCGTCAGGCATCGAGCACGAGCCGTTCGGCGTCCTGTTCGGTAAGGTAGCTCAGCGTGGCATAGGACTCGTGCACTTCGCGCGCCGCCGCCCGGATCACAACGTCCTTGGACGGCTCGACCTCGGCGTGCCGGGCGAAATAGTCGAACACCGGCCTTGCCGGACCTCTCGCGACTGCCAAGATGCATGTCAGCCTGCTGGCGAGCGATATGTCGCTATTCACTTGCGTGAAACGGACTAGCTTCGCCATTTCACGAAACACCGCGGGAAGCGCCATTTGGCTCTCGAGTCGCTTGCACTGTATGACCCTGACGCCATGTCCCGAGATTGTCAGCAGCACGTCGCGACCGGCATCGGCCCCGGTGATTATCAGTGCCGCGCCGTCTCAGCACCGCGTGACGCCGTGCGGCGCCGAGCTTTTGGCAAGGCATAGCTTAGCCGCTCGAAATCCTCGTCGCCGAGGCGGAGATGGCGAAGCGGTCGGGGCCTGCCTCTTCGAGATCAGCTGGTTGAACCTTGCTGATTTCGGCGCCTCGGCGCCCGAAAGAATCACGTCGACATCCGCGATTCGATGCTGCCGTGATGCGCTTGACGCGGCCCGGCCATGATCCGGCGTCTCGTTTCACCCTAGGTCATTTTTCTTCATCGTCGACCGCAGGGGGCTCTACGCCGGCTGCGCGAAAGACGTCGAGCATCTTCTCGAAATATTGGCGTCTGCCCTGTTGCTCAAGGAGAACGAGCGTTTCCTGCAGATGCTCGAGCGTCAACGGATACCTGCCCGCGATGGCACCCACGAAAGCCGCCAGCATCTCGGGTATGCCGGACGCGTAGCTAACCTGGTCGTTCGTGCGCACGACTTCGAACACATCGCGCATATTGACGAGGGTGGCGATCGGTTCGAACGGAGTGATGAACCCGCCAAAATTGTTCTCCGCGCCGCGATAGGTCCCTGATTCCCGGAACCGTGCCATCGCCGTGTCCCAATAGGTTTGCGAGGGAAGGCGCTGTAAGGCGGCGACCTGAATATGGCGGGCGCTCGCCGCGAATTTCGCCGCCGCAGTGTCGCGAAACCCGGCTATTTCGCCGGCTTCAAAGATACGGACATCGGTCGCTTCCGGCTCGCTGTTTGTCACGATTGCGCGCAATCGATCAGCGGCGGCCGGCCGCAAGCCTGCAAGAATCTCCGGAAAAAGGCGGAGCACTGCATATGCGTTGGCGAGGTAGACGTCCTCACAATCGTCGATTAGCCGAATGAGCTGCGGCACGACCGTTGCCGCCCAAATCCCACGGTCGTGCGTCTTTACCGCCTGTAACGCCCAAGGGATCAGCCACAATCTAGGCTCCCAGCCGGCTGGCGGCGCCTTGAATAGTGCCTTCGCGAGCACGGTCGCGAAGGATGCCAGGACTGATCGCTTCGTGTTCGCAAGGTAGCGGCTCTCGACATATCCCGGAATCGCATCACTCTCGAGTGGGAAGGCCGTACCGCGGAAATCCCGGTCGAACAGTGTCAGCACGGTCCTGCCCTGCACGGGCCGCTGCGACAACAGGTTGCGCACCGCCTCGACGAGATACAATCGGACCAGCTCGGGCTCGGGGGTGAACAGTTCCCCGTCGGATGTGAAGGCCGGATGCGCGCAGAGGTTGCGATCCTCCTTCAACCGTTCGAAATGCCGTCTCGAGATCGGGTCGATGAAGTCGAACTGCGACTCAGCCGCCTCGAGCAGCATATTCTCGATCTGCAGCAACTTTTGGACATTGTTGGCCGCGACGTTCTGGTCAAAAAGGTTAATGAAACTAGTGGCCGCCTGATCGCCCCCATCGGCGAGCTCTCGGATCTTCGAGATGATGTCGTACGTCACCGCCACCCAGATTGCCACAATTGCGGCTTTGAGGCTGCCCGCCCGATAGGCCTTGATGGCTTCGTCGGCATAGCTTCGCGATAGCGGATTTCTGACGCTGAGAAGCAACGCGTCGAGGTCGGTCAAGCGGTAGTCCATAGTCCGCAGATGCCATGGACCGATGCCGTTGGGAATGCTCCGGCAGCAAGGAGCTCGACCAATAAATCCCCTACAGAGGCATTCACCGCTTTCATTTGGTCGAACTGGCTTTGACCGCGTTGGGCGAACGCTGACATTGCGGCTGGCCCACGGGAGTGGCAGTTTTGTGCCACGACGTCGCGTCCGCTTCCGCCGGCAGTCAACCAACCCCGGTTGTTCAGATCAGTTACCGCGAACGTCCGCTCCTAACAGAAGCTGCCTATGAATCGGTTCGATGCAGACCTTTAGGAAGGTGCCCCGAATTGGTCTTTCAAGCTTCGCCACCGGTCCGGAAGGCGGAAATCGGATAACCCCATCATGTTAAGCGGCACTGATGAACCGTCTGATAGCTTCCCTCTTCCGGCAAAACACGGCGAGGAATCGTTGTTTTATCCTGTGCCTCAAAAAAGAAACCGCTTGCGTCCCATTGGGCCGCAGGCCCTGATGCTGCAGGGGAGATTTCCACATGCCATCACTCGACTTCGAGGCCGAGAAGGTTGTTTTCCGTGAATACTACAATGACAACGCCCAGCGCCTCGATCAGGCGAAGGACAAGTTCCTCGTCTTGCTCGACTCGATAATCGCGCACGCCGGACTGAACGTCGCAGCGGTGAGCGGCCGGATCAAGGACCGCGAAGAATCGATAAAGAAGTTCATGCGGAAATATCAGGGCGAGCTCGAGGAGAGCGCCACACCATACGAGATTAAGGGCCACATCACGGACTTGGTCGGGCTGCGCCTCGTCTGCGTATACGAAGACGAGGTCGAGCCGATGGGCCAGCTCGTCCGCGATCACTTCGATGTGATCGACGTGACCGACAAGACCGCCGAGATTGAGGGCACGGAGAACGCGTTCGGCTACAAAGGGCTGCACCTCGACCTTCGCCTCGACCCAGTCCGTGCGGCGATGCCCGACTATGTGCAGTTCGCCCCATACCGTTTCGAGCTTCAAATCCGCACGGTCGTTCAGGATTCGTGGAGTACGCTCGACCACAAGATCAAATACAAGAAATCGATCCCTGCCGCGTTGAAGCGGCGCATCAATACCCTGGCAGCGCTGTTCGAGCTCGCGGACCGCGAGTTTCGCCAGGTTCGCTTGGAAACCGAGCTTGAGATCGAGAAGGCCGAAGCTGAGCCGGAACCCGAAGCCGAGATCGAGGTGGAGGCAGTGGAGATCGCGGACGGCGAGGTTGCGCCCGATCAAGCAGCCGGCGTCGACATCGAGCGGAGGCAATACGCCCCGCTGAACGCGTTCCGGCTGCTGCGCATCGCACGCCACTTCTTCCCGGGGGTCGACTTTGAGGCCAAAAAAATCGACGGCTTTACTGCTGACATCGTCAAGCGACACCCCGGAATCAGCCGCGGAAAGTTCAACTTCTACATGCGGTCGACGATAGGCGTCGTGCGCCAATACAAGACATGGTTTCTCGCCAGCGGGCGCGGCGAGAAGTTCAACGCTTTCACCGAAATGCGGCATGCGCTTTACGCTGCCAACCCCGACTCCTTCGCCGGAATGCTGACGAACGTTGCGCGCGCGACGTTTGACGGATGGCGCGCCGAGAACGCGGAGCAGCAGGCCTGATCCTTCGCGAGATCGGCGCACTTAAACCTCGGCGATCGCCGTGACCGCGTCCACGTATTAGTCCAAAAATCCACACAGAGATTGCACGCGACGCTACTCTGCGATGCTGATGATCTATTCGGATCGGGTGCAGACGCAACCGCTTTAGAGTTCGAGATACATCGCCTCCTCCCCGGTCTGCAGTTCGTTGTGCCGCTGCCTAACGATCTTCTTGGAAACGACGCGGACACGGGCAGTGGTTCGATGAAACTCACGAAACGCGGCCGCATACGACGGGCTTGCAAACAACGTCGTCGTCTGTGCGTCGGCTGGTGCGCTCAGAACGCCTTCCGGGATGCCGTCTTGCCAACCTTGAGCAACCGTGAAATCGCCGACTATTTCAGAAAATCCCCGCCCAGCATATTCCAGTCCGCAATCGCGCTCGGAAATGCGGTCGCCGGAGGCTGCGCACACCACGTTTCCGGATCGATCCGCGTGCATCGCGAAATATGCGATGCGCGCGCTCTGCAACTCAGCCTGAACGACTGTTCGACAGGCATCGACGAACTCATCAAGGATCCCTTTGGGAGCTTCGTTCACTGCTCGGATAAAGCTGAAGTCCGTTTGGCTACCGTCCAGCCGAACAACCCAGAAGCCAACATTTCTACCCCCGTTGGTGATGTTCAACCGGGTCTCGAACCGGTTCACCCCCACGCCGATCTTGCTTGGACCGTCAAGGCCGCACATGTCGTAACGCCGGAGCAGCGCCATCAGGTCATCATGATCTGCCGGATCCGACACGGTTGCACCAACCGGATAGCGGTCGCGCAGTTCACGGAAGTGGTCAATCGCCGCTCCACGGGACGGCCAAGACCTTCCATTACTGAGGCTTACAGGTTTTCTTGCCATTCGTGTCTTACCCTCGCCGCATAAACCGTCCGAATGCATAGGCTTCTTGACGTTTAACTCAAAGCACCGGCAGGTTGAGGCATCGCGAAACGTCATAAGGTAGAACTAAGACCGCCATGCCGTTCATCAGCCTTATAGATCCCGAAACAGCTTCGGATGCGGGCGGTGTCGCGGGAAGGCGGGGGCAGAAGTTCCAGGACCACGTCGCAGCCAGCCTCGTCATCGACATGCTGGTCGAGCCGACGATCGTGCAGATCGAATGCGAGACCGCGGACGATGTTACCATCCGACGGATGGTGGACGCGGTGGAAGCCCAAGAGTATGTGCAGGTCAAGACGACCGACGGTGACTCCAAATGGAGCATGCAGGAGCTTCTGCAGCGCACCGACAGTCGGGAAGGCACGTCAATCGCCGAGCGTTCACTCTCCTGCGATGCCCATGACGCCGTTCCCAGCTTCCGCCTCGTCACCGTCCGTGAGCCCAGATCCCCTCTGGTCCATTTCAAGATCCCGAGGGGCGAGCGATCCAGCCTCGCGTCCCTCATGGCAGCAGCAACCGGCCCATTCGAGAAGAAGTTTCCCAAGTTCAAGTCGCCGAAGGGACAAACGCTCGCCGACTGGGCGAAGCAACTGCTCTGGCAGGTCGAACCCGATATGGAGAAGCTCGCGGGTCATAACCGGCTGCGACTCCTCAAACTCGCCGGCAATCATGGAGAGAGGCCCCACGTCACCGAAATAGAGACCAGCTACGCCGACCTGCTTGGAATGGTCATCGACGCAGGTGACGCCTCGCGGGTTCACGCTCCTGAGAAGAAGTGCATCTCCCGCGCCACCGCCACCGGATGGTGGAGGAACCAAATTGCATCGTTCGCCGCGGAGACCCGACGAACTATCAAGGTCTACCGGGTCCGGTCCGAGGAGTTCTTCTCCAACTTCCACTGCGAAGCCGGCACATCGGACAATCGAACGGTTTCCGGCTGGGATGTTGAATTCGACGGCGGCGAATGGAGATGCCGCGAACTCGTCGACCACCTGCTCGACTGGATTCCCGAAGTTGTGCTCCCGCCTACGGTCCTCGCCAACCTAGACCAACTCAACGCACGAAGCCTGCTGACACGCGCAGTTGAGGCTTGCGAAGCGCATGGCGGTCTACATGCAAGGGAACTGCTTGCCGAGCTCATGCTGCACGCGCTGCTGAGGCACCATCATCGTTCGGAACCAATCGCCTGCAAGATCTTCCACATGAACGGCGGTCGCCTTGTTTTCGGCAGCGCCCATGTGGTGCTGGACGATGCTGGCGATCAGCTCTGGCTTGGCCAAAGCCGACTGACGACCGTAACGGATCGGGAGAGTATGCCCGCGGCGGTGGCAGAAGCACTCAGGTCTGGGCTTGGCCGCGAGATCCTGCGTCGCGAACGAAAGATAATTCTGCAGCTACGGCATCCGGCTCATCTCAGCGAGCACAACCTTGGCCGTTCGATGGCCGCCAACGGCAAGATAGACGACCTGCTGTCCGTTCTGCACATTCCACTGCTCATCGCGTACGACAGTGGCGTGCTCGCGGAAGGCTTCACGCGCGACTATCTCGACGGCCTCAGAGAAGAGGCCAACGAGGTGTCCGCCGCCATCCGGGCCGAACTGGACACCGATCTGCGCGAATTCAAAATTCACATCTTCCTGATACCGGTCGAATGCGCTGACACGCTTTCCGGCCTGTTTGAAACGATCCTAAAGGCTGATCAGTGACCGAAGCGGAGATAAGATCGGCACTATCCTCGCGGACACTTCCTCCGGAAATGGCCTTCGACGCGCTTCAAACCATCAGCGCGCTCGCCAACGACGTCGCCACCCAACCGGCCGCGCGGGAACTCGTGATCCGCATGCTTGCCGCAAAGGACCTGTTGCGGGACGACTTCCACCCGCTGCTTGACGGTCTGATCCGTTCCGTCGGCCTGATACCCTATGCCGATCCGGACAATGCCCGGTCATTGGACGATCACTACCTCATGGAAGCACACCGGGCGCCGATTCCGGACGAGGAAGACTACTTTTTCCACACGCTGCAATTGCAGATCTTTCGCGATCTCGTCGCCGGCAGAAACGTAGTGCTGAGCGCCACGACCAGCGTGGGCAAGAGCATGGTGGTGGACGCGGTCATCGCTTCCGATCTCTACAATGTAGTCGCCATAATCGTCCCTACCATCGCCCTGATCGATGAGACCCGACGCCGTCTGGGTCGCCGCTTCGCCCCGACTCACGAGGTCGTCACACACCCGACGCAGCAGACTGATTTCAGCAGACCGGTCATATTCGTCCTTACGCAGGAAAGGGCACTCGCACGCAAGGATCTGGACAAGGTAGAGTTCTTTGTCATCGACGAATTCTATAAGCTGGAGATCGACGAGAAGGAGCCTGAGCGTTCTGTCGACCTTAATCTGGTCTTCGCGCGCCTCGCTGGTCAAGGTGCGAAATTCTACCTCATAGGGCCACATGTCAGCGGAGTGACGGGCATCGCAGCGCGTTACAATCCGGTGTTCGTCCCGTCGGAATTCTCGACGGTGGCACTCGACATCGTCCAGTTCGACCTCCCCGAGAAAGGGGATGCGCGCAAGGAAAAGCTGGCCGAGCTCTGCGGCCAACTCACCTCCCCCACGCTAGTTTATTGCCAGTCCCCCCCCCGCGCGACATCCTTGGCGGAGTATCTGCTTGAGCATGGCAATTTCGGAAAGGTCGCATCCACGCGCGCCGCAGTCGAATGGCTACGACGCGAGTATCCAGAGGAATGGATCCTCACGAAAGCGCTGGAGCATGGAATCGGGATACACCATGGCAACGTGCCACGGGCGATCCAACAATACATCATTCGCGCCTTCGACTCCGGCGAGATCAAGATAATAATCTGCACGACCACCCTCATCGAGGGCATCAACACCGTCGCGGAGAATGTCATCATCTACGATCGGCGGGTCGAGAACACGGGCTTTGACGCCTTCACCTTCCGCAACATCGCAGGCCGAGCCGGCCGCATGCGCAAGTATTTCATCGGCAAGGTCTTCGTCCTAGAAGCCGCACCGCCGGATGAGACGATGTCCGTGGAGATTGGTGTCGGCCTGCAGAACGAGAACACACCTGCCGCCCTACTGCTGGAACTGGATGAAGAGGACCTCGCGCCGATCTCAAGACAGCGCGTCCTGGACATCGAAAGGGAAAGCCCCCTTTCGATGGAGACCCTTCGATTGAATCGGCATGTACCCCTCGATCGACAATATGCCGTTCACACGCATATCGTGCGCGACCTACTCAATCTAGAGGACGCCCTCGTGTGGTCGGGCATGCCTAAGCCCTTCCAACTGCTGAAGGTGTGCGAGATGATCCATGATCATTTCGATGGTTACGCCCTGAGCCGCTACGGCGTCACGTCCGGAATGGGGTTGAAGGCCGAACTGGATCGACTGCGGCTTGCGAAGACGTTCAGATCATACATAGACCACAGGGTCGCAAACCGTGCCTTCTATCAGTCTGTGAGCGAATCCGTCGAACAGGCCCTCAAATTTATGCGGCGCTACGTCTCCTACACATTCCCTCGAAGCCTGCTGGCGATCAGTAACATTCAGGCCGAGGTTCTGACGCGGAACGGACGAGAGACGGTTGGCGACTATTCGACATTCGCATCCAGGGCAGCGAGCCTCTTTATGAACTCCAGTCTTTTCGCACTCGACGAATACGGAGTGCCTCCGGAAACCACCAAACGGTTGAAATATGCAGGAGATGGTCCAACGACGCTCAGAGAGGCAGTCGATCTTCTTTTCCTGGCGGCTCAGGATCTGGACTCCGACCTCGATCCGTTCGAACGCTCCATTGTAGAAGACCTGATGACGACGATGCCGCCAAGGCCGATGACCTCCTAGCGGAGTGTGCACTATATGAATTTCTCCGCCAGGGTCCGCTTGCCCTTCGGCCCTAGGTAGGTGAGGCTATCGTTTTCGTAGAACCCTTATACGAAGATGTCACAGTCGCCGATCATGACCCCGCGGACAGTTCCGTGCCATCATCCCATGCGTCCCGCGCTATGGCCGTGCAGACTTCGCCCCGCATCTCGAACTCGAACGTCTTGGCCTTCCGATGCCAAAACTTCACGGCCGTCCGAATAAGATTTTCGCAGACCGCGTTGCGCTTCTTTGGCGAGAGCATGTCGAGCGAGGACTCCTTGATAGGCCCGAACATGCCGCTGGCGTTCATGGCCTCGAGAATTTCGCGCATATGGACGCCTTTGTGCTGGCTCGACTGAGTGTGGATGATGGGGTCGCTTACGCAGAACAAGAAACAGCCAATCAATGCGGGACTTTTTGCCCAAGCATCCATTTCTCCCTTGAGTCGATTTAGAAGACATCTACAATCAGGACGCCAATAGTGAAAGCCGATCGTCAGTTGTTGGGGCACCGGTCCTCTACCGCTTCAGCAGTAGCGTCACTGCGAACCATCCAAAATCCTGGCATCTTGGTCGCAAGACGAGATTTTTGTTTGGCAGATGCACCTAGTGTCAGTATCATTAGCGAGAACGGCGTGTGCTGGCCCTTGCCTCTTGGATCGATGAATCGGACGCGTCCTCGAAGGAGATAAATGTCGGCGTCTGGACTCAGCGTATCGTGAAACCATGCCGAGTCAGTCCGGACCGGAACAAGGCATATAACGGTTTTCACTCTGCCGGATTGCCACTCGAGATAGGCTCGCCGCAACCACTTCAGCAGTTCTGAGAATGGCGGATTGACGAAAACGGTCGTGCCTGACCACTCATCGACGAGCCCATCGCCACCTTCGTTGAGGAGAATGCGACGCTCCGCGACGACAGGACTGAGGTGGTGGCCACATGGATCGAGGGCGATCTTGCCAAACGCCGAGTAGATGTGCGCCATGAAGTCCGGCGGCGTAAACCGACTGTCCCGGTCATCCTTGTCGCCCTGGCCCCAATAGGATCGCTCTACCGCACGACGCCGAGCGCCGGGCGCGATCACTGCCAGAAGACGCAAGAAGCTGGCAACCGTGCCGCCGCCCCGCTCAAGGCTGGCTACAGTGGCCCGCGACAGGCCTGCTCGCAAGCCTGCTTCATCCAGCGACATGTAACGCTTGCGTCTCCGGCGATGCAGTTGCTCGGCAAGCGTCTTTCCAGGTCCAAGCCCGGTCATACGAAAATCAAGCGCGGCCATGACGGTGATCAAAGTCGGCATCGATCCGACGCCGTTCTCCAGCCGTTTGATGGTCTGCGCATCGACTCCGATCCGGGCCGCTAAAGTCCGCTGCGACCAACCTGCTGATCGTCGAGCCAATTTCAGTTGTTCGATCAAATTCGAACCCCATTAAGGATCATATTTTGAGCGCTTATGGCGCGATCGAATGTCCTTTGGCAACGTGGTGTACGGATTGATCCGCAGCGAAGGCTCGTCAGGTTTGACTGATCGATCCGACTGGGGCTGGTGCCGGCCAGTGAGCCACTGAGCGTAGCATCGTCCAGATGGACGGGATTCGTTCAGGGTCCAATCCCGTTTCCTATCAGTTTCTGAAAACTCGAGAAGGCCGTCGAGAACTCAGTCCGCAGCGACGCCAGGCGACCATTCTGGTCTCCGGACAGGGCTGGACATGCGAGCATGGTCAGACGACACCAACACTGAACCAACGAACAGGGCGGTGCCGAAAACGATGGCCAACACTGAGATCAACAAGATATTCGATGCGGAACCGCAGAGCCTCTCCGACTTTCTAGGCGCGAACGACCAAGGTTGCTTCATCCCGTCCTACCAGCGCACATACGCCTGGCGCGACGAGGAGGTCAGCAGGCTGTTCGAGGACGCGATCACCGGTCTGTCGCGCCTTCCTACAGCACCATCCTCCCTGCGCTTCCTCGGCACCATCATCACGGTGACCGACAAGTCGCTGCTGGGCATCCAGGAGCCAATGGACCAACATCTCCCCGAGACGGTGATGACGGTCATCGACGGCCAGCAGCGGCTTTGCACGCTCATCGTGGTAAACATCCTGCTGCACGACACGATCCGGCGAATGGCTGGCGAGCTCGACGGCCCGGACGCAGCTGACGGGTTCGATCAGATCCTCGAGGACTACCTTTACGACCTTGTGAAGACCTTCCAGTTCGTGGGGCGTCCTGCCGCGACGATCTGGCAGAACTACCCGCGCGTAATCCGGGCCGAGCAAGACCAGTGGGCCCGTAGCCAGAACAACGCCCGCTACGAATCCCCGATCGCACGGCTGATCTGGGCCTACATCGCCCACACCGATCCCGCCAAAGCCCAGGGCCCCTTCGAATACGCACCGCCCGCCAACGCAGAGGACGGATCGGGACATCAAGCACTCGCGACCGTAGTTGGGCACGTGAAGGAAGCGCTAGAAAGCATCGCTGGCGGGATGTTCGAGGGCCGGACGCTGATCGACCCGGTTCAGCTCGTCTCGGACGAGGTTCAGAACGGGGAGTTCTGGATCGCAAAGTTCCCGACTGCCCTCACGCAACGGTTGTCGGCCGGCGTCAGCGAGCCGGCTGCGCGGTTGCTGAGGCTGATGGCGTTCGGGCGCTACCTGAACACACGCATGGCAATCACCGTCGTCACCACTGCGCAGGAGGACTATGCGTTCGACATCTTCGAAGCGCTTAACACGACCGGAACGCCCCTGACCGCGTTCGAGACCTTCCGGCCCAAGGTCATTGAGACCGAAGGCATGCTCGAATACCCCAATTCGCCCTCTGCCGCCCACCTGAAGGAGATCAACGCCTACCTTGATAGGTGGACGAAAGCGGACGACCGGCAGCGCGCGACGAGCTCCCTCCTTATCCCGTTCCGCCTCCTCGACCGGGGCGAGCGGCTCGAGGCACGCCTGGCAGCGCAACGCACGTACCTGCGCTCGACCTACGACAACCTTCCCGATCTGCCGGCGAAGCGGGCGTTCACCTCAGCGCTCGCCACGATGGCGAACTTCCTGCGCTACGGATGGCAGGCGGACAGTGGGAAGCCCGCCAACGCGTCGCCAGGCGGGAAGCCGTTGCACGACAAGGAGGCAGCATTCTGTTTCGAGGCGATGCGGGCGCTGCGGCACGACATCACCGTAGGGCCAATCGCTCGCTTCTATGACGCGGCCGACGGTGTGGCGAACTCGGCCAGCACCCTGCAATACGAAGGCGCGATCAAGGCCATGACGGCCTTCTCGATGATGTGGCGCGCCGCAAAGGGCGGCACCGCCAACATCGACGGGCGCTACCGCACGCTCATGTCGGGCGGACAGGACGTGGCACATCCGCTTGCGCGTCGAGGTGCCGGTGGAGAGGCCAATGTTATGCCGACCCTCGCGCAGATGCAGACGGCGTTCTGGGCGATGCTGAAGCGAGCGCGTCTCAACACCCGTGACCTATGGGTCGCGGCAGTCGCGCAGCGGCCAATCTACACCGACGGCGTGCTTGTGGCCCGCTTCCTGCTGCTGGTCGCGATGCACAACTCGGTCACGGAAGGAACGACGGGCCTCATAACGGGGGACGGGCGCGGCAACATCGACCTGCTGACATCGCAGGAATGGTTCGCCACCGCCACTGAGTCGATCGAGCACGTCGCCCCAGACTCAAAGGAACACGCCAACTGGCCAGCCGCGATCTACGACGACAGCCGGCTAGTCCACCAACTCGGCAACCTGCTGCCTCTGCCGAAGGTGGAGAATAACGAGGCCGCAGATCATTCGTGGCAGCGCAAGAAGATCCTCCTCGGCATCTTCGCCGCCGAATCGAAGGCCGTCGCGCAGGCTGGAATAGAAGAGGCTAAGAAGGTCGGCATTACCCTTGGCAAGAAAGCCGAGGCCATCGCGCTGGATAACAACACCCTGCCGCTCGCTAAGAGCGCGTCGACGTTCTCCGGAACCTGGGATGCCGAGTTCATCGCCCTAAGGTCCAAAAGGCTGGCGGAGCTCGCATGGAACCGAATGGCAACGTGGCTTGGACCCGCACCCACGCCGTAAACGCGAGTCCGCAACTTCCACACGCAGCTGAGCTTGTGAGTGTAGAGAGTTGTAAAAATGCCGGAGGGCTACGATCGTTGCGGGCGGCAATGCGAAGGACCCCGTGCGGCTGCACCCGGTTGACGGACAGCATTAGACGATCAGCGTCGATCGGCTTCCTGTTGCGCTTGCATTCTTCGCCCCGCACGGGACGAAACGGGAGGCACGTGCTGAGGCATGGATCGAGCATTCGACGGCAGCACGATCGAGATGCTCACGGTGCACTTCTCGGACTTCTTGCGCGGCATAAAGGCGACATTCGAGCCGAGCGAGAACCATCCTGCGTCAGCCAGTCCTAACCGCCAGAACATAGACCCAGCTGGTGCGTCCTCCCAGCCCGGTCGGACCATCGTCCTGCCAGACCCTCTCGACAGCTAGTCCGGGCACTGACGCGAATAACCGCCGCGCCGTGTCGACGGTCAGATTAGTATAATGCCGCCCACGCTCGTCGACCGTCTCGCCGTCGCCCCGCTTAAAACTTGCGAACAGCGGCGCATCCGGACGGAGCGCCTTCGCGAGCTTGCTGACGACGCCAGGCAAATCCTCGTGCGCGACGTGCAGAAGCGACGCGAAGCACCAGATGCCATCGTAGCACCCTGCCGGTGAGGACCATTCCTCGAAGCGCGCGACCTTGACATCGACACCTGTGAGCCGCGACGCCAGCCCGGCCATACCAACCGATGCGTCAAACGCCTCGACGCGGTAGCCTCGCGACAGGAACTCGCGGATGTCGCGGCCGGAGCCGCTTCCGGCGTCCAGCACCAGTCCACCCGGCCGAACATGTTTGAGTAACCCCGGATAGAGATCCGAAAGGTCGTTATCCAGCGTGCCGCGCGAATACGATTCCGGATCGGCGTCGTAGAACGCGACCGTGCGATCGTTGGCGTTCGCCAACGGCTTGTGTCCGGCGGAGGAGCTTAGCGCGTGAGCCATCGGGGCAGCAGATAGGCCATGAATACCGATATAACCAACGCGCAGACCAGTGAAAGGATTCCCCACCAGTAGGAGATATGGTCCGCCGGCCAGAAGAGCACGAAAGCGCCTACCCACGAAAGGAGGGCGCCGGCGATGATCAGGATCGAATACATCGAGATCATCGAGTAGTCCCTGAAGACGGGCAGCGACGGCGTGCGCTCCGACCACCACTCCCCCTCAAAACGACGGACCCGGTCCAGATAGTCGGCCATCACGTCTCGCACCCGGATCGCGATGCAAACGAGCGTAAAGTCGCACAGGCCGGCGAAAAGCATGAGGGCGAAGCGGGCGAGGTGCTCGCGAACCGGCCCCAGCGAGTGGCCATAATTCGAAACAACGGCGACATACCAGAAGCCGCCAGTCAGCGTCACCGCAAAGGCCGGAATGCGGTTCATCTGCTCGTTGAGGTGGCGGAACTGCGCGAAGTTCTGCTCGAATGCTGCCTTAGCGTGTTCGAAGGAGTTGCCGTCGGCGGGAGACCATGCAGATCTCGTCTCTTGCCTGTCCGTCATGTTGCCAATCGACCGGAAACGCGACGCAACGTAACGAATTCAACAAAGCCGCCCGCCCCATCGACCGGGGGCTCGATCAGGCCAGCCGCGACAGCATGACCGATGCACCCGCGGTCCATCCGGCGACGCTTGCCTTCGAACCTGACAAAGACGGGAATGGTGTCGGAACCCGTATCCTCGGCGAGCGTGTGCAGCGTGTGCATGAAATGGTCCTGCCGAGCGGAGCCCCTGCCGGGAGACGACTTGCGCAGCCCGGCCGCGGGGAAGGCATCGCGCGAGGTCACGAAGGTCTCCGTGCCTGGTCCGTAAGGCTCATACGTGATTCCAACGTCCGTCCAGGTCGGCATGCATTCCTCCGTTATATAAGCCGCCGGCAACCGCAGACCTCGATAGCGCAGTGCTGTCTCTACAGCACATGCTCAAGATCGTAGGCGGTCAGCACCGGTCTGAGTGTATCGTAGGCATGGGACCTGTTCCGCGCCAGCGCGTTGAACTCGGCGACGCGGCGTAGTTCCGACTGGATCAGCTTGCGCGCGTGACCCGCCTGATCGTGATAACCGCCTGGGAGGATCGTCACGAAGTCATGGATGGACGCGTGGTCCTTGCCGGGAGAGCGCCGGAGTATACGCCCGCGACGCTGGATGAACTGCCGGGGGTCGCGCGAACTGGCCAGGATGTAGGCAGTGCTGCAGGCCGGCACGTCGATACCCTCGTCAAGGCACTTGATCGCGACCATCGCGTCGATCAGACCGATCCGGAAGTTCGCGAGGATGCCCTCACGCTCGCGCCTCGGCTCGCGCGACGTGAATCGCGACAATCGCCAGTTAAGCCGATCGAGCTGTTTACTCACGACCTCGATCTGACGACCGGAAAACTGTTCCTCGCCATCAGCGTCGGGATCGCCCTCAACCGTGCCGTCGCCGCAGTAGAACAGCGTGTGCGGCTTGGGACGCTTTCCCTGAAGAGTCGCGGCCAGCGCCGGGATCTTGTTAGCCGCCGATGCTATGACGCGCGCCCGCCGCATCAGGAGAGCGGTTAGGCCAAGGCTTGGCTTGGAAGACCCCGCCCCCTCGCGAGCGAAGCCGCGCGCGATCTCATTCGAGAGATCGACGAACTGATCGGCTTCGTCCGGCGTCAGCTCCACGATGTGAGGGAAGTAGTCGTAGGGCGTGAGCACGCCGTCCTCGATCGCCTGGCGCAGCGAGTAGGTGAAAACCGTCTCGCCGTAGTATGCCGCGAGGCGCGTGTTGCGTTCCGCGTCGAGATAATGCTGCGGCGTTGCGGACAGGCCGATGCGGTACTTGGCATTGCCGGGCAGGAACCCCGAGTATGACTCGGATGCGTGGTGATGGCACTCGTCGCCGATCCAGAGGAAGCGGTCGGCCGGCACCCGCCTGATCGCCGACTGGAACTCGGGCGACTTGAGCGTGCGGTTGACGACGACCACAGCCGCGAAAGGACGCGCCGCCATCTCCACCTCGTGGATGACCTGGTCGAGGCGGTCCGCCCAATCGGCCTTGGACACATAGCAGCGCACCGGATCGATGCCGAACAACGCGAGGATGTCGCACCACTGATCCGCGAGATTCTGATACGGCACCGCGATCACGACGGTTAAGCCGGGTATGCCGCCCGCCATCTGGACGATGGCGTAGCACGCCGTGATCGTCTTGCCGGCACCGGTCGCTAGGTCGAATATCCCGACAAATCCGCCCTTCTCACTCCAGGCGTTCAGCGCGTCGCGCTGGTGCTGTCGTATTGTAAACGGGACTCCGCCGATACTGGCGGGCAGGCTGGGGCCTGCATGGCGCTCGGCCTGGCCCTCGACCTCATCCTCCCGTTCCCTCAGCCGTCGAGAGATCGCCGCCTCGCGAGCAGGGTCCGGCGGCGCCTCCATCCGCGCGGCCACCTCGAGCAACCTCTCGTTGAACGCTGTCGGCACATCCATGACTGCCGTTCCCCGGCTGCGGTTCTCCCAGAGACGCTCGAAGGCATCAATGTGCTCGGAGAAATACTCCGACAGCTCGGGCCGCCAGGTCGGGAAGACGTCGATGGATTCGTAATTGTGAGTCGGCAGCAGCGCGCTCGCGCTCTCGTTCGCCGACCCGGCGAACACAAATGCGTCGCCGGTGGCGTCAGCGATGATCCCGATCTTGTCGTGGTACATCCCCCGAGGACGCAAGGCCACGCGGATTTCCAGGCGTCCGGCGCCCACCAGCCATGCAAGCGTCCGGAAGCGCTCGTCGAAGAGGTCCCCGGTCGTCTCGTCAATCGCGCGGAGGAACTCATCGCCCAGCTGGTCGGCGAGCCCACGCACCGCCTCGCCGCGGCGCACCGCCTCGATGTCGCGCTGATCAGCGAACGCGCCGAGGATTAGCCGCATGTTTCCGCCGTTGGCGATGAACGTCGACAGCGCCTGGGCAGCGTAGGTTATCGTCGAGCCGGAGAAGAACCCCACCGCGCGGTCATACGACGTCGCCACCGATAGCGTGGGGAAGTAAAAATCCTCGAGGATGTTGTCGCGGTCGGACTTGTAGACGCCCTTCGCGGGCACATCCCTGAGCATCTCAGAACGAGATCTTGGCGAGGTCGGGCTCTGCCTGCGTCGGAACCAAGTATCCACGCTCCCGCAGAAGGCCCATCAGCGCCCGATCCGGATACTCGCCGCCGGCGCGGAGGAGATGGTCCTTGATTATCGCAAGGCCACCGTTGGCGTATTCCTCGAAAACCGTGGCACAATCTTGCTCACGGCCTTCCCGGAGCACGTCTGCACCGCCTCCCTCGGCGAGCGCGATCAGGAATACGAGGAACTCGGCATTCTGGTCCCGTTCGAACTGCTGGTAAGACACGTCCTCGACACCTTGCGACCGATCGAGTGGGAGACGCCGCTGCTCCGAGAAACCGAGGAGCGCCGCGAAGCACAGCACCTCGCGGATCGTCGGGAAGAGTCGTCGCTCGCTATCAGGCAGGGGAACTGTCGCGAGCTTTTGAACCACTTCCTCGTAGATCCGGCTACGGAAGATGTTTGGCAGGCTTGGAATGCGCGTGGCCATTTCAGGCGACCTCCACGATCATCGTGCCGTCAGCCTGCTGGTCGAACAGGGCAGTCTGGTAATCGCGGCCCCGGAACTGCCGCACCTCGCCCGGACCCTTGCCAGCGCCCTTGTTAGTCCGGATCAACACGTATTCCTTCTCGACCCGGTCGACGAGCGCGTCCACCGCGCCACCCTTGGCTTGCGAACCCGATACCATCAAAACGACCTGCCTCGCCATCCTCGGGATGTGCTCGGCGGTGGTGCGGCGATACGAATCGTCAAGTTGTCCAAACGGCGAGTCGAGGACCAGCGGCGCCACGGTCCCCCGCAGTAGCCGATGATCCGCCGCGTTCTGCCGGAGCCGCGCGAACTCCACCAGCGCCGCCGTGAACGCGAGCCCAAGAAGCTGGTTCTCGCCGCTGGACTTCGGCAGCAATGTGCCTTCCTCGTTCACCAACGATACGGCGTATTCGTCCGTCATCTTGAGGCGGAACTGCTTCCTCGTCGTGGAGCCGAGCACCTTGCTGATCTGCTGCCGAAGCATCCGCCGCGCCTCATCCTCCTCCTCCGCGAGTTCCTTCTCGAGCCGCGCGCGGAGGGCCTCGCACAGTGCGTTGCGCTGCACGAAAATGCGGGCCTCGTCGTCTGTCTCGACCAGCTTTCGAAGCTCCTGCTCCTTCTGTGTTTTCTGGGCCTCGGACCGTCGAATGTTATCGGCGAACGCCCCGATGCGCTGGTTCATCGAGGTCAGCTGCGACTTTAGTTCGTTACGCCTGCGCTCACGCTCGGCAATCTCGCCGAAATCTATCCCCTCCAACCGGCTGGATATCTCGCCGAGTTGCGTCTCGGCCGCGCTGATGTCCTCGCGCGCCGCCGCTAATCGCTTGTTGGCAGCGTCCAACAAGCCAGGCGCCCGCAGGCGCTGTGACTTCATGTTGTTAAGTACCGCTTTCACGCCGGAGAGCCGGCTGCGCAGGACGTGGTTGGCCGCCTTGGTCAGCAAGCTCGCGACGAGCGCTCGCTCAGTCGAGCCATCGCACAGTTCGGTTCCGCAGATGCACATCCTCAGGTCCAACAGGTCCTGAACGAACTCCTCATTGTACGGCGACGGGAGCTTCCCCTTAATCTCCTGCGTGTCGAGGTTATCGAGTGTCGTCTCGGTTATCCGGGTGGATACAAGGAAGCGACCATTGTCCCCAAGCCACTTTACCACCTCGTCCTGAGCATCGGCAGCACGCTTCACTGCCCTCGTATGCTCTCGTTCGGTCCGCTCGCGGCTCTCCTGCAGCGCCTTTGCAGCGGTCGAATCGCGAAGCTTCCCGTCGATGTCCGCTATCTGCTGCTCAACGGTCGCGGTCTGGCCCTTCAGCTGCTCGTGCGCAGCCTTCGCCGTCGTGATCTGGCCGTCGAGGTCCTCAATGGCCTGCGCGAGCGCGTCAACTGACGCCGAGGCCTTCGATTTCGGCATTTGGCGGCGGTAGTAGGTGGCGGCCTCCTCCAGATCCCCGATGGCGGTATCAATCAGGTTGCATCCGAGGATGTCCTGAACCGCGCGCCTGATACCGCCCCTGTTGTCCTCGCCAAGGAAGACCTCCGCGTGTTCGCCGTCGAACAAGAAGTGGCCCGCCATTGTCTTTGGGATCACCGTGTTGATGAAGGTCTCTGGCGCGTCGATGCTGCCACTGTGTCCCTCGTCGATGCGCATGATGCTGAACAAGCGATCACCGTGGACACCCTGTCCGCCATAGCGTCGTGCCCGGTACCGATTGTCGCCATGCTCGAAGACGACCTCTACGAAACACTCGCGACGGCCTTCGGTCACGGCGTCATGGTTCACTAGGTCGAACTTCCGCTCGAACTTGGCGGTAGTGACGCCGTAGAAACACCACAGCATCGCGTTGAGCAGGGTGGTCTTGCCCACCCCGTTCTCCGCGTGGATCAACGTGACGTTGCGTTCCTCGTCGGTCGAGAATTCGATCCGGTGCTCGCCATTGAAGCACCTGAAGTCCTTTAGCGTGATCTCCTCGAGCAGCATAGTCAATGCCTCGACTGCGGAGTTGCCCGCTCGATCACGTCGCGCAGCCGGCGCCGCCGCTCGCTGTCCTTGTTGCGGTTCTCGAAGAAGAACTCGCGCTGCAACTCGACGATCTCGGCGATCATGCGGTTTTGCTTCTGCTCGTCAGGCAAGCCGTCGTCCACGTCGCCCATTCCGCCCCCGTTCCGCCCGGCCCCTGCCAGTGCACGCGTCGCAGCATAGGATCGCGCCGCAACCGATGGCAATCCTTCCAATCGGTTGCTAGCCAGAAAACGGTGTTTACTTGTGGCAGGTCACGCAGGTCGAACCGGCCTCGTCGATCCCGTAGACGTCGTTGATGTCGATCGGCGCGTCCGGATCGGCCAGCGGGTTGGCTGGACGACGCCTGAGAAGCCGCTCGCGGCGCTTCTCGTAGTCCGTCTTGATCTGCTCCACCCGGTCCGGCTCGACGAGTTCGGTCAGGCTCTCGCCCTGGCTCCAGGTGAACGGCGACCCGTCCCGAAGGGCGGTCTTCTCGTAGTCCACCGCCTCCGCGAACGCCTCGGGATGGCGCTCCGCGAGCCGCACCCATTCAATCTTCTGCTGGAAGAAGCAGAAGGTGCAGCCCGATCGCGAACGCCACTCGTAGTAGGAAGGCTCACCCACGTCGGCCTGCTGGAGCATCTCGATCACCCCGCGCTTGTCGATCCCCGCCTCACGGAGGGGCAGATGGACGCGCATGTTGCGATGGGTGGACTGGTAGCCCTCCCTCGTGGGTTCGTCTGCCCGGATCGCAACGTAGGAATGGACGACGACACCCGCGTCGAGATCGGGCCGCAACCACTGCTCCAGCGGCTTGAGCTTAAGCTGCCGGGTGCACCAGCGCGTCCTCGGCGAGGGCAGGAAATTGCCGTATTCCTCGAGCCAGAAGTCAAAACCGCGATCGGGGTTCAGCCGCTGAACCGGCCTTCCCAGAAACCCCTCAAGCCTGTCGAGGAAGGAATAGACCTCGGGTAGCTCCTTACCGGTGTCCGTGAAGAAGTACTCGAGCTCCAGGTCGGGCCGGGTCGAACGCATGTGGACTGCCAAGGCAGCGCTGTCCCGACCACCGGAAATTCCAAGAATGTGCCTTTCGCGGATCATGCCGCCTCCTTCTCTCCGGCGACGCTCGCCACCGCGCGGGCCAGCGCGGCGAGCCTCAGATGGCGATCGGGACCGCTCAGTGAAAGCCGGGCGATCAGATCATCCGCAAGTGCCGTCGCGGTGATCTTCTCCTCCTCGGTCAGCTCGAACGTGCTCAGCAGCGGCGGCAGGCGCGGGTCGACGCCGACCACCAGCGCCATCGCCTCCGTGCTCGACCGTCTGTCGCGCACCGAGGCGAGAGCCTCGGCCTCGCGGAATCGCCTGCCCAGCCTTGCAAGCTCGAGAAGCGCCTGCTCGCGGTCGCGGTCGGACCATGAGTGGGCGGGCTTGTGCACCAGCAAGCTGGCAAGACCCTCCAGGTCGCCCTTGCCACCGTCGAAAGCGGCAGCGCGCGTGCAGAATGCCTCGAAGGCGAAGTCGTTGGTGAGGTTCCGGATAGATTCGGCGCGCCGGGCGACGCCATGGAAATCGACGGCGTCCACGCCCAAGGCCCGAGCGAGCGCGGTGCGGACCTCCGCAAGCAAAACGGCGTAAGCCTCCTCGCAAGCTACCAAGCCAGCCACCACGATGCCGGGTTCCGGCCTACCGCCCCCAAGAGCCGCCGGCAGCGCCTCGAACAGAAGCGTCTCGGGGTCGTTTGAGCGAAGCACGGCCTCGCGGACGGCCAGGGCGGACGGCGGCAGCGCGGCGGTCCGTTTCGAATACTGCGGCAGTTTCGCGAACCGACGGAACAGCGCCTGGGCAACCGGCAGCGCAGGCGACGCCCCCGGAAGCTCGAGCGCCTCCGCCAGCCCACCGAGGAACGCCGTCTGGCCAACCGAGCGATCGAGCTTGCGTATCCGCAGGGCCGCCGGCTTCTGCAGTAGGCGGTCCACCACCAGATCGTCGATCTCCGACTGGAACACGTCATCGACGTAAAGGGCGACGTGCTCCCGATTCGCGAGAAGGAACGCCAGAGCAAGCACCGGCATCACGCCCGCCTTCATCCCGAACGGTGGAAGCGCCCATGTCGCGAACACGTCTGCAAGACTGCCGTCGCCTCCTGCGAGCACCTGCCAGGCCTCGCGCAGCGTGGCGCCATCGCCCTCGCCGTTAGGCGAGTGGAAGCCGTACATCCCATCGTCGCCGGCCCGGTGCAAACCCAGCGGCTTAAGCGTCGTCAGATACAACCCGCGCTCCGCCGGGTAGCCCTCGAAGCCGAGGTCGGGTCGGTCGCCCCGGAGCACCATCGCCCGGCTCAGTTCGCGGAGAGCCGCCATCGCGCTAGACGACGGCCTGTCGCGCTGCAGCAGTTCGCTTCGGATAACCGGCGCGTCGGGATATGCAGCCCTCGCAAGCGAGGAGGCGACCACCACGGGGCGGTCGCGCACGAGCGTGTCAGGCGCCGTGGAAAGGCGCCATCCAGCGTCCGACAGAGCCTCCTCCAGCAGCTGCCGCAGCGCGTCTTCACTGGCGGAGATCCGCGCGGAGATCTCGCGACGCGCGATCCGGTCACCCTCCAGTTGCGGATGATCGCGCAACACCCGCTCGATAGCGAACAGCTCCTCCGCGTCGGCTCTCAGGCGATACGAGCGGCGGCTCGCGCCGATGGCGGCGACCCCTTCCTTCTCGCCGAGCGCCTTCGCGATCCGCTTCGCCCGGCCGTCAAGCTGCGCATCGGTAAGCGATCCGTCCCCCAGTAGCAGGACGAATGAGCCACCACCGCGTCGGCGGCCGGCCTGAACGCCGGCGATAATCGACTCCACGGGATGGTCGGGCCCGACGAGCGCGATCGCCACATCGAAGGTTCTGAGCGTCCCGGTCTCGAAATAATGCCGCTTCGCGGATATCGAGCCCAGGCCAATGCGGCCTGGCACGGCGGCCAGCTCGTCCTGCCCTAGCGGCGAGGTCGTGCGCGATATCGCCTCGTCTAAATCGAAGTCGCTGCCCGCAAACAACGCATAGCCGCCAAGCCGAGGCTGCCGGATAAGGACAGCCCATTCGAGGAGATCCCTGACCGCGTCCGCGATCTCCGTCTCGCCAACTCCCGGAATCGAGAGCCGCAGGAAGTCGTCCGCCAGCGAGAGGCCGGATCCGTTGCGGAAGAACTCGATGGCGGCCGCCGACTTGGTCAGCGCAACGTGCAAGGGTCCGCCGCGTGCGCCGGCACGCTCGATGGCCTCGAACGCCAGGCTGAAGCGCGCGCCATCGGGCCCGCTCACCAGCGCCATGCCGAAGTTCGCGGCAAGGTAGTCCCACAGCAGCGCCGGATCGTATGTGTCGCCGCCCTCCGCCTCGGCGAGAAACTCCTGGAAGCCAGCCGGCTCGGCTGACGACAGAAAGCCGAATACGCTGCGTTCGTTCTGGGCGAACCGCTGCCGCGACACCGGGCCAAGGAGGAGCGCGGTCACGGGATTGAGCGGCCAGGCCTTGGCGAGCAGTCTGGCCAACGTCTCCACCTCTGCGGGACGTCGGCGCGACACGGCGACTGCGCTCTCCTCGGCAACGCCGAAAGCGGCCGCCGGCGGCTGCGACGATATGGCCCTTCCGAGAAGCGCGACGGTCTCGTCCGCAGCGGCGAGGAACGGGATGTCGTGGAAGCGTCCCTGGACCTTGGCCCACTCGCGGCGGGAATCACGATCGGCTCGCTCGGCATACTGGTCGAACGCCTGATGGAGGATGCCGACCACCACGAGGCGGCCGGCGCTGCGAGAGGCGCGCTCGGCGAGATCCTGAAGGAGGTGCGCGTCGCCGCCACTAGCAGCCTCGTGCTCAAGTAGTTTGCCGAGTTCGTCGAGGACGAGAAGTATTGGCGCGCCGGCCTCAGCCTCCGCGGTCAGTATGCGAACCAGGTCCGCGTCAGTCGCCGCCGCCTCAGCCGTGGGCCGCGCCGGCCAGCCCATGGCCCGCTCGCACGCCTCGGCGATCGCCTGACGTAGTCCGACGCGGCTGCCCGTTACCGGGACCACCGTCCAACGCTCATCCTGCGCCGGAAACGCGTCGTCGAACCGCCGTGTAAGCACGTCGCCCGCGATCCCACGCGCCAACCTGCGTTGGTCGTCGCGACCGGCGACCAGACTGGCCACGAGGAGTGCCGCGCTGGATTTGCCGCCTCCATAGGGGCCCGTCCAAGTGAACGCGCCCTGACGACTCTCGGCCTGCGCCGAGGCCATAGTCAACAAGGCCTTCTCCACGCTGGCCTGCATGACGTAACCTGCCAGTGGCGGCGTGCCGCCGAGGTCGGCATCGATCCGTGCCGACCGCGCGAAGCGCCGATCGATTGAAACCAGGCCCTCATAGCCGCTCATGCCGCAGCCCTCACGTTGCGCGACACGCCGTAGGCTTCGGCGAGCAGGGTGAGCCGATCAACTTCGGAGATCCGCTGAAGCTGGCGCAGACCCGCGGTATCGGTCCAACCCCATGCACCGCCGGTCAGATGCGGCATCGCCATCAGCCGCGCGACGACCTCGTCCTCATCCAGCTTGAAGACGCGACCTGGCGAGCCCGGCGCATAGCTCACCTGCTCAGCCGTCACCGTGCCTCCGCCCCGACGCTTCCAGAACATATCAAGGGCATAGGCGAACACAGCGTCATGGAGGGTCGGCTTCGGTCCGCGGACGAACTCATACCAGCCACCCAGACGCGCCTCGCGGATCAACCCGAGCTCGGCCAGCAGCGGTTCGGCTGCATCGTCACCGTGCTGCCCGCGCCGCCGCACGTAGCCGCGGAGCATAACCTCCACGTCACGCTTCAGGGTGCCACGCGTCGCACGCCACCCCATCTCTGTTGCCACCCCAAACAGCTCACCGGCAAGCCCGTCTGGATCGAACTCGATCGCGGTGAGGGCATTGAACGCATAGTAGAGCGTCGTGGTCATCTCGGGCGTCGACGCGACGGCCCAGTGAGCCAGCCACACCGTCGCAGGCGATTCGACGAAGGGGTCCCAGCCATCGTCCGACAGAACCGCATCGCCTAGCGAGGTCGGCGCAAGGACGCGACCCTGCTCACCGACGAACCCGCAAGCAACCGCCCAGTGACGCATTGATGCGGCCATGTTGCGCCCCACGCCGAACGTAGCTATCGCTTCTTGTTCCACGAATGTTCCGATGGGTGCGCCGCCGGCAACCGCGTCATATGCCTTCTTGGGCCAAAGGAGGCGAAGCGGGAACGTCTCATGTCCCGCGAACTGAACGCGTGTACCGCTCTCGATGATCCCCTTGCGCATTCCGCACGGTAGCGCTGGAGGGATCGTCCAGCAAGCCCCTCACGTCGAAATTACGGCCGCGCTAAACAGTTCGGCGGCACGAAAAACATCGTCGTCAGTCAAGTAACGACCGAGCATCATCCGAACGACCGAAGACGACTGTTCATGGTCAAGGCCCATTGCCGATAGAACATGAGAAGTAGTCATCTGGCCAGACGAGCATGCAGATCCAGTAGAGATGAACACACTATTTTGGAGGCGGGTCGCAATATCTTCACCGTCGCATCCGTCTATTCTTAGAGACAGAGCGCCCGGGACAGTAGCGGTGTCGCCCGAAGTCCTGCGCCAGCGCACTTGCCGGCGGGTGATTTCGTCCAGGAACAACTTGGTTCGGCGTCCGGCGGCGGCGGCGTCCTCATCCAGCCGCTGCTTCGCCACCAAGGCCGCCGCGCCGAATCCCGCGATGAGCGCTACCGGCTCGGTGCCGGGACGCCGCCCCGCCTGCTGGCCACCACCCAGTTGCAGCGGTTCAGGCGCCGGAGCTCCAGCGGCCACATAGAGCGCGCCGATGCCGACGGGGCCGTAGACCTTGTGCCCGGACAGGCTGGCGTAATCGACATCCCAGTCTTCAAGGTTGACGGAAATCTTCCCAAGCGCCTGCGCAACATCCGTATGGACCAACGCGCCGCTGTCTCGGGCAAGCGCGGCGACTTCGGCGACGGGCTGCACTACCCCCGTTTCGTTGTTAACGGCCATCACCGACACGAGCCAGCAGCTATCGTCCACCAATCGACCGAGTTCACGCAAGTCGAGTCTGCCTCCCGCATCCACCGGGGCGATCACCACCTCGAAACCTAGACCGGAGAGGAAGCCGGCCGGCTCCAGCACTGACCGGTGCTCTACAGCGGACACTACAACACGACGCCGCCCGGTGGTGCGCAGCGCCGCCCGGGCCCCGCCCACCAGCGCGATGTTGTTCGCCTCTGTCGCGCCGGACGTGAACGTCAGCTCCGCCGCGCCGCAGCCGACCAGCCCTGCGACATCACGCTGAGCACGATCGATGATGTCAGCAGCACGCTCCCCGAGCAAATGGGGAGAGGAAGGGTTAGCGGGCATATCCAGCGCCGCGATCAGCGCCGCCCGCGCCTCCGGTGCGATCGGCGCGGTCGCGAACCCGTCCAGATAGACGCCCGGCACGGGCTCTGCCTCGACTTTAGCAGGGATGGTGGCAGCGCTCCGCATCGACCGAGCATAGATGGATAGTCAGCCCGCTGGAAGTGCGGGTGAGACCCCTATGGCCGAAGCCGCCCGGTAGCGGCTCAAGTGTCTGCTTTCGATCGGCAAGGCGCGCGGCGGTTAGTGGCACTGCACCCTCGAATGGATGAACGTCGGGGAACAAGCCGACGAACTCAATGCGATCCATTTTGCGAAGTCGGTGTAGCATTCGGCGCGCGGGGGCGCTCCCACCCTCGCTCCGCGCCGACGATATTCAAAGTCCGGTCTCGATGCCCAGGAGGGGCTCCGGCGGGTGGCTTACACTCGAGCCGGTCAAGGAAGAGAGAGAGGATATCGGCCCGCCAGTGAGCCTCCATAGGCCATGCGCCAGTCCATCGTCCTCTTCGATCTGCGCGCGCAGCGAGGTCATGGATCCCTTGTTGTCAATCGCGAGTAGCAGGCGATCACGCCCACGAGGCACCACCTTTAGCGCTACCGAGCGGTCTGCGCCTTCGCCGCCAGTGACGGGAGGTTATCATCGCCTGCTTCGACGTTGTAACGATCGCGATGGGTGCATTCTCACTTAATAAGCACGCGCGTCTTTACAGCCGTGAGCAGTTTCGCGCCCCTGAGTGTCCGCTCGACCTCCTCGACGTAGCTGACGAGCATGCGCGCGACCGACCCGTCATTCAGTCCTAGCCAGAACTCCCGTCCCGTTGCCTTCGGCATCGGAAAGAACTTGTCGTTGGGTCCGACTTGCTTCCAAACCGGCCAGGCGGCGGTCCCGGTCTTCACGCCGACCAGCTCCTGTATGACTCTCTTCGCCCCCCTGGGCAACGCTCGGCCGTCCACGCTATTCACTCCGTAGAACAGGAAGCGGTGTCCGGACTTGTCGAACTGGATTCCGAACCCAACGGTCGCGTCGGGCGTCAGGCCGATGACTAGGCCGCTGTTGTTCGATGACCCGATGTCCGACCGACGGACCCGCCAACCCCGCCTTCCACGGACGAGTTCCTCAACCTTCAATACGAACGTCGCGAGCAACCTCTCCTTGATTGAGGTCTCGGCCTCAAGAAGCGCCAGCCCGGCCTCCAGCCGCTCCCGCGAAGACAGCAGCGCGTTCCCAATCTCCTCCACCTCTCCCTGGTCGGTCACTCCCGAAAACTCCTTCAGCACGTAACTCTTGATACCGGCCAGCATCGCCGACACGGTCGGAGCAACGCATCGCGGAGCGCAGACGTCCATCCAGTCGGCGATCGCCGCATAGCCGCGCACGCGCAGCGTTCCGACGGCCACCGCCGCCCCGAACTCGTCGGCGCCGATGCTTTCATCCGAAGGCGCACTGCCCGTACCGGAGAGGTAGACGAGACAGTGCGCGTCGAGACGCCGCGAGGAGAGGTCCGCGAGATAGCGGCGGACCTGCTCGGGCTGATCGGTCGCCGTCGGTTTATTCTCGATCGCGAGCATGCGGCCCTTAAGCCGCACGAGAACGTCGAGGTAACCGACCCTCGTAATCGCGATAGTTGGCGCCTCGAGGATCACCCGCGCATTGTCGAGGTCGCGGCGCCATTCATCGTCGAGCTCGAGCCACCGTGTGAACTCCTCAAGGAAAGCGGCCCCCTGCTCGTGCGACCCACGCGGGTTGAGAAGCCATGCCAGAATTCGTGACAATCCCCTTTCCCGGACGTCGAGGAATTCAAGCGGCGTAAAGTTCGGTGCTGTCCGGCTTGCGCTTTCAATGCGCCTCGAGCGGTTAGCTACCTGAATGTCGGATATCTCGTCGAGCAAGGTGATCGGCCACATGGGTGCGAACTTACGCTCGATATCGGCGGCTGCAAGCTTCGCGACCGCACTGAAGCCGAGCCGCACAAGTAGGCCCCCTCCTAGCAAGCGCGTCACTCGGCTGCGTACTGGAGTAGCCCCATACTTAGCGCGCGACTTATTAGGCGACATTCATGCCCGGGTGTTACATCTCACCACGGGCTGCTCATCAAGACGATGCTGTGCAACCGAGCCTGGTAGGGAAGCCAAAGACGGCTCTTGGTCCCTGAGACGTGAAGACAGAGAAGCCTTTCATAACCTCGCAAAAGTGGTCTCCAGTGCGCCCCTATGCCGCCACCGTCGTCGGCGCCGGCGCGACATCGATCGTCTGGCCCGCTGTCATCATCGCGATGAGCCCGCTCTCTGCGCCAGTCATGGCCAGATATTCTCCTTGCCCCGCTTCCTGAACGGGCGTCCATTTAAGATGAGGCAGCAGCTCCAAACCAGACAAGCGAGTCTCGACCAAAAAATGACCTTCGAGCAGTCTAACCGTCCGAACCGCATGTCGATTCAATCGTCGATCTCGCAATTGCGAGTGCCTCTCAACACGTAGGTGAACCGGTCGATAAATCGCTTCTATCCGTCACGGACCGGTGCTACAAAAGCTTCACAAAATGCTAATTGGCGCGTCACTAAGTCTTTGTTTTGATTGATGCTGTTTTTTAACTGACACCTCCCGTAGGGGTCACCAATGGCGGAGATCAGCCGTTTTGGGTGAGTGTGTTTGGAGCTTTTGCCTCCGATGGACGGCCCACGCGATTGAGACACAAAAACGCCGCCAAAGCATGAAGCTCCGACGACCCAGTCAGCATAACCGATCAATTGATCGGTTTGCCCTTCTTGTCGACGTTGAACGTCTCTACGATCGCGGTGGCCTGCCCTATCCGACCGGCTATTCGAACCAGCAAGTCGTCCCCGATCTGCTCGCGTCCTACGCCATCAAGGAGCGGACCTGGAACGCCTACTTCCAATTCAACGTGGAAGGATCCCGCTGGCGGGGCGACTTCGGCCTGCGTTACGTCAACTCCAGCGTCGACTCGCTCGGCTATGGCGCATCGGTGCGCAGCTACCAGGTCATCGGCGTCGGCACGGCGAACGTCGTCTTCAACCCGATCCAGCCGATCGTCGGCGGCGGCGACTATTCGCGCTCCTGCCCTCCGCCAACTTCGCGTACGATCTTGCGGACGGTTTGAGGATTCGCCTCGCCGCATCACAGGCGATATCGCGACCGACCTTCGGGCAGCTCTCGTCGGCCAAGGATTATTCGGCTGCCCAGTCGAACACTCCCGTCGTCACCGACGCGGGCAATCCCGACCTCAAGCCGGTTTCGGCGGACCAAGCGGACGTATCGCTGGAATATTATCCCAGCAACCGCCTCGCGCTAAGCGTCGCCGCTTTCTACAAGCACCTGACCAATTTCGTCACGACGCAGGCCGTGCCATTCACATTGGTGCCGACCGATCAGGTCGCAGGTGCCCCCGCGAGCTTCCCGTTCACCGAACTGACCTACGTTAACGGTGACAGCGCCAAGGTCTACGGGATCGAAGTCGGCGGGCAGTATTTCCTCGACAATGGTCTCGGCGTGCAGGCCAACGCGACGTATAATCGCTCGCGCGCAGAACGCGAAGGGCGCCCGACGGTCAATCTGGAAGACGCGGTGCCGTTTCAGCGAACGCAAAACTCTTTTATGAAAAGCACGGCATCAATGCCTCAGTCTCGTACCAATACCAGTCTCAGTTCGTATCCTCACAATACAGCTATATCGACAGCCTCACGATCAAACAGACGCCCTACCACGAGCTGGCAGTAAGCGTATCATACGACATACTTCCGCAGGTTACCGTTTATGCACAGGGATCGAACCTACTGGACTCGGCCACTAAGCGCTTTTCAACCTACAGCAATGTTCCTGCTTTTTACGCATACACCGGTCGTGTATTTTTCTTCGGTTTGCGTGCCCGAATTTAACATCTGATCAGGAAGGTTCGCTCTTTTATCGAAATAAAGGAGCGAACTCCGGCTTTAAATTCATGAGTTATAAAAATATCTTACGCCTTAGACCCAGAACCGGACGTTTACGCCCCTTCCCTCTCTTCTCAACTTCGGACGCTAGTTCATCTTTGCGAATAACCGATTTTCAAGCCCGGCTATCCGGTCGCGAAGTCGTGATGGGAAAAGCAGGCGGCCTGGCCAC
This sequence comes from Sphingomonas faeni, assembly GCF_040407505.1. GTDB lineage: Bacteria > Pseudomonadota > Alphaproteobacteria > Sphingomonadales > Sphingomonadaceae > Sphingomonas > Sphingomonas faeni_E. The sequence goes on along the minus strand of NZ_JAPZPQ010000001.1, from coordinate 26,374 downwards.
TTTCGGGCGGCAGTCGCCCGTACCCAACCGTTCGTTCATGCGGTCGGACAGGCCTCAGACACTTGGCAATGGTTAAAGGCGGCCTGACCGCTTTTGGATGGCGATTATCGTAAAATGTCTACGCGACCGAGAAAGCGCTGCGAGGTGAACCGGTTGCCGCTCGAGTTCGCCTGGTCGTCGAAGAGATCGGCAGACGCTTGGTCGCCGCTTCAAATCTAGCAGGCATGAGAAGACGGTTCCGCTGCCAAACCTGGTTCTTCGCTGTAATAATCTAAACTACAACTTTCAACAGTCCCGGCCTCTTACCACTCATCGAAGTTTCTTGTGGCGGTTGTGGACCATCGGCGCATCGAATGCCTTCCGTAGTGGCACCTTTATACAGGTGGGCCATATCGGTTTGCTTCCGGTTTGCCACGACAGCAAGTCCAAATGAGCAGTGCGATTCCAAGGATCACGATCGCGAGGATGTTCAGGCCTCCCGCGATGGAGATTTGCGTGCCGGCTTCGTCTCCGAGACGAACGCTGGTTAAGGCGTAGAGAAGTAAGAGCGAGAAGCTAAGGATAGGCAATGGTAGCGCCCACCAGCCAGATCTATCCACGTCATGCAGTCGCCTGACCAGGACCGCCCATGAGGGAGCCTGCAAGGCTAGCGACACCGGCCATGCCACCGAAGCCGCGATGATCGTGAGAACGATCTGAAGGACGTTCACGGCGACGGTGTAGGACCAGAATTCCAACCGCGACGATCACCCCGCGAAGCGGGCGTATCGCTGAAAAGAAAGAATGGCCGCCTCAAAGGCGTTATTTGGCCGTGTTGTCTCGGTCGTCCAAATCGACCCCCTAAAGCCGCCTGTTTCCGCTATAGTTTCCCTAAAGGAAGTGTTCGATACGAAATAGCAGCGCCGAGCATCTAAGCGATAGATCGACTTTGAAAAGGCGCAACAGCCGGTCAAACGACTAGAGCGTTGATCGAACAACATGAACGAGTGTCGGCTTCCGGAAGCGGCATTGCTACCTCGAGTGACCGGGTGGTGGGCGGAACGCGCCTTGCCTTACGGCTTTCGACCAGACCCACAAACGGTCATCCAGGTGCCCTTTCCCGTCCCCCGACTTCGGCAGCTCATTCATCCCCGCGCCATAACGGCTTTCAATGGCTGATTTTCCGAGATGACCGTTGTTATCGCTGGGAACCGAGGCGGCTGCTTGCGGGACTGCGAGCCGTGATAACTGCCTTTGTGCGGTGCTGACGCCGCCACGTCCAACAAGGATGATGTTCGCCGGCGATGTGGCAGCTGGCAAACGTTGACAGCCCCCGTATGGTGGCGAACAGAACGGCATGTCCTCTACCCCCACCCGCAACGTCGCACTGACGACCGAACTCGAATCGTACATCAGGGCGCAGGTTGCCACTGGGCTGTACAGTAATTCGAGCGAGGTCGTACGCTCAGCCCTGCGGCTGATGATCGCCCGCGACGAAGCTCGCCTGCGCGGAGAGCCGCATCGTGGTTGAGGCCATCACCGAGCGCGAACAGGAACGGCTTGCGGCGTTGGCGCGATACGAGGTGCTGGATACACCTCGGGAGCAATCTTTCGATGAACTGGCGGCGCTGACAGCGCGCCTTTGTGATGCCCCTATCGCAGTGGTGAATCTGATCGGCGATGGGCATCAATTCTTCAAGGCGGAGGTCGGTCTCGGCGTACGCGAGACGCCGTTGGAAAGCTCGTTCTGCGTCAAAGCACTGCTCGAGGATGATCTCCTCTTCGTACCGGACCTAACGCTGGATACCCGGTTCGAGTGCAATCCGCTGGTGACCGGCGATCCCCATATCCGCTCCTACGCTGGCGCGCTGCTGAAGACCGAAGACGGGTTGCCGATCGGGACGCTGTGCGTGCTGGACTACCGCCCGAGGCCATTTACGACGCTTCAGCAGGATACCTTGCGGGTGCTCGCGCGGCAGGTCATGTCGCTGCTTGACCTGCGTCGTACCGTGCAGGAGCGTAATCAGCGCGCGCGGACCGCTCTCGCCAGCGAGGAGGCGCTTGCCCTCACACGCATCGAGCTTGTCGACAGCGAAGCCCGCTTTCGCAATATGGCCGACCATGCGCCCGTCATGATGTGGGTCACCGACCCGGATGGCAACTGCACGTATCTCAACCAGCAATGGTACGACTTTACAGGGCAGACACCTGAGGAGGCTGCTGGCCTTGGCTGGCTTGATGTCACCCATCCGGACGACAAGGCTGCGGCAGGCCAGATATTTCTGAACGCGAATACCCGGCAGGAGCCTTTCCGTCTCGAGTACCGGTTGCGTCGTGCAGATGGCATATACCGTTGGGCGATCGATGCAGCATCTCCAAGGTTCGGACCTCAGGGCAGGTTTTTGGGCTATATCGGTTCCGTCATCGACATCGCAGATCGTCGCGAGGCGGAAGACGCCCTTCGCGGAGCAAATGTCCTTCTGAAGGCCGTTATGGAAGCCGTACCAGGCGTGGTCTACGCCAAGGACCGTGCGGGGCGGATGTTGGCCGCCAACCGCGGCACCGCTGATCTGGTCGGCAAGCCCCTCGACCAGATCATCGGGCGCACCGATCGTGAATTTCTCGACGATGCTGCCCAAGCCGACATCGTCATGGCGAACGACGAGCGGGTCATGACCGAGCAGACGACGGAAGTCGTAGAGGAAGAGGTCAGCTTTGCCGACGGCACCCGTGCAACCTGGCTTTCGACGAAATCGCCGTTTCGGGACGCCAACGGCGCCGTGAACGGCTTGGTCGGCTCATCGATCGACATCACTGAACGCAAGCGCGCCGAGCTCGAACTGCAGCGGCTCAACGAGACGCTTGAGGACGAAGTAGCCGAACGGACAGCGGAGCGTGACCGGATCTGGAAGACGTCTCCTGATCTCATGCTCGTGATCGATTTCGCCGGCGTTCTGATACGCGTAAACCCCGCCTGGACTGCGATGCTAGGCTATACCTCAGGCGACCTTGTCGGCCATCATGTCAACGAGTTCGTGGTGCCTGACGATCACAACCAGACAACCGATGCCTATGAGCTCGCCGCGGACGGCGGTCGTCCGGCCATCGTCAATCGCTACCGTCATAAAGATGGCTCGACGCGCTGGCTATCGTGGGTCGCTGTGCCGGCTGGTGACATGACCTATGCGACAGGTCGCGATATTACCGCTGAGAAGGAGCAGGCGGAGGCACTGCGGAAGACCGAGGAGCAGCTGCGTCAGGCGCAGAAGATGGAAGCGGTCGGTCAACTGACCGGCGGGCTGGCTCATGACTTCAACAATTTGCTGACCGGCATGATGGGCAATCTGGAACTGCTCCAGCTCCGTGTCGCGCGAGGGCGCCTCGACGATCTCGACCGCTTCATCAATGCGGCGCAGGGCGCTGGTCGGCGTGCGGCGTCTCTCACGCAACGATTGCTGGCTTTTTCCCGCCGTCAGACGCTTGATCCCAAACCTACTGATGTCAACCGGCTGATCCTTGGTCTCGAAGAGATGCTGCACCGGACAGTCGGTGCGACCGTCGGCATCGAAATCGTTGGCGCTGCCGGATTGTGGACTGCCGACATAGACGCGCCGCTGCTCGAAAACGCTGTCCTCAATCTCTGCATCAATGGTCGGGACGCGATGCCGCAAGGGGGGAAACTGACGATTGAAACCGCGAACAAGTGGGTTGATGATCGTATAGGACGAGAGCGCGATCTGCCGCCTGGCCAATACATCTCGATTTGCGTGACGGACACCGGCACTGGCATGACGCCCGAGACTATCGATCGCGCGTTCGAGCCCTTCTACACGACCAAGCCGATTGGACAGGGCACCGGACTAGGGCTTTCGATGATCTATGGCTTCGCCAGGCAGTCGGGTGGGCAGGTTCGGATTTACTCTGAAGTGGGACAAGGCACGACGGTGTGCATTTACCTGCAGCGTCATCATGGCGACGCTGCTGAAACGCACGAGGAAAGCACAATCGGTTTGCCTGCGAGTGGCAATGCCCAGACAGTGCTTGTCGTCGATGACGAGGCGACGATCCGCCATCTCATCGACGAGGTACTCGACGATCTGGGATACACCGTCATCGGCGCAGCCGATGGCGCGGCGGGAATTAAGGTGCTTCAGTCCGGGGCCAGGATTGAACTTCTCATAACGGATGTTGGATTGCCCAATGGTATGAACGGCCGACAGGTCGCCGACGCCGCCCGCGCTTTGCGGCCTGGTCTGAAGGTGCTGTTCATTACAGGGTTCGCTGAGAATGCCGCAGTTGGTAACGGCCATATGGAGCCAGGTATGGAATTGCTGACCAAACCCTTTACTCTTGAAGCGCTCTCTACAAAGGTTGCGCAGATGCTGCGATTTACTTCTGTGTAGCGTTGGCCAACAATAGATTAGCACGCAAGAATGTCGTTTAACTCCTAAGCTTAGCAACTCGACATTACGGCCGAGAGACCCTTTAATATGACGGAAATGATCTAACGGCGTGTAGCTTCTCCTGAGTTACTGCCGTTTTACATCTATATATGATGGGGGCCCGGCGATATCGACAACGACCCATAGTCGGCCATTCGTGTCCCCTGCACCGCTTCCCAACTTCAGACACTCGTTCATGTTTGGAGGTTTCTCGGATTGGCTGTTTGCAGACCGGCGCAGTTAGGCGATCAGGCAAAACGAGCTGCCGCTCTGCGGTTGACCCGATGAAGGCCCCCGCTCCTGTCGCGAATCTCCTGAATTTCGCGACAGCTGTGACCACGCCGACGGCTGACTGAAAAGCGATCATCGGGCTGTCGCAAATGTCCGTTCCGAAAAGAAGCAGTTTCGATGCACATTTGCGAGAGCGAGCGGGGGTGTCCTGAGGACCCATCGTCGGACACTGTAGGTCGGCTTCTCGTTCCCCAGCTTCGGCCCTTTGTTCATGTAGGCAAACCGTTGCCGACGGGGCCGCATTGATGGCGAGGATTGGGGCGACCCTCGAAAGCCTGGCGATGCGTACCCCCGCTATATTCGGCGCGATTGTGCACCGTCAGATGGAAGACGCCGCGGCGCGCGCCGATGAGGCGCTGACTTTCGAAAGTGATTGTCGGCGTTGCGCATGGCTCGCGCCACGGCGCGATCTGCGAGTGAGACAGGCCGGGCCGACGCCTCCAAAAGTAGCGACGGCGATCGATTTCAGACCAGCGACAGCACGCCGAACGGCACATTTCTGCTGCGACCGGCCGTCGTACTGGTCCACATTGCCGACTGGCTCGTTAGACCAGCATGCTCTTGAAGACATTGTACAGATCCACGGTCCCGCTGCTGATCCTGGTTACCCACGGAGCGGCTCACGCTCAGGTCGTTCCGATCGACGCCGTAGCCCGTCCGGACTCCATAGCGATGGCGATCGACAAGGCCGAAGTGACGGACCTCAAGCTTCGGACGTTGTACGCCCAGTCGAAATGGCGAGCTTTGTGGTCCAAGCAGAGTATCGCGGCATTCCAGTCCGCGCTCGCCGACCGCGGCCGGCACGGTCTCGATCACCTGGCCTTCGCCGCCGCGGAAACAACGGATTCAAGCTCCGCCGTCGCCGACGTAGCGCGGTCGCGCGCCGCCCTCTCCTATGCTGAAGCGTTGGCAGGAGGACACATCGATCCTGCCTCCCTGCACGAAGTCTATACCCTGCCCCGCCCGAAAATCGACGTTACAGCCAGCCTCGGCGTCGCCCTTGCTACCGGTAAACTCACCGAGTGGCTGGCGTCGCTGGCCCCGCAGGACGCAGAATACCGGGCTTTGTCCGACGCCTATCTCCGCTTCAGCCAGGCAGCAGCCGCGGCCGGGCCGGCCCAGCCGATCGCCGGTGGCCTGATCCGCGTCGGCGATCGAGACCCGCGGGTGGCGGCCATTGCCGATCAGCTGACGCAAAGCGGCTATCTGGCGCCCTCCGGTTTAGAGACCGAGCCGTCGCAGCTCGCGCCTTCCCAAATGTCGGCGCTCTACACGCAGGCGCTGGCGGACGCGCTGAAGGGATTGCAAACCGATTACGGGATTGCCGCCGACGGCGTCGTCGGTCCCGAGACGCTGAAGGTGCTCAACCTGGGCGCCAGCGATCGCGCCCGGGCGTTGGGCGTTGCGCTGGAGCGCCGGCGCTGGCTCGAACGCACGCCACCGGCCACGCGGATCGACGTCAACACCGCGGCGTCACAGTTGCGCTATTACCGCGACGGCACAGTGTCGGACGAACGAAAGGTCGTAGTCGGAGAACCCGGGCACGAGACCCCGGCGCTCGCATCGCCGATCTTCAGGCTGGTCGCCAATCCGACCTGGACCGTGCCGAAATCGATCCAGAACGGCGAAATGGCGAATGTCGACGACGCGTATCTGCAGGCGCACAACATGGTGCTGCGTGACGGCTGGATCGTCCAGCAGCCGGGGCCCGACAATGCGCTCGGCCTCGTCAAGTTCGACATGGCCAACAACCAGGCGATCTACCTGCACGACACCTCGGCACCGGCCCTGTTCGAGCGCAGCCAGCGCCATCTCAGCCATGGCTGCGTCCGCGTCGAGGACGCGCTCGGCTTCGCGCAGATGCTCGCCGAGGACGAGGGCGTCGCTGACGCCTGGCAGGCTGCGCAGGCGACGGGCGAGATGACCTTCGTGCCGTTGCCGCGTCGTATTCCTGTGCGGCTGCTCTATCACAATGTCTATGTCGGTGCCGACGGGGCGATAGCCTTCCGCACCGACCCGTACGGATGGAACGATCCAATCGCCGAGCAACTGGGTTTTGCCAAGTCGTCGGCACGCCGGGCGGAAGCGCAGGCGATCGACATCGGCCCTTAGTCACAATCCTTTCCTTGCCCGCGGACGCATACATCGTGGGACGGTCGACCGACCGGTCACGCTGAACCAAGGGCTATCGTCGGGGATCCGGATTGCAGTCTTGGTTGGGCGGGACCGCTCGCCTCACACTTTCCACCATTCGTTCATTTCGTTAGTCGACGGTTACCAACCATGAAGATGCTGTGGTGAACTAACACAAGGACGCCGCGCCCGCGTCTTTGATCTCCAAGCTTGCCAACGACCTTAAAAAGGGCACGCAGGGTTGCTGCGCGCCCTTCCGATTCACCAGATGTGGACCCGGTGGGCGGGGGTAAGATACAGCGCATCGCCGGGCTTCACGCCGAACGCCGTGTACCAAGCGTCGACGTTCCGGACGATGCCGTTGACCCGGTAGAACGGCGGCGAGTGCGGATCGGTGAGCAGGCGCGCGCGGGCCGCACCCTCGCGCAACTTCGCCTGCCACGCCTGCGCATAGGCGAGGAAGAACCGCTGGTCGCCGGTAAGCCCGCCAATCACCGGTGCCTTCCCGTGCACCGCCTGATATTTTTGATAGGCGGAATACGCCGTCTCGACACCGCCGAGATCGCCGATATTCTCGCCGAGCGTGAGCGCACCCTTCACGTGCACGCCGGGGATCGGTTCGTAGGCGTCATACTGTTTCGACAGCGCAGCCGTGCGCTGCGTGAAAGCAGCACGCGCTTCGGGCGTCCACCAATTCTCGAACTTGCCCGACGCGCTGAACTGGCTCCCTTGATCGTCGAAGCCGTGGCCCATTTCGTGACCGATGATCGCGCCGATCGCGCCGTAGTTCACCGCGGCATCGGCCTTCGGATCGAAATAGGGCGGCTGCAGGATCGCGGCGGGGAAGGTGATCTGGTTGTTGAGCGGATCGTAATAGGCGTTCACGGTCTGCGGCGTCATGCCCCACAAGGTGCGATCGACCGGCTTGCCGAGGCGCGAGAGATCGAGCTGGTGCTGGAACTCGCCCGACCGCATCCCGTTGCCGAGCGGATCGCCGCGCACGACCTGGAGCGAGGCATAGTCGATATACTTGACCGGGTGGCCGATCCGCGGATCGAACGCGGCAAGCTTGGCAAGCGCCTGAGTCTTGGTCGCCTGGTCCATCCAGCCGTTCGCGCCGATCCGCTCCTTGTATGCGGCGCGCAGGTTGGCGATCAGCTCGCCCATCTTCGCCTCGCTCTCCGGTGGGTAATGGCGCTTCACATAGACCTCGCCGACGGCCTCACCCATCGTGCCGTTGACCAGCGCGATGCCACGCTTCCAGCGTGCACGCTGTTGCGGCTGATCCGCGAGCGTCTTGCCATAGAAATCGAACGTCGCCTGGTCGAACGCCTTGGGCAGCATGCCCGCGCTGGCGGATGCGAGACGGAATTTCATCCAGTCCTGCCACGTCGCGACCGGGGTGGCGGCGAACAGCTTGCCGAGCTCAGTCAGCGCGGTTGAATTGGTCATATAGACGATCGGGAAATTGCCATATCCCGCGGTCGACATCAGCAGCGGCCAGTCGAACTCGGGCGCCAGCGCCTTGCGGCCAGCCGCATCCATCGGCTTGAGCATCGCCTTCAGGTCGCGCGACTGCACCGGCGACCACTGGACCTTGGCCATCGCGGTCTCCAGCGCAACGATCCGGTCCGCCTTGGCCGACGCGTCGGCTATACCCGATAGCGTCAGCATCTTCTCGACATACGCGCGGTAGGCGGTTCGGAAGGTGTCGTACTTGGGGCCCTGTTCGAGGTAATAATCGCGCCCGCCCATGCCCAGAGAGCCCTGCCCCGCGGCGACCGCATAACGCTTGGGATCCGCCGGATCTGGAAGCTGGCCGACCTCGACCGGTGCGGCATAGCCGACCGTCGAGAACAAGGTCTGGAGCTTGTGCTTGTCGTTCGCGGCGTCGATCTTGGCAAAATACGGTTTAAGCGGCGTGGCACCGGCGCGCTCGATCGCGGCCTCGTCCATGAAGCTGGCGTAGAGATCGCCGAATTGCTTCGCACCGGGACCGACCGCAGCGGGATCGCGCGCGGCATCGTCGAGGATCGTGCGAACCTGCTGCTCGGCCTGGTCGGCGAGGATCACGCTGCCGCCGGCGGACGTGCGGTCCGCAGCGATCTCGGTACGCTTGTTCCAGCTGCCGTTCGCGTAGGTCCAGAAATCGTCGCCCGGCTTCACGGCCTTGTCAGCGGCGGTCAAGTCGATCCCGAACGTGCCGTAGCGGGTGCCGGTCGGCGCCGTGGACCTGGTCGCCGTCGGTGGCGCGGTCTGGGCCAGTGCCGACGCGGACAGCGCTAGCGTGGCAACGCCTAGCGACAGGCGGGAGAAATGGTTGAACGGCATCACAACTCCTTCGGTATGGAAGATTTTATAGGATGTGGAAGTCATTTAGGCGGGGTCCCGCCGCATCAGCCGAGCGAGCGCGGCAAGATTTGGCTTCTGTCCCGCATTCAACAGGCTGGCGCGAAACACGCGCGCGAGCAGGACGAACTCTATCGCGATGAAAAGCGCGAGCGTCAGCGCGCTGCCGCCGATCTCCCACACCGACACGCCGCCGCCCAGCCGCGCCAGCATCGTGAACGGCGTGTAGAGCGGGATCCAGGTCAGCACCTTGAGTGCGGTAGCGCCCGTGTTCGACAGGATCCCCTGCGCGACGATCGTGAACGGCATCGCGATGATCATAAGCACCGGCGTCAGATAGCTCTGTGCATCCCGCATCGAATCGCTCATCGCGCCGATCGCGAGCAGGATCATCGAGACCATCAGATAGCCTGCCAGGAAGAAGTAGAGCATCACCAGGATGATCCACGGCGAGGCTAGGGGAGCGAGCGCCATTCGCAGGAACGTGCCGACCGCGCCCTGCGTGACGAACGCAGCCCCTGCCGCGCACAGCACCCAGACCAGGACCATCGTCAACCCCACCGCGACCGTCCCCGCAAGCTTGCCGTACAGGAGTTCGTCCGGGCTGATGCAGGCCAGCACCGTCTCGATCAACTTGTTCGACCGCTCCTCGACCAGCCCCTGGAGGATCCAGTTGCCAGACAGCAGCAGCGACATCAGCAGAATGTAGGCGCTGAGCAACGGCACGATCGAGCGCACCAGCATCCGTTCGCGGCCGCCGCCCGGTGCCGGCGTCGAGATGGCGATCGCCGGTACCAGCGTGGTCGCAGCGCCGGCTTGGTCGGGGGAGAGCCCGGTCGATCGGAGATAGGCGGCGCGCAACCGCAACGTCAGCACCGACTGCAACGGCTGGACGAAGTTCGCGGCCGGCTGTTCGCTCGACCAGAGGCGCGCGGCGGTCGTGCTCGCCCCGAACCCGCGCGGGATGTACACTGCGTAGTCGAGCGGCTTGGCCTTCTTGTCACCGAACTCGCCGGGTTGAATCAGCGGCTTGAGCAACCGGTCGAGCGCCGCGGGATCGGCCTTGGCGATCGCCGGCGGGGTCGGGACGATCGTGAAGTCGGGCTCCGGCGGATCGAAAGCAGGCGTTTCAGGTGTCGTCGCACGCTTCATCGTCGCCAGCGCGACCGGCATGCCACCCGCCTTCACGAACGTCGTGACCTCCGCATCGTCGTAAAGCCGGTCGTGCTGCGCCCAGAGCGCCGCGGGATCCGCCCGGTCGAGATCGTAGCGTTGCGCATAGCGTGAGAGCGCGGTGAGGATGCGCCGCTGCCGATCGCTGTCGAGCCGCGCGCGGATTGCGATCGCCTCGCGGCCTTCGGGATCGATCAGCATCACGCGTTGAACCTTGTCGGAACCCATCAGCTTGGTGGCGATCGGTCCGATCGCGAGCGCGATGGGCAGGATAAGCAGCGTCAGCCAGAAACTGCGCATGCCGGTGATCTGCCGGAACTCGCGCATCGCGACGAGCAGGATGTTGTGGATCATGACGGCTGCCCCTGCGTATCGGCTGAACTGGTACCGACGAGGTGGAGGAAAACCTCGTGCAGACTAACCCGGTGCTGGTCGAACCGGCGCAGCGTGATGCCCTGTTCGGTCAGGCATTGCAGGACGTCGGCCGGATCGATGCCGTCGCCGAGCGTCACGTCGTACGTCCGCCAACCGTCCGGATCCGTTGCGACCTCCTCCGCGCGATCCACGCCGGGGCACCGCATCGGCGTATCGCGCGAGACGATCCCGAGCCGTGCGGGCAACCGCCCGCGCGCTTCGGGCTGCGTCCCCTCGAACACCTTGCGCCCCTGCGACAGCAGCAGCAGACGATCGCAAAGCCGCTCGGCATGCTGCATAACGTGCGTCGAGAAGATCACCGTCGCGCCACCGCGCGCGGCCCCCCGTATCTCGTCCTCGAGCAGCCCTTGGTTGACCGGGTCCAGCCCCGAAAACGGCTCGTCCAGCAGCAGCAGTTTCGGGCTGTTTACCAGGGTGGCGGCAAGCTGGACCTTCTGCGCCATGCCCTTCGACAATTTGTCGATCTGCATCTTGGCCGAGCCTGCCAGTCCGAACCGCTCGAGCAGGTCGTGCCCCTTGGCGCGCGCCGCGGCGGTCGTCATGCCCTTCAACCGGCCGAAATAGATGACGGTGTCGATCGCCGACATCCCGCGGTAGAGTCCGCGCTCCTCGGGCATGAAGCCGAGATCGGCCGCATTCTCGCGCCCCGGCGGACAGCCCAGCACCGCGATCCGCCCCGATGTCGGCCGCAGGATGTCGAGCACCATCCGCAGCGACGTGGTCTTGCCCGCACCGTTGCCGCCCAGGAATCCGAAAATCTCGCCCGGCTTCACTGTGAAGCTCAGTGCGTCGACCGCCGTCCGCTCCCCGAACCGCTTCGTTACGTCGTCGAGAACCAGTGCGTCCATTCGCTATTTCCCCGTTTCTGTCGTCGCGAACGTTTCGTCCGACGGTTCGTCGGTCACCCTCAGCAGGTCGCCGGGCTGACATTCGAGCACGCGGCAGATCGCTTCCAGCGTCGTGAAGCGGATTGCCTTGGCCTTGCCCGTCTTCAGGATCGACAAGTTGGCGAGCGTGATATCGACCGCCTCGGACAATTCGGTCAGCGTCATGCGGCGCTTGTAAAGCATGTCGTCCAGGCTGACCGCGACCGGCATCAGACCGTCGTCGCCAGATCGTCGCGCATCCGTGCGCCGATCCGGAAAACACGCGCGAGCACGAAGATCATGACGACCGCGATCCACCCGCCGAGCGATGGGCTCCAGCCAGTCGCGTCGAGCTTGAGCGCGGAGATCCAGCGCATCAGCGCGCCCAGCACCAGATCGAGGCATTGGAGGACCAACAGTGCCCAGCCAATCCGGCCGAGCAACGTGGCGTTCGCATCAACGAACGGATCGCCTGCCTGTACAGTCGCAACGATCCGGAGCAGGCTGGCGAAGATCGGATGGATCGCAAGCGCGGAGGCGATCCCCAGCACCACCATCAGCCGCATCGCCATCACCGCGTCCGCGATATCGAGCGACGGCCCGTATTTCGCACCGAGGCGGAGCGCAAGGGCGTGTCCCAATGGCCAGGAGAGCGCGAGTGCTACCGTGAACATTACCAGCAGGACGATGTTCATGACAAACATCAGCCTCAGCAGGATTGTTGCGCCTGTCAGAACGCGATCCTTCTGCATTATTGATCGACGCCCCTCATCCACCGCCTTACCCTGTACTCTATCGGTAAACGATATTTTGCATATCGATAATCGGCAAGCGACTTTCGATCCATTTCCGTTCTTGTTGGGTGGGACCTGGCATAGCGGGCCGGCGGTGTTTGCGGTTATGCTGCGCTACCTATTACCAAGCGATCGGCGAGCATCCGGGTGGTGAGTGTGCCGGTAGCAGGTCGAGTTGGTCCCGCTAGCGGCCGTCCGGGGTTCCGCTTTCCCAATAAGCGTTTCCGGATTGTCCGTTTCATAAGTTGCCACTCAGGCATGCAGAACCGGCAGACAGCGCTTCACGGTAGCTGGAATGGCCCAATACCGGGGACATGTTTGCGCGATCGACGCCTCGGCCTAGTGACCCAATTGTGTTCGCTCAGCTTCGATTCGCCGCTACCTGATCGGAGACGTCTGTTCATATCGCTTGCGGCGGGCGGGCGCCGGCCAACGTGATTATACTCACCCCAAGCACGCAAATTAATACCCGGCATGATCCATTCTAGGCATTCAGCGTTCCGTTTACGCATTTCGAAGGCGCCTGTCCGATGGCGTTGGAAGATAAGGTCTGACGGCATGAATGTTCTGCCACGAAAGCTCAAAAGTGGGTTAATCGGCGTGCTTCTAGCGACGGCGTGCGTTTCGGCGTCGTCGATGGCTCGACAAACCGCACTTGTAGAAGATCATCCATCTCTGACGATCACGCTACGCCCGGAAACGGCTGATGCGCGCACTGTAACCGGTATAACCGTCGAGCAACATATCCTACTGCCTGGCCCGTCCCGGCGATTGACGCTTTCCGCACCGCTACGTTTTGCTGGCTTGGTGCCTGTCGGCTCGGCAATCTCCGAATTGGAAGTCACAGACGCGCACGGACGCGTCGACATCACGACGAGCGACGTGGCCCCGCCAGGCGGCAGTCTGGTGCGTCATTGGACAAGTACTCACGACGTGAACGGCGACGTGCTCGTCCGTTACCAACTACCGCTGGCACCGTTTGCGCAGAGCGGACCGCCGTTCGGCGTCAAAGCGGCAGGGCATGGTATCGCTGGCAACAGCGGCAGTCTGCTGGTGCTGCCCGACCTTCCCGATCTTCGACGATCGATCTTGCGCTGGGATGTTTCGAAGATGGCATCTGGCTCACAGGGCGTGATAGCCGGCGGTTCCGACGCGGTGACGGTCGGTGGTCCGCCCGAAGCACTGCTAGACCGCTGGTTGATGGCGGGGCCGCTCGCGGCTGGCCAGCAACGGCACGGGGCCGGGTTCAACGCCTACACGCTGGGGTCGCCGCCTTTCGACAAGATCGAGATGATGGCCTGGTCGCGTCGTGTTTATGCGTCATTGTCCAAAGCGTTCGGATATCTCGGAGAGCCAGACTACCTCCTGCTAGTCCGGGCCCTCGATGCGCCATCATATGCGACTGGCACCGCATCGGTCGCAAGTGCATCCAGCCTCATCACCGTCGGCTCGCCGACCTATCTTCCAGGACAGGGTGAGGAGAAGGTGAAAGGCACGATCGCGCACGAGATGACCCACAATTGGGTCGGTTACTTCGGCGATCAAGCGGCTCCCTGGTTCAGCGAGGGGCTCACCGTCTACGTTTCCGCGACACTGCCTTGCGAGACAGCGCTGCGTCCTTGGACAGACTGTGCTGCCGAGATCAACCGATGGGCGAAAGCATATTACGGCAGCAAGGCCGCCGTCTGGCCGAACGATCGGATCGAGGAGTCCCCGTTTAGCGAAGAGGACGTGCGACGGGTGCCCTACGGCCGCGGCATGATGTATTTCGCCAACCTCGATGCAGAAATTCGAAGCTGCTCGAAGGGACGTCGAACCCTGCTAACGGCTTTGCGTCCCCTTTTCGAAGAGCGGCGCGAGGGCAAACCCATCACGGTGAAGCGCTGGGAGGCGTGGCTAAAGCACGAGCAAGGGTTGCGAGGAGTTAGCGTGTTCCGCCAGACCGTGTTGGAAGGACAGCTAATCAGGCCAAGACCAGATATGTTTGGTCGCCGTTTGCGCGTCACACGGACGAGCGGGAAAGAACGCGGCGGCACAGCTATTGAATACGCGTGGGACGCGAAGCGATGACCCACCTGTGGACGGTCGGGGCCATTTTGCCGGTCCACGAAACCTGCCGTTCGTTCGTCACGTTTGAACGCCCTGCTCGAACTCAAGTCTGGGTTGAACGGTAGAGCCCGCGAAGGCGACCATCCTACAATCCAGCTTGGTCAATCATGGATGCAACCTCGACCGGCAATGCGGACTCTGACTTTGGCAGGAACCGGTTAAACGCAGTCTGCACTCGCTTGCGTGCGACCTGATACGCCTTGTGTCGGATCGCACGCGTCGCATTCGTCCGCCACGATGGGCTCTCACCAAGCAGCCCCTCCCACTTAGCCTCCTCTGCCTCCAGGATCGACAGCGCCAAGCGCAGTCCATCTCGCCGCCCGCGTGCGTAATCTTCGGACATCGCCAGCTTCTCCGTCATGCGCGCACCGTTGGTCTCGTACCCGGTCCTTGGCAAGGCAGACCCCACACGGGTGGCACGTCCGAGATCGAACCAAAGACCCAGAAGCGGACATTCGCGCGCCCTTCCCCGCCTCCCAACATCAGACACTCATTCATCTCCGCGCTGACGAAATCGAAGTTGGCGGCATCCGCTATGGTCGCAGGTAGGACTAGCCTCATCTGTCGGTTGCCCGCATGTTCCACGCTATTGCAGCGAGGGGGCGGAAGATGAAGAAGGGAACGATTACGCATCGTGCCGGTGTCGTAATGAGCACGCTAGTGGCTCTGATTATGATCGCCGACGGGCTCGTGGGGTTGCTACAACCGCAGGTGTTCGCGTCTGACATGTCATCAGATGGCTGGGGCTTTGCTACGCTATTTCCTATCGCCGTGCTCGCCTTGGTCAGCGGCGTATTCTACGCGGTCCCGCGAACTGGAGTTCTTGGCGCTATCATGATCACGGGGTTCGTTGGCGGCGCGCTATCCGCGCATCTGCGGGTTACGCAGGTGGTGATCTTGCCCGAAATCATCAATGTGGCGCTGGGCGTCGGCGCTTGGGGCGGGCTGTGGCTGCGTGACCCCCGCCTGCGGGCGCTGCTTCCGCTGCGCTGATCGCACTGCAGGAGAATAGAGGTGAACCGATGTTCGGCGTTGGGACGCGAGCGGCGGGGTTCCGAAGTCTTCAAATGGGCGTTCGGAGCCCAATCCGCGGCGATCCAGTAGAGTTTACTCCATGGCATCGGAGAGGGAGAGGGATTGATAAGGGGTCGAGCAGGCCGCCCTGCGCCCGCGCGGCCGACGACGGCTCGCCTTCATAGACTACGACCCCGATGCCGCGGCGATGCAGGGCGCCGGCAAGCATCAAGCCGCCAAGGCCCGCGCCAATGATGGTAGCGTCTTCTCGCATTTGTCCGCGCTCCGACCCTGCGCAGGTAAGCCTGCGTTGCCATTGATGGAGCCGCTCGCCAGCTATCGGCCGGCGTGTGCGCGAGGATGGTGTAACCACGCCGTCGTTTTTCGCAGCACTCGCCATCTAGAATGGGATCGTTTGTTACGCAACATTGAGGCCGCACGACGGGCTGATTCAATGCTGGTCGTCCAGGCCGTTCTCGTCGCAATCTTAAACAGGACGTTCGCTGGTAGCATCCGCCGATCTCGCTAACAGTAGCGCCGCGAGCGATAGTGCTACCATCTCGCCCGCGACACTGCCGTCATTGACTTCAAGCGCCGAATGCCCCGTCGATCGTATGCATCGCACCGGTTACGAAGCCCGCCTCCGGCCCGGCTAGCCAGATAACCATCCCCGCTACCTCCTCAGGCCGTCCATGACGCTTGATCGCCATGAAGCTGTGCAAAAGATCCTTCATCGGACCATCTTCGGGGCTGGCATCAGTGTTGATAGGCCCTGGTTGCACGATGTTGATCGTGATGCCTCGCGGCCCGAAATCGCGTGCAAGCCCACGCGCCATCCCCTGCAGCGCCGACTTGCTCAGCGCGTAGGACGCCATGCCGGGCACCGGCATCCGATCACCGTTCACCGAGCCAATCACGATTATCCGCCCACCATCGGGCATCTGCCGCGCCGCTTCGACCGAGGCATGATACGGCGCGTGAACGTTCACCCGGAACAGCCGGTCGATCGCATCCGGGTCCTGCTCCAGCGCATCGCCGAAGATGGCGAACCCGGAGTTCACGACCAGTACGTCGAGCGGCCCACTGTCGCGCACGCGTGCGATCACCGCGTCACGGTCGGCGCTGTCGGTGTGAATCGCAGTGCTGCCGGTCTCAACCGCTAGTTGTTCGGCGGCCTCTCGCGAGCCCGCATAGGTAAAGATTACGGATGCGCCTTCCGCTGCGAAGCGCCGGACGATGGCTGCGCCGATCCCGCGACTACCGCCCAGTATGAGAACGGATTTTCCTTGGAACGAAGCCATGACGTGCATCCTTGAGGTTTAATGTAGGACCTATTACATAAAATCCTGATCCGCGACGTCAAGGCATTTTGTAACAATGACTACAGATAAACTCCGCGTACGGGGTCGGCCTAGGCGCTTCGATCCTGAAAAGGCGATTGGTACCGCGCAGCAGCTCTTCCATGCGCATGGCTATGATGCGGTCAGCGTCTCGGACGTCACCACTGCGCTTGGGATCAATCCGCCCAGCTTTTACGCCGCCTTCGGCAGCAAGGCCGGTCTCTACGCCCGCGTGCTTGATCGCTATAACGCGACGAGCGCCATTCCTCTTGCCGAGTTGCTGCGGGACGACCGTCCCGTTGACGCCTGTCTCGCAGCGGTGCTCGAGGAGGCTGCCCGCCATTACGCCGCGGACCCGATAGCCAGCGGATGCATGGTGGTTGAAGGCACCCGCTCTAACGATCGCGACGCACGCGAGGCAGCCTGCACTCTCGGCTTGGCTGCCGAAGCCGTGATCCACGACTATATCGGGGCCCGCTATCCACAAGATGCCAGGCGTCTAACGGACTTCGTCAGCACGACCATGTCAGGCCTCTCCGCCAAGGCCCGCAACGGGCACGGGCTGGATCAACTTCTCGCGACTGCGCGCCTTGCGGGTCTCGCTCTCGCACAAGCCCTCCCAACTCGGGATTGCGCTCGCGATCCCGGTTGACTCCGACAGGATCGACATCCCGTCATTTTGGGCGTGTTTTCACCATTCTTCGGCGGTCCATTCATGCCGGTAGATTGGCGTGGCGATAACCCATGTCGTACGCTTACAATTTGATGTTCGCACCAGCCAGCACGCCGTCGATGCGCTCGTCCACTTCGCGCTTCGTCTCTGCCCAAGATGGCACCGTGTCCAGCAGCCGCTGCTGCCACGCGACGAAATTCGGATACTCGCCGAACGGTATTTTGGTGCGCGTTGATTGCGAAAAGGGCGCCGCGACGTCGATGTCTGCCAGCGTCAGACGATCGCCGACGATGAACTGCCGCTCCGCCAAATGTGCATCCAATACAGAAGCGCCGGCGCGGATATTCGAGATCGCCAGTTCGACTATGCTCGCCTCCTCGGCTTTGCCCATCAGCCTGTTGCCGACGCGCTGGTTGAACATGATGGTCGCAAAAACGCGCCACTGTTCGCCCGACCAGAACATCCATTGCAGTATCTGATAGCGTTCGGCCGGGGTAGTGCCCAGCAGCTTGGAACCGGCTTTCTCGGCGAGGTAGATGTTGATGGCTGAAGCCTCATAAAGGACGACATCGCCGTCCACCATCACCGGGGTCAGCCCGTGTGGGTTCAACGCGAGGAATCCGGGCGTATGGCTTTCGCCCTTGAAGAGGTCGATCGGCTTGCGCTCGATAGGAATTCTCATGATCGCTGCTGCGGACGTGACACGCCGCAGGCTTCCCGAGCCGGGGTCGCCGTAGATTTTGATCGGCATCTCGAAATGATCCTCCAAGTCCGGAACAGGCCGGCTTGACCTGTCGACTGAGAATTAGCCTATGCTTTGAGGGCGGTGTATCCGTCGAATTCGAACAACAGATATCCGGATATCGAATGAGTGATCGCTGGCAGGAGATGACTGTTTTTGTCCGTGTGGCAGAGAGCGGCAGCCTTTCGCGAGCAGCGCGTGAGTTGAGGCTCTCACAGCCCTCGGTATCGCGCATCATTGGCACGCTGGAAGCGCGGTTGGGCACGACGCTCTTACTACGTACCACGCGCAGCCTTTCGCTGACGGACGCCGGTAGCCTCTATCTCGGTCGTGCGAGATATCTTCTAGCGGAGATGGAAGAAGCCGAGCAGGCAGCCCGAGGGATGGATACACTGCATGGCGTGATCCGCCTTGCTATGCCGGTGTTCTATGGCACCCGCGTTGTCATCCCGGCGCTTGCGCCGTTCTTGGCCCGGCATCCGGATCTTCGGATAGAGATGGTCATGAGCGACGCGCGCCAGAACCTTGTTACAGACGGCGTCGATGTCGCCATTCGCCTTGGCGTCGGGCTACTAGATGATACCACCTTTGGGGCACGCAGACTTGGCGATGTCGGGCGACTGGTGGTCGCGGCACCGTCCTACCTCTCAACACGTGGCATACCCGCCGACCCGGCTGAACTCACGCGGCACGATTGCATAATCCAGCATGGTTTGTTCGGTCGCGAGAGTTGGCGCTTTACGCGCCATCAGACCGTAACTTGCGTCGACGTCACCGCGAAGCTTTGGATTAACTCCGCTCCCGGTGTTCTGGCCGCGGCGGTGGCCGGGATGGGCATCGCGCTGGCCACTCAGGTCATGGCAGGTGAGGAACTACGCACCGGCCAGCTTACTCAGCTGCTCGAACCTTATCGGCTCGATCCGGCTGAGGTATATGCAGTTTTCCCGGCAGGTCCCAAACCGTCGACCAAGGTGCGTGCGATCGTGGATCACCTCGCCGCGTCGCTCGATAACTCGACCTGAACAGCGCAGTAGAAAAAATAGGGACCCACAAGCGGTCATTCACGACGCCCTTTCCACACGCGACGTGTGGCATCGCTTCGGCGAAGGCGACATGCAGCGCCAGATTTCCGCCTGTCCGCTGGCCGGGACCGACCTGTTCCAGCTTCAGGGGCCCATTCCACTAGAAAGCGACATCGACCTCTCGGCCGAGGGACTGACCGCGTTATTGCGCGAGCGGACCGGTCGCGATGATCTCCTTGTCCATAGCGTCTCCTAGGCATCCGCCTTCCACATGAACGCGCGGCTCGCCGACCGTTACCGCGTCGGCCGCGTGTTCCTCGTCGGCGATGCAGCGCACACCCATCCGCCGACCGGTGGGCAGGGCCTCAACACCAGCGTGCAGGATGCGTACAATCTCGCCTGGAAGCTTGGAGCGGTGACGCGCGGCGCGGCGGACGCATTGCTCGACACCTACGAGGCGGAGCGCCGCCCCGTGGCACAAGCTATGCTCGGTCTCGCGACCGACCTGCTCGATGCGATGAAGCGTGGTGAGATGCGGCGAGGGCGCGACACGCATCAACTTGATATCGGCTATCCCAACTCCTCCCTGGCGATGGAGTCACCGGAACGACATGGCGTTCTCCTCGCCGGTGACCGAGCGCCCGATGCGCAGGTCCAAGGCGCCGCAGGCCAGCCTCATCGATTGTTCGATCTGTTCAAGGGCCCGCACTGGACGCTGCTCACCTACGGCGATGCGTCCGCGGCATCGCGGCCGGGATTGCACGTCCACGCCATCGGCGTGCACGGCGATCTCGCTGACGATTTCGGACATTTCCAGGCCGCCTATGGCGTCATGACTGGTGATCGAGTGCTGGTACGTCCGGACGGCTATGTCGGAGCAATTGTCTCCGGCAGTGAAGATGCTGCGTTGGGCAAATACCTGACGAAGGTCGGATTGATAGCGATTTAGCTTCGGTCGTCCTTCCCGATTAGGAACCCATAGCAAAACGGCCGCTCAGGGCGACAGCACCGGGAGCCGCCCGGGTAAGTCCCTTTCTCGAAATCTGTTCCCCACTCCTCATTTCAGAAACGGCATGCCGGGAGAAACGGGAAAGATCGCGCTTAACGAATGGCCGTTATCGGGAATCCGGGTTGCCAGCTCGAACATCCGGGCGTGGCCGAACGCGCCCCTCCCTATGGCGTCCGGCCAGACCCATAACCGGTCATGCGCGCCCTTCCACGCTTCCTAACTTCAGACACTCATTCATTAGCGCCGGCACCTTCCAAGGTTGATGCCAACGTCCCCCTCGAAGCGCCCAGTGTTCATCTTGAACATCCACCGCCCTCAATCTTGTCAAAGCACGCGTGCGATCACGCGCGCATTGCCGTCACGAAGGCCTGAAAGGCGGCAGTCGGTTGACGTCGGCTGGGATAGTAGAGGTGATTCGGGGCCAGCGTGGGTGCCCAGCCGGCCAGCACTTCGACAAGCGTCCCGTCGGCCAGTTGCAGCGCGGCATGTGGCAGCGGCAAGCAAGTCACCCCCAGCCCTGCCGCTGCAGCGTCGCGCATCACGTCGATATCGTTAGTGATGAAGTCCCCGCGGACTGACCGTTCCACCGTCCGGCCATCCCGCTTAAATTCCCAGCGGTGTACGACGCCAGAGGACGTGTATCGGTAACACAGACAACGATGAGCGGCGATATCGTCGGGATCGACGGGAGCGGGATGATCGGCGAGGTAGGCCGGTGCGGCGACGAAGACGAGCGGCACCGGCGCGCTGATACGGACCGATATCATGTCGGCCTGCAGGGTCTGAGCATGCCGGACCCCGCAATCAAAGCGGTCCGCGACGATGTCGACGAACCCGTCGTCGACCACCAGTTCGACGGCGATGTCGGGATAGGCGCGCGCAAAGTCGGCCAGCCGCGGCAGGATGGCGTAGATCGCCGCAACCCGGTGCGCGCTGACCCGGATCCGCCCCGCCGGCCGTTCGCGGGCATTGTCGAGATCGGCCAGCGCGCCCGCGACCGAAGCGATCGCCGGTCTCAGCCGCGCCAGCAGCTCCTCGCCAGCAGGCGTCGGCGCCAGCGACCTGGTGGTACGATCGAGCAGTCGAACGCCCAGTTTCGTCTCCAGCGACCGCATCGCATGGCTCAAGGCGGAGGCGGACAATCCAAGCCGCGTCGCCGCTCGTGCGAAGCTGCCAGCCTCGACGATCGTCTCGAACACCGCGAGACCGGACCAGAGATCACGATCCATTCCTGAACATCCTTCAGCAGCCCATGCGCCGCAGATGATCTAATCCCCGCGCCGTCCGGCGTCCATCTGCAGACGACACAACGCAGGACGCCACCATGACCCTCGACACCTATCGCCCACTCGGCCGCTCCGGCCTTCTCGTCAGCCCGCTGGCACTGGGCACGATGACCTTCGGTACGCCGCGATGGGGACTGGACGAGAGCGGCAGTCGCGCCGTGTTCGATCGCTACACCAATCTTGGCGGCAATTTCATCGACACCGCCGACGTCTATGCAGGCGGGCGATCGGAAGAGATGGTCGGCAGTTTCGTTGCCGCACAATCGTCGCGCGATCGGCTGGTGATCGCGACGAAATCGGGGTTTGCGACCGGCCGCGGCTATCACGCGGGCGGCAATGGCGCGCGCCACATCCTGGCGTCCGTCGAAGGATCGCTCCGCCGTCTCCGGACGGACTTCATCGACCTGTACTGGGTGCATGTCTGGGACGGCGTCACTCCCGCCGAGGAACTGCTACGGACGATGACCGCGCTCGTCGCAGCGGGCAAGATCCGCTACTGGGGCATATCCAATACCCCGGCCTGGTACGTCGCCGAACTCGCGACGCTAGCGCGTGTCCAAGGCGATCCGGCGCCGATCGGCCTGCAATATTTCTATTCGCTCGTCGAACGCGGGGTCGAAGCCGAGCATCTGCCGCTCGCGCGATCGGCGGGCATGGGGCTCGTGCCGTGGAGCCCCCTCGCCTATGGTCTTCTCACCGGAAAATACGACCGCGCGACCGTCGAGGCGGGTCCGAAGCGCGCGGGCGGCGTCCCCAACCAGGCCGGGCAGGACGACGCGGCGCGGCCCGCCAACGACAAGCGTCTCGATGGCGACAATCCGTTCGGCGACACGCTGTTCACCGAGCACAACTGGCTGATCCTCGACGAACTGAAGCGCGTCGCAGCGGAGATTAACGAGACGCCCGCGCGCGTCGCGCTGTCCTGGGTGGTCGGGCAGCCCGGCGTCGCATCGACGCTGATGGGCGTGAGCCGGGCGGAGCAGGTAACCGACAATGTCGCCGCGCTCGGCCTCACCCTGCCATCCGAGCACCGTGCTGCACTCGATGCGGTGAGCGGTGGCAACCTGCCGTTTCTCTACGGCCTGTTCGCCCCTGCCGTGCGCAACCAGGTCGTCTTCGGCGGCCGAGATGTTCGTAGCTGACGCGTCATCCTGGAGCCGCCTGCCCGAGACGAAATCTACGCGTGGTCGGCTCCAATCGACAAACTCCGCGTTTGAAGCTGTGCGGTCGGCAGCAAGTTCGTTTGCTGCACGCCGGCACGGGGGTAGTCATGCGGATCGGAACCATCGGGGCGGGAATGGCGGGCCTGTCCTGCGCGCAGGCGCTTCGCCATCAGGGTCACGATGTCATCGTGTTCGACAAGGGGCGCGGACCGGGTGGCCGCATGTCGACCCGCCGCATCGACACCCCGCTGGGTGAAGCCGCGTTCGATCACGGCGCGCAAGATCTGACGGCACGCGACCCCGCGTTCGTCGCGCAGGTCGAGCACTGGGCGCAAGACGGCCACGTCGCACGCTGGTCGCCCGCCGGCGCGGATGCGTGGGTTGGGACGCCGGCGATGAACGCGCCGATCCGCGCGATGGCGAGCGACGGCGACGTCCGCTGGAACACGGTCATCGACACCCTGACTTATGACGGGTCCCATGACGGCCAATGGCGGATCGGTAACGAACGGTTCGACGCGGCGATCGTCGCGGTGCCCGCCGAACAGGTCGCGCCCTTGGTTGACGCCCACGATGTAGCGCTAGCCGATGCAGCCCGTTCCGCGGTCTCCGATCCGTGCTGGACCGTCATGGCAGCATTCGATGGCCCCGCACCGATCGATCGCGATCGGCTTACCGATTTCGGAATCATCGGATCCGCCGTCCGCAACTCGGCCAAGCCAGCGCGGACCGGACCGGAGGCCTGGGTCCTTCAGGCCAGTGCCGATTGGTCGCGCGCGCATATCGAAGACGCTCTGGACACGGTCCAACGCGCGCTTCTCGCGGCGTTCGCGGATCATGTCGGCGTCGGGTAGCCTGCGGTCATCGCGACCAGCGTCCACAGCTGGCGGTATGCGAAGGTCGACGCGTTGAACTACGGCGCGCTCTGGAACACGGATATCCGGCTAGGCGCCTGCGGCGAATGGCTCCTAGGAACGTCGTT
This sequence comes from Sphingomonas faeni, assembly GCF_040407505.1. GTDB lineage: Bacteria > Pseudomonadota > Alphaproteobacteria > Sphingomonadales > Sphingomonadaceae > Sphingomonas > Sphingomonas faeni_E. The sequence goes on along the minus strand of NZ_JAPZPQ010000001.1, from coordinate 2,572 downwards.
CTGAAAACGATCAATCTTGGATGTTTTAGCATACTATGTACGGCTGCCAGCCTCGAGAATGACATCACCGTACCCAAGCGGGAAATAGTCAGGATGCGGCCGCCCGGCGCTGTCGGGCGTCATTGGTTATTGGCCTCTCCCTGCATTACTAATTCTCAAGTACAGCCGTGCTTTCGGTGATTGCCACCGTATCGAAGATAGAATCGAATCTTATGGTTGTATCGACGAGTAAGCGGTATTGAGAGTAGCGAGACGCTGCCTTTTTTTCCTTGAGCATCGCGGTTCGATCAGATGATTGCATGGGCTGTTTAGCGCGCCCTTACTGGCCCCAGCGACAGTAGTTGCGCGTGTCCCATCCGAGCAGCGTTTAACGACGTGGGTCCCAGGCTTCGACTACGTCGCTGGTCACTCGAGGAGGCCATAATCGGGAGTGCCGCACCTCGCTGACCAACGCCGTTGTTCCGCATTCTAAGAACGATTTCCCCCTATTAGTTATCCATTCGTGGTCGCTAGACTGCCGTCGCGGCTAGCCTCGAGCGCCACCTGAATAAACATCCATTTACAACTTGGCGTGGCTCGAAACCGGACGGGCCGCTATCCACCATAAAAAACAGCGGCAGACCGGCCAATGCCAGCTTCCCAAGCCGCCCCGGCAACTATGTGGGAAGGTTGGAGTCGGGGCGACGCCACGTGGCCCAGATCGCGTAGATGCCGTCGCAGCCCCCCTCCCCGCTCCACGATCTCGCACTGGACCTCGCGCGTCTGCTGGCGCGCGACCTGGCGCGGCGGCAGAGGTCCCAGAAGAATCCAGTCGCCCCGAAAACGGGAAGGCGAACATCATGACGACCTTCGTTGCGAATGCGGGAAGCACGAATGGAGGAAAGATGAAGCGGTGTGCGATATATGCGCGGTATTCGACGGACAAACAGGACGTGCAGTCGATCGAGACGCAGTTGATGATGTGCCGGCGCGAGGTGATGCGCCAGGGTTGGCAGGAGGTTCTCTGCTTCACAGACGCCGCGGAGTCGGCGGCTACGATGCACCGCCCCGGTATGAAGGCGCTGCTGGCGGCGGTTGCCGCAGGTCGCGTCGACATCGTCTACGCAGACGCAATGGATCGGCTGTCGCGCAGTCAGGCAGATATCGCGACATTGTTCGACCTTCTCAAGTTTCGCGGCATCGTCCTGGCGACGCGCAAGGAAGGCGTGGTCACGCCGCTGCACATTGGCATGATCGGTACGATCAACGCCGAGCAGTTGCGCGCCACCAGCGACAAGACCCGCGATGCGCTGGTGCGTCGTCACGCGATGGGAAAGAATCCAGGCGGCTCTGCGTACGGCTATGAAAAGCGCATCGAGCACGACGGCAACGGCGAACGCATCCGCGGCCTGCAGCAGATCGTGCCCACCGAGGCCGCAGTGGTGGTCCGGATCTTCGAGGACTATGCGGCCGGCCTGTCGCCCATCGCCATCACACGGCGCCTTAATGCCGACGGCGTGCCCTCGCCGCGTAGCGGCAAAGCCAGCAGACATCCGCTCGTCAAGGCCGCGGCCTGGACGCCGAACACGCTGACCGGCAATGCCGCACGTGGCACCGGCATCCTCAACAACCCGCTGTATGTGGGGCGACGGCCATACGGCAAGCAGACGTATCGCAAGAACCCGGAAACGGGCAAACGTCATGCCTTCATCAATCCCGAAGACAAGCGATCCGATGACGTCCAGGCCCCGGCGCTCGGCATCGTCGCCGTCGAACTGTGGGACCGAGTCAAATCCCGCCAGGCTATGCTCGCGCGCACAGCGAAACCGCGTACCGAGATGACCAGCCTGCCGTTCTTCGCGCAGCAGCGCCCGCGGTATCTGCTGACCGGCAAGATGACCTGCGGCAGCTGTGGCGCGAGCTATGCCAAGTCGGGCAAGACCCGGTTCGGCTGCCAGGGCGCCGCCAAAAAGGGCCCCACCTGGTGCGACAACCGGCTGACGATCCGCCAGGACGAACTCGACGCACGCGTACTGGCAGGCTTGGCGAGCGAGATGTTGCGTGACGATGTCGTTGCAGCGTTCCTCAGCGAATACGAGGCAGAGACCGGTCGCCTGACGGCTGAAACGGTCAGCGCCCGCCCTGAGCGGGAAGCCGAGCTGGCCAATCTCGATCACCAGCTTGCGCGCGCCAAGGCGGCCATCCTCAAAGGCGTGGATGCGACGGTGTTCGTCGACGAGATGAAGATATGGACCGAGCGGCGCAAGGTCCTGCTCGCCGAACTGGAACTCGCCGAACAGGAGACCATAGAGACGGTTTGCCCGGAGCCCGGGCTGCTTACCCCGGACCTGGGCCGCGTGTACCGCGAGAAGGTCGAATACCTCACCGCGGCCTTCGAGGACGAAGCGCTGAAGGCGCAGGCGTTTGAACGGTTGCGCGCCCTTATCGAGGCGGTGGTGCTGACGCCGGCAGACGGTGATCTCACCATCGACCTGCGCGGCGAGCTGGCCTCGATGCTGTCGCTATGTGCTGGAGCGGAAACGCAAAAAGCCTCCGCGGGAGATCCCTTGGAGGTGTTGCAAATTAGGTTGGT
>NZ_JAPZPQ010000016.1:0-1653 GCF_040407505.1 Sphingomonas faeni | reverse complement strand
CAGACTGTGCGGAAACTCGCCGTTGGCTGGTGCCGCGCCTTGGATGCACGGGATGAGGGCGGTGTTAGTGGCTGAGGGTTACAGGCGGCACCGGGCCACCGATAGAGCGCCATTTGCCGCGGCAGCCGGCCAGGAGGGGAACATTTTGGCGTTAGATCAGGCCTGCACGGCCCGGATCAGCCCCTGTACGCCGACGAGGTTGATCGCCCGCCTGAGATTATAGGCGAGTGCCGTCAAACTGAACTCGGCCCGCACCTTTTCGAGCCCGCGCATCAGGAAGGCACCCTGGTTCATCCATTGCTTGATCGAACCGAAAGGGTGCTCGACCGTCTCGCGGCGAATGTCCAGGATCCCGGGCCGGGCGGCGAGGCGTATCGCCATGCGGTCAAGCACGGCCTCGCCTTCCCACCGCGTAATGCGGCGGAAGTTTCCGCGGGCGCACTGCGCCTTGAGTCCGCAACCGCCACAGGCGCGCGGGTTCGAATATTGCACGATGATATGACCGCCCTGAAGCCAGCGGTACCGTGTATCGAGGCGTTGCTCGGCGGGGCAGTGATAGCAATCCGCGGTTTCATCGTAACGGAACCGCTCCTTGGGGAAGCGGCCGTCGCCGACGGCCGTGCCGCGCTGGGGGCGAGCGACATAGGGCGTGATGCCGGCCCGCTCGCACGCGGCGATGTCCTCGCCCATGTAGTACCCCATGTCGGCGACCGCATCGATCCGCTCCACGCCGAGGATGTCCTTTGCGGCGCCGGCTGTCTCAGCCAGAAAACCCAGATCGCTGCCCGCGTTGGTGACATGCTGTTCGGCGATCAGCTTGTACTTCGCATCGACTGCGACCTGAGCGTTATAGCCGACGCCGACCTTGGGATGAGCTGCCATCGCGCGGGCGTCGGGGTCGGTCAGCGAAATCTGGCTCTCTCCGCTGGCCTTTAGTTGCTCCAGCATCGCCTGGTTCACCTGACGCTGTTCGCGCACCTTCGCGATCTTCGCCGCCAGTGCATCGCTCCGTCTGATCGTGCCTGCCTCCTCGCCGCGGTCGGCGTCATCTAACTGCGCGAGGTATTTCTCGAGCCGCTCGTCGGCGGACTTGATGTACTTGTCGAGCTTGGCCTTGGTGAAGTTGCGCTCGCGACTGTTCACCGCCTTCAGCCGTGTTCCATCCACCGCCAGCAGCTCGCGGCCAAACAGGTCGAGCTTGCGGCACAGGAGCACGAAGGCGCGGAACACCGCCTTGAACGCGAACCGGTTGTCGCGGCGGAAGTCGGCGATGGTCTTGAAGTCCGGCCGTAGCCCGCGCAGTAGCCAGATCACCTCCAGGTTGCGTACAGCTTCCGCCTCCAAGCGCCGGCTCGACCGCACTCGATTGAGATAGCCGTACAGATACAGCTTGAGCATGTCGCCCGGATCATAGCCCGGCCGTCCTGTGGCCTTCGGCTGCGAGCGATGGAAACCGGCCTTGCTGAGATCAAGATCGTCGACGAAGGCATCGATGAAGCGCACCGGGTTGTCCGCCGATACGTAATCCTCAACCGATGCCGGCAACAGCAGCGCCTGGTCGCGCGCGTGACCCTCGATATACGCCATGCCACTAGCATACGCCGATCTGCAGCCCGGCGGAATCACAGACGCGACTTTTCGCACAGTCTGGAT
>NZ_JAPZPQ010000015.1:0-2007 GCF_040407505.1 Sphingomonas faeni | reverse complement strand
ACCGCGCCGGCATTGCTGAAATGATAAGTGCCGGTCGGCGCCGCGGAATCCTCGACGAGGCGCATCGTGATCGTGGCGAGCGCGGCTGCAAGATCGGTCGCCGACGTCGGGCTGCCGTGCTGGTCGTCAACAACGCGCAGAGTGGGGTTGGTCGCACCGACGCGGAGCATCGTCTTGATGAAGTTGTTGCCGTGGGCGCTAACCACCCACGCAGTGCGGACGATGGCGTGGCGTGCGCCCGAGGTGCGTACGGCCAGTTCGCCACCAAGCTTAGACGCGCCGTACACGCCGAGCGGGGCAACCGGATCGGTCACCTCCCACGCCCCATCGCGCGCGCCGTCGAAGACATAGTCGGTGGAGACCTGAACGATCGGGATACCGGCGTTCGCACAGCTTTCCGCGAACGCCGCGGGTGCCATCGCGTTGACGGCCCAGGCGGTGACGATGTCGCTCTCGGCTTTGTCGACCGCGGTATAAGCACCGGCCGAGATCACGGCTGCCCATGGTTGCCCGTCATGACCTTTGGCGACCATCGCCGCTATCGCGGCGGTATCGCGCAGGTCGAGCTCGTCGATGTCGATCGCGGTCACTGCCCAGCCTTCCGGCCAGGCGTAGCGCTTCAGCTCGGTACCAAGCTGGCCGTTACCACCAGTAACGAGGATCCGCTTCACGTCGCTCATACGGAAAGCCCGCGGCGCTGGTCGGCCTTGTGCTCGGCGACGATCGCTTCCCACCAGCCTTGGTTGTCGAGATACCAGGCGACGGTCTTCTCGATGCCAGTCTCGAACGTCTCGGCAGGCTCCCAGCCAAGCTCGTTCTTGATCCGGCTCGCGTCGATCGCATAGCGCTTGTCGTGCCCCGGGCGGTCGGCGACGTAGGTGATCTGCGTCGCGTAGGACTGGCCATCGGCGCGCGGACGGAGACGATCGAGGATCGTGCAGACGGTCTTCACGACCTCGAGGTTCTGCTTCTCATTGTTCCCGCCGACATTGTAGGTCCGGCCGGGCTCGCCCTGTTCGAACACCGCATGCAGCGCGCGAACGTGGTCCTCGACGAACAGCCAGTCGCGGACCTGATCGCCCTTGCCGTAGACCGGCAGGTCGGCGCCAGCGAGCGCCTTGACGATCATCAGCGGGATCAGCTTTTCGGGGAAGTGATACGGCCCGTAATTGTTCGAGCAGTTGGTGATCAGCACCGGCAACCCGAACGTGTGGCCCCACGCGCTGACGAGGTGGTCGGAGCCCGCCTTCGACGCCGAGTAAGGCGAGCGCGGATCGTACGGCGTTTCCTCGGTGAACAGTCCGGTATCGCCGAGCGAACCGTAGACTTCGTCGGTCGAGATATGATGGAAGCGGAACGCAGCCTTCGCCTCGTCATCGAGCCCGAGCCAGTAGGCGCGCGCTTCGCTGAGCATCGTGAAGGTGCCGACGACGTTGGTCTGGACGAACGCGCCGGGCCCGTCGATCGAGCGGTCGACATGGCTTTCGGCTGCGAGATGCGTGACGATCTCGGGCTTGAACTCGGTGATCGCGGCTTTGACGGCGTCTGCATCGCAGATGTCGCCCTGGACGAACCGGTAGCGGTTCGAGTTCGCAACGCGCTCGACCGTCGACAGCGTGCCGGCATAGGTCAGCTTGTCGAAGTTGAGGACCTCATGGTCGGTGTTCTCGATCAGGTGACGGACGAGAGCCGAACCGATGAAACCGGCCCCGCCGGTGACGAAGATGCGCATGGGTCTATCCTTCAGGCGAGCGGCGCCAGCGGGCGGCCGTCATAGGGAAAGGGGCTGTCGAAGTCGGCGAGCAACGGTTGGACCGCATCCTTGGCCGAAAGCTCGGGCGCGGTGCCGGCGGGCATAGGCCAGTCGATGCCGCCCGAACCAATCGCGGGATCATCCCAGCGAATGCCGCCATCGCTCTCGGGTGCGTATGTGTCCGAGCATTTGTACGAGACTTCGCAATTGTCCTCGAGCGTCACGAAGCCGTGCGCAAAGCCGATCGGGATGAA
>NZ_JAPZPQ010000013.1:0-49649 GCF_040407505.1 Sphingomonas faeni | reverse complement strand
CCACCACTGCTTGGCGGGGGGGGGGGGGGGGCGCCCCCCCCCCCCCCCCCGCGGGGGGGGGGGCCCCCCCCCCGGGGGGGGGGGGGGGGGGGGGGGGGCCCCCCCCCGCCAAGCAGTGCTCCACCCGGAACAGCCCCTCACCCCAGCCCTCTCCCCGACGGGGAGAGGGAGCAGCAGAAGAAGCTGAAGAAAAAAGAATGTTCACCCGCGAAGGCGGGTGCCCAGTCTGGGTCCCCGCCTTCGCGGGGACACAAGCTTTGGTTTGGGACGCCTTTACCCCCATGCACCACCCCGGCGAAGGCCGGGGCCCAATTGGGGGACGGTGATAACGGGGTGGCATCTTCCGTTACGCCGACCTTTCCAATTGGGCCCCGGCCTTCGCCGGGGTGGTGCAATTCGCCGGGGTGGCGCGATGTGTCAGGGAGCGAACACCGCCCCCAAAATCAAAACGTCGCGCTCGCCTCATCCTCCCCCATCATCGCCTTCCTCACCAAAGGAATCGGCGGCCCCCCATAACTCAAGAACTGATCATGGAACGCCTTCCAGGCCTTCCGCCCACCCCGCGTCGCAGTCCAATCCGCCCGCAGTTTCCGGATCATCAACTTACCCATAGTATAATTCAAATAAGCAGGATCATACGTCCCCCGCGCCGCCTGCTGCTTCGCATTCCCCTCGTCCTGGTAACATTCGTCGACGAACATCCGGAACGACTGTTCCTGCGTCATACCCTTCGCATGCATGCGGATCGCGGACAGGTACCGGCAATCCCGCAGCAACGCGTTAGAGATCTGCCCGACATGCGTCTCAGGATCGCCGTTGTTGAGCCCAGCCTCCCACATCATCTCCTCGGCATAATGCGCCCACCCCTCGGCAAACGCATACCCCACGAACAGCCGCCCGAAGAGCGACGGCGAGCGGTTCGCATGCAGGAACTGGACGAAATGCCCCGGCATCACCTCATGCACCGACGTGAACAGCAGGTCGTTCTTGCCCGGCACGAACGCGTCCTGCACCGCCCTGGTCCAGCTCGGGTCGGGCGGCGAGATATAGTAGATCGACGGCACGCCCTTATCGAACGGCCCCGGCGGATCGATATACGCCGAATTCTGCCGGTTGTACGGCGGCGATTCCTCGACCAGCGCCTGCTCGATCCCCGGGATCGTCACCAGGTCGTGATCCACGACGAACTTCCGCAAGCCCGGGATCTGGCGCCGCGCCTCCGCGACCGGGCCACCGACTGGCTTGTTCGCATTCATCTTGGCGATGCACGCGACGATCGTCTGCCCCTTGGCGAACAGACTACAAGCTTCCGCCAGCGCCGCCTGGTTGCGCTTCAAATCTGCGACACCCGCCGCCTCGAGCTGATCGAGCGGCGTATCCACGCCCTCGGTCGCCGACACCATCCGCGCGAACCGGTCCGCGCCCAGCGCGAAATCCTGCGTCGCGGTTGCCCGCTGACCCTCGGTCCATTTGGCGAGATCGCGCATCGCCACCGACGCCGCCTTGGCCGCATCCACCAGCCGCTTCTGCGCGGCATCGTCCTTCACGCCCGCGAACGCCTTCACCGCATCGCCGGTGTAATAGTCGGCGAACCCGTTGAACCCCGCCACCCCGATATTGACGAAGCTCAGCGGCATAGGCGTCTTCAGGTTCGCCTTGATATTGCCTGTCGCCGCCGGGATCTTTTCGAACAGCGCCGTCAGCGCCTTCATCCGCTGTGCCGGCGTGCCATAGTTGCGCGCGACGTACACGTTCGGATCGAGCCCGGCGCTGATGTACCAGGTCAGGTTCGTATGCGGCTGGTCGGCGTCCTCCAGCCAGAACAGTTTCGCCTTGGCGACCTGCACCAGATAGTCGCGCTCGAACGCCTCGGTTGGCTTCAAATCCTTGAACGCCCCCGCCTTGTCGATCGCGCCATGCAGGAAGTCCGCCTGCCGCTTCAGCCCCGCCGCGCTCCAGTCGCCCAAGCCGCCGTCATACTCGTGCTTGCCCTGATAGACCGCGTTGGCCGGATCGATCTTGAACCAGCCGTCGATGAAGCCATCGCGGAACCCTGCCCAGTCGCTTTTCGCGGCGGACGAAGGCGCAGCGGGTGCCTGTGTAGTGGAAGGAGCCTTTGCAGGGCCGCACGCGCTCAAGGCCAGGACCGCGCCGAGCGCCGTCGTCAAAAGTCCGATCCGCATCCTGTCTCCACCTCTCGATTCGTCTGGCGCCATGCTGCCAGTCGAAGCTTCGGTACGCCAGCGTGCGGAACGGCGCGCACGATGAGCCGTTGAGCGTGCATCTGCAAAGACAGACCGGAGACTTGCATGCCCTACGTAAAAACCCGTGACGGTACAGACATTTACGTCAAGGACTGGGGCACGGGTCGCCCGGTGATCCTGACGCATGGCTGGCCGCTCAACGCCGACAGCTGGGACGCGCAGGCGATGGCGCTCGCCAATGCCGGCTTCCGCGCGATCGCCTACGACCGCCGCGGCTTCGGCCGCTCGAGCCAGCCCTGGACCGGCTACGACTACGACACCCTGACCGACGATCTGGCCGACGTCATGGAAACAACCGGCGCAAACACCGACGCGACGATCGTCGGCTTCTCGATGGGGGGCGGCGAGATCGCGCGCTACATGAGCCGCTACGAGGGCAAGGGCGTGGTCGCCGCCGGGCTGATCTCGTCGGTGGTGCCGTACATGCTCAAGACCGACGACAATCCTGACGGCGTCGACGAGGAAACGCTCGCCAGCATCGGCGCGAACATCGAGGACGACCGCCCGGCGTTCTTCAAGACCTTCCTCCAGCAATTCCTCGGCGTCGGTTTCATCACCTCGCCGGTCAGCGACGAGGTTGTCGACTGGGCATGGAGCTTGGCGATGCAGGCGGGTCTTCACCCGACGCTGGAGTGCGCCAAGGCGTTCGGTCACACCGATTTCCGTCAGGATCTGGCCGCCTTCCGCGTCCCGACGCTGGTCGTCCACGGGACGAGTGACAAGACGGTCCCGATCGACGCCACCGGCCGCGCCGCCGCCAAGGGCATCGCGGACTCGCAGCTGGTCGAATATGACGGCGCCCCGCACGGCCTGACGATCACCGAAAGCGATCGCTTCACCAACGATCTGCTGACGTTCCTGGGTCGGTAACCAATTCCCTCTCCCCCTGGGAGAGGGAGGGAGGCGCGCTTGCGCCGGAAGGGTGAGGGTGAAGGGCGATCATCACCCTCACCCTTCCCACCGCAAGGGCGGCGGGCCCCTTCCCTCTCCCGACGGGAGAGGGAGTTCAATTGCCCAGCGGAACGATAACCTCGTCCGGATGCGCGACGTTCAGCTCCTTGCGAACCATCTCGTCGACCATATCCGGGTTCGCATGATCCGGGTTCAGCAACGCCACCCGGTTCTTCAAGACCTCACGCTTGCGATCGAGCGCGGCATAGTCCTGCTCGCGCTTCGCAAGCTGGCGCTTGTAGTCGCCATACGCGAACATCCCGTTCGGCCCGAGCACGGCATACGCGCCGAAGAACGCCATCAGCGTCAGCCCCAACGCCGGCCAAGCGGCCTTGCGCATCGTCTTCCGCAACTTGCTGGTCTTCGTCGTCACGCGTGCCATGTCGTCCTCCGGTACTCGCGCCCTGATCGGTCGATCACTCCGGACCGATCAAATACTTATACCCTCATACACCCAACCGTCATTCCCGCGAAGGCGGGAACCCATAGTGGCAGGCCGAGCAATAGAAACGCGACCGTTCGAGATTATGGGTCCCCGCCTCCGCGGGGATGACAAGAATTGGATTTCGAAGGGGCTATACCGTCACCCCCCGATCAGGATGTCGCGACCCGCATAACGCGCAGCATCGCCCAGTTCTTCCTCGATCCGGATCAGCTGGTTGTACTTCGCCAACCGGTCCGAGCGCGCAAGGCTGCCCGTCTTGATCTGCCCGCAGTTTGTCGCGACCGCCAGATCAGCGATCGTCGCATCCTCGGTCTCACCCGACCGATGCGACATCACCGCGGTATACTTCGCCCGCTGCGCCATCGACACTGCCTCCAGCGTCTCGGTCAGCGTGCCGATCTGGTTGACCTTCACCAGCAGCGAGTTCGCGATACCCTGGTCGATCCCGCGCTTCAGGCGCTTCGGGTTGGTCACGAACAGATCGTCGCCGACCAGCTGGACCTTGTCGCCGATCAGGTCGGTGAGCGTCTTCCAGCCCTCCCAATCGTCCTCGCCCATGCCGTCCTCGATCGAGAAGATCGGATAGCGCCGCGTCAGGTCCGCGAGATATTCCGCCATCTCGGCACTCTCGAGGATCCGGCCCTCGCCCGAGATGTCGTACTTGCCGTTCTTGTAGAACTCGGTCGCCGCGCAATCGAGCGCGAGCATCACGTCCTCGCCGGGCTTGTACCCCGCCTTCTCGATGCTCGACATGATGAAGTCCAAAGCCTCGGTCGTGCTGCCGATGTTCGGCGCGAAGCCGCCCTCGTCGCCGACGCTGGTCGACAGGCCCTTCTCACTCAGGCCCTTCTTCAGCGTATGGAAGATCTCCGAACCACAACGCACCGCTTCGAGGATGTTCGACGCGCCGACCGGCACGACCATGAATTCCTGGAAATCGATCGGGTTGTCGGCATGCTCGCCGCCGTTGATGATGTTCATCATCGGCACCGGCAGCAGATGCGCCTGCACGCCGCCGACATAGCGGTACAGTGGCAGGCCACGCGCTTCGGCGGCGGCCTTGGCGACGGCGAGGCTGACGCCGAGGATCGCGTTCGCGCCCAGCCGGCCCTTGTTCTCGGTGCCGTCGAGCTCGATCATCGCGCGATCGAGATCCGACTGGTCCTCCGCGTCCATGCCGAGCACGGTGTCGGTGATCTCGTCGTTGACCGCATCGACCGCCCCATCGACGCCCTTGCCGCCCCAACGGGTCTTGTCGCCGTCGCGGCGCTCGACCGCCTCGTGCGCGCCGGTCGATGCGCCCGACGGCACAGCCGCGCGGCCGAAGCTGCCGTCTTCGAGCAGAACGTCGACCTCGACGGTCGGATTGCCGCGGCTGTCGAGGATCTGGCGTGCATGAAGGTCGATGATTGCGGTCACGTAACGATGCTCCTACAAATCCCGGTGCCGGGTCGTTCGCGCCGCCTCTACCGTCTCACGCCATATCGGGCAATCGCGCGGACATCCGAGAATAGTGTCGTGCAATCGCGCGACGGTTCGGGAACCGTGCTCCAACGACGGTGTTGAGGGCGTAACAATTCTGAAAGGGACCGTCATGGCCGACTCCAGCGTAAACGACACCGTCAACGACCTGAAAACGACCGCGAACGAGGTCGGGACCGAGCTCAGCAAGACGATCGATAACGGCGATGTCTCGGCCAAGGCCGGCGACGCCAAGCAGGCAATCAAGGACGGCGCGAACAAGTACACCGCGCAGGCGACCGACAAGGTCCGCACCTTCGCCGAGGACGGCAAGGCACGCGCGAGCGGCGCGCTGGAGCAGGTCGCGCAGTTGCTGACCGACGCCGCCGGCCAGGTCGATGAGAAGCTGGGCTCGCAGTACGGCGGCTATGCCCGTAGCGCGGCCGACAGCGTATCGGGTTTCGCCGATCAGGTGAAGGCGAAGGACATCGACGAGCTGTTCGACGACGCGCGCGAACTCGTGCGGAAGTCGCCCGCGATCGCGGTGGGTGCAGCAGCTGCCATCGGCTTCGTCGTCGCGCGGCTGGTGCAGTCGGGCGTCGATGCCAACTCGAAGGTCTGACGTCTTGGTCGATCCACTGACGTTCGCGACCGGCGAGAACGAGAGCCTTGCTTCGATCGTCGGTCGCCTGGCGACCGAGACGAAGAGCCTCGCGACCGCGGAAGTCGCTGTCTACAAGGCGAAGTTCGGCGAGACGGCGAGTGCTTACAAGTCGGCCGCGATGTTCTTCGCGGTCGCAGGCGTGCTGGCTTTGGCCGCACTGATCGCACTGCTGGTCGGTGCGATCTTGACGGTGGCGACGCTGGTGGGGCCAGGATGGGCGACCGCCATCGTCGTGGTGGCCGTCCTCGCAGTGGCGGCGATCCTGGCGATGATCGGCAAGTCGAAGCTTCAGACGAAGAGCGAGCCCGTATCATGACATCCGCCAAAGTCGCCGCCGCAGAGATCGAATCGGCCCTCGCCCGCCAGCGCGTCATGATGACGCTAGGGCAGTTGCAGGACCGGCTCAATCCGCGGAAGCTCGCGCTGAACGCCAGCCGCGACGTCGCCGATGCCGGCACTGCCGCGCTCAGCGCCAGCGTCGAGACGGTGAAGCGCAATCCGGGACCGACTGCGGGGTTCGCCGCGGTCGCTGGACTGTTCCTCGCGCGCCACCGGATCGTCGGACTGTTCCGCCGCGGACGGTGATCGCCCTGACCACGGTCACAATATTGAAACCTAGAAGTCCCGGCTCGCGTTGAACCCTCATCGCATTGAACGGCGAGCAGCTTGCCACCAGAAGGACATTTCCATGACCGACGCAAAGACCACTGCCAACGAAGCCGCCCACGAGACCGAGAGCCGCCTGCGCGAAGGCCTCGACACCGTCCGCGAGACCGCATCGAAGGTCTATCATGACGCCGGCGACAAGGCCTCGGAGGTTATCGAAGTCTCACGCGAGAAGACCAAGTGCGTCGTCAACAACCTCGAATCCAACCCGCTCGGCATCCTCGTCGGCGGTCTCGCTGTCGGCGCGCTCGCCGGTGCGCTGCTCCCGCGTTCGGCACGCGAGAAGGAACTGCTCGCCCCCGTCGGCAAGCGTCTTAGCGAGACGCTCGTCGCGGCGACCGCGGCAGCCAAGGACGCAGGTCGCTCGGAACTTGGCGAGCTCGGCTTGACCAAAGAAAATGCGCGCGATCAGGCCAAGGGCTTGCTCGAGGGTATCGTCAAGGCCGTCACGACGGCCGGTACCGCAGGTGCGAAGGCGGTTTCGCAAAAGCCTGCCGTTTGAGAAGATAGGGCGTCTAAGGGTTCAAACCGCGGGTCGAACACGCTAGGGAGGCGGCAACCCCCTCCCTAGGAAAGCAAGCGCATGAGCAAGCTCCACCTCGTATTCGGCGGCCGCGTCAGCGACCCGCGCACCCTGGATTTCAACGATCTGAGCAAGATCGAATTCGTCGGCGTATTTCCCGACTACGCCAGTGCCGAAAAGGCCTGGCGTGCTGCGGCGCAGCGTACCGTCGATGATGCCGAGATGAAGTTCGTGGTGGTGCACCTGCACCGCATGCTCGAACCGAACCTAGGCGCGAGCGTAGCCTGAACTACTCCTGAGCCGTCATTCCCGCGGAGGCGGGAACCCATACTGGCTAACGGCGCGATGTAATCGCAACGGCATAGTTTATGGATCCCCGCCTTCGCGGGGATGACGGATTTGGGCATACCAGCCTGACGAGCAAGTTCGCATGAAGCGTGGCCACTTATCCCTCTCCCATCGGGGAGAGGGAGAGACGCCGAAGGCGGCAATGGGGGAGGGCACGCCAAGCAGGACTATGGCTACGAGCTCGTGCGGTCTCGCCAGATCGCGGCGCAGGCAGTAGCCATCCTCCCCTCCCCGTTCGTGCTGAGTAGAGACCGAGTAGGCTCCGCAAGGAGCGTATCGAGGGCTCGTATCGAAGAACAGGCCCCGAGCGCCAACTCATCCTTCCATACGCCGCTTCGACAAGCTCAGCAGCTACTCAGGACGAACGGGGCGGCCGCCTAAGCAGCCCGATAATGCCAAAGCAACAACGGCCGAGCCAGCACCAGCCCCGCCAAGAACCCGCCGATATGCGCGCCAATAGCAATAGGCCCGCTAGCCCCAACCGAAGCCCCAAACCCGGCCAGCCCCATCAGCAACTGGATTCCGATCCACGCGGCGGCAAGCCAAACCACATGCACGACCCCAGCCGGCACCGGCCCGATCGCCTGCGCCCGCCGCTCGCCATACAACAGCGCGTACGCTCCAACGACCGCCGAAATCGCGCCCGAAGCGCCAATCATAGGCGCGGTAGACTCAGGCCCGAAAGCCCAATGCCCCGCCGCCGCCGCATACGCACCCAGCACATACAGAACGACCAACCCGACCGTCCCCAGCGCCTTCTCGACGAACTGCCCGCAATACACCAGCATCACGAGGTTCAGCGCGATATGCGCCCAGCCGCCGTGGATCAACGTCGCGGTCAGCGGCGTCGCCCAAGACGGCACGACGAACATATGCTCGCTCGGAATACCCAGATCGGTCATCCGCAAAGGAATGAACCCGGCGTTCACCGCCCAATACCCAAGCGACCCGCTCAGCACCAGAAATCCCGAGACGATGACCGTCACGATCGTGATGATCGCCGTCGCCCGCGTCTCGAAAAAATTCATAAAGCTCAGATGAACTCGATCTTGGAGACGACGTAGTAACGCTCGCCAGCCGGCACCGTGACTTCGACCTCTTCGTCGAGCTTCCGACCGATCAGCCCACGCCCCAGCGGCGAATTGTACGAGATCCGCCCGGTTTTCGCGTTAGCCTCGGTCTGGCCGACGATCTGATACTTCACCGGCTTGTCGTTCTCGTCGAGCAACGTCACCGTCGCGCCGAACACCACTTTATCGCCCGACAGGTCCTTCGGGTCGATGATCTGCGCGCGCGACAGCTTGTCCTCGATGTCGGAGATCGATGCCTCGACCTGGCCCTGACGCTCCTTCGCGGCATGATATTCTGCGTTCTCGCTCAGGTCGCCGTGCGCGCGCGCCTCTTCGATCGCGTCGACGATCGTCGGACGTTCGGCTTTCAGGCGCTTCAGATCCGCGCTCAGCGTCTCATAGCCTTCCTGCAGCATCGGCATCTTTTCGACGGTCGCCATCATCTCGTCCCCAAATCCATTTCCCCGCGCGAGGCCCTGTACCAGCCCCGCCCACACATCATTCTCATGTCGGGATCAGTCGTGCGACTGCGAATAATAGGATTGCAGCGGCCGTACTTCAAGGCTGTGCGTCGAAAGCTTGGCGATCGCCTTCGCCGCTTCGAGCGAAGCCGGCGCGGTCGTGAAGTACGGAATGCGTTGTCCCAGCGCGGACGCGCGGATCGGCTGCGAGTCCTTCAGGCTCTGCCACCCCTCGGTGGTGTTGAAGATCAGCGCGATATCGCCGTCCTTGATCCGGTCGACGATATGCGGCCGACCTTGAGCGACCTTGTTGACCTTCTCGACCGGCAACCCGGCAAGTGCGAGGTGATCCGCCGTCCCACCGGTCGCGACGATCGAGAAGCCGGTGTCGACCAAAGCCTTCACCGCCTCGACGATCATCACCTTGTCACCGTCCTTCACGCTGACGAAGACATTGCCCTTGGTCGGCAGGATCGTCCCCGCGCCAAGCTGCGCCTTGGCGAATGCGATCGTGAAATCGGGATCGATTCCCATGACTTCGCCGGTCGACTTCATCTCCGGTGACAGCACCGGATCGACGCCGGGGAACTTGTTGAAGGGGAACACCGCCTCCTTCACCGCATAATAGTCGATATGCCGGTCGATCTTCGGCAGATTGACCAGCTTCTCGCCCGCCATCACCCGCGCGGCGATCTTGGCGATCGGCGCACCGATGGCCTTGGCGACGAACGGCACGGTGCGCGACGCGCGCGGGTTGACCTCGATGAGGTAGACCAGCCCATCCTTCACCGCGAACTGGATGTTCATCAGCCCGACCACCGACAAGGCATGCGCGAGCGCCACCGTCTGCCGCTCGATCTCTGCGATGATCTCCGCCGACAGCGAGTAAGGCGGGATCGAGCACGCAGAGTCGCCCGAATGGACGCCCGCCTCCTCGATATGCTGCAACACGCCCGCGACGACCACGTCGGTCCCGTCGCAGATCGCATCGACATCGACCTCGATCGCATCGCGCAGATACTGGTCGATCAGCACCGGCGAGTCGCCCGACACCTGCACCGCGGTCGCGATGTAATGCTCGAGCTGCCCGATCGTATCGACGATCTCCATCGCCCGCCCGCCCAGCACGTAAGACGGCCGCATCAGCACCGGATAGCCGATCCGCTCCGCCGCCGCGACCGCCTCGTCCCGGCTCCGCGCCAGGCCATTGGCCGGCTGCAACAGCCCGAGCTTGGTGATCAACGCCGCGAACCGCTCACGGTCCTCCGCCAGATCGATCGCATCCGGCGTCGTCCCCAGGATCGGAATGCCCGCAGCCTCGAGCGCGCGCGCGAGGTTCAGCGGAGTCTGCCCACCGAACTGCACGATTACGCCCACCAGCGTGCCGTTCTGCTGCTCGACATGCAGGATCTCCAACACGTCCTCGGCGGTCAGCGGCTCGAAATACAGCCGGTCCGACGTGTCGTAATCGGTCGACACCGTCTCCGGGTTGCAGTTGACCATGATCGTCTCATAGCCCGCATCCGCCAGCGCGAAGCACGCATGGCAGCAGCAGTAATCGAACTCGATACCCTGCCCGATCCGGTTCGGCCCGCCGCCCAGAATCACGATCTTCTTCCGGTCGGTCGGCTCGGACTCGTTCTCGGGCTCTCCGAAGCTCGGCGCCTCGTAGGTCGAGTACATATACGGCGTCTTCGCATCGAATTCGGCCGCGCACGTGTCGATCCGCTTGAACACCGGCCGCACGCCGAGCTTCAGGCGATGCTGGCGCACCTCCTCCTCGGTCACGCCGCCGGTCATCGCCTTGACGACCTCGTGGATCAGGCCAGAGCCACGTGCGATCCCCCGGTTCATCCCGCGCAGATTTGCCGACTGCAGCGCCAGCCACGCAAGCCGCTTGTCGCTGAACCCCATGCTCTTCAGGCGGCGCATACCGGGCGCGTCGATCGGCAGGCCGTCCTTCATCACCTCGGCCTCGGCCGCGATGATCTCCGCGATCCGCTCGAGGAACCACGGATCATACTTCGCGATCGCGTGCACCTCGGCGACCGTAAAGCCCTCACGCAACGCTTGAGCCGCCACCAGCAGCCGGTCCGGCGTCGCGACGGCCAGCGCCGCCTCGATTTCCGCGCGCGGCGCACCCACCAGATGATCGACCTGGTTGAACCCCGACAAGCCTGTCTCAAGCCCGCGCAACGCCTTCTGCATCGATTCGTGGATGTTGCGACCGATCGCCATCACCTCGCCGACCGACTTCATCGCGGTGCCGAGCGTGTTCGACGCGCCCTTGAACTTCTCGAACGCGAACCGCGGAATCTTCGTCACGACGTAATCGATCGTCGGCTCGAACGCGGCGGGGGTGGCGCCGGTAATGTCGTTCTCGATCTCGTCGAGCGTGTAGCCGACCGCCAGCTTCGCCGCGACCTTCGCGATCGGGAAGCCGGTCGCCTTCGACGCCAGCGCGGACGAGCGCGAAACGCGCGGGTTCATCTCGATGACGACCAGCCGGCCGTCCTTCGGATTGACGGCGAACTGGACGTTCGAACCGCCTGTTTCGACACCGATTTCGCGCAACACCGCGATCGATGCGTTGCGCATGATCTGGTATTCCTTGTCGGTCAGCGTCAGCGCCGGCGCGACCGTGATCGAGTCGCCGGTGTGGACGCCCATCGGATCGACGTTCTCGATCGAGCAGATGATGATCGCGTTGTCGTTGCGATCGCGCACCACCTCCATCTCGTATTCTTTCCAGCCGAGCAGCGATTCCTCGATCAGCACCTCGGTGGTCGGCGACAGGTCGAGCCCGTTGCGGACGATCGCGATGAACTCCTCGCGGTTGTACGCGATGCCGCCGCCCGAGCCGCCCATCGTGAAGCTCGGCCGAATGATCGACGGAAGCCCCGTCTTCTCAAGGCCTTCCAAAGCTTCTTCAACAGTATGTGCGATCGCCGAGCGCGCGCTTTCCAGCCCGATCCGGTCCATCGCATCGCGGAACTTCAGCCGGTCCTCCGCCATGTCGATCGCATCGGCATCCGCCCCGATCATCGTCACGCCGAACTTCTCCAGCGTACCGTCATGGAACAGCGCCAGCGCGGTATTGAGCGCGGTCTGCCCGCCCATCGTCGGCAGGATCGCGTCAGGGCGCTCCTTCTCGATGATCTTGGCGACGATCGCAGGCGTGATCGGCTCGACATAGGTCGCGTCGGCCAGCTCGGGATCGGTCATGATCGTGGCGGGGTTCGAATTGACGAGGACGATACGATAGCCCTCCTCCTTCAACGCCTTGATCGCCTGCGTGCCCGAATAATCGAACTCGCACGCCTGGCCGATGACGATGGGTCCTGCGCCGATGACGAGGATCGAGGAGATGTCGGTGCGTTTTGGCATTAGTGTGCTAACCAGATCATAAGGTTTTTGATTGCTATGCCCACAAGAGCTTTTACCTTCTCGCTAGCCGCAGCTTTCATCGCCGCTTTGAGCGGCTCGATTATTAGAGCGACCAATGCACTTCTGAGTATTGGTCCGCCGCTACGCAGAAGCGATATGCCAGCCTCCAAGTGGACGCGGATCCAACTTCTCTCTTCGACCTGAAGCTCGTTGTCACTACGGAGAGCCTCATCAGCTTCAACGACAGCTTCTTCGACAGCCTTATAGCTTTCGTCATTGTGATTTACCGTAACAAAGCCATCCGCAGACGGGATCACCCGAACATCCTCGGATTCATCTACCCCCTGATCTATATCTGACCACAACTTCTCGTTTCGGAATGCTGATCTTAACCATTCTTCGTTGGACCAACCTCGGCTGATAACGCCCGCATGACTGCCGCAATACTCAGCTATTGTCTTATCGGATGTTTCAATTACGGTATCAGCGTATGGGTCTAGCACTAATGTAGCCAAACCCTCGTGCTCCATTCGAGCAACTGCCAATTCGACTTGAGCACGGTTGATCGGAATCTCGTAATGCTTTTCAAATAGCATCATCAATTCAGAGTACGTTAAAGAATGCGAGGTTTGGTTCTTAGTGCTCAAGTAAAGAGCATTTAGCAGGCCCGTCAGGAGGTAATCGATAGGATTTGCCATTACAGTCCCTTCACAAACCGTTCGAAGAGATACAGGCTGTCCTGCGGCCCCGGGCTCGCTTCCGGATGATACTGCACGCTGAACGCGTTCCGATCGGTCAGTTCCAGCCCCGCATTCGACCCGTCGAACAGCGACACGTGCGTCTCGCGGACGTTCGCCGGCAGGCTGTCGCGCTCGACCGCGAAGCCGTGGTTCATGCTGGTGATCTCGACCGCGCCGTCGGACAGGCGCTTGACCGGATGGTTGGCGCCGCGGTGGCCCTGGAACATCTTGGTCGTGGTCGCGCCGACCGCGAGGCCGAGCAACTGGTGGCCGAGGCAGATGCCGAACAGCGGCTTGCCCGTCTCCAGCAGCTGGCGGATCACCGGTACCGCGTATTCGGCGGTCGCGGCGGGATCGCCGGGGCCGTTCGACAGGAAGATGCCGTCGGGGGCGAGCGCCATCACGTCGTCGAAGCTGGCGGTGGCGGAGACGACGGAGACTTTCGCGCCCGCCTCGACGAGGTTGCGGAAGATGTTGCGCTTCGAGCCGTAATCGATCGCGACGACGTGGGGGCGGGCCTTCTGCTCCCCTTCCGCGGAGCGGGAGGGGTTGGGGGAGGGCATGGCCTCAGGCGGGGTCGGCGCTGATTGGTCAGCCCCTCCCCCGACCCCTCCCGCAAGCGGGAGGGGAGCAGAAGCGCCCTCTCCCGCTTGCGAGCTGTCGCCGTAGCCGAAGCCCAGCTTCCAGACACCGCCCGGAGCATCCTCACCCCAGCCATAATGCATCTCGGTCGACACGTCCTTGGCGAGGTCCATGCCCTCAAGCCCCGGCCACGCGCGCGCCATCGCCAGCAGCTCGGCCACGTCGAACTCACCGCTCGCCGAATGCGCGATGACCCCATTAGGCGCGCCCGCCACCCGGATCCGCCGCGTCAGCGCACGCGTGTCGACGCCCGACAGACCGATCCGCGCATGCCGCTTCATCCAGCCATCGAGCCCCTCGACCGCGCGAAAACTCGACGGCTGCGTCACGTCCTCGCGGACGATGATGCCGAGCGCGTGCGGGTCGTCCGCCTCGACGTCGTCGGGGTTCGCGCCGACGTTGCCGATGTGCGGAAAGGTGAAGCAGATCATCTGCCCGGCGAAGGACGGGTCGGTCAGCACCTCCTGATAGCCGGTCATCGCGGTGTGGAAGCACACTTCGCCGACCGCACTGCCCTCTGCGCCGAACCCGCGACCCCAGATCACGTCGCCATTGGCGAGGACGAGGACGCCTGTTGCACCGGCAGGCATGGCTATAGGCTGGGCGTCGGCCATCAGGCTGGGCACTCTCTTTACGTTGACGATGTCGCTAAGTGGTGTCCGCTAAGGCCGGCGTGCCGCAGCGTCAATCTGTTAAACGGACGGCGGACGCGCTATCCCGTCGGGCTATCCCGAACCGCCTGAAAGACCAGTACATGATTCGCGACGACATCAAGGCTGCGCAGCTGACCGCCATGAAGGCCGGCGACAAGCAGAGCCGCAACGCTATCTCGTTGATCCAGGCCGCGATCAAGAACCGCGACATCGAGGCGCGCACCGGCAAGGCCCCCGAGAGCGACGACGCGCTGGTGGTCGAAGTGCTCCAGAAGATGGTCAAGCAGCGCCGCGAGTCGATCGAGATGTTCTCGAAGGGCGGCCGCCAGGAGCTCGCCGATGCGGAGACGGCAGAGGTCGCGGTGATCGAACGCTTCTTGCCCCAGCAGATGAGCGAGGCGGAAACGACCGCGGCGATCGAGGCGATCAAGGTGGAACTCGGCGCGACCGGCATGAAGGACATGGGCCGCGTGATGGCGGAGCTGAAGGCACGCCACGCAAGCGAGCTGGACATGAGCAAGGCGAGCGGCCTGGTAAAGGCAGCGCTGTCGTAAATTCTGCTCCCCTCCCGCCTGCGGGAGGGGTCGGGGGAGGGCAGCGCCACACAGGAGACGGAGCATTGGAACAACGCACCCGCATCCGAGACCTCCGCGCCCACCCCACGCGTGCAGAAAGCGCGCTATGGCAACACCTCGCCGCGCGCCGGACTTCGGGCGCAAGGTTCAACCGCCAAGTCCCGATCGGCCCGTTCATCTGCGACTTCGTTTCCCGCGCTACGAAGCTCGTAGTCGAGGTCGATGGCGGGCAGCATGACTGGCACTCCGACGATGACGCGAGACGGACGCACTTCATCGAACAGCAAGGCTACCGAGTGATCCGGTTCTGGAACAACGACGTGTTGGAGCGGATCGAAAGCGTGGTGGCCGAGATCGGGCGCGTGCTTGCGGAACGCCCCTCCCCTAACCCCTCCCGCAAGCGGAAGGGGGACTCTGTTGCGCTCGCTGCGAACGTAGCACCCCTTCTGCCCCCCTCCCGCCTGCGGGAGGGGTCGGGGGAGGGCAGTGCCGCAAACACCCACCCCACAAAAGCAACCCCATGGCGCTAACCCCACAATTCCTCGACGAACTCCGCGCCCGCACCTCGCTCTCGGCGCTCGTCGGCAAGACCACCAAGCTCACCAAGGCCGGTCGCGAGCACAAGGGCTGCTGCCCGTTCCACAACGAGAAGACCCCAAGCTTCTACGTCAATGACGACAAGGGCTTCTACCACTGCTTCGGTTGCTCCGCGCACGGCGACGCGATCAAGTGGATGACCGACCAGCGCGGCCTCCCCTTCATGGACGCGGTGAAGGAACTCGCGCAGGCCGCCGGGATGGACATGCCCGCGATGGACCGCCAGTCCGCCGCGAAGGCCGAACGCGCCAAAGGCCTGCATGAGGTCATGTCCGACGCCGCCGACTGGTTCACCGAGCAGCTCAACGGCCTCCCCGGCACCGACGCCCGCGCGCTCCTCGACCGCCGCGGGATCAGGCCCGAGACGGCGCGTGCGTTCGGCATGGGGTTCGCCCCCGACAGCCGCGGCAAGCTGAAGACCGCGCTGAAGGACTACGGCGACCCCATGCTGGTCGAGTCCGGCATGCTCATCAATGTCGAGGGCAAGGACCCGTACGACCGGTTCCGCGGCCGCCTGATGATCCCGATCCGCGACCCCCGCGGCCGGACCATCGCATTCGGCGGGCGCGTGCTCGATGGTGGCGAGCCGAAGTACCTCAACTCCCCCGACACGCCACTCTTCGACAAGGGCCGCACGCTCTACAATCTCGACAAGGCCGCCCCCGCCTCGCGCAAGTCGGGCCGTGTGCTCGTGGTCGAGGGCTATATGGACGTCATCGCGCTCGCCCAGGCAGGCTTCGGCGAAGCGGTCGCCCCGCTCGGCACGGCGCTGACCGAAGCGCAACTCGAACGGCTGTGGCGGATGGTCGACGTCCCCCTGCTCTGCTTCGACGGCGACGGTGCCGGCCAGAAGGCGTCGCTCCGGGCCGCCCACCGCGCGCTCCCGCTACTCGCGCCCGGCCGCAGCCTCGCCTTCGTCACGCTCCCGCAAGGCCAGGACCCCGACGACCTCGTCCGCGCCGGCGGCCCCGGCGCGTTCGAAACACTCCTCAAATCCCCCGAACAGCTCGTCGACCGGCTCTGGGCGTCCGAAGTCGCCGCCGAGGCGCTCGACACCCCCGAACAGCGCGCCGGCCTCAAGCGCCGCCTCCACGAACTCGCCGAAGGCATCGCCGACCCCTCGGTGAAGCAGCAATATCATGCCGAGTTCAAGAACCGCTTCTACGAGCATTTCAAACCCGTCCGCGCCCCCTTCGTGCCCCGCGGCGAGCGTCCCAAGGGCGGCTGGAAGCCCCCCGCCGCGCCCGTCACCGAAGACGCGAAGGCCTTCCTCGCCACCGGCATCGACCGCGTATTGGCCAAGGCCGTGCTCGCCGGCCTGATCCGCCACCCGGTCGAGATCGCGCGCCACATGGAGGTGCTCGGCTCCCTCCAAATGATCGACGGCGCGCTCGGGCGATTGTTCGAAGCGGTCGTAGATGTTGCACTTGAGGACCAGAAGCTTGATAGCGGGCGACTTCTCACCATATTGGCGAGGTCCGGTTTCAATTCAGTCGCGAGTGACCTGTTGAGAGCCGATACGATGCCCTATTCGTTCACGCAGACCACGGCCGATCCAGCCCGCGTCCGTGCCGACCTCGACGAGGCGATCGCGATCATGGTCGCCCGCCCTGAGGTAGACGCGGCACTCAAGCAGGCGACCGCGGCGATGCAGACGCACTTCACCGAAGATGCGTTCGAACGACAAGTGGCTATGGTAAGAGAGAAACAGGCGTTGGAAGTCCGACTTGCAAATCTTGTACAGTCGAACGAAGACGCCCGAGCGTTGGGTACCGAGGGCGATTGATGGCTAAGGCGAACATGGCGGAACCCGCCGAGACGAACGAAACCGGCGATGCGCCGCTGATCGACATGAACGATGCGTCGATCAAGAAGGTCATCGCGCGCGCCAAGAAGCGCGGCTACATCACCTATGAGCAGCTCAACGAAGCGCTGCCGCAGGGCGAGATGTCGTCCGACCAGATCGAGGACATCAGCGCCGCGCTGAGCGAGATGGGCATCAACATCGTCGAGAACGACGAAGCCGGCGAGGACGGCGAGACCGAGCCCGCCAAGGACGACGAGGACGAGCCGGAGGCCGCCGACGCGGATGCCGACACAGGCCCCGCGATCGAGAAGAAGAAAGAGACCATCGATCGCACCGACGATCCGGTCCGCATGTACCTGCGCGAGATGGGCGCGGTCGAGCTGCTCAGCCGCGAGGGCGAGATCGCGATCGCCAAGCGCATCGAGGCGGGTCGCGACACGATGATCCTCGGCCTGTGCGAATCGCCGATCACCTTCAACGCGATCATCGACTGGTCGACCGCACTGAACGAGGGCACGATGCAGTTGCGCGAGATCATGGATCTCGACGCGATGCTGTCGAAGGACCCCGCGCCGGAAGCGATGGCCGAGGACGGCGAAGCCGACGACGGCGAGATCAGCGAGAAGAACGCCGGTCCCTCGTTCAAGGAAGAGGCCGAGCCCGAAGAGCCGTCCGCCGACGAGGACGAGGACGGCGAGCGCCGCGCCCCGCGCGCATCGGACGACGAGGAGGAGGACAACACCCTCAGCCTCGCGCAGATGGAGGAACAGCTCAAGCCGATCGCGCTCGAGCGGTTCGCCAGCATCACCGCGCTCTACAAGAAGTTCAGCAAGATCCAGCAGTCGCGCGTCGACGCGATGGGCATCGGCGGCGATTTTTCGGCTGCCGACGAGCGCAAATACCAGAAGCTGCGCGAGGAACTCACGGCGGAAGTCGAGAGCGTCCAGTTCCACAACGCCAAGATCGAATATCTGGTCGATCAGCTCTATGCCTATAACCGTCGCCTGACCGCGCTGGGCGGCCAGATGCTGCGCCTCGCCGAGCGCCACAAGGTGCCGCGCAAGGACTTCCTCGATCGCTATATCGGTCACGAGATCGACGAGAACTGGCTGACGACGGTCAACAAGGTCGACAAGAAGTGGACCGCGTTCGTCGCCAACGAGGGCGAGGCGGTCGAGCGCATCCGCGCCGAAATCGCCGACATCACGCAGCAGACCGGCATGGCGCTCACCGAGTTCCGCCGGATCGTCAACATGGTCCAGAAGGGCGAGCGCGAGGCGCGGATCGCTAAGAAGGAGATGGTCGAGGCGAACCTGCGGCTGGTGATCTCGATCGCCAAGAAATACACGAACCGCGGCCTTCAGTTCCTGGATCTCATCCAGGAGGGCAATATCGGCCTGATGAAGGCGGTCGACAAGTTCGAGTATCGCCGCGGCTACAAGTTCAGCACCTACGCGACGTGGTGGATCCGCCAGGCGATCACCCGCTCGATCGCGGACCAGGCGCGGACCATCCGCATCCCGGTCCACATGATCGAGACGATTAACAAGCTGGTCCGCACCAGCCGCCAGTTCCTGCACGAGCAGGGCCGCGAACCGACCCCGGAGGAGATGGCCGAGCGCCTCTCCATGCCGCTGGAGAAGGTGCGCAAGGTGATGAAGATCGCCAAGGAGCCGATCAGCCTCGAAACGCCGATCGGCGACGAGGAGGATTCGCATCTCGGAGACTTCATCGAGGACAAGAACGCGATCATCCCGGTGGATGCCGCGATCCAGGCGAACCTCAAGGAGACGGTCACGCGCGTGCTCGCGTCGCTCACCCCGCGTGAGGAGCGCGTGCTGCGCATGCGCTTCGGCATCGGCATGAACACCGATCACACGCTCGAGGAGGTCGGCCAGCAGTTCTCGGTGACCCGCGAGCGCATCCGCCAGATCGAGGCGAAGGCGCTGCGGAAGCTGAAGCATCCGAGCCGGTCACGGAAGATGCGGAGCTTCCTCGACCAGTAAGGGTTGGGGTTTTCGCAAATTAGGGGCCGCAGCTTTCGGCAAGCTGCGGCCCCTTTTTTATCAGCCTGAGGTTCTGGACCTGACTAACTCAGCCGTGCGCGTATCGTCGTAGCACCGTTCCTGTGATGACGATCGCACTTCCCCAAAAAACAACAAATAACAAATTTCCTCGCCAGCCAGAGTAGGCAGGGGGCGGCATAGGCGGCGATCGCCATTCTACGCGCTTGATTCCAGCAAGTCGGATTACGATCCAAGCAACGGCACGAACAAGCAAATCGTCGATCGGGCCAGCGGCTTCGGAACCCAACAATATACGCAGCGGCGCCCGCTCATACCCACTAACACCACGCGCTAGGCACCTTCTAATCAGACCCAAGTCCATGTCGCGGCCCAGCTCGAAAATGACCTGCTCCCATGTAGGCCAGATCCCCCTGCTCAGAGCGCCGTCGGAGGTTTTGCGCTGCATTCCAACCCAGCTTGATCAAGTCGTGCAGCTATTTGGCGAACAAGACTGAGAAAGTCTCGATCACGCGTACAGCTACCAGTGAAGTCGACGAACATGGTTGGTTTATCACTCGCAACGAGTCCAGCGGTCCGAACTTTAACCTTTTCGGTAGCTGGGAGTTCTTGGTTCATCGCATCTATAATCGCCCAACCACTGTCCTGTGTTTTCGGATTAAATACGATATAGCCATGCTCGACGTCATCTGGCGATCGACCCCGGTCCGGACTACATGCCGTAACAAGTAGTGCGATCAAAAATACTCGCGTCCTCACCAGCCACGTCCCCGAATAAAAGAACCTACATGATCCGCCAAGGTTGGCGCGCGTCCTATCAGATCATGGCTATCAAACGGACGGCGGAAGAGAGTGAAGGGATCCTCCGTCGGGACATATACTCGTAGAATTCCGGCATCGTTGGTCAGCGGCCCAATCGCATTGGGGGCGAAAGTTGTGATGGACCTCCCCGAAGCACCTCCTATGGCGGCGCTTCCTGCAGCGGAGGCGGATGCCTTGAGACCGTCAGATGCCTTGGCTTTGCCGAGCATGCTTCGTCCGCTCGCTTGCCCGCTATACCAAGTCTGCTTGAACCAAATACGCCACGCAACCGGTTGCGTGGGAACCGAGCTACGGAACACTTGAGGACGTACTTCACCATAGGTAAGTTCGATACGACGGTCGCGCGCCATCGCTACAGCATTGCCAACACTGACCGGTAGCCCCATCAAGTTCGACTTAACGCGACTTTCCATAAACTCGCGATCTAAGCCAGCCTGCGAGGCTGCTATCGGCTCAGGAACACGCCCGCGAAAACGACGTGAGTTCACCTGAAAATCGAACTCGCTCTTACCGATTCTCATGTCATATTTCTCGACCGCGATTACAGCACCCGCAGAAAAATACAGACTGCCACCCTCGTTCACCGTAGCGACGAGACGAAAGGTCTTACGATCAATGCGGATCACTTTCTCGGCCATCGCTCAACCTCCAAGTCAAACCACCAGTCGTTGATGATAAATGTAACTGATCGTTTGATACAGCCAAAAAAATGGTAGCTTTTGGGCGCCACCTTACTTGGCGTGCTTCCATGCGTGGCGGCATCAACGAGTCTTTTATGTCGCCGGTTTGGCGTTACCCCTCGACCCTCTTAATGGCCTTCCCCTAAGACAGCGCCATGCCCCGGGTAATCCTGTTCAACAAACCGTACGACGTGCTCAGCCAGTTCACCGACGTGAACAGTCCGACCCCGCGCGCGACGCTGTCGCAGTTCGTCGAGGTGCCGGGCGTCTATCCGGCGGGGCGGCTCGACCGCGATAGCGAAGGGCTGTTGCTGCTGACCGACGACGGTCGCCTCCAGGCGCGGATCGCGGACCCGAAGTTCAAGCTGGCCAAGACCTATCTCGTGCAGGTCGAGGGCGATGCCGGCGAGGACGCGCTCGATCAGTTGCGGGGCGGCGTCCTGCTGAAGGACGGCCCTGCCCGCGCCGACGTCGAGCGGATCGCCGCACCCGACCTCTGGCCGCGCGTGCCGCCGATCCGGGTCCGCGCGAGCATCCCCGATTGCTGGCTGAAGATAACGATCCGCGAAGGCCGCAACCGGCAAGTCCGCCGCATGACCGCCGCGATCGACCACCCCACGCTGCGGCTGGTCCGGTGGAGCATCGGCGACTGGACCGTGGCGGGTCTGGCGCCCGGCACGTGGCGCGACGCCTGACGAGCGCTTGAGGCGGGCTGACGGGTGCGTGCTGCCCACCGGAGGCGCGTACGCTCATAAGGTACGCCCATCAGGCGGGCAGCGTTCGTGATTACAAGCGGAAGACCTTCCCACCCACGCCGTCATCCTGACGAAAGTCAGGACCCAGAGCCAAACAGCGCAGCGTTCGTGATCCTGGGTCCTGACTTTCGTCAGGATGACGGGGAAGGGCATGTTCACGCGAAGGCGCTAAGGCGCGAAGAGAAGCAGCTTATTTAGCGCACTTGCCCGGCCTTCTCTTCGCGCCTTAGCGCCTTCGCGTGAATCCATTCCTTGAGCTGCGCTCCGTGGCGCAATGTGATCATAAGTCCCGAGGATAGCGTTCCCCGCCCGCGCGGAGAGTGCGTTGCGTGACGCGCCGAAATTGCATGGTGGCACGACGAAACTCCCTCCCCTTCGGGGGAGGGTCGGGGTGGGGCATGTCCACGCGAGCGCGCTCAGTGTGGCATTGCTTCGCCTAGTCCAAGCAGGCGGCATTCGAGTCCGCCAGCAAGACGTGTTTCCCCGCGAAGGCGGGGACCCAGACTGGGCTCCC
This sequence comes from Sphingomonas faeni, assembly GCF_040407505.1. Lineage (GTDB taxonomy): Bacteria > Pseudomonadota > Alphaproteobacteria > Sphingomonadales > Sphingomonadaceae > Sphingomonas > Sphingomonas faeni_E. The sequence continues at coordinate 27,600 of NZ_JAPZPQ010000013.1, read as the reverse complement.
GCCTTCGCGGGAGAACAAGGAAGCGGGCGCGAGAACAAGGAAGCGGCAGTCGGCCTGCGCAGGACCGCGCGTCCCTATCCGACCCGACAACCACCTACGACACCCCGAAGGACGGAGAAATCGCGCAGACACCACGGCCGCCGCTGGCCGGCACGCTAATCCGCTGTCCTACACGCGCCTCGGAGCGCACCCTCAGCGGATGCCCAGCCCCGCTTATCCCGCATGCATCACCTCGGCCCAAACGCCCCTATCGACCCCCAAATCGGGCGATGTGCAGAACGCTGTGAGACTGTGAACTTCGTGCACTTCCGCACTGCAGCATCGGCGCAAGGCACTGATTTCAGGCGCACAACGAAAAAGGGCGCCGGGACCATCGCCCCCGCGCCCTTCTCCAACTCAAACAGTCTCCGATTACTCGGCGGCTGCGGTGCCCTTGGCAGGGCGCATGTCGCGACGCTCGGCGATACGCGCTGCCTTGCCGGTGCGGCCACGCAGGTAATACAGCTTGGCGCGACGCACGGCGCCCTTGCGGACGACTTCGATCGAATCAACGTTCGGCGAGTAGAGCGGGAAGACGCGCTCGACGCCCTCGCCGAAGCTCATCTTACGCACGGTGAAGTTCGAGCCCATGCCCTTGTTCGAGCGCGCGATGCACACGCCCTCGTAGTTCTGAATACGCGTGCGCTCGCCTTCGACGACCTTCACGCCGACCTTCAGCGTATCGCCGGGGCGGAAATCGGGGATCGTCTTGTTGGCCAGGAACTTCGCGATGTTCTCGGCTTCAATCGTCTGCAACAGGTTCATGTCTCGTCCTCGTGTCGCTGCGCGCCAGAGGGCGACTGGACCCGAACGCCCTCATGGCGCTCCCAAAGGTCCGGTCGCCGTGACCGTGTATCGATCTCCGCGCGGCGTTTGCGCCATGCAGCGATCTTCGCATGATCCCCCGATCGCAGCACCTGCGGGATCGTGCGCCCTTCCCATGATTGAGGTCGGGTATAATGCGGATATTCGAGCAGCCCCGTTTCGAAGCTCTCGTCATCCCCACTAGAAGCCGCGCCCATTACGCCGGGCAGGAGCCGAATGCAAGCATCGAGCAGCACCAGCGCGCCCATCTCGCCGCCCGACAGGATGTAGTCGCCGATCGAGACCTCCTCGATCTCCCGCGCCTCGAACAGGCGTTCGTCGAAGCCCTCGAACCGGCCGCAGAGAATGGTGACGCCGGGGCCCTGCGCCAGTTCCCGAACCCGGCCCTGGGTGAGCGGCTTTCCCCGAGGCGTCATCGCCAGCACCGGCCGCCCATCCGCAACGCTGTCGATCGCCGAGGCCATCACGTCGGCGCGCAGTACCATCCCAGCCCCGCCCCCCGCCGGCGTATCATCCACCGATTTGTGCTTATCCGTCGTAAAATCCCGGATCTGCACCGGCGAACAGGACCACCGCCCCTCCCCGAGCGCGCGGCCTGCGAGCGAGGTACCCAGCGGTCCCGGAAACATCTCCGGATACAGTGTCAATATCGTGGCAGCGAAAGTCACAGCGTCCAATTCTCTAAGCGTTTGCGCCAGCGTGCGGCGCCGAATGCGCCCAGCACCTATACGGATCGGCGTGACGGAACAATTACGCTGGCGAAACGCTCGCGGCGGATGGACGATTGCATCATCATTGGCGCCGGCCCGGCGGGTCTGACCGCGGCCATCTATCTAGCGCGATTCCACCTCTCGATCCGCTTGTTCGATTGCGGCAGCAGCCGCGCCGCGTTGATCCCGTGCACACACAACCACGCCGGCTATCCCGAAGGCATCCGCGGCACGGACCTGCTAGCCCGGATGCTGGCGCAGGCGGAAACCTATGGTGCGGTCCGCGAGGGTGTGGGGGTCGATGCGATCGAGGTCGACGACGACGGCTTCACCGTGCGGCTGGGCGATCGCCGCGCGCGAGCCCGGAGCGTGCTGCTCGCCACCGGAGTCGTGAACAACCGCCCCAACATGCCCGACGCGATCCACGACGAAGCGCTCGAAGCCGGCCTCCTCCGCTACTGCCCGATCTGCGACGGCTACGAAGTCACCGACAAGCGTGTCGGCATCATCGGCACCGGCGACCACGGCATGCGCGAGGCCCTGTTCCTGCGCGGTTATACAAAGGACGTGACGCTGATCGCGCCCGAGGGCAGCCACGATCTCGATCCGACATGCGAAGCGGCGCTAGACGATGCCGGAATCGTCCGCGTCGGAGGCCCCTGCGGCAACTATGCAATTGAGAGAGACAAGTTGGCTTTGGACACGGTCGAAGGACGGTTGTCGTTCGACAGCATCTATCCAGCGCTCGGATCAGTGATCCGTTCGGAACTAGCCGTCGCGGCCGGTGCGCGCGCTTCGGAGGATGGGTGCCTGGAGGTCGACTCGCACCAGCGAACCTCGATCCCCGGCCTGTTCGCGGCGGGCGACGTGGTGAAGGGCCTCGACCAGATCAGCCACGCAATGGGCGAAGCCGGCGTCGCCGCAACAACAATCCGAAACATGCTCGCTGAGCAGCGGCCACTGCGGCGGTAATCGCACGCTCGAAGGAGATTGTTTCCCCGCGAAGGCGGGGACCCAGACTGGGCTCCCGCCTTCGCGGGAGAACAAGTGACTTAAGGTAAGCCCGCGTTACTCGGCGGCGAACGAAGCCTCGACAACGAGCCGGTCGGCATCCCATTCGGGAACGGCTTCAGGGCGCATCGGTATCATGAAGCGTTTGCCGGGCTTGTCGTCCACGGAGGGCCGTTCGATCTCGATCACGTCGCCCGCACCGAAATTGTCGATCGCCACGACCCGTCCGATCGCCTCGCCATCGGTCGAGACGACATCGAGACCGATAACATCAGTGTGATAATACTCACCGTCTTCCAACGGCGGCAGCGACGACCGAGGCACCGTCAGTTCAGTCCCCCGCATCGCCTCGGCAGCGTTGCGATCGGCGACCTCGGCAAATCGCGCGATCATGCCGTTATTGCCGTTACGCGCGGATTTCAGCGACAGCGCGCCGTTGTTGAAGCTCTTATAGCTTCCGAAATTCTCGGCGAAGACTTTCAGCCGCACTTCGCCACCGATGCCGTGCGCACCGATGACGACGGCGAGCGTCACGTCAGCCTTGCGCGGAGCCTTCATCGCGACCGGGAGTGTCGTCGGAGCCTTCGGCGGGGTCGTCGGCGGAGACGCCTTGGTTGGTGGCATCTTCGATATCCTCGGGTGCGGGGGCTGTGCGGGGGGCGGTTTCGGGGGCCATCATGCGCTCCTGTTCGGGGTTACCGAGGAAGAACGCATGAAGTCCGGATCGGGTGCGGTTGGCGACCCGTAGTCGGAGCGGGGGTTGCCTCCCGCCCGTCGTCACCCCGGACTTGTTCCGGGGTCCACCGTTCCGCGTACCCAATTCTCTCGAATCCGCGGACGGGTGGTTGCCGGAACAAGCCCGGCATGACGGAGAGGGGTTGGACGATCACGCCCTGCCCCTCTCCAGGAGCGCTGTCTTACGAAGCGGCTTCTTCGGTCTCGGCAGGAGCAGCCTCTGCCTCGGCAGCAGGTGCCGCCTTCGCAGCAGCTTCAGCCTCGGCAGCTTCAGCCGCCTTGGTCGCACGCTCTTCGGCGCGCTCGGTGGCCTTCTCGCCGGGCTTGCCCTTGTTCGGGTTGTTGCGCGCCGAACGCTCGAGCACGCCAGCCTGGTCGAGGAAGCGCGCGACGCGGTCGGTCGGCTGCGCGCCGACGCTCAGCCAATGCTTCGCGCGATCGGCGTCGAGCTGCACGCGCTGCTCGTTGTCCTTGGCGAGGAGCGGGTTGTAGTTGCCGATCTTCTCGATGAAGCGGCCATCACGCGGCGAACGCGCATCGGCAACGACGATCTTGTAGTAAGGACGCTTCTTGGAGCCACCGCGCGCGAGGCGAATGTTGATTGCCATGATATTTTCCTTCGTTTTCTAGATAGATCCCCGAGCGAAGCCGAGGTGTCGTGGTTGGATAAGGAGGTTATTTCTTCTTCAGAAAATCGTCGAAACCGGCAGGCATCTGCGGCATCTTGGGGCCACCAAGCCCCGGCAGACCGCCGCCGCCGCCCGGCAAACCACCCGCGCCGGCCTTGTTGAGCATGTCGCCCATCTGCGGCCCGCCGATCGCGTTGCCGATACCGCCGAGACCGCCGCCCAGGCCTCCCTTGCCGAGCATCGCCATCATGCCCTTCATGCCGCCCATCTTCTTGATCTTCTTCATGGCGGTCGACATTTCGAGGTGCATTTTCAGCAGCTTGTTGACCTCCTGGACGGTCGTCCCGGAGCCCTTGGCGATGCGGATCTTGCGCTTGGCGTTGATCAGCTCGGGCTTGTTGCGCTCCTTGATCGTCATCGAACCGATCATCGCGTCCATGTGTACCAGCACCTTTTCGCCACCGACCGACGCGACCGCGCCCTGCGCCTTCTTCATGCCGGGGATCATCCCCGCCAGCGCGCCGAGCCCGCCCATCCGCTGCATCTGCGCCAGCTGGGCGCGCAGGTCGTTCATGTCGAACTGACCCTTGGCCATCTTGGCGGCCATGCGCTCGGCGTCTTCGGCCTGGATCGACTCCGCGGCGCGTTCGACCAGGCTGACGACGTCGCCCATGCCGAGGATGCGTCCGGCGACGCGCTCCGGATGGAACGCCTCGAGCGCATCGAGCTTCTCGCCCGTGCCGGCGAACTTGATCGGCTTGCCGGTGACAGCGCGCATCGACAGCGCCGCACCGCCGCGGGCATCGCCGTCCATGCGGGTCAGCACGATACCCGTCAGCGGCACCTGATCGCTGAAGTTCTGCGCGACGTTGACCGCGTCCTGGCCGGTCAGCGAGTCGACCACGAGGAGAATCTCGGCCGGGTTCGCGACGTCGGCAACCGCCTTCATCTCGTCCATCAACGCCTGGTCGACATGGAGTCGGCCCGCGGTGTCGAGCATCAGGACGTCATAACCCTGGAGCTTGGCCGCCTGCATCGCACGCCGCGCGATATCGACCGGCTGCTGGCCCTGCACGATCGGCAGCGTCGCTACGTCGATCTGCGTGCCGAGAGTCGCCAGCTGCTCCTGCGCGTTCGGGCGATTGACGTCGAGCGACGCCATCAGCACCTTTTTGCGCTCGCGACCGGCCTGTACGAAATTGGCCTGCCCAGCCGCCAGCCGCTTGGCGATCTTGGCGGTGGTGGTGGTCTTACCCGAACCCTGGAGGCCTACCATCATGATGACGGCCGGCGGCGTGACGCCCAGCTCGAGCTCGACGGCATCCGAGCCGAGCATCTCGACCAGCGCATCGCTGACGATCTTGACGACCTGCTGACCCGGCGTGACCGAGCGCAGGACGTTCTGGCCGATCGCCTTCTCGGTCGCCTTCTCGACGAACTCGCGCGCGACGGGCAGCGCGACGTCGGCTTCGAGCAGCGCGACACGCACCTCGCGCATCGCCGCGCGCACGTCCGCTTCGGTCAGCGCACCCCGGCCGCGAAGGCGGTCGAAGACGCCGCCAAGTCGATCGCTCAGGCTTTCGAACATCGAAATACTCCCATACACCGCTACCAAACGCAAAAGCGCCGGCGGGCGAAACCTCGCCGGCCAGCGTGCATCCTTGGATGCTCGTCCAATGCGCCCCGTAACGGAACGTGGGCTGTCACCTACTGGAATGCGGTTCGAGATGCAAGATGGGTTCCCGAGCGGAGGGACGTTGATCGGCACCTCTCCTTGTTCTCCCGCGAAGGCGGGAGCCCAGACTGGGTCCCCGCCTTCGCGGGGAGACATTCGTACCTCGGTTCAATTCACTCTTATCTCGCGCAGCCAATCGCGCCCGCGCCTCGCCCCGTCCCGCCTATACGGCTTCTTAACATATCCTACACGTGTCGCATGCCACACCGCCACCCAAGCAAGAGACCGAACAGGCCAACCCCATGACCGTAAAGTCGGCGACGACATTTTCGCTCCGCAACATCAGTCGGGAATTCATGACCGGCGCCGTTACGGGCGCCGCACTGCTTCTGTTCGTCGGCACCGCGGGCACCGCCGTCGTCAAGGCACTGGCACATTGGCACGGCAGCGATGCGGTGATCGATCACGGCCTGGTCGCGGCGCTGTTGTTGAACGCGGCGCTGATCCTGTTCGGCTGGTTCCGATACCGGGCCCTATCGGAAGAGCTGAGCATTCTGTCCGACGCCGGCCGCCATGCGCACGCGCTTGCGCAGCGCGATCCGCTCACCGGCTTCCTCAATCGCCGCAGCCTGTCCGAAGACGGCGCGGCACTGTTCGCCAGTACGCGCCGCCGCGGCAAGGCGATGGCCATGCTGACGATCGACATCGATCACTTCAAGAGCGTCAACGATCTGCACGGCTATGCGGTAGGCGACCTGTTGCTTGCTCATGTCGCGGAAACGATCGCAGCGATCGCGCCCGGTACCAGCCTGCTTGCTAGGCTGGGCGCAGATGAGTTCGCCTGCGCATTCGTCTTCGACTCCGCGCACGAGAACGTCGCCGACCGGATCGCCGAGCGCATGGTCGCAGGCCTCGCCTTGCCGTTCCGCTCCAATGGCGCCGACATCCACAGCAGCGTCTCGATCGGTATCGCCCGGTCCGATCGCGACTGCGCCTCGGTCGACGCCTTGCTGCGCAACGCCGACATCGCGCTCCACGCGGCCAAGACCGCCGGGCGTAGTCGCCATGCGTGGTTCGACACGTCGATGGAGCGATCGCTGCAACTCCGTGGCGAACTCGAAGCGGGCCTCCGAAGTGCGATCCCGGCGCAGGAGGTCGTTCCGTATTTCGAGCAGCAGGTCGACCTGACCACCGGCCTCATCACCGGTTTCGAGGTGCTGGCGCGCTGGGAGCATCCGACGCGCGGCATGATCGCGCCCGACGTGTTCATCCCGATCGCGGAGGAAACGGGGCTCATCGGCGACCTGTCGCTGTCGATCATGCGCCAGGCATTCGCCGCCGCGCGCGACTGGGACGCCGGGCTCACTTTGTCGGTCAACGTTTCGCCGCTGCAGTTGCGCGATGCGTGGCTCGCGCAGAAGATCATCAAGACGCTGGTCGAGACAGGCTTCCCTGCGAGCCGGCTCGAGATCGAGATCACCGAGAGCGCGCTGTTCGACAACCTGCCACTCGCGCAGTCGATCGTGGGCAGCCTGAAAAACCAGGGCATCCGCCTCGCGCTCGACGATTTCGGCACCGGCTATTCGAGCCTGGCGCATCTGCGGGCGCTGCCGTTCGACCGGATCAAGATCGACAAGAGCTTCGTCTCGTCGATCCTCGACAATCCGGAGAGCATGGCGATCGTGAACACGATCGTCCGGCTGGGGGACAGCCTCAACCTGCCAACGACCGCGGAAGGGATCGAGGACGCCGCGATTGAGGAGCGCCTGCGCGGCATGGGTTGTGCGAAGGGTCAGGGGTATCTGTACGGGCGCCCGCTCGGTGCGGCGCAGGTCCGGCGCTTGCTGGCGGAGAAACGCTTGCTGGCCCAGCGCCCCGACCGGAGCGTGCCACCGCCGCGCGGCATTGCGCCGCGATTGGCGGGCTAAGGCCCATTCACAAAACACCACCCCGGCGAAGGCCGGGGCCCAGTTGGGAAGGTTGCAGTTACAACGCACCGTCCTTCCCAATGATCGTCCCCCAACTGGGCCCCGGCCTCCGCCGGGGTGGAATAGGTAAATGGTCGCTCCCCGATCCGTTCTCCTGCGAACGCAGGAGCCCAGGACCAAGCAGCGCTCCGTCCGGTACCCTAGGCTCCTGCGTTCGCAGGAGAACACGATGTCGGCCGCCCCCAACGAGCAAACCGTGGACTTCCCCCCCCTCCCCTCCTAAATCGCGCCGCATGCCATCTGCCCCGCAGCCAGAGGTCATCAGCCTCGGCTGCCGCCTCAACATCGCCGAAAGCGAGACCATCCGCGCGCTCGTCGCCGGGCGGGACATGGTCGTGGTCAACAGCTGCGCCGTCACCAACGCGGCGGTGAAGGCCACGCGGGTCGCGATCCGCCGGGCCAAACGCGATCGGCCGGACGCGCAGATCGTCGTCACCGGCTGCGCCGCCCAGATCGCCCCCGCGAGCTTCTCGGCAATGCCCGAAGTCGACCGCGTCATCGGCAATGCAGACAAGCTGACGTATTCAGCTTGGAAGGCTGATGACGCAGTGGTGGTCTCCGACATCATGCAGGTCCGCGAGACCGCGCCACACCTCGCCGCCAGCTTCTCCGCGCATGCCCGCGCGTTCGTCGAGGTCCAGAACGGCTGCGACCACCGTTGCACCTTCTGCGCAATCCCGTTCGGTCGCGGCCCGAGCCGCTCGGTCCCCGCCGGCGCGGTCGTCGACCGGATCGCCGGCCTCGTCGACGCAGGCCACCGCGAGATCGTCCTCACCGGCGTCGACCTCACCAGCTACGGCCCCGACCTCCCCGGCGCGCCGACGCTCGGTCACCTCGTCGAACGCATCCTGCATCACGTCCCAAAGCTCGAACGCCTGCGTCTCTCCTCGCTAGACGGCATCGAGATCGACGACCGCCTCTTCGCGCTGCTGACGACCGAAACGCGCATCATGCCGCACGTACACCTGTCGTTGCAGGCCGGCGACGACATGATCCTCAAGCGCATGAAGCGACGCCATTCACGCGCCGAAAGCGTTGCGCTGGTCGATCGCCTCAAGACCGCCCGCACCGACATCGCGATCGGCGCGGACCTGATCGCCGGCTTCCCGACCGAGGACGCGGCGATGTTCGCCAACACGCGCGCGCTGATCGACGACTGCCACATCGTCCACCCGCACATCTTCCCCTACTCGCCCCGCGCCGGCACCCCCGCCGCGCGGATGCCGCAGGTCGAACCCGAGATCCGCCGCCAGCGCGCCGCCCTCCTCCGCGACGCCGGCGAAACCGCGCGAGCGAACTGGCTGCAAGCGCTGGTAGGCACATCGCAGGATCTGCTCGTCGAACGCCCCGGCGACCGCGGCCATATCGGCAATTTCGCAGAAGTCCTGCTGGACGAACCCGCCATACCCGGCGACATCGTCCGCATCACGATCACCGGCGCCACGTCCGACCGCCTCAGCGCAACACGAGAACCATCATGAGCACCACCCCAACCTGGCACGACAAGCTGATCGGCGGCTTCAAGCGCACCTCCGACCGGCTGGTCGGCAACCTCGCCGGCCTCGGCGGCGCGCGGCTCGACGATTCGACGCTCGACGATATCGAGGAAGCGCTGATCGCGTCGGATCTCGGCCCCGAGACCGCCGGCCGGATACGCCGCCGCCTGTCTGAAGGCAGTTTCGAACGCAACATGGAAGAACTCGGCATCCGCGTCATCGTCGCGGAAGAGGTCGAGAAGGTGCTCGCCACGGTCGCCAAGCCGATCGAGATCGACGCCTTCCCGCGGCCGCAGGTGATCCTCGTCATCGGCGTCAACGGCTCGGGCAAAACGACGACCATCGCCAAGCTCGCGCATCTGCTGGTGGAGCAGGACTACGGCGTGATGCTGGCCGCCGGCGACACGTTCCGCGCCGCCGCGATCGGCCAGTTGCGGACCTGGGCCGAGCGCGTCGGCGTGCCGATCGTCACCGGTCCCGAGGGCGGCGATGCAGCGGGCGTGGTGTGGGACGCGGTCAAGAAGGCGACCGAGACCGGCATCGACGTGCTGATCGTCGACACCGCCGGCCGCTTGCAGAACAAGCGCGAGTTGATGGACGAACTGGCCAAGATCCGCCGCGTGCTGGGCCGGATCAACCCGGAGAGCCCGCACGACATCGTCCTCGTCCTCGACGCTACGACCGGGCAGAACGCGCTCCAGCAGATCGAGGTCTTCAAGGAGGTCGCGGGCGTCACCGGGCTCGTGATGACCAAGCTCGACGGCACCGCGCGCGGCGGCGTGCTGGTCGCGGCGGCGGAAAAATACGGCCTGCCGATCCACGCGATCGGGATCGGCGAGGGCATGACCGACCTGCGCCCGTTCGATGCGAACGAAGTGAGCCGGATCATCGCCGGGGTGGAGAGCGTTCGGAAGTAACGCTCGGAATGTCCTTCGATACGCCATCTCGACAAGCTCGACGGCTACTCGGGACGAACGGCGTGGACTGACAGACGCCCTCCCGAACTGCCCCCGTTCGTGCCGAGTAAGGATCGAGCTTGTCGAGGGCCTGTATCGAGGTACATGTCCGCACGCACCCGCCCCAGGAAGCGAAAACCCAGTGACCCCAACCAAGCCCCCCCTATCCCCCGGCCTCCGCATGGCGGTCGACTACGGCCCGCTCGCGGTCTTCTTCGCGGTGAACTTCCTCACGCCCGGCCTGCCGATCGTCCGCGTCGTCGCCGCCACCACCGCGTTCATCATCGCCACGGTCGCCGCAATGATCGTGTCGAAGGTCAAGACCGGCCATATCTCGCCGATGCTGTGGCTGTCTGGCGCGCTGATCGTCGTGTTCGGCGGGCTGACGATCTATTTCCACGACCAGCGCTTCATCCAGATGAAGCCGACGATCATCTACGCGATGTTCGCGGCGATCCTGACGTTCGGGCTCGTCACGGGGCGCCCGCTGCTCCAGTCGCTGCTCGCAACCGCTTACCCCGGTCTGTCCGCCGATGGCTGGCGCAAGCTCACGCGCAACTGGGCGGTGTTCTTCGTGTTCATGGCGGTGCTGAACGAGGGCGTATGGCGCAACACGACCTGGGACTTCTGGGTCGGCTTCAAGCTTTGGGGCGCGATCCCGCTTACGCTGCTCTTCGCGTTCGCCAACATTCCGATGCTGCTGAAGCACGGATTGCAAACGGGCGACAAAGCCGTGACCGACCTGCCGCCCGAAGGGTAACTTTCTTGTTCTCCCGCGAAGGCGGGAGTCCAGACTGGGCCCCCGCCTTCGCGGGGGAACAATCTTAGCTCGGTTCAGCCCGCGACCTTCGCGTAACGCTCGCCGACGACGTCCCAGTTCACGATGTCCCACCAAGCCTTCAGATAGCCCGGACGATCGTTCTTGTACGTCAGGTAATAGGCGTGCTCCCAAACGTCGTTACCGAGCAACGGCGTGCCGGGCTCCTTGGCGTCGTCCATCAGCGGGTTGTCCTGGTTCGGCGTGCTCGTCACCTTCAGCTTGCCGCTCGCATCCGCGATCAGCCAAGCCCAGCCCGAGCCGAACTGCCCCGCACCCTTGGTGTTGAACTCTTCCTTCAGCTTGTCGAGGCTGCCAAAGTCGCGATCGATCGCCTCGGCGAGCTTGCCCGACGGTGCCTGGCCGTTCTTGGCCGCCATCGTCTTCCAGAAGAAGTCGTGGTTCCAGAAACCGCCGCCATTGTTGCGGACCAGCGGCGGCTGCGACGAGATCATGCCGAGGATGTCCTCGATCGACTTGCCCGCCAGCGCGGAATCCTTCTCGACGCCTTCGTTCAGCTTGGCCGTGTACGCCGCGTGATGCTTGTCGTGATGAAACTTCATCGTTTCCTGGTCGATCACCGGCTCGAGCGCGTCATAGGCATACGGCAGCGGTGGGAGTTCGAAAGCCATGGGGATTCTCCTTTATGGGGTCGGACGCTCAACGTCCGCACGTCGCAAATGGTCCCGCAAAAGTCGTTGCGCAAGCGTATCCAGCGGCCGAAACGTCGCCACCCGACAGCATCATCGGTCAGGCGGCGGTCTTGCCGTATTCCTGTCGGGTGACCGGATGGCTTGACGAGAGACCGCCGTCGACCGCGATCGCCTGGCCGTTGACGTAGCTGGCGTCGTCGGAGGCGAGGAACAGCGCGACCTTGGCGAGTTCCTCGGGTTGCGCGCCACGGTGGAGCGGGTTGAGGCGACCGACGCGGTCCATCTTGTTCGCCTCGCGCGCGTAGTCGAAGACGGGCTTGGTCATGCCCGTCTCGGTCAGGCCGGGGCAGATCGCGTTGACGCGGACGTTCGAGCCCGTGAGTTGTTGCGCAGAGACGGCAGCGAGGTTGATGACGCCGGCCTTCGACGCGGAATAGGCGGGCGAGCCGGCCCCCGAGCGAATCCCGGCGACGCTGGCGGTGAGAACGATCGCGCCCTTCCCTCGCTCGGCGATCCGCGGGGCGCCATGCTTGATCGCGAGGAACGGGCCGATCAGGTTGACGCGCAAAACTTCAGTGATCAGCGCGACGTCGGTGTCGAAGAGGTTGGCCATGCCGCCCGAAATACCCGCGTTGGCGAACATCACGTCGAGCCCGCCGAAGCTGTCGCAGGCGAGCGCGATCGTGCGGATCACGTCGTCTTCGAGGCCGGCATCGATGCGGATCGCCTTCGCCGTGCCGCCGGCCTGCGTGATCAGGTGCGCGGTTTCGTCCGCGCCCTCGGTCTTGTCGGCGACGACGACCTTGCCCCCTTCGCTCGCGAACAGGAGCGCGGCGGCACGGCCGATGCCGGAGCCTGCGCCGGTGACGATGATCGATTTGTCGGTAAAGCGCATCGCATGGTCCTTCGGTTAGATCGTGACGCCGCCGTCGATGACCATCGTCTGGCCGGTCATGAAATTGCTTGCCGACGACGCCAGGAAGACGACTGCCCCGGCGATCTCCTCGGGCTCACCGATCCGGCGGAGCGGCACACTGGTGTTCGCCGCCTCGATCCGCTGCGGGTCTTCCCACAAGGCGCGGGCGAAGTCGGTCTTGATCAGGCCGGGGGCGATGCAGTTCACGCGGACGTTGGACGGTCCGAACTCGACCGCGAGGTTGCGCGCGAGCTGCATGTCGGCGGCCTTGCTGATGCAATAGGCGCCGATCACCGGTGAACCGCGCAGCCCGCCGATCGAGGATATGATGATGATGCTGCCGCTGCGGCGCTCGAGCATCTCGGGCGCGACCATCTGGATCAGCCAATGGTTGGAGACGATGTTGTTGTCGAGGATTTTCCGGAACTGGTCGTCGGCGATGCCGGCTTGCGGACCGTAATAGGGGTTCGAGGCGGCGTTGCAGACGAGGATGTCGATCCGGCCGAACTGGGCGCGGGTCTGGTCGACGAGGTGCTGGAGACCGGCCTTGTCCGAGATGTTGGCGGCGATGGCTATCGCGGTGCCTTCGCCATGCTTGGCGTTGAGTTCCGCAGCGACGGTATCGCAGGCGTCCTGCTTGCGGCTGGATATCACGATCTTCGCGCCGTGCTCGGCGAGTTCGCGCGCGGAGGCGAGGCCAATGCCGCGCGACGACCCGGTAACTATGGCGACCATGCCGGTCAGGTCGAATTGCGACATTCCTGCTTCTCCCCTCCCGCATGCGGGAGGGGTCGGGGGTGGGCACCCGGCCTTCCACAAACGGTATCGGTTATGGTGAGCGCGAGCCCACCCCTAGCCCCTCCCGCATGCGGGAGGGGAATGAGTTTACGCCCCAGCCTTCACCGCAAATCCCCACGCCGCATCCGCCAACCCGTGGATCTTTGCGACCGTCTTCTCCGCCTGCGCACTAGAAGCAGTGCCGTCGATGATACGCTTCTTGATGCCCTGGACGATGCCGGTCAGGCGGAAGAGGTTGTAGGCGAAATACCAGTTCAGATCAGGCACGCCGCCGCGGCCGGTCGCGGCACAATAGCGGTCTACAACCTGCTCGATCGTCGGAATGCCCGTCTCCGGACCGGTCATCCCGAGCACGCCCGAGCGCCCCTCGGGTTCGGTCACCCAGCTCATCAGCAGATACGAGAAGTCCGCGAGCGGATCGCCGAGCGTCGACAATTCCCAGTCGAGCACCGCGATGACCTTGGGCTCGGACGGCGCGAAGATCATGTTGTCGATGCGGTAGTCGCCGTGGACGATCGAGGTGCGCGTCTGCTCGGGCAGCGTACGCGGCAACCATTCGATCAGGCGCTCGACCGAGTCCATATGCTCGGTTTCGGCGGCGCGGTACTGTTTGGTCCAGCGGCCGACCTGGCGCTCGAAATAATTGCCGGGCTTGCCGTAGTCGCCGAGCCCCGCCGCCGCGTAATCGGTGTTGTGGAGCGCGGCGAGCGTGTCGACCATCGCCTCGTAGTGCGCGGTGCGCTCGGCGGGCGTCGCGCCGGGCATCGCGCCGTCCCAGATCGTCCGGCCCTCGACCATCTCCATGACGTAGAAGGCCGAGCCGATCACCCCCGCGTCTTCGCAGAGGCCATAGGGCCGCGGAACGGGGAAGCCGGTTGGGTGCAGCCCCGCGATCACACGGTATTCGCGGTCGACGGCGTGCGCGCTCGGCAGGATCGGGCCGAACGGTTTCCGGCGCAGGACGTAGGCGCGCTCCGGCGTGTCGAGGCGGTAGGTCGGGTTCGACTGGCCGCCGGCGAACTTCGCGTAGGTCAGCGGGCCCGCATAGCCGGGCACGTTGGCGGTCATCCACGCGCCAAGCGTGCCGAGGTCGAGACGGTCCTTGTCGCCGACCGCGATCGTGCCGACCATGCTGGTCGATGCATCGCTCATGAGAAGGTGATCACGCTACGGGTCGTGTCGCCGCGGCGGAGTTCGTCGAACGCGTCGTTGATCCGCTCCAGCGGCATCCGGTCGGCAATGATCGTGTCGAGATCGAGCAACCCGCGCATGTAGAAATCGACCAGCCGCGGGATGTCGACCGGGAACCGGTTCGAGCCCATGAAGCCGCCCTGCAGACGCTTGCCCGACAGCAGGTCCATCGCCGACAGCCCGACCTTCTCGCCGAGCGGCATCATCCCGAGGATGGTCGCGGTGCCGCCCCGACGCAGGACCTTGACCGCAGTCGCCGCGGATTGCGCGCGGCCGACCGCCTCGATCGCGTGATGCACGCCACCCTTCGTGATCGCGACGACCTCGTCCGCGGCGGTGTTGGACAGCGCATCGATGCTGTGCGTCGCGCCGAGTTTTTCCGCCATCGCGCGCTTCTCGGGGACCGGATCGAGCGCGATGATCTTCCCTGCGCCGGCGATCTTGGCCGCGTTGACCGCCGCGAGCCCAATACCGCCGCAGCCGACCACGCATACCGTCTCGCCCGGAGTCACGTCGGTAGTGTTGAACACCGCCCCCGCCCCCGTCGTGATCGCGCAGCCGAGCAGCGCCGCACGGTCCATCGGCATGTCGCGGTCGATCGCAACGCAAGCATGTTCGTGGACCAGCATCATCTCGGCATAGGCACTGAGGTTGAGCATCTGCGCGATCGGCCGGTCGCCGAGCATCAGGCGCGGTGTAGCGCCTTTCGGACGGCGCACGCTGGCGTCGATGCACAGCGACATCCGGCCGGTGACGCAGAACTCGCACTGACCACAGAATGCCGACAGGCACGTGACGACATGATCGCCGACCTTCACGCCGCGCACTTCGTCGCCGATCGCCTCGACCACGCCGCAAGCCTCGTGCCCCGGAATGGTCGGCATCGCATGCGGATAGGCGCCGTCGACGAAATGCAGGTCGGACCGGCACACGCCGACCGCCATCGTGCGGATCAGCACTTCGTGCGCGGTCGGCTTCGAGATAGTGACATCCTCGATGCTGAGCGGCGTCTTGGCTTCGAAAAGGACTGCGGCTTTCATGGGTAGGTGCGCTCCGAAACGAGACCGTCATCCTGACGAAAGTCAGGACCCAGAACCAAGATCGCTGCCCTTGTGGCTATGGGTCCTGGGTCGAGCCCAGGATGACGAAGAAAGAAGGACGAACGGGGGTTTATCGGCTCACCCCGACATCCCCGCTCGACACGCCACCCTTGCGGAAGTCGCCGTATTTGCCGAACTCGTTGCGTGCGATCGATCGATTGTGGACCTCATCCGGACCGTCCGCGAACCGCAGGGTGCGCATCGCCGCCCAGTCGTGCGCCAACCGGAAGTCACCCGACACGCCGCCGCCGCCATGCGCCTGGATCGCATCGTCGAGAATCCGCAGCGCCATGTTCGGCGCGGCGACCTTGATCATCGAGATCTCGATCTGCGCGGACTTGTTGCCCGCCTTGTCCATCATGTCCGCCGCCTTGAGGCAGAGCAAACGAGTCATCTCGATGTCGATTCGCGCGGTCGCGATCCGCTCCTCCCACACCGAGAAGTCGGCGATCCGCTTGCCGAACGCGACCCGGTCGAGCAGTCGCCGCGCCATCGCCTCGATCGCGGTCTCGGCGACACCGATGGTGCGCATGCAGTGATGGATACGGCCCGGCCCAAGCCGCCCCTGCGCGATCTCGAACCCGCGCCCCTCGCCGAGCAGCACGTTCTCGACCGGCACCCGGACGTTCTCCAGCACGACTTCGCCATGCCCATGCGGCGCGTGGTCATAGCCATAAACCGAGAGCATCCGCTTGATCGTCACGCCGGGCGTGTCCATCGGCACGAGAATCTGGCTCTGCTGCTGGTGCCGCGAGCCCTCGAAGCTCGTCTTGCCCATCACGATCGCGATCTTGCAGCGCGGATCGCCGACGCCGCTCGACCACCATTTGGTGCCGTTGATGACGTAGTGATCGCCGTCGCGCACCATCGACGTCTCGATGTTGGTCGCGTCCGACGACGCCACCGCGGGCTCGGTCATCAGGAACGCCGAGCGGATCTCGCCGCGCATCAACGGCCCGAGATAGGCCTCCTTCTGCTCGCGCGTGCCATAGCGGTGAAACACCTCCATGTTGCCGGTATCGGGCGCCGAACAGTTGAAACATTCGCTCGCCCAACTGATCTTGCCCATCTCCTCCGCGCATAACGCATATTCGAGATTGGTGAGCTGCGTGCCTTCGAACGCGAACGTATCGTCGACATGCGTCTGGCCCGAATGGGGCGGCATGAAGAAATTCCAGAGCCCGGCCGCCTTGGCCTTCTCCTTCATCTCCTCGATCACCGGAATCACCTTCCAGCGCTCGCCCTCATGCGCCTGCTGGTCGTAATCAACCTGTCGCGGGCGGATATTCTGGTCGATGAAATCCCGGACCCGATCCCGGAAATACATCTCTCGTTCGCTCAGCGTAAAATCCATGCGGGCTCTCCGTTCGTCATCGCTTTAAAGGCGGGTTAGACCATACCGCACATTCGGTAAAGCGTGTGGAGCGCCCCGGAAAGCATGTTTTCAAGTCCGCCCTGAAACCGCCTAAAAAGCACTGTATCTTCAAATCGAAGCTGTTAGGGTGTTTCGATGAAGGTTCCGGCAGAGGCCAGCGACGAGAGCGAACAGGGGACCAAGCGCTTCCGTGCGAAGCGTGACGCGATCCTCGCCGCGGCGGCAGAAGCGATCAACGAACAGAGTGCCAAGGGCATGACGTTCGCGGACGTGGCGCGGCGCGTCGGGCTCAACACGACGAGCGTTACCTATTATTTCAAGCGCAAGGAAGACCTCGCGGCGGCGGCGTTCGAGAACACGCTCGAATCGCTGATTGCGATGCTCGACGTCGCGGCGGAAGAAGCAACGCCGGAGGACCGCGTTCGGCGCTATCTCGCGCTCAACATGGACCGGCTTGGGCGGATCCAGCGCGGCGAGGAGAAAGCGTTCGCCGTCCTCTCCGACTTGCGCGCGACAGAGGAGCCGATGCGCGGTCGGCTGATGGCGGGCTGGCGCGAGGTGTTTCGCCGTACGCGGCTGTTGTGGGGTCCCACCTCGTCGCGCGCGCAGACCGATCTCAACGGCGCACGCGCGCATGTGCTTCTGGAAAACACGTTCTGGCTGCCGATCTGGCTCACGCGCTACGAGCCCGATCAATATGGCCGGGTCGAGGAAAGGCTGATGGACGTGTTCGCGCACGGTATCGCCGGCAAGGACGCCAAATGGTCCCCTACCCTGCTCGATCTGAGCCATGACGAGGCGGAGCCGGGGCGCGAGGCGTTCCTGCTCGCCGCGACGCGCCTGATCAACGAACTTGGCTATCGCGGCGCCTCGGTGCAGAAGATCGCCTCCGAGCTGAACGTGACCAAGGGCAGCTTCTACCACCATCTCGATGCGAAGGACGATCTCGTCATCGCGTGCTACCGCCGCAGCTTCGACACGATCGCCGATGCGCAGAGCCGTGGCGAGGCCGAGGGCGGGAGCTATTGGCACAAGCTGTCGAGCACCGTCGCGACCTTGCTCGACGTGCAGTTCGCCGAACGCGGCCCGCTGCTGCGTACCACGGCACTCAGCGGCCTGCCGATCGGCGTGCGCAACGCGATGGTCGACCGCTCGAACGGTATCGCGCGACGCTATGCGGGCATGATGATGGACGGCATCGGCGAAGGCTCGATCCGCGCGGTCGATGCCCTGATCGCGGCGCAGGCGTTGATGGCGCTCCAGAACGCGGCGTTCGACATGCGCAAATGGGCGTCGACTATGCCTCGTGAGCGGGCGATCGCGATGTATGCCTCGACGTTGATGTTCGGGCTGTTCGACGATCGCATGGCGAAGGCCTGACGCCAGTCGCGACGGCGTCATAGGCGGCAACAATCGCATTCGTAACGGTTTGGTTACGCATCGTTAACGCCGAGCGGCCGATCCCGACACCTCCACGGAGGGCGTCATGCACACGATCACGACCGATCTCGACACCGGCATCATCGAGGTCGAGGCGTCCGGATTCTGGACGATCCCGCATGTCCAGGGCTTCCTCCGCGATCTGGATGGCGAGGCGCGGCGCGTGCTGGCGACCGGCAAGCGTCACATGCTGCTGGGCAATTTCTCGCGGTCCGCGATCCAACCCCAGGAAGTGGTCGCGATGCTCCAGCGCGTGGCTCTGACCATCCCGCTGAAATCGCGGAAAGTCGCCTTGTTCACCGACGGCAAGCTCGCGCGGCTGCAGGTGAAGCGGATCGTCGCGGTGCGCGACGACATGGCGGTGTTCGATGACCGGACAAGCGCGATGACATGGTTGTTGGCAGATGCGTTGGCCCGCCCTGCCGCCGCCCAGCCAAGCTGACGAAGAAGCGATTACCTAGCAGCATCCTCCGCGCGTTTCAGAAGAACCCCCGCGCGCCAATAATGGAACAGTGCCCACGGCGTCATCAGCACGATGATGATCAGCGCATACCGCAGCGAATCCTCGCCGAACCCCGGCTTGAGCAGGTCGCTGAGCCAGCCGACCAGCGTCGGCCCGAGCCCTAGTCCGACCAGATTGATCACCAGCAGCGTGATCGCCGCCCACATCGCACGGATCTGCAATGGCGCGAGGTGCTGGATCAGCGCGAAGCTCGGCCCGAGATACGAGTTCGCAAAGATCAACGACACGAAATAGCTGCCGATCGCGATCACCGGCGCATCGATCAGATAGAAGGCGAGCGCGAACGGGAGCGACAGGCCCTTCATCACGAGTACCACCCACGCCTGGACGTGGAGCCCGTGACGCCTGGCGAGCATGTCGGCGATCTTGCCGCCCGCCAGCGCGGAGACCGCACCGAACAGCGCCCCCGGCAGCGCGATGTAGCGCGAGATGTCGAGCATCGAGATGCCGAGCGACCGCTGGATATAGCTCGGACCCCAGCCGGTCAGCGCGTAGCCGATCATCGACGTCAGCGTGACGCCGACCACCAGATGCCGCGCCGGGGCGCTCGCCCACATCGACGCGAACCCCTGCGCGACGCTCGGCATCGGCGTGGCCACCGCGCGGGCGGCGTCGGACAGGCCGCGGCGGGGCTCGACCATGAACAGGCGTACCAGGATGGCCAGCGCGATCCCCGGCAGGCCGACGGTCATCATCGCGATCCGCCAGCCGTACGAGTGCGCGACGACCCCGCCGATCAGCGTGCCGAACCCTGCGCCTAGCACCACGCCGAGCGAATACACCGCCATCGCGCTCGCGCGCTTCTCGGGCGGATAGAGGTCGGCGATGATCGAGTGGCTGGGCGGGCTCGACCCCGCCTCGCCGATGCCGACGCCGATCCGGAAGAGCATCAACTGCGTGAAGTTCTGCGCGAGCCCGCACAGCGCGGTCATCGCGCTCCAGATCGTCAGGCTGGCGGCGATGATGTTGCGACGGCTGGTCCGATCCGCGAGTCGCGCAACCGGTATGCCGAGCGTCGCATAGAAGATCGCGAAGACGAGTCCGGACAGCAACCCGAGCTGCGTATCGGTCAGCAGCAGGTCCGCCTTGATCCGCTCGAGCAGGATCGCGAGGATCTGGCGGTCCATGTAACTGAAGAAATAGGTGAAGGTGAGCAGCGCGAGCGTCAGGCCCCGTCGCTTCATCGCCAATGCGTCGGCGATCTCGGGATGGGACTGATACGCTACTGCCATCGGCAATACCTCGAAGTCCAAACAGGCCTTACGCTAGGGCAATTGAGGCGTACCAGACGAGCTAAAGCTGCATTCCTCGCCGACTTGCGACGAGCCGACCGCGTGTGCATGACGGGCGACATTACCCCTGGAAGCAAAGTCTTACGGGTTTGACGGCGTTACCGGGATTTCGTGAGAAGGACGGCGGAAGATGCGTCCTCGTTCGGGTCGCTCTTCCGCCTTATCCCCTCTCCAACGTCGTGGCCGGGCTCGTCTCCGCGCTACCAAAGGAGCGGAGCGTCCGGGCAATCTGAATACCGGGTATGCGGCTCCCCTCGCATAGATTCGCGACGTTGCAAAGCGTATTTTCCTTATAGCCCTCGCCAGGGATGGAATCGCTCGTGGCGTCCCAGCTTGCCCGCCACGGCCCCCGCCCTCGCCCTCGCAACACAATCGCTGGAACATTCCTAAATCTGACTGATTTAATCCACCCCCGCCAAACGCGGCGAGATCCCACCGCTCCTAGAGGAAGCCGGGCCCGACTTCACGATCGAGGCGATTGCCGCTCGGCCGGCGGCGATCGCCGCGTACGAGAGGGCAGGCGATCGACGACAGCATCGAGCCAATCACCGACGAAGCGAAGAATCCGCTACTCGGGCAGACGGCGGTGCAGGCCGGACGTTAGTCGCTGATCATCCACCCCAGCCGCGGATCGCCACCGCGGACGGGTTGGGCGGCAGCCAATTTTTGGGCGAAACTGCCATCGGCTACGTAGGCTGGCGGAACGGGCATCGCGGCCGGTGGACTATAGGCCACGGCCGCGTAGGATGGCGACACCAGGGCCGGGCCTCGGGCGAAGGACATTGCCGGTGGCACGGCCGGTGACGCGTACCGGGCCAAGCGCATCGCCGGGCGCGCTATCCGGGTCGCCTCGCCGGTGAAGGCAGTGAACTGGCGCCCTTCCTCGAACACGACGTTATGCCCCGTGACGAAGGCCCCCGCCACGACACCACCGACGATGATCGTGCCGATCGTCTCGCCGGTCCGGCCATCGCCTGCAGCGTGATAGCGACCAACGACAGGCACGCTGCGACCGAGCGCAATTCTATATCGAGTTTGCCGGATTTGCCGAACGCGCCCTTGCCGGTCCTGAAGGTCACCGCACCGACACCGGGCGCCCCACGCGGGATCAGCACCGCGCCGTCGACGATCACGTCCCGCGCAACGGATATTGCGACGGATTGTCCGACACGTGCGCGATCCGACGCGATTTCCTCGTCCAGGCGCAATACTATCTCGGTATGCGCCGGCACGACGATCGCCGTATCCGTCGGCGCTTCCTGCGCGGCTATGGTGGTCGGTAGCGTCCACAATGCCGCGACGACGATCAGCTTGTGTACTCAACTTTCTCCCCTGCGGGCACGGCCCGTCCCGCGCCGGAGCTAGCCGAGGAAGGACTTCTATCGTATGAACGAGTTGATTAACTGCACTGGTTACGCTTGGGCGCTCGGTCGGGCAGAGGCACGGGCATGCCATGCCCTTAAGTGCTCAAGCTCGTCGGGCATCGCGATTCCGACGAACGTGGCGAAGTCGATCGTCGTGAGCAGGACGATATCGGCAATTGTGTAGCGCTCGCCATCGAGCCAGTCGCGACCGGCGAGCGCGCGGTCGAACTCCCCCATTGCTGCGAGCACACGCGGGCGCTGGCTTTCGCCGAACTCGGTATATTGCGGCTGGACGATCCGCGCAGTCCAGGGATGGGTGTGCAGCCAGACCATCGACAACGGCGTCATCAGCCGCAGCTCGATCCGCCGCGTCCACATGTCGATCTCGGCAGTGTTATGCGCACCGTGGCCGAACATCGGCGGGTCGGGAAGGAGTATCTCGAAGTAACGACAGATCGCAACGCTCTCGGTCAGCACGCGGCCGTCGTCGAACGTGAGCGCGGGGGTCTGGCCGAGTGGATTGACCGCGAGGAACGGCTCCGCCTTGTGCTCGGCCTTGGGGATCGAGATCTGCGCCATCGGCACGCGGACATGCTTTTCGGCGAGGAAGATGCGGACGCGGCGCGGGTTGGGCGCTGGCAGTGCGCTATCGTAGAACAGCAACGGCGTCTCCTCGGCATCGGTTTTCGAATATACCGTATGGCATTGCCGGACGCGTTCGCCTAGCGATGCGTCGCATGACGACCGCCGCCGATATGCTCGCCACGGGCTTTGCCACCCTCCCCGATTTGATCCGTGCGCACGCGGTGGAACGGGGGGATCGGACTGCCGTTGCCGACGCAAAGGGCAGTATGGACTATCGGACGCTTGATGCGATGATGGACCGGGTCGCTGCGGCGTTGCAGCGCGACGGGGTCGCGCACGGGACGGCGGTGGCGATCGTCGCGGCGCCGACGACGGACTATGCGGCGGTATTCCTTGGTGCGGTACGCGCGGGGTGTGTCGCGATACCGATCGCGCCGTCCGCTACGCCGGCTGCGATTGCGGCAATGATTGCAGATAGTGGCGCGCCGATCGTGTTTCTCGATTTGGAGAATGCTCGGTCGTTAGAGGAGCAAACGCTTTCAGCCCGCCCCATCTTGTTCTCCCGCGAAGGCGGGAGCCCAGACTGGGCTCCCGCCTTCGCGGGAGAACACTCTTTTCAGGCTTTTGCAGATTGGCTTGCTCCTTCCCAAGCCAAGCCGATCCCCGTCGATATAGCACCCGAAGACCCGTTCAACATCATCTACTCCTCCGGCACGACCGGTACGCCCAAGGGCATCGTCCAGAGCCACGCGATGCGCTGGGCGCACGTCTCCCGCAACACGGCGGCGGGGTTCGACACCGCGGTCACGATGATCGCCACGCCGCTCTATTCGAACACGACGCTGGTCAGCTTCCTGCCGACGCTCGGCTGGGGCGGCACGGTCGTGCTGATGGGCAAGTTCGAGGCGCGCGCCTATCTCGAACTCGCGCAGCGATACCGCGCGACGCACACGATGCTGGTCCCGGTGCAGTATCAGCGGATCATGGCGCTGCCCGATTTCGACAGCTTCGACCTGTCGACGTTCCGTTTCAAGACCAGCACCAGCGCGCCGTTCTCCGCGGCGTTGAAGGCCGACGTCATCGCGCGCTGGCCGGGCGTGCTCGTCGAATTCTACGGCATGACCGAAGGCGGCGCGAGTTGCGCGCTGAACGCGACTGCGAACCCGACCAAACTCCACACCGTCGGCCAGCCGATGCCGGGGCACGAAATCCGCCTGATCGACGATGACGGCGTCGAGGTCGCGCCCGGCGAGATGGGCGAGGTCGTCGGCCGTAGCCCGGCGATGATGAACGGCTATCACGGCCGATCGGAGGCAACGCGCGACGCCGAATGGCATGACGCCGACGGCAACCGCTACATCCGCCACGGCGACGTGGGGCGGTTCGACGAGGACGGTTTCCTGACGCTGATGGATCGGAAGAAGGACCTGATCATCTCGGGCGGGTTCAACATCTATCCATCGGACCTGGAAGCGGTAATGGCGCAGCACCCGGCGGTGGCGGATTGCGCGGTGATCGGCGTGTCATCCGAGGCATGGGGTGAGACGCCGGTGGGGTTCTACGTGCGACGCGATGGCGTAATCGACGATGCCCCCGCGATCCTCGCCTGGGTGAACGGCCAGCTCGGCAAGACGCAACGCCTCTCCGCGCTCCATGTCGCCGACGAGCTACCCCGCAGCGCGATCGGCAAGGTGCTCAAGCGCGAACTCCGCGACAGGCTCGGAGCTGCCGCCGCATGACCAGTCTGAAACAGGCGATCGACGCGCTGGAACCGATCGAAGGCGGCGGCTGGCGCGGGACGGTGCCCGAGAATTGGTTGCAGGGCCGAACCGCTTATGGCGGCTTCTCCGCCGCGCTCGCGCTGCATGCCGCGCAGAAGTCGGACGTCGACCTGCCGCCGCTGCGGTCCGCGCAGGTGTCGTTCATCGGGCCACTTTCCGGCGACATCGTGATACGCGCGACCCAGTTGCGGCGCGGCCGCAACGCCGCGTTCGTCCAGGCGGATGTCGAGAGCGAGGCCGGGCTAGGGCTGCGCGCCACGTTCGTGTTCATGGGTGCGGTCGCGTCGCGAGTCGATCACCAAACGGGCAGTGCGCCCGACTTTCCGATGCCCGGGCCGGAGACGCAGACGTTCCGTGGCCACAGTGCGGTGGCATTCGCGCGGAACTTCGACTTGCTCGATCGGCGGGATGACGGCGTCGGGCCGGCGGAATGGCTGCGCTGGGTGCGGCTGGCCGAGCGTGACGGGCTCGATCCGATGGTCGAACTGATCGCGGTCGCCGATTGCCTGCCACCCGCCGCGTTGAAGCTGCTCGGCGGCCCCGCCCCGCTCAGTTCCATGACGTGGCTGCTCAATATCCTGGGGCCGCAGCCAGTGACGCGCGATGGCTGGTGGCTGCTCCGCGCGACCACCGATTACGTGCGCGAGGGGAGTTCGAGCCAGCAGATGGCGATCTGGAACGCGGACGGCACACCGGTCGCCGAACAGATGCAGAGCGTGGCAATCTTTGCCTGAAGCCTGACATATCTTGCGACACATTGGTGGAGGGGCGGCAAAACCCTGCGACAACCGGGGCTTAGAACGACGGTCATTCGATGGGAATTCGTCCCACTCCGCCGGAGACCGACATGCGCAAGACCGTCCTCACCCTGATGCTCGCCGCCAGCGCGATCACGTCCGCCGCCGGCGCGCAAACCGCCCCCGCAACACCGCGCCTACCAATGCGTCAGGATGCGAACCACGACGGCGTCGCCACGCGCGCGGAAGCGATCGCGCAGGCCGATGCGCGGTTCGCGCAGATGGATACCGACCATGACGGCCGGATCACCGCCGGCGAGATGCGCGCCTATCGCGAGGCGTTGCACGACCGGATGGTCGCCAGCGGTCGCGACGTCCCCGTGCCGCCGCCGGGCGGTCGCAAGCATGACGGCATGGGGCGCCGGATGGACCCGAACGGCGACGGCAGCGTGACACGCGAAGAGTTCGAGGCGCGCGCGCTCAAGCGGTTCGACCGGATGGATGCCAATCACGACGGCACGATCGACGCGACAGAGCGCGCCAACGCCGCCGAGATGCGCTACGTCGACCGACGCGAACGCCGCGACGGCGTGACCCCGCCCGCACCTGCTCGATAACTCGGAAGAGGGGCGGCGTCGGGCAAACCCCGATGCTTCCCCTGGACAGCCGCCATGCTAGACACTGCCCCGATGGGAGATATGCCGCACCTGCTGCTCGTCGACGACGAGCGCTCGATCCGCGAGCCGCTGGCCGTGTACCTCACCAAACAGGGGTTTCGCGTCACGCAGGCGGGCGATGCCGAGGCGGCGCGGACGCGGCTGACGGCATATGCGATCGATCTAGTCATCCTCGACATCATGATGCCGGGCGAGGACGGCTTGTCGCTGTGCCGCCACATCGCCGCGACCAGCGACGTGCCGGTGATCCTGCTGACCGCGCGTGCGGAGGAGACGGACCGGATCGTCGGGCTCGAGATGGGCGCGGACGATTATGTCGTGAAGCCATTCTCCCCGCGTGAGTTGGCGACGCGGGTGAAAGTGGTGTTGCGACGCGCGACCGCGGGCGGATCACGCCAGCACGCGCCCGAGAGCAGCTCCTACGGGTTCGCCGGCTGGGTCCTGAAATCGGGCGAGCGCGCGCTGATCGACCGCGAAGGCGTGTCCGTACCGCTGTCGACCGGCGAGTATAACCTGTTGCTCGCGCTGGTCACGCGTCCGCGCCAAGTGCTCACGCGTGACCAGTTGCTCGATCTGACCCAGGGGCGCGAGGCCGCGGCGTTCGACCGTGCGATCGACAACCAGATCAGCCGGTTGCGTCGGAAGATCGAGGCGGATGCGAAGACGCCGGAGTTGATCAAGACGGTCTGGGGCGGCGGCTATACGCTGGCGGCCGAAGTCACCCGCTTGTGATGGCCCGCGCGTGAGACGGCCGTGGCCGCGCAGTCTCGCCGGTCAGATGGCGCTGCTGATCGCGATCGCGCTGTTGGTGGCGCAAGTCATCAACTTCGGCATGATCCTGCACGATCGGTCCGAATTCCGCCTTGCCCAGGCGTCGCGACCGGTCGCGACGCGAATCGCCGACGCGCTGGACCGCGAGGCGCATGGCGGCCGCCCGCTGAGCCCCGACCGCGGCCGCGTACGCCGCTTGCGGGCCAATCCGATCCCACCCACGATGTTCGAGCGTCATCCCGAAGTCGCCACCGAACTGCGTCGGCAGTTCGCCGATCTAGGGCTGACGGTCGGGCGGATCGATACCGGCCTTCGCCCCGCCACTGACGAGACGAGCGACGCGCATCGCCGCGACGGGCTGCGGCGCGGCGATCGGCAGAGCGCGACGCTGCTGATCGCGATCGAGCAGCCCGGACGCGGATGGCTGGCGATCACCGCGCCCTGGCCGCAGCCTGGTTGGCGACTGCTACTCGCGGTGCTGACGCAGACCGCGATCCTGTACATCATCGTACTGCTGCCCGTGTTGTGGATCGTCCGACGGATTTCGCGCCCGCTTCAGGATTTGCGGCGCGCGGCGGAGAGCTTTCGGCCGGGTGATCCAGGTGCGCCGATGCCGCCGCATGGGCCTGACGACGTCGTGGCGCTGATCGCGGCGTTCAACGCGCTGAGGCTCCGTGTCACGGGAATGCTCGACGAGAAGGACCGGATGCTCGGGGCGATCGGCCATGACCTACGCACGCCGCTGGCGGCTCTGCGAGTGCGCATCGAGTCGGTCGAGGACGATGTCGATCGGGCGCGGATGATCGATACGGTGGCGGAGATGAACCGGACGCTCGACGACATCCTGTCGCTGGCACGGCTCGGGCGGCCAAGCGAACCGCTGACGGACGTCGACCTAGCGGCGCTGGTCGATGCGGTGGTCGAGGATTTCCGCGATATCGGCAGCGACGTCAGCTTCGTCGAGACGGAGCGGCTGCGGATGCATCTGCGGCCGTCGCTGATCCGTCGCGCGGTCCGCAATCTGATCGAGAACGCGATCAAATACGGCGTGTCGGCGGAAGTGCGTGTCGAGGCGGGGGCGAAGACCGTGGCGATCGTCGTAACGGATCAGGGGCCGGGTATCCCGGAAGATCGGATGGGCGACGTGTTCGACGCCTTCACGCGGCTGGAGAGTTCGCGGAACCGCGAGACGGGGGGGATCGGGTTGGGCTTGGCGCTGGCCCGCGCGATCGTGCGGGAAGCTGGCGGCGAGATCCGGCTGGTCAACCGTCCGGCTGGCGGTCTCGACGCGATCATCGAGTTGCCGCGCTAGTTCTGCTCCCTCTCCCCTGCGGGGAGAGGGTCGGGGTGAGGGGCAGCCAAGCAGGACACCGCCTGGAACAGGGGGGGCCCCCCCCCCCCCCCCCCCCCCCGGGGGGGGGGGGGGGGGCCCCCCCCCCCGCGGGGGGGGGGGGGGGGGCGGGGGGGGGGGGGGGGGGGGGGGGGGGGGGGGGGGGGGGGGGGGCGGGAGAAACGC
>NZ_JAPZPQ010000012.1:0-54268 GCF_040407505.1 Sphingomonas faeni | reverse complement strand
CCTCAGCCACTAACACCGCCCTCATCCCGTGCATCCAAGGCGCGGCACCAGCCAACGGCGAGTTTCCGCACAGTCTGGATCCTTTTCGGGAAAAGCTGAGCCCCGCAATGTCGGCTAATGCCACCTGCCTTCCCGAAAGCTGCCGTTCTGCTCCCCGCCGTTCAGCGGCCGGATGTGCGGAAAACCCGGTCGTAATTATAGTTGTGCGACAAACAGGTGATTTCGGACGGTAGCCTCTTGATCGTCGCAAAACGCCGTCGCCAACCAACATGTGTTTTCCGTCAGGGCATAGCGGAAATTAGGCGATCAAAAGCGGCTAGGCCGGCCTCGCCCGTGGTCAGTCGTTCCGATCTGCCTTCGACGTCTCGCTAGCCAACATTCGCTCACAGTATTATCGGTGGCTATAGCAGACGATGCTGCATCACAGCGCCATATTCTGGGATCGCTTGGGCAACGACATGCCCTGTCACCTCTATGGTGTAGCGCCAAACCTCCCCATCGGGATCGGAAAGGGCAAGCCGGAGCATCTTGTCGAAACGACCCTCGCCGATCTGCTCGTTCATGCTATGCGCGACGTCGTCCAAATTCGATGCGTGCGATCGAAACAGCCGAGCATGGCTCTCCGGCAAAAGCATATCTTCAAGACCGGTAGCCGTTTCGATTGCGCGGTTCCTCATGGCCACGTTAGATGGTGCCCACCGCATTGCCATCGATTAGGTAGTGACATCATTTTGCAGTCCGCCGCTATACCATATCGCAACAGCCGCCTGAATGGCATCGAGGTTTTGCTAGTCACTTCTCGAAAGCGATCTCGATGGGTATTGCCCAAGGGTAAGGTAAAGCAGGGAATGCCAGCGCACCGATCTGCCGCTCGTGAGGCGTTTGAGGAAGCCGGCGTTACAGGCACAATTAGCGCCTTACTTGTTGGGACCTACCATCAATTGAAAACTCAAGACGACGGCCAGGCCAAGATGGTAGCGGTTCAGGCGTTTCCGATGCTGGTTCGTCAGGAAAACAAAAGCTGGCCGGAAATGCACCAGCGACAGCGATGCTGGATGCCCATCAACACAGCGATTGGAGCTGTAAGAAATAGCGAGCTTCGTGCGGTGCTGGTGGTGTTTGCTCAAGGACTAACCAACGTCACCTAGGTTT
This sequence comes from Sphingomonas faeni, assembly GCF_040407505.1. Lineage (GTDB taxonomy): Bacteria > Pseudomonadota > Alphaproteobacteria > Sphingomonadales > Sphingomonadaceae > Sphingomonas > Sphingomonas faeni_E. The sequence continues at coordinate 53,116 of NZ_JAPZPQ010000012.1, read as the reverse complement.
TTAGCGATCGCCATCTACTAGTAAAACGCGAACCGGCTTAAACTAGCGGTCTTTTCGTAGTAGAATTATGACACGAAGGCGCCACGTCCAACGTGGGCGTAACGCGCGTCGTGTCCGCACGACTAGGAATGATCACGCTCCATCTTTGTGATGGCACCTGAATGCGGATCGACGTGAAACTCGTAGTTTGCCTTGGCTTTGCGGGCTTCGCCTTCCCAATGGCCATCGTCGGCTTCCAGCTTCGTGACCCGATAACCTCGCTTGGAAAGCATGGCCTTCACCTTAGCGCTGCTGATCCAGTTCTTGCCTGGCATATCTGCAAAGGCGGGGGAACCAAGTGCCGCGGTTACAACCGCAGCGATAAGAATCTTCTTGTACATAATCAACTCCTTATGCGCTGAGTTCAAGCGCATAACATCTGACGGTCGTTCCGACTGACATTGGAAAAATGCCGACCTCTTTGGACGCAGCCATGATCATCGTTCCTCGCCAGCGAGGAGCCGCGTCTCGCGCGCTACTTGCTCCCTGTCTCGACATGGAATGTTGCAACACAGCAACAACGCCGTATGATACGCTATATCATGTCGCTTGCAGATTGAGGCCTATGCCCGGTAACAACGGTAACCCTATCGCTATCCACGAACTGGCGCTTGCCTACGGCAACCATCGCGTTCTCGACGGTCTTTCGCTTACCGTTCCTGCCAGCAGCATCACGGCGTTGCTGGGCGGCAACGGAGCGGGCAAGTCGACCACTTTGTCCGCTCTGCTTGGCTTTGTGCGCGCGGATGCGGGGCAGATTGCAGTCTGCGGCATCGACCCAGGAGCTGATGCTGACGCGGCACGCCGCCGCATTGCCTATCTCCCCGAGAACGTCGCGCTGTACGAGCATCTGAGCGCGGTTGAGAATGCCGATTACATGTTGGCACTCGCTGATCAACGTCAGGACCGGGGAACGATCACCGCTGCGCTGGCTGCTGCCGGATTGCAGGACCGTGCGTGGGACCAACGGCTGGGCGGCTTCTCCAAGGGTATGCGGCAGAAGGTCGCGATTGCCGTGGCGTTGCTGCGCGAAGTGCCGGTGCTGCTGCTCGACGAGCCGACCTCTGGTCTCGACCCGCGCGCAACCGCCGACTTCAACGCGCTGCTCCTGAAAGTGCGCGACCGCGGCACCGCAGTGCTTATGGTAACGCACGACCTCTTATCTGCCGCCGATGTCGCCGACCGCATCGCCTTCCTTGAACAGGGCCGGATCGTCGAGGATGTCACGGCCACCGGGGCCGAACGGTTCGACATTCGCGCCCTGCACGCGCGGTTCCAGATTGGCGTAGGGACCCGTGCGGCATGAGCGCGATCCACCTGATCGCGCGCGACGAACTCCGGTTGATGGCACGCAACCGCGTCGCGGTGATCGCGCTTGTTCTCCTCGTCCTGCTGACTCTGTCGGCTGTACTCAGTTCATGGTCGCACCAGCGGGCCATTGCCGAGTTGCGCGCGCGGCATCAGCAGGTGGCCGCTGCGGCGTTCAAGGCTCAACCCGATCGCCACCCGCACCGCATGGTCCATTACGGCACCTTCATCTATCGGCCGCTGGGTGCGTTGGCCGCGTTCGATCCCGGTGTCGATGCCTTCACGGGCAACAGCATGTTTCTCGAAGGCCACCGCCAGAACAGTGCCAATTTTGGCGATGTGCGGCAAAGCTCGCTGCTGGTACGTTTTGGGCAACTCACCCCCGCCTTCGTCCTCCAGGTAGTCGCCCCATTACTGCTGATCTTCCTAGGCTTCGGCGTGCTGGCGCGCGAGACCGAACGAGGAACACTGCGATTACTGATGCTGCAGGGTGTCTCGCGCGGACAGCTGGTACGCGGCAAGCTTGCCGCGCTCGGGATCGTGGCCGTGATCGTCGGATTGCCGGCGATGGTAGGTTTTGTCGCCGTCGTCGCGCAACCCGGCACGCTGGCGTTGCCAATGGCGGCCATCGGACTTGGCTATGCGCTGTATCTTGCCCTGTGGGTCGTCCTGATCCTGCTAGCGTCGGGCTTTGCTCGGCGCGGGCGCGATGCCCTCCTTGCACTGCTGGCAATATGGACGGTCGCGGTCGTGCTGCTGCCGCGCATCGCCCCCGACATCGCGGGGGCTGCGGTGCCGCTCCAGAACCGTCTTCAGACCGATGTCGCCATCGCGCGAGACCTGCGCCAGCTGGGTGACAGTCACAATCCCGACGATCCGCATCTGGCAGCCTTCAAGCAGTCGGTCCTGCAACGCTACGGCGTAACCCGGGTCGAGGATCTGCCGGTGAACTACAAGGGATTGCTGGCGATGGAGGGGGAGCGGCTGACGTCCGGTCTGTTCGATCGCTATGCAGGTGCCAGCTTCGCGGCACAGACCGCTCAGAACCGGTTGGTCGACGCGATCGGTGTCCTGAGCCCAACGATCGCGATCCGCGCGCTGTCGATGGCTGCGGCGGACACCGACTTTGCCGGACACCGTCGCTTCCTCGAACAGGCGGAAACGTATCGCTACGCCCTTGTGCAGCGTCTTAACCGGATGGAGGCAAAGAATGTCAGCTACGCCGACGATATAGCCGAGGATGCGGGTGCCGATCGCCGCAAGCGGATTGCCGCGGACAATTGGCAACATATGCCCGATTTCGCCTTCGTTGCGCCAAGTGCCGCAGCGCTTGCGGCGGCGGCGCTGCCCGGGATCAGTATTCTGGGACTGTGGTTGGCAGTCGCCACCCTGCTGCTCACGCGGGTGACTCGCCGTCTGGGAGCCCGTCAATGACCCTGTGGATGCATGAACTGCGCCTGCTGCTCCGTGCGCGGTTAAGCGTCGTGGCACTGATCCTGATGGCCATACTCACCGCTGCTGCGGTCACCGCAGGCATGGTGGAAATCTCCCGGCAGCGTACCGCGATCGCTGCAATCCCGGCCGCACAATCCGAAGATATCACGGCCGTTGCCAACTATGTCGACCGGACCAAGGACGCAGGCAGTGCGGGCTATTACAGCTTCCACCCAACCTGGGACGCACCGTCCCCGTTGGCCTTCGCCGCACTCGGGATGCGCGACGTCTCACCCTACATCCTGCGCGTCCGCGCCTTGGGGCTGGAGGCGCAGATCTATGACGGCGACGTCTTCAATCCTGAACTTGCTCTGCCAGGCCGGTTCGATTTCGCGTTCGTCCTTGTCTTCCTCGCGCCGCTGTTCGTGGTGGCGCTGTTCCATGATCTGACGTCCGGAGAACGCGAGGCGGGCCGGCTACGGATGCTGGATGCTCTACCGCGGGGCGGCGCAACGCTGTTCCGGCGACGTATGCTGCTGCGTATCGCGCTGTTATGGGTCGCACTTGCCGTACCCTTCACCGTTGCCGCGGTAGCGTCCGGCGTCGGGGGCGCAGCCATTCTCGCGGTCCTCGCCGTGATCCTTGCCTACCTTCTGTTCTGGATGGCGCTCGCCGCACTGGTCGCGAGACTCCGCTGGAGCTCGGTCGCAAACGCCGCAACGCTGGCAGCCTGCTGGCTTGTACTGGTGCTCGTCCTGCCGACACTGGCGCACGTCGCAATCAACCGCGCCGTGCCGATTGGTCAGGGCGCAGAGATCGCGCTGGCCCAGCGTGAGATGGTCAACCGCGCCTGGGACATTCCCCGCGAAACGACGATGCGTCGCTTCTATGCCGGTCATCCCGAATGGGCGGACTCTGCCCCGCTTGGGTCGGCCTTCCATTACAAATGGTATTTCGCCTTCCATCAGGTCGGTGACGAAAGCGTCGCGACCAAGGTCCGTGCCTATCGAAGCGGTTTGGAGCGCCGCGATGCCGCTGCGCGCATGCTTGGGTGGGTGCTGCCCTCGGTGGGGGTGCAGGCTTTGCTGACCCGGCTGGCTGACACCGACGTTCGCGCACAGTTGGGGTATCAGGACCGAGTGCGTGCCTTCCACGCCAGGCTGCGCAATTTCTACTACGGGTATCTGTTTCGCGACCGGCCGTTTGGCAGGGTCGACTTCGGTCGGGCACCGATCTTTACCGCTCAAGTGCATACAGCGGATGGATCAAGAAAAGCCGCTGACCGGCGCTGATACCACCCCTTCACCGCAGTAAACGCTAACCCGGAGCTACCGGACCTTCCGCTCGTCAAAAAAGCGGCCATCGGCAACTCGCCAAACATAATAAGATAACATCACTTCAGGGGATCTACATGCGATCATTCGCGATAGCGCTTGCCGCCACCGCTGCGATGCCGATGCCTGTGTTGGCGCAGGAGGTCGTTCGGGAAGCCGACGCAGTCGAAGACGACGATGAGGCCGGCGAGATCATCGTTACCGGCAGTCGTTTTGGTGGCCGCACGGCAACGCAATCGTCGACGCCGGTAGACGCCATATCGCGCGAGGCGCTGCAACAGAGCGGGCGTGTCGATCTCATCCAGATGCTGAAGGTTCAGGTGCCGAGCTTCAGCGCTCCGCGACCGCTGGCATCAGGTGTCGGCGATTTCATCCAGCCACCGTCCCTGCGCGGACTAGGGGCCGGCGAACTGCTCGTGCTGATCAATGGCAAACGTCGCCACACCACGGCCGACCTCAATTCGAGCAACGGCATCGGTCGCGGCGACGTCGCGGTTGATTTCAACGCCATCCCGACCCTTGCCATGTCGAGGATCGAAGTGCTGCGCGATGGTGCTGCCGCCCAATACGGCTCCGACGCGATCTCAGGGGTCATCAACATGATCCTCGACCGCTCGCTCGGCACCATCGCGCAGGCAGGCTATGTGCAGACCACGAAGGGCGACGGTGACACCTACGAGGCGAGCGCCTCCACCGGCATCCCGCTCGGAGCGAACGGCGTCCTGCGCCTGACCGCAGCTTACCAAGACCGGGACGGCACCAATCGTGCGCGGGCAGATACGCGGCAGCAGTATCTCGGGACGAACGCCGCTGGTCGGCCAGTCGCGCCTTCTGGCAACTATGGCTCCGGTGTTGGACTGACACCATCGAACGGGACGCTTGACCCGCGGGAAGCCGGGTTCGACCGGAACGTATTCCAGCAGGGCGATCAGCCAAACCGAAACTACCAGCTCTTCTACAACCTCGTCGCGCCCCTGCCAGGGGGGACCGAACTTTACAGCTTTGGTGGGTACAATCGCCTCGATGGCGACATCCAGTATTTCTTCCGCCGTCCTGGACAGGACGAGACGGTACGCGCGCTCTACCCGGACGGTTACAGCCCAGGCCTCGACACCAGGCTGGAGAACATTTCCACCGCGATCGGTCTGCGTGGAGACGACCTGGCGGGGTTCGGTTGGGACCTGTCGACCGTCTATGGCGTCAGCACCGTCCGCACGACTTACGTCGACAGCGTCAACGTGTCCTTGGGGGCTGCCTCCCCATCGCGCTTTTACCGTGGCGGGAGCGACTTCTATCAGTGGACCTCGAACCTCGATTTCACGCGAGAGATCCCGGTCGGTGACGATCAGCCGTTCAGGCTGGCTTTCGGCGCCGAGTATCGCGAGGAAGCCTACCGTCTTTTCTCGGGGGCGCCTGATGGCTATCGCAATGGCGGGGTATTGATTCCGGATGGCCCCAACGCCGGTCGTCCGGGGCCGATAGGTTCGCAACCCGGACCAAGCAACGGACCCGATGATCGTGCGTCGATCGCTCGCGACAGCGTCGCGATGTATGGCGAAGTGGAAAAGCAGTTTTTCGGCCGGCTGCTGCTGTCAGGTGCGGCCAGGCACGAACGGTATTCCGACTTCGGCAGTACCACAAATTTCAAGGCTGCCGGGCGGCTCGGTCTGTTCGGCGGACTGGCGTTGCGAGGCTCTTACAACACCGGCTTTCGCGCGCCTGCGCTGGCACAGTCCGGCTATAACGCATCGAATACGCTGATCCTCAACGGCGCCCAGGCGATCGTGCGGGTGGCGGCAGTCAACAATCCTGCAGCGCGGCTAGCGGGCGCGACTGACCTGAAACCTGAACAGTCAAGCAACGTGTCTATCGGTACCGTCTTCGAGGCCGGCGGTTTCACGGCGACGCTCGATGCCTACCGGATTAAGGTGCGCGACCGCATCGCGATCTCATCGACCTTTCAGGACGCCCGCCTGACCAACTATCTGGCCACCAATGGGCAGTCTGGCTTTGCTGCGTTGTCGTTCCTGACCAACGCGGTCGACACGGAAACCAAGGGCATCGATCTAGTCATGAACTACCGACATCGCTTTGGAGATGGAAGCCGGATCACAGCCACGCTTGCCGGCAATTATAACAAGACGACGTTCGACAGGATCGCGGGCACCCCGGTACCGATCGCGGCGCTGGGCATCACTACGCCACTCTTTGACCTAACCCAGCAACTTCGCTTTTCGGACAGCCTACCGCGCGACAAGATCACACTGGATCTGAATTATGCGCGGGGACCGTTTACGTTGTCCGTCACGAACACCCGGTATGGGCGCGTCGCTACGGTAGCGTTGCTTAATCGTACGCCGGCCCAAGTCGCAGCATTGGTTCAGGGCTATGACGTTCGCTTGGTTCCCTCGACGGGTAGTGCGGCGAACTCAGACATCGTCCAGCGCTTTGGTGCCAAAATCCTGACGGATATCGATGTCGGCTGGCAGGCAACCCGTGCGCTTAAGCTGAGCGTGGGAGCGCAGAACGTCTTTGACATCTATCCGGACGAAAATATCGCCTCAACGGTCTCTAGCGTTGCGGTCGGGAGCAATGGCGCCGACAATGCCGGCACCCAGCCTTACAACGCCGTTTCCCCCTTCGGATTTAACGGTAGATCAGCGTTCATACGCGGGAGTTATAGCTTTTAGGACGCCGTGATCGAGGGCGGAATGTTGATCGTAGCGATAGTTGAAAGGGCCCTGCTGCGTCGCTTCCTTCGAAGGCGACGCTGGCTCAGACTGGAGTCTCCCGCCCTTCGCACTGTCTGAACGACGAAGCCAGTTTGAGCCCTCGCAACCTCGCTGGCTTAGGCGAGGCTATCGAGGTGAGCCCGCAGTCCGACCGCCAATGATGCCAGATCGGCATGGTCCTGCTTGGGCAAGCTCGTAACGATGGATGCGAGTGCGGCATCCCGCGTCGCGGGCGATAGCTGCGGGTAGCGCTCGCCTCGGGAAGTGCAAGCAAGGTCGTCACCGTGCCGACTCCGGCAGCATGGATCAGCGCCACCGAGCGCTCTACGGGCATTCGCAACCGGCCCGCTCGCGCGATACGCTCCACCCGCTCGCAATACGTAGATCTGTAGCGTGACCACGGGGAGCCGTGCGGGTTCGTCACCCATGAAGACTGCATCAGCATGGTAATCGCTGAAGTAGGTCCAGACGGTACTTCGCACTAGGGGCGAGTGCGGCAGGCGCTCGCAATCGAGCCCAAGCGTCATGAGGGCGCTCGCTACCCGCTGCCGATCCGCCGCATCGAACGTGCCGGCAGGAGAATGAATCAACATCTTGGGCATGAGATATCTGAGGTCCGGAATGTGGGAGTACCTCGCGACAGCGGCACTCGCAGTGATTCACATCGTCTGTCCGCCGGACACTTTGATGCGCTGGCCGTTGACCCAGCGGTTGTCTGTACCGAGCAAGCTAGCGACCATGGGGCCGATGTCGTCAGGCAGGCCGACGCGGCCGAGCGCCGTCATGCCGGCGAATGCCTGGTTGTAATGGGGGATCTCGCGCACGGCACCGCCCAGGAAGTCGGTCTCGATCGCGCCGGGGGCGACGGTGTTGGCCGTGATGCCGCGGCTGCCGCGGCTGCCGATGGCAGACTTGGCACGTTCGGCGTGTGCCTCAGTGGCCATCTCCCCTATCGGGCGGCACTCGATCCGCGGGTGTCTGCGGCCGCCTGCTTTTACCCCACCGACATCCACTCGGCCACACTCGGAGAAGGTGGGTCGGACGACAGCCTGAAGCGCATGTCGGACTTGAAGGCCGAAACCATGTTCGTTTGGGGGCGGCAGGATCCACCCGTCCCCTTTGCAGGACGGGAGATGATCCGTGCGCGGTTGCAGGACGTCGCTGCGCACTACGAATGGCATGAGGTGAACGCACAGCTTGCGTTCCTGAGAGACGAAGGGCCGCGCTTTGACCCGGCGCTGTTCCTGTAGTCCGTGACGCTGACGTTGGACTTCTACCGCCGCGCCATGTCGGGACGCGACGATCGGGAGCAGGGCGTCAGCTAAGGTTCTTCATGAGTGCAGCGTGCGACGGCAACGTATGGGCTATGAACGGCAAAATGGCCGCACCGATAGCGACGGCGTCCTCGTCATGACTCGCTCGTTGGATCAAAGCCATGTTCGGGACCGCGCTTCCGAGCGCGGCGATGTTACGATTCAGTTCGAGTATGAGGCTGTCCAGCAGACACGACGGCAGTCGCGCGCCGATGAAGATCGCGGTCGGGTTGAGGAGGGCGTTCACCGTCATGATGGGGAGCGTGAGAGTCTTTGCCGCCTCCAGGGACCAAGCGCGGACGACCGGGTTGTGGCGTTCAACGTCTGCGCGAAGTTCCGCCACGCTACCCGCATATCCCGCTTTCTCCAGCCTAAGCCTGAGTTCGGACAGGGACACGCAGTCCTGGACGGTCGGCCCTCCGGGATGGTTGAAGTCCGCCGGAAGGAGGCCAAGTTCACCTGCTCGCCCGTTTCCGCCGCGCACATACTCGTTGTCTACGACGACGGCACCGCCCAGTCCGGCGCTGATCAACACGTAAAAGAAGTCAGTGAACTGCCGTCCATTACCGAACTGCGCTTCTCCGATCGCTGCCGCTGCGGCGTCGTTGTCACGAAGGACGGGTAGACCTAGTCCGTCTTGAAGCAGAAGTGAGACGTTCGTCGTTGCCCATACGCCGTATGCGTCCGGCATCTTCGGCAGCGCGATTGTTCCGATATCGTCAGGTATCGCAAGACCGATACCGATGAAGCGTTCTCGGTCCAGTTTCAATGCGTCAGTCGTCACGGCGTACCACTCCTGAACGAAGTTGACGACCATTTCAGGACTAGGGAAATCGACTTCCTTGACGGATCGCGCGCGAACGCCCCCCGCGAGGTCGAGGATCACGACGGCGACATGATCCCGATCGATGTTTACCCCTAAAGAGAAGCACCCATCGGGATCGATCGCGAGCCGCGAAGCGGGGCTACCTCTGGGGCCTTTGATGCGGGCGGTCTCGTGGATGAGACCCTCGTCGATGAGACGACGGGTGATGTTGGCTATGGTGGGAAACGTGAGGCCGGTCGCCGCGGCGAGTTCGGAACGCGAAACCTCGCCTCCTGCGACACGGATGGCCTGCAGGACCACCCGCTGGTTGAAGTCGCTGACGCGGACAAGATTGCTGCCAGACAGGCCAACGGTCAGCCGAGGCTGCCGGTCGTTGCCACGCATGCCGTCGTCCTTGGACACCGTCGCCACCATCTTGCCGTTACCGCTATCATTCATCCCCTCCATATTGCATCAAATACGGCTGGTGACGCGAACAAAAATATGGCCGCAGCGAAATGTCGCTGCGGCCTGAGTGAACCCCGTGAGTGGCTGGTCAAGGGGAGGAGAACCAGCCTAGGGTATCGCGTGAAGCTCAGTTGCGGATGCGGACGCCAAACGTCACTCGTCGTTCGAAGATGCTCGAGCCATACCAGAAGTTCTTGAACTGGGCGTATTGCTCCTCGTTCTCCTTGGTCAGGTTCGACCCTTGCACGAACATCGTGAACTTCGGTGTCACGTCATAGCTCGCGGACGCGTCCAGATAGCCTGTCGCGCGGTTCCAGACGGCCAGATTGTCATCGGCCGCAGCGACGAACCCACCGAAGCGCTTACTGCGATAGTTGTAGGCCACACGGCCCTGCACTGGGCCCTTCTGATAGAACAGCACTGCGTTGGCCTGATGCTTCGAGTTGTCCGGAACGGGCAGCGACTTGCCGAATAGATCGACGTTGGAACTGCCGCTGTCGGAGTAGGTGTAGTTAAGCTGGCCGCCGAAGCCGCTGAGCACACCAGGCAGCCAATCGAAGACGGTCTGAAAACCGACTTCGACGCCCTTGATGGAGCCACCCTTACCGTTGACCGGTCGCGTGACCGGGCCACCTTCCCGGACGACGCCATCGGCGTCAGGCTGCGCCTCAATCAGGGTGTTCGTCTGCAGGAAGCTCTCAACGTCGAACCAAAAGGCGGCAACAGATAGAAGGCTGCTCTGATTAAAATACCATTCGTATGAGACGTTGTAGTTGGCCGATCGCGGCAGCTCGAGATTGGGGTTACCTGCCGATCCGGAACTGTAGCGCTGTAGGCTTGGATTAAGCGCCACCCCTTGATAGGTCCGCGTTCCATTCACTGCGTACGATGATGCCAGACCACGACCGAACTGGGAAAGGTCGAGCTGTCCTAGCGTCTTGGCGTAAGCGAAGCGCAGATACATGTCCTGGCGCACGTGCAGGCTAAGGTTTGCGTCCGGCAGGAAGTCTTCACTATCATTGTTTGACTTTGACGTCCCGGTCGCGATTGCAACGCCGTTGAACGATTGATCCCCAATAAACTGATTACCCGTTGGGAAGGAGTAAATACCAAGCTTAGTCTTCACGTATCGTACGCCGGCGTTGCCGGTAAAATCGAGTGAACCTACCGATCCATCGAAGTTGGCTTCGGCGTACGCGCTAATCTGGCGTTGGGTAACGCGGTAGCTGTTCTGCGGATCAAGGTATGCTTTCGTGCCCGGGAAAAGCAGTGCGTTGTATGCGTTCACGTCGTTAAGTGCGTTGGGTGAGATAGCTGGGAGGTTGGGAATGCCGCTAATTGGTCCAAAGCCGCCCGCCGACGTTACCAGCCCCGGCAGATCGTTGAACTTGCGAATTGGCACTACGCTGTAACCCAACGTATCGACAACGAGGGGATCCCTGTAGAAGTACAGATGGCCGGCCGGACCGATAGGCGACAGATATCGGAATGCGTTGTTGCCGGCGTCGCGATTGCCGTACCTGCCGCCGATGCGGATGTTTTTGAGCGGACCCAGGTCGGTATCGTATTGCGCGTCCGCGCGGTAGACGTCGAGCGTAGCCTTCTGCTTCGACGCTTGCGACCAAGTGGAGGTCAGGGAGTAGTTGGCTGGGTTCGTCACGTCCGTGAGGAAGTTCACCGAAGGCTCTGATCCGCGGAAGTCCACCGTAGCGCGAACGGCAGCCAAGCCTCCTGGGTTAGCGTAGCTGCAGTTGGCCGGAATCGTGGCTCCCGCGCAGCTGGTCGGAAGCGAACGGGGAACGACGCCGGCTCTAGTCGCCCAGGAGTCGATGTCGGTCTGGGTGGAGCTGTTCCGCGAATCCCCATGCACGTAGCGCAGGGTCGCGCTGAACGGTCCGTCGTTTTTGAAGCGAGCCTCAAGGTTCGTATTGAGCGATCGAGCCTTGTTGTACGCGTTCAGCGTGTGAACCTGAAACCGCGACAGGTTCAGATCGGCGAACTGTACGACGCCGTTGCTATCGATGATCGACGACGGGAGGTAGCTGTCGTTCGAGAAGTTGCCGTGCAGCACAGCCGTGTTGCCCGAATTCCTGTTGCGGAATCGGGTGTAGGCGACGTCGCCGATGAGCTGGATAGAATCCGTGACGTCGTACTGCACCGAAGCGTTCGCCCCGATGCGCTCGCGCTGCGTCTGCCCATTGTCGAACTCGAGAGCGACGGGGTTGTAGAAATAGTCCTTGTCGGCAAGCTTCGTGCTGTTCGTGATGTCGCCGTCCTTGCGGACGTCGAAGCCGGCCTGGGCATCGGTCGTCTTCAGGATGCCGTTGGTCACGCGCGGGTTCTTGTTGCTCAGGATCTCGTGATCATACGAGCCGGCAAGAAGAAACCCGATGCGGCTGCCGTTGTATGCGACCAGGGCAGAAGCGTTCTGGCTCCAGTCCTTGGTGATGTTCCCGTACGTGTCCTGCACCGAGCCCGTCGCCGTCAGCCCCTTATGGAGATCGAAGGGTCGGCGGGTCTTCAGAGCGATGATGCCCGAGTTGCCGCCCGTTAGGTCTGCGGCCGTTGGCGACTTGATGACGTCGACACCGGCGAACAGCGTCGACGGGATGTCCGTCAGGTTAGGCTGCGCCCCGGTGATGTTGGATGCGCCGAGGAACTGCTCGCCGTTCAGCGTCGTCAGGACGTTGGCCAGGCCTCGGATGTTGACTGACGCCCCCTGTCCGGCAGAACGCGTGATCTGCACGCCGGTGACGCGTTGAAGTGAATCAGCAATGGTGACGTCGGGCAGCTTGCCAATGTCTTCGGCGGCAATCGAGTCGACGATTTGCGACGCCTCGCGCTTGACGTTGATAGCCTTCTGCTGCGCTCCACGGACGCCTGTCACGACGATGTCCTGCTCGTTGGCGCCGTCCTGAACTGGTGGCGTTGCAGCATCCGGGGCCGCTGCTGCCGGACCGTCCGACGTGGTCTGCTGCGCCGTCGCGGACTGTGCGCCTAGAAGCGCTACAACGGAGCTAGCCGTGAATAGAACCGATCGGAGTGCTGTGAGTTTACGCATTGCCTTCATCCCCTCATCCTGACCGGGAGGGAACTCGAACGTGCACGGCGCTTCGGCGCAGTGTCATGTTCCCTCCCCCACTCGGCTCTTTCCAAGCCCTCTTGGTCTTGCCTGAAAAGCAGCTTTCAGTTGCGTTTGCAATACTTATTCAATTTGATTGAATAAAAGTACGTAGATCATCCCTCATCGCCAGCGCCGGCTACCAACGCGCTTTGAGATGACGGCTATGAGCGGACATGAAGCGCCACATGAGTCGCGTGTCCGCGACATCCCATTTGTGTGTGCCGTTTTTAGTCACGTAGGAGACCACGTCCGCCCCCGGTCGGCAGCCGAGATAGCGGCGCTTCGTTCTTCCAGACCTGCTAGGTTCAGTTTCGGCGAAGCCTTGGCATCCATCAATATCCGCCCAGCGGCGCTCCGCTGCCAGCAGTCCATATTGCCAGTACTTCGCCCCACCGCCATCGATCGGATTTGTGGTGTCGGCGCCGCCCGAGAAGGCGATGACCGGAACTGGCGTTGTCGGACGGCAGCTCATCAAATCAGGCTTGGCAGGTGTCGAGCGATCGGGCGCCCCCGCCCTGAGTCCTACAACCGGTGCAATCGCCGCCAGACGATCGGACAGAACGCAGCCAAGCAGCGAGACCATCCGGCCGCCTCCGGAAAGACCGGTCGCGTAAACCCGTCCGGGGTCGGTGCAGCCCTTTGCGATCAACGTGTCGATCAACGCCAGGATGTGCGCGACGTCATCGGGCGCATCGGCTGGCGGCAAGGTCCCGGCCGTGGTCGGCATGCCTGGGATGTTCCACGCCAAGCCACCGGACGGAAGCGTAAGCCCCCCATCCGGCGAGGCCACGATCGCGTGGTGGCGATCCGCAAGCTCCATCAATCCCGAACGGTCGAGCTGCTGTGCGCCATTCGAGCCGCTACCATGCAGGTTGAGAATGAGTGGCAGAGCCTTCCAGGACCGGGGCGCGTGAGGCACGTAGAGCAATACCGGACGCGTTACGCCCGTCGCACCGATCTCGATAATCTGCCGCCCGGATGGGGTCAGTTCGCAGCGAGGAAGTGCCGCGGATGCTGCGCTGGCGCCCGCAAGCGCGACGATCGCAATCGCGCTGCGGACGATATAGCCTGCAAGCTGAGCAGATGCGTTCCTGCGCTTCATAGCCGTATCCGAACCCCGCCCAGGACGCGACGTTCGAAGATAGCCTGGTCGAGATAGAAGTTCTTGAACTGGGCGTAGCGCTCTTCGTTCTCCTGCGTGAGATTGGTGCCCTGCACGTATACCGTGAAGCGCGGCGTGACATCATAGCTGAGCGACGCGTCCAGATAGTTCGTCGGCTTGGTGAACACGGCCAGATTATCGCTTCCGGCCGGCGTCAGGCCGTTGAAGCGCTTGCTGCGGTAGTTCATTGCCACCCGTCCCTGGAATGGACCCTTCTGATAGAAAACGACCGCGTTGACCTGATGCCGCGAATTGTCTGGAACGGGCAGCGTCCTTCCAAAGAGATCGACGTTCGAGCTGCTGCTGTCGGACAACGTGTAGTTCAGCTGCGTGCCGAAGCCGCTGAGCAGACCAGGCAGATAGTCGAAGGTCGTCTGGAGCCCAATCTCCACACCTTTGATGATCCCGCCCTTCCCATTAGCAGGACGCGTCACCGGCCCCCCCTCGCGAACGACGTCGTCTTCGTCTGGCTGCGCTTCTATCGCCGTGTTCGTCTGTAGGAACGATTTGACGTCGAACAGGAAGGCAGCCACCGACAGGATGCTGTTGCGCGAGAAATACCATTCATAGGAAACATTGTAGTTCGTCGACTGCGGAAGCTTCAGAGATGGGTTTCCGGCGGATCCCGAGTTGAAGCGCTTCAGATCCGACGGGAGGGGCTGCCCGTTGAACGTCCGCGAACCGTTGATAACGTAACTGAACGCGAAGCCCTGCCCGAGCGTGGCCAGATCGTAGGTCCCGACAACCTTGGCGAACGCGAACCGCAGTCGCATGTCGCTCGCCAGCTCGAAATTGAGGTTGGCATTCGGTAGCCAGAAGTCGCTGTCGTTCTTGTATTTTACGGTGGGCAGCGCCAGCTGGACGCCGTTGTTGGCGTTCAATCCGACGAAGGCGATCCCGTTCGCTGGGTTGGTAAAGATGTCGAGCGAATTGCGCGCGTAGCGCAATCCGACGTTCCCAGTGAACGGAACGATCAGCTGCCCGCCGACGTCCGCCTGAAGGTAGGCGGCGACGTCGCGACTGTTGACGCGATACGACTGGGTCGGGTTTGCGAATTCCCGCGTACCAGGAAACAATGCCTCATTGAACTGCCGGACATCGTTGAGCGCGGTCGGATTGATCGCTGGTAGGGCTGGAATGCCCGTAATGGGACCAAAGCCGGTGGCCATCGTGGTCAGGCCGGGAATGTCGGCGAACTTGCGCACCGGCAAGAGGGAGCGGTTGAGCCCGTTGACCCGGTTAATGCCAGTCGCGTCCTTGAAGTAGTAGAGATAAGGCGTCCCGCCGAATGAGATCGGAGACAAGAGCCGGAAAGCGTCGTTGCTGACGTCACGCGTCCCGTATCGGCCGCCGAACTGTAGCTTTCGCAGAAGGCCGTCGTCGCTGATCTGGTAGGCCCCATCAATCCGATACGCGTCGAGCTGCGCTTCGGAGCGGTTTCCGAAGGCCCATGTGGACGTCAGCGAGTAAAGCGCAGGGTTCGTCACGTCGCTCGCGAACGACACCGCAGGGTAGTGGTTGCGGAAGTCGATGCTGGCAAGGACGCTGGGAAGACCGCCCGGATTGCCGTAGACGCAGGACGCTGGCGTCGCCGTGCAGTCGGCGACGCTCGAGCTCCTCGGAACGAGAATGCTTCTAGTGGCCCATGCATCGACGTTGCCGGAGATGTAGCTCGATTTCGAATCCGCCTGCACCCAGCGCGCCGACGCTGTGAACGGGCCTCCGTCGTCGAAGCGCAGTTCAATGTTCGTGTTAAGCGAACGAGCCTTGGTATAGTTGTTGATGGTCGATGTGTGGAAACGGAACAGGTTCGCGTTTCCGACCTCCAGCACGCCGTTTCCGTCGATGATCGAACTGGACTGGTAGGCGTTGTCGGAAAAATTGTTGTGCAGCACAGCCGAAACGCCGGAGTCTCGGTTTCGCAGGCGCGTGTAGGCCAGATCTCCAATGAGCTGGAGCGAGTCCGTGATCTGATACTGCGCCGACGCGTTCGCGCCCAGCCTCTGTCGATCAGTGATCGAGTTGCTCATTTCGAAGGCGACGGGATTGTAGAAGTAGTCGCCATCGGCGCGCAGGGTGCTGTTCGTGATGTCGCCATCGCCTCTCGTGTCGAAACCCGCCGCCCTGTCCGTCGTCTTGCGGATGCCGTTGGTGATCGATGGGCGCTGATTTGACAGCGTCAGGTCGTCGTATGCTACCGCAAGCAGTCCGCCGAACCGGCCGTTGTTCCATCCGACTAGCGCCGAATACTGCTGGCTCCAGTCCTTGGTGCGGTTTCCGTAGACGTGCTGACCCGACACCGATGCGGTCAACCCCTTGGGTAGGTCGAAGGGGCGGCGCGTCTTGAGATCGACGATCCCGGAGACACCGCCGGACAGGTTGCGCGCCGTTGGTGACTTTATCACGTCGACGCCGGCGAAGAGTTCCGATGGGACGTCGGTGAGGTTTGGCTGCGCTCCCGTTATGTTTGAGGCACCTAGAAACTGCTCCCCGTTCAATGTCGTGAGCACCTGACCCAGACCGCGGATGTTTAGGGAAGCCCCCTCCCCTGCGGATCGCGTGATCTGGACGCCGGGCACCCGCTGCAGAGAGTCCGCGATGGTCGCATCCGGCAGCTTGCCGATGTCTTCCGCCGCGATCGAGTCCACGATTTGCGCTGCATCGCGCTTGACGTTGATCGCCTTCTGCTGCGCGCCGCGGACGCCTGTGACGACGATATCCTGCGAAACGTCCTCCTGTGCGGCAGACGATACCTCTTGCTGCGCCAATGCAGCGTCAGGATGCATCAGAATAGCTGCCGAGCCTGCAAGCAGGCGCATTGCGATGAGTTGTCTGCCCGTGCGCATGGTGTCGTCCCCTGTGTTGATCGCGCAAGCGGGGACGAGCGCCGCGGTTGCCGCAGCGTCGAGTCCTCTCCTGTGACGACCGGTGTCTAAGCCCTGTCTTAGAGTTGCAGAGAAACACACCGAGAAGCCGAGATCAAGACTTATTCAATTTGATTGAATAAATTCAGGGCGGTGCTATCCCAGTCATCGACGATCGATCATGGCTGCCCCGAACTGGTAGGCAGCAAATGGTTTTGACGCCTGAGGGAGGAAGCATGAAGTATTTGGCGGTAGCGCTTGCGGCAACGGCGCTTAGCGGGTGGCAGGCCTCGGCTAGCGAGCCATCAGCCGTCGTGGGCGGTCCCATCAACGTCGACATCGCGCGTGGCGGCGACAGCGTTAAGGTCCCAATCGCGGCGTGGTCAGCGAACGCTACGGCTCGAACCGGTGACTTCACACTGAGCGGGTGGGTATTGCCCAAGGACGCTTCGGCAGCGGACGCGCCGCTGATGGCGCAAGCTGATCAGGGGAAGGTCGCGTTCGCGCTGAACCTGGTCAAGGGGCGTCCTATCTTCATTGCGGGCTCGACCAGAATTACAGCCAATGCGACGATGCCGGTCGGGCGTTGGACCCATTTTGCGGTGATCAACGATGCCAACGGCCTCGTCCTGTACGTCAATGGCAGAACCGCGGGGCGGGCGCGACGCCTAGAAGGGTTCGCTTCCCAGGGATCGATGACTGTCGCGCCACGCCAGTCCGGCTACCAGACGTTCGCAGGCCGCTTGGCGGACGTTCGCCTGGACCAGTCCGGGACCCCGTCAGCAACGATCGAATCTGAGGCGGGTCGGCTTCCTAATCCGGATCTCATCGGCTTCGCGACGAACAGCCCGAAATGGCCGGTGCAGAAGAAGCAGCAGATCGGTATGGAGGCACCTCAGTCCGCCGATACGCTCCCGAAGTCAGGTGCGCCCTTTTCGGCTCCGATCGCCAAGCCGATTCCGGATCTGCCGGTTCTGGCGAGCGGCGCGGACGGGCGCTGGACGCTGAACGGCTGGCGCCTCGTTGCCGCACCGGACATCCACGACGCAGGAGCGGTCGTGTCCAGGGCTGGATACGACGTCAGCCGCTGGCACGTCGCCACGGTGCCGGGAACCGTCCTGACGACTCTGGTAGATCGGGGCGTCTATCCTGATCCTGGTTACGGCCTCAACAACATGGCCATTCCGGAGAAGCTCAGCCGGCAGGCCTACTGGTATCGCACACAGTTCCGCGTGCCAGCGGGAAAAGCCGCGACGAACACGTTCCTCACGTTCAAGGGGATCAACTATGCCGGGGAGATCTGGGTCAACGGGCAGCTCGTCGGCGATGTGAAGGGCGCATTCGTTCGCGGCCGCTTCGACATCTCGAAGGTGGCTGCGCCTGGCACCATCGCCGCAGTCGCCGTGAAGATCCTTCCCCCGCCCCATCCCGGCATCGCCCAGGAGGAGTCCTTGAAGGCCGGTGCCGGCGAGAACGGTGGCATGCTCGTCCTTGACGGCCCCACCTTTGTCGCAGCCGAAGGCTGGGACTGGATACCGTCCATCCGCGATCGGAACATGGGGATTTGGCAGCCCGTGCTGATCGAACAGGTCAGCGCGGCGCGGATAGGCGATCCGCAGATCGTCACGACGCTTCCAAAGCCTGACAACAGCCTCGCGAACGTCGAGGTTCGCGTCCCGGTCGAGAACCTTACGGATCAGCCTGTCGAAACCGTCGTGCGCGCGAGCTTCGACGACGTCGCCGTCAGCCGTTCCGTTCAACTCGCCCCGCGGCAGAAGACCGTCGTCGCGTTCATGCCCGGCGAGTTCCCGCAACTCACCGTCCGGAACCCGCTACTCTGGTGGCCTAACGGCTACGGCAAGCCGAACCTCCACGATCTGCGCATCGAGACGTCGATCGCAGGGAGGAAGTCCGACGAGCGCACGACGCGCTTCGGGATTCGGCAGGTGACCTACGACATGTCGTTGATGGACGATGCGGGAGAGCTGCGTCGGGTCGGCATCGATCTTTCTCGCGCCAGATCGATGGGACAGCATATCGTCGATGGCACTCACGACGGAATCCGCAAGGTCAAGGGCGGCTGGGCCGCATCCCTGGCGCCAGGTGCGCTCAAGTCGGCCGCTGTAACGCGGATCGATGGCGAGGAGGAGCTCGCGCCGCATCTCGTCATCCGCGTGAACGGCGTCCGCATCGCCGCTCGGGGCGGGAACATCGGCATGGACGATTTCATGAAGCGCATCGAGCGCGACCGACTGGAGCCTTTCTTCCGCCTGCACCGTGACGGCAACATGAACATCATCCGCAACTGGGTCGGCCAGAACACCGAGGACGTGTTCTTCGATCTGGCGGACGAATATGGCCTGATGGTTCTCAACGATTTCTGGGAATCGACACAGGATTACAACCAGCAGGTCGACGATGTGCCCCTGTTCATGAACAATGCGCAGGACGTCGTGGCCCGGTATCGGAATCACCCATCGATCGTTGCGTGGATCGGCCGGAACGAGGGTGTTCCGCAGCCGTCGCTCAACGTTGCTTTGCAGTCGCTGATCGAAAAGGAGGACGGAACCCGGCTTTACATGGGCTCCTCCAATAACGTGAATCTTGCCGGAAGCGGGCCCTATGACTGGCGGGAACCCGAAACCTACTTCACCGAGCATGCCAAGGGTTTTGCGGTGGAACTCGGCACGCCGTCATTCCCTACTCTGGAAAGCTGGAAGCGCGCGATCCCGAAGGAGGATCTCTGGCCGATCAGCGACGCATGGGCCTACCACGACTGGCATCAGGATCGGGGCGGATCGGTCAAGACCTACATGGACGCCATGCGCGTTCGTTTCGGTGAACCGACCAGCCTTGAGGACTTCAGCGGCAAGGCGCAGCTTCTGCAGTATGACTCGCATCGGGCCATCTTCGAAGGGTTCAACGCCGGCATCTGGAAGACGAACAGCGCTCGGATGCTGTGGATGACCCAACCTGCCTGGCCGTCCAGCGCATGGAACATCTTCAGCTCGGATTACGATACGCAGGCGTCCTACTACGCGGTCCAGAAGTCGTCGGAACCGGTCCACGTGCAGATGAACCTGCCGGATCACAAGATCGTGGTGGTCAACAACACGCGCGAACCGCTGCGCGGGCTGAAGGTTCGAGTGAGGATGACCGATCTGCAAGGCAAGGTCATCGCGGATCGTTCCGCGCAGTTGGATGCGGCTGGCGAAGGCGTTTCAGACGCCATGACGATCGCTCCTGAAACGTTGAGTTCGAATCCGGTGACGCTGGTCAGTCTCGAAGCCATGGATGCAAAGGGCACGAGCCTCTCGCGAAACTTCTATTGGGAGGGCCGCCAGCCATCAGACCTGAAGGGTATGACGGCAATGCCTAAGGTCGGACTAACGGCGTCCACGACGGCACGGATCGACGGAACGGAGACAGCCGCTACCATCACGCTTCGCAATGCCACTCAGACGCCGATCATTGAGGCGAAGGCCACGCTTTTCGACGCAGCCGGAAAACAGGTTCTGCCAGCCTACTTCACCGACAACTACGTCTCTCTTCTCCCAGGAGAAGAACGGGTGATCGCCGTGCGATACCCGACGAGCCGCGCGACCGGATCAGTAAGCGTTCGCCTGAGCGGATGGAATGTGACGCCTTCGACTGTGGCGGTGCGATGATGGAAGTGCACACTCAGGACATACGTCCCGGGGCGGAGCCGACGGCTAAGGCGCTCCGCGGGGACTGCATCGTCGGGATAGAGCTCGGTGGCACCAAGATCATCTGCACACTGGCCCGAGGCCATGACGACATCGTCGAGACAAGAAGGCTTGCGACGCGCGACCCTGTCTCGACGCTCGCCGACATCGAGAAGATACTTGATGGCTGGATGCGGACGCATGATGTGCGGGCGCTCGGCATAGGCAGCTTCGGGCCGATTGAACTGAACCGGTCGTCCGACGATTTCGGCCGCATCGGGAAGACGACCAAACCCGGATGGCATGGCGCGGACGTGGTCCAGCGGCTGATGCGACGCTACGACGTCCCGACCGGGGCCGACACGGACGTGAACGCTGCAGCACTGGCCGAAGGCCGATGGGGTGCAGCCCGAGGACTTTCGAGCTGGACCTACATTACCGTTGGCACGGGGGTGGGTGCAGGCATCGTGGTTGGTGGGCAGACCGTTCATGGGCTCGGCCATCCCGAGGCGGGACACATGCTCGTGAGGCGCGAGCCTGGTGATGAGTGGGAAGGCGCATGCCCGTTCCACGGGGACTGCGTCGAAGGTCTGGTTTCCGGTCCGGCGATAGAAAGTCGGACCGGCATGTCAGGTGACGCCATCGCGGACGATCACCCGGTATGGGAGCGCGTCGCGGATGCGTTGGCGACCATGATGCACAACATGCTCTTCACTGTCGTGCCGGAGCGCATTCTGTTGGGAGGTGGCGTCCCATCTCGGCGGCCGTTCCTTATCCCCATGATCCGCAGCCGGCTGGAACCGCGGATGGGCGGCTATGCCGGTTCGGATGTGATCACGGCGCAGCTCGAGACGCTGCTGGTAGCGCCGGGTCTTGGCGACGAAGCTGGTCCGCTGGGCTCGCTCGCTCTGGCCTTGGATGCCTTGGATGCAACGGTAACACCCAACGCTGCCACCTACGCCTGATCCTCGAAGGTCGCCCACGAACAACGCGGACAGCCTCGAGATTGAGAGGAAAATCGATGAACCTTTACCAAAGACGCCTTCGGCTAGCTTCGTTGTGCGGCATCGCCATGCTGGCGTTCAGTGCTGCACAAGGCAGCGCTCAGGACCCGTCCGAAGTTGTGGATCGAGGCGAGTCTGCCGCAACCGGACCGCACAGCGCCACCATTCTTGCGGATGGTATCGGCCTCGAACGCGAACTGCCCGCGACCGCTCCCGGGCTCAAGCCCAGCGACCCATGGACGATATCGACCTGGATCCGGCCCAACGTGGAACGATCTGGCCGGAGCATTGTCGCGCAGGTTGGACGCGGCGATGCAGTTAGGGCCATCATAATCGACGGCGGCCATCTCGCCTTCTGGAACGGGCAAGGCACGCCGACGCGGACGAGAGCGTCGGTGCCGGTCGGACGCTGGACGTTCGTGACGGCGTCGAGCGACGGTCGATCCGTTCGACTGTTTGCCGACGGCGTCATGGTCGGAACTTCCACGCCGAATTCGTCGCCATTGACGCCGGTGCTGGCTCTGGCTCCGGCGTCTGGCACCGGCGCGCTTGCCGACGTTCAGCATTTCGGCGGGGACATCTTCGAACTCCGAATGCTGTCGAGGGTTGCGTCTCCGTCGGAGCTGAAGGCGCTGGCCAAGACGAGGCCCGAGGTCATGCCCGCGCAACTCGCCAAGCCCGGCGTTGGCTGGGAGTGGCAGGAGAAGCAGTGGCGGGGCTATTTCCAGCCACAGGACTACTGGACCCTTCCGAAAAGCGCGACACCTCCCGCCAAGCCTGTTGCCAAACCACTCGGCGCGAGGCCGTCCATGACGCGTCTCGCGGAGAACCGTTGGCAGATCGGTAACTGGGACCTCGCGTTCGCCGAAAAGACTTTGGCGACCGGTGCGCAGTTGTCGGCCACCGGCTTCGAACAGGGCCAATGGTACAAGGCCACCGTGCCCGGCACCGTTCTGACCACGTTGGTCGATCGCGGCGTGTATCCCGATCCCGCGTACGGCCTGAACAACATGGCCATTCCGGAAAGTCTTGCTCGACAGGACTATTGGTATCGCACCGAATTCGACATGCCGTCGGAGGCTGGCGGGAAACGGTTCCTCGTCTTCAAGGGCATCAACTACGCAGCGGAGATCTGGGTCAACGGCACCGGCGTGGGCGACGTGCGCGGCGCCTTCATCCGGGGGCAGTTCGATGTCTCGGGGTTGTTGCGGGCAGGTCGCAATGCGATCGCCGTCAAGATCATCCGACCGCCGCATCCGGGCATCCCGCACGAAGAATCCGTCGCGGCCGGGCCGGGCATGAACGGGGGAAACCTGACCATTGACGGACCGACGTTCGTCGCGGCCGAAGGCTGGGACTGGATTCCTGGCGTTCGCGATCGCAACATGGGCATCTGGCAGCCTGTGGAACTGCAGACGAGCGAGGCGCTGCGCATTGGCGACGCGCAGGTGGTTACCGACCTCCCATTGCCACGGACAGATAGCGCCGGGGTCACTGTGCGCGTCCCCGTCACGAACCTTGATGCCGCACCCGTCGCCTCGCGGATCACCGCTAGCTTCGATGGCGTCGACGTCTCGAAAGACGTCGTCCTGGCTCCTGGAAGCACGACCGTCGAGTTCACACCGGCTGAATTCTCGGCACTGAACGTGCGCAACCCCCGCCTGTGGTGGCCGAATGGATACGGGCCGCAGAACCTCTACACCTTGAAGGTCTCGGCGTCGCAAGGTGGCCACTCCTCCGACAGCAGGACTCTGCGGTTCGGCATGCGCGAGCTGAGCTACGGGTTGTCCCTTTTCGATCAAACGGGATCCCTACGCCGGGTTGCGGTCTCTCCGACGGACTCGAAAGAGAGGCTCGTCGATTCACGCCATGAGGCCATCAAAGAAACGCCGGACGGTTGGGTCGAATCGTTGACCCCAGCGGGAGAGACGTCGCCAGCAGTGCGGCCGATTGAAAAGACGATGGCGCTCCCGCACCTCACCGTGTTCGTGAACGGCGTGAAAATTGCTGCACGCGGCGGAAACTGGGGCATGGACGACTTCATGAAGCGCGTGCCACGCGAACGTATGGAGCCGTTCTTCAAGCTGCACAAGAATGCCAACGTAAATATCATCCGGAACTGGGTCGGTCAGAACACCGAAGACGTGTTCTATGACCTCGCCGATGAATACGGCATGCTGATCACGAACGACTTCTTCATGTCGACCCAGAACTTTCAGGTAGAACCCGAAGATCCGCAGCTCTTTCTAGCCAACGCCCGCGACGTCATCAGCCGCTATCGCAATCACCCGTCCGTGCTTTTGTGGTTCGGACGCAATGAGGGGGTTCCACCGCCGCTGATGAACGAGGGGATGGATACTCTGGTCCACGAACTGGACGGGACCCGGCTCTACATGCCCAGTTCGAACGTCGTGGGCCTGCAGGGTTCCGGTCCATACAACTATCGCCCTCCCGTCGGTTACTTCACGAATCTGGCGTCGGGGTTCTCGGTCGAGACAGGCACTCCGTCACTCAACACCTTGGAAGCGTTGAAGGCGATGATGCCGAAGTCGGAACTCTGGCCGATCAGCGACACCCTTGCGTATCACGACTGGCACTTCGGCGGAAACGGAGACGTAAAGTCGTTCATGGATACGATGGACGCGCAACTGGGCAAGGCCACCAGTCTCGAGGATTTCGAACGCAAGGCACAGCTTATGAATGTCGCTGACTACAAGGCGATCTTCGAAGGCATGTCGGCCCATCTCTGGACCAAGAACAGCGGGCGCATGCTTTGGATGACCCATCCCGCGTGGCCCTCAAACCATTGGCAGATGTACAGCTACGACTATGACACGCCCGGTGCCTATTTCGGAACGAAGTCGGCGCTGGAACCTGTGCACGCGCAGATGAACCTGCCTGACTATTCGCTGGCAGCGGTCAACACGACGCTGGAGCCTCGAGCTGGTCTGAGACTCGCGACGAAGGTCGTTACGGTGGATAACAAGGTGCTGCTCGAGAACGAACGGGCCGTCGATGCCCCGGCCAACGCGACCACTACGCTCCCCGCTCTCGGTCTTCAGCCGCTCCTGGATCAGGAGAAGCTCGTCTTTGTGTCCCTGACCCTGACCGACGGAAGCGGGACGGAACTGAGCAGGAACTTCTACTGGCAGGGCGCCGATGACGCCGCCTATCGCAAGCTGAACGCCTTGGTGCCCCAGAAGCTGGACGTGCAGGCGACGGTCGGCGCGAAGTCCACGATCGGCGTGAGGGTGACCAACCGTGGCGCCCAGCCCGTTCTGGGCATCAAGATGACCGTGTTGGACGAACGAGGCGAGCGCGTGCTGCCGGCCTATTACGGGGACAACTATCTCAACCTCCTTCCCGGCGAGACGCGTACCGTTGCAATTCAATGCGACGATGCGCCGAACAAGGCGTCCTCCGTGTCGGTACGGGGATGGAACGTGGTCAACTCCGTCATCAAGCTTCGTTGAAAAGGGCTGCCGCTTGCGGTGGCTGATTTGGGTCGTGGCTCACGATGGAAGTCGGAGCCCGCGACATTCTTTTAGCAGTGGAGACGGTGCGTCATGCTGCACGGGATAAATCTGGAAGTCGCGGCCGAGTGGAACCGGCGGATGTTACTGCAAATCCTTCGAACGTCCGGTCAGAAGACCCGGCGCGAGCTTGCAGCCGTCACCGGCCTATCCATGCCGGCGATCGCGAACATCGCAGGTCTTCTGATCAAGGACGGCTTTGTCCGGGAATCCGGTCGAACGAGCGGTAACAGGGGCCAACCGGCGATCCGACTGCAGATGGTGAAGGAACGAGCGATCTGCATTGGCGTCGATGTCGGTTCCTCCATGATGCGCCTCGTTGCCGTCAATCTCGCCGGACAGGTCGTTCACCGTCGGACACAGGCGCTAGATGTCGCAGACGAGGCGGTGGTTTGCGCTACGATTGTCGACGCCGTCGCTGAACTGACTGCCAGCGGAATCGTCGACGCGCGCAAAGTCATCGGCGTCGCCGTGGCGCGGTGTGGTTCTTGGATCGACCATGCAGACCGGGGTGAAGCCGCCACCAACGCGATCGTTAGGCTCGGTGGGCGCGGGGATCAGCCTGCCTCGGAAAACGAGCTGACTTTCGTCTCAAGCTACGACGCATTGGCGGCGATGGAGCCATTTCAAAGGACCGATCATGAGGCAGAGCGCTTCGGGTACGTTCATCTCAGTGACACACCTTCGCTCGTGACGGTCACCGGACGGTCCACGGGGCATCTTCATGTAGAGGCCAAGCGCATTCCCCAGGGTGCGAAAATCGCCGCAAGGTTGCACGCGGCAAGTGAAGCAAAGCCAACCGCTACGACGACAACTGATGGCAAGGACACGGTGGCCGATTGCGCAGGGGATCTTCATCTCGCTCTGCACGAGGCATATGGCAGGTCGGTACCCACGACGTTGTACGTGGGAGGTTACGTCACGGATCTGATCGCTGTCGATCTAGCCACAGCGCTTGGCAAACTCCGCGGAGGCGGATCGCTGGTATGTCCGGCAACCACCCCCGATTACGCCGTCGCTATCGGGGCTGCCGCAATGCTGATCGAAGATCGCCTCATGCCTCAGGGCGTGCTTTGCCCGAAGATCAACGACGACATCGGCGGAGAGCTGGAGACGCTGGGTCGATTCAGTTCCCAATCCGACAACTGTGAACCAGCCGACCGAGGAGTAGCGAATTGATCGCGTCCATCATGCTGTCGCCGATGAGTAGCGGTTCGGAAGGATGCGTGGATCGGCATGTTTCCGAACCAGGTTCTCAGCGCAACGTGATCCGCCGGGGTTCAATATGACCCTGCTTGCCGTGCTGGTCGCGGTGGGGACGCTGGTGCTTCTGATCTCCGTCGTCAAGCTGCATCCCTTCGTGGCGTTCCTTATCGCCGCAATCGTCGCGGCCCTGCTGCTCGGACGTCCGATGACCAGCATCACCACCAGCTTGAACCACGGTATCGGTGACATGCTCGGCTCCTTGACCGCGATTCTGTGTCTTGGAGCCATGTTCGGAAGGATCGTCGCTGACAGCGGTGCTGCACGCAGGATCGCGGACACGCTGATACGCATTGCGGGGATAAAGCGGATAACGCTTGCCCTGGCGGCCTCCGGGTTCCTTGTCGGGATTCCGCTGTTTTACAACGTCGGCTTCGTTCTGATGGTACCACTCATCCTGTCGGTCCAGCAGCGCTCGAGCCTGCCTGCGGTATATCTTGGAATACCAATGCTGGCCGGTCTGTCGATCGCCCATGGGTTTCTGCCGCCCCATCCCTCCCCCACAGCCCTCGTCGGGCTCTTTGGCGCGAACATGGGTAGGACCCTCGTCTATGGGCTGATCGTTGGGATTCCTACGCTGCTGATTGCCGGGCCGTTGTTCGCCCATACGCTAAAGGGCATAGTGGCAAAGCCGCATATGTCCCGGCCGGACAGTAGCTCGCAAAGTCTTCGTGTTCCTGGCGTCGCCGCCAGTTTCGGGGTCGCGCTCCTGCCGGTCGCGCTGCTAGCCGGTGCAACCCTCCTCACGTCCTTTGACGGCATGCGGCCGGAGGTGCTGATGGCGGCTGCCGTCGCAGGCGATGCGAACGTGGTGATGCTCAGTTCGCTACTCATCGCGAGCATCGTGCTCGGCGTTGCGCAAGGCAGACGCGCTTCCGACATGTCCGCAGGCTCGGTCGACGCCATCAAGGACATCGCCGGCATTCTTCTCGTCATTGCAGGTGCCGGCGCGCTCAAGCAGGTGTTCATTGACGGCGGGGCGGATGTTGCGTTGGCCGGCTGGCTTTCAGGACTTCACGTTCCGCCTCTCGTTCTCGGCTGGACCATCGCCCTCGCGATCCGGCTGGCTCTGGGATCGGCCACGGTGGCAGGCCTGACCGCGGCCGGCATGGTGCAGCCGTTGGTGGCCTCGCAGCATGTCGATCCCAGTCTGATGGTTCTCGCCATAGGTGCCGGCAGCCTGATGTGCAGCCACGTCAACGACTCCGGCTTCTGGATGTTCAAGGAATACTTCGGACTGAGCCTGGCGGACACCTTCCGGTCCTGGTCGGTCATGGAGACGCTGGTCGGCGTGTTCGGCCTCGTTTTCACTCTCATGCTGAGCCTAATCGTATAAACGATCGGTCCCTTTCGTTTCCATACCCCATGGAACAGACAATGCGGTGGTTCGGCCCGCCTGATCCTGTCTCGTTGTCCGACATTCGACAGGCCGGGTGCACGGGCGTCGTCACGGCGCTCCACGAGATACCCAATGGCGCGGTGTGGCCTATCGAGGCGATCGCGCATCGCAAGGCGCTCATCGAGCAGGCCGGTCTCAGGTGGTCGGTGGTCGAAAGCCTGCCGGTTCACGAGGCGATCAAGCTTGGCGGCCCGAGCCGGGAGGACGCGTTGGCGAACTACAAAAAGAGCCTGGTCAACCTCCATGCATGCGGCGTCACGACGGTGACCTACAACTTCATGCCACTTCTCGACTGGACGCGGACCGATCTTGCCTACGAGCTTCCCGATGGCGCGTTGGCCTTGAGGTTCGAACCAGAAGCGCTGGCGGCCTACGACATTCACATCCTGCGACGCCCTTCGGCCGAACGGAGCTATTCCGATCACGTCAAGGCTCGCGCCGCAGTCTATTTCGCTTCGATGGACAGCGCGGCGCGTCACTGCCTGGAGCGCACGATCATCGCCGGACTTCCCGGTAGCGAGGAAAGCTTTGGCTCTGCGGCATTCCTTGCCGCGATAGAAGGCTATCGCGAGATCGACGCGCAGACCTGCGTGAAAATCTCTGTGGCTTCCTGCGCGCGGTATGCCCGCTCGCGGACGAGCTCGACATGCGACTGGTGATCCACCCTGACGATCCGCCCTTCGAGCTCTTCGGCTTGCCGCGAGTGGTCGGATCCGCAGACGACCTGGACAAGCTGTTCGCAGCTGTGCCCAACGTCTCGAACGGTCTCTGCTTCTGCGTCGGCTCTTTCGACGTCGCCGCGCAGAACGATCTGCCCGCGATGATACGCCGCTTCGGCGACCGTTTTCACTTTCTCCATCTCAGAAACGTGCGGCGCGAAGCAAGTGGCGGATTCCACGAGGCCACACACCTGGGTGGGTCCAGTGACATGGTCGCGATCATGAAGGCCATCCGTTCGATATCGATGTCGGGACGGCGTTCGATCCTAATGCGTCCAGATCACGGTTACCGGATACTCGACGACCTGAAGAAGTCGGGAAGCAACCTTGGCTATTCCGCGATTGGGCGGCTCAGGGGGCTCGCCGAACTGCGCGGGCTTGAAATCGGCATTGCCGCCCATGAAGGAGAATTGCAGTGAAGCGCATCGTTTTGAAGAGCGTCCTTCTGGCGTTAGTGGCCGCAGGAGCGGTCCCCGGAACCGCGCAGCAGGTCGACTGGGCTTCCCCGCGACTCCAGCAGCCGAAAATGGATGCGTTTGGCCCCTACGACGCCGAGTTCATCGCTGGTGGGGACACCATATCGAAGCGCGCTCAGGGCTATGCCGAAGGCGAGCACATTCCCGCAGGCGCGGCATGGACGATGTCTGCCTGGATCAAACCGGCAAGGCTCGTGCCTGGCCGGGTCGAGGTCGCCGGCGTCGGCAGGCCCGGGGACGATGCTTCGCGCTCGTTGGATCTGGTCGATGGACGATTGAGCTTATCAATGGGTGGACGATCCCTCCGAGGCGGTGGGCCGCTCGAGATCGGCAGATGGCACCACGTGGTCGCAGTCAGCGACGGCGGAACAGCCCGTCTCTACGTCAATGGGCGCGAAGTCGGTAAAGGGACCACGTCGGCGTCCTCGCCCGAAGCGCTGATCGTGCTCGGCTCGCGCACGCTCGGCAAGCCAGGCTATGCTGGCCGCCTCGCGGCTTTCGTTGCCGCTCCGCAGGCCTACTCCGCCGAACGGATACGTAGTGAGGCTGCAGTCGTGCCGGATGAAAATCTCGTCCGTTTCGAGACAAACAGCCCCAGTTGGCCTCTTCAGGTGCGAACGCAGTACGGTGAGGCCGTGCCGCAGCGGGCCTGGACCCTTCCGAAGGGCATCGCGCCGTTCTCGCGCCCTCAGCCCTCGCCCGCGGTGGTAGGCAGCCCGCTGACTCCGGTTCAAGATGGCCTGTTCGCGGTCAACGGCTGGAGAATGGTCGAAGCTCCGAGCGTCTCGAGCACGCCGGAGCTGCTATCGAGCGCTGGCTACGATGCAAGCAGATGGTTTCACGCGACGGTCCCCGGAACCGCGCTGACGACCCTGGTTGATCGTGGGGTCTATCCGGACCCGCGCGTGGGACTGAATAACATGGCCATCCCCGAACGGCTTGCGCGGCAGGACTACTGGTATCGGACCGAATTCACCCTTCCTCGAACGGAAGGGGGCAAGAGGCAGCGGCTTGTTCTGAACGGCGTCAACTATCATGCCGACGTCTGGGTCAATGGTCGACGGGTGGGAGACGTCAAAGGCGCTTTCGTGCGAGGTCGGTTCGACGTTACGAGCCTGCTAATGCCCGGTAGCTCGAACGCGATCGCGATCCGCGTATCCCCGCCGCCCCATCCCGGCATCCCCCATGAGCAGTCGATGACGGGCGGGCGGGGCGAGAATGGCGGCGCCATGATGATCGATGGCCCGACCTTCACCGCCAGCGAGGGGTGGGATTGGATACCCGGCATCCGCGACCGCAACACCGGGTTATGGCAAGGCGTCGAACTGCAATCCACAGGTCCCCTGGCTATCGGCGATCCCGAAGTGTCCACGGATCTGCCCAAGGACGATAACTCGCTTGCGGATGTCTTCATTGACGTGCCTGTGACGAACGTTGGTGATACCGCGATGGATACTACCGTGAACGCCGCCTTCGACGATGTCTCTGTAGCTCGCCGGATCAGCGTACCGCCCAGGTCGACCGTGACGGCGCGCTTCAACCCATCGGAATACACCGCCCTGCACGTTAGGAACCCGAAGCTCTGGTGGCCAAACGGATATGGCGCCCCGGCGCTGCACCAGCTCAGGCTTTCCGTGGATGCCGGGGGCACGGTGTCCGATCGACGGCAGCTGTCCTTCGGAATGCGGAAGGTGACCTACGAACTGTCCTCGCTTGATCCGCACGGTGACCTGGAGCGCGTCGAGGTCGATCTCGCGGAGGCGAAGCGACTTGGGACCCCGATCATCGACGAGCGGAACGCGGCTCTTCGAAAGGTCCCCAATGGGTGGGCGAACTCGTTGCGGCCCGGTTCCGAGCTGTCACCGGCGGTCCGCAAGGTCGTCAGCGACCCGCGCCTTTCTCCGAACCTCGTCCTGAGGGTCAACGGAGTCCGGATCGCGGCGCGTGGCGGCAACTGGGGCATGGACGAGATGATGAAGCGGGTGGAGCGAGAGCGGCTCGAACCCTATTTTCGCCTTCACCGCGACGCCGGTCTGAACATCATCCGAAACTGGATGGGCCAGAGCACTGAGGAGAACTTTTTCCAGCTCGCCGACGAATACGGCATGATGGTCCTCAACGATTTCTGGGAGTCCACGCAGGACAACAACGCGGAAGCCGAGGACGTCCCTCTGTTCCTGGAGAACGCGCGCGACGTCGTCCGACGTTTCAGGACCCATCCGTCTATCGTTATGTGGATCGGTCGTAACGAGGGTGTACCTCAGCCGATCCTGCAGACGGCGTTGCAGAACATGATCTGGGAGGAGGATGGAGGCCGACTTTACAAGGGTTCGTCACGGATCATAAACCTTGGCGGATCCGGGCCATACAACTGGCGTTCCCCGGAAGGCTACTTCACCGATTTCGCGAAGGGCTTCGCGGTCGAAGTAGGCACGCCGAGCTTTCCCACGCTCGAAGCGTGGCAGAAGGCGGTCCCCGGGGCCGATCAATGGCCTATAAACGACACTTGGGCCTACCATGACTGGCATCAGGAACGAGCGGTCTCAGTGGCCAGCTTCATGGATGCGATGAAGCTGCGCTTGGGGGAGGCGACGAGCCTGCCCGACTTCGAGCGCAAGGCTCAGCTGCTGAACTACGAGTCCCATCGTGCGATCTTCGAGGGCATGAATGCCGGGCTGTGGAGAACGAACAGCGCCCGCATGCTCTGGATGTCGCATCCGGCATGGCCATCGGCGAATTTTCAGATCTATTCGTCCGACTACGACACGCACGCTTCTTTCTATGGAACGCGTAAAGGGACGGAGCCCATCCATATACAGATGAACCTGCCGGATCGCAGCCTAACGCTGGTGAACACCACCAATGCCCCGTTGCAGGACGTCACGGTCACCGCTCGCATCGTATCGCCCAGCGGGCAGGAACTAGCCACAAAGTCGGCCGTGGTTAGCGCCGCAGCCGATGACATAGCCGATATACGTAATCTCGACGTCGGTAGGGATGACGGATTGAGGTTCGTCAAGCTCACGGCGACGAGCGCCAAAGGCGTTCTGTTGTCTGAAAATCTCTACTGGGATGCGAGCGATCCGGCAGCGTTCAAGGCGCTAGACGACCTGCCCAGGATCCGATTGGATATCGCGTTTGGTGGCACGTCACCGAATTCCGATGCTGGGATCGACGTCATCATACGCAACACGTCCACTTCGCCCGTGCTCCAAGCAAAGCTGACGCCGTTCGATGCGGCGGGAGTGCAGATACTACCTGCCTGCTTCACGGACAACTACGTCTCCCTTCTCCCCGGCGAAACGAGACGACTGCGTCTGCAGATACCGGCTGACCGGAAGCTCGGTGAGCTTCGGGTTCGAGGCTGGAACGTCGAACCCGCGTCGCTTTCCTTCTCCTCCCGAAAGGGCGGCTGAAAATCGGGAGAGAACGTCGGTTCGACCAGAGATCCGAATCCACCTCCACCTGCCCACCTTGTGCGAATGGCTGGCCAAGCGGGCCTGCCACCCGCCCTTCTCGATCAGGAACACACACGACATGCCTGCTGAGCTGCTCACGACGAAACGAGTGGAGAAACCCTGGGGTCGCCACAGCCTCTACGGGGGCTTCACAGACCCGGCCGAGAACGACGGACCGATCGGGGAGATCTGGTTTCAATCCTCCGAACTGTCCGACCCGGAGCTTCTGATCAAGTATTTGTTCACCAGCGAAAAGCTATCCGTGCAGAATCATCCCTCCGACATGGAAGCCGCAAAACGTGGCCTTCCGCGTGGCAAGGACGAGTGCTGGATCATACTCGACGCGGAGCCAGACTCGACGATCGCTTTAGGTCCTTTGGAACCCATGACCCGAGAGGTTCTCCGCGCAAGCGCAGAAAACGGCACCTTGGAAGGCAGACTGGACTGGAAGCCGGCCAAGCCAGGCGACTTCT
Organism: Sphingomonas faeni; assembly: GCF_040407505.1. Lineage (GTDB taxonomy): Bacteria > Pseudomonadota > Alphaproteobacteria > Sphingomonadales > Sphingomonadaceae > Sphingomonas > Sphingomonas faeni_E. Next base: position 20,522 of record NZ_JAPZPQ010000012.1, on the reverse strand, counting down.
TTTATTCGAAGTCGGGTGTCGTCCACGCGATCGGGGCGGGTCTCACGCTGATCGAGGTCCAGCAGAACTCCGATACGACCTATCGCCTGTTCGACTACGGCCGACCGAGGGAGCTCCATCTGGACGACGGCGTCGCCGTAGCGGAACTCGATCCTTGGACGGCGGAGCCCCAAGGCGGGGTCGTCGAACCCGGCCGTGAGATACTGGTCGAAGGCCCGACGTTCGTTCTCGAACGCTGGACCGGCGGTGATCGCAGGATCGATATGCCTGGGAATGCCCGAGGCTGGCTCGTTCCGGTACGCGGCACGGGAAGCGTAGGCGGGATCGCGTGGAAGGCAGGGGAATGTCTTATCGTGACGGGAAACGAGGATCTGGACGCATCGGACGATGCGGATCTCCTGTTCGCCTACCCTGGCGCGGCCCGGATTTGACCGGGTTAGAGGCGAGCGGACGCGACATGTCTCACGTCACTTGGGTTAGATGTGTTGCATCGCGCAGCGACGATAGTGACGCCCCGCTGTTAGCGGGCCGCCTGATGGGTGCGGCTTGGTGTTGAGCGGGCTTAGGGACAGCATGGTGTTTAGGATCCAGCATCAGCGGCTCCCGGCCGAGTTGATCACCGGATGACCAGAAAATGCACTTCGTTCGACGTCGCCGAGGGGGCCGGGGTATCCCAATCGACCGTCTCGAAGGCCCTGCGCGGCAGCGGAGGCGTCAGTATCGATAGCCGTATGCCCGAGCGCACCGCGAGATAGCGGTCGTCCTCAATCACCGACGACGGCCGAGCCAGACACCGACCCCCGCAAGGCCAAGAATCGCCATACCGCCCGCCGCGGCTGCCACCTTGCGCCCCCGGTGTGGATCGCGCCGGCCACCATCTGGACCGGCGGGGACGCCAGGTTCGAACAACACCCCGTCGTTGTCGTTGCCGTCGGCCGCACGGGCCGACCAGGAGTCGAGAAAGCCGCTCATGATCGCCGCCAGCAGGTTCGGCGCCGCGAACTCGCCGAGTTTGAATGCGATTGCCGGTGCGCCGACGGCGGTAAGGTTACGAGGGTGCGTGGCAAGCCGCACGACTGCCTTCGCCACCGTCTCCGGTCCAAGCGAACCTGGGGGCAACGAGAGCCGGGCACCTGTATAGTTACCGGCGTGGTCGACGCCGGGTGTATCAACAAAGGTCGGGCAGACGTCGCATATGTGGATATGCGGGCGCTTTGACACCTCACCGCGCAATGCGGAACTGAATCCGCGCAACCCGAACTTGCTCGCCGAATAGGCCGCGGCATAAGGCGTAGCGACAAAACCGCCGGCTGAGATCATGTTTACCCAAGTGCCGTGATCCTGCGCGAGGAAGATCGGCAGTACGGCATGGACGCCGTTCATGTGGGCGACGAGGTTCACATCGACGACACGGGCGTGATCCGCGATCGGGACGTCTTCGTACCGGCCAAGCACACCGACGCCTTCGCAGCTGAACCACAGGTCAATGCCACCGAGCAGATCGCGCGCCTCAGCGGCGAATGCGGCCACTGCGCCTGCGTCGGTGCAATCTACTGGTCGGACGATTGCGCTGCCGCCAGCTTCGACGCAGCGCTGCGCGACGTCGTCCAGCCCGTCCTCGCCGCGAGACCCTAGGACAAGCCGCGCTCCCGCTTTTGCGAAAGCCATCGCCGTTGCCGCGCCGATACCGCTCGATGCACCGGTGATTACCACGCGGCGCCCGGCCAGGTTACGATCAGCGCTCATCGGACGATGCTCAAGGCGGCTGACTTTACACCTACGGGAAGACAACGCGGGCGCGTTAGACGAACTGTCCTATCATCATGCATAGGCACTCAACGTCCCGGAGGCGCCGGGGTGTCCACGAGAGACAGCACGATGTTCCTCGGGATCGCTGCAGGGATGATCAGTTCGGATTGGTATGCGGTTCCTTGGGGCCATCGTTCAACGATCTGAGCTGCGCTTCACGAGTTGGGTCACCACCACCGCCATGTGGAACTGGCACATCGATAGGGCTGTTCGGCGTTGCACCACCGCTAAGCTTTTCCGATCCGCTCAGGACATCCGCGGCATCGGCACCGCCTAGCCCCCCGCCGCCCGGCGTTTCGATCATCTGCGCATCGTCTAAAACGATCGCCGCGTTATCCGCGTCGTTCGGCTCCGGCTTTATGTCGTCAGGTGCAATGTTCGGCTGTTCGGTTGCCATGTCGATCTCCTTTGCTCGCTCTAGAACCTTCCAAGCGAGGCTAGTTTCCGATCAACTCAATGATTTAAATCCTTGTTGTCAGGAGACAGGAACCCCTGAGAACACCGTCTCGGCCCACCCCACCTCATGGCCATTCATGCAGCATCACCTGGGAAGATCAGAGGCAAATTCCGCCGCTACGCCCTCATGGATATGTTCGAAAATCTAGGCGTTTTGAACATCCTCACAGGGAGAGCATGATGCCCGATACGTTCAAACCAACTGAAAAAATCGCCGCCAATGCAAAGAAGGGGCTAAAGTTACGCGACGATTTCGGGCGAGGCGGTACGGACGTCGGGGTTCGTCGCGCCGAGCAACTGGCAGCGCAGGACGATGTGACCGCCGAAGATGTGAAGTCGATGCATAGCTACTTCGCGCGTCATGAGGTCGATAAAGACGGCAAAACATATGAGTGGGGATCGGACACTGATCCTTCTGCCGGCTACATCGCCTGGCTTCTCTGGGGAGGCGATGAGGGCAAGGAATGGGCTGATCGACACGCCGAGAAGCTCGAATAGAGAGCTCTCGAACGGAGAGCGCGATCACGACCGGATTTTGATCACGGTTCATCACCACTTTAACGCGGATTGCCGGCCCGATGCCGTTGGCGCTCCTCACTCCTGTAATTGATCGGCGCCTGTCAGATGTACGTTCTCCTTTTCGCTGCGGCCGCAGCCCTAGTGCAATCTCCGGTTGCCGGATCCGTGGTGAAGCCGGGCACGATAGCGATCGTTGCTGCTGACAGTCCGACCACGTCTCCCACTATCACGAAAACGTTCACGGACGCCGTTCAGCGAACCCTCCTTCGAACAGCCTTCCTGCCCCTGCCCGACGCGAACCACAGCCTTTACGTCGCCAAGGTTGAGGTATCGCAGACACAGCGCGGCGTCGTACGGTCCGGCAGCAACCGATCAGACCGACCGGGCATGGCGGCCGGGCTTGGCGGCCTGTCGCTGACTTTGCCTTCGGGGAAGGATCAATTGCGCGGACTGATCGTAACCCGTCTCCAGGTGACGGTATCGCTGCGCCGCGACAATCACGTCGTATGGACGGGGCAGGCGACCACGGTGCGCGCTAGCGGCACACGAACGGGCGCCCCTTCCGTTGTCGCTACGGCGCTGTCGGACGCCCTCCTGACGTGGTTTCCTTGACAGTTGCCCGGTCCGCTGTCTGTTCCGTAAGGCCTGATAAACACGGTGATCGTCACCCGATGATCCGCGGCAACACGCAACTGCGGCAATTCATCAATCCGACATCCTGCCGCTGAGTGCTCCATTCCTTTCAGGGCTGGATCGTCAATCAGCCCACGCCAGATCGCGTCGCAATCGTCGGTTGTGCAACGCCCTGCGCATGGCCAAGGAGAAGGTCCGTCGTCGTATCGCGGTTAACTGCGGGCGAGAAGATGTACCCCTGCCCTAACGTACAACCGATCGCACGAAGCTGCTCGACTTGTTCTTCGGTTTCGATCCCCTCGGCGACGATCCTGATGCCCATCTTTTTCGCGATACGGATAAGGCCTTCGACGATGGTCACGCTGACGCCGTCGGGTTCGAGGTGATCAACGAACAGTTTGTCGATCTTGATGACATCGACGGGAACGGTGAGCAGGTGCGTCAGCGATGCGAAACCCGTTCCGAAGTCGTCCAGCGCGACCCGTATGCCGTCAGCGCGTAATGCCCTGATCGCTTGCTGTATCGCTTGGTCACCGCGGCCCATGTACACCGTCTCGGTTACCTCGAGGATGACGTGATCGAGAGGGACCCGTTCGCGCTCGAGCGCTGCGGCTAGAACCTGTCCTACGGCACCGCCACTTAAATCCGCAGACGAGACGTTGATACCGACGTGTTGGAACGGAATACCCAGATCCAGCCAACGGCGTAGGTCAGCCGCGACAAGAGCCATCATCCTGGCAGTGAGTGAGGTCGCAACCTGGGCGTCGGCAGTCGCCTCATGAAAAGAGGCAGCTGAGACCAGATTATCGCCGATGCGCATGCGGCAAAGCGCTTCCAGGCCGACGATCTCGCGCGTGTCTAGTCGGAAGATCGGTTGATAATGGGCCTCGATCCGGTCCTCTCGCAAAGCCGCGCTCAGGTCCCTGATCGCGCCCATACGCCGCGTCATGTTCGAGCGCAGCCCTGCCCAGTATCGTACGAAGCCGCCACGACCGGTCTCTTTGGCGTGGTACAGGGCAAAGTCGGCATTTTGCCGCACACTTCCCACCCCGGCGTCATCCGGTGAGAATGTAGCGCCTCCGATAGTAGCGCGCGGGACGATGCTATGCCCGCCGCAGTCGGCAGCAACCGAGAGCGCGCCTAGAACCTCATCAGCGATGTTCTCCAGATCACGAAGAGCTTCAGGAACCTGGAGAATGACTGCGAACTCGTCGCCCCCGACGCGAAACGTTCGCCCGGGGCTGACCGCTGCTGCGATCCTGTCGCTGGCAATCTGAAGAAGCTCGTCACCCGCATGATGCCCGAACGTGTCGTTCACGACCTTGAGATTATCGAGATCCAGCACGAACAGCGCCCAACTACCGACCGCAGCGCCTTCAAGTTTGGAAAGTGCGGCATGATACGCAGCCCGATTGGGGCAACCCGTCAAGGCGTCGGTAAAGGCCCGGCGCTGGTGCTCGAGGACACGCTCATGTCGCTCGATAGCAATTTGCGTGAGGTGAACGCACTTATCCACCACCTCGCGTTCGAAGGCCGTCGGCGCTCGGACGCTGCGATAGTAAAAAGCAAATGTCGCGATCGCGCGACCGTCTGCATCACATATCGGACTGGACCAGCAGGCGCGCAGCCCGTGCGGAAGTGCAAGGTGTTTGAACTGCGCCCAGCGGACGTCGGTCTCGATATCAACGACCGTAACATCTGTTTTCAGATAGGCAGCAGTACCGCAGGAGCCGGCTAACGGGCCGACGGACAGGCCATCCAACGCTTGGGAATATGCTTCCGGTAGGCTTGGCCCGGCCAGCGGATGAAGCAGGCCTGCTACATCGACTATTAAAACCGAACAGATTACCTCCGGAAGGATCCGCTCTACTTCTACACACAGCGTGGTACACGTTGGTGCAAGCCCGGCACCTTTGGCAATCATTTTCAAAATGGCGTTCTGAAGATGAAGCAGTACAGTTACTGTATCATAGCCTCCATGATATGGATCGGTTTCAGAAAGTCCCATGGAAACAGAGCCTATCGCAAAGCCGCTTTATATTTCTTTAAAGCTTGAATGAAACCCGTATATTAAAAACATACGTTCTGGATGTTTTTCTCGTCTTCCGGAATACGATTCTACAATCCAGCGCGAACTCGACTGATGATTACAAAGTCAATATTAAAACCGATCGCTGATGATCATCAACGATAGAATTTGAAACGCGTTACTACGTTGCCAAGCCAATTGCATGCCGATGCGGCCGTCGGTTCTCCACCTTCAGCTTCTGATCCGAGATAGGACGCGCGCCGCGACATTGCTGCGCGCGGCGAGTTTCCGCCCATAGCGCAGTGCGGTCGATGGCGAAGACCAGCGTAGTGCCTGGGCAATGCCAACGCCGTCCTCCCCGGCCGCAAACAGATCCTGCGTCAGCCCTACCCGCAGCGAGTGGCTGGACAGCGCCCTCGCCGCCTCCTCAACCTTCGCGATCGGCATCTCGACCAGCCCCTGATCGAAGGCGCTCAGCGCCACCCTCCGATAGATCCCGTTGACGCCCTGCCAACTAAGCGAGGCCGTCCCGACGGTGTAGACCGTCCTCGCCGGTTCGGCCTTCTTGCCCTTCAGCTTCTCCTGCCAGTGCCGCGTGTGGCCCGGGATCGCCTCGTACGCCATCGGCGGAACCGCGGCGCGCAGACGGCGCCGATCAACCCCCACACGGCGGAAGACGGGCCCCTCGGTGATGGCACTCGCTACCAGCCAGGCGCCAACGCGGCGCATCGTGTCCGCGGACAGCCAGCCCCAGGCCCCCTGCCCTTCCTGATCGGTCTTGGACGACGGAATGAACAAGAGCGCCGAACCATCGCTGTGCGGATCGATATGCGCTACGGTGACGGCGACAAGCTCGCTGACGCGCAGTCCAGCGTCATAGCCAAGCGAGAGGAGCGCGGCATCACGCAGCCCCTGGAGATCGCCGCTACAGGCGCCGAGCAGCGCCGTCAGCGTGAACCCCTTGGTATGGGGATCTAGCGAGGCCCCGAAGCGCAACGGGGCCGCCTGGCGTTGGGCAGCGCCACGCCGTCGGCGCAGACCCTTGAGCGCGGCGCGGACCATGACGTGGCTGGTGGGCGCATGCCCCCTCTCCTGCATCCCTGACAGGCCGTGTGCGGTGGCAAGACTTGCAACCCGCCGGGCGACCGTCGCGGGTTTAGCGCCCCGCGCCTCGAGCATGGCAATGTAGCGGACCAGGTTTTCGGGCTCGGCGGGCAGCGGGGCGACACGGATGTCCTCACACCAACGCAGATAGCAGGCCAAGTCCGACGCCAGCGCCGCCTTGCTCGCTGCTGCCATCGCGCCAAGCTGCACGGAAAAGCCGATCTCGCTGACGGGGCCGGCATCAGCGGGCAGCGCAAGGCCCAGCAACCGGGTAACGCGGACATCGATTGGCTCGACGATCCCATGCCGTGCCCGGACCGGAAGCCCCTCCCCATCGGTGCGATGGACGATGATTTCGCTCATAAGGGCCGCGCCCGCTGGTTCGATTTACCCTGCATTCCGGCTTCGTAGCACATCGCTGTAATTACCATAATGTCCGATTATGGTAAGTGCTTCGGCGCTCTCTGAAAACCAAGCAAACATAGTAGGCGTCGTCTGCATTGAGCATCGAGGTCACTACGAAATCCAAGTTTGAGGCGGGGCGTTAGTAAAGCCGCCCCGCCCGCATTTCGGTACCTATTGACCGGCTCGTGCTTTGCAACAGGCTCGAACCACATCAGCTGCGGCTCGCTCAAGCCCAGCCGCACGATCGGTCCACCGGTCGAACGGTGCGATGAGCGACACCCAGATCCCATCGGGGCCGACCGTGAGGAACAGGTCCTGGTGCTGTGGCACGAGGTGGAGCTGCCCATCCAGGTCGCGGAAGAGACTGAGGTCAGGCAGGAGGATCGGCCCGGTGGTCGACCTGAGGGCGACGTCGACCCGCACCGGGTCGAGCGTCTCGGGGTAGAAGCCGTGACGCACGAGGAGCGTATCGCGATACTTAGCCGATCGCAGCAGCGCCTCGTCGAAAACGCGGACGCTGACCGGGGTGGCGGCCAGCACGACATTGTGGTCGAGACTCTCGAGGGCGCCGGCGGGCAAGCCAGTGTAGCCGCCGAGCGGGTAGTAGGTTTCGCCGCCGAGCGCGGCGAGGAAATAGTCGAGCAACGCGTTCGACGTGGACGGCAGCGGTTCGTGGAGCATGCGGTGCATGACGGTAGACCTTCTTTTTGGCGTGATCCCCGAACCGACTGGTTCGGATCAGGCCCGTTCGCTTTTCATCGCGCTTCCCGGGCTTCGCCTGCCTGTCCTTCCGATCCCTTCCCCTTTCCGCGGTCGCGGCAGCGTGCAGCGATCCCTGCCGTTCCATCCAATTAGATCGCCGAGAAGGGCGTAGCCCCAGCGGTCGAGCAAACGGGCGCTGTCCGCCACGGTGAGCGGGCCAGCTCCGCCACCTACGTCAGGACAATAGGAGTGCATCATGGTCACTAAAGCATGGCCATCGGCGCCCAGCGGCTGCAGCTGCCACCACTGACCGAGCACGGCAGAACTGAGCAGCAGCATGGCGGCGAAGCGGAACACCATGGGTGGATTGCGCGCGATCATCGTCTTTTCTCCATCGGGCTTGTTTCCCCGTCGAGATCATCCTGCGTCTGGCCACCGGGATCCGGATGCCGGTGGTGCCGATTGCCGGAGGCGCTCGGAACCCTCACCTTCACGCCTCCGGCCTGCGACGCCATGCTTCGCAGAAGTCGAGCCATCGCTCGGCCCAGGCGCCATGCTCGCTTTCGGCGAGGTCCGGATGCAGCTGAGCCCATCCGCACGCATTATGGATACGGCTGAGCACGACGATGTGAGCGTGCGGCGCTTCCGCGGCGAGTTGATCACCGGGCGCGTGCAGCACGGCAAGGCTGGTGAGCTGCCTCGCCCGTGCCAGATGCAGCATGGCCCAGGTGGTCGCCTTGTCGAACTGATCGTGCAGCGGTTCACCGCGAACGAACGGCAGCGTCAGGACGGCAGCGAGCAACCGCTGATGCTCGGGCACCGCCTCGTCATAATCGGCGAACAGGCGTTCGAGCGACACCGGGTCTGCGACACCCGGCGCGAGCAGCAGTCGGTGATCCCGAGCAGTGGTCGGCATGCCGCAGCGGGTTTGCGGGCTGATCGGTCCGGGCTCGATTGGGTTCATCTTGGCGAATGCGAGCCGCGACAGGCTGCGCTCCTTCCCCTTGGAGCGGGGACGTAACAGCGCATAGCCAAGACCCGTCACGCCCGGCTGGCGCACATCGAACATCATGTCCGACGCTTCGCTGGGGCTGGCCCAAACCTGGAGACGGCTCATATCAGCGCCCCGCCATCAAGGCCGCAAGCGCGTCGGCGCCGAGCGCGAACCCATCTTCGCGCTCCTCGTCGCTGCTCCATGGTGGCACCTCGCAACCGCGCAGGCCTACGCTGAAGAGCGCAAAGACGGTGTCGTCTGGGTGATTGGGGACGAAATGCGCCGGTGCGCCTGCTCCGAGCCACAGCCGGGCAGGCATCGACCAGAACAGGCGATGTCCATGCAGGCCGACCGTGAAGCGGACGCTCGTTGTATCGGCGCCATCTGCCCGCCCCACCAGCGCGTCGCACCCGAACGCCGTTATCACCTCACCCACGTCGGCGACATCGCTGCCATCCGACACGATGGACGGCACGAGTAGCAGCCGTGCAGTGCGCGCATGGAGATAGTTGCGGACTCTCGACATCGGCACGTCTAGGTCGGGTTCGAAGCGCAAAGCCGCCAAGCGTGCAACCATGAGCGCTGCCGCGATGGCGGCAGCCTCGTTCGAATAATGGTTCATTATGTTCGTCTCTCTAGGGAGCAGGCGCGCGGGCTGTTCGCGGCGCCTGTCAGGGATCATTTCACCTTCCGGTTCAGCCGAAAGGCTCCCCCCACCCTCTCTTCACTCGTCTCTGGGTTAACGTCATGCCGCTGCGGTGCAGCCGGCTCATCGGTGCGTACAGATCGTCTTGGCTTGTAAACTGGCTCGCCTAGATTTGGCCTGTTCGCCAGCATGCGAGCTGAGGCGCTGAAACCTTGTCAGTAAGTAGCCGAAGGCCCAATTCGAATCAGTTTTGGCCGGGACGCGAGCGTGCGTGTCCAGGCTTGCTTCGTGACCTAAGACGCGCGCGCCTTCAGTGCAGGTTTCCAATCTTCGGCTCGATTAGCCAGCTCATCGACAATTAACTACCCTGCTGGGCGACGCTTTTAGTTCAGGGTTGCCAACCAGGAACGAGCGCCATGAGCCGAAGCGCCTCGATGTGACCGATTGCCTTACAGGCGACCAGAGGTTCCAAATCGGCTGCCGCGAGATGACGCAGTTCAGGCTGAGCGAACGGTGGCGTCTTTAAAGTCGCCAGGCATTCGATGATTTCGATGATGGTCCAGCTACGGACATCCACCTCAATCACGCGCCGCTGCTCAAAGGTCCAGATCGTTTCGCTGTCGGTCAGCACACTTCCGTTCAGGCCGGACGATCGCAGCCACAAGCCGCGCACGGTCGTCCAGTGAGGCGGTAGGACAAGCCGACGGCCGCCTCTCACAATGTCACCTGAGCGATCTGGCGGCGCGCGCATGCACAGTGGATCTCCGCTAGCGCCGCTAGATATGCGACCTCCGTGATGGTCATGCGCCACTCGACCTGCTCGCCGCCGCAAGCCGTTTGTGCGATCGTTCGATCGGCCAGTGACGAGATAAATCCATCGAGCCGGGCGATGATACCGCGCAAACCTGCCCAATACTCGTGCGCTGCCCGCACGTTGTTGAGACCGTCCATATGTCCTCCGCGTCGCGGGGGCCCAGGCGAACTGCCTTTTGCTCCTTCCCATCACGACCCGACGCTCCTCAGGCTTCAACTTCGTATCAGGGATCTTTGGGTAGTAGGACAATCACGACAGAGACATTGGCTGGACTTGATATTTCTAATCAGGCCTTGACGGTGTCAGCGCCCGCGATCGCGAGGTCTACCAATACCAGAACTCGGCATTTCTGCCTCGACCTGATCTGTGATGAGTATTCGGTTCCATTGAAGATTGGACTTAAATTTATCGTTTGCTGACGATGGCCGCGCAACGGCGTTGAGCATTTGCCATCCACCGGGAATGTCCCGTAACGCGCAAAAGCTTTCCCAGACCGCTGCAGAACTGAAGCCGATATTGATGCAATTGTCGCTTCGCACGATCGCACCAAGACCTGCCCCAAGGTAATGCAATGGCATCGCGGCCGCTTCATCGAGAAGATCGCGCTGCGGGCTTGGCAACGCCCGATACTGCGGTGACTCTCGGTGGGCGGCTAGCTGATTGGAGAGCCAAGGTTCAGGAAAAAGTGCCTCTTTAACGGCCAAGTGAGCGCGCCCGACAGGTTTGCTATCTGGAGCCGTCGCTTGCGCACGCGCCGACGTCGTCGGCGTTGCTTGGCCCTCTACAGGACGACCTGCGATGTCAAGCAACGCACCGTTCTGAGCTTTTTCTGGCATCGGAGGAGCCGCTCGATCAATGGTCCGAGTTTTAGCGATATCGCGGGCACGCTCTGTAGATGACTTTACGCGACTTTCGCCTTTCGCCAGCATTTTCGGCATCTGGCTGTTGTCTGCTTTCGAGCGGATTCCGTCCTCGCTCCCAGTCTCTTCAGTCTCCGACTGCTTCTTCCCGCGGGGCAGCGTCTCCTGAGCCGCGACAGAGGCGGGATCCATCGCGATGACCGGCGAAATTGGACGGCGTTTCGGACTCCGTGGGATGCGATCGTCTGTTAGCTCCGGCGCTGGCTCATTGGGATCAACGGCGCTCGCTTGCTTAGCCGAACCATTCGGAGAAGCTTCATCTGACGAACGGGTCAGCGGATTGTCCGACGAGGGACCGTTAATTTGCGCGTGTGGGTCTGGCTCATTCTGAAGCGTCGCATTAGTCGCAACGGTGTCGGGACCGATTAGTCCAACCGCATCGCCCGAGATCGGCTTCATGCGAGCGGCAGAAGCCGACATCGGCTTGTCAGCGGTATTCGGCGGTTTTGGCGAATCAGTAAAATCGATGTTTCCGGATTCTCGGAAGGGACGATCATGGATCCTCGCCTCGTTTTCGGCTTGATCATTCTCGCTTATTTCTACCTCTGAGAGCTGGCTTAGGGCGATATCCTTCCCCCTCGTATCTGGAGCGTCCATGGCATGGGCCTGGACGTCCGCCCTAGAAATCGATCCCGGTCCACCATCGTCTTCGCCGCTCAAGCGTGGGTAGAAGTTTGCTGCGCCCAGTGCGGCCCTGACATCCTCGTCAAGATTCCAACTGGCGGTAATCGGGGCCGTAGTTTCCACAGACTTGGTCTCTGCAGATGTCGGTTGTTTTGCGAACAGCCCGGCGTCGTTTGGCCGAAACGTCCGGGTCGCGACTGGGACAACAGCAGCGCTGACTCCGCCTGAACCGGCACGTAGCGGCGAGAGTGCCGACACCAGTTTTACCGTCGAGTGATCCGTTACGGGTTTCATCATCTCGCCGCGTTCTTGCGTCGCATGCGGCTTGCCAATCAAGATTTTCTCGTTCGGCGCATTCCTGTTGACGAAGGCAACGTCAGCGTCGAAGCGGCCTCGCAGAAACAGCGGATGCGCCCCATAACGCCGGTTAAGTGTTGCTATCGCATCGTTGGCTGTTTTCGGGTGCCGTGTCCGGACTTTAAGTTGGTCAACACCGTGTTTCGCGACGTAGCGGAGCAGGCGCCCAACGCCGTCGGTCTGCGCCAAGATGGCCGCTTCAAGAGCACGGTCTGCACGAAACGCAAAGGCGGGGTTTACGAGCAATTCAAGGTCGAGCGACTTGAGCCCCTTAAACTGCGTGCGCCCGTCCTCACGCCACAGGTGAACAAACGTCGTAGCGTCATCAGCCTGTTGTGGATGCCGGTGAATGTATCGGATGAGCTCGTCGAAGTGCCGGTGTGATGAAAGACGAGTGATATGCTGCGCCGCCAACACCGAGCCCGCAACCCAGGCCTGCTCTAACGCAATCCGGTCACACAGCTTTTGTGCCCGTGCTTCCAGGCGCTCCATTTCCAATGTATGGTGTTGCGCGGCGGCTTGATACGGCGCGATCGCCTGCTCAATTTCGTCCATGTGGGCGAGCGCCAGCTGGTGCCTGGCCGCGATCCTGCTCCGCTCTCGAACATCCGCCGATTTCGCCAGCCCGGCATCGATATCCGCAATAAGGCGAGCGCAGTTCTCGGCCAGCCGAACTGCCGCTGACAAAGCCATTTCAAGCTGTAGAGCCACCTCATCAAGTGCATCACGGCCTTCTTCGATATGTTGAAATATGCCAGTGAGCTCGTCTCGTAGCTTTGCCATCGGCACGTCGCCAACACGCGGCTCGACCGCTCGAAAGGCCTTAAGAATTTCGACGTGACGATCACGGCGCTCGCGCGAACGGTTGGCCAGCTCGAGCTTGCGTGCAGACCAGTATGTTTGCGCATTGTCGCGATCTTTCGGCACATCGATGCCCGCCTTCACCAACGCCGAAGCCGCCTTGCCGAGCGACATCATCGGCGCCGCTGCTATGCCCATCTGTTCGTAGGTGCGCGGATCGTACAACCGTCCGGAACGTGCCCGCGTGAGATGGAAGTTACATATGTCGGCAAAACGTTTGCGCAGGGCAACAACGTCTGCGCTGGCACTGGTTTGATGAAACGTGCTTTGCCGACGTTCCTTCGTCCAGCCCGCCAGTTCGCCAGGACGGAGCTTGCGGCCCGAAGCAAGATCAAAGCGACCGTCCGCGCCGCGCCTGCAAATCGCTGGATAGAATATGAAATGAGGATGATGATTGGCGCGGTGGTTGTAGCCATTGGGTCTGTGAAGTGCTGCTGTGAAGGGAAGGCCAAGGGTGTCAAGCTCTGCACCAAACTGTGTGACGATGTCCCTATGCGCGGCGGCATCAAGCTCGGCTGGCAGTGATGCTACGAACTGTTTTTGCACTTGCCCAAAACGTGGTCGAACGAAGTGCAGCCCTCGTGTCTTCAGGTCCGCGCCGTAGGTTGTGCCAAGCTGTCCTGCCCAGTCGAGATCTTCTTGTCGAAGCTCGAGTTCCAGCAACCGGCTGCCATCGCGGACGTAGCAGCGACCTTGATCAATTTGCTCCCCTCTCCTGAGCGCCGCAACAATGTCGATCAGAGCTGCTGGGGCGTTCGGGTCGGCGCTCAGCATCTCCCAATCGCTTTCGCTCATCGTGGTCAGGTTCAATCGCAGGCGCGGCGCACCGGCCTTGCGTTCGACCCTCCAAGCTTCTTCCCAGAACGCGATGCGTTCTACACCAACGTCCGATATGTTCGAGTGAATGAAGACGACGCGAGAGTCCGGGTCGTTGACTGAATCATCGGCTTGATCACCATCGACGACATAGCGCTCGGAACCTGCTGCCCTCGACAATTCACGGGCCCAGTTGTCGGTAAGATACCGTTCTTGCCCTACGGCAGCATTGACTGAACTACGGCCTGCTGCGGTCACGCCGTCGCTTCTGGAGATCGTCGAAAGGCGCGTGTGAAAACTGGTTGCGCCGTTCGCCGCGGTCGGCCGTTCGCCGGCAGCCGGTCGTTGAAGATTGATGGTACCGACCCAACGAGACTTCCGGCTCGTCACGGCTTGGATTCCACGCTCCCGTCCGGGTCTGACTGTCCCGACAAGCGCTTCCCGCTCCTGCCAATCGATACGTCGACGCAGCGCTTCGGTCATATGAGTTATGTCGGCGGGAACGGGCATCTCGGTGTCCAGGATGATGGTGCGACAACCAGCATGCCCGAATGGCGATACGCAGTAATGGGTAACTAACAATCGCCCAAGATATGCTGCCCCTGCCCCGCCTTCCGGAGGCACAGCCAGAGGACCCCTGCGCGCTCGGCGTGCAGGCCGACCCTGCCCCCGACTTCCGCACGCGGAAATCCGATTATAGCGCAGCGCGCGCAAATAACGGCTTGAGCCGTTGTTTGCAGCTTTGCACAAAAACCTGAACTTCCCACTGTTTCCTCCCCCTCGCGTACACGTGCACGCGAACACGCATGTGCGGGTGAGCACGTCATGGGTGAAGGCGCGCACATCCGCGCCTGTGTGAAATGAAGATTTAGGTACCCTGTCAGGGGCTCGGTCAGCCGCCTTAAAACATGGTCGATGACGCACTGTCGCATCATCAGGAGCCAAAGACAATGACCGATAAAACCGACCCCGCCATCACGGGTGTGCTCGCTGCTCTCGCCGTTGAACTAGGCATCACGGCCAATCGGCAACCGTGGAGTATGGACCGGATCGCCGCTCTGATCGATATGCCTGCGCGACGTGATCTCGTCACCGAATTGCTGTTCGGCATCCTGCCTGCAACGATCGATGCCGGCCAATGGATTGCCTGGATACAGGGCGACCAGCCGCCAGTCCCGGCCAGTCTGCAGAACCCGGAGAACAGCGCCCGGCCATCCGCACGTGGCGCAGTGCAAGCAGCGACGACCAAGCATCAGTCGGCAATGGATAAAGTCGCCCGTCTGGAAGCGCAGCTGCTGCAGGCGAAGCAGGAACAGGTAGTTGCCCAAGCAGACCGTCAACGTAGTGCAGACCAGCTCCGCGCTGTGGTCGTCTACCGAATCATGGTCGAGATTGGCCGTCAGGCATCCGGTATCGCGCTGGGTCCTCTCTATGCCCTCGCGCGCGCGGTCTCACCCTATCTGCAGCAGGATCTGGCGTTCGAAAACGCACTCGACGATCAGGGGCGTATCCTCCTGAACGAGCGTCGCCAAACCCGCGAACAAGACAGTCGCGAGATGCTCGACCGGCTCGACCGCTACGCAGGCGAGCAGGCGCTCGAACTGAAGCTTCATCGCGCCATGCTGAAGGTGATTCGGGCCTTTCATGACGAGAGGGAGGCCGAGAACGCGGCAGCGCGTGAAGCTGGTCAGAGGTTGCCCACCGTCAGGAAGCGACAGGCGGTACGCCGCACCTCCGAGGCGCAACAGCGCGACGTCCACCCGGCCGCACCGCGGGCAGACGTCATCGATGTTTTCGATGCCTTCGCGAGCCTGCGGTCTGACGCTTCCAATGACAACGACGAGCCCGCGTGAGTTCATTCGTGGGAAGCAAATGCGAGTGGCTGCTCGGCTCAAATTGTCGAGCAGCCGGGATTTTTTCGTCGAACATACGGACATGAATGAGGAGCAAAGACGATGGGCAAGATCAACGACGTTAAGACCACAGCCTCCAGGGTTTCGACACATCCGGTAAGCGGCCTTCGGAAGGCCGCCTCATCCTCCCCGAAGTTGACGTTCGAACCAAAGCCGTCAGCCATGACGAAACGAGCGGCAAGCAACGACAATAGCGCGTCAGACAGGAAGTACGATCAGTACTATACGCTACCAGATGTCGCCGCCTTTTTCTACGACTGTTTCAAAGAATATTTCGATCCTTCCGAATACAGAATGGTCGAGCCTAGCGCCGGGACGGGATCGTTTTACAAGATATTGCCCAGCGGCAGTATCGCCTTTGATATCGAACCTAAATACCCTGGCATCATTAACGCCAACTTTCTCGACGTTATAATCAAAACTGACCGACCAATTGCAATCATCGGCAATCCGCCTTTTGGCAAGAACTCCAGCACAGCAGTCCGATTCTTCAACCATGCTGCTCGCCAGTCCAGCGTAATTGCGTTCATTCTACCAAGGACGTTCCGGAAGGCATCGATCGTGAACCGGCTTGATCGTTCCTTCCATCTGGTGCGCGAATGGGATGTGCCTGCCGACGCATTCCTGTTCCGGTCCAAGCCGTACGATGTGCCAGCGGTATTCCAGATCTGGCGTCGCAAGCCGGAACTCCGCAAACCGCGGCCAGTCGAGACGCGACACCCCGACTTCAAATTCACGACGAAGGAATGTGCCGATTTCGCCATTCAGCGCGTAGGTGGACAGGCCGGTCGAGTGCATCAGGACTTTTCCAAGAGCCCGTCTGCGCATTACTTCATCGAGGGGAACGTCAGGCACGCCATGGAACAAATTGACTTCGCTAGAGTCACTGGCGACGTTGCAGGCAATCCCAGCCTCGCAAAGTCCGAAATCGTCGCGCTATATCGCGAGTGGAAATTAAAGAATTCGAAAATCAACGGTAGCTCGCGTATCATTACCAAACAGCTTTAGTACCTGAAGCTACGGTTCCTCCCGAGCATCGAATACAATCGGCATTTCGGCGGGAGAAACCTCAGTGTCTGTCAGATCGCGACAGTTCGGAAATCAACCTAGTTTTTCGGCGGTGTGCCGGAACAGCGTATTCGCATTTCGACCATACACCGCTGACGTAAATGGCTTGCCAGAACAGAACACCCGGCGTGGGCGGGAGAGCGAGCGCTCCGTCTTTTGACGCCCAATGCTTTGCCGACGCTTAAGCGATTACGCTGTCACCAACCGCACCCGCTCGCAAAAAGGTTCCGCGCTTTCACCATGGCCATGCGATTACGATCAGCCTCGCAGCGGCGCCTATTATACTCGTCTTGCGTTGGACGCAGTCCGCCACGTGCTGTTGGCGCAACTAAAATTTATCGGCTGGACATGAGGCGTTTCGCGAATTATATTCACCATGCCTCGTTTTGAGATGCGCGAACGAGGCACAGGTATTCGACTGCTGCTCGGAGTGGTTGCACGATAGGTTGCCGGGGCGCGCTATCAACCCTGCCTTTCCTCTCCCCGCCCGTGTGAGCGCGGGCCGGCTTGGACCGCGAGGTTCGGGCATGCGGGGCACCGGAAGCGGTCTCGCCGACCCGAGTACAACTCATGACGACTTCCGTTCTATCTACGCCGCGTTCGGCTACCCGCCTGCGTGCATCGCGCATGGCGACGCATGCGGTTTTTGCCTCTGACGTCACATCGGCGCACATCGAGGCACGCGCGGTAGGTTACATTCGCTCGACTCTGACAGGCGAGGCTAATGGGTCGCCCTCCAGCACCGCTATCAACGCGTCACCCCCGCCCGAACCCACCCCGGGTATTGTTTGGGAGGGCTCGCAGAGCGATCTGCGCAACGTCGCCACTCCTTCCCTATTAACAAAGTTGACGGTGCCGCCCCGCTATCGCCCGGCTGGTAACCCAAAATGGTGGGTGACCCGGATGCTCTTCGGCGGTTGCAACATCGACAAACCGGAACAACTGCAGAAAGACCTTGGGCTGGACCTCGATCGTCACGCAGCCAACCTGCATATCCTGCGGGACTCATGCCTTATAGGATGGCGGCGGTTGGTCCGTGGAAACCTTCTCGGGCTTTATCAGCTGGCGGAAACGACGCCGCAGCACGCGGGCCTGATCCGGAGTGTGGTTCATGATCACACGATCCTCATCGGGGCCCTTCGTGCACGCATGCTTGCCGAATATCTCCGTCGTATGGCAACCGAGCCGATGGGACCCCGCCTGGATATCGACGATCCGATTTGGGTAAAGCGCGGGGCCCTGTTTGCCGATCGTCTCGCCAGACCTGCAAAAAGCCTTGACCAGCTCCTGAGCAAGCTAGACCGCGACAAAGTTTACGACACGCCGCAGGAGGCATTCGCGTCCGCGCAGTTCGAGTATGATCCCCGGCTGTTGCAAATGGCCGAAAGAATCTCTGAGCAGCTCAGCGATGTCGATCTCCATGGAGACGCATTCACTGCGCTCGTTCGCGCAATACGAACCGAAATAGCCCCGTTAACGGCCATTACGCCTGCGATGCTACGTAAAGAAGGTTTCGGACGCGAGACCCTTGCCGAGGCGCAACTCGGCATGTCCGTTCCCGAGGCGGTTACCGTCCTCGCGATAAACCTTGTCTGCCTCAAGGGGCAGGTGCGAAAGGCCATGAAGGCGCTGGACGGCGGTTGCGGTCTTCCAGCCCTCTCACCCGTGCCAGCCGTTCCCGTGGGCGGCCGCGCGAAGGTGTGCCGCACCGCCAGTGCGCTGAAAGCCATCAGCGGCTGCGACCGTAATGTGGGAGACAGGAGTACCAATTCGGACAATAACTCTGGATCGACGCTGCTTGACCGCGTTGAGTCCCGGCTGGCGGAACCGATGCCAGCAGCCAGTCTCGAGCAGTTTCAGCTGCTAATGCCAGAGTGGTTGCGGCGAAACGGCGAGTTTTAGATACCCTGTTCACTCATCGTCCGAGTCGTCATCCCATCATGGATGAGACCCGCTGCCACTCCTGTTCGCGCCACCCCACCCGACGCTGCCAATCCGGCCTTCGCCATCGGCATGGCGAAGCTCGTCCGGCTGATGGCGAAGCAGGCGGCAGCCGACCATTATGAACGCTGCGCGCCCGCCTCTCGGGCAACCAATGATCCCGGCACGCCCGCCGCTTAATATACTCCTGACAGAAGGTGCTCCTCTGCCATGCTGATGCGCCCTGCCCCCCGCATCGTCCTCTACGGGCGCCACTCGACCGCGATGCAGACGGCCACATCGAGTATTGATCAGACCGAATCGTGCATGAAGCTCGTCACCTATGTTGGCGGCACCGTGATGGCGACGTATCATGACCCCGAACAGTCCGGCTATCGCCGTGATCGGGCGGGCCTGAGGAAACTGCTGGCGGACATCGAGTCGGGAACAGTCGACTTGATCGTCTGCGAAGCGCTCGACAGGCTTGCGCGCGATGCGGAGGATGTCGCGTGGCTCGGCAAAAAGCTGGCCTACCACCGTGTGCAATTGCACACCGTGAGCGAGGGCCATGTCGACGAGATCAAGTTCGCGGTTGCCGGGCTGCTGGGAGCGATCTTCCTCAAACACCTCGTCGACAAGACCCTGCGCGGCATGGAGGCGGCAGTGCTTGCGGGGCGGTGCGCCGGTGGTCGCTCCTACGGCTACAGGCGGGTCATCCGCCTTGATGACCGCGGTGAGCGTATTCGTGGCCTGCTCGAGATCGACGAGGCGCAGGCCGCCATCGTCGAGCGCATATTCACCGAGTTCGCGGCCGGCGCTTCGTCCATCCAGATAGCGACCAAGCTGAATACCGACGGCGTGCCTGGCCCACGTGGCGGGCAGTGGAATGCCTCTACGGTCCGCGGCGACCCGAAAAAGGCGACCGGCATTCTCAACAACCCGCTTTATGTTGGCCGGCTGGTATGGGGACGCCGGCAATGGCGTCGCAACCCCGACAGCGAAAAGCGCGAGCGACGCTATCGCCTACGCGAACATTCAGAATGGATCGAGGTTGCCGTGCCGGAACTGCGCATCGTCGATGACGCACAGTGGAGCGCGGTTCAGACACAGATCAAGCAGCGTTCGCGTCCCAGCACCGATGTTCCGGTCGCCCGTCAGAACCGCAGGAAGCACTTGCTGTCGGGACTCATCCGCTGCAGCTGTTGCGGGTCGGGCTACACTATTTCGGGCAAGGACTATTATCGCTGCGCCGGCCAGAAGGAGCGCGGCACCTGCTCGAACACGGTCTCGGTCCGAAAGGGCCCCCTCGAAACGGCGACCCTCTCGATTCTCCAACACCAGTTGCTGACCGAGGATCATGCTCGGCTGTTCGCCGAGGAGTTCCAGCGGGAGCTGGCGCGGCTGACGAGCACGTCGGCGAGGCAGGATCAATCGATCATCGACCGCCTCGCCGTCGTCACCCGCGAGATCGACACGCTGGCCGCCAACATGCTGGCAGCGGTGGCCAGCCCCGCCCTGCTGAAGCTCCTTGGCGACCGCGAGTCCGAGAAAGCGCGCCTGGAGAAACAATTGAGTATGCCAACGGCGGTCGCGCCCTCCGCTACGATCCTGTCGCATCCGGCTGTGCAGCAACTGTTCAAGGAGAAAGTCAGCCGGTTGCGCGAGGCGCTCGACGCTGAGACGGTCCGCGGCGAAGCGGCAGAAATCCTGTCGACGCTCATCGAAAGCGTGACGATCTACCCGGACGGCAGGGATGGCCCGGAGGCGGAGGTCGTCGCTAAGGTCGCAGACCTCGTCGCCTTTGCCACAAACGACAACGCCGCCCGTGAGGGCGGCATGTCGAGTTCTATGGTGGTGGTTGCGGGGACAGGATTTGAACCTGTGACCTTCAGGTTATGAGCCTGACGAGCTACCGGGCTGCTCCACCCCGCG
>NZ_JAPZPQ010000011.1:0-85058 GCF_040407505.1 Sphingomonas faeni | reverse complement strand
GTGTCCGAGCATTTGTACGAGACTTCGCAATTGTCCTCGAGCGTCACGAAGCCGTGCGCAAAGCCGATCGGGATGAACAGCTGGTGGCCGTTCTCCGCCGACAGTTCGGCACCGACCCACTGGCCGTAGGTCGGCGAGCCGTTGCGGATGTCGACGGCGACGTCGAAGATACGTCCGCGAACACACCGTACCAGCTTGTCCTGGCCGCGGGGCGGCGTCTGGAAATGCAGCCCGCGCAAGGTGAACGCGGGCACCGACAGCGAATGATTGTCCTGTACGAAGGTGCAGGTGATACCGAGCTTTTCGAAGGCGGGCACCGAATAGACCTCGGTGAACCAGCCGCGGCTGTCGCCGAAGCGCTTTGGACGAATGAGTTGAACAGGGGAAAGAGCCATGGAGGACGCGTCTACCGTGCCCGTCTGGTGCATGCAATTCATGCTGGTATCGGGTGGCTGCTCGCCGCGGCCGATCAGTTCTGGCGCTGGTGCAGGTCGGCGAGGATCGGCAGCAGCAGCTCCAGCGGGTCTGCGCTGCGCACCGGAAGTACCGTCGCGGTCTGATCCGTCAGAATTCGCGGCAGGCGTTGAGACACAATGCGTGCCTTGGGAAACTGGCGTGCCAGTTCGCCGCACAGCACCTCGCCAGCCTGCTTGGCGATGACATATTCCAATGCCCCTTTGGGACGCTCGTCAATTGCCGAGGTGGATGGAAAGAAGAGTCGCGTGCTTGGATCCAGCCCAATCAGATACTGGGAGATTGCCGCAAATGCATCGACGTAGAACAGTGTGAAATTGTCCAGTACCGCTCGGTCATACAGCAGGCCACGCTTACGAAAGATCGGCGGTGTTGCGAAATAATAGCAGTGGGTGAACGAGCCACCGAGCAGCGCGAGCTGGGCATCCACCGAGGCCTGGATGTCCATCGCGACTGCGCGGCATCGTCCGCCGGCTGCCGTGATCTCTGTCGCGATCGCCTGTGCTTCCTGGCTGCCGCGGGCATAGGTGATCGTCACGTCCGCCCCGCCAAGCGCTGTCAGCTTGGCCGTCAGCTCGCCGAGGCCCCGAGACCCACCGACAACCAGCACGCGGTCGTCGCGGCTAAAACCGTCGATGACCTGCGATCGCAACGTCTCGACGCTCGGCTGGACGATCGGTGGCTGCCGAACGAACGTTTCCACGAAGCCGGACAGGCCTGGAGCCTGGAGGTCTATTACCGCCGAGCGCAGCAACTGCTGGACGCGGCGCACCGTGTAATGGAACGCGTCGCCTTCACCGTCCCTGGAATCGTCGAATTCGACGGACAGCTTGGAGAAGATCGACAGGAGCCCGGGGCATTCCATTCCTACCAAAGTCGATAGTGCGGCAAACCCGCGGACCCTGTTCGGACCCAGGATGCGTGCCACGGCCGGAAAGGCGACCATCGCGTCGGCGGGAGTGCCGACCAACAGGAAGGCATCGGATACGCCGTCAAGATCCTGAACATTGCGCAATATGGGCTCTGCAACCGAGTGTGGGGCGCTAGACCTCGATGGCGGTGCGAGCGCGGCCGGTGTTGCCGTGAAGCCGAGGGTGATGAGCGCGGCGCGCGTCCCGTCGGTGCGAAGCTCGATCGTCACCTTGTCCGCTGTATCGCTGACCAGCACCGCCTCGATGGCCTCGCCGACATAGAGGAACCGTTCGAACCGCACGTTGACGGCATTCGTGCGGCGGTCCGGCGCCGTTTCCGCAAGCCGATCAAGGGCCCATAATACAGCATGCACACCGTGCACGACGGGCGCACCGGCCTGCGTCCGTCGGGCAGAGACAGGATCCACATGCATCGGGTTGCGATCACCGGACAGCGCCGCGAATGCGTCTTGATCAGCCTTGGAAAAGGTTCTCGTGGCCAAATATCCGGTCACATCCACGCGATTTTCCGTTCCTTGGATTGGGCCGACATGGAGTGCATCCAGCGGCATTGAAATTTTTCTTGAACTGTTCCGATCCATAACGCAAGGCGCGGACAGCTCGCAAAGCCAAGCGTATGTCCGTCATTTCCTGTGAGAAATTCTCTATGATCGTTGAGCAAAACGACGTCGGTGGAAAGCCCAACACCAGTGACGTTGAAACATCTCTGACGACAAAGCGTCGCGTATCACTTGCCATGGTTGGCAATGTCATCACGCAACCTTTTACGAAACTTGCAGCGCAACTGACCGACGTCTGCGACATGGCGATCGAGCATCTCGACTTCGCACAGATCGTTCAAACGCTGGAAGGTGACCGCCGCTTTGACTTTCTGGTGCTCCACATCGACCATCGGTGGTTTTTCGATGTGGCCCCGGACGGCGAAAGCGTCGACCGTGCCCGAGACCTGGCCCGACGCGTCACCGCCTGGTTGGATCGCGGTGCCGGTGTCGTAGTGCTAAACACCGTGCCCTACAGTCCACGCTCGTCCGTCGACAGCGACCTGCACCAGCAGATCGAGGCCAAAAACGCGATCGACCGGGTATTTTTCGATCTTGCCGCAGCATCGGAGCGCGTGAGCGTCGTCGACATTGCGGGTGTCATTGCCGGTATCGGGTATGCGAATGCGTTCCGCGAGCGCAACCGGTACCTGATGCAGGCGCCCTATACGCCCGCCGCGGCCACCGCGATCATTACGGCCTATGCAGGGGCCGTGCGGACTTTCCTGCGTCCGCGGCGAAAGGCGATCGTGGTCGATGCCGATAACACATTGTGGGGCGGGATCGTCGGCGAGGTCGGCTCCGAGGGCGTAGATATCGACCGCGAATATCCCGGCATCATCCACTTCACGCTGCAACAGCAGCTCAAGCGGCTACGGGCGCTGGGCGTTCTCATCTGCGCGGTGACAAAGAACAACGAGGCGGACTTCCTCGATGTTTTCGAGAAGCGGACCATGCCCCTCGCGCTCGCCGACATCACTGCATATCGCAGCAACTGGGAGCCCAAGAGCGAGAACATTCGGGCGATCGCCGAACAGCTCAATTTGGGCCTCGATGCCTTCGTCTTCCTGGACGACAATCCGTTCGAAGTGGAAGAGGTGGGTACCCGCCTGCCACAGGTCGACGCGCGGCTGTTTCCACGCGAGCGTCCTGAAGAGGCGCTGGTCGTCCTGGATCAGATCGAGAGCTTGCGCGCCCGCAGCCTCACTGCAGAAGACGCCGTCAAGGCCGAGCAGTATCAGGCCGAAGCCGAACGCAGCCAGGCTCGTGGCTCTGCAACGACCCTGGATGAGTATCTCGCATCGCTTGCCATCACGGTAGAGGCGAGCGTCAACGATCGCGCCCAGCTGCGCCGTATCACCCAGCTTACCAACAAGACCAATCAGTTCAACCTGACCTGTCGCCGTTATGTCGAAGCTGAAATCGAGCAGGCTATGCAGGAAGGCCATGTCTACGGCTTCCGTGTCGCCGACCGGTTTGGCGATATGGGATTGGTGGCTGTCGCCATCGTGCGGAACGGCGAGATCGAGAACCTCTTGATGAGTTGCCGGGCGCTGGGTCGTCGTGTCGAGACCGCGATATTGCGGTATATTAGCGACCGGCATCCCGGCGTGATGGCCTCTTATCATGCGGGGCCGAGAAACCAGATGGTCGCCGAATTTTACGACAGCAACGGGTTTGCGTTGTTGTCGACCAACGACCTCGAGCGTCGTTACCAACTAGAGCAAGGACCAAAGAATGAGCAGCATTTCTCCGTCACAGACTCCTGATCTGGCCGCGGCAGAGGCAATCGTCCGCCGCGTGCTTGCCAACCTCTCGGCCGAATGGTCACGCGACGATCTTGCGACATTGCCGCTGGATCACGACCTTTTCACTGAGATCGATTCCTTCGCCGTGGTCGAGCTGCTGCTGCAGACGGAGACGGAAGTCGAGAACGCTACGGGGGCCTATATTCCGCTCGCGAACGATGCCGTTCTGGACGCCGATAAATCGCCGTTGCGCGAACTGCGTCAGTGGATTGCCTATGTCGCCGGGGCCATCGCGCATGGCTGAGGTGACGTTCACGAATGTCGGCATCACCGGCATGGTCACGACGGTCGGCGGGCGTAAACTCGATTTTGTGGACGAGCGCGAAGCGTTGGGCTTGTCGGTAGAGGAGGGCGACCGGCTCCAGCGTTCGATCGGCCTGTCGTCACGGCATGTCGTGATCCGGCCCGATACGACCACGGCGGACCTGTGCCTGCATTCGGCGCAGCGTCTGTTGGAGGGGCTCGGTATTGATGCGGCTGGTATCGATGGGCTCATTCTGGTCACCCAGACGCCGGACTATGCGTCGCCGTCGACGGCCATCCGGCTTCAGCACATGCTCGGCATGCGTATCGATACCGCATGCTTTGATATGCGGCTGGGGTGCAGCGGCTTCGTTTATGGCCTGTCGATGGCTGCAAGCCTCGTTGAAAGCGGGTTGCAGCGCGTCTTGCTGTGCGTCGGAGATGTCGCCAGCCGCATGGTACCCGACGATAATCACGCGATCACGCCGTTGATGGGCGATGCAGGCGCCGCGATCCTGATCGAGCGCAAGCCCGGCTTTGCTCGCTTTCAGCTCTACAGCGATGGTTCGGGCGAGAAGGGGTTGTACATCCCCAACAGCGGCCTTCGTCGCGACGCAGAGGACGAGGGCAAGCCCGCGCTGATGGAAATGAACGGCGCCGCGGTGTTCAACTTCACGCTGAAGCGCGTACCGGCGATGCTCACGTCGATTCTCGACAGCGTGGGTTGGCGTGCCGATGAAATCGGACACTTCGTGCTGCACCAGCCGAACCGATATATCCTGCGAAACGTCCAGAAGAGGCTGGGTCTCGCCGAAGAGAAGTTGCCGAGCTCGACGCAGTCGATTTACGGCAACCAGAACTCGGCCTCCATTCCCGGTACGATCTGCGGATTCCTGTCCGATTCCTATGGTACGCATGCGCAGCGATCGATATTTGCAGGCTTCGGCGTGGGATTGAGTTGGGCCGCCTGCGCGATCGAGACAGAACCGATGTTCGTCTGTCCTCCCTATCTCTATGAAAGTGAAATCCAATGAATCGCACAGAGTTCATCGCTGAAATAGCCACGACGCTGGAAACCACCGAGCCGCTTACGGGCGACAAGGTCCTTGCCGATATTCCCGATTATGACTCGCTGGCGATCCTCAATCTGCTGTCGTTGTATGATGGTCTGAACGTCGCGACCAATCCGGAAGAGATCAGCAAAGCGGAGACCGTCGACGATCTCGTTGCGATTGCGGGAAGTGCGTTGTCCGATGGCTGAGCGCGGCCATGCCTTGATCGTCGGGGCGAGCAGCGGCATCGGCTTTCGCCTAGCCGAGCGATTGCTGGAGGATCATGCCGTCTCGGTCATCGCGCGTCGTAGCGAACGGCTTCAGCCGTTGTGCGAGCGCGGGGCGACTGCGTTTCCGGCCGATGTCACGGTGCTCGATTCGATCCCAAAACTGGTGGCCGATGTCGTTGCCGCCAACGGGCCCCTGACGGCGCTGATCTACTGCGCGGGCATGCAGCGGCTGAAACCGATGCGCACCATGTCGGTCAAGGACGTCGAACAGCTCTATACGCTGAACTTGATGGCCCCGACCGTGTTCGGCGCGCAGTTCGCGAGCCGGCGAGTGTCCGCCGAGGCAGCGGTTTTCTGTGCCGTGTCGTCGATCGCAGCCGAGCGTCCGGAGGCCGGTATCGTGACCTATGCTGCATCGAAAGCCGGACTGAGCACGCTCGTCAGTGGGCTGGCGCGTGAAATCGGTCCCCGGCGTGCGGTCGGTGTCGCACCCGGCTGGATCGATACCGAGATGACGCAGAGTTTTTCCCATCTCTACGACGACGCGTTCCGGGAACGGCTCGCCAAGAACAGTCCCGCCGGACCGGCTACCGTCGAATCCGTCGTGGATACGATCCTCTTCCTGCTTTCCCCCGCCGCGCGTTCGATCACCGGTCAGATCGTTCGCGTCGATGGGGGCGCGGCTATCTAGGCACAGACACCCATGTCTCAACCAACGTCTCAACCCACGCTCGCCATTCTTGGTGGCGGTGGTTTCGCCCGGGAAGTCGCCGAGATCGCCCAGTCGCGCGGCTACAGGATCGCCGCCTGTTATGCGTTGGACCCGGGTAGCTTCGCGCCTGTACACCGCGGCTATCTCGACGAACTCGCCGTCCAGGCTGCAGAGTTCGACGGCGTGATCCTCGGCATCGGCGCGACCGATCGACGGTCCTTGAAGCGCCGTATGGACCTGGTGACCTGGTTGCAGGCGCGCAATATCGCCTGTCCGCCGATGATCTCGCGTCATGCGGTCGTCGCCGATGGTGTGACGATCGGCGACGGGTCGTTCGTGGCGCATGGCGTGATCCTGTCGGTCGGAGCGACGCTGGCGCCGTTCAGCGCGGTCAACAGCGGTGCGATCATCGGCCACGATGCGCGTGTCGGATCCAATGCGATCATCGCGCCGGGGGCGTTCCTGGGCGGCGCCAGCACGATCGGCGAGAGCACACTGATCGGCCCGCTGACCAAGGTGCTGCAGGGCATCACCATCGGCCGCGACGTCATTCTCGGGGTCGGTTGCACGGCGTTGCGGTCGCTGGCGGATGGTTCGACGGTCTGGCCTCGACCCGACCGCGCCACTTAAGCCGCTTGGGAAGAGACTATTCATGGCAAAGCCGTCCAGAATCTACGCCCTCACCAAGCGCGCAATCGACGTCGTCGCGGCCAGCACGGCGCTGATAGTGTTGTCCCCACTGGTTCTGGGTGTCGCCCTCGCGGTGCGGGTTAAGCTCGGAAGCCCCATCCTGTTTCGGCAGGTAAGAGCGGGATATCGCGGCGAGCCGTTTCCGATCCTCAAGTTCCGGACGATGACCGACGCCCGGGATAAAGCCGGCATGTTGCTGCCCGACGCGGATCGACTACCGGCGTTCGGTCGTTTCCTGCGGTCGACGAGCATCGACGAACTGCCGTCTCTGATCAACATCATCCGCGGCGACCTGACCTTGGTCGGCCCGCGACCGTTGCTGATGCGGTATTTGCCGCGTTACAGCGCGGAGCAGCAACGCCGGCACGAGGTGCGCCCCGGCCTGACCGGTCTGGCGCAGGTCAGTGGGCGCAACGCCCTGTCGTGGGACGACAAGCTGCGGCTCGACGTCGAATATGTGGACACACGGTCGCTTGCCCTCGACCTGCGGATCCTGGTGCGCACGGTAGGTAAGGTCGTGCAGCGCGAGGGGATTTCCTCGGGAGAGTCTGCAACCATGACCGAGTTCATGGGATCGGAGCGCCCGCCCCAGTAGGTTTCGCGGGCGCTCTGTTTCCGACTTCATCAGCGATGCAGCACGCCGGCCGACTGGTCCGGCATGCCGTTCAGCGTGTTGCTTCGCCGAACACGCGGGCGATGGTTTCGGTGGTGTTCGAGACTTCCAGGTCGGTCATCGTGGGGTGGGTCAGGAACATCAGGCTCGTTTCGCCCAATTCTCGCGCAACCGGCAGCCGCTCCTTCGGGCGGAACGATACGGTATCAAAGGCATGCTCCAAATACACTTCCGGGCACGTGCCGTGCAGAACGGCTACACCGCCGGCATTGAGTTCGGCAACCAGACGATCGCGATCCCATCCCGTCCGTAACCCATCGGGCCGGACATAGGCGTAAAAACGATAATAGGCATGCGTGTCCGTCGCTCTGGGTAGCGGCGCGCGCACCGATGACGCAAACGGTGTAAGGGCAGAGTACAGCGTTGTGGCGATTTCCGTACGGCGCCGGGTCCATTCCTGCATCCGCTCGAGCTGGATCAACCCGATCACCGACTGGACCTCGAGCATGCGCCAGTTGGTCCCAAAGCTGTCATGCACCCAACGGAATCCCGGTGCATGGTGGCGATTGTACACCGCATCCCAGCTTTTGCCGTGATCCTTGAACGACCACATGCGCGACCAGAGGTCCTCGTCGTCGGTCGTGACCATGCCGCCTTCGCCGCCGGTGGTCATAATCTTGTCCTGGCAGAACGACCAGGCACCGACATGACCGATGCTGCCCACGCTGCGGTCGCCGACCTTGGCGCCGTGTGCCTGGGCACAGTCCTCGATCACGGCGAGATTGCCGGTGGTCGCCATGTCCATGATGCCGTCCATGTCGCAGGGCCAGCCGGCGAGGTGCACGGGCACGATCGCGCGCGTGCGCGGCGTCAGAACCGCGGCGATCGTCTCGGGCGATATGTTGCCACTGTCGCGGTCGACGTCGGCAAAGACGGGGGTCGCGCCTGAATTCACGACGCTGGAAACGGACGCGATGAAGGTCCGCGGCGTCACCACCACTTCGTCGCCCGGACCAATCCCCAGCACCTTGAGCGCGACATCGAGCGCCAGCGTGCCGTTGGCCAGCGCGATCGCACGGTTCGATCCGGTCCAGCGTGCAAAGGCGGTTTCGAACCGGCGACCGGTGTCGCCCGTCCAATAGTTGACCTTGTTCGACCGGATGACGCCGGCCACGGCCTGGACCTCCTCCTCGGAAAAGCAGGGCCACTGAGATTTCGTCTGCTGCATGAGCTTACCTCGAAGGATGGCGCGGCGCATGTTCCATGCATCGCTATGGTTCGGTCTATGGCGGGCTGAAAGAAGATTGGCCACGTAATCACTTAGGCGCAGCTTGCCTAGGGTCGCCACGGCAAAGACCAGACTAACCGACCGTGTGCTGGTCGCTTGGTTGCTCGCTTCGCTGGTCCTTGCGCGTCATCGGCCGCAACCGCACCCCCGCACTGATGACCGCGGGCCAGAACAGCGTATTGCCTAGGTCGGACAGCGTGTCGGCCCAGCGCAGCCCGTACGCCAGATAGTCCATCGTTTCGTTGGCGAGCTCCGCCACCACGACGAAGACGAACGGTATAAACGTACCGAGCGAACGACGGCTTAGAAGACGTGCGATCATCAGGATCGCCAAACCGGCATGAATATGGAGAATGGCGTCCGGCAGGCCGGTGCCGTCACCGATCCAGAGGATCAGCGAATGATATAGAGCAGGAAGATTCATAACCCTGCAGACCGCACGCGGCGCTAAAATGCAAGTTGCGCAGGATCGCGTGGTTGATTGCCAAAATCGAGATACGGTAGGGACGCCACGTGAACGAGATGACTCGGCCCGAAATCCTGTACGACCATATCTGGCGCAGTCGTCTGAGCCTGAAGGAGCGTGCCGGCCATCCGCTGCGGATACTTGCCACCGGCTCGATGAACATGGCGTTGGTCGAATTCGAGGACGGCGTTCGCCACTTCGTTTACCGCTCGGCTTTCCGGGCACGACGATACCCCTGATCCCCCGTGCTTCCAAGGGCTAGACGCACTGGGGCGGCGCGGTCTAGGCATTTCCCATGAAAAGCCTCTACGCGCTCGCCCTCGTTCCGCTCTTGGCCGCTACCGGATGCGTATCTGCCACCAAGGTGCCCGCAGGCTATGCTGGTCGCATTCTGACACAGGTTCCCGCCGAGCAGATGGCGGCCTGCATCGGTCAGGCGACGTCCGTGGTACCGACGCAGACCGATGCCGGTCTGGTCGTCGACGTGTCCTCTTCCCAGCCTGGACGGCAGTATCAGATCAGCCGCGACAAGGTGCAGACGGTCGTAACGATCGTCGGGTCGTATGCGCCCGGCGCAACCGCGACGGACCAAGCCGCGATAGCGTGTGCGAAACCGCCGGTGAAGGCTGTCCCATAGTGCCCCGGTCGTGATCGCCGCACGTCCGGCCTTCGCGTCGCGCGCGTCGGCTTCGCTCCGCGTTTCCAGAACGGTCCTGCTGCTCGCATCGATCCTGTCACTGGCGGCGTGCGATGCGGCTCCCAAGCCTGCAAACGGCAAGGGAACGCCGGGTCAGGATGGGGTCGCACAGGATGCCATCGCGCAGGATCTGGCGCGTCTGGATGCCGGCGTCCGCATCGCTGCTGCCAACAAGCGTATCGACGAACTCGAACGGCAGGTCGGAGAGCTGCAATCCACCCCCGAGAAGCTCGATCTGGAGCTTCTGACGAACCGGGTGACCGCGCTCGAGGTGCAGGCAAGCAGCGCCGCTTCACAAGCGAGCGTGGCCCCGGCCAAGGATGGGCCCAAGGACGCGTCTGCTGCTCCCCGAACGACGAACAAAGACCCACAACAGAGCGAGGATAAAAGGCAACCTGCCAAGCGCGCGCCAAAATTGACCTTGCCGGCATTGGAAAACCGCCCCCGTCTGGCGACCCCGAGCGAGGCGAAGGCATTTACGCCACGAAAATAATCCCGCTTGATGCCGCCATGGCGACGTCGCTCTATCGGTAGCATTCCAATTAGCGCTGGCGGTTGCTCACTCTCGCTTGTTCCTCGGCGACCTTGAATAGATTGGTAGCATTGGCTTCGGAATCGTAGTTGCGATCGATCCGATTGCGGATACGGTTTTGCACCCGGTTCTGGATCCGGCTGACAAGCCGCGCCGTCGGCTTGATCCCCGTCTCGGTCGCGGCGCTTTCACGGGTTTGACGCTGGCCGATCTGGCCGACCGCAGAATCGGCGATCCGGCCGACTTGATTGGTTTGATACGGCGTTACCTGCTGCGGCTGGGGGTTCGGCTGCTCATCGTCAGCCTGTCCGGCCGTCGCCGGTTGCGGCTGGGATATCTGCGCCTGCGCAGGCACCGACGGCCAAAGCGACATAGCCATCAGCGCCATCATCAGGCGGAACGAGATGATGCTCTCCTTCATCGGGCAAGGGAAACTAGTTCGGCGCGATCGATTTGACCCGACAGACCGGCGACTGAGTCCGACGGGCGCGCATTCAGGAGCAGTACCTGCATTGGGCACTCAGCCGGTACCGTAAACGTCCCCGAGAACACGCCGTTGGCTACCGCCGAGTTGGGCATCTCGACCCGACCGAGTTCACGCCCGCTGCTGCAGATGAGAGCCCAATAGGGGCGCTCACCGACCGCGACGTCGATGCCCGTACTGTGTCCGATCAGGCGATAGGTGCCCGGGGGAAGCAGCTGAGACTGTTGCAGCAACGGTCCACCGACGCTCGCGGGAACCGAGAAATCGAAAACCCCGCCTTGTATGCTCGTCGTCAGTCCCCCGGTGTTCGCCAGAACCCAGTCGAGTTGCGACGGCGTGTCGGTGTTCACCGCAAAATGCGGATCACGCGAGCGGCGCCGGTCGGCACCGGAGCGAAGATCGGTATAATACGCCCACGCCGCGTCGAACTGTTTTGCCGCAATCAATGCGTTGACGGCACCGGCCCAAGACGTTTCCGGCACTGCAACGCCGGCACGACGAAGGTCGACAAACAATGCCGCTGTCACGCGTGGGTCAGGCCCACTCGCTGCTATGAAGGTTATGAAGCTTTCGCTCCAGAGCGGCTTGCCGACTAGCGTCTTGACGAGGCCCTTGCGGATGACCGGATCGTTGATCGCCGAGGCTAGCACCGGGTAGAGCAACGCGTTCATATTGGGGAAGACGCGGAGCGTGATATCGTACTGGTGCAGCGCCTGCGGGATGCTTTCACGGCTCACCGCGTCCTCGATCATCCACAGTTGGGTGATAAGGTTTCGCCGCGACACTCCTTGAACCGACGTGAACAAGCGCCGCGCGTTGAGTTTGTCGCCGCGGATATCGGCATTGACCGCGAGCGTCACCAGAGCGGTGACCGAAAGCGGATTTTGGCGCAACGCCTGCCGTGCCACGGTGTCGGCCTGCCGACGATCCTCCTGTGTGGCATCATTCCCAACGAGCGATGCCGCATAAGCTCCGCTCACGCTTCCGTCATAGGGGGCCAGCCTGTGTGCTAACGCAGGATCGCGTTTCACCACGAGCTGCGAAACGGAAAACGTGACGCTGTAATAACCCAGCAGGGCAGCGCTCGCACCAAGTGCAAGGCGAACCGCCCATTCGTTCCAAGAACGACGCTTGAGATGGCGGCCTAGAGACATGCGGACCTTATGATTTGGCGTCTTGGCGACCGTAGCCGTAGCCATATTCATAGCCATAGCCGTAATTTGCTTTCCGAGATTCGAACTTGGTCAGCACACCACCGAAGATACGGACGTTACCCGCTGCAAGGCGGTGCAGCGCGGTTTTTACCAAGGTAGTGCGGATGCCATGGGACTCGACCGCATAGACGACGCCTTCCACGCGGCTGGCGATCAACGGCGCGTCGGCGAGACCCATGACCGGGGGGGAATCGATCACAATGTGATCGAAGCGCTCGAGCAACCGCTCGATCAACACGGTGAGACGATTCCCCGTCAGAAGCTCTGCGGCATTTGGCGGGATGGGCCCCGCCGACATGGCAACAAATCCCAGGTCGTGCATCGGAAACGTCAGCGTATCGATGGCGTCGTCACCTGCGAGGAAGTTGCTCAGACCGCGGTCGTGATCGACCCCGCCCAGTGCATGAACCGACGGCGAACGCATGTCGCCATCGATCAGGATGACCCGCTTGCCAGCGCGAGTAAGCATCGTCGCCAAGGCGAGAGCGGTCGTGGACTTGCCTTCTGCCGGTCGCGTCGACGTCACGGAGAACGTTCTTGGTACGCCGTGCTCGGTCGTGAAGCCGAGGTTGGTGTTGATCGCGATATACGCGTCGACCAGATCCGACTTGCGATCCAGCAGCTGGTCGCGCGGCGACGACGCACCCGCAACCTTCGGCACCGAGCCCAGTAATGGAAGGCCGAGTTGCCGCTCGACCTCGGCCGGATCGGCGATTGCCTCGTCCATCTGTTCGAGAGCGAAGGCTGCGAGCGAGCCGATGGCAAGGCCGGCAAGAAGCGAAACGAGAAGATTGATCAGCAGGCGAGGGCTGGACGGGCGTTGCGGCACGTTGGCGGCATCGACCACCGAAATGTTGTTTACGCCGATATTCCCCGCGACACCGATCTCCTTGTAGCGCTGGAGAAGGCCATCGTAGAGCGCACGGTTGGTATCAACTTCCTGCTGATAGATATTGTACTGAATGCTGCGGCGCCGGTTGTCGAGGTAGCTCGCCTTGAGCTGGTTTACGCGGGCTTGCAGCGCGCTTTCCCTCTGTACCGCTTCGCGATACTCGGCCTGGATCGATCCAGACACGCGGCTTTCTTCGCGAGAGATAGAACGATCGAGCTGGTCGATCTGGGTCTGGATGGCCCGGGCAGCCGGATAGCCCGGCTCAAACTGGACCATCAGCCGCTGGTAATCGGCTGCAAGCTCGGCGCGGCGTTGTCGCAACGTGTTGATCGCTTGATTGCGAAGTGCTTCGGTCGACGCGCCCGCACGGCCGCTTTGCTGGGCTCGTGCCTCGGCTTGGATCCGCTCTGCGGTCGCCTGCGAAAGCGTCGCGTTGAGCGCGGCGAGATCGTCCGCGACGATCGATCGCTCGACCGTGGTCGACCCACCGCTACCGGCACCCTGTGCCGGCAGGTTGATGATCTGCTGTGCGGATGCATAGGCTACCAGCTGGCGCTGGCTGTCGTCGAGCCGATCCTTCTGCAGGGCGAGCTGACGCTGCAGCATGTTACGACCATAGGAGGTCGCCTGCACCTTGCGCTCAAGATTGGTCTGGATGAAGCTCTCGGACCAGGCATTGACGACCTGAGTCGACAGGATCGGATCGGGGCTGTCGAAGGAAATATCGACCAAGCTCGAAAGGCGCGTTGGACTGATCGAGATGTTGTTCAGCAGAACCTTGCCGGCGACCTGCTGGCGCTCGGCACGGCCCGCTGCCTTGTAGTGGCCGTTGACCAGGTCGAATGCGGGCTTCTTACTCGATTCTCCGAACAGTTCGTAGAATTTGGGGTTGTCGACGAAGCGCAGCTGGGTCGCGACGCGTTCGGCCAACGCCCGCGAGCGAAGCAGACCATATTGGGTCTGGTAGAATTCCTGGTCCATCGCCGTGGTTTCACGCTCGACACCCTGGAAGTTGGTGACCTGGCTTGCTTCGCGCGCGATCTCGACGGTCGCGACAGCGGTGTAGCGGGGCGTCATGAGCAACGTCGCGACCAGCCCCAGGACGAGGCAGGCGGCGGTCACGCCGAGGATGACGTACTTCCAGCGCAGCGCGATGCGGAGATACTGCCGGATGATCGGGGTGCGATCAGAGTCAGCTGGCTGAGTTACGTCGGTTTGGGCCTGCCCGAAAGCTGTTGCGCCGCCCAAAATTGGCGAGATCGTAGTCATGGACGTTCGAAACCTTACTGCAGGACCGCAATGAGCGGCGCGGCGAGAAGTGGTGCCAGCGATACGAAATCCCGGAACATTCGGCGCTGCGGTGAATCACCGACGACGACGACGTCGTTGGCGAAAATCGGTGGATCCTCATAGGTCCCACGACGAATGGCCTCGATGTTATACAGCCCGGCCATCTTGCGGCCGTCGACGGTGCGAAGGATGACGACATCTTCCTGCCGTGCGAATTCGCTGAGCCCCTTGGCCGATGCGATCGTGCGCAGCAGCGTCATCTGGTTGGTGACCGGATACAGTCCCGGCTCGACGACCTGCCCGTCTATCGTCACCACTTGGCTTACGGAACTCTTGATGTTCACGGTAACCTCGGGTGCGCGCACATAGCGGCCCCGCAATGCGGCTTCGACGGTCGCCGCCAATTCCTGCGCGGTCTTGCCTCGCGCGTCGACCGTACCGACGAGCGGCATGGCGATCCGTCCGCTCGCGTCGACCTGCATCTCGCGGCTGAGGTCGGGAACGTTGAACACATCGACCTGGATCGTGTCGAGCGGTCCGATGAGCGCAGGCCGATCCGGCGCGGTAAGATCCTGGCGGTTCGGCGCGGGCAGGGTCGTACTATCCTGGACAACAGTCAGCCGGTCGGTCGACAACAGCGGCTCCCGGTGCACGCACGCTGGCAACGCAAGGACGACAAGGAGGGCTGTGCAAATCTTTCGCATGCGTTTGAAATTTTCCAGGGAACTAGGGCAGGGGCGGCTATAGATGGTGGTCTGCTTTAGGTAAAGCCGGCTCCATATCATCGTCAGAATGGCCGGATAACCATGCCGCTGCGAGCACGACCATCGCCATGATCATCGGCGTCCGGGCCGGATAGTCGAATATGCTAGCGATCAGGACGAGCAGCAGTGTCGCCGAGCCGAGCATCGGCAGCATCGCGCCGCTTGTTCCAATGTCGCTTTTGCCGGTCCCGTTTTTCCCGGCCCTGCGCCATGCCCTCATGCTTGCCCATCCCCACCATATCAGGGCGGCGAGCAAGATCAGCAGGCCAGGCAGGCCGGCATCGAGCACGATCTCGATGAAGTCGTTATGAGCATGGTTGAAATAGGTCGGTTTCAGGAGGGCGAGCGGTTCGTGAATCCTGAACATCGCATCGAAGCTTCCCATTCCGCTTCCTGCCGGAAACACGCTGCGGGTCATGTCCAGGACGGTCGGCAGGGCACGGCTTCGCATGTCCTGCCCGACGTCGAGCGAGAAACTGCGCTGCACCGACACCGCACGATCGGCGACGACGCTAATAAGCACCAGCGATGCGAACAGCGCGATGATCCCGCCGACGACGACCGGAGGTACCCAGCGTGGCGCACGGCGAAACTCACGTCGCAATCCGTGGCGCGCGATCAGGCCGGCGATCAGGATGGCCAACGCGCCGAGCGCCATGCCGGCGCGCGATCCGCAGGCCAGAATCGTCAACGTGAACAGCGCCATCATTCCCAGTCCCGCCGGGCCGCGCCACCGCAATTGACGTCCCTCGCGAAACGTCCAGACCGGCACGAGAAGGCATCCGAGCGCCAGGAACAGCGCGAAATGGTTGCGGTTCGCAAACGTGGCGCTGACCGCGCCCGGCGTATCGTTGATCAGGGGATTGTCGGCCAAGGCTCCGGAAAACTGAAAAATTCCTAGCAGCATCGACGCTATCACGAACAGCAACAGCATGCCCGGCAGCCACGCGCGCTCCTTCTGCGTCAGTCCGGCCGCCAGGAGCAGAACGACGAACGGGACGACGAGCGAGGCGAGCGCGTTGAGCGTTTCCGACGGGACGAGCGACCAGCTCTGACATACCTGCGCGGCGTCGGCGCCCCCGGCTTTGGCAACTATCTCGCGACCGGGCAGCATGTGCCAGAGCGCCGGCGGGAGCGGAAGGAGCTGAAGGACCGCGATCGCGATCGCGACGGCCAGGAATATCCAGGCTGGCCTGGCAAACGATCCGTCCACGCGCCGTCCGAACACGGCCATGACGATCAAGATCAGCCATGCCGCTGTCCGAACGACGATCTGCCCGGGGACTTCACCACGCGAGGCGCCTCCGGCAAGCCACAGCACCCCCATGAACAGAACCAGCATAACGAAGGCGAGGCTGGGTCGGAACGAAACCTTGGCCTGGAACGAAGCTTTGGAGCGCGAGGTCATAGAAATTCCGATGTCAGATTTGGCAGTCACGGACGGGGCAATCTACCAGAACCAGCCTTCTCTACCTGGATGCCCGGATGTACGGCACCATATTTCCCTAACCGGTATTCCCTTGGTCATGCCGGTACCTCGACCGACGCACGCTGCATCGTCACCCAGTCGACGATCTCGCTCGCCGGGGCAAACTCACGGACCAGTTCGCGTAGCAGTCTGCGCGCCTGGTCGACGGCGCCGGTGTCGATGAAACGCTTCAGCTCGTCGAGCTTGGGTCGCAGCTCCGCCCAGGGAATATGATGCTCGGAGGCCATCATGATCCGGGGATGTGCCGTAGGTCGCGGGTTGTCGCCGATCAGAAGTTCCTCGTAGAGCTTCTCGCCGGGGCGCATGCCAACCGTCACGATCTCGATATCGCCGTCCGGATTGGCGTCCGATACAACGCTGAGGCCGCACAGTTCGACCATGTTGCGCGCCAAATCCACGATGCGCACGGGCTGGCCCATGTCGAGCACGAATACCTCCCCGCCGGCCGCCATCGCGCTGGCCTGTACCACCAGCTGCGCCGCCTCCGGAATGGTCATGAAGTAGCGGGTGATGTCCCGGTGTGTGATCGTGATGGGGCCGCCCTGCCGAATCTGCTCGCGGAAGAGCGGAACGACCGATCCGCTCGAGCCGAGTACGTTGCCGAACCGTACCATCGAGAAGCGCGTTCCAGTTTTCTCCGCCGCCAGCCCCTGGAGGATGAGTTCGGCCAGGCGCTTCGTCGCCCCCATCGTGTTCGTCGGGCGAACCGCCTTGTCCGTACTGACTAGGACGAAATCCTTCACGCCCAACTGCGTTGCCAATTCCGCGACCTGCAGCGTGCCCATGACATTGTTGCGCAACCCTTCGAGAGGATTGTGCTCGACGAGCGGGACATGTTTGTAGGCAGCAGCGTGAAACACGATATCGGGTGCCCAGGCCCGCAGGATTTCCGCAACGCGAAACCCATCGATCACCGATCCGAGCAGCGGTACGACCTCGATATTGGTCGCTTCGGTCAGGTTGCGGTGGATCGCGTACAGCGCGAATTCGCTCGTCTCCAGCAGCAATATGCGCGCGGGCTCGGCAGCCATGATCTGGCGGCACAATTCGCTGCCGATCGACCCGCCCGCGCCGGTGACCAACACGGTCCTGCCCGCAATCTTGCCGCAAACGGCGTCCATTTCGGGCGCGACCGGCTCGCGGCTGAGCAGGTCTTCGATGGACAACTCGCGGAGATCGCTCGCCTGGACGCGTCCGTGCGCCAAATCCATCAGGCCGGGCAAGGTCTGCACGGTCAATGGCAGTCCTCGCAAATTCTGAATGATCTCATTGCGGCGCTGTCGTGGTGCAGACGGCAGCGCCAGCATGACATCGGTCACATTCTTGCGATCGATCAGGCTCGACAGCCGCTCGATCGGATAGACTCTAAGGCCATTGACCCGCGTGCCATACAGAGATTGATCGTCATCGAGAAATCCGACGAGGCGCAACTCCCGGTTGGCGCTCATCGCGGCAGCCAGCTGCCGGCCCGATGAGCCTGCGCCGTAGATCAGCACGCCGCGCTGGGGCGTCATATCGATCCGTCGCTGCATCTGCCCACCCAGCACGTAACCGACGGACAGCCGAAGCATGCCCACCGCCAACAGCAGCAGGATAGGCTGGATGATCCCAACCGTTCTCGGAATTGCGTTGAAGCCATAGGCGGCGATGATCGTCGCGTAGCACAGGCCGTATGCGCCACATGCCAACGTGATCGTCGGCAGGATGTCCGCGCCCGCACGACGGAACGCCATCCGGTACAGGCCCAGGAAATAGAATGCTGGCAGCGCGAGTGCGATGGATAGCCCGACCGCAACGCTCGGCCGGCCGGCGAGCGTGACAAAATATCCCAAGCGCAGATAATAGGCGAACCATACCGTCAACGCGCACAACGTGCCGTCGACCGTCGCCGCCATCAAACGCTTCGATCCCCTGGGTAACGCCAGCAACGGGCGCGCAACCTTACCAAAGGGCATGAGAACTCCAATTTGAAACTGACCAAAAAAGCGGCCATGGCACTACATTCGCGTAGCGAACGCTCATATTTTTTGCCCCGTAGCATGCACACCTACTGCCGTCCAACAGGGTTCACCACAGGCATCGCTAAGGGTTCATGGCGACGAAGCGTGACACTTTCGCTAAAGATCTGTCAGACGCCCGCGGTCCGTCGTGCGAACGCCGGTAAAAGAGAAAACTAGCACTATGTCAAACGGTTCACGAAATCTCTCTCGCCGCACCGTTATCGGCGTAGCGATCGCGACGCCTGCTGCAGCTGCTGCGTTCGCTGCGTTAAAGGTCACTGGAGGGGACGTCACCGAAGGCCAGGCCAGCACCGACACGCTCAACATACTCGACGTCGTGCCGCGGTCGTTTCACAGCAATATCCTCTCGCGGGTCGTTGACAACTCGCCGTCCAATGCGCGGGCGCTCGCCGGCCATATCCAACGCGCGATCGACATCGCTGCGGGTAAACGCTGCCGCTTGATCGTTCCGGCGGGCCTCTACAACGTCGCGCCGACGGGATCGTTCGCGTCCGAAGCCGGACTCTGTCATCGCTGCTTCGCCATCCGCAGCGACATGCACGTCGACGCCAAGTCAGGGGCGACATTCCGGATCATCGACGGGGTCAGCACGGACAGGGCGGTCGTGTTCATGTGTATGTTCGGGACCAACGAACAGCTTGCGAACCTGTCGTGGCGTGGGCTCGAAATGGATATGAACGGTCCAAACAACCCGATCAGCCCGTCGCGCGCATCAGGTAACTACAGCCTGCTCAATCAGGCTCATATCTTCATCAGCGGAACGCCGGCGGGGCGGGCCGCGCTCGCCGATACCGTCACGATCGATCACTGCCGGTTCGTGAACACGCCCGGCGTCTCGTGTGTCGTGCTGGCGCAATCCAATAGTCGCGGTGTGAAGCTCGGACGCAACTGGCGGATTTCCGATTGCGCCTTCGTCAATGGCGGTCTCGACACACCGGACCACAGCGCGATCTTTGCATGGGCACAAGATGTCGTATGCCAGAGGTGCACCTTCACGAATGCCATCGCCAAGACGCAAACCGGTGGGAACGTCGCATTCGAGGTGCATGGATCCCGGCAAAAGTTCATCAACAACAGTGTGACGAACTATTACCAGGGTGTTTGGATTGACGGGAACGAGACGGAAGCCGTTTCCAGCGACATAATAGTATCGAACAATGTCCTGAACCAAATATCCGGATTCGGAATCATGTTCTACGGCGAGCATGCCCATGTATCCAAGGTCGAGATAGTCGGAAACGACATTTCGTTCGACGACAGCGTCTATCCCGGCGTGGATCTCAAGATCGGCATTGGCTGTCTTTCGCCGCTTGCCCAAAGCGACGTTGTTGTAAGAACCAACACGATTACCTCAAAAATTGGTAGAACGGCAACGTCCGGCGTCACTATTCAGTCCGCGACGCACAAGGGGCATAGCCATGACGCGTTCGACATCGCCAACAATGTGTTCGAAGGCACCACGTTCGGGGTTCAGGTGATCACCAATCCTGTTTGCGGTCTTGGCGTGATCGCGATCCGGTCAAATCGGTGCAGGAACCTGTCACGCGCCGGAGCATTTTCCACGCCGCAAGGCATCGGCGTGGATTTCAACGGCGGGGCGTCGCCGATCCAGAAGCTGTCGTTGCTGAACAATATCTGCATAGACGATCGCGGCAAATCCGCGGAGTGCGCCTTCGGCATTCGCGTCCAGGGTGAGATCGTCAGCCTGCAAACCGCCGGCAATGCCGCGTCGGGGATGACCTCTGCGGCCTACGCGGAAGGCGCGTTGACGGTGGGCAGGCGCGTGCAGGTCGTGCTCTGATCCGGTCTGTCGCCGTGGATGCGGCGACCATCTCATCAAATGGGCTTTGCTATTGATCTAGATAGAGGGTTTGCTAGGTGGACGGTGACGAAGCTCACCAGCGTGCCCGGCGCTGCACGAGTGCACCCAGCTTCAGGAAACACGATGTTCGAAAACAAGATCCTTCTGATCACCGGCGGTACCGGATCGTTCGGTTCGACCGTCCTTCGACGCTTCATCGACGAGCCATTTTCGGAAATCCGAATTTTCAGCCGCGACGAGAAGAAGCAGGAAGATCAGCGGCTGCATTACCGCGACCCGCGACTTCGCTATTATATCGGCGACGTTCGCGACATGCGCGCGGTGTCGAACGCGGTGCGCGGTGTCGACTATATCTTCCACGCTGCCGCGCTGAAGCAGGTGCCTTCGTGCGAATTCCATCCGATGGAAGCGGTCAAGACCAATGTGATCGGCACGGACAACGTGCTCGAAGCCGCGATCGCCGCGGGCGTCGAGCGGGTGGTGTGCCTGTCGACCGACAAGGCCGTGTATCCGATCAACGCCATGGGGATATCCAAGGCGATGATGGAAAAGGTCGTCGTCGCCAAGTCGCGACTGGCGCTGGGGTCGAAGACCACGATCACCGGAACCCGGTACGGCAATGTGCTGGCGTCGCGAGGGTCGGTCATTCCGCTCTTCGTGGATCAGATTCGTAAAGGTCTGCCGCTGACGCTTACCGATCCGACCATGACGCGTTTCGTCATGACGTTGGCAGAAGCCGTCGATCTGGTGCTGTACGCGTTCGAGCACGGCCGCAACGGCGACATGTTCGTCCAGAAGGCGCCGGCTGCGACAATCGAGATCCTAGCACAATCCGTCCTGAATGTGCTCGGCAAGCCGGACCATCCGATGAAGATCATCGGCACGCGTCACGGCGAGAAACTGTTCGAGACCTTGCTGAGCCGCGAGGAAATGGCGGTCGCCGAGGACCGCGGCGACTATTACCGCATCCCCCCCGACAATCGCGACCTCAACTACGCGGTGTTCGTCGACGAGGGCGAGCGCCGCATTTCCGAGGCTGCGGATTTCAACTCGCACAACACCGCGCAGCTGGATGAAGCCGGCATGGCGGCGATCCTGCAAAAGCTCGACTACATGCAGGGTGTGCTGAGCGGCCAAGAACGGCAGGTCGACTAATGACTGCGCATCGGGTTGCCGTAACGGGCGCCAATGGCTTTATCGGCCGTAATCTCATGGTCCGGCTGGGCGAACTCGGCATCGAGGCTGTCCCGCTGTACCGGGATAGCTCGCGCGAGGCCTGGTTCGAGGCGATCGCGAACGCCGACGTCGTGGTGCATCTCGCCGGTGCCAACCGGCCGGCGGATCCGGCCGATTTCATGGCGGTGAACCACGGTACCGCGGATGTGATTGCCGAGGCCGTCCGGGCAGCCGGCCGCCCCGTGCGGATCGCCTACACCTCGTCCAGCCGCGCCGACGAACCGACCGACTATGGCCGCAGCAAGCTCGCGGGCGAGGAGCGGCTCAAGGCTCTGTCCGACGAAACCGGTTCGCCCGTTCACGTGTTGCGGCTGCCGAACGTCTTCGGGAAATGGGCGCGGCCGAACTATAATTCGGCGGTCGCGACGTTCTGCTACAACATCGCGCGCGACCTGCCGATCCAGGTCAACGACCCTGCCTCCCCGCTCAGCCTAGTCTATATCGATGACGTGCTCGCCACGCTGGTCGCGATCGTCAACGGCAACGTCGCCGAGGGCATGGTTGCCGTAGAGCCGGTGTATCATACCACGGTCGGCGCTGTGGCCGAGACGGTAACTGGGTTCCGGCAGGACCGCGACGACAATCTGATCGATTGCGTCGGCACGGGCCTGACCCGCGCGCTGTATTCGACCTATGTCGCCGCGTTGCCGCTAGACAAGTTTAGCTATCCCATCGCCGCGCATACCGATCCGCGCGGATCGTTCTCGGAGATGCTGAAGACCCGGACGTCGGGACAGTTCTCCTTCTTTACCGCCCATCCCGGTGTCACGCGGGGCGGGCATTATCATCACAGCAAGACCGAGAAGTTCCTGATTGTTAAGGGGGCCGCACGGTTCGGCTTTCGCCACGTCGTCACCGGCGAGACGCACGAGATTATCGTCTCCGGCGATCGCCCCGAAATCGTCGAGACGGTCCCGGGCTGGGCGCACGACGTCACCAACATCGGCGATACCGATCTGATCTCGCTCCTCTGGGCGAACGAGATCTTCGATCGCGCCCTTCCCGACACCATCGCTGCAAAGGTTTGAACATGGCACGTCTCAAGGTCATGACCGTGCTGGGAACCCGGCCGGAAATTATCCGCTTGTCCCGCGTGATGGCGCGGCTCGACGCCTATACCGATCACACTATCGTCCATACCGGGCAGAACTGGGATTATGAGCTGAACGAGCTGTTCTTCAGCGATCTCGGCGTCCGCAAGCCCGATCATTTCCTGGGTGTCGACACGTCGAGCCTCGGCGCCGTGCTGGGCGGCATCCTGGTCGGCACCGAGCAGGTCCTGAAGGCGGAGCGGCCTGATGCCCTTCTCGTGCTGGGCGATACCAACAGTGCGATCAGCGCGATCATGGCGCGCCGCATGAAGGTGCCGATCTACCACATGGAGGCGGGCAACCGCAGCTTCGACCGCAACGTGCCCGAGGAGACCAACCGCCGTCTGGTCGATCACATCAGCGATTTCAACCTGGTCTATACCGAGCACGCCCGCCGGCATCTGCTGTCGGAGGGCATGCAGCATCGTCGCGTCTACCTGACCGGTTCGCCGATGCGCGAGGTGCTCGAGCATTACCGCAGCCGGATCGATGCGTCCGATATCCTGAGCCGCCTCGAGCTGACCAAGAACGGCTATTTCATCGTCTCGATGCACCGTGAGGAAAACGTCGACAGCAAGCCGCGTCTGTCCGCGCTCGTCGAAACGCTCAATCGACTGGCCGAACAGCACGACATGCCGGTGATCGTGTCGACCCACCCGCGCACCAAGAAGCGCCTGGATGCGCTGGAGAACGTGACGCCGGATTCGCGCGTCCAGTTCCTCAAGCCCTTCGGCTTTCATGACTATAATCATCTGCAGATGCATGCGCGCTGCGCGATCTCCGACAGCGGCACGATCGCGGAAGAGAGCTCGCTGCTCGACTTCCCCGCGATCACCCCGCGC
Organism: Sphingomonas faeni; assembly: GCF_040407505.1. Classification (GTDB taxonomy): domain Bacteria; phylum Pseudomonadota; class Alphaproteobacteria; order Sphingomonadales; family Sphingomonadaceae; genus Sphingomonas; species Sphingomonas faeni_E. The sequence continues at coordinate 61,637 of NZ_JAPZPQ010000011.1, read as the reverse complement.
GACGCGATCGAGCGCCCCGAGGCGATGGATACCGGCAACATCATCGTGACGGGCATGAACCCCGATGCGATCCTGTCGGGCGTCGAAGCCGCCATCGCGTTCCACGAAGAACGCGTGGCATCAGGCATCGCGCCGCTCGTCCCGGCCGACTACCAGATTGCCAACACCAGCGAACGCGTCGCCAAACTGATCATCGGAACCGCCAAGCTGTCGAATGGCTGGGACGGCATCCGCACCCATGATTACGTGTAAGATGTCGTGGCGATCGATGCCCCGGCGGTCGACGCTGTGGCGATTGACGAACACGTACCATGCTTAAGAAATGGCGTGCCGACGCCCTCAACCTGACGGCACTGACGTGCCTTCAGGCATCGAACGCCGTCATCCCGCTGTTGATCGTGCCGTTCTCGATCGCGCGTCTTGGCGCGACGTCCTATGCCAGCGTGGCGATTGCCGAAGCGATATCGATGATTGCGGTGGCGATCGTCCTGTACAGCTTCGAGGTCGACGGTGTTTCGCGGATCAGCGGCTTCCGCCCGAAAACCCATCGCCAGGACCTGTCCACGGTCCTCAGCACGATCCTGGCGGCACGGATGTTTCTGTTCGTCTGCATCGCGACGATATTGCTGGCGGTGACGTTCCTGTTCACGTCGCTGCCGGTGGTCCTGGTCGCGTGCTGGCTGCTCGTACCGCTGGGCCAGGTCTTCCACTCCTACTGGTTCTACCAGGGGATCGAGTTCAACATTCCGCCGGCGATACTGACGTTGACCGCGCGGTTGCTCAGCCTCGTACTCGTGGTGCTGTTCGTCCACTCCGCCAGGGACAGCATCCTCGTCCCGCTTGCGATTGGCGGTCCGTTCGCGATCGCAGGCATCGTCTCGATGCTCTACAAGGCCTATGCGCTCGACGTTAAGGTGCGCTGGCCCGGCCTGCATGCGGTGTTCGACTATCTGACGTATGGTCGCCGGATCTTCATGGGGACCGCTTCGGTCATGCTGTACCGCGAGGTGAACGTGCTGCTGATGGGCATGACCGGCGTTCCGGCAGCCGCGATCAGCAGTTATTCGCTGGCCGAAAAGAGCATCAAGATGATCCAGGCGGTAACCCGGCCGCTCAACCAGATCGCCTTTCCCAAGGTTCTGCGAGCGTTGCGAGGCCATGACAGGCCCGATCGCGAGACCTCGTCGATCATCCTGCGCTATACCCTGCCGCAGATCGCGGTCGTCACGATCATCGTCGCGGTCCTGTTCCTGGGGTTCGGGCAATTGTCGCCGCGGATCGCCGCGCTGCGCCGCTTCCAAGATCTTCCGGGGATTGGGATCATCTTCGCCATCGTCGCTCCCGCGCCGATTTTCGGGCTGGCTAATTTCATGTTCGGCTCGGCCGGGCTGAATTTCCTCGGCGACCAACGGTATTACCTGCGTGCGATCCTTGCCACCGGCGCGGCCAGCATGATCGGCTGCCTGATCCTGTCGCATCTTTACGGTGCCGTCGGTGCCGCGATCTGCTTCTGCGGTGCCGAGATGCTGCTTCTTGTCCTGGTCATCGCCCGGTACAGGACCGGGCAGCGACGTTTCACCAGCCAGCAGGAGCCAAGCGCATGATCGATTGGCCAGAACGCTTCCTCTGCATCCTGATTAGCTTCGGCATCCTCGGCAATGCGATGGTAGTTCGTCGCATGGTACAGGCATGGGCATTTCCTGCCGTATTGTTTTCGCTGGCCTGGTTTATCTACACGATCGTCCCGCTGGTCTGCTTTCCGGCCGCGCACGTCTACCCGAGTGCGATGATGTACGTCTTTGCCGGAACGATCGTCGTATCGGCCGCCAGCTTATCCAACTGGAGCGTCTATTTTGCAGAGAGCGCCCGGTTGAAGGCCGCGCACAAGGAGTATTACGCTGGTCCGCTCCTTCTCAGTGTTTTTGCGATAGGCGCGGTTCTCTCTGTTGTCTGTATGCTGCTGAACTCTGTGGCGCAGGGTATTTCGCTGAACCAACTCGTCACCAACGTAAACGACAGCGCTGCCGAATATGCCGGCCGCCGATATGCATATGACATTGCACCTACCCCGTATCAGCAGGTCGCTACTGTTCTTGCGTATTTTTGTGCGGGGTTGGGCGGGTTGATAATGACGTCGCAAAAGGGTCGTTATACCAGGTGGGCAATCTTGCTCGGGTCTTTGTTTCCCTCGATCTTCGTTATGCTGACGCAGAGCGCGAAGGGAATGCTCTTCCTGTGCGGCGCAATATTCTTTGGTGGCATTCTCGTTGAGAGAATACAGCGGAACAGAACGGATATTTTGTCGAAGCGCGCGCTTCCGGCCATTGTGGCTGGACTGACGGTTACGATTTTGCTCGTCACGGCATCGTTCATCTCCCGCGGCTTGTCCTCGTCGGTAGGAGGAGATTTCGTAGACATACTTGCGCCGTATTGGGCGTCATATACGTCCGGCCATTTGTTTGCTTTTTCAGACTGGTTTGCCAACTACGTTGGCTTGCCCGCCGCACAACCATATGACGACCCAGGCCTGACAAAGGGTTTTTATACGTTCATGCCACTATTCAGGATGTTTGGTGACGACAGGCCTATTCCGCTAGGAACCTATGGCGAGTATCTATCGATACCCCCTTACATCACCACCAATATCTACTCGATGTATCGTGGTCTGATCCAAGATTTTGGTTTAGGTGGGGCATTGATTTGCCTTGGTATTCTCAGTTTTCTTTCTCACCTGTCATTCAGGTCTATGTTGAGGGTGGCTACTCCTACATTCTCAGCAGCAGTATTTATATATTCAGTGGCATTTATCTATCAAAGCTTTGTCATTAGTTCGCTAACTTGGAATACATTGCCAATTAGCATGTTTTTGATAGGCGCATCGCTGTTCTTCATGCGCTTCCAAACTCTTAATCAGGCCAAGTAATAGCCGATCATTTGACAGGTCCCCTGTATGAAATATGTCTTCATCTGTACGAACTACAACAACTCCCACTATACGGGGTCGGCGGTCGAAACGCTGATCAACGGCGAGGCGCCACCTGCGCTGATCGTCGTGGTGGATAATGATTCCAAGAAGGATCAGCAGGACGAGCTCCGTCGCCTGATGGCGGGAAAGCCCAACGTCGATGTGATGTTCTCCGAAAAGAACGTCGGATATTTCGCCGGACTGAACCTTGGTCTGCACCGCGCGCTGGCGCTGGTGCCGGATGCCGACGCCTATATCGTTGGCAACAACGACCTTGAGTTTCCCGCCGATTTCGGTGTCCAACTCGCGCTGCGCAGCAAGACCATCGCGGAACGCATGGTGGTGGCGCCGAACATCCTCACGGTCACCGGCATCCGCCAGAACCCTCATGCGATCCGGCCGCTCAGCCGCGTGCGCGGTCTCGTGCTCGACGGCTACGCCGCCTCCTTCAATCTCGCTCGCCTGCTCAGCCGGGTCGCGAAGGTGACGCACAAGGTTACGCGTCGCAAGGACGTCGACAACCATCATGCGGAGGGTTTCATCTTCATGGGGCTCGGCGCCTGCTACATCCTGTCGCCGCGCTTCATCGAACGGGTGGGCGAGCTCCCCGCCGAGGTGTTTCTGATGCACGAGGAGTTCTTCCTCAGCCGGCGCATCTCCGAGGAAGGCGAGGCGATCTATTACATCCCCGAGATCGTCGTGCACCACCACGATCACGGATCCGTCGAACTGGTATCATCACGCCTGATCTGGAGCTACTGGCGCGATTCCTACCGCCTCTATCGCCGGTACGTCCCGCGGTTCGGCAAGCATCCGGTAACGGCCTTGCTCGACAAGCTGCAGAACACTGCCAAGTGAAGTGATCCTTTGCAGGATAAGGTCCGCTGACGCTTCCCTACGAGAGGCGTTCGCGGACGATTGGCGATGTCGGCGCGGAGCCTGTCTTTGAACCGCGACAGGGCATCGGGCCACTGCTAGGCGAGATGACGATGCGCATATTGATGATCACGCAGTGGTTCCAACCAGAACCGCATTTCAAGGGCTTGGGTTTCGCCAAAGCGTTGCAGGCGATGGGGCACGACGTGGAGGTGCTGACCGGCTTTCCAAACTATCCAGGTGGGAAGGTCTATCCTGGATACCGGGTCGGTCTGCGCAAAAATGAGGTCATGGACGGCATTCCGGTGACGCGCGGATACATATATCCCAGCCACGACAGCTCGGCGTTGCGGCGCATTGCCAATTACGTGTCGTTTGCACTGTCCTCCACCGTTCTGGCCCTGACGTTGCGCAAGCCTGACGTTGTGTATGTCTATACACCGCCGATGACAGCCGCGCTCCCCGCGGTTGCGCTGCGTCTTCTGCGCCGTGTTCCGTTCGTACCCGATGTTCAGGATCTCTGGCCGGATACACTCGCCGCGACCGGAATGGTCAACAACCCTCGTGTCCTCGGACTGATCGGATGGTGGACCAACTTTTCCCTGCGTCGGGCTACACGCATCGTCGTTCTCTCCGCTGGATTCCGCCAGCGGTTACTCGACCGCGGAATCCGCGTGCCGATTGCCGTTGTTCATAACTGGGCACCATCGGAGATCGTCGACGTCGCAAGGACGTTGCCCGCACCGCCTGCGCCTGGCGTTAGGCCGTTCACGATACTTTTTGCCGGTAACATGGGAAAAGCTCAGGGGCTTGATGTTGTCCTCAAGGCGGCAGAATTACTGCAGCGTGAAGGGTCAACCGTCCGGTTTGCATTGATTGGTGGTGGCGTGGAGCGGGGGCATTTGAAGCAGCGTATCGACGATCTGCAGCTTCATAACGTAGATTTTCACGAACCGCTTCATCCTTCCAAGATGGGCGAAGTATTTGCAAATGCTGACGCACTGTTGGTTCACCTGCGCGCTGACCCGCTTTTCGAGATTACAATTCCATCCAAGATTCAGGCCTATCTGGCAATCGGACGCCCAGTAATCCTAGGCGTACGCGGCGACGCAGCCGACATGGTACGAGATGCGAAGGCTGGTGTATCGTTCGATCCGGATAGTCATTTAGGACTTGTCGCGGCCGTTAAACAGATCTTTGCTTTGTCCCCGTCCGATCGGGCAGACATGGGTGCTGCTGGCCAGCGTTTTTACAATGAGCGCCTTGCTTTCGATATCGGCGTAGCAGCGATCGAGCGTGAATTATGTGCGGCTGCTGAGCGACGCTAGTTGCTAGACGAGTGATACGCTGCGGGTGTCGCTGCGCGGAAGTGTTGGCTACCAAGCTGGATCGCCGAGAATCGATCGAAGGTTACTGTACCATGTGCAGTTAGGGGTAACTCTTGCCGTAGCGGCGCTGGCGGACCTGTCGTTCGTTCCTTGGTCAACTTACGGTAGTTCGTCGCAGATGAGCGATAGCGGAATGGTCGAGATCATCGGAAACCGGAACGGTCGTTTCGGATCGCTCAAGCCATATGAACGGCCGTTCGTTGATATTCGAATTCTGCAACTATGAGGGCAATCCAGCTTCAATTCCCGGAGTGCCGCCATACTACCTCGCTGGAAACTTCCTGCGATGGAATGAAGTTCGATGTGGGAGAGTTGAAGCACGTATTGCTCAAAATGCGGGATCACTCCTATTCGATCCTCGCTTGGAGGCTGACCGCGATGCGGTGCACATAGGTACGGCAAGGAGCCGATCGACGCCTCATGGCACGATGGATTGCGCTTCCGTGATGCCGATCCATCCCTGCGTCGGCTTGCCCTCGCCCTGGGCAAACTGGACCAGCATGGCATTGCCATTGCGGCGGAGCACCCCGACCAGATCGCCACGCACCACATATCGTGGGCTTGGTGCAGCGGTCGGCGTGGTGCGGAACCGCGCACGCGGCGCGGTCACGCGTGCGAGATCGACCCATCCCGCGGTCAGCGTCCGACTGCCCGACAGGGGTTGGCCCTGTGGGACCGAACATCCACCGAAACTGTTTACCGCCGGCATGTTCAACGTGAGTTCGTCATTCTTGAGGCTCAGCATGCCGGGCACCGGCTTGCCTCCAGGGTCCCGTGCCGTGACGGTCGCGCGGCCATCGGGACGAAGCTGCCCGCTGAAGTCGAACGAACATTTCCGCACCGGTCCGGCGCCCTGTTCCTCCAGATAGCGACCGACGACACGGTTTCCTTGAACCGCCACGTCGAACATCTCGAACTGCCCGCCGACGGGCCCCGCTGCGCTCGCGCAACCGGGAGTGATCGCCGCTGCGGCGAGGATGGTGCAAAAGAACCGCTTCATTGTTGCGCTTTCAATCTGTCGTAAATTGCCTTGAGGCCGCTATCATAGTTCTGCTGCGCGGCCCCGTTATAGCTGGTGCCGATTGCGCCAAAATCCTGGCGCTCCATTGCGGGCACCAGCCCCGACTTTGCCTTACAGAACCGCACGAACGCTTCCAACTGTCCGCTTTCGCCGCTTTTCATCAGGTTCACGAAATCGTCGACGTCCGGAAAACCGCAGTCGCGATGGTTCTCGCCAAGTACCTGAAAGGCGCCGAACGACGTCGACTTGAGAGCGGCGTCGTGGTCGAGCGCCATTGCGGTTTCAAGCGTGCGCCACGCCGTAGGTTGGTCGCGATTGTTTATCACCCATTTCGCACGCCATGTCGCGCGGGCATACGCATAGCTAAGCCTAGGATGGCTGCGGTCGTAGATCCGGCCGGTATATTTCCTGAACTTGTGGCCTTCGAACGCGATGATGATGCGTCCATCGCCGCCAAACCCGGATTTGCCCCCGGATTCCTTCTCGGCCAACGCCTTGACCAGCACGGGATCAACGCGGGGGCTCAACCGCTGCGCGGCGGTGATGAAGTCTGCATCGGTCAGTTTCCGGCGCCCCCCGCCCCCACTCGGCTGGCGCGCCGGGGTCCGTGCGCCACGTGCCCTGACGCGCGTCGCGCGCGATGCCTGGGCCTGATCGCCCTGCATCCAGGTTTGTAGCGTGCTCTGCAACCCGGCCAGCGCCTCGCCGGCCCAGCGGCCAATCGTTTCCAGGCCGGAGGCCCCGGCTGCCTGTGGGCCCGGCGCTGGACGCGAGGCCGGGCGTGGTGAGGGGCGGGTGGCCTGCGATGCCAGACTCCGCAACGTGCGCCCGTTGGGATCGACCCGCGAGTCGGGATTGGGATATCGCAACACTTTTGCCTGATAGCGGCTGATCGCACCAAGAGTCAGGCGACCAGCCCGACCGTCCTCCTCCAGCTTCTCGCCGCCACCTGCGAGGTTCAACAAGCGCTGGACGACCATCACGTCCCGCCTGACGTTCATGCCCCCGAGCCCAACCGAGTCCGAGATGGGCGACGCACCGAATGCAGCCAAGTTATGTCTACTCCCGCCAGCGCTATCGTAATTTTAATGCACAATGCACAGTGCGTATTCCGGTTCCGGCTGCGAAACGATCTTTGAACAGAGGCTGGTCGTCGGCAACGCTGGGCATAGTTACGCGAGTATCGACATTGCATGCTTTTCCGGAAGCTGTTCGGTACGTTGCCGATTGCGAAAGCCTTGCTTGACGACCAATTTTACCGAACGGAGTCATATTGGCCCTAGCTGAACCATTCATGCATCATCGTTTGTTTGGCTAGCGCAGCTATATGGAGAAGCCGGGATGTTCTCTATTCATATCATATGGTTAGGCTGCCCGAGCTCGCCTAAACACACGTAGTCGCATTAACAGGCGATCATTTTCGAGTTACCTCTAAATGGTGCTGTGCGTCCTACTTTGGGCGGAAGCGGAATGGCAGATTTGGGAAGGAAAGCGGACCGTCTGCTTTGGAGGGCACCCTCAGGAAACCGGCCACTGAATGGGCGTCCCAGATGCATCAGTTTTCTGCATCGCTGGAACACTGGGTTTCGCGCCGTTCTTTCGTCGATGCAAAATCTGTGAGTTTTGCCTCAGCACAGCAGCAGTACCGCCAATGTTTAATTTTCCGGAAGGCTAAAAAGGTTCTCTACGGGGACGTTGAATAGATTGGCCAGCTTGAGCGCCAATGACAAACTAGGCTCGAACCGGCCTGTCTCGATTGAGTTGATGGTTTGTCTGGAAACGCCAACGAGCGTTGCCAATCCAGCCTGCGTGAAGTTCGATTCAGCCCGGTGTTCCGGGAGTCGAGTTAGGACGCCCATTTGCGCGCAGCCGTCCGGCCGAACAAGATCGTGAGTGCTGAGAACAGGATTAGGGGGGCAGGCCCCTGTATGGGCGGGGTGGTCCCGGTCATATCTAACAGGCCCCACACTGTAAGGGCAGCTGCAGTCCACGCGCCACTCATGCCGAGCGACCAGTTCTGCACTCGATGAAACAGCTCATCCTGCCGGATGCTCATGCGCCACCATAGCAGGCCGGATAAGGCAGCAAAGCCGATTACCCAGGCCACGACCCAAGCCGCAGGCAGATAGAGGGAAGGAGCCGAAACAGCCGTGCCTTCAATGGGCATTGCGCCCTGAAACTCGATACCCACTTGGCGCGCAGCGTCAGCGGTCCATTTGAAAAGCGGCATAACGGCCACCACGGCGCTAGCCATACTCCCAGACACAAGGCGTCGGCTCTTTCGATCTAAAGCCGCCCAATTGACCCCGGCCCCACGGTGAGTGAACTCGTACATCTGCTTCCCCTAAGCTTTCGCACAATGTCAAACATACGCGACATTTCGAGTCAAGTATATTTGACTCGTAGGAGCGGCTTTCTGGGTTGAGCGAGGCCACCCCTCAGAACGCATAGTTCGCAATCCGAGCCGGTCATGTGATGCAAAACTTTCGATTTTTGCATCAATGCGGAGGCGGGTTGGCATCGTCGAGATGAACGGATGTCCGCTTTCGAGACCGCGAGTTACCTACCGGAACGTCCGGGTGCGGGCGAAAGCGGAATGACCGGAATGGAGAGGAAAGCAGACCGTCCGCTATTGGAAAGGCAGATGGCCGTTAGCGAACGTCGCACAACGCTGCCTTCTATCTCGAAAAGGATCCAGACCGTCCGAAAACGGCATTCTGGATTCCCCGGCATGCTGGGACGGTGATGGCATACATCGAAGGTCATGCTCGGGACCAAGCGCTGCTGCTACCGGCGTCAGTCGAGGACTATGTAGCTGCGGATAACCCGGTGCGGTTCATCGACGCCTTCGATGACCTTGATCTTGGCGGTGCCGGCTTCGTGCGAGCTCAACCAAAGGCGACGGGGCGGCCCGGCTACGATCCGGCCGATATGCTCAAGCTGTACCTGTACGGCTACCTTAATCGGGTGCGGTCGAGCCGGCGCCTGGCGGCTGAAGCTATACGCAATCTCGAGCTGATCTGGCTACTGCGCGGGGTGCGGCCTGACTTCCGAACCATCGCCGACTTCCGGCGAGACAACCGAGCCGCGTTCAAGGCGGTGTTCCGCGAGTTCGTGGTCCTGTGCCGCAAACTCGACCTGTTTGGGCGCGAGTTGTTGGCGGTCGACGGTACGCGCCTGAAGGCGGTGAACAGCCGGTCGCGTAACTTCAGCCGCGAGCGGCTGGCAACGTATCTCGCCTCGGCCGACGCGCGGCTAGAGCGCTACCTGGCCGAGTTGGACCAGATCGACCGCGGCGAAGATGGTGCCGGCACCGGCCGCGCCGACGCTCTGGCGACGAAGATCGCCAAACTGCGCGAGCAGCGTCAGGTCAGTTCGGCGTTGCTCGGTCAGTTGGAGGAGAGTGGCGAAGGGCAGATCTCGCTTACCGACCCCGATGCGCGCGCGATGGTCGCCCATGGCAAGGTGACCATCGGCTACAACGCGCAGGTGCCAGTCGATGCTAAGCACAGCCTCATCGTCGAGCAGCACGTCACGAACGCGTGCAACGACATGGGCCTGCTGGCGCCCACCGCCGGTGCTGCAAAGGAGCTGCTCGGCGTCGAGCAGATCGATGCGGTTGCCGACATGGGCTACCACAAGGGCGAAGATATCGAGGCGTGCGAAGCCGCCGGCATCACGCCGTACATTCCCCGCCCGCACCGGGGCGTCAACGTCAGCAACGGCCTCTTTCCCAAAGAGCGGTTTCGCTACGATCCAGCAGCCGACGCCTATCACTGCCCTGCCGGGCAGCTGCTCGACACCCGCTACAACTCGGTGACGCGCGGGCATGTCACGATCCAGTATTCCAATCCTGCCGCCTGCTCCGGCTGCCCGATGAAGACGCTGTGCACCAAGGGACGCTGGCGGCGCGTCAACCGTTGGGAGAAGGAGGAAATCCTCGAGCGCATGGCGGCGCGCCTCGCGAAGCGGCCAGACCTCCTCGTCATCCGCCGCTCCACGGTCGAACACCCGTTCGGAACAATCAAGCAGTCGATGAACCAGGGCGCGTTCCTGATGCGCGGGCTGGAGAAGGTCCGCGCCGAGTTCAGCCTAACGACACTCGCCTACAATCTCAGGCGGGCTATCACCCTCATCGGTGTGCCGGGGATGATCCGGGCGGTGCAGCCCTGATCCGGCCCGCCACGCCTGCCGTCACGACGCCGAATATCGCCTTGTGACAGCCTATTCCGGCCTCATCAGCGCATAAAAACCGGAAAAGGCTGGCCCTCAGCCATTTTTCAGCGGGGGATCGTACGGACCTCGATCACGGGCGAGTTTTCGGACGGTCTGGATCGTAAACGGGAATGCGTATGCCTTCCCAAATCCCATGGTCGCACTGCAACTGAGGAGTAAGAGCTTCGCCTTCTAACACCAAGATTGTATCTATCTCGCTCCAGCCGATTGTTGCTTTCGAGCGTTACCAATCAATGGAACCAGACGAACCAATGTTACGCGATGCGTATGAAGCGGGCTTAGAAAGCGGTCAACGCGAAGGGGTTTCAGACCAATGCCCTTTTGAGGTTCATGAAAAAATGTCAGAGCGTTTCGCGTGGCTTTCCGGTTTCAGCGTTGGAAAAGCTGTACGAAGGTTGAAGTAGCAGTCCTAAGTTTGCATCAAACGAAGGAGACGCGATCTGGGGATGCAGGGCACCGGGTTTCGCCGCCTCCAGTTCGGTAAAGCGGCATCTACGCAAACCGAATTGATGCATGACAGTTCGGAACAGTTGCCGTCCTATCGCAGGACCGGGTAACGACGAGTATGCTCGATGAATTTGCAGCTGGCGCCGCTCGCGACGGTGATGACGACGGTATCCGCCAGATTTTAGACGAAGTTGCCGCTTCAACCGGAATGGGGTTTGTCGCCCTTGCTCGTGTTACCGATATACGGTGGATTGCCTGTCAAGTCGTCGATCAGATCGACTTCGGGATGTCACCGGGTGAGGAACTGAGGGTTTCAACAACCATCTGCAACGACATACGCGAGCACGGTAATACCGTTGTGATAGACGACGTGGCGGGAAATCCTAAGTGGCTAAGCCATCCCGCTCCGGCCCTATACGGGTTTAAGAGCTATGTTTCACTTCCCATCGTTCTTGCCGACGGCTCGTTCTATGGCACTCTTTGCGCCATCGATCCCGAACCACGGAAACTAGCTGGTCTCGACAAAGTTTCGATGCTGAAGGGGTTTGCAGACAGGATCGCCTCGATACTATCTGCCGCTTGATCCAGGCGCGAGTTAGGATAACGAACAGTGTTTCGTAGCGACCCCTGGTCCGCACGGGTCGCATCGTCCGGCGCAGACGATTGTGGCGGGTCGCAGATCGCCCGCATAAACGTCGAAGTCTGGGCGTAAGCGGAATGGGAAGGGAGGCGGACCGTCCTCTTATGGTGAGACAGCCGCGATAACAGACATCGAACCGCTCAACGCCGAACGTTGGGCGTCAGGGTATCTAATGCCTGAACAATGTAGAGGGCGAGAACACCACGCCCTTCCATTTTGTCGGCTATGGCCAGCGCTTCCAGCAGAAGCGCTTTCAATTTTTCCTGTTGGTCGAACGTCATCCTCGGCCTCCTGTCTAGCATTCCGACGTGTACCGTGAGGCCTTGCGGGAATAACTTAGATCAAGAAAGGTAAACGATCCTACCAATATAAGATTAATTACGATCAAGTGGGCCCACTATAGCTCCCTCGTCGATGGGGCAGGGGCCGACCGAAGATCCGTCGATTGCCTAGCCGTCGACGCGCAAAGTGGTCAAGCTGGGTACGGTCACGATCGCGGCGCTCGCCGGCAATAGCGGCGCCGCGGACCGTGCGTTGACATTCTCGCCCGGCCGGATGCCCGCAGGGATCGCCGCCGCGGATCCGATGCTCGCCGTCCGTACCGCGACCTATCCGGTATCGTTTCAACAGCGCCAATGATTGCGGGGATCCGGCAAGCGGATATACGCGGTTGACCCATCGCTTGCGCTTTTGTCGATGGCATTCGGCTACGTGGAACAGGGATCTCCAACTGAATTTGAAGTTGGTTTCGACGGCAAAAATGATCGACCTCAGCGTCCTTGTCGGGGCGTAAGCGGAGTTGGGTGGCGATCGCCGAATTTGGACCAGACACCGAACGTCGGCCGTCATGGTATCCACGATATATTAATCAATGAGGCAGGTCATCGACCAAGAGAAACCTTTCCGTGAATTGACCAGCTTGTCTAAAGGCGTTGAGATCAACTATTTCATATCTTCGATTGGTGTGCTTGATTAAGCCACTTTCAACTAGCGACCTGATAGATCTACTAACGTGGACAGGTGTGATTCCCACGCTATCCCCAATCTGCTCCTGCGACATAGGCAGGGAAAAGCGCAACCCATCACTCAAGCCGCGCAACTTGGTCCTGGCAGCAAATTCGTTTAAGAAATGAGCCACACGAGTCCGTGCAGATCGCCCACCTATATTCAGCAACCACTCCCGTAACTGTCGCGACTCCGCCGCTGTTATAATATCCAAAGCCAACCTAATGGATGGGTGAACATCTATTAACGATTCAAACTCGGATTTTTGCACATACGCGATGCAAGATTTTTCGGCACATACCACGTTATAGTCCAGATTATTCACGAATCTATTTTCTGGATTAACTACGTCTCCGGGTATTATTAACGATACTATTTGTCGATAACCGTCTAGATTCTGCTTTTGACGGAATAGATGTCCTGATATTACAAACGCATAGTCGGCAAATGACAAGCCTTCCCTGAATACGTAGCTTCCCGACTCAAAGGTTCTTGTTCGAGCTTTCAAACGACCCAAAGCTTCGTTGTCGAAAAGCTGTATCTGCGAATGCGCCGATAGGTTTTTTGCAATCAGACCACAAGGGTCAATTTCCGAGATCAAAACAAGGTTCCCGTCATATCGGCGGGAGCATTGCGTCTCTCAGTTGCCAAGGGCCGTGATTGGTCGGCAATTTACGATTTATACCATAGGTTGCCGGATGATCCTTGATTTAAATTAAAGTTGACGTCGACTATCACGGTAAAGCGGCAGTTAGGCCAGCAGTTCGGTGCATATAGGCAACTTTAAACCGGGAACGATGCGCTGAACGAATGGCCGTTATCGGGAGCTTGGATCGCCAGCCCGGGTGTCCTGATGTGGACGAATCCGGTCATCAGGCCGGTGCATCCCAACCTGTCATGCCGAGTTGATACTTCGCGTCGGAAACACTGGCCCCCGCACTGACATTCGGTCGGAAGGATATGGCCGCTGCAACGCCAGCACGTCGTCATAGCTGCCGGCAAGCCACCGCTCATGATCGTCTGGCCGCAGAATCGTGATCATCGCCTTGGGGTGGACCGGCGCCACTAGTTCATTCGCGTCGCACGTCACCATAGCAAAGTAGCGCTGTTCGCCGACCTGTCGCCAGAAACCGGCGATCGCGAAGAGGGGCTGGTCTTTCACCGCGAACCACATCTCCCCCTTGATCGGCTTCTTCCCGTCGCCGAGGTCGGTGGGCTCGCGCGCCCATTCGCAGAACTCAGTCAACGGGATCAGGCAGCGGTTTGCCGGATCGGAGACGAGCGAGCGCCATTGCGGCAGATGAAGCGTACGCACGTTGGTCTGCGCAACTTTGCGACCGGCCTGCTTCGCCTGCCCCGCCAGGACGTCCCATTCCATTACGTCGAGCCCGCGGCGGTCACCTTCGTTCCGCACGACGTACGCCCGACCGAATGGGCGCAATTCCTTCGGGTCGAACCGGTTGTCCATAGGCTTGTCGGCAAGCCATTCCGCACCGAACCGTTCGGTGATGGTCTCGGGCTCGCGGTCAAACCTTGCTCGGTTGCACATCGATTAGTTTCCGAAATTGCGACGCTTGAGTTCGCCGAGCAGCGCTTCGGCTACCGGGTGACCCACTTCGCCGCCCGACTGCTCGTAGGCGCTGGTCAGATCCGTGTCCGAAGCATTGTTCAACAGGGCCCTGACTTCGGCGCTAAACTCGTCGACTTCCCCGGCCGCTGCATCCGCAGCGTCGTCGCTGGTAATGGCGGGGTCCTCGCCGGGCGCTGGCGCATGTGCCATCACGGCATCCTGCTTGAACGTGTCGAAGGCGTCCGCTGCGTCGTTGCGTCGCTCCAGAGCGATCTCTAGGCGGGTGAACAGATCGGGCGACGGTGGGGTGTTTTCCATCGCGAAAGCCTAAGCCCGGTTTGTTGGTCCACGCAACATGCCTCAGTCGCGCAGCTAATTCAGGTATTTATCCGCCCAACGACTGCACCGATTGCGATCACGGAAATGATGATTGCCCAGCCCTCCCAGGTTCGCGGTGTCCAGCCGAAGCCTACGACTTTGGGCTGAAACCATTCTCGAGGGTGGCTCATGGCGGCTCCGATGCTGGCAGGTCAGTCGGCCCCGCCTTTCGCTTCAAGGTCCCGAGCAATACATGTCACGAACGGAGGAAGCCAGCATGCCCGCGGACATTATGAAGGTAGACGACCAAGCCAAGATCGACCTGTTCCAGGAGATCATGCCCATCGTCATGCAGTACCTGGCGGCAAACTCGGCCGACCAATCACTGATCGCCGACGACATCATCGACTTCTTCGCGCTGTCGATAGCGTCGGTGATCCAGAACGATACGAACCTGACCACCCCGCAGCTGCGGCGCAAAGGCGTCGAGGCGGCAGGCAAGCACATCGCGCACTGGGTCCGCCTATTGAAGCTGGATCACGAACAGCGTGGCGCGTCGCTGTTGGCGATGACGATGGGTGCGGTCGCGACGGACGAGACGCAGCAGTAGCGCTGCCGTGGAACGTACGACAGCAGGTTCTAACATTAGGTGATGCCCACGACCTGATCTATGATTTCAACATGAAACCTAGCAGGTTCATTTCGCATTACGAACGGCAGCTTGGGCGTCAGCTGACGGTGGGCGAGTTGGGCCTGATCAACGACGCTCGATCCACCAGCGTGGGCAAGCGGGACGCCGTGAAAGCGATGCGACAAGCCCTCCTGTCCCTGACACCACAAGCCCGACCGGGGTACCGTGAGCTCGGTCCGGTATAGTGGCACAATGTTGTACCCTCCGTGGTTTGCTCGACGCTCTACCGCGGGTCATCGGCGACAGTCTCATCGTGCGGCAGATCAACACGAATTAAAACCATACCGGCCCCGTTTCGATTACGCTTCTAGCAAGTCAGAGAATCAGGGCGGGGAGGCTAACATATGCCACTGTGGAACGAGAACGCGGTCGCCGTAGAACGCCGCGGCGACGAGTCCGTCATTATCGGTGAGGGCACATTGGCGGCGCTGGTAGCTGGATTAAAGACGCTGCGGGCCAGCGCGTTGAATGGGGTGCGAGTATCCATGCCGGATCGGCACGTTCCGCCATTCACCTTTGAGGGCCAAGGGCTTGTTGAGTTGCTCAAGGATGCGCGGCGGCCTGAAGCGCGTCCTGCGAAGCTGCTCGCACCTGTCGTGACATAGCGGCCGAAACCGCGTCACCCGGCGTGTGGAGAGATACGCGAACAACATTGCGACTGGCCGACTGTTGAACCTTTCACCGTCACAACTCTGCGCGATGTCCCTTCCGCCCTGTGCCCGAAGGAGGCGCGTCCTTACGGTTGGGAGAAGCGTCGCCGGGCCGAAACGAACGCCATTTGCTGGTGCGGTGATCCCGTATCATTGGGATCCCACATCTGGAGCATTCGGATCGCCAATCTGATGTATCGTGCCAGACCTTCCCCTTCTTTCGACGGTGGCCAATTAGCGAACACAGTATCTTCATTGCATTAGGCACGTAGGTCTTCAGTCCTGTCGGTAGGTTAGTTTTTTCTGACGCTTGTCCTTCGACAGCCACATCGTTGCCCACCAAAGCCCCGCTTCTCGCTTGTGACGCTGCTGGCGGCGTTCTGACCTTTGTCGACGTGCACGAGATTTAAGCACTGAGTGCGTGCCGATCGACATCGCTGCCACTGCGGGAACGATCGCCAGGAACTCAAACATGCAACGCTCCAAACCAGCAGATGCGCACCGCCTATAGTCCCGCACGCCGTAGGGCGAGGATTGCTTCCTTACACCTGTCCCATAAGAGGATGGGCGGGCGTTCCTAGGTGCGGCCAATGTGCGATTCTCACGCCTCCTAGCCCAACGACAAGGGTCGCGAATTGCTGCGTGATTAAGCGCCTTGCGCTGGTCGACAACGTCAGTAACATTGCCCGAAATGATATGGGATAGTCACGATGAAGGCTTGGGTAGTAGGTGCGTTGGTTATGGGATCGAGTGCGGCGCTTGCACAAACCAATGCGCGTCCGAGCACAACAGGTGTGGCCCTGCCGGCAGAGAAAATTAAGCCACCCAAGCCTGTCTGTCGAAGTGAGACTAGGACGGGTTCCATATTCCCGACTCGAACCTGCCACTTGAAGGAAGAATGGGCTGCTATCGATGTCGCGAATTCAGCCAACGCCGAACGCATGTCGAACTCACGCAACAGCACCGGGCACAATTAGATTGCCAACGGGGGTGCTAGCGATCCCCGGTCGTCCCATCTTGGGCAGGAGCGGCCGGAGTTCGCACAAACTGCGCGTTCGCACACGTACACATTGCCCGCGCAAGTAGAACGAACTTACCTGAAATAAGCACTCCCTTGGATTAGGCGGTTCGGCGGCCCCAGAAGATTTACAACTGTATTTCCCTTGGGTGGCGACGATTTGAATATTTCCTTCGTTTGCCCCTTCCAGCGCGCATAGCTTTCGAATGCCGGAAAGGCATCGATGGCACCGTAAAAGTTGATCGCGAGCGAGCTGTTATCCTTTTTTCTGATTACCTGAAAATGTCCGCGATAATCAATATCCGCCGAAAAATCGACGAGGGGATCAGATGCTGCTCCGTAAACCTCGATCAGCATTACCTCTTCATCGCTTTGTACCCTTTGGCGTGAGGGCATCGCTACGACTTTCGGAATAAACATCCTGCACTTTTGCAAGCGAGCGTCGCTACGTCCTTTTTCCTCGCCCGTCTTAACGTTCACCCCGATCGTTCCCGACGTTCGGGCCGGCGCTTTCTTAAACAGCATGCCGAAGGGTGATACGGTTATGTCGGCGGACGACTGCATCCTAACGCTCGCAGACCTGTTCGAACTGAAGTCGCGCTGGTCGGTCAAAAATCCGGAATCCCAATCATGCCCCCAGTTACCGGGCCATGCTCTTGCAAGATTGGGCAACGGAACAGCGGTCTTACCGGCGTGGTCTCCGATCATGATCGCTTTGGTGTAGGTGCCCACCACTCGCGGGATGAAGGCATTGATCCAAACCTCCAAAACGCCCGACCCGATTGCCATAGCCTGCCATCCTCTCTTGATGTTATTTTGTAGCCGGTTTGGCGCAAACGACTCAACGCCTACGAACGCATTTGGCAAAATCGATTTGCCCATTGTAAATAAGAGTTTTAACAACGCGGTTCCATCGTTTGCGTTCTCCCGCGTCCCGCCGAATGTATCAAACACGAAGCACGACGGAACAAACCACTTTCACAGGACTTGAACCTGCCTAGTTCAGAACGAACGACAGGGGATCGAAATATGAAGAAGGCATTCGTTATCGCGATGGCGGCAGGGCTTGTCTCGCTGTCGGCATGCAACACCAGCCCACGCGAGCAGGCAGCCGATAACATCGAGTCCAACACCGAAGCTGTCGCAGATAACCTGGAAGACGCTGCGGACAACGTGAGCAACGACGCGGCCGAAGCGCGCCTGGAGAACAAGGCGGATGCGGTCCGTGCAACCGGTCAGAACCAAGCTGACGATATGCGGACGAACGATCCCGACACGAACCTGTCGAACGGTATTTAGTTTCACGAGACAGAACGAGCCGCTCCCAAGCACAGCTCGAGCTGGAAGGGCATCCGAGGAAGCTTGGGTGCCCTTTTCGTTTGACGGTCCACGTCAGAAAAGCGCCGGCGCCGATCAAGGCGAACTTCGCGCTACGCAGCCTAATACCCTACAAAATGACGTTGGGTTGATGGCGAGAGTGATCACCGCCGAACGGATCGGAGACCTGGTCGAGCACGCTCCCGGCTGGGCCCTTGTAGGGCTCACGGTTCCACAAGAGCGGTTGAGGGCAGACGCGCGACGCGAAGTTGCCGAGCACGTTTCCAATGCCCTCTACCGACCGATGGATGTGGAGGAGGAGCAGCTTCGTTTGCCACTGTAGGCAAGGCGAATGGCGGCGGACGGCTGGGGCGGTCGGTCCTGCCAAGTTGAGGTAAATGACGAGCCGGAAATTTCCGCTCGATGATGAAAAATCGTGAACGGCCGTAATTAACGAATAGCCATTATCGGGGACTTGGATCCCCAGCCTGAACGTCCGGGTGTGGGCGATAGCGGAATGACCGAAATGGGAAGGAAAGCGGACGGGCTACTTTAGGCTTCGGGTAGGCAACAGTGCTCGGAGTCGGCTTGGCTTAGTCCCCGCCGATGCCATCCCGGAAGCCATGATCAAAGTCGCGTACAGCGTCTTTCAAGCCAGCATATTGCGTGATTGCCACGAGGACGAGCACTGCTGCAATCAAGAGGCGCTTTCGTCCAGCCCGATGAGGTTCATCAGTAGCGTTCATGGTCTTGTTCCCCACCTATAAGACTGCGTTACTCTATGCCTGCGTCGGATCGGAGGCAACCGATACTGCAACCAACATTGCCCTACATCCTGAATGAACGACGGCTTCCAGGCGCTGCGATACGGCGCTGAACGGCGACAAATGGGCGACTGCCTTCCGTCCGTGCTCGAGTCCGCCTTGCCGATCGCGAGCGGCGATTTTGGCCGGTAGCCGACCGACGGATCTTAGGCGCTGACCAAACAGTAGCTATCCTATTACACCATGAAGCGTCCCACCGGTACTCGTGCATCGTCCCGTGCGAAAGTGCCCAACGTCCCCGATCTCGATCTGCCGCCTGCGCTTTCAGGCGCACGACCGGCCAGTCGGTGAATGTGGGTATCAGTCGGGTCTCGTCTGGCCGGCTGTCCGAGGGTACGGCCCCATAGCGCGACGACGGAACCGAGGTGATCGGCGTTGGTTGCACCGTGGTACAGGGGAGACCAATATGGTCGAGGCAAGAAAGCTTACCGCGGCGGAAATGCAACTGGCGAGAACCGTGTACGCGGCCAGCATCCCGTTCGATCGCGTCTATCTTACCAACCTGGACCTAGGCTCCGCCGTCACCCTCGCCGGCATGAACGGGTCGACGGGCGAGTTCGACTATACCGTGAACTGGAAAGACGGCTTCGGCGGGGTAACGACCGACAGGGAGCGCAGGGCCACGTTGATTCACGAACTTTGCCATGTGTGGCAGGGAGAGAACGGGGTCTGCCGACATTCTACATGGGTCAATCCATCTGGTCACAGCTGTCGAGCGGCGTAAGCGACATCTGGAAGACGCGAAAATGGCGAGGCTGGGGACGCATCGCAGCACCGCCTACAAATTCCCGCGAAGCGCGATTGGCAAACCCTGGACCAGTTTCAATGTTGAGCAACAGGCCTCGTTGGTGGAAAGCTGGTTTATGCCGGAACGCGACCGAATCCGCCCGGCGGGACCGGGCCGCGTCTTCATCTCCGATTTCGGCGATGGCGTGACCGGCGGCGACCGATCGCCGTGGGACCCGCGCTTCCCCTATATCCGGGATGTGATCCGCGCGTGGCATAGCAGCGCCGCCTATCGTCCGATCACGCTTCCAGGCGGCGGCGATCCGCAGGTAAAGGCCATGCAGGACCGGTTGGTGTTGCTCGGCTATCTAGAGGCACGCCACGCCGATGGCCTAGTTGGGCGCGGCAAGAGCACGACGCTGGACGCGGTTGAGGCCGTTCAGCGCCGCAACGGTCTCAAATCCGATCGCGACCTGGGCGGCGCGCACAGCCTGACGCGCCAGCGCTTGGCGCTGCCCGTCGCCAAGCTGGTGCGTGCAGGATGATCCGCGCGCTGGCCATGGCCGCGCTGTTGCTGGCGTCCTGCAGCCGCAGCACCGGTGGCCCGCTGGATCCGATGAAGGCGCCGGGCGTGCAACTGTCCGAGACTGCGGACGGTGAACGTGAAGCCACCGTTCGGGCCGACGCCGTGTCGGCGCGGGTTACCGGCCGCTGGTCGGACACCGGCGGACAGTCGGCGAGGATCGTCTACACCAATCGCGGTCGCACCGCTGTCCGTATCGACCTCGGCACGCTGACGATGACCGGCCCGGCGGGTGAGGCGGTGGTCATGTCCGCCGCCGACGTGACGGACATCGATCTGCTCGACACGCGCACGGACAATGACGACGCGGGCGTCCTCGTGGAGCGGGACGATGACGGGACGGCCAGCGGAAGCCTGGACCTGTCGGCCGGCGGGGAACGCCGCGTGGACGCCCAACTCAGCCCTTTCTCGAACAGCATGGCGGCGGCGGTCGGGAACGAGATCACGCTTCGTCTGCCGATGCCGAAGGCGTCCCGCGACCTTAGGTTCGTGACGCGCCGGCATTCGATTCTACCGTTCTAGGCGGGGACGGGCGTCATTGGCGACGCTAGAGACTGCTGAGAGGCACAGCGTCGGTTCAGCCTTCTTCACGCGCCACGTTGTCAAGCTCCCTTTCCCAATTGGGAGACCCGAATGGTGGGTATTGGGAGCCCGGACCGCCTGCTTGAACGTCCGATTCTGGGCGATCAATCATCTGAAGCTACAGACTGATTGCGCGTTTTTCATTTCTGCTGCCGCCATTTTTGCCAGCGGCGTATCAATCTGCGATCTAAAAATATCAGCGAAATCGAGCAAATCTTCGTTTTGAAGGGCCACGATCGATGCCTCGACGCACGCGAGCCGCTCGGTAGCGTGAGCGCCCTGCTCAGCTCGCCGCTTATTACGTATCTTTAACATTCCCTACCGTTAGCACCATCCGTGAATAATTTGGAACGCAGGAGTTGTACTCGGAACTCACAAAATGCTGGCCCGGCATTCCCGAAATTGATCGAATTTCGGGAATGCCGTAATGGGAAGGAAAGTGGACGCGCCGTTGCCCCTCTTTCATTTAAGTCTTATCTGTTTTTTCGAAAGGTGCGGTTTCGAAGATCATCGCGGAGTTCGGCTTCGTGTTTTTGATTGACATCATACGCTCGCCACTCCGCATCAGTGCGGCATACCTTCTTTGAAAGGCGGGTACCAGTTGTCTTGAATTCTCGGCATATTCTCTGAGGTGAACTCTGCTCGGTATTGGCTGTCTTTGAGGGCGCCGCTGCCGTGAGCGCGATAAGCAGGAATGGGATCATAGTGCGATGCTCCAATTATGCCCGAGCGAGAATAGGACTATGAATTTGGTACGCAACCCTGTCGTTTAAACGGCGGCTTGTAAAAGCTAGAATGCCGAAATGAATGTCCGTGTGTGAGCGAAGGCGCAATGGCTGGAATGGGAAGGAAAGCGGACGGGCGGCTTTCGGGGCGCTGTGCTGGACAGCGGATGCCGTGGATTACCGACTTGTGAGCAGCCGCTTCCTATACAGCGCGTCAGGGGCCTTGGCCGCTTCGATCCTGATACGGCGATGTAGCATCCCCACTATCAGCGGACCGCCTACTAGAAGAAGCCCGACCAGCACCTCTATGAAACCCGGCGACCAGCCAGCCAGCAGAGCCGCTCCATAGATCAGCGCGAAGAACGCGAACCATGTGAATGCTGCGGCATCGACGAGGAGCAGCGGCGCCCTGCTTTGATAGTGCTGGTGTGCAAAACGCCAAAACGCCGCTTTCATACTACCCCGTCTCAATTTTTGGCCAATCGTAACGTCGGCTTTCGGGAAGCGCCACCTGCGCTGCGAGAGGCAACAATTAGACGAAAGCGGGATGGCCGGATGGCACGTTATGGACGCTGACGGCGTAGGCTCAGAACAGTGCCGAAAGTCACTAGTCCGCAAGCTAGAGCGAAATAGAGACTTCCTGCAAGTACGCTTAATCCGGACAGTCCGTCGTGAGGAGCAGTATGCAAATACCACTCAGTCAGAGCCATCCTCATCGGGTAGAAGCCCGAGGGGAGAGCAATACCGCCCAGCAAAGTGGCAAGACCGAGCCGTTTCAACGTCATTTAACAAGCCTGCCAGCATAAACGAATGTCTGCAATCGGCAGACGCCTGACTACCGAAGAACGACCGGATGTGGGCGTGAGCGGAATGGCCGGAATGGGGAGGTTAGCTGCCAGTCGGGCCAACGATGACGACAACGGCGTCTTTACTATCGTTAGCGACGCGAAGGCGTTTGCTGCATCGAGTTCCAATCCTAATCCTTTCATTCGGAACGCCCGAATCAATTAATTTCAGTCGAACTGAATGCTGGCGCGATCGCGCTAACATTAATGAAGACGTAGTTGCACAAAGGAAAACCGTTACGGCCATTGGACTTAGTCGATTATAAGACTGAGCGGCGAAACCCGTCACGCTATCTCGATCATCGGCGTTTGTCGCATCATCGAAGCGTACGTAGAAAGGACCGAAATTGTACGCGTGGGCGAACACGGGGATCGGCAATGCCGAAATTAGCGCAAACGCAAGCTTACCTAATGTTTTACATGCCATGAGCTGAATTAGATTACTGTCCTACCCCGCGCAATGTCCGCATTTGGGCGTTAGTCGAATGGCACAGATGGAAGGTTAGCGACTTGCGTCCGTCCTTGATTCAAGAACGCGCGTACTTTGGAGAAGGCATCTGGCGCGTCCTTCCAAAAGCCGAACGGCTTGCTCGGAAACCTTTCTCTCATATCGGCTAGAACCGGTGCGGCGTTCGGCTCGACCAGGCGCGCGAGCAATCGTTCCATGGGAATCCCTCCTCTTCCGGCGCCACAAAGCACACTTTCAGCATCCCGACCGATCCAGCACTCATCCGCCTCGGACAGGTCAACCGAAAGTGCTTGTTCGAACCACGCTCCAATAAACGCTTCGATCGCAAGCTGCTCATCTGCTGCCCATGAGCGCCAAGCCGCAAGAGAAAGCTTGCCTAGCACAATCTCAGCATCGTTGGCGTTCGCAGGTTCAAAGACTGACACTTCCAAAATTCGAGGTAGAAGATACCGAAAATCATGCTTGCCGCCGACTGTCAGGAAGGCCCCCGACACATAACGCCAAAGATCCTGCCCGGTGATCTGCCGCAGCGGCACTGTGAGCAACACGTCCGTCCCACGGGTATCGATGCAGCAAGGACAGCCTTCAATCGACAAGGGTGGCCGCATCTCGAACGTGCGATAAATCGCCTCCACCGCTTCGGTAAGGCTGTCTGCTAGTTTCTCAGGGCGCTCGTCGTGCATGGGAACATTACTGGCGAGCAACTGCTTTCATTGCAACGCCGCCTAAATCCGCGATGTCAGCAATTGAGCGCTAGCGGAACGTCCGAGATGGGAAGGAAAGCGGAATGGCGGCTTTCGGGAAGGAGGACGTTCGTTCAGGCTATGATGCAAAAAGACAGCTCGCGGCTCCTTCAGGTCTATTTGCCGCTCACCGATTTAGCTTTACTGACAGAACCGCTGATTTTTTTTAATCAATTTTTACAGTTGTACTTTCGCATCCGGGTGCGGCATCTGCCACCGCTTGGGCATCTTATGCGTCTGGACTTACCAGTGCTTCGCGCGCTCGCTCGCGATGCGCCGCGGTAATTGCGTCAGTCTCGGTAAGATCGATAACATGAACAGTAAGCTTACCGATTCGCCGTTTAATATGGGAGCCAGTTGGAACGCCGTCCTCGGCGCGGATCGTGAAACGCTCTACCCTATAGTTACCTGGATATCCCGGTTCAGCGTCGAACGGAACGTAACGCCGCTCCTTAATCTGATTTAGTACGCCGGGTTGCCACTGCCCAAGTCCGGAGTTGCGCAATATCTCAATATCCGACGTGCGACCATCCGGGCGTATCCAGAAGCCCACATCTGCGAGCCTGATCTCCGAGTCATGCCAGAGATCTGCTTCGATCCCCTGCGAGACCTGATTGACGTCATTTATGGGAGGCGCAAAGATTAAGGTCGGCGCTTTATCTGACGATTGGCGTAACTTTTCAGCGAGAGCATCGACTGCACCCTGCTCACCATGACGTATGGCAATACGTGTGCGTAAAATATCACGCAAATCTACCATCAACCGAGCGTTGACGCCCGCCAGCGCAACCGCCTCGTCAGCAAATTGCTTAGCCTCGCGATCCCGACGAAGAGTTAGCGCCAGCCAAGCTCGCCGAAATGCCGCGCCGGCGGCAATATCGGAATGGCCGGCCTCTGATGCTTTCCGCTGGATATCGTGATAGGTTGAAAACGCCATACTTGGCTTTCCCATACCAACCATGTCATCGCCCAGAGAGAGCTCTTGCTTGAGCGTCGCAACGTTGGTTTCACCAAGATAACGCCGCAGCAAATTAACGTTGTTCCGTGCCGATTCAAGCCAGAGCGTGGTATCACCCATGTGCTCAGCAACCGTCGCCAGCGTCGCATACAGGCTGGATACCGGACTAGGCAGATCAGCGGCATGATCGCGGTTC
Source organism: Sphingomonas faeni (assembly GCF_040407505.1). Classification (GTDB taxonomy): domain Bacteria; phylum Pseudomonadota; class Alphaproteobacteria; order Sphingomonadales; family Sphingomonadaceae; genus Sphingomonas; species Sphingomonas faeni_E. The sequence continues at coordinate 36,844 of NZ_JAPZPQ010000011.1, read as the reverse complement.
CGTTGGATTGCTTTCAGCAACGTGCTTCGTGCATCCGCGTAGCGACCATCAGCAAATTGCTCGACTGACGCCTGTAGTGACATCTCGATATCTTTAGCAGGTGGGCAATCGAGGGCAAGGCATTCCGCCAAACTTTGTTCGGCACGTCGCCCGGTGACAACGATATCGTTCCGTGTACTGGAACTGGGGGAAGCGGCTTGCGCAAGCACGAGGAGCATCGAGCTGATCATACCGGAAGCTCATACGAATCATGCAAGTTGTCAACGGCCGAACAGGAGTCGCTATTTCTCCCGGACGAGGTTCCATATTGACGCACTGGGGCCCCGAACTCCCGCTGTCATTCGGCGGACGCTTTAATTCTCTCCAGTCGTAATGTCTGCTTTAAGGAGGCACAACTTCGACATTGAATGCCGGCTACTGGGCGTAAATGGCTTTTGCAGCCACGACATGGCAGCATTCCCGATTGAGAGGCATGCCCCTATGAACCAGCAGGTTGGAACCGGTACTTTCAACTATTCTCTTCGCTGTTATCATTGCCCGGCAGTCAGAATAACGGGAATTTGAAACATGCGTTTCCTGATGACCTCAATCACGGTTAGTGCGTTTAGTGTTGCCACTATCGTCGCGGCATCTGCATCGTCACGGCAGGCGGAGCGGCCCAGCCGCGCCGAGCGGGCGTACGACAAATTGCTCGCAGGGAAGACGGTTGGATCCAAAGAGACTTGCTTTAACACCCAACGGTCGCACCCGCGATTATCGGCTTATGGCAAGAAGCTGATATACTGGGTCGGCCCGAAGCTCATTTATGTTACTGAAACCAGCGGTGGCTGCGAAGGGGTTTCGTTTGGCGACACGCTAATCACCTACCCGTTCAAGGCGCGGCTGTGCCGCGGCGACATTGCACATACGATCGGTGTGCCATCGGGGAAGCCCAGCGGTAGCTGTACGATCGGCAATTTCGTTCCATACCGCTCTAAATAGACGAGTATATCAAAGTAGGTAGATCGCCGCGCGAGGATAGTCGGAAGTGGTCAACTTCGGACCGACCGCCTTGCGTTTTTGCGTTGATGCAGGCGTTTGATCTTTGCATCAGGAACGGCTGAGTAGGGGGCATCGTGATGAACAGACGTCTGCTTTCGAGCCCGCAAGTTGCCCACCGGAACGTCCGGGAGTGGGCGTGATGACGACGTTGTATGTCGTGCTAGCCTACGGGGCAAACTTCACCCTTGTGTCCGATAACTGTCATTCCCGGACATGAGGGTAGCGCCCGCAACTGCGCGGTAGCACAATGTGTGTATGGTTCCGCCGCGCGCCCCTCCGCCAAAACTCCACGATCCCGACCCCGGAGCGTCATCAGAAGTGCTCGTCACGGCCGCATCAGGCAGACCGATGCTGCCCGCGATCCTCCATGAAAAGGTCGAGCGCGCGGTTGCGTACGCTAAAGCGGCCCATGCGGCCGCGACGCGGCGTGCCTATGAGTCCGACTGGGCGATCTTCACCACCTGGTGCACGCAGCACGGCTTGGCATCGCTGCCTGCACTGCCAGACATCGTCGCGATCTTTGCCAGTGACCAGGCAGACGCCGGGCTCAAACCCTCAACGATCAATCGGCGGGTGGCTGCGATCGGACATCATCATCGCGTTGGCGGCTATCCGGCGCCGACCGCGATGCCGACCGCGGGCCGGCTGACTCAAGTACTCGCCGGCATTCGCGCGGAACAGGGCGGTGCCAAACGACAAAAGCACCCCGCAGACGCGGCCGCGCTCCGCAACATGCTGGCCGCGATCGACGGCGAAGGTCTGCGGGCGCTTCGCGATCGCGCGATCCTGGCAATAGGCATGGCCGGGGCGTTACGGCGGTCCGAGATCGTCGCGCTGCAGGTCGAGCATATCGGACTCGTACCCGAAGGGATCAGGGTAACGATTGCTCATTCGAAAACCGATCAGGCCCGGCAAGGCATCGTCATCGCCATCCCCGAGGGCTCTCGCCTTCGGCCAAAGGCGTTGCTCCTCGCGTGGATGGATGCGGCGGGGCATGTCGAAGGACCGCTGTTTTTCGGCGCCTGTCGCGGCTCGATGCGCTGACCGCTGCTGCGATGTCAGACCGTGCGATTGCGCGCTTGGTCCAGCGTCACGCGGCAGCGGCAGGCTATGATCCGACGCAGTTTGCCGGGCATTCCTTACGCGCAGGGTTTCTCACAGAGGCCGCATCGCAAGGCGCGACGATCTTCAAGCTTCAGGAAGTCAGCAGGCATAAATCGGTGCAGGTGCTCGCCGACTATGTTCACAATGCAGATCTGTTCAAGGATCATGCGGGCCAACGCTTCCTATAAGTTTCTGAGCTTCCTGTATTTTGCCGGCCGGGCAAAGATCGCATCATCAGTTACAATTCATTTGGTCGACAAGTCGACATGTCGAGTTCGTGAGAAGGGCTCAGCCGTGCCAAATGCCGGAGGCTGAACGTTCAATCCCGTAACTGCGCATCGGCAAGGGCAGTGACGGCTTCACAAAGCGCGTGGGTCGATAGAATGTCCGCGGCACGAGTCGGACGTTGCTCGCGTACGGCCAACAGGAAATCGGCGCACATCGCTTCAAAGCCGCGCTGGCGTCCGACCGACGTCCAGTCACCACGCCGCTGCCTGCACTCCGATCCTGCGGATCTCGTCGTCTGGGAAATGTTCTGCACCGATTGCCGTACGCTGTTCCCAATTACGTCCAGGCGCTCCTCGTCCAGCCCGCTATCCCGGTGCATCGTGCCGATCGCCGTGTAACCTTCGCCGATCAGCATCAGTGTAACGGTCTTGAGCAACCCATGCTCGACATGCGTTTCGATGGTACGGCGTTGCACGGGAGAAGGCGCAAGGAACAGCAGCGTGTCGATGACGTGGATGAAGTCGTCGAACACCACCCGCCGCGGCGTATCCGGCTGTTTATGGCGGTGCTTTTCCATCAGGATCAGGCTGGCGCCGGTGTCGCGAAGAGCGGCATAGTCTGGCGCATAGCGGCGATTGAAGCCGACCATCAACAGCGTCGCTTGACGTTCGGCAAGCGCGACAAGATGCTGCGCTTGAGCAAGGTTATCGGCGAGTGGTTTGTCGACAAAGGTCGGAATACGCCGCTCGAGCAGCAACTGGACAGACGCCGGATGTGCGCCGGTCGCGGTATGGACAAACGCTGCATCGAACGTAGCGGTCGCCAACGCTTGCTCGATGTTCGCATGCAAATGCGACACGCGGAACGCGCGTCCGGCATCATGCAGCACTTTTAGATCGCGCGTCGCCAGATGCACGTCCAACTCCGGAAGAGCTGCCAATATTGGCAGATAAGCCTTGCGAGCGATGTCGCCCAATCCCGTCACCAGCACGCGCATCGCAGTCTCCAGGCTTTCAGTTGTGCTCGCCTATACCGAAAGCGCGCGTGGAGGCGTTTCGTCGGGGACGCATAAACTGGTCATGCTCGACACGTCGACACGTCGACAATGTCGCTCGCCAGATGATGTTCGTGACCCAAACGTCCGCCCATATATCGCAAACCGTTCATAGGCGGAAACGGGTAGCATGGCATCGTTGGTTCGAGCGATCGCAAACCGCTAGCGGCTTGGAGGCTGACGGGGTTTTCCGTGCGAAAGCACAAAGCCCTATCATCACACCGCATTGCGCATGCTGCTGTTAAGGTGTTTTCCTCGTAAAACACGAGGAGCGAAGCCACTCGCGCTGCCACTGCACCGAAATCGCTATGCTGTCGCAAGCGATGGTTGACCGTATGCCCGAAACCACGTCTACCCCGATCAATGTTCGTGCTATCACACGGAAAACACCTTCTCCGGTAGACAGGCCCGAGACAGCGGCACAGGCGATCTGTGAACACTGCGATTTCTTATAATGATTATGGTGTCAAACTTGATATTGGTGAGCTAGCGGCCTGCTCAGACCGCGATGCAGACCTACATGAACACGACTACTTCACGCAGCAGCTTCGAGACGTGTCCAACAGGCTACTCCGCCCGAATACACCACGACGTGATCTCGGCAGCTTCGTGCGGGGGCGCGGTTGGTGAGGTCGGCACACGTTCTGACGATGGCGCTCGCCGTCCTAGTCGCCGGATGTGACGCGGGTACGTCGACCAACGGCGGCCCGCCAGATACCGGGCCACATGTCTATCTGCTGTTGAACCCAGTAAGTGAGGAGAGCGGCTGGGTCGCCATAAACGCGATCCGCTCGGGGCTGCCTGCCGAATCCCGACGCCGTATCCGGACCTCCGGCCTGATATCCGGCCGGGGCACGGCTATGTACATGGACATTGGCGGCACATGCTCTGATCCGGTGATCGCCACGGCCCTGCGCATTGCGGACCAATCCGGTATCCGGCAGCCATCGTGCAGCACCACACTGCCAGGCGCGCTGTAGCAGGTGACGGCCGCTGCTGTTGTGCTGTTCCGTCTTGGTGGCGATCCAGCGCTGGATCCTGTCCGACGCGGCGCGGCACGTTTGCTCAGTTTCTACCAGCGTGCGCCGGTGCATCTACTTGCGGAAACGGGCTGGGGAGAGTTTGACTGGATGGCTTCGTCCCTGCTTCGCTGGGGGTTGCTGACACTTTGCGGCCGTCATGCGCGTCGGTGGGACATCGCGCCCCGCAGTAAGCCGCCGTCTTCCGGCTGGGGCGGAAGTCTGCTCGTCATCACCGTGTGGCTTGCCCTGGCAGTCGCCGTCATGCAGGCGTTTCCCGTCGTACCAGATGCGCTGATCGGTTGACGAACGCCTGCTGGTTGATCTCGATCAGGAGGGCGGCAGTTTCACCCTGCGACAGCATAGTGACCGCATGTAGACGCCTGGCGCCGATGAACGTCCCAAGCTCGACGGTTTCACCGAATCGTTATCCCGTCAAAGGCCTGGCGAAGCTGCGCGGCCGAGCGTAGCCGGATCGCAGTCAGCGCTGCGGGGTAGGGAATCGTCATGAGCGAACCCGCGCGAGCTTGGCTCGCGCCTCCGCCGCGTTCTTCACGCCTTCCAAACGTTCCTCAATTGCTGGCTGACGCACAGCCCGATCTGCTTCAACACGGTAAATCAGCGCGCGTTGATCGGTGCCGTTACCCGGCCCGATCTTGCTGCTGTTGTAGAGAACGACAATACCGTTGGCGCGAGAACGGTCGATCGGCGTGAACACCACCGCTTTCACGTCGAGGTAGAATAAATCATCGGGTTCGTCGGGGCCATTGAGCGCCAGCCGTTTGCCTCCGCCCACGTCAAGAACGCCCATGAAGCGGGATGTCGCCTTACCCGCCGGACGTGTGAGGATAAGTGTGGTCCGGCGATATGGCCCGGCCGCGCCCTTCACCCAAGGGTGCGCCAGTTCCCGACTGCCAGCGACCGCCTGTACCGACGCGCACGAAGCAGAAGGCAGCATTACTACGAACGCCAAAGTCGCGATGCTCGTCTTTAGGATCGATGCCTCGAACATTATGGACGCAGCTTTTGGAAAAGCAGCACTTCCCTTTTAGCGAAGGTCCAGCGAATGGCCACAACAGGAAACTCACCAAACACAGCGGAACAGAGCAGTACCACGCCGCCACTGAAGCATCTACAACGATCGCACGCCTGCGCTTGGAGAAGTCGTTGCCCACCAGCACACGGCCTCTACGACCTGATCCGACCTTGATGCCCCGCTAAAGAGTGCCTTTCAACCAGCCGGCCGGGTACCCAGTAACCGAGGCCCTCAAAACACGCTTACAGCGGTTCCGCGTAGGGCGGACTGCCGTTCGAAGTAGGTCAACAGGCCCAATTGTCGTGATCAATACCGATTGCGACGGACAAAACACAAAATGTCATACCACCCGTGGTTTTTCGCAATATTGGTATTGTTTTGATATTGCGGACATGACAGCATGTGCCTGTCCGAGGGTCCGGATGGTACTGCCGAACACTGTTGACGAGCTCACGGGGCAAGAGCTCCTGATGAGCGAGCGACGTAACGTTCACCGACTGCCTCCGAATAGGGTCGGCAGCAGTCGATAGCGCGCGGGATCATCCAAAGGACCCGATCGGCAACACAGGGGGTGATAGAAATGGTGTTGTTCAAGGGGTTGATGACCACGACATGTTGCGTGGCGGCGTTGGTTGCGTTGCCAGCTCAGGCTAAGGCCCAGATGACCGAAGTGAGTGCTTCGAACGCGGGTGCCAGCGACAGTGCGCAGGATGGCCAGACTGCGATCGGCGATCCCGTCGCGTCCGCCAAGCTGGCTGCGGACACGGCTCGCACAGGGGAGCGCGAGGGGTCGGACATCGTCGTGACCGGCACGCGCATCACGCGTCCGAACAACCGGTCTGCCGCGCCGATCGTAACCACGACCGCCGCGGAAATCGCGGCACAAGGCGCGACGACGATCGAGGAAGTGCTGAACCGCCTGCCGCAGGTCCAGGTGAACTCGGAACAGAATTTTAGCGATTCCGAAGGTCGTCAGCGGATCAAGCTGCGTAGCTTAGGCTATGAGCGGACGCTGACGCTGATCGACGGCCTGCGCGTCGGTCTCGCCAACACCGTCGACGTTGGCATCATCCCCAACGCGCTGGTCGAGCGGATCGACGTGCTGACCGGTGGTGCCTCGTCGGTCTACGGTTCGGATGCAGTGTCGGGCGTCGTTAACTTCGTCCTGAAGAAGAACTTCCAAGGTATCCGGGCCGATGCGAACTACAGCTTCTTCAACCACGACAACGACAGTAATGCTGTCACCGATGCGGCAGGTCGCGCCGGGTTTAACGCCAAACGTGGATTGACCAACGATGGCGGACGGTCCGACGTCAGCCTTGCTGCAGGTGCAAACCTGTTCCACGACCGGGTGAACATCACCGGCTTCGTCAACTATCGCCAGTCCAATCCGGTAGAGTTGGTCGATCGGTCCTATTCGGTCTGCGAGGCGGTCCAGCCGACCAATACCTCGCCCCTCGGCTGTTCGCGCGCCAGCTTTACGCCAGCAGGCACGATCATTCCACAGTCGGGGCCACGCGCCGGGCAGATCTTGGTCAACAATCCCAACGGCAATGGCACTTTCATTCCGATCAACAGCGGACCGCAGGGCACCTCGGCCAACCCCTATGACAACTGGGCGGTGCAGCGCGCTTTCAATCGCATCAACGTGGGCGGCTTCCTGACTGCGAAAATCAGCGACGATATCGAGCTTTACGGCAACGGTCTGTTCTACCGCGACAAATCCTACAACACGCAGCTCAATCGCACCTTCAATTTTGCCGCGTACGGCACCGATCCGTTCCGGGTAAATTGCGACAACGCGTTCCTGTCGGGCTCGCAGGCGCGAGATTTGTGCGGCGACAACGCCGGCATCGCCGGGCAATATGCGCCGATCGACGTCCGCTATCGCTTCGACGGACTGCCGCTGGTGCAGCAGCGTTTCACCAACGAGGGGTACCGCATCGTCGCGGGGGTTCGAGGGCGCGGGCTGAACAACGTTTGGTCCTACGATCTCGCGGGCATGATTTCGCGGGCGCGGCTCGACACCATCGACGTGCCGATCGCGCGCTACGACAACATAAACCGGTCGCTCGACGTCGTCCGCGTCAACGGCACGCCGACCTGTCGCGCGGTCGTCAACGGCACCGATCCATCATGCGTACCCTTCAACGCGTTCGCACCGTTTAATCAGGACGCCGCACTCAACCAGTATCTCTATGGCGGTGCGACCGGCGGGATCAGCACGCGCATCCCCCGGCTGTTGCAGTTCGTCGGCACCGTCAGCGGCGACCTGGGCAAATACGGCATCACCTCGCCGCTCGCGGAACAGGGGATCGCGATCGCCCTGGGGGCGGAGTATCGCGAGGAGATGGAACGGACGATCGTCAACGAGATCTTCCAGCAGAACAATGGCGGCGAGAACCAGCGCTTCACGCAGAGCATCCTGGAGGCCAATGCCGAGATCCAGGCGCCGCTGATCGAACACCGCCCGTTCGCAGAGCTGTTGCAGGTCAATGCCGGCTACCGCGTATCGAAATACAACCGGCTCGACGGCAAGTTCGATACCTGGAAGGTCGAGGGCCTCTGGTCGCCGATCCCCGACATCACGCTGCGCGCGTCCTACAACAAGTCGCAGGCGGCGCCGGGCGTCAGCACGGCACAGGGTGCCGCCAACATCTTCTGGAACCAGGGTTTCTATTCCGATCCTTGCGCGCCGCGGGTCGATCCATCGAACCCAAATGGCGGTCGCCTCGCGCCGTCGGCGACGTTGCAGCAGTGCCGCAACACCGGTCTTCCCGACAATCTCTACGGCAGTGCCTCGCTCATCTGTCCCGACGATCGGTGTACCGTGCGCGAAGGCGGCTTCAACCTGACGCCGGAAAGCGCCTATACCAAGACGTTCGGCGTCGTGCTGCGCCCGCGCTTCCTGCCCGGCCTGACGGTGTCGATCGACCGCTGGCTGATCGACCTGAAGGACCAGCTCGACTTCCTCCAGCCGCAGAACATCATCGGCGAGTGCCTGGCCACAGGGAACGAGTATTTCTGCCGCGGCATCGTCCGCAACCCCGGCACCGGTACGCTGTCCAGTTCGCCAGCGACCAGCCCGGCAACGGGTTGGGTGGCTCGTGGCTCGGCCAATGGCTACAAGTCGCAGTCGCACGGCTGGGATTTTCAAGGGCAGTATAACGTCGGCCTGGGCGGTGTCGGTCGGCTCGACATGAGCTTCAATGGGACGCTGATGACCCGCGTCGGCTCGCAGTCGTCGCCAACCATCGAGCCACGGAACTGCGTGGGGTATTTCGGCAATCTCTGTGGTGAAAGCATGCCGCGCTGGGCACACCAGCTCCGTACCACCTGGACCGCGCCCGACCGCTCGACCAGCCTGTCGGTCAACTGGCGACACCGCGGGGCGATGCCGCTCGACAACTATGCGCCCGAAGACACTGGCATCCCGGTGCAGGACGCGAGCGCACGCCGCGATCAATATCCCGGCGTTGGCTCGTACAACTGGATCGACGTCGCGCTCAGCTTCGACATCAACAAGCAGATGACGTTCCGGCTGGCCGCGAACAACGTGTTCGACCGCGATCCGCCGCTTGTTCCGGACAGCCGTTCGCGGATCGGGCTGCTTCGCGGCAATACCGTGATGGGGTATGACCTGCTCGGCCGGCAGCTTGTCGCAGGTGTCTCGCTGCGGCTGTAACTGCACCAAATGGCGTGTGACGCCCGGGTTTGATACCGGGGTCCCGATCGATGCCGCCTGGGGCCCCGCCAGATGCGAACGCTCATGCGAACCACAAGGCGCACATCCAAGGTTCGGGAAAACGGCCCCGGCAAGCCGACGCTTGCCGGGGGTGAGGGTCGCGGTGGATGCATACGATCGATCAAGCGTTTGCGGCACGCCAGTCGGACCAGAGCTTGGCGGTATTCGCCTTCGCGTCAGCGCCCAGGAGGTCGGTCACGAAGTCGGCACAGTTCGACCCAAGGATACGCCGCGACGATGCTATCAGGTGGACGTGGGGCTTGAGCCGTCGGCCTGCGACCTGTGGCACGTGCATCGCCGCGACGACCGGCGTATCACGCTCGGTGGCGAGACACTGAAGCGCGAAGCCGCGCGCCAGTTCCCAGCCGCGGTGCAGCAGGGCGTGATGCTCGAACCGCAGCGTGATCAGGATCGCGAGATCCTGTTGGTCGGGCATGCGCTGCGCATCGATCAACCGTGCCAGCACTAGCGGATCGTAACAGGCGTCAGGCGTATGCGGCGGCAGGATCACGTCGAAGCGGGTGCAGGTCGGCGCCAGGGGCTCGACCATCGGTCGACCGAACTGGACCAGGCGGCGGTGGACGACATCGACCATACGGTTGGGCCGTCCCTTGAAGGTGCACGGAATGATCCCGAAGCTGCCGTCGAGGTCGTCGCCAGCGAACGGTCCCTGGCTGGCATAGTCGCGGGTAGCGGCCGGGACACTCGCGCTGGGTGCGGCAGGAACCGCCGTTCCGGCGTCTGATGCCGCGGGTTTCGCGGCGTTCGTTACCTTGCTGGGCATCTCAGGCGTCCCGCGCGACACGGCGGAGCATACGGTCGGCCCGTGCAAATCCCTCGCGACGTTCGGTCTCGTTCAGGCGCGTAGCCTTCGCCCGCACCAGGGCGGTGCCAACGACCCGCCACACCGGCCGACCCGGCTGGTCCGGAAGCAGGGCGCTGTCACCGTCGGCGGCCAGCCAGAGCCGATAGCCGCTACGGCGCTTGATCTGTCCGCTGCGACGCGTGACGATGTCGAAAACTGGCCGGGCGAGCCGGCGGTGCGGTACCGACGACGCGATGAGGATATGGCCGCGGCCGTCGCCCAGGGTCTGATGAACCGTCTCGTCGTCGACCGGGATATAGGATGTCGAGATCGCCAGTTGAACGTGGCCGACGTTCTTGATGATGCTGTAGTGATAGACCGGTTCGGCGTCGCGCTGCTGCACCTGCCGCAACAGGTTGTCGTGCGCTGCCCGCGTGTCGCGGACGAGCGAAGGGGCGACGCGCGCGATGGTGTCCGCGGTCTGGTTCGTGGTGGTCATTGATCGGGGGCCTTTTTTTGGAGTTCGTCTCGCTCTCCAGCCTTCATTTCATCCGGCTCTTAGGAGACGTCCTTCCATTCCCAACTCCCCCGGCAGGGGCGGCTCGTCGCCGGTCCTGCGCTATCTGCCTTACCGCCCGTGACGGGCGGCCAGCCTGTGCTGGTAGGCGAGATCGACGTCGTTTCCGTCTCTCTCGCGTCGTCGCTGTCAACGCGTGTGTACTGCCGCAGCTGGCGTCGTCTCCGTCGTGCTAGCGCGTGGCGGGCGGCTGGCGGGTGACGCGGGCAGTATTCATCGTCACGAAGCTGCAAGGTGCACGAGCTAGGCTCGGCGTTCAGGATGTTTGTCTGCTCGTTACCCCGCCGATCCGGATTGCCGGGGGCAGGGCGGTACACCTAGACCCGCTCGAGACCAGATCCACGAGGCGTCGCAATGCTGCCCGATCGATCGCGCGGGCGCCTGCTGCCACGCTTGCACGCTTCGTGAATCGGGCTGCGGTCGGGCAGATCGTTCGAGCGACGGCGAACGCGATCCGCGTACCGCCGCCGCCCCGCTGATCGTGCTACCTGACGCCCAGGCTTCTGGAGACGATAAGCGCGACGACGATGAGGATCATCATCCGCCGCATCAGCGGCGGCATAGCGCCGACCACCTTGCCCCTTGACCGGCGCGTGCGTCGTGGGAGCGTCAGCCGCAAGCGATCCAGACGCTGACGTCCCGTTCGGGGGCCGGCGCCGCTTTTGCCGACCATCAGTTCGTTTTCGACGGATAGAGCAAGGCGGCGAGCTCACTGGCGGAGCGATAGATGCCGTCGGCGCGTTCGACGCGCGTTTCATAGGGCGGTACCAGGCACAGCTCGGCACCGCCGTGCCCGAGCCGGATCGCGCCGCCAAAGGACTCCGGAACTAGCCAGAGCTTGCGATCGCGGTGACGGTAGAGGCTGAGGTCATGCATGTCGAATGGGGCAAGGCCGCCGCCTGCCAGCGTGACATCGGCCGTGATCGGCAGGATGTCACCAGGCGTCAGGCAGCACCGCAGCAGGATGACATCGATCGAGGAGTCGCGCGCAAGGTCGTGAACCTTGTTACGAAACATCGGCTGCGTAACGCAGGTAACGGACAGGATCACGCTGGCCGCTGGCAGATGGACGGTGTCAGCGGGCATACCGCCACCTGGCGACAGGGTTATGGCGAACGGGTCATCGAGGAGTTCGGCGGCAACATAATATTGCAGCGCGTCGGGCAACGCGTTCGCCGGCTTGAGCAGGGGGATCATAGGTCTGTATTTCCGGGGCTGAGCGTCGCGAACCGGCTGGTTCGGACAAGCACCTTCGGGTCTGCTATTTCATCGACCTTTAGGGCTCGACGTGCCCATCTTCACGCTTATCCCAGCTCTTTGCGTCCTTGCCGGCATGGCGGCAGCGACAACGCCGGACTATTCGTAACGTTCAAACGATCGCCGTGACGTCGATATCACCCGGTCGGTAAGCCGGGATCATGAAGTAGCCGACCGGCAGGATCATCGGTTGGTGCCATCGCGCGGATCGTCTGCCCGCTCGCTATCTGGCAGGGCATGTTCGTCCATCAGATCCTGAATGAAGAGGCGATCGTCCTCAAGCGACGAAGGCGCGGAACACCCTCTCGAAAGGGCTCCGGTAGCCGCGACGGAAGTCGGTGATAGTTTTGTAGTCAGGCCGCAGCCTACGCAACAGCTAGATCAGTTCGAGGTTGCGGGTCACCCCCGCTTCCAGCCGGCGGCTCGACCTCACCGGGTTGAGATAGCTGTACAGGTACAGCTTGAGAATATCGCCGGGTTGAAAAAAGTTGGCCTCGTCTCCCTTCGGCCGCGACCACGAGAAACTTAGGGCGCTATCGTACAGATGGATCGCGCAACAACCGCGCGATGGGCCATGCAGCGATCGATAGTAACATGAGGATGGCCAAACCCACCCATCCCATCGGGACCATATCGCCGGGATACGTTGGTGGAATTAGACCCAACGGGTTTGCGAGCCCAAGGGCGAAGGTAGTGAGCCACGCCATCAAAAGCGACCTACCGATGAACCGTTGCCAACGCCCCCCCCAGCGCGGCAGCGGCCTGCGCATCATGCTGATCACGCCCAACGTGCCGACGATCAATCCCAAGCCAAATCCCAGAAAAAGACTTAGAATAAATGGTTGGAGGCCGAGGCCGATCCAAGGGGTCACGACTTGTGCAAAGCAGATCGGCAGCGCGGCAGCCATGGCTACCTGTCCCGCAAACCCCAGACGCACTGTTAACGGCGGCCAATAGGCGGGATCACTAGGCTTCATCAGTGCTGGACTTTCGTGACGCCGCTGACCCGCATGTCGAGCCGGATGTTGCGTGGCATCCCGCCTTGAGGTGTCAGGGAAAGTTTCTTCGCTCTTTCGTCCCGGCGCATCTGCTCTTCAGACAGAAGAATATCGGGCGGCAAGGTCGCCAATAGGGCAGCACCGGTCGGCGTTGCCCCGTACGAGCCCGTCGCGCCGAGCCGCGCAGCCTTGAGATCGCGCGCGGCCTTACGGGCGTTTTTGGCCTGATCCGCCGCCGCCCGGGTGAATTTGTTGGCGCGCGTCCGGATCTGCTGGATCTTGTGTGGGTTTTTGGCCGGGTGCGGCACCTTGGCTATCTCTGCGCGCTTCGCCTGCGCCGCCTCGGTCAGCGAGCGGGAGACGGCGCGCGCATCGTTAATCTCGGTCGGCAGGCGGCTGATGTCGCGGACGGCTTGGACACCACCGACTGCCATGTCAGGCAGCGTCATGACCGTGCCGATGATCCGCGCCCATTGCACGCCTTCATTGCTCTCGATCGTCTTGACCGTCTCCTCCTGGCCCGCGAGTTCGAAGCCCAGCACCGTTCCATCAATCAAGGCCAGCACTGCGGAGCCGACGATCGCCGTACCCCCAACGATCGCAGCGCCGACCGCGAGTTCGGGACCTGCCACGATAATGACGACGACCCCAGCGACCACTCCCACGACGTCCGCAGTCACGGCGATCGTGTCTGCCCACAACTTGTGCTTGAGTAGCCATTGATGCGTGGGCTGCCAGATGTGCCGGTCGACCGCTCCGACCAGCGCTTGCGAAGCCGCCATGTCAGCCTGCGAGCGCCGATACTCTGATTCGCCGTAAAGCTCGATTGCGTGCTCGAAGAAATGGCCGACGTTCTGCCAGAAGCCGGTGGCACCCTGTCGGCTCGGGGCGGGTCGGGGAGAGGCAACATGGCGACGCCAGACGTTGAGCCACAAGCGCTGCCCGCGGGCTGGCCGGCGGAGGACACAAATCTGCTGCCCGTCGGTATAGCTGATCCCGCACCCGCGCCCAATGGTCGTGTCGGCATAGGGGCCGAGGTGAGCCAGCGCATCCGCCGCGCCGCGATAAGGATAGAACAAGCCCGACATCCGATCTCCACGCCCCGCCAAGCAATCGTCAATCTTCCTGTTAGCGCTTAGCAATCATGGCGGAGACTGACAAATGACGAAGGTTAAATCTACCTCTTCCTGACGTCTTTTGTTCGATAATCGAAGTCGCAGCAAAGTGATATTTGAGTGTGGATTGAGAATTATGAAATATTTGTCATGGAAGAGCGTAGAAACCGAGTGAATACATGACGATAATTTCATGTTCAGAGTCGGAATTTGCCAAGGTCTGCGCTTTGCAGACTGAAGGGCCCCTTTTCAGGTCGTGGCCGCGGTCGAACTGTCAGATCGACTGCGGTGTGCCGTAGCAGGCCGCAAGCGTGTAGGTGTTGATCTCGACCCGACCAACGACGCTCACCCCTCTCGATACCAGTTTGGCGAGCCGTGCGCGGGCTCGTGCGATGCCGTCCTCGGCATCGGCCGGTTTGCGGTCGATATGCAGCAACTCGCCGGGCGACAGACGGAAGAGGCCGCGGACATGGGCCTGCGGCAGGATCATCGCTCGCGCGCCGGCCTTTGGCAGGTACAGGCGGCAGTCCGTCTGGCCGAGGCAGATGCCGTCCCGCGCGACGACGATCGAGATGTTGGTCAGGCCATAGCCTTCGGCCGTGTCGCCAAAATGCAGATAGACCAGATCGTGGCCGCTGATGTTTGCCTGATGAGCGAGGGCGAGGCGCCCTTCGATCCCGACCGCATCGCCGGCAATGATCGCGGCGCCGGGCTTCATGGTGCAGTTGCAGAGCAACATCTGCGTGACGGCAGCGACGTGACGGCGGACGGTTTCGATTTTGTGGATGGTCATAGCCTCTTCCTGAATTTCATCCCCGGTTCGGGGACCATCTTACCCCGTCTCGACTTACCCCCTTTCGACCTTGGCCTCCGGCAGGCTGGGGTTCCCCCAACACGCGCCAGCCACCCGCAGAAGTGCGGCACCCAGACGGTGGAGACGCCCGCGAATGGTGCGTATGACGTCAGTATGTCGCCTGTGGCGGATGGACGGATGCGGCGGGCATCTTGGTCAGCGCTGGCTCCAAGCGGCAGCGATATAGGCATCGCCGCGCGCCAGACCGGGCGCAAGGTTGCGGCCTGCACTGGCAGTCAGACGGGCAGGGACCATGGGGCGCAGGCGGCTGCCGGTCAGGCGGAACACGGCGTCACTCTCCTCAGGCTCATTCGGACCGGGGACCAGCCACGCTTCGTTGCGGCTCGACAGCCAGAGCCGGCGAGCATGGTGCCACAGGGTGGCGTGGCGCTGCCATTCGCCAACCGCGCAATAAAGCGTGTGGTGACCTTCGCTCGACGCCTTCACCACCAGTGCGTCGCACCGCGCGATGCGGGTACCACGCTCGACCGTATCGAGATCGCCGCGCGACGGTTCGATCGAGGGTACCAGCAGCAGTTCGGCCGTAGCGATGTGGAGATAATTCCGAAACGGCATCGGCAGGATCGGCACCGAGCGGTCGATCCGCCAGCCGGCGAGATCGGCGATGGCCAGCGCGCCGGACAGGGCGCGCGCCCGGGCAAGCTCGCGCTCGCGCGTTACGATATACATGCAAAAGTCCTTGATTTGCGCGGGTGTGGCGGGCTGCTCGCCGACCCCGCACCATCATTTCGCCTTCACGGCACAGCCGCTAGGTACCTTCCAGATCATTCCCGGCCCGCCCGGGCCGTCTTCGAACGTCTGCCTGACGGCGCAGCCGTCACGGGTTGACGTTCATGCGAGTAGCCGGATCGTACCAGGCGTTCATTACCCCCTAGAGCTCTGTCAGCGGCATTTGCCGCTGCGCCTTCCGGAACCGCTCGTGGGCGGTGGAGGACCTGGCGCGGCACCGCGCCACACCGCATCGAACGAGGCGCCTGACCGTCTTGGCAACGAGAAGACGAGGTCCCCGGGGCATGACAAAACGCAGATTTCATGCCGATGATGAGCCCCGGGAATCGGGGTGAAATCAGGCAGGTTGGCCGAGCCCGCCACTTTTTGCGCAGTAAATTTGGGGGGCCCCAAATTTACGGTATTGCGCCGAACTTTTTCGCTATGACAAAACGCCTTTTTGTCATGCAGCAAAATGCCGATTTTGCGGTCAGCCAAGCCCCTTTTGTCATGCCCGGACGCGCAGTGCGATTTTCGGCTTTCGGCCTGACAAATCGAGGGGGGGCAGGGTTGTGCGCCTGAACCTTCTATCCTGCCGACTTCTCCTTCTTGCCCGGGCTCTTTCTGGCTTTCTTGCTTTCCCCTTCCATGGCCGCGAAGCGGCTGTCCTCCTGCTTTCGAGCTGTCCGCTACGCCGTCACGATCCGCAGATGAGCGATCCCCGCAGGCGGCTCGTCGTACCCGCGCGGTTGACGATCAGCAGCGCGTCGGTGGTGACGGTCTCGTAGCCCATCGCCCGGATGCGGGCGCTATCATCGACCCGGATCGTCAGGTCGCCGGACTGCCAGACATCGTCGGTGAACGGGAACAGATCCCGTGCGCCTTGGCGCGGCTTGAGGATGACGACGCGACCGTTGACCCTGGTCATTGCCTTGGCGCCGGCTGCGACGAAGTGGATCGGACCGCCTTGGCGCGGCGACCAGTAGCAGCCGGTCCCGTCAAGGCCGGCAGCGCGCCAGTCGGCCATCGTGTCGCCTGCAGCGCCACTGGCCGACGTGCGGTGTCCGCAGCAGCGACGACCGCTGGCACCGCTAGGCATGCCACGATGATCCGCCGCGCCAACCGGCCGCTCATGCGTCCACCGCGATGACGCTGCGGTCACCCATGATCCGGTGCGAGCGGGCAACCTGCGCGCCGAGCGCCCGCTGCACCAGCCAGAACAGCGCGGCGGTCGCTGCCTGCGGCCACTCCGCGCTCAGCCACCTGTCGAGGCGGAAGCTGGCTGCGGCGAGGCCGATGAGGAAGGCGAGACCCGCCCACCACATCGAGAGGCGCGCGGCGAGGTACACGCCGTCGACGATCCACAGCCGCAACCGGGACGCCGCCGGATGCCAGATCGCCCAACCGAACATGCCGAGCGGTGCCGCTGCCGCAGCGCCGTACGCCAGCGCGGGATCGAGGTTTGCCGCCACCAGGCGGTAGGCGAGGAACCCGACTCCGCCCAGCAGCAGCGCGGCACCGGCCGCGCGGAACACCCCGATCCGGCCGAGCACATCGCCCAGGACCATACCGAAGATGTAGGCCATCCGCCGTCCGCCTCAGAACGACTTGCCGACGCTGCCGACCCTGGCGGTCACCGCCCGGTCGATCACCGCGCGCGCCTCGCTGGCCGCGGCAGCGGCGGGCATCAACGTCAGATGCATGCCGGTGCTGTCCACCTCGAGCGACAGGGTTTCACCGTCCTTGCCGCGGGGCGCGATCAGCACGCCCTGACGCGGGCCATAGATCGACGGACCGTAGCGCCCGATCACTTCGGTGCGGATCTGGGCATAGGTACGGCCTGCTTGCGGTGCTCGGTACTGAACGAGCCCGACCCGACCGCCATCCGGCGTCGGATCGATGTTGAACGAAAGGGTCTCCTCGCCCTTGGTGGCGCTGTAGCTGTAGACGCCGGTTCGTTTCGAGCTGGGGGGCAGTTTCTGCAGGCGTTGCGCGACCGCCTGCTCGACCGTTTCCGCCCAGCTGTCGCCGGGATTGGCGCGAACCGCCCAGCCGCCTTGCTTGACGAGCGTCAGCGCGTCGGCGGTCTTCATGCCCGGGCGGAGGCCGGCGATGTCGAGCGGCTTCGCCGTTGCCGCTGCCGTCTTCGCCTGGGCATCCTCGCTCGCCACGGTCGCAGAGCCGCATGCCGCGAGCAGCATCATCGTGGGAATCGCCATCGTCCTGATCATCTTGCATTGTCCTTTGTTGCTGACGCGCGACATCGTTCGCCGGAAAGCCGTCCCGGCGTCGCAGGTCCTGGTCGTGATCGGCTTGGCCGTGCTCGGCGCAGGCGTCAGCCGGCGGGCGGTGCCCGGGCGGCGCGGTGACAGCTCACCGCAGCACCAGCGTCATGAACCCGGCCGTATCGGTAGCGCCCGCGACGTGTCCCGCGTCGAACGCGCGGGCGACGCCCAGGCGCAGCGACGAGGTCGGCGACAGCGCGGCCGACCAACCGAGTTCGATATCCAGTTCGCGTGCCGACGGCGTCAGGTCGACCAAGGCGGTGCGCGTCGCCAGCGTGCCCGTCATCAGATCATAGGCGACCGGCACCAGCATCGTCGCACGCGCGCGCTCGACCCGCAGCGGGGATGACAGGCCGAATGTCGCGATACCGCCCAGCAGGCCGCGGGCGCCCTCGAACGCGTAAGCGGTGCCGAGCACTGGCTGCGCGAAGCGCATCAGGTCGGACCCGCCGCGTACCCGCGTTGTGGCGGCGCTTGCCCGCGCCGACCACGCGACACCAGCCAGCGTCCGCCGCATCGTCAGCGTCGCCATCGTCGTCACGGCACTGACAAGCCCGAACGCGGGGCCAGCGTTCATGCCGAGGATGCGGCCGCGCTCGCTGAGGTCGGCCAGTTCCACTCCGAGCCCCAGTGGCGTCGCCAGTGCGAGCGTGCGCTGGGCCGTGCGACGATCGCGCGATGTGCCGGAGGCAAACGACGCGGACCAGCCGGCACCGGTCCAGGCGGACGACATCCCGACCGGCGTCGCGCCGATCCCGCGCAGCGGTGATCCGGCGAGGCTGCTGCCCTGAAGAATCGCGACGTTCGCCCCGAACGTGACCGTCTGCCCACGCGCCAGCGAGAAGGATGCAACCGCCGGCCGGTTCGAGCGAGCGCCCTGTAGATAGCCGGCTGTCGTGGCAGACGAGGCGAAGCCGAAGCGCGTGTCGCTGGCGCTTGCCGTCATCCAGGGCGGATCGATCGGTGTCAGCATCGCACCCGCCAGCAGTCCGGAGCCCTGCGCGCGGATGCCGGACGCACCCGTCATGCGGAAGTCGCGCCCATAGCGGTCGAGCACCGTCATGCTGCCGACCTTGTCGTTCAGCGCTGCGGCGCCTGCCGCCCCGCCGAACGGCGCCGACAGCGTCAGCGACGCATAGCGCGCCAGCACGGCCTGCGCGGCGGTGAACGACGCGGCGGGAGCCTGCGCCTGCATCGCCTTTTCGACGTTGAGCAGGCCGGCACCGAACTTGTCGTCGACCCCGGCTGCACCGAGGTCGGTGGCGGTGTCGAGCAGGATGCGGCTGATTTCCTTGCCACCCAGTTGCGGCCAATATTGCTTGAGGAGTGCGGCCGCCCCGGCGATCGCGGGCGCTGCGAAGCTGTTGCCGGTGATGGTGACTGCTTCACCGTCCTTGCCGACGGTCTGGACATCGACCGCAACGACGGCGAGCATCCGGTCCGCCAGGGGCCCGGGCAGTCCGTTGCCGGACGGGGCCTGCAGCGACTTGTCGACGCGGATACCGAACAGGAACCAGTCCTTGTTCGCCAGATCCGTACCGACGAGGTTCTGCGAGATCTGCCCGGTGAAGCTGTTCTCGTCGACGAAGTTGGAGACGGACTGGACGAACAACCGGTTCTGCGTGCGCACCAGATCCATCGCCGTGCGCTGATCGACCGCGAATTGACCCGCGGACGTGCCGTTCAGGCTCATCGAGATGACGAAGGCCCCCTTGGTCACGGCATGGGTGATGGCCTGCGCGATCAGTGCGGGGTTCGGCCCTTCGCTCTCGGGCACCGGCCCCGAGGTCGGGCTGACGTTCGACAGGTTTGGCCCTGAGATTTTGAGCGCGAGCAGCGTTGCATCCGGTGCCACCCCCTGCATGCCGCGACCATCGCGCGCGGCAAGAGCGATCGCAGCCGTCTGCGTGCCGTGGCCCTGGATGTCCTTCAGGTCGTAGCGGACGGTCTCGCTGACGCAGGTCGCGCAGCGGGCGATCTTCTGGTCGAAGCTTGTGCTGTCCGCCGAGATTCGCCCTGCGAACTCGGTGCCGCTCGTATCGATGCCGGTATCGATGACGGCGATCGTCACCCCCTTACCGGTGACGCCCCGGTCATAGGCATAGGCGGTCTTCATGGCCGCGGCGCTTGCCGAGGCTTTGTACTCGGCGCTGTCTGCGGCGGTCGGCGTTGGCGTCGGAGTGGGCGCGGGGGAGGGTGTCGGTGTTGGGGCAGGCGTTGGCGTCGGCGTTCCAGGTGGCGGCCCGTTGCTGCCGGACGAATTGACACCGCCGCCGCCGCCACAGGCGGCCAGCAACATCGGTGCCGTTACGACCGCGATAGTCTTGATGATGGTGAGCCGTTTGCTACGGCCATTGTCGCACATACCCACACCGGACCCCCGTTCGTGTCGGTACCGGTCGGCTATCCCAGCCGGCGGCACCGCCCCAAAATTGACGAGGCGGTGCCGGCCCGTGAGCCGGAAGTTGATAACTCGCTCTTAGACGAGCGCGAACGCCTTTAGACCCGAAGGCCCTGGACATACGCGTCCGCCTCCCGGCCGAAACTGGTTCGGGCCGGGCGTTCGGCAACTAAGAGCGAGGTTATCACGCCTCGGTCCGCCTGCTGGCGAACGCTACGGCTTTACGCCGAGCGCATTAACAATCTCAAGCGCTGATCGTCCGGGCAGCGCTAACTTCGCTCGTTGGAGTGCCGGGCGGTCTCATAGCTCGGGCGCTGAGACCCTTGGCGTGGTCGAATGCAATGAGAACGTCCGTCCAGGGAAAGCCGCGGCGTAGGAAATTGATCGAGGCGGCCTACCCGTGGGATGCCGCCGCAGTCATTCGTAGCCGGCATGCGTAGTGTACAGACGATCGTTGAGCATCGATTTCACCTGAAATGGACGATTATTCGGATCACGATTCTCACTTATCTGGCGCCGATTTCAGCGGCCCTCGACGACATAACGTCGTTCTTAACCCGGCGTCGCCTGATGATGCCGAGGCCATCTCTGCAACTGGCCAATCCGCTTAGAAACAGGGTTCTCCACCGCCGTTTTAGCCTATCATTTAACGGCGGCCCCGCAGGAAGACCCGATAGATATGTCAGCTACGCCTGCAGGACTTTCAGGGGGAGATCATGACGATCGCGCCGTGCTTCGCATATTGCGACAGGCTTTGGAGCAGGCACTTCATGGATGGTGTAATTAGTCTGTGGTCGGGCCGCGGGTTCAAGCTTAGCAGTCAAGCTGGCGCGGGAACGCGGGCGGCGATAGCGCTATTAGCGATCTAAATCCTGCCATGCCATGATGTATCCCGATCGGGAGGATGCACGACGTTGCATATTATCAGTACCCGGGTATGACCAGGTTAAATTTTTCACGGTGAATTTACAGTGGCCGTTAACTCAACAGCAGTAACTCAAGCATCAGCTACGAGGCTAACGTATCCAATGAGGATGCTGTCTTATGTTGGCATTGCAGTGTTTTTCCTATGGCCTAGATACTTTTTCTTAGGAGTAGGCGGGAAAGGCGTTAGTGCATTTTCGATTTATGGCACACTTCTGTTAGCTGCAGGTACCTGCTTTGTTGTATTAAACTACAGAGCTAGGTTGGAATTAGCTCAATCCATACGGCGATCAAGTTTCTTGATTTTTTCGTTTATGATGTTTTGGCTATGGCGTTATTTAAGTGATTTGTTTTCCGCTACCCGCAGTGCGTCATTGGTAGCGACAACCCTTGAATTATTGTACCTCGGTTCGTGGTTTTTGGCCGGATCTATTATATTTTCTGATAATAGAGTCCGAGATAAATTATTTATTATTACGGCACTAGCAGGGATTGCTGCAACTATATTAGGGGTGGTTGAGGTGTATTTCAATACCCCCATAGCGAGGTTAATTGGCTTTGAAGATCTGATTCAGGGGGATGCTTACACTAACGCGTCTATTAATAGTGTTCAGATGCGTAATGGAATGGCGCGCGCGCAGTCTATTTTCGTACATCCACTGGTATTTGGCCAAGTTTTGGCAAGCATTGCCCCAATTGGTATTCATCTTTTGCTTAAAGGGCGCGGGTCGCAAAGAGGCCTTGGGTTTGCGACATTACTATGCGTAGGGATTGCAGTAAATATATCGAACACAAGATCTTCTTTTCTAGTTGTCTTCGCGGCCTCGTCTGTTTACTTTGTACTCGCTTTTCTGCTCCGAAAGCGATGGTACAGCATTTTAATTGCGGTATGGTTGTGCATAGCAACTGTGAGCATAATACCGTTTTTTAATGATAATTTATCCGTGGCAGCTAACAGCGGCGGCAAGGACGAGGCAATGAGCAACGCTGGTCGCGTTACTCAACTTGATAATGCTACTAACGCACTTAAATCAAATCCTATAAGCGGGTTTGGAGACAATAACGCTACTTCAGTAGCTGGAATACGTGCTTGGACTGGAAGCTCGTTAACTTTAGATAATTACTACATCACCCGTGCCGTGGACAACGGGTATGTAGGTCTATTAACATTTATTATATTCGTATTGGCAGTAATTACGAGAGGCGCCAATCTGTGTTTGTCGGAAGTTGATGTGGACAAAATTAGTGCTGATGCGGCTTGTACTGGAATGGTCGCAGGAGTTTTAGTTGGTTTGTCCGTACTTTCTATTTACGATTCTACTAGTATTATATACCTAATTGGCGGATACTTGGTTGCGCGATCAGGTAACTATGAACTCTCGAAATTTAGGGTGTAATAATTTTATAATAGTGGCGATGTAGCGCAATGGACAGTCTGCGCTAGCAGACCATATTGTGAAGACCTTGACCCAATCTAGTGCTGGCGGTATTGTATCACCCTGTTTTCGGCGCGAGCAGGCTCATCGCAAACTCGTAGGCGACAGG
Source organism: Sphingomonas faeni (assembly GCF_040407505.1). Lineage (GTDB taxonomy): Bacteria > Pseudomonadota > Alphaproteobacteria > Sphingomonadales > Sphingomonadaceae > Sphingomonas > Sphingomonas faeni_E. The sequence continues at coordinate 14,128 of NZ_JAPZPQ010000011.1, read as the reverse complement.
TCCGATATCGTCGCGGGCCAGTGCGATCGCCAGATTGGCTTGGAAGTAGCCGGCCTTATCGCCGCAATCATAACGCTGCCCGTCGAAGGTGAAGCCGTGGAACGGCTGGTTGCCGATCAGCTGCGCCAGCGCGTCGGTTAGCTGGATCTCGCCGCCAGCACCCTTTTCCTGCGTCTCCAGGATCCGCATCACCTCGGGTTGGAGGATGTAGCGCCCTGGGATCATCAGGTTCGACGCCGCGGTTCCTCGCTTGGGTTTTTCGACCAACGCGACCACTTCGGTCAGCCGACAGTCGATCGCCCGGCGAGACGATGCCGTATTTGTCGGTTTCCCAATCGGCTACTTCCAGCGCACCGATCACATTACCACCGACCTGGTTATAGGCCTCGACCATCTGCTTCATGAAGCCGGGCTTGCCGACCATCAGTTCATCGGGGAGCAAGACTGCGAACGGTTCGTCGCCGACGATCTCGTGGGCGCACCACAACCGCATGGCCTAGGCCGAGTGGCTCCTGCTGGCGCACATAGACCGGCGAACCGGGCTTCATCCGGATATTGCTGATCGCGTCCAGCGACTTGCCGCGCGACCGCATCGTATCCTCGAGCTCGTACGAGATGTCGAAATGATCCTCGAGCGCGCTCTTGCCGCGCCCGGTCACCAAGGTGATCTGCTTGATCCCAACCTCGAGTGCTTCCTCGGCGGCGTACTGGATCAGCGGCTTGTCGACGACGGTGAGCATTTCCTTCGGCATGGCATTGATGCCGGAATGAAGCGCGTACTCAAGTCCTGCCACCGGAAGCACGGCCTTCCGCAGCGGCTTTATGATCATTCGATTATCCTATACCGCGCCGTTGCACTGATCTCCAGAGCGCCATCTAATATCATCAGACTACTGTACCTTTTATTGTAAAATATGATTGGAATATGCTCATCACTAGTTATGAGACGAATGGTCCCTCTATTGCAGCCTTGGGTTTTTGAATCGGTCAAGAACATGCTTACCGGGCGGTTTCTCTATTTATTTGAATAATAGCATCTAGTTGATATGCACGTGCATTATCGTACCTGATATTGAAAGCAGCGTCTGGCTTTGTTCGGTCATAGTCCCATACTGCAGCGTAACGAATGTCTGAAGCTCGAATAGCGTCAAGTATATCCTGGAATTTACGGCGTTCACCTGAACTGCCGGCGGTTTCGGCTGGGATCGACGGCACACCAAGCTCGCCAAGGAACGCCTCTCGACCGCTTTCCGCCGCGGCTTCCTGGAATGCTTCTAAGAGCTGTTTCGGGTTAGAAAAGATGTTATCGGGACCACCATATCGTGCTGGATAAAGGTGGACTGACATCGCTCTGCAGATCTTTGGCGTGATAGCTTGCAAATTTTCAATAAATTGTGCGCGGGAGTCGCGCCCTGCTGCCTGATGAGCTCGGTGCCAAGCATCTGCGCGCGGCAAGTCGCCGCCGGTTTGGACGGAGCGGGGATCAAGCTTGCATACAATTTCGGCAAAATCAGTGAAGGCAGCAAGCACAGCGGAACTCGTGACTGCATCGTCCAAACTGTTGATATGAGTTACGCTTGGATCAGCGCGGGGCCACCATTCGATAGATCGAGGCCAATCAGCCCAGATATTCATCTCATTGCCGAACTCCCACATTAGCACGGCGGGGGAGTGACGATAACGGCGAACAAAGGCGTTAGCGTAGGCTCGGGCAAACCGGCGTGTACGGGACGTTGCATTTCCCCACGCCCTTACCGGCTCCCCTAAGTATAGCGATAATGAAGCGGGTTCCCAAAAGATTGAGGGCACCAGCATAACCCCATTATGTTCAGCTGCAACAAACAAGGTGTCCATCGTCGACCACCAGCTTTTCGGATCTCGTTCGAGTCGACGCCAGTGTTCGGCAAACTGCCCAGAAGCAGGGAAGCGGACAAAAGGTATTCCGAGCTGGCCCAGCGTCGCAAGTTTTGGAGGCGATATGCGAATGTCGCCTCCCCATAGCCACACCATAAACAGATCGTACATGTTGACGCCGATCTCTTGTCTAGGCACCGGAACGGCATCAATTTGGGACGAGGAGACTGTAGCAAATAATGCTGCGCCGCTCGCGAGCAACTCTCGTCGCGAAGGCTCACCAAGCAGACGCATCAGGCTCCGTCCGCCCCCGGGCTTACAAAGCGCCGCGGAAGTTGCATTAATTCCAGTATATCTCGCGCCTGCCGCTTGAACGAAAATCGTGCAAGATAGTCAGCACTAGCCTCTATCGAGATACGTTCGTATACCTGCGGTACCATCAAACGCGTGATGGCGGCGTCAAGGCTTTCCGCGTTTTTCTCAACAATCAGCCCGTTGATCCCGTCGATCAAATATCCATCGAGGCAGGCGGAGCGCGTGCAGATAGCCGGCTTGCCGAGTTGCAGAGCGTGAAGGAAAACCATCTGGCCAGCGCTAATCACCGGGTCGTTGAAGGGTATGATTACCGCACGAGCGCCAGCCAACAATCGCATATAATCGTCACGATAGACGTTCCTGTGAACGGTAATGTTAGGTGCATCCGTCAGCAACGAAGGGTCGTCATTGACGATTTCAAGTTGCAAATGGGGACGCGCCGCGAAAAAATCGAGAAGAAAGCGATAGTCACGATTACTGCGTCCCGCCGCGACGAACGTCGCGCCTCGAGTGACTGGGAAGCGCCCAATATCGGGGTACTCCTCAGAAAGCATTGAGTGCGCAAACTTGTCGCTGACCTCAGGAAAACTCCGCGTATAGAGTTCGCGTTCCGCAGTGCCGTAGCAAACTGCATAGACGATATGGGAGGCACTCAACGCCCAAGCAATTGCGCGACGGAGTAACCCCTGACGCCGGCGCTCAGGAGCTATGAACATCAGGAGGCAGACCTTTGCGTCACTGGAAGTGCCCTGCACCCTTAAAAGTCGCGATAGCCCGCCAATCAACAGCCCTATATCTTGCTGCCAACATATGATCGCGTCAAAACTCGGTAAATCGTGAAGTGCTGTATGTGCGGCACTAAAAATAGCCGCTTTTTGCACAGCCTTATCTATTAAACGATGACCGGCTCGATAATGCACGCCTCGTTCCACAACCTCGCCAGCAAATTGTGAACGTAGACTGCGGGTAAATGGATGATCATCAACCGCAAAATCATAAAGCACCAAAAGGCGGGGTGGCTTGCGGGACATAATATCCTCCGTCATTACAAGCGATTTCCACCGCAAAATAACCAATACTATACGAAACGTTTTATTATTGCGGCCTGACTATCAGCAAACTTTGTCGAAACTGGGCACAAGCAGCTCATATATACTGGCTGTGCGCCGCGCTATATTAGTCCATTTATAATCGTCAAGAAAAACGTTCCAGTTGTGACCCAATGAAAAGTTACTAGCGAAAGCTTTACGAAGGTGGTCTGCCAATGCAGGTACGTCGCCGCGAGGAAACATGCAATCAACAGGGATGTTCATAGCCGTATAAACGGGAAGATCGCTCACGACTATTCGTAGATTACATGACATTGCCTCCAACAACACAATTGGTAAGCCCTCATGCGTTGAGGGTAGAACAAATAAACCGGCATTCCAGAATAGCTCGTGCAAGGTATTGCCAGTTTGATGACTTGTCAGTATTATGTTCTCGTGCTGAGAGGCTTTTTCAACAACACTTTGCGCATAACTGGAATCGTGATCGGCGCCGCCACAAAGAACGAGCTTTATTCCTCGAAGATCAGCCTGAACAAATGCAGAGATTAGATCGAGCTGTCGTTTCTCCGGGACCATCCGCGCAACATTGAGAATGTATCGATTAGGTTTAAGATCCCACTGCTCCAGCGTCATAGCAGTTGAAGTATAGGGTAATGGATTAACCCCATTTGGAATGAAATCTACCGGACGATTGTAGCGATCTTGAAGAGCCTGTGCGACGGTAGGTGAAACCGATATGCAGGCATCGGTTTGCAACACTGCTTCCATTTCACCAAAACGCAAAATTCTCTGCGCGAATTTGCCCCATTTTTCCCGATTGTAATCCTCGCCGTGATGTGTCGAGACGACACGGAGGCCTGCAAGGCGCGCAAGCCGGGCGGCAATGCTGGGACCAATGCCGTGAATGTGTAGCAGGGCCGGCCGACGAAATGCAGCGTAGCAAATGCCAAGCAAAGTATGAGGCAGCGTTTCAAGGAGAGAATGTCGCCAGGCCGGCAACCAGCGCACGATCGGCAGGGAAGAATCCGCGTCTGCCATAGCTCGATAAGGCCGGCGTCCTATCACTTCCAGCCGTTCGAGAGGGTAGGGTAAATTGCGCACGAGCTCTTGCACATGGGTCTCTACGCCACCTTGCACACCTCCAATGCCGCGAAGACCGAGAAACATTACGTATGGGCGTTTACGCTGTCGGTCGCGCCTGATTCTTGCTCGCGATTTCACAACATGCAACCTCGATCGGCGGGGCTTACTAGCTAGCAAGGCCCTTCTACGTTTCGCGCTAGCTTACCAAATGTCTTCTTGGTAGCAGAATTATGTATCACCACTAGGTTTCACCCCATGGTCGGCCGCGCGTACAGAGCCATCGCACGGTTAGATTAAAACTAGGAATGTCAGCACGTTGAAAGCCTACAGATATCTGACATTGAGGCCATATAATTGCAACGCCAAAATGTCTACGTCAAATTGTTAAGCGTCAACTTGATAAATCTGATATGCAGTAATTTGCACTTTAAGAATACAAAAATCTGCGTGTTGGGAGCGTCGAGCGTGCTCTAATAGACTATTAAAATCTACATCTTCAGGAACGAAGCGGCTTTTAGCCGTTATAACATCTTCCTGTAAGCGCGCGCAGGCGAGCACGCGCCTGAGGGATCTGTCCTCGCCGCCAGTTGCGAATAAGCGCAATTACCTCGTCTACGACTGCCACGGGCAGGCACCGCGGAAAGTGGCGAGCAAGAAACTTAATTCGATTACGCGTTAAATAGAATGTTGAAAGCGCAGAGCTTGCGCCGAAGTCGTCAGTGCCGATTGAGCCACCTACCTGATGTAAAACTAGTGCTTTAGGTGCGTAACCCAAGCGAAAAGCTTTTCGGCCCTGTCTAGCCCAGTCGAACTCTTCAAAGTAAAGAAAGTAGTCCTCACTCATTAGTCCGACGGTTTCTATAAACGCCCGGCGCGCGAAAGTTGCGGCGCCGTTGATGTAGGCGAGTTCAGTTTCTATCGCGTTGATGTCGACCGGCGCGTCTGTGCGCTCGCCAGCGCCAATAGGCATGCTGCGACTGCGCCATTGCTCGAACCGCCCCCCGCCCCGCGTCTGCACCGTATCATTCAGTCCTAAGTAGGCAACGGTCGCACCGCAGAGGCCAATCGTGATGTCTTCGTCCATGCGGGCAATTAAAGCATCAAGCGTTTGCGCGGCGGGTACTACCGTATCGGCATTGAGTATCCAAACATATGCGGTTGCCGCCTGTTGAAGGGCAAGGCCGATGCCAACGTTGTTTCCAAATGCATATCCGCCATTTCGTCCACTATCTACAAAGACAAGCGCGCGCCTCTTATTTAATAAATACCGTGGCTCAGACAGATTGTCTTGTAACGACACGCCCGCGCTGCTAGCTACCTCAGCCAAAGCTAGGCGGATTCGTGAGAGTGATCCATCGCCTGAGTCGTTATCCACAACAATTATATCTAGTGGTCTATCGATATAAAGAAGGCTTGTTACGCAACGAATAGTATCGTCCGCACTCCGCCAATTAAGCACAACCGCGACCGTGCGTACTTCAGGCATGTTATGCTGTATTGCGTCATTAGAAAGTATCACTGTCTTCCTACACTCAAATAGTGCCCGATAGATCCAACCCGCGAGCGTGCGCAGGAGAGAGAATTAAGCACCGTGACGGTTGCGGTTGCAGTCGCTATTGTCGTAAGAACTACCTTCCATACGACAAATAGGGGGACATTCCAGTGAAAAGGCTGGTTGTCGTGTGCAACGAAGATGCGCTCGACGTTACGAAGCTGTCGGGCACCCCATACCACATGGTGGGGGCTCTGAAACAGCGTTTTGCAGATCTGATTGTGGAACGCGAACCATGGCCGAGATGGGCGCGCACGATCCGGAATGGCGTTCTCAAATTAACGGGCGGTGCCTGCACGCCAATCTACTGGACTTGGCTTAACCGTGCCCTTGCTCGTCGGTTGCGCGTCCGGCATCCGAATGCAGCGTTCATTGTACCACTTGCATCGAACCTTGCCGCCGCATTGGCGCGCACTAATCCCGTTATCAATATAACTGACGCTGTTCGCAAAGACCTTGAAGGGCCGTATTACGTTCCCTTCGCACGTATGAACGCGCGGCATGCAAGGCTCGCGGACAATATCGAACGGGAGAGTCTCGAGCGAGCGCGGCACAATTCGTTCTCCTCGCCTTGGGCCGCGCGCGGCGCAATGTTGCATTACGGGGCCGACGAGATGCGGCTGTCTGTTATTCCTTGGGGTTGCAACCTGAACTATATTTCGCTGCGTCCCGCTTGGAGACGCGAGAGGACCTGCCGTTTGCTGTTCATCGGAATGGAGTGGGAACGTAAGGGTGGAGATCTTGTGCTTGCCGCTGCCCGCGTGCTGGAAGCGCGAGGTTTTGATTTCACGCTAGACATAGTTGGCGCGAAGCCGCCTCGCGAAGTCGATTTGGGCACAAGGATTGCCGCTCTCGGAGTGCTTCGCAAGAACGATCCCGAGGATCACGCCAAGCTAGACACTCTACTTGATCGAGCTTCTCTCCTTTTCCTTCCAACCCGTGCCGACTGCACGCCGATGGTATTTGCTGAGGCCAATGCCTACGGTGTGCCAGCCGTAACCTGCGATGTAGGTGGCGTCACTGGTGTTATCGAGCACGGTGCTAATGGTATCGTCCTGCCCGCTGACGCGACTGAAGAAGCGATGGCGGATGCAATCGTCGCGATTTGGTCCGACTCGGAGCGCTACGAGCGGATGCGCGTAAGTGCTCGCCTTCATTACGAGCAGCGTCTCAACTGGGCGGCTTGGGCAGAGGCAATCTCCCCTGCCGTCAATGCGCTGGGCACCACATGATAATTTTGCGAGCCACTAAGGTCGACGCTCAGTTGCGTGGCTTTGCCGACGAATTAGCTGCTGCAAGTGGCCTGACGGTCGCTTATTTAATCGATGAGCGAGGCGGAACAGTAGAGACGGATCGGCCTAAAATCCGCCTCACCCAGGAGTTATGCGAGTCCATAGGACTTTTCTGTCCGGGCGATTTTGCATGGCGGTGCGGCGATTACGGATTTTATCTTGCGCGCCGACAGTTCCCAGAAGCGAGCTTTTATTGGCAAATCGAATTCGATGTGCGCTTTCGAGGTCCGGGCCTTGCGGCTTTTTTTGCAGCATGCGCACGAGATCAAGCCGACCTGCTCGCAGCAGATTTTGGCATTGCTAAGCGTGACTGGTGGTGGAGGATGTTCGCGCAGGCCCGAGATGTCGTTCCATACCGCGCTTTCTTCCCTGTGACGCGTCTATCCGCGCATGCTGTAGATAATTTACTCGCTAAGCGGGTAGCTCACAGCCGGCAGTGGTTACGTCGTAATCATTGGCCCAACGATGAGGCCTTCGTCGCGACTACTCTTGCTGCAGATGGCAGACTTGATGTGCGCGATCTTAAAGAGGTATGGCCTAATCTATACGACGCAGCGACCTTCACCTTTACTCAGCCAATCAAAGGAGAAGATTTGGAAATTATGCCAATTAACGAACGCCTGATAATGTATCATCCGGTGCTGTTTGGCCAAGACTTTGCTGACAAACTTGCACGGCTTAAGATACAGGTGGCTGTTGAATCAATACTACTTCGGGTGCGACGCAAGGTATACTCGAAGATTGCGCGCTTGCGACGGTGGTAAATAGCTCGCCACTCGCCAGAGTAAAATCGCGTCTGATTTCCGATGCCGCGTGCTCAAGTCGGACGGTTGCCAATTCCAAGGCGTCTTCTTGACTAAGTTGTGGACGTTGCTGCCGCATCCGCGACAGAGTTCGAGCAGACAAACGCTCAAATATTTGATCAGATGTACGTAGCAGCAATCCCACAGCCCCACCCGCGTCGCGCAAGCGGCCTGTCTCTTTGCCCGCCCAGGCCATTCTCGCCTCGATCGTGGAGGACGGGAAGAGCTTGCGAGGCCGAAGCCGAACATCTAGAGCCTCCGCCCAATCGAACCACTTAAATCGATGAACAGCCTCGAACGGCATGATTGGAATCCAAGGTACCCGTAGTGCGTCCGCAACAATAGCTCCGTGCATAGCTTCGGTGATCACGAGTTCACTCGCCTCGATCTCATCGAGCAGCGTCTCAACAGGCGCACGTGGATCTAAGAAATGTATGCCAGCACGCCTGCAAACCGCTTCCCAATTACCACGTTTTATACTTTGCCAGTGCGGCATGAAGGCACAAGAATAGCGCTTTTTCGGATTTTTCTCCCGGAATCGACGTACTAATATCGCCGTATCGCCAGCGACCATGTCGATAGGTATGCCACACGCTGCAGCCGTCCGCGGCCCTCGAACCGCGTAGACCCGCCAATTTTTGTCAATATTAGGCGGTGAAGTGTAGGCGCCATATCCTGATCCGAACACAACCTTTAAGCTGTCATGAGCATGATTGTCAAACAAGACCGAACCAATTGCCAACAAAATCACGCGGCAATCTTCGTCTAGTAACTCAGGAAAAACCTTAGGCATCAGCCATAGATTGAGCTCGTCGCCGAAATTGGGAACTTCTCCCCGAAAAAAGTAAAGCTTCATAGAGTATGATCCCGGGTTTTAATTAATCGCGCAGGAAGAAAGGTTCTAGCGAGCTCGATGAGAACGCTACGGGCGGAGGAAAATGGAAAGGCGGCAAGGACTACGCCTAAAGAGCCCCCACCGAATATCAAGAATACGGTAGCCAAGCTATGCAACTGGAGGGCCCCGCTGCTAACCTGTGCTAAACCCGAACCCAGTGCTGCGCCAATACCGAGCGGTAATGCCGGCAACACTGCGCGGAGTTGGTCCATGCAGGACACTGGTCCGGACCGTCCGACCATGACCAGCCGTAGTGCTGCCGACGCTAGGGCGGCAAGGCTGAAGCCAAGCGCAGTTGCAACCAGACCGAATTGTACTCCAACTAGAACCGCGCCAACCCGAATCACCATCTCGATCAAACCTAGCTTACGAAGCTCCCCCACACGGTCCTGTGTCACAAAAAGGTCGCTAGCCGAGTAAGCAAAGCCGAACCCGGCAAGCGCAGGCGCGAGAGCGGAAAGCACGAAGCCTGCCTCTCGCCAGTTAGGTCCAAGTAATGTCACTACAAGCGGAACCGCGCAGATGCTTAACATAACCGATCCCGGCACTAAGAAGGCTGACAGCTTCCGAACCAAAGAAGTATACGCATCCCGATACTCCGCAGGATCGACGCGCAACCTGGTCAGCAACGGCATAGTCGCATGGGTAATCGGTTCAATCAGATTGTTCACGGGTAGCTGAAACAACGCGGTGGCGCGATTGTATAGACCAAGTGGCCCAGAGCCAAGCATATGGCCAATCAAAAGGTTGGCGGCGTTATTTGACAAGAATACTGAGATCGAGAACACGGACGAGTTCGCACCGAACAATAGCACTGGCCCAAACTCGTTTGACCAGCGTGGCCTGCTGGGCCGCCAACCGCTTGACATTACGCAGCCGATCGCAAGTGTAATTGACTGAACCATGTTACCGATGACGATGGACCAGACGTTGTGGTACATAGCTGCAAGCACCAATGTCGTAACGAAACCAACTAGTAGCGCAGCGGATTCAATAAGAGCTACGCGTCCAAAGCGTAGTTCCCGACTAATCAGTCCTCGATGCTGAAGTGAGAGGCCCTCAAACATAAAGCCAATTAACGCAACTAGAACCACCCAATATACAACTGGTTCGTGATAAAATCGGCTAATCGCTGGTGCCAAGAGTGCTATCATTAATGCGAGAGCGCTGGTCGTGGCGACGTTAAACCAAAAAATAAAGTTAAGCTCGGCACTGCTTATTGAGCCTTTGCGCAAAATTGCATTAGTAAGACCAAAATCACGAAATATTTGCGCAAACGCGAGCACAATTCCAGACATATTGGCAAGTCCGTAGGCGCTTGGGTCAACAAGGCGAGCTACGGTAAACGTCGATACAAAGACGACTATCAACGATAATATTCTTCGAGCAAGCAACAGCGCTGGGCCCTTGCGTGCTCGCCGTTTTGCCTCTTGGATCTCCATTGCCCGCTCAGGTCTGCGAGGTGCGCGCATGCGCTGCTAATACAACGGCTAGCCGGCGGCTCAGGTCGGCCCAGTCGTACTTATGTTCGGCTAATGCTCGTGCTGCCGCGCCCATCTCAAATGCGAGGCCCGGGGCATCGATTAGGTTCAGGACCGCGGTGGCGAAGCCGTCGATGTCATTTGGCGGCGCGAGGTGGCCAGTCACGCCCTCGGTCACGAGGCCATCGTAAAAAGGGAAGTTCCAGACTACTGCCGGTAAACGCATTGCCATCGCCTCAATACACGTGCCAGGTAGTCCTTCATAATACGAGGTCGAGGCATAAACGCGAGATTGTTTAAGAATACTAGATACTTCGTCGAAAGGAATTCGACCAGTCAATAGTACTTGTTCTATTCCAGCAAGGCCCGATTTAACATATTCATCATCGTCGCCCGCGCCTATGATGCAGATGCGTATGGCGGGCCGCAGTGCAATCAAGCGCCTGACAGCATCGACCATTGGTCGGCTACCCTTGCGCTTTTCGATGCGTCCGGCAAAAACCACGTCAATCGTCTTATCTGAAATCTGCGAAGGCTGAAATTGAGCGATGTCGACTCCGTTTGGCTCCACCTTAATGGGTCCTCGGTAGCCATATCGCTCGATCTCTTGGCGCCCTTGTTCTGTAAGCGCAATAATTAAGTCTGCTTTGGCGAATATGCGCTTTTCTATTGCCTTTTTGATAAGGATGGAAGCCTTGCTCCACTGCCCTTTGAACTGTCGAGGACTGTAGAAATCACCAGACATTCCTAGGTAGGTAGTGTGCGCAGTTACGATAAACGGCGCGACCTTGGGTACCAATAGTGCCGGGATCAATGGCGGAATGTGAAAGTTGATAGCTTGTAGGTTTCCCGTCTGCGCCAGCAGCCGCAGGTGCCGGCTTACTTGGAGGGTCCAAGTGAGAAGGCCAAACCGATTCTTCGCGAGCGGAATATGATGGAATCGTACATTGGCGGGTGCTGGTATTGGCAGCCCTTTCTCCCCCGAAATCATCAGTATTTCAGGCCCGTCAGCCGGATAATCTTTCAAAAATGATCGCAGGTAACGCGCGATGCCGTGGACTCCCTCAATTTGAGGGTTAATGATTGCAATCATGCTACCAAGCCAAACAACAACACATACTGCCTTCCTATCACATCCCAAGAGCGTCGTGCTAATGTCTCACGCCGATACTCAAAAGCGCGTTGGCGCCAATCTGTCGCTGGTGTGTCGAAGAAAGCCACGATCCCATTTGCTACTGACTCTGCCGTGACTGGAAGCGCTATTGGTATAGCGGGCATACCCTCGTCCAGTAACGCCGCAATTCCGCCAACAGGTGACGCAATAACCGGTCTTGCATTGGAAGCTGCGAGCAAGGCTACGCCGCTCTGCGAGAAGAACTGATCATATGGCATTAGCAGCGCATCTACCTGCGTAAAAAATGCGCGTAGAGCGTCGTCAGGTACATATCCTACATGCATTTCAACTAAATTAGGCACTTTAGCAGCCGCTTCTTCACATGCGCGCCAGTAATCAAGTTCTTCACGATATGGCTCGCCCGCGACAATCAGTTGAACATCTATCTTGCGGCCGGCAAGGACTATTCCCTCGATTGCTTGGAGAATGCCCTTGTTGCGGCGAAGAGAGCCGAATAGCAACAGCCGTCTGTTGCCGGGTAACTGCGTTGGAGCGCCTAGCAGGAAGACGCCATGCTCAATCACATGGACAGGTGCAGTGACTCGCGGGAACATCTCCAAGAGTTTGATCCGTGACGGTTCGCTTAGAACGACTATGGCCGCCGAGAGGCGGTAGCATAGTTCATGGGCGGCCATCTCAATCTTGCGGAGGTTCGCGGGCAATCGCCAAGCATGCGGCACTGGATCGTGCGCTACAAATATAATTCGGGCACCAGTGCAACGGAGCAGGAGCAGTACCGGGATTGAGAAAAGAAGTGGTTCAGGAATGGTGACTAAGAAAGTCCGATGCCGGATTCGGGCGCCTAAAAGGGCCAAGCTTCCCCGCACAACCCGGGCAAAGGACCAAAGCGCGCGGATTGGCCGGGATGCGCCGTCTCGACGCTCACGCGGAGGACGAATGCGATGGAGGCCGGGTTGCTGAACTTCGAAGCGCGAATCCTCTGCGGTCGGTGCAATGAATGTGACGCGTGCTCCCGCCGCCACCATGCCGCCGACAAGCTCTTGCGCGAACAAACCAGCTCCGGATGAAAGCCAGGTGCGTGTATAGACGCAGACGCGTTTATCGCTCGGGCGCATCGCGGCCGCATTATACTCCATGACAATCTCCAGATCGTCGCGCAGTCAGTCCTATTGAGCTCTGGTCAGACGCTTTGACCCTCGATCTAAAAGGTCCAAACGCCCGAAACAACTCGCAATCGCTGACGCTCATTTTGCGACAGAAAAAAAGGTGCTTGTTACCTTATTGGCTCGAGCCATTTGCGTACAAGGTAGTTACCTAGCTTCATATTTTTGCGATGAATTAGGAAAGGCAATCCAGAATTCGATGCTAAGGCAGAGTTTGTTTACATTTTGAGGCGTCTATACATCGATTGTGCACGAAAAACTATAGATAGGAGAACGTGTAAGACTTGGTGGGTAATCGTGTACCTTGGGTTAAAGGCTAATCGCTGCCATTAATTGCCGTAAGAATTGCCTTTCCGTAATTTGTCTTTTTAAAGCGCTCGGCCGCGGCTCGGGCATGTTCGCGTGTGATCCATTCTTGTTGGTAAGCAATTTCTTCAAGACACGCAATCTGAATGCCTTGGCGGTGCTGGATCGTCCGGACGAATTCTGAGGCCTCGAGTAGGCTGTCATGCGTGCCCGTGTCGAGCCAGGCATAACCACGGCCCATCTGTTCGACGAACAGGTCGCCAGCGTCCATGTAGAGCCGGTTGAGATCGGTGATCTCGAGTTCGCCACGCGGGGAGGGCTTCAGGTCGCGCGCGAGCTGGACGACGCGGTTGTCGTAGAAATACAGGCCGGTGACCGCATGGTTGGACTTGGGGGCCTCGGGCTTCTCCTCGAGGCTGATTGCCTTGCCGCCTTCGCCGAACTCGACCACGCCGTAGCGTTCGGGGTCTTCGACGCGGTAGGAGAACACCGTCGCACCACTCTTGCGCTTGACCGCGCTCGCCAGCAGGTCGGTCAGGTGCGCGCCGAAGAAGATGTTGTCGCCGAGTACCAGCGCGACATTGTCGTCGCCGATGAAGTCCGCACCGATCGTGAACGCCTGGGCGAGACCCTCGGGCTTGGGCTGTTCGGCATAGGCGATGGCCAAGCCGAGCGCCGAGCCGTCAACGAACAGGTTCTTGTAATTGCCGATATATTCGGGGCTCGAGATGATCAGGATGTCGCGGATGCCGGCGAGCATCAGCACCGACAGCGGGTAATAGATCATCGGCTTGTCGTAAACCGGCAGCAGCTGCTTGTTGACCGCCAGCGTTGCCGGGTGAAGGCGCGTGCCCGAGCCGCCTGCGAGAATGATGCCCTTCACGCGCGTGTCTCCTTGTTGGGTGCCCCGAGCAGTTCGTCGAGGATGGTGCCGAGCGCGGTCTGCCACGCTGGCGGATGGATGCCGTAGTCGCGGGTGATCGCGTCATGGCTGAGCAGCGAATTGGCGGGCCGGGTCGCCGGTGTCGGGTATTCGGCGGTGGTGATGCCCTGTACCTCGGCGCTGGCTCCGCCACGTGCGGCGCTCTGCGCGAAGATCTCGCGGGCGAAGCCTGCCCAGGTTACCGCGCCGGCATTGCTGAAATGATAAGTGCCGGTCGGCGCCGCGGAATCCTCGACGAGGCGCATCGTGATCGTGGC
>NZ_JAPZPQ010000010.1:0-89147 GCF_040407505.1 Sphingomonas faeni | reverse complement strand
CCTCGCCGCCCACCCGTGCTGCACCGCGCCCTCGTGCCGCGCCGCCACCCGCGGCCCGCCCGTGCCGGGGGCGCCCCCCCCCCCCCGGGGGGGGGGGGGCGGGGGGGCGCCCCCGCCAAGCAGCGCAGCGCCCGGTACGCCCCCTCACCCCGACCCTCTCCCCGCAGGGGAGAGGGAGCAGAAGCAATTAGGTGGGCGCTACCCCAACGACGTGCTCATTTCCGGCTTCGACATCCTGTTCTTCTGGAATGCGCGGATGATGATGCAGGGGCTGCACTTCATGAAGGACGTGCCGTTCCGCACGCTCTACCTCCATGGTCTCGTCCGCGCGGCGGACGGCGCGAAGATGTCGAAGTCGAAGGGCAACGTCGTCAATCCCCTCGGGCTGATCGACACCTACGGCGCCGACGCGCTGCGCTTCTTCATGGCGGCGATGGAAAGCCAGGGCCGCGACATCAAGATGGATGAGAAGCGCGTCGAGGGCTATCGTAACTTCGCCACCAAGCTGTGGAACGCGGCCCGGTTCGCACAAGCCAACGGCATCGTCGCTAGTACCAATCTGGAGGCACCGCGCGCGGAACTAGCGGTCAACAAGTGGATCATCACCGAGACGATCGCGACCGTCCAGACGGTCGACCTCGCGCTCGCCGACTACCGCTTCGACGGCGCCGCCAACGCGATCTACCAGTTCGCATGGAGCCGCTTCTGCGACTGGTATCTCGAACTGATCAAGCCGCAAATGGTCGGCGACGAGCGCGGCGTCATCGATGACGAATCGAAGGCGGTAGCAGGTTGGGTGCTCGACCAGATCCTGGTGTTGCTCCACCCGTTCATGCCGTTCATCACCGAGGAACTGTGGCACGCGATGGGCCCGCGCGATCACGACCTGATCGTCGCGAAATGGCCGATGGCGGACGCGCGCGCGCTCGATCCCGAGGCGAGCAAGGAAGTCGACTGGCTGATCCGCCTGGTTCAGGAAATCCGCACCGCGCGGAATGAGCTGAACGTGCCGCCGGGCGCGCGCCTGCCGCTTTACGTTCGCGATGCGAATGCGGCGACCTTGGCCCGGTTGGAACGCCAGGCTCCGGCGCTCGCGCGTCTGGCCCGCGTCTCGCATGCCGAGGGCGAAGCCACCGGCGGCGCGGCGCAGATCGTGGTGGATGAAGCGACCTTCGTCCTGCCTTTGGAAGGTGTCATCGACCTCGACTCCGAACGCGCCCGCCTGACCAAGGCGATCGCGGCGGCGGAGAAGGAGCGCGACGCGCTGTCGGGTCGCTTGGGCAACGCCAGCTTCGTCGAACGCGCCAAGCCCGAAGCGGTGGAAAAGGCCAAGGCCGACCACGCCGACAAGGCCGCTGAGGCTGCGCGGTTGCAAGCAGCACTGGGCCGCCTGGGCTAACCTGCTCCCCTCCCGCTCGCGGGAGGGGCTGGGGGAGGGGCGTGCCCCACTGAACGGACGCCAGTACGTACGTCACGCCCTCCCCTGACCCCTCCCGCATGCGGGAGGGGAATGTGTGATTGAAGACCTCATCGCTCCTACCAAAGTCCGTTACCCCAGGTTCCGCCGAGATGGCGAATCGGCGGGCATAGGCGAGGGAGCCTTCGACCCTCAAATCAGCACCGCCGTTTCCCCCGCTCCCCCCCCCCGGCGAAGGCCGGGGTCCAATTGAGTGACGTGGCTAACTGCGACAGCGCTGCATTACTGCGACCTTCCCAATTGGACCCCGGCCTTCGCCGGGGCGGCATCGTTATTCGTGGCAGGGGACCTACCGGCTTGTTCCAGAGTTCACTCCGCGGCTAGGCACTCGACATGACAGGGCGCCTGCCCGTTCGCCGGTATATGCCGGACCGAGTTCGGCCTGACGGAGAGACTGTGTGAGCGACCTTCCATCCGACGTCGAAACCAGCGCCGTTCCTCTTGAGTCTTTAAGCACAAAGCCCGACCGCCCCCGCGGCAAACCCGGCCAGCACGACCTCACCACCGGGCACATCGGTCGCACCCTGCTCGCCTTCGCGCTCCCGACGCTCGGCTCGAACATCCTCCAGTCGCTCAACGGCTCGATCAACGCGATCTGGGTCGGGCGCTATCTCGGTGAAGGCGCTCTCGCCGCCACCTCGAACGCCAACATCATCATGTTCCTGACCTTCGGTGCGGTCTTCGGCTTTGGTATGGCGGCGACGATCCTGGTCGGCCAGAGCTTTGGCCGTCACGATCTGGAGGGCGCACGCCGGGCGTTCGGCTCCGCCGTCGGCCTGGTCCTCGGCGGCGCGATCGTGATCGCGGCACTCGGCTGGGTGTTCGCGCCCGAGATCCTGCACCTGCTCGCCACCCCCGGCGACGCGATGCCGCTCGCGCTCGCGTACCTCCGCGTGATCTTCCTCGGGTTGCCCGCGTCGATGATGATGGTGCTGCTGATGATGGGCTTGCGCGGCACCGGCGATTCGATGACGCCGCTCTGGTTCATGCTGCTCAGCGCGGTCCTCGACAGCGGGCTCAACCCGCTGCTGATCGCCGGCATCGGACCGTTCCCGCAGATGGGGATCGCCGGTTCGGCAATGGCGACATTGGTCGCGAGCCACGTCTCGCTGCTCGGGCTGATCGTCTATATCTACAGGCGCGACCTGCCGCTGAGGCTGCGCGGCAACGAACTCCGCTACCTCATCCCCGAGCGCGCGCTGACCGGGACGATCGTGCGGAAAGGCCTGCCGATGGGCGCGCAGATGCTGGTCATGTCGACCGCGGGCCTCGCGATGGTCGGGCTGGTCAACCGGCTCGGCGTCGATACCGCGGCGGCCTACGCCGTGTCGCAGCAACTCTGGACCTATATCCAGATGCCCGCGCTGGCGATCGGTGCCGCGGTCAGTTCGATGGCGGCGCAGAATATCGGCGCGGGGCGGTGGGACCGGGTCGGCGACATTACGAAATATGGTCTGCTCTTCAACGTAGCGCTGACCGGTGCGATGGTTGCAGTCGTGATCCTGTTCGATCGCCCGGTCATGACACTGTTTATCGGCAGCGGCAGCCCCGCGCTGCCGATCGCGCGGCATATCCAGCTCATCGCGAGCTGGAACTTCATCCTGTTCGGCGCGACGATGGTGCTGTTCTCCACCGTCCGCGCGAACGGCGCGGTGATCGCGCCGCTGATCGCACTGATCGTCGCGCTGTATCCGGTGCGGATCGGTTTCGCGCTGCTGGCGAAGCCGTGGCTCGGGGCCGACGCGTTGTGGTGGAGCTTTCCGCTAGGGTCGCTCGCAACGCTGGCGATCGCAGTCGGGTATTACCGCTATGGGAATTGGCGGAAGGGCGCGCTGGTCGTCCCCGACGACAGCGAGGAACAGGCGCACGGGATGAGCGAGCCGGGCGGGCGGTTGCAGCCTACGGGGTAAGGCTCTCGAACTAAACTACCACCCCGGCGAAGGCCGGGGCCCAATTGGGGAACGACGGTGGCGGAGGCCAGCGCTTCGTTACCAGGACCTTTCCAATTGGGCCCCGGCCTTCGCCGGGGTGGTGCACTTGATGATGGTTGTCGAAGGGGCCTACCGCAGGCGCTTGACGAACGACCGGCCACCTTCGCGGCGCTCATGCTGGAAGTTCGGGATCGTCTCGATCAGGTCCGACAACCGGTTGAACCCGTAATTGCGCGCGTCGAAGCTCGACCGGTTGCCCGCGAGCTGGCCGAGTTCGGCGACGCTCGCGTAACCCTTCTCGTCCCGCTTCACCGCGTTGTACGCGTCGATCAGCAGCTTGATGACCTGCTCGTCGATCGGTTGCGCGGTCTTCGGCCGAGCGACCGGCGCCGGCGTAGCGGGCTTTTCGCCAGCCACCGGAGCAGGCGCCGGCGTGGGCATAGCCTGCGACGTCTCGTTCAGCGCGCCGACGTCGATGAACCGCGTGCAAGCCTGCCGAAACCCTTCCGGCGTCCGGCTCGTCCCGAAGCCATACACCGGAATGCCGTCCTGGCGGATGCGCGTCGCGAGTGGCATGAAATCGCTGTCCGACGACATGATGCCGAACCCGTCGATGCGCCCGCGGAACAGCAGGTCCATTGCGTCGATCGTCATCTTCATGTCGGTCGCGTTCTTGCCCTTGGTCAGGTCGAACTGCTGTTGCGGCTCGATGCCGTGCTTGATCGACATGTCGCTCCACGCCTTCAGCGCGGGCTTGGACCAGTTGCCATAGACGCGTCGGACGTTGACCGTGCCGAGCTCGGCAAGGACGGTCAGCACCGGGTCGAGGGTCGCCGCGGACGCATTGTCCGCGTCGATCAGGAGGGCGACGTTGCGCGTTGTGGTATCGATCATGCGCGCAAGGTTAGCCGCGCCCGCGCTGCGCGTCCACGCTCCAGACACCGCCACCGGCCGCGGCGAGGTACAGGAACACGAAGCAGTAGAGCACCGCCGCCTCGCCGCCATTGGCGATCGGGAAGGGGCCCTTCGGCATGTGCGCCATGAAATACGCGACCGCGGACATGCCCGACAGCACGAACGCCACCGGGCGCGTGAACAGGCCGATGATCAGCAAACCGCCGCCAACGACTTCGAGCGCGCCGGCAACTGTCAGCAGCGGGTTCATCGGCATCGGGAAGGGCGGCAGGCCGAAGAATTTCGAGATGCCGTGGCTGAAGAACACCAGCGCGACGACGATGCGCATGACGCTGAGCAGGCGGGCGGACCAGGTGGCGGGTATCGGCATGGGGATTCCTCGAGTGTCGTTGCGTGGGCGAAACGTCACACGGACCCGAGGTCGGGTCAATCGACTGAAACCGAAACGGACCGTTCAGGGATACGCGATCGCCATGACCTCGTATTCTCGCTCGCCCGCAGGCAGGTCCACGCGCCGGACGTCGCCGATCGCAGCGCCGCGCAAAGCACGCGCGAACGGTGAGTTCCAGCCGATCCGCCCGTTGCTCGCGTCGGTCTCGTCGTCACCAATTAGGGTCAGGACGCGCTCGGCATCATCCTCGTCCGCGACCGTCACGCACGCGCCGAACCAGACGCGCGAGCGGTCTTCCTGTGCGGTGGGATCAACGACCTTGGCCGCCTTCATCCGCTTCGACAGCCAACCGAGGCGGCGGTCGATCTCGCGGAGGCGTTTGCGGCCGTAGATATAGTCGCCGTTCTCGGAGCGATCACCGTTGCCGGCGGCCCAGGAGATGACTTCGACCAAGGCGGGGCGCTCGGTCGACAGGAGGTGTTCGTATTCGGTGCGGAGTACGGCGTAGCCGGCAGGGGTGATGTAGTTCGGGCGGTCCATGCGGGACACTCTAGCCTCAACCGTCACCCCAGCGAAAGCTGGGGTCTCCCGCGGCTCCAGCCCGACCGACAACCAGGATACCCCAGCTCTCGCCGGGGTGACGGGAGAGTGGCTGGAGTTACGACCGCAGCTACTACTTGTTCTCCCGCCTTCGCGGGAGAACAATCTTATGCGGTAGCGAGATCTCAACCCGGCCGGTTCTTCCCCAGATACCACGACAACCGCGCCGCCCCCCGGCTCTTCGCCCGCGCGGGGTTCATCAGGTCGTACACCACCGCATTTTCCAGCACGCGCTGCACGTAGTTGCGCGTCTCCTGGTACGGGATCGCCTCGACCCAATCGACCATGTCCACGGCCCCCGTCCGCGGATCGCCGTTCGCGCGGAGCCATTTGTTCACGTTGCCGCCGCCCGCATTATACGCCGCCACCGCCAGCGGATAACTGCCGTAATTGGCGTAAACCCGCTGGAAATAGCTCGAGCCCAGCATGATCGACATGTTCGGATCGGTCGTCAGCGCCGCCTGGTTGTACGCCAGCCCGATCTTCCCCGACTGCTCGCGCGCGGTTGCGGGCATCAGCTGCATCAGCCCGCGCGCGCCGGCGTGGCTCACTGCGGCACGATCGAACTGGCTTTCCTGCCGCGAGATCGCGTGGATGATCGTCCAGTTGTCCTCATACCCTGCCGGCACCGACACCATCGGAAAGCCCACCGCGGAATAATCGCTCAGCCCATTCGCCAGCGCGCTCCGCCCGACCATCACGCCCAGGTCCGGCCGATTGATGCTCTTCGACAGTTCGGCGGCAAGCAAATGATCGGTGTCGGTCGTAGCGTCCGCCGCGATCTGGCGGACGAACGCGGTCTGGTCCTGCCAGTCGCCGATCTGCCCGAGGAACTTGACCGCGCGCACTGTCTCGCGCCGATCGAACGCCGCGCGCGTCGCCGGGTCAATCGCCACGGAAGCTACCGAAGGCGGCGCGACCAGCGCCCGACCGGTCCGCTCGTTCGCCAGCTGCCCGTAATATTGATCGCGATACCCCGCCGCCTGGCCGTAGAACGCCGCAGCCTGAGGCGCCAACCCGGCCGCCTCCGCCGCACGCCCCGCCCAATAATACCCCTTCGACCGGACCTGCGGCGAGCGCGAGCCGCGCGCATACCGGTCGAACAGCGTCATCGCGTCCGCAGGCCGCCCAAGCTGCTTCATCGCCACGCGCCCGCCGAGCCAGGCGAGGTTGGTATATTCGTCGCGCTCGGCATAGGATTTCGCCGCGATGTCCGCGCCAAACGGATACGCGTCGTCGATCTGCCGCGCGATGTCATAGGCGACCTGGTACTGCCCGTCGTTCGCCGCGCCATTGGCGTTGGTGACGAGCACCTCGTACCACTCGGCGGCATTGCCCGGCCGCGTCACGAGCGACCGAGGCCGCGCCAGCCACGCGCGCGCCGACGGGCTCGCGCCCGAATTGCGCAACCACTGCGCCCGGTCCGCGACATAGCCCGCGTCGTTCGCATACAGGGTCTGCGTCGAGGCCGAGATATCCGACGCGTTCGGCGCATTCGTCCGGAACGCCAGCCGCGCCTCGAAGATCGGTCGCCGCGCCGCGCTCGTCCAAACCAGTTGCCGCTGCGCCGCCCCGGTCTGGCCAGCCCACAACAGCGCATCCATCCGCGCATCCTGATCGTCCGGCGTCAGCGCACCCGGAAAGCCCGACACGACCATCGCTTCGTCGGTCGGCGTCAGGCCGCTGCTCCGCCACGCCGTCCGCACCGCCGCATACGCCTGATCCCGCGCGCCGGTCGCCTGCAAAGCCCGCGCATAGGCAACGCCGCCCGACGCGGACTGCGGCGGATAGCGACGAAAAAAGGCGACGACGCTCATCGGTGATGCGGTCGCCGCCTTGCGCTCCGCCGCGCGCCGATTGGCGGTCTCGTTGGGCCAGCCCGGATGCGCCATCAGGAAGCCCGCATAGCTGTCGAACGGCAGCGCATCGGTCTGCTGCAACGCCCGCCACTGCGCGATGGTCGAGGCGATCGCGCCATCCGTCGCCATCGGCTGTGCATTGGGGCCTATATTGGCCAGCTGTGTGCTGTAGCGATCCAGCGTCTGTTGCCCGCCTCCCGACGCGGCGACCGTCCCCGCCACGACTGCAAGGAGAAGGCTCGTTTTAAACATCGATGCTACCATGTGGACAGCATACGCATCGAACCCGTATCTGTCCTGAACGAAATCCGGATTTTGCAAGACATCCGGCGCAACAGGACTGCAGGCCACCGCATGTTTTCAGGATCTATTCCGGCGCTCGTCACGCCGTTTGCCGCCGATGGCAGCTTCGACGAACCCGCCTATCGCGACCTCATCGAATGGCAGATCGTCGAGGGCTCGTCGGGGCTGGTCGCGTGCGGGACGACCGGCGAGGCGGCGACTCTGTCGTACGACGAGCATTTCCACGTGGTCCGCGTGTGCGTCGACCAGGCGAAGGGCCGCGTGCCCGTCATCGCCGGCGCGGGCTCGAACGACACGCGTGTCGCCTCGGCTAACCTGCGTGCTGCAAAGGACGCCGGTGCGGACGCCGCATTGATGGTGCCGCCCTATTACAACCGGCCGGGGCAGGAGGGCATCTTCCGCCACTTCGAGGCGCTCGCGACGTCGACCCCGCTGCCGATCATCCTCTACAACGTGCCGGCACGGACGGTGACGGACATCCAGCCGGCGACGCTGGCGCGGATCGTCACGGCGTTCCCTGACGTGTTCGTCGGGGTGAAGGATGCGAGCGGCGTGCTCGCCCGCGTCTCGCAGCACCGCGCATCATGTGGCCCGGATTTCTGCCAGCTGTCGGGTAACGACGACCTCGCGCTGGCGTTCAACGTCATGGGCGGCACCGGCTGCATCTCGGTAAGCGCCAACGTCGCACCGAAGCTGTGCGCGGAGTTTCAGGCCGCCTGCGAGGCGGGTGATTTCGTCAAGGCGCTGGCGTACCAGGACCGGCTCTATCCGCTCCACGAGGCGCTGTTCACCGACGCCTCGCCGGGGCCGGTGAAGTATGCGATGACGAAGGTGCGGTCGGGGTTCCCGGAGACGCTACGCTTGCCGATGACCCCGGCGGGCGATGCGTCGCGCGCCGCCGTCGACGCGGCGTTGGGTCATGCCGGTCTGCTCTAAGTCGCAGAGGAGAAACGCGTTGGCGAAGTATCTCGAAAAAGCGAACAACGAGACGCTGTCGTTCTGCCAATGCGAACATGCACTTGCATCAATTCCGGGCCAGCTCGATTGTCCATGGTGCGGTTGTGGTTACCTTATTCCCTGCACGTACTGCAGAAAGTCGTTCACCTACGCTCGGGTCGTCGAGATCGACCTGAGCTACGTCGAAATCGTAACCGCGGACCGAGCGCGTGGCGGTTACGATACGGCGATCGACGTCGTTCAATCGCAAGCGGATTGGTTGGCCGATGTCATGCAGGACTTCGAGTTGGGCGATATCGTCGTCTATTTCGACGGCTGCTACCTCAAGTTAGGTGATGACGATATTGATCTCGTAGGACTTTTTGCGAACCATTCGCTGGCTAGGTTGCCCCATCATGAAGCCTTGAGCGCACCAGCAGCGCTGGTCGCGACGCTGGGCGATGTCCAGTATTGGCTGACGCGCGAACGGCCCGATCGGGAAATCGACGACGAATAGGTGCATCGGGTCACCACCACCGCTTCCCCTAAGCCCTCCGACCCCCTACATCGCGCGTCCCATGGCACGTCCCAAACCCCCGACCTTCGAGAAGACCAAGATCGTCGCCGAGAACCGGCGCGCGCGGTATGATTATTATATCGAGCAGGTGTTCGAGGCGGGCATCGCGCTCACCGGCACCGAGGTGAAGGCGCTGCGTGGCGGCGAGGGCTCGATCGCCGAGGCCTATGCCGAGGTGAAGGGCAAGAACGTCGTCCTGGTGAATTCGAACATCCCCGAATTCAGCCACGGCAACCGCTTCAACCACGAGCCAAAGCGTCCGCGCAAATTGCTGCTCCACGAGCGCGAGATCAACAAGATGTTCGGGGCGGTCGCACGCCAGGGCATGACGCTCGTGCCGCTGATGATCTACTTCAATTCGAAGGGCCGCGCGAAGATCGAACTGGCGCTCGCCAAGGGCAAGCAGAACCACGACAAGCGCGATTCGGTGAAGGAACAGGACTGGAAGCGCGAGCAGGGCCGGATCATGCGGGATCGCGGATAACCGACGTGGCGCCGGTGTCGATGACCCTATCGTCTTGAGCATATTCGGGCGTCTCGCGGCGTGGTCGTATCGCAATCTGCCGACTCGCGAATCGATGGAGCGGAACCGGCTTCTGCGCCCGGTCGCGCACCGCGTGCTCGCGCCCGAACTGTGGCGTTTCACGCGCCGGTCGGTGCCGCGTGGCGTGGCGCTGGGGATGGTCGCGGGCATCCTGATCCCGGTCGCGCAGACGCCCGTCGCTGCGATCTTCGCGTTGCCGTTCCGCGCCAACGTGCCGACCGCGGCGCTGACCACCTTCATAACCAACCCGCTGACCACGCCGCCGCTCTGGATCGCGGCCTATTGGATCGGCTCGTCGATGCTGCGGCTCGACGAACACGTTCCCGGCCAGCCCGTCGCCAACGCCGCCGCGCGTACCGAATGGATCCCATGGCTGATGCAGGCGGGGCCCGCCACCGCGCTCGGCCTGCTGGTCATAACGGTCGTGTGTTCGATCGGCGGCTATGCGCTCAGCGCGCTCGGCTGGCGGTTGTGGATCGCGCGCAAGTGGCGGCACCGCCACGACAATCGTCACGGTCATGTTTCGTAACATTTGACACCGGTTGGAATTGACGGACCGTCTTATCGGCGTAGAACACACCGCATCCAGACGATCTTTCTCCGAGGTTCTTGATGCGTAAGTCGATTGTTACCGTGCTTCTTCTCGCGTCCGCCGCATCGGCTTTCGCCCAAACCAGTGCTCCGTCACCGACCCTCGCCAAGGCGGCCAAGGGCCCCGTCGCCGCCAAGGACGCCAACAAGCCGCAGATCGGCGATTTCGGCTTCGACATGGCGGGTCGCGATACCAGCGTGACGCCGGGCACCGACTTCTTCGATTACGCGAACGGTGGCTGGGTGAAGACCACGCCGATCCCCGCCGATCGCTCGTCCTACGGCATGTTCCACGTCCTCCAGGACCTGTCGCTCGAACGCACCCGCACGATCCTCGACGTCTCCGCCAAGACGCCCGGCGACAAGGTCGGCGATTTCTACTCCAGCTTCATGGACGAGGCTGCGGTCAACGCGAAGGGCGCTACCCCCGTCAAGCCGATGCTCGCCGCGCTCAAGGCGACCAAGGACAAGACCGCGCTCGTCACCGAGATCGCCAAGCTTCAGCGCATGGGCGTCGGCGGCCTCGTCGGCGTCGGCGTGCAGCAGGACGACAAGGACCCGACCACCTACGTCGTCAGCCTCGGGCAGAGCGGCATCGGTCTCCCCGACCGCGACTATTACCTCAAGGACGACGCGAAGCTCGCGACCATCCGCACTGCGTACCAGGCGTATCTTACGCGGATGCTGACGCTCGCCGGCGAGCCTAACGCCGCCACCCGCGCCGCCGCCGTTTTCAACATGGAAAAGGGCCTCGCGACCGCGCACTGGACCCGGATCGAGAGCCGCGACGCCGACAAGACCTACAACAAATGGACCGCCGCCGACTTTGCCGCGAAGGCACCGGGCTTCCCCTGGGCGCAGTACATGACCGCGATGGGCGTCACCGGTCGTCCGTTCTACCTCGTCGCACAGCCGAGCGCGGTGACGGGCGAGGCGAAGGTGTTCGCCGACACGCCGGTCAACGTCCTCCAGGACTATGCGATGCTCAAGGTGCTGCGTTCGTACGCGCCGTATCTGTCGAGCGATTTCGACAAGACCAACTTCGCGTTCTACGGCACCACGCTGTCGGGCACGCCCGAGCAGCAGGTCCGCTGGAAGCGCGGCGTCTCGACCGTGTCGGGCGCGATGGGCGAGGCGATCGGCCAGCAGTACGTCGCGAAGTATTTCCCGCCCGCGTCGAAGGCTGCGGCGGACGATCTCGTCAAGAACGTCATCGCGGCGATGGGCGAGCGGCTCCGGAACCTCGAATGGATGGCGCCCGAAACCAAGACCAAGGCGCTCGCCAAGCTTGCCGCGTTCACCCCGAAGATCGGCTATCCGGACAAGTGGCGCGATTATTCCGCGCTCCAGATCCAACGCGGCGATCTCGTCGGTAACGTATCGCGCGCCAACGCATTCGAATACGACCGCGACCTCAGGAAGCTCGGCCAGCCGATCGATCGGGCTGAGTGGTTCATGACGCCGATGACGATCAACGCCTACGCCAACCCGACGATGAACGAGGTCGTCTTCCCGGCCGCGATCCTCCAGCCGCCCTTCTTCGATCCGAAGGCGGACCCGGCGGTCAACTACGGCGGCATCGGCGCGGTGATCGGTCATGAGATCAGCCATCACTTCGACGACCAGGGCCGCAAATACGACCTCAACGGCAAGCTCACCGACTGGTGGACGCCGCAGGACGTCGCGCGCTTCAAGGTGTTCACCGACGCGCTCGTGAAGCAGTACGACGCGTACGAACCGCTCCCCGGCCAGCACATCCAGGGCGGCCTGACGCTCGGCGAGAACATCGCCGATCTCGCCGGCCTGACGGTCGCCTACGACGCGTACCACAAGTCGCTCGGCGGCAAGCAGGCGCCGATCATCGACGGCACCACCGGCGACCAGCGCTTCTACTATGGCTGGGCGGGCGTCTGGCGCACCAAGTTCCGCGACGCCGCGCTCCAGCAGACATTGCTGTCCGACCCGCATTCGCCGGGCCACCAGCGCGTCCTGACGGTCCGCAACCTCGACCCCTGGTACGCGGCGTTCGGCGCCAAGCCAGGCGAGGCCAGCTACCTCGCCCCCGCCAACCGCGTCCGTATCTGGTAACCGGCACTTCTGCTGTTCTCCCGCGAAAGCGGGAGCCCAGGGTCACGAAAGACGCCGTGTGTGACCTTGGGCCCCTGCTTTCGCAGGGGAACGGAATCTTGTTTGACTAAGCTTCTCCCGGAGAACCCCATGAAGTCCTTCATCGTCGCCGGCCTACTCGCCGCAACCGCCATCACCGGCGTCACCGCCGCCATCTCGCAAACGGCTGAGCCGACCCCGCCAGCATCCGCCCCGACCGGTGCGCAATACGGCACGTTCGGCTTCGACGAGAAGGGCATGGACAAGACCGTCCAGCCCGGCGACGACTTCTACACCTTCGCCAACGGCAACTGGTCCAAGAACACCCCGATCCCCGCGGACAAGTCGAACTACGGCTCGTTCAACCTCCTGTCCGACCTGTCCGAGACGCGCACCCGCGGTATCCTCGACACCGCCGCCAAGGACCCGAACTCGAAGATCGGCCGCGCCTACGCCACGTTCCTCGACACCGGCACGATTGAGGGCAAGGGCCTCGCCCCGATCAAGCCGTGGCTGTCCAAGATCGCTGCGCTGAACGACCGCGCCGGCTATCCGGCCCTCCTCGCCGAAGCGGACCGCGCCGGGATCGGCGGCCCGTTCGGCGGCGGCGTCGGCCAGGACGACAAGCTGCCCGAGCAATACGCGCTCTCGCTAGGCCAGTCCGGTCTCGGCCTCCCCGACCGCGATTATTACCTCAGCACCGACGCGAAACTGGTCGAGGCGCGCAACGCCTACCGCGCGCACATCGTCAAGATGCTGACCCTCGCCGGCGAACCCAATGCTGAGGCCCGCGCCACCGCCTTGCTCGCGTTCGAGACCGAGATCGCCAAGGTCAGCTGGACCCGCGTCGACAGCCGCGACGCCACCAAGACCTACAACAAGATGACCGTCGCCGATCTCGCCAAGCGCGCCCCCGGCTTCGATTTCGCGGCCTACTTCAAGGGCATCGGCACGCCCGTCCCGACCGTCATCGTCGCGCAGCCCTCCGCGATCACCGGCATCGCCAAGCTCGTCTCGACCGCGCCGATTGGCGTGCTCAAGGACCAGCTGATCCTCCGCTCGCTCGACGGCTATGCCGACGTCCTCCCCAAGGCGTTCGACGCCGAGCAGTTCGCGTTCTACGGCACCGTCCTCGGCGGCACGCCCGAGCAGGAAGCCCGCTGGAAGCGCGGCGTCCAGTTCACCTCGGGCGCGCTCGATGACGAGGTCAGCAAGCTCTACGTCGCACAATATTTCCCGCCCGAAACCAAGGCCGCAGCCGACAAGCTCGTCAAGAACGTGCTCGCCGCGATGGGCCGCCGGATCGACAAGCTCGAATGGATGGCGCCCGAGACCAAGGTCAAGGCGCATGCCAAGCTCGCGGCGTTCACCCCCAAGATCGGCTATCCGAGCCAGTGGAAGGATTTCTCTGCGCTGACGATCACGTCGGGCGACGCGTTCGGCAACGAATGGCGCGCGAACGAATGGCAGCACCAGGACAACATTGCCAAGCTCGGCAAGCCGCTCCAGCGCTGGGAATGGGGCATGACGCCGATGACGGTCAACGCCTATGCCAATTTCGGCATGGTCGAGATCGTCTTCCCCGCCGCGATCCTGCAACCGCCGTTCTTCGATCCGAAGGCCGACGACGCGGTCAACTACGGCGGTATCGGCGCGGTGATCGGTCACGAACTGAGCCATCATTTCGACGACCAGGGCTCGAAATACGATGCGAAGGGCCAGCTTACGGACTGGTGGACGCCCAAGGACATCGCGGGCTTCAAGGCGCTCACCGGCAAGCTCGGCGCGCAGTATGACGCGTATGAGCCGCTGCCTGGGATGCACGTGAAGGGCCAGCTCACGATGGGCGAGAACATCGCTGATCTCGCGGGTCTGACGGTGGCGTACGACGCCTACCACACCGCGCTCGGCGGCAAGACCGCGCCCGTCCTCGACGGGTTCACCGGGGACCAGCGCTTCTACCTCGGCTGGGCGCAGGTCTGGCGCCGCAACTACCGCGAAGCCAACCTTCGCAACCGCTTGCTGACCGATCCTCACTCGCCGTCGCAGCAACGTGCGTGGGTCGTGCGGAACCTCGACCCCTGGTATGCGGCGTACAAGCCGACGCCCGGGCAGAAGCTGTACCTGACCCCGGAACAGCGCGTCCGGATCTGGTAAGGGCTTCCCTTGGGATAGCGGGGGGAGCGGAAGCTGGGTGCGTCCTTCAGTGGAACGCACCCAAGTCAGCCCTCCCCAAACGGTCCCCCCTCCCTGGAAGGGAGGGGCAGGGGGTGGGTAGGCCGCTTGGGGAGGGCATCGTCCACCAACGGGCCGACCCACCCCACCCCCTCCCTTCCAGGGAGGGGAGCAGAAAGACCGCTGACGCGGTTTAGCGGTGACCCCTAGTTCCCCCGCGGAGGCGGGGGCCCAGGAGCCACAAGCGCTATCCTCCGTAACCCTTGACCCCCGCCTCCGCGGGGGATCAGAAGGTCCTGCGGGGCGGCTTTACAAACTACGTTGGCATCGACGCAAATCATCGCACCACTCCGGCGAAGGCCGGGGCCCAGTTGGGGGACGTCGCTGACGACGGTCCGCGCATCGTTACTACCACCTTTCCAACTGGGCACCGGCCTCCGCCGGGGTGGCGATTTCTTCTAGCGAACGTCGCCTGCAATACGAGTAACCGCTCCAACACCCCGCATCCCGCTTGACGCCTAACCCCGCAACAGCGGATGACCCCCCGCGATGGCATCGCTCGCTTTACCCACCCCCGCCCGCAACGCAGCACTCGTCGCCATCGCCTCGGGCGTCGCCGCCGCCGCGATCGTGCTGCTGCTCGTCGGCAGCTGGATCGCCGCCGCCGGGTTCTTCGCCGCCGCCGTCATCGTCATCGGTGCGCTGATCGCGTGGCGCCTGCTCAACCCCGTCGCCAGGGACGCGCCGCGGCCGGTAGACTGGGACCTCACCCGCACCGTCGCCGAAGCCGGCACCGACGCCCTCGCAATCACCGACCGCGCCGGGCGGCTCGTCTGCGCCAACGACGCCTACGAAGCGCTGTTCGAAGGCTTCCCCACGCCCCCCGGCCTGCCGCTCGACGAAGCCGGCAACGCAGCGCTCGCCGATGCCGGCCGCTCCGCTTGGCGCGACGGCACCGCGCAGGTCGAGCGCCTCAACGCCCGCGGCGTCTGCCTGTCCGCGCAGATCGCGCGCGCCGGTGACGACGCCGACATGCTCGTCTGGCGCTTCGTCACCGCGCAGGAACACGACCTCGCCGAAACGCTCGCTGCGCTGCTGACCGGCCCGACCGGAGACCGGCTCGGCGGCAGCGGCATCATGGCGGCGTTGCTCTCGCCCGATGGTCGCGTCCGCACCGCCAACCGTGTCCTCCGCGCGAGGGCGTGCGGCGACGAATACGACTCGATCGAAGGTCGCGATTTCGCCCGCTTCCTCATCACCGACAGCCGCGGCCTCGTCCGCTTCGAACGCGAGGGCCTCGAAGGCACGCCACTCCGCGTCCTCCAGATCCCGTTTCTCGACGGCGACGACGCGCCCGTGCTCGTCGCGCTGCTCGACGAGGAGGAGAACGCCCCCGCGCTCGGTGCCAGCGCCTCCGCGCACGTCCGCAGCCTCGTCAGCATGATGCCGTTCGGCATGGCGCTGGTCGACCGCGACGGCCGCTTCCTGCAGATGAACGACTCGTTCCTCCGCGCCGCCGGCGTCAACGCCGTCGCGCCGCCGCTCTATCCCGGCGACCTCGTCGTCCGCGAGGACAAGGCCGCGGTCGCCGACGCGATCCGCAAGTTCGCGAATGGTGCGACGCACTCCGCCGACATGGCCGTCCGCCTGAAGGATCACCCCGACGAGCCGGTCGCGCTCACCATCGCCGGCGCCCGCGGTCTAGGCGACGCCGCCGTCCTGCTCAGTCTCAAGGACAATAGCGAGGAGAGCCGCCTCAAGCGCGAGGTCGCGCAAGCCACCAAGATGCAGGCGGTCGGCCAGCTTGCGGGCGGCGTCGCGCATGATTTCAACAACATCCTGACCGCGATCATCGGCCATTGCGATCTGATGCTGATGCGCCATTCGCCCGGCGACAGCGATTACGACGACATCCAGCAGGTCCGCACCAACTCGAACCGCGCCGCCAGCCTGACGCGCCAGCTGCTCGCCTTCTCGCGCCAGCAGACGCTCCGTCCGCAGATCCTCCAGCTCCCCGACGTCGTGTCGGAGGTGTCCAACCTGCTCAAGCGGTTGATGGGCGAGAACGTCCGCCTCGACATGACCCACGGCCGCAATCTGGGGCCCGTCCGCGCCGATCCCGGCCAGCTCGAGCAAGTCGTCGTCAACCTCGCGGTCAACGCGCGCGACGCGATCGTCTCAGCGAACGCGCGCGGTGGCGGCGTGCTGACGATCACGACGCGCGCCGTTCCCGCGTCCGAAGTGCGCGAGATGGCATCCGACATCCTGCCCGTCGCCGACTACACCGCGCTAATCGTCCAGGACACCGGCACCGGCATTCCGCCCGACGTGCTGCCCAAGATCTTCGAGCCGTTCTTCACCACCAAGGAATTCGGCAAGGGCACCGGGCTCGGCCTCTCGACCGTCTACGGCATCGTCAAGCAGTCCGGCGGCTATATTTTCGCCGACAGCAAGCCGGGGCAGGGCGCGACCTTCTCGATGTACCTGCCGGTCCACTCGGCGCCCGCCGCGACTCGCCCCGTGGTGATCAAGCCCGCGCCGAAGCCGGTCGACCTGTGGGGCACGGGCACGATCCTGCTGGTCGAGGACGAGGACATGGTCCGCGCGGTCGCTGAGCGCGCGCTCACGCGGCAGGGATACACAGTGCTGACCGCGGAAAACGGCGAGATCGCGCTGGAAGTGCTGGAGAAACACGGCCGCCCCGACCTGTTGATCAGCGACGTCGTGATGCCGCAGATGGATGGCCCGACGATGGTCCGTCATGCGCGCGAGAAATTCCCCGACCTGCCGATCCTGTTCATGTCGGGCTATGCCGAGGAGCAGCTGCGCAAGTCGATCGACCTCGACAACGTCGCGTTCCTGCCGAAACCCTTCTCGGTCCAGGAATTAGCCGAAGCGGCACGAGACGTGCTTGCCGCACGCTGACTCGAACAAGATGTTGGCAAGTCGTAACAATCCCGACTATGCGAGAAATATGACCGCTACCCAACAGATCCTCATCGTCGAGGACGAACCGTTGATCGCCATGATGCTGGAGGATTTCCTCGAGGTATTGGACAAGGGAGTCGCGGGCTCGGTCGACACCGTCGCCGATGCCTTGAAGCGGATCGAAGAAGGTGGCGTAGATGGCGCGATCCTCGACGTGAACCTGCGTGGCGGCGAGAAGAGCACCGCAGTCGCCGAGGCATTGGCGGCAAGAGGCGTCCCCTTTGTGTTCGCGACCGGCGGCGGCGATGATGGTGTAGCCCCGGAATTTCGCGACCGCCCACGGTTGCAGAAGCCCTTCACCATGGACGGTGTAGCGAAGGCCCTCGAAGGCCTCTAAACCTCGTTAATAGAGCGCCAAACGTCCCCCTTTCTTCCCCCCTCCCTGAAAGGGAGGGGCAGGGGGTGGGTAGGCCGCTTGGGCAGGTCAACGTCAGCCAACAGGCCGACCCACCCCCAACCCCTCCCTTTCAGGGAGGGGAGCAGTCCCACTCAGCCTCGTCATTCCCGAGAAAACGGGAACCCATATTGGCAGACTCTGGCGTGAAAATCGCCAACCGTTGCCGATCTGCATCCCGGCCTGCGCGGAGATGACGCGGAAGGGAGCGAACCCTCACGCAAAAATCAACGCAACTCTCTTGCGCAAATACCCCCTCCCGCGACATAGGCGTTCGCCATGACCCGCACATTCGATAAATCGCGCCTGCCGAGCCGCCACGTCTCCGTTGGCCCAGAACGCGCCCCGCACCGCAGCTATTATTACGCGATGGGCCTCGACGAGGAGCAGATCGCGCGCCCGTTCGTCGCGCTCGCCTCCGCCGGCAACAACTCCGCGCCCTGCAACACCACGCTCGATGCGCAGGCCGATGCCGCGCAGGCCGGCGTCATCCAGGGCGGCGGCATGCCGCGCCGCTTCAACACGATCACCGTCACCGACGGCATCGCGATGGGCCATCAGGGCATGAAGGCCAGCCTCGTGAGCCGCGAAGTCATCGCCGACTCGGTCGAACTCTCGGTGCGCGGCCATTGCTACGACGCACTCGTCGGGTTCGCCGGCTGCGACAAGTCCTTGCCCGGCATGATGATGGCGATGCTCCGCCTCAACATCCCGTCGGTGTTCGTCTATGGCGGCTCGATCCTGCCCGGCCGCTATCAGGACCGCGACGTCACCGTCGTCGACGTGTTCGAGATCGTCGGCAAATACGCCGCCGGCGCGTGCCCGCTCTCCGAGGTCCACGCGATCGAGAAGGTCGCGTGCCCCGGCCACGGCGCATGCGGCGGCCAGTACACCGCCAACACGATGGCCTGCGTCGCGGAAGCGATTGGTTTGTCGATCCCGAACAGCAACATGGTGCCGGCTCCTTACACCACACGCGAACAGATCGCTGTCGCCGCCGGTGCGCAGGTCATGGAGTGCCTGGCCGACAACATCCGCCCGCGCGACATCTGCACGCGCGAGGCGTTCATCAACGCCGCCCGCGTCGTTGCCGCGACCGGCGGCTCGACCAACGCCGCGCTGCACTTGCCGGCGATGGCGTCCGAAGCCGGTATCGAATTCGACCTGTTCGACGTCGCCGAGATCTTCAAGACAACGCCGTACATCGCGGACCTCAAACCCGGTGGTAAGTACGTTGCCAAGGACATGTACGAGGCGGGCGGTGTCTACATGCTGATGAAGACGATGCTCGCCGGTGGTTTCTTGAACGGCGATTGCCTGACCGTGACGGGCAAGTCGCTGGGCGAGAACATCGACCAGGTGACGTGGAACCCCGACCAGAAGGTCATCTACGACATCAAGACTCCGCTGACGCCCACCGGCGGCGTCGTCGGCCTGCGCGGCAGTCTCGCGCCGGATGGCGCGATCGTGAAGGTCGCCGGCATGCATCGCCTCCAGTTCTCAGGGCCCGCCCGCGTGTTCGATTGCGAGGAGGACACCTTCGCGGCTGTCGAAAAGCGCGAGATCAACGAGGGCGAAGTCATCGTCATCCGCTACGAAGGCCCCAAGGGCGGCCCCGGCATGCGCGAGATGCTGTCGACCACCGCCGCGCTCTACGGCCTCGGCATGGGCGAGAGCGTCGCGCTGATCACCGATGGCCGCTTTTCGGGCGGCACGCGCGGCTTCTGCATCGGCCATGTCGGCCCCGAAGCGGCGGACGGCGGCCCGATCGCGCTGGTCGAGAACGGCGACATAATTCACATCGACGCCGAAGCCGGCACGATCGACCTCAAAGTTCCCGAGGACGTGATGGCGGAGCGGCGCGCCGCGTGGGTGCCGCGCACCAACGATTACGGCTCGGGTGCATTGTGGCGCTATGCGAAGACCGTCGGCCCCGCGTACAAGGGTGCCGTCACGCACCCTGGAGCGGCAGCCGAAACCCATGTCTACGCGGATATCTAAGCAAATACTGGTGCTTGCCGCGCTTCTCTCGCTCCCGCTCTCAGCGTGCGGGCGGGGGCAGCCGAGCAGCGAACAGGTCGCGGCAAAGCAGCGCACCGAAACCGCTAGGGACAGCCGTATCGCCTGCGCGCAAGGTGACGTCGCGTTCGCGTCGACCTGCACGATCGAGCAGGCGCAGGGCAAGGATGGCCTGATCCTGACGATCCGCCATCCCGACGGCGCCTTCCGCCGGTTGCTGGTAACGCAGGACGGTCGCGGCGTGATTGCTGCCGACGGTGCCGAGGTCGCGAAGGTCACGATCTTGGGTGGGGACGGCATCGAGGTTGCGCTGGGCGGCAACCGCTACCGCCTCCCGGCCACCGTCAAGACGTCATGATCCGAATCGACGGCCAGCCCATCCTGACCGCCGCCGAAATGCGCGCGGCGGAGGATGCGGTCATCGCCACCGGCGTCTCGGTAGAAACGCTGATGGAGCGCGCCGGCACCGCGATCGCTGATGTAGTCCGCCGGCTCGCGGGTACGAACGACGTCCTGATCCTATGCGGCCCCGGCAACAACGGTGGCGACGGCTACGTCGCGGCCCGTGTGTTGGCGGAAATGGGCGTTGCGGTTCGCGTCGCGGCGCTGTCGGAACCCAAGACGGATGCGGCCAAGTCGGCGAGGGCAGGGTGGCTAGGCTCGGTCGAAACGCTGACGGAGGCGAAACCCGCTCCAATCCTCGTAGACGCGCTGTTCGGCACCGGCCTCACGCGCCCGCTCGACGCCAGTACAACACCGACCCCCAACCGTTCCCCCGCGGACGCGGGGGCCCAGAGTAAGCCGCTGGGTACGCCCTTGAAACTTAGCTGGGCCCCCGCGTCCGCGGGGGAACGGTCTGTGGTCGAGTGTCTCCATTCCCTCGCGAACGCCGCGCAGCTCAGCATCGCTGTCGACCTACCCAGTGGCCTTGCCACCGACACAGTCGAGGCGCTCAGCACGCCGCCCGTCTTCAACCTTACCCTTGCGCTCGGCGCGGTAAAACCCGCGCACATCCTCCAACCCGCAGCCCGCTACTGCGGCCATATCCGCCTTCTCGACATCGGCGTCCCCACCGTCAGCCAAGCCGAAGTCCTTAAAACCCCAATCCTTCCAACCCCCGGCCCGGACTCTCACAAATACACCCGAGGCATGGTCGCGATCATCGCGGGCACCATGTCCGGCGCCTCCGACCTCGCAGCCTTGGCCGCAATGCGCGCCGGCGCCGGCTACGTGACCCTGCTCGGCGACAGCCAAGGCCCCCCGCATGCGCTCGTCCGCACGCCGTTCTCCGATCACGCACTGGCCAACGATCGCATCGGCGCACTCGTGATCGGTCCCGGCCTGGGTCGCGACGATACCGCCAAGGCCCGTCTCGAAGCCGCGCTGACCTCGGGCCACCCGCTGATCATCGACGGCGACGCTCTCCGCCTGCTGAACCCCGACCGGATCAAAGCGCACGACGTCCCCGTCATCCTCACCCCGCACGCCGGCGAGTTCGACGCGCTCTTCGGCAAATCCGACGCGAACAAGATCACCCGAGCCCGCGACGCCGCCACCCGCGCTAATGCCATCGTCGTCTTCAAAGGCGCAGACACCGTCATCGCCGCCCCCGACGGCCGCGTCCGCATTGCGCAAGGGTCCAGCGACTGGCTCTCCACCGCCGGTACCGGCGACGTCCTCGCCGGCGCGATCGGCGCGATGCTCGCCGCCAGGCTCGATCCGCTCGACGCAGCCTGCGCCGGAGTGTGGCTCCACGGTGACGCTGCCCGCCGATTGGGCGCGGCTTTCATCGCCGACGACTTGGCGGAAGCGCTTCGGTCGGCCAGAGCGTCGCTATGACCTCCAACACAAACATCGACACCATCATCCGCGTCGCAGCCCGCGGCGACGGCATGACCGCCGACGGCCGCCACGCCGCCTTCTCGGCGCCCGGCGACACGCTCGCCGCCGATGGCACCGTGATCCCCGGCCCGCACCACCAGACTCCCCCTTGCGTGCATTTCCCGACCTGCGGCGGCTGCCAGCTCCAGCATCTTGACGACCAGGCCTATGCCGAGTTCGTCACCGACCGCATCGCCTCCGCGCTCGACGGCCAGGACCTGTCCGCGCCGATCCGCGAGCCCCACATCTCCCCCGAACGCAGCCGCCGCCGCGCGACGCTTCACGCCGAGGCCAAGGGCGGCAAGATCACGCTCGGCTTCACCGCCGAAAAGGCGCACACGATCGTCGACATCAAGGAATGCTGGATCCTCGATCCACGCCTGTTCGCGCTCGTCCAACCCTTGCGCCAGCTGCTCAAGCGCCTCAATTTCCGCCGCCGCGCCGACATCCACCTGACGCTCGCTGACCAGGGCGCGGACATCCTGATCACCGGGTTCGCCCCCGAAGGTCTCCCCGCCGCCGAAGCGCTCACCAAATTCTGCGAAGATCACAAGATCGCCCGCGTGGCGTTCGACGACGGCCTCGGTCCCGAGGCGCGCTGGGAACCCGACGCGGTCACGATCACCTTGGGCGGCGTCCCCGTACCACTCCCGCCCGCGTCGTTCCTCCAGGCAACACCCGATGGCGAGGCTGCACTCACCGCCGCCGTCCTGGAGGCGATCGGCAAACCAGCTACGGTCGCTGACCTGTTCGCCGGTCTCGGCACCTTCACGCTGGCGATCCCCGCCAAGGTCTATGCCGCCGAAGGCGCGCGCGACGCACTCGGTTCGCTGAAGGCCGCCGCGCACCGCACCCAGCGGCCCGTCTACCCCGAACACCGCGATCTCTACCGCCGCCCGCTGACGGTGGCCGAACTCGACCGCTTCGACGCGGTGGTGATCGATCCGCCACGCTCCGGCGCGCGCGAACAGGCGACCGCGCTGGCCGAGTGCAAAACGCCCGTGATCGCCTATGTATCGTGCAACCCGGCGAGCTTCGCGCGCGATGCGAAGGAACTGTGCGACGCAGGTTGGCGGATCGACTGGGTCCAGCCGGTCGGCCAGTTTCGCTGGTCGACGCATGTCGAGCTCGCCGCGAAGTTCGTCCGATAGTCTAGGAAGCTTGTTCCCCCGCGAAGGCGGGGGCCCAGACTGGGTCCCCGCCTTCGCGGGGGAACACACTTAAGGGTACACGGCACTCACGAAGAACAACCCATCGGGCGGCGCATTCAACCCCAACATCGCCCGATCCTTCGCCTCGAGCGCAGTCGTAACATCGCCGGCCGCCCAACGCCCCATACCCACCAGCGCGAGGCACCCGACCATAGACCGCACCTGATGATGCAGGAAAGACCGCGCCGCCGCATAGACGAACAGCCGCTCCCCCTCCCGCACAACC
Source organism: Sphingomonas faeni (assembly GCF_040407505.1). Classification (GTDB taxonomy): domain Bacteria; phylum Pseudomonadota; class Alphaproteobacteria; order Sphingomonadales; family Sphingomonadaceae; genus Sphingomonas; species Sphingomonas faeni_E. The sequence continues at coordinate 66,023 of NZ_JAPZPQ010000010.1, read as the reverse complement.
TCAAGTCGGTCCAAAGTCCGCACCGGACTATCCGCCTGGCAATGCGCCGACCGAAACGTCGTGAAGTCATGCCGCCCGACCAGCGCCCCGGCCGCCGCCGCCATCGCCCCGGCATCCAGCAACTGCGGAACCTGCCAAGCCAGCCCAGCCTCGAACGTCAACGGCGAGCGCCGGTTGACGATCCGATACTCGTACGACCGCCCGACACACGAAAACCGCGCATGCCAATCGTCGTCGACCACTTCGCACGCCAGCACCGACACCGGCGCGGGCTTCACCAGCGCATTCAGCCCTTCCATCAACCGAAACGCCGCGAGCGGCTTCGCGATGTCGACATGCGCGTGCATCGCCATCGCGTGGACGCCCGCATCGGTCCGCCCCGCCGCCTGCACGGACGCGGTCTCGCCGGTCATCTTCAGCACCGCGGCCTCCAGCGCCGCCTGCACGCTCGGCCCATGCTTCTGCCGCTGCCAGCCCATGAACGGCCGCCCGTCGAACTCCACCGTCAATGCGAACCGCGTCAAAGCTGAGTCCCCGACCGAATCGGAAACCCGCGCAGCATCTCCTCCGCCGACGTCACACTACGCCCCGCCCGCTGCACCAGGGTCGGCCGGATCGCCCCGTCGCCGCACCCGATCGTCAGCTCGGCATTGACCGTCAGCCCCTCGCACCCAAGGAACGAGAACGGTAACACGTCCGCGGCCAGCACCTTCACCCGCTCGCCCGCATGCTCGAACCAAGCCCCCGGCGCCGGGTTCATCGCCCGCACCAGCCGCTCGACCTCGACCGCCGACCGCTCGAAATCGATCCGCGCCTCCGCCTTGTTGATCTTGGCGGCGTACGTAATGCCCTCCTCGGGCTGCGGCCGGGCAGGGTAGGCGTCCAGATCGCCCAGCACCTCGACCATCAAACGACCGCCCATTGCAGCCAGTTCGCGAGTTAGATCACCCGTAGTCTTCCCGACAATTGGCGTTCGTCCCTCAAGTCGCACGGGGCCGGTATCCAATCCGGCTTCCATCTGCATGATGCCGACACCCGTCTCGGTGTCGCCCGCCAATATTGCGCGCTGCACTGGTGCCGCACCTCGCCACCGGGGTAATAGTGATCCGTGGACGTTCAGGCAGCCGTGAACTGGCGCGTCCAAAACGGCCTGCGGCAGGATCAATCCATACGCCGCGACCACGGCGACATCCGCGCCCAACGCCGCGAATTCGGCCTGAGCTTCGGCATTCCGCAGGCTTGTCGGCGTGAACACCGGTATTCCGGATCCTTCCGCGCGCACTTGCACCGCCGACGGCACCAGTTCGCGGCCTCGACGTCCGCCAGCGCGAGGAGGCTGGCTGTAGACCGCGATAATTTCGTGTTCGGGCGCCAGCAACAGCGCGTCGAGTATGTCCCGGGCGAAGTCCGGCGTTCCCATGAAGATGATCCGCATGGCCCCTCTCGAACACGCTGGCGGGGAGCCGCGCAACCCCCTATCTGTTCCAGATGGCATCCCCCGAGATCGAGGCGCTGACGCAGGCGCTGGCCCGGCTCCCCGGCCTCGGCCCCCGGTCCGCACGTCGCGCCGTGCTGCATCTGCTCAAGAAGCGCGACGCGGCGCTGGGTCCGTTGCGCGAGGCGCTGACCGCGGTCGACGAGCGGCTGGAGAACTGCGCGACCTGCGGCAACGTCGACACCACCAACCCGTGCGCGATCTGCGCCGACCCGCGCCGCGACCAGCGCTCGCTGTGCGTCGTCGAGGAGGTCGCCGATCTCTGGGCGCTCGACCGATCGCGGCTGTTCCCCGGCCGCTTCCACGTCCTCGGCGGTCGCCTGTCCGCACTCGAAGGCATCCGCCCCGAGGACCTCAGCATCGACAGCCTCGTCCGTCGCATCGAAGCCGGCGGCATCGACGAAGTCGTCCTCGCGATGAACGCCACGCTCGAAGGCCAGACCACCGCGCACTACATCGCCGAGCGCATCGAACGCTTCCCCGTCCGCGTCACCCAGCTCGCGCACGGCCTGCCGGTCGGCGGCGAACTCGACTATCTCGACGAGGGCACGCTGGCGCAGGCATTAAGGGCCAGAAGGCCAATGGCTTGACGCCCATCGGCTTGACGTGATGCCCACGCGTACCTTAGCGGACGCGCTATGACCGTCATGACCGTTCTCGAAGTCCCCGATCCCCGTCTGCGCCTCGTCGCAGAGCCGGTGGAGAAGGTCGACGACTCCACCCGCACGCTCGTCGCTGACATGATCGAGACGATGTACGACTTCAATGGCATCGGCCTCGCTGCGACCCAGGTCGGCGTGCAGCAGCGCGTCCTCGTCATCGATCTCCAGGAGGAGAAGGACGAGGACGACAAGCCGATCAAGAACCCCAAGGCGTATATCAACGCCGAGATCCTGTCGGTCAGCGACGAGATGTCGACCTACAACGAAGGCTGCCTCTCGATCCCCGAGCAATATGCCGAGGTGGCTAGGCCTGCGCAGTGCCGCGTGAAGTGGCTCGACGAGACGGGTGCTGCTTTCGAAGAAGACCTCGACGGCCTGCTCTCGACCTGCATGCAGCACGAGATCGACCATCTCGACGGCGTGCTGTTCATCGACCACATCAGCCGCCTCAAGCGCGACATGGTGCTGAAGAAGCTGGCGAAGCAGCGCAAGCTGGGCTGAGGGCAGCGCGAGCGCGAGCGCGAGCACGAGCAGGAGAGCTTGAGGGTGGGCACCCAATCACCCAACACGCTACCCCCCCCGGCGAAGGCCGGGGCCCAATTGGGGGACGTCGCCAACTGAGCGCAGTCCCTCGTTACTGCGACCTTTCCAATTGGACCCCGGCCTCCGCCGGGGTGGTATTATTTGAGAGGGTGCCGACTATCGGGAGTTGCCACCCGCCTCCTAGTTCCCCCGCGAAGGCGGGGGCCCAGGACCATAAGCACCACCGTCAGTAACCTCGGACTCCCGCCACCGCGGCAGAATAATATTCCGATTGTCCTACATCAACCGTTCGACGTATGTTCCAAGCATGACGTCCCCATTCGCTCCCCAAACCCGCCCGCTAACGCCCCCATCTCCTCCCGAGGAAATGCTGCGCCAGCGTCTGCACTTCCTATACTTCACTCCAGTTTCGGCCGCGTAAAATGGCTGAGTTCGCCATCATCGCAGTCCTCGCGCTAGCCGCCGGCATCCTCCTCGGCTGGCTCCTAGCCTCCCGCCGAGCCGCCACCCTCGCCAGCGAACTCGCCGTCGCGCAAACCAAGGTCGCCGACGCCGACCTCATCCGCACCGCGCGCGACGCGGTCGAGCGCGAACGCAATGCCGCGATGCAGGACCTCGCCACCCTCCGCGCCCAGAACGCCGAGCGCGCCACCGACACCGATCGCCTCCGCATCGACCTCGCCACGATCCGCACCGACCGCGACGCCGCCCGTACCGAAATCGCCACGCTCAAGGCACAAGGCGAGGCGTTCGAAGCCCGCCTGCGTGAACTCCGCGAGGCGAAGGAGGTCATGGCCGCGCAGTTCGGCGACGTCGCCAACAAGCTGCTGAGCGACGCGCAGAAGACCTTCCTCGAACGCGCCGACGCCCGCTTCCGCCAGTCCGAAGAGTCCGCCGGCCTCAACCTGAAATCGATGCTCCAGCCCGTCAGCGATCGCCTGCAACGCTACGAAGAGGGCGTCGCAAAGGTAGAAGCCGAACGCCGCGACGCATTCGGCGACCTCAAGGGCCAGATCGAACAGATGCGCCTCGGCCAGGAAAAGGTCTCCACCGAAGCCGCCAAGCTCGTCAATTCCCTCCGCAACGCCCCCAAATCCCGCGGCCGCTGGGGCGAACAGCAACTCAAGAACGTCCTGGAAACCTGCGGCCTCAGCGAACACACCGATTTCCAGACGGAGGTCTCGGTCGCGGTAGGCGACGACGGCGCCCGCCTCCGCCCCGACGCGATCATCCGCGTCCCCGGCGGTCGAGCACTGGTGATCGACGCAAAGGTCTCGCTCAATGCGTACCAGGACGCATTCGGCGCGGTCGACGACGCCGAGCGCCTGATCGGACTCGCCGCCCACGCAGCCTCGATGCGCGCACACGTCAATGGCCTCGGCAACAAGGCCTATTGGAGCCAGTTCGCCGACACCCCCGACTACGTCATCATGTTCGTCCCCGGCGAACACTTCCTCTCCGCCGCGCTCGAGCACGACCCGACGCTCTGGGACTTCGCGTTCGAAAAGCGCGTGTTGCTGGCAACGCCCACCAACCTGATCGCCATCGCCCGCACGGTCGCGGCGGTCTGGCGTCAGGAAAAACTCGCCAACGAAGCACGGAAGATCGGCGAACTCGGCAAGGAAATGCACGATCGCCTCGCGAAGGTCGCGGACGACCTGCGGAAGGTCGGCGTCGGTCTCAACAGCGCGGTGAAGAACTTCAACGGCTTCACCAACTCGTTCAACGGCCGCCTGATGGTAACCGGTCGCAAATTCCGCGATCTGAACATCGAGACGGGCGCGCGGGATCTGGAAGATGTGTCGTCGGTAGACGCACTGGCGCTAGGCGAGGGGCCTGCGCTGATCGAGAAGCCGGAAAACGTCGAAAGCTGACCTTCCACTACCACCACCCCGGCGAAGGCCGGGGCCCAATTGGGGGACCCGAATGATGGACGCTGCGATCCGTTACTCAAGCTTTCCCAATTGGGCCCCGGCCTCCGCCGGGGTGGTGGTGGAGGGTGGCTTCTCCCGCACCAAAAACCGATCGGTACAAAAATCGTTCACCTCTTGGCAACCTTTCGCGACCCCGAGCATTAACCGGATAACACCCCCAAGAGTCACCCGGTCATGAAACACCTAGTCCCCATCCTCTGCGCCCTCATCCCCTTCGCAGCAATGATCGGCGCCTGCGTAACCTGTCCCTAAAGCCCGCGGCAAAAGGACAAAAGAAAAGGCCCGCCCGGATCGCTCCGTGCGGGCCTTTCTGTATCGGCTAGAAGGAAGCGAAGGAATCAACCCTGCGCCTCTTCCTCCTGGTCGCGCGGTGCTTCGGCGGTCGCGCCGGGCTCTGCGTTCGGATCGTAATCCTCGACGAAGCCAGCCTCGTCGCGCTCGAACATCGACGACATCACGTCGACGCCCGAAGCCTGCATCTCGGCCTCTTCAGGCGAGCGGGCGACGTTGACCTTGACGGCCACCGACACCTCGGGGTGCAGCGATACCTTGACGGTGTAGACACCGATTGCCTTGATCGGCTTGTCGAGCACGATCGCCGACTTGCCGACCTTGTGACCATCGGCCACCAGCGCATCGACCAGATCGCGAACCGCGACCGAACCGTAGAGCTGACCAGTGTTCGACGCCTGACGGATCAGGGTCACGGTCGCGTCGTTGAAGGTCTTCGCTTCAGTCTCGGCATCGCTGCGACGCGATGCGTTGTCCGATTCGATCTTCGCACGGTTCGACTCGAACACCTTGCGGTTGGCTTCGTTCGAACGAAGCGCCTTCTTGTTGGGAAGCAGGAAGTTACGCGCGTAACCGTCCTTGACCTTCACCACGTCGCCGATAGCACCAAGCTTTTCGACGCGCTCAAGCAGAATGACGTCCATGTGGGCGCTCCTTACTTAACGATGTAGGGCAGCAAGCCCAGATGACGCGCACGCTTGATGGCCTGGGCCAGTTCGCGCTGCTTCTTTGCGGCCACCGAAGTGATACGCGACGGGACGATCTTGCCACGCTCGGACACGAAGCCCTGCAGCAACCGGACGTCCTTATAGTCGATCCGGGGAGCGTCTTTGGCGGAGAACGGGCAGCTCTTGCGGCGGCGGAAGAATGGACGTGCCATGATTATTCAGCTCCCTCTTCGCGGTCACGACGGGGACCACGGTCCGGACGATCGCCACGATCGGGACGGCCCTCACGGCCACCCTCACGGTCGCCACGACGCTCGCGGTCACGATCCTGCTTGCGCATCATCACCGTCGGGCCCTCTTCGAGGGTGTCGACCTTGACCGTCATGTAACGGATGATGTCTTCGTTGATCTGGGTCTGGCGCTCCAGCTCTGCGATCACGCTGCCCGGGGCATCGATCTCGAGCATGACATAGTGCGCCTTGCGGTTCTTGGCGATCTTGTACGCCAGCGAACGCAGGCCCCAGTTCTCGGTCTTTACGACCCGACCTTCGTTGTCGTTCACGATCTTGGTGGCGATTTCCGCCAGTGCGTCCACCTGCGCTTGTGCCAGATCCTGGCGCGCAAGGAACACGTGCTCGTAAAGAGCCATGTCTTGTCCTTCGTCTTGGCCGATCGCTGATACACGCCCCATGCGTGCACCCCTCCGGCTGTCGTCTAGAATGCAAACAGGGGCGAGAGACGCGAATCTCTCACCCCGGTTGCAGAGGCCCTTACCCGATTATCGGGGAAAGGCAAGGTTGGTGTGCTTCGTTCAACTAGTTCCGTCATCCTGACGAAAGTCAGAATCCAGAGCCAGAAATGCCGCCGCTCGTAACCCTGGATCCTGACTTTCGTCAGGATGACGGGGCGTGAAGCGAGGGGGCGTACTTATTACGCCCCCCAAGATCCGCCCCTACCGATTTACCGGAACGCGCCGCCACGAACCTGCACCACGTTGCCGCGACCGTTGATCAGCAGCGCGTCGTTGCCCGAGCGGACCCACTGGCTGCCACGCGGTGGGGCGGCAAGGCGATAGTTGCGGTACGTCGTGATGACCCGGTAGTTCTGCGCCTGGCGACGATCGAAGCGCTGGCCGGCGCGCCAGTTGCGATACTGCGGCGTGCGGACGACGGTGCGCTTGGTGACGACGGTGCGGCCATTGTCGTTGTGGCGTACGGTGGTGACTTCGCGACGCTGCTGCGCTTCGGCAGGGGCTGCGGCGAGCAGCGGGCTGGCGACGAGCGTAGCGGCAAGTGCGCTGAGGATGAACTTCTTCATGATAATCTCCCGTTTGAAACACGGCGCCGTTGCTGCGGCGTCCTCCATAATCTGGGAGCCGATTGTCGCAGGCGATTGTCGCAAGGTCGGCGAAATGGTCGCATATTGTCGCAAGGCCGCGGGGTCCGTTCAGGTTGCAACTCGCCGCGCACCTTTATAGGCCCCGCGCTCGAACGAAACCAAACACAGAGGAGAGGCCATGCGCGCGTTCATCTTCCCCGGCCAGGGGAGCCAGTCTGTCGGCATGGGCAAGGCGCTCGCCGACGCCAGTGCCACCGCCCGCGAGGTCTTCGCCGAAGTCGACGAGGCGCTCGGCCAGCACCTGTTCCGCCTGATGAGCGAAGGTCCCGCGGACGACCTGCTCCTCACCGAGAACGCCCAGCCCGCGATCATGGCGAACGCGATCGCCACCTTGCGCGTCGCCGAGAAGGAAGGCGGCATCCGCCTCGCCGACAAGGCGGACTATGTCGCCGGCCACAGCCTCGGCGAATATACCGCCTTGTGCGCCGCCGGTGCGCTAGACCTGTCGACGACCGCCCGCCTCCTGAAACTCCGCGGTCGCGCGATGCAGGCCGCCGTCCCGGTAGGCGAGGGCGCCATGGCCGCGTTGCTCGGCACCGACCTCGAAAAGGCGCAGGTCATCGCCGGCGCCGCAGTCGACGCGATCCTCGCGGAAGGCGGTCCCGAACTGATCTGCACCGTCGCCAACGACAATGATCCCTCGCAGGTCGTCATCTCCGGCCACCGCCTCGCCATCGAAAAGGCGATCGCGCTGGCCAAGGACCTCGGCGCCAAGCGCGCGGTATTGTTGCCCGTCTCCGCCCCTTTCCACTGCCCCCTGATGCAGCCCGCCGCCGAAGCCATGGAAGCCGCCCTCCTGGCCGCCGACCTCCGCGCACCGTTGGTCCCGGTCTTCGCCAACGTAGACGCAACTGCCGTCGCAGACCCAGGCGCGATCCGTCACTTGCTGGTGCAACAGGTGACCGGGATGGTCCGCTGGCGCGAATCGGTGTTGGCGATGCATGCGGCGGGGGTCGACCACTTCGTCGAATTCGGCGGCAAGGTGCTCAGCCCCATGGTCAAGCGCATCACTCCCGACGTCGAAACGACCAGCGTCATCACGATGGACGACATCGAGGAACTCGTGAAGAAGATGTGATCACGCGGAGACGCGGAGCCGCGGAGAGAAGATTTGAGAGATATCGATCAGATCAGTGGTGATGTGCTCGATCTCTCACTTCGCATCCACCGCGAGTTGGGTCCGGGTCTCCTCGAAAGCGTCTATGAGCTGGTCTTGGCGGGTAAGCTCGCCGGTCTGGGTTACCACGTGGCGCGGCAGCGACCGGTAGATATCGAGTTTGACGGCATGCGCTTCGAAGCGGCCTTCAGAATCGACCTACTCGTCGACGAACGCCTTCTGGTCGAAATCAAATCGGTAGAGCAACTGAACGCCGCGCACGGCAAACAACTGCTGACCTACCTACGCCTAACTCACCAGCCCGTAGGGCTGCTGATCAACTTCGGTGGCGCAACGCTGAAAGAGGGAGTGCGACGGATCGTAAACGACCATCGCCCCTCCGCGGCTCCGCGTCTCCGCGTGAACAAAATCTGATGGAGACCAAAATGTTCGACCTCACAGGCATGACCGCCCTCGTCACCGGGGCATCCGGCGGGATCGGGTCCGAGATCGCCAAGGCCATCGCCGCGCAAGGTGCACGCCTGGCCGTATCCGGCTCCAACGCCGACAAGCTCGAAGCTTTCCGCGCCAGTCTCGGTGGCGACCACGTCGCGCTCCCGTGCAACCTCTCCGACGCAGCCGCCGTCGATGCGCTAGTCCCGAAAGCTGTCGAAGCACTCGGCGGCAAGCTCGACATCCTCGTCAACAACGCTGGCGTAACCCGCGATAATCTCGCGATGCGGATGAAGGACGACGAGTGGGACAGCGTCATCCGCGTCAATCTCGAAGCCGCGTTCCGTCTCATGCGCGCCGCCGCCAAGCCCATGATGAAGGCACGGTTCGGCCGGATGATCTCGGTCACCTCGATTGTCGGCGTCACCGGCAATCCCGGCCAGGCGAACTACGCCGCGTCGAAGGCGGGCCTGATCGGCATGTCGAAATCGATGGCGCAGGAACTCGCCAGTCGCGGCATCACCGTCAACTGCGTCGCGCCCGGCTTCATCACCTCGCCGATGACCGACGCGCTGCCCGACGCGCAGAAGACCGCGCTCACCGCGAAGATTCCTGCCGGTCGGCTTGGCGAAGGCGCAGACATCGGTGCGGCGATCGTGTACCTTGCAAGCCGTGAAGCCGGGTACGTCACGGGACAAACCGTGCACGTGAACGGCGGGATGGCGATGATCTGAACTTGCGCGCTGAACTACCGCGTTCTAGGTGCGTTCAGGAAATACCCAAAACCCCCAGATTTGAAGAGGGAACTACCATGAGCGAGACAGCTGACCGCGTGAAGAAGATCGTCGTCGAGCATCTCGGCGTCGAAGCCGACAAGGTGACCGAGGACGCGAGCTTCATCGACGACCTGGGCGCAGACAGCCTCGACATCGTCGAACTCGTCATGGCGTTCGAGGAAGAATTCGGTGTCGAGATCCCCGATGATGCCGCCGAGAAGATTGCGACCGTCAAGGACGCGATCACCTACATCGACGAGCACAAGGCCTGATCAGGGTCTAGGGTTCAAACCTTTGGACCTGCCCTGAAGGGTGTGATTTGAGCGGCTCCCCGTCCTTGGGCAAAGAGGGCGGGGAGCCGTTTCGTTTTGAGAGCAGACGGAGTTTGAAGCCATGCGGCGTGTCGTCGTAACCGGGCTAGGCCTGGTCACCCCCCTGGGGGCGGATGTTGAAACGGCCTGGGCGAATATCCTCGCCGGCAAGTCGGGCGCGGGCCCGATCACGCGCTTCGACGCGTCGGATCAGGTGTGCCGCATCGCCTGCGAGGTGAAGCCGGCCGACCACGAATATGGCTTCGATCCCGGCAAGCGCGTTGACCACAAGGTCCAGCGCCAGGTCGATCCGTTCATCATCTACGGCATCGACGCCGCAGGCCAGGCTCTGGAAGACGCCGGGCTGACCGAGATGACGCTTGAAGAGAGCTGGCGTGCCGGCGTCTCGATCGGCTCGGGCATCGGCGGCCTGCCGGGCATCGAGAGCGAATCGATCGTGCTCCACACCAAGGGCCCGCGCCGCGTGTCGCCGCACTTCGTTCACGGCCGCCTGATCAACCTGATCTCGGGTCAGGTCTCGATCAAATACGGCCTGCGCGGTCCGAATCACGCGGTCGTCACCGCCTGCTCGACCGGCGCGCACGCCATTGGCGATGCAGCGCGGATGATCGCGATGGACGACGCCGACGTGATGCTCGCGGGGGGCGCGGAGGGCACGGTCTGCCCGCTCGGCATCGCCGGGTTCGCACAGGCGCGTGCGCTGTCGACCAACTTCAACGATTCGCCAGAAAAGGCCTCGCGTCCGTATGACAAGGACCGCGACGGCTTCGTGATGGGCGAGGGCGCTGGTGTGTTGGTGCTCGAAGAGTACGAGCACGCCAAGGCGCGCGGCGCGAAGATGTATGCCGAGGTGATCGGCTACGGCCTGTCGGGCGACGCGTACCACGTGACCGCACCGCATCCGGAAGGCGACGGCGCGTTCCGCTCGATGCAGATGGCGATCAAGAAGTCGGGCCTCAAGCTTGAGGACATCGATTACATCAACGCGCACGGCACTTCGACGCCGCTCGGCGACGAGCTCGAACTGGGCGCGGTCCGTCGCCTGTTCGGCGATGCGATCTCGGGTCTGTCGATGTCGTCGACCAAGTCGGCGATCGGTCATCTGCTTGGCGGTGCCGGCGCGGTCGAGAGCATCTTCTGCATCCTGGCGCTGCGTGACCAGATCGTCCCGCCGACGCTGAACCTCGACAATCCGAGCGACAGCTGCGTGGGGGTCGATCTCGTGCCCCACGTGGCCAAGAAGCGTGAAGTCCGCGCAGTCCTGAACAACTCGTTCGGCTTCGGCGGCACGAATGCGTCGCTGGTGATGACGAAGGTCCGCTAAAAACCTTGTTCCCCCGCGAAGGCGGGGGCCCAGACTGGGTCCCCGCCTCGCGGGGATCCAAGGAGTACCAATGCGTAAGGTCGGCTGTCTCGGATTGATCATTGGCCTGGCGGCAGTCGTAGCGCTGTTCCTGGTCGTCCAAGGCTGGGGCGGCGCTGGCCCAGCACCGCGTACGCTGACGGTGCAGATCGGCGAAGGCAGCACATTGGCCGGCGCTGCCACCGAACTCGAAAAGGCCGGCGCGATCCCGTCGGCCCGACGCTTCCGTTTGTATGCGCGCGTGTTCGGCTCAGGAGACCCGATCAAGGCCGGCGAATACCGCATCGCGCCACACACCAGCCAGTCCGATATCCTCAAGCTGATGCAGGGCGGCAAGGTCGTCCAGCGCCTCGTCGTCGTCCCCGAAGGCTATCCTTCCGTCCTCGTCTACGACGCGTTGATGAAGGCCGACGGCTTGACCGGCACCGTACCCGTCCCGGCGGAAGGCTCGATCCTCCCCGACAGCTACGCCTTCCAGGCCGGCGACACCCGCGCATCGGTCGTCACGCGGATGCAGGCGGCGATGAAGACCTACCTCGCCACCGCTTGGGCCGCGCGCAAGCCCGGTATCGCGGTGACGACGCCCGAACAGGCGATCATCCTCGCCTCGATCGTCGAGAAGGAAACCGGCAAGCCCTCCGAACGCCGCACCGTCGCCGCGGTCTACGGAAATCGCCTGCGGGGCGGCATGCCGCTTCAGGCGGACCCCACGGTGATCTACCCGATTACCAAGGGCCGCCCGCTAGGTCGCCGCATCCTGCGCTCGGAGCTGCACGCAAAGAACGGCTACAACACCTATGCCGAAGCCGGCCTGCCGGTCGGCCCGATCGCCAACCCAGGCCGCGCTTCGATCGACGCGGTGCTCGACCCGGCGCAGACCCAGGCGCTTTACTTCGTAGCAGACGGCACCGGCGGCCACGTGTTTGCGAACACGCTGGCCGAACACAACGCCAACGTGAAGAAATGGTACGCCATCCGCAAAGCCCGCGGCGAAATGTGATCCGCCCGTCGCTTCTATCGAGCGACAGGTATAGTCACGCTAACCGGCTGCACCGGTATGATGGCCGGGATCGCGATGATCCCTGCCATCATACCCGCGGCGCTCCACCAGAAGCGCCGCTGCTTGAAATCGATCACGGCTTTGGCAAAGCAATACAACGCTACCAAAGCAATGAGACCGAACAGCATCACGACTGGCGTAACGCGTTAGCCGCACGAGCCTTGATCTCGATCTCGGCCATGGTCCCGCCGGTCACCCAGCTTCCTCCCACACACAACACCGGCTTGAACGCCAGCCACTCGGGCGCGCTCGCCTCGGTGATACCGCCGGTCGGGCAGAAGCTGCACTGATAGAACGGCGCGGCGAGAGCCTTGAGCGCCTTCAACCCGCCATTCGCTTCGGCCGGGAAGAACTTGAAGTGCGTCAGGCCCAGGTCGAGCCCGGTCATGATATCCGCCGCGTTGGCGATCCCCGGCAGGAACGGGATGCCGCTCTCGATGATCGGCGTGGCGAGGCGTTCGGTCAGCCCCGGCGACACGATGAATTCCGCACCCGCATCGCGGACCTGCGCGAACTGCTGCGTGTTGACGACGGTCCCCGCGCCGACGATCGCGCCCGGCACCTTCTTCATCTCGGCGATCGCCTCTAGCGCGGCGCCGGTGCGCAACGTCACCTCGAGCACGCGCAAGCCGCCCGCGACCAGTGCCTCGGCGAGCGGTCGCGCGAGCGCGGCGTCCTCGATCACCAGCACCGGGATGACGGCGCTGGTCTGCATGATGTCGGAGATAGTGGCGGTCATTGGGTATGTTCCTGTGCGAAGGCGGCCGCGGCGCCGAACAGGCCGGGCTGGGGATGGGTGATGAGCTTGACGGGCATCGCCGCCATCATGCCCTGGAAGCGGCCCTTGGCGACGAAGCGCTGGTCAAAGCCCGAGCGAATCAGGCGATCCTTGATCCGGAAGCCGAGCCCGCCTGCGATCACGACCGCCTTGGCGCCCTGTGCGAGCGCGAGATCGCCCGCAACCGCGCCGAGCGCGAGGCAGAACCGGTCGAGCGCGGCGAGCGCGATCGAATCGGTGCCGTCGATCGCCTCGGTCCAGATCGTCTTGTCGTCATGGCTGGGAACCGCGCGGCCCTCCAGCGCGGCAAGCGTCTCGTAGATCGCGACGATGCCGGGTCCGGCGACGACGCGCTCCGCCGAGACGCGCGTGAACGTCTTTCGCAGGCGCTTCAGCAACGCGTCCTCGATCCCGTCGAGCGGCGCAAAGTCCATATGCCCGCCCTCGGTCTCGAGCACCTGATAGCCGTCCTTGCGTCGCAGCAGCTGCGCGACGCCGAGCCCGGTGCCGGGTCCGCAGATCGTCGTGATGCCCTCGGACGGCAGCGGCGTATCGGGCCCGCAAAGGTGGATGAAATCGCTGCTCGGCACCTGCGCGACTGCATGGCCGACCGCGCCGAAATCGTTGACCACCACCCACTGGTCGGCCTTCAGCCGCTCGGTGATCAGCGACTTGCGGATGATCCACGGGTTGTTGGTCAGCCGGATCACGTCGTTCGCGACCGGCGACGCGACCGCGATCGCGAGCGCGCGGGGGAGGGGGCGGCCAAGGCCAGCCTCGAACGCCTGATACGCGGTCTGGAGCGAAGCGTGGTCTGCGGTCTTCAGCGTCGCCGGCTCGCCGAGCGACACGACGCGGCCGTTCTCGACCTCGGCGATCGCGAAACGCGCGTGCGTTCCGCCGATATCTGCCGCTACGATTTCCATATCGTCTCTCCTAACCCCCTGCCGTTCGTCCCGAGTAGCCATCGAGCTTGTCGAGATGGCATATCGACGGACATGCCACGGGGGTGTCCTTCGATACGAGCTCTCGACTTCGCTCGATCCCTACTCGGGACGAACGGAATTGTTACAGCCCGGCGCCCGCCAGCATCGCCGACGCGCCCTTCTCGGCCTCGTCGGCAAGCCCGCGGAACATCCCGAACAGCTCGCGGCCCATGCCGCTCACCGGTGGCGGTATCGCGACCATCTCGCGCGTCGCCCACACGTCCGCGTCGACCAGCGCCTCGAGCGTCCCGTTGACGGCGTCCACCCGGATCATGTCGCCATCGCGGATCAACCCAATCGCGCCATCTAGTAGCGCCTCGGGCGAGCAGTGGATCGCGCACGGCACTTTCCCGCTCGCGCCCGACATCCGGCCGTCGGTGACCAGCGCCACCTTGAACCCGCGATTTTGCAACACCCCCAGCGGCGGCGTCAGCTTGTGCAGCTCTGGCATCCCGTTAGCGCGCGGCCCCTGGAAGCGGACGACGACGACGACGTCCTTCTCCAACTCGCCTCGCTTGAACGCCTCGATCACGTCGAGCTGGTCGTCGAACACCATCGCGGGCGCCTCGACGATCCAGCGTTCGCGCTCGACCGCCGACACCTTGATGCACGCGCGGCCGATATTGCCCGCAAGAATCCGCATGCCGCCATCCGGCGAGAACGGCGCGGTCGCAGGGCGCAGGATCGTCTCGTCGCCGCTGTCCGGCGTATCGCGCCAGCCGAGCGTGTCGCCCTCGACGACTGCAGTCTTCGCATAGGCCGACAAATCCTCGCCACCGATCGTCATGATGTCGCCGTGCAACAACCCTTCGCCGAGCAGTTCGCGGATCACATAGGGCATGCCGCCCGCTGCCTCGAACGCGTTCACGTCCGCCGAGCCGTTGGGATAGACGCGCGCGATCAGCGGTACTGCGCAGGAGAGGCGGTCGAAATCCTCCCAGTCGATGATGATCCCCGCCGCGCGAGCGATCGCCGGCACGTGGAGCAGATGGTTGGTCGAGCCGCCCGTCGCGAGCAGGCCGACTGCGGCGTTCACGATCGCCTTCTCGTCGACGCAATGCCCGAGCGGTCGATACGAATCGCCCCGCGCGCCGATCTTCGCCAACCGGTGCACCGCCGCCCGCGTCAGTTCCTGCCGCAGCTTGGTACCCGGATTGACGAACGCCGCGCCCGGCATGTGGAGGCCCATGACCTCCATCATCATCTGGTTGGTGTTCGCGGTGCCGTAGAAGGTGCACGTGCCCTTCGAATGATACGCGCCGATCTCGGCTTCGAGCAGTTCGTCGCGCCCCACCAGCCCCTCGGCGAATTTCTCGCGGACGGCGGCCTTGGCCTTGTTGGGAAGCCCGGTCGGCATCGGGCCGCCGGGGATGAGCACCATCGGCAGATGCCCGAAGCGCAACGCCCCCATCAGAAGCCCGGGGACGATCTTGTCGCAGATGCCGAGCAACGCGGCACCCTCGAACGTGCCGTGCGACAGGGCGATCGCCGTGCTGAGCGCGATCGTATCGCGGCTGAACAGCGACAGCTCCATGCCCGGATAGCCTTGCGTCACGCCGTCGCACATCGCTGGCACGCCGCCCGCGACCTGCGCCGTCGCGCCGGCCTCGCGCGCCCAGATCTTCATCAGCTCGGGGTAGCGATAATAGACGGCGTGTGCGGAAAGCATGTCGTTATACGCGGTGACGATACCGATGTTCATGCCGGCATCGGCCTTCATCGCGTCGCGGTCTTCCTCGGTTCCGGCATAGGCGTGCGCGAGGTTCGCGCAGCCTAAGCCCGGACGACGGACCTGCGCCGCCGCTTCGCGCTCGATCAGCGCGAGATAGGCGGCGCGGCTGTCGCGCGAGCGCTCGATGATCCGGTCGGTGACCGCGGAGACGACGGCGTTCAGCATGGTCACGGCGCCCAGTGCACGTCGACCGGCAGCTCGACTTCGGCGAGCACGCGGCCGATCGGATAGGACGACGATGGCCCCTGTTCGATCGCCTGCTCCAGCACCTTCTTCTTCGCGTCGCCGGTGATCATGATCATCAGCGCCTTCGACGATGCGATGGCGGCAGCCGACAGCGTCACACGCGCCAGCGGAGCCTCGGGCGGCAGCGGGTCGGGCATCACGCCGAGCGCACGGCGTTCCTTGGGACCGCTCAGCGCCTCGTCGTAATCCGGACCGGGGAAGATCGACGCGGTATGCCCGTCGCCGCCCATGCCGAGCAGGCAGAAGTCGAGCGGCCAGTGCAGGTCCTGCATCAGCGCATCCGCCGAACGGCCGGCTGCCTTGTAGTCCGACATCGCCTCGGGAACGATCGGCTTCACGCGCGCGCCCTTGGGCAGGAAGATCTTCGCCAGCGCGGTGACGTTGGACAACGGATCGCCGAGCTTCACGATACGCTCGTCGCCGGGAATGATCGTGACCTTCTTCCAGTCGAGCTTGGCCTGCGCCAGCTTTTCATATGCGGCGAACGGCGTCTTGCCGCCCGCGAGCGCGATCACCGCCGAGCCGCGCGCGTCGAGCGCACTCTCGATGACGAACTGGATATCGCCCGCGACTGCGTTGGCGAGCTCGTCGGAATCCTCGTAATCCCACCATTCGATTTCGGTCATAAACTTGAACTCACTCAGAAAATTGCTGTCAAAAATGCCGTTCGTGCCGAGTAGGGATCGAGCGAAGTCGAGATACCGTATCGAGGTACAATGCCACAATCGGGCCGATCCCTCGATACGCCTTCTCGAATTCGCTCGAAGGCTACTCGGGACGAACGGAAGAAAACAAACTCAGTCGTCCTGCCAGGTCAC
Organism: Sphingomonas faeni; assembly: GCF_040407505.1. Lineage (GTDB taxonomy): Bacteria > Pseudomonadota > Alphaproteobacteria > Sphingomonadales > Sphingomonadaceae > Sphingomonas > Sphingomonas faeni_E. Next base: position 49,392 of record NZ_JAPZPQ010000010.1, on the reverse strand, counting down.
ACCGTCGCGCTCGGTCAGTGCGATCGCCGCCGACGGACCCCAGCTACCCGACGCATAGCTTTTGGGCTTCATCGCGTTGGCCTTCCAGCCCTCGCGGATCGCGTCGATCCAGGTCCATTGCGCCTCGACCTCGTCACGCCGCACGAACAGCGTCTGGTCGCCCTCGATCAGGTCGAGCAGCAGCCGCTCATACGCGATCCGCCTACGTGAGCCGGCGAACTCGGCATCCATGCTGAGGTTCAGCGGCACTTCGCGCAGGCGGACGCCCTCGCGGTCGAGACCCGGTTCCTTCGCCATCACCAGCAGCTGGATATACTCTTCTGGCTGGAGGCGGATGATCAGCATGTTGGGCTGCAACAGCCCGCCACGGCCTGCGAACATCGAGTGCGGCACCGCCTTGAACTGGATCGCGATCTCGCTGCGGCGAGTCGCCATGCGCTTGCCAGTGCGCAGATAGAACGGCACGCCCTGCCAGCGCCAATTGTCGACATGCGCCTTGATCGCGACGAACGTCTCGGTGGTGGAGGGTTGGCCGAGTTCGTCGGAGTAGCTCTTGACGAACTTCCCCTTGACCGCGCCTTCGCCATACTGGCCGGTGACGGTGACGTGCGGCACTTCCTCGGGCTTGATCATGCGCAGCGAGCGGAACACCTTCGACTTTTCGTCGCGGACGTCGGTGCCCTCGAAGCGTGCAGGGGGCTCCATCGCGATCAGCGCGAGAAGCTGGAGCATGTGGTTGGCGACCATGTCGCGCAGCGCACCCGCGGTCTCGTAATAGCCAGCGCGCTCTTCCAGCCCGACGGTCTCGGAGATCGTGATCTGGACGTTGTCGATCCCTTGCGCATTCCACACCGGCTCGAAGAACGAGTTGCCGAAGCGCAGCGCAAGGATGTTCTGGACGGTTTCCTTGCCGAGGTAATGATCGATCCGGTAGGTCCGGTCCTCAGGAAAGGCCTTCGCCACCGAGTCGTTGATCTCGCGGCTTGTCTCCAGGTCGTAGCCGAGCGGCTTCTCAAGGCCGACACGGACGGTCTCGCCAGCCAGGCCGACCTTATGCAGTCCCTCGATCGCGGCTTCGAACAGCGACGGCGCGGTCGAGAGGTAGATCGCCAGCCCGCCCGAGATATCGCCGATCTTGTCCGCCAGCGGCTGGAAACTCGCGGGATCGGACAGGTCGGTCGGCTGATAGAAGATCCGGTCGAGGAATGTCCCGATCGCAGTTTCGTCCTTGCGATCCTCGGGCAGGAACTCGTCGAGCGCCTTCTTGGCGAACTTGCGGTAATCCTTGTCGTCATGCTCATGACGCGCGGCGCCGGTGATCGTCAGCTCCTCGGGCAGCAGCCCGTCGGCGTGCAGGCCATAGAGCGACGGCAGCAGCATGCGCTGCGCGAGATCGCCGGTCGCGCCGAACAGGAGCAGCTTGGCTACGGGATTACGGTGCATGGAAGCTCCTGGATTTGCCGATGGACCGGGCGGAAAACGCCGGTCCTAGAAAACGAGACCGGCTACGGGATCGACCCCGGCCATGATGTTGAGGTTCTGGACCGCAGCACCGCCGGCGCCCTTGCCCAGATTGTCGAGCGTCGCGACCAGCCGCGCATGACCGACCGCGTCGTTGCCGCAGACACGCAGCGTCAGACGATCGGTGCCTGCGTTCTCCTCGATATCGACCGAGCCGATATCGCCGGGAGCAACCGAAACGAGCTTCGAGCCATCGAATGCCGCGCGCAGCACGTCTTCGATCGCGGCGAGCGTTGGGCAGCCGGGCAGGGCGTGCAGATGTAACGGCACTTCGACTACCATGCCGCGATAGGTGTTCGCTACGGCAGGGGCAAAGATCGGCGCGTGGTTGAGACCCGCATGCTGCGTCATCTCTCCGATATGCTTGTGCGCGAGGCCTAGCGCATAGGCGCGGAAGGCCGTCGCCGGCTCGCCATTCTCGAACGCCGCGATCATCGCCTTGCCGCCACCGGAGTAACCAGAGGTCGCATTGACGCTTAGCGGGAGGTCGGCGGGGATAAGACCGGCCGCGACCAGAGGCGCAACGAGCGCGAGGAAACCAGTGGGATAGCAGCCGGGGTTCGACACGCGCATCGCGGTAGAAATCTTCTCGGCCTGGCCTGGCAACTCGGGGAAGCCGTAGGTCCAGCCGGCAGCGACGCGGTGTGCGCTCGATGCGTCGATCACACGCGTGCGGGCATTGTCGATCAGCGTGACGGCTTCACGCGACGCGTCGTCCGGCAGGCAGAGGATGACGAAATCGGCATCGTTCAGCGCCTCGCGCCGTGCCGCCGGATCCTTGCGCCGGTCCTCCGCCAGCAACGCCAGCGTGATGTCGGTCCGCCCGGCAAGCCGTTCGCGGATCTCGAGACCGGTGGTGCCGACCGCGCCATCGATGAAGACAATGGTCATGCCGCGTCCGTCGTCGAAAGATCGAGTGCCGCTGTCTCGACATAACCGACCAGCCCGCTCGGGCGCGCAACGCCCCAAGCGGAAACGCCGGCAATCTCCAGCACTTCGAAACTGTCGCCAGGGTTGAGGTCGACCATCGTATCGCTCGCTTCGTCTCGTCCGCTGCGCAACAAAGCTGTGCGCGCGACGGGCCGTATCATCGGCACGGCATAGTGTGGAGCGAATACGTATTCGGCGAGGCGAATGTCGGCGATATCGCGGCGAACCGCGTGGGTACGCGGATCGAGGTCGACCGAGCGGCCCGTCAGCGAAAAGCTCGTGCGGGCCTGGTCGTCGAACGGCTCAAGCGTGAGCGGTTGCGTGCCCATTGGAGCTGGCTGGGGCGGGGCTGTCGCCGATGAATTGCCCGAACTCTTCAAGAAAATCTGCCCCTTCGGTCGTGCGCGCGACGAAGATGTTGCGCTTGTCGCTATCGTCGCGTTGCCGGCGCAGATAGCCGAGGGCACCCAATCTGTTCAAGGCGCGCGTGACGACCGGCTTCGATACGTTCAGCGCACGGGCCAACCCGCGCACCGTATGCGGCCCCGGTTTGAGATAAACGAGCAAAAGAAGCGCCATCTGACGATTGGTCAGATCGGGTTCACCCGAGCGGACATAATCCACCAGAGCGGTCATCCAGGTCGATAAGGTATTGGCTGCCATTGATGCCACAGCGTTGATCCGCCATCTGAATTTATGTGCACGATACCCAGTCATGAGCGTCATTACGGGTTCACAACGCCGCCCGGACGTCATGTTTCCGTAGTTTTGCGATTGCCTTGCGATATGCGGAGGCAGCGCCGCGGTCGATCGCCCGGTTGATCGAAACCGCGACGTCGCCTATGTGCGCGCCTTCGCAAAAGTTCCGGGGTTTTCCGCGCAATGTTCGCCTTTCTGCTCGTCATCCACGCGATCATCGCGGCCGCCCTCGTTACGGTGATCCTCATGCAGCGCTCGGAAGGCGGCGGTCTGGGCATGGGCGGCAGTCCGTCGGGTCTAATGTCGGCCCGCGGCGCGGCCGATTTCCTGACCCGCGCGACCGGCGTCCTCGCGACGATGTTCGTGCTGTTCTCGATCCTGCTCGCGGTCCTCGCGGCGAATCACCGGACGACCACGATCGACACGTCGCTCGCCCGCACCCCGGCGGCGGCAACGGCCGTTCCGACCGCGCAGCCCAAGGGTGATGCGGCTCCGTTCGCCGGTGGCGCCGAGAACGCCGGCGTCCCCGCCGGCACGACCAAGCCGGCCGACAACGGCGCGGTCCCGCTAGCCAACTAAACACTCCATTCGCCGATAAAAGGCCCCTGCGTGATCCGCGGGGCTCTTGTCGTTCGTCCCCAACACACGCTACGAGACTCTTCCCATGGCTCGGTACATTTTCATCACCGGGGGCGTGGTTTCGTCGCTCGGTAAAGGTCTCATGGCGGCATCGCTTGCCGCTCTCCTCCAGGCGCGCGGGTATACCGTCAGGATTCGGAAGTTCGATCCGTATCTTAACGTCGATCCCGGCACGATGTCGCCGTATCAGCACGGCGAGGTCTATGTGACCGACGACGGCGCCGAGACCGATCTCGACCTCGGCCATTACGAGCGCTTCACCGGCGTTCCATCGCGCCAGTCGGACAACGTGACCTCGGGCCGCATCTATCAGCAGATCATCACGCGCGAGCGTCGCGGAGATTACCTCGGCGCGACCGTGCAGGTCATCCCGCACGTCACCGACGCGATCAAGGCATTCGCGCGCGCCGAGACCGACGATATCGACTTCGTCCTCTGCGAGATCGGCGGCACCGTCGGCGATATCGAATCGCTGCCGTTCATCGAGGCGATTCGTCAACTCAAGAACGAGGAAGGTCGCGGCAACGCGATCAGCATCCACGTCACCCTGGTGCCGTACATCGCCGCCGCCGGCGAGCTGAAGACCAAGCCGACGCAGCATTCGGTCCGCGAACTCGCCGCGCTGGGTGTGCAGCCCGACGTCCTCGTTTGCCGCTGCGAACATCCGCTGCCGCCGTCGGAACGCGCCAAGATCGCGCTGTTCTGCAACGTCCCCGCCAGCGCCGTCATTCCCGCGCTCGACGCTAAGAGCATCTACGCGGTGCCGCTTCAGTATCATGGCGAAGGACTCGACATCGAAGTGCTGCGCGCCTTCGGCATCGAACCCGCCGAGGCGCCGGACCTGTCGCGCTGGACCGAGATCATGGACCGCCTGACCAATCCTCAGGGCGAGGTCACGATCGGCGTGGTCGGCAAATATGTCGGCCTCCAGGATGCGTACAAGTCGCTCAACGAAGCTTTGGTCCACGGCGGCATCGCGAATCGCGTGAAGGTCAACGTCCGCTGGATCGATGCCGAGCTTTTCGAGAACGCAGAGAGCGACATCGCCGGACAATTGGAACCCTGCGACGCGATCCTAGTCCCCGGCGCGTTCGGCGAGCGTGGCGCGGAAGGCAAGATCGCATCCGTGAAGTTCGCCCGCGAGCGGAAAATTCCGTATTTCGGAATCTGCTTCGGGATGCAGATGGCCTGCGTCGAAGGCGCGCGCGATCTCGCCGGGATCCCCAATGCTTCATCGACCGAGTTCGGCCCGACCGACGAACCGGTGGTCGGCATGATCACCGAATGGATGGGCCGCGAAGGCCTCGAGACGCGTGCGGCCGAAGGCGACATGGGCGGCACGATGCGGCTCGGCGCCTATGACGCGAAGCTCGACGGCAACAGCGTGGTGGCGTCGATCTACGGCGGCACCGAGATTTCGGAGCGTCACCGTCATCGCTACGAGGTGAACACCGGCTACAAGGAAGCGCTGGAGCAGGGCGGCCTCGTCTTCTCGGGCATGTCCCCCGACGGCACTCTACCCGAGATCGTCGAACGTCCGGATCATCCCTGGTTCGTCGGCGTCCAGTTCCACCCTGAGCTGAAGTCCAAACCCTTCGACCCGCACCCGTTGTTCGCGAGCTTCATCGAAGCCGCCGTCAAGCAGAGCCGCCTGGTCTAAAGGGCAATCCTCCCCCGCCAGGGGGAGGTGGCTGGCACTTGCCAGACGGAGGCGGAGGAAAGGGACCACGTTGGTGGCGTGTTCCTCCCCCTCCGTCACCTTCGGTGCCACCTCCCCCTGGCGGGGGAGGATCAGATAGAACCTCAGAGTAGCTGGGAATTCGGCCGAGCCCCTCCGTCATGCCGGGCTCGTTCCGGCGTCCACGACCCCGCACAACCGAAAGCCGTTAGTTCGCGGAACCGTGGACCCCGGAACCAGTCCGGAATGACGGATCACTCTTGGCATCGTCCAGTCAAAAAAACCTGAACCGCGAGCGCCGCGAAGCCCGGCTTTCTTCCCCCCAAGACAAGCCCGCATTGAACATCCCCCGAATTAATAGACTTTACGCGCAAAGGTTCAGGGGAAAACATTCATGTCGCTTACGCTTGCGCTGCTGCTGGCCGGTCAGGTCGCCACCGTCCCAACGCCGTCCGACCAGTCGACCGTTCCGCAGGCGCCCGCTGGCGACCAGGCGAGCGGACAGGCTAGTGGCCGCCTCGGCAACCAGCAGCAGGGCGCCGGCGGAGATGTCGTCGTCACCGCGCGTCGTCGCGCCGAGACGATCCAGACCGTCCCCATCGCGATGTCCGTCATCGGCGGCACCGCGCTCGCCGAGACCGGCGCGTATAATGTCAGTCGCCTGACCCAGCTACAGCCTACGCTGCAATTCTACTCGACCAACCCACGCAACTCTGCGGCCAACATCCGCGGCCTCGGCGCGCCGTTCGGCCTGACCAACGACGGGATCGAGCAGGGCGTCGGCATCTATGTCGACCAGGTTTATTACAGCCGGATCGCCTCGGCGACGTTCGACTTCACCGACACCGAGCGGATCGAAGTTCTGCGCGGGCCTCAGGGCACGCTCTACGGCAAGAACACCACCGCCGGCGCGATCAACATCACGACCCGCAAGCCCAGCTTCACGCCCGAGGCGCGGATCGAACTGACCACCGGCAACTACCAGTTCATCCAGGCCAAGGCGTCGGTGTCCGGCCCCCTGATTCCCGACAAGCTCGCGATCCGACTGTCGGCTTCGGTAACCGAGCGCGACGGCACGATCCACAATGTCGCGACTGGCAAGGATCTCAACGCGCAGGATAACAAGAGCGTACGCGGACAGCTCTACTGGAAGCCGACCGACAATCTCGATCTGGCCTTGTCAGGCGATTACGGCCAGCAGAACCCGAATTGCTGCGTGCAATACTACGTGCGCACTGGCGCGACGCAGCGGCCGCTTACCCGGCAATATGCCGCACTCGCCGCCGCACAGGGCTATGTCGTGCCATCAACCAACGCGTTCGACCGGGTGACCGACGTCGACACGCCGTTGCGCGCGAAGCAGGAACTGGGCGGCGTGTCGCTGCTCGGCAATCTGGATTTGGGCGCGTCGACGATCACCTCGGTCAGCGCATGGCGGTTCTGGAACTGGGATCCATCGAACGACCGCGATTTCATCGGCCTGCCAATCACCACTGTGTCCGCCAATCCATCGCAGCAGACCCAGTACAGCCAGGAACTGCGGATCGCCTCGAACGGCAAGCACACGCTCGATTACGTGCTCGGCGCATTCTACTTCTACCAGACGATCGACACGCAGGGCTTGCAGGTTCAGGGGCCGGCGGCGAGCGCATTCTTGCTCAACCCGACCAGCGCGGGCGGCCGCAATCCGGCGACGCTGAACGGCCTGACCTCGCGCAATACGATCGGCTTCAAGAATACCAGCGCGGCGCTATTCGGCAAACTCACCTGGAACGTCAGCGACCGGTTCCAGATCGCGCCGGGCCTGCGCTTGAACTACGACAAGAAGAAGGGCGACTACGTCTCGGTCGTCACCAACGGCACCGGTACGGCGCTGACCGCGGACCAGCGCGGCGTACTCGCGCCGCAGAGCTATCAGCCCGACTTCGATAACTGGAACCTGTCGGGCGACGTCACGGCGGCCTACACCGTGACCTCTGACATCCACGCCTACGCGACCTACGCGCGGAGCTACAAGTCCGGCGGGATCAACCTGTCCGGCTTGCCGCTCGACGGCAGCAACAATCCGATCCTCTCGGCCGCAACGGTGAAGCCCGAGAAGGTCAATCATTACGAGCTCGGCCTGAAGACGCAGTTCCTTGATCGCCGATTGACACTCAACCTCGCCGGTTTCTGGACCGAGATCAGCGATTACCAGGCGACCGTCACCAACGGCCAGCTCGGGGTGTTGCGCGGCTATCTTGCCAATGCCGGCAAGGTGCGGACCCGCGGACTCGAATTCGATTCGGCGTTCCGTCCCACCGATCGGTTCAGCGTCTACGCGAACGGTGCGTACACCGATGCGAAATACGTCAAGTTCGTCGATGCGCCGTGCCCGCCCGAACTGTCCGGCGGGACCACCGCCGATGCGACGCATCCTGCGAGCCCTGCCGGTCAGGCAGGAACGTCGACGACACCGTCCTACAGCCCCGCCAACTGCGACATCTCCGGCCAGCGGCTGCCCGGCGTGTCGAAATGGGCGTTCTCCTACGGCGCCGAATATGATTTGCCGGCCACGATCGGCGGGCTCGATGGTCAGGTGTATTTCGGCTATGACGGCAGCTACCGTTCGACCTTCTCGTCCAACCCGTCGCGCTCGCTCTATACCGACATCAAGGGCTACGCGCTCAGCAACTTCCGCCTGGGGTTCAAGGCGAAGGACAGCTGGAACGTGTTCGGCTGGCTGCGTAACGCATTCGACCACAACTATTACGAAGTGCTCGCGCTACAGTCCGGCAGCACCGGTCTGGTCGTCGGCCAGCCCGGCGATCCGCGTACCTATGGCCTGACCGTGTCGCGATCGTTCTGATCGCGACACGTGTTTCGTCACGACGCGTTCAGGTTGGGTGCGATAGGTGTTGAATACGGACCGGAGGGACGTCGCAGTCGGAAGCTCCCGATGTCCCTTCGGTTCCGGATCCACGACATCTTGCTGCGTATCAGCGGCCTCTTGCGCACCGCCTTCACTGCGCGCAGTCTGTTGCCACGAAACAGGCAGGGGCGGCGACATGTTCTTCGTACGACAGGGGCCCTTGTGGTTTCGCATGACGACGGGCGTGCTCGTTCTCTGGGGTCTCGTCGGATGTTTCATGTGCCTGCAACAGCTTAGGCTCGGCGCCGACGCGATGGGGCAGGCGAGCGCCTATGACCGCGCGCTCTACGCAGCGTTGCCTAATTGGTATGATCCGTTGTTTGCCGTCGCGGTCCTGACCGGCCTGATCGGTGCGGTGCTGCTGTTCATGCGGCGCGCCAACGCGCGTCCGTTCCTGATCGCGTCGCTGGTGGCGACGATCGCGCAGTTCGGCTGGTTGTTCACCTCGACCGACATCGTCGCGCACAAGGGTGCGAGCGAGACGCTGGGCTTGCCCCTCGTCATCATCGCGGTCGCGGCGTTCACGCTCTGGCTCGTCGGCCATGCGCGGCTAAAGGGCTGGGCAGTATGACGCGCACGACACTGGGCGAGCGCGACGCCGCACGCTATTAGCGCCGCCATGTCCACGACCTACACCCTCGACACCGCGACGAGTCGCGCCAACCCGACGCCCGCGCCGCTCAAGCGCCTGACGATCCCCGCGATCCGCCGCCAGAAGGGCAAGACGCCCCTCGTCATGCTCACCGCCTACACGGTGCGGACGGCGCAACTTCTCGATCCCCACTGCGACATGCTGCTGGTCGGCGACAGCCTGGGGCAGGTGATCTACGGCCTGCCCTCGACCGTGCCCGTCACGCTGGACATGATGGCGGCGCACGGCGCTGCGGTGGTGCGCGGCAGCTATCACGCGGTGGTGGTGATCGACATGCCGTTCGGCAGTTACGAAGCATCGCCCGAAAAGGCGTTCGAAAGCGCGGCGTTTCTCCTGAAGCAGACCGGTGCGGCGGCGGTGAAGCTCGAAGGCGGTACTGCAATGGCGCCGACCGTCAGGTTCCTGACCGAGCGCGGCATTCCGGTGATGGGTCATGTCGGCCTGACTCCACAGGCGGTCAACGTCCTCGGTGGTTATGGCGCGCGGGGCCGGACGCCCGAGGAAGCCGCCAAGATCGTCGCAGACGCGCAGAGCATCGCCGAGGCCGGCGCGTTCTCGCTGGTGATCGAAGGCGTGGTCGAGCCGATCGCGATCGAAATCACCAACTCGATCGCGTGTCCGACGATCGGCATCGGTGCATCGGCGCAGTGCGACGGACAGGTGCTGGTGACCGAGGACATGCTCGGGATGTTCGAGCGTACCGCGAAGTTCGTGAAGCGGTTCGCCGACATCGCCGACACGATTTCCTCCGCGACGCAGACCTATGCCGACGATGTCAGATCGCGCGCATTTCCGGGCGCCGAGCAGGTCTACGCGCCCAAGGATTGATCCGCTTCCGTTTCGGTTCCGGCGCGGCTAAGGTCCGCGCCGCCCACCCCCTCACTATTTCCGGAGCATTCCTTGGCCCTCCCGCCGAAAACCGATCAAGCATTCCTGCGTGAGGTCGACGAAGAACTGCGACGCGACCAGCTCGCCGGGTTTTGGACGAACTGGGGCATCTGGGTCGGGGCCGCCATCGTCGCGGCACTCGCCGCACTCGCCTGCTTCCTCTACTGGCAGCATTACAATGGCGAGGCCGCGGGCGTCGAGGGCGAGCAGCTCCAGGCCGCCTACGACTCGCTTGGCGCGAACAACGCCGCAGCCGCTGCGAAGCCGCTTGCCGAACTCGCCAAGTCGAACCGCGACGGCTATCGCGCGCTGGCGATGTTCACGCAGGCCGACGTCCTCCTCCAGAAGGATGACCTGAAGGGCGCCGCCGCCAAGCTGGGCGCGATCGCTGCGGACACGTCGCTGGCAAAGCCGTTCCGCGATCTCGCGCTGGTTCGCCAGACCTCGGCTGAGTTCGACACGCTGAAGCCACAGGTCGTCGTCGAGCGGCTTCGGCCGCTGGCCGTGCCCGGTGGTCCGTGGCTCGGCAGCGCGGGCGAGATGGTCGCGATTTCCTATCTCCGCATGAACCAGCGCCAGCAGGCGGGGACCATGTTCGGCCAGGTCGCGCGCGATACCGGCGTGCCCGAGACGATCCGTCAACGCGCGGTTCAGATGGCTGGCGTACTGGGTGTGGACGCTGTTGCCAGCACGGGCGCTACTGCCAGGGTGATCACCCCGGCTGCATCAAACGAGGATACCAAGGCGCAATGATGAAGACATATCGGGTGACGGTCGCCGTCGCCGCGCTGGTGGCGCTCAGCGGTTGCGGGATTTTCAAGGGCGGCGGCAACAAGAAGACGCCGACGGTAGGCGACCGCGTTTCGATCCTGGTGTCGGAGAACGAGGTCGAGACCGACAAGACGATCGCCGACGTCCAGGTCCTGTTACCGGCCCCCGCGGTCAACGACGCCTGGGCCCAGCCCGGCGGCAACCCTGCCAAGTCGATGGGCCAGCTTGCGCTCGGCGATCAGCCGAAGCGCGCCTGGCAGATGACCATCGATGGTGGCTCGAACCGCGAACGTCTCGGCGCGGCGCCGGTCGTTGCCGACGGCAAGTTGTTCGTCACCGACGTCACCGCGACGATCCATGCCTTCACCGCCGATACCGGCGCCTCGCTGTGGAGCGCGGGGATCACCGAGGGCAAGCTCAACAAGGCGGCACGCTTCGGCGGTGGTGTCAGCTATGACGACGGCAAGCTCTACGCCACCGACGGCGTCGGCGACGTCGTCGCGATGAGCGCTGCCGACGGCGCGATCTTGTGGCGTGCCAAGCCCGGCGCGCCGCTCCGCGGATCGCCGACCGTCGCCAACGGCGCGGTCTATGTCCTGACGCAGGACAATCAGGTCTTCTCGCTCAACCAGGCCGACGGCAAGGTCCAGTGGGTCCAGTCGGGCACGCTCGAGACACAGGGCGTGTTCGGCGTCGCGGCCCCCGCCGTGAGCCAGGGTACCGTCGTCGCCGGCTTCTCCAGCGGCGAACTCAGTGCGTATCGGTACGAGAACGGCCGTATCCTGTGGCAGGACGCGCTGTCGCGCACCTCGGTCACTACGTCGGTGTCGAGCCTGTCGGACATCGACGCCGCGCCGGTGATCGACGGCGGCCGCGTCTATGCGGTCGGGCAGGGCGGCCGCATGGTCGCGCTCGAGCTGTCGACCGGACAGCGTCTGTGGGAGCAGAACTTCGCCGGCATCTCGACGCCGTGGATCGCGGGCGAATGGCTGTTCGTGGTGACCGACGATGCCAAGCTGGTCTGCTTGTCGCGATCGAACGGCAAGGCTCGCTGGATCGCCCAGCTGCCGCGCTTCCAGAACGAGAAGAAGCGCAGCAACGCGATTACGTGGTTTGGTCCGATCCTCGCCGGCAACCGCTTGGTCCTGACCAACTCGCGCGGCGAGATTAATTTCGTCTCGCCGACGGACGGTACGGTAAGTTCGACGATCGAGACCAAGACGCCGTTCTCGCTGCCACCGATCGTGGCGAACTCGACGCTCTACACGCTCGACCAGAAGGGCAAGGTCACCGCGTACCGGTGATCGAAGCTCCCTCTCCCCGTCGGGGAGAGGGAAGGGGCCCGCACGGCGAAGCCGGGTGGGAAGGGTGAGGGGAGTGAGGCTCGGATCGCTCCCCTCACCCTTCCGTCGCCCAAGGCTCCTCCCTCCCTCTCCCCGAAGGGGCGAGGGACTAGGTGACCTTTGGCGCGACACGCGCTAAGGCCCCCTCATGTCCAAACTCCCCGTGGTCGCAATCGTCGGCCGCCCAAATGTCGGCAAGTCGACCCTGTTCAACCGCCTCGTCGGCAAGAAGCTCGCGCTGGTCGATGACCGGCCCGGCGTCACGCGCGACCGTCGCGAAGGTGACGCGTCGCTGATCGGCCTCGAATTCCGCATCATCGATACCGCCGGCTACGAAGACCACGACGCGCAGACTCTGCCCGGCCGGATGCGCCAGCAGACCGAAGCCGCGGTCGAGCAAGCCGACGTCGCGCTGTTCCTCTTCGACGCGCGCGCCGGCATCGTGCCACTCGACGAGGAGATCGCGCGCTGGCTCCGCACCGCCGACGTCCCCGTTCTTCTCGTTGCCAACAAGGCCGAAGGTCGTGCAGGCGAAGACGGTATTCTCGAATCGCTCGCACTAGGCTTCGGCGACCCGGTCCAACTGTCGGCCGAGCACGGCGAAGGTATGGGCGACCTGTTCGAAGGCCTGCTCCCGCTGCTCGAAGGCAAGGAAGAGCCGCCCGAGGAACAGCCGGACAACGAATATGAGGGCCCGCTGAAGCTCGCGATTGTCGGCCGCCCGAATGCGGGCAAGTCGACGCTCGTCAACCGCATTCTCGGCGAAGACCGCATGATCACCGGCCCCGAAGCCGGCATCACGCGCGATTCGATCAGCGTCGATTACGACTGGCACCCGACCGGCGGCGAAGCGCGCAAGGTTCGCCTGATCGACACCGCGGGCATGCGCAAGCGTGCCAAGGTGCAGGACAAGCTCGAGAAGATGTCGGTCGAGGATGCGCTCCACGCGGTCGACTTCGCCGAGGTCGTCGTGCTGCTGCTCGACGCCACGCTCGGCCTCGAGGCGCAGGACCTCCGCATCGCCGACAAGGTGCTGCAGGAGGGCCGTGCGCTCGTCATCGCGCTCAACAAATGGGACATCGCGGAAAGCGCGTCGTCGTTGTTCAACGGCGTCAAGCGTGCGCTCGAAGATGGACTGAGCCAGGTCAAGGGCGTCACCGTGATGACCGTGTCCGGTGCGACCGGCAAGGGCATCGACCAGTTGCTGCAAGCGTGCTTCGACACGCGCGACGCATGGTCGAAGCGTGTCGGCACCGGTGAACTCAACCGCTGGTTCGAGCGCGCGATCGAGGCAACGCCGCCACCTGCTCCGGGCGGCAAGCGGATCAAGATGCGCTACGTCACCCAGGTCAAGACACGCCCGCCGAGCTTCGTCATCTTCGGCACGCGCGTCGATCAGCTCCCGGCTAGCTACGAGCGCTATCTGGTCAATTCGATGCGCAAGGATCTGGGCTTCGGCGCGGTTCCCGTCCGGTTGATGTTCCGCGCGCCGAAGAATCCGTACGACGACGGCAAGGGCGGCGGCGGCCACTAGGCGTGGTGTCGGGCGAGGTCCGTATCGACGCCAGGGGCATGCTTTGTCCTTGGCCTGCGGTGCGGCTCGCCCGCGCGTTGCGCGTCGGTGCGACCCGCGTCGAGGTGATAGCGGATGACCCTCAAGCCCCGACCGAACTCGCGGCGGTCGCGGCGTCCGCCAATGCGACGATAGAAATCGTTTTGGATGTATCCAATTCAATCTTTGTCGTAACTTGTCGTTAGTATCACAACACTGTGTTTACCTAGGTTATGTATGATACAGCTCTGACCTTCATGGCGCTATTTGCTTAACGGGAGAAGGCGACAGTGGCGTTCGAGGGAAGCACCCTGATCAATTGGCCCGCGTTCGTGCAGGCCCGCAACGAACTGGGCGCGGGATTTGGCCGCATCCTCGGATATTTTCGTGAGGACGGCGTGAAGTCGGTTGCCGCGATCGAGGCGGGGATGCGCGCGCTCAATGCGGCGGCAATGGTGATTCCCGCGCATACGCTCAAGGGTGAAGCACGACAGTTCGGAGCGGAGCCGCTCGCCGATCTGGCCGAGGCTATCGAGACGATCGCGCGCGATTGTTTGGAAATGCAGGACACGCCCGACGAGGCGCTGGAGCATATCGTCCGGTTGCGGCCGCTGTTCGTCGAGACGCTGACGCTGCTGGAGCGCGAGGCCAATCCGGTCGCAGTGCGCAAGCCCATTGCGGGCGGTGGGTTTGGTCGTCGCGCCGTACCGACCGGGTTCGGCGGGGAATAAATTCGTCGCCAACTGGCGGACAATGCTGCCCTGTCACCCCACCTTTCGGCGAGATGACAGGGGGGTGGGTCAGGCCTTCAGATACGGCGCCGCGCCAGCTTTGGGCGAATCATGTTCCGAGATCGAGTTGAGCTGGATGTAGTTGTGGATGCCCATCCGCGCGATCATCTCGAACTGACGCTCGAGCGTATCGACATGCTCTTCCTCGCTAGCGAGGATGCGGGCGAACAGGTCGCGGCTGATATAGTCCTTGACCTCTTCGCAGTACGAAATCGCACCCTTGAGCTGGACGGTCGCCTCGACTTCGAGCGCGAGGTCCGACTTCAGCACTTCCTCGACGGTCTCGCCGATGCGGAGGCGGCCGAGCAGCTGGAAGTTCGGCAGGCCATCGAGGAATAGGATGCGCTCCGACAACCAGTCGGCGTGCTTCATCTCGTCGATCGATTCCATCCGCTCGTACTGGGCGAGCTTGTAGACGCCCCAATGCTCGAGCATCCGGTAATGGAGCCAATATTGGTTGACCGCGGTCAGCTCGTTCTTGAGCGCCTCGTTCAGGAATTCGATTACTTGGGGGTCGCCGCGCATGGCCATATCTCCGTCACCTCTGAGGAGCATGTAGCGGGCTGACCCAGATTAGCACAACCCCCAAAAATGGCGGTTTTCCGGGCTTTCTTAGCTGTTGCGACGCTTATGCAGCCGCGCGTTCCTCGTCGATAATCGCTCGCGCTATCGATGTGCACTGGCCGCATTTCGGTTTCCGGCCCATCGAACGGAAGGCCTGGCACGGTGTCGTGCAACCGCCGCGTGCGCAGTTGCGAACGTCGGATTCTCGTATGGCATTGCAAACGCAGACGACCATGGGAACTCCCTAGTTGTAAGCACGGGATACGGATAATGCGAACCACTCGCAAGCCCTTTTGCGTCTTATTCGCAAATAGCGTCATCGGTTGGCCGTGAATGCCGAACCGCGCATCGGCTGCCACGCGAAGCGAGAGAGGCTGCGCCATAGCCATTCGAGCGGGCCGTAGCGGAAGCGGTCGAGCCACGGCTTCGACCAGAGTAGCATCAGCAACCAGATCGGCACGACGACGAGGTATAGCTGAGCGCGGGAGAGGTCGCCGTACAGTCCGAAGCCGTAGCCGTAGAAGATGGTGGTGCAGATCAGCGTCGTGCCGAGATAGTTGGAGAACGCCATCCGTCCTGCCGCGGAGACGCGAGTCGTCAGCCAGCCGCCGGGTCGTGCGAACAGGATGATCGCGGCCGCATAGCCGATGATCGTAAGTGGCCTGAGCGGGGTGGCAAGCGTCAACCACGACAGGGCGACATAGCGCGCGTCGAACCCGTGGGCGATGTCGAACGCCGCGATGGCCGCATAGCAAATCCAGCCGAGTCCGATCCCGACGACCGCAATCACCGTGTAGCGTCGCCGCGACCATTCCCCCGTCAGGAACCCCGATCGCAGCCCCGCCATGCCGAACAGCATGAAGCCTAGCGTTTCCGGACCAGTGGCGGTGAGGGACGTGATCGGCCCAGCGGCGTGCGTCCAGCGCCACGCGACCAGATCGCGCCATCCGCCACGTCCGATGGCGAGTTCGCGGGTGACGGAGGCGGGGGAGGGCTGGCCGAATTGATCCGCCAACAGCTGCCAGTTCGTGATTACGCGCGCCGTTGCGCCCGGCCGGTGCGCGGCGCCGTGGAGGTCGAACGTGTAGGCGACGAGCGTCGTCAGCTCGACCGTCTGGAACGCGATGCAGGCGAGCCCGACGCCGATCATCCAGCGGATCGGCAACCGGGCGAACATGTACGCGATCGCGCCGACCAGTGCGTAGTGAGCTAGGATGTCGCCCCACCAGAGCATGTACAGATGCGCGATGCCGAACACGAACAGCCATGCCATGCGGCGTAGGTGGACGGTCGCCGGGTCTTCGCCGCTCGCCTCGGCCCGGTCGATGACCAGCAGCATCGACGCGCCGAACAGGAACGAGAACAGCCCGCGCATCTTGCCGTCGATGACGATGAAGGTGGTGGTCCAGGCGATCAGGTCGGGCGTGCTTGGCCAGCCCATCGAGGCGGGGGTCATGTAGGCGAATTCGGGAAAGCCGAATGCGGCGATGTTTGAGGCGAGGATGCCCATGACGGCGATGCCTCGGATGAGGTCGAGCGTTGCGATTCTTGTGGGGGCGGGGGTCATGCGGAACGCCGGAAGTGCACGAAGTGCAGACGCTGGTGCAGCATTTCGCGGGAGCGTTGTGCTGGTTGGAATGCGGGGCTTTTGATGCCGGCGGTCGTCATGGCGTCGGCGCCGTGGAGGACGTTGAGCGTGGCCATTTTGGAGGGGGTGGGGGTCATGCGAAATGTCGGAAGTGCACAAAGTGCAGAGGCTGGTGCAGTATTTCGCGGGGGCGTTACAGGGGGTGAGCCATGACGTGGTCGCGTTTGGCTGCACTGTAAGAGTGGTCGGTGTTGGGTGGGTCGGACGGACTTGGGCGGTGCTTGATCGACGCTTGGGTTCGGGCTCGGCGTCTTGGTAGCGCGGCAGGAGAGTAATGCGGTCATGGTTCGACGCTGGCATATCGCGGTGGTGTAGGACAGGGCGGTTTGACGGGTGTCTTAGGTAGCGTGGCGTGTCGTTTTGGTGGATCCGTCAGCTGGTCGGTGATGTGATCCACTTGTCGTTTCTGCGTGATGCCCTGCCGCACATCGCCTGTCGTTCTCCGAGCCGCTCCGCCTCCGCCGTCACCCTAGCGGAAGCTGGGGTATTGCTGTTGGCGAGCGCTGTGGTCCGATGTGGGAGATCCCATCTTTCGCTGGGATGACGGAGCGGGGGGCGCGCCGAACTCTGCTTTAGCTCGATCGGACGACATTCTTGGCTTGTTGTTCTCCCGCGAAGGCGGGAGCCCAGACTGGGTCCCCGCCTTCGCGGGGAAACATTCTATGTTTGAGGTTGGTGTCTTACCGCAAAGGACAACCACCCCGGCGGAGGCCGGGGCCCAATTGGGGGACGGTTGTAACTGGGGGCAGCGCTTCGTTACTGCGGCTCTCCCAGTTGGGCCCCGGCCTTCGCCGGGGTGGTTCCTCCTTGTTGGGCGCGCGCGCTCAATCGCCGCCGCCCAGCACATCATGCCAGTGCTGCATCCACGCCCATCAGCTTCGGGAAGAACCCCTCGTGCGCGGTGCGCAACGTATCCAACGCGATCACGTCGTCGCGGTCGGGGCGTTCGAAGATCAGGCGCTTGCCGCCGGTGCGCCCCAAGGGTTCGGCTTCGACGTCCGCCGCATGCGCGGCGCCGAGGAAGTCGAGCAGCGAATGATCGTCGACGGTGACGATATAGACGCCCTGATCCTCCGCGAAGAACGAGCGTGCGCAGTCGAACGGCTGCTTACGGTCGATCATTGCGCCGATCCCGCCGGCGAGTGCCATCTCGGCCAGCGTCACGGCGATGCCGCCGTCGGAGACGTCGTGGACCGCGGTCAGATGGCCCAACGCGATCGCTTCGCGGATCAGGTCGCCGACACGGCGCTCGGCAGCGAGATCGACCGGCGGCGGCGGGCCGGCGTCGAGCTGTTCGCGGCCGTGGCATTCGCGTAGCCAGAGCGACTGGCCGAGATGGCCGCCGCGCGTGCCGACCGCGAGGATGATGTCGCCCGAGCCCTTGAACGCGATCGTCGCATTCTTCTGCCAGTCCGCCAGCAGGCCGATCGCGCCGATCGCCGGCGTCGGCAGGATCGCCGAGCCACCGCCGGTCGCCTTCGATTCATTGTAGAGCGAGACGTTGCCCGACACGATCGGGAAGTCGAGCGCGATGCACGCGTCGCTCATGCCTTCGAGGCAACCGACGATCTGGCCCATGATCTCGGGGCGCTGCGGGTTGGCGAAGTTGAGGCAGTTGGTGACGGCGAGCGGCAGTGCGCCGACCGCGGTCAGGTTGCGCCACGCTTCGGCGACCGCCTGCTTGCCGCCCTCGACCGGGTCGGCGAAACAGTAACGCGGCGTGCAGTCGGTGGTCATCGCCAGCGCCTTCTGCGTGCCGTGGACGCGGACGACCGCGGCATCGCCACCGGGGCGCTGCACCGTGTCGGCACCGACCATGTGATCGTATTGTTCCCAGATCCAGCGGCGCGAGGCGACGTCGGGCGAGCCCATCAGCGTGAGCAGGTCGGCGGCGATGTCGCTGCTGTGCGGCGCGTTTTCGAGCGGCGCGGGCTTGGGCGTCGGGACGTGCGGGCGATCGTATAGCGGTGCTTCGTCAGCTAAAGGCCCGAGCGGGATGTCGCAGACGGTCTCGCCCCTGAAATTCAGCACCATCCGGCCGGTATCGGTGACGCGGCCGATCACCGCGAAATCGAGCTCCCACTTCTTGAAGATCGCCTCGGCCTCGGCCTCGCGGCCGGGCTTGAGGACCATCAGCATGCGCTCCTGCGATTCCGAGAGCATCATCTCGTACGGCGTCATGCCGGTCTCGCGCTGCGGCACGTCGTCCATCGTCAGCTCGATGCCGACGCCGCCCTTCGACGCCATCTCGACCGCGGACGAGGTAAGGCCCGCGGCGCCCATGTCCTGGATCGCGACGATCACGTCGGTCGCCATCAACTCAAGGCAGGCTTCGATCAGCAGCTTCTCGGTGAACGGATCGCCGACCTGCACGGTCGGGCGCTTGGCGTCCGAATCCTCGCCGAAATCGGCCGAGGCCATCGTCGCGCCGTGGATGCCGTCGCGGCCGGTCTTGCTGCCGACATAGACGATCGGATTGCCGATGCCGCTGGCGGCCGAATAGAAGATCTTGTCCTGGTCGGCGATCCCGACGGTCATCGCGTTGACCAGGATGTTGCCGTCATACGCCGAGTGGAAGTTCACCTCGCCGCCGACGGTCGGGACGCCGACGCAATTGCCGTAGCCGCCGATGCCGTGGACGACGCCTGAGATCAGGTGGCGCATCTTGGGGTGATCGGGCCGGCCGAAGCGCAGCGCGTTGAGGTTGGCGATCGGCCGCGCGCCCATCGTGAAGACGTCGCGCAGGATGCCGCCGACGCCGGTTGCCGCGCCCTGATATGGTTCGATATAGGACGGGTGGTTGTGGCTCTCCATCTTGAAGATCGCCGCCTGGTTGTCGCCGATATCGACGACGCCGGCGTTCTCGCCGGGGCCGCAGATGACGCGGGGGCCCTTGGTGGGCAGTTTCATCAGGTGGATCTTGCTGGATTTGTAGCTGCAATGCTCGGACCACATGACCGAGAAGATGCCGAGTTCGACCATGTTCGGCTCGCGGCCGATGGCGCGCAGGACGCGCTCATATTCTTCGGGGGACAGGCCGTGGTCGGCGACGATCTGCGGTGTGATCTCGGTCATGGGGCGGCAGATAGCGGTGCCGGCGGTCCGCGTCACCCTTTGTACGTCAGATTCCTGTGGCGGAGCAGCGCGAAAGGTTTCGGGGGCAGTCCATACACGTCTCGACCGGTTCGTTTCGGACCCAATCCCGCTGGACTCGACAGTCGTCCCGTGAGGAACTCCAGTAACGGATCAGCATGGATCCGGAGGAGGAAATACTCATGACCGAGCCGGTTGGATATTACCAAGTAAAGCTGGACGTCAAGCATGGCGGATTTGCAGGCGCGCCGACGCTTCATCTCGATCTCGGCGTGAATGCACCGACCGGACAAATCTCCGGATCGGCGCAAATCACGCAAGCATTGCCACCACCTTACGGCACGACCGTCATTCCCCATGTCATGGGTGCGATCCTGCACACCGGGTTCGGGCACGACACCTTGCTCGTGCACGTCACCGGACAATATGTCGTGTCGGTGCCACCACCCGGAATCGGATCGTATCTCGCCCACTTCAGCGCCGCGCTGGCCGTGGCGAAGGATTGGAACGGCAAGGGTTCGTTCGAATATAGCGGCCACGTCATCACCGACTGTACGGTGAAGAACGTGTCCGCAGGCTGACGTTATACGTAAGGCGGCTGCGTGTAGCCCTTGGGGCTGAGCGTGAAGATCTCGCAGCCGTCTTCCGTAATGCCGATCGAATGCTCGAACTGCGCGGACAGCGAGCGATCGCGCGTGACCGCGGTCCAGCCGTCATCGAGCAGCTTCACATCGGGCCGGCCGATGTTGATCATCGGCTCGATCGTGAAGATCATGCCGGGGCGAAGCTCGGGGCCGGTGCCGGGCTTGCCGACATGGACGACCTCGGGGGCGTCGTGGAACAGGCGGCCGACGCCGTGGCCGCAGAAATCGCGGACCACGCCGTAGCGGTGCTTCTCCGCGTGACGCTGGATCGCGTTGGCGACGTCGCCCATGCGGTTGCCGGGCTTGGCGTGCTCGATGCCGATCATCAGGCACTCGTAGGTGACTTCGACGAGGCGGCGCGCCTTGATCGGCACGTCGCCGATCAGGTACATCCGGCTCGTGTCGCCGTGCCAGCCGTCGAGCAAGGGCGTGACGTCGACGTTGACGATATCGCCCGATTTCAGAATCTTCTCGCTCGGGATGCCGTGGCAGACGACGTGGTTGATCGAGATGCAGACGCTGTGCGTGTAACCGCGATAGCCGAGCGTCGCGGGGACGCCGCCGCCGGCGACGATGAAGTCATAGATCAGCCGGTCGATCTCGGCTGTGGTCACGCCCGGCACCATGTGCGGGACGATCATGTCGAGCGTCTCGGCGGCAAGCCTGCCCGCCTTCATCATGCCTTCGAAGGCGGCGGGGCCGTGGAGCTTGATCGCGCCGGTGCGCGCGTCGGGCTGGTCCGAGGTGACGGTTACATATTCGGTCATGACGCGCGATATAGCGTGGCGGGCGCGGTTTTGCGAGGCTATGCGAGGGGCATGACCCAAGACCCGGCACAAGAACGCATCTGGACGGCCGCGCTGACGATCATCGGCGACGAGATCCTGTCGGGCCGCACGCAGGACAAGAACGTCGCGCAGATCGCGGCCTGGCTCAACGTGCAGGGCATCCGCCTCGCCGAGGTGCGCGTGGTCGCCGACAAGACCGAGGCGATCGTCGAGGCGGTGAACATCCTGCGCGCGCGCAACGATTACCTGTTCACGACCGGCGGGATCGGGCCGACTCACGACGACATCACGGTCGATGCGATCGCCGAGGCGCTGGGCGTCGCGGTCGAGCATCATCCGCGCGCGATGGCGGTGCTTGAGGCGTATTACGCGACGCGTGGCGGGCTCACCGAAGCGCGCGCAAGGATGGCGCGAGTACCGGTCGGGGCGGACCTGATCGACAACAAGGTGTCGGGCGCTCCTGGCATCCGGATCGGCAACATCTTCATCATGGCGGGCGTGCCGCACATTACGGCCGGAATGCTCGATGCACTGACGGGTACGCTGGAGGGCGGGCGCCCGGTGGTCTCGAAGACGATCGGGTGCTGGGTCGCAGAGAGTGAGGTCGCGGATATCCTGCGCGATGCGGAGAAGACGCATGAGGGCGTCGCGATCGGGAGCTATCCGTTTTTTCGCGACGGCAAGACGGGCGCGAACTTCGTGGTGCGGAGTTCGGACGAGGCGCTGGTCGACCGCTGCCTCGCGGACCTGACGCGTGATCTGGAAGCGACCGGTCGCGTGGTCACTGCGCAGGGTATCTAGTTAATCCCACTTCGGGGGGAATGCGTCACGCGCCCCATTCGGGACCTTCGGGGTCGGGGTAGAACGCGTCGGGATCGAACGACGTCGGGCCAGATCTTGTCGGCGTGGGCGCTTCGGGATCCGGCAGGGTCGGCGCGCCGCCGCCGAAGCGGATGCGGACATAGCCGAAGCTGCCGATCAGGGCTTGGAATACGGCGACATGCTCGTCCTCCTGCATGCGCCGTCCGATCAGCGGTGCGCGTTCGGCCGAGAGATAGCCCATCTGCACGCCTCGCCCGCTGAAGACGGCAACGGCGTTGGCATCATGCGGGTTCTTCGGTTCGCGACGCAGGTCGACCGGTTCGCCGGGCGCGCAGAGCATAAGTTACATGCGGCGGTTGCTCTTGCTCCGGTCCGCGTTCGGGAAGTCGATGCCGACCACGTTGCACGTCAATTCATCCATGCCACGTGATAGCTTGGTAACGGCGCGTGCGTAAGGCGTGGCGCGAAGCGTCCGCGGGGCAAGCGTCCAACGCACCGCCGATCAGCTTTTGGAATGGCACGCTGGTGGAGCCGGAGGATGGCCCCCCTAACTCCATATTGCTATTGCATGGCGTGACTTGAAAAGGGCGTAAATGCGTTGGCTTCTGCCCTTCGATTCTCGGATCGAGGAGCCGAAAGCGCCGTTTACGATACGCAAATTATCCTGCGATGGTGGGGCACTCGGATATTCACACTCCGTGCCAGCGGACCGGCTTAGGCAAGTCGATAACCGCATAATCGATCTGGAGCACGCGTCGACGACGTGGAGGATTAGCGGCGCCCGTTGTCGCGTAGAAGCAGACATCGCCGCGGTTCGCCAGACACAGAGGCTCGCCGCGGTCCTCGACGATGTGCTCGATGCTCGCTTCCCGCAGGCGACCGGGCCGGTGAGATCCTGGCACGATCCGGAGCGGAGCATTTGTTGTGTCGACCGGGTCGAGATGGACGCGGGTCGTGACCATCCGCTCTAGGATCGCGAAGGGCGGTTCGACTTGGTTGAGGCCGGCCTTTACCGTCCAGGGGCCAAACCCGTCGATATCAGCATAATGCTCTACGAGGATCGTGCGGTCCTGATGCCATCCCAGCGCCCAGTTCCGGGCCGCCGTCTTGTCGAACAGCACGGCTTGAACGGTGCGCGCGTCGGAGCCCAACGCCGATGCGGCGATGCTGCTGTTCGATCGAGAGCCACGCAGGTTTATCCAAGGCTCTCGCAAAGATGTGTGCGCCGTCTTCTTCGAACCGAAGATCGATTTCCAGGGCTGGGTCTGCGGGGTCATGCGATCAGGCTGGCGGGGTGCCCGATCCGCCGTTGAGTGCCGCGGGATGTTTGTGAGCATCGGTGGAGGTGGTTCGGGCAGGCGCCGCATCCGCGCTGCTCCCGTTGAGCATGCCATTCAACGAACTGCCGTTCATGCCGAGTTCCGCCATCAGGCCGTCGATGAGCGGGCCGCCGACGCGGTAGCGCATCGCCGCCGCGACCGCAGCATCAGCGAGATTGCCCTGGCCACCGCCAGATGCGCCGTCGCTGCCGCCGTCACCGTGAAGCCCGCGCGCATCGAGGATGCTGATCTTGTCGATGTTCTCCATCGGCTTGCTGGCCGCAGCGATGATCGCGGGCAGGGCTTCGAGCATTGCGCGGCGGATCAGCAGCGCGGTCTGCGCGTCGCTGAGCAGATTGGTTGCTTCGTTGAGCGATGCCTGACCTGCGGCATCGACCTTGAACGCTGCCTCGCGACCTTCCGCGCGGGCCTTCTCGGCATCGGCTTCGGCAGTTGCTTCGGTGCGCAACGCACTCGCGCGGGCCTCTGCGGCTTCCTTCTCGGCGGTCGCGGCGACGGTTATGCCGACGGCCTCTTCCTGCGCGCGCTGGGTGGCGGCAATCACGGCGACGTTCTTGTTGCGGTTGGCGATCTCAGTTGCCTTGGCCGTGGCGACGCTTTCCTCCGCCCGCACGGCGAGTGCGCGTGCTTCGTTGGCGGCGGCGGTGGCGGTCGATTCCTCCTCGGACTTCTGCGCAGTCTGCACAGCGGTCGTGATCCGCGCGATCTCGATGGTGCGGTCGCGCTCGATCGTAGCGGTCTGGATCGCACCGTCGCGCGCGATTGTGGCGGTCTGAATCACCTTGTCGGCTTCGGTCTGCGCGACGGTCTGCGCCTCGGTGGCTGTGATGCGGGCGATCTCGGCCAGACGGGTCTGCTCGGCTTCGGCGGTGGCAATGGCCGTTGCCTGTTCGGCGCGGCGGGCGGAGAGCGTCTGTTCCTGCGTCAGGCGTGCCTGTTCGGCGGCCTGTGCGATCTCGAGCGACTGGTTGTTGGCGTCGAGGTTACGCTGCTCGATCTCGACGCGGTTGGTCGCGACGATGTCGTTGCGGATCTTCTTGCGCTCCTCGATCGTCCGGGTGAGCACGGTCAGCCCCTCGGCATCGAACGCATTGTTCTCGTTGAAATGCTCGAACGCGGTCTGATCGAAATGCGTGATGCTGACCGACTCGAGCTGGAAGCCGTTCATGTCCAGATCGGTCATCAGCGCCTCCTGCACCTTCTGGATGAAGTCGGCGCGGTTGGCGTGGAGGTGCTCCATCGTCATCGTCGCGGCGACCGAGCGCAGCGCGGAGACGAGCTTGCCGTCAAGCAGCGACTTCACCGCGTCAGGGCTGTTGACCGAATCGCCGAGCGTCTGCGCGGCGGCGGCGATCGACTCCGCGTCGGGTTTCACCTTGATGTGGAACAGCCCGACGACGTCGACCCGCAGCTTGTCGAGGGTGATCAGCGCATCCTTGTTAAGGCGCGACACCTCCAGCTTCACGGTCGTCAGGCGGACCTGCATCAGTTCGTGGAGCACCGGGATGACCATGATGCCGCCGTTGAGCACGACCTTCTCGCCGCCGAAGCCGGTGCGGATCAGCGCCACGTCCTTGGTCGCGCGGCGGTAGAGCCGGGTCAGGATGATGCCGATCACGACGAGTGCGAACAGCACGATGCCGGCGTAGATCAGGACGTTCAGAAGCTGTGCGGGCATGAAACCCTCCCCGGTTATGCGTTGGTTAGATCGACCGCAAAAGCGCGTTGGCTTCGGGCAGTGCGTAGAAGAGTTTGCCGTCGCGGCGGACGATCAGCGCGGTCTCGCCAGCGGCGATCGCGTCGGTGTCGTCGTGCGGCTCGACCATGATGAAATGCGCCTGCCCGTGCTGGTCGACGATCTTTGCGCGGGCCGGCGATCCGCGGCGGGCGGTGCCTTCGAGGATCGTACCGCGGCGCCGCAGGAAGTCGTCGGTCGAGATCACGCTGGTCTCGAAGCCGGGCATGATCCGGGCGAGGCCGTTGGCGGCGAGCGTGTTGAGCAGGCTGCCGGCGATCAATGCACTGCCCGAGGCGAGGCCCCAGTGCAGCGGGGCGCCGGCCAGCGCGGTCGCGCCCTGCTGGATGGCGATCCCGGCCAGCGTGAAGCAGCCAAGCAGTGAGGTCAGCCAGATCAGGATCGGCAGTTCATGGCCGAGCCCGAGCCAGTCGAGCACACCGCCGCCATCCGCTTCGGCATGGACGTCCGCGTGGAGATCGAGATGGCCGAGCCCGAGGCCGATCGCCTCGATCAGCCCGATCCCGATCATAATGACGAACGCGATCGCGAAGGGCGCGTAGGCGGGCGTCAGGAAGATCGCGAACATGGGCCGTGGCGCTGGAGAGGACTCTGGTTCTGCATCGGCGAACAGGTAGCGGACAGACGACAACGCTTCGTTACGAAACGCCGACCGATCCGGTCTTTGCACTCCATGCGTCGATACTCCCCGGAGCGAGGCTAGCTCTACGCCGAGGCGTTCGCAACGCGGGTTGCGGGAGATCGGCCGGGTTTCGATCCATCCTCTGCACAGGATCTGCACGACAAGCGAACGGACTGCACACGGACCTCGCGATCAGATGATCACAGAGCCACGGCAAAGCCAATCCTCGACAATCGGGGAGTGCGAGATGAATCGTCATGGAAGTCTGGTGGCCAAGCTCGGCTCTGCCCTGGCGCTGATCGTCCTGGCGGAGATACTGATCGCCGATGGCAATGGCGCGGTCGTGGGTGGGTTTGCATTCGCCTGGATCATCGCCCTGGTCCTGACGCGTAGGGTGATCTGGAACGACGGGGCGGCGCTACTGGCATTGATTGCCGGCGCCGGATTGGCGGTGGTGCTCGTCGACGATCCGAGCGTCCTTGGCTGGGTTCTGTTCTGGACGGCGATCTCGCTTGCCGCGCTCCTGCCGCGCCACCGGTTCGACGATGCGCTCGCTTGGATGCGCAGGCTTGGCTGGCACGCGATGTCCGCCGTCGTTGCGCCGCTGAAGGATGCTGCGCGGCTGTCGATGGTCCACCAGCGTCGAGGGCCGCCCTCCGGCGGCATCCGCGCGATCGGGGCTGTCGTCGCCTTGCCCTTGGTGGGCGGCGCGGTTTTCGTTGGGCTGTTCGCTAACGCCAATCCGCTGATCGGTCAGGCATTCTCGCGGATCGTGCTGCCGGATCCGTGGGCGGTGACATGGCGGACGGTGTTCGGGCTCTGTGTGCTGGTTACGGTCTGGGCAAGCTTGCGGCCAAGTCGGCGCACGACGCGGGCATCGCGTATCGACGAACGCTCGATCGGCATGGCGTTCGAGCCGGGGGTCGCGACGCTGATCCTTTCGCTCGTGACGTTCAATGCGATTTTCGCAGTCGAGAATGCGCTCGACATCGCTTTCCTCTGGAGCGGCGCGGGACTGCCTGCGGGCGTGACGATGGCGGACTATGCGCATCGGGGCGCGTATTCGTTGATCGTGACCGCATTGCTCGCCGCTATGTTCGTACTGCTTGCATTACGTCCGGGCAGTGCTGCCGCGGCGAGCCCGCTGGTGCGGCGGCTGGTGACGGTGTGGATCGTGCAGAACCTGCTGCTGGTCGCGTCGAGTGCATTGCGAACGCTCGATTATGTCGACGCCTACGGGATGACGGTACTGCGACTGTCCGCGCTTGCGTGGATGGGCCTCGTGGCCACGGGACTGGCGCTGATCGGCTGGCGACTGTTGGCACGCAAGTCGGCGGCGTGGCTGATCAACGCCAATGCGCTGGCGGCTGTCACGGTTTTGGTGGCGGCGAGCGTCGTCGATCTTGGCGCGACCGCCGCGGCGTGGAATGTCCGCACGACGCTCGCCAGAGGCAAGGCGGGACCGCCGCTCGACCTCTGCTATATGGCGCGGCTGGGGTCATCGTCGCTGGTCTCGCTGGCGATGCTGGAGCGGCATGCGAAACGAGCCGGTCTGCGCGACCGGCTGGCCTATCTGCGGTGGGAAAACCAGACCGAAACTGCGGACGCGCAAGCCGATTGGCGTCGCTGGACGCCGCGCAATGCAAGACGGCTTGCGACCGTCCGGGCGATGTTCGGTACCAATGCACCGCGTTTGCAGTCCGCGCCGGACGGACGGAACTGCGCCGGGCTGATCCTGCCGCCGCTCTCGGTGGAGGGTCCGTCAGCGCCGTCGTCCGCTCCAGCGCCGCAGATGCCTTCGCCTGGCATTCCTGCACCAAAGCCGTTGACGCTGGGTGCGCAACAATGATCCTGTGCCCGATGCCTCGCACCATCCTGGTCGTCGACGACGATCCTCATATCCGCCAGCTGCTCGTGTTCGCGTTCGACAAGGCCGGGCTCGGCGCGATCGAGGCGGCGGACGGCGAGGCCGCGCTGGCGCTCGTCGAGACGCATGCGCCCGACCTGGTCGTGCTCGACATCAACATGCCGCGGATGGATGGGCTGGAGGTGTGTCGACGCCTTCGTGGTGCAGAGGGCAGGGCGGACATACCGATCCTCTTCCTGTCGAGCCGCGACGACGAGATCGACCGGGTGCTCGGCATCGAACTCGGCGCCGATGATTATGTGGTGAAGCCCTTCTCGCCGCGCGAGGTGGTAGCGCGCGTCATGGCGATCCTGCGTCGTACCGCAGCGCGGGCACCGAACGTCGAGGACGGGCGCAACGTGTCGCACGGTCGGTTGCGGCTCGACCTGGAAGGTTGGCGCGCGCTCTGGAATGAGATCGAGATCGCGCTGACCGTGACCGAGTTCCAGATACTGCGGCTTCTCGCGTCGATGCCGGGTCGGGTGTTCAGTCGCGACGCGATCATCGACCGGCTGCATGGCCCCGGTTTCGCGGTCACCGACCGGACGATCGACAGCCACATCCGCAATCTGCGCGGCAAGTTCGCGAAGGCTGGCGCCGACGACCTGATCGAGACGCGGGCAGGGATCGGCTATCGTCTCGGATCGTGCAGAGGCGCGTGATCGGCAGGGTCAAGGACTGGGCAAAACGCCACTGGCCCCGGTTGCGGTTGCGCACGATCTTGTTCGCGACGCTGTTTCTGGTCGCCGCGCTCCCAGGTTTCGGTGCGGTGTTCCTGCGCGTCTACGAGAACACGCTCGTGCGCCAGACCGAGGCCGAGCTGATCGCGCAGGGTGCGGCGCTGTCCGCGACCGCTGCGGCGCTCTGGCCTGCCGCACCGCCCGGTCGTGTTGCGCATCACGAGGTTACAGTCGACGACAACCCCTACGTGCAGGCGCCCGCATCCGGCATCGACCTCAGCACGACGCCGATTCGTGCAGAGCGGCCACCGGTCGCGGCTGGCCCTAGATCATCGCCCGATGCGGTAGTCGCCGCCACGCTCCTTTCGCCGATCTTGGACGCGACGCGGTCCACCACGCTGGCCTCGATCATCCTCCTCGATCGCAACGGCAGCATCGTCGCCGGAAGTTCGGCCGTCGGCAGCTACGCCGCACTCCCCGAAGTTGCCGCAGCACTTGCTGGGCGCGCCACGACCGTGCTCCGCCGCAACGGGGCATACCGCGCGACGTACCGCTTCGAATGGCTGTCCCGAGCCGCAGCGATCCGCGTCCATTACGCGCTCCCGATCATCGTCGGCGACCGCGTGGTGGGCGTGCTCCTGCTGTCACGGTCGGCGCGCGCGCTGTTCAGGGGCCTGTACGAAGATCGCGGCAAGATAGCGCTTGGTATCGCCGCGATCTTCGGGATGCTGGTGGTGCTGAGCGGCATCATCTCCCGCGGCGTGACGCGCCCGATCGAACAACTCGGCGCGGCGACGCGCGCAGTCGCTAGCGGACGCGGTCGTGTCCCCGATCCGCCACCGACCGCGGCGATCGAGATCCAGGGTCTCTACGCCGATTTTGCGGTGATGGCGGCGGCCATCGAGCGTCGTTCGCGCTATCTGCGTGATTTCGCCCACGCGGTCAGCCACGAGTTCAAGACCCCGCTTGCCGGCATCCGCGGCGCGGTCGAATTGCTTCAGGATCACCCGGACATGGCGCCGGAGGATCGACGTCGTTTCCTCGCGAACGCCGATGCGGATGCCCGCCGTCTCGCGCTGCTGGTCACGCGGCTGCTCGATCTCGCACGCGCCGACATGGCGGAGCCGGGCGAAGAAAGAACCGATGCCGCTCAAGTAGTAACGCGGGTTGTAGAGGCTTCGCGAACGGCTGGTTTCTTTATCGAAATCGTGGGCTCGGACGTGCTGGCCTTTGTAACTGCACCAGCAACGACTTTGGAAGTCGTACTCGGGACGCTACTGGAAAACAGTAGGCAGGCAGGCGCAAAATCCGTGAAAATCCAGTTGTTGGCGACGGATACTCAATTGGAAATTCGAGTGAATGACGACGGACCCGGCGTTCCACCCGCTGATCGAAAGCGGCTGTTCGAGCCCTTCTTCACAACCAAGCGCGATTCAGGCGGGACTGGCCTCGGGCTCGCAATATCCCGTTCTCTAATTGAAGTTCAAAAGGGCAGTCTAAGTATATTGGGTAGCGAGTTAACTACCTTCGTTATCTGTCTTCCCTTGGCGCATTAGTAAACGAGAAGCGTAGATTCGCCCCAAGCCGATCATTCAAACGAACTTTGGCGTGGCACTCAAGATAATCGATCATCTTATCCCCGCATTACGAATGCGACCGTTTCTAGCAAAAACCGTAGAAACCATGGGTTATTGTTGGCATTATAGGCATCAAAAAGACAAAATCGACGCATCGGCGATACCAGGATTCGGCACGCGTCACCACCGATGCGCCGCGTCGTGCCCGCCAGCGAACCAAGCAAGCCACGACCACCCATGTGATTACAGTTCGACCATAGCCCGTAAGTTACTCTCATATAGCTCGGAGCCGATTGCCCCAATGAGAACGTGATGATTAGCCTGCCTTATCGCGTTGGGAGCTCTACTATCTTGCGATTACTGCGGATGCCGTCCCGCATCCACGCAGCCAAACCGGGCTTGTTTTGTATGCCATGTACCCTCCCCATCCAGTATGGTCGCGTTCGAGCGATGCGCGAAGCGAGCGTGGCTGATGACCCAACGAAGGGAGGCTGACCCTCAATTCGAGCAGGCGCCCTGGTCAGAAAGCTTTCGGATCGATCGTCATCTGCTTGCCCTTCATCGTACCGCTGCGTTTGCCGCTTCCGACCAGATCCCACACCTGCTTGGGCGAGGGCAGGGCTGTGAACGACGGAAAGACGGACGTCGTGCCTTCGACATCCTCCAACGACACCGCATAGGTCCCGCTCTTGTCGATCTGGCCCATCACCGAAGGATAGACGCTGACGACCCGACCAGCATCGTAGAGTGCCATGATGTAACCACCCGAGCTCGCGCTCGACCGATACACGCCGTATTCGGTGCTCGCGCTGCCGTCACGACACCAGCTCGGTTGTGGCACGGGCGGAGTCGGCTTCTCCTCCGTTTTTGCCTTCGCTGCCATGGTGCTGGCCATCAGGGACATCAGCAGGTCGCCACCGTTCGGTTTGGCCTGTTTGGCCTTGGTGAAGGTCAGCGGCGTGGCGCAAGTCTTGACGGGCGCGGCCGCGATGGTTGCGGTCGTAGTGGGGGGCGGCCAACGGACGGCCTTGATCACCTGTTGCAGGCTGGCGTTGAGCTGGTCCGCTGTCAGTGTCTTCGCACTCATGCGGATGCTGACGATCCATTCGCCAACCGGTATGACCGAGAGGGCGGTGCTCCGATATGCGCCGCCGGGTGTGGCATATACCTGGCGCAGGGACGTTGCCGTCCCGCTGTTCGCTGCGGCGAAGGCAATCGGATCGGCGCTCGCCGGGGCGGCATGGCGGAAGATGTCGCGGGTTTCGAGTGCGGTCTGCGACCGATCGAACCACAACGCCACGTCGGGAATTGCCGGGTGGAAGAGGTAAATTGTCGCGAACACGCTCTTGTCCGCCACGTCATATTGCGCAGCCACGTCATGCTCGGTCTCGGTCGCATCGGTGAGCGTGGTGCGCGAAAGACCGGCCAGTTGCGGCATAAGGATCAGGCCGGTTTCGGCATGTTTCCAGCCCTTGTCGGCCGGCACGCTAAGGTCCCGCGCCTCGATAGGCGTTGCGATGATCAGCGCCAATATCAGCACCCACTTGTTCACGCGCGTTCCCCCTTTTCAGGGATCATGTGCTAGGTTCGCTTCGGCGGCAAGCATGTGCGGAGGCGCTCCTTTCAGTCGACCGGTGGACCAAAGACGGACCAGCCGGTGCGCGCGTTGAGCATCTCGAGCGCACGCACGCCGAGCATCGAATTGCCGTGCTGGTCCAGATTGGGCGACCACACCGCAATCGAGGCAATGCCGGGCGCGATCGCCAGGATGCCGCCGCCAACGCCGCTCTTGGCGGGAAGGCCGACACGGACGGCGAAGTCGCCCGAACCGTCGTAATGGCCGCACGTCATCATCAGCGCGAGCGTCGTTCGCATGCGCTTGGCGCGATCGTCCGTAGCGTTGGCAGCCATGCGCGTATCGGCCAGGTAGCATCCGGCCTGTGCAAGCCCGACGCAATCCACGCTGACGGCGCACTGCCGCGCATAAGCGTCCATGATCGCGTCGATCGGCGAGCAGACATTGTCGTGATGCATCATAAAATGAAGCATCGCGCGGTTGAGGTCGCCGCCCTCGTTCAATACCTCCGGGTCGAGCATCACCGCCGCTTTCGACGTAGCATCTTTGATCCCGCCCTTCACGAGATCGAGCACGGCATCCCGGGCACTATCGCCGAACTGCTCGACCAGCATGTCGACGACGACCAACGCGCCGGCGTTGATGAACGGATTGCGCGGAATGCCTTGGGTTCGCTCAAGATCGATCACCGAGTTGAACGGATCGCCCGAGGGCTCGCGCCCGACTCGTTCGAACACCGTATCGCCAAGCTTCTCCAGCGCCAGGCTGAGCGCAAAAACCTTCGAGATGCTCTGGATCGGGAAGGTTTCGGGTGATCCTGCCCGGATCAACGAGCCATCGACCATCGCGATCGCCATCCCGAACGGTCCGGGTGTTAGACCGGGCGTCTTTGCGTCCGCCGCGTTCTCGACAGCCTTTGCGTCGGCCTGGATCTCGGCGGCGATTTCGGTGGAGATCTGGTCGAGTTTCATTGCTGCGTGGCTCCCTGTGAGGCTCGACAACGATCCCGCGGCGTTCGGTCTCCCTCATGTCCTCCTGCTGGGCGAGCGGTCGCCATAGACGTATGATGCGTGCCACGACGATGCCGACCGATACGCGGTCGTGATCGAAAATAAGTCGACCTTGAGGTGCGGTTGAGTGAAGAAGATTCTGTTCGTGTTCAGTCAAAACCGCCTCCGCAGCCCGACCGCCGAACAGGTCTTCGCGTCGCGCCCCGATCTCGAGGTCGACTCCGCTGGTACGAACAACGATGCCGAGAACCTGCTGACCTCGGAGCTGGTCAGGTGGGCCGATGTCATCGTCGTGATGGAGAAAATCCACCGCAGGAAGTTGCAGCAACGGTTTCGATCGTCGCTCAACGGTAAGCGCATGATCTGCCTCGACATACCGGACGACTATGCGTTCATGGACCCGGCATTGATAAAGCTTCTGCACGCCCGGCTGGATCGCCACCTCCCCGTTAGCTAATGATCCGACCTCAGGCGCTGGCAGGGGCACCGGACATTGAGAAGTGATAGGCGCGATCCGTCTTGACGATGTTACCGATCGGGATCTTGAGGCTCCTTAATTGAACCCCATGTCTTTTATTCCCGATCGGGAAGAATGGTTTGTCGTGTCGAGGCGGGTATCCGCTATCTTCCCGATCAGGATGATATTTAAAAGCTTCGCCACGACGCACGAACTTGGCGCCGCAGTCCGCGCCGCCCGCAAGGCGCAAGGCCTGCGCCAGGAGGAACTCGCCGGTGTCGCGGGCGTGGGCACGCGGTTCGTAATCAAGCTCGAAGCGGGCAAGCCGACGATCCAGCTTGGTAAGGCGATGGCGGTACTTTCCGCACTCGGGTTGATGTTGAGCCTCGATGGTCTGGAGCCTTGACCGACCGCGCGCTTGTCGTGTGATGGGATACAATCCACTTGTGGCATAAGCGCCGAGCGTGGCCGAAGCGCAGATCGATGCAACTACCGGACACAGCAAGCAGGGGGGGCAGGTGCAAGCTATACCCATGTGCGCCCCGAAAGAACCTGCGCGAAGTCACTGCTTTGACAGAGGCGTTCTGGGAGCCGGCAGGCGAGTTCACCGATTCTCATGTGCGTTATAAACATGATGCCAACGTCGTTGCGCTGGCGGCCAATCGACTACGGCGTTGAGTTGAGGAAAGCGGTCCGAACGGCATAAGGTTGATGCCTCGGTGATGTCACTATACGCAGCGGGCATGAACACGATCGTGTCCCTCCCACCCTACTTTAATTTCGGTACTTTGTACTGGTTCACAAGGCCGGTCATTAATTCGGAAGGTGAGCCAATAAGTGAATTCGTAACTTTCGATTTCAGAGGCCTTCGGTTCATTGACGGATCGGGCTTAACGGTGTTCTGCAACACGATTGAGTGGCTTATTGCTTGTGGAGTCGGCGTACATTTCACGAACCACGACGAAGCCAACAAGGTACCGATATCCTATTTAGATTCGTGCGGCTTTTTCCGCCAATATCTGGGCTGCGCCTTAGACTCGTCGTGTGCCGTTCGATCCACGACGCTACCTTTTGAGCGAGTAGAGTTGGCACATTCGTTTGGCTGGCTAGAGTATACATTTGCCCCGTGGATAAGCAGAGTGCTAGGTGTCGTTCCGGAAGCCGTCGGGAGTATCCGCACATGCGTCGGCGAAATCTTCAATAACATACGTGATCATTCTGCCCTGAATATTGGTTTCGTTCATGCTCAGCATTATCCAAAGTTAGGCGACGTCAGGGTGACCCTATCGGATTTTGGGAGAGGGATACCGTCCACGATTCGTGAACGGGTCGGGCCAATGAATGATGCAGCGGCGATTTTGCAGGCCTCCCGCGCGGGCGTGTCTGCGATGAGTCGGCCTAACAATCGAGGGGTCGGACTAGATCTGCTGATTGATAACGTCACTGCCAATCAGGGTGAGGTGACCATATATTCATTTTCCGGGCGGCTTTTTGCTAAACGTGGTAGTGATGGCCGACCGGAACGGATCGCCACACTGGGGAACGGGAGTTACCCTGGAACGCTGGTGGATATCCGTCTCAGGACAGATTGCTTTGTAGGAGACGACGTAAGTCGGGAGGAATTGGAATGGTAATAGTAGCTCTGGATCATGTCCCGCACTGTTACACTCACGAGGACGGAGCGGTAATTTACGGCCTCGTAGCCTCCGCCCTTACGCGGGAACCACGCGTCACCCTATCGCTGGCCGGTGTCACGGATGTCCCATCTTCGTTTGTGAATGCAGCATTGGTGCCGCTTCTGGATCGTTACGAGTTCGACGAAATCAAGCAGCGACTGGTAATAACCGATGCCACGCGGATCATCGCGGACGTTGTTCGGCGGTGCTTCGGAGCGGCAACTCGGCCACCTCGCGTAGTAGCTTAAGTCGCGATTATGCCTTGCCGACAGGGACACCCTATAAGTGAGATGCAATACCAGCATGATGCCAGGGTGGTTGTAGAGACCTCAACGCGGGTATAGCTGATTACGACATGCCGAATAATTTGAGTATCTTGCGCTGGTGGAGCCGAAGGGAATCGAACCCTTGACCTCTGCAGTGCGATTGCAGCGCTCTCCCATCTGAGCTACGGCCCCGCGCAGTTGGCCATAGGCCAGGATGGTGATCTAGCGGCTCGATTTGGGCGTTGCAACCGGGTTGGTGCGACCGCGCCAACTGACCTCCGGCGCGTCGTCGCAACGCAGCGTCGTGTCGCCGTCAAGCCGCCGCAATCGCAGGAACATTCCGCCAGTTTGGCGCTTGTAGTCCTCGGAATGTACGACCCCGCGATCGACGGGGCCGGCAGCCGCAGGACAGCAATTAGGAGGTTCCTATGGTCTACGAACGCAACACCCGAGATCGCCAGTCGGGCGACTATTACGGTCGGCCGAATTCGAACGATTACGGTCGCGATTTCCGCGCAGACGGTGGCGGCTATGGTCGTTCCAGCGCGCGTGAATATGAAGCCGCCGGCGAATATGATCGCGACGACAACCGTGGCGGCCGCGGCCAGGGATATCAGGGGCGTGACGACCAGGGACGCGGCGACCAATATGGTCGCGAGCAAGGTGGTCGTGATTATTACGGCGGCCACAATGACCGCTCGCAACCCTCGGGCGGCGATCGCTATGGCCAGTCGCGTTACGGCCAGGGATATGGCCAGCAGGATTACGGGCAGCAGGGCTATGGCCAGCAGCGCTCCGGCCAGGGCTATGGGCAACAGTCCTACGGCCAGCGCAGCCAGGGTTCGGGCGATACAGAATATCACGGCAGCTATGCATCGGACGGCCGCCGCTTCGAGGACGTAGGTCGCAACCGCGACGCCGATGACGATAACCGCAACTTCTCGCGCGGCGGCAGCCGAAACGAGGGGCGTGACTATGGTCGCCAGCCACAGGGCTATGACTATGACGATCGTGGGTTCATCGCGCGCGCAGGCGACGAAGTTCGCTCGTGGTTCGGTGACGATGAGGCCGAGCGCCGCCGCGAAGCCGATGCGCGCTATGACGAGCGGTCCTATGGCAACTCCGATAACCGCGCGTTCGGCAATCGGTCGTCGAACACGCATGACGACCATTACCATAGCTGGCGTAGCACGCAGATCGCAGCGCTTGACCGTGATTATGACGAGTATCGCAACGAGAACCGCTCGAAGTTCGAAAACGAGTTCTCGTCGTGGCGCAATGAGCGCCAGGGTCAGCGTAGCTCGCTGTCGCAGGTTACCGAGCATATGGAAGTGGTCGGGTCTGACGGCAGCCATGTCGGCACGGTCGACAAGGTGAAGGGCGACCGGATCCTGCTGACCAAGAACGACCGCGATGCGGGCGGTGTGCACCATTCGATCCCGTCGCGCTGGATCAAGACCGTCGACGGCAAGGTGACGCTGTCGAAGTCGGCCGATGAGGCCAAGGCGGCGTGGAAGGAAGAAGAGCGCAACTCGGCGATGTTCGACTACGGCGATCGCACCGGCGGCGACAAGAAGGATGTCGGCACCAGCGGTTATGCTTCGAGCTCGCAGACGGGTAGCACCGGGACCGGCACGGCATCGACCACGGGCACGACCACCGGCGGCACCACCACTGGCACAACGTCGGACGCGCTCGGCAAGTCGGGTTCGACCACGTACTAACTTGTTGAAAGCGTTGGCTGGCGTCGCATGATGTCAGCCGGAAAGGGGCCCGGGCGGACACGTCCGGGCCTTTTTGTAGGTTGCGTTGAGTGTGTGTTTCGCCATACCCGCAACACGAATAATCAAGACAGGAGCAAGTTTATGGCCCGTGCATGGAGCCTGAAGGCACGTCCGCAAGGCATGCCGAAGCATACCGACTTCGCCATGATTGATCTCGACACGGCCGCGCTCGGCGCCGGCGAGGTGCGGATCGCCAATCGCTGGCTGTCGGTCGACCCGTACATGCGCGGGCGAATGAACGACGTGAAAAGCTATGTCCCGCCGTTCGCGTTGGGCGAGGCGATGCAGGGCGGCGCGGTCGGCGAAGTGGTCGAGAGCAACGACGACGGCATCAAGGTCGGCGACATGGTGCTGCACATGGGGGGGTGGCGCGACGAGGCGGTGATCCCCGCCGCACAGGTGCAGAAGCTGCCCGCGCTCGACGTGCCTCCGCAGGCGTTTCTGGGTCAGCTCGGCATGCCGGGGATGACCGGGTATTTTGGCCTGCTCCAGGTCGCCGAAGCCAAGGCTGGCGACACGGTGTTCGTGTCGGCGGCGGCGGGTGCGGTCGGATCGACCGTCGTACAGGTCGCCAAGGCCAAGGGCATGACGGTGATCGGGTCGGCCGGCGGCGCGGAGAAATGCGCGTGGGTGAAGTCGCTCGGTGCGGATGCGGTGATCGACTATAAGAGCGACGTGCCGGTGGTGAAGGCGCTCGGCGAGGCTGCTCCGAAAGGTATCGACGTGTATTTCGACAACGTCGGCGGCGAGCATCTCGACGCGGCGCTGGCGCATGCGAACATGCATGCGCGGTTCGCGGTGTGCGGGATGATCGACGTGTACAACAGCGGCGCGGCGACGCAGCTGAAGTATCTCGCGCGGCTGATCGGTAACCGCGTGCAGATCCGCGGGTTTATCGTCAGCGACTACATGAATCGCGCCGAGGAGTTCTACAAGGACATGGGCGGGATGCTGGCGGCGGGGACGCTGAAGCGTCAGGAGACGGTGCACGAGGGGCTCGAGACGATGCCGGATGCGTTCCTGGGGTTGTTCTCTGGTGGGAATACGGGGAAGATGCTCGTTAAGGTTTGAGCTTACCTTCTTCCATTCCAGTACCTACCCCCCCCCCCCCGGCGGAGGCCGGGGTCCAATTGGAAAGGTCGCAGTAACGGAGCGTAACGCCCGTCATTGGCGGCCCCCAATTGGGCCCCGGCCTTCGCCGGGGGGGAAGCAGTATCTGACCACCCGACTGAAATGACGATCAGGTCGATCCGCGGGTCTACAGCCACTTCGCCTGTTTGAACTTCACGTACAGCGCGGCGCAGACGACCGCGATCACGCCCAGCACGACGAAATACCCGTATTCCGTCTTCAGCTCGGGCATGTTCTCGAAGTTCATGCCGTAGATCCCGGCGATCGCGGTGGGGACGGCGAGGATCGCGGCCCAGGCGGCGAGCTGGCGGGTGATCGCGCCGGTGCGTTGTTGTTCGAGCAGGTTGCTGAATTCGAACACCGACGTCAGCACTTCGCGCAGGCCCTCGACCATCGTCTGGACGCGGCGGACGTGATCGAGCACGTCGCTGAAATACGGTTTCGCCTCGGTGTCGATGCAGGGGAGGTCGAGGCGGACGATCTTGCCCGCGACCTCGCCCATGGGTCCGAGGATGCGCTGGAAGCGGATCATCTCGCGTCGGAGCCCGAAGATGCGGACGATCTCGTCACGGCCGAGAAACGCGTCGATCGTGCGTTGTTCCATCGCCAGCACCTCGTCCTCGATGCTTTCGACGATCGGGAGATAGCCGTCGACGACGTAGTCGAGAATCGCGTGGAGGACGTAATCGACGCCGTTGATCAGCAACGTAGGCGCGGCTTCGAGCTGTTCGCGGAGTGCCTTGTGCGAGCGTGCCGAGCCGTGGCGGACGCTGATGATGTGACTGTGGCCGACGAAGATCGCGGTTTCGCCATATGCGATCTTGTCGTCCTCGAGCTGGGCGGTGCGGGCGACGACGAAGAGCTGATCGCCATAGACGTCGACCTTGGGCAGCTGGTCAGCCTTGATCGCGTCCTCCACAGCCAGCGGGTGAAGGTTATACTGGTCCTTCAGCGTCCGCATCTCGGCGTCGGTCGGGTCGCAGATGCCGATCCAGACGAACTCGGAGCGATCCGCGGGGCAATCGACCTTTTCGTCGATCGAGACCGCGCGGACGCGTTTGCCATGGCGATAGAGATACGCGGCGACGACCGTCATGGAGCCTCAGGGATTACGCTAACGAGGCCGCGCCGGTATCAGAACGCCGGGAGCACCGCACCTCGATAATGCTGTTCGATGAAGGTCTTGGTCGCCGGGCTGCGCAACGCGGCGATCAGTTTCACGACGCGCGTGTCCTTCTCGCCGCCCGGCAGGCCGACGACGAAATTGACGTAGGGGCTGTTCTTGTCCTCGATCGCGAGCGCGTCGCGGACCGGGTTGAGCTTCGCGTCGAGCGCATAGTTGGTGTTGATCAGCGCGAGATCGACCTCGCCGAGCGTGCGGGGCAGGGTGGCGCCCTCCAGTTCCTTGAACTGCAGGTTCTTCGGGTTGGTGGCGATGTCGTTGAGGCTCGACAACGGATTGGTCGGGTTCTTCAGCGTGATCAGCCCGGCCTTCTGCAGCAGCAGCAGCGCGCGGCCACCGTTGCTCGGCTCGTTCGGGATCGCGACCGTCGCGCCGTTCGGGATCTGCGCGATCGACTTCCACTTGCGCGAATAGGCGCCGAGCGGTTCGACGTGGACGCCGGCATAGGTCACCAGATGCGTGCCGCGTGAAGCGTTGAACTCGTCGAGATACGGCTTGGTCTCGAAATAGCTGACGTCGATCTGCTTCTGCTCGACCTGGAGGTTGGGCTGGACGTAGTCGTTGAAGACGCGGATCTGGAGGTCGACGCCTTCCTTGGCGAGCGTCGGCTTGATCGACTCCAGGATTTCGGCATGCGGCACGGCGGTCGCGGCGACGGTCAGCGTCTTGCCGTCGTTGGTTTTGGTGCCACCGCAGGCGGCGAGCGCGAGCAGCGAGAACGAGGCGAGCAAAATGCGGCGGTTCATGGCGATTCCTAGCGGCGGGTGAAGTGGCGGGCGAGCGCGTCGCCGGCATATTGGATGATCTGGACGAGCACGACCAGCAGCACGACGGTGACGACCATCACGTCGGTCTGGAAACGCTGATAGCCGAACCGGATCGCGAGATCGCCGAGGCCCCCTGCGCCAACCACGCCCGCCATCGCGGTGAACGAGACGAGCGCGACCGCGGTGACGGTGGCGCCTGCGATAAGGCCGGGCAGCGCCTCGGGGATCAGCGCGCCGGTGACGATCTGGCGCGTGGTGGCGCCCATCGCCTGCACCGCCTCGATCGTGGTGCGGTCGACTTCCTTGAGCGATCCTTCGACGAGGCGCGCGTAGAACGGCGCCGCGCCGACGACGAGCGGCGGGATCGCGCCGGCGACGCCTAGCGAGGTGCCGACGAGCATCACGGTGAGCGGGATCATCACGATCAGAAGGATGATGAAGGGGACCGAGCGAAGGATGTTGACGATGATCCCGAGCACGGCGTTGGCGATTCGGTTCTGCGACAGGCGGCCGCGGTCGGTGAGGTAGAGCAGGACACCGAGCGGCAGGCCGAACACGATCGTGAGGATCAGCGATCCGCCGAGCATGATCAGCGTGTCGAGGCACGCCTGGCCGATGTCCGACCAGTCGATGTTGGCGAAGAAGCTCATGCCGCCAGCGCCGCCAGCATGCGCCGTGTCGCGGGGTGAGTGGCGTTGGCGAAGATGGCGGTAACCTCGCCGGTTTCGACGATGCGGCCGCGTTCGAGGACGGCGACGCGGTCGCAGACATAGCGGACGACGTCCATTTCGTGCGTGATCAGGACAATCGTCAGGCCGAGGTCTCGGTTCAGCTCTCGGAGAAGGGTGAGGACCGAGCGGGTGGTTTCGGGATCCAGCGCGCTGGTCGCTTCGTCGCAGAGCAGGATGTCGGGGTCGGTGGCGAGCGCGCGGGCTATGCCGACGCGCTGTTTCTGGCCGCCGGAGAGTTGGGCAGGGTATTTGGCGGCGTGATCGGCCAGGCCTACGCGGTCGAGCAGTGCGGCTACCTTGGTCTCGCGTTCGGCTTTGGATACGCCCGCGAGCACGAGCGGGAACGCCACGTTTGCCGCGACCGTGCGCGACGACAGCAGGCCGAAGTTCTGGAAGATCATGCCGATCCGGCGGCGCAGCGCGCGCAGGTCCGCCGCCGACAGTGCCGCGACGTCGACGCCATCGACCTCGACCCGGCCCAACGTCGGGCGTTCGAGCGCGTTGATAAGGCGGATCAGCGTCGACTTGCCTGCGCCGGACTGGCCGATGACGCCGAATACGCCGCGCGCCGGGATTTCCAGCGATACGCCGTCTAGGGCCGCCGCTTCGCTTGCCGGGTAGGTTTTAACGACGTCGGTGAGGCGGATCATGCGGTGCCCATGACCTGCGCGGCGAACCGCTCCATTTCCTCGGCCTGCGGGCTCATCTGGAGCAGCAGCAGGTCGAGACCGGCGGCTTCGTACTCCGCGACACGCTCCTTCAACTGCTCGGGCGTGCCGACCAGATTAGGACGCAGGCCGCGGTTGGAGACGGAGTATTCCTGGATCTTCAGCTCGCGTTCGAGCTGCGTGCCCGACAGCCACTGGTCGAAATTCGCATAGCCCGCGGGGAGTTCGGTGACGCTGGTGATGCGTTCGAGCTCGCGCTTAGCCTCGGCTTCGCTGTCGCGGACGATCGCGTAGGCGGCCATGCCGTATTGCATCGGCGCGCCGCCAGCTGCTTCGCGTCGCGCGGCCATGTCGGCGATCTTCGGGGCGATAGCGTCGGCGGGGTCGCCGTGCATGACATAGGCGTCGCACTGCGCGGCGATCATCGCCTTGGCCTTCTCGCTTTCGCCGCCGGCGTAGACGGTCGGGCGCTTGGCGGGCTTGGGCGAGCAGATCGCCTGTTCGGTGGTGTAGAACTGGCCCGCGAAGTCGAACCGCTTCTGCGTCCACAGCCCGTCGACGACGGTCAGCCACTCGGCGGTGCGCGCGTAGCGATCGTCGTGCTGGTCGAACTGGAGGCCGTATTGCTTCGCCTCGTCCGCCCACCAGGACGACACGACGTTGAGCGCCAGCCGCCCGCCCGAGATCCGGTCGATGTTCGCCGCCGCCTTGGCGAACAGCGCGGGGTGGTGGAAGTTCGGGCGGACCGCGACCATCAGCTCGATGTTGTCGGTCACCGCCGCCAGCGCCGCCGCGGTCGACCATGCATCGAGTGCGGGCTGTTCGATACC
The DNA here is from genome assembly GCF_040407505.1 of Sphingomonas faeni. Classification (GTDB taxonomy): domain Bacteria; phylum Pseudomonadota; class Alphaproteobacteria; order Sphingomonadales; family Sphingomonadaceae; genus Sphingomonas; species Sphingomonas faeni_E. The sequence goes on along the minus strand of NZ_JAPZPQ010000010.1, from coordinate 7,498 downwards.
CTTGATGTCGTTGAGGTTCAGCTCGGCGATCAGCGTCAGGTCGTAGCCCCAGCGCTCGGCATTCTGCGTCAGCGCCTTGGTGTAGGCCCAGCTCGCCTCCATGCCCTCGTCGGGGACGTTGCGAAGCCAGCCGCCGAAGACGGGAGTCCAGTAACCATAGCGCATCAGCGGGCCTTTTCGATTTGTTCGATCAGGTAATCGACGAGGCGGTCGTGCGGATCCCAGCCGAGCATTTCGAGGGGCTTGGCGACGAAGTTCGACAGTGCGTTGATGTCGTAGAAGCGCGCGACGCCGTCGCGGTCGTCGATCATTACTTCCACGCCGCCGACGTCGAGATCGACCGCGCGGGCGATCGCTTCGGCGGCGCCCTTCAAGGTCTGCGAGGGCTCGACCGCGGCCATCTTGATGCCCGAGCCGGGGACGACGCACGCATCTGCCGGGCAGAGATCGAATGCGCCGCCGCCTGCGACTTCGATCGCGTAGAGGAACTTGCGGTCGAGCGTCTCGATCCGGGTGATCGCGCCGTCGCGGACGGGAACGTATTCCTGGACCAGCAGCACGCCGTCGACGCTGCTTGGGAGGCCGGCGTCGGCTACGGCGGTGCGCAACTCTTCGAGGCTGTCGAAGCGGATTATGCCGGCGCCCGATCCGCCGATGTTCGCCTTCACGACCAATGGGAAGCGGAGCGTCTGCGCGGCCGGGACGACGTCGGCGGCGCGGTGGACGACGCGCGTCTCGGGGATTGCGAGGCCGAGCGAGGCGATCAGCGACAATTGCCGCGCCTTGGAGGCGTCGATCGCGAGGACGTCTGTGCCGTTGATCACGCGCGCGCCGGTGCGGCGCCAATGATCGAGCATCGCCATCGTGTCGAAGATCGGATGCTCGTCGTTGCGCAGGAAGCTCGACATCGCGATGCGGTTGAAGACGATGGGGGCGGGGGCGCTCTGGTCGGCGGGGTTCCAGAAGCCGTCGGGTTTGGCGCGCGAGAAGTCGACGCCACGGCGATCGAGGGCGGCGAACAGCGGTTCGAACCAGAGCGGGTGCTCGTAGAGAATGGCGAGATCGGTCATCGCTTCCCGGATACGCATTGCGTGCGGGCGTGCAAACCCAAGCAAAACTTTGCCGCGCGCAATATCGTGTCGCGGGGCCGCTGACAGCGAGTGGAGGACGCGGTAGCGTGGGGTATGATTTCCAGATTCGTCACGCTCGCTCTTGCCGTCCTCGGCGCGGTTTCCGTCTCCGCGCAGGAGGCTCCGCCGGCGTCGCCGCCCGTTGCTCCTGCGACCGTCTCGATCGTGATGACGACGAGCGAGGGGCCGATCACGCTGGCGCTGGAGAAGGAGCGTGCGCCGCTGACGACTTCGAACTTCCTGCGGTATGTCGACCAGAAGCGGCTCGACGGGGTGACGTTCTACCGGGCGATGAAGCTGGGGGCGGACGCTGGGTTGATCCAGGGCGGGCCGCAGGGCGAGGTGAAGCGGTTGTTGCCGCCGGTGAAGCATGAGCCGACCAGCCAGACCGGGCTGTCGCATGTCGATGGGACGATCTCGATGGCACGGTTTGCGCCGGGGAGCGCTACGGCGGATTTCTTCATCACGGTCGGGCCGGTGTTATCGCTCGATGCTAATCCGGCGGGGAGTGGGGATACGGCGGGGTTCGCGGCGTTTGGGCATGTGGTGGAGGGGATGGACGTGGTGAAGCGCATTCTTGCTGCGCCGACGTCGCCGACTGCCGGGGTTGGGGTGATGAAGGGGCAGATGATCGCTGCGCCGGTTAAGATTTTGACGGTGCGGCGGGCGAAGTAAGGCCACCCAGTTCCACCCCGGCGGAGGCCGGGGCCCAATTGGGGAACGTTGCTAACGTAGGACCGCCAGCGGTTACTCCGGCCTGTCCAATTGGGCCCCGGCCTTCGCCGGGGTGGTGTGAGGATAGGTCACCCCTCCACTAAATTGTTTCCCCGCGAAGGCGGGTACCCAGTCTGGGCTCCCGCCTTCGCGGGAGAACAAGGGGGTGGGTGGTGCCGCTAGTCGAGGGCCCTCAGGCGGGCGCCATAACTCGGATGATCCCAGCCGCGACCTTTGCCGTTACCGGCGTCTTCGCCAGCACCTCGCCATCGATCGAGATCGGCAACGGCGGGATCGTGTTGATTTTCAGGCTCTTCCCCCGAAAATCGCGCACCTTTTCGTGGCGGGACTCGAGCCGGAACACGCTGGCATACCAGTTCTGCACCAGTCGCCGCTTCACATGCCCCATCACCGCCTGCACGACGATCTCGCCCGAATCGACCGCCGCCGCGTCGACCAGCTCGGTGCCGCCGTGATACGGCCCGTTCGAGATCCGCACCTCGACGACGCGGATCTTTACCGCGGTCGGGCCCTCGCCGACGATCAGCGTGAACGGGCGGAAGCGCATGTATTGATACGTCGCCCACGCCAGATAGCCGACCTTGCCGAAGATCTTCTTCAACCCGTGCGGGACCGTCTCGGCGATCTTCGGACTGATGCCCATCGCCGCGCAGTTCGCGAAATAATCGCCGTCGATCATGCCGAGATCGATGCGACGTGGCTTGCCGGTCCGGATCACCTCCACCGCGCCCTCGATATTCAGCGGAATGCCGAGCGTGCGGGCGAAACTGTTGGCGGTGCCGAGCGGCAGGACGCCAAGGATCACGTCGTGACCCACCATCAAGTCGACCAACCCGCTGACCGTACCGTCGCCGCCGCCGAGGATCAGCAGGTCCGGCTTCTTCGCGAGCGCCCGCAATACCGTCGCCTCCAGGTCCTTCGGATCCTCGACGGCATGCGCGTCGACCTCATAGGGCAGCCCCGACATCGCCGCACACGCGCGCTTGAACAGCTTCTGGCCCTTGCGCGACTTGGCATTGACGACGAGCGCGGCGGACGTGATCGTATCGTTCGACATAAGGCCCCCAACGCACGGCATGCGGTTTCGCACCCGTAACGCTTCTCCCGTAAAACTTGATCCGTCGCCGCGCATCCCGCAAAGCCCGCCGCATGACCGCAAGCTATCCCGCGCTTCGCCTTCGTCGCACCCGCGCCTCCGCCTGGAGCCGCCGCCTCCATGCCGAGACCGTGCTGACTCCCGCCGACCTGATCTGGCCGCTGTTCGTGACCGAGGGAGCCGGCGTCGAGCAACCGATCGCCAGCCTGCCCGGCGTGTCGCGCTGGTCGGTCGACGGGATCGTCGCGCGGGGGCGCGAGGCGCGCGACCTCGGCATCCCGTGCATCGCGCTATTCCCGTACACGCAGGTCGAGCGCCGGACCGAGGACGGGCGGGAGGCGCTCAACCCCGACAACCTGATGTGCCAAGCAATCCGTGCGCTGAAAGACGCGGCGCCCGAGGTCGGCGTGCTGACCGACGTCGCGCTCGATCCCTATACGAGCCACGGCCATGACGGGCTGGTCGACGCGGCTGGCTATGTCGTCAACGACACGACCGCCGAGATGCTCGTCGCGCAGGCGCTCAACCAGGCGAACGCGGGCGCCGATATCATCGCGCCGTCGGACATGATGGACGGCCGGATCGGCATGATCCGCAGCGCGCTCGAGGCGGAGTCGCACCACAACGTCCAGATCATGTCCTACGCGGCCAAGTACGCCAGCGCGTTCTATGGCCCGTTCCGCGATGCGGTCGGTTCGCGGGGGCTGCTGAAGGGCGACAAGAAGACGTACCAGATGGACAACGCCAATGCCGAAGAGGCCTTGCGCGAGGTCGCGATGGACCTGGCGGAGGGCGCCGACACGGTGATGGTCAAGCCCGGCCTGCCGTATCTCGACATCATCGTCCGCGTGCGACAGGCGTTCGAGGTGCCGGTGTTCGCGTACCAGGTGTCGGGCGAATACGCGATGATCGAGCACGCCGTCGCAGCTGGCGCGGCGGAGCGCGACGTGATGGTGCTCGAGACGCTGATGTCGTTCAAGCGCGCCGGCTGCTCGGGTGTGCTGACCTATCACGCGGCGCATGCGGCGAAATTGCTCGGCGGATGATCGAGACCGAACGGCTGATCTTGCGCGGCTGGCGTGATGACGATGCCGCCTTGCATCATGCGATGTGCGCCGATTCGGCAGTGATGGCGTATCTGGGGTCGGCGCCGTCGCCGGCCGACTCCGTCGCGGTGGTGGCACGCCAAAAGGCGATGTTCGCCGACTATGGCGCGTGCTTCTGGGCGCTCGAACGACGGGATACCGGCGGGTTCATCGGCTGGTGCGGGATCAAGCCGGGCCCGGTCGGTACGCCGATCGAGGGGAAACCCGAGATCGGCTGGAGCCTTGTCCAGACCGAGTGGGGGCAGGGCTATGCGCGGGAGGCCGCGGAGGCTTCCCTCGCCTGGAGTTGGCGTGAGATGGACTTGCCGACGGTCTGGGCGATCACCGTCCCGGCAAACGCGGCCAGCCGCGCGCTCATGGAGCGGCTCGGGATGACCCGCGTGGTCGACGGCGATTTCGATCACCCGAAGCTCGCCGAAGATGACCCGCTTCGCCGCCACATCCTCTACCGGATCGACTGCCCCGCTTATGTCTGAGACCGTATCGATCGAAGACCAGCCGCTGATGGCGCGCTGGTGCCGGACGATGTTCGTGGCGACGATCCTGACGGGGTCGTTCCTGCTGTTCCTCGTCCAGCCGATGGTGGCGCGGATGGCGTTGCCGCGGCTGGGGGGCGCGCCGGCGGTGTGGAACTCGGCGATGCTGGTGTACCAGGCGTTGCTGCTCGCGGGCTATGCGTATGCGCATTGGCTCGGACGTGTCCGACCGCGGGCGCAGGCGGCGATCCACCTTGGGGTGCTGATCGCTGCGGCGTTGTGGTTGCCGATCGGGTTGATCGCCATGGACCTGCCGGCGGACGCGTTGCCGGCCTTGTGGGTGCCATGGCTGCTCGGATTGTCGATCGGGCCGTTGTTTTTTGCGGTATCCGCGCAGGCGCCGCTGATCCAGCGCTGGTTCAGTGCGGCGAGTGGCGGCGGCGATCCGTATGCGCTGTATGCCGCGTCGAACCTCGGCAGTTTCGCGGGGCTGATCGCGTACCCGTTGCTGGTCGAGCCGCTGATGGCGGTGCACGGCCAGAGCTTGTTGTGGAGCGGCGGGTATCTGCTGCTGATCGTGCTGGTGCTCGCCTGCGCCACGCGTCTGCCGAAGACCGCAGCAGTCGATCATGTTGCCGCAACCAGCGCGCCGCCGGGCGCGCGGCGGATCGCGCATTGGATCGGGTTGGCGCTCGTGCCGTCGGGAATGATGCTGGCGACGTCGACCTATATCACCACCGATATCGTTGCGATGCCGCTGCTATGGGTGATCCCGCTCGGGCTGTATCTGCTGAGCTTCAGCGTGGCGTTTGCGAACGATCGCTGGCTCGCCGACCTGCTGACGCGGATCGCGCCGATCACGATCCTGCTGTTCGGCGGGGTCATCATGGGCGGGGTCAACGAGCGGCCGTTCTTCAGCGCGGGGATCGCGCTGGTGCTGTTGTTCATGATCTCGGTGGCGCTGCACACGGCACTGTATCGCAAGCGGCCGGCGCCCGATCGACTGACCGGCTTCTATCTTGCGATGTCGGCGGGTGGGGCACTTGGCGGCGTGTTCGCTGCGCTGGTGGCGCCGGTGGTGTTCGACTGGACGTATGAGTATCCGCTGCTGATCCTCGCGGCGGGCGCGCTCGTGCCGCAGATGTATCTGTTCGGACGGTTCCGCGCGCTGTGGATGGGCAAGGGACCGGCGAAACACGTCGCGTTGCTCGCGATCGTCTGCGCGTTGGTCATCCTTACCGGGTTGCGGATCGGCAATCCCGATGGCGTGTTCGGCGAGGGGCGGCAGGGCCTCGTCTTCCTGGTGATAGCGGCGATCGGATTCGTCGCGATCGGCGCGCGGCGGCCGTACATGGTCGTACTGGCGGGTGCGTTGGTACTGTTCGGCGGGTATCGGTCGCTCGAGTTCTCGCTCGATCCGGGCGCGCGGGTGCGGAGTTATTTCGGCGTCTATACCGTGCGCAACACGCCGGGGCCGAACGGCGGCACGCGCGAACTCGATCATGGGACAACGGTGCACGGCATCCAGTTGCGCGGTTCGCCTGAGCGCGAGCGGACGCCGACGACCTATTACGCGGTCGGATCGGGCGTGGGGCAGGCGATGCGAGCCGCGCCTGCCTTGTACGGCCCGCAGGCGCGGATCGGTGTGGTCGGGCTCGGGACGGGGACGCTTTCCTGCTACGCCCGACCGGGGCAGCGCTGGCGGTTCTACGAGATCGACCCGGCCGTGGTACGGATCGCGCGCGATACCGGGCAGTTCACCTATCTGTCGCGGTGCCTGCCCAAGTCGGAAATCCGGATGGGCGATGCGCGGATCGCGCTGTCGCATGATGCGGCGGATAGTCTCGACCTGCTCGCGCTCGATGCGTTCTCTTCGGATTCGGTACCGATGCACCTGATGACGCGCGAGGCGTTCGCGACCTATGGCCGGGTGCTGTCGCGAAACGGCCTGTTGCTGGTGCACATCTCCAACCGGTTCATCGATCTGGAGCCGGTGATCGCGGCGGCGGCGCGCGAGGGCGGGTGGAGTGCGGTCGAGCTGAAATACCGCCCGTCGAGCTTGCTGGTCGATCGGGCATCGGCGTCGGACTGGGCGGCGTTGTCGCGCGATCCGCGTGCGATTGCCGCGTTGCGAGCGGGTGATGTTGAGTGGGCGCCGCTGGTGCCGCGCAAGGGCTTCACCGCATGGACTGACGATTATTCGACGATCCTGCCGTTGCTGAAGGGGTTCTAGCCGTCTGATCCTCCTCCCTGTCGGCAGAGGATCAGCAACGGATCAAGCGGCTGGGAGGCTTGCCTGGATGCGCGTGATCGTGGCGCCTTGGCGATCGTTTTCCGCCTGTGCCTTGTCGCGGATCGCGGCCAGCGCGGGATAGTCGGGCTGCAGCTTGGCGGCGCGGTCGGTGGCGCGTTGCTCGATATCGGTCACTAGTGCGGACGATTGTGCGCGCCAGTCGTCGAGACCGGCGAGAGCGGTTTGGGCCGCGAGCCATGCGTCGCTGCCGACTGCGGCGCCGCGTGCGGTCCGTGCGAGGGCCTCGGTCTTGGCTGCGTCGCGCGTGAAGCCGGCGGCAATCGCATCGAGCTTGCCCGAGATTGTCCGGAGATCCGCATCGAGCGCTGGATCGGGCGCGGCCACCGCGGTCTTCACCTCGGGCTCGGCGAATCCGAGCTTCTCGACCGGGCGCAAGCCGAGCGACGGATAGGCGGTGGTATCCTTGCTGCACGCGGACGCCGCGAGCAGGGCGAGTAGCGACAGCGAGCGGAGCGGAGCGGCGAGTTTCATGCTCGCCGCTCTATGCGTCCGCGCCGCGCGACACAACTTTATCGCGGCAAACCCTTGCGCCCCCGAAAATGCCTGCTATCAGCGCCCCTCCAGTGCACCCATAGCTCAGCTGGATAGAGCATCAGACTACGAATCTGAGGGTCGGGCGTTCGAATCGCTCTGGGTGCACC